>CAWBWA010000001.1:0-330009 GCA_963792455.1 uncultured Thermoleophilia bacterium
ACGAGCACGAGCGTGCGCGGCAGCGAGAGGTGGTCGCCCTCCCGGTAGGCCGCGAGGCGTGCCTCGACCTCGTCGGCGAGTGCGGCCGCCTCGTCCACGTCCAGAGAAGCTGCGACGCGGCGGAAGTGGCCGTTCTCTTCCGAGAGCTCCTGCCAGTACGCAGGGGCATCCGGTGTGGCGCGCAGCTCGCGCAGAAGCACCGCCTCCACGTCGGCGAGGCCCGCCTCGCGGTGCGCGGCGGCGGCCGCCTCGGGGTCGCCGAGCTTTCCGAACGCACGGGCGAACGCCGCGCGCTCGGGTCCCAGCACCGCCGCGACCGCCTCACGCGGCTTCCCGAACCACGGGTTCTCGTCAGGCGAGGCCCAGAGCACGGTAACGAGCCGGCCGCCCGGCTCGAGCACCCGGGCGAGCTCGCGCAGCGTCGCGACAGGGTCGTCCGACGCCATCACGGCGAGCCGGCTCACGACCGCGTCGAACGAGGCGTCGGCAAAGGGCAGCGCATCGAAGTCCGCCTCGAGCAGCGTCAGCTCGACTCCCGCCGAGGCTGCCCGGCCACGCGCCACCTCCAGCTGCGAGGCGTTCGTGTCGACGGCCGTCACCTCGGAGCCGGCCTGCGCCAGCGCGACCGTGAGCCGCCCACTGCCACACCCCGCGTCGAGCACGCGACGCGCGCCGCTCGTCGCGGTCAGGATCTCGGCGCAGCCGAAGGGAAGCTCGCTCATCGCTCGCGCGGCTCCCAGCCGAAGCGGCGCCAGGCGACGACGACCCCCGCGAGCCCCCAGGCCAGCAGGATCGCGATCTCCTTCGGGTGCCCGAAGAACGAGCCGCCGCGCAGGTAGACGTCGTACATCAGGTCGATCAGGTACGTGAGCGGCAGGACGTCCGCGATCCACTGCAGCACCTCGGGGTAGTCGCGTGTCGGCCCGAACGAGCCGGACAGGAAGGCCATCGGCAGCACGATCAGGTTGACGACGGCGGACGCGCCCTCGGAGGAGCGGATCAGCGCCGTGGCCCCGAAGCCCATGCCCGCGAAGCAGGCGACGCCGACGAGCACGGCGGGGATCATCCCGAGCCAGTTCTCCGGGCCCTTCGCCCCGTAGAGCGTCAGCACCGAGCGCGATCGTCAACAGCATCTGGAGCACGAAGACCGCACAGCGTCGAGCACAGGACACCGCCGAGAGGTACGTCACCGTCGGCAGCGGCGTCGCCCGGATCCGCTTCAGGACGCCGCTCTCGCGGCGGATCACGAGCGTGATCGCGAGCCCGGCGAACGCCGTGTTCGCACAGCCGTAGCCGATCAGCCCGACGAGCAGCACGTCGGCCAGCCTGAAACCCTCCGACTTGCCCGTGTAGACGGCGCCGAGCAGCAGGAACAGCATGGGCGGGAAGACGAAGACGAACACCGCCGACTCGCGGTTGCGCCAGAACAGCCGCTGCTGGTTGCGCAGCTCGTGGAGGAAGAGCCTCACGACGGCCGGTCGCCGTCCGGGTCGCCGTTGTCGATCAGGTCGAGGTAGACGTCCTCGAGCGACGGGCGCACGACCTCGAGCGACTCGAGCTCCCGGCCGGCGGCGGCGGCGGCGCCGGTCAGCTCGGCGAGCAGCCGGGTCGGCTCGTCGGTCTCGATCACGACGTCGCGGCCGTCCTCGCGGTAGCGGATCTCGACCTTCGGGGCGACGCCGATCAGCTCGGCCGGCGAGCCCTGCTTGACGATCCGCCCGTCGCGGATCACGGCCACGCGGTCGGCGAGCTGCTGCGCCTCGTCGAGGTAGTGCGTCGTCAGCAGGATCGTCTTGCCGAGCGCGCGGAGCGAGCGGACGAGCTCCCACGCCGTCCGCCGCGCCGCGGGGTCGAAGCCGGTCGTGGGCTCGTCGAGGAACAGGAGCTCCGGGTCGCCGACGAGCGCGACGCCGAGGTCGAGTCGGCGCTTCTGCCCTCCCGACAGGGTCTTCACCCGGGCGCCCGACTTCTCCTCGAGGCCGACGAGGCCGATCACCTCGTCGATGTCGCGCGGGTGCGCGTAGTAGCCGGCGAACATCCGATGCACCTCGCGGACGGTCAGGGTGGGTGGCAGCTCCGACGCCTGGAGGACGACGCCGATTCGCTCGCGAAGCGCCTTGCCTCCGTGCTCGGGGTCGACGCCGAGCACCGTCACGTCACCGCCGTCACGCTTCCGGTAGCCCTCGAGGATCTCGACGGTGGTCGTCTTGCCGGCGCCGTTCGGCCCGAGCAGGCCGAACACCTCGCCCGGCTCGACCGTGAAGCTGATCCCGGCGACGGCCTCGACGGCGCCGTAGCTCTTGCGCAGATCGTTGACCGCGAGCGCGGTCACGCGGTGAGCTCCAGCTCGGCCATGCCGGCCACCGGGAACCCGGGGTCACGACCGAGCAGGGCGAGCGCGATCTCGGAGCAGTCGGGCTGGTGGCCGACGGTCGCTACCGGGCCGGCCTCACCGGCAACCGCATCGATCAGCGCTGCTGCGGTGGCGCCCGGCGCGAGCGCCTCCTCGACGCGGACCGTCGCTCCCGTGGCATCGCGCGAGCACAGCACCCGTCTGGCGGGCGCGCACGAGCGGGCTCGTCAGCACGAGCCGCGGCGGAGCAGGGAGCGCTGCGAGCCTCCCCCCGAGCGCGCGGGCCTGCTCGAGGCCCGCGGATGTCAGCTCGCGCAACTCGTCCGGCTCGCCGGCCGCAGCCTGGGCATGCCTGCAGAGGTAGATGCGCACGTGCAGCAGGATAGGGATAACCCACCGTTCACCCGCACGTAAGGCGACTGCAAGGAATCGGTCGTTACCATCCGACGATGAACGATCGCACTATCGGGCGCGCGAGCTTCCTGGGACTCCTCGGAGCCGGCGCGGTCGGCCTCTTCTTCGCCAAGGACGTCACCGGCGTGCTCGACCGCGCCGTGCCGAAGTCCGTGTCGGCGGTCGTCCCGACGTCGGGCTGGCGGATCTACACGATCGGCGACTCCATGCCGACCTTCGACCCTGCCACCTATCGCCTCCGGGTCGACGGGCTCGTCGGCGCACCGACGAGCTACTCGCTTGCCGACCTCAAGGCGATGCCGCGGGCCGAGCAGGTCTCGGATTTCCACTGCGTCACCGGCTGGTCGGTGCAGGACGTTCGCTGGGCCGGCGTTCGCATCAAGGATCTCCTCGAGCAGGCCGGAGCGAAGGACGGTGTCGGGGCGCTCCGGTTCGTCTCGGCCGAGAAGCCGTACGAGGACTCGCTGACGCTTCAGCAGGCGCTGCTCCCCGATGTGATGCTCGCCTACGAGATGGACGGCGCTCCGATCTCGCGGCCGCACGGCGCGCCGGTGCGGCTCGTGATGCCGCAGATGTACGGCTACAAGAGCGTCAAGTGGGTCGATCGCATCGAGCTCGGCGTGAGCGCGGAACCCGGGTACTGGGAGAAGCACGGCTACGACGCCGATGCCTGGGTCGGGAAGTCCAATGGCGAGTCTGCCTGACTCAGCTCTGCCTGCCACCGCACCCGTTGCCCGGATCCAGCGCTTCACCCTGACCGAGCGGGTCTTGCACTGGATGCACGCCTCGGCGTTCTTCGCCCTGCTCACGACCGGGCTGATCCTCTATCTTCCCGCCCTGTCGACGCTGGTCAACCGCCGCAACCTGGTCAAGAACGTGCACATCTGGGTCGCCGTTGCGTGGGCGGTGGCGCTCGTCGTGATCTTCGTCGTCGGCAACCGCAGCCGCCTCGTCGAGGACTGGCGCGAGATCGAGACGATCGACCGTGACGACCGACGCTGGCTGCGTGGCCGGAGAGCCCCGCAGGGCCGTTTCAACGCGGGGCAGAAGATCAACGCGCTACTGACCGTCGCGTTCGCGCTGCTGTTCGCGCTCTCGGGCTTCTTCCTCTGGCTCGGCGAGCGAGACCACCGGTTCATCTTCGCCGGCACCGGCACCGTCCACGACCTGCTCACGTTCCTCTCCGTGGGGTTGCTCATCGGCCACCTGTACCTGGCCCTGATCCACCCGAGCACGCGGCACGCGTTGCGGGGAATGACGACGGGAGAGGTCGACGAGGACTGGGCGCGGAAGCATCACGCGAAGTGGGTCGAGGCGGAGCGGCTAGCCTCTGCGCATGAGCGCCGAATCCCCTGACGAGCTCGGCGGCGCGATCGGACGCTTCCGCGACCTGCGGCGCCGGTTCGAGCAGTCGATCGCCGCGACGGCGGTCTCGATGGACGGACGCTCGTTCGGCTATCAGCTTGCGATCGGGAGCGCGGTGCCGCCGCCCGGCGGGTTCGTCGCGCTCGTCGACGGCGACGTGCGCCGGCTCGGCCAGGTGATCACCCAGGAGCTCGTGACGCGTGACGGCCCGGAGGTAGGAGCCTCGCTCGACGGCGAGAGCCTGTCGGGCGCGGGGGCTCTGGGACTCCAGGCACGGGTGCAGGTGCGGGTCGTCGAGGGAACGGGCGTCGTGCTCTCAGGCGACGGTGCTCCGTTCGTCGATGCGCAGGTCGAGGACGCGACCGGCTTCGAGGTTGCGGAGCTGTCGCGGCCCAAACGCGACACCACCGAGCTCGTGATCGGCACGGTGCTCGCGGGCGGTGACGACGCGGTGCCGGCGAGGATCGACGCGGCCGGTTTCGACCGGCACACGTTCCTCTGCGGACAGTCCGGCTCGGGCAAGACGTACTCGCTCGGCGTCGTGCTCGAGCAGCTCCTGCTCGAGACCGAGTTGCGCGTGGTCGTGATCGATCCGAACTCCGACTTCGTCCGCCTCCGCGAAGCGCGGGCCGACGCCGATCGGTCCCGTGCCGCACGGCTGGCCGAACTGGCGCCTTCGATCCTCGTCCGCACGCCCGCCGCAGTAGGCGACGAAAGGCTCCGGCTCCGCTTCCCGGAGCTCGACGGCGCCGCCTACGCCTCCGTCCTGCAGCTCGACCCGATCCGCGACTCGGACGAGTACGACGAGCTGCTCCGCGCCCTCGACGAGGGGCCCGGCTCGCCGGCCTTCGAGGCGCTCGCCACGGGCGACACGGCTTCCGCGAGCGACGGTCTCGACCGGCTGGTCAGGCGGGTGCGCAACCTCGGCGTCGACCGCTTCGGCATCTGGGCCAGGCAGCAGGCAGGAACGGTGCTCGAGGACCTCGACCGGAACGACTGGCGCTGTCTCGTGGTCGACATCGGCACGCTCGGGACGCCGATGGAGAAGAACCTCGTCGCTCAGGCCGTCCTCTCCCGGCTGTGGGAGCGCCGCGCCGAGCGGCGCCCGCTGCTCGTCGTGATCGACGAGGCGCACAATGTCTGCCCCCAGCTGCCGGAGGGCGGGCTGCAGTTCCTCGCCACGGAGACGGCGATCAAGATCGCGGCGGAGGGGCGCAAGTTCGGCCTCTACCTGCTCGTCTCCACGCAGCGGCCGCAGAAGGTGCACGAGAACATCGTCTCGCAGTGCGACAACCTGCTCCTGATGCGGATGAACTCGGTCGCCGACGTCGGCCACCTGACCGAGGTGTTCTCGTTCGTGCCGCCGAGCCTGCTCCAGCGGGCGACGGGCTTCCGGCAGGGCGAAGCGCTCGTGGCGGGCAAGGTCGTGCCCACCCCGACGTTCGTCCGTTTCGGCGCGCGCGTCAGCGAGGAGGGCGGCTCCGACGTGCCCGCCGACTGGGCCCGCGGTGGCGGGTAGATGACCACCTATCGCTACGTCGTTGCGGACGTCTTCACCGACACGCCGCTGACCGGCAACCAGCTCGCGGTCTTCACCGACGCGCGCGGGCTCGACGACGCCATGATGCAGGCGCTCGCGCTCGAGGTGGGGTTCAGCGAGACCGTGTTCGTGCTCCCACCCGAAGCCGGCGGCAATGTCCGGATCCGCATCTTCACGCCGCACTTCGAGCTTCCGTTCGCCGGCCATCCGACGCTGGGCACGGCGTTCGTGCTCGGAGCGCCGCTCCAGCTCGGGGTGATCACGCTCGAGACCGGACGCGGCAACGTCCCCGTCGCGCTCGAACGGGACGAGTCGGGGCGGATCGTCTTCGGGCGGATGGAGCAGCCGGTGCCGACGGTCAATCCGTTCCCGGCCGCGGCGGCGCTCTGCGAGGCACTCGGCGTCGCAGGCTCAGAGCTGCCGGTCGAGCGGTACGACAACGGCGCCACGCACCTCTTCGTCGCGCTCGGCTCCGAGGCGGAGGTCGCAGCACTGCGACCGAACGTGCCTGCTGTCGTCGACTTCGGCGCCACGGGCGTCAGCTGCTTCGCCGGATCGGGTGACCGCTGGACGACCCGGATGTTCTGGGCCGGCGGCGAGGATGCGGCGACGGGCTCGGCTGCCGGGCCGCTCGCCTGCCACCTGGCCCGCCACGGCCTCATTGCCTGGGGTGACGAGATCGTCATCTCCCAGGGAGCCTCGATCGGGAGGCCGTCGACGCTCTACGCTCGCGCCGAGGGTGGCGACGGGCTGATCGACCGTGTCGAGGTCGGCGGGCAGGCGGTCACGGTCGCGCGGGGCGAGTTTCGGCTGTAGCGGTCGCGGTGGGAACCCGGCAGACGGGCTGAAGCCTGTCGCCGCACCCCACGGCGCCAGGCTTTAGCCTGTCGCCGGGTCTCCGAGGTGCTCGAGCGCCCCGAACGCCGCGTCGAGCTCGCTGTCGGGTGCCAGGTGCCCCTCGGGCGACACCTTGTCCACGATCGTCGGTAGCACCTGCGCGACCGCGTCGGCAGCCTCGTCCTCGGAGACGCCGAGCTGCGCCGCGATCTGCGCGATCTGCTCGTCCCCGACGACCTCGCGCACGTCGGCTCCGCTGATGGGCGCGTTCTCGCCGGTGCCGACCCACGAGTCGGTCTGGGCAGCGAGCCCGTTCGCCTGAAAGCCGGCGAGCACCTTCTGTAGCCCGCCGCCCGCCAGCAGGCCACCGATCATCGGCAGGAGCGCCGTCAGGAGGCCACCCATCCCGCTCTGCGCGCTCCCACCCGACGCATCTCCCCCGCCCGTCAGCCCACCGAGGATGTCGTCCAGGCCCCCGCCGCCGCCCGCGAGGCCGCCGAGGAGGTCGCCGAGGCCTCCGCCCTGGCCTCCCGAAACGCCCTTGATCAGATCGTCCAGCCCACTCACAGGTGCTCCTTTCGCCGTTGGTCTCCCAAGACTAGGCGAACGCGAGTGCCGTGATCCCGATCAGCTCCGGCCCGAGGGCACGCCAGAACCGGCCGCCGTCTTCCGAGCAGAAGAGCCGGGACTCCGACGCGAAGAGCAGCAGGTCGGGGTCGTCCGGGTCGATCGTGACGGCCGTGCCCGCAGGCAGCCCGCCGCCGACCTCGCGCCACGTCTGCCCCGCGTCGTCCGAGACCACGAGTGGCGGCCGCCGGGCGACGACGGCCACGATCCGGGGCCCGACCTGGTCGGCAGCGACGAGAAGCGGGAGCGAGACGTCCGTTGTGGCGGCAGTCGGTGGCTCGTCGTCCACGAGCACGGCGTCGCCGCTCTCGAGATCGAGGAGCACCGTGCCGAGCGCGGTCGCGGCGCGCGCCTGCATCAGCGCGCGATGATCGTCGAGACGAACCGGCTCGCGACCGCCCCGGCCTCGTGCGGCTCGAGGCCCCGCTGGCGCGCCACGGCGTAGGAGAGGAGGAACGAGTCGCCGGCGCCCGTGGGGTCGACAGGGCCGTCGACCGGCACCGCGTCGACGTGTGCGGCGACGGCACCGGAGATGATCAGGGCTCCATCGGAGCCGAGCGTGAGCACCACCTCGGGGATCCCGAGAGTGCGGAGCGCTACCTCGTCGGTGCCGCCGCAGAGTTGCTCGGCCTCCTCGTCGTTCAGCTTCAGCGCGGTGATGTGGCCGAGCACGGCGCGGTCGACGGAGCCGTCGCTGACGAGCGGGCCGACCTGCGCGTGCCGAACGAGCCCCTGGGCGTCCAGGGCGAGGCGGTGTCCCCTCGCGGTGAGCGCCGTCAGCGTTTCGAGGGGGAAGTCGCCGCGGGTGAGCGCGCCGACGAGGACCCACGGCGCGTCCCCAATCGTGTCGCCGACCCAGCCGCGAATATCGGCCGAGGTCCACGGCTCCGCCAGGGCGTCGATCTCCATGATTCGCCGCTCGCCCTCGTAGTGGAACGAGAACCTCGTCGTCCGCTCGGCAGGGCGCCAGTGGACGGGGAACCCGAGCTCCTCGAGCCCCGGCACCAGGGCGTCACGATCCTCCGGGGCGCAGCGGCAGACGAGCACGACGTCTGCATCCGGATCGATCTGGCGCAACGCCCGGGCGCAGTACCAGACGGCGCCGCCGGGCCGCTCCGGCGCTCCGGCGACCGAGTCCAGGACGAGGTTCCCGACGATCGCGGCGCGTGGCATGGGGTGATGCTAGTCGGCGATCGGCGCCCAGGGTCTGCCGGCGCCGAGATGTCGACGAAGGGCCTGTCTTACTCGGCGAGCAACCGCCGCAGCACGTACGGGAGAATCCCGCCGTGGCGGACGTACTCGCGCTCGCGCGGGGTGTCGAGGCGAAGCGTGGCGCGGAACGCGACGCCGTCCGCGGTCACGGTCACCTCACGGGCTTCGCCGTTCTCGACCCCGGTGATCGAGAACTCCTCGCGACCGGTCAGCCCGAGCGCGGCGAGGTTCTCGCCCGGGAGATACTGGAGCGGCAGGATCCCCATCATGAGCAGGTTCGAGCGGTGGATTCGCTCGTAGCTCTCCGCGATCACGGCCCGCACGCCGAGCAGGTTCGGCCCCTTGGCGGCCCAGTCGCGCGACGAGCCGGAGCCGTACTCCTTGCCGGCGAGCACGATCGTCGGGACGCCGTCGGCGAGATACCGCTGTGCCGCCTCGAAGATCGTCGTCTCGTCGCCGTCCGGGAGATGCACGGTCCACGTTCCCTCGGATCCGGGGACGAGCTGGTTGCGCAGCCGCACGTTCGCGAACGTCCCGCGCACCATCACCTCGTGGTTCCCGCGGCGCGAGCCGTACGAGTTGAAGTCGGCACGCTCGACACCGTGCTCGACGAGGTAGTCGCCCGCGGGCGAGTCGAGCTTGATCGATCCGGCCGGTGAGATGTGATCGGTCGTGACGGAGTCGCCGATCGAGACCAGGCAGCGTGCTCCGCTGATGTCCTCGATCGTTCCCGCGGCCGGGGCCATGCCGTCGAAGTACGGCGGGCGGCGCACGTAGGTGGATGCGTCCTCCCAGTCGAACAGCTCACCGGTCGGAACCGGTAGCTCGCGCCAGGCATCCTCGCCCTCGTAGACGTTCGCGTAGGTCGCGAGGAACATGTCCCGCCCGATCGCGGCCTCGATCGTCTCCTGCACCTCGGCGGGCGAGGGCCAGACGTCGGTGAGGTAGACGGGCTCGCCGTCCCGATCATGTCCGAGCGGCTCCGTGGTGATGTCGATGTCCATCCGCCCGGCGAGCGCGTAGGCGACGACGAGCGGTGGGGAGGCGAGGTAGTTCGCCTTCACCTCGGGATGGATGCGGGCCTCGAAGTTCCGGTTGCCGGAGAGGACGGCGCAGGCGACGAGGTCGGCGCTCGTGACGGCCGCCGAGACCTCGACGGGCAGGGGCCCCGAGTTGCCGATGCAGGTCGTGCAGCCATAGCCGACCGTGTTGAAGCCGAGCGCCTCGAGATAGGGTGTCAAGCCGGATTTCTCGTAGTACTCGGTGACGACGCGCGAGCCGGGAGCGAGGCTCGTCTTCACCCACGGCTTGCGCGTGAGCCCTCGCTCGACGGCCTTCTTCGCGAGCAGCCCGGCACCGATCATCACGGCCGGGTTGGACGTGTTCGTGCAGGAGGTGATCGCCGCGATCACCACGACCCCGTGGTCGATCTCGACGGTCTCGCCGTCGAGCGTCAGCTCGACCGCGGTTCGCTCGACGGTGGCAGTCAGTGCTGCTGCGTCGCTCCCGTCCATCGACTCCTTGCCCGCCTCGTCGACCTGGCCGTTGCCCTCGGTGACTCCGAACGACGGCAGCGCGGCCGAGAACGCGTTGCGGCTCTCGTTGAGCGGGATCCGGTCCTGCGGGCGGCGTGGGCCTGCAATGGACGGCTCCACCGTGGAGAGGTCGAGCTCGACGACCTGCGAGTACGTGGACTGCTCGTCGGGGGTGTGCCAGAGCCCGGTCTCCTTGCAGTAGGCCTCGACGAGTGCCACCCGTTCCTCGTCGCGGCCGGTGAGGCGCAGGTAGCGGAGCGTCTCGTCGTCGACCGGGAAGAAGCCGCAGGTGGCGCCGTACTCCGGGGACATGTTCCCGAGCGTGGCGCGGTCGGCGAGCGTCAATCCGGCGAGGCCGTGGCCGAAGTACTCGACGAACTTCCCGACGACGCCGGTCTGGCGCAGGATCTGCGTCACCGTGAGGACGAGGTCGGTGGCCGTCGCGCCCTCGCGGCAGCTCCCCGTGGAGCCGGAAGCCGACGACCTGCGGCACGAGCATCGAGATCGCCTCGCCGAGCATCGCCGCCTCGGCCTCGATCCCGCCGACGCCCCAGCCGAGCACGCCCAGGCCGTTGACCATCGTCGTGTGCGAGTCGGTGCCGACGACCGTGTCGGGGAACGCCTGCCCGTCGCGCTCCTCGACGACGCGGGCCAGGAACTCGAGGTTGACCTGGTGGCAGATGCCGGTGTTCGGCGGTACGGCCTTGAAGTTCGCGAATGCGCCCTGACCCCAGCGGAGGAACGCGTACCGCTCACGGTTGCGGCTGAACTCGAGAGCCGAGTTGCGCTCGATCGAGAACCGCGTCGCAAAGTCGTCGACCTGGACCGAGTGGTCGATCACGAGCTCGACCGGGATCAGCGGGTTGATCTTCTGCGGGTCGCCGCCGAGGTCGGCCATCGCGGCGCGCATCGCAGCGAGGTCGACGACTGCGGGGACGCCGGTGAAGTCCTGCAGGAGGACGCGCGCGGGGTTGTAGCTGATCTCCTGCGACGGCTCGGCTGCTGCATCCCAGGCTGCGACCGCCTCGACGTCGCGCGCGGTGACGGTAACGCCGTCCTCGCGCCGCAGGACGTTCTCGAGCAGGATGCGCAGGGTGTAGGGGAGCCGGGCGACGTCGTAGCGGGCCTGCAGCGCATCGCCGCGGAAGATCTCGAGCGTGCGGCCGCCGACCGAGAGCGTCGAGCGCGCGCCGAAGGAGTCGGGGTGGACCATGGCGTGATTGTAGAGGCGGAACGCTCTCGTACCCTGCGACAGTTCGGGAAGCGGAGGAACGAGCTGTCGGCGGCGAGTGGATACCGTCCGCCGGTCTTCCTCACCGAGGCCCAAGAACCCAAGTGGCTCAGAGCCACAAGCGCTGTCTCATGTCGGCGTTCGCCGCCCACGGTACGGAGGCGGCACAGAGACGGCACGAGCCGGTGACATCTCGACCGGCACGATCTCGGGATGCCGGCATCGGCGCCGAGGTACGACCGAAGGCTCATCCGCGCAATCCGACGGCTCGACGACGAGTCGCTGCCGATTGCCGAGGTCTGGAGACGGGTGGGTGAGGCAGCCGAGAGGCTCGGCGTGCCGCGACCGAGCTATGTCCACGTGCGGCGGATCGTCGTCAGTGAACGCGAACGCGCGGCAGAGCTTCGGGAGATCCGGAACGAGGCCCTTGTCGGCCTGGTCTCCCGGATGGCGCCCGATCCGGTCGATCTCGCACTTCGCCGCAGTGAGGTGCTCGCCGGTGATCGCCGACGTCCGGGTCGGTCGAAGCCGTGACGTCCTGCAGGGTGGCGCCCACCCATGTGGCTCTGAGCCACGAGCGCTGTCTCCTGGTTGCGGCGTCGCTCCCTTCGGTGGTCGCACGCTGCCTGGTTCCGAGGCGGGGGCTGGCCCGTGATCGAGAGGCTGGCGGGCGGTCGGAATGCTTGTGGCTCTGAGCCACGAGCACTGTCTTCTGGTTGCGGCATCGCTGTTCGCTGTTCGCAGTTCGTAGGTTGCCGGGTTCCGAGGCGGGTGCGGTCTCGTGATCGAGAGGTCGGCGGCGGGCCAAGGGTTTGTGGCTCTGAGCCACGAGCGCTGTCTCTCGTCGGAGCGGTGAAGCGGTGCGGGTTGCGACTGCCTTGCGCCGGTGACCGGGCAGGCCGCCAGGGCCAACCCGTGGGGCCTGGATGGCGATCCGGCTCCTTGCGTGCGCTAGTCGAGCTGGTCGAAAGCTCGGCGTGCTGCCCGGCCGTAACCGTGCAGATCGGCGGTCTCGACCGTGACGCGGCCGAGCGTCCGCATCGCCTCGCGCTCCCGGCCGCCGCTCCAGAGCGCGAGCGAAAGGAAGACCTGCAAGGCCTGGTTGTCCGGGTACTCGGCCGCAGCATCCCGCAACAGCGCGATCGCGTCCGTGTGACGAAGCACGTTGCGATACGACGACCCGAGCCCGAGCAGCGCCTGTTGCCGCAGGGGATCCTCGAGACCGAGCGAGAGCGCCTCCTCGTAGCAGGGGATCGCCTCTTCCTCGCGGCCGGCACGGTCGTGAGTGCAGGCCTCGTCGTAGCGCTGCCGTGCGAGATCCTTCATGCCATTGCATCCAGCTCCGCGCTCGGCACAACGCGTTGGATGTCTTCGAAGAGCTCGCGCTCCTCGAGCCGGACGTGGTCGTGCAGGAGCGACCCGAGCGCGTCGACCGTCTCTGCCGAGACCTCACCGGCCGCGACCTGGGCGCGGAGTTCTCGCGCGAGGCCCTGCAGCTCCATGTGCTCCCGCAGGATGCGCTCGACGAGCGCCGTCTGGCCCGCGTGTCGCGTGTAGACGGGGAAGACGACCTCCTCCTCGCGCCGGAAGTGGTCGGTGGTTGGGCCGAAGAACTGCTCGACGTACGCGGATGCGGCCGCGAGCCTCTGCTCCGGAACTGCTGCCGCCGCGCGACGCAGCCCGCGTGCCAGCGAGAGCTCGTGATGGTGCTCGCGTGAGAGCTCCGCGAGCGCCGGATGGCGTTTCACGGCGTTCCCCGCAGCTTCTCGAGCCCCCGCTCCGTCAGGCTCGCCCGCTCGGGGTCGAACTGCCGGGCCACGGCGGCGCCGTACGGCCGGCTCACGCGGGCGGCGTAGGCGCCGAAGCCCTCGTCGCGTAGAGGCTTCAGGTCCTCGCCGTAGGGATCGAGCAGGTGCTGGCGCCCGACGTGGCGGGCGGAGTTGAAGAAGGCGATCCCGACGCCCGTGGAGACCTCGAGCAGGCTGCGCCGCTCGCGCACCGCCTCGGCTCGGAGGCCGTCGAAGAGCGCGGCCATCTCGGCCGGCGAGGGCAGCCCGCTCGCGTCGGCGCGCAGGTCGGCGAGCGAGCGGCGCAGGGCGGCGAGCTCGAGCGGCGGGATGTCGATCAGCCGGGCCGCCGTTCCCGAGCCGCCCTCGAGCGCCGCGAGCAGGTCGTCGACCGACCCAAGGTGTGCCTCCTCGGCCAGCACTCCGACGAGCTTGAGCTCGCTCACGAATGCGTCGAGGTACACGCGCGTCCCGTGCGTGACGTCGGCTCCGGCGGCGAGCAGCCAGAGCGGCGAGAAGCCGAAGGCCGCGATCGAGCCGAGCTCGACCGCGTTCCCCGCCGTCTTGCGCACTGCGAGTCGCGTCGGATTCGGCTCGTACTCGTCGGCCGCCGCCGCCGGTGCCTCGACGCCGCCGACGAGCTCGATCGAGATGCGCAGGAGGTTCTTCGCGGTCGCCTCGTAGAGCCGCGAGCGGCGAACGAGGCGCGGCAGCACGAGCTCGGCGGTCTCGTGGACGCCGCCGCCGGCGAGCGCGAACAGCGGATCGGATCGCGCGCTCCGGCAGCGATACGAGGAAGGCAGTGCGGCCGGCCATCGTTAGCATCATTGCCGATGGCCGCAAACGTGATCCGCGATCTCCTCGACCAGGCCTTCCCCGGAGGGGAGATCGACGTCGAGGATCGCACCGGTGGCGGCGACCACTTCCAGGTCACCGTCGTCTCCGACGCGTTCAACGGGCTGCCCCTGATCCAGCAGCACAAGCTGGTCAACGCCGCACTCGCCGCGCCACTCGCCGACGGCACCATCCACGAGCTTCGCATCCGAACGAAGGGGACCGCATGAGCACGTTGCAGGAGCAGATCAAGCTGGTCATCGAGACCGAGCCGGTTGCGGTCTTCATCAAGGGGACACCGGAGGCACCCGCCTGCGGCAACTCGATGCGGGCACTCCAGGCGCTCTGGCAGGCCGGGGCGCCGATCGCCGCCGTCGACGTGCTTCCCGATCCGCGGATCCGGCAGGAGCTGACCGCGCTGAGCGAGTGGCCGACGATCCCGCAGGTGTTCGTCAAGGGCGAGCTGATCGGCGGCGCCGACATCACCGAGGAGATGTTTGCGTCCGGCGAGCTGAAGACGAAGATCGACGAGGCGCTCGGCGAGCACACGCAGACGGTGCGAACGGTCGCGCTCGCGGTGGACTGACGGGCCGGGACGCGCCCGGGGCACCAGCCCGGACGACCGGCTGAAGCCGGTCGCCGCTTTCTTCGCGTGCCGGCCCGGACGACCGGCTGAAGCCGGTCGCCTGCTATGCGTCGGCGCGCGGCGACCAGTGCCGGACGGCGCTCTCGACGTGCTCGCTCATCAGCCGCGCCGCTCGCTCGCCGTCGCCGGCCTCGATCGCCTCGACGATCACGCGGTGCTCCGCGACGTCGTGGTCCTGCCAGTCCTGCGACCGGCGCCGCTGCGCGAGCAGGCGCCGGCCCACGTCGGCGATCCAGAGACCGTCGAGGAGCTTGGCGAAGGCTCCGTTCCGGGTCGCGGCTGCGACCGCGAAGTGGAAGGCACGGCTCGCGTCGTGTGCCTCGTCGGAGGTCCGGGCCGATGCCTCGGCGGCGATCGTCTCTCGCATCAGCTCGAGATCCTCTTCGGTGCGCCGGGCGGCCGCGAGCCGGGCGATCTCCGGCTCGAGCACGAGCCGGGCCTCGAGCCGGTGTCGGACGTCGTCGAGGCCGACCTCGGCGACGAAGAAGCCGCGGTTGACCTCGAACTCGACGAGGCCGTCGCCCGCAAGCCGGCGTAAGCGCCTCGCGGACCGAGCCGCGCGAGATCCCGAGCCGGTCGGCGAGCTCGCCCTGGCCGAGCCGCGAGCCCGGTGCGAGCGCGCCCGCGACGATCAGCGAGCGGATCTCGTCGTAGGCGAGACCGACGACCGAACGGACGCGGAGCGGTGGTCGCGGAGCGGGCCGCGGGAAGGGGATCCGGGATGGTTGACATTCGATGTTCGAATGTTTTATCGTGCTGGCGACCCGGGCGCAAGTGGACATTGCGCTCGAACGACACAGGAGGGTGTGATCGCATGAGCCAGGCCTCGGAGGGCGACGCCGCAACCGGAACGCTCGGCAAGAAGAACCTCACGACCATGCACGCCGTCGCGCAGGCGCTCGCGATCGGGCCGATGTTCTCCGTCGCGCTCGTGCTCGGCGGTGTCTCCCGGCCCGACATCGGCGCCGGCTGGAACGCTGCCCTCGCCGTGCTGCTCGCCGGCCTCGGCGTGCTCGCGATCGCCTACACGATCTCGCTCTACGCCCGGAAGTACGCGGGCGCCGGCGCGGTGTACGAGTACCTCACCCACGGCGCCCACCCCTGGGTCGGCGTCTTCACGGCCGGCTTCTTCTTCGTCGGCGCGCTCTTCCTCGGCGGCGGCGGCATCTACCTCGGCATCGGCGTCCTCAGCGACGGCTTCTGGAAGTCGCACATCTCGGACAGCGGCCCCGCCTGGTGGATCTGGGGGATGATCGGGCTCGCGATCGTCCTCGTCCTCAACTACGTCGGCGTGCGCCTCGCGATCCGCGCCATGCTCACGTTCGCAGCCGTCTCGTTCGTGCCGATGGTGATCCTCGCGCTCGTGATCATCGCCAAGGGCGGCAAGGACGGCAACACCCTGACGATGTTCGACCCCGGCCAGACCTCGCTGTTCGGGATCACCGGCGGCGGCGTGCTGGGCGGGATCCTGCTCGGCATCCTCCTGTTCGTCGGCTTCGAGGCCGCGGCCTCGATCGGCGAGGAGTCCGAGGATCCGCGCCGCTCGATCCCGCGGGCATTGATCGGCACCGTCGCCGTCGCCGCCGGCTTCTTCGTGCTCATGGCGTACGCCTTCTCGATCGGCTACGGCAAGGCGGCCGTCAGCGAGGGTGCCTGGGCCTTTTCCCCGAGCGCCGTCAGCGAGATGGGGACCGAGTACATCGGCGAGTGGTTCGCGACGATCCTCGAGCTCGTCGTCATCCTCGACGCGATGGCGCTCGCGCTTGCGATCTGCGTCGTCATCGGCCGCGGCTTCTTCGCCCTCGGCCGCGACGGGCTTCTGCCCGCGGTGTTCGCGAAGACGTCCCGGTACGACACGCCATGGGTCGGCAACCTGATGGTCGCCGTCGGCGGCATCGGCCTCGTCCTGCTCGCGAGCCTTACGAGCTATGCCTCCCAGTTCGGCTTCCTCGACGAGGCCGGCACGTTCGTGCCGTTCTTCCCGAGCGACGAGTTCGCGACGTTCATCCTCTCCGCCACGATCGGCTCGTTCGCGATCGAGCTCGTCTACCTCGTCCTCGCGGTCGCGGCGCTCGGTCTCGTGCGCTCGAGCGGCAACAAGATCTGGCAGTACGCAATCGTTCTCGTGGCGATCGCGACGCCGATCCTCGGGTTCTACGGCGCCCTCAGACCGGCAGCCCCACGACAACTCGAACTACAACTGGGTCGCGGCCGAATGGACGATCGGGCTCGTGGTCATCGCCGCGATCTGGTTCGTGATCGTCGTCGTGACCCGACGCGACGCCGTCGACAACGCCGCAGCCCACGCCGCCGAGCACCACGGCGTCGCGCCGCTCGACGAGACGCTCGACTACGAGCCTGCCGGCGACACGACACCGCTGTGAGGAGAGGGAAACGGTGAGCGAGCTCACGTGGCACGGCGTCGGCACGGCGGAGGAGGCTCCCGTGGGGTTCCTCCGCCGGGTCGAGGTGGAGGGGGCCGCGGTCTGCCTCGGCCGCACGGCCGACGGCTGGGTCGCCTTCCAGGACACCTGCACGCACGAGGACTGCTCCCTCTCGGACGGCGAGCTCGAGGAGGGCGTGATCGTCTGCCCCTGCCACGCCTCCGAGTTCGACCTCCGCACCGGTGACGTCCTCTGCCCGCCGGCGCTCGAGCCGCTCCCGATCTTCGAGGCACGGGTCGAGGCGGGCGAGCTACAGGTCCGGCTCGGGCCGCCGCCGGCCGCCGCGGAGGCGGTGCACGAGCGGGAGGATCACGTCCCCCTCGACGTCGCCCGCACCGCGACGGCTGCCGGCCCCTCGGTCGAAGGGCTCGTCCTCGACGACGTCGACCTCACCGACCTCGGTGTCTGGGAGCAGGGGGTGCCGTACGAGTGGCTGACGCTGCTGCGTCGCGAGGCGCCGCTCTTCTGGCAGCCGGAGGCCGACGGCCGCGGCTTCTGGGTGTTCACCCGCTACGACGACATCGTGCAGATGTCGAAGGACTGGGAGACGTACTCGTCCGAGGTGGGCGGGACGTCGCTCGAGGACCTGACGCCAGAGGAGGTCGAGGCGCGCAAGTCGATGCTCGACACGGACCCACCGGCGCACACGCGCCTGCGCGCGCTCGTCAACAAGGGCTTCACGCCGCGGGTCGTGAACACGTACGAGGAGCGAATCCGGGGCCTTGCCCGCGGGATCCTCGCGCAGGCGTTCGAGCGCGACGCCTTCGACTGGGTCGAGGACGTCGCGTCGGAGATCCCGATGTGGGTCTTCTCGGAGATCATGGGCCTGCCCGTCGAGGACCGGCGCCTGTTGATCGAGCTCGGCGACAAGCTGCTCGGCAACACCGACCCCGACGTGGTCGGCGAGGAGAACCTCCGTGACCTGACGGCAACCGATCCGGCGATCCGCCTGCTGCCCTTCTCGAGCCCGTTCGCGACCGAGTTGATCGACTACGGCTGCAGGCTCGGCGAAGCCCGCCGCGCCGACCCGCGCGACGACGTGACGACGAGGCTCGTCGAGGCGGAGCTCGACGGCTCCCGCCTCAGCGAGCACGAGTTCGGGCTGTTCTTCATCCTCCTCACGACCGCCGGGAACGAGACGACGCGGCACACGATCAGCCTCGGGCTGCTCGACCTGCTCGCCCACCCCGAGGAGACGGCGCGGCTGATCGCCGACCCGTCGCTCGCCGGCACGGCGGCGGACGAGATCCTGCGCCGCGCGCACCCCGTGCACCACTTCCGCCGCACGGCAACGACGGACGTGACGATCCACGGCCGCCGGATCAGAGGCCGGCGATAAGGTGACGATGTGGTACGCCTCCGGCAACTACGACGAGGAGAAGTTCGCCGATCCGTTCCGCCTCGACCTCGGCCGGCAGCCGAACCGGCATCTCACGTTCGGGCTCGGCGGGCCCCATTTCTGCCTCGGGGCGCACCTCGCGAAGCTGGAGGTGAGGATCTGGCTCGAGGAGATGGTTCCGTACCTCGACCGCATCGAGCTCGCCGGCACGCCGACGCGCCTGCGCTCGAACTTCTTCAACGGCATCAAGAGCCTGCCCGTGCGGGTTCACGCCTGATCGACAAGGAGGCGAGTAGTTGAGTCACCACCACGAGGCCGAGGCGGCCGTCCGGACGATGAGCGGCCTCGGCGTGCGCGCCGTCCGGCTCCTCTACACCGATCTGCACGGCGTCGCCCGCGGCAAGGACATCCCGATCGGCCACTTCGGCGGCATGTGCGAGGAGGGCGTCGCGTTCTGCGCCGCCGTGATGGGCACCGACCTGCGGCACACGCCGGTCGTCGGCGGCGAGGTGGGGTACGTCGACTTCGCGATCCGGCCCGACCTCGACACCCTGCGGTCGGTCCCGTGGCAGCCAGAGGTGGCGTGGTGCCTCGGCGAGGCATGGACGCTCGACGGCACGGAGCACTGGCCGTCCTGCCCGCGCGCTCTGCTGCAGAGGGTGATCGACGCCTACGCCGATCGTGGCCTGACGCCGATCGTGGCACCGGAGCTCGAGTTCTTCCTCGCCGAGCGAGACCCGGAGGGGGTCAACGGCCTGCGCCGCTACGTCGACGAGTTCTCCCGCGTCTACACGGTCGGCGCCGTCTCCGACCCGCGCGAGATCGTCCTCAGGATGCTGCTCTGGTGCGACGACCTCGGCCTGCAGGCCTTCGCCGCGAACCACGAGTTCATGAACTCCCAGTACGAGATCAACGTCAAGCACTCGGGTGCGCTCGACGCCGCCGACCGCGCCTTCATGCTGAAGGCGGCGGTGAAGGAGATCGCCGCCCGGGAGGGCATGCTCGCCACGTTCATGGGCCGCCCATTTGCCGACCAGGGAGGCTCGGGCTTCCACCTCCACCTCTCGCTCGCGGGTGAGGACGGCCGCAACGCCTTCGCCGACGAGGGTGGGCCGGAGGGCCTGAGCCCACTCGCGGCCAACTTCATCGCGGGCGTGATCGAGCACGCTCAGGGGCTGCAGGCGCTGCTCGGGCCGACGATCAACTCCTACAAGCGGATCCTCCCCGACAGCCTCGCACCCACTCATGCGAACTGGGGTCACGACAACCGCACCGCCTTCTGCCGGGTGCCGAACGAGCGCGGCGCTCGCGCCCGGGTCGAGATCCGCACCGCCGACGGGGCCGCCTGCCCACATCTGATCACCGCCGCGCTGCTGCTCGCGGGCCTCGACGGGATCGAGCGCGGGCTCACGCCTCCGGAGCCGGTCGTCGGCGACTCGTACCGGCTGGACGACGCCCACGCAGGCTCGACGCTTCCCGCCGACCTCGGCTCGGCCCTCGACGCGCTCGAGGCCGACACGGCGCTGACGGAGCGGCTCGGCGAGCAGCTCGTCGCCACCTTCGTCGCGATGAAGCGGTTCGAGGTGGAGCGCTTCGACGAGGCGGTCGGCGAGCTCGACGTCGAGGTCGTCACCTCCTGGGAGATCGAGGAATATGCGTCCCATCTGTAGCCCGGACGGGCGCTGCGTTCGTGTCGAGGTCGACGGCGAGGCGCGGTGGGGTGGTCGCGACGGCGACGAGATCGTCCTCGCCGACGGCCTCCGCATCCCCGAGGCCGACGGCCCACTACCTCGCGCCCGCGACGCCGTCGAAGATCCTCGCCGTGCACCTGACCTACGAGAGCCGCGTGCGCGAGTACGAGGCGAGCACGCCGCCGGAGCCCTCGTACTTCATGAAGCCGCCGACGACGCTGAACGGCCACCGTCAACCCGTGCTGATGGCCCGGGGCGCGCGCTTCCTCAACTACGAGGGCGAGCTCGCCGTCGTCGTCGGGCGGCGGATGAAGGGCGTGCCGATCGACGAGGTGCTCGACTACGTCGGCGGCTACACGTGCGCGAACGACGTCGGCATGCACGACTTCCGCCACGCCGACCGCGGCGCGATGCTGCGCGTGAAGGGGCACGACGGCTTCCTCCCGCTCGGCCCCGAGCTCGTCCCCGCCGCGGAGTTCGACCCGACCGACTACACGCTGCGCACCTACCTCAACGGCGAGGTCGTGCAGGAGGCGACGGCCGACGACCTCCTCTTCCCGGTCGCCTACCAGCTCGCCGACCTCTGCCGGCTGATCACGCTCGAGCCCGGCGACGTGATCCTCACCGGCACGCCCGCCAACTCGCGGCCGATGCAGCCGGGCGACGTCGTCGAGGTCGAGATCTCGGGGATCGGGCGGCTGACGAACACGATCGAGGAGTGGGACGTCGACCTCGCGGGGCCAGGGGAGCAGATGCAGGTCTCGGCCCAGACGCTCCACGTCGCGCTCGCGATCCCGGAGGACGAGGCCGAGCGGATGGTGGCCGAGGGCCGCGAGCCGTGATCCGGCTCCACCGGCTCGACCACGTCTGCCTGCGCGTCGCCGAGCTCGACGAGGCGGCTCCGCGCTGGGCGCTGCAGTTCGGTCTCGTCGAGCGCTCGCGCGAGGACGGGCGGGCGCTGCTCGCCTGCAACGACGAGCCGTACTGCCTGGAGCTCGTCGAGGGAGGACGCCCCGGCCACGACCATTTCGCGTTCGAGCTGGCGCACGACTGCCCGCTCGACGAGGCACGCGCCCACTTCGAGGCAACGGGGGTGCCGTGGGAGGAGCGCGAGGGCTCGCTGTTCGTCGACGACCCGGACGGGCGGCCGGTGCAGGTGCTGCCGTATCGCGCCCCGGCCACCGAGACCGACCGCTGGCCCCAGCACGCGCGCCCGTCCACCAGCGTCCATCTGGGGGGAGCCCGCAAGCTCGGCCACGTCAACTGCCTCACGGGCGACATCCAGGCCGGGTTCCGCTTCTACACCGAGGTGCTCGGGATGGGGCTCTCCGACTGGCTCGGCGAGGCGGGCGTCTGGTTCCACGTCAACACGGATCACCACGTGATGGCGCTCGTCGACCTCGGCTACGCCCACTTCCACCACCTCGCCTTCGAGACGGTCGACATCGGGAAGATGCGCGACATGCTCGATCACGTCGCCCGGCACGGGCGCTGGCTCGGCTGGGGGCCGACGCGGCACGGCATCGCCGGCAACATCGCGAGCTACGTGCGCATCGTCGAGGAGGAGTGCTTCGTCGAGCTCTACTGCGACATGGAGCAGCTGCAGGACGACCACGTGCCGCGCGTCGTACCCCGACGACCGCTACTCGTCGAACACGTGGGGGCCGCTGCCGCCGCGCTCGTACTTCCGCTTCGACCCGGTCGCGATCGAGTACGAGCGGGAGAGCCTCGAGACGCGCGGCCACAACCTGCCGCCGTGGGAGGGAGGCGCGTCGTGCCGCTGACCGGGTTCACGATCCCGCGCTCCCCCGAGGGGCGCTCGTCGCTCGTCCCGTACCCGCCGTGGCACTACGTCGGCGACTTCCTCGTCGTCGAGTACTGGGCCGATCCCGAGAAGGCGGTATCGGTGCTCCCGAAAGGTCTCGACCCTCATCCTGATCCGGGCCGCTGTGCCGCGGTGTTCGCCGACTGGCAGTCGTGCTCCGAGCACGGCGGCGAGCTGATCGACCCCTCGCGCTCCCAGTACAAGGAGGTGTTCCTCGTCGTCAACGCGCTGCTCGACGGCGAGGAGGTGACGACGTGCCCGTTCATCTGGGTCGACCGCGACTTCGCGCTCACGCGCGGCTGGCTCCAGGGCTTCCCGAAGAAGCTCGGCTCGATCTGGATCACGCGCACCTTCGGGCTCGACGAGCCCCGCCGACCCGGGCGTGCGGGCCGGGGCGACGTTCGGCGGCACCTGTGCGGCGTACGAGCGGCGGGTCGCCGAGGCGACCGTGACGCTCGAGCGGCTGTCCGAGGCGGGGCCGACCCACAACGACCCACCGATCGTCAACGTCCGCCACTTCGCCCGGCTCGAGGCCGGCCGCCACGACGACCCGGCCGTGCACGAGCTCGCGCGCTCCCGCAGCCGCGACCGCGTGATCTCGCCGGTGTGGGAGGGCAGCGCGACCCTCGCGCTCTTCGGCTCCGAGCACGAGGAGCACGACCTGCTCGCTCCCGTGAGGATCGGTAAGGGGTTCAGGTTCACGTTCGGCTACACGGTCGACGACCAGGAGATCGTCAAGGACCTGCGCGGGTGAGCCGCGTCGCGCTCGTCACCGGCGGTGGCACGGGGATCGGCGCAGCGGTTGCGCGGCGGCTCGCAGCTGACGGGTACTCGGTGGCAGTGACAGGCCGCAGGACGGGACCGATCGAGGAGATCGCGGCCGAGATCGGGGGCCTCGCGGTCGTCGCGGACACCGGCGTCCCGGTCGACGCCGCCCGCTCCGTCGCCGAGACGGTCGCCCGGTTCGGCGGGCTCGACGCTCTCGTGCTCAACGCCGGGATCGGCGGGGAAGGGGCGCTGCTCGATCTCGATCCGTCAGCGTTCGAGCGTGTCTTCCGCACGAACGTCTTCGGGGCGCTGCTCGTCGCCCGCGCGGCGATGCCACGGCTCCTCGAGCGTCGTGGTGCAGTGGTCACGGTCGGATCCGTTGCCGGAATGCGTGCGGCGCCGGAGAGCCTCGCCTACTGCTCGTCGAAGGCGGCGCTCGCGATGCTGACGCAGTGCATCGCCCTCGACCACGGCCCGGACGGCGTCAGGGCGAACTGCGTCTGTCCGGGTTGGGTTCGCACGCCCATGGCCGACGCCGAGATGGACGCCCTCGGGAACGGGCGCGAGGAGGCGTACGCACTCGTCACGCAGGACGTGCCGCTCCGCCGGCCCAGCTCTGCGGACGAGGTCGCGGGAACGGTCGCCTGGCTCCTCTCGGACGACGCCTCGTACGTGAACGGTGCCGTGATCCCGGTCGACGGCGGCCACACCATGATCGACGTCGGCACGCTCGCCTTCGGGAGAACGGGGATGAAGGTCGCAGGGATCGAGGTCTCGCCCGATCACTTCATCGGTGGCGAGCGCGTCGCGAGCGAGCGCACGTTCACCGACTACTCGCCGATCGACGAGCAGCCGCTCGGCGAGATCGCGCGGGGCGGGCAGCGCGAGGCCGATCTCGCCGTGGCGGCCGCAACCGAGGCGTTCCCGGCGTGGGCAGCTCTCGGCGCCGCCGGCCGGGCCGCTTACCTGCACCGGCTCGCGGACCTGATCGACGCGAACGTGGAGCGCCTCGCCCCCGTCGAGTGCGTCGACATGGCGATGCTGCTCCGCTCGCTGAAGGCGCGCCTGATCAACCGCGGGGCCCGCAACTACCGCAGCTACGCGGACCTCGCGGTTGCCTACGAGGAGCGCGTGTGGGACTCGAACGGCACGCACAACCGCGTGATCAGGATGCCGAGCGGTCCCGCGGTCGTGATCACACCGTGGAACGCGCCGTTCATGCTCTCGACCTGGAAGACGGCGCCTGCGCTCGCGGCCGGCTCGACGATGATCCTCAAGCCGGCGGAGTGGTCGCCGCTCTCGTGCTCGCTGCTCGCCGACCTCGTCGCCGAGGCGGGCTTTCCGCCGGGTGTCTTCAACATCGTGCAGGGGATCGGCGAGGAGATCGGCGCTGCGCTCGTCTCCAACCCCGGGGTCAGCCGCATCTCCTTCACCGGCTCGCCGGAGACGGCACGGCACATCGGCGTCGCGGCGGCGAGGAACATCGTCCCCTTCACCGGCGAGCTCGGCGGGAAGGGGCCGTTGCTCGTGTTCGAGGACTGCGATCTCGAGGCCGCAGCACGGAAGGCAGCAGGGCAGTTCGACGATGCGGGCCAGGTTTGCCTGGCCGGCACCAGGATCCTGGTGCAGGAGTCCGTCGCCGAGGCGTTTCTCGAGCTCTTCCACCGCTTCGCCGACGAGCACGTGCTCGGTGACCCGCGCGCCGACGACACGACGGTGACGCCGCTGATTCACCGTGACCACTTCGACCGGGTTGCCGGCTTCGTCGAGCGGGCGCGGGCAAACGGCGACGAGATCGTCCGCGGTGGCCATCCCGCCGACTGCGGCGGGCTCTTCTACGAGCCGACGCTCGTCGTGCCGCGGTCGAACGAGAGCGAGATCGTCCAGCGCGAGGTGTTCGGGCCGGTTCTTACGGTCCAGACCTTTTCGGACGAGGACGAGGGGGTCGCGCTCGCGAACTCGACCCCGTACGGGCTCTCGGGGATCCTCTACACCGGTTCGGCCGAGCGCGCCGAGCGCGTGGGGAGGGCGATCCGCGCCGGGACCGTGTGGGTCAACACCTTCCTCGTGCGCGATCTCACGGCGCCGTTCGGCGGGATCGGAATCTCGGGCATCGGGCGCGAGGGCGGCGACTTCGCGCTCGACTTCTACTCGGATCTGAAGACGCTGCAGATCGCCGAAGGCACGACGGCGTGACCCGGCGAACGGGCCTCGTCTGGCACGAGCGGATGATGTGGCACGACACCGGCTCCGGTGCCTCGGAGCTGCCGGCCGGCGGCTGGCTCGAGCCCGGCGAGCACTCCGAGAGCCCTGCTACGAAACGGCGGTTGAAGAACCTGCTCGACGCCACGGGGCTCACTGACGGCCTCGTGATGCTGCCGCCGCGGGAGGCCACGGTCGAGGAGCTCTGCCGTGTGCACACGTCCGCCTACGTCGAGCGGATCCGGGAGCTCTCGCAGGGTCGCGGTGGCGACGCGGGGAGTGAGGCGCCATTCGGTAACGGCTCCTTCGAGATCGCGCAGCTCGCGGCCGGGGGCACGATCACGGCGATCGACGCGGTGCTCGACGGCACGGTCGAGAACGCCTACGCACTCGTGCGGCCGCCGGGGCACCACGCGCTGCCCGATCTCGGAATGGGGTTCTGCATCTTCGCGAACGTCGCCGTCGGCATCCGGCACGCGCAGGTCACGCGTGAGGTCGGGCGCGTCGCCGTCGTCGACTGGGACGTGCACCACGGCAACGGCACCCAGGAGGTCTTCTGGGAAGACGCATCGGTGCTCGCGATCTCGCTCCACCAGGAGGGGCTCTACCCGGCGCGCTCCGGGCTTCTCGGCGAGACGGGTGCCGGCGCGGGGTCGGGCACGACGCTCAACGTGCCGTTGCCCGCGGGCTCGGGCACCGGTGCCTATCTCGACGCGATCGATCGCGTCGTCATCCCGGCGCTCGATGCCTTCGCGCCGGAGCTGATCGTGATCGCCTGCGGCTTCGACGCCGGTGCGCTCGACCCGCTCGGGCGGATGCTGCTGCCGGCCGCTGCGTTCGGAGCGATGACCGAGCGGCTGCTCGGGTCTGCGGGGCGCCTCTGCGGCGGTCGCCTCGTCGCCTCGCACGAAGGCGGCTACTCTGCCGGGCACGTCCCGTTCTGCGGCCTCTCCGTCGTCGAGGCGCTCTCTGGCCTCTCGGCGGGGATCGGCGATCCATTCGCGTACCTGGCCGAGGTGCCGGGCCAGGAGCCGGCGGCACACCAGCGTGCGGCGGTCGACGCGGCCGCGGCCCTCGTGGCTGGGGTGCCCCGCTGAGCGCGCCGAAGCTCGTCCTCGTGCTGAGCGAGAACTGGACGCTGACACCGGCGCGTGACCTGCGCGCCCTCGTCGAGATGGCCGTCGTCGCCGAGGAGGCAGGGTTCGACGCCGTGATGGTGAGCGAGCACATCGTGCTCGGCCCGAGCGCCGGGGCCGGAGGGATCATGGGCAACCCGCGGGACTACGCGATGCCGGGGAACCAGGATCCGTCGATGCCCTGGCCGAGCTCGCTCGTCCTCCTTTCGGCGATCGCCGCCGTGACGACCCGCCTGCGCCTCGCCGCCTGCGCGGTGATCGCGCCGCTGCGGCACCCGCTGCTGCTCGCCCGCGAGCTCGGCACGCTCGACCTGCTCTCCGAAGGCCGCCTGGTCGTGCAGCCGACCGTGAGCTGGCACCGAGACGAGTACGAGGCGCTCGGCGTCCCGTTCACCCGGCGCGGCGCCCTGCTCGACGAGCAGCTCGCGGCGTGGGAGGGGCTCTGGCGCGACACGCCCGCCTCGTTCGCCGGCGAGCACTACGCCTACGAGAATGTCTATCTGGAGCCCAAGGCCTGGCGCCCGGAAGGGCCGCGCCTCTGGCTCGGCGGCGCGTCGGTGCATCCGCGCCTCCTCCGTCGCATCGTCCGCTACGCCCATGGCTTCCATCCGCTCGGACAGCCCTCCGACGAGGACCTGCACCTGCTCCAGGAGGGCCTTGTCGCGGCGGGCCGCGACCTCTCGGAGCTCGAGCTCGTCGGCGGCATGCGCGCCGCCTTCCCCGACGACGCGAGCCCGTCACCGCTCGAGCCTGCGATCGCGTCCGTCCCCGCCATGACGGCCCGCGGCTTCGGCACGTTCTGCATCAAGCCGTCCCAGTTCGTCGACGACCTCGCGCTCTACCCGGCCTGGTGCCGCGAGGTCGTCGAGCGCGTCGCGACACTCGAGCTTCCTCGTGACAGAGTGTCCCACGGTTTCGGAGCCGGGTAGAGAGGAGCGGAGGATGCTGCAGCAGGCCCAGATCACGGCCGCAGAGGACACGGCCCGGCGCAGACGGTTTCCCGTGGGCGCCTCGATCGAGTTTGCCGACCTCGAGGAGGCCGGCCGGGAGGACGCGCTCGACCGGTTGCGCGAGGCGGAGCCGGTCTCGTGGGTACCGGCCCTCGGCGGCTGGCTCGTGACCGGCTACGCCGAGGCGCGACAGATGCTGAGCCCCAGGCTCGGCCTCACCGTCGAGGCTGAGGAGAACCTCGTCCGGGCGTCGCTCGGGACGATGATGCTGACCACCGACGGAGAGGAGCACACCCGCCTGCGGGCGCCGTTCGAGCGGCCCTTCCGGCTGCGGGAGGTCGACGAGCGGTTCGGCAGCGCGATCGCTGCCGAGGCCGCCGACCTGCTCGCCGGGCTCGACCCTGCCGGGAGGTGCGAGCTCGGCCAGGCCTTCGCCGCTCCGTTCGCCGTGCGGATGACCGGCCGCGTGCTCGGCCTCTCGCTCGACGACGTGGCGCGCATCGACGGCTTCTACTCTGCCTTCGCGGGTGCGATGGTCTACGACGGCAACCCCGAGCCCCAGCGTCTCGCCGATGCCGCCCGCGCGGAGCTGAACGGCGTGCTTCACGGCGAGCTCGCGCGCTGCCGTCATGCGCCCGACGATTCCCTCACGTCCCAGGTCGGGAACGACGACGGCGTGGGCCTGAGCGACGACGAGATCGTCGCCCAGCTGCGGGTGAGCATGTTCGGGGGCATCGAGACGATCCAGGCGGCGATCATGAACACGCTCCTGTTGCTGCTTCGCGACCGACCGCAGCTCGAGGCCGTACGGGCCGACCGCGGGCTGCTCGCCAACGCGATCGAGGAGTCGCTGCGCCTGATCCCACCGGTGGCATTCATCGAGCGCTGGACAGCACGCTCGTGCGAGCTCGGGGGCGTCGAGCTCGGGTCGGGCGAGTTCGTCGGCGCCTCGGTGCTCGCAGCCAATCGCGACCCGGCGGTGTTCGCCGATCCGCTGCTCTACGACAGCCGCCGCGAGAACGCGCGGCGCCACCTCTCGTTCTCGTTCGGGGAGCACTTCTGTCTCGGTGCGCACCTGGCCCGGATCGAGATCGCGGGTGCCGTCGGCCTCCTGCTCGACGGCCTGGCCGATCTCCAGCTCAGCGCAGGCGCAGAGCCTGCGGGGTTCGCCTTCCGGCGGCCCGCGACGCTCGGGCTCGCCTGGAGGCCGAACTGACGCGGCGCAGCGGCGGATCGCGTGGCTTCGGGATTCCGCTCGCGGAAGCGGGTGCCCCTATCCTGCTCCCGTGAGCCTTCGTCTCGACATCCCGCGCGAGGAGGCGCTGCTCCGGGCAACGGAGATCGTGATCGCAGGCTGGCGCAGCTTCGACCAGGCGCGTGCGATCGAGCCGCCGATCGACGACCGGCTCAAGGTGCTGCTCGAGGCGGCGCTGCCCGACGGGCCGACCGGGGCGCTCGAGGTGCTGGAGGACGCGCGGCGGGGGCTCGACGAGTCGATCGCCCAGACACGCCCGCGGTTCTTCGCCTTCGTCGCCTCGTCGGGCCTCGAGATCGGCGTCATCGGGGATCTCCTCGCATCCTGCTTCGACGCGAACCTCGCCGTCTGGGCCGCCGCCGCCACCGAGATCGAGGATCAGGCCATCCGCTGGGTGGCGGAGTTCGTCGGTTTCCCGGCCGGGGCGGGGGCGTTCACGAGCGGGGGCACGATCTCGAACATGACCGCGCTTGCAGCGGCCCGCGAGCGGGCGATTCCGGGCTCTCGCCGGCACGGGCTCGGGGGTATCTCCGCGACGCTCTACTGCTCCGACGAGGCGCACTACTCGATCGAGCGAGCTGCCGAGATCCTCGGGATCGGCTCCGGCAACGTGCGCTCGCTCCCGATCGACGGGAACCGGCGGCTCGTGCCGGAGGCGGTGGCGGACGCGATCCGGGCCGACCGCGCCGCCGGACGGGTGCCCGTCGCCGTGATCGCGACCGCGGGCACGACGCTGACCGGCGCCGTCGACCCGATCGACGAGCTCGCGGACGTGTGCGCCGAGGCCGGCGTCTGGCTGCACGTCGACGGCGCCTACGGGCTTCCCGCCGCGACCGTGCCGTCGGCGGGCCATCTCTTCGCCGGTCTCGACCGGGTCGACTCCGTGACGCTCGACGCGCACAAGTGGCTCTACCTGCCGAAGGCCTGCGGCGTCCTGCTCGTGCGCCGCCACGACGACCTGTTCCAGGCCTTCTCGCACGAGGAGGCGTACATCCCCCACGAGCGCACGGGCCACATGGTCGACATCACGCTCGAGTACTCCCGCCCGTTCCGGGCCCTGAAGCTGTGGCTCGCCTTCCGGGCCCACGGCGCCCAGTCGTTCCGCGACGCGATCGAGGACAACCTGCGACAGGCCCGGCTGCTCCACGAGCTCGTCGTGGCTCACGATCGCCTCGAGCCCCTGTGCGGGCCGCCGCCCCTCTCGATCGTCCCGTTCCGCCACAGCGGCTCGACCGGCGACCCGAACGCCGCCAACGCCCGCCTCGTGCGGGCCCTCCAGGACGACGGGCGCATCTGGGTGGCGCCTGCGACGATCGACGGCAAGGTCGGCCTCAGGCCCTGCTTCGTCAACTTCCGCACCACCGACGAGGACGTCCGCGCTCTCGTCGAGATCGCCGACGAGCTCGCCCCCCGGGGCTGAACCCGCGACCGCGTCCACAGCGGGCTCCTATCCCCCCGCAACACCGGCTTAACCGCTGCTAACCCGGGGTTCACGATGGTGCCCGTATAACGGAGTCATGGAATCGACCACCCCCACTCCCCCCGCCTCCCCTCTCACCTCCGGCACCCCGACCCCGAGCCCCGAGCCGTCACGCTCGAGCTCGACCGCCAAGCCCTTTGCCCTGCTCGCCGTCGCCGCCGTGCTCGGCGGAGCTGCCGCGCTCGGCGGAGCCGCAGCGGTCGGCGCTCTCGACGGCGACTCCTCGACGACGGTCGTGCAGCAGTCGGCCGCCTCCCCCAGCACCGTTCCGGCCGCGGCCGGCGCTGCGCTCTCGATCAACGAGATCTACAAGCGCAGCGGCCCGGGCGTCGTGCAGATCACCTCGACGATCGGCTCCTCCAACTCCTCCACCGACCAGTTCCAGCAGTCCTCGCAGGCCCTCGGCTCGGGGTTCGTCCTCGACGAAGAAGGGCACATCGTCACCAACTACCACGTCATCGACGGAGCGACGTCGATCCACGTGCGGTTCTCGAACGACGACACCCTGAAGGCGACCGTCGTCGGCAGCGACCCGTCCACGGACATCGCGCTGCTCAAGGTCGACGCGGGTGCCGGCGCGCTCACCCCGCTCGCGCTGGCCGACTCGACCCGGATCGAGGTGGGCGACGCGGTCGTCGCGATCGGGAACCCGTTCGGCCTCGAGCGCACCGTCACCTCCGGCATCGTCAGTGCCCTCCAGCGAAACGTCACGGCCCCCAACGGGTACTCGATCGACCACGTGATCCAGACCGACGCGCCGATCAACCACGGCAACAGCGGCGGCCCGCTGCTGAACACGCGCGGCGAGGTGATCGGCGTCAACTCGCAGATCGAGACGGGCGGCTCCGGCGACGGCAACGTCGGGATCGGCTTCGCCGTCCCCTCGAACACGGTCAAGTCCGTGGTCGCCCAGCTGCTCGCCTCGGGGAAGGTCGAGCATGCCTATCTCGGAGTCTCCGCCGTCGAGATCTCGGACGAGATCGCCAAGTCGCTCGGCCTCCCCGTGACCGAAGGCCTCGTGATCCAGACCGTCAGCACCGGCTCGGGAGCGGCAGGAGCCGGCCTCAAGTCCGGCAGCGAGCAGGTCGTGATCGCCGGCGAGAGCTTCCGCAAAGGCGGCGACGTGATCGTGTCCGCCGACGGGAAAGCCGTCTCCTCGATCGACGAGCTGCGTGACGTGATCGACGCGCACAGGCCCGGCGACGAGATCGAACTGAAGATCTACCGCGGTGATGCAGAGAAGACCGTCACCGTCACGCTCGGGCGGCAACCGACCTCCCCCTCCCAGTAGCCGCCCGCGGCCGACCCCCCTCCCGGGTCGGAACCGACACGACGAGGCCCCCGGCGCACGAGTTGCCCCGGGGGCCTCTTCGCATTCAAGCCTCTTGGCCGTCGCGGGGCGTGCGCCTGTGGTTATCGTGCTGCCGTGAGCGAGGACGAGAGGCCAGAGAGCGGCTCCCTGCTGCTCGACGAGGAGCAGGCCGTCGAGGACGAGGAGCTCTGGGAGGACGACGGCTCCGGCGACTATCTGGGCTGGTACTGCGTGCGCACCGACCCTTTCCCATGCCCCGCTCCGGGGTGCACCTTCGTGGCCGGGCACATGACGGCAGCGCACCTCGTGCTCGTCTGGGAGGAGCGCGACGACCCGAACCTCCTCTGGCATGCCCAGCGGGCGATGGAGGTGGGGCGAAACCCACGGGTCGTCTCGTACGAGCTGTCGTTCGGCCCGAGCGCCTCGTACTACGCGTGGGAGGCGGCCGGGCGACCGGTCCACGGCGTTCGCGGCAAGGTCTGACGCCCTGCCCGACGGCGCCGGGCATCGCAGCGAGCCGAGGGCGGCGCTGTACGTCGTCATGTTGGCGTGGCGGCGTGTACGACGGCGTTCCTCGGGCGTCCTGCTCGCGGCCAGCGGGATCGCCGTCGGGACGGCCGTACTCGTCGGCGTTCTCGCCGGCACGAAGATCGCCCAGGACAGGAGCGTCTCACAGGCGGTCGATCGCATCCCCGCGGCCTCCCGCTCCGTCCGCGCCGTGTGGTTCGGCGTACCCGTCGGCGCCGGGCAGGCCTATCCGGCGCTCGACGCCTCGGTCGGCTCGAAGCTCGCCGGTCTCGGGCTCCCGGGGCCGACGCGGATCGTCCTGTTCCGGGAGAGCACCGTCGCCGGGCGCTTCGTCTCCCTTGCCGGTGTCGACGGCCTCGCGCCGCACGTCCGGCTGACGAGCGGACGGCTGCCCCGCCGCTGCACGCCGCAACGCTGCGAGGTCGTGCGCCTGCGGGGTGGGGGCAGGCTCCCCGATGCACCGGGGCTGCGGCTCGTGGAGGTCGGTACCGCGACCCTCGAGTCGAGCAGGCTCTTCGGCGACTTCCTTGCGCCCACGGACAATGCCCTCGCCGACCGAGAGGTGGCACCGGCGGTGCAGCAGGCGGCCGGGTATCACCGGCCACCACCCGCGCCTCTCGTCGTCGCGGAGGGAATCGCCACGCTGACCCGCGCCGCGGCCGTCGCCAACACCTACCGGAGCTATGCCTGGGTGTGGCCGCTCGCGGCCGGCAGACCGAGGCTCTGGCAGATCGGCGACCTCGTGGGCGAGAGCGAGCAGGCGCGTGCAGCGCTCTCGGTCGGCTCGGTCGGATACAGCGTTCAGGCCCCGGTCGAGGAGTTGCGCGCCGCCGAGCGCTCTGCCACGGTCGCGGGCCGAAGGCTCCTGCTCGTCGGCGGCGAGGCGGCTGCGCTGCTGTTCGCCTTCGCGGTGCTCGCCGCACGGAGCATGCGGCGTGATCTCGAGGCGGCCCGCCGCCGTCTCACCTGGTACGGGGCACGACGCTGGCACCTGCGGTTGCTGACGTGGACCGAGAGCGCGACGGTCGCCGTCGTGGGAACGGTGACCGGCTGGCTGATCGGGCTGCTGGTCGGAGTGCTCGTCGCAGCACGGGCAGGGGCGCCGGTCGGCGCCGTCCTGCGCGAGAGCGTGCTCGCACCGGCGGGGCTGGCGCTGGCGGCGGGTGTGGTGATCGTGGCGACCGTCGTCGTCGCCGTCGCCACCTCGTTTCCGGCCCGGGCAGGGAGCCGTGTCGGTCCGCTCGACGTGGCCGCCGTCGCAGCTCTCGCGGTCGTCGTCGCCTCGCTCGCAGGTGGCGCCGCCGACGAAGCGCGGCTCGCAGCGGGCGGCGGGGCGGGCCTCGCGCTGCTCCTGCTGCCCGGCCTGATCGCGTTCGCCGCCGCCGTTGCGGCGGCACGGCTGTTCGGCCCGCTCGCACGCCTGACCAGCCGCTTCGTCGACCGCAGCGTCGGCGCCCGCCTCGCTGCCGTGACCCTCGGGCGCGGCCCCGGAGCGGCTGCCGTAACCGTTGCGTTCCTCACGCTCGCCTTTGCGCTGGCGCTGCTCGCCGAGGGCTACCGCGCCACGCTGGTCCGCGCCGAGGGCGATCAGGCCTCGTTCGCCGTCCCGCTCGACTTCGTCGTCCGCGAGGACTTGAAGTCGCTCGTTCCCGTCCTCGATGCGGCCCCGCTCGAGCGGTACGCCGCTCTTGCCGGAGGTGCCGGCGCCGTTCCCGTCCTGCGGGTTCGCGCCAGTGCGGGGAACGCCGAGGGGATCAGCGGGATCACGGTGCTCGGCCTGCCGTCGGAGCAGATCTCCCGGCTGCGCGGCTGGCGCGACGGGTTCACCGATCGCTCGCGCGAATCCCTCGTCGCCGCGGTGGCACCGTCGCGCGGGACAGCCGTCCAGGGCGTCCGCCTCGGCTCGAGACTCCGGTTCGAAGCGGGCCCGGGCCTCCTCTCCCTCCGCGCGACGATTGCCACGGCAAGCGGGCGCTACCGGTCACTCGACCTCGGTTCGCTCGCGGCCCGCTCGGCGACCCGCATCGATCGTGCACTGCCCCGTTCCCTGCACGGGGGCACGCTCGTCGCACTCGAGCTCGTCCCGCCGCGGCTCGTCGATCGCGGCGCCGACGCAGGTAGCCCGCTCGCCGGGCGACTCCGGCTCCAGGGGCTGCGGGCGGCCGGGTGGATCGGCGAAGGAGGCGTCGAGGCGCGTTCGCTCGCCGACGGCATCGACCTCCGCTACCGGATCTCGCAGCAGAGCGACGCCCGTGTTCGCGTCCGGCAGGCGACGGACACCGCCCCGCCGGCGGTGCTCGTGACGCCCCGGCTCGGCGTGCTCGCCGGAGGAGAAGGGGGGACGCTGGCGCTCGCGATCGGCGGCAGCCGGGTCCCGGTGCAAGTCGCGGCGGTCGTCGACCACTTCCCCGGCACCGATGGCGAGGCCGTGATCGGCGACCGCGGTGCTCTCGAGACGGCGGTCGACACCCACGTTCCCGGCGTCGGTCGGACGAACGAGATCTGGCTCGACGTTCCCTCCGGCAAGACGACTGCCGTCGCGGCCGAGCTCTCGCGGCCGCCTTTCCGCGGGCTCGAGATCGTCTCCCGTGCAGCGCTGCTCGACGAGGCGCGCGACGATCCCCTCGGGCACGGTACGCTCCTCGCGCTCGATTCGGCCGCCGTCATCGCGCTTCTCCTCGCAGCTCTCGGTCTCGCGCTGACCGTTCTGTCCGACCTGCGCGACGACAGGGGTGACCTCTACGACCTCGAGGCCCAGGGCGCGGAGCCGACCCTGCTCCGCCGCATCGTCCGTGTCCGCGCTCTCGTCGTCGCCCTCGCAGGCGTGCTCGCGGGCACCGTCGCAGGAGCGCTGCTCGCCCTGCTCGTGACGCGTGTCGTCTCGGTCACGGCGCGCGCGGCGGCCCCGGGCCTGCCCCTGCAGACGTCGTTCGACCTCCGGGTCGTGGCGATCGGAGCGGCCGTCTACCTGCTGGTCGCGGCTGCGCTCGTGGCGCTCGCCACGCGGCGGGCCTTCCGTGGCGATCGTGGCCCTGCCCGGGCGCAGGAGGCGGGCGTATGAGCCTCGTCGAGGCCCGCGACCTGTTCTGCGTCTATCCGGGGAGCAACGGTGGCGTCGCGGCGCTGCAGGGGCTGACGCTCGATGTCGACGAGGGCGAGATCTGCGTCGTTCTCGGCCCGAGTGGGTCGGGGAAGACCACGCTGATGCGCGTGCTCGCGGGGTTCGAGCGGGCGAGCGCCGGCAGCATCGTCGTCTCGGGCGTCGAGCTCGGGTCGCTGTCCGAGCGGCGCCTGGCCGACTACCGGGCCCGAACGCTCGGCTACGCCGATCAGCACTACTGGCGGGCGCTCGCCGGGGAGCTGACAGCGGAGGAGCTGGTCGCGGTGCCGCTGGGGCTCCAGGGCGCCCGGGAGCCCGAGCGCCTCGCGCGCGCCCACGGCCTTCTCGAGCGAGTCGGCCTGCGCGACCGGGCAGGTGCCCTGCCGGGTGAGCTCTCCGGTGGCGAGCAGCAGCGGATCGCCCTCTGTGCCGCGCTGGCGCACCGGCCGCGCCTGCTGATTGCCGACGAGCCGACGGGCGAGCTCGACGAGGTGAGTGCCGCGGCCGTCTACACGCTCCTCGCGGAGCTCTCCCGAGAGGAGGGCGTGACGGCGCTCGTCGTCAGTCACGACCCGCGTTCGGCGGCGATCGCCGACCGGGTCGTCCACATCCGCGACGGCCGGGTCAGCGAGGAGCGGAGCGGGGAGGGTGCGGCTGTCGTCGTCGGACGAGGCGGCTGGCTCCGGATCCCCGAGGATGCACTGCACGACGCCGGAATCTCCGACCGGGCGACGGTCACGGTACGGGAGGGGGTCGTCGAGCTCCGTCCGGTGGGGGTGCTGCGCGAGAGCCCCCTGATGCTTCCCGACATCGAAGGCACGGCGGGGGCCGTCGTCGAGCTGCGAGGCGTGAGCCGCCGCTACGGCCTGGACGTGGCGCTCGACACCGTCACGGCGACGTTCTCGCCGGGCCGACTCGCGGTCGTGACCGGCCCGTCGGGCTCCGGGAAGTCGACGCTGCTCTCCCTCGTGGCAGGGCTCGACCTCCCGGACGAGGGCGAGCTCGTGATCGGCGGCGTCTCGATCTCGTCGCTCGACCGCGACGCCCGCGCCCGCTTCCGGCGCGACACGATCGCGTTCATCGGCCAGTCGCCGGGGCTCTCCGGGTTCCTCAGCGCTCGGGAGAACGTGGAGATCGGTCTCGCAATCCGCGGTGTCGAGGGCATCGACGCGCACGAGCGGGCGATCGACGCTCTCGTCGCCGTCGGTCTCGGCGAGCACGCCGACCGGCCGGCGGACCTCCTCTCCGCGGGGCAGCGGGAGCGGGTCGCCGTCGCGCGGGCGCTCGCCGCCCGCACGCCCGTGATCCTCGCCGACGAGCCGACCTCGCGGGTGGACGTGGCAGCTGCGCTCACGCTCGGCGGGCTCTTCGCGGACATCGCCCACGAGCACGGGACGACGTTCGTCTGCGCGACCCACGACCCGGTGCTGATCGGCTTTGCGGACGACGACGTGCAGCTGCGGGCAGGCGCCCCGGTACCATCCGCCTGAGATGGCTGTCCAGTCCGAAACCCTCCAGGTCACGGGGATCCGCTGCGAGCGGTGCGTCAACCGCCTGGCGGCCGCGCTGCGGGGCAGCGAGGGCCTCGAGAGCGCTAACGCGAATCTGATGGGCCAGGTCTCGCTCCAGTTCGACGACGAGCAGACGACGCGAGACGAGCTCGTCGCGGTGATGGCGAAGGCCGGCTTCCGCGAGCTCGAACCAGCGTAGGTGTCAGGCTTCAGCCTGACTCCTACACAGATCTACGGTCGTAGGTGTCAGGCTTCAGCCTGACTCCTCCACGGACTACGGAATAACCGCGGCCCCGGGAGCGTTTCAGCGTCCGTAACAGATACGGTTGTGCGGTGGGTGAGGAAGAGCCCGAGCTCGATGGACGGCGGATCGCTGCGGAAGCGCGCGACCGGGTCCGCTTCGAGGAAGAGGCTCTCGCACTCGCCGACCAGGTGTATCGCGTGGCGCGCAGGCTCGTCGGAACGCGTGAAGAGGCGGAGGATCTTGTCCAGGACACCTACGGTCGAGCATTCAGGAGCTGGCGCTCGTACACCCCGGGCACGAATCTGCGTGCGTGGCTGCTGCGCATCCTCACGAACCTCAATCTCGACCGCGGCCGGAAGGTTCAGCGAACGCCCGACATGCAGCCGATCGAGGAAGGCGACTACTACCTCGCCAACAAGATGGCCGATTCGCAGGGCGAGCAGGTGCTCGACCAGGAGCGCGTCGTCGAGAAGCTCTCGCAGGACTCGATCGTGACCGCGCTCGCGGCGCTCCCCCACGATTTCCGCGACACGGTCGTGCTCGTCGACATCGGCGAGTTCAGCTACGCCGACGCCGCAGAGATCCTCGACATCCCGATCGGCACCGTCATGTCGCGCCTCCACCGCGGCCGGCGGCTGCTGAAGCAGACACTCGCAGAGGAGGCGATCTCATGAGCCATGGGCCGTGCGATGCATGCGAGGAGCTCTTGCAGGGGTATCTCGACCGGGAGCTCACGGACGGGGAGGTCCTGCAGGCCGAATCTCACCTCGACGGATGCGACTATTGCCGGCGCCGGTATCGCTTCGAGGCTTCGCTGCGGCAGTACGTCCAGACGACGGCGGTCGAGCGGATGCCCGTCGGCCTGATGGAGAAGCTGACGCAGCTGCGCTCCGCCGACGCCTGACACCGGGCCTCTACGGGTAGCGCAGCCGTTCCGGCAGGTCCGCCGGCGTGTTCACGTCGCCCGGGTCACCGAGGTCGTCGCAGGGAACGAGGCGCGCCTCGAGCGTCGCGCAGGCCCGCGTCGGGGATCGTGTCCCACGCCTCCCGCGCGACGAGCAGCGGGTGACCGCGCTCTCCGCCGTACGAGGCCGCGACGAGCGTGCCCCCCTCGGCGCGCCAGGACGCGATCACGCGCTCGACGGCGCCGGGCGCCAGGTCGGGCCCGTCCGCGAGGACGACGATCGCGGCCTCGACCTCGTCGCCGAGCTCCTCGAGCCCACTCGCGAGCGAGGCGCCGGGGCCGCGCTTCCAGCCGGCACACGTCACGACCCGGGCCGGGGTCTCGAGCGTGTGTGCGCCCGCGACGACGACGACGTCGTCGACCGGGCTCTGTTCGAGCCGCTCCAGCACGTACGGCAGCAGGAGCCGCTGCTTCGGCGTTCCGAAGCGAGACGCCTCCCCGGCGGCGAGCACGACGGCGGCGATGCTCACTGTTCCTCGACCGTCACCGATTCGATCACGACCGGGCGCGTCGGCTGCTCCGTCGCGCGGAGTCGCCGAGCTCGCCGATGCGCTCGACGACGTCGATCCCGCTCGTGACGTTGCCGACGATCGCGTAGTCGGGCGGCAAGCCCGACGTCGGCGCCGGTGACGACGAAGAACTGGCTGCCCGCAGGTTCCGGCCGGCTCGGAGCCGCCCTTCGCCATCGCGACGACGCCTTTCGTGTAGGCGGCGTCCGCCGGAGGCGGGTCGACCGTCTGATAGCCGGGGCCGCCGCTCCCCGTCTGGGTCGGGTCGCCGCCCTGGATCACGAAGCCGGGGACGATGCGGTGGAAGATCGTGTCGTCGTAGAAGCCCGACTTCGCGAGCGAGACGAGCGACGCTGCCGTGGCCGGCGCCTTCTCGAGGTCGAGCGTGACCGTGAACGAGCCGCAGTTCGTCTCGAAGACGAGGTCGTAGGTCTTCTCGGGGTCGAGGCGCTCCTTCGGCGCCGTGGCGCCGCCGTCCTCGCGCGCGGCGGGGACGTCGACGTCGGTGCAGCCGTCCGCGCCCGCCGTCGTGTCGCCGCGTCGTCGTCGGTCGTCCGCCTCGGTGCTCGTGGCGTCGTCGTCGCTCGACGAGCCACCGCAACCGGCCACGAGAAGGCCGAGCGCGAGCGGAAGGATGAGCAGCGTTCGACGCACCGGCGGATTCTACCCCGCTTGACGCGCGCGGGCAGGCGCGTGTAGTCCTACCTGCGTGACGATCGTCCTCGAGGTGAACGGTCAGAGCCACGTCGTGGAGCCCGGCGGGCGCCGACTGCTCGCCGTCCTCCGGGACGATCTCGAGTTGCTCGGAACGAAGCTCGCGTGCGGAGAGGGCGCCTGCGGTGCGTGCGCGGTACTCCTCGACGGCAGGCCCGTCAATGCGTGCCTGCTGCTCGCCGAGGCGGCCGAGGGTCACGAGATCGTGACGATCGAGGGGCTCTCGACCGGTCGCTCCTCTGCGATCCAGGAGGCGTTCGTCGCCGAGGACGCCCTGCAGTGCGGGTTCTGCACCCCGGGCCAGATCGTCAGCGCGACGGCGTTGCTCGAGCGCGTGCCGCAGCCGACCCGCGCGCAGATCCACGAGGCGATGGCCGGCAACCTCTGCCGCTGCGGTGCGTACCCGAAGATCGAGCGCGCGATCCTGCGCGTGGCCGGTGGCGCATGACGGCCCGCTTCGTCCGTACGCAGAAGGAGATGGAAGGCCGGTACGAGGACGTCTGGGTGCTCGTCGACGAGGCCGACGACGTCGAGAGCTGGGCGCCCGAGGCCGACCTCGCGCTCGTCGGCCGGCCGGCGCCGCGCCAGGACGGTGCCGCGCGTGCCGCCGGGCGGGTGCGGTTCACCGTCGACGTGCGGCTTGCCGGAATGCTCCACGCCGCCGTGCTTCGCTCTCCCGCCGCCCGGGGCGCGTGCGCTCGCTCGACCTCGATGCAGCCCTCGCGATCCCGGGCGTGCGGGCCGTGCTCGGTCCGGAGAGCGAGCTCTCGCTCACGACCCGGGCCGCCGCTGCTCGCCGCCGAGCCCGGCTACGCGGGCCAGCCGATCGCGGTCGTCGCGGCGGACACGCTCGAGGCGGCACGGGCCGGCGTCGCGGCGCTCGCCCTCGACCTCGAGGTCCTCCCGCACGTCGTCGACGCCGCAGGAGGGCCTGAACCGAGCAGCGCTTCACCACCGATCCGTCGGACGATGCCAGGGGCGACGCCGAGGCGGCGCTCGCCGCTGCCGAGGTGACGATCGAGCTCGCCCTCGACACGCCGGCGCAGGTGCAGACGCCGCTCGAGCCGCACGCCGCCGTCGCCTCCTGGGACGGAGACACGCTCACCGCCTGGGTCTCGACCCAGGGGATGTTCTCCGCCCGCGACGAGCTCTCGCGGGCGTTCGGGCTGCGCAAGGACGACGTCCGGGTGCGGACCGAGTTCGTCGGCGGCGGCTTCGGTGCCAAGCAGGGCGCGGGCTTCGAGGCGCTCGCGGCGGCCGAGCTCTCGCGGATCACGGGCAGGCCGGTGCGGCTCGTGAACGACCGCCATGCCGAGCAGCTCGACGGTGGCCGTCGTGCTGCGACCCGCCAGACCATTCGTCTCGGCGCGCGTCGAGACGGCACGATCACCGCAATCGACGCGGATGCCGTGATCGCGATGGGGCAGGGCGGCTGGGTCTTCCCGGTGCTGATCCCGGCCCGCACGCTGTACCGCTGCGCCGACGTGCGCGCGCTGACCTTCCCGGTGAAGACGAACCTGCGCGCGCAGAACGCCTTCCGGGCCCCCGGCGTGATGGAGGGCACGGCGGCGTTCGAGCAGGCGATCGACGAGCTCGCGCTCGCGCTCGCGCTCGACCCGCTCGAGCTGCGCCGCCGCAACCACGCGGACGTCGACCAGGTGAGCGGGCTGCCGTACTCCAGCAAGCAGCTGCTCGCCTGCTACGACCGCGCGGCCGAGCTCGCCGGCTGGGCAGGGCGCGAGGAGCTCCGGGTGCCGCGCGGCGACGGGCTCCTGCGCGGGATGGGCTGCGCGACGCAGATCTGGTGGGGCGGCGGCGGGCCGCCGTCGCACGCGACCGTACGGCTCGACGCCGACGGGCACGCGTCCGTGGTCACCGGGATCCAGGACATCGGCACCGGCACGCTGACCGGGGCGCAGATCGTCGCGGCCGAGGAGCTCGGGCTCCCGCTCGACCACGTGCGCGTGTCCGGCGGCGACACGCGGCCGAACGTCTACGGCCCGGTCGCGGGTGGCTCCCAGACGACGCCGTCGGTGATGCCCGCCGTCCGGTCGGCCGCGGCCAAGGTGCGCAAGACCCTGCTCCAGCTCGCGGGCGACGTCTTCGAGATCGCAGCCGGCGACCTCGAGGTCCGGGACGGCCGGATCCGCTCGCGCGACGGCGCGATCGACGTCGAGGTGACCGAGGTGACCGGGAAGCTCGGCGACGCCACGATCGACGGCTCGGGCTCCCGCGGCCCCAATCCCGACGGCTTCGTCGTGCACACCTTCGGCTGCCAGATCGCACAGGTCGCGGTCGACCCGGCGCTCGGCGAGGTGCGGGTCGAGCGGATCGTCGCCGTCCACGACGTCGGGCGGATCGTGAACCCGCTGACCGCGTCGAGCCAGGTCGAGGGCGGCATCCTGCAGGGGATGGCGTTCGCCCTCACGGAGGAGCTCGTCGTCGACCCGACCACGGGCGTCCCCGTCAACGCGCACCTCGACGACTACAAGATCCCGACGATCGCCGACGTGCCCGAGATCGTGATCGACTACCCCCACGTCCCCGACGCGAACCTGCCGAACGTCGGCGCCAAGGGGCTCGGCGAGCCGCCGATCGTGCCGACGGCCGCCGCGATCGCGAACGCGTTCGCGCACGCAACGGGACGCCGTGCGGGCGCGCTGCCCCTGACGCGCGACCGCGTGCTCGAGGCGCTCGCAGGACCGCGTGCGGCGACAGGCTCAGCCTGTCGTCCGGGCTGGAGCCAACGGCGTGACCACCTACGCGCGCCCCGGTTCGGTCGACGAGGCGCTCGACCTGCTCCTCCGCGACGGTGCGGCCGTGCTCGCGGGCGGCACCGATCTCGCCGGGCAGATCGACCGCGGCATCAGCGCACCGTCGTTGCTCGTCGACCTGCAGGACGCGGGCCTCGCCGGCATCGAGCGCGACGGCGACGGCCTGCGGATCGGCGCCACGACGACGCTCGCCGAGCTCGCGGCGGCCGCCCTCGTCGCCCCCTACGCCGCCGTCGCGACCGCGGCCGGCCTCGCCGCCTCGCCGCTCCTGCGCAACCAGGGCACGGTGGGCGGCAACCTCTGCCAGCACACGCGCTGCTGGTACTACCGCGGCGAGGAATGGCACTGCTGGCTCGGCGGCGGCGACACCTGCTTCGCCCAGATCGGCGATCACCGCAAGCACAACCTCGAGCCCGGGGACTGCATCTCGGCGCATCCTTCCGATCTCGCTCCGGCCCTCGCCGCCTGCGGCGCGACCGTGGTGGTGCGGTCGCGCGACGGCGAGCGGGAGCTGCCGCTGCTCGAGCTCTACCGCCGGCCGACCGACGGGAACCGCTCCCTCGTCACGCTCGACGTCGGCGAGATCGTCGTCGCGGTGCGGCTGCCCGCGCCGCCCGCCGCGTCGGTCTACCTCCGCACCGGCGAGCGGCAGGCGTTCTCGTTCCCGCTCGTCTCGGTCGCCGCCGCCCGCCGGGGCGACGAGCTCACGCTCGTCGCAGCCGGGATCGCGAACATCCCCCGGGCGCTCGACCCGGCCGACCCGCTCGCCGGGCTCCCCGGCCATCCGCAGAGCGCCTGGAAGCGGACCGTGCTCGAGACGCTCGTCGAGCGGGCGATCGTGGCGGTGGCGGGGGACTAGCCCGGACGACTAGCCCGGACGACTAGCCCGGACGACAGGCTGAAGCCTGTCGCCACCGACCGACCGACCGCCTACGCCGGCGTCGTCACCGCGAGGATGTCCGCGATGTGAACGAGCATGCGCGCCGGGCGGGCGATGCGCTCCGACTCGTCGCGATCCTCGATCTCCTCGATCCCGGCCCAGAGCTCCGCTGCGACCGAGAGCGCGTGCCGGATCAGGTCGGCGTCCGGAACCCCGTCGACGTTCGCCTCGTGGGCGGCGTTGAGCGCGAGCCCGAGGCCGCCCGGCCCGGTCGGGCTGGCGCATCCAGAGGAGCGGCGTCGCGGTCGAGATGTACTGGTGGATCCGCGCAAGGGGGAGGCTGTGCGCGAGCACCTCGGGCCCCTTCGGCGCCGTCAGCTGCGGCAGCGGTGCGCCGTTCGCGATCGCGAGCGCGGTGCCGCCGAGCATCCCGCGGATCTCGGTCTCGTCGAAGTTCGACGAGCTGTGCAGCGCGGAGCGCGAGCAGGAGCTGGTTCGGCGTGCGGCCGTAGGGGTAGTCGGTCGCGAACAGGATCTGCTGCGGCGCCACCTGGCGCATCAGGTCGAGCAGGTCGACGATGCTCCACAGGGAGGTGTCGAAGAACACCCCGGGCACGTGGGCGAAGTGGCCGGCGAGCCCGCCGAGGTCGGCGATGCCGGCGTGGGCGATGATCAGGCGGACGTCGGCGTAGCGGTCGACGAGCGAGGCGAGGTGATCGCCGATCGGCGGCAGGCCGCGGCCGCCGTGGATCAGGATCGGGACGTCGCGCTCGACCGCGAGCGCGAAGACCGCGTCGAGGCGCTCGTCGCCGAGTGAGAACTTCTGGGCGCGAGGATGCAGCTTGATCCCGCGGGCACCGAGGCCGAGGCAGCGGATCGCCTCCTCGACCGGGCTCTCGTCGAGGTCGAGCCGGACGAAGGGCACGATCCGATCGGGGCTCTCGCTCGCGTACGCGAGCGTGCGGTCGTTCGCAGCCGTGAACGCAGGCACGCGGTCGGGCTCGTCGAGGCAGAACGTGAACGCGCCGACGATCCCGACCCGGTCGAACATGGCGAGCATCTCGTCGGGGCGTCCCCGCATGCCGTCGATGTCGTCGCCCAGGTGGGTGTGGGCGTCGAAGAGGACGGCGTCCGCGGGGATCTCGGCGAGCACCCGCTCGGTGACCTCGTCGAGGATTCGCTGCGCGCGCTCGAGGGTGTGCACCTTACGAGTCTAGTACGAGGGTGGAGTGCCGGCGGCGAGGAGCAGGCGCTCGACGAAGGCCGGCTCGGGCACGGCGCCGGTCCAGGCCAGGCGGCCGTTCGCGACGATCGCCGGCACCGATACGACGCCGTGGCGGTCGGCGGCAGCGGCGAACTCGGTCGCCTCGACGGCCGCGGCGGTGATGCGCGGCGAGGCGAGGGCGAAGCGGTACGCCAGCAGCACGGCCGGCGGGCAGTGCGGTCAGGTCGGGGTGACGTACACCTCGAGCGCGATGTCGCGCTCGAGGCCCGAGACGGCATCGAGCGACGCCTGCGAGAGCGAGCTCTCGGCCCTTCCTGCCTCGGCGACGGCGCCGACGAGGGTCGCCAGCTCGTAGCCCCAGGGCAGGCCGTGGTAGACGAGCCGACCGGCGACGGTCGTCTTCGGCCACCATCCCCGCTCGTCCGTCTCGCTCACCGTGAGGTCGACGCGCGCGGAGAGCGAGGCGATCTGCTCGAGCAGCGCCCGGGTCTCGGCGCCGAAGTCGATCTCGCGACCGCCCGCGATCACCGTCACCGGTGTCTCCTCGGGCCCGAGCTCGAGGTGGATCGGTACGTCGCGGTCGAGCCCGTCGAGGACGCCGCGGATTGCCTCGCGCTCGTGCTCGCCGAGCCCGTTCACCGGCTCACTCGGCCAGCGTGGCCATCTTGTCGCCGAGATAGGCGAGGTACGGCTGCGGGTCGATCACGTCCGACCCGGTCACGCGCGCCAGGGTCTCCTTCGGTGTCAGCTTGCGGCCGTGCGCGTAGAGGTTGTCGCGCAGCCAGTTCGGAGAGCTCGAGCAGCTCTCCGGCCGCCATCTGCGCGTCGAGGTCGGGGAGCGCCTCGCGCACCTTCGCCCAGATCTGCAGCGAGATCACGTTGCCGAGCGCGTACGTGGGGAAGTAGCCGATCCCGCCGCCCGACCAGTGCACGTCCTGCAGCACGCCGTCGCCGTCCGAGGGGACGTCGACGCCCAGGAACTCCTTCATCCGTGCGTTCCAGATCTCCGGGAGGTCTTCGAGGTCGACCGTGCCCGCGATCAGCTCCTGCTCGAGCTCGAAGCGGAGGATGATGTGGAGCGAGTAGGTCGTCTCGTCGGCGTCGACGCGGATCAGCCCGGGCTCGGCGCGGTTGATCGCGCGGACGAACGCGTCGAGGTCGACCGAGCCGAGCTGTTCGGGGAACGTCTCCTGCAGCGGCCCGTACCAGTGCGTCCAGAACGGCCTGCTGCGGCCGACGAGGTTCTCCCACGTGCGGCTCTGGGACTCGTTGATCGCGAGGGACGGCGCGCCGCTGAGCGGCGTGCGCATCAGCGCGTCCGCGACGCCGTGCGCGTACAGCCCGTGGCCCGCCTCGTGCAGCGTCGACCAGACCGACTCGAGGTCGTCCGGCCTGTACCGGGTCGTGAGGCGCACGTCCCGGTTCGAGAACGAGGTGCAGAACGGGTGCGCCGTCGGGTCGAGCCGCCAGGCGCCGTCCTCGAACCCGAGCGTCGCGAGCACGCGCTCGGCGAAGCGTCGCTGCGCGTCAGGATCGAAGGAGCCGTGCAGGAACGAGGCGTCGACCTGCGGCGCGGTGCGAACGAGCTCGGTCAGCGCAGGGCGCAGGACGGCGAACACCTCGCGCACCTCGGTCGTCGTCATGCCGGGCTCGTAGTCGTCGAGGAGCGCCGTGTAGGGCAGGTCGGCCGGCTCGAAGCACGCGATGTAGCGGCGCTTCAGCTCGACGTTCGTGCGGAGGTACGGCAGGAAGGCGGCGAAGTCGTCGTTGCGGCGCGCTTCGACCCACGCATGGTGGCCGCTGGCGGCTGCGCGCGTCATCTCGACCCGCAGCTCGGTGGGGACCCGGCAGGCCTTCTCGTAGTCGCGGCGCGTGACGCGGACGAGGCTCGCGTCGTCGGAGTCGTACGGCAGCGACTCCTCGAGTGGGGCGAGCCGCTCCAGCAGCCGGCCGATCTCGGGGTCGGTGAAGCGCTCGTGGATGATGCGACCGAGCGTCGCGAGCGACTCGGCGCGCGACTCGGTGCCGAGCGGCGGCATCGAGACCCGCTGCTCCCAGCCGAGGACGCCCGCGGCCCGACCGAGGTCGGAGATCTCGGCGAGGCGTTGGCGCAGGGTTGCGAGGTCGTCCACCGCGTGGACCCTATCGATAGGCTGCATCGCCGTGCCCGACGTGCTTCTGATCGGTGACACCCTCCGCTCGCCGGAGCTGCGTCACGAGGTGCCGGTCGACATCGGCGACCCGTTTCTCTTCGCCGAGGTGGGCGACCGTCGCGTCGCCATCGTCTGGAGCGTGGAAGGAGATCGCATCGCGGTCGTCGACCCCACGATCGAGCTCGTGCCCGTCGGAGGCGTTCCCGCTCGACCAGCTGTTGCGCGACGGGCTCGACGCGTACGAGATCTTTCCGGCCCTGTTCTCGCAGATGGTGGCCTCGCTCGGCATCTCGAGCGCGCTCGTGCCGGAGCGGTTCCCGCTCGGGATCGGCGATCGGCTCCGGGCCGACGGCGTCGAGCTCATCGTCGACCAGCGGTTCTTCGACGATCGCCGGCGACGCAAGTACGGCCTCGAGCTCGCCGGGATCCGCGCTGCCCAGAAGGCGGCCGAGGCGGGCATGGCGGCAATCGCGGCGCTGCTCGCCCGCTCGCAGCCGGCGCGAGGGCGGCCGTGTCGTCGAGGGCGAGCCGCTGACGTGCGAACGGTTACGCGCTGCGGCGGCCGAGGCTTTCGCAGCGCGCGGCTGTCGCGGCGACGACATGATCGTCGCCCACGGTGCCCAGGCTGCGGCCGGCCACGACCCAGGCAGCGGCCGGGTCGACAACGACGACACCGTGCTCTGCGACCTCTTTCCCCAGCACCTCGAGAGCGCGTGCTTCGCCGACATGACCCGGACGTTCCGCGTGGGCAGGGCGGACACGACGATCCTCGAGTGGCACGCACAGACCGTCGAGGCTCTCGAGCTCGCGATCTCGATGGTCCGGCCGGGCATCGAGGGTGGGCTGATTCATCGGGCGGTCTGCGAGTTCTTCGAGGCGCGAGGCCACATGACCCAGCTCTCGAAGCCCGACGGGGCCGTCCAGCGTGAAGGCTTCAATCATGGCCTCGGTCACGGCGTCGGGCTGGAGGTGCACGAGGCGCCCGGGGTGGGCAGGGTGAGCCAGGAGCTCGTGGCAGGCGACGTGATCGCGCTCGAGCCGGGCCTGTACCGGCACGGGTGGGGTGGAGTGCGCGTCGAGGATCTCGTCCTCGTCACCGAGGACGGCAGCGAGGTGCTGACGCGCTACCCGTACGGCCTCGACCCCTGATCAGATCATCTGGGCCGATCGCGTTAGGATCGACGCCACTGCGAGTACGACCTGGAGGTGTGAGCGACGTGAGCGACCATACGATCCACACGCTTTCGGACGAGGAGCGGCGGTTTCCGCCCGCTCCCGCCTTCACCGCGCAGGCGAACGCGCAGCCCGACGTGTACGCCGAGCCGTTCGAGGCGTTCTGGGAGCGCAACGGGCGGGAGCGGGTGACCTGGTTCGAGCCCTTCGAGGAGCTGTATCGCTGGGAGCTGCCCTACGCGCAGTGGTACCTCGGCGGCAAGCTGAACATCGCCTACAACTGCGTCGACCGGCACGTCGAGGCCGGTCTGGGTGACCGGGTCGCGTTCCACTGGGAGGGCGAGCCCGCCGGTGAGACCCGCACGATCACGTACGCCGAGCTCCAGGGCGACGTGGTGCGAATGGCGAACGCGCTGAAGGAGCTCGGTGTCGGCAAGGGCACCGCGGTCGCGATCTACATGGGGATGGTGCCGGAGCTCGCCGTGGCGATGCTCGCGTGCACGCGCCTCGGGGCCCCGCATACGGTGGTGTTCGGCGGCTTCTCGGCCGATTCGCTGTCGGACCGGATGAACGACATGGGGTGCGAGGTGCTCGTGACCCAGGACGAGGCGTGGCGGCGCGGCAAGCCCGTGCCGCTGAAGCGGGTCGCGGACGAGGCGATGGCCGAGTCCCCCGGCGTGCGGGCCTCGCTCGTCGTGCGCCGGACGGGAAACCCGGTTCCGATGACCGAGGGACGCGACACCTGGTACCACGACCTCGCGGCCGCGGTGCCGGACGATCCCGCGTCGTGCCCGTGCGAGCCGATGGACAGCGAGGACCTGCTGTTCCTGATGTACACGTCGGGGACGACGGCGAAGCCGAAGGGGATCGCGCACACGACCGCCGGCTATCTCGTCGGGCGTCGCGACGACGCACTCGCTGATCTTCGACCTCAAGCCGGAGACCGACGTGTACTGGTGCGCCGCGGACATCGGCTGGATCACGGGGCACAGCTACATCGTCTACGGGCCGCTCTGCAACGCCGCCACCTCGGTGATGTACGAGGGCACGCCCGACTTCCCGAATCACGAGCGCTGGTGGGAGATCGTCGAGCGCTACGGCGTCACGATCCTCTACACGGCGCCGACCGCGATCAGGGCGCACATGAAATGGGGGCCGGAGCACGCGGCCGCCCACGACCTCTCGAGCCTGCGCCTGCTCGGCTCGGTGGGCGAGCCGATCAACCCGGAGGCGTGGATCTGGTACCACGAGCACGTCGGCGGCGGCCGCTGCCCGATCGTCGACACCTGGTGGCAGACCGAGACCGGGATGATCCTGATCACGCCGCTGCCGGGCGTGACGACGACGAAGCCGGGCTCGGCGACGAAGCCGTTCCCGGGCGTCGAGGCCGCAGTCCTGAACGAGCAGGGCGAACGGGTCGAGCAGGGCGGGGGGTACCTCGTGCTGGAGCGGCCGTGGCCGGCGATGACGCGTGGCATCTTCGGCGACGACCAGCGCTTCCGCGACACGTACTGGACGCGGTTCCCGGGCCACTACTTCGCCGGCGACGGCGCCCGCGTCGACGCGGACGGCGACTTCTGGCTGCTCGGTCGCGTCGACGACGTGATGAACGTGTCCGGTCACCGGCTCTCGACGATCGAGGTCGAGTCGGCGCTCGTCGACCACCCGAGGGTGGCGGAGGCCGCCGTCTGCGGACGCTTCGACGCCACGACGGGGCAGGCGATCGTCGCCTACGTGACGCTGAAGGGCAACGAGGGCCCGTCGCTCGAGATGCTCGAGGAGCTTCGCAACCACGTCGCCCACAGGATCGGCGCGATCGCGAAGCCGGCCAATATCGTCTTCACCCCCGAGCTCCCGAAGACGCGCTCCGGGAAGATCATGCGCCGGCTGCTGCGCGACGTGGCCGAGAACCGCGCCCTCGGCGACACGACAACGCTCGCCGACCCGTCCGTCGTCGACGAGCTCGCGACCCGCGCCGCGGAGGACGCCGACGGCTAGGAGAGCTCCGGCCGGCCCGGCGCCGGAGAACGCGGCGATGGCCGCCAACTCCTCCACGACCTCGAGCGGATCGGTGCCCTGCTCGGGCACGGGGGCGGCGACGGCCTTCAGCATCGCAGCGTAGTCAACCTCCGGGCGAACCGGGCGCACGTCGAGCGTCTCGAGGTACTGCGCCGCGATCTCGGCCGTGCGGGCGAGGAGAGTGCGCTCGTCGGTCATCCGCCGTGCAGTCCGGTCACGCGGGCTCGAGCAGCCGCTCGAACCGCGCGGCGTCGTCGAACGGGCCGATCACGGCGAGCTTCAGCTGCCGGCCGACGACGTCCTGCGCGACCCGCTGGACGTCCTCGGCGGTGACGGCGTCCAGCCCGGCGAGCATCGCCTCCGGCTCCTCGGCCTGGCCGAGCAGCACCTCGCGGCGCAGCCCGTACATGATCGTCCCGTGCGGGCTCTCGATCCCGAGCACGAAGCGGCCCTTCGCGAAGGCGCGGGCCTTCTCGAGCTCGGCCGCGGGCACGGGCTCCTCGGCCATCCTGCGCAGCTCGGCGGCGATCGTCGACACGGCGTCGTCGATCCGCTGGATGTCGACCCCGGCCTGGGCGTACAGCGAGCCCGCGTCGAGGAAGGCGGCGTTGCTGCTGAACACGTAGTAGGCGAGGCCGCGCCGTTCGCGCACCTCGGTGAAGAGGCGCGACGACATGCCGCCTCCGAGCACCGTCGTCAGCAGTTGCAGCACGAACCGGTCGGGGTGCCCGAGCGGATAGCTGCGTGCGCCGAGGACGATGTGCGCCTGGTCGGACTGCTTCGTGAACACCGACACCGGCGAGCCGTTCGGAGGGGCGATGGCCGGCTCCGGCAGCCCGGTCTCGCGCGGCTCGATCGAGCCGAGTAGCTCCTCGAGTCGCTCCGTCAGGCCGTCGCCGACCCGACCGCCGACGCCGACCACGATGCGCTCCGGCCGGTACCAGCGGTCGATGAACGACATGAACGTGTCGCGTGTGGCGGCGCGGACGGTCTCCTTCGTGCCGATGATGTCGCGGCCGAGCGGATGGTCGCCGTAGAGGAGTGCGTCGTAGACGCCGCCGACGAAGTCGCGCGGCGTGTCGAAGTACATGTTCATCTCCTCGACGATGACGCCCTTCTCGCGCTCGATCTCCTCCGCGTCGAAGCGGGAGTTCCGGATCATGTCGACGAGCACGTCGAGCGCCACGTCCCGGGTGCCCGCGGCGCACTTCACGTAGTAGCCCGTGTACTCCTTGCCTGTGAACGCGTTGAACTCGCCGCCGATGCCGTCGATCTCGGCCGAGATGGAGCGGGCCGTGGGGCGCCGCTCGGTGCCCTTGAAGAACATGTGCTCGGCGAAGTGGGCGATGCCCCCGATGTCGGCAGTCTCGTACCGTGACCCCGCGGCGAACATCACGAAGCACGAGACGGACTGGGCCTGCGGCATCGGCGCCGTCAGCACGCGAATGCCGTTCCCGAGAGTCGTTCGCTCGAAGGCCGCCATCGGCGACATCGTAGATGCGAGGTTGCGCACCGCGTGGGATGATCAGGGGGTGATCACCCATGATCAGGCGCTGGCCGTCCTCGACAGTGTGATCGCGGCCGCTTCCGGCCCCGTCTCCGTCGTCGTCGTCGACACCCACGGCGAGGTCGTGGCCTCGGTCGCGATGAGCGGCGCCGCCCGCGACACGTATCTCAACGCGTTTCGCAAGGCGTACACCGCCGCGCGCAGCGATGCCACCACGACCCGGCAGCTCGCGGAGAAGGCCGGCGGCTCGCCCACGGAGCTCGCGAGCTTCGACCCGCAGTTCAGCTTCTTCCTCGGCGGCGTCGCGGCGTTCCACGAGGGCGTGCGTATCGGCGCGGTCGGTGTCAGCGGCCTCCCCGGCGAGGTCGACGAGCAGCTCGCGATCGCCGCGATCCGTGCCGCCGGGCTCGACGCACCCTCGTAGCTCTCAGGTGCGGGCGAGGACCGCTCGGAGCCGCTTGCGCTCCGACGGAAGGTAGAAGCCGAGCGGCAGGAGCACGAGCGGGTAGACGACGATGAGAACGACCGAGAGCGCAAGCCCGGCGCCGACGAGCTTGCCGAGCACGGCGAGCCCGACTCCGGCGGCCGCCGCGGTCAGGACCCGTCGCCACTGGTACGGGCAGGGGAAGATCCGCTGCGCCCACCAGGCCATTCCCGCGAACATCACGGTGTACGCCGCGACAGTCGCGATGGCGGCGCCCATCATGCCGTACCGCGGGATCAGGATCAGGTTGAGGGAGACGTTGACGACCGCTGCGGCGCCGGTGATGACCCAGTTGAACCGGGTGCGGCGGGCGCGGCCGATGCCGATCGAGAGCACGATGAAGCCGGCGAACGAGACAGCTGCGAAGGAGAGTGGGCCGACGACCCGTGAGGCGCTCGCGAACTGCGCGGTCGAAAGCCAGGCGACGATCCAGGGTGAGAGGAGTGCCAGCGCGGTCGCCACCCACGTCGAGAGGACGATGAGGTACGTGAGAACCCACGCGTACGTCTGCTTTGCCTCCTCGTCGCTCTTGATCGAGTAGGCGAAGGCCGGCCAGGCCATCCTGAAGGCGGTCAGCAGCAGCACCATCGCGGAGGCGATGCGCACGCCGACGGAATAGAGGCCGACCTCGGAAGTGTCGGTCAGCTTGACGAGGAAGAAGCGGTCGCTGAAGTTCGTCACCCAGAGGAACAGCGCCGAGGGGACGAGCGGCAGCCCGAAGTGGTTCATCTGCCGGAGCAGGGGCCGGCTCAGCTGGAGCCCGAGCTGCTCGCGCCGGTACCCGAGCAGCGCGAGGTAGACGACCAGCGTGCCGGTGAAGTTGCCGACGATGACACCCTGTGGCCCCTTGTCGAGCGCGACGACGAGCAGCAGCGTCGCCCCGACCGTGAGGAGGACGTTCGCCAGGCTCGCGAGCACGAACGCGACCGAGCGCTCCTCGACCCGGAACAGGTTCGTCAGCTGCATGTAGTTCAGCTGCGCCCAGAGCGCAACCGCGCTCGCCCTGACGAGGTTCGCGGCACTTGCGTCGTCGAACAGCCACTCGGCGATCGGGGTGGCGAAGGCGACGAGCACCACGAGCCCGAGCGTCGCCATCGTCATCGTGAACCAGAACGACGTCCGCAGCACGAGCCTGCGCCCGTCGTGGTCGTCGGCGTCGAAGTAGAAGCGGAAGAACGCCGACCCGATCCCGAACTGGAGCACGATCGTCAGCACCGTGACGAGCGCGATCAGCGTCTCGATCTGGCCGTAGTCGGACGTCGAGAGGTAGTGCGTGTAGAGCGGCAACAGGAGGACGGCGAGGATCCGCGAGACGAGGCCGCCGAGGCCGTAGATCGCGGAGTGCTTGCCGAGCCGCCTGAGCTGGCCGGAGAGCGCCATCAGAGACGAGCGTAGACGTCGAGGAGGCGGTCGGTGATCCGCTCCTGGTCGTGAACGAGCTCGACGTACGTGCGCGACGCCGCCCCTCGACGTCTGCGCTCTGCCGCGTCGGCGACGAGCGGCCGGAGCTGCTCGCGGAGGGTCTCGGCGGTCGCCGAGACGATCGGAACGGTGGTGCCGAACGCCTGCTCGGTGCGCCTCACTGCCTCGTCGTGGAGGAAGGTGACGACCGGCTTGCCGAGCGCCATGCACTCGATCGCGAAGAGGCCGTACCAGCCCGCGTTGAGCTGGTCGACGACGATGTCGGCGTTCCGGTAGCGCTCGAACGCCTCGTCGTGATGGAGCCCTTCGACGATCTCGAGGTCGGCGTCGAGCCCTTCGACCGCGGCGATCACGTGCTCGGTGCCCTTGCGCCGTCGCGACGAGGGTGCGTGCAGGATCACGGGGCGGGCCCGATCGGACGGCGGTGCGGGAGCGAACCGCGAAAGGTCGATCCCCGGCGGGATCACCTCGGCCTCGGGCACCCAGCGGATCGCGTCGTAGCTGCCGACGATCTCGGCGCCGGCCTTCTTGCCGGCGGCCAGCTGCTCCGGCGTCTTGCCGCGGATGTCCGAGCCGAGGTAGTGCATGACCGACTTCTTCCGGAAGAGCCGCAGCAGCGGGTACTGCAGCGACTGCGGCACCAGGGTGAGGCCGAAGATGAAGTGGAAGACGTCCGTCTGCGGCAGCAGCCCGGCGAGTGCTCGCAGCTGGATGGCCTGGCGGCGTGCGAAGCCGCCGGAGCGGTCGAGGCAGACGTCGGCCTCCGGATGCAGTGCGTAGCGCTCGAACACGACGAGCTTCGCGTCGACGCCACGGCGGCGGAGTGCCTGCGCCGTCGTCCACGGGACGCCTGCGGTGTTGACGGGGCAGAGGACGACCCGCAGCGGCCGGCCGTCGCGTGCGCTCGGTTCGGCGCCCGTCTCGCTGCCCGGTCTTCTGCTGCCGGGCCCGCTGTCGGTCCGACTGCCGGGCGCGCCGCCACTCGCGTCGGAGCCACGCTCGGGGCCGGCGCCGCTGTGGAGCGATTGGCTCAAAGCCGACGCGATCCTGGCACGGACACGTCACAGCTGCCGCCGTACCGTGCCTGTGCCCGTGCCCCGGGTGGGTGGGGGTTTGGGACGGTCGTCAACGGAGGACCCTCGATCAGGCGTCCCACTCGAGCTGGTCGAAGTAGCGCAACGCCGTCCGCCCCGGCCTGATCCGCGAGCGGAGCGCCACGAGCTCCTCGGCAGTGATCTCCCCGAGCGCGCGCTTCACTCCGAGGTACGGGATGTTCAGATCCTCCTGGTAGACGATCGTCGAGATGCGCGGGTTGATCTCGATCACGTGCTCGCCGACGAGCTGGATGTTGAAGAAGTGCTCGATCTCGAGCTCGGCCACGATCCGGTTGGCGATGTCCATCAGCGCCTCGTCCTCGAGCGTGACGAAGTGCATCGCAAGCCCGGCCCGCATCGCCTCGCGTGTTTTCGGGTGTCCGAGCAGGATGCGCTCGCCGTCCGCGATTCCGTCGATCGTGCGCTCCCCACCGGTCGCGAGCTCCATCACGAGAAGGTCGGGGCCGCCCTCGGGAGGCAGGAGCTCGACCGCCTCCTCCAGGCGCATCGCGACCGATCCGGGCCGCTCGTTCAGCAGCTGGTGCGCGCGGTCGACCGTGGGATCGAGAATGCGGAAGCCGCGCGAGCCCGACGAGAAGACGGGCTTGAAGCAGACGGGGACGTCCGGATAGCCCAGCTCTCTCGCCGCAGCCTCGACCTCGCCGGCGCCGTTGACGCGCCGGAACGCAGGCGCCGGCAGCCCGAGCCGGTGCAGGAACTCGTAGGTCTCGGCCTTGTCGTTCGAGCGGAAGATCGCATCGCGCTTCGAGACGAGCACCGGCACCGGGAAGGTGTCGCGATGCTCGGAGAGCCCTTCGAGGTCGAACGACGACTGTGGCAGAACGCAGTCGGCTCGCTCGCGCTCGACGATCGAGCGGACGGCAGCTGCGAAGCCGGGATCGGAGCCTGCCGGCACCAGGTGGAACGCGTCGCAGAGATGGCGCCCGACCGAGCGCTCGGACATGTCCGTGCCGACGAGCCGCACCTCGCGCTCGCCGTTCTCGCGCAGCCCGCGCAGGAGCGCCGCGGTGCCCGGGGCGCCGGAGGCGGTGACGACGACGGTGATCGGCTTCAGCGGCATGCGCGCCGTAGTGTGCCGCAGACGCGGTGAGGCTGAAGCCTCACCCGAGATCGATCCGGTCGTCGGCCAGCTGCCGGAGCCGCCGGTCGCCGCTCGGCCTCCAGCATCGCCCGCATCGTCTGACCCATCGTTTCGCCGGGATACGCCCAGATCTCGGGGTGGGTGAGCAGCTGCAGCCACGGGAATGCGCCCGCTCGCAGGTCGTCGTGGGGACAGCCCGAGCGCCAGTGCTGGTTCGAGTCGGAGCGGTAGGTGGCCGGGTCGAACCACGGCTCCTGCATGACGTTGATCCGGCCGTCGGGGAGCAGTGCCCGCATGTACTCGGGGTCGGGGTTGTGCCAGGCGACGACCGGGTCGAAGCGTTCGTCCGAGCGGCGCATTGGGGTAGACCGCGTGCAATGCGACGCGGTGGCCGAGCTCGCGCAGCCGTCGCGATCGCGGCGACGCCCTCGCTCGAGTCGAGGTTGTAGAAGACCGACTCCGTCATCAGGAAGTACGTGGCGCTTGCGCCGGCGCCGTGCTCGATCTCCGCCATCCGGAGCGCGGCGTCGAGCGAGAGGTCGACGTCGTGGCGCAGGATCACGGTGCCGTCCAGCGGGCTGCCCTCGAAGTGCGCGAACCGGTAGCCCCCTGCCTTCGCGGCCGCGACGATCTCGCCGTAGTGCGCGAGGTCGAAGGAGCAGCTCACTTGTCCCCCTCATTGGTTGGCTTCGGCTCCACCTCGACGGTGAGCAGTCTCGCCGCCGCGTCGGCCCGGTCACGGGCGGTCAGGTTGTTGTCCGCGATCGCGATCACGTAGCCGCGCCGGTCGCCGTCGAGGCGCACCGGCCGGATCGTCTCGCCGACCTGGAGGTACGTGTCCGCCTGGACGACACCCTCGGCCGAGAGCACCGGCTCGAGGCTGCCGATCCGCGTCACGCGGCCGGTCGGCAGGGGCCCGGGCTCGGCCGTGAGGAAGCGGATCGCGAGCGGCTGCTGGAACCGCGGGCGGGCGATCTCGTCGGGCACCGGCTCGCCGAGCGCGAAGCGGAGGGCGACGTCGACGAGGTCGACGCCGGTCGCGTGCCGCACGAGATCGGACATCTGGCCCCCCGGAATCCGCGCCGCGACCTCGACGACCGCGACGGAGCCGTCGGGAGCTGCGATCAGCTGCGGGAAGGCGATGCCGTCGAGCAGGCCGAGCGCCTCGACGGCGCGGCCGGCGACGCGCTCCGAGAGCGCGAGCTGGTCGCCGTAGGCCGATGGCCGGATAGACGTGAGCCCAGCCGACGCCGAAGCCGATCCCCGGCGGCCGCAGCCGATCCGAGAGCGTCACGACCTCGGCCGTGCCGCCGCGGGCGATCACGATCCCGTTCATCTCGGTGCCCTCGACGAATCCCTCGAGGATGCACTCCTGCTCTGCGGACTCCGCGAGAGCCGCGTGGAGGTGGCGGTCGAGGTCGTCGCCGTTCTCGATCCGGAACACACCGCGCTGGCCACCCGAGTCGGCGGGTTTCAGCACGGCGGGCAAGCCCACGGTGCTCAGCGCCCGCCTGCCCTCGCCGAGCGAGCGGACCGCTGCAAACGGAGGCTGCGGCACCCCCTCGTCCGCGAAGGCGCGGCGCATCACGATCTTGTTCCGCATCCGCTGCGCGACCGCGGTTCCGATCGTCGGCAGCCCCAGCCGCTCGGTCACCGCAGCGACGACCGGGACGGCGCGGTCGGCCGAGACGGTCAGCGCGCCGTCGACGGCGTGGCGCCGCGCGACCTCGGTCACCGCGTCGACGTCGGTGAAGTCGACGGCCTCGCCGACGTCGGCGACCTGCAGCCCGAGCGCCTCGGGATTGCGGTCGACCGCGACGACGCGAAGGCCCTGCCCGCGCGCTTGCAGGATCGCGCCACGCTGATGGCGCCCGGCGCCGACGAAGAGGACGGTCTTCACTGAAGGGCGATGCTAGCCAGGATCTCCCGTAGGCCCCGGCTCAGGACGCACCCGATGCCGGCCGGGGAAGCAGAAAGCCGACACGATGCCACCGGGCGATCTCGCAGGCATTGACGAGGCGTAGCCGGACCCAGAGCCTGCGGCCGAGGAAGGTGCCTGCCACCCGTGCCTGCGACGGCCCGCCCCAGATGTCGGCGCACCCCATGTCGGGCGGCGTGGGGCGAAACGCTCGCTCCCCGAGCGCGCGCAGGCGGCTGCACGCTGCCGCTGGCTGCGGCACGGTCCCCGTCGCACGCTCGCCGCAGCGGAGGGTGAAGAACCGGGGCGCAGTCGTCGCGTCCGCCTGAAAGGAGATCCTGAGGGCGATCGTCCCGCTGGACGCGCTCCCCGGCGTCGCGCCGACGATGGCGACGGCCGTGATGAGCAAGGCGACGCGAAGCATGACCCAGAGGATACGCCGGTACACTCGCCGCGTGGCTCTGAGCGGCAAGAAGATCCTGATCACCGGCGGCGCCGGCTTCATCGGGACGACGCTCGCACGGAGGCTGGTCGACGCGAACGACGTGTTCGCCTTCGACAACCTCCATCGTGACGCGCTCTCCGGGACCGACCTCGGCGACCACCCCAACTTCCACTTCGTCCAGGGCGACGTGCTCGACCTGCCCGGCCTGACCGAGGCGACGAAGGGGATGACGCACATCGTCCACGCGGCCGGGATCGCCGGCGTCGACACCGTGCTCGCGAGCCCCGTGCGCACGATGCGCGTCAACATGATCGGCACCTACAACGCGCTCGAGGCAGCGCTGGCGACGCAGGACACGGTCGAGCGGATGGTCGAGTTCTCGACGAGCGAGGTCTTCGGCCAGCATGCGTTCAACGTCGGCGAAGGGCAGGTCACGACGATCGGCTCGGTCGGTGAGGCGCGCTGGACCTACGCCGTCTCGAAGCTCGCCGGCGAGCACATGTCGCACGCCTACCACGCCGAGTTCGGTCTTCCCACCGTCTCCGTGCGCCCGTTCAACATCTTCGGGCCCGGGCAGATCGGCGGCGGCGCGATCCGCGCCTTCATCGAGGCGGCACTCGACGGGCGCGACCTGACGATCCACGGCGACGGCTCCCAGATCCGGGCCTGGTGTTTCGTCGACGACATGGTCGAGGGCACGCTGCTCGGGCTCGAGCATCCGAAGGCGGTGGGGGAGAGCTTCAACATCGGCAACGCGCGCTCGGCCGTCACGATCTACGATCTCGCGCGCCGGATCAAGCAGATCACCGGTGCCAGGGGAGAGATCGTGTTCACGCCGCTCGACTACGTCGACGTCGAGCTGCGCATCCCGAACATGGGGAAGGCGCGCGAGCTGCTCGGCTTCGAGGCGAAGGTGGAGCTCGACGAGGGGCTCGAGCGCACGATCGACTGGTACCGGACGAACCGCCCCGCCGGCTCGTGAGACGCCCTGTGTCAACCGTTGGCGGGTCGGGCGCTGGGGATGAGCTTGTGAGCCCGGACGGCCGGCTGAAGCCGGACGCCGCGCCGGCGACAGGCTTCAGCCTGTCGTCCGGGCTGGAGTGGGTGGCGTGAGCGAGCCGATCCGCCTCGCGCGCCCGGATGTCGGCGAGGCCGAGCTCGCCGCCGTCGCGGACGTCGTCGCCACCGGGATGCTGACGATGGGCCCGAAGGTGGGCGAGCTCGAGTGCGCGCTCGCCGGCGCCTGCGGCACGGCAGACGCGGTCGTCGTCTCGTCGGGGACTGCGGCACTGCACCTGGCGATGATGGCGCTCGACATCGGGCCCGGTGACGAGGTGATCGTCCCGGCCTACACGTTCCCTGCCACGGCGAACGCGGTCGAGCTCTGTGGTGGGCGCGCCGTGATCGTCGACGTCGAGCCCGACACGTTCAACCTCGACATCGGCCAGGTGGCCGCGGCCGTCACCCCGCGTACGAAGGCCGTGCTCGCCGTGCACCTCTTCGGCCGGCCGGTCGCATGGGAGGAGCTCCAGACGGCGGTGCCCCAGGAGGTCGCGCTCGTGGAGGATGCCGCCGGCGCGCTCGGCGCCCGGTACCGCGGCACCCCCTGCGGCTCGCTCGGCGTCATGGGCTGCCTCTCCTTTCATCCGCGCAAGATCGTCACGACCGGCGAAGGTGGCGCCGTCACGACCAGCGAGCCGGAGCTCGCCGATGCGATCCGGCGGCTGCGGCACCACGGGATCGTGCCGCGCGGCGACTTCGACATCCCCGAGCCAGGTCTCAACTATCGAATGCCCGACCTGCTCTGTGCGATCGGGATCCCCCAGGTCGAACGACTCGAGCAGCTGCTCGCGGCGCGCGAGAGGGTGGCGGGCTGGTACGCGGAGCGGCTGGAGCACCTCGTCCTCACGCCCTCCGCGGCCGAGGGCGACCGGCACGGATGGCAGGCGTACGTCGTCCAGCTCGACCGCCGCGACGAGGCGCTGCAGGCGCTGCGGGCGGAGGGGATCGAGGTGCAGATCGGCACCTACGCGCTCCACCACCTCGGCGCCTATCGCGACCGTGGCTCGTTCCCCGGCGCCGACCGGGCGTTCGCCCGGGCGCTCGCGCTGCCGTTTGCGACGACGATGACCGAGGCCGAGTGCGATCGCGTCGCCGAAGCGCTGACGCGGTTCGTGTAGTCGCGGGGTAGGGGTTGAGGCTGAAGCCTCGCCCCGTTGGCCGGCGGCCGACTTGACAAACCCGCGTTGTGAGTAAATACTCACTACTATGACGAGCGACCAAGCACCGCCAGACCGCCGACGAGCGCCGGGCCGCCGTGCTCGAGGCGGCGACCCGCGAGTTCGCGCGCAAGGGGCTTCACGGGGCCTCGACCGACGAGATCGCCCGCGCCGCCGGCATCTCCCAGCCCTACCTCTTCCGCCTCTTCGGGACGAAGAAGGAGCTCTACCTCGCGACCTCCCAGCGGACGATCGACCACCTCTACGAGGTCTTTGCCACCGCGGCTCGCGGTAAGACGGGCCTGGACGCGCTGCATGCGATGGGAGAGGCCTACGAGTCGGTGATGGCCGACCGCGATCGGCTGATGCTGATGCTGAAGTGCTGGGCGTCGTGCGACGATCCCGAGATCTGCGAGGGGGTGCGGGCCGCCTGGCGTGACCTCGTCGACCTCGCCGAGCGCGCCTCCGGCGAGTCGCCCGAGGCCGTGAGCGCGTTCTTCTCGAAGGGCGCGATGCTGACGATCCTGATGGCGATGGAGGCCTTCAGCCGGCCGGAGCCGTGGTCGAACCGCCTCATCGAGGGCTGCCAGGCGGGCCTCACCGAGTAGGGGCGAGACTCTCTTTTTTTCCTCCGATAGTAAGTGACTGATCACAACCAAAAAGCGAACAGCGAAAGGAACCAGCGACGATGACACAGCGTACGACGACCATCTGGACGTTCGCGATCACCTCGATCGCGCTCTTCATGGTCTCCCTCGACAACCTCGTGGTCTCGACCGCGATCCCCGTGATCCGGACCGACCTCGACGCCTCCCTCGAGGATCTCTCCTGGACGGTCAACGCCTACACGCTCACCTTCGCCGTCCTGCTCCTCACCGGGGCAGCGCTCGGCGACCGCTTCGGCCGCCGACGCATGTTCGCGATCGGCGTCGGGATCTTCACCGTCGCCTCCGTCGCCGCGGCGCTCGCACCGAACGTCGAGGTGCTCAACATCGCCCGCGCAGTTCAGGGCCTCGGTGGCGCGATCGTGATGCCGCTGACCCTGACGATCCTCTCCGCCGCCGTGCCGCCGGCGAAGCGCGGGCTCGCGCTCGGCGCGTGGGGCGCGATCGGCGGGCTCGCGATCGCGTTCGGGCCCGGTCGTCGGCGGCGCCGTCGTCGAGGGCTTCTCGTGGCAGATACATCTTCTGGCTCAACGTCCCGATCGGGATCCTGCTCGTGCCGCTCGCGCTGCTGCGGCTCGAGGGAGACGCACGGGCCGGCGGGCAAGCTCGACCTCCCCGGCGTCGGTCTCGTCAGCGCCGGCATGTTCGGGATCGTGTGGGGCCTGATCCGGGGGAACGAGCAGGGCTGGACGAGCCCCGAGATCCTCACGGCGTTCGGCCTCGGCTTCGCCCTCGTCGCGGCGTTCGTCGCGTGGGAGCTGCGTGCCCCAGCGCCGATGCTGCCGATGAGCGTTCTTCCGCAACAAGGCGTTCTCGCTCGCGAACCTCGCGTCGCTGTTCATGTTCTTCGGGATGTTCGGCTCGATCTTCCTGCTGACGCAGTTCTTCCAGACCGTCCAGGGCTACTCGCCGCTCGGCTCGGGGCTGCGCATCCTGCCGTGGACACTCGCACCGATGTTCGTCGCGCCGTTCGCCGGCGCGATGTCCGACAGGGTCGAGCCCCAAGCGGATCCTCGGCATCGGGCTGACGCTGCAGGCGATCGCGCTCGGCTGGATCGCGTTCGTCACGACGCCGACGACCCCGTACAGCTCGTTCGTGATCCCGTTCGTCCTCGCGGGCGTCGGCATGGCGCTGTTCTTCACGCCGATGGCGAACCTCGTGCTCTCGTCGGTGCGTCGCGAGCAGGAGGGCCAGGCGTCCGGCGCCAACAACGCGATCCGGGAGCTCGGCGGCGTCTTCGGGGTCGCAGTTCTGGCATCGGTCTTCTCCCGCTACGGCGGCTACGAGACGGGCCAGACGTTCGTCGACGGCGCAGTACCGGCGCTCTGGATCGGCGCCGTCGTCGTCGGCCTCGGAGCGGTCGCGGCGTTCGCGATCCCGAGCGTGCGCCGCGAGCGCGGGCGCGAGGCCGAGGCACTGACGCCTGTCGCGGACGCCGCCTGAGCGGCGCGCATCGCCGGGGTCGGGGACGCCGTGTGCGTCCCGGCCCCGGCCGCTCCTGCTTCTCTAGGTGACGTGATTCACCTCATCGCAACCCGCGCCCGGGCGGTCACGCTCGTCTCGGCCGGCATCGTCGTCGTCGCTTTCGCGATCGGAAGCACGGTCATCCCACGGATGGATGCCGGTTCGGCCCAGTTCGCCGATCTCTCCTCCCAGAGCCGGCTCGCGGGCCTCGAGGTCGAGGAGAGGACGGGTGTCGAGCCCGACCCCGGCATCCTCGCGCTCGTCACGGGCGGCCCGGCGGCAGTCGAGCGAGTCCGGGCCCGGATCGATCGGGATCCTGCGGTCGCCCGCACGGTGGTCGACGGGAACGGCGTCGTGCTCGTGTTCCTCCGCGCGCGCGGCGGCGATGCCTCGAAGGACGCGGCAGAACGGCTCACCGAGGCCTTCGCGGGTGACGAGCAGGTTCGCCTCGGCGGCGGCGCGATCGCATCGAGACAGGTGACCGAGGCGATCCAGGAGGACCTGCGCCGCGCAGAGCTGATCGCCTTCCCGCTCGTCTTCCTGCTCTCGTTCTGGGTCTTCCGCGGCCTCGTGGCGGCATTCCTGCCGCCCCTCGTCGGTGCCGGTGCGATCGCGCTCACGTTCCTCGGGCTCCGGGTCGCGATCGAGGTGCACTCCCTCTCGGTCTTCGCGCTCAATCTCGTCACCGGCCTCGGCCTCGGCCTCGCGATCGACTACTCGTTGTTCATCGTCTCGCGCTGGCGGGAGGAAGCGGCGGTGCACGGACACGGCCCGGAGGCGCTCGCCGCGACGATGCGAAGTGCGGGGCGCACCGTCTTCTTCAGCGCCGTCACGGTCGCCGCCTCCATGGGTTGCCTGCTCGTCTTCCCGCAGCAGTTCCTCTACTCGATGGGCCTCGGCGGCGTCCTCGTCGCCCTCGCCGCCGGTCTCGTGGCCCTCGTCCCGCTTCCGGCGTTCCTCTACTGGCTCGGCCCGCGGATCGACTCGCTCGCTCCCCGCCGGCTGCAGCAGGTGCCCTCGGGCGGCCGCTGGGGCCGTCTTGCGGCCTGGGTGATGCGCCGACCGGGGAGGATCGCGGCGATCTCTGCCACGTTCCTCATCGTCCTCGCGCTCCCGGCGCTCGGTGTCGACTTCGTCGGGGTCGACGCGACGACGCTTCCCTCGTCGGCGAGCGCGCGCCAGGTCGCCGAGGCGCTCGACCGGGAAGGCATCAGAGGGAGCTACGCGCCGATCACGGCGATCATGGACACAGCGCCTCCCGCCGACGTCACGGCGCGCCTCGCGGCGGCGCCGGCGGTCGCCGCCGTGCTGCCTGCCAGGGAGATCGCGGCGGGGCTGTGGCGCCTCGATCTGCTGCCGCGGGAGGAAGGGCTCGCCGAACGGACGCAGCAGCTCGTGAGAACGGTGCGCGCCGAGCTGCCGGAGGCGCGCGTCACCGGCCAGACCGCAGGATTCGTCGACCAGCAGGCCTCGCTCGGGGCGCACCTGCCGTGGGCGCTCGCAATCCTTGCGCTCACGACGTGCACGCTGATCTTCCTCTTCACCGGCTCGGTCGTTCTGCCGCTGAAGTCGCTCGTGATGAACGTCCTCACGCTCGGCGCCTCTTTCGGGATCCTCGTCGTCGTGTTCGAGTGGGGACGTGGCCTTCCCGGCCTCGAGTCGACGCAGCCGATTCTGCTCGCCGCGACCGCGTTCGGTCTGTCGACGGACTATGCGATCTTCCTCTTCTCACGGATCAAGGAGGGGCGCGACCGTGGCCTACCGAACCGCGAAGCCGTGGCGGACGGCCTGGAGCGGACCGGACGTCTCGTGACCGCGGCGGCCCTGCTCTTCTGCGTCGCGATCGGTACCTTCGCGACCTCCGGCATCTCGTTCATCCAGGAGCTCGGGGTCGGCACCGCCGTCGCAGTGGCGCTCGACGCGACGATCATCCGCGCGCTGCTCGTGCCGAGCCTGATGGCGCTGCTCGGTGAGTGGAACTGGTGGTCTCCGGCGCCGTTGCGTCGTCTGCACGCCAGGCTCGGGCTCGCCGACTAACGAGCGACGCAGGCTCGCCAGGCGCTGCCACGGCGGTTACGCTCCGCCTCCGATGACAGAGACCCAGACGCATCCCGTCTCCGCGCCACTGACCGGCGCCGACGCTCCGCCGGAGCTGTCGGTGGTGGTCACGCTCTACAACGAGTCGGGATCGCTCGACGAGCTTCACCGCAGGACCCTGGCCGTCCTCGACGGTCTCGGCCGGCCGTTCGAGATCGTCTACGTCGACGACGGCTCGACGGACGGCACGTTCGCGATCCTGGCCGACCTGCACGCGGCCGACCACCGGGTGCGGGCGATCCGCTTCAAGCGGAACTTCGGCCAGCACCCCGCGATGCACGCCGGCCTCAGCCGGGCTCGTGGCGAGATCATCGTCACGATGGACGGCGACCTCCAGAACCTCCCGGAGGACATCCCGAAGCTCGTCGCCGCGGTCGACGCGGGGTACGACGTGGCGAGCGGCCGGCGGGCCGCCCGACACGACTCCTGGGGCCGCACGCTGCCCTCGCGCCTGATCAACGGGATGCTGCGCCGGTTCACGCGGGTCGACATCTCCGACTTCGGCTGCGCGTTCAACGCCTACCGCAGGGAGGTCGTCACCCCCATGCTGGGCTCGATCGGACGGCAGAAGTTCACGAAGGCGCTCATCCTCTCCGGCGGCGCCTCGGTGATCGAGGTCGACGTCGGCCATGCCGCCCGCCAGGGCGCCTCGCGCTACTCGCCGTTGCGCCTGACGCGCCTGGCGCTCCACGTGCTGGCGGGGTTCTGGCCGCAGCCGATCCAGTGGGCCGGCGTGGTGCTCGGATTCCTCTGCACCCTGGCTGCCACGGTGCTGGGCGTCTACGGCGTCGTGTACTGGATCAGCGAGTCGAACTTCCCGGGGCCGCTGTTTCTCGGCGCCGCCGTGATCTTCGCGCTCGGGGTGCAGGGGTTCGTTCTCGCGCTCGTCGGCGAGTACCTCGGCCGCATCCAGCGCGAGGTCGAGGGCCGCCCGCTGTACGCGATCGAGCGCGAGCTGTGAGGTTCGGGGCAGGACGCGGTGGAAGAGCGTACCGCACCCTGCCCCCGAACCTCACAGCTTGATGCTTGCTGCCGCGCTGCGCGCGGATCCTGAAGCCGGGAACCTGCGGTTCCCCGTGACCCCTCCCTTGTAGAGGCGGGTTCAATCAGTGGTCTCCTGGGTTCCGCCAGGGCTTGCCCTCGCCGCTACGATCCGGCGACCGTGAAGCGCGTTCTCGTCACCGGCGGTGCCGGCTTCATCTCGTCGAACGTGATCCGCCACCTTCTGGCGCACACCGGGCACGAGGTGATCTCGCTCGACTCGCTCACCTACGCCGGGAACCTCGAGAACATCGCTGACCTGATGAGCCACGAGCGGCTCTCGTTCGTCCACGGCGACATCCGCGATGCCGGCCTCATGGCCGAGCTCGTCGCGGACGTCGACGTGATCGTGAATGCCGCAGCCGAGTCGCACGTCGAGAAGTCGATCGAGGAGGGCGCCTCCGAGTTCGTGACGACGAACGTCGAGGGAACGCAGATCCTGCTCGACGCGATCCGCCGCACGCCCGTCGAGCGGTTCATCCTCATCTCGTCGAGCGAGGTGTACGGCACGGCGGAGACCGATCCCATGGACGAGCGCCACCCACTCGAGCCACGGAGCCCGTACGCCGCGACGAAGGCCGGTGGCGACCGGCTCGCGTACAGCTACTACGTCACCTACGACCTGCCGATCGTGATCGTGCGGCCGTTCAACAACTACGGGCCCCGGCAGCACCCCGAGAAGGTCGTGCCGCGTTTCATCACCCAGGCGCTGACCGGAGCGCCGTTGACGATCCACGGTGACGGGCATGCGAGCCGCGACTGGCTCTACGTCGACGATCACGCCGAGGCGATCGAGGCGCTGATCGAGGCACCGATCGAGACGCTTGCGGGTGAGGTCGTCAATGTCGCGACGGGTGTCGACATCCCGGTGGCCGAGATCGCGGACCTGGTGCTCGCGGCCGTCGGTGACACCGGGTCGACGAAGGTCCACGTGCCCGAGCGGCTCGGTCAGGTCGACCGCCATATCGGCTCGACGGACAAGATGGCCGCGCTCACGGGCTGGCAGGCTCGCACGACGTTCGCCGACGGCCTCGAGCAGACCGTCGCCTGGTACCGCGAGAACGAGGCCTGGTGGCGGAGCGTCCTCGGTCACAGCCGGCACGTCTCCTCGTCCTAGGCGCCGGCGTGGCGCAGCTGGGTCTGCTCGAGGCCGCTGCCGCCCGCGACGTCACGGTGATCGCCGTCGACCGTGACCCGCTCGCGCCCGGATTCGCGCTCGCGGACGAGCGCGCCGTGATCTCGTCCGAGGACGAGGAGGACGTCGAGCGCCTCGCCCGGGCCCGCGCCGTCGACGGCCTGATCTCACCCGGCGCCGACTGGCCGGTCGGAATCGCCGCGCGCGTCGCGGAGCGGCTCGGGCTGCCCCACCCGATCGACGGCGCGACGGCCGTCCTCGCGACCACGAAGACACGGCAGCGCGAGCGGTTCGCCGCCGCCGGAGTGCTGCAGCCGCGGACGTACTCGGCCGGCGACCCGTCGATCTCGTTCCCCTGTGTCGTCAAGGCGCCCGATCGCCAGGGCCAGCGGGGCCTGACGCTCGTCCGGGAGCGCCCGGCGTTCGCCGCCGCGGTCGACGCGGCAGTCGCGGCGTCCCGCGGCGGCGGCGTGCTGGTCGAGGAGTTGATCGACGGGCCCGAGCTGACCGTCAACGCCCTCTCGCTTGACGGGGCCTTCTTCCCCCTCACGGTCACCGACAGGCTCCTGGCCGAGCCGCCGGCGTTCGGAGTCGCCCTGGCGCATTCCTGGCCGAGCATGCATCCGACCGAAGGCGTGATCGAGGCAGCGCGGGTCGCGGTTGCGGCCCTCGGGATCGAGAACGGCCCGAGCTACACCCAGATCCGGCTCGGCCCCGACGGCCGCGCCTACGTCGTGGAGGTCGCAGCCCGGCTCGGCGGCGGCCACGACGCAGAGCTCTGTCGCGCCGCCGTCGGCGTCGACCTGAACGACGTCGCCGTCTCGTTCGCGCTCGGCCAGCCGCCGGGCACAAGTGGCTCTGAGCCACAAGCGTTGCCTGCCGTCGGCGGTGCGTGCGTCCTCTTCCTCGTCGCACCCGAGGGGGTGCTCCGCGCGACCGAAGGGATCGACGAGGCGGAGGCGGTCGAGGGCGTCCAGTGGGTGAGGACGTACCGGAAACCGGGGTGGCGCTTCGGGCCACTGCGCAGGGGTGCCGACCGGGCGGGGGCGATCCTCGCGACCGGTGACGACCGCGCCGACGCCCTGGCGCGGGCTCACCGTGCGGCGCAGGCCCTACGCTTCCTGGTCGATGCGACCCCCGCGTAGCACCCGGCTCGGCTTTCAGCCTCCCGCGATCGGAGAGGAGGAGATCGCCGCCGTCACAGAGACGCTGCGCTCCGGATGGCTCACGACCGGGCCGCGCGCGGCTTTGCTCGAGGAGCGAATGGCCTCGTATCTCGAGGCCGAGCACGTGCTCGCGGTCACGTCCGGAACGGCTGCGCTCCACCTGGCGCTGCTCGCCGTCGGCGTCGGCCCCGGGGACGAGGTGATCACGAGCCCGATCACCTGGCCCGCGACCGCGAACGTGATCGAGCACTGCGGCGCCACCCCCGTCTTCTGCGACGTCCGGGACACCGACCTGAACATCGATCCCACGCTGATCCCGGCCCTCGTCACGGAGCGGACGAAAGCGATCATGCCGGTACACCTCGCCGGCCAGCCGGCCGACCTCGACCCGATCCTCGCGCTCGGCCTCCCGGTCGTCGAGGACGCGGCCCACGCCGCCGAGGGCCGCTACCGCGGCCGCAAGCTCGGCGGCATCTCGGATGCCGCCTGCTTCTCGCTCTACGCGACGAAGAACATCGCCGCCGGCGAGGGAGGGCTCGTCGCCACGAACCGGGACGACGTCGCCGAGGCGATCCGCAACATGCGGTTGACGCGGCGCGGCGACGGCTCGCTCTACGACCAGGTGACCGCCGGGTTCAAGGCGAACCTCTCGGACGTTCTCGCCGCGATCGCGCTCGTCCAGCTCGACCGGGTCGAAGCGCACGCGCGCATCCGGGAACGGCAGTTCGCGCTCTACGACGCCGGGCTCGCCGGGCTCGGGGGAATCACGCCGCTCGCCCGCGACGACCGTGACACGCATGCCCTGCACCTCTACGTCGTCCGGATCGACGCCACCCGCGCCGGCGCCACCCGCGACGCCTACCAGAGCGCACTCGCCGACGAGTTGATCAGCACGAGCATCCACTTCCTGCCCGTCCACCGCCTGACGTGGTTCCGCGAGCGCTATCCGGCGCAGGTGCCGCTCCCGGTCAGCGAGCGGGCCGGTGACGAGGTGCTGTCGCTGCCACTCTCGCCCGCGCACTCGGACGACGACATCCTCGACGCGGTCGACGCTCTTCGGCGCGTGCACGCCCGGTTCACGGCATGAGAACGCCACGGGTGCCACGACTGTCGCACGTCAAGCGGCCGGTGCGGATCGCGATCGGCGTGACGCTGACCACGCTCGCGGTCGCCTACATCGTCCTCAAGATCGACATCCAGCAGACGTGGGACGTGCTCACCTCGGCCAACCTCTGGTGGTTCGGCCTCGCGGTCACGATCATGATCGTGACCGCGCTGCCGATGGCGCTCCGCTGGCAGTGGCTGCTCGTCGCACAGGGGATCGTCGAGCGGTTCTGGTGGCTGACCCGCGCGTACTTCGTCTCCTACACGGCCGGGCAGATCCTGCCGACGTCGATCGGCGGCGACGCGGTGCGTATCTTCGAGACAGCCAAGCGCCATCCGGGGCGCTCCGGTGACCTGACCGCGATCGTCCTGATCGAACGTGGCCTGGGGGGCACCGCGACCGTGCTCCTCGGTGCCTTCGGGTTCGTGCTGGCACTCGGCCACTACGACGTCAGCGCGTACCTCTGGCTCGAGGGCGCGTTCGTCTTCGGGACGCTGCTCCTGATCGCCCTGTTCTTCTTCCGGTCGGCGCGGCCACTGCTCAGGAAGGTACGACCGTTGCTCGTGCGGCTTCGCATCGAGCGCCCGCTGAAGGCGTTCTACGACGGCGTCCACCACTACCGCGGGCACACGGGCCTGCTGCTGAAGGTGTTCGTGTTCACGACCGCGATCCAGGCGGTGCGCATCCTCTCGATCTGGGCGTCGTGCAAGGCGGTCGGGATCGACCTCAGCCCCCGCATCTACTACGTGATGGGGCCGCTGTTCTTCCTCGTCCTGCTCGTGCCCTTCACGCTCAACGGGTTCGCCGTCCGGGAGGCCTTCTTCGTCAGCTTCCTCGGCAGTGTCGGGGTCGATGCCGACGCGGCCTTCGCGGCCGGATTCCTGTTCTTCCTCGTCACCGTCGCGCTCGCTCTCCCCGGCGGCGTGATCCTGCTCTGGGAGTCGGTGCGTGGCGGGGCCCGCCCGGAGGTCGGGCATGGCTGACGCCTCGGTCGTCGTCACCACGCACAACGCCCTGCCCTGGATCGAGCAGTGCCTCGAGAGCGTCGCGGGAGTCGACACCGTCGTCGTGGACAACGCCTCGAGCGACGACACGGTGGCGTTCGTCCGTCGGCGCTTCCCCGCCGTGGAGGTCGTGGAGCAGGAGAACCTGGGCCTCGCCGCCGGCTGGGCACGAGGCCTCGAGGAGATCCCCTCGAGTCGCTGGGCCCTGATCCTGAATGCCGATGCCTGGCTCACCGGGGACGCCCTCGAGCGGATGGTCGCCGTCGGTGACGCACATCCCGACGCCGCCGTCGTGGCCCCGAAGCTCCTCAATCCCGACGGATCGCTGCAACGGTCGGTGCGGGGCTTCCCGACCCGCTGGCGGCTTGCAACCGAGTACTTCTACCTGCGCAAGCTCGGGAGGCGCACCGAGCTCCTGAACGGCTTCTACGGGGCGGGGTTCGACCACGCCTCGGAGCGTGAGGTGGAGTGCGTGATGGGCGCCTGCATGCTCGTCCGTCGTGCGGCGATCGACGACGTCGGCCCGCCGGACGCGAGCTTCTTCCTCTTCAGCGAGGAGGTCGACTGGTGCTATCGCTTCGCGCAGGCGGGCTGGAGCACGCGCTTCACGCCCGAGGCGCGTTGCGTGCACGTCGGCGGCGCGTCGCACGGCGGGCGCCTCTACCGCGACAACCTCCGCGGTCATCTGCGCTTCTTCCTCAAGCACCACGGCGCGGAGGAGGCCGAGCGCGTCCGGTCGCTGCTGCACCGGGCGCTCGTCCTGCGCGGCAGGATCGTGCCCGGCGAGAAGGGGGCGATGTACCGCGACGCGGCCCGCTGGATCGGGGCGGGCGACGTTCGCTCGCTGATCGAGCGATGAGCTCGGTCTTCCTGCTCGTTCGGCTCGCGGCCGCCACCGGGCTCGTGCTCGCGCCCGGCGCGATCGCTGCCCGCGCGGTGGGCGTGCGCAGCACGTCCGCCACGCTCGCGTGGGGGCTCGGGGCCGTGTTCGCCGCGATGGGGGTCGTGTTCGCCGTCCACGGGTCGCTGACCCTCGCGCTCGTGCTGCTCGCGGTCGTCGCACTCGTCGCTGCGCCGTTCGCGATCCGCCGTCCTCCCGTGCCGGAGCTCCCGGGACGCGTCTGGGTGTGGGCGGCGGGTGCCGTGCTCGGGCTGCTCCTCTGGCACGTCGCAGGCGAGATCGGCGGCGACGGTCTCTTCCACCTGGCCCGCGCCCGCAAGCTCCTCGAGCTCGGCGACCTCTCGCTCTCGTCCGTGAACGAGTTCGCCGACGGGGGTCTCCACCCCGGTTACGCCTTCCCGCTCTGGCAGGCGTTCCTCGCTCTCGTCGCGAAGGTCGCGTTCGTCGACCCCGCCGAGGTCGTGCTCCACGAGCCGACGGTGCTCGCACCCCTCGCCGTGCTGGTCGCCTACGAGGCCGGCTACGCCCTGTTTCGGCGGGTCACCCCCGCCGCGGCCTCGGCCGCGGCGGCCGTGGCGATCGCGGCGATGGCCCCGGGGAACGGAGGCGCCTACACCGCGCTCGCCCTTCCCGCGACGGCCTCCCGCCAGCTTCTCGCCCCCGCCGCGCTCGCGCTCGCCCTGGCGGCGATGAGGAGCCCGAGCCGAGGGCTCCTCGCGAGCGCCGGCCTCGCGTCGCTCGTGCTCGCCGTCGTCCACCCGACGTACGCGATCTTCCTCTGGATCCCGTTCGCGGGCTTCCTCGCGGTCCGCTGGGCGTGGCGGCGGGAGCCGGTTCGCAGCGGCGCCCTCGCCCTCGGGGCGCTCGTCGTCCCGGCAGGGCTGTTCCTCGTCTGGCTCCTGCCCGTCGTGCGGAGCACGGCCTCGGTGAGCCCGGATGCGCGGGAGCGGGCCCGTGGCTTCGACCACTACGCCGGGCAGCTCACCGGCTCGGCGGATCACTTCTCGCTCGCGCCCCAGGTGTTCGGCCGGTCGGGGGCGGTCGCGGTGGCGGCGCTGCTCCTGATCCCGCTCACGGCGCTCGCCTCCCGGTACCGCTGGGCGGCGTACGTCGTCGGCGGCTCGCTCGCGATCTTCGCGATCACGCTCGTCCCGTGGCTGTTCACGCCGTTCGCGGACGTGGTCTCGCTCTCGCAGGCCCGGCGGCTCGCCGGCTTCGTGCCGTTCGCCTTCGCCTTCGCCGGCGGGATGGGCGTGCTGGCGTCCCTCCTCGGCCCGCTCGTGGCCCCGTTCGCGCTCGTCGCCGGCATCGTCCTGCAGTGGCAGTACCCAGGCGACTTCGGCTACACGGTCGAGCAGGGCGGGCCGGCGTGGGCGACGTGGATTGCCGTCGCCGGGGCGCTCGTCGCGCTCGTGGCCGGCCTGTGGCGGCTCCGCTCGCGCGAGGCGACCGCCGCCGTCGCCTCGGCCTTGCTGCTCCTGCCGACGTTCGCCCACGGGCTCTCGGAGTGGTCTCCATCGGAGGCACGGCGCCCGAGCCCGTTGACGCCCGGGCTCGTCGACGCGTTGCGGGAGAAGGTTCCCGCAGCCGCGATCGTCTACGCCGATCCGGAGTCGAGCTACCGGATCGCCGCCTCCGCGCCGGTGTACGTCTGCAACGCTCCCCCGGGTCATGTCGCCGACACGAAGCGCAACCGCCCTTACGAACGCCGTGACGAGTGGCGGCGCTTCGACGAAACGGGCGACCTCGGAATTCCGAAACGCTGCGGCGCAACCTGGCTCGTGATCGACACCAAGCTCTTCGACACCCGCCCGGACCTGCCGGTCGCCTACCGCGACGGGCGCTACGTCCTCTACCGGATTCCGCAATGAGCGAGGTTCCGACCGCCACCCCGTCCCGCCGGCGCGGCGGCGCTCTGCTCGCCGTCGGCATCGCATCGTCTGCGTTCTTCCTCTGGCTCGTCTTCCGGGATGCCGACCTCGACGCCGTCTGGCAGGCCCTCCGCGGCGCCGACCTCGGCCTCGTTCTGCTCGCGGCGATCGTGATCCAGGGCGTGTACGTCGCGCAGGGTGCGCGCTGGCGGCTCATCGCCGACACGCTCGAGCTGACAGTGCGGCGCTTCTACGCCCTCGTGCTGGGCGGGATCGGCGCGAACAACGTCCTGCCGCTCCGGATCGGCGACCTCCTGCGGGCGCGCTGGCTCTCCACCTCGGCCGTGATACCGGCCGGCCGTGCCTTCGGTTCGGTGTTCCGCGACCGGGCCTGCGACGTCCTCACGCTGGTCGTCGCCCTCCTCGTGTCGCTGCCGATCGTGGGTGACACCGCCTGGGTGAAGCGGATCGCCGTCGGTGGCATCGTCCTGCTGGTCGTGCTCGCGCTCGTCTTCGCCGGAGCGGTCCTCTACGCGCGCACGAAGCCGCGGAGCCGGCGGGAGAGCCGCGGCCTCGTCACGGCGGCTGCTGCGCGACACGATCGACGAGCTCGCGTCGCCGCTCGGCCGGCGCCGTCTCGTGCTCGCGTTGGTTCTCAGCGCCGTCGCCTGGGGCGCCTGGGCGCTTGCCGCCGGCCTCGTCTGCCGGTCGCTCGGCATCTCGCTCTCCCCGATCGAGCTCGTCTTCGTCACCGCCGTCATCAATCTCGGAGTCGTGATCCCGAGCTCGCCCGGGTTCATCGGCACCTACCAGTGGCTCGCCGTCTCCGCGCTCGGCGTCGTCGGCGTCGACGGGGAGGTGGCGATCGCGTTCTCGCTGCTCATGCAGGCGATCTGGTACGTCCCGACGACCGTGGTGGGCGGCGTGATCGCGATCCGCGAGGTGCACCGCGAGGCAACCCGCTCGCGGGCTGCGCCCGAGCCGCCAGTACCATCGCCCGGGTGAAGGTGCTGCTCGTCAGCTTCTACTTTCCCCCCGCGGGAGGGGGAGGCGTGCAGCGTCCCTCGAAGCTCGCGCAGTACCTGCCCGCGCTCGGGATCGAGACGCACGTGCTCGCGCCCGACGACCCGCAGTGGATCCACCGGGACGAGGAGCTGCGCGTGCCGACGCAGGCCTGGGTGCACCGGGCCCGCTACGTCGGCCCGAGCGGCCGCAAGCCGGCCGAGGAGCTGCACGGCAAGCAGGGGCTCGCCCGGCTCTCCACCCAGGCGCGCCTCTTCGGCCGCCGCGCGCTCGTGCCGGACGAGAACGTGTCGTGGAACCTGACCGCGATCCCCGCCGCGATCCGGCTCGTGCGCGAGCACGACATCGACGTCGTGCTCACCACCTCGCCGCCGAACTCGATCCACCTCGTCGGCGCGGCCGTCAAGCGCGCAACCGGGGCTCGCTGGGTCGCCGACCTGCGCGACTCGGTCGTCGCCCACGCGCACCGCCGCTCGGAGAGCGCCGCCGTGCGCGCGAAGGAGAAGGTCGACCTCGGCGTCGCGAGGCTCGTCGCCCGCTACGCCGACGCGATCGTGTGCGTCGCGGACTTCATCGCCGACGAGGTGCGGGCGCTCGAGCCGCGGGGCCGGGTCGTGACGATCTCGAACGGCTCCGACTTCGACGACTTCGCGGGGCTCGACTACGCTCCCGGCGACCGCCTCCGGATCACGCACACGGGGAGCTTCTTCGGCAAGCGCGACCCACGGCCGTTCCTGCAGGCGCTCGCACGACTCCGGGCTCGACGTGCGTCGCCCGCTTCCTCGGCGACTTCCGCAGCACCGACCGCGAATGGGCGGCCGAGCTCGGCCTCGGCGACCGGCTCGAGCTGATCCCGTACGCGCCCCGCTCGACGTCTCTCGCTCTCCAGCGCGACTCCGAGGCGCTGCTGCTCCTGATCCCCGACGCGGGCGGCCGTGGCAAGGGGGTGCTCTCGGGCAAGGTGTTCGAGTACATCGCGGCGGGACGGCCGATCCTCGCCGCGGTGCCCCCGGACGGCGCCGCCGCCGACTCTGATCCGCGAGACCGGCGCGGGCATCGTCGTCCCTCCCGACGACGTCGACGCCATCCGCGACGCGCTGCTCGAGCTCCATCGCCGCTTCGCGGGCGAGGGCCTGCCGGACGTGCCCCTGTCCGAGAAGTGGCGCCACGAGCTCGCCCGCTCGACGCGGGTCGAGGAGACGGCCGGGCTCCTGAGGTCGCTGTGCTGACCCGCCGCCAGCCGTTCGTCGACGCGCTGTTCTTCGCGACCGTCGCCACGGTCACCTTCGAGAAGCTCCACTGGAACGTCGGCAGCGACCTCTCGCTGTCCGACGTGCTGACGGCGCTCTTCCTCGTTGCCTTCGCCCTCGGGCGGCTCGAGCGGCTCGACGGCCGGTTCACCCGCTCGGCCGCGGTGACGTTCGCGTTCTTCCTCGCCTTCCTCGCCGTCTACCTGCTCGGCTTCTTCAACCTCGAGACGGCGACCGCGCTCGCGCAGTGGGCCAAGGGGATGGTCAAGTTCATCCTCCACTTCCTGTTCCTCGTTCGCGGCGGTGGCGCTCGTCGCCCGGCGCGGCGAGCGGTTCTACTGGTGGGCGCTCGCGGTGTTCTGCGGGGGCATCGTGCTCAACGCGCTCTACGGCGTGCTCCAGCTCGGGGTCGCCCAGACGACCGGCGCCAACCTCGACGCCGCCGTCCTCTCGCCGATCACCGGCGGCGCGAGCCAGATCAACATCTACGGCGCGGTCGAGGGAGCGAACGTCTACCGCCCGAACGCCCTCACCGGCGACCCGAACCACCTCGGCGATCGAGATCCTGATTCCGCTGCTCGTGCTGCTCCCGATCTACCTCCGCCTCGAGCGCGGCCATCGCCTGCGCGTCCCGCTGATGCTGACGCTGATGCTCCTCTTCCTGATCGAGCTCGCCACGATCTCGCGCAGCGGCCTGCTCGGGCTCGCTCTGCGGCCTGCTCGTCCTCGTCGTCCCCTACCGGCACCTGCTGCTGCGGCCCCGGTTCCTGCTCCCGCTCGCGGGCGTCGGGCTGGCAGTGCTCGTCTTCGTCGCGCAGCGGGCCGACTTCTTCGAGACGGTCCTGCGGTCGCGGGTCGACACGGGCGGCAAGGGCACGCTCGACGCACTTCGTCGTCTACGAGTTCATCCCCCAGGTGCTGTCGCAGCACCCGCTGTTCGGCCTCGGGCTGAACAACTTCTCCGTCTACTACGAGTTCGTCACCGGCCGTGACAACTTCGGGCCGCACTCGTTCTACGTGGCGCTGTTCGTCGAGACGGGCATCGTCGGGGCGATCCTCTTCCTCGCGTTCCTCGGCTACGTGTTCCAGCGGCTCGCCGTCGGCCGCGCGATCGGCCGGGCGCTCTCGGCGGCCGGGGACGGGCTCGCCGCCCGCGTGCGCCCGCTCGAGTGGGGCCTGACGGCGGCACTCGTCGGCACGATGGCCTCGAACTTCTTCTACCTGACGATGAGCTTCTACTACTTCTTCGTCTTCGTGATGCTCGCGATCGTGGCGCCGCCGTCTTCGCGCGGCGGCTCTCCGGCGACGTGAGGGCCTGTCGTCCTGACGACGTCGTACCCGCGCCACCCGGGTGACGTCGCCGGGCTGTTCGTCGAGGATGCGGTCGTCCACCTGCGGGAGGCCGGCGTCGAGGTCGACGTCGTCTCGCCGGCGTCCTTCCGGCACTTCGGGATCGCCTACGGAGACGGGATCGCGAACAACCTGCGCGCCCGGCCGTGGCGGGTGCTCCTGTTGCCGCTGTTCCTGTTCTCCTTCGCCCGTGCGGCCCGGCGGGCGGCACGCGAGGCGGACGTCGTGCACGCTCACTGGCTACCCTCGGCCGTCGCGGGGCTCGCCACCGGCAAGCCGCTCGTCCTCCAGGCGTGGGGCTCGGACGTCGAGCTGGCAAAGCGCCTGCCATGGCTGTTCCGGCCGCTCCTGCGTCGGGCGCGGGTCGTCGTCTGCGCCTCCTCCTCGCTCGCTGCGGACGTGCGGGAGCTCGGAGCCCGGGACGTCCGCGTGATCCCGAGCGGGATCGACGTACCGGACCGGGTCGGCCCGTCCGAGGAGCCGCCGCACGTCCTCTACGTCGGGCGCCTCTCCGAGGAGAAGGGGATCAGGGAGCTCGTCGAGGCTGCGGCCGGCCTGCCGCTCGTCGTCGTCGGCGACGGGCCGCTTCGCGACCTGGTGCCGTCGACCGTCGGCTTCGTCCCGCACGACGAGCTCGGGCCCTACTACGAGCGGGCCGCCGTCGTGTGCGTGCCCTCGCGCCGCGAGGGGTACGGCGTGACGGCCCGCGAGGCGATGGCGTACGGCAGGGCCGTCGTCACGACCGGCGTCGGCGGCCTCGCGGACGCGATCGAGGACGGCGTCACCGGTCTCGTGGTGCCGCCGGGCGACGTCGTCGCCCTGCGCGCGGCGCTCGAGCGGCTCCTCGGCGATCCCGTCCTCCGGGACCGCCTCGGCGCCGCTGCGAGGGAGAAGGCAGGCGCGGCCTACGGGTGGACCGGGGCGACGGCCGCGACGATGGCCGCCTACCGGGACGCGCTCCTCTAGGCGAGCTTGCAGCGCACCAGGGTTCGCAGCACCCGGACCCCGTCGACGGCCGTCAGCTTCTTCCCCTCGTCGCGCGAGCGCGCGGCGTAGCCGATCGGCACCTCGTAGATCCGCTCGCCCGACTGCAGCACCCGGGCGGCGATCTCGGGCTCGATCCCGAACCCGCGCTCCCGCAGGCGGAGCGACCGGAACAGCTCCGTGCTCATCGCCTTGTGACAGGTCATCACGTCCGAGATCCAGCAGTTGTAGAGGACGTTCGTGGCGAACGTGACCGACTTGTTGCCCATCACGTACCAGAAGCTGAACGACGACTGGGACGTCCACGCACGGGTGCCGAAGACGACCCGCGCCTTGCCCGCGAGGAGGGGCTCGATGAGGTGCTCGAGATCAGCCGCCGCGTACTCGAGGTCGGCGTCCAGGATCGCCGAGAAGGTTCCCGTTGCGTGTTCGAGAGCAGTGCGGATCGCGGCACCCTTGCCGGTGTTCTTCGGATGGAAGACGACCTCGACGTTCTCCGGCAAGGTGGTGTCGGCCAGCCACTCACGGGTGCCGTCGGTGGAGCCGTCGTCGACGATCACGAGCTGCCTCGCGTCCACGGGCAGGTCTGCGCCCAGTGCGTCGTCGATCGCTGCGGCGATGGTGGTCCTCTCATTGAAGACCGGCATCAGGATCGTGAGAGGTACAGCCACGGGACGCAACATCCTACCCGCGCGCTTTGCGTGCGGCGAGCCCTCGGATCGTAACGTCGGATGGTCGCCACCACCCCGAATCGGCGAGACGAGACAGGGCTACACTCGACCGGTGATCCCATTGAAACCAGTGTTCTGGGGCTCGCTCGGAGCGCTCGCCTGGACCCACCTCGGCTATCCGGTCGCAGCGGAGATCGCCGCGCGCCTGCGGCCGCGACCGGTACGCAAGGACGAGGCAGCCGCGCCGTCGGTGACCGTCATCGTCCCCGCCTACAACGAGGAGCCGGTGATCGAGCGTCGCCTCGAGAACCTGCTCGCCCTCGACTACCCGCCCGAGAAGGTCGAGATCGTCATCGCCTCCGACGCCTCGACCGACCGGACGAACGCGCTCGTTGCGGGAGTCGCGGCGCGCGAGCCACGCGTCCGGCTGCTCGACTGCCCACGAGGCGGCAAGGTTGCGGCTCAGGACAGCGCCGTCAGGGAGTCCTCAGCGGAGGTCGTCGCGTTCTCCGACGGCAACGCGACGTGGGCTCCCGACGCACTCCGTCACCTCGTCGCCAATCTCGCCGACCCCGACGTTGCCTACGTCTGCGGGCAGCTGCGGCTCGAGACGGCGGCCGGGACCAACCGCGAGGGCACGTACTGGCGCTACGAGATGAAGCTGCGCGAGGCCGAGTCACGGCTCGGCTCGATCACCGGCGGCAACGGGTCGATCTACGCCGTCAAGCGGGGCGACTACGTCGAGGTCGATCCGCGCTGGGGCCACGATCTCTCGTTCCCGTACCGGATGGTTCAGGCGGGCCGGAGGGCCGTCTACGAGCCCGCCGCACACGCCTTCGAGAAGCCGACCCCCTCGAACGAGACCGAGTACCGGCGCAAGGTGCGCATGTTCGAGCACTGCTGGGAGATCACGTTGCGGGGCTCGATGCTCCGGCGGCTGCCGCCCGGCTACCTCGTCGAGATCGTCTCGCATCGGCTGCTCCGGTACGGCAGCGGGGTCTTGCACCTGGCGCTGCTTGCCTCGAGCGCTGCTCTCGTGGCCGACGGCTGGGCCTACGGGCTCGTGCTGGCCGGCCAGGTGGCGCTGATCGCGGCGGCTGCGGCGGGCATTCCGATCGCGCGCTACTACGCGCTCGTCACGTGGGCGACGGTCGTGGCGCTCTGGAACTACCTGCGGCATGGAGTGCCTGCGACGTGGGAGGCAGCGGAGGGGACGCGGTGACGGAGCGCGCCCCACGTGGCTCGGCGCGACACGTCCCGCAGAGCGGATAGCCAACTGGGGGGCCTTCGGATATCCTTGGTACATGAAGACGACCATCGACGTCGACCGGCAACTCGCTGACGAGGTCGCCGAGATCCTCGGCACCGAGACGCTGAAGGACACCGTCAACGCAGCGCTCTCCGAGGTGCGCCGCGCCGAACTGCGTCGACGCCTGGCCGCACGGGTGCGGAACGGCACGCTGCCGGTGCCGACGCTCGCGGAACTGCGGAGGATGCGGGCGCCGACCGTCCCGGTGGGCACGCTGTCGTCGCGCCGCCGCTCGGCCTCGTGACGCTCGTCGTGGTCGACACGAGTGTCTGGCAGCGGCGAGGTCAGCCCGGCGTCGGTGGCTCGCTCGGTGATGCGCTCGAGGCCGATGCGGTGGCGATGGTGGATCCGATCGAGCTCGAGCTCCTGCGGTCGGCGTGGGGCAGCGCGGATCACGAGCAGATTCGCGAGGAGTACTCGGTTCTGCACCGGATCCCTCTCGACGCAGAGATCGGTGCGCGAGCCGTCGACGTGCAGTCGCGCCTTGCGCGACGCGGCTACCATCGTGGGCCGTCGGTCACAGATCTCCTCGCCGCCGCCGCCGCCGAGGCGGCCGGGGCCGAGCTCTGGCACTGCGACCGTCACTTCGAGTTGATCGCCGAGGTTACGGGACAGCCTGTGCGCCGGCTCGGAACGTGAACAGAGTGCTCGACATCGCGACGGCGGCGGTGGGGCTCGCGGTCACGAGCCCGCTTCTGGCCGCTTCGGCGATCGCGATCAAGATCGAGGACGGCGGCCCGATCGTCTTCCGGCAGACCCGCGTCGGGAAGGACGGCGAGGACTTCGAGCTCCTGAAGCTCCGCACGATGGTCGTCGGGGCCGAGAAGAAGGGTGCCGGGTATGCGGTCGACGCGGGCGACAGCCGCATCACGAGAGTCGGGCGGGTCCTGCGCAGGACGTCCGTCGACGAGCTCCCCCAGCTCTGGAACGTCATCCGCGGCGAGATGAGCCTGATCGGGCCTCGACCGACGCTGCGCTACCAGGTCGAGACGTACACCGAGCGCCAGCGCAGGCGCCTCGAGGTGCGGCCGGGGCTCACCGGCTGGGCGCAGATCCAAGGCCGGGCCACCCTGCCGTGGGCCGAGCGGATCGAGCTGGACGTCTGGTACGTCGAGCACCGCTCGGCTCGTGTCGACCTGCGGATCCTGCTGCGGACGCCGCTCGCGCTCTTCGGCGGGACGTATCGCGGCGCGGCGGGAGGGTGGCGCGACTGACGTCTCGCCGGCCCGCCGTTCCGTGAGCGGGGACGGGTTCGGCGATCATTACACTCCCGCCCCGTGGAGGGACTTCCCCAGCATCCCGGCCCGCTCGGTCTGGCGTTCCTCCTGCTCGGGCTCCTCGGCGGAGCGCTCTACGCATGGCGGATCCGGGGCCACGTGCGCTCGTCCGTCGGCGGTTCGGTGGGCGTCGGCTGGATCGTCCTCGTCCTGGTCGCCACCACCGTCGGCGCAGCCCCCTTCATCGGTTGGCGGATCGTCGAGGACATTCGCTACACGAGCACGATCGACCCGTGGCTCGCGCCCCGTTACGGAGTCTCGGTGTTCCGCGTGCACCCGGAGATCTTCGACAACGCGGCGAAGCACATCCCGCCCGGAGACACCTACTTCCTGGCGCCCTCCCGGCGGCTCGATCGAACGACCAGGGAGGCCTTCCGCCAGTGGGCGCTCGCGAACCTCCTTCCCCGCGTTGCCGTAGCCGATCCTGATCAGGCCCAGTGGATCCTGACACTCGGCGTCGACCCTGCCGGCCTTGGCCCGCAGATCTCGAGGACCTGGAGGGTCAAGGAAGCCGTCAGCGGCCTTCCCCCGGCCTATCTCGGGAAGGTCGCGCGCTGATGGCACGGGATGTCGTCGGCTTGCTCGCCTGCAACGTGCTCTTCCTCGCGGCCGGAGCAGGGCTCCTTCGCCTGCTTGGGGCGTGGCGCACCCCTCGCGGCCTGACCCGCACGCTCGGGGTGGCATACCTCGCCGGCATCGCGGCCGTCGGTGTGGCGCTCCAGCTCGTTCTCGTGCTCGGATCACCGTTCAATCGCTGGGTCGTGATCGCCGTTTGCGGGGCCTTCGCGTTGGCAGGTCTTGCGGCCAGAGACCCGGTGGACCCGCCCGCCTGCCGTGCTCGCGTTCCGGCCTATCTCTGGCCTGCGTCGATCGCTCTCCTGGGAATCGTCGCCCTCATGGCCGTCGACCTCTGGTTCCAGCCGCTCGGCGTCTGGGACGCATGGGCCCAGTGGACGGCGAAGGCACGAGCGCTCGTCGTCTTCGACGGGCTGAACGTGGATGTGCTCGCCTCGGCACCCTACCGTCCCTGGAACCCGGATTACCCCCTGCTCGTGCCGGCGATCGAGGCCTCCGACTTCACGTTCATGGGGCACGTCAACACGCGTGCGATCCACGTCCAGTTCTGGCTCATCTACGCAGGTTTCCTCCTCGCCCTGCTCGAGCTCCTGCGCGGCCGGGTGCGTGAGGTGCTGGTCTGGCCGTTCGTCCTGGCCGTCGCCCTGGCGCCTGCGGTGCAGATCCAGACCGCTTCGGCGCTCGCCGACGTCCCGGTCGGCGTCTTCTTTGCGATGGCGGGCCTGTTCGCCTGGCGCTGGGTCGTCGACGCCGACCGCCTGGCCGTTGAGGCTCTTTCCGGTGTTCGCCGCAGGCGCGTATGCCTCGAAGTTCGAGGGCCGGATCTACATCTCGGCCCTGTCCGTGACGATGATCGCCGTGATCGCGATCACGGCGAGAGCGCGGCTGCTGGTCACGCTCGGCGCCGTTGGCGTGGCAGTGCTCGTCGGGCTCGTCCCCTGGTCGCTCTGGGCTTCCCACCACCATGTCGTCGGGATCTTTTCGACGTCGCTGAGAGAGCGACTGGGCGCGGGCCTGATCGGGAAGCTCGACAGGATTCCCTTGATTCTCCAGGTGCTGACCGAGAACGTCTTCAATCCGTCACGTTGGCTGCTGCTCGGGCTCGTGGTCCTGGCCTCCGTGGTCGTTGCGTGGTCTGCGCTCCCGAGTCGCGTCGGTGTGTGGCTGATCGTCGGCACGCTCGGTCTCGTGGCCGCCGGCCTCGTTCTCGTCTACTGGGCGACGCCACTCGAGCTGCGCTGGCACCTGGCCCAGTCGGCCCGGCGCGTCGTCACCGGGCCGATGCTCTTCGCGATCACGCTCCTCCCGCTGCTCCTCGAATCCGCAGTTCGTGGCGGCCGGCAGGAGACGCACCGCAGGAAGTACCCTCTGCCCCCGTGACCGCGGTCCTCTTCACCTGCGCCGGTCAGCGCGTCGACATCGTGACCGCCTTTGGCCGGGCCGGCGCCACCACGATCGCCTCCGACCTCGATCCCCTCGCGCCGGCGCTCTACCACGCCGATCACAAGGCTCTCGTCCCGCGGGTCGACGATCCCGGCTACATGCCTTCTCTCGCGGCGCTTGTCGCCGAGTACGACGTCAGGCTCGTCGTGCCCGTGACCGACATCGACCAGAGCATCGTGGCGCGCAACCGGGAGGCGCTCGCACCGGCACTGCTGCTCGCGCCACCGTACGAGGTGTGCGCGACCATGGCCGACAAGTACGTCGCCCACGTCTTCTTCGAGGAGCACGGGATCCCGAGCCCCCGCACCTGGCTCCCGGGCGAGGTGCCCGACGACGCGCGCTATCCCCTGCTCGTGAAGATTCGCGAGGGGTTCGGCTCCCGTCACATCTACCGCGCCGTCGATCCTGCCGAGCTCGCGTTCTTCGTCCACCACACCCCGGTCGTGTCGATGGTGCAGGAGATGTGCGTCGGCGAGGAGTTCTCGATCGACGTCTTCTGCGATCTCGAGGGCCGCTGCCTCAACGCGATCGCGCGAACGATGATCCAGTCGAAGGGGGGCGAGTCGATCAAGGGGACTTCGATCCTCGATCTCGAGCTGATCGAGCATGCGCGGCGGGTGGCGGAGACGATCGGGATCGTCGGGCCGGCCTGTGTCCAGTGCTTCCGGGAGCCCGACGGCTCCCTCCCCGTCACGGACGTCAACCCCCGCTTCGGCGGCGCCTTCCCGCTGCCGCTCGCGGCCGGCAGCCGCTATCCGGAGCTCGCGCTCGCGCTCGCGAACGGCGAGCGGCCGGAGCCGAGGGTCGGCGACTATCGTGCCGGTGTGTCGATGACCCGCTTCTTCTCCGAGGTCTGCCTCGTCGACGACGGCGCAGGCGGTCTGCGGCCGCTGGAGACGTAGCCGATGCGCTACCTCGTGCTCCGGTACTTCAACGCCTACGGGCCCCGCCAGCGGCCCGACATGGCGTTCACCCGCATTGCCATGTGCCTCGCCGGGGGGCGGCCATTCGACCTGTTCGGGGACGACCTTCAGTCGCGCAGCTTCACCTACGTCGGCGACGTCGTTCGCGGAACGATCCGGGAGGCACTCGGGCGGGAGCCGGAGACGACTCTGCGCGAGGGGCTGGCAGCCCAGTGGGAGTGGGCCGCTGCTAGGGTCGCGGCGCGATGAGCGAGACGAGACAGCCCGATCCCGACGCCGAGCGCGAGGTCGATCTCCGCTCCGTCTGGACGCGGATCACGGCCCGCTGGTGGCTGCCCGTCGCCGGGCTCGTGATCGGCGCGATCCTCGGCGTGGTCGTGTCCGTCGGCGGTGGCGACGTCTTCCGCGCCACGAGCCTCCTCTACCTCGGCCAGCCGTTCACGACCTCCGGCGGTGGCCAGATCCAGAGCCTCGCCACGAACCCGAAGACGGTCAACCGGATCATCCAGTCCGAGGCGGCGTTGAAGCGCGCGGCCGCCGCAAGCGGGCTCACCGTCGGCCAGCTGCGGGGCAACGTCTCGTCGCAGGCGATCGTCACGGCCGGCCAGGCGAGGAACGTGTCGCCGTTGATCGAGATCACCGTCGACGCGGCTGCCGCCCGCAAGGCCGAGAAGGCTGCGGATTCTCTGGCCGAGTCGGTGACGGACGTCGTTTCGACCTACGTCGACCAGAAGATCGAGCTGCTCAACAAGCAGATCGTCGCGAGCAACACCGAGCTCGGGGACATCAACGACCGCATCTCGAGCGCGGTCAAGCAGCAGCAGTCGATCATCGCCGACAAGAACATCTCGGCGACGGACAAGCTGATCGTGATCTCGAGCCTCAACAACACGATCAGCTTCTCCGAGCAGCGTCGCGGCACGGTGCAGCAGGAGTTGTTCCAGAATCAGCAGCTGCTCTCGCTGGCCGAGAACGTCGAGGTGAGCAAGATCGTGCAGGCAGCCGCGGCGAGCCGCACGACCGCCACGAGCCGCCGCAACGCGGCGGCGATCGGTGGGCTGCTCGGCCTGCTCGTCGGCGCGCTCGCAGCGTCCGTCGCCGACCCCTTCCTGCAGAGAAGGAACGCGCGGAGCAAGGAATAGGGGCCGCGATGATCGAGGGCAAGCGCGTCGCCGTCGTCGTTCCCGCGTTCGAGGAGGAGCATCTCGTCGCCGAGACCCTGCGCGGGATCCCCGACTTCGTCGACCGCATCTACGTCGTCGACGACGCCTCCCCGGACGGGACTGCCGCCGCGGCGCGGGCCGTCGGCGACCCTCGAGTCGAGGTGATCGTCCACGAGCGCAACGGCGGTGTCGGCGCGGCGATCGTGACCGGGTACCTCCGGGCCCGGGAGGAGCGGATCGACGTGACGTGCGTGATGGCGGCCGACAACCAGATGGATCCGGCCGAGCTGGCCGAGCTCGTGGCGCCCGTGGCCCGCGGCGAGGTCGACTACACGAAGGCGAACAGGCTGATCACGGGGGAGGCGTGGACGCTGATCCCGCACACGCGCTACCTCGGCAACGCGGTCCTGTCGCTCCTGACGAAGATCGCCTCGGGGTACTGGCACGTCGCCGACTCGCAGGCGGGCTATACGGCTCTGTCGCTCGCAGCCCTCGACCGCCTCGACCTGGAGCGGATCTACCGCCGCTACGGCTTCCCGAACGACATGCTCGTGCACCTGAACGTCGTCTCCGCGAGCGTGCGCGACGTGCCGTCGCGGCCGATCTACGGCGTCGGCGAGCGCTCCGGCATCCGCATTCACTACGTCGCGCCGCGGATCGCCTGGCTGCTCTTCAAGGGCTTCTGGTGGCGGATGAAGGAGAAGTACGTGATCCGCGACTTCCACCCCCTCGTCTTCTTCTACGTGCTCGGGTCGCTGATGACGGTGCTCGGCCTCGCGCTCGGCCTCGTCGTCGCCTGCTCCCGGGTCTTCTTCGACAACGAGATCACGACGGCGACGATCGTGCTCGTGGCGCTGCTCCTGATCTCCGGTACCCAGTTCACGCTCTTCGGGATGTGGTTCGATCAGGAGGCGAACAAGGAGCTGCGCTGACGGAGGAGGTCAACGAGCGCTGGCGGACGGCGCTCCATTGGCGAGGTGGCGCTTCCTCCTCAGGTCCCGGCCCGACGCGCCTTTCCGCTTGCTCCGACTACGATCTCCGAGTGGCGTCCACCCGGAGCTCAGCCGACCTGCGTGACGCGTTGGACTGGCCTGGTGAGACGCGACGGAATCCGCCTGTCTCGTCGCCGACCTGGCTCGTCCGTTCGCGCCTCGCCGACTGGCTCCAGTCCGAGGCTGCGGCCGCACATGCCGCCTGCGGGCGGTTGCGCGTGCTCGATGTCGGCTGCGGCGTGAAGCCCTACTACCCGTACTTCGCGGAGTACGCGGACTCGTACGTCGGGGTCGATGTCGTCCAGAATCCGGCGGCCGAGCTCCTGGGGGGAGTCGAGAACCTACCGGTGGACGACGGCAGCTTCGACGTCGTGCTCTGCACCCAGGTGCTCGAGCATTGCGACGACCCTGCTCGAGCCGTCAGGGAGCTTCGCCGCGTGACGGCGCCGGGCGGTCGCGTGCTCGCATCGACGCACGGTGTCCAGGTGTACCATCCCTCCCCTCACGACTACTGGCGGTGGACGCACGAGGGCCTCCGCCGCCTCTTCTCGGAGAACGCGGAATGGCAGACGCTCGACGTCCGGCCGGCCGGTGGCACAGCGAGCTGCCTCGGGATGCTGCTCGCCACGTTCGTCGAGATCGGATGTCGACGTGCGCACGTAGCGGGCCTGGCGAAGGGTCCTGTGTGGGCGCTGAACCGTGGCGGTGAAGCTCTCGACCGGCGGGTCGCTCTGCTTCGAGACCCCGTCCCGGGAGCGCTCTTTGCGAACCTTCACGTATCGGCCGTCGCCGGCCCGTAGTCGCGCACCAGCGGCCGAACGCGGGCCTCACCGGCAATCGTCGGCCGCGAGCGGGAAGGAATGCGGCCCGAGGTGCGCACGGGTCATCCGTACGCGTTCTGTAAGTGTGCGATGGCACAGAAAGTCCAGCCGTTAGGATGACGTGGTGACCACATCTGTCGTTACCGGCGGCGCCGGCTTTCTCGGGTCGCACTTGTGTGAAGCGCTGCTCGTGCGCGGTCAGAGAGTCATCTGCGTCGACAATCTCGAGACCGGCTCGCTCGCCAACATCGAGCACCTGCGCGGAGAGCAGTTCGTCTTCCGGCCGCACGACCTGACGCAACATGTCGAGATCGAGGAGCCGGTCGACTTCGTCTACCACCTCGCGAGCCCGGCAAGCCCGATCGACTACCTGCGCCTGCCGCTCCAGACACTCAAGGTCGGTTCGTACGGCACCCATAACGCGCTCGGCCTCGCGAAGGTGAAGCGAGCCCGGTTCCTGCTCGCCTCGACGAGCGAGGTCTACGGCGACCCGCAGGTGCACCCGCAGCCCGAGACCTACTGGGGGCATGTCAACCCGATCGGCCCGCGCGGCGTGTACGACGAAGCGAAACGCTACGCCGAGGCGCTCACGATGGCCTATCACCGCCAGCAGGGGGTCGACACGGCGATCGTGCGCATCTTCAACACCTACGGCCCCCGGATGCGACCGCACGACGGCCGTGCGATCCCGACCTTCATCCGCCAGGCGCTCGAGGAGAAGCCGCTGACCGTGTTCGGCAGCGGTTCCCAGACGCGGAGCTTCTGTTTCGTCGACGATCTCGTCCGGGGGCTGATCCTGCTCGCCGAGTCCGGTGAGCATCTTCCCGTCAACATCGGCAACCCGGCCGAGATGACCCTGCTCGAGCTCGCCGAAGCCGTCGTGCGCGCTACGGGCTCCTCGAGCCCGATCGTCTTCGAGGCGCTACCGGTCGACGATCCGCAGGTGCGGCAGCCCGATATCACGCGCGCCCAGCAGCTCCTCGGCTGGGCACCAGAGATCGCGCTCGACGATGGCCTGCGGCGCACGCTCGCGTCGCTCGGCAGGAACGCAGCCGTTGCGTAGGGCGGGTGCGATCGTGGCCGCGGCAGCTCTTGTCGCGGCTCTTGTCGGCGCGTCCGCGGCCGAGGCCTCGAGGTACATCGAGAAGGGTATCTACGACGACTCCCAGATCCTGTACGGCAATCCGGACAAGGTGTTCCCGAGCCTCGCCCAGCTGAACACCAGGCTGATCCGCGTGAACCTCTGGTGGGGCGGGCCGAACGGCGTCGCCAGCCGGAAGCCGGCGAACCCGTCGAACCCTGCCGATCCGGCGTACGACTGGGCAACCTACGACCGTACCGTGCGGTACGCCTACGCATACAAGATCGCGCCGATCTTCACGGTCATCGGGACACCGTCGTGGGCGAACGCGTCCGCCGGCTGGAACGCCGCTCCGACGAACCCGGCGGACCTGCAGGCGTTCATGACCGCTGCCGCGCGGCGCTACTCGGGGAAGTACAGGCTGCCGGACGGCACGAGCGCGGGGGTCGTCCGGAAGTGGATCGCCTGGAACGAGCCGAACAACCCGGTGTTCCTCAAACCGCAGTACGTCCGCTCGGGCTCGAAGTGGGTCGATGCAGAGCGCGAAGGACTACGCCAGGATGTGCAACGCTGTCGTCAAAGCGGTGAAAGCGGTCGCCGCCGCGAACAAGGTCGCGTGCGGCGTCACGTCGCCGCGGGGCAACAACCAGCCGGGAACGATCCGCTCGTCCGTCTCGCCGCTGGCGTTCCTCCGGGCGATGAAGCTGGCGGGCGCGAAGGGGTTCGACGCCTACGCACACCACCCCTACTACGGCTACCCGACCGAGACGCCCACCACCGAGCCTCCTCCCGGGCAAGCGTGGCGCACCGCCGACCGCCGTCACGCTCGGCAACTTCCAGATGCTGACGAAGGAGCTGGCGCGGCTGTACGGGAACATGCGCATCTGGGTGACCGAGTACGGGTACCAGACGAACCCACCGGACGGCTTCTTCGGCGTCCCTCCCGCCAAGCAGGCGCTCTACATGCAGCAGGCGTGGAACAAGCTGGCGGCGAGCCCGAGCGTGGACATGATGATCTGGTTCCTGCTGAAGGACGAGTCACGGGTCGGGGCAGGCTGGCAATCGGGCCTCTTCTTCGCCGACGGTACCCGCAAGCCCTCGCGCGACGTCTTTGCGCGCCTCGGTTCCTGAGGACGTTAGCTCTTCCCGAGCGCTGCCCTGCGATCGGCATCGGCTTCGGGGTCGACCAGCTGGCCGTCCCGCGCCACGTAGCCGTCCTTGCCGCCCACGATCAGCAGCACGAGGTCTTCCTCGCCGCCGTTCGAGACCTTCCGGGGCGTGGTGGAGGTGACGTGGCAGAGCCCTCCGGGCCCGAGCAGTCGCTCCTCGCCGTCGACCTCGAAGCGCGCCGTCCCGCTGTGTACGAAGTAGAGCTCGTCCTGCAGGTCGTGGTAGTGGAGGAAGCCCTCCTGACCGGGCGGGTAGACGAGGGCGTTGACGCCGAACGCCGTCACCTCGAGCGCCGACCGGACCTTCCGGAAGCCATACCCGTCGCCGAGCTCGTCGATCGATCCAAAACGGTAGGACATGAGACCTCTCCTGTCGTCTTCGCCGGGCAGTCGGAGCGCTTCATGGAGCGGCGTCGGGGACCGACGGCCTCCCGCGTCGTCCGCGCACGAGGCTCCGAACCAGGGTTCGCTCACCGTCTGTGAGCGCCAGGCGCCATGCTACAGCCGAGAAGGCAGCCGCCCATATGGCACCGACGCACGCGAGAACGACGAGCGAGCTCGTCTGCGTAACGGCCCGAGCCAGGACAAGGGTCGGCAGCGCCGCGACGAGCCCTGCGAGCACGGGCTTGGCCCAGGCCATCGTGAGCTGGCGCAGCGAGACACCGCGTCGGCGTGCGAGGAGGGGAAGCACGACGACCGCGCCGATCGCCTCGACGACGAGCGTCGCCAGCGCCGCAGCCCAGATGTCGCCCGTCGCCAGAAGGAGGCCGATCGTCAGGCCGAGGTTCGCGGCCGCAAGGCCTGCCTGGGCGAGAGCGAGCAGCGCCGGCTTGCCGCGTGCGAAGAGATACTGCGAGAGGACGACGTTCGTCGCAGTGAACGTGGCTGCAGCCCCGAGCAGCGCGAGCGGTGCGACACTCGCCCCGAATCCGGAGCCGAGCCACGCCGTGAGGATCCACGCTGGGAGGATGACGAGCGGGAAGCCGAGCAGGACGCCGACGCCTACCGAGGCTCGTACGCCCGTCGTCACGAACGTGCGCTGGCGATCGTGCTCCCCGCGGCCCTCCAGTTCGCTCTGGAGTGGCAGGAGGAGAGATGTGCCCGTCGAGGCGAGGCCCACCGCGAGTCCGAACAGGCGCGACGCGACACCGTAGAGCGCAACGTCCCTGGCCCCGAGGATCACGCCGATCACGATCAGGTCGGCCGAGAAGACGACCTTGCCGGCGAGGTGACCGAGGAAGGCGAACCACGAAAAGCCGAGCAGTCCCTTCACGCTGTCGCGGGACACGGCCGCACGTGAGATCCGGAGCCCTGGAAGCACGCGTTGGATGAACAGCATCGGGTAGCCGACCAGGATCAGTGACGCGACGAACGCAATCGCAGCGAGTACCGGCAGCGTGCTGTGACGCGTCAGGACGACGATCACGAGGGCGGCGTACACGGCGATCGACAACACGCCGCCGGCGTTGATCACGTCGAATCGCTGAGCCCCCTTGAGCAGGCTGCCGAAGAGCCCGAGCGGGGCCTGAAGGCCGAGGGTGAGCACGGCGATCACGGCGGCGACCTGCGCCGGCCGCTGCAACGCAGGGCTCAGATCGATCATGTCGGGGAGGAACCAGGCCAGCACGAGACCCGTGACCACCGACACGAGCCCGAGCACCAGATACGCCACCAGGCTGGTGGACGCGAGCGCGTCGATCTCCTGCGGGTCCTCTCTGCCCCGATGGAACGCCGTGAAGCGGACGATCGTCGGGGTGATCCCGAAGTCGAGCAGCCGGAGCAGGATCGTCACCGAGCCGATGAAGAGCCAGACTCCGTACCCTTCCTTACCGAGCGCATCGATGATGACCGGCGTGAGGACGAGCCCCGAGACGACGGACGCCGCGTACAGGAGGTAGTTCGACCCGAGGTTGCGCGCGAGCCTCATGGGGCTGCAGGGTACTGGGAGCGCATCGAGTCCCCGGCCGGTCAGCCGCTGACGCCGGCCCAGGCGGCTCTCAGCCACGTCCGCGCCCATCGTCTCGACTCCGGTCGCCGGCGAGCGCTCCAGAAGGCCGCCCGCGCGAGTGCTGCCGGAATCCAGACCGCGGCGAACCCGAGCCAGGTGAGCCGGTAGTGCTTCCGTAGGTAGCGGGCCCGGCTGCGGACGAACTGCAGAAACCACGCGCCGTTCGTCGCGCTTGATCGACGAGGCTCCTCCGACGTGGACTGCTCTCGCGTCCCAGACGACGGCTATCCGCCAACCTGCCGAGTGGAGGCGCCGGCAGATGTCCTGGTCCTCGAAGTAGAAGAAGAACCGCTCGTCGAGACCGCCGACATCGTCCCAGGCGGGTCGGCGGATCATGGCGCAGGCGAGCGGAACGGTATCCACCTCCTCGACCCCGCGACCCGGGCGGCGTGGCGTCAGAGGGTTCAGTGAGAGGATTGTCTGGATAGCGAGCCACGGCGTCAGGCCGGGGGTGTGCGACTTGCCCGGCGACCCGTCGGTCTCGGTCAGGGCGGCGGCGCAGACCCCCAGCCGGGAGTTGTCGGCGAGGGCTTTGGCCAGCCCGCCAATCGCATCGTGCTCCAGGAAACAGTCGCTGTTCAGGATGAGGATCAACTCGCCCGCAGCTTGTCGCACCCCCGCGTTGACGGCTGCTGCGAAGCCGTGGCCGTGTGATTCGAGCAGCACCGCGCCCGCGCTCTCGGCCTCGACGATGCTCCGGTCGGTCGAGCCGTCATCCACGACGATCACCTCGGTAGCGCCCGAAGCGAACGCCGCGTCGATGCAGCGCCCGATCACGCCGGCGCCGTTCTTGTTCGGGATCACGGCCGAGACGCGCAACGGATCACGGCAGGTAGCGATCGAGGATCTCGGTCTCGTACTTCGCTGCGAGAGCGTCCCAGCTGCGCTCGAGCCCGGCGGCGGCCGCCGCGGCTGCCACCGATCGACGGGCCGCGGTGTCGTCGACCAGATGGACGACGGCATCGACGAACGCGCGCGCGTCCGCCGCCAGGATGCCGGCACCGGTCTCGCGGAGCTCCTCGGTGACCGCGTAGTCGTACGACACGGTCGGGACGCCGAGCCCCATGTACTCCGCGGTCTTGGCTGCCTGGATCCCTTCGTCCTTCTCCCGTGGGTAGAGCGCAATGTCGAAGTTCGCGGTGTGTGCGAGCGCCTGGTCACGCTCCAACCGTCCGAATGCGACGATGTCGTCGCGCGCGCCGATGCGCTCGAGGACGCGATCGCTCGCCCCGCCCACGAGCCAGAGCCGGGCCTGCGGCGCCCGCACGCGCACCTCTTCCCAGAGATCGAGCAGGTGGTCGACGTTGTACAGGGCCTTGCCGCCGTCGCGATCGGCGGCCGTCAGCATGTGTGCCGCCAGGTAGCCGACGACGACCGTGCCCGGCACCTTGTTCTCGCCGGCTGCCCGGATCAGCTCCGGCGTCACGGTGCTCAGGCTGACTCCCTGCGGGATCACGTGGTAGGGCTTCTCGACGCCGAGTGACTCGAAGCGGCGAGCAGCCCGCTCGGCGGTGACCACGTACGCCGCGAGATTGGGCCGGTTGAGCAGCTCCACCTCGCGCTCGGTGAAGGTCGGATCGTCGACGTCGGAGACGACCGGCCCCGGGAAAGAGGCGATCTGCGCGTTGTCGGCCGTGAACAGCGAGCGATAGCGGCGGCCCGCGAGGTGCATCACGGCCGGATTGCGAACGGAGCCGGACCAGCGGTAGGCCCGGTACTGAACGCCTCGCACGATGCGCTCGTCCGAGCAGGTGACGAGATACCGGTCGAGCCGCCCGAGTCGCGGGAGCAGCTCGGCGTAGCGCGGGTTGTTGTGGCCCTTGAACCAGATGCTCGTGAAGAAGATCCGGTCCGGCGCGGGTGGTGGTCCGGTCACGAGGCGGCGTAGCGGGAGGCTCTCCACGGCGTCAGTCTAGACCGCACGGCGGTCAGCCGTCGCCGCGTCGTCAGAGCGGCCTGTAGACGGTGATCGTCGAGTCGCATCCTGGCGACCGAGAACGCCGATCGAGCCCGCTCGAGGCCCGCCCGCCCGAGGGCGTGCAGCGTGATCCGGGTCGGCGAGCAAGCGGGAGAGCGACTCTGACAGCCCCGAGACGTCGCCGGGCTCGACGAGGATCCCGGTCGCTCCGTCCGCGACCACCTCGGGAACGGCGCTCACCCTCGTCGCGACGATGGGCAAGGCCGCGAGCATCGCCTCGAGCAGCACGATGCCGAAGCCCTCCCAGCGTGAGGTGTGGACGAAGATGTTCGCCCGCTCGAGCCAGTCGCGGATCTCGAGCCGTCCGGGCAGCAGCACGGCGTCGGTCGAGCCCGAGTCGCCGTACGAGCGCGCGCGTCTCGTCCTCGAGCGGCCCGCTGCCGAGGATCGCCAGCACGGCGTCGGGATGGTCGGCATGCGTGCGGGCGAATGCTCGCAGCAGAGTCGCGTGGTCCTTCTGGGCGATCAGGCGGCCGATCGCGAGCAGCAGGGGTGCTGCCGGTGGCGATCCCGAGCTCGGCAGGGGACGGCACGGACGGCGCCTCCGGGAGGGCGTCGAGCCCGTAGTGGACCGTGACGAGCTTCTCGCGCGGGAGACCGGCCTGCTCGAGGAAGAGGCGGACGGCGTCGGAGATCGCGATGATCCTGCGCGCCCGGCGGGCGAACAGCCGGTCGACGTGGCGGAACGGCCCGAGCAGGTACCTGTCGTCGTTGTGGCGGGACGAGACGAACGGCACCCGGGTCGCGGTCGAGGCGATCGAGCCGTAGATGTCCCCGTGCACGAGGTGGGTGTGGAGCAGGTCGGGATCGCTTCGGCGAACGGCCCTGATCACCCCGGCGGCCATGCGAGGATTCAGGTCCGTCGTGCACCGGACGTGCTCGAACGGCACGCCGACTGCGCCGAGCTCCGCGTAGAAGCGGGGTGCGTCGGTACCGGGGACGTCGAGGCCGAGGAATCGGGCGTCGACGCCCCGCTCGCGCAGCGCGGGCAGCAGCGTCAGGAGATGACGTTCCGAGCCGCTGATCCCGGTGATCTTGTGGATGTGCAGGACTCTCACGGCTCGTCGAGGAGCCTTCGGTAGAGCGCGTCGACGGCGTCGGCCATCGTCTCCGAGGCGAACCGCCGTCTGCACGTCGAGCGCTCCCGCCTTCCCCGAGCGAGCGCGCGAGCCCCGGGTGCCGCGGCGAGCTCGTGGAGCCGGGCGGCCAGCGTCGCGCGTCTCGCCCGACGGGCGCCAGGTAGCCGGACACCCCGTCGCGGACGACCGTCGCCGGTGCCACCGGCGTTCGTCGCCACGACGGGGCACTCGCTCGCGAGCGCCTCGATCGCGACGACCGGGCGTTCCCTCGTTCTCGGAGGTGAGGAGAAAGGCGTCGAAGGTTCCGTACCAGCGGCTCATGTCCCGGCGGTAGCCGAGGAAGCGGCAGCGCCCTCGCACGCCGAGCTCCGCCGCCAGGGCCTCGACGCTCGTCGCGCTCGGGCCCGTCACCGACGACGACGAGGTACGCCCTCGGTCCCCGTGCGCCGCGAGCTCTGCGAGCGTCCGGACGAGGTCGTGGGGACGCTTGATCGCGCGTCAGCCGTCCCGGCCCAGCCGATGACGAAGGCCTCGGGCGGAAGCTCGATCTCGCTGCGACGACGGATCGCGCTCGGGCTCGTCGGGGCGGGACAGACCCGGAGAGGTCGAACCCGTAGGGGATCACGACGATCTTGTCGGGAGGCGCGACACCGAGCCCGACGAGGTCGTCCCGGACCTCGTCGCTCACGGCCACGATCGCCCCGGTCCTCCGCGCGAGCAGGCGTTCGAGCTGGATGAACGCCTGCTCGCGCCGGGTGCCGAAGTAGCCGGAGAGAACATGCCCGTGGAACGTGTGGACGGTCGTCCGGGGCCAGCCCCCGCGGGCAAGCCTGGCCGCGATACGCCCCGTCGGCGCCGGCCTTCGCGGTGTGCGTGTGGAGGATGTCGGCGTGACGCCGCATCGACGGTTCGCCGGAGCTCGCGTACCGCCACGGCATCCGCGAGCGGGGAGAGCTCACGTTGGAGTGCCGGCAGGCGAACGACCGGGACACCGACGCTCGTCGGCGACGTACTCCATCGATTCCTCACCCTCCGCCAGGGTGCCGGCGACGACGACGACGTCGTGACCTCGTGCCCGCTGGAGAGCTGCCAGCTCGATCACGTGCAGCGCCGCTCCACCGACGTTCAGCCGTGCGATCGCGTGCACGATCGACAGTCGTTGCCCCTCTCCGGCGCGTCATGCGGCCGGTTCGGCCGGACGAACGCGTCGACGCGGCAAGGACGGCGAGGGCGGCGATCAGCCCGAACGTGAGCCAGAAGAGCGCCGCCATCGGCGTTCCCCCGAAGAGCGCCGAGCCGGCGACGGCGCCGATCAGCGAAGCAAGCCAGGGCGCCGCCAGGTAGGCCGCGAGCTCGTCCGGGTCGCCTCGAGACCACGTCGCGCGCGGACGTGAGGGAGTCGCGCGGGCGGCCGCCACCAGGAGGCCCAGCAGCAGCGCGATGCCGACGACGCCGAGCTGATAGGCCACCTGGTCGAAGGTCTGCTGCGGAATGAACGACCCGTCGGCGGGCGGAAAGTACCGGGGGGGCTGGTCAGGAAATCGTTTCCGGGCGTCGGGGAGGAACCGTGCGTATTCCGATGGCGGAAGCTCGCCCCACCAGCCGGTTCCGAGCACGGGGTGCTCGAGGAAGATCCGGCCACCGACGTACGACGAAGATCAGGCGCTGGCTCCAGCTCCCTGCGTACTGTCCGGGCTCGGCATCCTCGGCGGGCGCGAACCATTGCTGGAGGAATCCGAGTTCACCGGCTCTGAGCGAGTACGTCGCGCCGGTGAGCGAGAGCGCGACCAGCATCGTGATGACGACCGGTCGCAGGCGGAGCGATCCCCGGAACGCAGAGATCCCGATCAACGCCGCAATCGCCAGGTAGAGGCTGAGCAGGCTCGCGAGCGCAGCCGCCGAGCAGGATTCCCACGCACCCGACGATCCCCGCGACGAGTGGCAAGTGGGAGAGCCGGTGCCGACAGTAGAGCGCCGCGAACGAGACGACGAGACACGCGGTCGACAGGGCGGCGAGGTCGTGCTCGCCGAGGAACGACGGCTGGCGCCTGCCGGGATTCTGCGCAAATCCGACGAGCCCCCACGCCAGCCGCCGAGGCTGTCACGATCACGATCAGCAGCACCACGATCCAGAGGCGGTCGGTGGAGTCGATCAGGACGACGCAGCCGACCAGGAGCACGGTGAGCGAGACAAGCTTCCCCGCCGCGACGAACGCAGTGCCGCCATTCGCGAGCCCGGTCGCGAGGATGAGTGCAGCGAACGCGGCGGCCGTGATCAGTGACCGACCTCGCCCGGCGGGGATACGTACGGGTGCGCCTGATGCGCAGCGCGATCGCGGCGACGAGCCCGGCCAGCAGCAGGTCGCCGAGGACGATCCTGACCGACGTACCTGCCAGCCCGACCGCGAATCCCGGCTGGTCGACGGCCTTGATCAGCGAGAGGCCAATCGCGGCGAGAAGCAGGGCAAATGCAGGATCCCGCGCCTCCCTCAACGTGCTCTGACGCAGGTGGGCCATCGCTGTGCCTATGATAGGTCGACCCGGCGGAACCAGCCTCACCTGACCGCCCGTCTTGCTCATGCGCATCGTCTTCCTCACGGGCATCTGGCCGCCGGATGTCGGTGGACCCGCAACCCACGGGCCGGAGTTCTCGCGGTTCCTCGTGGAGCGCGGGCACCAGGTCGTCGTCGTCACGATGGGCGACGGCGAGCCGACGGTCAGGCCGTGCGAGGTCGTCGTCGTCTCCCGGGCTTCGAGTTTTCCCGTGCGGTACGGCCGCGTCGCGCTCGCGGCGACCCGCCGTGCGCGTACCGCCGACCTCGTGTACGCGACTGCCACGTACGCAGCCGCGAGCTTTGCATCCTCGGTGTCGCGGACGCCTCTCGTGGCGAAGCTCGTCTCCGACCCGGCGTACGAGCGTGCTCGCCGGTATCGGTCTCTTCGACGGGACACTCGAGGAGTTCCAGGAGCCGGGACCGGTTCAGATCGAGACTCTGAAGCGCGCACGTTCACAGGCTCTCCGACGAGCGGCCGCGATCGTCGTTCCGAGTGCCTATCTTGCGGCGATCGCCATGTCGTGGGGTCTCGATCGCTCCCGCGTCTCCGTGCTGCCGAATCCGGCTCCGGACGTCGATGTCACAGCGGAGCAGCTCGAGCCCGGGACATTCGTGTTCGTGGGTCGACTCACCCGAGCAGAAGGCCCTCGAGGTTGCGATCGCCGCAATCGGTCGGGTACCGGCCGCCAGGCTGATCGTGATCGGTGACGGGCCGGATCGGGCCTGGCTCGAGCAGCTGGCACACGAGTCGGACGCCTCCGACCGGATCGTGTTCCGCGGGCCGCTGCCTCGCCGCGAGGCGCTTGCGGTCGTTGCCGGCTCGGAGGCGGCGCTGCTGACGAGCGCATGGGAGAACTTCCCTCACTCGGCTGTCGAGGCACTCGCCGTCAGCGTGCCGGTAGTCTCGACGGCCGTGGGTGGCGTTCCTGAGATCGTGCGGGACGGGATCAACGGGCTTGCTCGTGCCGGTGGGTGACGTCGAGGCCGTCGCCGGAGCGATCGCACGGATCATGATCGAGGCCAGGGCTCAGGGACGCGACTCGCGGCGGCAACGCGAACCTCGGTCGCGCACCTCTCGGTCGCCAGGGTGTACGGGCAGCTCGAGACCGTTCTCGACGAGGCGCACATGGCTGATCGCAACCCGCGCGTGCTCTTCGTCGGCCGAAGCCGGCACCGGCTGCCGCTGCCCGACTGGTTGGCGAAGAAGTGGGACGCGATCGAAGAGGTGATCGACTACCGGGTCCTCGGGGCCGCGGAGGCCGGTAGCGAGACCCGCAGCGAGCGATTCCGACTCAGCGCCGCCGGCGCGCCCGCGCGCCCTCGACGGCGTGCTCTTCTACCTCAGGCTCCCGTTCCGGATTCGGCACCAGATCGAGGAGTTCGCACCGGATGTGATCGTCGCGGCGGATCCGTTCGTCGGAGCGGCGGCTCTGCTCGGCCGCCGTCTTGCGCGCGCGCGACGACCCCCGTGATCGTCGAGGTGCACGGAGACTGGCGGACGTTCACGCGACTCTACGGCTCGCCGGCGCGTCGGCTCGCTCGCTCCCGCTCGCGGATCGGATCAGCGACGTTCGTCCTGCGACGCGCCGATGCCACGCGGGCGCTCTCCGGCTTCACGTCGGGTCTCATCGAGAGCGTGCGCGGTGAGCCCGCGACGGCGATCTTTCCGACCTACAGCGATCTCTCGGCGTTCGTGGCCGAGCCCGTCAAGCCTCTCCCTGCGCAGACCGGTCGCCGTCTTCGTCGGGATGCTCGAGGCGTACAAGAACATCGACGGACTGGCGGCCGCGTGGCGACGCGTGGTCGCCGTCGTGCTCCCCGAGGCGCGACTCGTGATCATCGGGACGGGGAGTCGGCGGCAGATCGTCGACGATCTGATCCGCGACCTCCCGGCTCAGGTCGTGTATCACGCGCAGCTGCTCCCGGCCGACATCGCAGCAGAGCTCGACGAGGCGACGCTGCTCGTGCTGCCGTCGTGGCCCGAGGGCCTCGGCCGGGTGATCATCGAGGCGTTCGCCCGCGGCAGAGGTGTCGTCGCCACGGACGCCGGGGGCGTTCCTCGATCTCGTCGAGAACGGCGTCGAGGGCATCCTGATCCCGCCGGCCGATACGGATGCGCTCGTGACGGAGCTCGTGCGCGTGCTCTCGGACGACGACCTCGCAGCCCGGCTCGGCGCAGGCAGCTCACGCCCGCTACGCCGACTGGCACTCGACGGCGCGCGAGTTTGCGCGCGAGACGCGCGATCTCGTCGACGTGACGCTCGAGCGCGCCTCGAGTTGACCGCATGCGGCTCGTCGTCGTGACGCAGGTCGTCGACGCCGATCATCCGGCGCTCGGGCAGACGATCGACATCGTCGGTGCGCTGGCCCGGCGGTGCGACGAGGTTGTCGTCCTCTGCGATCACGTCGGGCGGTACGTGCCGCCGGGCAACGTCCGGTTGCGAACGTTCGGTTCGTCTTCGCGGGTCGGGCGCGGTCTCGCGTTCGAGCGGGCGCTCGCTGCCGAGCTCGGCAGCCGGGACAGGCGCCCCGACGCTCTGCTGGCGCACATGATCCCGACATTCCTGACCCTCGCCGCGCCCCTGTGCAAGCCGCTCCGGATCCCCATGGGCCTCTGGTACACGCACTGGAACGCCGACCGATCGCTCCGACGCGCAACGCGCCTCGCAGACGTCGTCCTGAGCGTCGACCGTCGCTCGTTCCCGCTCGCGAGCCCCAAGGTGAAGGGCATCGGCCACGCGATCGACGTGAGCCGCTTCCCCCCGCCCGGTGGGCCGAAGCACCACGGCGGCCCTCTGCGGCTCCTGGCTCTCGGTCGCATGACCGCGTGGAAGGGGTACACGACGATGCTGGCCGCTCTCGAGCTGGCGACCGAGCAGGGTCTCGATGCGATGCTCGAGATCCGAGGCCCTGCTCTCACCGCTGCCGAGCACGATCATCTGGCCGAGCTGCGGCGGATCGTTTCGGGCAGTGCGTGCCCTCCGAAGCCGAGTCGCTCTCGAGCCACCCGTCTCGCGAGATGCGATCCCGGCACTTCTCGCCGGAACCGACGTTCTCCTCAGCGCGACCCAGCCCGAAGGGAGCGAGACGCTCGACAAGGTCGTGTACGAGGCGAGCGCGGCGGGCGTACCGGTGCTCTCGAGCAATGTGGCGCTCGACGAGTTCCTCGCCGACCTGCCTCTCGGGCTGCGCTTCGCCCGGCGTGACCCCGCCGACCTGGCGCGAGCGCTGCTGGAGGTCGCGGCGGCCGGTCCCGAGGTGCGGGCAGAGGTGGGTCAGGAGCTCCGCAGACGCGTCGTGAGCGGTCATTCGGTGGAGTCGTGGGCGGATGCGGTGCTCCGGGAGCTCGGCGCCGCTCGCAAGGGTCGCCGGTCCCACCGGAGTACGATCTGACCGTGCGAGCGAACGTCGCCCCGCCGACCCGCCGGCCGGAGACTCCTCCGGATCCCTCGCGGGGCGAGCCGCGGGACATCCGGTCTTCCCGGCCGCGGCCGCTGACCCGCAGCTCGCTCGGATGGGGTGCGCGTCGCCTGTTGAGCGTCGCGGCTCTCGTGGCGCTCGACATCGTCGGGTTGGCCCTCGGGCTGATGGTGGCGCTCGTCGTCCGGACGCTGCTCTACGGCAGCACGGTCTACTGGTCGTTGCTCTGGTCGACCGGGCCGGCAGAGTGGCTGCCGTTCCTGGCGCCGGTCACCGTGCTCGTCTTCTTCCAGGCCGGCCTGTACGCGGTGCGAGAGCGCCGCTCGGGAGTGGGGCGAATCGTCTCGTCGCTGGTGCTCGTCGCACTGATCGTGCTGGCGTTCGGCCTCGGCACCGGTTACGACTTCACGACGACGGGTCTCATCCCGACCGCCGTCGTCACCTGCGCTCTCTCGATCGCTCTCTTGCGGGCCGCCTATGACTCCGCCGCGGTCGAGTTCCTCAAGGTCACAGGCGTGCGACGCAGGATCGTCCTCGTCGGCGCCGGCGAGGGCCTCCGGCGGCTCCAGCGCGAGTTCGCGGCGTCGCGGCGCGGCGTCGCCTACGAGATCGTCGGCGCGGTCGCGCCGGGAGGCGAGCTCGATGTGCCCCAGCTCGGAACGTCGATCGACGACCTGCCGGACATCCTGGAGACCGTTCGACCGGACGAGGTGGTGCTCGCCGAGGCCGACTTCGACGAGCGGACGGTCCTCGGCATCGTCGAGCGGGCGCACCGCCAGGGAGTCAGGGTTCGGCTGGCGCCGAACACGACGGAGCTCCTGGTGCGCGAGGGGGAGTACGTTCCGGGAACGGGGGTGCCGTTGTTCGACCTCCGGCCGCCGATCCTGGTGGGCTGGGACTGGGCGTTGAAGCGCACCTTCGATCTTGCCAGCAGCGTGCTCCTCGTCGTCGTCGGCCTTCCCTTCTGGCTCCTGATCGCCCTGGCGATCAAGGTGGACTCCCGTGGGCCGGTGTTCTTCGTCGATCGGCGCGTCGGCGTGGGGGAGCGCGAGTTCGGCATGCTGAAGTTCCGCACGATGGTTGCGGACGCCGCAGAGCAGCAGGCGCGGCTGGAGCGCGCGAACGAAGCGTCGGGCGCGCTGTTCAAGATCCGGCACGACCCGCGTGTGACGCGCGTCGGGCGGATCCTGCGGAGGCTCTCGATCGACGAGATGCCGCAGATCGTCAACGTCGTCCGAGGGGAGATGAGCCTTGTCGGCCCGCGGCCGCTGCCCCTCCGCGACTACGAGCTGCTCGAGGACTGGCACCGGGCACGGTATCTCGTCCTCCCCGGCATGACGGGCCTGTGGCAGATCTCGGGCCGGTCGGGTCTCTCGTTCGACGATCTCGTGCGACTCGACTTCACGTACCTGGACAACTGGTCGCTCGGCCTCGACATCTCGATCATCGCGAAGACGATCCCGGCCGTGCTCTCCGGGCGGGGTGCGTACTAGCCGGGAGCCGGAAGCCCGGTGCGGGACGCGGCAGCCTCCTGAGGCTCGAGACGGGCTCGTGCTCGGCGGGTGCCGACACGCAGTCGCCCTAGACTGGTCGTCGTGAAGCCACCCAGAATCCTTGCCGTCGCGTCGGCTGTCGACCTCGACTTCCGCTACGGGTGCACGCCCGCCTGGTGGCAGCTCTGGAAGGGGATGTACGAGACCGGCGTCGATCTCGTCGTCACGCCCTACAGAGGGCGGCCGGTCGAGTCGCCCTGGTGGCGTACTGCCCGAAACCCGACCTACCGCGAGGGCGAGTCGTACGCCGCGGTTCGCGGTGGCCTGGCGCGGCTCAAGGGCGACCGGTACCTGCGCCGAGCGGAGCACGAGCCGGAGGAGTCCGCTGCTCGACCGCATCACGCTCGAGACGATCTGGCGAGTCGTGACGCCGCGCTGGCGGCGCCATCTCGAGCGACTGGTCGAGCAGGAGCGCCCCGATGCGGTCGTCTTCTTCACCGTGCCGATGGCCCACTTCCGTGGCATCCCGACGGCGCTGCGCGAGCGGTTCGGGATCCCCGTCGTCTTCTACGACGGCGACGTGCCGATGAGCCTGCCCGAGTTCGGAGGCATGGACACCGGTTTCAACTACTACCACGGTGCCGACCCGTCGGAGTACGACCTCGTGCTCTCGAACTCCGAGGGTGGGCTGCCGCGCCTCCTCGAGCTCGGAGCTCGTCGGGCCGAGGCGGTGTTCTGGGGTGCCGACCCCGAGTTCTTCGCACCGCAGACCGTCGGGCAAGGAGATGGACGTGTTCTTCTACGGCTACGGGGACAAGTTCCGGCAGGAGTGGACGGCGGCGATGATCGGGGAGCCGAGCAGGGCCGCTCCGGAGATCGACTTCGCCCTCGGCGGACGTGACTTCCGGGCGACGACGGCAATGCGCGTGCGCATCGGAGACGTGCCCTTCAACGTCGTTCGCCCGTGCCATCTCGGCCGCCAGGATCAATCTCAACGTCACGCGCCGCTCCCATGCCACGGTGCCCCTTTCGTCGACGTGCCGCCCGTTCGAGCTTGCCGCCGCCGGCGCGGCGATCGTCTCGAACCCGCACGAGGGCATCGAGCAGTGGTTCGAGCCGGGCCGCGAGATCCTCGTCGTCGAGGACGGCGACCAGGCGCTCGCCGCGTACCGCGAGCTCCTGGCCGACCCTGCAGAGGCCGCGGCGATGGGCGCCCGGGCCCGCGAGCGGGTGCTCGACGAGCACACCTACGCCCACCGGGCGCGTCGGATGCTCGACCTCCTCGGCCTCTCGAGCGCGGTGCCGGCATGACCGCCGGCCGGATCGTCGCGATCGTCCCCGCGTACAACGAGGCGGGCGCGATCGGAGGTGTCGTGGACGCGATCTGCGCCGCCGAGCGACCGGTTCGACGTCGTCGTCGTCGACGACGGCTCCCGTGACGACACGGCGGCGCTCGCGCGCTCGCGGGGTGCCGCGGTCGTGTCTCTGCCGTACAACATCGGCATCGGCGGCGCCGTGCAGACGGGCTTCAAGTATGCGCTCGAGCACGGCTACGAGACGGCGGTGCGCCTCGACGGCGACGGCCAGCACGACCCGGCGTGAGCTGGAGAAGCTCCTCGGCCCACTCGAGCGCGGCGAGGCAGACATCGTGACGGGGTCGCGATTCGTCGCCGGCAGCGGCGAGTACCGGCCACCTCTTGCCCGCCGCATCGGGATCATCTGGTTCGCGCGGATCGTCTCGCTGCTGACGCGCCAGCGCGTCACCGACACGACCTCCGGCTTCCAGGCACTCAATCGCAAGGGGATCGCGCTCTTCGCCGGCGACTATCCGAGCGACTACCCGGAGGTCGAGGCGACGGTGCTCGTCTTCAAGCACCGCCTGCGGCTCGTCGAGGTGCCCGTGACGATGCGCGATCGGGAAACCGGGCGGTCGTCGATCACGCTCGATTCGCTCGATCTACTACGTGCTCAAGGTGACGTTGGCGCTGTTCATCGCGATGGTGCGGAAGTACGCCGTGCCGCAGGAGGAGGTGACGGGCCCGTGACCTCCGTTCGGACATCCGTGGCTGCGGCAATCGCGTCGGTGCTGCTGATCCTGATCGTGCTCGAGCTGATCCGCGGTCGGCGCCTCAAGGAGCGCTACGCGCTGCTGTGGATCGTCACCGGCGTCGTGCTGCTCGTGCTCTCGGTCTGGCGCGGTGGCCTCAACACGATCGCCGGCTGGCTCGGCGTCGCGACGTACCCACCGGCGATCCTCTTCGCGGTCGCCATCCTGTTCATCATCGCCGTCCTGCTGCACTACTCGACGGTCCTGTCGAGGCTCTCCGACCAGAACACGGTGCTGGCGCAGCGGCTCGCGCTGCTGGAGGAGCGGCTCGACGAGCCGGCCCGCGGCAACGGGGGAGCCCCTCCGCCGGACTGACCGCTCACCGCAGGAGGAGGGCGGCGAGCACCGTCGTCGCCACCACGGCGAGCACGAGCACCGTCAGGGCCCCGGCGCGCGACACCTCCGGGACCTGCGTCTCCCCGGCGATGCGAGAGCCGAGCCGGCGCCCCAGGGTGGGCACCAGCGCGGGGATGGCGGCGACGAGGAGGGCATAGGCCGGCCAGGCCGGGATCAGATCGACGAAGAAGCGACCGCCGTCGAACGGCGGCGACGTTGCCACAGCGAGCAGGACGGTGACGCCAACCCAGCCGGCCGCCAGAGCCGCGGCGGGGCGCATCAGGCGGAGCATCCCGAGCGCCCCCGCGACGGGGAGCCACTGGAGCAGCCGGTTCGACCAGAAGAACTCGCGCACGTTGGCCATGGAGCTCTGGAAGCCGTCCCATGACGGGTGTCCGAGCGTGAACGTCGCAGCCTCGAGCGCACGATGACGCCAGATCAACGTCGGCACGAGGGCGACGGCCAGGCCGGCGGCTGCTTCGAGCACCCCGCGCCACCGGCGGGCCACGGCGAGGGCGAGCGCGACTCCTGCTGCGATCCCCGCGGCGACGGGCACGCACGCGATGGCGGTCGCCGCGACGAGCCCGGCGAGGAATGCAGTGCGTGGCGCGCCGGCCGCTGCCCGGAGGCCGAGCATGGCGGCGGCGAGCGAGAGCGCCATCGCGAGGTAGACAGGGTTGACGGTGAGACCGTAGACGGTCGGGAGCACGACATCGACGTACGTGTCCCGGTACGTGACCCTGAACAGCGGGATCGCTGCGAGCGGGCCGAGCAGCCAGACCGCGGCCGCCGCCGTCGCGAACATCCGTCCCGCGACCCGCCGGGCGACCTCGAGGAAGCAGTAGCTCGCGAGCGGAGCCAGAACGAAGATGTTGACGACCGTGACGACCGAGGAAACCGTGGCGAGTCGCGTCGTCAACCCTGCCAGGGGGGCGAGAACGAGTGGATACAGCGGCCCTGCGGTCGGCGGCAGGTTGCCGTCGGCGACCGTGCGCGCTGCATCGACGGCCGCACGGGCGGCAGAGAGGTCGCCGTAGACGGATCCGCTCCGGGATGCTGCGAGAGCGACGCCCACCGTCACGAGCCACTGGACGCCGACGGTGACGACGAGCAGTCGATCAGGCCGGGGCAACAGCCTGCCGTCGATCGCGATACCAGGCCACCGTCCTCTGGATGCCCTCCTGCAAGGAAACCTGCGCCCGGAAGCCGAAGAGCGCCGCTGCCCGGGAGGAGTCGAGCGAGCGTCTCGGCTGGCCGTTCGGCATCGAGGTGTCCCAGCGGATCTCGCCCCTGAACCCGACCGCAGCGGCCACGATCTCGGCCGTCTCGCGGATCGACGTCTCGACGCCCGTGCCGAGGTTGACCGGGTCGGCGCCGTCGTAGTGCTCTGCAGCGAGACGCAGCCCTTCGACGCAGTCGTCGACGTAGAGATACTCGCGTGTCGGCGTTCCGTCCCCCCAGAGGACGATCTCCTCCGGTGAGTCGATCATCTTGCGAATCAGGGCCGGGATGACGTGCGAGCTCTGGAGGTCGAAGTTGTCCCGCGGGCCGTACAGGTTCGTCGGCAGCAGGAAGACCGTGTCGAGCCCGTACTGCTCGCGGTATGCCTGCGCCCCGACGAGCAGCGCCTTCTTGGCCACCCCGTAGGGGGCGTTCGTCTCCTCCGGGTACCCGTTCCAGAGCTCGTCTTCCCGGAAGGGAACGGGCGTGAACTTGGGATACGAGCAGACCGTGCCGGCCATGACCAACTTGCCCGTCCCGTGCAGCCGTGCCTGCTCGAGCACGTGCGCGCCCATCATCAGGTTCGCGTACCAGTACCGCCCCGGGTTGGCCCGGTTCGCGCCGATGCCGCCGACCTCCGCCGCCAGGTGGAAGACGAGGTCGGGGCGGGCGGCGTCGAACAGCAGCGCTGTCTGGGCCATGTCGGTGAGATCCGTCTCTGCGCGCCGGGCAACGGAGACCTCGTGGCCGTCCGCCTGGAGCCGCATGACGAGGTGCGAGCCGAGAAAGCCGCCCCCTCCGGTGACGAGAACGCGCATCATCGGCAGGGTACTGGCTGCGCGGGGCCGCGATGGCGACCATCGGTCAAGATAGGCATCCTCATGCCGTCCCCACTTTCCGAGGAGCGGTTCCGATGAGATCGCCGGCGAGTTGGCTGAACGACCCACGGGTCTACCGGCTGTGGCAGAGCCCGTTCGCTCGTGGAAAACTGGCCCCGATCGTGCGCAGTAACGACCTGACCGGCGTCCGCCGCGTGCTCGATGTCGGGTGCGGTCCGGGGACCAACGCGCCGCAGTTCGCCGGAAGCGACTACGTCGGCGTCGACATCAGCCCCGAGTACGTCGACTACGCGCGTCGGGCGCATGGCGGCCGCTTCGAGGTCGCCGACGTCCGGTCGGACCCCCTCCCTGACGGACGCTTCGACTTCATTCTGGTCAACAGTCTCCTGCACCATATTGCGACACCGGACGTGCGCCGGTTCCTGGTGACGCTCTCGGGCCGGCTGGACGAAGACGGCCACGTGCACATCCTCGACCTCGTGCTTCCCGAGCGTCCGGGTCCGGCACGGCTGCTCGCCCGCTTGGATCGAGGGGACTACCCTCGACCGCTCGGGGAGTGGCACGCGATCCTGTCGGAGTCGTTCGAGCCCGTGCTCTTCGAGCCGTACTCGCTTCCGGGGCGCGGGCCGACCCTCTGGAACATGGTCTACTTCAAAGGGAGGCGGAGGTGATGGCAGCCGATCCGAGTGTCTCGGCTGCGATCGCCCTCTATAACGAGGAGGAGGTCTTCCCAGAGCTGTTACGGCGCCTCTCGTCCGTGCTCGACGGGCTGCCGGGAGGCCCTCACGAGATGGTCTTCGTCGACGACGGCAGCTCTGACTCGACCTTCGATCTCGTCGAGGCCGCAGCAGCAGCCGACCCGCGTATCGTCGGCCTCTCCTTGTCGCGCAACTTCGGTCATCAGGCGGCCCTGTCCGCTGCTCTCGAGGCTACGTCGGGAGACGTCGTCGTCGTCATGGACGGTGACCTACAGGATCCACCGGAGGAGATCCCGCGCTTCGTCGAGGAGCACAGCCTCGGGTTCGACGTCGTCTACGCCACGCGTGTCCGCCGCCAGGAACGGTGGCTCCTCCGCGCCAGCTACTACCTGTTCTATCGCCTCATCTCCGCCCTGTCCGACATCCGACTTCCAGTTGACGCGGGCGATTTCGCCCTGCTCTCCAGGCGGGTGGTCGACGCACTCACGGCCGTGCCCGAGCGGGATCGGTATCTCCGCGGGCTCCGCACCTGGGTGGGCTTTCGGCAGACGGGGATCGCGGTCGAGCGCGCCCCTAGAGCAGCCGGAAGTCCCGGGTACTCGACGGTCAAGCTGTTCCGGCTTGCATTCGACGGGATCTTCAGCTTCTCGACCGCGCCCCTGCGGGCAGCAACGCTGGCAGGGCTCCTGACCACGCTGGTGGCCGTGATCTTCGCCGCCTACGCGGTCTACGTCCGACTCGTACTCGGCGACGCCCCCGCTGGATTCACAGCCCTGATCATCGTGATCACGTTCTTCTCCGGCGTCCAGCTGGTCTTCCTGGGTGTGATCGGGGAGTATCTGGCGCGGCTCTTCGGAGAGGCGAAAGGGCGCCCCCTTTACATCGTCGCCCGTCGAGTGGGACGCGAAGCAGATGGATCCTGACTACCTGGCGCAGTACCGCGACCTCTACGCGAACCATTGGTGGTGGCGTGCGCGGGAGGCGTTCATCCTGGATGCGCTCGGGCAACGACGCGCCGCGCAGGCGAAGGGGCGAATCCTCGATATCGGCTGCGGGGACGGTCTCTTCTTCGACCAGCTCTCCCGGTTCGGCGAGGTCGAGGGTGTAGAGCCGGATGCGTCGATTGTCACGCCCGATGGGCCGTGGGCGAGCAGGATCGCAATCTGTCCCTTCGACGAGAGGTTCCAGCCCGGCCATCAGTATGACCAGGTTCTCGTCCTCGACGTGATCGAGCATGTCGCCGATCCGTCGGCGTTGCTGCACCACGCGATCCGGCTCCTCGAGCCTGGAGGGTTCGTGATCGTCACGGTGCCTGCCTTCCCTGCCCTCTGGACGAGCCACGACGATCTCAACGAGCACCGAGCCCGCTACACCCGACAGAGCCTGGATGCGCTCGCGCGCAGCGCCGGCGCTCGGGTCGAGCGATCCTCGTACTTCTTCCAGTGGCTTGCGGCGGCGAAGCTCGCCGTGCGACTGAAGGAGTCGCTCCGGCAACCGGAGCCGAAGAGCCCGGAGATCCCACCCCGGTGGCTGAACGTCCTACTCGAGCGGGTCTCGCGGTTGGAGCAGGAGACCGTCTCGCGCCTCCCGATGCCGTTCGGAGCGTCTCTGCTCGCCGTCCTCGTCGACGCACGGTGATCACGGGGTCGGACGAGCGGTCGCTCTCCTGGACGATCGCTCTCGGGGCGGCCTGGTTGGCTGCCGGCGCCTGGGTCGCATTGCGTCTCGATCAGGGGTGGGTGCCTCACGATGATGGATCCTTCGCGCAGAGCGCGCAGCGCGTCCTCGACGGCCAGCTGCCACATCGTGAGTTCGCGGAGCTCTACTCGGGCGGTCTGACATTCCTGAACGCCGGAATCTTCTGGCTGTTCGGCGAGAACCTGATCTGGCTTCGCCTGCCGATGTTCGTCCTCTTCCTGGCGTTCGTGCCGTGCTTCTACGCGATTGCCCGCCGATTCGTCGGACGTCCGCCTGCGCTTCTCGTCACGGCGTTCGCCGTCGCGTGGAGCGTGCCCGTCTACCCGGCTGGCCGTTCCTTCCTGGTACCTGCTGTTCTTCTCGGTCTTCGGGACCTACTGCACGATCCGGTACTTCGAGGTCGGACGGGCATGGTGGTTGTTCGCTGCCGGGCTCTCCGGCGGGCTCGCGCTCGGCGTCAAGATCGTCGGCGTCTGGTTCGTGGTCGCCGTTCTCGTCAGCCTCACCGCCTCGGAGCAGGCGGCTCATCGTCGAGCGGACGATCACCGGAGCCGGGTCGGCGGCTACGGGTTGCTGCTGTTCGCGGAGGCGCTCGTGGTGGGGGCGCTGTTGCTGACCGTGCTCGGGTCCCATCTTGGACGTGCGGAGATCGTCACGTTCCTGGTTCCGGTGATGGCGCTGTGTTGCATTCCGATCGTCTTCGAACAGAGCCTCGATGGGCCTCCGGTGTGGCAGCGCATCCGGTCGCTCTGTCGGCGGGTCGTCCCGTTTCTGCTCGGCGTTGCTACGCCACTCCTCGCGCTGGCGCTTCCGTACGTGGTCGTGGGTGCCATCCCTGACCTGCTCGACGGTGTCCTTGTCGCTCCGCGCGCCAGGCTCGACGCGTCGTATCTCAGCGTTCCCGGGCCGACAGCGTTGCTCTGGGGCGCTCCTGTCCTCGGGGCGATGCTCGTCCGGCACTACTTGCCGAGGGCGAGGTGGCTCGTCGATGCCGTTGCGGTCGCGGTACTCGCTGGACTGCTTCTGACGGTGAGTCAGGATCGGAGTTACCTGGCCCTCTGGCACGCGGTACGGGCGCTCGGGCCGTACCTCCTCGTCGGCGGCGCGCTGATGCTCGCTCTGCGGCCCGGCCTCGGCGCGCAGCCAACACGACGTCTGTCTCTCTTGCTGGTGCTCCTCGTCGCCGGCATGGGCAGCCTGATCCAGTTCCCGTTCGCCGCACCCGTGTACTTCTGCTACGCCGCTCCACTCTTCGCGCTCGCTGCGGTCGCGGTCGTTGGCACCGCCAAGCCGGGTGGTGGGGTTCTGCCGACCGCGCTTCTGGTCGGCTTCACGCTGTTTGGCCTCGTGGCCGTCGACAGGCAGTCGATCGACACGCTCGGGATCGGCTTCAGACGCGATGCCCAGACCGTGATCCTGGACAGCGGCCGTGCATCGATCCGCGTCACTCCGTCCGACCGGGACGTGTATCGAACGGCGGCGACGTTGCTCGAGAGCCATGCGTCGGGCGAGTTCGCCTTCGCCGGACCCGATGCGCCCGAGTTGTACTTTCTCGCGCAGCGGAAGAACCCAACACGGTCGCTGTTCGACTTCCTGGACACGTCGAATTCGGCGCGTGGAGAGAAACTGCTGCGCGAACTTCGCGAGCGGAATGTCACGGCGGTCGCGATCAACCGCGAGCCGGACTTCTCGCAACCCCTCGGGCCTGCGATCATCCAGCGGCTCTCCGTGCTGTATCCGCAGCATTCCCGCGTCGGCAAGTTCGACATCCGCTGGCGCAGCCCCGACTGAGACCGTCTTCCGCGGAGGCGACCCGCGGGTACTCGGGAGGATGTCGTGTGGCCCGCGTCAGCCGGCAGTTGAACGAGCGCCTTCATCTGCGTGCGCCGTCGCATCGGCCGTGAGCCAGTCGACGCGCCCGATCCATTTCTCGCGGTTCTCGGCGTACCAGCGGATCGTCTGCAGGACGCCCTCTTCCCAGGACACCTTCGGCATCCACCCGGTCTCGGCCGTGAGCTTCTCGTGGCCGACGCGGAGCGCCATCACGTCGCTCGCGCCCGGGCGATAGCGCTTCGGCGTCGTCGCGACGGTGCGGCCCGCCGGCCAGAAGCCGTTCTCCTCCCCGACGCGCAGGATCAGCCCGACCCAGTCTTCCATCGAGATGTTCTCCCCCTGGCCGTAGACGTAGACGTCGCCCGGCTTGCCGTGTGCTGCAACCGTCAGGTGCCCGCGAACGCCGTCGGTGCAGAAGCAGAAGTCCCGTAGAGGCTCCAGGTTGCCGAGCTCGATCGTCTCGCGGGTCAGCGCCTGCGTGATGATCGTTCCCGTCACGTAGCGCGGGTTCTGACGTGGCCCGTAGTTGTTGAACATGCGGGTGACGACGCCGGGCAGGCCGAAGGCATCGAAGTAGTTCATCGTCAGGAAGTCGGCCGCGACCTTCGCCGTCGCGTAGATCGACTTCGGGTTGATCGGCGAGCGTTCGTGCAGGATCAGGCTGCCCGCGTCGTCGAAGTCGTGGTGGTGGGAGACGTCGTCGCGCACGTTGCCGTACTCCTCCGACGTGCCGGCCGTGTCGAACTTCTCGAGCTCGAGTCCGGTGTCCACGATCGACTGCAACAGGTTGAGCGTGCCGACCGTGTTCGCCATCACCGTCTCGTAGGGGCGGTGCCAGGACTCTCCGACGTGCGCCTGCGCGCCGAGATGGAAGACGTAGGGCTTGTCCGGCGCGCCCTTCAGCTCCCGCATCAGGTAGTCGATCGACGTCTTGTCGGTGAGGTCGGCGAAATGCACCTGCAGCCGGTTGCGGAGGTGCCCGATGTTGTTCAGCGCCCCGCTCGACGTCGCACGGACGAACGCGTGCACGTTCGCGTCGAGCGCGACGAGTGCGTCCGTGAGGTGGGATCCCATGAATCCGTCTGCGCCCGTCACGAGCACGGTGCGGTCTCGGTAGGCGTCCCCGAACTCGTCCTGGAGCGCTACGAGATCCTGGTCGCTCCAGACGGCGTTCGGCAGCATTCGCGCAAGCCTAGCCGGTCGCTGGTCTTCGCACGGCGCCGGTACGCTCGGGATGATGAACCGGACGGGCCGTTGACCATCGACCACCTCAGGACTCTGAGGGTTCTCGAGCTGGGCGCGAGCCTGCTTCGTCGTATCGGCCTCGGCCCGGTGGTCGACCGTGTGGGCCGGCGCATCGCTCCGAGTGTCGGCACGTTCGACGTCGAGATCGACGGCCTCCGACTGCACGGCGATCACATCGGACAGCTCTACTACGTGCGCGAGCTGCTCGAGTCCCAGCGGGAGGCGACGTTCGTCGCGCTCGTCAAGTCGTCGATCCGAGCCGGCATGACGGTCGTCGAGGCCGGCGCGCACATGGGGTACGTGACCCTCCAGGCGGCCCGCGCCGCCGGGCCGACCGGCCGTGTGATCGCATTCGAGGCCAATCCTCGCGCCGTGCCCGTTGATCGAGCGAAACCTCGTCGTCAACGGGCTCCAGGACCGTGCCACCGTCGTGCCGCTGGCGCTCGCCGACACGCCCGGCCGCCACGCCTTCTACCTCAGCGGTGGCGGTGACACGAGCAGCCTGCAGGAACCGGGCGGTGCGTCGGAGCGGATCGAGGTCGACGTCACGACCCTCGACGCCTGGCTCGACCCTGACCGTCCGGATCGACGTCGTCAAGCTCGACATCGAGGGAGGCGAAGTGGCGGCGCTCCTGGGCATGCGCGAGACGCTCGGACGCGCGAGGCAAGAGCTCGTCGTCTTCGCAGAGTGCAATCCGCCGCTGCTCGAACGCTCCGGCAGCTCTGCCGACGAGCTCGTCGAAGCCCTCCGTGGGCACGGGCTGGACGTGTGCTGGATCGACGAGGAGCGCGGCGCGGTACGACCCCTCGCCGAGGTCGACTGGTCGCACGGGTACGTCAACCTGTATTGCCGCCGTGACGGGTGATCACGTCGCACGATTCGTGGGCGTTCGACCGGGAGCCGTGGGCTCTGAACCCTTCAGCGGGTAGCGTCACGGGAATGAACGCTTCGGTGCCACATGGAGCCAAGCCCGCCGGCTACTACGCTCAACACCGCGCCGAGCTCGTTTCCCTGCTCCCACGGCCACTCGGCCGGGTCCTCGACGTCGGGTGTGGCGAAGGAGGCGCAGGAGGGCCGCTTCGAGCCGCCGGCGCAACCTGGATCGCGGGAATCGAGCTCGATGCGCCGTCCGCGGCGCGCGCGGCCCTCGCCTACGACGAGGTCGTGACCGGGAGAGCGGAGGAGACTCTGGACCTGATCACGGGGCCGTTCGACACGATCTTGCTCTACGACGTTCTCGAGCATCTCGCCGAACCCGGCATGCTCCTGCGCCGACTCCGGATCGTGGCCTCTCCTGGGGCGCGCGCACATGTCTCGGTTCCGAACGCGCGGCACTGGACGCTTCTCCGCGATCTCGCCGTCCGCGGGACGTTCGGCTACACGGACGCCGGTCATCGTGACGCGACGCACCTGAGCTGGTTCACGCGCTCCGACATCGCGAGGCTTCTCGGCGAGACCGGCTGGAAGGTCGAGCGCATCGATCACGGTGCGATCCGTCCTCTGTCCGCGCTTGCCGAGCGGGTTACACGGGGTCTGACGGCGGAGCTGCTCGTGTACCAGTGGTCGTTGCTTGCGACGCTCGACGAAAGTGTTGCGGCAGACCCCCGGTGAAACGCAGGAGAAGGAGACCGTACTGACGGCGTAGCGCCTCCGCGAGCCCGACGGTGGCAAGCTCGACCGGGGCTCGCAGGCCGCCACGAGCGGCGCCTGCCCGGGCTCCGTGGGCCCGTGCCCTGATCGGGCCGAGCTCCCGCCGCACGACGAGGTGCACGAGAAGCACCGGCCAGTCGAGAAGCGCTATCCGCAACCGCGTCAGGGGGCCGAGCGACGAGACGCGGTACTTGCGCAGAACGTACGCGCGTCCAAACGCCTCGAGCCGTCGCTGCGCCGGCGAGGCGGCGCCGAGCGTGGCGCCGTGGGCGTGCAGGGCGCGAGCATCGCCCGCCCGGGCGCACCGCCAGCCTGCGAGGCGAAGCCGGAGGGCAAGGTCCACGTCCTCCCAGTAGGCGAAGAACGACTCGTCGAAGCCGCCGACGGAACGAAACGCGTCCGTCCGGTAGGCGGCCGCCCCCCCGCACGGCCCGACCGGCGGCGGAGCATCTGCCAGGCTCTCGACCGGCTCGTTCCACAGGATGTCCCATGAGCGAAGTGTCGCGTCGAGCTCGATCCCGGCGGAATCCACGAGCTCAGGTGCCGAGCCCTGCAGGAGCACGCCGGCCACCATGCCGACGAGCGGATCGGAAAACGGCTCGAGGATTCGTCGTACGAAGTCGGGCCCGCACACCGTGTCGTTGTTGACGAGCACGATCACGTCGGCATCACCGGCCTCGGCAACGCCACGATTGATCGCACGGCCAAAACCGAGATTGGTCTCGTTCCCGACCACCCGCACGCCGGGAAAGCGTTGCTCGACCATCGTGCGCGTGTCGTCCCGTGAGGCGTTGTCCACCACGATGATGTCGACCGGCACCGTCTGCCGCGCAAGGCTCTCCAGCGCCCGTTCGAGCAGGTCTCGCGCATCGAACGTGGGGATGACGACAGAGGCTTTCACTAGCGTGTGACCTTACTGTGTCGGCCGACCAACCCCCTGTCGACGTCCTCCGCACACCCGAGGCCGGCGGCAAGGCGATCCGGGGGGGAGCGTTGCGCAGCGCCGGCTACGGCGTCGGCATCGGAGTCGGCGCGCTCACGGCGATCTTCCTCACGCGCGGGTTGGGGGTGGTCGACTTCGGCCGCTACGGGACGGTTGCGGCGCTGCTCGCGATCGTGTCCACGGTGACGGACGCAGGGCTCACAGCTGTCGGCAGCCGCGAGCTCTCGGTGCTGCCTCCCGGGGTACGTCGGGAGCAATTGCTGCGACAGCTCGTCGGACTGCGGATCGTCGTCAGCTTCTTTGCCATTCTTCTCGCCGTGGGCTTTGCCGCCGCTGTCGGCTACGACCGCACGATGGTCCTCGGCACCCTGCTCGGTGGGCTCGGGGTGCTCCTCGTCAACACGCAGGCGACGACGATGATGCCCCTCATGGTGGGCCTCCGGCTCGGGGCGGTCACCGCGTTCGAGCTGGCGAAGCAGCTTCTGACGCTCGCCGGTGTCGCCGTGCTCGCTGTCCTCGGTGCCTCGCTCCTCCCGTACTTCGCGGTGCAGATTGTCGTCGGAGCGATCGTGCTCGTGCTCACGCCTCGTCTCGTTGGCGGGATTCGTGCGGTGCTCCCGACGATCGACCGCGCCTCCGCGCTGCCGCTGCTCAGGGATGCGCTGCCCGTCGCGATCGCGATCGCGATGAACGTCCTCTACCTGAGGTTGCTCGTGATCATGGTCTCGTTGATCGACGACGCGGAAGAGACGGGCTACTACGTGACCGCCTTCCGGGTCTTCGAGATGCTGATCGGGTTGCCGACGCTGGTGCTGTCGGTGGCTCTCCCGCTCCTCTCCGTGGCAGGGGCTGAAGATCGAGATCGGCTCCGGTACGGGCTGCAGCGAACGCTCGAGGTTGCGGTTGTCGCGGCTGCCGCGCTCGTCGTCGTCACATTGGCCTGCGCTCCGTTGCTGCCGGTCCTCTTCGGATCGGAATTCGCCACTGCGGTGCCCATGCTTCGTATCCAGGCGTGGGCCCTGATCCCCTTGTTCGTGGGTCAGGTGGTCGGCATCGCCCTCGTCGCCCTCCATCACCAGAAGGCTCTCGTACTCGGCAACGCCGTCGCGGTTGCCGTCGTCGTCGTCGCGGGGTTGGTGCTCATTCCTCGCTACGGAGGCAAGGGAGCTGCGGGGGCCGGTCTCGTCGCCGAGGCGTCGTTGTGCGTGCTCCTGTACGCCCTGCTGCGCCACGCGGCGCGGGAGACCGTGCCGCGGCTCCGGCCGATCTGGCGTCCTGCCGTTGCGCTGGTTGCCGGAATCGTGCCGCTGCTGCTCGGGCTCGGGCCGGTGGTGGCGGGAGTGCTCGCCGTCTCGGCGTTCGCGATCGTGGCACTCGGGTCTCGAGCAGTCCCACGCGAGGTGTACGAGGCACTCGTCCACCGGAACCCGGGGGGGCGATCGCGGCCGTGACCGTACCTCGCGTGGTCGTGCTCCGTGGTCACTCGGCGAACCCGTGGGAGCTCGGTGCCTGGGAGCTGCTGTCCGACAGGTTCGACATCACGGTCGCAGTGACCGGCTCGAATGCGTACGACCTATCGGCCCTCCAGGTCGGCCGTACACGCGTCCACGCGGTCCGCGACAGACTTCCGCGTGGCCGGCTCGGCGATCTCGCGACCCTCGCCATCGGCGACCGCTACCAGCGCCTCGAGGACGTCGTCGACGGAGCGGACATCGTGCACAGTGCCGAGCTCGGAGTCTGGTTCAGCGGCCAGCCCGCACAGCTCCGTCGACGGCTCGGCTTCAAGCTCGTGCTCACGGTCTGGGAGACGATCCCGTTCCTCGACACGTATCGGCGCTCGCGCGGCCGACGCTATCGGAGGGCGGCTGTCGGCGCGGCCGATCTGCTGCTGGCGGCGACCGATCGTGCGAGGCTCTGCCTCGAGCTGGAAGGCGTCGATCCCGGGCGAATCGTGGTCTCGCCACCGGGCATCGACGTCGATCGCTTCCACGCCGGGGAGCGGCACGTGGGGCCGCCGCTCATCGTCTCGCCCGGCCGGCTCGTGTGGGAGAAGGGGCACTTCGACGTCCTCAGGGCCCTGGCGGCCGCCGATGCCGACGCTCGACTCCTGATCGTCGGCTCGGGGCCAGAGCGCGACCGACTGCTCCGCTACGCGGCCGAGCTCGGCCTCGCGGACCGGGTCACGATCCGGTCGGTGCCGTACGAGGAGATGCCGGGCGTGTTCGCGGAGGCCACGTGCGTCGTGCTGGCGAGCCTGCCGATCCCGTACTGGGAGGAGCAGTTCGGGATGGTTCTGGCGGAGGCGATGGCAGCGGGCGTGCCTCTCCTCGCGAGCTCGGCCGGAGCCATCCCGGAAGTGCTTCGGGGCTCCGGGGCACAGCTGTTCGCACCGGGAGACTGGCCTTCTCTCTCCGGATTGCTCGGCAAGTGCCTCGCGCGTCCGAGCTCGGACGCGCGTGTTGCGTACCCCGCGGAGATCGTCGAGCGCTACTCCACCCGAGCGGCCGCCGAACGGCTTGCCTCCGCCTACCAGCGGGTGCTGGCCGAGCCGTAATCGTGCCGCCGCCGAGCGGCGTGCCGGGCTCCCGGCCGGTCGTCAGGCAAGGAGTGCATAGACCCGGTCGTGCGCGCGGGCCGTCTCGTCCCAGGTGAACGCGGCGGCCCGCCGCAGCCCTCGCGCTGCCAGCTCGTCGGAGCGGGCGAGGGCCTGGTCGATGCCGGCGGCGATCGCGTCGGGATCGAGCGGGTCGAACAGGACTGCTGCATCCCCGCATACCTCTGGCAGCGAGCCGGCTGCGGCTGCGGCGACCGGGCATCCGCACGCCATCGCTTCCACCGGCGGCAGGCCGAATCCTTCGTAGAGGCTCGGGAAGACGAGGCAGGCGGCGCGCCGGTAGAGCTCGACGAGCTCCGCACCGGAGACGGAGCGCGCCTCGACGCCTTCCGGCAACGAACGCGCGTCGTGGCCCACCCCGGTGAGTACGAGGCGAAGCTCGGGCCGCCGGCCGCGCACCTGTGCGAATGCCTCGAACAGTCGGGCATGGTTCTTGTGCCGCCAGGGGCGCGCCGGGTAGAGGAGGAACGGCTCGCGTGGAACGTCGGGAGCCGGGGTGAAGCGCTGGTGGTCGACGCCAAGCCATACGGCGTGGACGTGCTCCGGTGCGAGGCCGAGGCGCTCGATGACCCGCCCACGCACGAACTCGCTGACCACGATCACCTCCGCTGCGGCACGCGCCGGCCGGTCGTACGCGACCTTCCGGAACAGCTGCTCTCCACGAGGCAACAGATCGGGAAGATCCAGGTGCTGGACGTCGTGAATCGTGATCACGCGTGGCAGCGCCGTCCGCGGCACGGGGACCGTCACCGGGTAGTGCACGACGTCGACACCGTCCCACAGCGCACGGAAACGCGCAGGGCGGAGAGCTGCCGATCCCATCGCCCACAGGCGCCCTGCCGTCGTCGTCGAGCTCCGATACCGGTCGGCGACGATAGCCGGGAGCCCGTCTCCGGCGTCCCGTGCGAGCGTCGGCACGACAGCGAGGTACTCGTGCCTGCCTGTCCGTGCGAGAGCGCGCGCAAGCTCACGGGCGTAGGTCTCGCTTCCTCCCGAAATCCCCGGGACGAGCGTGAGCAGGGAGAGGCCGACACGCACCGGGAGGGATTCTAGATGGGGACGAGCGCAGGCCGGCCTCCCATGGTGCGGAGAGTCCCTCTGCCCGGGGCCAGGAAGCGACTCGCTTCGAGCAGCAACTAGAATGGCCCGATGCGCGCCGCTGACAGGGAAACTCGTGCTGGTGCAGGGATTTCAGAGGGAGGGGCTGCCGATGCCGGGGACAGGTCGGACGACCGCCCGGCGGCCACCCCGATCGACGTTGCGGCGCTCATCGAGTCGCTCCGCGAGGAGGTGCGGCGATCGGGCGCAGATCCGGGAGGTGGCCAGGGTGACCCCGGCGATCGGCTGGCGGCGCGGGCCGAGGCAGAGCGCCTGTGGCCCGTGTCTGCGGATCGCTCCCTCCGGCTGCGACCAGGCATCCGCGGAGGGATCGGCACGCCGGTCAAGGCGGTGCTGCGCAAGGCGATGCGCTGGTACGTGGAGCCGTTCGCGTACGACCAGCGATCGTTCAATGCGGCAGCGCTGCGCCTGATCGACGATCTGCAGGAGCAGGTCGACCGCCTCGAGGCCGAGGTGACGGTGCTTCGCGACGCGAAGGGCTGACGCTCCGATGAGGATCGCCGTCTGCAGGCCCCAGGTGCCCTTCTCGCGCGGGGGCGCAGAGATCTTCAGCGATTCGCTGGTCGAGCATCTGGGTGCTCGGGGCCATGAGGCCGAGATCGTCTCCGTCCCGTTCAAGTGGTACCCGGGCGCGCGCGTGCTCACCCAGGCGTTCGTGTGGCGGATGCTCGACCTGGCCGAGACGGACGGGAGGCCGATCGACATGGTCGTTGCGACGAAGTTCCCCTCCTACGTCGTCCGCCACCCCGAGAAGCGCGTCTGGCTCGTGCACCAGTTCCGGCAGGCGTACGAGCTCGACCGCACCGACCTCGGCCAGTTCGGCGAGTCGGCCGAGGATCGCGCGCTGCGCCGCCAGGTCCAGGCGCTCGACCGGATCTCGCTGGGCGAGGCAACGCGCCTCTTCGCCACCTCCAGCAACGTCGCCGGCAGGCTCGCGCGCTCCACCGGGCTCGTCGCGGAGGTCCTGCCGCATCCGGCGCAGGAGCTCGACTACCGCAACGAGGGACACGGGAACTTCATCCTGTCCGTCAATCGGCTCGATCGCGCCAAGCGGGTCGACCTGCTGATCGAGGCGGCCGCGCTCGAGCGCTCGCTCGAGGTCGTCGTCGTCGGGGAAGGGCCCGATCGGGACCGTCTCGAAGCCCTTGCGCGCGACCGCGGTGTCGAGGGCCGTGTCCGTTTCACCGGGCGGGTCGAGGCTGCGGAGGTGGCGCGGCTCTACGCCACCTGCTTCGCGTCCTACTACGCACCAATCGACGAGGACTTCGGGCTCGGCCCCTACGAATCGTTCCTCTCCGGCAAGCCCGTGATCACGGCGACGGACGCAGGCGGGCCGCTCGAGGTCGTGCACGACGGCTCGACGGGGCGTGTGGTCGCCCCCGAGGCCGCCGCGGTCGCCGCGGCGGCGGTGTGGCTGCGCGACCACCCGGACGAGGCTGCAGCCTTCGGTCGCGCCGGCCACGCCCTCGCCGCCGAGGTCACCTGGGATCGCGCCATCGACAGGTTGCTGTCGTGAAGGTCGCGTACTTCAGCCCGATGCCACCCGAGCGGTCGGGGATCGCGGACTACTCGGCGCTGTTGCTGCCGGTGCTCCGGGAGCATTGCGACGTCGCGGCCGTGAAACGAGGCAAGAAGGGGCCGCCGCGGGGAACCGACCTCTGTGTCTACCACATCGGCAACAACCCCGACGCGCACGGCTGGATCGTCGAGGCGCTGCGCCGAACGCCCGGAGTGGTCGTCCTCCACGATTTCGTGCTCCACCATCTCGTGGCCGGGCTCACGATCGGCCGCCGTGACGGGCACGGCTACCTCGACGCGATGGAGCGCGAAGGCGGAGTCGTCGGGAGGCTGCTCGGTCACGCGGTGCTCGACAAGCGCATTCAGCCGCTCTGGGAGAACCGCCCCGAGGACTTCCACCTCGCCGGAGAGGTGCTGGGCCTCGCGACCGGGCTCATCGTCCACTCCCGCTACGTCCACGACAGAGCTCGCGATGCCGGCTTTGCCGGGCCGATCTGGGTCGTCCCACACCCGGCATTCCCCGTTCCCGAGCTGGCGGCGGCCGACGTCCCGGGCGAGCCGCTCTTCGCCACCTTCGGCAACGTCAATGCAAGCAAGCGCGTGCCGCAGCTCCTGGAGGCCTTTGCACGCCTGCGGCGGCGACACCCCGCGAGCGGGCTGCTCCTCGTCGGGGAGACCTCCCCCGGATTCGACCTCGACCGGAGGCTCCAGCGTCTCGGGCTCGACGGCGCCGGCCTCGTGCGCGAGGGCTACGTCGACGAACGCCGCCTGTGGGAGCTGATGATCGCTGCCGACGTGCACGTCAACCTTCGCTCGCCCACGATGGGCGAGACGTCGGGTACGGCGATCCGCGCGCTCTCGCTCGGCCGCCCGTTGATCGTCAGCGACGTCGGCTGGTTCTCCGAGTTGCCGGATGACGTCGCGGTGAAGATTCCCGTCGACGAGCACGAGGCCGCCACGCTTGCGGCTGCGCTGGAGCTGCTCGCGACGCGTCCTGACGTCCGCAGCGCGATGGGCGCAGCGGCGTACGACCTCGGCCGGCGGGAGCACGATCTCGGGCACGTTGCGGAGCTGTACGTCTCCGCCTTCGAGCAGGCCGCCGGTGGTCGAGCGGTCGGTGAGGCGGTTCTGCGCGAGGTCGGCGAGGCCGCTGCCGCGGTCGGCATCGCACCCGGAACGGCCGAGGCGCGCGAGATCGCCGCGACGGCTGGCCGAGGTCGACCTCGGTGGGTGACAGGCTGCGGGCCGTGCCCGCCTGGGCCTGGCTCGCTGCAATCGTCGCGGGGTCCTTCGTGCTCCGCGCAACGCTCTCGAGGCACATGCTGGCGCCGTTCATCATGACGGACGAGCTGATCTACTCCGAGCTCGGCCGGAGCATCGCCGCGTCGGGCTCGTTCGAGATCCGCGACACGCCGATCTCCGGCTACGGCGTCCTCTACCCCGTCCTGATCGCGCCGGCGTACGCTCTCTTCGACTCCCTCACCGACGCCTACGCGGCAGTGAAGGTCGTCAACAGCCTGGCGATGTCGCTCGCGGCCGTGCCCACGTACCTGATCGCCCGGCGCGTGGCCGGCACGGCGCTCTCGCTGCTCGCGGCGCTCCTCGCGGTCGCGCTCCCGTCCCTCGTGTACTCCGCCACCGTGATGACGGAGAACCTCTACTACCCGCTTGCCCTCGTCGTCATGTGGGCGGCACTCGTCGCCCTCGAACGTCCGACGTGGCGTAACAGCGCACTCGTCGGCGTCGCGCTCGCGCTGGCGCTGGCCACCCGGACACAGGCCGTCGCGCTCGCTGCCGGCATCGTGTTCGCCCCGGTGGTTCTCGGGATCATCGAGGGAAGCCGACTCACGCGGGTGCGCGCTTCATGGCGTCTGTATTCGCTCTTCGGCGCGGCGGCGGTGATCGTCCTCGCGGGGCAGGCGCTGCGGGGACAGTCGGTCAGCGGGCTGCTCGGAGCCTACGGGGTCGTCGGAGACCGGTCGTACGGCGTCGTCACCGTGCTGCGCTACTGGCTGTGGCACGCAGAGGAGCTGACCCTGTACCTGGGCGTCGTTCCGGTAGCCGCGACGCTCGTGCTGCTCGGACGGTCGCGAGGGCTGCAGGCGCGACTGCAGGCGCACCTTGCCGTCACCGTCTCCTTCTCCGTCTTCACCACCCTGGTGGTTGCCGCCTTCGCCTCCGAGTTCGCCAACCGGGTCCAGGAGCGCAACACCTTTGCGATTGCGCCGCTCTTTCTCGTCGCGCTCGTCGCGTGGGTGGGAATCGGAGCCCCGCGCCCGTGGCCGTCGGCTGCAGTCTTCACGGCCCTCGCCATCGTGCTCGTCGTGGTCTTCCCGTACACGCGTTTCATCGGCGAGCCTGCCAAGTCGGACACGCTCGCGATTCTCCCCATCTGGTCTGCGTTCGGTCACCTCCTGTTCGGCTCGATCTGGCTCAGCGTGCTGCTCGGCGCGCTGGCGCTCTCGGCGGTCTTCCTGCTCGTCCCGGCCCGGTGGGCCGTGCTCGCGCCGGTGGCGGTGCTCGTCTGGTTCGGCGTCGTCGGGAGCTCGGTGTGGTCGGGCCCCCGGGGCTTCGTCCAGGCGGGAGCGGGTGCCCTCTTCCAGGGCATCCGCGGCGCCCCACGCGACTGGATCGACACGGCGCTCCCCGACGGGGCAACGGCAGGGATCGTGTGGACAGGGCTCGCAGACCGCTTCACCGTGAACCAGAACGAGTTCTTCAACCGTGCGGTCGGGCCGGTCTACTACATCGGCGGGCCGTCTCCGGGGAACCTGCCGGAGACGGGTGTCAGCATCGACCCCGAGGACGGCGTCCTGCGGCGCGCTGACGGATCCCCGCTGACCGATCGCTACCTGATCACCGACGCGTCGGTCGAGCTCGACGGACGGGCTCTGGCGCGGGATGTCCCGCTGGGGCTGACGTTGTGGCAGGTCGCCGGGCCTACCGCGCGGAAGGTCGACGTGGCCTGGACGGGCCTGTACCCGAACGACACCTGGTCTGGCCCGACCGTGAGCTACGTGCGTCGAAACTGCACGGCGGGTGTGCTCCAGGTCTCGCTCCACAGCGACGCCTCACTGTTCGGAGTCCCACAGACGGTCGCCGCGTCGGTCGCCGGGCAGCCGGTGGCACGGGTCCGCTTCCAGGCTCCGGACGACGCGGTTCTCCGTGTCCCACTCGAGCCGGACGGCGGTGTCTGCCGCGTCACGTTCGACGTCAGTCCGACGGCGGTGCCGGGCGGGGGCGACAGCCGGCGGCTCGGGGTGCACTTCGATGCGTTCAACTTCGAGCCACGATGAGGATCGCCGTCGACGTCTCGCCGCTGTCCCACCCCCCGACCGGGATCGGGAACTACATTCGCGGCTCGCTGGCGGGCCTGGCGGAGGCCGCGGGCGGACAGCACGAGATCGTCGCCTTTGCACCGACGAGCCTGAAGGGCCCGGAGCGGATTCGCGAGGCGCTCGCGGGCATTCCGGTGCTCACCCGGCTGTGGCCGCTGCCTGCCTCACACGCCGTTCGGACGGCCTGGAGCAGGCTCGGGCATCCGGCTGCCGAACGCCTGCTCGGGTCCTTCGACGCGCTCCTCTACACCGACTGGATGACGCCGCCACAGCGGTCGGGGCTCCGCGCAACGACGATCCACGATCTCAACCCGCTCCACCACCCGGAGTGGTGCACGCCGCGGACGATCGCAATGCACCGGCGCAAGGACGCAGATGCCGTGCGGGCCTGCGACGTCGTCTTCACCAATTCCCGGTACACGGCCGACGACGCCACGGCAACGCTCGGAATCGAGACGGAGAGGCTCGTCGTCGCCTACCCCGGGGTCGGCGACGAGTTTCGGCCGGACGGCGACCGGGCTGCGTTCGGCGGGCGGCCGTACGTCCTCGGTGTCGGGACCCTGGAACCGCGCAAGAACCTTCGTCGGCTCGTCGAAGGCTGGCGCCTGCTCGACGGCGAGCACCGGCTCGTCCTCGTGGGCGGCGCCGGATGGGGCGAGCAGCCCGGGCTCGACGACGCCGACATCGTCCTTCCCGGCTACGTCCCGGACGACGCGCTGCCGGCCATCTACAGAGGCGCGGACGTCTATGTCTACCCGTCGCTGTTCGAGGGATTCGGCATCCCCGTCCTCGAGGCGATGGCGTGCGGCACGCCCGTCGTCGTCTCGAATCACCCCTCACTCGACGAGGCGTGCGGATCTGCGGCGATCCGTGTCGACCCTCACGATCCGGAATCGATCGCCGGCGGGATCTCGGAGGCGATCACGCGCCGCGACGACCTCGTTCGGGCAGGGCTCGAGCATGCCGCGCAGTTCACGTGGAGGGCGACCGGCACCGCGATGCTCGACGCTCTCGTCGAGCGAAGCCGCAGATGAACGTCGGTATCGACACAGCCCCGCTCGTGCAGGACGCCGCCGGGACGGCGCGGTGGATCCGCGGGCTCCTCGGTGAGCTCGAGCACCGTGACGGTCTCGCCGTGCAGCGGCTCTCCTGGGGCGGTCAGGGACGCTTGACGGCCGTCGTGCGCGACGTCGTCTGGTACCCGCTGTTGCTACCCCGACAGGTGCAGACGGTGGGGCTCGACGTGCTTCACTGCACGATCTACCGCGCACCGCTGCGCTCGAGCGTTCCCGTCCTCGTCACCGTGCACGACCTCGCCGTGCTGAGGCACCCGGAGGCGTTCCCTGCGTGGACGCGCCTGTACGGCCGCACCGGCCTGCGGCGCACGATCCGCGCGGCGGACCGGGTTGTCGCCGTGTCCGAGTTCTCCCGACGCGAGACGGCCGAGCTGTGTGACGTCGAGCTCGAGCGCATCGACGTGGTGCCGAACGCCGTCGATCCTCTCTTCGTGCCCGAGGGAGCGCGGGCAGCCGGGGACTACGTCCTGGCTGTCGGCACGCTCGAGCCGCGCAAGAACCTCCCACGAGCGATCGAGGCCGCGCGACTCTGCCGGTATCGAGCTCAGGGTCGTCGGGGCTCGAGGCTGGGGCCGCGTCGAGGCCGGAGGGAACGGCGTCCGCTGGCTCGGGCGCGTCTCCGACCTGGAGCTCGCGCAGCTCTACCGCGGTGCCCGTTGCCTCGTCTATCCGTCGCTCTACGAGGGGTTCGGGATCCCGGTGGCGGAGGCGATGGCCTGCGGGACGCCGGTGGTCACGAGCAGGGACAGCGCCATGGCCGACGTCGCCGGCCCGGCCGCCGTCCTCGTCGACCCTCTCGACCCACGATCGATCGCCGACGGCATCGATCGGGCCTCGCGAACGCGGGCCGAGCTCGTGGCGCTCGGGCTCGAACGGGCCCGGCTCTTCACCTGGGCGCGCGCCGCCGATGCGGCCGTCGCCTCGTACGAGCGGGCCATCGGATGAGCGCGCCGCTCGTCGTCGTCGACGCGGACGTCCTCGGCCGCAGGCGGACCGGTGACGAGACCTACGTTCGCAACCTCCTGCGCGAGCTGGCGCCGCTCGCCGCTCCTGCCGGGATCAGGATTGCCGCCGTAACGCGGCGCCCCGACCTCGTGCCCGAGGGAATCGAGGCCGTGGAGCTTCCCTCGCGCAGCCAGGAGCTCCGGATGGCCTTCGCGCTGCCGCGCCTGCTGCGGAAGCTCGGTGCCGCGCTCGTGCACACGCAGTACGCGCTGCCGCTCCGTTGCCCCTGTCCGGCCGTGGTCACGATCCACGATCTCTCCTTCGAGCGGGACCCCGGGCTCATGGGTCGCTGGCATCGCACCGTGTTCGGTGTCACGGTGCCGCGGGCCGCCCGCGCTGCGGTGCGGGTCCTCACCGTCTCGGAGCGCTCGAAGCGCGACGTCATCGAGCTCTACGGACTGCATCCCGACAGGATCGTCGTCACCCCGAACGGCGTCGACCCCGCGTTCCGTCCGGGCGAGCGAGGATCTCGCGAGTACGTGCTCTCGGTCGGTGCAATCCAGCGACGCAAGAACCAGGCGCTGGCGCTCGCCGCCGCCCAGGAGGTCGGTCTCCCGCTGGTGATCGCCGGGCCCGAGAAGGATGCCGCCGTGGCCCGACAGCTGCGCGAGGGCGGGGCCACGCTGCGCGGCTACCTTCCGGTCGACGAGCTTGCCGCCCTGTACCGTGGCGCCGCCTGCCTCGTCCAGGCCTCGCACTACGAGGGCTTCGGCCTCCCCGTGCTCGAGGCGATGGCGAGCGGCACCCCCGTCGTCACGGTTCCCGAGGCGGCGCTGCTCGAGGTCGTCGGCGATGCTGCCGTCGTCGTCGACGACGCGGACCTGGCCGACGGCATCCGCCGCGCGCTCGAGGACCGCGAGCGGCTCGTGCGCGCCGGCCTCGAGCGCTCACGGGCCTTCTCCTGGGGTGCTGCCGCGGAATCGACACTTCGTGTCTACCTGGAGGCGCTGGCGCGGTGACGATCTCCGCCGTCGTCGTCTCGCACGGGCATGCCGCGGCGCTGGATCGCTCCCTCCCGGCGCTCGTGCCCCAGGTCGGCGAGATCGTCGTCGTGGCCAACCGGCCGGGCTCCGTGGGCACGGTGCCGGCGAGTGTTCGTGTGATCGAGAACCCGCGGCCGCTGCCGCTGGCTGCGAACGTGAACCGCGGCATCGCAGCGACGTCCGGAGAGCTCGTGCTCTTCTGCAACCCCGATACGGAGGCGGAACCCGGCGCAGTGGCGGCACTCGCCTCGTTCATGGCGGACCACCCGCGTTGCGGTATCGCCGGGCCCCAGCTGCTCTGGCCCGACGGTACCTGGCAGCCGTCGCGGCGAAGCTTCCCGACCGTCTCGGGAACGATCGTGCGCCGCACACCACTGCGCCGGCTCTACCCGCCCTACGAGCGCCAGCGGGAGCACTACCTCCTCGACGAGCGCCCGACCGAGCCTGTCGAAGCGGACTGGATGCTCGGTGCATTCCTGCTGCAGCGGCGCACCATGCTGGAGCAGATCGGTGGCTGGGACGCCGGCTACCGGCACTACGTCGAGGACATCGACCTCTGCTATCGCGCGATGAGGGCGGGGTGGGAGCGGTGGTACGTGCCGGCCGGCGTCGTTCGCCATGCGTACGCCGCCGTGATCGACCGGCAGTTTCTCTCCCGGCACACGCTCTGGCACCTGAGGGGCATGGCCCGGTTCGCGCGCAAGCACCCCGAGGCGTTCGTCACGCGGCGCGAGCCTCGCTGACCCTACCGTTGCTGCCGTCGTAGCTCATAGCCGAAGCCCACCTGGGCGCCGAGCTCACGGAAGTCACTCAGGTTCGGATCGAGCTTGCCCGGAGAGAAGGTCGGGTCGACGGCGACCTCGACGCGCCACGGAAGTGGTGGTGTCGGCAGCACGAACGTCCTGGTCTGGCAGGAGTGGATCACACTCCGCGCCTCACGTGTGACGTTCCGGATCTCCGGCTGGCCCGTCGCCGAGATGCCGACTGGTCCGACCTTGATGGAGATCGTGCTCCGGACGTCCTTGCCGCACCAGGCCTGGCGTGAGAGGTCGATCCGAACAGTGCCTTTGGCCCCTGCCGGCACGTCGTACTGCGAGTAGCTCGCAGAGCCCCCCATCCAGCCGTCGGGCTCCACGCCCGTCCGCGCCGTCCGAAGGCGAAGCGCTCCGTCGAGCGGGTAGAGGCTGTAGCCCCCGACGGGTGGCCCCTGCCGGCGCCCCACGACGTCGACCCCCGGCGTCGTCAGCACGTAGTCGGTGCCAGGGTCCGTGAGCGTCCCGTTCGGCTTCTCGACGTTGGGCGTCGCCGTCGCCCCGGGTCCCGGAGCGCTTCCGTCGAGGGCCCACACCCTCGTCAGAGAACGGTTCCAGAACTCGAGCAGGTTCACCGGGTTCGCGTCTCGGATCCCCTGTCCGAGAAAGACGACGGATCGACCCTGCGTCGACCGATCGAGCCAGTTCGCAGGTTTCGGGAGCGTGCTGTAGAGCCGCTGGGAGAAGAGGCTCTCGCCGTGGGCCGCGTAGACCTGGGTGGTACCGGTCCAGGCCAGTGTGAATGCCGCCGTGAGTGCCACCACGGCGACGGCGACCCGCCGGCTGCGAAGTCGTGGGAGCAGCGCCAGGACGGCCGTAGCGACGACCGTGACCCCGATCAGAGCGTGCTCGATATCCGCTGTTGGCCACCGGAGGATGCGGTTTGCGAACGCGGCGATCGCGAGGCCGTGCGCCTCGTAGTTGGGGTACTGCGCCAGCGAGTACGGCGTCGAGCGGACGAGGTAGAACGCAAAGCACCCTGCCGCGACGACGGCCCACCAGCGTCCGCCGCGTCGCTCCAGGAAGAGCGCGGTTCCCGCGAAGAGGAGGGGCGAGAGGTAGATCAGGTTGCGCTCGAGCGTCAGCGTTCCGTACACGGTCGACAGGTAGGCGGCCTTGACCGCGGTATAGAGGCCGAAGCAGGCGATCGACGCGACGGTGACGGTCGCGAGTGCCTCGACACCCCGTCGCACTTCCTCTCCCTTCGGTCTCACGAGCGATGCGAGGCCGGCGATCAGGGGTACCAGCCCCAGGCCGATCGACAACGCGCCCGCGGCCCAGAGGCCATACTCGAGCATGCGATCCTGGAAGAAGGTCGTCGTCACGTACCACGACGTGGATCGCTGCGAGACGTACGCTCCAGCGATGAGAGCCGCTCCGACCGTCAGGGTTGCGGCCCCGATCCAGTCACCCGGTGTCCAGGTGCGCCGGAAGGCGGACATCCGGTCGCCGCGCCAGATCACGGCGAGCGCCGAGAGGCCGAGGACGGGGAACAGTATGGCGAGCTGATCCTTCGCCACCACGCCCAGCCCACAGCCCGCCGCGGCGAGCAGGAACCCACGCGCTGTGGGTTTTGCCGCCCAGCGGGCCACGAGGAAGAGGGCGAGGGTCGAGGCCGGGTAGGCGGTCGGCTCCTTGACCAGGATCGGCGCATACGCGAGCGCCGGCGAGATACCCGCCCCCGCCGCGGCGAACAGGGCCAAGCCCGGACGGACGGCGAGCCTGGCAAGCCCGTAGGCGGGGAACACCACCGTCGCCATCAGGACTGCTCCCAGTGCCTTGAGCAGGCCGTACGCCGTGGGGACGTCGTCGATCCACCAGAGAGGAGCGCCGAGATACGCCGCGAGGGGTGTCTGCCCCGGCGGCGGCAGGCCGCGGAGCGTGGGGTGGCCCGTTGCCGCGATCGATCGCGACATCTGCGTCATCTCGGCCTCGTCGGAGAAGATCGTGGGCGTGAGATGGTTCGAGGCCTGCCACAGCGCAAGTCCTGCGGTCGCCGCGAAGATCAGGAAGAGCGCAATGACGGGCGGAGCAAGCCGGGGCCGCAGTCCCTCGGCGGGTGTCACTCCGCCGGAACCTCGGTCTGGGGCGGAACCACCTCGAGTCGCCGGTGCATGACGCTCAAGGGTACCGTCGTCGTGCTGCACGCCGACCTCACGATCGCCAGCCGGCTCTCCGGAGCCGAGGCAATCGTCACGATGACCTCGGTGGGCTCGCTTTCGCGAATCACGCGCTCCAGCTCGGGCAATCCTCCGAGTACTCTCGCGCCTCCGATCCGGCGTCCGCGCAACGACGGGTTGTCGTCCACGAATCCGACGACCCGCATCCCCGGGGTCTCCCGGGCCTCGCGGGCGAAGCTGCGCCCGAACTTCCCCGCCCCCACGATCAGGACGCGAGACTGCACCCCAGGCCCCCCGCCGTCGTCGCGCTCGACCCACGCGCGGAAGGCGAGGCGCGCGCCGCCGACGAGCACTGTCGCGAAGATGGCATCGAGCAGCAACACCGAAGGCGGGAAGTCCGACGAGCCGCGAAGCAACACGATGATCGTCCACGACAGGACGGCAGACACGCCACACGCCAGCGCCACGACGAGCTCGTCGACGGTCGCGGCGTACCGCCACACGCGGCGGTAGATCCCCCCGAGCACGAAGCAGAGGTAGCGCGTCCCGAGTACAACGGGCAACGCCGCGAGAAATGCGGCACGTTCCACGAGCGTCCCGAACCCGCCGACGATGATGACGTACGCGGCGAGGAACGAGGCGCACATCAGGCCGAAGTCCACGACGATCTCGATCAGCCGACGCGGCGCGAGCACCGAGTGGATGAATGACGGTCGCGGCCCATGTGCCTCGGAGTGCTCTTTCAGCTCGGTCAGGAAGTTCCCGAACTGAACCAGGAGCACGACGCTGACCAGGACACCGATAGCCGTGATGCGGCCGTTGTCGAGGACGTTGTAGGCGAGGCCGGTTGCACCAAGGGCCACGGCGACCGTGGCGAGCAGGGCCACCGCCTGTTGTTCCGAGAGGCCGTAGTAGACGAGGCGGTGGGACGTGTGATCCTTGCCGCCCTGCGTCACGGGTCGCCTCTCCAGAAGGCGGACGACGGTCACGAGCGCGGTGTCCATGATCGGAATCGCAAGCACGATCAGCGGCAGCATCACGGCCGCGACGGTCGTCCCTGCGGCAGTCCAACTCGCCGCCAGACCGAGGCTCGCCAGGGTGAACCCGAGCAGCTGGCTGCCGGCGTCACCCATGAACACGGCGGCATTGCGACCGATCCTGAGGTTGAACGGGAGGAATCCCACACACGCGAATCCGAGCGAGAGCGCGATCACCAGCGCAAGGTCGTTCGAGTGCAGGACGACGGCGTCGATGGCGAAATACGCGCAGGCAACCGCGGCGAGCGTCGCAGCAAGGCCATCCATGTTGTCGAGAAGGTTGAACGCGTTCGTGATTCCCACCAGCCAGACGACCGCGACCAGCACTGCCACGATGTCGTTCGTGAACAGCTCGACCCGCAGCCCGCATGCGATGACGAGCGCTGCCGCCACGACCTGGGCAATCAGTTTCGGGATCGGTCCCAGATCAAAGATGTCGTCGAGGAGCCCGGCCGCGAAGATCAACGTGCAGCCGCCGACGATCCCGAGGAGCTCGGTCGTCGGCTCGACCACCCCGCCGGCGACAGCCGCACCGAGTCCCGCCAGGAGCCCGCAGAACATTCCCACGCCGCCGAAGGTGGGCGTCGACGAGTCGTGCCAGCGTTCGCTGGTGGGAACCGCGACCAGCCGCTGCCCGAGCCGCGAACGCAACAGCGCTCGGATGACGAGGTAGGTGACGGGCAGGGCGGCGATCGTGACGGCCGCGCTCACTCCCATAGGGTAGTACCTGCATCGGTTCGACGCCGTCGTTCGCCGATCGGACGTCCCCCGTACAATCCGCCGGTGGCCGTCTACGCCGACCTCTACCGCTACCGAGAGCTCTTCGCGAGCCTCTTCCAGCGCGACCTGCGCGCGAAGTACAAGGGCTCGGCCCTCGGTCTCGTCTGGACGCTCGCGTTGCCCGTGACGCTGATGCTCGTCTACCTCGTCGTCTTCTCGGTGATGTGGAAGGCGCCGACGACCGACGTCGACGACTACTGGCTGTTCCTCCTCTGTGGCCTGCCTCCCTGGGTGTTCTTCGCCACGTCGTTGCAGTCGTCAGCACGCAGCCTGCTCGAGAACGCAAGCCTGATTCGCAAGGTGCGCTTCCCGCGCCAGCTGGTGCCGCTCTCGATCGTCGCCACGCAGCTCGTCGCGTTCGTCGTGATGACCGCCGTCGTCCTCGTGCTCGCGATGGTCTTCCTCCCCGGCTCCCGTGCGACGGCGTGGCTCGCGATCCCGATCGGCGCGGTGATCGTCCTGTTCGTCTCCGGGCTCTCGCTCGCGGTCGCCTCGGCGAACGCGATCTACCGGGACATCGAGTTCGTCGTCGCGGCTCTCCTGCTGCCGCTCTTCTTCCTCACCCCGATCCTCTACAGCCTCGACAACCTCCCCGGGGCCGACACGCATCCCTGGCTCGTCGACCTGATCCAGTGGGTGAACCCGCTCACGCCCGTGGTCGAGTGCTTCCGGGCACCGCTCTTTCTCGGCGAGGTTCCCGCAACCGCCGACCTCGTCTATCTGGTGGCGGAGACGATTGTGGCGCTCGTTCTCGGAGCCGTCGTCTTCACGTCGGTCGACGACCGGATCGCCGCGGAAGTGTGACGGCGATCCGGCCGTCGAAGAGCCCGTCGTCGCCGTCGTAGGCGGGCAGGCCGAGATGCTCCGACGGCTCGACGTCGTCGAGCAGTGAGGGCAGGAGCAGCGGCCGGTCGAAGCGGGGGTTACGGCCGCCGCCCCCGCGCCAGGGGCCGAGCTCGCGGTCGCGCCCTGCGGGGACGACCGCCGTGGCGACCGCTCCCCAGCCCTCGGCGTGCGCATCGAGCAGGAGGCGCGACCAACCGGGCGGCGGGATCGCCCCCGCCACGAGGTGAGCGACCGCGACGGCGCCGGCCTCGTCGTCGGCGAGGCGCTCCTCCTGCGCTGCAAGCGCTGCCGCCGTCGCGGGATCGGCGCCACCGCGGATACGAACGGCGAGCGTCCGTTCCGCGATCCGTGGCGCCACTTCGATCTCGACGTCGAGCGGGCTGGCCCCGACCTCCGCGAACCAGAACCGGTGCTCCTCGACGAGGTCGAACGACAGCCGGTAGATGCCCGGTGGGCGCGGCGCGGTCACGGCGAGCTCGAGCTCGACCCGTTCGCCGGGGCGTACCGTGCGGGGCAGGTCGGTTCGGGGGCCGTCCCAGACGATCGGGTTGCCGAGCGGGTCGAGCCAGTGGAAGGACGCCCTGACGCCGTCCGCGCCGCGGCAGCGCCAGGCGGCCGTGCCGGCGTTCTCGACGGAGACACGTGCGACGGAGGTAACGCCGGCGCGGGGGCTCTCGAGCGACCACGCAAGCCAGCGGGGCGCCAGCGGCCCTGCCGTGACGGGGTGCTCGCCGACGCGGTTCACGATGGGGGTTACTCTAGTGCAGTGTCCCATCCGCTTCTCGTGCGCGCCGCCCGGCGCGAGGACGTCGAGCGGACGCCGGTGTGGTTCATGCGCCAGGCGGGCCGGTCGCTTCCCGAGTACCGCGCCATCCGCGCGAAGCACGCGTTCTTCGAGGTCGCCCATACGCCGGAGCTCTGCGCCGAGGTGACGCTGCAGCCGGTGCGCCGCCACGACGTCGATGCGGCGGTGATGTTCGCGGACATCATGACGCCGGTGCTCGGAATGGGAATCGACGTGCGTCTCGTCGAGGGCGTCGGCCCCGTGATCGACGAGCCCGTGCGCACGCTCGCCGACGTGGAGCGCCTGCGGATCCCCGATCCCGAGGAGGCGTTCGCGCCCGTGCTCGAGGCGGTCCGGCTGGTTCGCGCGGCGCTGCGGCCCGACCAGGCCGTCGTCGGCTTCTGCGGCGGCCCTTTCACCGTCGCCGGATATCTCGTGGAAGGGAAGCCGAGCCGGGAGTTCGCGCTCACGAAGAGCCTCATGCTCGGTCAGCCCGAGGTCTGGCACGCGCTGCTCGCGAAGCTGGCCGAGACGTTCGCCGGCTACGTCGCGGCCAAGGTGCGCGCCGGCGCCGACGTGATCCAGCTCTTCGACTCCTGGGTGGGCGCCCTTTCACCCGCGCACTATCGCGACCACGTCGCACGGTACTCGGCGCGAGTCCTCGCTGCGGTCGACGTGCCCGACGATCCACTTCGGCACGGGCACGGCCACCTTGCTCGAGGAGATGGCGGCGGCCGGCGGCGACGTGATCGGCCTCGACTGGCGGATCCCGCTCGACGCCGGCTGGGCACGCGTGCCCGGTCGCGCGGTACAGGGAAACCTCGATCCGGCCGTGCTGCTCGCGCCGTGGGAGGTCGTCGAGGCGGAGACGCGCGACATCCTCGCCCGTGCCGGGGGACGACCCGGCCACATCTTCAATCTCGGCCACGGCGTCTTTCCCTCCGTCGACCCCGACGTGCTGACGCGGCTCGCGGCGCTCGTCCGCGACCCGGCGTCGGCCCGGCAGTCATGAGACCGGGCGCGATCTCCGCCGACGCCGTCTCGCGCCGCTTCCGGGTCAACGCCCGCGAGACGCGGACGCTCAAGGACCTCGTCGTCGCCCGGGGGCGCACCGGCGGTGAGGACGTCTGGGCGCTGCGCGACGTCACGGCCGAGATCGCTCCCGGTGAGGCGGTCGGCCTGATCGGTCGCAACGGGTCGGGCAAGTCGACGCTCCTGCGGGTGCTCGCCGGGATCATCAAGCCGACCACCGGCACGGTGCAGGTGGACGGCCGCATCGGCTCGCTGCTCGAGCTCGGGGCGGGCTTCCACCCAGACTTCAGCGGCCGCGAGAACGTCTACCTGAATGGCTCGATCCAGGGCCTGCGGCGCACCGAGATCCGTGAGCGCTTCGACGAGATCGTCGCGTTCGCCGAGGTCGAGCACGCGATCGACCGTCCGGTCCGCACCTACTCGAGCGGTATGGCCATGCGGCTCGGGTTCGCGATCGCGGCGTTCCTCCAGGCCGACGTGCTCCTGCTCGACGAGGTCTTCGCGGTCGGCGACGAGAACTTCCAGCGCAAGTGCTTCGGCGTCATCGCGGCGTTCAAGAGCCAGGGCGGCACGATCCTGTTCGTCTCCCACGACGCGCAGGCGGTCGAGCGTCTCTGCGAGCGCTCGATCCTCCTCGCCGCCGGCGAGAAGGTCTACGACGGGCCTACCCACGAGGCGATCGCCCGCTACCGGCGCCTCCTTGCCGACGATCGCGACCCGGCAGAGCGCGACGCTGGTCTGCGCGAGTGGGGAGGCGGCGAGGCAGAGATCGTCCGGGCCCGGCTACTCGACGCGAGCGGTGGCGAACGGCAGCAGTTCCTGGCCGGTGAGCCGCTCCGGCTCGAGGTCGACCTCCGAGCCCACACGGCGGTCGAGCCGCCCCGACTTCACGTCGAGCTGCGCGACACGACAGGGCTTCTCGTCGCCGAGGACGCGGTCGACACCTCGACTCTCGGCTGGCCGGCCGGCCCCGGTGTGGCCACCCTCCAGCTCGACGTCGAGCGGCCGTCGCTCGCCTTCGGCCGCTTCCGCGTGCGACTCGGGCTCGTCGGCGTCGACGGTGGCACGCTGCACCAGCTCGACGACACGCTCGCCTTCCTCGTCTACCCGGACGGCGAGGAGCGCGGCCTCGTCCACCTCGGAGGAACGTGGCGGGCGGGGGCGAATCAGGAGATCCGATGAGCTACAAGACCTGCCCGGAATGGCCCGAGCTGATGGAGCTCGCGCCGGATCTCCAGTTCAAGCACATCTCCGTCGCCGACGCGCAGCTTCCCTTCGACGTGCTGTCGAAGATCTCGCATGTCTCGCTCGGCGAGGTCGAGATGTGCTGCGACCTCGATCACCACGTGTTCAACGGCGCCCACACGGACGCCGAGGTGGCGGCAGCGCTCGTCGGCACGCACTGGTTCGAGGTGCACGAGTGGGCCACCTCGGGGCCCGGCGCCTCGAGCCACGCTGCCTGACGCGGCGACCGGCGGCGCCGGCTTCAGCCGGTCGTCCGGGCTCTCGACCCACACGCATACGTAGGCTCTCGGCGTGGTCACCGTCGTCGTCCCCTTCCGCTCCGGTGGCAAGAGCAGGCTCCCCGCCCACGTTCGCGTCGAGGCCGCGCTCGCGATGCTCGCTGACGTGCTCGGGGCAGCCGTCGCGGCGGCCGACTTCGTCCGGCTCGTGACCGACGACGCCGCCGCCACGTCGATCGCAGTCGAGCTCGGGGTCGAGGTCGTGGCCGACCCGGGTGGCGGCCAGGGCGCGTCCGTCCAGGCGGCGCTCGCCGGGATCGACGGCGTCTGCCTCGTGGTGAACGCCGACGTACCGCGCGTGCGGTCGTCCGACCTGGTTGCGCTCGCTCACCCCGCCCACGAGGGCGCGGTCGCGATCGTGGCGGCCCGTGACGGGACGACGAACGCGCTCGGCCTTCCCTTCGCGGAGGCGTTCGCCCCGCTCTACGGGCCTGGCAGCGCCGCTCGGTTCAGGGCCCGGGCCGCCCTGCTCGGCCTCGACGTTCGCGACCTCGATCTACCGAATCTCGTCCACGACGTCGACACCACCGCCGACCTCGAGCGCACCGGTCTCCACGCGTGAGCGTCGTCCTCCTCTCCGGCGGTGTCGGCGGCGCCAAGCTCGCGGCCGGCCTCCACGACGTGCTCGCGCCCGGGGAGCTGACCATCGTCGGCAACGTCGGCGACGACCTCGAGGTGCTCGGCCTGCACGTCTCCCCCGACCTCGACTCGGTCCTCTACGCCCTCGCCGGGCCTCAACGACACGGACCGCGGCTGGGGCCGGGCCGGCGAGACGTGGCAGGCGCTCGAGTCGGCGCGCAGCTGGGGCGGGGAGGACTGGTTCCGGCTCGGCGACCTCGACCTCGGCCTCCACCTCGTGCGCTCGCAGGCGCTTCGCGGCGGTGCGCCTCTGTCGGCGGTCACCGCCGGGCTCACCCGCGCGGCGGGGCTCGCGACCTGCCTCCTGCCCGCAACGGACGACCGGCTCCGCACCCAGCTGGTCACCCCGCAGGGCACCTTTGCCTTCCAGGAGTGGTTCGTCGCCCGCCGCCACGAGGACGAGGTCGACGCCCTCGTCTACGAGGACGCGGACACGTCCCGGCCGGCCCCCGGCGTCCTGGCTGCCCTCGCCGCCGCCGACGCGATCGTGATCGCCCCGAGCAACCCGTTCGTCTCCATCCACCCGATCCTCGCCGTGCCCGGCATCCGCGCCGCGCTCGAGACCCGCAGGGTGCGCGCGGTGGCGGTCAGCCCGCTGATCGGCGGCCGCGCCGTCCGCGGTCCGCTCGACCGCATGATGCGTCGGCTGGTCGGCGGGACGAGCCCGGCGCATGTGACAGAGTGTTACGAGGGTTTGCTCGACGCCCTCGTGATCGACCGTGCCGATGCGCCCGCCGAAACGGACGTCGCAGTGGTGGTCACCGATACGCTCATGAGCGACCGCGACGCCGCCCGCCGGCTCGCCCAGACCACCCTGGAGGTAGCAATGAAGGCCCAGTCGTGAAGATCGCCCTGATCGGAGGCACCGGCAGCTTCGGCCTGGCGCTGGCCGTTCGCCTGCGCGAGGCCGGGTACGAGGTCGTGATCGGCTCGCGTGACGCGGAGCGCGCTCGCGCCGCCGCAAACGAGCTCGGAGTCGAAGGCGCGACGAACGAGGATGCCGCGTGCGGCGCCGACGTCGTGGTGCTGACGACGAAGGCGGACGGCGCCGTGGAGACCGCCCGCTCGCTCCGCGCTGCGATCGGCACGACCCCCGTGCTCTCGGTCGCCGCAGAGCTCTCGTTCACGAAGGACGGCGTGCTGCCGACGGTCGAGTCGACGTCGATCGCGCAGAGGATCCAGGACGTGATCGACGGGCCTGTCGTCGCGGGGCTCCACTCGCTGGCTGCGTCCAACCTGGGGGGCGAGGAGGCGCCCGACGAGGACACCCTGGTGTGCGGCGACGATGCCGAGGCGAAGGCGATCGTGCTCGAGCTGGCCGGCAGGGTCACGTCGGGTCGCGCGATCGACGCCGGCCCTCTCGCGAGCGCGCGCGCTCTCGAGGGCATGACCGCGGTGATCGTGAACGTGAACAAGCGCTACAAGGCGCACGCCGGCCTGCGCGTCACCGGCGTCCACTGAGATGCCCGGCGAGGTGCGCGTGATCGGTCTCGTGGGCCTGCCCGAGCTCGAGGCAGGAGACGATCTGGGCCGGCTCCTCGCCGACGCCTGCGATCGCGTCGGCGGTCTCGAGCCGGGCGACATCGTCGTCGTGGCCCAGAAGGCCGTGTCGAAGGTCGAGGGCCGGATCGTGTACCTGGACGACGTCGAGCCGTCTCCTCGTGCTGTCGAGCTCGCCGGTGACGAGGGCGATCCCCGCCAGGTCGAGGTGATCCTGCAGGAGTCCGTCGAGGTGGTGCGGTCCCGGCCGCCGCTCGTGATCGCGCGGACGCGTCACGGGTTCGTGTGCGCCTCCGCCGGTGTCGACGCGTCGAACGCCAAGGGCCCGGGGTCGGTGATCCTGCTGCCGCTCGACCCGGACGCCTCGGCCGCGGCGCTTCGCGACCGGCTGGCGGAGCTGACCGGCGTCGCGCCCGGTGTGATCGTCAGTGACTCGTTCGGCCGGGCCTGGCGGCAGGGGACGACCGACGTCGCGCTCGGGGTGGCCGGGCTGGCCGCCCTGCGTGATCTCCGCGGCTCGCGTGATGCCGTCGGCTACGAGCTGCAGTCGACGATGATCGCCGTCGCCGACGAGATCGCCGGAGCGGCGGAGCTCGTGCTCGGCAAGAGCACGGGCGTGCCCGCGGCGATCGTCCGCGGCGTCGACGTGCCCGGCGACGGCAGCGCCCGCGACCTCGTGATGCCCCAGGAGCGCGATCTGTTCCGGTAGCGCGGCGGTGCCCGGAGATCGCTATCCTCAGGGCCATGCGTAGAGCTCTCGGGCTGCCTGCTGTTGCTGTTGCCGTTGCCGTCGCCTCGGCGCTGATCGTCTCTTCCGCCCTTGCTGCGGGAAGCCCGGTTGCGGGCAAGAAGGTCTACGCGGCGAACGGGTGTGGCGGTTGCCACACCTTCAAGGCGGCAGGCTCGACGGGGAAAGTCGGCCCTGCTCTGACGAAGGTCTCGCTGGCGGCGCACGCGAAGAGCGCAAAGCAGACGCTACCCGTCTTCGTGCGGGCGTCCGTCGTGGCGCCGAACGCCTACGTGGCCAAGGGGCAGAAGAAGGGGATCATGCCCGCGACGTACGGCAAGGCGCTCTCGAAGAAGCAGTTGGACGACCTCGTCGCTTTTCTCGTGAAGGGCTGAGCGCCTTCGTGCCTGCGGCGGCATTAGACTCATAGCGATGCGGAAATACGCGATCTGGGGGACGTCCACCTCCCCGACCCACGAGGAGTGGGTGCGGTCGGTCGGGAAGGCGTTCGAGGCGGACGACTTCGTCCTCGTCGACGACCACGCCGACGCGGACTTCGTCCTCAACATGTTCGACACCGACGACCCGAAGGCGTTCCGCCGGTCATCCCGCGGAACGTACTCGGCCTCGTTCTACGAGCTCGACGAGGTACCGGAGGACGTGCTCCGCACGAGCTACCCGAACCTCGTGCGCACGCTCGCCAACGTCGTCGTCCTCCACGTGCCCGGCCAGGGCGTGTGGTTCACGACGATGGAGCGCGGCACGTACAAGATCTCCGACGATCCGGCCGAGGTCTTCGAGCGACTGGCTCCGCTCGCGAAGTCGAAGCTCGTGATCGACAACGAGTTCGTCACGGATCTGGAGCCCGAGCTCTGGGACGGCGACGAGGTGACGGCCGATATCGCCGCTGCCGGCAAGCGCATGGGCGAGCTCGACCTGCTGCCGGCGCCGTTCCCGGTGCACGAGTTCCTGAACGAGCGCGACCTCCGTCACGTGATGCGGCTCTATCAGGTCGGCGGCCTCTCGTACGGCAACCTTTCCGCCCGCAAGGACGAGACGCGGTTCTGGATGAGTGCGTCGGGCGTCGACAAGACCGCCCTCGAGGAGCCCGGCCGCGACATCCTGCTCGTCACGGGCTACGACGAGGAGAACGCGCGCATGCGGATCAGCGTGCCGCCCGGCGTCGAGCCGCGGCGCGTGTCCGTCGACGCGATCGAGCACTGGATGATCTACCAGGCGCACCCCGACGTCGGTGCGATCCTGCACGTCCACGCGTGGATGGAGGGCATCGCGGCGACCGACATCAACTACCCGTGCGGTACCCAGGAGCTCGCCGAGTCGGTCGCCGAGCTGATCGACCGCGAGCCCGACCCGGCGCACGCGGTGATCGGCCTCCGCAACCATGGCATCACCGCGACGGGCGACAGCCTGGCCGAGATCCTCGATCGCATCCAGGTGGACATCCTGCGCCAGGTGCCGATGACGTGAGGGTGACGGAGGCGCGATGGAAGAGCGTATCGCGCCTCACGTCACCTCACGTCATGATTCTTCTGCCGCGCTGCGCGCGGATCCTGAAGCCGGGAACCTACGGTTCCCCGTGACCCCTCCCTCCTACCGCGTGTACGGGAGGACGTGACGAGCGTAGACGCGCTAGTACCGCGAAGAGCGGCCGCGACGCGGTGACGGGCGTCAGCCCGTCACCGGCGTGTCTTCTGCGGTGCGCAGCCGCAGGAGTGCCAGCACGACGAAGAGCGGCGCCAGCACGAGGTCGTTCACCATGCACCAGACGCAGATCGCATCGATCACGAAGAGCTGCAGGATCACGAGGTACGCGGCGAACGCGAGCCCGGTGATCGCGAGCGCCGCCGTGAGCGTGCGCGCGAGCTCCGAGTCCCAGATGACGAGGACGAGCGCCGCGATCCAGTAGGCGAGCCCGAGGATCGCGATGGGGATCCCCACGAGAACCGCGTACTTCGACTCCTGGACCGACTCGCAACCGCCGCCGCCGGTGCAGATCAGCGCCGCGGGGCGGTAGTGGACGTACGTGAGGTAGGCGGCGATTCCGATCCCGGCGGCCGAGACGAGCAGCAGGAGGGCCCGCAGAACCCGGTCTGTCACCGGCCGCGTGCCTCGTCGAGGACGAGACCCGGAGCGAGTGCCCCGAGGAGCGCTCCGACCCTGTCTCTGTGCAGGGTCACGGCGCGAGGGCGTCGTCGAGAGCCGGGCGGAACTCGCTGGGTACGTAACCCCGGGGCTCGATCTGGTACAGCGGTTGATCGCCGACGCCGAGGAAGAACCAGGGCGTGCCGCCCACCTCGAGGCTGGTCGCCTCTGCCTGAGCGGCCTCGATCTGGTCGGTCACCGTGGCGCTGTCCGCGTCGGCCTTCACCTTGTCGGCGTCGAGCCCGGGCACGTCCGCGAGGATCTCGTCGACCAGCTCGTCCGACACCCAGCCGGAGTTCTCGGCGCCCTGGTTCTCGAAGAAGAGCCCGACGACCTCCCAGAGCTTGTTCTGGAGCCCGGCGGCGAGCGAGATCCGCAGCGCCTTCACCGAGTCGGGCCCGAGGAATGCGAGGCCGCGGAAGTCGAGCTTGACCTTGCCGGGTCGCACGTACTCATCGACGATCGCGGGCAAGGCTTCGTCGGTGTACGTCTTGCAGACCGGGCACTGGATGTCCTCGAACTGCACCATTCGCACCGTGGCGGCGGGATTGCCGAGCACCGTGCCGCTCTGCGGGATCCCTGCGACGAGCGCGACCGGTGCGGATGTGGAACCCGCGGGAGGTCGACGTGTCGGTGGCGTCCCCACCGCCGTCCCGGGAGAGCACGATGCTGCCGGCGATCAGCGCCAGCGCGACGATACCGGCCACGCCGAGCGCAATCACGAGATTGCGGTTGCGGCCCGTCTTCGCGGCCTTCGGCTTCGGAACCGGGGGCATCAACAGGAAGTTTGCCTGCAGTCGGCGACCGGTGCGTCGCGAACAGGTTGAATGTCCTCGTGGACCGCGACGACAGACGCCGTTCGCTCGTCGAGGCCGGCATTGCGATCACCTCGGAGCTGTCTCTCGACTCCGTCCTCCAGACGCTCGTCCGGATCGCCGCCGAGCTGACCGGGGCCCGGTATTCGGCGCTCGGCGTGATCGATCGCGCCGGCAGCGGCCTGGAGCGGTTCGTCACGTACGGTCTCGACGACCGCGCCCGGGCGGCAATCGGCCCCGTCCCACGCGGGCTCGGGATCCTGGGTGTCCTGATCGAGGAAGCGCGGCCGCTCCGCCTGGACGACCTCACCCGTGACCCGCGCTCGGTCGGCTTTCCGCCGAACCATCCGCCGATGCACAGCTTCCTCGGCGTCCCGGTCATGACGCGCGGCGTCGCCTTCGGGAACCTCTACCTCGCCGAGAAGCAGCCGCACGGAGGCTTCACCGAGGAGGACGAGGAGACCATGGTGCTCCTTGCGGCGCAGGCGGCGGTGGCGATCGAGAACGCGGGCAGCGTGCAGCGGGACGCCTTGCGGCGGGCGGTGCAGGCCCAGGAGGTCGAGCGGCGGCGGCTCGCGCGGGAGCTCCATGACGAGACGGGACAGGCGCTCACGTCGATCCTGCTGGGCCTGGCTGCCGTCGAGCGGTCGGAGAGCGCGGAGGCCGCCCACGCCGCCGCCGCTGCGTTGCGCGAGCTCGTCGTCGAGACGCTGCAGAACGTGCGCCGGCTCGCCGTCGAGCTGCGTCCGTCGGCCCTGGACGACTTCGGCCTCGAGCCGGCACTCCGCCGGCTCGGCCAGACCGTGCGCGAGGGAGGAGAGCTCGACGTGCAGGTCGAGGCTCGGCTCGGCGGGCAGCGGCTCCCGGCCGACGTCGAGACCGCGCTCTACCGCATCGTGCAGGAGGCCCTGACGAACGTCGTCAAGCATGCGGACGCCCGGCACGTCAGCATCGTGCTCACCCGCAAGCAGGCGAGCGTGCTGGTCATGATCGAGGATGACGGTCGTGGCTTCGACCCCGCGCGGCCCTCGGGCGCAGGGCTCGGCCTGCAGGGGATGCGGGAGCGGGTGGAGCTGCTCGACGGCTCGTTCCAGGTCGAGGCCGCCCCGAGGACGGGGACGACGCTCATCGTCGAGCTGCCGGTCACCTGAGGGCCGGGCGTGTGGGTCAGGCGACCGCGTCGCGGGCGAGTGCCGCGATCGTGCGCCCGAACGCGGGCGCGAACTTGAAGCCGTGGCCCGAGCAGGCGGAGGCGACGACGATGCGGCCGTGGCGTTCGAGCACGAACGACTCGTCGGCCGTGTTCGTGTAGAGGCAGGTCTCCGCTGCGAACGGCTCGGGATCGAGCTCCGGAAAGCGCCGTGCGGCCCACGTCGACACCCACCGCACGACCGCCGGGTCGGGTGTGCCGGGCTCGTCCGGATCGGCGGGCGGCCCGGAGTGGTGGAGCCCGGCCTTGAGGCCGACCCCGGGCGCGGCCAGCGCGTAGTTGATCAGACCCGGGCCGAAGCAGGCCGTGCTCCTCGGCTTCGGGAACGGCATCGTCGATGACGGGCGGGAGGGCGAGCGGATCGGGAAGCCTGAAGTACGCGACCGTCTCGCTCGTGGGGACGACGGGGAGCTCTATCGCGGTGCCGGCGAGGAGGCCTCTGGCCCAGGCCCCGGCGGCGACGACGCAGGCGTTTGCCGTGATCTCGTCCCCGTCGGTGCCGACCCGGACGGAGCCGCGGACCTGCTCGATCTCGGTGACGCGACGATGGTCGAGGACAACGGCTCCGGCGTCGACGGCAGCATTGAGCAGTGCCTGGTACGCCCTGTCGGCCAGCGTCGTGCCGCCGTCGGGCTGGTAGAGCACCTGCTCGGTCGGCTCGGCGGCGATCGGCCAGCGGTCGCTCACCTGCGTGCCGGTGAGGAGCTCGTGCCGGACGCCGCACGAGGCGAGCGCACGTGCGTTCTCGGCCGCGACCGGACCGAAGTCGAGGCCCCCCGTCTGCACGATCAACTGCTCGCCGCACTCCGCCTCGAGCTCCTGCCAGCTCTGCAGCGCACCCTGGGCCAGCCGGACGTAGTGCGGGTCGGGGTAGGAGAGGCGGAAGATCCGCGAGGCCCCGTGACTCGAGCCTCGCTCGTGACCCGGGCCGAACTGCTCGACGAGGATCGACGCCGCGCCCGGCCTGGGCAAGCGCGCGCGCCGTCGCGACGCCGGTGATCCCGGCGCCGATCACGACGATGTCGGCATCGCGCCCCATCGCACTCGATCCTACGGCTTCAGCCCGTCTCCCGGGATCTCGTCAGGAAGCGAGCGAGCGGGCGACCTTCGCTGCCGCCCGCGCGAGGGCCTGATACGCCGTGGCACGCTCGGCCACGTCGCCACCGCGCCTCGGCGGCCTCGACGGCGCGCACCCGAGCCGCGACGGCCGGGTCGAGCGCCTCGCGACCGAAAGCCAGAGCCTGCTCCGAGACACCGGTGCGCCGGGCGAGCTCACGCATCACCTGGAGCGACGGGACGCGCTCGCCTCGCTCGATCCGCGAGATGTACGCCGCGCTGCAGCCGGGGAAGGCCAGCTCGCGCTGGCTCAGGCCGGCGGCCTCCCGCGCCTCGAAGACGCGTCTTCCGACGGCCGCAGGGTCGTCGTAGTGCGGCGTGCGAGCCCGCTTGAACGTCAATGCGGTGGTGGGCATCTCTCTACCTCCATGCGAAGGGTATACCCGGAGCGCGTGCCCGTGGGGTGCGGTTCAGGCGGAGTGAGGGCCGTTGAAGACGACGAGCAACGCGAGGTTCTCGTACGCCGTGAAGCGATGCTCGGCGCCCGCCGGCACGAACAGCGCCATGCCCTCGCTGAGCGGGGTCGCCGTATCCTCGACCTCGAGGACACCGCTTCCCTCGAGGACGACGTACACCTCGTCCTCGTCGTGGGGTTGCTGCCGGTCGGGCTCCGGGGCGACGAGGACGTACACCCCGATCTCGAGCCCGGGCGAGGTGTGGACGACCTCGTACCCGCCGCCACGCTCGATCAGCGCCCGGCGGGTCGCGTCGACGTCGAACGGGTGGGCAGCGGCCTGCACGAGCGCATGTAGTCGGCGACGCGTGGACGCCTGGACGCCGACATGCGATGCTCCGTCCCCGTGAGCCTCGATCTCGACGCCCTCTTCCGGCCCGACCGCGCGCACGCGAGCGGCTGGCGGCGAATGCCGGCCGTCGCGGCCGATGCCATGGTCGCCACGAGCCACCCGCAGCGACCCGAGCCGGGCTGCGCGCGCTCGAGCGCGGCGGGAATGCCGTCGACGCGGCCTTGGCCGCTGCCGCGGTGCTGACGGTCGCCGAGCCGACCGACAACGGCGTCGGCGGTGACGCGTTCGCGCTCGTCTGGGAGGGTGGCAGCCTGCACGGGATCAACGGCTCCGGCCGCTCACCTGCCGAGCTCGGCGGCCGAGCCGCCACCGACGACGGTCCGCATTCGGTCACCGTCCCGGGAGCGGTGCGTCTCTGGGACGACCTGGCGTCGCGCTTCGGCCGGTTCGGGCTCGACGTCGCGGTGGGCCCGGCTGCCGATCTCGCCGAGGCCGGGTTGGCGTGCACGGCGCGGATCTCCCACAAGTGGGCTCAGGCCGACGCTGGCACCCCGTCCCGCGCCGGCACTCGGCGAGCGCTATCGCCTGCCCGAGCTCGCTGCAACGCTCCGCCGGATCGCAGCAGAAGGTCCCGGGGCGCTGTACGAGGGGGAGATCGCGGCTGCCATCGCACGCGCCTGCTGGCTCTCGGAGGCCGATCTGCTCGCCCATCGCTCGGAGTGGGTCGAGCCGCTCCGGCGCACGTATCGCGGCATCGAGGTGTGCGAGCTGCCGCCGAACGGACAGGGCGTGGCCGCGCTCCTCGCGCTCGCGCTCTACGAGGAGCTCGAGCCCGGGGTGCACGAGGCGGTCGAGTCGATGAAGCTCGCCCTGGCCGACACCCGTGCGGTCGTGCACGACGGCCCGCTGCCGGCCGACTTCTTCGCCGAGCGGCGTCTCGCTGCGCGTCGGGCGCTCGTGCGGCCCGAGACAGCCGTCGATCGTTCGTCTCGCACTTCCGCGCGGTGGTACCACGTACCTCTGCGCCGTGGACGGGGACGGCATGGCCGTATCGCTGATCCAGAGCCTCTACGGCAGGTTCGGCTCGGGCGTCGTCGCGCCGGGGACGGGAATCGTGCTCCAGAACCGGGCCTCGGGCTTCAGCCGCGAGCCGGGGCACCCGAACGCGCTCGCCCCGGCCGTGCGGCCGTTCCACACGATCATTCCCGGGATGCTGCTCCAGGACGGCGAGCTGCTCGGCCCATTCGGTGTCATGGGAGGGCCGATGCAGCCCCAGGGGCACTTCCAGGTCGTGAGTCGCGTCGTCGATGACGGCGACGACCCGCAGGCGGCGCTCGATGCCCCGCGCTGGCGGGTGGAGGACGACGGCGTCGTCCAGCTCGAGCCCGGCTTGGAGCACCTCGTTCCCGACCTGCGGAAGCGTGGCCACGACGCCCGCGTCGACGACGTGCAGCACGCCTTCGGGGTGGGGCAGATGATCCTGCGCCACGAAGCGGCACTGATCGCGGGCTCTGACGGTCGCGGTGACGGCTACGCGGCCGGGTTGTAGAGCTGCACCGTTGCGAGACAGCGCACTAGTCGAGCCGCCTGCGGCGGTACAGTGCCGCTGCCGTGACGATTCGCGTTCTCATCGTTGACGACCACGCCGTCGTGCGGACGGGCCTGCGGCTCCTGCTCGACCGCGAGGACGACATGGAGGTCGTCGCCGAGGCCGGCGACGGCGATGCCGGTGTGCGTGCCGCCCGCCTGGAGAAGCCCGATGTCGTCCTCCTCGATATCGTCATGCCGGGTCGCACGGGGCTCGAGGCCTGCGCCGACGTCGTGGCTGCGTCGAAAGGGAGGGTGCTGATGCTCTCGATGCAGGACGACCCGTCGTACGTGCGCGAGGCGTTTGCCGCGGGCGCGAGCGGCTACATGCTCAAGGAGGCTGCGGACACGGAGCTCGTGCAGGCCGTCCGGGAGGTTGCGGGTGGCGGCCGGTACGTGCACCCGACGCTCGGCGCCCGGCTTGCGCAGGCAGAGGTCGAGGCGGCCCGCCGTGCTGCCAGCGACCCGCTGTCGGACCGGGAGCGGGAGGTGCTGCGCCTCCTCGCCCTTGGCCACACCAACCAGGAGATCGCGAAGCGGCTGTTCATCTCGGTGCGGACGGCCGAGACGCACCGCGCGCACATCATGCAGAAGCTCGGTCTCGGAACGCGTGCGGAGCTCGTCCGCTACGCGCTCGTGAACGGGCTCCTCGACGAGTCGTGACGGCGCGCGCCGTCACGACCCGCCGATGCCGATCGTCAGTGTGACATCGTGCCCTTCGGGTTCCCCACCTTGAGCAGCCCGACCTGGCCGAGGTCGACGTCGGCGAATGCATGGCTGACGAAGGGGTAGAGACCCTCGTCGCCTATCTCGACATCGAACACGCCACCACCACCGGCCGGCACGATCACTGTCTGAACTCCCTCCTGCGGTGAGTTCCTCAACCCTCCGTTGATCCAGGCTCGGTCGAGCATCGCGCCGACAACATGGAAGTTCACGTTGTTCGTCGGCCCGGCGGCAACGACCCAGAACCGCGTGGTCTCTCCCGGCTGTGCGGTCAGCGGATGCGTGACGTACTGGTTCGCGTATCCGTTGAAGGTCACCCAGTCGGCCATCCTGGCACGGGCCTTGGCCATGTCGAGTGAGGCTGGCTCTTCGATACCGTCCCCGTTCATGTACCACTCGCTACCGACCAGGACGTATTCGTTGTCGACCTTCGGCAGGCCTTCCTTCGGCTGGACGATGATTGCGCCGTACATGCCGTTCGCGATGTGCGCGAGCACCGGTTTCGTACCGCAGTGATACATGTACACGCCGGGATCCGTCGCCGTGAACTCGAACGTGAACGACTCGCCCGGCTTCGCATCCCGAAACGCTCTGTCGGGCGCGATGCGGGCGGCGTGGAAGTCGATCGAGTGCGGGATCGAGCCTCCGTTCGTGAGCGTCATCACGACCGTCTGGCCTTCCCGCACGTTGACGATCGGCCCCGGGGCGCCGTGTCCGTCAAAGGCCCAGGTCATGTACTCGACACCGGGCGCGATCTCGACGGTCATGTCCTTCAACGTCATCTGCACGCGCACGACGTCACCGGCCGGAACCGGCGGCAGCGTCGCGTCGTACGGCTTGTGCGCCGCTGCGAGCTCCTGCGCGTTGTCGGGAACGACGCCGGCGAAACTGTTCAGCGGCAGTGCAGTGTTGTGATCGGTCGCAGCGCTATGGGCTGTTCCGGTCGCGGCGACGGCGTCGCCGCCGAGCGCTCGGTTTCCGGCGACGACCGTCGCCGCGAAGATGAGCACTGCCGCAGCGAGGATCCCGCCGCCCAGCATCACGAGTCTCATTGGGTCTCCCTTGTCGTTGGTTTACACGATGAATATTGGAGAAAATAGGAACCACTGCATCGTGGGGAATCCCGACCTCCCGTCAGGGAATCCGCTGATGCCACGGAGCGCGAGATTCGAAAAAATGCGCCCATGGATGGAAGAATCGTCCAGCACCGGGCGCTCGCCGATCCGAGCCGGGTGCGGCTGCTCGAGCACCTCCGGTCGAGCGAGCGATCTCGCTCGGCGGACGAGCTCGCGGCCGATCTCGGCCTGCATCCGAACACCGTCCGGGCTCACCTGCTGGTGCTCGCGGAGGCCGAGCTCGTCGTGTCCGTCTCCGAGCGCGGCGGCCGGCCCGGTCGCCCGCGCAGGCTCTTTGCCGCCGTGCCGGGTGAGGCAGCCGAGGAGCACGGATTGCTCGCGGCCGCGCTTGCGTCGTCGCTCGAGCCGCTACCGGACGGCGCCGAGATCGCAGAGGCCGCCGGACGCAGCTGGGGCCGGGTTCTCGTCGAGCGGCTCGAGCCCGGCCGCCGGCCCGACGAGGAGGCGTGCGTGGAGCGGATCGCGCTCCTGCTTCGTCGCCGCGGGTTTGCACCGGAGCGGGCCCCCGGCCGTCTCGTGATGCACCGCTGCCCGTTCCGGGAGCTCGCAGAGCGCTATCCGAAGGTCGTCTGTGCCCTGCACGGAGGGCTGATCGACGGCGCCCTCGAGGAGCTCGATGCGCCGGTGGTGCTGGAGAGCCTCGAGCCGTGGGTCTCCCCCTCCACGTGCGTCGCGCATCTGGCCCCCGCGCCGACGCACGGCCAGCCGGCGGCAGCGTCGAGGCGGATCAGCTCTCGGTGACGGCCTGGGCAGTGTCGGAACGCTCGCGCGTCGACTCCGTCTCGTGCACGATCAGGACCGGGCACGAGGCGTGACGGATGACGGCATTCGAGACGCTCCCGAGCAGGAGCGACGCGACGGTGCCGTACCCACGGGTGCCGACGGCGATCAGGCGCGCGTCGATCTCCGCGGCGTAGGCGCAGATCTGCTCTGCAGGATCGCCCGTCGCCAGCCGCGTTCTGATGTGCACGCCCGCTGCCTTCGCGCGCGCGGTGGCGTCGGCCAGGGCCGCCTCGGCGTGCTTGCGCTCGGCGTCGAGCAGATCGTCGAGCATTGCCGCGGACGGGTACGCGAGGCCGAAATCGCCCTGCAGTGCGCGCCACACGGTGATCGCGGCGATCCCGTCGCCCGTCTCGGCAGCGAGCGAGATCGCCTCGTCGAGGGCGGCACCGGCCGCGAGGGAGCCGTCGGTCGCAACGAGAAGTACGCGCATGCGCCGATCCTGCTGGCAGCAGCGCCGTCGTGCATCAGTGCTGCCGCCGCAACCGTTGCGGTAATCCCGCAGCAGGCTCGGGGCGAAACCCTGATTCTGCGGTTCCGACTTGTGCGCCTCTGCTGCGGTCCGTAGGATCCCGCGGAATGAGCCACACGGCGGTCATCATCACCGTGGCCTACTCGATCGCTGTCGTCATCGGCTCCGCGATCTCGTTCGCCGTCTTCCACTCGACGACACGGCCACTCGACGAGGACCGCACCGGTACCTGGTCGCGGCGCGAGACGACCTGGCTCGTGATCGTCATCGTCACCCTCTTCGCCCTCCTCATGGGCACGATCTTCTACATCCCCTACGGCAACACGGCCGGGCCGCGTGGCCAGTACGTGCGCGTCACCGGCGTCCAGTATGCGTGGGCGATCGACGTCGCAACGCCGATCACGGTCGGCCGGCCGGTGACGTTCGTCGCCCGCTCGCGTGACGTCGCCCACGGCTTCGGCGTCTACAACCCGAAGGGCACGCTGATCTTCCAGGCCCAGGTCGTCGCCGACCACGAGCAGAAGATCGTCCACACCTTCGAGGAGCCCGGCACGTACGAGGTGCTCTGCCTCGAGTTCTGCGGTGCCGGCCACACCAAGATGGTGTCGAAGTTCGAGGTGAAGCCCGCATGATGGACGACCGCTCGCTCGGCATCGCGCGCCGGCTGACGATCAGCTACGTCGTCGCCTCGACCGCGATCCTCGCCGCGTCCGGCCTGCTCGGCGTCGTGCTGCGGTGGAGCCAGGCGGTGCCGCAGGCCCGCGTCGGGGACAACTTCTGGTACGCGATGATGACGGCGCACGGCCTCGGGGCGTTCGTCGGCTGGGGTGCCTTTGCGGTGATGGGCCTTGCCTGGTGGACCCTTGCCGGCGTCGGCTTCCCGGTGCGCGGCTTCGGCCTCGCGATGGCGACGCGTCACCTGGTGGCTGATGGTGCTCGGCGTCGCCGGCGTGATCGTCACGACCCTCTTCATGGGCTTCGCGGCCTCGTGGGTCTTCCTCTATCCGCTGCCGTTCTACGGCTCCGGCAACTGGGGCGACTGGGCGACCGGCCTCTTCTCGTTCTCCGTCCTGCTGGCGGGCCTCGCGATCGTGACCTGGTGCTTCGCGATCCTGCACACGGTGACGAACCGCGAGGCGCTCCACAGCGTCTCGAGCTCGATCGGCAAGCGGCTCGGGCTCTCGTTCGGCTGGGGCTTCCTGATGCCCCGCGCGTTCGCGACCAACCCGAAGCCGGTGCCGTACCCGGTGATCCCGTTGGCGGTGATCGGGCTCGACATGATCATCGCGACGCTCCCGCTCGCTGGCCTGCTCGTCTGGCAGATCCTCCAGTCGATGGACGTCGTGGGCCCGGCGAACGATCTGATTGCCAAGAACATCCTCTGGTGGTTCGGCCACCCCGTCGTCTATCTCCTGCTGTTCCCCGCGGTGGCCGTCTACTACTGGCTGATTCCGCGCTACGCCGGCAGGGAACTCGTCGCGGGGCACGTGATCGCCGTCGCGTGGACGGTCGCCGTGATCGCGAACGTCTTCGTCTGGGCGCACCACCTCTACCTCGACTATCCGAGCGGCACCTCGCAGGCGCAGATCAACACGGCGATGCAGCCGATCACCTTCGCGCTCGTCCTGCCCTCGGCGCTCTCGCTCTACAGCCTTGCCTTCACGATCTACCGCTCGCGGTTCCGCTGGACACCCGCGTCGACAGCGCTCTTCTTCGGCCTCGTCGGCTGGCTCCTCGCCGGTCTCTCGGGGGTCGTCAACGCCACGATCGCGCTCGATGTGGCGGTTCACAACACGCTCTGGATCGTGGGCCACTTCCACCACATGGCGATGCTGAACATCGGCCTACTGATCTTCGGGGCCACCTATGCCCTGCTGCCCGAGCTGTGCGGGAAGGCGCTCTACAGCGAGAAGCTCGCCTGGGTCCACGTGTGGACGACGTTCGTCGGGGGCATGCTCTTCTTCGGCCTCTGGCTCGTCCAGGGCCTCGACGGCGCCCCGCGGCGCTGGTCGGTGCTGCCGTCGCAGTTCGACTCGATCACGCGGATCTCGCTGGTGGTCGCGTTCGTGCTGGCGGCGGCGCAGGCGCTCTTCTTCTGGAACGTGATCCAGACCCTCCGCGGCAAGTCGGGCGTCGCGACGTTCGACGAGCGTGGGATTCCGATCCCGGCGACGTCGACGAAGGAATGGTCGGTGCACGCGGCCGAGGGCGCGCTCGTCCTGGTCGCGATCCTGCTCGCCTTGGCCTTCGCGGTCGGCGGGTTCCTCGTCGGGCGCGAGACCGGAGACGGCGGTGGTGGTGGGGCGACGACGGTTCAGACCGATGCGGGTGGGGCGGTCACCGGCGACGCGGCGGCGGGCGCGGAGGTGTTCGCGAGCGCCGGTTGCGGCGGCTGCCATGTTCTCTCCGCGGCCGGATCGACCGGGAACGTCGGCCCCTCGCTCGACGCCTCGAAGCCCACCGAGGCGCTCGTCATCGACCGGGTCACGAACGGCAAGGGTGCGATGTCGCCGTACAGACACGCTCAGCGAACAGCAGATCGCGGACGTCGCAGCGTACGTCCACGAGTCCGCCGGCAAGTAGCGCAGCGACAGCCGGTTGCAGGCTCGTGCCTGTCGCCTACGCGTCCCTGTGGGTCAGCGACGACCTCACCTCGACGACACCCGGCACCTTGCGCGCGAACGTCGGCAGCAGCTCGGCGTCGGCCTCCGAGGCGACCTCGCCGGCGAGCGTCACGATGCCGTTCGTGACGGTCACGTCGACGGACGACGGGCTGAGCCACATCACCTTGCGGATCACGTCCTCCTCGATCTCCTGCAGGATCTCCTCGTCCGAGCGCGCGAACACGCGCACGAGGTCTCCACGGCTGACGAGGCCGACCAGCGTCCCGTCGGCGTCGACGACCGGGAGCCGGTTGACGTCCTCGTCCAGCATGATCGTCGCCGCCTCGGCGACATGACGGTCGGGTGCGATCGTTCGGGCGGGAGCGGACATGGCGTCGTCGACCGTGACCGCATCGAACCGTGCCCTGACCCACGGATCGCCGGGGTCGACGAGCCACTGGAGGAAGCCACTGCCCTTGTGCTCCTCGCCTTCCTTCGCGAGGATGTCCGTCTCGGACAGGACGCCGAGGACGCGACGATCTGCGTCCACGACCGGCATCCCCGAGATCCTGCGCCGGACGAGCTCCACCGCCGCGTCCTTGAGCAGCGCATCGGGCGTGGTCGTCGCGACGTCGGTGGTCATAACGTCCTGCACCTTCATGGGGGCTCCTCCCGTCGGTTTCTGTACCGATCCTCGCGCCTCCGTGCCGGGGCGGCATCGGGGCGAACGCGGATCGCCCTGCGGCTTTCCGGCGGGCTCCGGGCGGTCAGCCGCGGAGGGCGCGGAGGGCGTTGAGGATGACCGCCACGTCGATGACCTCCTGGAAGAGCGCGCCCCAGACGGGCGGAAGGTAGCCGAACGCGGCCACGATCATCGCGGCAACGGAGAGACCGAGGCCGTAGATCACGCTCTGGCGGGCGATGTGGAGCGAGCGGCGGCCGATCAGGATCGCGAGTGCGATCCGGTTTGCGTCGTCCACGGTGATCACGACGTCTGCCGTCTCGGACGAGATGGTTGCTCCCTTGCCCGCCATCGCGATCCCGACGTCCGCGAGGGCGAGGGCCGGGGCGTCGTTGATGCCGTCTCCGACCATGACGACGTTCTGCAGCCCGGGCCGGCCCCTGATCGCACGCACCACCTCGAGCTTGTCCTCGGGGGTCTGATCGGCGTAGACGTGCTCGATGCCCGCGCTGCGTGCCACCTCGTCGGCGATCTCGGGCCGGTCGCCGCTCACGAGCGCGACGTGCTCGATGCCGGCATCGTGGAGCTCTCGTGCCAGCGTGTCGGCCCCGGGACGGAGCCGGTCGCCCATCACCATCACGGCCATGAGGGAACCGTCGACGCCCACGAGGATCTTCGCGCGGCCTGCGCCGTCGCCGGTGTCCTGGGCCCGCGCCTGCTCGTGTGCGCCGGCGTAGCCGTTCGTCTCGAGCCAGCCGCTCGAGCCGACGGCGACCCGGCGCCCTTCGACGACGCCGAGAATGCCCCGGCCGGGGTCTTCCTTGACGCCGGTGGGAAGGGCGAGCTCGAGACCTCGCGCGGCCGCCCCGGCCACGAGGCTCTCGGCGAGCACGTGGGCCGACATCTGGTCGAGCGAGGCGGAGAGTCGCAGGGCCTCCTCGGGATCGAACGCTCCGAGTGGAACGATGCGCTCGAGCTCGGGCTGCCCGAGCGTGAGCGTGCCGGTCTTGTCGAGCAGCACTGTCTTCGCCCCGCCGAGCCGCTCGAGCGCGCCGGCGCCCTTGACGATGATGCCGGCCCTGGCCGCCCGCGAGAGGCCTGCGACGAACGCGATCGGCGCCGCGAGGATGAGCGGGCAGGGGGTCGCCACGACCATGACGGCGAGACCGCGCCTGGAGTCCCCCGAGGCGAGCCAGGCGAGGCCTGCGACGGCGAGCGAGAAGGGGAGGAAGTACGCGGCGTAGCGATCCGCGAGCCGGGTGAACTGGGCCCTGTCCGTCTCGGCGGCCTCGACGAGCCGCACGATCGCGGCGTACGCGCTCTCCGCCGCCGAGGAGGTGACGCGGAGATCGAAGGTGTCGCCGGCGTTGGCAGTCCCGGAGCGGACATGCCCGTAGCGGGCGATCGTGACGGGCAGTGCCTCTCCCGTCAGCGCGGACTCGTCGATGACGGCCTCGTGGCCGACGACCGCGCCGTCCGCCGGGACGACGTCCCCGGCCCGCACCGCCACGACGTCGCCGGGCTGGAGCTCTTCGACCCCGACCTCCTCCACCATGCCGTCGACGTACCGGTGTGCGATGCGCGGGGCCCGCTCGACGAGGAGGCGGAGCTCGCGCCGGGCCCGGCCGGCGGCCCAGGCCTCGAGCGCCGCGCCCCCGGACATCATCAGGGCGACGATGGCAGCGGCGAGGAACTCGCCGAGCGCGAGGGCCCAGACGATCGCCACGAGGGCGATCGCGTCGACGCCGACATCTCCGCGGAGCAGCGAGCGGGCGGTCGAGATCACGAGGGGGATGAGCACCGCGACCGCCCCGACGGCCCAGGCGATGTCCGCCCAGCTCTCCGACCCGAGCAGCCAGAGCGCTATTCCGGCGACGATCGAGCCGAGGGCGATCGCGGGCAGGCCGCGCTCGCGTAGCTGCTGTACCTGCTCGGGGACGAAGGCGGTGCTCTCGATGGCGCTACCAGCTCTTGGCGTCGGTGCGCAGCTGCGGTCGTGCAACCCGGATGCGCGCGTCCACGACGACGGCTCGGTCGGGAAGGCCGATCACGGGGTTGAGGTCGAGCTCGGCGAGCTCGGGGAGGTCGTCGGCGAGCCGGGAGAGCCGGTGGAGGACGTCCGCCAGTGCGTCGGCGTCGGCTGCCTGCGCGCCGCGGAAGCCTGCGACGAGCCTTCCGGCCTTGCCCGAGCCGACGAGCTCATCGGCGTCGATGTCCGTCAGCGGCGTCAGCCGGAAGTGGGCATCGCCGATGAGCTCGGCGAAGACACCACCAGGGCCGAAGGCCACGAGCGGGCCGAAGACCGGATCCTGGGCGACCCCGGCGAGAAGCTCGACGCCACTGCTGATCATCGGCTGCACGATCACCGGGCAGCCGATGCGGGTCGCGGCGGCGTGGACGGCGTCGGCATCCTGAAGGTCGAGGGCGACGCCGCCCGACTCCGTCTTGTGTGCTCCGGCCTCGGCGGTCTTGACGACGGCGGGGTACCCGAGCTCCTCGGCGGCGGCGACCGCCTCGTCGGGCGAGCCCGCTACCTGCTCGCCGACGAGCGGGATGCCGTACGCAAGCAGGAGCCGGCGGGTCGCGGCGGGGTCGAGCCACGCCTCGTCGTCGTGCGCGAGCGCCGTTGCGACGACCTCTGCGGCGCCGTCGTAGTCGACATCGGCGATGTCCGGGACGGTGCCGGCGGAGCGGCGTAGCCACTCACCGTGCTCGGCGGCCCGTCCGAGCGCGGTGGCGGCGGCTTCCGGATAGGAGAACGAGGGAACGTTCGCGACGGAGCGCAGCGTCGCCGGGGCCCCGGTCGAGGCCAGGATGACCGCGAGAACCGGCTTGCCGGGCTGGTTCGCCTCGGCTGCCGCCTTGCTGATCGCCTCGCCCACGCCGGCGGCCTCGACCGCCACGGTCGGGACGAACAGCGCGATCACGGCATCGATCCCGGGATCGGCGAGAACGACCGGCAGAGCGGCGTGGAAGGCCGCCGCGTCGGCGGAGCCGAGCATGTCGACCGGGTTCGCGACGGACGCCTCGGCCGGAAGCGAGGCTGCGAGCGTCGTGCGGGTCGCTTCGGCGAGCTGCGGCAGCTCGAGGCCTGCTCCCTCGCAGGCGTCGGCGCAGAGGATTCCGAGGCCGCCGGCGTTCGTGAGCACCGCCACGCGCCGTCCCCGGGGGACGGGCTGGCTGGAGAGCAGGGCGGCGACGTCGAGCAGGCCGGCGAGGGTGTCGGCCCTGATCACTCCCGCCTGGCGGAAGACCGCCTCGACGGCCGCGTCCGAGCCGGCCAGGGCGGCGGTGTGTGACCCGGCTGCCTTCTGGCCGGCGCGCGAGCGGCCGCTCTTCATGGCGAGGACGGGCTTCGCCCGCGCGAGGCGGCGGGCGGTGCGCGCGAACTTGCGGGGATTCCCGAACGACTCGAGGTAGAGCAGGACGAGATCCGTGCCCGGGTCGTCCTCCCACCATTCGAGGAGGTCGTTGGACGAGACGTCGGCCTTGTTCCCGATCGACACGAACGCAGACAGTCCGAGGCCGCGGGCGTCGGCCCGCTCGAGGAGCGCGAGCCCGAGCGCGCCAGACTGGGAAGAGAAGCCGATCCGGCCGGCGGGGAATGCCCGTGGCGCGAACGTCGCATTGAGGCCGACGGCCGCCGTGGCGATGCCGAGGCAGTTCGGGCCGACGAGCCTTGCGCCGTGCGCACGGACGAGAGCGAGCAGTTGCTCCTGTCGCTCGACCCCCTCGGGCCCGGTCTCGGCGAAGCCGGCGGAGATCACGCAGAGAGCCCGCGTGCCGGTGCGTAGCGCCTCCTCGGCCGCCTCGATGACACGGTCGCCGGGAAGGCAGATCACGCACAGGTCGATCGGATCGGCGATCTCCTCGAGCGAGGTGGTAGCGCGAACTCCGGCGACGGGCTCGCCGGACCGGTTGACCGGGTACGCCGCACCGGTGAAGCCTCCCGTGAGGACGTTGCGGAACAGTTCGCCGCCGATCGAGCCGCGACGGGCCGAGGCACCGACGACCGCAACGGTCTTCGGCTCGAAGAACGGCTTCAGCGAGGCGGTCACCGCGATGTGGTCGCGCTCGTCGACGCTCGCCTGGTAGCGCTCGGTGGGCTCGATCGAGAACCTGACCTCGACGACGCCGCCGTCGAGCACGCGCGTGGCCCGGAAGCCGATGTTCTCGAACACGGAGAGCATGACCTGATTCTCGGGCAGGACTTCTGCGATGAACGCCTCGATGCCGTGGGCAGCAGCCCGCTGGGCGAGCTGCTCGAGGAGACGGGTTCCGATGCCCTTGCGCTGGAAGTCGTCTGCGACCGCGAAAGCGGCCTCGGCTGTGCTCGGGTCGCGGAGGCGTACGTAGTTGCCGACGGCAACCACGCGCTCGTCGTCGGTCTCGCCCATGACGCCGATCAGCGATCCCTTCTCTGCCCAGTCGGGCGAGACGAGGGTGCGCACGAAGCGATCGCCGGCCAGGGCGAGGCCGTGGAAGCGGAGGAAGCGGCTCCGCACGGACAGTGCGGCAAAGAACGTGACGAGGGCGGGGACGTCGCCCTCGACGGGAGGGCGCAGGCGCAGCGTGGTGCCGTCGCGGAGGATGACGTCGACGGCCGTGTGGGAGTCGTGCGTGAGATCGGTCATGTTCTGAAGCCTGTCTCAGCCGGCGCGGCGGCGCATCCGGGGCTGGCGCGGAGACCGGCGCGGGAAACCCGCAGCAAGCGTCTCGTCGTTCGCTGCGGACGAGCTTCGCCCACCGCTGCGGGTCACGAGCTGGAGCCCCGGGTGTGTGTCACGTGTCTCATGGTAGGACACGGCGGCCCGCACGCGCGCCGGGCGCGCCTACCGCAGGAGCGTCAGGAGCGTGCCGGCGTCGAGGTCTCCCTGCAGCCGATGGCGCAGGGGAACGTCGGCGTGGACGGCGTAGTGGTTTCGCCGCCCGACCCGGGTGCGATCGACGTAGCCCTCGGCGACGAGGTCGTTGACGATCGCCTGCACGGCCCGCTCGGTGATCCCGACCGCAGCGGCGATGTCACGGAGCCGCACGTCCGGGTCGCGCGCAATACAGAGGAAGACCTGCGCGTGATGGGAGAGGAACGTCCAGGTGGTCATTGCCGTGCCTCTCCGGCTTCCTTGGGCTGCGTGCCGCGCGTGGTGAAGAACGACAGTCCGATGGCTCCCGCGAGGACGGAAATGATGACGAGGAGCGAGAGCCACGTCGGGACCTTCCAGATATCGGTGAGGAGCATCTTCGCTCCGACCCAGATGAGCACGATCGCCAGGCCGTGGGTGAGGTAAGCGAACCGGTCCATCATCCCCGCGAGGAGGAAGTAGAGCGACCGCAGGCCGAGGAGCGCGAAGGCGTTGGCAGCGAAGACGATGAACGGGTCCTCGGTGATCGCGAAGATAGCCGGGATGGAGTCGATGGCAAAGATGAGGTCGGTGGTCGCGAGGACGACCACGACCGCAGCGGTGACCGTCGTTCCCGGCCAGATGCGCTTCATGCCGCGCAAGACGATGTTGCGTTCTGGGTGGACTTCCTCGCTCGAGTGGCGCGCGAGCTTGATGCCCGTTGCGACGAGCAGGAGACCGAAGAGGTAGATGGTGAAGTGGAAGGCGTCAAGGAGGGCGGCGCCCGCAATGATGAATATGGCACGCATCACGAGGGCCATGACGATGCCGATCGACAGAAGGCGCCCCTGCTTGTTCATCGGGATTGCGAACGACGCAAAGATCAGGGCGAACACGAAGATGTTGTCGATCGAGAGGCTGCGCTCGATCAAGTAGCCGGCGAGGTACTCCTCGGCCTCTTCGCGCCCCTGCCACGCACCCATCACGAACGTGAACGAGATGCCGAGCGCGAACCAGAAGATGCTCCAGATGACGGTGCTGCGGAATGTGATCCCTCGCCGGCCGAAAAGGAAGAAGTCGATGGCCAGGAAGACCAGAATCGCGGCGACGAGCGCGCCCCAGATGTACAAATCCGTGCTCATACACGAGGAATGTTACCGGAAACAAAATTCCGATGTACTCGGTTACACCCGAGGTTACATCTGACGAGGAATGGTTGCTTCGCGCGTGTCGGACTAGCCTCGGGCGCCATGATCACAACGACGATCCACAGAGGGGCGGGACTGACGCCGAGGCAGCGTGAGGTTGTGGCGCTGATCGCGGCGGGATGCTCGAACGACGAGGTGGGACAGCGGCTCGGCATCTCGCCGCGCACGGCCAAGGCGCACTCGGACACGCTGCGCTCGAAGCTGGGCGTGAGCCGGCGCCGGCAGATCCCGGTTGCGTTTCGGGTGCTCACGGGGGAAGACCCGCTCTCTGCAAGCCTCGGCGCGCTGGTCCGGCGACCGGGGGTCTGACGGCAGGGCGCCCGCGGCTGCATGCCCCCGCTCCCCGCGGGCGCCCCCCTTTCTCGATCGACGAGCCTGCTGTAGCCTCCCGGGTCACCGACATGGCCGATCTCCCCAAGCCACCGTTGCGGCGCCGCCGCATCCTCGAGCGTCCGAGGCTGATCCGGGCGCTCGACCGGTCGCGGGCACGCGTGCGGATGCTCGTCGCGGCGCCCGGGTACGGGAAGACCACCCTGGCCGAGCAGTGGGCCGCCCAGGAGCGCAGGGTGGCGTGGATCCGGGCGCGGCGCTCGTCGGCGGACGTCGCGGTGCTGGCCCGTCAGATGGCTGCGGCGGGCGCGGAGATCATGCCCGGCTGCGACCGGAGGCTGTGCGAGCGGCTGAATGCGACGGCCGATCCGGCCGACGAGCTCGACGTACTCGTCGATCTCCTCTCGGAGGATCTGGCGCTCTGGCCGGATGATGCCTGGATCGCGGTAGACGACTACCAGCACATTCGGGAGTCGGCGACGGCGGAGGCGTTCGTCGAGGGGATCATCCAGCAGTCTCCGGTGCAGGTCCTGATCTCGACGCGCGACCGTCCGAGCTGGGTCTCGACACGCAGCGTGCTCTACGGGGACGTGCTCGAGATCGGGCAGAGCCTGCTGGCGATGAGCGAGGAGGAGGTGGAGGACCTGCTCGCCGGCGCCCACGACGGGATGAGCCCCGGCCTGCTCGCGCTGGCTGGCGGCTGGCCGGCGGTGATCGGGCTGGCCAGCCTGACGACCACCGAGTCACCGTTGCCCGATGAGGGGCTGGAGCTTCCCGAGCAGCTCTACGAGTTCTTCGCCGACGAGGTGTACAGGGGCCTGGATCCGGATGTCAGAATCGGGCTCGGCCTGCTCGCGACGGCCCCGAGCCTCGACCGTGAGCTCGCCGCGGAGCTGATCGGCCCCGAGCGCGCCGCGCGCGTGTGCGCAGAGGCGTTGGCTCTGGGCGTCCTCGAGGAGCGCGGCGGCAAGCTCGAGCTTCACCCGCTGGCGGCGATCTTTCTCGAGGAGCGAGCGAGGAGAGAGTCGACGGCGGACATTGAGAGGACGGTCGCGCGGTGTCTGGCGGCATATCGCAGGAGGCTCGAATGGGACGCAGCGTTTGATCTTGTCGGTCGATACGGAACGGACAAGGATTTCGAGACGCTGTTTGCAGAGGCCCTCGATGCTCTCCTCAACGCCGCGAGGCTCGCAACAGTGGACACATGGATTGAACGGGCTGAGGCAAGGGCCCTCCTGTCGTCGACGACCGAGGTCGCGAGGGCCGAGATCGCTCTTCGAGACGGGAAGCATATGACCGCCCAGGCGTTCGCGCAGGCCGCTTTGGTCATGGCTGGCGAACAACGAGACGACGTGTGCCGGGCGGCCATGGTCGCGGGACGAGCAGCTCACGCGGGCTCTCGCGAGGAGTCCGCGCTCGAGTTCTACCGGTTGGCCGAACAGGCTGCGGCTTCGCCGAACCACAGGCGAGACGCTCTCTGGGGACAATTGATGTGCGCTTCGGCGCTTGAGCTTGGTGAGGCGCACGAGCTCCTCGAGTTGCTTGAATCCACCTCGGGTCAGTCTGATCCTTACGAGTTCGTAAGGATGGCTGACAAGAAGCTAGGAATGGACTTCCGCTTCGGTGCGATCCGGCATCTTGGGAACGCGAGGCGCGTTGCCGAACTCGTGGGACATATTGCAGACCCATTTGCCCGCTGTTCATTCCGGTGCGCGTTCTCCTGCGCACTGAACTTGAGCGCTCTCTACACCGAAGCGCGCGAGCAGGCGCAGTTGTTGCTTGACGACGCCAGCGAGTTCCGCGTTGACCCCGCTCTCCCGTATGCGCACTCGATGCTTGCTGCCGCCCTCGCCGGTATCGGACGCCACGATGAAGCCCACCTGGCGCTAGACAGTGCGTTGCGTGAATCGCGGCGATGCAACGACGAGTTCGGACTCCAGAGCGTTTATGCAAGCCGCGTCCGAATTCTCGTGCAGGAAGGGCGCTCGAAGGAAGCCTGCGCGATCGAGCCACCAGATCTCGAGGCCTCGCTCAGGTCAATGAAGGGTGAGGTGCTTGCATCTCGGGGGCTCGCTCTCGCTTCGACGGGGCGGCTCGAAGAGGCTCGGGCTCTTCGAGCCGTCGCACTTGAAACCACCGCGGGGGTTGAGGCCCGAGTTCTCGTCGCTGCTATCGATGCTGTCTGCGCGGTAAGCAGTTTGGCGACCGGCAAGATGGAGACGGTCGAGTGGTTGGTGCGGACAGCGTTCGATGCCGGTGCTGTGGACTTGGTCGTGACTGCCTACCGCGGGAATCCTGATCTCCTCGTCGCGCTGCTGTCCTCGCCGATAGCGCGTGAACAGACGATGTACATCGTTTCACGCGCAGGCGATATGGGGCTTGTTAATGCGATCGGCCGAGATATCGCGGTGTCGTCTGATCCGGCCGAGACCCTCTCGCGACGAGAGCGTGAGGTGTACGGGTTGCTTTGCGAAGGGCTGTCCAATGCAGAGATAGCACAGCGCCTATTCATCACCGAGGGAACGGTGAAGGTGCACGTTCACCACGTATTCGACAAACTCGGCGTTCGATCACGCACGGCCCTGGCTCTGAATGCGGCTCGAGATCGTTGGCGTCAGGCCGCGCCCAAGACTCTCCTCGGGGTAGACGTTTCAGGCGACGCTACGGGTTCAGATCCTTCAAGCAGTCCGCCAGCATCGGCGTAGTTGGGCTCGAAATCCGCGCGGTGTGCGCTGCGGTATTCCTCAGTCGCTCCTGCGAGAATAGCCTCAAAGGCTGCGACTGCCGACGTGTCAAACTGGCTCTCTACCGCTTGAGCCAGTCTCAGTCGTGCAACACGACTAGGCATCGCCTCTCGGTACGCGCGATTGGAGGTCATAGCGTTGTATGCATCCGCCACGGCAATGATTCTCGAGAGGAGTGGAATGTCATCACCTTGGAGCTTGTCAGGGTACCCCTCACCGTCAACCCGTTCGTGGTGGTGACGGACAACGAGTGCTACGTCGGCATAGAGGTCGACCTTCTTAAGGATGCCCTCTCCAATCGCTGGGTGTTCCTGCATTTGTCGCCGCTCTTCCAGAGTCAATGGCCCGTCCTTTAGGAGCAGGCTCGCTGGCAGCCCGACTTTGCCGATGTCATGTACCAAGCCGCAAAGGTACGTTCGCTCCTGAACGTCAGGCGCCAGGCCCATTCGGCTAGCGATATCCCTTGAGTAGATCGCAACTGCCTTGGAGTGACCTGCCGTATACTGATCGCTCTTTTCGAGAGTCGCGACCAGCGCTTCGGCGAATGACATGTTCGCCCGCTTTAGATCTTCCGCCAGTTGCTGCTGCTGCCGATACATGCCATACAGGCGCTGTGCAGCCAAGGCAGGAATGAAGAACAGGGGCGCTGTCCATGGCGAGAACTCGGTGTACGCAAGAGCGAGGACGGCAACCGTCGGCGCATAGAGCGGGACGGAGGTCAGCAGCATTGGGCTAAGCGTTCGTAGAAGGCCCCTTATACTGCGGCCGCGTACCCGAGCTGTCACTGCGGCAAAGAGCATGTCAAGTACTTCTGCAGCGAACGCGGCCCCAATGGTGGCGACCATCAACCCTCCAAAGAGGGACGACGTCGTACCCAGAAGAGCTTGTGCAATCAGACCCGCGGCAACCCCTGTGATGAACCGGGAACTGGCGTAACTAGCCAGCTTCAGGCGTGGAGCACGGTCGGGATCAGAGTGCGTCAGTAGTTCGGGGTCGCCGAGCATTGATGAAGCGTTGACGAGACCCGCTGCGAGCGGGCCAAAGAGCACTGCTGCGAACAATGTCGGCAGCAGCGCGATCGACATCTGAGTTGTTCGAGTGAGCCAGACGCCGCTCCGCTCAGCTATTGCGTTCACGACGACCAGGACGATGACGGTATACGGGGCGCCACCGAAGTCGTAGCCCGCGACGATCAGCCCTAAACACGACCAAGACGGCGGAGACGCTTAGTCCCACCACGTACAGCTGTGTGCGGCGTTGAATTTCGTTTGTCACTTGAATTGTCCCTCAGATGGGGTATACGATCCTGCTGCCGTTAGTCCCCAATGCACTAGGAGCAAACGATGCGTAAGTACTTTCGTCGTGTCGCAGCTCATGCCCTCATGAGCGGCGCGAAGGACTGGTAGCCGTCAGATCCTGAGTTCAACGCGCCTGATGGGCATCCCTCTTTCGGGGGATTCCTCCCAGGAGCTGCGGGTTCAGGATCCGGCGGTTGATCCCAGAAGAGAGAGCTAGGCAATGAGCCCACGCCGGTAGCCCACAGCTACGGCGTGGGCTCTGCTTCGCGCCTGCAACTTCGCGAGCAGATGCCGCACGTGGGACTTCACCGTCTCCTCGGAGAGGAACAGGCGTTGGCCGATCTCACGGTTCACGAGACCGTCTGCGACGAGCTGCAACACCTCGATCTCGCGCGCCGTCGGCTCCTGCGCCAGTTCGCGGAGAACGGGCGGGTTGAACGGGATCACGGCACCGGCGCGGCTCGTGCTGCGACGCGCTGCAGCTGCTTCGAACCGACGGCTGTGGTCGCGATAGCGACTCAGGATCTCCTTGCGTTCAGCGGCGTCCATGGCGATTTGTATCGGCGCTCCCCGGCTGGCCTTTAGCCCGGAGCGGGCGAATCGGGCCAGAATCACCCACGGTGGGGGAGTCGAGGCGCCGGCTCGACGGCACAGCCGCCCGGGAGGGCCGCGGCCCCCCCGGACGGCAATTGCGAGAGCGTTCCTAGGCCGCGAGAGACGCGAGCTCGCGCAGCGCTGCGAGTCGCGAGAGGGCCTGCCCCTCGAGCTGGCGAACCCGCTCACGGGTCAGGTCGAGCTCGTGACCGATCGCCTCGAGCGTCCACGGCTCACCTTCGAAGCCGAATCGCAGCTCGAGGATCCGGCGCTCCCGCTCGGGCAGCGCATCGAGAGCCCGGCGGACGCCCTGGCGCCGCAACGACTCCTCGGCTTCCTCGAACGGGTCGGCCGCCTCGCGATCGGCGAAGAGATCGCCCAGCTCGCCCTCGTCGTCGGCGCCGACCGTCTGGTTGAGCGACACGGATGCGTGTGCTGCACCGAGCGCCTCGTCGACGTGCTGGATCGGCAGGCCCGTCGCCTCGGCGAGCTCCTGCTTCGTCGCTTCGCGCCCCAGCTCGACCTCGAGCCGACGGGCCGCCCGCGAGAGCTTCTGCTGCCGCTCGACGACATGCACCGGCACGCGGATCGTGCGGGCATGGTTCGCCACCGCCCGTTGCACCGACTGGCGAATCCACCAGGTCGCGTACGTCGAGAACTTGAACCCACGGCGCCAGTCGAACTTCTCGACGGCGCGATTGAGGCCGAGCGTCCCCTCCTGGATCAGGTCGAGGAACGGCACACCGAGCCCGCGGTAGCCCTTCGCGATCGACACGACGAGCCGGAGGTTGGACTCGATCATCCGCCGCTTTGCAACGGGGTCGCCCCTCTCGATGCGCTTCGCGAGCGTCACCTCGTCCGCTGCGGTCAACAGCTTGTGGCGCCCGACGTCCGCCAGGAACAGCTGCAGCGAATCGGCGGCGCCGGAGAGCGTCTCGGCGGCCCAGACGGCGGCTTCTGCCTCTTCCTTCTTCCGCTCGGCGTCGGCGAGCAGCCTCTTCGCGTCGGCGTCGGCCTGCGGCTGGCCCACCTCGAGGCCGATGGTCTCGAGCTCACGTGTGATCTGCTCGGCTTCCTCGTCGTTCAGCTCGTGCTCGAGCACGAATGCCTCGAGCTCGATCGGTTCCACCCAGCCGCGCTCCTCGGAGCGCTCGATCAGACCCTTGATCTGATCGGATTCGAACAGTTCTGTCAGCTGGTTCTGCGTCAAGAGGGTGTTTCAGTCCTTTCGCGTACCCCGGTGTGCACAATCTCCATTGACTCTATGCAGGTCTACCTCGTATTTCCAGGCCTCGAACCCCGATGTCGCTGTCACAAGCTCACAACGAGGCCACTGGGGCCGTTATTCCGGCGACCGGGTGAGCGGGTCGCCGATCCTCCGGCAGAGCGAGCGCATTGCGCGGCCGGACGGACGACGATAATGGATTCGTCGGCTGCGTGCGTCAGCGCTTGCGGGCGACGCGGCGGGTCTTCTTCGGTGCCGGCCCCTTGGCGCGGCGCTCGGCCAGGAGCTCGAGCGCCCTGTCCATCGTCAGGCCCTCGGGATCGTCGCCGCGGCGCAGGCTCGCGTTCGTCTCGCCGTCCGTCACGTACGGGCCGAATCGCCCTTCCTTGACGACGATCGGCTTCCCGGACGCCGGGTCTGGCCCCAGATCCTTCAGCGGCGGCTTCGCCTGGCCGCGGCCCCGCCGCTCCTTCGGCTGCGCGAGCAGCGCCATCGCCTCTTCGGCCGTGACGGTGAACAGCTGCTCCTCGCTTTCGAGCGACCGGGTCTCCGTGCCCTTCTTGATGTAGGGCCCGTACCGCCCGTTCGCGACCTGGATCTCGTCGCCGTCCGGCGCGCTCAGCGTTCGCGGCAGTGAGAGCAGCCGCAGCGCGTCCTCCAGCGTCACGGTCTCGAGCGACATCGTCTTGAAGAGCGATCCCGTGCGCGGCTTGTCGGTCGACTCCCTCCTCCAGCACCTCGCTGACGTACGGCCCGTAGCGGCCGTCGCGCGCGACGACCTGGCGGCCCGACTCGGGATCGACACCGAGCACGCGGTCGCCCGATGGCTTCGCCAGCAGCTCCTCGGCCTTCTCGGCGGTCAGCTCATCCGGCGCCATGTCGTCGGGGACGCTGGCGCGCTCGTCGCCCCGTTCCAGGTAGGGGCCGTAGCGCCCGACGCGCAGCACGACCCCCTCCGCTCCCGGGATCTCGATCGAGTTCACGTCCCGGGCGTCGATGTCCTCGAGATGCTCGGTGACGAGCGCGTGGAGTCCCTCCTCCGCCGGCAGACCGTTCTCCGCCTTCGACCCTCGATAGAAGCGGCTGAGCCAGTCGACCCGCTTCTCCTTGCCTTCGGCGATCAGGTCGAGGTCGTCCTCCATCCGCCTCGTGAAGTCGTAGTCGACCAGGCGCTCGAAGTGCCGCTCCAGCAGTTGCGTGACCGAGAAGGCGAGGAATGTGGGCACGAGAGCCGTCCCCTTCTTGAACACGTAGCCACGGTCGAGGATGGTGCCCATGATCGACGCGTAGGTCGACGGGCGCCCGATGCCCCGCTCCTCGAGCGCCTTCACGAGCGACGCCTCGGTGTACCGCGCAGGCGGGGAGGTCGAATGCCCGTCGGGCTCGAGCGAGGATGCGTCGACTGCCTGACCGACCTCGAGCTGCGGCAAGCGGCGCTCGTCGTCGCCGTTCTTCGACTCGTCGTCCCGGCCCTCCTCGTACGCCGCGAGGAACCCGCGGAACGTGATCACGGTGCCCGACGCCCCGAACTCCGCATCGCGCCCGTCCGAGGCGGTCGCACCGAGCCGCAGCGACGCGGTCTGCCCGCGGGCGTCCTCCATCTGCGACGCGACGGTCCGCTTCCAGATCAGCTCGTAGAGATCGTGCTCGTCGCGGGAGAGCTCCCGCTGCACGTCGGCCGGCATGCGGAACGTGTCGCCGGCGGGCCGGATCGCCTCGTGCGCCTCCTGGGCGTTCTTCACCTTGCTCCGGTAGCGGCGCGGTGCCTCGGGGACGAACTCCTGCGCCGTACAGCTTCGCCGCCTGCTTGCGCGCGGCCGTCAGCGCCGACTCCGACAACGTCGTCGAGTCGGTGCGCATGTAGGTGATGTATCCGTTCTCGTACAGCCGCTGGGCGACGCGCATCGTCGTCTGCGACGAGAACCGGAGCTTGCGGCTCGCTTCCTGTTGCAGCGTCGACGTCATGAACGGGGCTGCGGGGCTGCGCCGGTACGGCTTCTCCTCGACCGAGCGCACCACGAACGAGACGCCGGCGAGCGCAGTTGCGAGCGCGCGCGCCGCATCCTCGTCGAGCGCCAGGATGTCCGACTTGAGTCGGCCGTCCTCGCCGAAGTCGCGTCCCTGCGCCACCCGCCGGCCGTCGACCGCGACGAGCTTCGCCTCGAACGCACCGGGCTCGAACGTCCCCACGATGTCCCAGTAGGTGGCAGCGACGAACCGCATCCGCTCGCGCTCGCGCTCCACCACGAGGCGCGTCGCGACCGACTGGACGCGTCCGGCCGAGAGCCGTGGCATCACCTTCTTCCAGAGGACGGGCGACACCTCGTAGCCGTAGAGCCGGTCGAGGATCCTCCGCGTCTCCTGTGCGTCGACCAGGCAGTCGTCGATCTCGCGGGTCTCGCCGAGGGCGCGCTCGATCGCCTCGCGTGTGATCTCGTGGAACACCATCCGCTTGACCGGGACCTTCGGCTTCAGCACCTCGAGCAGGTGCCAGGCGATCGCCTCGCCCTCGCGATCCTCGTCCGTCGCGAGGATGAGCTCGGTGGAGCTCTTCAGCTCTCGCTTCAGCTCGTCGACCTTCTTCTTCTTGTCGGGGTCGACCACGTACAGGGGCTGGAACTCGTCCTCGACGTTGACACCGAGCCGCGCCCACGGCTCCTTCTTGACGGCGGCCGGAATGTCGGCGGCGCGGTTCGGAAGGTCCCGGATGTGGCCGATCGAGGACTCCACGACGTAGCCGTCGCCGAGGTAGCCGGCAATGGTCTTTGCCTTGGCGGGAGACTCGACGATCACGAGACGACGTTCGGCCACGAGTGCCCTTTTCGGGTTGGATGACGGGATCCTCCCCGGCCGACAGCCGGGTCAGCGCGTCACCATAGCGGCACGGTGTCCCACCGCAAGTGTCCGGAAGGGGCGATACTGGAACGGCCAATGCCCGTCGATCCGCGTCCGAGCTGGCCCTATCTCCTCATCGGAGGGCTCAGCTACCCCGTGTTCCGCGTGCTCTTCCGTGAGCGCTGGCAGGGCCTCGAGCGGCTGCCTACCGACGGAGGGTACGTCCTCGCCGCCAACCATCAGTCGAACCTCGACCCCTGGCCACTCGGGATGCCGCTGTTCCCCGATCGGTACCTCCGCTTCATGGCCAAGTCGGAGCTCTTCTGGTTCCCGCTCGGGCCGTTCATCAGCAGCTGCGGCGCATTTCCCGTCCGGCGCGGCCAACGGGACCGTGACGCGATCGACACTGGCGGTGCGCCTCTGTCGCGAGGGTCACGTCGTCGTGATGTTCCCGGAAGGCACGAGACGTGAGAAGGGCCTGCGAAAGCGGCACGAGGCGCGCTGGCGCCCGGGTGCTGCCAGGATCGCACTCGAGGCCGGCGTGCCCCTCGTTCCGGCCGGGATCTCCGGGATGTCGGAGTTGCTGCGCCTCGGCCCACTCCGGGTCACGTTTGGCGACCCGATCGAGATCGGCGATCTCGTCGGCCTGCCGATCGACGATGCTGCCCGGGAGGCGACCGACCGGCTCAGCATGGCGATCACCGAGCTCGAGGCGTCACTGGCGTGAGGCCGCTGCTCGCAGTCGACGGCGACTCGTTCGCGCACCGCGCCTTCCACGCGCTTCCCCGCTCGTTCCGACGCGACGACGGCGGGCCGGCCAACGCCCTGATCGGGTTCATGTCGATGTTGCTGCGCCTCTGGCAGGCCGAGCGACCCCGTGCCGTCGTCGTCGCATGGGACACGCTCTTCGTGCCCACGTATCGGAACGCGCTGCTCGAGACCTACCAGTCCGGGCGCGAGTTCGATCCCGAGATCGTCGCCCAGCTAGCGCTCCTGCCGGATCTCGTCTCGGCCACGGGGATCGCCTGCGCCAAGCACGATGGCTACGAGGCGGACGATTTCCTCGCGGCCGCCGTCGCGGCTGAGAGGGTGCGCGGCGGCAGCACGCTCGTCGCAACCTCCGACCGCGACGCGTTCCAGCTCGCAGCGGCCGACGTCACGATCCTGCAGCCCGTCCGAGGCGTCAGCGAGCTGGCTCGGATCGGCCCGGTCGAGGTATTGGAGCGGTACGGCGTCGTCCCGAGCCAGGTGTGCGACTTCATCGCGCTCCGTGGCGATCCCTCGGACAAGATCCCGGGAGCGCGTGGCGTGGGTGAGAAGACCGCCGCGTCGCTGCTCCAGGCCTACCCCGATCTCGAGGCGATGATCGCTGCCGGCCGGTTCGAGACGGAGGCGGCGCAGCTCCGCGTGTTCCGTCGGATCGCGACCCTCGATCCGGCGGCGCCGCTGCCCGACCTGCCGGATCTCCAGCCCGACTGGGCGGCCGGCGCGCGGGCAGCGGAGGAGCTGGGGGTCGAGCGCCTCGCAGCGAGGCTCCGGGAGGTCGCATAGCCGTGGAGCCGGTCACCCATCCGGCGATGGCCCACCTCCACCCGACCGGACACCACCATCACCCGGAGACGGAGGAGCGCCTGCTTCGCCTCATCGCAGCGCTCCGACCCGAGCTCGAAGGGGGGCGAGCATCGCCGGCTGCGATCGAGCGCGCCCACGACTCCGACTACGTCGCCCGCATAGCGGCTCTCTCGGACGAGTGCTGGCTCGACGGCGACACGATCGGCCAGCCGACGACCTGGGAGGCCGCACGGCTTGCGGCAGGATGCACCATGCGCGCCGTCGAGGTGGGGGGTTTCGCGCTCGTGCGGCCGCCGGGTCACCATGCGCTCGCCGATCGGGCCATGGGCTTCTGCATCTTCTCCAACGCCGTCGTCGCGGCACGTCATGCGCAGGCGGAGCTCGGCATCGAGCGCGTCGCGATCATCGACTGGGACGTGCATCACGGAAACGGCACGGAGGCGATCGTCCGGGGCGACGACTCGATCCTGTTCGTCTCGCTTCACGAGTGGCCGTTCTACCCTGGCACGGGCGGGCCGGGGACGGGGGATGCGACCATCGTGAACGTCCCACTGAGGGCCGGCTCCGGCGACGCCGTGTACGCCGACGCCTTTCGCACCGTCGTCGAGCCTGCCGTGCGGTCGTTCGATCCGGGGCTGCTGATCGTGTCCGCCGGCTTCGATGCCCACGTCGACGACCCGCTGGCCGGAATGGCCGTCACTGCGGACGGGTTCCGGGACATGGCCGCCCGGTGTACGCAACTCGCCCCCCGGGTCGCGGCCGTCCTCGAGGGTGGCTACAACCTGGAGACGCTTCCCGGCCTCGTCGACGCCGCACTCGCGGGCTTCGCCTCGTAGATGGTTGATCGGAGAGACGCAACACCGCTTCCCGATCCACCATCCCGAATCCATCTCGGGACGTCGAAACGGCCGGGGTGCGGCCCGGCCGTTTCAGTGCGGTTCAACCCTGCTAGCTCCTGTGCGGAACCTGCGTGGGCACAGTATGCGCTCCGCGACGGCAGTTCGGCATCGCCTGATCTTGACGAACCTCATCCCTCTGGCTGAGGGATCTCGGTGGGTCAGGAACCGAGGGTGCTCAGCGCCGCGCCGTGGCGAGCCGCTCCAACGCGTCGCGGCGCGAGGAGACGCCGAGCTTTCGCAGCAGGCTCTTCACGTGCGAGCGAACGGTGTGCTCGGAGATGTAGAGCCGAGTGGCGATCTCGTCGGTGCCGAGATGCTCGTCGAGGAGCAGAAGCACTTCGACCTCGCGGGCTGACAGTTTCTGCGCGACCTCGTCGGGGATGCCTCCCATGCGGCCCCCTTCGCGAACGCGGTCGAGAAGACGTCGGGCGATCGATCCCGAGAGTGCTGCCTCGCCGTGCGCCACCCCGCGCAGGAACAGCGCGATCCGCTCCGGGGGCTCGCTCTTGAGGAGATAGCCGGCCGCTCCAGCCCGGATCGCCTCGAGGAGGTTCTCGTCCGTGCCGGAGGCCGTGAGGACCACTACCTCGCTGTCGGGTGAGGCCTCGCGGATGTGCGGCAGCGCCGCGAGCCCGTCCATTCCGGGCATGGTCAGATCGAGGAGCACGAGCCTCGGGCGGAGCCTGCGAGCCTCGGTGATCGCCTCGTGCCCGTCGCTCGCCTGGCCGACGACGTCGAAGCCGTGCTGCCCCAGGAGCGAGGCCAGGGCCTCCCGTGTGAGTGGGTGGTCATCAGCGATCAGGATGCTCTCCATACGGGACTCATCGGCAGCGCCCGCCCTGCCGATTAGGGGTATGTGCGAACACGCCCCTCCGAGAGGTACCGATCGTGGCTGATCGGTGAGCTGCTGCTCGTCGGTGTGCTGGCACTCGGGACAGTGCTGCTCGCGGCCACGGGCCGCCTCGACGGCTACTCACTCCCGAACGCGCGAATCGTGCTCGACACCGCCGTTGCCCTCGTCGCCTCGATCGTCGCGATCCTCACCGCGACCAGATTCCTCGTCGAGGGGCGGGGCATGGATCTCCTCCTTTCCGGGGGGTTCCTCGCGATCGGGGTCGGGACGTTCGTGTTCGCGGTCGCTCCGGTGCTCTCCGGCGACGATCTCAGCACCACCGCGGGTTGGGCGGCGATCGGTGCAGGCATCTTCGGAGCCGCGCTGATCGCCTTCGCGCCCTTCGTCAAGCGGAGGACTGGTCAGCGTCGCCGTGCCCTCGCTGCAACCGCTGTGCTCGTGGCGATCTCGCTCGTCGGGCTTTGGCTCGACGCGCAGCTCCTCGGGTTCGACCTCGAGACGGCCGATGCCGACGGGGGGCGCTCGGCTGCCGTCGTTGCCGCCTATGGCGTTCTCGCCGTCTTCGCTCTCGTTGCCGCGTTCGGGTTCGGATTGCGGTACCGCCGCCACGGCCGCGACCTCGACAGTTGGTTGGCGTTGGCCCTGTCGCTCGTCGTGTTCGCCGACCTCCACTACGTGCTCGCACCTGTCCGTTCGAGCAACTACGTGCTTCCGAGCGACCTGCTCCGGGTTCTCGCCTTCGCCGTCCTGCTCGCCGGCGTGTGGCGGGCGATCGGCGAGGCGGAGTTCGGCCGGGCGGTCGCCGAGGAGCGGGCGCGGGTTGCCCGCGACATCCACGACGGCCTCGCGCAGTATCTGTTCGCGCTCTCGGCGCAGATCAGCATGCTCGAGGCAGGGGCCGAGCAGGAGGAGATCCTGCCGCGTCTCAAGCACGCTGCGACGGCGGCGCAGCAGGAGGCTCAGTTCGCCGTGCTGGCGCTCTCGTCGGCGGCGGGCTCGGCGCCGTTCGACGCGGCACTGAGGCGCTATGTCGAGTTCCTCGTCGCCGACGGGTCGCTCGACGTCGAGGTGGACATCGATCCCGGCGTGACGCTGGCGCCGGACGAGGAGATCGAAGTCTTCCGGATCGTTCAGGAGGGCCTCGCAAACGCGAGAAAGCATGCCGGAGCGGAGCGGGCAGAGGTCTCCATCATCCAGAGCGGCGGACGCAGGATCGTGCGTGTTGCCGACAACGGCCTGGGGATCGCGGGCGAAGGCCCCGGAGCAGGACAGGGCCTGAAGAACATGCGCTCCCGTGCGGCATCGATTCAGGGGGTCTTCTCGTTGCGCTCGTCACCGGGGAAAGGAACCTCGATCGAAGTCGTGTTGCGGCCGGCGTAGCCGGAGAGGTATGGCTCGAACACTGGAGAGAGCCCCGTTGCCGGGGCTCTCTCGGTAGCAGGCCTGTAAGCCGGATCCTGTCGTGGGTGACCATCTCTCTGGGCCGGCAGTTGCCTGACGGCTCGAGCGGCGTACCCGGTTCCTCGGCGGGCCGCGTCAACGGAACCTGCTTCGCCTTGCACCGGACGGGGTTTGGCGAGCCGCCGTGTCACCACGGCGCTGGTGGGCTCTTACCCCACCATTTCACCCTTACCGAAGCCGAAGCCCCGGCGGTCTCCTTTCTGTGCCACTGTCCATCGGCTTTCGCCGTCTGGGGTTTCCCCAGCGTCCTGCCCTACGGTGTCCGGACTTTCCTCGAGCACACCGCCGAAACGGCACGCCCGCGGTCACCCGGCCTGCGTCAGGAGCGTAGCGCGGCGGCAGGGCTCCTGCCAGTGCGCGAAGCCCGGACGACCGGCTGAAGCCGGTCGCCGCCGGCGCGCGCTTCAGCCGGCCTGCGCCACGGAAGGGAGGGCGAGCTCGGGCACTTCGTGGCCCTCGGCCAGGATCGAGCGGCACTCGGGGCAGGCGATCGCGAGGCCGTGTGCGCCGCGCACGTGGAGGACGAACTCGCTGCACACCGGGCAGGCGAGGCTCGCTCCGCGTGCGAGCGCGACGAGCTCCTGGTCGAGCGTCCGGGCGAGGGCAGTGACGGTCATCGCAGGCTCCGGAACACCCCCACGACCTTGCCCATGACCTGCACGTGGTCGGCGTAGATCGGCTCGAGGGCGCTGTTCTCCGGCTGCAGGCGAATCCGCCCGCTCTCGCGGTAGAAGGTCTTCACCGTCGCCTCGTTGGCGCCTTCGTCGTCGCCCACGAGCGCCACCACGACGTCACCGTTGGACGCGTCCTCCTGCTTGCGTACGACGAGCGTGTCGCCGTCGAGGATGCCGGCCTCGATCATCGAGTCGCCACGAACCGTGAGCAGGAAGTCGGCGCTGCGACCGAGCGGCTCCGGCACGGCGATCCGGTCCTCCACGTTCTCCTCCGCGAGCAGCGGCGAGCCGGCGGCGATCTGCCCGAGCAGCGGTAGGCGCGGCACCTCCTCGACCGCGGCCGGGGCGGGAGCGGCGACGGTGCGATGCCCGATCAGGTCGAGCGCGCGCGGCTTGGAGGGATCGCGCTTCAGCAGGCCCGCGCGCTCGAGGTTCGCCAGGTGCGCGTGCACGGTGGACGGGGAGGCGAGGCCGACTGCCTCGCCGATCTCGCGCACGGTCGGCGGGTAGCCGTGCCCGTCCGTGTATTCGACGAGAAACTGCCAGATCTCCTGTTGCCGTGCGGTCAGCATGACGCCTCCGAGTTGGGTTGTCCGAACACGTGTTCGTGATGAAGGGTACGGATCCTCCCGGACAGCGTCAAGAGAACCTGGAGGTGTCGAGGCGAAGCCAACCGGCCGGACATCCCTAGAAGGGAGGTCTCCGGGAACCCTAGGTTCCAACTTCAGGATCACCGCGAAGCGGTGCAGAAAGCAAATGCAGATCGGGGGCCGCGATATGCTCTTTCATCGCGGCCCCCGATATGCGCTGGAGAGGACTTGAACCTCCACGGGGTTGCCCCCACAAGGCCCTCAACCTTGCGCGTCTACCAATTCCGCCACCAGCGCGCGGCGCGATTGTACCCGCAGGACTCGCTACGCGAGCAGCCGGTACAGGATGATGGTGTTCACGAAGAACAACACCGCCACGATCGTCGTCAGGCGCGTGAGGTTGCGCTCGACGATGTGGGTGCCTCCCTGCGACTGCGGCGTGAAGCCCATGCCACCGAAACCGGCCTCGCGGCCGGAGTGCATCAGCACGAGTGTCACGAGCGCTGCCGAGATCAGCACCTGGACGACTGCAAAGAACGGGACCATCGCTGCCGGATGGTACCAGCGCTACCCTGAGCCCCATGGGGACCGCCGGCGAGCCGCGTGAGACGATCCAGCGCCTCCTGGTCACGGGCGACAACCGGCTCAAGCAGGGGGTGGCGCCCGAGAAGGTGCGCGAGAGCTACCTGGCGGCGCTGGACGCGGCCCGCGCGGCAGGGCTGGAGGAGGTGGTCGGGCCACTCGTCGAGCTCAGGCTCGCGGACCTCGAGCGGCTGGCCGCTCCGCCAGAGCCTCGTCCACCAGCCTGAGCAGGCCGCGGCGCCTGACCTCGAGCGGGAACCGGTCGAGCACACGCTGACGTGCCCCTGCGCGTGCATCCTCGGGGAATCCGAGAGCCTCGTTCACCCCCGTGGCGACGTCGGCCGGATCGGGCGACTCGACGACGACGCCGGTGTCACCGACGACCTCGGGTAGCGCACCCGCCGAGGTCACGACCGGGATGCAGCCGGCCAGCATCGCCTCTGCGACCGTCATCCCGAAGCCCTCGTGACGTGACGCCTGCACGTAGACCGCAGCACGCGCGTAGAGGCGGTCGAGCTCCTCGTCGGTGAGTCCGCCGGTGAGGTGCACGTTGGGGCCCGCGAGCGCCTGGAGCTCGGCCGCCGCGTCGTCGAGCCAACGACCCGCGACAACGAACTGGACGTCGGGCAGGTGCGCCGCGGCCTCGACGAAGGGGCGTAGCCCTTTGCGTTCCAGTGAAAGCCGGGCGACGTTGGCGACCGTGAGCGCCATCCGCTCGCGTGAACCGGTCGGGAGGTCGTGGAAAGGGTCGGGAATCCCGTGGTAGACGACCTCGGCAGCGAAGCCGGTGTTGCGCCGGAGCTCTTCGCGGCTGTACTCCGAGTTCGTCAGCAAGCGGCCTGCGAGCCGCATCGACGTGCGTGCGATCACCCGCCTGATGCCACCCTGCTGGAAGCCGTAGCCGATCTCCGGCATGTCGGCGGTGTCGAAGCCGCCGACGATGAGGATGGACGGGCGGCGCAGGAGGCGGGCGAGCAGGAGCGGGACGGGGGCGTGCCAGGACGCGAACCAGCAGACGACGACGTCGGCTCCGCGCACGGCCCGCCAGGCGGCGAGCGGCCGGGGAAGTGGGCCCGGCTGGGCGTACTCGCTCACGTCATGGCGTTCTGCGAGCAGGTTGCGGTCGATCACGACGAAGCGTGCCGGCCGACTGTAGGCGAGGAGGACGCGGGCCAAGGGCCTAGCCTCTAGGCGCGACGGCCATCGTGGGTGCCCCAGAGCTCCCGGAGGGCACCGCAGAGCTCGCCGATCGTGCAGCGCGCGCGGAGCGCTTCGCGGAGCGGCGGGAGCAGGTTGCCGGTGCCGACCGCCGTCTCGCGCACGAGCGCGAGGGCGCCTGCGGCCGCCTCCGGGTCGCGCTCGCTGCGGACGCGTGCGAGCCGCTCGCGCTGGCGTTGCTCGCCGGCGGGGTCGACGCGGTGGAGCTCGAAGCGCTCGTCGGTCTCCTGGGTGAACTCGTTGACGCCGACGACGACGCGGTCACCGGCCTCGACGCCGACCTGGAACCGGTAGGCGGCCTCCTCGATCTCGCCCTGGACGAAGCCGGCCTCGATCGCGGCCACCGCGCCGCCGAGCTCGTCCACACGCTCGATCAGCTCGCGCGCCTTCGCCTCGAGCTCCGCCGTGAGCGCCTCGAGGTAGTACGAGCCACCGAGCGGATCGGCAGTGTCGGTCGTGCCGGCCTCGTGCATCAGGATCTGCTGGGTGCGGAGCGCGATCGTCGCGGCGTGCTCGCTGGGAAGCGCCAGCGCCTCGTCGAAGCTGTTCGTGTGCAGCGACTGGGCGCCACCGGAGACGGCGGCGAGTGCCTGCACCGCCACCCGGACGATATTGATCTCGGGCTGCTGCGCCGTCAGCGTCGAGCCTCCCGTCTGGGCGTGGAATCGCAGCGCCTGGGCCCTGGCGCTCGTGGCGCCGAAGCGGTCTCGCATGATCTGAGCCCACAGCGTGCGTGCCGCGCGGAACTTCGCGATCTCCTGGAAGAAGCCGTTGTGCGCGTTGAAGAAGAACGAGAGCCGGGCGCCGAACGCATCGGGGGAGAGGCCGGCGGCTACGGCCGCCTCGCAATAGGCGATGCCGTTCGCGAGCGTGAAGGCGAGCTCCTGCGCGGCCGTCGAGCCCGCTTCGCGGATGTGGTAGCCGGAGATCGAGATCGTATTCCAGCGGGGGATCCGCTCCTCGCAGTAGGCGAACAGGTCGGTCGTGAGCCGCATCGATGGCCGCGGCGGGAAGATGTAGTTCCCCCGGGCGACGTACTCCTTGAGGATGTCGTTCTGCACCGTGCCGCGGAGCGCCTGGCCGGGCACGCCCTGCCCCTCGGCGACCAGTTCGTACAGGAGGAGGAGGAGCGCCGCCGGTGCGTTGATCGTCATCGACGTCGAGACCTCGTCGAGCGGAATCCCGTCGAGCAGCACCTCCATGTCCGCGATCGAGTCGATCGCCACGCCCGTGCGGCCGACCTCGCCCTCGGAAACCGGATCGTCGGAGTCGTAGCCGAGCTGGGTCGGTAGGTCGAACGCAATCGAGAGGCCGGTCTGCCCGCGGGCGAGCAGGTAGCGGTAGCGCTCGTTCGACTCCTCTGCTGAGGCGAACCCTGCGTACTGGCGGATCGTCCACGGGCGCCCGCGGTACATGTCCGGGTAGGGCCCGCGCGTGAACGGGAACGCTCCAGGTGGCTCAGGCTCGGCGGCCGGTGCGTCGGCGGCGCGGTAGAGAGGCTTCACCTCGATGCCGGAGTCGAGCAGCCGCCTGTCGGGGGTGCTGGCCATGCCTCGATCCTATGTGGTGTCCGGCTTGAGCCGGACACCAGGGTTTCGTCGAGTATCTGGAGCACCGTGGAGGCGGTGTCCGGCTTCAGCCGGACACCGGGGTTTCGTCGGCTCCTAGAGCACCCCGCCCGCCCGCTCGATGACGTCGAGCACGATCGCCTTGCCCGACGTGATGTGCTTGCGGATGGCCAGCTGGGCCGCCGGCAGATCGCCTGCCTCGAAGGCCGCGACGATTGCACGGTGCTCGTGGACGAGGTCTCCACCTCCGGCGAGCCGGCCGCCGCGAATCACCTGCACGATCAGGTTCACGGGCATCTCCCGGTACACGCGCGAGAGGATCTCGTTGTCTGCGAGGTCGATCTGGAACCCGTGGAAGGCAGCGTTCGCGGTGTCCCAGTCCGCCTCCGATTGCGCTGTCGCCGACTGCTCCAGCAGGGGACGGAAGCCCTGCGAGGCGGGCGGGGTCGACGAGGCCGACGCTGCGCTCGGCTGCATGGAGCTCGAGGGCCAATCGGACGTCGTAGGCGTCGCTCACCATCGAGGGAGTCACGGGCGTGACGTAGTAGCCGCGGCGGGCCTTGACCGTGACGAGCCCTTCCGAGACGAGCCGGGTCAGCGCGTGGTGCACGGGACTGCGGGAAACGCCCAGCTCGGTCGCGAGCTCGTGCAGGCTCAGCTTCGCGCCCGGGCCCGGGTGACGGTGAAGCACCCGCTCTCGCAGCATCTCGTAGACCTGCTCGTTGAGGTTCGAGCGGAGGAGCATCGTGGTCATGATCAGATGTAACATGACAGGCCCCGCGGTCTGCAACCCCCTCGAGGCTACGCTCTGCCGATGAGAGTCGCCGTTCGCCTGTTTGCCGGCCTGCGCGAGCTCGCGGGCACGCGCGCAACCGAGATCGAATTGCCGGCAGGCTCGACGGCGGCACAGGTCTGGCCTGAGCTCGAGCTCGGTGACGAGCCGCCCGGGCTTCTCGTGGCGGTCAACCGGAGCTATGCGCCGCGCGACACGGTGCTGATGGACGGTGACGAGGTCGCGCTGATCCCGCCCGTGTCCGGCGGCGCGTTCCGGCTCTCGGAGCAGCCGTTGTCGCTGGACGAAGCCGTGCGCGAGGTTGCCTCGGACGAGGCAGGGGCGATCGCGACCTTCACGGGAACGACGCGAGCCTCCTCGCGCGGCCGCGAGGTCGTCCGCCTCGAGTACGAGGCCTACGAGGGGATGGCCGAGGCGGAGATGGAGCGGATCGCAGAGGAGCTCCGAGAACGGCATTCGCTGCTCGCGGTCGCCATCCACCACCGTGTCGGCACCGTCGGGATCGGCGAGCCGAGCGTCGTGATCGCGGTCTCCTCCGTGCATCGCGCGGGCGCTCTAGCGGCCTGTGCCGAGGCGATCGACACCCTCAAAGGCTCCGTGCCGTTGTGGAAGAAGGAAATCTACGTGGGCGGCGAGGAATGGATCGGGCAGGGCTCGTGAGCAACGAGCGGTCTCCGGCGGTGACCGGCTTCAGCCTGTCTCCTGGGTTCCAACGGGTGTGAGCGCCGAACTGCCGGACGAGCCTGCAGCCCGCCGTCCGCGGCAGGGGTGGGGGCGCATGGTGGCGCCGGTCCTCGTCGCCGGCGCCGTGCTGCTGAAGCTCGCCGGGTCGCTCAAGTTCCTCGGCATCTTCGTCTCGGTCGGCGGTTACGCCCTCATCTGGGGCTGGCGGTTCGCGGTCGGCTTCGTCCTTCTCATTCTCGTCCACGAGCTCGGCCACTACCTCGAGGCGCGCAGGCAGGGATTGAACCCACAGCTCCCGGTGTTCATTCCGTTCCTCGGCGCGTACGTCGCCCTCCGCGGCCAGCCGTTCGATCCCTGGCGCAACGCGCTCGTCTCGGTCGCAGGGCCCGTCGCAGGCGGGATCGCCGCGCTCGCCTGCCTCGTCTACGGCACCGCCACCGGCTCGGATCTGCTGCTTGCGCTCGCCTACGCCGGCTTCTTCCTCAATCTCGTCAACCTGATCCCGATCGGGATCCTCGACGGCGGTCACATCCTCCGCTCGTGGCGGGTCCTGCGCGCCGGCGGCGGCCGGCCGAGCCCCGCCGAAGCGCGTCGGCTCGCGGGCGTCGTCGGCGCCTACTCCGTCGCGCTCGCGGCAGGGCTCGCGATCGGGATGGTGGCGGCTCACATCCCGCAGGACAGGCTGTGAAGAACGGCCAGCTCGATCGCAGGGTGTTGCGTCGTCGCGACGGGACGATCGCGAGCGACGTGTCGCTCATCGCATCGGAGTTCCTGGCCGGCTTCGAGAAGGTGGAGGAGATCGACCGACCGGCCGTCTCGGTCTTCGGGTCGGCACGGGTGGGCGAGCAGACGTCCGCCTACATCGCGGCCCGCGAGACAGCCGGTCTCTTCGCGGAAGCAGGGTTCGCCGTCGTCACGGGTGGAGGGCCGGGCGTGATGGAGGCCGCGAATCGCGGGTGTCAGGAAGCCGGGGGGCTGTCGGTCGGCTTCAACATCGAGCTCCCGCACGAGCAGGGGCTCAACGAGTACTGCGACCTCTCGTTGACGTTCAAGCACTTCTACGCGCGCAAGGTCATGTTCGTGAAGGCGGCGGAGGGCTTCGTCATCTTCCCGGGCGGCTTCGGCACGCTCGACGAGTTGTTCGAGTCGCTGACGTTGATGCAGACGGGCAAGATCGGCAGCTTCCCGGTGGTGCTGTTCGATACCGCCTACTGGGCGCCCATGCTCGACTGGATCCGCACCCGGATGCTCGAGGAAGGGCTCGTGTCGCCGGCCGATCTCGAGCTCGTACGCGTCACCGATGCGCCGGCCGAGGCGGTCGAGTTCGTCGTCTCCCACTTCGAGGCCCGCGTCGTCGAAGGATCGGCGTGATCGACGACGCAGTCGCGGCGATCCGCGCCCGGACGGCGCTCGTCCCGCGGGCCGCCGTCGTGCTGGGCTCGGGCCTCGGCGGGTTTGCCGATCGGGTCGAGGGTGCCGTCGAGATCCCGTATGGCGAGATTCCGGGCTGGCCCGTCTCGACGGCGCTCGGGCACTCCGGCACCCTCGTGCTGGGCACGTTCGCGGGCGTGCCGCTCGCGGTCATGAAAGGGCGTGCCCACCTCTACGAAGGCCATCCCGCCGACCGCGTCGTCTTCGGGGTTCGGGTGCTCGGCCGGCTCGGGGCCGGCACGCTCGTCCTCACGAACGCCTGCGGTGGTGTGCGCGAGAACCTGGCGCCGGGCGATCTCGTGCTCGTCTCGGATCACCTGAACTTGCAGGGGACCTCGCCGCTCGTCGGGCGCAACGACGAGCTGCTGGGGCCGCGTTTCCCGGACATGAGCTCGGCCTACGATCCGGAGCTGCGCGAGATCGCGCACGCCGCCGCGGCCCGGCTCGGCCAGACGCTCTCGGAGGGTGTGTACGCGGCCTGGCTCGGCCCGGCCTTCGAGACCCCGGCGGAGATCCGGATGATCCGTGCCCTCGGCGGTGATCTCGTCGGGATGTCGACCGTGCCGGAGGTGCTGGCCGCGCGCCACATGGGCCTCCGCTGCCTTGCGATCTCGTGCGTGACGAACATGGCGGCGGGCATCCTGCCCGAGCCGATCGACGCCGAGCACGTGCTCGCCGTCGGTGCGCAGGCCCAGGACCGGCTGACGGCACTGCTCGCCGAGGTCCTCCCGGCGCTGTAACGTCGCACGCCTCCACCTACACTTCGGGCGTGCCTTCGCTCCGAGAGCTTCCGTCCGTCGACCGCATGCTCGCCGACCCGCGCCTGTCCGGTGTCCCGCGGCCGCTTGCCCTCGCCGCCGCCCGCGCTGAGCTCGATCGCGCCCGCGCGGCGATCCGCGCGGGCGGGGATCCGGGCGATCTCGTCGATGCGACGGTGGCCCACCTCACCGCGGCTGCGCGTCCCTCGCTGCGTCGCGTCCTCAACGCGACCGGCGTGCTGATCCACACCAATCTCGGCCGGGCGCCGCTGGCAGCCGTCGGCGCTCGACCGCGTCGTCGAGGTCGGCGGCAGCTACTCGAACCTCGAATACGACCTCGATACGGGTGCGCGCGGCTCGCGCCAGGATCATCTCACCTCGCTGTTGCACCGGATCACGGATGCGGAGGCTTCGCTCGTCGTCAACAACTGCGCTGCGGCGGTGATGCTCGCCCTGGCAGCGCTCGCAGAGGGCCGCGAGGTGCTCGTCTCGCGTGGCGAGCTGATCGAGATCGGCGACGGCTTCCGGATTCCCGACGTGCTGGCGCGCTCGGGTGCGAGGCTCGTCGAGGTGGGGACGACGAATCGCACGCGGATCGCCGACTACGAGCGGGCGATCGGCCCCGAGACGGCCGTCATCCTGCGCGTGCATCAGTCCAACTTCCGCGTCGTCGGCTTCACGGAGCAGCCCGAGCTGTCGCAGCTGGCCGAGCTCGCGAAGACGAGCGGGCCTGCCGCTCGTCGACGACCTCGGCTCGGGAGCGCTCTCGGCGATCGGCGACGAGTCGACGGCCGGGGCGAGCCTCGCCGCGGGAGCCGACCTCGTGTGCTTCTCCGGCGACAAGCTGCTCGGTGGGCCTCAGGCGGGGATCCTCGCCGGCCGCGCCGATCTGATCGACCGCCTGCGTCGGCACCCGCTGCAGCGGGCGCTGCGGGCCGACAAGCTGACGCTGGCCGCGCTCGAGGGGACGCTCGCCCTCGCCCTCGATCCCGAGCGTGCCCGCCGCGAGATCCCGGTGCTCCGCATGCTCGCCGAGCCCGTCGCCGCCGTGCGCGAGCGGGCCGAGCGGCTGGCCGTCCTCGTCGGCGGCGAGGTCGAGGAGACGGTCGCCCGGGTCGGTGGCGGCGCGCTCCCGCTCGCCGAGCTCCCGAGCTTCGCCTGCGCGATCGAGGAGGCGCTGTTCGATCCGCTGCGAGCCGGCGAGCCGCCGGTCGTCGGGATCGTGCGCGACGGCCGGCTGCTGCTCGACGTGCGCGCACTCGGCGACGGCGAGATCGACGAGGTCGCGCCGCCGTCGCCGCCGCGCGCCAGGCCGGCGTCAGCCCAGTGTCTGACCGGAGATGCTCGCGCCGTCCGCGGCGGCCTCGAACGGAGCTGGGCGCAGGCAGACAGCCGGACTCGACGGCCGACGTCCGAGTTGGCACGGCCGACGTCTCGTACGACTGGCGCTGACGGTCGGCACCGCCGGGCACATCGACCACGGTAAGACGTGGCTCGTTCGCGCACTAACGGGCAAGGACACGGACCGCCTGCCCGAGGAGCGGCGGCGGGGGATCTCGATCGACCTCGGCTACGCCCCGCTCGAGCTGCCCGACGGGCGTCGGCTCTCGCTGATCGACGTGCCCGGGCACGAGCGCTTCGTGCGCACGATGGTGGCAGGCGCGACGGGGATCGACCTGTTCCTGCTCGTGATCGACGCGGCCGAAGGAGCGCGCCCACAGACGCTCGAGCACCTCGCGATCCTGCGCCTGCTCGGCGTCGAGGCAGGTGTCGTAGCTGTGACGAAGGCCGACCTGGTCGACGAGGAGACGCTCGCGATCGCGCTCGAGGAGGCACGCGAGCTCGTTCCCGGAGCCGAGGTCGTCGCCGTCAGCGCGAAGACCGGGGCGGGGCTCGACGAGCTCAGAGCAGCGCTCGCCCGGGTGGCCGAGGTCGTGCGCGGCGCGGGATGTCGCCGGGCCGGCGCGCCTGTACGTCGACCGGGTCTTCACGCTCCGCGGGATCGGAACCGTCGTCACGGGGACGCTGTGGTCCGGAACGATCGCGGAGGGAGACGCCCTGGCCGTCGCGCCGCGAGGCGGCGAGGTCCGGGTGCGCACGGTGCAGGTGCACGACACGGCGGTGTCGAGCGCGAGCGCGGGTGAGCGCGTCGCTCTCGCCGTGCCTGGGATCGAGCGGCGAGAGCTCCACCGAGGCGACGCGCTCGTCACGCCGGGCGCGTTCCCGATCTCCTACCGGCTCGATGTCGAGCTCGAGGAGTTGGCCGCGATCGGCAACGGCGCCCGCGTGTCCGTGCATCACGGCACCTCGCGAATCGCAGCCCGGGTGGCCCGTGTCGGCGACCGCACGGCGCAGCTGCGACTCGAGGCTCCCGTCGTCGCGGCGCGCGGCGACCGCGTCGTCCTGCGAGGGGAGACAACGCTCGGCGGCGCCACCGTGCTCGATCCGGCCCCTCCGCGCCGGCTCGAGGAGGAGCGGCTCGCGCTTCTGGAACAGGGCGATCCGACCTCGATCGTCGCCGCGACCGTCCATGCGCCGGTCGCGGTCGAGGCGCTCGCCTCCCGGGGCCTGCTCTCGCCTGGCGAGCTCGAGGAGGGGCTCGCAGCGGTGATGCAGGCGGGCGGCTGGGCCTTTTCGCGGGAATGGCTCGACGAGACGAGCCAGTCGGTGGCCGAGCGGCTGCAGGCCCGCGCCGAGGCTTCGCCCCTCGAGCCGGGGCTTGCGGTCGCCGAGCTTCTGCCGGCGGAGCCGTGGGCGCCGGCGATCCTGCCACTGCTCCCGGTCGAGCGACGCGGTGCGATCGCCTACCTGCCCGGCGTCGTGGCGTCGCTCGGGGCCCGCGCCGACGCCGCGGAGGCGCTGTGCAGCGAGCTCGACGCAAGCGGGCTCGCGGCCGTGAAGCCCGACGATCCCGAGCTTGCGCGCTTCCTCGAGACCAAAGGCGATCTCGTCCGGCTCGGCGACGGCTTCGTCGTCTCCACCGCTGCGTACCAGCGCGCGCGCGAGCTGGTGGTGGCGGAGTGCGGCGCGGTCGGCGAGATCGCGCTCGCCCGCTTCCGCGACCTCGCGGGTGTCGGCCGCCGTGACGCGCAGCTCCTGCTCGAGCGGCTCGACCAGGACGGGGTCACGCGCCGCCTCGGCGACCGTCGGGTGCTGCGCCGGAGCGCCACGAACGGCTGACGACGTGACGCTTGGCGACGGGCTTCAGCCAGTCGCCGGGATCGGCCCGCCGGGACCCTGTCGCGAGCCCGGACGACGGGCTGAAGCCCGTCGCCGGCGCTATGTCTCCCGCGTCCCCCACTCGGGCTCGTCGTCGACCCCGACGCCCTCGGCGACGCGGTTGATGTAGTTGAAGTACGAGATCACCTGGATCGCGTCGTGGATCGCCGTGTCGTCCCAGCCGTGGCCGCGGAGCTCGTCGACGTCAGCGAGCCCGACCGACGACGGCGCTTTCGTCAGCTTGACGGCGTAGTCGCACAGAGCCAGCACCCGCGGCTCGAGGTCGGCCTTGCCGTAGTCGTGGGCCGCGTGTCGCGCGAGCTCCTCGTCTGCGCCCTCGGCACGGAGGTCGTCTGCGTGCGAGAGCGTTCAGTAGTGGCAGTCGTTGTGCCGCGAGGTGACCGTTGCGAGCAGTTCCCGCTCGGCTCGGCTCAGGCTCGAGGGCCCGAACATGATCGCCCTGTACATCTCCATCGAGGCGTGGAGCACCTCGGGTCGGAGGCTCATCGCCTTGACGATGTTGAAGATCTTCCCGGCGCGGCCGACCGCGGCGTCGTATTCGGAGGCGAGGAGCCCGGTCGCCTCGTCGGGCTCGGTCAGGCGGATGTGCGGCATGGGGCGATCCTACGTCCCGCCGCGACGGTGATGTGCCCTCAAGGGATCGCCGTCCGGCCGGCGAACCATGATCGGACGCACTCATTTCCCCTGCTGGGAGGCGCTTCGTGAACGGTATCGGGTGGTTCATCTATCTGGCATTCATCGTCGCGGTCATCGCGGGCTGGTGGATGATGTTCGAGAAGGCCGGCGAGGCCGGCTGGAAGGCGATCATCCCGATCTACAACATCATCGTCCTCCTGAAGATCGTCGGTCGCGAGTGGTGGTGGGTGATCCTGTTCCTCATCCCGATCGTCGGGTTCATCATCTGGATCATCGTGGCGCTCGACCTGGCCAAGGCCTTCGGTCGTGGCACGGGCTTCGGGATCGGGCTGATCTTCCTGACGCCGATCTTCGCGCTCATCCTCGGTTTCGGCAGCGACACGTACAAGGGAGCGCCGGCAGCGGCCGCGTAGCCCCACCCCGCCTGAACCCGGGCCACCGGTAGCCTCTGCCTCGGAGCGGCACGGGCCCGGTGGCCCAGCAGGTCTTCAAAACCTGTGCGGTGTGGTAACCCCACGCTCGGTCGGTTCGACTCCGGCGCCGCTCCGTTAGGCCGGTTGCAGCTTGTTCATTGGGTTTGCGAGCCGTGAGCCGGTGACTGGGTCAGCTGTCGGTTCTTCGCTCAAGGCCGCTGGAAACCGCTCAAGACTGGCGCGCACTGGCGCATGTCTGGCGCGCACTCTCGTTGTTCGCCCGCAACTGCCGTGACCCAGGCGATGGTCAGGTGCCGTGCCGAGCGTCCAGAGGGCGGTGTGGACGCCCCGGCGGCGGTGGTGCATGATGTGGCGGTGGCTGCCGCTCCCGGTGCGCAGACGGTGAGGAGATCCGATGGGCGCACGCTCACGTTTGCCGAGTGGGGTGATCTCGGCGGTTTCCCTGTGTTCACACTGCACGGCACCCCCGGCTCGCGTTTCTCGCGCCATTACGACGAGAGCGTCTACGTGGAGGTCGGGGCACGGGTGATCACCTACGACCGGCCCGGCTACGGCGGCTCTGACCGCGACCGCGGCCGACAGGTCGTGGCCTGCGTGGCCGACGTGACCGCGATCGCCGACATGCTCGGCGTCGAGCAGTTCGCCGTGATCGGCGGCTCCGGCGGCGGCCCCCACTGTCTCGCGGTTGCTGCGCGTCTGCCCGAGCGGGTCACCAGAGCAACCTGCGCTGTGGGGATCGCGCCCTACGACACGGCGGACTTCGATTGGTTCGAGGGCATGGATCCGCTCAACGTCAAGGAGTTCGGTTGGGCGCTGGCGGGCGAGGACGTCCTCGCGGGCGAGTTGGAGCGGGAGGCCGCCGAGGCGCTCGAACGGGTGGCGGCCGATCCCTCCAAACTGCTGGGTGACGATTGGCAACTCTCAGAGGCCGACCGAGCCGAACTGGCCAGGCCCGAGCGCCAGGACGTGACCCGGCAGGCGGTCGGTGAGGCGTTCCGTCAGGGCGTGTGGGGCTGGGTCGATGACGGCCTCTGTTTCACCCAACCGTGGGGCTTCGACGTCGCCGAGATCCGGATCCCGACCCGCGTCAACTACGGTCTCACCGACGTCCTTGTGCCATGGCAGCACGGCGAGTGGCTGGCTCGCAACATCCCCAACGCCGGAACCGTCATCGAGGAACACGGCGGCCACCTGCCCGACCCCGACGTCATCGCCGACGCCTACGGCTGGCTCGTCCAACCCGTCTAAAACCGGAAACAGCCGAGACCGCTGAACTACCGAACTCCCGCCGCCAGCACCCCGGGCAGAACACGCCGGGTCAGGTGCCGGGCCGCGGCGTCTACGCATCCGGAGCGGCCATTGACCCCGCCTACCGGAAGCGCGCGAGCAGTTCTTGGGTGGGGGTGTAGAAGATGCGGCCTTTGGCAGGGGTGCTGTTGACGTTGTAGGCGTAGAAGAGTCCCGCTTCGCTGAGGCGGGGGAAGAGCGGGAACATCGTGCCCTTCGCGTCGCCCGGGAGTCGGATCGTTACCTGCTTCCCGTCGCTGAGGCGGACGGCGACGACGGGGTGGGGGCCGTTGAGCGGGAGGCCACTGAGCACGGCGAGGGCGGTGTTCGCGCCTACGAGCTTGAGGCTGGAGGCGCTGCCGAGCGGAATCGTGCGGACGAGATCGCCGCTGGCCGGGTTGCGCACGTCGAGGCTGCGGCGGCGCTGGATCACGAGCCGGGTCGTGCTGAGCGCAACAACGTGACCGAGGTCGTTGCCAGCTACCGGCACGGTCGCAACGAGCGCACCGCTCGCCGAGCGAACGTCCACCGCCCGGGAGTCGGACACACCCACTCTGAACGAAGAGTCGTCCCACAGCGAGTCAAGCGCCATACGACCGCCGCCGACCGCCAGCAGATGCAACGAGCGTGACCCGCTCTTCACCCGCACGCGACCAGAAGCAGAGAGCCATTTCAGCGTCTCTCCGGACACTTGTTCACTCGCGGGACAATCAGCGGTCGCCTCGCCACCACTGTCCGCCCAGCTGCATTGACTCCATTTGTTGTAGGCCAGCAATGCCCCCGCCCCGAACAACTGCCCGAGATAGTCGCCCGCCGGGTCGCCTCCCGCGCCCCTCCCGTTGAACGCCTCGTCAAGCTTCCTCGACGGCCCACCCAAGACGTTCGCCGCGTAGAGATACAACTCCTGGCTGTTTCCCTCGGCCCCCTGGATCCAAGCGACCCGCCCCGCCCCGATCGCCACCTCCAGCACATACGACGGAGACGCCCTCGGCGGACAATCGGCACGAGTGTCGAACGTCACGAACTTCTTGCCCGGTGCCGTCCAAACGACAACCCGGGCACACGACCCCGCGAGATTCCCTGTCACGGCCGCCACCCGAGGGCCATCCACCGCCAAACCTGTGATCTCACCCCGCGTCCAGAACGTCGCGCCCGCCCCGCCACCACCCACAGACCCAGCCGACCTCGACGCACTCGACGCCCCCGCCACCAACACCACGGCCACCACAGCGGCCACCACACCCACACGCAACATCAACCAGCGCACCAGCGGCCCCCTTCACCACCATGCTCCCGCCCGCAACCCCGCAGCGCATCCGCGACGGCGCTGACCCGGCCTACCCGGAACTACCGAGCGGTCAGCCGCTGCGGAGCGACCAGAGCTAGTCAGCACGATGCAAGCGGCCTGTCTCAGCCGACGATGCTGAAGCCTGAGACGCCCTCCACAGGCTCCTCCCACACTTCGAGTCGGTCGACCCGGGCGCCACGCGGCCCCCGACGGGCCACCTCGACCAATCGCTCGACGTCGTCCAGGGCGCCCTCGAACACCGCCTCGACGCTCCCATCGCCACGGTTCCGAACCCAGCCCGCGACCCCGTGGCGCAACGCAGCCTGCCGGAGGGTGTCCCGGAAGAACACCCCCTGCACGAACCCGTGAGCTACAACACGACGCCGCTCCACAACCACAGTCTGCGTGACGTGTGTGTGCCTGGCAGCATCCACCGGCGCATCTTCGTCTCCCCGCGATTCCCGGCCATGAAGTGCGGAAAGCTCGCGTTCGCGGCTGCGCCTGCGGCGCGTTCAGCCGTCGTTAAGGGGCGTGCGCGAGTCTCTCCTCACGTTCGGATGTTGCGAGCGGTCAGCGACCAGAAGGAGTTCGATCATGGGGGCATACATTTCCAGCGGTGTTAAGGACTGGGCTCCGTCGTCGGGTGTCAAGGACTGGTAGATGCGGCAGCTTCACGACGAGTTGGAGTGATGGCAGGAGCGCAGATGGCGCTCCTGTCGTCCGTCCGGGGGCGATTCCCGATTGTGCGAGCTTCCCGGCGTGTGCGGCGTCAGCCGGGGTTGGCGGCAGCGGTCTGCCGTCGTGTGCGGCGAGCGGCACGGAGCGCGACGTTGGCGCGGGCGCCGGCGACGAGGTTCCCCTTCTGCGCATAGAGCTTCGCCGCTTGCGTGAGCGCGGCGACGGTGTCGGCGCTGCGGGCCTGCAGACGGTCGACCTCGGCCAGCGCGACAAGGGCGTCCGCGTGGAGGTTGAGGAAGTCGGTGCTCGACGCGATCCGGACGGCGTCGCGGGCGACGCGAAGTGCGGTCTTGTCGCGCCCGAGCCACGCGAGCGCTTTCGCGTGGGCGCAACGCCACTGCACCTGGGCGCCGAGGTCGTCCGCATCGGCGTGTTGTCGCGCCTCGACGGTGACCGCCAACGCTTCGTCGTATCGCTCGAGCGCGACGAGCGCCTCGCCCAGGAGCGCCGCGATCGTGGGGAGCGCGTTCGTGTCCGCCATCCTCGTCAGTTGCTCGTAGCCGACCCGCACGGTCCGTTCGGCGGTTTCGGGATTCCCGGCGAGCAGTTCGACGAGGCCGTAGGCCTCGGTAGCGGCAGCGGTCTGATAGTGGAGGCCGAGCTCGGAGAGGATCGCTCGGTCGAGCGCGACGAGCTCCCGCGCATCGTCGAACTGGCCTTGCATCGCCCGCAAGACCGCGAGCGCACGCACGCTCGAAGCGACGATGCGTTGCCGGTCGTGATGACGGCGGCGGAACTCGAGGCAACGCTCGACGGCCTGTTCGACCGGCATCGGCCCGAACAGTGCTGCACCCAGGTAGAGGTTGACACCGTGTGCCTCGAGCCGGGTGTCGCCGGCGCGACGCGCCCAATCGATCGAGGTGGCCAGTGCGTGCTCGGTCTCCTCGGCCCGGCACTCCAGCCAGGTCAACCACCCCTGCACCCACCACGCAGAGGCGAGACCCGCAGCGTCACCGAGCCGTGTCAGCTCTGCGAGTGTCCGATCGGCCGGGGCACGGACCTCGTCGATCGAGTGGCCCGGTAGTTGCAGCAACAGGCGCACGAGCGACGAGCGCGCACGCCACTCCGACACTTCGTTCCCCGTTGCGGCTGCCGCGGCGATCGCCTTGCGGAGCTCCACCTCGGCCTCGTCCAGTCGCCCTGCTTCGCGCAAGGCATCCCCGAGATCGAGGAGCAGGCCCGCCGGCACGTCTGCCTCGGAGATCGCGCTCATGCGAGCACGAGTGAGCAGGCTGACCGCGGTCGTCACGTCTCCCTGCTCATAGCGGCGGCGGCCGGCGACTGCGAGCAGGTCTCTCGCCCGGCCCGCGAGCTCGGGCAGGCTCGGGTCGGTGGGCGTGATCTCGACGCGGTAACGAAACGCCCGTTCCAGATGGTGTCCGACCACCTCGTCAGTCCCGCCACCGCCGCTCGCCGCGCCCGCGAGCGTCGCATAGCGCTCGTGGAGCTCGGCCCGGCGACGCTTGGGGAGCATCTCGTACACGGTCGTTCGCATCAGTGGGTGCCCGAACGACAGGCTGGCGGCAGCGTCCCCCCACCGGAGGAACTCCCGCTCCACCAGGCCCTCGATGGTCGGGTCGACGCTGCTTGCGGGTGCGAGCGCTTCGAGATCGGTGAGCGAGAACGGGTCGGGGAGAATCGCCGCGTTCTCCAGCACGGCGCGCTGCTCGTCGGCAAGCCTGTCGAGCCGCGCAACGAGGAGGCCACGCAGCGACGCCGGCAGCGGTGGTTCCCCCGTCCCGTCCGCCCACTCGGCCTCCATCGCAGCGAGCTGTTCGAGGAACAGTGGATTGCCCCCACTGGCGCCGACGATCCGTGCGTGCGCACGGCCCTCGAACCGGTCGGGGCGAAGGGAGGTGAGCAGCTCGGCGCACTCCGTGTCACGAAGCGGCCCGACCGCCACTGTGGTCCAGCGCGCTTGCTCGGCTGCCCAGGACGCCCGCTCGGCCAGGAGCTCCGGCCGAGTAGTGCAGACGATCGAAAGAGGGGAATCCGCACCCGCGACCTGTTCGAGGAGGTCGAGGAACACCGGCTCGGCCCAGTGCAGATCCTCGACGACGAGCAGTAGTGGACGCTCTGTCGCGAGACCCTCGAACACCTTGCGGATCGCCCGGTCGGTCTCCTCGCGGCTGCTGGTCACGCGCTCCTCGGTGTCGGCGACGGCGAGGAACCGGGCCACGATCTCATCCGGATCGTCCTCTGCGGCCACCAGCGACAGCAGGCCGCGCCGCCCGCGGTCGACCTGCAGATCCCGGGCGAGATCCGCCAGCGGCGCGAGCGCGACTCCGGCCTCCTCGGGCAGGCAGCGGGCGCGCAGGACGGTCGCACGATCCTCGACCGACGCAACGAGCTCCGCTGCGATCCGCGACTTGCCGATCCCGGCGGGGCCGCTCACGATCAGGAGTGAGGCCTGCCGGGCCTCCAGCGATCGGTCGAACACTCGAAGCAGCAGTTCGAGCTCGGCCACGCGCCCCACGAGCGGGCGCGCCAGGTTCCGCGGGATCGCTTCCGCACCACGCGCGACGCCGATCAGGTACCTGCGTCCATCTTCGTCGCGGACGTGGACGCCGTCGGCGACGAGCGGCCAGACTCGGGGGCCGAGGACGATGTCGCCGGCCTGGCCGGCGAGCTGCTGGACGGCTGCAATCAGCCCACCGCGCGGCAGCAAGCCCTCGCCCACGAGGATCTCGCCCGACTCGACCGCGATGGCAAAACCGAGATCGCCGAGCTGTCCTTCCTCGACCTCGAGCGCGTGGGCCAGGGCGACCGCGGCCCGGCAGGCGCGCAACGGATCATCCTCGTGCGCCACCGCAAGACCGAAGACGCCCAGCAGGACGCCGGCGCCCGACTCCACGATCGTGGCACCACGCGTTTCCAACACGGTCCGGACGTCCTCCTCCCAGCCGGCAACGAGCGTGTCGAGAAGCTCGGCATCGCGATCGGCCACGCCTGTTGCGTCGATCACGACAGCGACCGCAGTCACCGGGCGGCGTGCCTGCCCTCCTGCCACCGGCCGACGATCCGGAGGCTTCGTGCGTGTCGGCGCGGCGATCGCGGGGTCGTGACGAAGCACGGCGCGTTCCAGTTCACGAAGCTCCTCTCCCGGCTCGAGTCCCAGCTCGTCGAGAAGAAACCGGCGGGCACGCCGACATTCTGCGAGAGCATCGGCCTGCCTTCCAGCCCGATACAACGCCAGCACCAGCTTGCACCACAACCCCTCGCGGAATGGATGCTCGCTGACGAGCTGCTCGAGCTCGCCGACGATCTCACGCTGGCGGCCAAGCACCAGATCGAGCTCGAGCCGCTGCTCCAACGCGCCCAGGCGCGCCTCACCCAGCCGCTCGATCTCGACCGACGCGAGCGACTCGAATTCCAGTCCGTCGAGCACAGGGCCGCGCCACAGCGCGAGCGCGTCACGCAACAGGGCATGAGCACCCGCGGGGTCCGTCTCCACGAGCACGAACGCCGAACGTGACCTGCGCTCGAACACGAGCGCATCGACCGTCTCCGGCGGGACGTCGAGCGCGTAGCCTGGCCCATGCCGGCGCAATTCGGCGTCCACACCCCCGTCCGCAAGAACCTTGCGGATCCGCGACGCATAGACCTGCAAGGCGTTCACCCAGCTCGCCGGAGGACGCTCACTCCAGATCTCGTCCGCCAGCCGCTGCGCCGACACCACCTCGCCCGCCCGCAGCAACAACACCCCGAGCAGCACCCTGGCCTGCAGCGGCAAACGAGGCTCGGCCTCACCGATCTCCAACCGGCCCAGGATCCGAAACGGGAGACTCACCCGACCACCCGCAGCCGGCCGCCCCGCAGGCTCGTCACACGGCTGGCGGAGCCATGGCCGGGCACCGCTCCATCCGACGTTCTGCGCCCGCCAACATTCGTGTGTCGCATCCAGGGAACCCTCGCAGACCCGCGTCGCCGCGGTCAAGCGCTCGCAGGCACCAGGGGTGCCTAGCGCCGCAGCACCTGCCCGTTCCGCGCTCGGGTCAGCTCGCCGCCGCTCAGGGTCACCGCGCCGTTCACGATCACCGTGTCCATCCCGGTAGCGAGCCTGCTCGGATCGAACGTCGTGCCCTCTCCCCTGAACGCGGCCGGGTCGAAGACGACCACATCGGCGTGGGCGCCCGGCCGGAGCACGCCGCGGCGATCGAGCCCGAGCCGTTCGGCCGGTGCGCCCGTGAGCCGGTGGATCGCCTCCGGCAGGGTCAACACCTGCTCCTGCTGCACGCAGAAGCGCAGGTACCACGCCGCCCATGTGTATGCACCGTGGAAGATCTTGCCGGCAAGGGGCCCGTCCGGCGCCATCGTCGTCGCGTCGGAGCCGGGCACGCAGAGCGGATGGGCGAACGCCTCGCGCTGCTGGTCCTCGGTGTAGGCGTGGATGATCACCATCAGCCGGCCCGGATCGTCGGCAGCCCCGAGCAGCAGGTCGTGGACGGCATCGAGCGGCTCCTGGCCACGCTCGGCTGCGATCGACGCGACATCGCGCCGGGCGTAGGCCGGCCACACGTCGTTGTCGAGGAGCACGATGCGATTCCAGTCGCCACCCGCGCTGAGGATGCTCTCGTAGCCCCGCATCTTGCGACGCTGCTCCTTGCTGGAGAGGATCTCCCGCAGCTTCGAGGGATCCTCGAGCGTCCAGGGCGGCAGCGCCGTGAGCAGGAACGTCGTTCCGTACAGCCGCGTGTGCATGTCGAAGGCGACGTCCATGCCACCAGCGGCGGCTCCCTCGACGAGCTCCACGCAGCGTCGCGCCGAGTCGATTCCGTTGCGGGGCACGAGGTGGGAGACCTGCAGGCGCACCCCGGAGCGCTCCGCGGTGCGCAGCGCCTCGGCGACTGCCTCGTCGGCGCCCTCGTCGCGCCGCCGCGTGTGCGTTGCGTAGAGGCCGTGGCGCCGGCCGCACACCTCGCACATCGAGACGAGCTCGTCCTCGTCCGCACCGCGCTCGGACGCGTACTCGAGGCCCGTGGAGTAGCCCCACGCGCCCTGCTCCAGCGCCTCGTCGAGGAGGTACCGCATCTGCTTCAGCTCATCGGGCCGGGCCGGGCGGTCGGCCAGCCCCACCACCGAGAGGCGGATCTGCCCGTTGGGTGCCAGACTCGCCACGTTGATTGCCGGCGCCGCCTCCTCGAGTCGCTCGAAGTAGCCTGCGGCCGAATCCCACGTGAGCGAGACGTCGTCGGAGTGCCCGTAGATCGCCTTCGGTGCGAGCTCCTTGTTCAGGAGCGGGAAGCAGCCGAAGCCGCAGTTGCCGACGATCTCGGTCGTGACGCCCTGGTAGATCGCGCTCGCGGCACGCGGATCGACGAGGAGTGTGAAGTCGGAGTGGCTGTGGATGTCGATGAAGCCGGGGGCGACGACCTTGCCCGCGGCGTCGATCTCCGTCGCTGCCTCGGGGACAGCGCCGACGGTCACGATCCGACCTCCACTGAGACCGATGTCGGCCTGCACCGGCTCGGCCCCCGTGCCGTCGACGACGAGGCCGTTGCGGATTGCGGTCTCGATGCTCATTGGCCTCTCCTCGCTCCCGCGGTGGCCTCGATGTCGACGGCGCCGTCCACGATCACGACGCCGTAGCGCTCCCGCGCGGCGGTGACGGACACCTTCTCGTCGAGGACGTCCTCGAGCACCGCAGCCGGGTCGCGCTCGAACGGTGGGCCGAAGCCGCCGCCGCCCGCGGAGACGTGGATGAAGCGGTCGCCCTCGACGAGCGTGGACGCCTCCATCGGCATCGTCGGCAGCTCTCTGCTTCCGTCGCTCGAGATCACGGTGTTGCTGGACGGCGCACCGGGCTCGCCGCCCTCGAGGCCGTAGGGCGGGTGGTCGCGTCGATCGGTGCGGATCGTCAGCGTCACCCTGCTCGCACGCACCCGGAACGCGCGTCTGTAGGCGAGCCCACCCCGCTGTCGCCCGGGCCCGCCGGAGTCGGGCGCGAGCCCGTAGTGCTCGACCTCCAGCGGGATATCCGCCTCGAGGAGCTCAACGGGCTGGTTGCCGAGGTTCGCGAGCGGGTTCGAGACGCCCTCGAGGCCGTCCCGGGTCGCCCTGGCGCCCCACGTGCCCACGAGCACCTCCGTCGTCCCGAACGGCCGGCGCTGCTCGTCGTAGCCACCGAAGGCGATCAGCGTCGGCCCACCCTCGCCTGCAGCGAGCACGCGGTCGGGCACGATGGGCGCGAGCGCGCCCATGAGGGCGTCGTAGACGCGGTAGCCGATCACGCCGCGGGCACCGCAGGCGGCGGGGAGCACCGGGTTGACGACGGTTCCCGCAGGAGCATCGATGCGAATCGGGGTCATGTAGCCCTCGCAGTTCGGAATCTCGCCGCCGACGATGCCGCGGATGGCGCAGTAGCAGGCGGCGCGCACCATTCCGACCGGGCAGTTGACGCTGGCGTCGACCTGCGGAGACGTCCCCTCGAAGCCGATGAGCACCTCGTCCCCGGCGATCTCGACCCGGACGCAGATCGGGATCGGCACGGGGTGGCTGCCGACGCCGTCGATGTAGTCGGTGAACGTGTGGACGCCGTCGGGGAGCAGCGCGAGCTCGGCGCGCATCATCCGCTCCGCGACGCGCTGGAGCTCGTCCATGTAGGTGTGGGCTCCGTCGCCGTAGCGCTCCAGCAGGGCGACGAGCCCACGTTCGCCGACGCGGCAGGCGGCCAGTTGGGCACGGAGGTCGCCGAGCACGTGAATCGGCTGGCGGGTGTTCGCCTCGAGCAGCCTGAAGAGCGTGGCGTTCTCGACGCCGCCGTCGTAGAGCTTCGAGAGCGGGATCCGCAGGCCCTCCTGGTAGATCTCGGTCGCGTGCACGGCGATGCTGCCGGGCGCGATGCCGCCCACGTCCGAGTGATGCGCCATCGTCGCCGCGTAGCCCTCGAGCTGGCTGCCGACGAAGACTGGTTGGATCACGTAGAGGTCGGGCAGATGCTGGCCGCCGCAGCCGTACGGGTCGTTGGCGATGTAGACGTCGCCCGGCTGCGCCGACGAACCGAACTCCTCCAGCACGTACCCCATCACGGTCGGGAAGGTGCCGAGCTGGACTGCGAGAGTGAGGCCCTGCGCGACGACCCGGCCGTTGCGGTCGCAGAGCGCAGTCGAGTAATCCATCGTGTCGCGCACAACGGGTGAGTAGGCGCTGCGCATGATCACGAGTGCCATCTCGTCGGCCGTCGAGGCGAGCGCGTTCTTGACGACCTCGAGCGTGATCGGGTCAACGCTGCGGCGGTCGAGATCAGGCTCGGCCATCGACCTCGACCTCGATGTTGCCGTAGGAGTCGAGCCGGGCCACACAACCGGGCGGCACGACACAGGTGGAATCGATCTCGTCGATCAGGAGCGGCCCGCACCGCTCGCCCGCGAGGAGCCCGGCACGGTTGCAGACGGGCGTCTCGAGGTGCCCGGCGACAGGCCCGAAGTAGGCCGTCCGTGTGCTCTCGAGTCGAGGAAGATTGCGGATCGCGGCCAGTGGGTCGTACTTCCGGGCCGTGGTGCGCTCGATGCGGGCGAGCGCGCGGATCGAGACGACGTCGATCGGGTCAGCGGCGGAGCCGTGCCCGTAGGTCTTGACGTGTTCGGCGACGAAGTCCGCGACGAGGCTGGCGATGTCGACAGGGCCGGCGGGGAGGCGTACCGGAAGCTCGTAGGCCTGTCCGGCGTAGCGCACGTCGGCGAACCGCGTCACCGTGACGGTCGCCTCGCCGGCAACCACGAGGTGCCTCGTCGCCTCGGCCTCGACGGTCGCAAGGGCACTCTCGAGGGCGGCGGCGGTCAACTCCGTTCCGCGTAGCATCAGGGTGCGCACGGTCTCGTGCTCCGTGTCGGAGAAGAGCAGGCCGAGGGCGCTGAAGACGCCCGGTGCCGGTGGCACCAGCACGCGGCGGATCTGCAGGGCGCGCGCGATCTCGACTCCGGTCAGGGGGCCGTTCCCGCCGAACGCGCAGAGCGTGAAGTCCCGCGGGTCGCGGCCGCGGTAGGTCGTGACTGCCTTGACCGCGCGGGTCATCGTCGCCACCGCGAGCTGCAGGATCCCATACGCGGCTTCCTCGACCGAGCGGGAGAGCGGCGTCGCCACGACGCGGTCGAGAGCCTCGCGCGACGCCGATGGGTTCAGCGTGATCGCACCTCCGCCGAGCTGTGTCTCATTGAGGTAGCCGAGGGCGAGCAGCGCGTCGGTAAGGGTTGGGTCGAGCCCGCCGAGGTCGTAACAGACGGGCCCCGGCGAGGCACCGGCGCTCACCGGGCCGACGCTGACCGAGCCGAGCGCGTCGACCGCGACGATGCTGCCACCGCCAGCCCCGATCTCCGACACGTCGATGAACGGGAGCTTGATCGGATGGCCGCCTCCCTTGACGAGCTTGCTGCTCAGGTTGATGCCGGCGCCGACCTCGTACTCGCTCGTGCGTACCGGCAGCCCGTCCTCGACGATCGCCGCCTTCGCGGTCGTGCCTCCCATGTCGAGCGAGATCAGTTGCGGCTGCCCCGTCAGCCGGCCGAGGTACGCGCAGGCCATCACGCCGGCTGCCGGGCCCGACTCGACGAGGTGAGCCGGCTTGCGCTGCGCGATCTCGGGCGTCAGCGTGCCGCCCGCCGACTGGATCACCTCGAGCGGGGCTGCGATCCCCGCCTCACGGAGCTGCCCGGCGAGCGCGGCGATGTAGTGGGTGATGGCAGGGCCGACGTAGGCGTTGACGACCGCGGTGCTCGTGCGCTCGTACTCGCGGATCTCGGGCAGGATCTCCGACGAGCGGGTGACGTAGACGTCCTCGCCGACGATCGCGCGGACGATCTCCTCGACCCGGCACTCGTGCCTGTCGTTGGCGTAGGCGTGGATCAGCGCGATCGCGATCGCCTCGACACCGTCGTCGGCGAGCCGGCGTGCGACTTCCTCGACCCCGCTCTCGTCCAGCCCCTGCCAGACCTCCCCTCGCGGACCCAGCCGCTCGGCGACCTCGTACCTGAGTCGCCGTGGCACCAGGGGCTTCGGGCTCTCGTACTGGACGTCGTAGAGGACGGGGATCCGCAGGCGCCGTAGCTCGAGGACGTCCCGGAAGCCCTTCGTCGTGATCAGGGCCGTTCTTGCTCCGAGGCCCTCGAGGATCGTGTTCGAGGCGACCGTCGAGGCGTGCATCACGCCGGCGACGTCGTCCCCGGCGACGCCGCATTCCGCCAGGAGCGAAACGGCCCCGGCCACGACACCGCGGGCATAGTCGTCAGGCGTCGACAGGACCTTCTTCGTCCACACCGACCCGTCGTCGCCGAGCAGCACCACGTCCGTGAACGTGCCGCCGATGTCGACGCCGAGTCGGAAGCTTCGTGCCGGGAGGCTGACCAACTGGCCGACCTCCTACCGTGGCCGGTCCGGAGGGGAAGGCGGGAGCACCTTGCCGGGATTCAGGATCCCGTTCGGGTCGAAGCTCGCCTTGATCGCGAGCATCAGCGGGATCAGGTCGCCGTGCTCCTGCTCGAGCGCCTCGATCTTGCCGAGGCCCACGCCGTGCTCGCCTGTGCACGTGCCGCCGCGCGCCAGCGCATCGTCGACGACGTTGTGCACGAGCTCCTCGGAGAGACCGATCTCGGCGACGTCCACCTGCACCGCGATGTGGAGGTTGCCGTCGCCGGCGTGGCCGACGATCCCCGCGTTCAGCCCCAGCCGGTCGATCTCGGCGCGCGCGAAGTGGGCCGCACCGGCCAGCTCCGTCAAGGGGACGCAGACGTCGGTCGCCCGCTCCTTCGTGCCCGGAAACATCGCCGCGGTGGCGTTTGCGGCCTCGTGACGCGCCTTCCAGAGGCGGGCCCGCGCGTCGGGATCGCGCTCGGTGACGATGTCGGTCGCACCCTCGGCGGTTGCGATCGCCTCCACGAGCTCGAGGTCGGCGAGCACCAGCTCCTCGCTTCCCGACGCCTCGATGAACAGGCACGGCTCCTCGGGGTACGACGTCTCCGAGTACGCGTTGACGGCCGCGACGACCCACGCGTCGAGGAACTCGACGCGCGTGACCCCGGAGCCGGCGGCCACCACTCCGGCGGCCGTCCGGCAGGCGCTTTCGAGATCGGGGAAGGCGATGCGCAACGCAACGGCGTGCTCCGGGATCGCGTGGAGCCGGACCGTCACCTCTGTGATCACGGCCAGCGTTCCTTCCGAGCCGACCAGCAGGCCCGTGAGGTCGTAGCCGGCCGACGTCTTCGCGGCCTTCGAGCCGGTGCGGATCACGCGCCCGTCGGCCAACACCGCTTCGAGCGCGAGCACGTTTGCTCGCGTCTTCCCGTAGCGAACGGTCGTCGTGCCGGCGGCGTTCGTCGCCGCCATCCCGCCGAGCGTCGCATCGGCGCCGGGATCGACGGGGAAGAAGAGGCCGTGCTGGCCGACGGCCCGCTCGAGCGTGAGCCGGGTGACGCCGGCCTGCACGGTCGCCGTCAGGTTCTCCGGCGCGATGTCGAGGATGCGGTCGAGCCGCGAGAGGTCGAGACTGATCCCTCCGTGGATGGGGATCACATGACCCTCCAGGCTCGTGCCCACCCCGAACGGCGTCACGGGGATCCCGTGCTCGTTCGCGAGCGCGAGCACGAGAGAGACCTCGTCGGTCGAACCCGGATAGACGACGAGATCGGGTCGGTGCGGTGCGTGGAAGCTGAGATCGGCGGAATGGAGATCGCGCTCGGAGTCGCCGTCACGGACGCGATCCTCGCCCAGGGCCGCGAGGAGCGCCGCTTTGACCTCGGTGAGGCCCGTCATTCGTCCGCCTCGGAGGGCAGGGTCGCCGCGAGGCGGTCGACCGCCCAGCGCATTCCGTCCTGCACCGCCTTCTCCGCCTGGGCGGCATCGCGTGCCTCGCAGGCCACGAGCAGCTCACGGTAGCGGCCGACGGACTCGCGAAAGCGTTGGGCCGTCGAGAGGACGAGGCGGTTGTAGCGATCGGAGCGCCAGAACAGCCGCTCCACCTCGTCGACGAGGCGCTGGCGGCCGCTCGACCGGTAGCACGTCGCGTGGAACTCCCAGCGCTGGTGGAGATACGCGTCCACGTCCTGCTCGACGGCGAGCTCGCGCAGGTGGCGCAGGGTTCTCTTCATCCGGGCGATCTCGTCCGGCCCGACCGAGACGGCGCCGACGCGGGCGGCGAGCCCTTCGAGGCCGAGCCGCGCTGCATAGATCTCCTCGAAGTCCTCGCGGGTCAGCCTGCTTACCACGGCGCGGCCCGTGGCGGTGACCGCCACGAGCCCTTCGCGCTCGAGCTGGCTCAGCCCGGCGCGCACCGGCGTCGGCGAGACACCGAGCTGCTGCGCGAGGTCGCGCTGCACGAGCGGCGTTCCCGAGGGCAGCTGGCCGGCGACGATCAGGTCGCGCAACGTGCGCGCCACGCGCTGCTCGATCGACTCGCGCTCCTCGAGCGGGGCTATCGGTGTGATCGTGCCTGGCCCTTCCATTCCCCGACAGTTTGCTCTAAGCTCGGCCAGAATGCAATTTGCTATTTCAAATCGCAGATGAGTGAGACTGCGATGGAGCCAGCCGGCGGTCGGATCGGCGTCGACGTGGGTGGCACCTTCACCGACGTGCTCCTCCACACGGACGACGGACGGGTGCAGGTGCGCAAGCTCCTCTCGACGCCGCCGAGCTACGACCTGGCTGTCGTCGAAGCTGTGTCGGGACTTGCCGGCGGCGACGGCGCCGGTCGCCGTGCGAGAGGTCGTCCACGGCACGACCGTCGCGACGAACGCCGTGCTGCAGCGTCTCGGTGCCGAGACCGCCCTCGTCACGACGCAGGGCTTCAGGGACGTCCTCGAGTTGCGGCGACTGCGGATTCCGCACATGTACGACCTCTTCTGGCGCAAGCCACCGCCACTCGTCGAGCGGCGGCTGCGTTTCGAGCTGGCCGAGCGGATGGCGGCCGATGGCACCGTGCTGCAGCCGCTCGACGAGGCCGAGGTGCGCCACCTGGCGGACCGGCTGCGCACGCTCGAAATCGACTCGATCGCCGTCTGCTTCCTGCACGCCTACCTCTACCCGGAGCACGAGCAGCGCGTCGGGGCGATCCTGGCCGAGGAGCTGCCGGAGGCGACGGTCTCGCTCTCGAGCGAGATCCTCCGGGAGCAGCGTGAGTACGAGCGGTCGGCGACGACGGTCGTCAACGCGTACGTCCGACCATTGATGGCGTCGTATATCGACCGCATCCGGACGGGCCTCGACGGCATCGGGCTGGAGGAGGCACCGCTCCAGATCATGCAGTCGTCCGGCGGGGTGATGACGTCCGAGGACGCGAAGCTGCGGCCGGTCTTCGCGCTCGAGTCGGGGCCGGCGGCCGGTGTCGTCGCGGCGCTCGGGATGTCGCAGCGACTCGGGATCGAGAACCTGATCGCGTTCGACATGGGAGGGACGACGGCGAAGGCATCGCTGATCGAGAAGGGCGCGATCGCCCGAGGCCGGGAGTACGAGGTGGGCGGCTCGATCTCCGCTGGGAGCCGGCTGATCCGCGGAGCCGGCGAGCTGTTGCGCATCCCGACGATCGACATCGCCGAGGTGGGGGCGGGCGGCGGCAGCCTTGCCTGGCTCGACCCGGCAGGCGGACTTCAGGTCGGGCCGAGGAGCGCAGGCGCCGATCCGGGGCCGGCCTGCTACGGCCGCGGTGGCGTCGAGCCCACCGTCACCGATGCCAACGTGGTGCTCGGCACGATCCCGGCGGGCCCGGTCGCCGACGGGCAGATCACGATCTCGCGCGAGCTCGCGGAGACGGCGATCGCCCGGGTCGCGGAGCCGCTCGGGCTCTCGATCGCCGAGGCGGCAGACGGCATCCATCGCATTGCCAATGCTCGGATGACCCGTGCGCTGCGCGCGGTCTCGTCGGAGAAGGGCCGCGACCCGCGCGACTTCGCGATCATCGCCTACGGGGGATCCGGGCCGGTCCATGCAGGTGGGCTCGCCGACGACCTTGGCGTCGCGACGATCGTCGTTCCGCCGGTGGCCGGGCTGTTCAGCGCAGTCGGATTGCTCTTCGCGCGCCCCGAGTTCCACGAGGTGCGCTCGTGCCACCTCGATGTGGACGCGGTCGACCCGGCGGCGATCACGGCGCTGCTCGACGAGATGCAGGTGCCGCTCGACCGCGCGTTTGCGGGGCGCGAGCTACCGACCTGGGCACGAACTGCAGACCTCCGCTACGGAGGTCAGAGCTGGGAGATCGAGGTGGAGCTGCCGGACGGACCGGTCGACAGGGAGCTGCTCGCCGGGCTCCGGGCACGGTTCGAGGACGAGCACGAGGTGCTCTACGGCGTCCGAGGCCAGCCCGGCTCGCCGGTCGAGGTGCGGGCGGTTCGGCTCGCGGTGCTCGGCGCCTCGGCTGCGACGCTGACGTTCGACCTTGCCGATGCCCTCTCGCCGGACCGCGAGGCGACGAGACGCATGTGGGTCGGGGGCGAGGCAAGGGACGTTCCCGTCCGGGCCCGGGCCTCGATCGGGAGCGACCCCGTTTCAGGACGATTGCTCGTGGACGAGTACGACACGACCGTCGTCGTCCCGGACGGCTGGACCGTCCGGCGCCACCTCGAGACCGAGACGCTCGTGCTCGAGAAGCAGGCAGGCTCATGACAGGGCGCTCGTCGACGGCACCCGATCCCGTGACGCTGCAGATCGTCGCGAACGCGCTCCAGTCGATCGCCGACGAGATGGCGACGACGATCATCCGCACCGCGCACTCCACGGTCGTCCGCGACGGCATGGATTTCTCCGCGGCGCTCTGCGATGCGCGCGGCGAGACGATCGCGCAGGCCGTCAGCGTCCCCTTCCATCTCGGCTCGATCCCGACAGCGATCGACTCGCTGCTCGGCCACTACGGCGATCGGATGCGCCCAGGCGACGTCTTCATCATGAACGACCCCTTCGACGGGGGCATGCACCTGCAGGACATCTTCGTCGTCAAGCCGGTGCACCTGGACGGCGCGCTCGTCGGCTTCGCCGTCACGACAGCGCACCATGGCGACGTGGGCGGGCGTCTGCCCGGCTCGAGCGCGTGCGACAACACCGAGATCTTCCAGGAGGGCCTGCGGATGCCGTGGATCCGCTTCTACGCCGAGGGTGAGCCCGTCGAGGAGGTACACCGGCTGATCGAGACGAACGTGCGCATCCCGCGCATGACCTTCGGCGACCTCGGCGCGCAGGTGGCGGCCTGCTCGGTTGCGGAGCGCGAGCTACAGGCGCTGGCCACCCGGTACGGGCGCGAGCATCTCGCGGAGCTCGCGGTGGCACTGATCGCCTACACCGAGCGGCTCGTTCGACAGGAGATCGCGACCTGGCCGGACGGAACGGCCTCGTTCACCGACTACCTCGGCTCGGACGGTGTCGACACACGTGACGTCCCGATCACGGCGCGGATCACGATCGCAGGTGACGAGATCGTCGCCGATCTCACCGGCTCGGCACCGATGGTGCGGGGATCGCTCAACAGCACGCGCTCCTTCGTGATGGCGTGCGTCTACCAGGCGATCCGCTGTGCGCTCACGGTCGAGGTGCCGAACACGGCGGGTGCGTTCAGGCCGATCACCGTTCTCACGAAGCCCGGCACCGTGGCCGAGGTGATCATGCCGGGGGCGTCCTCGATGCGCGGCGTGACGGGGTTTCGGGTGCTCGACGCGCTCAACGGCGCTCTGGCCCAGCTGATTCCGCACCGGGTGCCCGCCGCGGGGGAGGGCGGCAACACGCTTGCCATCTTCGGTGCCAACCGGCCCGGAACGGACGAGCGGTTCGTCTTCTACGAGCTCGTGGTCGGTACCTGGGGCGGCACACCGACGTGGGACGGCAACGACGGGCTCACGAATCCGGCCAGCCTCGCCGCGAACATCCCGATCGAGGTCGCCGAGTTCGAGTTCCCGATCGTCGTCGAGCGTTACGGGCTCGTACCCGACACGGGTGGCGCGGGCGAGCACCGGGGCGGCCTCGCGATCGAACGCGTCTGGCGCTGTCTGACGCCGGAGACGTCGCTGATCGTGCGCTCGGATCGTGCCGAGCGACCGCCGTACGGCCTCTCCGGTGGCGGCAGCGGCGCACCGTCGAGCAACCTCCTGCTGCGCCCGGACGGGACCGAGGAGGTGCTGCCCGCGATGTTCTCGACGACGATCGGAGAGGGCGACGTGTACGTCCATCGGATGGCGGGGGGCGGTGGCTGGGGCGATCCGCTCACGCGCGATCCGGCCGCTGTCGAGCACGACGTGCGCAACGAGAAGGTGAGCGCCGCGGCTGCGAGCAAGCTCTACGGCGCAGTGATCGGGGCCGACGGGCTGGTCGACGATGCGGCGACGGCCGCCCTACGAGTCGAGAGGAGAAGAACGTGATCGCCAGGGCAGACGCCGTCGTGATCGGTGCCGGGATCATGGGGGCGAGCACCGCCCACTTCCTGAACAGGTTGGGATTTGGCGAGGTCGCGCTCCTCGAGAAACGAAAGATCTGCGGCGGTTCGACCCAGTACTCGGCTGCGCACGTTCGCCAGCACTACTCGAACGAGGTCGGGATCAGGCTGGCGGTGCGGGGCGCGTCGATGTTCGGGGACGCCGAGGAGGAGCTCGGCGGGCCGGCCGGCTTCCATCAGATCGGCTACATGCTCTTCGCGCCACCCGAGGAGGCGCAGGCGCTGCGCGATACGGTCGCCGTGCAGCAGGGATTCGGCGTCGAGACGTCGACGCTCGAGCCCGCCGAAGTCATGAGCCGCTGGCCCCAGCTCCAGCTCGACGGCGTCGGGCTCGCCTGCTTCGAGCCGACGTCGGGCTTCGCGGATCCGGTGCAGACGGTGCAGTCGCTCGTTCGCTCGGCGCAACGCAACGGACTTCACGTCTACGAGGGTTGCGAGGTGCTCGGCATCTCCACGGCGAGTGGACGAATCACGGGTGTCGTGACCGGGGACGGCGAGATCGCGACCGGCGTCGTCGTGAACGCCTGCGGCCCGTGGGGCGATCGAATCGGCCGCATGGTCGGCGTCGACTACCCGATCATGTTCAGTCGCGAGCACGAGGCGATCTTCGACGCGCCGGCGCTGCAGGGGCCGGACGGATTCGAGGACTACCCGGTGATCTCCGACGTCCCGCAGTGCTTCTACACGCGCCCGTACGTCGGCGGCAGGGTCCTCGTCGGCGAGGGGTGGCCGAAGGAGATGGAGCCGGTCGATCCCGAGACCTATGACGACGGCACGGACGAGGCGCATCTGCAGGGAATGGTCCCGAAGCTGCTGAACCGGATCCCGTCGCTCGCTCCGACGCTCACGCAGCCGAACTGGGGCGGCGCGTACGTCACCGGCTATTCCGGCGTCTACGACATCACCGAGGACTGGTATCCGATCGTGGGCGAGGAGGAGATCGGCGGCTACTACTCGTGCTTCGGCGGCAGCGGCCACGGGTTCAAGATCGGGCCGGCGATCGGGGAGTCCCTGGCCGCGACGATCGCGGGGCAGCAGCCCCCGATCGACATCTCGAGCCTCTCTGGCTCGCGGTTCTCCGAGGGGCGCACGTTCAGCTCCGTCTGGGGAGCCGGGAACCGCGCATGAGCTCCCGACCGCTCGACCCGATCACGTTCGAGGTGATCCGTAACGCCCTCGTTGCGGCCACGGACGAGATGGTGCTGACCCTGCGTCGGAGCGCGTACTCGACGAACATCAAGACGCGGTCGGACTTCTCCTGTGCGTTCTTCGACGCCGAGTTGCGCGCCGTGGCGCAGGGGTTCACGCAGCCAGTCCATCTCGGATCGATGGTCGAGCAGGTGCCGCACGCGGTGCGGACGTACGGCATCGAGAACCTCGGGCCCGGCGACGTGATCATCACGAACGACCCGTACCCGAGCGGCGTCCACCTGAACGACGTGAGCCTGATCTCGCCCGTCTTCGTCGAGGACGTCCTGCTCGGGTTCGTCGCGAACCTCGCGCATCATGTGGACGTTGGAGGCGGTGCGCCGGCGAGCATCGGTGCGTTCCGCGAGGTCTTCCAGGAGGGCGTGATCATCCCCCCCGTGAAGGTGGTCGCGGCGGGTCGGATCGTCGACGACGTGTTCGCCCTGATCCTCGCCCAGATCCGCTCCAAGCACGAGACAGCGGGGGACTTCCGCGCCCAGATCGCGGCGAATGCGACCGGCGCGCGGAGGCTCGACGCACTCGTCGCGCGCCACGGCCACGCCACGATCGTGGCCGCTATGCAGGAGCTCCTCGACTACACGGAGCGACGGACGCGGGCCGAGATCGCGGCCCTGCCCCACGGGGTCTTCGAGGCGGAGGGCTCGGTCGACACGGATGGGTACACGGACGAGCCGGTGCGGTTGCGCGCCCGCGTCGAGATCACCGGGGACGGGGTGGCGTTCGATCTCACCGGTAGCGACCCACAGCGGCGCGCCCCCGTCAACTCCACCTATGCCCAGACCTTTTCGGCCTGCGCGTACGCGCTCAAGTGCATGGTCGACCCTGATCTCCCGGTGAACGACGGCTTCTACCGGCTCGTGCACCTGGACGCGCCCCGGGGGAGCGTCACGAACTGCACCTGGCCGTCACCGGTCGTCGGCGGCTGGGAGACGCAGACCCGGCTCGTCGACATCGTCTTCCGCGCACTCCTGCCCTCCATGGCCGACGTCCTTCCGGCGGGAACGAAGGCGATGATGTGCCACGCGGGCTTCGGCGGCGTCGATCCGGTGACGAACGAGTACACCTGCTTCCTCGAGACGTTCGGTGGCGGGTACGGCGGGCGTCAGGCGAGCGACGGCCCCGACGCGGTCCAGGCCCACGGCCAGAACACGGAGAATGCTCCGGTCGAGGAGACCGAGCTCAACTACCCGGTGCGCGTCGTGCGTCTCTCGCTCGTCGACGACTCGGAAGGGCCGGGACGGTTCCGCGGGGGCCTCGGGCTGCGCAAGGACTTCCTGTTCGAGCGGCCGACGACGTTCACGGTGCTCTCCGACCGGACCCTGACGGGCCCGGCCGGCGCCTTCGGGGGCCAGGCGGGACGCGTTGCCGAGTACGTCCTGATTCGCGACGGGGAGGAGCGGCGGCTGCCGGCGAAGGGGACGATCGACCTCGTCGCCGGAGACGTCGTGAGCTATCGCACCTGCGGCGGCGGCGGCTACGGGCCTCCCGAGGAGCGCGACCCGGAGCGCGTGCTGCGTGACGTCCTCGAGGGGAAGGTCAGCGCCGAGCGGGCGCGCGATCTGTACCGGGTGGCAGTCAGCGGGCGGGAGCTCGACCCGGCCGCGACGGCGGAGCTGCGCCGATGAGTGCGGCCGTCGACGGAAACGGAGAGGAGGGCAGGCTGAAGCCTGCCCCCCTCGACCCCATTTCCTTCGAGGTGATCCGGAACGCGCTCGTCGCCGCAACGGACGAGATGGTGCTGGCGCTGAAGCGCAGCGCCTACTCGACGAACATCAAGACGCGCTCGGACTTCTCCTGCGCCTTCTTCGACACCGAGCTCCGGTCGGTCGCCCAGGCGTTCACGCAGCCGGTGCACCTGGGCTCGATGGCGCAGCAGGTACCGCACGCGATCCGGCGCTACGGCGCCGAGAACCTCGGGCCGGGCGACGCGATCGTCACGAACGACCCGCACCCGAGCGGCGTCCACCTGAACGACGTCAGCCTGATCTCGCCGGTCTACGTGGACGGCACGCTCGTCGGCTACGTCGCCAACCTGGCGCATCACGTCGACGTCGGCGGCGGCGCGCCCGCTTCCATCGGGGCGTTCCGGGAGGTCTTCCAGGAGGGCGTGATCATCCCGCCGGTGAAGGTGGTCGAGGGTGGGAAGATCCTGGACGACGTCTTCCGCCTGATCCTCGCCCAGATCCGGTCGAAACACGAGACGGCGGGTGACTTCCGGGCCCAGATAGCGGCCAACGCGACGGGCGTGAGGCGGATCACGGCGCTGTCGGAGCGTCACGGCCGTGAGACGCTGCTCGCGACGATGGACGAGCTGCTCGAGTACACGGAGCGGCGCGTGCGCGCCGAGATCGCACAGCTGGCCCCCGGGACGTACGCGTCAGAGGGGTTCGTCGACAACGACGGGTACACGGACGAGCCGGTCCGCCTCCGGATCAGGATCGAGATCACCCCCGACTGCGTCCACTTCGACACGACCGGCTCGGACCCACAACGCCGGGCGCCGGTGAACTCGACGTTCGCGATGAGCTTCTCCGCCTGCGCCTACGCGCTCAAGTGCCTGGTCGACGCCGACCTGCCCGTGAACGACGGCTTCTATCGCCTGTTCACGCTTCACGCGCCGGAAGGGACGGTCACGAACTGCACCTGGCCCGCGCCCGTCGTCGGCGGCTGGGAGACGCAGACCCGGCTCGTCGAGGTGATGTTCCAGGCGCTCATGCCCGCCTTCCCCGAGCGGCTCCCGGCGGGGACCAAGGGCATGATGTGCCAGGCGGGGTTCGGCTCCCTCGATCTTGCCCGGGGCAGCTACACGTGCTTCTACGAGGCCCTCGCCGGCGGCTACGGCGGCCGGCACGGGAGCGACGGCCCGGACGCGGTCCAGGCCCACGGCCAGAACACCGAGAACGCGCCGATCGAGGAGACGGAGCTGAACTACCCGGTTCGGATCGCCCGGCTCTCGCTCGTCGAGGATTCCGAGGGCCCGGGCCGGTTCCGCGGCGGGCTCGGGCTGCGCAAGGACTTCTGCGTGCTGCAGCCGACGACGTTCACGATCCTCGCCGACCGCGACCGGAAAGGCCCCTGGGGCGCCTTCGGCGGTCACGACGCGGGAGTCGCGGCGTACGTGCTGATCCACGACGGCGCCGAGACGCGGCTCGGCTCCAAGAGCACCACCGAGCTGGTCGCTGGCGACATCGTGAGCGTGCGCAGTTGCGGCGGCGGAGGCTACGGGCCGCCGGAGGAGCGCGACCCGGAGCGGGTGTTGCGTGACGTGCTCGAGGGCAAGGTCAGCGTCGCGCGGGCCCGCGAGCACTACAGGGTCGTGATCGAGGATCGCGGGCTCGACGAGACGGCAACCATCGAACTGAGGAGAGGGAGCAGATGAGCGTTCGCCTGGCGATCGACATCGGGGGGACGTTCACCGACGCCACCCTGATCGACGAGGAGACCGGTGAGGTGTCGATCGCCAAGGTGCTGACGACGCCGTCCGACCCGTCGGAGGGGTTCATGCAGGCGGCGGAGCGTGCCCTCGCCGAGGGTGGTGTCGACGCGGGCGAGGTCACGTTCGTCGTCCACGCGACGACGGTGGCGACGAACGCGATCATCGAAGGCAAGATCGCGCGCAGCGGCTTCGTCACGACCGACGGCTTCCGCGACCTGCTCGAGATCGCGCGCCAGGTGCGGCCCACGCTCTACGACACGCAGTTCGAGAAGGCAAAGCCACTCGTCCCGCGGGACCGGGCGGTCGTGGTCGGCGAGCGGCTCGGCCCGAAGGGCGAGGTCCTGCGGCCGCTCGAGGACGACTCCGTGCGGGAAGCTGCGGCCGTCCTGCGGCGGGAAGGCGTCGAGTCGGTGGCCGTCTGCCTCCTTCATGCCTACGTCAACCCGGAGCACGAGCTGCGGGTCGGCGCGATCCTCGCGGAGGAGCTGCCCGGGATCCCGGTCTCGCTCTCGTCGGAGGTCGCTCCGGAGTTCCGGGAGTACCTGCGGGCATCGACGACGGTGATCAACGCCGTGATCCGCCCTGTCGTCGAGCGCTACCTGCAGGGGATCGAGAGCCGGCTTGCCGCCGCGGGCGTCCAGGCCAAGCTCCTCGTGATGCAGTCGAGCGGCGGCATCTTCGGCTCCGACGCCGCAAGCGTCCGTCCCGTGTTCATGGTCGAGTCGGGCCCGGCCGCCGGCGTGATCGCCTCGGCGTACCTCGGCGAGACGCTCGGCCGGCCCGACATCCTCTCCTTCGACATGGGGGGCACCACCGCCAAGGTGGGGCTGATCCAGGGCGGCCGGCCGTCGGTGACGAAGGACTACAACGTCGGCGGGCACGCGGGAGCCGGCATCGGCGGCATGTCGCTGTCGGGCTATCCGGTGCGGACGCCCGTCGTCGACCTCGTCGAGATCGGCGCCGGTGGCGGCTCGATCGCCTGGGTCGACTCCGGTGGTCTCCTCCGCGTAGGCCCCAGGAGTGCGGGTGCCGATCCGGGGCCGGTCTGCTACCGGCGCGGCGGCGTCGAGCCGACCGTCACCGACGCGAACGTCGTGCTGGGCCGGCTCAACCCGGGCTACTTTCTCGGCGGCGAGATCGGGCTCGACGTCGAGGGCGCGGCGCGAGCGATCGAGGAGCGCTGTGCCGGGCCGCTCGGGCTCACCGTCACCGAAGCCGCCAACGGGATCGTCGAGATCGCGAACGCGGCGATGGTCAACGCGCTGCACCTGATCTCCGTCCAGCGTGGCTACGACCCGCGCGACTTCGTCCTCGTCGGCTTCGGCGGCGCCGGGCCCGTGCACGCGAACGCGCTCATGCGCGACACCGAGATGGCGACGCTGCTGATCCCCCGCAGCCCCGGCATCTTCTCCGCCACCGGGCTGCTGACGACTGACCTCAAGCGCGACACCGCGACCACCGTCATGCGGAGGCTCGACGATCTCGACCACGGCGAGGTCGCCACGGCCTTCGCCCACCTGGAGGAGGCCGGGCGGGCGGAGCTGGAGCGCGAGGGGGTCGGGGGCGAGTCGATCGAGTTCCTGCGTCAGATCGACCTGCGGTACGTCGGGCAGAGCTACGAGCTGACGGTGCCGGCGGGGGATCGGCTGCTCGAGCGATTCCACGAGGAGCACGATCGAACGTACGGGTTCAATGCGCCTGCCGAGCCGGTCGAGGTCGTGAGCCTCCGGCTGACGAGCGTCGGCAGGATCGCGAAGCCGCCGCTGCGGCGGCTGCACGCAGGCGAGACGCCGGCGCCGAAGGAACGGCGGATGGTCTACTTCGGCGAGGCGGGAGACTACGTCGATTGCCCGATCTACGATCGCTACGGGCTGCCGGCCGGGGCCACGCTCGTCGGCCCAGCCGTCGTGGAGGAGTTCGATTCGACCACCGTGGTTCATCCGGGGTTTACGGTGCGGGTGGACGAGGTCGGGAATCTCGTGATCGAGAGGGAGGCACCGTGAGCGCTGGACGGGAAGACGGGGTGAGGCTTCAGCCTCACCGGCAGTACGGCATCGTCCTTGCCAAGAACGTGATGGTTCCGATGCGGGACGGCGTTCGCCTCGCCTTCGACATCTACCGGCCTGCTCAGGACGGCGACTTCGTCGAGGGGCGCTTCCCGACGATCATGCTCCACACGCCGTACGACAAGACCGACAAGCGGTACAGCGAGATCGCCGACTACTTCGTCCCGAAGGGCTACAACGTCGTGCTGATCGACCTGCGCGATCGCTACTGCTCCGAGGCGTCCGGCGTCTACTACCACGCCGCAACGCCGCATACGGGCCGAGACGGCTACGACATCTGCGAGTGGATCGGGACGCAGCCGTGGTCGAACGGCCGCATCGGCACGGTCGGCAGCTCCTACGCCGCGATCACCCAGGTGCGTACCGCACTCGAGAGACCACCGCACCTGACCGCGATCTGGCCCGACGTCGTGCCGACGAACAGCTTCCAGAACCAGTGTCGCGAGGGCGGTGCGATGCAGCAGCACATGTTCTGGGCGCTCTTCATCCACGCGCAGGATGCGCAGGACATCGCGGATGACCCGGAGAAGCAGCAGGACGTCTGGAACGACCTTCGCGATCTCCGCGAGCTCTTCAAGGCGACACCGTGGACGCGTGGCCAGACCGCTCTGCGGCACGTGCCGCCGCTCGAGGACTCCCTGCTCGACTACTACACGCGCGGCGTCTACGACGAGTACTGGAGCCGGATCGAGCACGACTACACGAGGTACTGGGACCAGCACGCCGACATCCCGGCCACATTCTCGACCGGTTGGTACGACCCGTTCCCCGCCGCCGACAGCGCGTACTTCACGGCGATGGCTGCGAAGAACAGCGCCCCCCAGCGACTCGTGATCGGCCCGTGGAGTCACGTCGGCATGCGCGGCGACGCTACCTTCTGTCATGAGGTCGACTTCGGCCCGCAGAGCGTCTGGGGCGTGAAGCGCTACTTCGAGGAGCAACTCGCGTTCTTCGACCGCTGGCTCCCCGACGAGGCATCCGGCCAGCCGGCAGACGAGCCGCCCGTCCGGATCTTCGTCATGGGCGGTGGCTCCGGCCGCAAGACAGCGGAGGGCAAGCTCGACCACGGAGGCCACTGGCGCGACGAGTACGAGTGGCCGCTCGCCCGGCGGGTGGAGACGACGTACTACTTGCACGCGGACGGCCTGCTCTCGACCGACGGGCCCGACGCGAGTGCCGAGCCGCGTCACTTCACCTTCGACCCGGCTCATCCCGTCCCGACCCTCGGTGGTCTCTACTGCTCGATCGGCGAACTGCCGGCGGGGGGAGCCGGGATGGAGCAGGCCTGGGCCCGGTTCCTCAGCCCCGTGCTGCGATTGCGCGACCTGCTCACGCCGGGGCCTGTCGACCAGAAGGAGTCGCCGGCGTTCTACGGCTCCGAGGCGCCCTTCCCGCGCCTCTCCGACCGGCCCGACGTCCTCGTCTTCCAGACCGAGCCGCTCGCCGAACCGGTCGAAGTGACCGGGCCGACGACGGTGCACCTGTGGATCTCCTCCAGCGCGCTCGACACGGACTTCACGGCGAAGCTCGTGGACGTGCACCCCGCGAACGAGGACTACCCCGAGGGCTACGACATGCTCCTCAACGACTCGGTGATCCGTTGTCGCTATCGGGAAGGGTTCGACCGAGAGGTCCTGCTCGAGCCGGGTGTCCCTGTGCCCGTCACGATCACGCTGCCTCCGACGAGCAACCTCTTCGCTGTCGGCCACCGGATCCGCGTCGACATCTCCTCCTCGAACTGGCCGCGGCTCGACGTGAACCCGAACACCGGCGAACCGATCGGGAGGCATACCCATCAGGTCGCCGCCGAGCAGACCGTCTACGCCGATGCCGAGCGCCCGTCCCACGTCGTCCTGCCGGTGATCCCGCGCTGAGCCCGGCCGCGACAGCCGGCATCGAGTGGCGGACGATTCCCGCCGGAGGGTTCGTCATGGGGAGCGAGCCAGCCGCCGAGTTCGCCCCCGACCCCGACGAGGCGCCGCGCAATCGCCTCGCGTGCGCGGCGTTCGCGATCGGCCGGACGCCGGTCACGAACGGGCAGTACCGCGCCTTCGTCGCCGCAACCGCGTACCCCATGCCGTCGCACTGGGCCGGAGGGTCGATCCCGACCGGTCGGGATCACCATCCGGTCACGTACGTCTCCCACGCCGACGCGGCCGCATTCTGTCGGTGGGCAGGAGGGCGACTGCCGACCGAGGCCGAATGGGAACGAGCCGCCCGGGGCGACGACGGCCGCACGTGGCCGTGGGGGGAAGAAGCACCCGGCCCTGAGCTCGCGACCTTCGCCGCGACAGAGACCTCGCCCGTGGGCCTGCACCCGCGCGGAGCCGGTCCTTTCGGGGCGCTCGACCTGGCCGGGAACGCGTGGGAGTGGACGACGAGCGCAGCGCTGCCGTATCCGTACGACCCGGCCGACGGCCGGGAAGAGGCTCGGGCCGATGTGCCGAGGGTCGTCCGCGGGGGCGCGTACATCCACGGGCCGGGCGAGATTCGCTGCTCCTACCGCCACGGCATGCTCGCCGGCGTGGTCGACCACTACGTCGGCTTCCGGCTCGCCTGCGACACCCCCGCCCTCCTCCGGCTCGAGCTCGACGTCGTGGATATCCCCGCAGGTGTCGTCCTGCTCGGCAATGATCCGCGCCCGTCGGCCGGTCCCGCCCTGGCCGACGAGGCGCCGCGCCACCCCGTCTCCGTCGCGCCCGTTCTCCTTGCCACGACGCCCGTCACGAACGCCCAGTACGCGAAGTTCGTCACCGCCGCCGGCCATCCGGCGCCGCCGCACTGGCCCGAGGGGACGATGCCTCAGGAGCTTGCCGGGCACCCGGTCACCCACGTCGACTGGTACGACGCGAACGCGTTCGCCGCCTGGGCGGGAGCCAGACTCCCGACGGAGGCCGAGTGGGAGAAGGGCGCCCGAGGCAGCGACGGACGCCGCTACCCCTGGGGCGACGACGAGCCCGTGCCCCGATCCCTCGTGAAAGAGTGTCACAAGGAATCGGGGCACGCGAACTTCGGCGGCGGCCCGAAGCACGGCTTCACGACTCCGGTCGGAGCGCATCCCGCCGGCGCGAGCCCGTACGGCCTCCTGGACATGGCCGGGAACGTCTGGGAGTGGGTCAGCAGCGCCTACGCGCCGTACCCGTACCGGGAGGACGACGGGCGCGAGGACCAGGCGACGGGGCTTCCCCGCGTGCTGCGCGGGGGCTCGTACGCCAGCACGAGCCCCCGCTACCTCCGCGGCGCGATGCGAAGTCGCAGCTCCCCTGGGCGACGGTCGGCCCACATCGGCTTCCGCGTCGCCCGCTCTCCCGTGGGCTGAGCTCATCGTCCGGCGCAACCGTCGCGGTCGGGGTCGTAGGAGATCCTTGCCCGACCGTCGCCGCCGCCGACGCCGGCCTGGAAGGTCGTCCCCTCGGGGCCGAATCCCGAGCCGCCGCCACCGTGCCCGCCGTTGAAGAAGGCGCTGGCACCCCCGCCCCCGCCGCCGTAGAGCCCGCCTCCCCCGCCTCCGCCGCCGCTCGCGCCACCCGGGGCACCGTCGCCGCCGACACCGAGCGCGCCCGCCGTCGCCGTGACCGCAAGGTCCGAGGCATTCCGGCCCGGGTTGCCTCCGATCGTCTCGGTTGCGCCCCTCCCGCCCGTTGCCGCATTCGCCGTCCCGAGGGGTGCAGCACCGTCGGCCCCACGAAGGCCGCCGCCGTTGCCGCCGCCCATTCCGAGCGGGCCGCCGATCCCGCCTCCTGCGCCGCCCGAGCCGCCGGCAGCGACGATGATCCGGTGCTCGAGGCCGTCTCCTCCCTGGCGAACGTCTGTCGCTCCACCACCACCGGAGCCGGCTTTCCCGGGGCGCCCATCCGGGTAGCCCAGTGCCTCGCCGCCGTCGCCGCCGCCGTTCCAGCCGCCTGCGCCCGGTGTCGACCCGACCGCCTCTGCGCCCCAGCCGCCGACGCGGACGCGAAGCGTCTCGCGCGGCGTGACCGCAAGGACGGCGATGGCTTGCCCCCCGGCACCGGGTGCGCCCGCGGTCCCGCCCCGACCACCGGCTCCTCCGACGAGATCGACCCGGAGCCGGCAGATCCCGGCCGGCACGACATAGGTCTGAGGTGACCCTGTGAACTCGATGGTGGTCGCGACACGGGAGTCTGTCCGCATCAGGAGCGAACTGGGGACTGCGACTGCGATTGCCACGATCATGAAGTGGAACAGGCGCGGGCGTTTCCGTGCCGTGGTCGGTGTCGCTCGCCCGACCGCGGGGCGGGCAGCCGTCCGGGGTGTGCTCGTATTCATCTCGTTCCCTCCGTTCGCGTGGGTTGACTGAATCCGTGATGCCCCACGTTCGGCGCTGCCGCCGCAGGCGTGGTCGAGCCCGGGTGGAGTGGCGGTAGAACGCCGGTGCAGCCCGTTCCTGGTCGTGAGGGCGACGGGGTGCTACGTTCGGCGCGAGCTCCATGGACTTCCGCATACTCGGGCCGTTCCAAGCCGTCGTCGACGGCCGCGTCGTGGCGCTGGACGCCGCGAAGCCGCGTGCGCTTCTCGCGATCCTGCTTCTGCGCGCGGGGGAGCCGGTGTCGCGCGATCGGCTGATCGAGGATCTGTGGGACGGCCGCCCGCCGGCCACGGCGGCGAAGGTGCTGCAGACGTACGTCTCGCAGCTTCGCAAGGCGCTTGGAAACCAGGTGATCGTCACCCGTCCGGCCGGGTACGAGCTCGTCGTCGAACCCGACGGACTCGACCTGCACCGCTTCGAACGTCTCGTGACCGAAGCGCGGGGGAACGACCCGGCCGTTGCCGCCGCGCGCCTGCGCGAGGCTCTCGCGCTCTGGCGCGGCCCGCCGCTCGGCGAGTTCGCGTACGAGCCGTGGGCGCAGGCCGAGATCGCCCGGCTCGAGGAGCTGCGCCTCTCTGCGTTGCAGGATCGCATCGACGCGGATCTCGCCCTCGGCCGCGGCGGCGAGCTCGTCGGCGAGCTCGAGCTTCTGGTCGCCGAGCACCCGCTCTCGGAGCGCCTACGGGGGCAGCTCATGCTCACGCTCTACCGCTCCGGCAGGCAGGCGGAGGCCCTGGCGGCCTACCGGGCGGCGCGAGAGACGCTGGTCGAGACGCTCGGGATCGAGCCGGGCGCCGCGCTGCGAGAGTCTCGAGCGCGCGATCCTCGACCAGGACCCGGCTCTGGACGTCGCACCGCCGCCGCGGCCGGCTGCCGGGCCGACGCGGGCGGCACCGAGCCTCGCGTGCGCGATCGACCTCGTTCGTCGGCCGGGAGCGCGAGCTGCGCGAGATTCGCGCGCTCCTTCACCGACGACGACGTGCGCCTCGCTGACGCTTGACGGGCCCCGGCGGGTCGGGCAAGACGCGTCTCGCGGTCGAGGCGACGGACGGCCTCGGCAATGCGTTCCCGGACGGCGTCGTGCTGGTCGACCTCGCTCCGATCAGCGACCCCGACCTCGTGGCGGCCGCGATCGCCGACGGCGCTCGGCGTCGTCGATCGGCCGGGACAGGAGCGGGCGGAGGCACTGACCGCCTACCTGCGCGACCGCAGGGCGTTGCTCGTGCTCGACAACTTCGAGCAGCTCGTTGCAGCGGCGCCCCTGCTGGCCGAGTTGCTCACGGCAGCGCGCCCGGCTGATGCTCCTCGTCACGAGCCGCTCGCCGCTCGACCTCCCCGAGGAGCGGATCTACTCGGTGCCGGCGCTCGAGCTTCCCGATCCGTCCCAGACACGACAGCTGGACAAGCTCGGCGAGAGTCGAGGCAGTTCGGCTGTTCGTCGAGCGCGCCCGCGACGCGAGGCCCGACTTCGAGCTCACCGAGGAGAACGCCGACGCGCTGGCCGAGCTCTGCCGACGCCTGGACGGGCTGCCGCTCGCGCTCGAGCTCGCAGCCGCGCGGATCAAGCTGCTCGCCCCGGGTGCAATCCTCGAGCGTCTCGGCGGCAGGCTCGACCTCCTGAAGGCCGCACCCGGCACCGGCATGCCCGAGCGGCACCGGACGCTTGCGTGCCGCGACGGAATGGAGCTACGACCTCCTCACGGCAGAGGAGCAGGCGCTCTTCACGAGCCTCGCCGTGTTCGTCGGCGGGTTCACGCTCGAAGGCGCCGAGGCAGTCGCGGGCGACCCCGAGCTCGACATCGTCGACGGCGTGGAGTCGCTCCTGAACGACAACCTGCTCCGGACGGAGCCGATGGCGGGCGGCGAGCCCCGCTTCGGGATGCTGGGGACGATCCGCGAGTACGCGCTCGAGCGGCTGTCCGAGCGCGGCGACGGCGAGGTGGTCCGCCGCCGCCACGCCGCGTTTCTACGTCGAGCTCGCCGAGGAGGCCGAGCCTGCACTGCTCGGGCCGCAGCAGCTGCGCTGGCTCGAGCGGCTCGATGCCGAGCTCGCCAACATTCGCGCGGCGCTGACCTGGGCGACGGAGGGCGGCGAGGCGGAGATCGGCCTGCGGATCGGTGCGGCGCTCTGGCGCTTCTGGCAGCTACGAGGATCCGCGGCGGAGGGCCGCGAGCGCCTGGAGCGACTGCTGGCGCAGCGCTCCGGCTCGAAGGCGGCGCGGGCGATGGCTCGGGCGCGGGTTGCGTCTCTGGCCGTCGTGCAGGGCGATCACGAGGCAGCGCGCCGCATCGGTGAGGCGAGCCTGGTCGACTTCCGCCGGGCAGGAGACGACAACGGAAGTCGTATTGATGCTCGGCGTCCTGTGCCTCTCCGCCGTGGCGACAGGTGACATCGATCGAGCACACGGGCTCGCCCAGGAAGGCCTCGAGATCGCGCGGCGGATCGGCGATCTCTCGACCGAGGTGTATGCCACCATGCCCGCCGGCATCGTGTTCGCGCATCGGGGGGAGTTCGACGAGGCCGAGCGTCTTCTCGAGGAGAGCGTGCGCGGGGCGCGTCAGCTCGGGAACGTCCGCAGCGTCGCGAACTGGACAGGGCGCTCGGCGGAGTCGCGCTGGCCCGGGGCGACTACACGAAGGCGCGCCGTCTCTTCGAGGAGAGCCTCGGCATCCACCGTACGCTCGGCGATCCGTGGGGGATCTCTCACTCGCTGTCGAGACTTGCAGTTCGTGTCTCTGGAGCTCCACGACAACGATGCCGCGCGGCGCCTGGTCGCGGAGAGCCTCGCGATCGAGCGGGAGGTCGGCGACCGGCCGGGGCAGCTCTTCGACTTCGAGGTGTTGGCGGCGCTCGCTGCCGAAGAAGGTCGCCCGGTGCGCGCGGTCCGGCTTGTACGCGTGTGCGAGCGTGCTCCGCGAGGAGGTGGGCGGCTCACGGTGGAGCCCGGCTGGCCCAAGCACGAGCACCACATCTCGTCGACGTCCGTTCCGCGCTCGGCGAGGACGCATTCGCCGAGGCGTGGGAGCAGGGACGGGCGATGACGCTCGACGAGGCGCTCGATTACGCGCTCGAAGAGGCGCCGACCCGAAGTCGGCATGGGGAGCCATGATGTACGTTCGCCCGTGCCAACCACCCGAGGAGCACCCTGTGATCGAGCACGTCGACGCCGACCGCCTTCGCGACCTCACGCTCGAGCTCGTCTCGATCGAGAGCCCGACGGGCGACACGGCCGAGGTCGCCCGCCGCTACGCGCAGCGCCTCGAGGAGATCGGGATGGAGGTGGAGGTGCTCGACGAGGTCTTCCCCGCCACGCCGATCGTGATCGGCCGACTCCGGGGCGGCCAGCCGGGGCCGAGCGTCGTCCTCAACGGCCACCTCGACACGGTGCCGATCCCGCACGCGCCCGCGCGCGTCGAGGATGGCTCGGTCTTCGGTCGCGGCAGCGCCGACATGAAGGGAGCGCTCGCCTGCGCAGCCGAGACGGCTCGTGTGCTGAAGGAGTCGGGGCCGTTTCCCGGCGAGCTCGTGATCGTCGCGATCGGCCTGCACGAGGCACCGGGAGGGCGTGGCGAGGATCTCACGTGGCTCCTGCGCGACCACGGGTTCCGCTCCGACTTCGCGGTCGTCTGCGAGCTCAGCGGCGACTCGTTCGTCGCCGCGCACATGGGCCAGGCGACGGTCGAGATCACGATCAGCCGCCCGGGCATGGTCACCCACGAGCTCAAGACACCGGCGGGAACCCCCCACCCGATCATGGCCGCCGGCCGCGTGATCGAGGCGATCGCGGCCCGCAACGCGGAGCTCGCCGCCACCGAGCACCCGTGGGTCGGCGCCGAGACCTACTTCCTCGGTGAGGTGCATGCGGGTGACTTCTACAACCGCTTCCCGAACAGTTGCCGGCTCGTCGGCACGCGCCGGTGGGCCCCCGGCAACACGCTTGCCGCGGTCGAGGCCGAGTTCCTGGCGCTGCTCGGGTCGGTTGCCGAGGAGACCGGCTGCTCGATCGACCTCGACCTGAGGCTCGTGCGCGGCGCCTACTCGATCGACTCCGAGCACCCCCTCGCAGTCGCGCTCCGTACCGGCTATCGCGACGTCACCGGCAAGGCGCTGCCACTGACGGGAATCAAGGTCGTCGCCGACGGCGCCGTCTTCCAGGGCGAGGCGAACATCCCGACCGTCTACCACGGCCCGGCGGGCAGCGGCGCCCACGGCGACGTGGAGTCCGTGCCCGTGGCCGAGCTCGTCCGCGCGACGAGGGTCTACCTGCGGCTCCTCGCGCACCTCTGGGCATGAGCGGCGCGGCTCCCACCTACGAGGCGCTTCGCGCCGCGTTTCGCTGGGCGCTGCCCGAGCAGGTCAACATCGGCGTCGAGGTCTCCGACCGGCAGCCGCCCGGCGACCCGGCGATCCTCGTCACGGACGGGCGCGAGACCACCCGGGTCGTCAGCTTCGGCGAGCTGAGCGAGGCGTCCAACAGGCTTGCGAACGTGCTCGTTGCGAAGGGGGTGGGAGCCGGCGACCGCGTGGCCCTGATCCTCTCCCAGCGCCCCGAGACTGCGATCGCCCACATCGCGATCTACAAGCTCGGCGCGATCGCCGTGCCGCTGAGCGCCGCCTTCGGCAGCGACGCGCTGGACGTTCGACTTCGTGGCTCAGAGCCACAAGCAGTTCTTGGCGAGCGGGAGTCGCTCGAGCGCGTTGCGGCCCTCGGCTTCGACGGTGTGTCGATCGACGTCGACAACGACCTCGAGCGGCTCCTCGCCGACGCGTCGCCGCACTTCACGGCCGCGGCGACCACCCCCGACACGCCGGCCCTCCTGGTCTACACCTCCGGGACGACAGGCCCGCCCAAGGGCGCCCTCCACGGCCATCGCGTGCTCGCCGGTCACATGCCCGGGTTCGAGCTCTCGCACGACTTCTTCCCGCAGCCGGGCGACAGGATCTGGACGCCGGCCGACTGGGCCTGGATCGGCGGGCTCTACGACGTCGTCATGCCGGCGCTCGCCCACGGGATGCCCGTCGTCGCGTTTCGCACGCCCCGGTTCGACCCCGAGCAGGCGTTCGACGTGATCGCCCGGGCGGCGATCCGCAACGTCTTCATGCCCGCGACGGCGCTGCGGATGATGCGTCGGGCCGGGGGAGTGCCCGTCTCGCTGCGGACGCTGGCGAGCGGTGGCGAGACCGTCGGCGAGGAGACCGCGACGTGGTGCCGGGAGCGGTTCGGGGTCAGGCTGAACGAGTTCTACGGGCAGACCGAGGCGAACCTGCTGATCGGGAACTGCGCCGCCTGGCCGGAGCGACCCGGCTGGATGGGCCGCGCCTACCCGGGGCACGAGCTGCGACTCGTGGACGGCGAGATCGCGGTGCGGGTGGAAGGGGATCCCGTGGTCTTCCTGGGGTACTGGCGGGACGTGGAGGCGACGGCGGGGAAGGTGCGCGACGGGTGGCTGCACACCGGCGACCTCGCCGAGGTGGACGACGGAGGGCAACTACCGCAGCATCGGCCGGGTCGACGACCTCATCTCGAGCGGCGGCCACCGGATCGGGCCCGGCGAGATCGAGGAATGCCTGATCCGTCACCCCGCCGTCGCGATCGCAGCCGTGATCGGCGTGCCGGACGCGATCCGCGGGGAGGTCGTGAAGGCGTTCGTCGTCACCGCTCCCGGCGCGAGCGGCTCACCGGAGCTCGTCGCAGAGCTGCAGGAGCTCGTTCGCACGCGGCTCTCGGGCTACGAGGTGCCGCGCTCGATCGCGTTCGTCGCCGAGCTGCCGCTGACGGTGACGGGCAAGATCCGCCGGGCCGAGCTGCGACGCCTCGAGGCAGCGGGCGCCTCGCCGTCTCAGGCCATGCAGACGCCCCCGTCGATGTCGTAGGCCTGACCGGTGATCATCCGCGCGTGGTCGCCGGCGAGGTAGACGACCATCGGCGCGATGTCCTCCGGGTCGAGGCGCCCGCCGATCGGGGTCAGCCCCTGCTCGTACTCGTCGATCTCGCGCCCGAGCCGCTGCGCGTCGTACTCCACGCGGCGGTTGTTCATGCGGGTGCGCACGGGGCCGGGGCAGACGCAGTTCACCGTGATCCCCTCGTCGGCGTGCTCCAGGGCCAGCGTCCGCATCAGCCCCAGCACGCCGTGCTTGCTGGCGGCGTAGGCACCGCCGTGGAACGAGGGCACCCGGCTGTTGATCGAGGCGACCGTGATGATGCGTCCCCACCGCTGCGCCCGCATGTGCGGGAGCGCCGCCTTCGAGAGGAGGTAGGGCGCGGTCAGGTTCACCTCGAGCGTCAGATCCCAGAACGCGTCGTTGAAGTCGGCCAGAGGACGAGGGTCGGCGCTGCCGCCGACGCCGGCATTGTTGACGAGGATGTCGATCGGCCCGAAGACTGCCGCGGCCCGCTCGACGACGGCCGCCGACTGGGTCCGTTCGCTCAGGTCGCAGGCGAGCGCCGCCGCCTCGCCTCCGGCTCCGGCGATCTCGGCGACGACGTCCTCCAGCTCGGGAACCGTGCGGGCGGTCACGACGACCCGTGCTCCCGTCGCGGCGAGCGCAGCGGCCGTCGCGCGCCCGATCCCTCGTCCGCCGCCCGTGACCAGGGCCACGCGACCGCTCGTATTCGTCATCGCTTCCTCCTCGAGGTCATCAGGCCTCCATCCGCGTCGGCAAGTATCGCGCCTCGGGCAGCCGGACGACGCGCGTCGTGAAGTGGTCTCCGTCCAGCTCGATCACGCGGTACCCGGGTGGAGCGTCGGCGAACGTCGTCGCCGTGCCGTCGGGGCTGAACTGCAGCCCTGTCGAGGGGGTCGTCACCACGAGCGCCGCACCGACCTCGTGCGCGGACTCGTGGTGGACGTGGCCGCAGCAGACGAGGCGAATGCGCCCGTCCTCGACGAGCAGCTCCTGCAGCAGCTCCCGCCGCTCGAGCCCGATCGGATCCATCCACGCGCTGCCGAGCAGGACCGGGGGATGGTGGAGGAAGAGGATCGCCGAGCTCGGCCGCGCCTCCTCCAGTCTCCGCCGGATCCAGGCGAGCTGGGCGTCGTCGACGAGCCCGGCCACCTGCCCGGGAACCTGGGTGTCGAGACCCAGGCAGAGCCAGTCGCCGGCGGTGAACGAGAACGTGACCGGCTCGGCCCCCTCGCCCCGGATCCTGTCGGAGAACACCGATCGCAGCACTGCGCGGTCGTCGTGATTGCCGGGGACCTGCCAGAGGCGGTCGAGCCACGGGTGCAGGATCTCGCGCACCGCCGCATAGGTTTCCGGCAGCTCGTCGTGCGTGTGGTCTCCGGTCACGACGAGGTGGTCGACGGCGCCCTCGGATCGCTCGACGTGCGCCACGACGTCCTGGAGCAGCTCGCGGGTCGGGATCCCGAACAGCCGCTCGTCGGGATCGGCGAACAGGTGGAGATCGGTGAGCTGGAGGATCCGGATGGTCGTCATCGAGCAGTTGCCGACGGGTCGGTGGGGTGAGGCTGAGCCTACTGCGACTCGCCGAGGGCAGGTGCCACCCACCGGCCCGCGGCGGCAGGCCGGGTCTTTGACAGCGGCCGGGCCGAGGTCGTAGCCTTGTGCGAGCGCCTCCTGTAGACGCCTTCCCGCCGATCACCGACTCCGGAGGCCCGATGACTCCCCCGATTCCGCTCGAGGTCGTGCCGTCCGCATTCGCGGGCCTGATCGGCATGGCGCGGCGCGACACGACCCCGCCGGCCGGCATCTACGCCCGCATGTGGGGGGCCGCGAAGCACGACGTGGCCGACGGCGTCCACCGGCCGCTGTCCGCGACCGTCCTCGCCCTGCAGGCGCGCGAGCACGGCCGGCCTCGGCTGCTCGTCGGGCTCGACATCGCGCTGCTCGGCGATCTCGGCGGCGCCGCCGACTCGAACCGGGTGCTCGACCCCGTGCGGCAGGCGCTCGGCCTCGAGCCCGGTGAGCTGCTCGTGAACTGCTCGCACACCCACTCGGCGCCGTGGGCTGCGATGAGCCGGAGCGACATGCCCGGGGGAGAGCTGATCGGCCCGTACCTCGACCAGCTGAGCCGGGCGATCCTGGAGGCCGGCGAGGAGGCGCTCGCGGGCATCGCGCCTGCGACGCTGACGTGGGCCACCGGACGGTGCGACCTCGCCCGGAACCGGGACCTGCCCGATCCGGCGAGCGACGACGGCCGGATCGTCTGCGGCTTCAATCCCTCCGCGTCGGCCGACGACACGCTCGTCGTAGGTCGCGTGACGGCGGACGACGACGGTCGCGTCCTCGGGACGATCGTCAACTACGCCTGCCACCCGACGACGCTCGCGTGGGAGAACACGCTCATCTCTCCCGACTACATCGGCGCCATGCGCGAGCTCGTCGAGCAGCACACGGGCGGGGCGCCGTGCCTGTTCCTCCACGGTGCGTCCGGTGAGCTCGGCCCGGCCCACCAGTACGTCGGCGACCCGGCGGTGGCGGACCAGCACGGCCGACGGCTCGGGTTCAGCGCGCTCGCGGCGCTCGAGGGCATGCTGCCCGCCGGCCGGGCGCTGCGGTACGACGGCGTCGTCGAGTCGGGCGCACCGCTCGCCGTCTGGCTGCCCGCGCCGTTCGAGCCCTCGCGCGTGCTCGCCGGCGGGGCCGTCGACGTGCCGCTGCCGCTGAAGCCGATGCCGACCGTGGAGGAGCTCGAGGCGCAGCTGGCGGGCACGGAAGACCGAGCGCTGGCGGAGCGGCTCTTCCGCAAGATCCAGATCCTGCGCAACCTGAGCGGCGGCGACCACGAGGTCTTCCCCGCCTGGGTCTGGCGCGTCGGCGACAGCCTCGTCGTCGCGCAGGCCAACGAGGCGTACTCGTGCTTCCAGGAGGACCTCAGGCGGGCGTTCCCGGACCTGACGGTCGTGGTCATGAACACGAGCGGGGCCGAGATGGGCTACCTCTACCCGCCCGAGCTCGACGGCCGGGACGTCTACCAGGTGTGGCAGACGCCGTTCGGGAGGGAGGCGCTGCCTACCTTGACCGAGCACTGCATCGCGGAAGGTGAGCGGCTCTTCGCCGACGGACCGGCGTAGGAGAGACTCAGCGCACGACCCCGCCCGGCCGGGCGCCGGTCGGCGCTCCGTCCCGCCAGGCCCGCAGGCCCGCGACCCAGACGCCGGCGACGCCTTCCGGCTGCCGTGCCGGGTCGGCGTACGTGCCGGTGTCCACGTACAGCGCCGGGTCGAGGAGAACGAGATCGGCCCGCTTCCCGGGCGCGATCCGCCCCCGGTCCGCGAGGCCGAGGCGGTCGGCGGCCCGCGACGTCAGCCGCGCCACGGCCTCCTCCACGGGGAGCAGCCCCTCACGAATCGCGAACCGGCCGAGGAAGCGGGGTGCGGTGCCGTGGAGCCTGGGGTGGGGGCGGGCCCCGAAGATCCCGTCCGAGCCGACGAGCATCAGCGGGTGCCGGGCGATCGTCCGCACCGCAGCGTCGGAGGCGTAGTGCAGCACCATCGTCACGTCGAGGGCCGACTCGCGCATGAGATCGAGCGCTGCGGTGACGGGATCGCAGCTGCGTCGGGCGCCGATCTGCTCGAGCGTCAGGCCCACGGTGCCCTCGTTCGGTGGGGCAGCGTTCGCGATCTCGATGCTCTCCGGCCCGAGCGTGCCGAGGATGTTCTCCCAGCCGGGCAGTCCGCGCGCGATGTCACGGGCGATGCGATGCCGGTCCTCGCGACGGTCGAGCGCCTGCAACGTCCCCGCCGCACCGCCCTCCTGCGCCCAGCCTGGGAGCACGCTCGCGAGCAGCGTGCTGCCGGCACCGTAGGGGTACTGGTCGAAGGTGAGGTCGATCTCGGCCGCAGCGGCCTCGAGCAGGTCGAGCAGCGGCTCGATCAGGCTCTCGTCGGCGAGCGACTTGAGGTGGGAGAGATGCAGCGGAGCGCCCACGCGCCGGGCCACGTCGACCAGCTCCGTGATCGCACCGAGCAGGCCGTGGCCCTCGTTGCGCACGTGCGGCACGAGCGGAGCACCGACGGCTGCCGCCTCCTCGGCCACCGCGACCAGCTCGTCCGTCGTCGCGTACGCCCCCGGGAGGTAGACGAGCCCGAACGACAGCATGCGGGCTCCTGCCTCGAAGCCGATCCGTACCTGGCGGCGCATCTCGCAGAGCTGCTCGGGTGTCGGCGCCACCCTGCCACCTCCGAGGACGAGCTCGCGCACCGCGCCATGGCCGACCGAGGGGACCAGAGAGACCGCGGGTCGTGTCGCGTCGAGCGCGTCGAGGTACTCCTCGATCGTCGACCAGGGCCAGCTTGCGGGCCCGTCGCCCTCGAGCGGGCGGAGGTACGCCTGACGCCCGGCCCGCCCCCCGGGTGTCACCGGCGCGGGCGCGAGCCCGTCGGGGTTGATCACCTCGGTCGTGAAGCCCTGCGCGAGCTTCGGCGCCAGGTACGGGTCTTCGAAGGCAACCAGGGCCGAATGGGTATGCATGTCGATGAAGCCGGGGCAGAGCAGGAGACCGTTGCCGTCCACGACCTCGCTCGCCGCCGGCACCGCTTCGTCCTTGTGACACTTTGTCACAAGGGTGATCGTGCTCCGCGCTGACCCCGACCGTCCCCACGAACGGCGGCGCGTCGCCGGGGTAGACCGTCGCGCCGGTGATCACCAGATCGAGCACGCTCCTACACCGCCACGAGCGGCCGCCGGAAGCCGGCAGCGGTTGCGGCCATGCCGATCCCGATCACGACCAGGAGAACGCCGAAGCCGAGGCGCCCGAGCAGGCCGGCGGCGAGGACGATTCCGGTGATGAACCCGACCAACCCGACCGTGAGCAACATCATGTTGAGCAGTCCCTGGTGGTCGTGCTCGACCTCGGACGCCCTCGCGCCATTGAGGGAAGCTGCTGCCGTGCTGTTGGAGAGCAGGAAGAGGCAGTAGACGAGTGGGCCGATGATCGCCGCCCGCGGGTCGGCGAAGAGGAACAGCGCCACACCCTGGATCGTGATCGAGATGACGAACGTCGAGATCGCGCCCAGCCGATGCTGGGCGATCCGGGTGACGGGAAGCGTGAGCAGGACGACGACGGCCGCACCCGCGACGAACGTCGCGCTGGCCTGCAGCTCGTCCATCCCGAGATGCTCGCGGAGCACGGCCGGCATGATCCCGATCGCGGCTCCGGCGAAGACGTTCCAGCTCAGGTTGACCCAGCCGATCGTCCGCAGGCGGCTGTTGCCCCTCAGCGATGCGACGCCGTCCGCGACGTTCTCGCGCATCACCCCGACGGACTCGGAGCCACGCTCGAGCTCGGGCACGACGCCGAGGATCAGAATGGACGCCACGAGCAGCGCGCAGATACCGGTGAGGACCGCAGTCACGCCGCCGACGCGATAGAGGAGGAGGCCGAGAAAGGGACTGCCGAACACCGCGGCCTGGTTGACGGTCGTCCGGACGGCGTGGGCGCGGAGGAGGCCTCCGCCCGCGAGCGTCGTGTCGCCGATGCCCCGGAAGAGCGCGCCTTCCGAGAAGTTCCGCGTCGAGCCGACGGCTACCGCGGCGACGAGCACGAGCACGAACCAGTCGTGCCCTGCGAGGGCGGCGAGCGGGTACAGGGAGCATGCCACCAACGCGACGACGGTTGCGATGCGCATCAGCCGGCGGGGGTCGGCGTTGTCGGACGTCGCGCCTGCCGGGAAGGCGGTCAGCAGCAGCGGCACGTAGACGAGCCCCGTTGCGACCGCCGCCGCCTGCGGGGAGTAGCCGCGGGCGAGGAGCATCCAGGGGAGCACGAACTGGAACTGCCCCTGCACGGCCGCCGAGAGGCTGTTGGCGCCGATCAGCGCCGACGTCCGGCGAGGAATCCCGAGCGTTCTCACTTCGCGTGCAGCTCTGACCACGTGTCGAGCGCGCCGACGAGTGCCGCGCGTGCCGCGGTTGCGCCGCCGAAGGGAAGGCGGGCGAAGCCGGGAGCCTGGAAGTAGGTGCCGTCGACGACCGGCAGGCCGACCGCCTGCAGCTGCTCGGCGAGCTCGTCGCCGCGATCGGACCCGAGGAAGAGGAAGGGCGCCGCGCGTGGGGCAACGGTGCTCAGCCCGGGCGTCAGCTCGACCGCCTCGAGCGCGACCTCACGATCGGCCGCCATCTCCGCGTGGATCGTCTCGAGCCAGCCTCGCGGCCCCGTGAGCGCGGCGAGCGCCGCCTCCTGCGCCGCGATCGCCGATCCGCAGGCAGTCCCACTCGAGCGTGCGTGCGCACGCCTCGACGCGTGCGGGAGGGCCGGCGAGGAAGCCGATCCGCAGCTGCGGCAACGCGTAGCTCTTGCCCAGGCTGCGGATCACCACCGCGTCCTCGGCCAGGCCGAACGCCGATGCGAGGGTCGCGTCTTCCCAGAGCGCGCTCTCGTACGCCTCGTCGGTGACGACGATGAGCCCGTGCCGCTCCGCCAGCTGCGCCACGGCTGCGACGTCGGTCGGCAGCGGGACGTGGCCGGTCGGGTTTCCCGGATTGCAGAGGAGCAGGGCCCGTGTCTTCGTGCCGATCGCTGCCTCGAGCGCGTCGACGTCCCAGCGCCAGCCGTCCGCGTCCGAGCCCGGCACGTAGACGGGGACTGCCCCGGCAGCGCGGATCGGGCCCTCGAAGAAGAAGCACGGTGCCGGGACGACGACCTCGTCGCCGGGCTCGACGAGCGACCGGAAGCAGACGCCGAGCGCCTGCATGGCGCCGTTCGTGACGAGGATCCCGGTGTCCGGGTCGACCGTCCGCCCGGTCGTCCGCCCGAGCTCGCCGGAGAGCGCCTCCCGCAACGGCGCGAGGCCGCGGGCGGGCGGCGTCTGCATCGGCCGCCCGAGGGCCACCGCGACGGCGTCGACGACGTGGGCCGGGAGCGCCGGGGCCGGTGTGCCGTGCACCGGCACGGGCTCCACTCCCTCCGCCCGGGCTGCCTCCAGCCGCTCCGCGGCCGCGTACGTCGGGAAGCGGCTGGTGCTCACGAGGGGATGACGGGCAACACGATGCGCGACGGATAGCTGCTCGTGTGGAGCACGGTCTGGTGGGCGACCTGCATGCGCGTGCCGGTGCCCACGTCCTCGCCGGTGTTGAGGTTGCGCGAGAAGCGGGGGAAGCTCGAGCTCGTGACGTCCACGCGCACGCAGTGACCCCGGCGGAAGACATTGGCCACCGGGTAACAGCGGATCCGGTACTCGGCGACCTCGCCGGGCTCGAGCAGCTCGACCGACTCGCCCTCGCTGCTGCCCCGGTAGCGGGCGCGGATGATGCCCTCGGTGAGGAAGATCGACCTGCCGTCGGGGTACACGTCGCAGAGGCGGACGAAGAAATCGGTATCTCGCGCAGACGACGCGGCGTAGAGCACCATCTCGACCGGCCCGATCACCTCGAGGTCGCGGTCGAGCGGCTCGGTCGTGTAGACGAGCACGTCCCGGCGCCGCTCGAGCACGCGCTGGTCGACCGGCCCGGGCCGGATCGGCGTCTGCGCGCCCTGCGTCATCGTCAGCACGGAGTTGACCCCGCCGATCGTCGGCACCGGGTCGGCCGGGTCGTAGTCGTAGTGGTCGGCGGGCTCGTCGGGGCGTGGCTCCGCGACCGACAGGCCCCCACTCTGGCGCAGGTGGAACGCCGTCTCCCGGGCGCGCTCGAGCGGCCAGTCCTGCTCGCCGCGCCACTCGTTCGCGCCGAGGACGTAGAGCTCGGCGGGCGGTCTCTCGTCCCAGCCGTTCGCCTCGTCCTTGAGGAACCGGTCGTAGAAGACGAGCTCGTGGTCGCGAATCACGGTCAAGGCGGGCGAGAGGTCGATATCGCCGGAGAAGTTCTCGACATCCTCCTCGTGCGACCACGGCCCGATCATCACCCGGTTCGACACACGTTCTCCGATCGCGCCGAACGAGCGCAGATGCGAGCCGCTGTACGGGTCGAACCAGCCGCCCTGCTGGAAGATCGGCACGTCGACCAGGTCCGGCCGCGTCCGGAATTGCTGCCAGTACTCGTCGTTCACCTGATGCTCCCACCAGAGTCGCCAGTAGTCGACCTTGCGCCCGATCGTCACCTCGTCGAGCTCGATCAGCGGCAGGTGGCCGAAGACTCGGTCGTTGAGCACGATGTCGCGCGCAGTCGGCCCCGTGATCAGCGCCATCGCGCTCGACCAGAGCGCCGCCGCGCCCAGCGTGAGCGCCAGCTGGAAGGCGCCTCCGGTCCAGTAGCCGTCCCAGAAGTAGTCGTCGTGAATGACCTGTGGGGCGATGCACTGGACGTTCGGATGCCGAAGCCGTGCGAGCTCCCACTGGACGAGGCCGCCGTAGCTCCTGCCCCAGGTGCCGATCCGCCCGTTCGACCACTGCTCGCCCGCCGCCCACGTGACCGTGTCGTACGCGTCCGGCCCATCGTGGATCCACGCGGTGAACTCCCCCTCGGACTCGTAGCGGCCGCGCACGTCGACGACGACCGCGGCGTAGCCATGCTGCGCGAACCAGACACCCCACGAGATGAACCGCTCGCGCGTCGACTCGTACGGCGTCCACTGGACGATCGTGGGCAGGCCCTGCGCGCCGAGGGGCAGGTAGACGTCCGCCGAGAGCGAGATGCCGTCGCGCATCGGCACGCGGCAGTCGTGGAGCAGGCGGATGTCGCGCGTCGCCGGTGGTGCCGTGCTCATCCGATCAGCGGCGCTGTCTCGGGCACGAGCTCGCCGGCGAAGTGGCAGGCGACGGTGTGTCCCTCCCCGTTCTCCTCGAGCGGCGGCTCGACCTCGCTGCAGATCTGCTGCGCCAGCGGGCAGCGCGTTCGGAAGCGGCAGCCGGAGGGAGGGTTGATCGGGCTCGGCACGTCGCCCGTCAGCACGATGCGCGTGATGTCGCGACCCGGGATCGGCTCGGGGTTGGCCGAGAGGAGCGCCTGCGTGTACGGGTGCAGGGGGCGCAGGAAGAGGTCCTCGGAGGTGGCGAACTCGACGACCTTGCCGAGATACATCACCGCGACGCGGTCGGAGATGTAGCCGACGACGGCGAGGTCGTGGGCGACGAAGAGGTACGTGAGGTTGAACTCCTGCTTCAGCTCCACGAGCAGGTTCAGGACCTGGGACTGGATCGACACGTCGAGCGCGGAGACAGGCTCGTCCGCGACGATGAACTTCGGCTGCAGCACGAGCGCGCGGGCAAGGCCGATGCGCTGGCGCTGGCCGCCGCTGAACTGGTGCGGGTAGCGCTCCGCGGCCTCGCGGCTGAGCCCGACGCGGTCGAGCACCTCGAACACCTGTTGCCTTCGCTGGGCGCGGTCGCCGATCCCGTGGATGCGCAGCCCTTCGCCGACGATGTCGCCGACGCTCATCCGCGGGTCGAGCGAGCCGACCGAGTCCTGGAAGACGATCTGCATGTGGCGGCGCATCTCCTTCAGCGACGTGCCCTTGAGGCCGACGAGGTCGACGCCGTCGAAGCGGATCTCGCCCGCCGTCGGCTCGAGCAGCCGCAGCAGCGTGCGCCCGAGCGTCGACTTGCCGCAGCCGGACTCGCCCACGAGGCCGACCGTCTCTCCCGGGTAGATGTCCAGGTCGACGCCGTCGACCGCCTGGAGCTGGGCGACCGTGCGCTTCAGCATCCCCTTCTTGACGGGGAAGTACTTCCGCACGCCGCGCGCCTCGAGCAGGGTACCCCGGCCGGTCGACGCGGCGTCAGCGCGGCTCCCGGGCTCGTCCCCGGATTCGCTCCGTCGGTGCTCACGAGGGCGCACCGAGCGGCTGAACCTGGCGGGCGCCGCCTTCGCAGAGCAGGCAGGCGGACTCCTGCGCGCCGACCCTGATCAACGCGGGATCCTCGGTCGCGCAGCGGTCGAAGAAGTAGTCGCAGCGCGGCCCGAACCGGCAGCCTGCCGGCCAGTCGAGCGGGCTCGGGACCATCCCACGGATCGCCTTCAGCGGCGTCGTGTAGCGCATCCCGAGGAGCGGGATGGACTGCAGCAGCGCCTCCGTGTAGGGGTGCTGCGGGCTGCGGAAGATGTCGGCGACCGGCCCTCGCTCGACGATGCGGCCCGCGTACATGACCGCGACCTCGTCGACCATCTCGGCGATCACGCCGAGGTCGTGCGTGATCAGCAGGATCGACATCCCGAGCCGCTCGCGCAGCTCGCGCATCAGCTCGAGGATCTGGGCCTGGATCGTCGCGTCGAGAGCCGTCGTCGGCTCGTCCGCGATCAGCAGCTTCGGGTTGCAGCTCAGGGCCATCGCGATCATCACCCGCTGACGCATGCCGCCGGACATCTGGTGCGGGTAGTCGTGCACCCGCCGCTCGGGCGACGGCACGCCCACGAGCCTCATCATCTCGATCGCCCGGTCGAGCGCCTCGGCCTGCGAGACCTGCTGATGGAGCTTGACGGCCTCTGCGATCTGGTCACCCACGGTGAACACGGGGTTCAGGGAGGTCATCGGCTCCTGGAAGATCATCGAGATGTCGTTGCCGCGGATCTTCTCCATCTCCTGCTCGTCGAGCTGCGACAGGTCCTGGCCGTCGAACTCGATCTTCGTTCCGTCCATGATCCGGCCGGGCCGGTCGACGAGGCGCATGACCGACAGCGCCGTGACGGACTTGCCGCTGCCGGACTCGCCCACGACGCCGAGCGTGCCGCCCAGGGGGATCTCGAAGTCGATCCCGTCGACCGCGCGCAGCGTGCCGCGCGGCGTGGAGAAGAACGTGCGGAGGTTCTGGACGCTGAGGAGTGCGCTCACGGTCGGCCCGCTTTCGGTTTGCTCGCAGCCCGACGCCCGGGTGCCGCTACCGGAGCGGCGGCCGGGACCGGGACGGCGATGTGGCCGTCGAGGACGTGCAGCATCAACTCGGGGTCGCGCGACTGCAGCGCGGCCAGCAGCTCGCGGTGCTCCTCCACCATCGTGGCCAGGCTCTTGCCGCGGCCGTAGCGGAAGAAGTAGGCGCGGATCCTGGGCCAGATGGTGCGCCAGATCTGAACGGTGTGGGTCTGCCCCGAGCTCGAGATCACGATGTCGTGGAACCGGAGGTCGGCCTCGACGAGCCTGAGCAGGTCGTCCGCCTGCGCCGCCTGCTCCATCAGCCACACCTGCTTGCCGAGCTCGGCGAAGTCGGCCTCGGTCATGCGGTCGATGGCGTGCACGAAGCTGTAGCGCTCGAGCGTGAGGCGGATCGGGATCAGGACCTCCTGCACCTCCTCGTCCGAGACGCCGAGCACGAAGGCGCCGCGGTAGGGGATGGACATCACGAGCCCCTCGTTCTCCAGCTGGCGCAGCGCCTCGCGGACGGGGCCGCGGCTCGTCCCGAGCTCGCTCGAGAGCGTCGTCTCGATCAGCCGCTCACCGGGCTCGTAGCGTCCTGCGATGATCTCGCCGCGGAGGATCTCCACGACCTGCTGACCGCGGGGGCCACCCCTGCCCGCGCCGCTCTCGACGACGACGGCCGCTGCGCGCTCGTTAGCCACGATCGGTCGCTCTCATCACCTGTGATTGTTGACAATAACCAAATGGTTGACAATCGCGCAACGTGGGCCTAGTGTAGCGATCCTCGGTGAGGATCACGAGCATCCATACCACGGCGGTGCGGACGCCCATGCGGGAGCCGCTCAAGTGGCCCGGCGGCACGCGGCTGTCTGCGTCCGGGCTCGTCGTCGAGATTCGCACGGACGAGGGAGTCGTCGGTGTCGGCGAGGCGCCCGGCCCCACCCTGCCGACGATCCGCACGATCATCGACGCGGAGATGTCGCAGTTCCTGATCGGGCAGGATCCGCTCCGCACCGAGTGGCTCGTGCACCGGATGGAGGAGTTCTCGCGCAACTGGAGCGGCATCGCTGCCTACGCGATCGCGGGGATCGAGATGGCGCTGCTCGACATCAAGGGCAAGGCCCTCGGCGTGCCCGTGGCCGAGCTGCTCGGTGGCTTCGGTCGCGACGAGGTCGCGATGGTGGGATACCTCTTCATCGACGAGCCAGAGGCCAACGCGCAGAAGGCGGCGGCGTTCGTCGACGCCGGCTACACCGAGCTGAAGCTCAAGGTCGGGCGCGATTTCGGCGAGGATCACGACACGATCGCCGCGATTCGCGACCGCGTCGGCACGGACGTCAAGCTCCGGATCGACGCCAACATGATCTGGAGCGTTCCCGCCGCGATCAAGTGGATCCGGGGCCTCGAGCGCTTCGACCTGCAGTACGTGGAGCAGCCCGTGCCCGACTTCGACGTCCAGGGACTGGCCCAGGTGCGGCGCTCCGTCGGCGTCCCGATCGCCGCCGACGAGGGGTGCACGAGCGTCCGCTCGGCGATCGAGCTGATCAAGGCCGACGCGTGCGACGTGTTCGTCGTCTACCCGTCGGAGGCGGGTGGCCTGATGCGTGCCTGTCACATCGCCGCGCTCGCCGACGCCGCCGGCAAGTGGTGCGCGATCGGCAGCTGGGCCGAGCTCGGCGTCGCGACGACCGCGAACGCGCACGTCGTGGCCGCGGCCCCCAACTTCGTGTTTGCGTCCGACACCCACTACCCGCTGCAGACCGACGACGTCCTCGTCGAGCGGCTCGACATGGAGGACGGGATGCTCTCCGTGCCGCGCGACGGCCGGCCTCGGGGTCGAGGTCGACGCCGACGAGGTCGAGCGTCTTTCACAACTTCAGATCCGGGAAAGCGTCTTCTATGACGACATCCACGGAGAAGCTCCCAGGGTCGGTCAGATCCTCTGACCGACCTCCACGAAAGGAGGGACGTGCCGTGTCGAAGGACCAAGCAAGCGAAGCACCTGACAGCCCGCGAGCGGGCGAGCTCAATCGTCGTGACCTGCTCGTCAAGGCTGGCGTCGTCGGGGCCGGCGCCATTGCCGCCGGGTCACTCGCGGGCGGGGCGAAGGCCGCCACGAGGCGTACCCGCGCCACCCCGATCAAGCGGGGCGGCAGGCTCGTCTGGGCCCTCGAGTCGGATCCCGTGCACGTGGCGCCGTTCGGCCAGATCCTCACCGCCGGCCACTGGGGCAAGGAGTTCACGTACGACTCCCTCGTCGAGTGGGACCGGAACCTGAACGTCAAGCCTGCGCTCGCGGCGTCGTTCAAGATCGTCAGCAAGACCGAGATCCTCTGGACCCTGAAGAAGGGGATCAAGTTCCACAACGGCAAGGAGCTCACCGCAGACGACGTCGTCTACTCGGTCAAGAAGATGCTCGATCCGCCGCTCCCGGGCAGCATCTCGACCGTGGCGCAGGTCCCCGCGATCGCGGGCGCGGACGTCGTGTCGAAGTACGTGGTGCGGCTGCGGCTGAAGCAGGCCGACGCTCGGATCATCGGGTTCTTCGCCTGGCAGCGGTACGCCCCGATCGTCCCCGAGGGCTTCTACGAGAGCGGCATCAACGTCTCCCGGAACGCGATCGGCACCGGCCCGTACAAGATGACCGGGTTCAACCCCAACGACCGCGTCGAGCTCGTGGCCAACCAGAGCTACTGGAAGTCGGGACAGCCGTACATGGACGCGATCACGCTGAAGACGCTGACCGACGAGCAGGCCCGTCTCGCAGCGCTGCGGGCCGGGTCGATCGACGGCGGCACGTTCTCCGTCGACGTCGCCCGGTCGCTCGCGAACGTGAGCGACCTCGTCGTCCTGAAGGGGCCGAACGCAGCGTTCCGCGAGCTGCAGATGACGCTCAAGCCGGGCGAGAAGCAGGCGTGGCACGACAAGCGCGTGCGGCTCGCGGTCAACCACGCGATCAACCGCGCCGACATCATCTCGAGGGTCTTCAGCGGCGACGGGGAGTACTCGGGGCATGTTCCGCCGGGCTACGGCCCGTGGCCGCTCTCGGACGCGGAGCTGAAGCAGAAGTACCTCAAGTTCGACCTCGTGAAGGCCAAGAAGCTGATGGCGGACGCAGGCTTCGCGAAGGGTTTCTCGGTCACGATGACGACGTTCGCCTCGGGTGACTACCCGCAGGTCTCGGCGGTCGTGCAGTCGCACCTGAAGCGGATCAACATCGACGTCAACATCGTCGCCCAGGAGGCGGGCACGTTCGCCGCCAACAACGGGGCCGGGAGGTTCGACTGGGACATCACCGGCCGGGGCATGCGCGGCGACGTCGACGGCTACGTGGCCGAGTTCCACCCGGCCGCACCGGTGTTCAAGATCTGGTACCCGGAGTACAAGAGCGTCAAGGCGTGGCGGGGGATCGGCAACGGCCGGATCGAGCTCGATCCCGCCAAGCGCCTGCCGATCTACAAGGCGGCGCAGAGGGAGCTCCTGCTCGACCCGGTCCAGGTCCCGCTCGTCGCGATCAAGAAGTACCAGGTCGTGCGCAAGCGCGTCCAGGGCATGTACGTGGCGTTCAGCGACTTCAACACGGGGCTGCGCACCGTGTGGCTGAACGGGTGAGGCACAGCACCACCGTTCATCCGGAGGGGCGCCGCTCGAGCGGCGCCCCTCCGGCACTTCCAGGCCCGGCGGGGAACCGGTAGCGCATGGGCGGCTACATCCTCAAGCGCACCCTCTTCGCGATCCCGACCCTGATCGGAGTCACGATCGGGATCTTCCTCATGGTCCGGCTGCTGCCGGGCGACATCATCGACATCCTCTTCGGCGGCGATCTGACCGCGAGCGAGGAGGTCAAGGACCAGGCCCGCGAGCAGCTCGGCCTCAACGGCTCCTACCCCGAGCAGTACTGGCGCTGGATCAGCGGCGTCGTCCAGGGCGACTTCGGCTTCTCGCTCCGCAACACCGAGCCCGTGTCCGACGGTCATCCTCGACGCCCTCCCGATCACGCTCGAGCTGATGATCCTCGCGCTCCTGATCGCCGTTCTGGTCGGCGTGCCCCTCGGCGTCCTCTCGGCCGTCAAGCGCGACAGCGCCCACGACTACGCCGCGCGCGTGGGCGGCCTCGTCGGGGTCAGCATTCCGAGCTTCTGGCTCGCCACGCTGTTGCTGCTCTTCACCTCACGCGCGCTGGGCTGGGTGCCGCCGCTCAACTACGTCTCGCCGTTCGACGACCCGATCGGGAACCTGAGCCAGTTCATCCTCCCCGCACTCTCGATCTCGGTGTTCACGATGGCGATCGTGATGCGGATGGTGCGAGCGACGATGCTGGAGGTGCTCGGGCAGGACTACGTCCGCACCGCGCGGGCAAAGGGCGTCAACCGGAGAACCGTCGATCTCCAGGCACGCACTGCGGAACGCCCTGATTCCCGTGATCACGATCGTCGGCTTCGAGATCGGCGTCCTGATCGGCGGCGCCGCCATCGTCGAGATCATCTTCGGGCTGCCCGGGATCGGGTACGTCCTGCTGCAGGCGATCTTCGGCCGCGACTACCCGGTGATCCAGGCGGCGACGCTGCTGATCGCGTTCATCTTCATCTTCGCGAACCTGCTCGTGGACATCCTCTACGGGGTCGTCGACCCGAGGATCTCGCAGGAATGAGCCCCCGGTAACTTCGAGGCACCGCTCGTCCCGGAGGGCGGGCCGAGCGACCTCCGCGACCGAGACGTGGACCTCCGCGCCGCATGCGCCGCCGCGACCGGCTCGGCAAGTGGCGCAACCCGATCGGGATCGTCGGCGCCGCGATCGTTCTCTTCAACGTGTTCGTCGCCGTGCTCGGGCCGCAGATCTGGCGGCTCGACCCGAACGCGATCGACTACCTCCGCTTCGAGTCGCCGAGCTGGGCCCACCCGATGGGCACCGACGAGCTCGGCCGCGACACGCTCGCCCGCATCATCCACGGGGCACAGGTGTCGCTCCAGGTCGGCATCATCGCCGTCACGATCGCGTTCGTCGGCGGTGTGCTGTTCGGGCTGCTCGCGGGCTACTACAAGGGGCCTCGTCGACAGCGCTGCTGATGCGGATCGTCGACATCATGTTCGCCCTGCCGGGGATCATCCTGGCGATCGTGATCGCCGGCCTGCTCGGGCCGAATCGCCGCAACGCGATGATCGCGATCGGGATCGTGATCCTGCCGGCGTTCGCACGGGTCGTGCGCGGTGCCGTGCTCGAGGTGATGGGCTTCCCGTTCACCGAGTCGGCCCGTGCGCTCGGGGCGAGCGGCCGCTGGATCATGTGGAAGCACGTGATCCCCAACATCACGGCGCCGCTGCTCGTGCTCGTCACCGTCTACCTCTCGGTCGCGATCCTCGCCGAGGCGGCGCTCAGCTTCCTCGGGCTCGGCACCCAGCCTCCCGAGGCCTCGTGGGGCGGCATGCTCAGCGTCGCGCGAACGTACGTGGGGATCGCCCCCTGGATGTCGATCTTCCCCGGCGCGGCGATCATGATCGTCGTGCTCGGCTTCAACTTCCTCGGCGACGGGTTGCGCGACATCCTCGATCCCCGGCTCGGGCCGCACGTCGGCGGCGGGCGCGAGAAGGAGTGAGCACGGGCTCGTGCTCGACGTCCTGATCCGGAACGGCTGGGTCGCCGACGGTGCCGGGTAGCCCTCCGTTCCTCGGTGACGTCGCGATCGAAGGCGGCCACGTCGTCGAGGTGGGGCGTCTCGGTGCGGACGCGACGGCGGAGCGCGTGATCGACGCCTCCGGCAAGGTCGTCTGCCCCGGGTTCGTCGATCCGCACAGCCACAGTGACTTCTCGCTGCTCGCGAATCCGACGGCCGAGAGCACGATCCGCCAGGGTGTGACGACCGAGGTCGTCGGCAACTGCGGGTGGAGCTACGCGCCGGTCTCGGACCACTCGCGCTCGTACATGAGCGGGCGGCTGCACACGTTCGGCTTCGACGGGCCGGTGATCCCCTGGACGACGTTCGGCGAGCACCTCGACTTCCTCGCGGACGTCGGGCACACCCCCAACCTGGCCTGGTTCGTGGGGCACAACTCGATCAGGCTCGCGGCCGGCGTCTCCGGCTCGCACCCGACCGAGGCCCAGGCTGCGCTGATGGACGGCTTCATGCGCGAGGCGATGGAGGCCGGCGCGCTCGGGATGTCGACCGGGCTCGAGTTCAACCCGGGGCGGGAGGCGACGACCGCGGAGCTCGTGCGGCTGAACGCGATCGCGGGCGAGTACGACGGGATCTACACGAGCCACGTCCGCAACCGCGACTCCGGCATCCTGCACGCGATCGCCGAGTTCCTCGAGGTGGCCCGGGCCGGAGGAGCCCGCGCGGAGATCTCGCACCTGAACGTCCGCCACAACACGGGCGCCCCCGATCGCGGCTGGGAGCGCGCCGTCGAGATGATGGCGGCGGCCCGCGAGGAGGGCATGGACGTGCTGGCGGACACGACCCCCTTCGTCGACGGGCTGGGCCAGCTCTCCGGGATCCTGCCGCCCTGGGTCGCCGCCGACGGCGCCGACGCCGCCGTCGCCAAGCTCCGGGATCCCGAGACCCGGGCCCGGCTGCGCACCGAGTGTGACCGCTACTGGCGGTTCATCCACAAGGGCGAGTGGGATCGCGTGCGCCTGCAGGCGAGCGAGCAGCACCCGGACTGGGACGGCCTCACGTTCGCCCAGATCGCCGACCTGCGCAAGGCCGATCCCTGGGACTGCTTCTTCGACGTGCTTGCCGATGCCGGCACGGCGTACGAGAGCATCCTCGTCGTCGGCAGGCTCTTCACCGACGAGCACATGGCCGAGATGATCTCGCACCCGCTCTTCTGCCTCGGCGTCGACACCTTCACGGTCACGACCGAAGGACCGCTCGCAGACGTCCTCCGCCATCCGCTCGGCTACTCCGGCCACATCCACTACCTCACGCACCACGTGCGGGAGAACGGCACGCTCCGCCTCGAGGAGGCGATCCGCAAGATGACGAGCATGCCCGCCGCTCACTTCGGACTCTGGGATCGCGGCCTGCTGCGCGCGGGCTACGCCGCCGACGTCGTCGTCTTCGACTACGACGGCCTCGACGAGGTCTCGACGGTCGACGACCCGCACCACTACGCACGGGGTGTCGAGCACGTGCTCGTCAACGGCACCCTCGTCGTCGACGGCGGCGAGCACACGGGCGCCCGTCCCGGGCGCCACCTCCTGCGGAGCTGAGGTGTGATCGATCTCCGCTCCGATCTCGTCGCGGTTCCGACCGACGAGATGTGGGAGGCGATGCGGGCGGCCGAGCTCGGCTGGGCGACCGTCGGCGAGGACGCGTCCGTGAATCTGCTCTGCGAGCGTGCGGCCGAGCTGCTCGGCAAGCCGGCCGGTCTCTGGGTGCCGACCTGCGGGATGGCGAACCTTGCGGCCATGCTCACGTTCTGCGAGCCGGGCGACCGCGTCGTCCTGGAGGCGGCCTCGCACGTGCTCACCTCCGAGGCGATGGGGATCGTCGAGATCGCCCGGCTCGAGCCCCGTCCGCTGTGGGCATCCGACGGACGGATGGACCCGGCCAGGGTGGAGGAGCTCATCGCCGAGAAGACGCGGCCGCGTTGCTGATCCTCGAGAACACGCACACGCGCGCCGGCGGGACGACGCTCTCGGTCGAGCTGACCGACGCGCTCGCCGCCGCTGCAAAGCGCCACCACTGCCGCGTCCACATCGACGGAGCACGACTCGTGAACGCATCCGTCGCGCTCGGCGTGCCGCTCGCGGAGCTCGCGGCTCCGGCCAACTCGGTCGCGCTCTCGCTGAACAAGGGTCTCTCGGCTCCGATGGGGACGATTCTGGCGGGAAGCGAGGCGGTCGTCGAACGTGCGCGGCTGATGCTGAAGCGGCTCGGCGGCGCGAGCGTGCACCGGGCGGGGATCCCGGCCGCAGCCGGTCTCGTGGCGCTGGACACGATGATCGACCGGATCGCAGACGATCACCGTCGCGCTCGCGAGCTCGGGCGCCTGCTGGCGCAGGTTCCCGGCCTCGAGGTGAGGCCGGAGGTGATCGAGACGAACATCGTCCTCGTCGAGACGAGCGCCACGGGCCTCGAGCCCGACGTTCTGCTCGGACATCTCGCCGAACGGGGCGTGCGTGCGCTGGAGGTCCACATGAACCGGATGCGCTTCGTCACGCACCGGCTGATCGACGACGCGGACGTACAGCGTGCCGCCGAGCTCGTCGGGCTGACGGTCGCCGAGCACGCCCAGCCCGGGTAGCTCAGGACGGCGGCGTGATCCCGAGCAGCTCGAGCGCGGGGCGGTGGATGATCTCCTCCACCACCTGCTCGTCGATCACCGGCAGCCCCGGCCCGAACGCGGCGCCCGTGACGGACCGCAGCCCCTCGATCGTCTGGCGTGCCGTGAAGAACGGAAAGTCGGTCCCGAACAGCAGCTTGTGCTCGGTGCGGTACTCGATAGCGCTGACGAGCGCCTGATACAGCAGCCACCGTCGGCCCACCAGCGCGGAGACGTCGGCGTAGACGTGCCGGTGACGGCGGATCACGGCGATCGCCTCGTCGAACCAGGGATGACCCATGTGCGCGATCACGATCCGCAGCTCCGGGTGCCGCAATGCGATCTCGTCGAGCAGGATCGGTCGTGCGTGGAGGAGCGAGCCCGCCCGCGAGAACGTCGTCCCCTGGTGGATCAGCAGCGGCAGCCCGAGCCGCTCGAGCGCCTCGCAGACGCGGAGGAAGTCCGGGCCGAGCGGATCGACGTTCTGGTAGATCGGCCCGAGCTTGCAGCCGACGAGCCCGAGGTCGTCCCGCATCCGCTCGAGCTCGTCGAGCGCCGCCGGGTCGGACGGGTCGACGGAGCCGAAGCCGATCAGCCGGGAGGGGTCGCGCGCGACGTACGAGGCGACGTAGTCGTTCGGGACGACGAAGCCGGCCGCCGGGGCGTTGAAGGCGAGCACGACCGCGCAGTCGACATCCGCGAGGGCGTCGGCGTGGTGATCGTCGAGGGTGCCGCCGAGCCGGACGTCGGGCCAGGCCTCGCGGGCCTCCGCGGCGAACCTCTCGCCGATGTGCTCCGGGTACTCGCCGACGTGGGTGTGGACGTCGACGATCACGGCGCGACCCACCGGTCAGTAGGCTCGCCTGCGAACACCATCGCGGACGGAGGAGCACGTGAAGATCACCGAGATCGAGACCCTACCCGTGAGCGTCGGCCCGGGCTACGAGTACGCCGTGATCCTCGTGCTCGTGCGCACGGACGAGGGGCTGACCGGGATCGGCGAGGCGAGCCTCGCCGGGCGCGGGCGCGGCGTGATCGGCGTCCTCGACCACTTCCGGGAGCTGCTCGTCGGCCAGGATCCGGCGAAGATCGAGCACTGGTGGGCTGAGATGGTGCGTGGCACGTTCTGGTCGACCGGACAGGTGATCATGAGCGCCGTCGCGGGAATCGACATCGCGCTCTGGGATCTCAAGGGCAAGCGGCTCGGCGTCCCGGTGTACGACCTCCTCGGCGGCCCCACCCGTGACCGCGTGCGCGTCTACCGCCACCTGGTCGGGGACACGACCGAGGAGCTCGTCGACCACGCGCTCGGCTTCCGCGAGCAGGGCTTCACCGCGCTCCGCTTCGGGCCGCTCGCGGCGTTCGACGAGCACTCGCTCGCGCACTGGGATCCGCAGGCCTCGATCGTCCGGACGATCCAGGCGACGGAGGCGCTGCGCCTCGCGCTCGGCGACGACGTCGACCTGCTCCTCGACGCGCACACGATGTTCAGCTCCCGCCGAGGCGGCCTACCTCGGGCACGCGCTCGAGCCGTACCGCCTCTACTTCTACGAGGACCCGATCCGGCCCCTCAACCCGCTCTCGCTGCGCACTGTGCGCGACAAGGTGAACCTGCCGATCGCGATCGGCGAGCAGTTCGCGAGCAAGTGGGAGTTCCAGCCGGTGATCGAGAACGAGCTGGTGGACTATCTCCGCATCGACATGGTGCACGCGGGTGGGATCACCGAGGCGAAGAAGATCCTCGCGCTCGGAGAGGTGCACGGGCAGCGGTCGGCGCTCCACCACGCGAGCTCGCCCGTCAACGGCGTCGCCTGCCTGCACGTCGACATGGCGGTGCCGAACTTCGGGATCCAGGAGTGGATGGAGCTCGAGCCGCTCTACGAGCTCTTCCCGAACGCGCCCCGGGCGCAGGCCGGCTACGTGGTGCCCAATACCGGGCCGGGCCTCGGCCTCGAGCTCGACGAGGCGGAGGCACGGCGGCGCCCTTCCCGGGATGCCGAGCTCCCGCACCGCTATTGGCCAGACGGCGGTAGCGCCGACTATTGAGCCGTCTGTCTGGAGTCGAGCATCGTGGGCGTGGTGTCTGGCTTCAGCCAGACGCCGGGGTGGCGGTTTGCAGCGCGGCGAGGACGTTGGCTGCTGCCTCGATCGACTGCTCCAGGCAGCCCGGCGCGTACGGCGACTGCTGCTCCTGGTAGCGCCCGCTGCCGTAGGTCTCGCGTGGCGGCAGGTAGCCGACCCCGCCGTTCGTCGTCATCAGGACGAGGACCGGGGTGCCCGCGAAACGGCGTCGCAGCTCGGTCTGGAACGCCGAGTACGGCTCGTTGCCCACTGCGACGAGGAGTGCCTCGCCGAGGCGCCACGCCCAGAGCGGCATCGCGTGCGTGTGACCGTCACCGAGTGCGACGCGCAGGAACTCCCTCCGGAGGGCCTTCTCGCGCTCCTGTGGAGACTCCGGCGACGCCCCCGAGACGCTCTCCACGGCACCGAGGTCATCCTTGAGCTCGAGCTCGACGTGTGTCAGCACCGCCTCCAGGGAACCAGCGCGGCCGAGTTGCTCCTCGTCGCATCGTTGGTGCTCCCAGATGCCCAGGTTGGCCCCCGAGCCGACGATCCCGCTGTAGACGAAGCGGGTTCCCGGCGGGGGGAGGCTCTCGATCGCCGCGGCAGCCGCATACCCGAGCTGGCGGCCGTTGCGATCGGCGACAGCCGTCTCGCCGACGTAGTCGTCACGGGGAGCCAGCTCGCCCGAGGCCCCCTGGAGGAACAGCGCGGGGGCAGCGAAGGCGCTCTCCAGCACCTCACGAGCGGCGCCGATGTAGTCGGGCGACAGCAATCGGTTCTCCCAGGCAAGCGTGGTCGGGTGGCAGGCGTAATTGAAGAGCGTCGCCCGCACGTCGCCCGCGTCGCCGGTGACCCTTGCGACGAGAAGGGTGTCGTCGGCGGGAACGTCGGGGTTGTAGCCGGCGGCGAAGCGCCCCGCGTCGGCATCCCAGAGATCGCGGTTCGTGGCCAGTGCGCAGCGCCCGTGACCGTAGGTCACCCAGGCCGGCTCGAGCGCCGCGATCGCCTCCTCGACCGCGGTGGCGATCCGATCGGTGAGGTGGTCGAGGTAGGGCTGGATCAGCTCGACGCCCGGCTTGTCGCGGAGCTGGGAGTTGGCGTTCGGGCCGGCATGGGTGTGCGACATGCTGATCAGCAGTGACGCTTCGTCGAGACCGGTGCGAGCCTGTACCGCCGCGCGAAGCGCGCGTTCGTCAGGCCCGTATTGGAACCAGCCGATGTCCACGGCGACGAGAGCGAGCGTCGGCCCGCCACCGGAGAGCGGCGCGAAGACGGCGGCCGTGGCCGCAAAGGGCCGATGTATGCCCTCGGCGACGTCGTGCGTGGCCGCACCCCACGAGCGGGCGTAGATCCCGACCGGCGGGGTGACGTCCCGGGTGGCGACGCCGAACCGGCAGTGGCTGTAGCTGGTGGTGGTGTGCACGTCGTCTCCCTAGGGTCGCTGATTGCTCGAGGTCGTCGTCGGAGTAGCTGGTTGGGCCGTGCCAGCGGGCGAGGATCGCCCGGCGACCGCGATGAGAGCGCCCGAGACGGCGACCGCGATGGCGATCGCGCCTGCGACGGCGAACGCAAGCCGGGTGCCTCCGTGCTCGGTGAGGACGCCAGCCCAGAGGCCGCCCAATGGAGCGCCACCCATGAACGCGAAGAGGTAGAGGCTCGCTGCTCTGCCGCGGAGGCGCTCGGGGGCGGCGAGCTGGAGCGTGGCGAGCGCGCTCGAGCCCCAGAGGATGTAGAAGATCCCCGCGGCGAAGAGGACGGCGCAGACGGCCGGGAGGGTGTCCTGCGGAGCGAGCAGGAGCTGGGAGCCACCGAAGCCGGCCGCACCGACGAGCACGAGCAAGAGCCGCGCTTTCCCGATCGTGGCGAGGATCAGGGCGCCGCAGAGCGCCCCGGCGCCGAAGACCGAGGCGATCAGGCCGAACGTCGCTGCCCCCTGATCGAGCGTGAACCGCGCGACGAGTGGCAGCAGCACGTCGAAGTTGAACGAGAACGTGCTGACGAGGAGGACCGCGAAGAACGTGACCGCGACGCGTCGCGAGCTCCAGACGAATGCGAGTGCCTCGCCGACGCCGGCGAGCACCGCCGGTGGCGGCGTCGAACGGGGAGGTCGTGCCGTGAGGCGCATCGCGAGGATGGCGCAGATCACGACGGCGTAGCTGACCGCGTTGACCGCGAACGCGACGCCGGCCCCCGCCGCCGCGACGACGAGGCCGCCGAGGGCCGGGCCGATGATTCGCGCGCTCGTCCCGAGAGCGGAGCTGAGTGCGACGGCGTTCGGGAGATCGTCTCGCCCGACGATCTGGAAGACGAGGGTGTGGCGTGCCGGCAGGTCGAGGGCGATCGTGACCCCCTGGACGAACCCGAGCACGTACAGCTGCCAGGCGGCGATGACGCCGGTCAGCGCCAGAATCGCGAGGGTCGCTGCGATTGCCGCCAGCACGCACTCGCACGTGACGATCCACGGTCTGAGGTCGACACGGTCCGCGATTGCGCCGCCGACGAGAGCGAGGACGGTGATCGGAAGCGTCTGCACGAGCGCGAGCGCACCCACGGCGACCGGCGAGTCGGTCAACTGGAGGATCAGCCAGTACGCAGCGATCTGCTGCATCCACGTCCCGACGAAGGAGATGCCGTTGCCGACGAAGTAGAGCCGGTAGTTGCGGTGCCGCCGCAGGCTGCCGAACGTGGTGTTTCCGACGGCGGAGAGTGCGGCAACGGGTCGCATCACGCGGCTCCGTCGCCTTCCAGCAGGCGGGCCAGGGCGACGCTACACGCCTCGAGGAAGGCGGCCCCACTCGCGGCGGACGCGGCGTGCGGGTCTCCGATCACGCCCGACTCACCGAGGTCGGGGGCGTAGAGGAGGCTGTCCCCGGCCGGGCTCGGCACGAAGCCGGAGGCGGCCGCACCAACCCGGTCCGGCGCGGCCGCGAGAACGAGCGAGGTCTCCAGCTCGCCCGCGTGGCCGATCGAGCCGCCGTCCCGCACGAAGAGCTCACGGGCGGTGTCGGGGGCCAGCTCCCAGTAGTCGATCACCCGGAGCCCGAGTTCGAGCGTCAGCGAGCTCAGCAGGCCGCGGTTGCCGCCGTGCCCGTTGACGACGACCACCGTGGAGAACAGCGCCCCGAGTCCCTGCGCCACCTCGCGCACGACCGCCAGGAAGGTCTCCTGCGAGAGCGAGACGGTCGCGCCGAAGCGCAGATGATGAGGGCTGAATCCCGCCCAGAGGGGAGGAGCGACGAGGACGTCGCGCTCGCAGATCTCGGCCGTGCGGAGACAGATGGTGTGGGCGAGGAGCGTGTCGGTGAGGAGAGGCAGGTGCTCGCCGTGCTGCTCCAGCGAGCCGATCGGGAGAAGGCAGATCGCGCCGGCCGCCGAGCGCCCGTGCAGGTCGCTTCGGGTCACGTTCGCGAGCTCTCGCTCTGTCACGTCGGCGAGCCGCCCGCGGGATGTCCCTCACAGAACCAGGCGCGATCGGGGTGAGGCTTCAGCCTCACCCCCGTACGAGACCGAATATCGGGTCGAACGTTCCGAGACACCGCACTAGAGCAGCGCTGCGCGGTCGATCGGCGTGCCGACGACGAAGACGGAGTCGCCCTGTTCGGTCACCGGGATCGCCTTGGTGACGACGACGTACCCGTCGCAGGGCGAGAGCAGGAGCTCCGCCGGCCGGTCGGGTCGGTCGATGAACCAGAGCCGTCCGACGGGCTCGCCCTCGCGCACCGGGTCTCCGGGCTCCAGGATCGCCTCGAACATCCCGTCCTCGGGCGAGACCACGATATTGCGGGGGTCGCGCCCGTCGATGATCACGGCGGGTGGCAGGCCGAGCGAGGCGCGCGTGTGGGCGCTCGCCCTCGAGGACGCCGACGTGGCGGAGGACGTTGTTGAGCCCGCTCCAGGCGAGCCGGTGGATCGCCGCGGGCACGCGGCCGCCGCCGCCGAGCTCGGTCGTGATCACGAGCTTGCCCTGGTTCTCGGCCTCGACGGGCAGCAGGCCGTGGCCGTTGACGTCGATGTAGAGGTAGTGCCAGTCGCTGCACCACGCCTCCATCCCCTCCAGCATCGCCCTGCGCTGAACGGGGTCGTCGACGACGTGCATGTGGGAGCAGGGCAGGAACCAGGCGCTGCGCCCGCCCGAGTGCATGTCGATCACGACGTCGGCCTGCGGGAAAAGGACGTTCGAGAGGTAGTGCGCGAGCTGCTCGTTCGGCGCGCCGTCGGGGCGCCCGGGGAACGAGCGGTTGAAGTTCGCCCCCGAGGGCCAGTTGCGGGTGTTCGCCTTCGAGGCTTGCACGGAGAGCACCGGGATCACGATCACGCGCCCCGAGACCTGCTCGGGCTGCAGCTCCTGGAGCAGCCGCAGCGCGGCGACCTGGCCCTCGTACTCGTCGCCGTGGTTCCCCGCGAGCACGAGCACCGTCGGGCCATCCCCGTTCGCGACCTGGCCGATGTGGACGAACGTGCTCGCCCAGCCGGCGGTGTTGTTGATCTTCGGGATCGACAGGTGGCCGATCTGCTTCCCGTGCCGGGCGAAGTCGATCGTGCACCCGACCGGATGGCTCATGCGCCCACCTCCGCTCCGCCGCCCGCAGGGCGGGCAGCAAGCACGGTGGCGGAACCTGCTGCGACGATCATTCCGGGTCTCCCGTTGCGGCAAGCTCCGCCAGGAGCGCCTCGCGGGCGATCGGCTCGCCGACGAACGCGAGGCCGTCGCCCGCCTCGACGACCGGGCGGGCGCGCATGCCGAGGAGAAGGCCCGTCCGCTGGGCCAGGACGTCGACCGGCGACTGCGAGAGCGCGTCGAACGCCCAGATGCGGGCGATCGGCTGTCCGCGCTCGACCGTCTCGCCGGGCATGACGCGTGCTTCGGCGATTCCGCTCGCGGGTGCTCTCGTCTGGTCCATGAGGCCGCTTCCGAGCTCGGTCAAGGTCTCGTCGGCGCCCCGCGCGTCGTAGATGCGGGCGGGCGGCAGCCCGAGCGACGTTCTCGTGACGACCTCGCCCTCGAGGACGCCGAAGTGGCGCAGCACGTTCGTCAGGCCGCTCCACGCGAGCTCGTGCACGAATCTCGGGACCAGCCCGGAGCCTCCGAGCTCCGTGGTGACGATCGTCTTGCCTTGCGCCTGGGCGATCGTCGGGAAGAAGTTGTCGCCGGCGGTGTAGAGGAAGTGGATGTCCGAGTTCCAGGCCTCCATCGCCTCGAGCATCGCCTTGCGTTGTGCGGGGTCGTCGACGGCGCACATGTGCGAACAGGGGGCGATCCACGACCCGCTGCCGCCCGAGTGCATCTCGACGATCATGTCGACGAGCGGGAAGATCACGGTCGTGAAGAAGTCCGCGAGGACCTCGTCGGGCGGGCCGTCGCGGCGGCCGGGGAACGATCGGTTGAAGTTCGCGCCCGCCGGCCAGAAGCGCGAATGCGCGTGTGCGGCCTCCGTCGAGATCGTCGGGACGACGATCAGCCGGCCGGACACCTGCGCCGGCTCGACCTCCGCGACGAGCCGGCGTGCGGCGATCTGGCCCTCGTACTCGTCACCGTGCGTGCCGCCGGAGACGAGGACCGACGGGCCGTCCCCGTTCGCGATCGTCGCGATCGGGATCGAGACGAACGTGCCGTCGTCCGTCCCGCGCGGCAGCCGGAGCTCGCCGAGCTGCTTGCCGCTCGCGGCCGAGAGGTCGATCGTGCACGAGACCGGATGGCTCATGCTGTCCTCGGATGCCGTGAGCCGATCACACCCGCTTGTCCAGATGGCGTGTCACAGCAGCCTCGGTCGCCACGAGCAGCCGGTCGACGTCCTCGTCGGTGTGTGCGTAAGAGAAGTGGCTCCGCTTCAGGTTCAGCGGCAGCTCGAAGATGCCGTCCTGCATCATCTCGCGCCGGTAGCCGACGAAGAGGTCGACGTCGTTTCGGAGGAGGTCGTCGTAGCTCACGACCGGGCCTTCGAGGAAGTAGGTCACGAAGACGGAACCGAATCCCGAGACGACCGCGGGCACGCCGATCCGGTCGTACATTGCCTGCAGGCCAGTCCGTGCGCGCTCGCCGAGCCGGAAGACGTGCTCGTGGACGGGCTCACGCTCGAGCTTCTCGATCGTGGCGAGCGCCGCAGCGCTCGTGCCCGGATGGCCGTTGAACGTCCCGGCGAAGAACGCCGGCTGTCCGGGCGTCGTGGAGAAGAGATCCATCAGCTCGGCCTTGCCGCCGAGCGCCGAGACGGGCCAGCCGTTCGCCATCGCCTTGCCGAGCGTCGTCAGGTCGGGAGTCACGCCCGTGATGGCCTGATAGCCCCCGAGGCCGTGGCGGAAGCCGGTGATCACCTCGTCGAAGATGAGCACGGTGCCGTGCTTCGTCGCGAGCTCGCGCAACCGCTCCAGGAAGCCGGGCTGGGGGAGGACCGCGCCGATGTTGTGGGGGATCATCTCGAGGATGATCGCCGCGACGTCGTACTGCTCGAGGGCGCGCGCGACCTCGTCGGCGTCGTTGAAACGGCACACGATCGTCGACTCGATCGCCTCGGGCGACATCCCGCCCGAGATCGGATCCTTGCTGCCCACGCGCTCGGCGGGAGAGATCACGTTCATCGCGACCGAGTCGTGCCACCCGTGGTAGCAGCCCTGGAACTTGATCACGTGACGGCGGCCGGTGGCGGTCCGTGAGACGCGCAGCGCATGGAACGTCGCCTCGCTGCCCGTGCACGTGAGGAGCACCTTCTCGAGCGACGGAACGTTCGCGACGAGACGCTCTGCGAGCTCGACCTCGACGCGTGTTACGCCGATGCCCATCAGGTCGAGCGAGCGCCCGGTTGCAGCGACGGCCGCTTCGACATCTGGGTCGTTGTGGCCGAGCAGCGGCGGCCCGAACGCGGAGTGGTAGTCGGTGAAGACCTTGCCGGTCGCGTCGGTGAACGTCGAGCCACCAGTGGCCGTGATCACCATGTCCTCGAGACCCGGGACCTGACGCTGACCGCTGTTCACGCCTCCGGGGATCACCGCCGCGGCACGGGCGACCAGGTCGGATCCTGCAATCTGCGTCGAGCTCATCTCTCGCTCCTTCATCTCGTTCGGTCGAGTGAGGCCGGTTCAGCCGACTCTGAGGCTCTCCAGCACGTCCTCGTCGATGTCGACGCCAAGCCCAGGCGTCGTCGGTACTGCGACGTAGCCGTCTGCCTCGATCGGCAGGCGCTGAACCGTCAGCGTCTTTGCGATCGGTGTGTCGGCGACGCAGTACTCCTGCCAGATCCCGTCGGGCATCACCGCGTTGCAGTGCAGCGAGGCGGCTTTGATGATGCCGCTCTTCCAGGCGTGGGGCACCGTCGCAACGCCGCGTGAGTACGCGAGCTCCGCGATCCGGAGCGTCTCGGTGATCCCGCCGCAACGCGTCACGTCGGGCTGCACGAGATCCACGTGCGCACGGTCGATCAGCTCCCGGAAGCCCCACCAGGTAGCGTCCTGCTCGCCCGCCGTGATGCGGAGGTCGACCGCGTCGGCGAGCTCGGCGTACGCCTCGTACTCGTCCGGCTCGAACGGCTCCTCCATCCAGTAGATGCCGAGCCGCTCGTACTCGCGCGCCACCTCGATCGCCGTCGCCGCGTCCGCGACGTAGCCGAGACCGGAGTCGATCATGATCTCGACACCGTCGCCACCGGCCTCCTTGGCGGCCGCGGCGAGCGCGACGTCGAGCTCCGGGATCCTTGCCGAGCGGCCCCCAGCCGAGCTTGACGGCCGTGAAGCTCTGCTCGACGAGGGCGGTCACTGCCGCGGTCACCTCGGCCGGGCGTGTCGGGCATCAGCATCGAGGCGTAGGCGCGCACCCGGTCGCGGTGCGGCGTGCCGAGCAGCTCGTGGATCGGCTTGCCGAGCGCCTTGCCCTTGATGTCCCAGAGTGCGATGTCGAGGCCGCTGATCGCGTGGATCGCGATCCCTCGCCGCCCGAAGTAAATCAGGCCGCGGTACATCTTCTGCCAGAGCCGCTCGACGTCGAGCGGATCCTCGCCGATCAGGACGTCGCGCAGGCTCACGGCGACGGCATGGGAGCTCGGCGCCTGGACGAGCGCCTGGACGAGCTCGGGCGACGAGTCGACCTCGCCGATCCCGGTGATGCCTTCGTCGGTGTGGATGCGGACGACGAGATCGTCCTGGCTACCGTCGGCGATTCCCTCGTTCACCTCCGCCTGTCGTAGGACGATTGCCTCGACGTCGGTGATCTTCACGGGGTCTCTCCCTGCGCTGGGGGTGACGGGATGGCGGAGCTGCTGGTGCCAGGATTGTCGACTATAGCGAAATTGTCAACAATCCGGTAAGCGGTCGCTCACGCCCCGGCGGGGGTGCGACGAGCCGCGCCGGGACGAGTTGCGTCGCGAGCAGGTCGTCGATCGTCTCCCGCCGCCGGATCAGCTCGCAGGTGTCCCCGGCGACGAGGACGTTCGCCGGGCGCGGCAGCATGTTGAACTGGCTCGAGAGCACCTCTGCGTAGCCGCCCACGTCCAGCACGGCGAGCAGGTCGCCCCGGTCGAGCGGGGGCAGCGACCGGTGCTCGCCGAGCAGGTCGATCACGCAGGTCGGGCCGACGACGCTGACCTCCGTGTCCCCGTGCTCCCGGCCTCTCGTCGCGTGGACGATCTCGTAGTAGTAGCCCTGCAGCGGAACCCGGGGGCAGTGGTTCGTGCTCGCGTCGACGTTGGCCCACGTCGTGCTCCCGGTCGGCAGGCGCTTGACGACGCCCACGCGGGTGAGGAGGACGGTCGCGTTGCTGACGAGGCGCCGGCCGGGCTCGAGCAGCAGGTGCGGCTCCTGCAGCGAGTGGTCTGCGAGCGCCGTCCGCAGCGTCGACGTGATCGCCTCCGCGTACTCGTCCGGGGTGCCGACGGTGTGGCTGCCCGACGGCGCGCCGCTCTCCGGATCGCGCTCGTGGGGATAGCCGCCACCGAAGTCGAGCAGCTCGGGCTGCCACCCGAAGCGGTCCCGCAGCTCGGCGATGCACGTGGCGACCAGGACGGAAGCGAGCTCGAAGGCCTCGGGCGTGGCGCGGATCCTGCTGACGTGGAGATGGAGGCCGCGGAGGCGGAGCCAGGCGGAGTCGAGCGCCTCGGGCACGCCCTCGAGGATCGTCTCGCGATCCATGCCCCACTTGTCGTGGCTCCGATCGGCTGCGATTGCCGCGAGCTCCGGGTCGAGCGCCGCCGGATCGGCGTAGCTGAAGGGCAGGACTCGCAGGCAGATGTCGGCCGGGCGGCCGAGCTGCTCTGCGATGCGGGCGATCGTCTCCAGCTCGCTGCGGTCGTCGACGTTGACCATCACTCCGGCCTCGAGGGCGGCAGTGAGCTCCGCCGGTTGCTTGTTGCTGCCGTTCAGCACGAGCAGGTCGGGTGGCACGCCCGCCTGCAGTGACAGCGCGAGCTCACCGAGCCCGAAGCAATCGCCTCCAACCCCCTCCTCGACGAGCACCCGCCGGATCGCCAGGCTTGCATTCGCCTTCGTCGCGAACAGCAGGGTCACGTGCGCCCACCGCGTCTCGAACGCGTGACGGAGCCGGCGGACGTTGTCCCTGATCTGTGCTTCCGACGTGACGTAGAGCGGCGTGCCGTAGCTCTCGGCGAGCTCATCCGCGGCTCGGCCCTCGATCCACAGCAGGCCGTCGTCGTCGACCCGGATCGGTCCCTCCGCGCCGACGATCTCCTGCGCGCTGCGACGACGACGCGATTCCTCGAGCCGAGGCCCTGCCGGGCTCACGAGCGGATCGCCCGCGGTGGCGCGGTCAGAGGCGTGAGGACGGCGGCAACGGCCTCGTCGAGGATGTCGAGCATCTCGTCGAGCTCCTCCGCGGTGGTCGTCAGCGGCGGAGCGAGCACGGCCATCCAGTGGCTCGCACGCAGGAGCAGCCCTCGCTTCCGAGCGGCCTCCCTGACCTCGACGCCGACGTTCTCGGCGGCGGGGAACCACTCCTTGGTGTCCCTGTCGCTGACGAACTCGAGGCCGAACAGGAGGCCCTGCCCGCGCACGTCCCCGATCCCCGGGAGCCGTGACTGCAGCGAGCGAAGCCGCGCCAGCGCCTGCGCGCCGCGCGCGGCGCTGTTCGCCACCACGTCGAGGTCGCGTAGCTCCTGCAGCGTTGCGAGGCCGACGGCGCACGCAACGGGGTTGCCGGCGAAGGTGTGCCCGGCGGCGAACTCGACCCCGGACGGCCCCCAGAAGGCAGCGGCCAGCCGTCTGGTGATCACGGTCGCCGAGAGCGCCACGTAACCGCCGGTCAGCCCCTTGCCGAGCACCAGGATGTCCGGCCAGGTCGAGGTGTGCTGGGCCGCGAAGAGGCTCCCGGTGCGGCCGAAGCCGGTGATGATCTCGTCGAAGATGAGGACGATGTCGTGCCGGTCGCACAGGGCGCGCAGCGCCGGGAGATAGTCGTGTGGCGGGATCACCACCCCCGCGGACATGAGGATGGGCTCGGTGATCAGCGCGGCGATCGTCTCGGGCCCCTCCAGCTCGATCACCTGCTCGACGAGCCGGACGTAGGTCGCGCCGACGTCGGCGGGCTCGACGTCGAAGGGCGGACGGTAGGGATCGGGGGTGTGAAGATGGATGAAGCCCGCCGCGAGGGGCTCGTAGGGGCTCCGGCTCGCCCGCCAGCCGCTCGCCGCCAGTGCCTGGCCCGTCACCCCGTGGTAGGAGCGGTAGTGCGACAGCACCTTGTACTTGCGTGGGTCGCCGGCCTGGCGGTGGAACTGGCGGGCCATCTTGATCGCGGCCTCGACAGCCTCGGAGCCGCTGCTGCCCCACTTGAGGGTGGTGTACTGCGGCGGCAGGAGCGCCAGGAGCTCCCGTGCGAGCTCGAGGCTCCGGTCGCTCGTCGCCATCGTCGGCGCGGCGACGGCGAGACGTGAGAGCTGCCGCGACGCGGCCTGGACGAGGCGCGCGTTGCCGTGCCCGAGGCTGACGCAGAACGTCCCGGAGAGCCCGTCGACGTACCAGCGGCCGTCCACGTCCTTGACCCGGATTCCGGCTCCTTCGGTCAGGATCAGCGGGTCGTCGCTGAACGTCTTCATCTGGGTGAAGTCGATCATCACCCTGGCGACGTCGTGACGAAGGCCTTCGGCCTCGTGGGCATCGTTGCGCTGCGCTCCGTGAGTCATGATCCTCCGGTCGTCGACGCTGCAAGCGGGGGTCTCGTTTCGCGAGAGCGTATCCCCGATTGTCGACTATTGCAGGATTGTCAACAATCCTCTAGTCTCCAGCGTGCTCCGATGAGTGCCTCCCCGGTTCGCTGCACGGTCGACCTCGATGCCCCCGGCAAGCAGTTCGGGCTGCTCGAGATCCCGCGCTCGTCGAACATGAGCGCGACGGGGGCCTGCACGGTGCCGATCGTCGTCGTCGCGAACGGCACTGGGCCGACGGCGCTCGTCCTCGGCGGCGTCCACGGCGACGAGCCCGAGGGCCAGATCGCCGCGATCAATCTCGCGCGCGATCTGCGGCCGGAACAGGTCTCCGGTCGCGTGATCGTCATTCCCTGTGTCTCCCCGGAGGCATCGCTCGCCTTTACGCGGTGCTGGCCCTCGGGCGCCAACATGAACCGCTCCTTCCCGGGCTCACCGGCGGGGACGGAGGACGAGCAGCTCGCCCATTTCCTCTCGACGGTCCTGTTCCCCCTCTCCGACATCGTCGTCGACATTCACTCGGGCGGCCGCACGTCGCTCTGCCTGCCCTGGTCGGAGATGCTCTGGGTCGACGATCCAGAGCAGCGCCGGCAGATGGTCGACGGGATGTACGCCTGGAATGCCGACTGGTGCTGCGTCTACGTCTGCGTCTCCGGCAGCGGCCTCCTCGTCGAGGAGGCGGGCCGCCAGGGCAAGATCGTCGTCAGCACCGAGATGGGCGGCGGCGGCCACGTCACGGCCGACGATCCACCGGCTCACCTCCTCCGGCCTCCGGAACGTGCTGCGCCGCTTCGAGGTCATCGAGGGTGAGTTCGTGACGCGCGCCGTCGCTCGGGCTCCCGGAGCAGACGCTGCTGCGGGCGACGGAGGACGAGAACTTCATGGTCGCGCCGGAGTCCGGCTACTTCGAGGTCTTCGTCGACCTCGGCCAGCGCGTCGAGGTCGACCAGCCGGTCGGGCAGATGCACTTCCTCGAGCGCCCCGATCGCCCGCCCGAGGTGATCCTCAGCAAGACGTCGGGGATCGTCTGCGTCGTGCGCTCGATCGCGACGACCACCCAGAGCGACTGCGTCGTCTGGGTGGCGCACGAGGTCGACCGAGCGGAGCCTCGACTTGAGATGAGGCCGTTCACGGTCGCCGCCACGCAGGTCGACGTCCGGCACACGGACGTCGACCACAACCTCGAGATCCACCTGCAGCTGATCGCGGAGACCGCGGCGGCGGGCTGCGACCTCGTCGTCTTCCCCGAGACCTCGGCGACGGGGAACAACGGGAGCGAGGAGGTGACTCGCTTCGCCGAGCCGCACGACGGCCGCGATCTTCGAGGCGATCCACGCGGCCGCGAAGGCCGGCGGGATCGTCGTCTCCTACGGCTTCTGCGAGCGCTTCCGCGGCACCCACTACAACACCTCGGCGCTCGTCGGCCCGGACGGGCTGATCGGGCTCCAGCGCAAGGTGCACGCGTCCTACGACGAGTTCTTCCGCTTCCGCCAGGCCTACGAGTGGGGCGTCTACGACCTCGGCTTCTGCCGGGTCGGCACCGCGATCTGCCACGACAGCGACTTCTTCGAGAGCTGGCGCATCCTCGCGCTTGAAGGGCGCCGAGGTGATCCTGCTGCCGCACGCGAACCGGACGATGCCCGCCGGCGGCGGCGAGCTCACGTTCGACGGGCGCGCGAGCCACGAGCCCGACGAGAAGATCCTGCTCGCCCAGGAGGAGCTGCTCGAGCCACGGCCGTTCCCGCCCCGGCTCCACGACTTCCTCGCCCGCGACAACGCCGTCTACGCGGTGTTCTCCGACATGGTCGGCTTCGACGGGCACAGCACCCACGTCGGCGGCGCCTACGTGCTTGCGCCGGACGGGTCGATGCCTGGCTCGCTCGGAGCTCTCGACGGAGAACGCGTGGATCGCGGTCGAGCTCGACCCCGAGCCGCTCGAGCGCGCGCGCGAGAACCCGTGGTACGCGCTCAAGAAGCGACGCCCCGAGGCCTACGACGAGCTGACGGCTCGATTGTGAGACAGCGAACGAGTAAAGGAGCAGTCCGATGACCACGTTGACCGCAGGTGTCGCACGTGTCGACATCACCCCGCCATGCGGGCTCCCTCCCGGCGCCTGGAGGCTGCGGACGGGCCTCGCCGACGGCGTCCACGAGCCGATGATCGCGCAGGCGCTCGTGCTCGACGACGGCTCGAGCGCGATCGCTATCGTCGCGACGGATCTCGTCTTCGCGGGCGCCGAGCTCACCGCGGCGACGCGCGAGATCGTGCAGGAGCTGACCGGGATCCCGCCGGAGGCCGTGCTCGTGAACGCCGCGCACAACCACAGCGCCCCGAGCATCTCCCGTGGCTCGACGATCGGCGGCCTCTCGGACGTGCCGGCCTTCGACCGCTACGCAGCCGGGCTACCCGACCTGCTCGCGGGAGCGGTCTACTCGGCCTGGCGCCATCGCCGGCCGGCCCGCGTCGGCTCCGGGCGTCGGTCGCGCCCCGGGCATCACCGTCAACCGGGTGCGGCGGGAGCGGCCGGTCGACGACAGCGTGCCGGTGCTCCGGGTCGACGGGGAGGACGGAGCGACGATCGCGGTCGTTGCCGGCTTTGCGTGCCATCCGACGCTGATCGGCGGCGAGACGCTCGAATGGAACGCCGAGTTCCCGGGGCCGCTGCGGCTCGCCGTCGAGCGCGGCGTGCCCGGAGCCGAGGTCCTCTTCCTGCAGGCGTGCGGCGGCGACGTGGCGGGCTGGGACTACTGGTTCGGGAACTACGAGGCCCGGCGCCACTCCTACGAGGGCCGGGACGAGCTCGGGGAGGCGGTCGCCGCCGCCGTGCTCGCGACCCTTCCGGGAATCTCCACGTCGGCGGATGCGACCCTCGCCGCCCGGTCGACGATGCTCGACCTGGAGCGGCGCAAGATCCCGTACACGCTCGAGGAGCTCGAGGCGCGGATCGCCGAGCTCGACGCGCTCCCCGAGCAGGAGTTCCCCGAGGTGTGGCCGCAGAGTCTGCACACTGCCACGTCGGCGCAGGACTTCCCCTCCTACTACCAGCGCTCCTCCTGCGCGATGTACGCCGACATGGTGCGTCGCGCCGACGAGCCGGTCCGGGCCGAGATCCAGGCGCTCGCGATCGGCGACGCGGCGATCGTCGCTAACCCGTTCGAGCTCTTCAACGAGTGCGGCGTCCGGATCCGTGAGCAGAGCCCGTTCGCGACGACGTTCGCGCTCGGCTACACGAACGACTACACGGGCTACCTGCCCGCGAGCGAGGATCTCGACCTCGTGGCGGGGATCCCGCTCGACGAGATCCTGGACCAGGACAACTACCGCTGGGCGTACGGGATCACGACCTCGAACGTGCAGCGCGGCGAGGTCGACCGGCTGATCGACGAGAGCGGCCGGCTACTCGGCGCGATCGGCGGTGCGGCATGAAGATCACCGCCGTCGAGGCGCACGTCTGCAACGCGCGGATGCGCAACTGGGTCTTCGTGCGCGTCGTCACGGACGAGCCGGGGCTGTACGGCTGGGGCGAGGCGACGCTCGAGTGGCACACCCGCGCGATCGTGGGGGCGGTCGAGGACCTGGCCGACCTGATCGTCGGGGAGGACCCGACCCGGATCGAGCACCTCTGGCAGATGATGTTCCGACAGCACTTCTGGCACGGCAGCGGCATCGTCCGCGGCACCGCGATGAGCGGGATCGACATCGCGCTCTGGGACATCCTCGGCAAGGTGCACGGCGTTCCGTGTCACAAGCTCTGGGGCGGCCCGGTGCGCGATTACGTTCGGCTCTACGGCCACCTCGGCGAGGGGAAGATGGAGGACTTCTACGAGAGCAGCGAGCCGCAGCGCTTCGGCGAGCTCGCGGCGGGGATGGTGGAGAAGGGCTTCACCGCCTTCAAGTCGATGGCCGTGCCGCCGACGGGGCCGCTCGAGGGCCTCGCGCCCGTGCGTCACGCCGAGCGGTGTGTTGCGGCGATGCGGGACGCGGTCGGCGACGAGATCGACATCATGGTCGACTGCCACGCCCGTCCCAGCCCGCGCATGGGGCACCTGTTCGCGTCCGCGCTGGAGCAGTTCGACCTCTTCTGGTTCGAGGAGCCGTGCTGGCCGGAGCGCCCCGACGACATCGCCGCGATCCAGCGGGCGGTGCGCACGCCGATCGCGACGGGAGAGCGGCTCGTTGGCGCGGGGCCGTTCAACGAGCTCCTCACGAAGGGTGCCTGCAGCGTGATCCAGCCCGACATCACGCACTGCGGCGGCCTGACCGAGGTGCGGCGGATCGCCGCCCTCGCCGAGGTCCACCGCGTCGCGCTCGCACCCCACAATCCGCAGGGCCCGGTCTCGACCGCGGCCTCGATCGAGCTCGGCCTCGCCACGCCCTCGTACATCATCTGCGAGGCGGTCACCTCCGACGTCCCGTGGCGGGAGGAGGTCGCCACCGAGTCGCACCCGATCGATCCGGTCGGCATGCTGGCCCGGGCGTCCGACCGACCCGGCCTCGGGATCGAGATCGACCTCGACGTGGTCGCGAAGCATCCGTTCGAGCCGGAGCTGCTGCAGCGGGTCTTCTACGCCGACGGCAGCGTCGGGGACTGGTAGGCCGCGATGTCCGAGATCGACGCGGGCTTCGTGCGGCAGGAGCACCGCTACGAGCACCTGACCTGGCCCGAGATCAACGAGGCCGTGGCGCAGGAGAAGGTCGTCGTCCTGCCGGTCGCCGCGATCGAACAGCACGGCCATCACCTGCCGCTCGACGTCGACGCAAAGCTCGCGACCTCGGTCTGCCTCGCCGCGGGCGAGCGGTCACCCGCGTCGATGCTCGTGCTGCCGCCGGTGAGCTACGGCTACTGCCATCACGTGATGGACTTCCCCGGCACGATCAGCGTCCAGCCGACGACGTTCGTGAACCTGCTGATCGACATCGCGACGTCGGTCGCGTACCACGGCTTCACGCGGATCGTGCTCGTCAACGGGCACGGCTCCAACCACCCGCTCGTCGAGCAGGCCGCCAGGCAGGTGACGCTCCGCACCGGGGCGCTCTGCCTGAACATCTCCTGGTGGCAGCTGATCGCCGACTACTGGAACGAGGAGGTGCGCGAGTCGGGGCCGGGCGGAAGTGCGCATGCCTGCGAGCTGGAGACCTCGATGTACCTCCACATCGACGGCGACCGCGTGCGGACGGACCGGATCGACGGCGCCCCTGCCTCGTACCTGACCGACCTCGAGGGCGGCGCCGAGTGGCAGATGGCCGACCTGACGCTGGGCTCGGGCCCGGCCACGATCGTGGAGTGGACGTCCTCGACCACGGAGACGGGCTCGTTCGGCGCGCCCGAGCTCGCAACGGCGGAGAAGGGGCGGCTCGTCTTCGAGCGCACGACGGAACGCCTGGTCGAGCTCGTGGACTGGTTCCGGGCGAGGCCGGCCTCGGAGCGCCAGGAGCACCACGCGAAGGCTCCGGGTTTTCCATTGCCGTTCGAGTTCTGATGAGCCTGTCCGCCGCCCGCTTCGCCGAGCTCGGAGTCGCGACGACCTACGAGGCTGCTGGCCGCGAGGGGCTCGTCGGCGGAGCTTTCGTCCGCATCGTGCCGGGCGCGAGGGTTGCAGGGCCGGCCAGGATCGCCAACTGCGGCGCGAACGACAACCTGGCGGCCCATCGCGTGCTCGACACGGTGCGGGCGGGCGAGGTGGTCGTGCTGGCGGCGCCGGCGCCATGGTCGGCGGCGCTCGTGGGCGAGCTCCTGGTGCTCCAGGCCCGGACGCGTGGTGCTGCAGCGCTGCTCGTCGACGGAGCGGTGCGGGACGTCGACGAGCTCATGGCGCTCGGCCTCCCCGTGTGGGCACGCACGGTGTGCGCGGCGGGTGCCGCCAAGGACGAGCCGGGCGCGCTGCACGTGCCCGTGATCGTCGGGGGTGTACGGATCGAGCCGGGCGACCTCGTCGTCCTCGACGGGGACGGCGTCGTCGTCGTGGCCCGGGCGCGCCGCCACGACGTGCTCGCGGCGGCCGAGGCCCGGCACGCCTTCGAGGCCGACCTCCGGGCGCGCCTCGCTGCAGGCGAGTCGACGCTGGACGCGATGGGGCTGCGCCCGGCGTAGGACGACGGCAGGCGGTGCCCTCCGGCCCGTCTGCTATGTTGTCATAGATGAAAACAGTCGATCGCCCGTGCGATGCTCGCCTCCCGATTCGGCTTCCCCGACTTCCGCCCCGGCCAGGAGCAGGTCGTCGACGCGCTGCTCGCCGGTCGGTCGGCGCTTGCGGTGTTCCCGACCGGGGCCGGCAAGAGCCTCTGCTACCAGCTGCCGGCGCTGCTGCTCGACGGGGTCACCGTCGTCGTCTCACCGCTGATCGCGCTGATGAAGGATCAGATCGACGCCCTCGTGCTCCAGGGGATCGACGCGGCCCGGCTCGACTCCAGCCTCGGCCCCGACGAGGCGCGCGCCGTCTCCGAGCGCCTCCGCAGCCGGGGGCCTGAAGCTCCTCTACGTCGCGCCGGAGCGGTTCAACAACGAGCGCTTCCTCGCCCAGCTCGCGCAGGTGCCGATCTCGCTCTTCGCGGTCGACGAGGCGCACTGCATCTCGGAGTGGGGGCACAACTTCCGGCCCGACTACCTCAAGCTCGCGAAGCGTGCGCGCGAGCTCGGGGCCGAGCGCGTGCTCGCCCTCACCGCCACAGCGACGCCGGCCGTCGTCGGTGACATCTGCGCCGGCTTCGGCATCGCCGAGGCGGACGCCGTGGTGACCGGCTTCTACCGGCCCAACCTGACCATGCTGACCACGCCTTCCCGCGCGTCCGAGCGAGATCAGCTGCTGATCGACCGCCTCCGCGAGCGACCGCCCGGCTCGACGATCGTCTACGTCACGCTGCAGAGGACGGCGCTCCGCGTCGCCTCGCTCCTCGCCGCCGCAGGGCTCCCGGCACGCCCGTACCACGCCGGGATGAGCTCGGAGGACCGCGTCGCGACGCAGGAGTGGTGGACGGAGTCGGGCAGCAACATCGTCGTCGCCACGATCGCGTTCGGGATGGGGATCGACAAGGCCGACGTCCGCTACGTCTATCACCTGAACCTGCCGAAGGGGCTCGAGTCGTACTCGCAGGAGATCGGCCGGGCAGGCCGGGACGGGGCCGCGAGCATCTGCGAGCTCTACGCCTGTCAGGAAGACATCCCGACGCTCGAGAACTTCGCCTACGGCGACACGCCGACGCGAGAGGCGATCGCTGCGCTGCTCGACGAGATCTTCGCCAACGGCGAGGGTGCGCAGTTCGCCGTCTCCGAGGTCGAGCTCTCCGGCCGGCTCGACGTGCGACCCCTCGTGCTGCGGACGATCCTCACCTACCTCGAGCTGGACGGCCTCCTGCGGCAGGGGACACCGTTCTACGCCGGCTACAGCTTCCGGCCCTCGAGCGGCTCGTTCGAGGACGTGTTCGCGGCCTACGATCCCGACCGGGCCGACTTCCTCCGTCGCCTCGTCGCGAGCGGCAAGACCGGCCGCACGTGGACGAGCCTCGATCCCGACGAGGCCGCGGTCGCCCTCGGCGACGAGCGCAGCAGGATCGTCGCGGCGCTCGGGCATCTCGAGCAGCAGGGGCTGATCGAGCTCCGGACCGCCGACGCGCGACAGCGCTACACGATCCTCGGTCGCCCGGGCTCGGGCGACGAGCTGCTCGACCGCCTGGTCGAGCGCTTCGAGCGGCGCGAGCGGGCCGAGACGGAGCGCATCGGCCGCGTCGTCTCCCTCGTCACCCATGACGGCTGTCAGGTCGACGAGCTCGTCGGCTACTTCGGCGAAGTGCGCGCGGAGCCGTGCGGCCATTGCACGCTTCTGTCTCACCGGCGTGGCGCAGCAGCTTCCCGAGGCGGGCGCGCCGCCGCCGCCGCTCGCCGGGGTCGTCGACCGGCCCGCTCTCGATGCGCTGGCGGCTGCCCATCCCGGAGCGCTGGGGGCGCCGCGCCAGCGAGCACGGTTCCTTTGCGGGATCACGAGCCCTGCCACGAGCCGGGCGAAGCTGACGCGCGTGGACCTCTTCGGCTCGGTTGCCGACCGCCGCTTCGCCGACGTGCTCGCCTGGTGCGAGACCGGCCGGTGACCGGCTTCAGCCGGTCACCGGGCTGCGCGCCTGCCGATGGACTACGCACCCGATTTCAGTGCGCCTGGCACCCTCAGACGCTGCGTATTCGTCATCCATCGGATCAGGCTGCGGCGATCGTGGCGGCGGTCGAGCGGGACATCGGTCGTTGGCTTCGCTGAGAGCTCTGTGGCCGCCGACATTCAGTCGGCGAGAAGTGCTGCGAGCCGCAGCACCGTCCGCCAGTTCCGCGCCGTTCCCTCGACGCCCAGCCGGCGTTCGAGATAGTCCAGCGTCAGACGGGAGCGGCCGGCCCCGTTCGGGTAGCTGAGGAACACCTCGCGGCCGTCGGCGGCAAAGGAGTCCGGCGGCGAGCGGTCGGGGTCGAGCATCGCTATGGCGGCCGCCGCCGGCTGCCCCGAGAGGAAGGTGACGTGGAGCGTCGCGGGGTCGCGATCGGCGGCTGCGGCGAGAAACGGGTTGCGGCCGACGACAGAGGCCAGCTCGGCGCACGAGCGGACGATGACGGGAACGCGCAAGCCGAATGCCTCCTCGATCGTGTCGCCGACCTGCTCGGCGACGACGTGCTCCGGCTCGGCGGAGCGGAGGATGACGTTGCCGCTTGCGAGGACGGTCGCTACGTCCTCGAAGCCTCGCAAGCCGAGCTCCGCGCGGAGATCTGCCATCGGCACGCGGTTCGTGCCGCCCAGGTTGACCGCGCGCAGGAGCGCGACGTAGGCCGTCACGCCTTCTTGTTCCGCCAACTCGTCAGGTCGAACTCCTTGTTCAGCTGCTTCAGCACCTCGCGGGCGATGATGTCACCGCCCTCGGGGTCGAAGTGCACTCCGTCTCCCGCTCGCACTTTCACGGTGTCGCCCTTCGCGTTCTCCAGGTACTCCACGAAGCCGCCGGTGTCGCCCGCGAACATCGTGTACGTGTCGATGAAGATCGCCTTCCCGGGCCGGCGCTTCGCCTCCTTCTGGACGATCGCGTTGAGCGTGTCGAACCGCTGCGTCTGCTCCGGACTACGGGTGATCGGCAGGCCGATCCACACGACCAGGCCGCCGGCGCGGTTGACCGTGTCCATCACGACCCGCACGCGCCGCAGGTACTCGGCGCTCCAGCTCGGGCTGCCGAAGTCGCCGATCGACGAGCCTTCGGGCAGGCCCGTCATGTAGCCCTTGTCGTCGTTGCCGCCGAAGTTGAGCACGACGACCTTCGGCCGTAGCTCCTTGACCCGCGTGGCGATCTGCTGAAACCAGTTGAAGACGTCGGGGCGGGTCAGCCCGGTCGCGACATGCCCGTCGACGCCGCCGACCGACTCGATCACGGGGCTCCCGCCCGCCGCGCGGACGATCGCATAGCCGGGAGTGATCACGAGGGAGTCCCCGGCGACCCACAGCCGCAGCTTCTTCTTCGGGGTGAACGCGAGCTTGCCCGGAGTCTGGGCGACGCCAGGCTTCGCCGCGGGCTTCTGCGCGGGCGTCGTGCCCGGCTTCGGGGTCACGGTGGTCGGCGGCACCACGATCGCGACGTTGATCTGGTCGGCGTCGCCCCGGCCCATGGCATCCTGGACGAGCCCTCGCGGCCGGTCGAGCAGGAGCGCGTGGCTGACGTGGGCGAGCCCGCCGGTGAGCGCGAGCGAGACGTCGCGCTTCATCCCGGGTTGGCCGTTGAACGAGGTCTTGTGCATCCCCGGTGCCATCAGCAGAGCCCCGAAGACGAGCGCGAGCAGAGCGACGACGAGCCCGTTCCCTGCCGTCGAGTAGCGTCGGCCATCCTCTGTGCGCGAGCCTCTCGCGCCGCGCCGGCCGCCCACCGGGGTCGGCTCCTGCGAGAGTCGCTCCCGTGGCGCCTGCCCGCGGGCCTCGCGCCGCGCGGCCGCAGCGGCCGCCCGCGCTTCGTCCCGCGGCGGCTCGGCAGCAGCCGGTTCGCCCACCCCAGGCTCGTCCGTAGGCGACTGGAAGACATGCTCCGCCGACTCGCGCACGGGTGGCAGCTTCGGCAGTCTCGGGCGCTCTGGTGGGTCGGTCGGTGGCATCAGAAGCGGAAGTAGATGAAGGGGGCAACGCCCTCGGGGCCCATGGTATTCGTGAGCATGAGGGCAAGGGCGAGCACGATTGCCTGGCCGGCGACCGGGAGGCGGCCGAAGCGCTCCATCACCGCGAACGGGAACCTGGCCGGGAGGTACTGCGAGCCGATCCCGACGGCGATCGCGAGCAGGACGCCGCCGGTGACGAGCGGCGACGCCTCACCCCAGCCCGTGAAGAGGCCCGTCAGCATGTCCATCGCGGTCGCGAAGCTGTCCGCGCGGAAGAACACCCAGGCGACGCAGACGATGTTGAACGTGATCAGGCGCGAGACGATCCGGCGCCGACGGCGTGTCGGCGGGAGCCACGTAGCCGGGCCGGTTCCTGCGCCAGTGCTCCACGACGAGCCCGACCCCGTGGATCCCGCCCCAGACCACGAACGTCCAGCCGGCGCCGTGCCAGAGCCCGCCGATCAGCATCGTCAGCATCAGGTTGCGGTAGGTGATCACGGTGCCCTTGCGGTTGCCGCCGAGAGAGATGTAGAGGTAGTCGCGCAGCCAGCGCGAGAGCGTCATGTGCCAGCGGCGCCAGAAGTCCTGGAGCGACACCGCGGCATACGGTGAGTCGAAGTTCTGCGGGAACTTGAACCCGAGCAGAAGGGCGAGCCCGATCGCGATGTCCGTGTAGCCCGAGAAGTCGGCGTAGATCTGGACGGCGTAGGCGTAGATTCCGATCAGGATCTCGAGCGACGAGTGCTGGCCGGGCGCGCCGAACACCTGGTCGACGATGTTCGACGCGAGGTAGTTGGCGATCACCACCTTCTTGAAGAGGCCGGTCGCGATCAGGTAGAAGGCGCGGCTCGTGTCGACGCGGCGTGGGTCGCGCGGCACGTCGAGCTGGGGGATCAGCTCGCCGGGGCGGACGATCGGCCCGGCCACGAGGTGGGGGAAGAACGAGAGGTAGACGGCGAACTTCTCGAGCGTCGTCGGGACGAAGTCGCCGCGGTAGGTGTCCACGACGTAGCTGATCGCCATGAACGTGTAGAAGGAGATGCCGACCGGGAGGATGATCGTGCGCAGCGAGAGCGGCAGCTCGAGGCCGACGATTGCCGCCATGCTCTGCGACGAGTCGACGAAGAAGTCGTAGTACTTGAAGTAGCCGAGCACGCCCAGGTTGCCGGCGAGGGCCACCCAGAGCAGCGCCTTCTTCTGGGCCTGTGCCGTCGCCTTGTGGATGCGGACGGCGAGCACCTGGTTCCAGACCGTGCAGCCCGCGAGCAGGAAGATGAAGCGCCAGTCCCACCAGCTGTAGAAGACGTAGCTCGCAACCAGGATGAACGGCCGCCAGCGGTGTACCTTCGGCATCGTCAGCCATGAGAGCGGCAGCACGATCAGGAAGAAGATCGCGAACGTGGCGGTGGGAAACAGCATCGGCGGAGCCTAGTGAATGGTTCAGCCGAGCCGGTTGAAGGCCACGTCGAGCAGGGCGGCCATGTCCGACCAGATGCTCGGCGAGGCAAGTACGACGCCGATCACGGAGCGATCGCCGCGACGTACGGCGACGATCAGGCAGCCACCCGCACGTGTCGTCCATCCCGTCTTCACCCCGTACGTGCCAGGCGTCGTCCCGAGCATCTTGTTGTGATTGACCCAGAGCTTGGCGCGGGTCGGGGCGGCCCACTTCGTCCAGTACGTTCGGGTCGAGACGATCTTCGCGAACAGCGGGTTCCGAAGGGCTGCGCGGGCGAGCACCGCCTGGTCGAGCGCGGTCGACAGGTTGCGCACGTCATCGAGGCCCGACGCGCTCGCGTACGTCGTCGAGGTCATCCCGAGCGCCTTCGCCTTCTGGTTGGCGAGCGCGTAGAAGCCGGCCAGCGAGCCGCCACCGGCGTCGATCGCGAGGGCCGTGGCAGAGTCGTTGCTCGAGGCGAGGAGCGCAGACCAGAGCAGCGTCTGGCGCGTGTAGGCGCGGCCGGCGACGAGGCCCTCCTTGTACGGCTCTACCCGCGTCGCGGTGGGAGTGACGACGATGCGGCCCTCGAGGTTGCCGCGCTCGATCGTCGTCAGGGCGGTCATGACCTTCGTCAGCGAGGCGATCGGGCGCCTCGTGCTCTCCGCCCGGGCTGCGAGCACCCTGCCGGTCGACACGTCGATCGCGGCGAACGACGGGGCAAGCACCTTCGCGGACGCGGCGCCCGCGCTCGACGCGGGCACGGCCGCGCCCGGAACCGCGAGGGCGAGCAGCGCGACGGCGAGCACGGCAAGACGGCTTCCCGGCATCCGGCGATTGTGCCAGTGCACTCGGAGCGCTTGTAGCACCGGGGAACGGACGTCCTTCCTGGACGTACCGTGCCTCGGGCCCGGTCGCCAGGGCCCTGACCGACGGGTCAGTCTCCGATGCTCCTCTGTCGGACCGCGCGTCCGTCCTCGAGGCGGCGGCAGCCTCTACGAAGCGACATGCAGAGGTGGCACGCGCCCGGCCCAGGGCAACGCCTGCTCGAGCTGGGCGGAGAGCCGAAGCAGCGTTGCCTCGTCGCCGAACCGCCCGACGAGCTGCATCCCGACCGGGAGCCCGGTTCCGCCCTGGTGGAGCGGCAGGCTGACGGCCGGCTGGCCGGTCGCGTTGAACACCGGCAGGAACGACTCGAGCTGTGACCACGAGTCGAACAGCTCCCGGGGCTCGAGCTCGGCCTCGGGCTCGTAGGTGCCGAGGCGGGCGGGCGGCGCTCCGAGGGTCGGCGTCAGCAGCACGTCGTACTCCTCGAAGAACGAGCCCAGCTGACGTGCGACGTACCCTGTCGCGTCGAGCGCGGCGAGCAGCTGCTCGACGGAGGTGGAACGGCCGAGCTCGACCATGCGCAGCGTCGGCAGCTCGAGGGTGTCCGGCCCGGGAGTCCGGCCGACCGCGTGTGCAAACCCGTCGATGTCGTGTGCGACGGTCGTCGACCACACGACCGTCATCGCGTCGCGAAACGCCTCCCAGGAGAAGACGGGACGCGCCTCGTCCACCTCGTGCCCGAGCTCCTCGAGGAGCTGTGCCGTCGCCTCGCACGCGAGCCGCATCTCGTCGATGGGGGCACGGCCCGACCAGGGCTCCCAGCAGTACGCGATGCGAAGTCGCCCGGCCGGCCGGCTCAGCTCGTCCAGGAACGGCGTGAGCGGCTCCGGGGCGATCCAGGGGTCGCCGGGATAGGGGCCCGAGAGCAGGTCGAGGCAGGCGGCCGTGTCGCGCACGGTGCGCGAGAGCACGAAGTGCACGGCCCAGCCGAGCAGCGGCTCGTGCGCCAGAGGCCCCCAGGTGACGCGCCCGCGGGTGGGCTTCAGCCCCACGACGCCACAGGCCGCTGCCGGGATGCGGATCGACCCGCCGCCGTCGGAGCCGGTCGCAACCGGGACGATGCCCGCACCGACGACCGCGCCTGCGCCCCCGCTCGACCCTCCCGCCATGTGCTCGCTGCTCCACGGCGAGCACGTGCGGCCCTCGGCGAGGGTCTCGGTCGTGCCCATCACTCCGAACTCGGACGTCGTCGTGCGCCCGAGCGGGACGAAGCCGCCCTCCTTCAGTCGCCGCACGAGCTCCGACGGCGTCTGCGAGACCCACCCCTGGGCGAGCCTGCTGCCCGCCTCTGTCGGCCGTCCGGGGTCGCCGTGAAAGAGGTCTTTGAGCAGGGTCGGCACCCCGTGGAACGGTCCGCGACGGGCTGTCTCGGCGCACTCGACGACGTCGGGGTAGAGGCCGACCACGGCGTTGAGGTCGCCGTCGACCTTCGCGACCGCCTGGACGACGAGCTCGGCGAGCTCGACGGGCGTGACTTCGCCGTCGCAGACGAGCCCGGCGAGCCCGATCGCGTCGAAGCCGGCGTACTCGTCGAGGCGCACACGGTCATCCTATGTTCGCCATCGAGCCCACGCCGCCGGGCTGTGTCGTTCGAGGCTCTCGGTACCCTGGGCCCATGCCTACGCACGATCTCCGGCGAGGAGGCCTCGTCCCGGCATCTCGCCGAGGTGACGTTCCACTCCGTCGTCGAGCTGCAGCCGGGACCGGCAATGAGGTCGCGATTCCAGGTCGCCTGGCCCTCCTATCGGAACTGGTTCCTGCGCGACGGCGAGGAGGCGCGGCCGTCGTACGCGCTCTGCCGGCGAGCGCTGCTCGCGCACGTGCCGGAGCTCGTGCCGACCTGGGAGCGGCTCGTCGAGCTCGTGGGCGGCGGCGACCTCGAGGCGCGCTTCCTCTCCCTGTGGGAGCCCCCGCCGTTCTTCGCCGGTTGCTCCATCGCCACCTGGACGCGGGACGGGCGGCCCGGCCTCGTGCGCACCTACGACTACGTGCCGGCGCTGTGCGAGACGACGCTGCTCACGTCGGCCTTCAACGGCCGACGCACGATCGCGATGTCCGACTGCCTCTGGGGAGCGCTCGACGGGTTGAACGAGGACGGTCTTGCCGTGGCGGTCTCGTTCGGCGGCCGCCGCGTGGTGGGCCGCGGCTTCGCGGTCACGTTGCTCGTTCGCTACCTGCTCGACCACTGCGCCGACGTCGCCGAGGCACTCGCGGCAATCCACGCCGTCCCGGTCAGCCTCGCCTACAACGTGGCCCTCGTCGACCGCTCCGGCGCCTCGGCACTCGTCGTGCTCGCGCCCGACCACGAGCCGGCGGTGATCCACGGCGAGGTCTGCGCCGCGAACCGGCAGGGCCGCACCGAGTGGCACGAGCACGCGGTGATGAGCGAGACCGTGGTGCGTGAGGCCGCGATGGCCGCCGCGCTCGCCGACCCGGCACTGACGCGTGATGGGCTCGAGCGGGTCTTTCTCACCGAGCCGGTGCACCGGCCGCTCGAGCGCCACACGTGGGGCACCGTCTACACGACGAGCTACGACGTCGTCGGGCGCAGCGTGCGGCTGCTCTGGCCGTCCGACGAGCCGTGGGAGGTGCACCTCGAGACGGCTGCGCCGGGCGAGGTCACGCGGCGGGCCATGGTCACCCTGCCGCCGCTGCTCGAGCGTCCCCGGCAGGTGCCGCGCACGCCCGAGGTCATCTTCGCCTGACGGTCCGTGTTGAAGGGCGCAGCGGCGCGCTCTATGGTGAGCGCATGGGCAAGGGAGGGCCGGAGACAAAGCAGGGCTCGTCGGCGAGCCGGTCGGGGCGGCCGCAGCTGCGTGGGCTCTCGGACGTCTACCGGTTCATGCGCACGAGCGAGACCCCGATCTACTTCGTCTCGCCGACCCCGTACAACATCCTCGGGCTCGACCAGTGGGTCGGTGCACTCGAGTACGTCTCCTACTTCGACACCTTCGACGGCCACCATCCGCACGTGTTCGTGCCGCGTCGTGACGAGCCGCACGACTTCGCCTCGTTCGAGGCGGTCAACACGTACCTGCTCGGCCACAAGGACGTCACGGATCGTGTGCATGCCCGGGGTGGCGGCAAGGCCCTGTTCGTCATGTTCGAGGCCGAGACGGAGGAGCTCGCCGACGAGCTCGGGCTCGCGATCGCTCTGCCGCCGCGAGCGCTGCGGGAGCACATCGACTCGAAGATCACGACGACCGAGCTCGCGAACGAGGCGGGGATCGCGTCGGCGCCGAACGTGCTCGCGCGCGCCGCGAGCTACGACGAGCTGCAGCGGCGAGCGCGCAAGGCGAAGCTCGGAAGCGATCTCGTGGTGCAGACGCCCTACGGCGACTCCGGCCGCACGACGTTCTTCATCTCCTCGGAGGAGCACTGGGATGCGGTCGCCGGGAAGCTCGTCGACGAGGAGCTCAAGATCATGCGCCGCCTCGAGCACCTGCCCGGCACGGTGGAGGCGTGCGCGACGCGTCACGGCACCCTCGTCGGCCCGATCCAGACCGACATCACCGGGTTCGAGGAGCTGACGCCGTACCGTGGCGGCTGGTGCGGCAACGACATCTTCCCGGGGGTCTTCGACACGGCGACGCGCAAGGCGATCAGGACGATGGCCCGCAAGCTCGGCGACACCCTGTACGCCAACGGCTACCACGGGGTGTTCTGCCTCGACTTCCTCGTCGAGAACGAGACGGGTGAGGTCTTTCTCGGCGAGATCAACCCGCGCATCTCGGGCGCAAGCCCGCTCACCAACCTGATCACCTCGAAGTACGGTGGCGTGCCGCTGTTCCTCTTCCACCTGCTCGAGTTCATGGACGTCGACTGGGAGATCGACGTGAAGAAGGTGCAGAAGCGGTGGGAGGTGTACGACGACTGGAGCCAGCTCGTGCTCAAGCAGACCGAGGATCGCGTGGAGCTGATCACGTCGGCGCCGGCGAGCGGGCTATGGCGCATGCGCCCGGACGGCACGGTCGAATTCGTCCGTCAGGTGACGACCTGGCACACGGTCGGCAACGAGGACGAGGCGTTCTACCTGCGTGTCTACGGGACGGGCGACTACCGCTACAAGGGCGCCGACATGGGTGTCGTCGTCGCTCGTGGCCGCATGCAGACCGACGACCGCGAGCTGACCGAGCGGGCGACAGCGCTGGGCCACCGGGATCACGTCACTGTTCGCGGGCACCGCCGCCGACGAGCTGCCGCCGCGGCCCGAGCCCGTGTACACGAAGTGGTTCTGACGCGGATCCTCCCGGCACCGCCTCGTCCCGCTGTGCAGGCGGAGGTAGTGTGAGAACGTGAGCGGGATCGCAGTTGCGAACGAGCACCTCGCCGCCCACGCGGCGCGGCTCGCGGCGGCTCCTCGCGTGGCGCAGGCGGAGCTGGCGCTGGCGTTCGACCGGAGCAGTGCCTCGTCGGTCCAGCTCCACGTCGAGGGGCGCAACTTCTATCCACCGCTGCTCGCCGACATCGCCGGCGCCTCTTCGTCGGTGCACATCAACCAGTTCGGCTTCCGGCCGGGCCTCGTGGGGGATCGGTTCGCCGAGGTGCTCGTGGCCAAGGCGGCGGAGGGTGTCCCGGTACGGCTGATCGTCGACCGGCAGGGGACGGACCCGGAGCGCGGCTCGAAGCAGCTCTACGAGCGGTTGACGGCGGCAGGGGTTCTGGTGTGCGTGAACCGCGCCACGCAGCCGCGTGCGCCGCGCGGCCCGCTCGGTGGCGGCGGGACCGTGGGCTGGAACCTGCGCGGATTGGGGCACATCGACCATCGCAAGGCCGTCGTCGTGGACGGCCGGATCGGTTGGGTCGGCGGCGCGGGGATCGAGGACCACTTCGAGAACGGCGAGTTTCACGACCTTTTCGTCCGCGTCGAGGGTCCGGTCGTGGCGCAGTTGCAGCTCGTGTTCGTGGCCAGCCTGCGCTGGCTCGAGGGGACGATTCCGGGGAGCGAGCTCCCCGGGCTGTTCCCGGCGCTCGAAGAGGGCCCGAGCCCCGTGCCTGCGGTCGTGCTCCACAATGCGCCGGGCCGCTACCGGCCGATCACGGACGCGATCGTGGCGTTGATCGACGAGGCGCAAGAGACGCTCGACGTCGTCAACCCCTACGTCACCGACCGCGGCATGATCGGGCGGATCGTGAAGGCGGCGGAGCGGGGCGCACGGGTGCGCCTGTTCGTGCCCGCCAATCCGAACAACTGGGCCTGTGGTGCGGCCGAGCAGTTCCATCACGGGCGGCTGCTCGACGCCGGCGTGCAGCTCCTCGGCTACCCGAAGATGCTGCACGCGAAGGCGTTCGTCGCCGACGGCAGACACGTGCTCGCCGGCACCTGCAACCTCGAGGCGTGGAGCCTGAAGCGGTTCTTCGAGCTCGACCTCGGGTTCGACTCCACCGACCTCGCCGCCCAGTTCGAGGACCGCTTCCTCGCCCCCGCCGAAGAGGTCAGCTGCGACCTGCAGCCCCCGTCCGGCCTGAAGGAGCACGCGCGGGCAACGGTGTTCGCGGCCGTCTCGCCGCTTCTCTAATGGCGCCGGGCCGGCGGCCCGTCACCCGACGCGGGAGTGCCCGAGCCCCTGTGGGTCGGGAATCCTGGCATCGGCCCGATCGGCGGCAGGAAGCTCCTGTTCGCAGGCCGCATCGAGGCGTCGAAGACGATCCTCGACAGCTTGGCGGCGCTCCGGGGGGATCGCCGTCTCGAGATTCTGGAGCAGGTTGCGCAGCCTGCGCATGACCTGGATCGACCCGGCACCGTAGATCCGGATCTCGTCGAGGCCGAGTGCGATCAGATCGTCCCACGTCGGCGCAGGGTAGACGACCCTCGTGTATCCACGAACGCCGACGAGACGACCGATGTCGAGCGTGCGTACGCCGATGCGGAGCAGAAGGTCTTCGATCTGATCGAGCGCTTGCACGGCAGTCGTGGGATCGTTGATCGCAGGAGACAGCGCCTTGATTGCAACGTCCGCGAGGAGCCGTAACGCAAATTTCGGATCCTGCTCCATCGTGCGCTCGGTGCCGAGCAGGAACGCCCGGCGAATCTCGTGCGGCGGGATCGAGCCGCCGAGCACGCGGGCGATGACGTCTCCGCTGGGGATCGAGTCGCCCACTCCCACCTCGATCACAATCGTCGCCTCGGCCTCGGTCGCCAGCTTCACGAGCCTCGCGAAGTCGACGGCCGCTAGAACGAGCGGCGGGCCCTCGTAGACGTACCGTCCCGACTCGGAGACCGGGCCATCGAGGTCGCGCCCCTCGGGTGGTGCCGCCTGCTCGCCGGGTAGGCCGTAGAACGCCTGGATCACATCGCGCCCTCGATCGCCGATCAGGGAGAGCACGTAGGAGAGGTTCATCTGCCGCAGTGTGCTGTAGAGCAGGAGGAGGAACAGGAGAACGCTTGCGAGCAGAAGCATCAGCGAAAACGCGACAGTCGAGCCGAGGTTGTAGTCCTCGTTGCGCCCGACTGCAGCGAGAGCGAAGAGGGCGTAGACGAACGTGGCGCTGAAGACCCCGAACGCGTGACCGGTGAGAGGCGTCTTGCGGAGCCACTGCATCAATCTCAACGAATACGTTGTGCTCCAGAACTGCGACACGATCAGGCTGATCGAGAAGACGATGCCCGTGAACGCGATCATCCCCGCTGCAATCGCAGCGAGGAGCTGCTCTGCAGCAAGAGCGCCGAGAAAATGGAGGCTCGGGTTCGCGCGGTCGATCCGTGGAAGAACCACTCCCGCGGTGATGGCAAGCAGCACGTACGTGCCGGGTACGACCCAGCCGTGCTCCCGTAGCCAGCGCATCCCTCGCATCCGCACCATGGCTGACGGTTCCGCGGCAGGGCGGACACTCCTTCGCGCAGAATGGTGCCCGGGTCAGGGCAGGCTCGGATCCTCGCGCGCCCGCCTCGAATCGTGATGCCGGACACCCGACACCGCCAACATGGACTCTGAGCTCTTCAGCCTGCTCGTGGTTGCCGTCATCGCGGCTGTTTCACCGCTTCTCGTCGACATCCCGAGGAGCGTGCGCGTCCCGGTTGTCGTCGTCGAGATCATCGCGGGGATCCTCGTCGGCCCGCACGTCCTCGATCTCGTGCAGGCCGATGCGCTCGTCGTCTTCCTCAGCTCCGTCGGACTCGCGTTTCTCTTCTTCCTTGCCGGAATGGAGATCGACTTTCTCCAGACTCGTGGCCAACCCGCGAAGCTCGCGGTGTGGGGCTGGCTCTTCTCGCTTGCGCTCGCTCTTGTCATCGCCGGCGTCCTGCAGGCAACCGGCTTCGTGCTCTCGACGTTGCTGATCGGCGTCGCGCTCTCGACGACCGCAATCGGCACGCTGATGCCAATCCTTCGGGATGCCGGAGAGCTCGACACGCCGCTGGGGCCGTTCACCCTTGCGGCGGGGGTGGCCGGCGAGTTCGGGCCGATCATCGCGATCTCGCTTCTGCTCAGCCAGGCTGCAGGCCCCGGAGTCAACGCCGTGATCCTGATCGCGTTCGCGGTGATCAGCCTCGGGCTCGGTCTCCTGGCCCTCCGCGCCCGGCCCAACCGGGTCGTCCGCACGATCGAGCGCACGATGGACTCGAGCGGGCAGTTCGCCGTGCGGCTCGCGATCCTCATTCTCGTCGCACTCGTCTACCTGACCGAGCGCTTCGGGCTCGACGTCGTGCTCGGGGCCTTCGCAGCCGGAATCATCGTCGGCCTCGTCACGAAGAGCGAGGCTGCGGAGCCCGTGCGACTGAAGCTCGAGGGGATCGGCTTCGGGTTCTTCATCCCCATCTTCTTCATCGTCAGCGGCGTGAAGTTCGATCTGCCGGCGCTCTTCGCGAGCGCCGAGAGCATCCTCCGGCTCCCGCTCTTCCTGGCGCTGTTCTTCGTCGTGCGTGGTGCGCCCGTGCTGCTCTTCTACCGCACGGACGTCCCGCGCTCCGATCGGCTGCCGCTGATGCTGACCTCTGCAACCGCGCTGCCTCTCGTCGTCGCGGTGACCGAGATCGGGCTCGAGGAGGGGCGGATGCTGCCGGAGAACGCGGCCGCCCTCGTCGGCGCCGGCATGGTCTCCGTACTCCTGTTCCCTCTCATCGCGCTGCAGCTACGGGGGCGTCACCTCGGGCGCGATCCCGCCGCTGCCTCGCAGGAAGGGTTCTAGAGACTTGATGGCTAGAGCGTGTGCGACACGCTGCGGTCGCGCGCCGGGACGCCCTCGCGAACACGCCTGTGCAGGCCCAGACACTCTAATCCATCAAGCCTCAGGATACGGGCGCGGTGGGCGCTCGACGGTGGCGTCGAGATCTTGCGGGGCAGGCGGCAGCTTCGTCACCGCGGTCGGCGAGTCGGCTGCGGGCTCGAGCAGCGTGTGCTCGACGGGCGGCACGAACCAGGACGGATCGGCGGGCAGCGGCTCGGGCGGGGCCACCGGCTCGAAATGGGGAATCGCATTGCGGGATCGCTCGGCGCGTGACGCAGACCATTCGATCAGCGCCACGAGCACCCACGAGCCGGCCATCACGCCGGCGATGACGGGCGCATCGAGCTCGGCGACGGCTGCCGCAGCCGCGACCCCGGCCAGGAACAGCACCTCGAGCAGGACGCGCGGCACGCCGGGCCGGCGTCGAACCGGGGCCCCGAGGGAGCTCACCCACGCGTAGGACGGGCCTGCGCCCGGAAGGGCTTCCTCGCCGCTCCAGCCGGGCTCGGCCGTCGGGAGGCCCGGTCCTCCGAGCCGACGGACATCGGCCTGAAGGGCCTCGATCCGATCGGACAGCTCGAGCACGACCTGCGTCAGCTCTGCCTCCGGCTCGCGGCCGTGGGCCGTCTGCTCGGTTGCGGTCACGCTACGCCTCCGTCGTCGCCCATCGCGTCGATCGCCTCGCGGGCCTTCGCGTGCACGCGGGCGCGTCGCTCCTCGAGGCTTTCCTCCGGCGCTGCGGGCTCGGTCGCGGTCTCCGGCTCGGGCTCCGTCTGCCGTGCGTTCGCGAGCTTGCGACGGAGCTCCTCGGCCGGGTCGGCGGCCGGGGGCTCGACGGGCTTCGGGACCGTCGGGGCTGGATGCCTCCGGTGGGAGAGCCAGCGGCCGAGCGCCGCGATACCGACGAGGCTGGCGAACGAGGCGAGTGCGCGCTTCACGGGGCGATGGTATCGCGAAGGGTGGTGGGCGGAGCGGTACGGCGAGGCGCACGGGGTCTCCCCCGCCCCGTCTCGCAACGCGTCAGGTACCGTATGCGGGCTTCCTGCCTCTCCACGCCCGGGCCATTCCCAGCTCGTGCTTGCCGGTGAGGCCGCCTAAGACCGAAGGAAGGAGAAAAGGGAACCCGTGATCGACTACGAGATCCTGCTGTTGTTGGACCCAGACCTCGCCGAGGAGCCTCAGGCCGAGGTCGTCACGCGCGTGCGTGACCTGATCGAGAAGGGCGGCGGCACGTTCACGCGCCACGACGCCTGGGGCAAGCGCAAGCTCGCCTACGAGATCGACAAGAAGGCAGACGGCAACTACCACCTGCTGCTCTTCAGCTCCCCACCCGAGACGCTCGACGAGATCTCCCGGGTGCTCAAGATCGACGACCACGTGATGCGTCACCTTGCGACACGTCGTCCCGAGGGGGGTCCGTCGGAGCCACTTCCCATCGCCCCACCCGCGGTTCACGATGCAGTGATCGACGATCTCGCAGAGGAGGATGAGGACTGATGGCCGGTGACATCAATCGCGTGACGCTCGTGGGACGCCTCACTCGCGACCCGGAGCTGAAGCACCTACCGTCGGGGACAGCCGTGCTCGAGCTCGGCCTCGCCGTCAACGGCCGCAAGCAGGACGCGGGTGGCCAGTGGGTGGACAAGCCGAACTTCTTCGACGTGAAGGTGTTCGGCAACCAGGCCGAGATGCTGTCGCAGCACCTCGGGAAGGGGCGCCGGATCGGCGTCGACGGCCGGCTCGACTGGTCGTCGTGGGAGTCGCAGGACGGCGGCAAGCGATCGAAGGTGGAAGTGGTCGCGCAGTCCGTCCAGTTCCTCGACAGCCGGACCGACGGTGAAGGTGGCGGTGGCGGCTCGTTCGTCCCTCCCGGTTCCTCACCTGCAGGCGGTGCCGACTTCCCGGCCGCTCCCACCGACGACGACATTCCCTTCTAGGAGATCTGACGACATGGCTCAGAAAGCACCGGCGCGCAAGCGCCCCAGCTCCAGCTCCGCCCCCGGGCGGCGCAAGAGCTGCCACTTCTGCAAGGACAAGGTCACTGAGGTGGACTACAAGAACGTCAACCAGCTACGGCGCTACATCTCCGAGAAGGGCAAGATCCGCAACCGCCGCATCACGGGCGCGTGCCGCCGCCACCAGCGGCAGGTCGCCGTCGCGGTCAAGCGGGCCCGCGAGGTCGCGCTGCTGCCCTACGTCGGAGGCTGATCAGATGAACGTGATTCTGCTCAAGGACGTGGAGAAGCTCGGTCACCGCGGCGAGGTCGTGAACGTCGCCCGTGGCTACGCACGGAACTTCCTGCTCCCCCGGAACCTCGCCGAGGTGGCGACCGAGGGCCGCGTCAAGGAAGTCCAGCGCATCGATGCCCAGAAGGCGATGCACGAGGCTCGCAGCGCCGAGCAGGCCGCGGAGATCGCGGCCACGCTCGGCAAGCTCGTGCTCCGGTTCGACGTCAAGTCGGGCCCGACCGGTTCGCTGTTCGGCTCGGTCACGACGACTGACATCGCCGACGAGATCTGGCGGATCCGCAAGATCCGTGTCGACCGCCGCAAGATCGGCACCGACGGCATCAAGCGGATCGGTCGCTACACGGTGACGATCGGCGTGTTCGAGGACGTCTCCGCCGAGGTCAAGCTGATGGTCGTGCCCGAGGGCGGCGAGTTGCCGCCCGAGGAAGAGCTCGCCGCGATGGTGGCAGCCGAGGAGGCAGCCGCAGCCGAGGCCGCCGCAGCCGCCGGCCCGGTCGCTCCGGCGGTCGAAGTCGAGTGGGAAACCGTCGAGGTCGAGGAGACCGTCGCCGCCGTCGAGACCGTCGGGGTCGACGAGGCGATCGAGGTCGTCGAGGTCGAGGAGACCGCCGAGACCGTCGAGCCCGAGGCCGCACCCGAGGCATAGGTTCCGGCACCGGCGGCTCTCATCGAGAGCCGCCGGTGCGCTGGATCCACCGCAACGCTCCACAGGCCCCTGTGGAGCGATCGCCAGGTTTCCCGCTCGCAGCGGGATTCTGCGGTGGACAACCCGGCCTCCGGCTGGGGAGAAGCCATCCGGAGCAGGGGATAGAATAGGAACACATGTTCTCTTTTCCCTGCATCGTGGCGGTAACTCGTCGCTTCTTGCCGTGCCCCTGCGGGACAGGTTGACTGCCCCCGTGACCCTTGCTCCGAGCACGTCGGCGATCGTGCCGCCGCAGAACCTGGAGGCCGAGGAGTCGGTTCTCGGCGCCATGCTCCTGTCGGCCACGGCGATCGGCGCCGTTACCGAGGTGCTCCAGGCCGGCGACTTCTACCGCGACTCGCACGGCACGATCTACCAGGCTGCCCTCGCCCTGTACGGCAAGGGAGAGCCGGTCGACGCGATCACGCTCGCGAACGAGCTCGACGAGCGCAGCGAGCTCGAGCGCGTGGGGGGCACCGCGAAGATCGCCGAGCTCGCCGCCGTCGTGCCGGCCACCTCGAACGCCGAGCACTACGCGCGGATCGTCAAGGAGATGGCAACCCTCCGCGGCCTCGTGCGCGTCGGCCAGGAGATCCAGCGGCTCGGCCAGACACGTCCCGGCGAAACGACCGACCTCGTCGACCGCGCCGAGCAGATGGTGTTCGAGCTCGCCCAGGAGCGCGTCAGCGGCGACTTCGCTCACATCCACGACCTGCTCAACGAGAGCTTCGCGCGGATCATGCACCTCTACGAGGCCGGCGTCGACGTCACCGGCGTGCCGTCCGGATTCCGCGAGCTCGACAAGCTCACCTCCGGCTTCCAGCCCGGCAACCTCGTGATCATCGCCGCCCGGCCGTCGATGGGGAAGTCGGCCCTCGCGCTCTGCACCGCCGCGAACCTGGCCGTCCGCCACGAGACACCGGTTGCGCTGTTCACGCTCGAGATGTCCAAGTCCGAGGTGACGCAGCGGCTGATGTGCAGCGAGGCGAAAGTCGAGTCGCAGCGCCTCCGCTCGGGCCGGCTCGCCCAGGACGACTGGCCGCGCCTTACCGCAGCCTGCGACAAGCTGATGAAGGCGCCGATCTACGTCGACGACACGGGATCGATCACGATGATGGAGCTGCGCTCGAAGGCACGCCGGCTCAAATCGCGGGAACCGAAGCTCGGGATGATCATCGTCGACTACCTGCAGCTGATGACCTCGGGCTCGAACCCCGAGAACCGGGTGCAGGAGGTCTCGCAGATCTCGCGCCAGCTCAAGGTGCTGGCCCGCGACCTCGAGGTGCCGATCCTCGCGCTCTCCCAGCTCTCCCGCGCCGTCGAGCAGCGCCACGACAAGCGGCCGATCCTCTCGGACCTGAGAGAAAGCGGAAGTATCGAGCAGGACGCCGACCTCGTCGCCTTCGTCTACCGCGACGAGTACTACAACGGCGAGGAGTCCGACTCGCAGGGCCTCGCCGAGGTGATCCTCGCCAAGCACCGCAACGGCCCGACGGACTCGATCAAGCTCAGCTTCCTGAAGCGCTACGCGAAGTTCACCGACATGGCGGCCGCAACGTAGGTCGTGCTCGACAACAGCGACGGCCTGCGACGGTTCGGACTTGCACAGCGGCGGCCGCCCCGCAAGACTCGGTCGGTGACGGCACGCAACGGAGGAGGCGGCATGGGTGACTCGGTGAAGTTCCTGCTCGGCGAGGACGAGATGCCGGAGGCCTGGTACAACCTGGCCGCCGACCTGCCGGAGCCCATCCCTCCATCGCTGCATCCCGGCACCGGCAACCCGATCGGTCCGGACGATCTCGCCCCTCTCTTCCCGATGGCGGTGATCCTCCAGGAGGTCTCCACCGAGCGCGAGATCGAGATTCCCGGCGAGGTGCGTGAGATCTACCGCCAATGGCGCCCGTCCCCGCTGTTCCGCGCCCGCCGCCTCGAGCGCGAGCTCGATACCCCCGCGCGCATCTACTACAAGTACGAAGGCGTCTCGCCAACGGGCAGCCACAAGCCGAACACCGCCGTCCCCCAGGCGTACTACAACGCGAAGGAAGGCGTGAAGCGGATCACGACCGAGACGGGCGCCGGCCAGTGGGGCTCGTCACTCGCCTTCGCCGGGACCATCTTCGGGCTCGAGATCGACGTCTACATGGTGCGGGTCTCGTTCGACCAGAAGCCCTACCGGCGCGGACTGATGGAGACCTTCGGCGCCCGCTGCGTCGCCAGCCCGTCGACCGAGACGGCCGCCGGCCGAGCGGTGCTCGCCGAGCATCCCGACTCGACCGGCAGCCTCGGGATCGCGATCTCCGAAGCGGTCGAGATGGCTGCCCAGCGGGAGGACACGAAGTACGCGCTCGGGTCCGTGCTCAACCACGTGCTCATGCACCAGACCGTCATCGGCGAAGAGGCGCTGCTGCAGATGGAGCGAGCCGGCGACGAGCCCGACATCCTCGTCGGGTGCACCGGGGGCGGCAGCAACTTCGCCGGGATGGTCTTCCCCTACATCGGCCGCAAGCTGCGCGGGGGTCGCGACGTGCGCGTCGTCGCCGTCGAGCCGGCCGCTTGCCCGAGTCTCACGCGCGGCCAGTACGCCTACGACTTCGGTGACACCGGCCACCTGACTCCGCTCGTGAAGATGCACACGCTCGGGTCGACGTTCGTGCCGCCGGGATTCCATGCCGGGGGCCTGCGCTACCACGGCATGGCGCCGATGGTGAGCCACCTCCACCAGCTCGGCCTGATCGAGGCGCGCTCGTACCCGCAGACGACCGTCTTCGAGGCGGGCGTCCGCTTTGCCCGCGCGGAGGGCATCCTGCCGGCGCCCGAGGCGAACCACGCGGTCAAGGGGGCGATCGACGAGGCGCTTCGCTGCAAGGAGGAGGGTGTCTCCCGGGTGATTCTCTTCAACCTCTGCGGACACGGGCACTTCGACGTGCAGGCCTACCTCGATTACTTCGCGGGGAAGCTCTCCGACGTCTCGTACGACGAAGCCGAGCTCGCGATGGCGCTCGCCGGCCTGCCATCGCAGGCCTAGCCGAGCCGGTCAGGCGCCAGTAGAGCGCCTCCCATGCGGCCGCTGAGCGGCGGGACGCACTTCAGTGCCGGACACCGGCGGTCAACTCGCGGAGGCCCGCACGACCAGGACCGAGCAGGAGGCGCGGTGGGCGACGCGCTCCGAGACCGACCCGAGCGAGCCGAGCCCGTGGAGGCCGCGCGAGCCGACGACGAGGAGGTCGGCGGTCTCGGAGGCGGCGACGAGCGCCGCGACCGGGTCGCGCGGGTCCCTCTCCAGCCCTTGCACGTGAGCGAGACCGTCGAGGTCGAGTGGCTTGCCGCCCTCGGCGGCGATCGCACGAACCTGGGCGTCCAGTGCGTCCGCCTGGGCGCGGGCGACGCCCAGTGCGGTGAGCGACCGCTTCGAGCCGTCGACACCGGCCACGACCGTGCCGAACGTACCGCCGGGGAGTCGGGCGAGCAGCACCGACCGTGGCGCCTCGTGGAGGACTTCCGTGGCGACGCTGCCGAGCAGGATCCCGGCGACCCTGCTGTGCTCGTGGCTGCCGACCGCGAGGAGGTCTGCGCCCGTCTCCTTCACGATCTCGAGCAGGCATGCTCCAGGGCGGCCGTGTGCGAGCCTGACCTCGGCACCGGGTACGTCGGCGAGCAGCACTCGCGCTTCGTCCAGCACGGCGCGTGTTGCCTCCTGGATCTCGGTGCTCATGCGCGGTGCGTCGAAGCCGGCCTGGAACGCCAGCCGCTCTTCGCCGACGACGACGGCGACCAGTCGGCCCTCGGGGCCGAGCAGGCAACGCGCCTGGGTGAGGGCAGCGACGCTCTCCTCCGACCCGTCGACTCCGACGACGATGGTGTCGAACCTGTCGAACATGTCGCTCACCTCCTGGTGGGTTCGGTGACGAGGGGCCTTCGGACAGTGGGTCTGGAAACAGGCGTTTGTGAGGATCCGCCGGAACGGCGATCGGTGAGGATCGAGCCTGCCGTCGCCGCCGCCAGGATCGAGAGGATCACCGCCAGCGAGACGGCGACGGGCACGTGGTAGACGTCGCCGATCGCCATCTTGGCGCCGACGAAGACGAGGATCGTTGCGAGAGCCGGGCGAAGGTAGCGGAACCGGCCGATCATCGCCTCCAGCAGGAAGTAGAGCGCCAGCATCCCGAGCACCGAGAATGCGTTCGCGGCGAACACGAGGAAGGTGTTCTCGGTAACCGCGAAGATGGCCGGGACCGAGTCGGCGGCGAACGCGACGTCGGTCGTGGCGACCGCGACGATCACGGCCAGCATCGGCGTCGCCAGGTAGCGTCGCTCGCGCCGGAGGAAGAACCGCTGGCCGTGGTAGCGACGCGTCATCGGGACAACGCGTCGCAGCGCGCGGAGGACGAGGTTTCGGTCGGGACGCGCCTCGACGTCGCGGGCCGCGAGCCGCAGGCCCGTCGCGATCAGGAAGGCGCCGAGGACGTAGGCGGCCCACGCGAACCGGTCGAGGACGACGGCACCACCGGCGATGAATCCTGCGCGCAGCACGAGCGCGCCGACGACGCCCCACAGCAGAGCCCGGTGGCGGTACTGGGGCGGCACCGCGAAGTACCCGAAGATGACCGCGAGCACGAAGATGTTGTCGATCGAGAGGCTGCGTTCGATCACGTAACCGGTCAGGTACTCGGTGGCGGCTTCACCGCCCTGCCACGCCCAGACGACGCCGGCGAAACCGATCGCGAGCGCGAGCCAGATCGCCGTCCACAGGCCGGCCTCGCGCAGTCTCACTTCGTGTGCGCGACGGTGGAAGACGAGCAGGTCGACGAGCAGCACCGCGAGCACTCCGACGGCGAAGAGAGCCCAAACCCAGAGCGAAACGTCCATGAGATTCCTCGGTCGAGTGGCCGAAGGTCTCTCCAACCCCCGTCGGGGGCCTGGCGCTCCGGGCCGAAGCCGGGATGACGAAGCGCCACGAGGGGTACTCCCCTTCACTCCGGAGCGTACGCGATGGGCGAGGCGCGTGCGCCCCGGTCATTCACTGATCTGCGTCAGTGGATTGCCGCAGAGCTTTCTCCTCCAGCCGTCTCCGGCCCCGACGAGCGCCTCAGCCGATGTCGCGCCGCCGGAAGCCGGCCAACCCGCCGAGGATCAGCAACGCCGCCAGCGCCGTCAGCATGAGGAGCGGCATCACCACGAGCCCGTCACCCGGGATCCGCGGCACGTGCGCGAACGGCGAGACGTCCAGCACCCGCTGATCGAGCTCGAACAGAGGCCCGAGCTCTCCGAGCAGGACGAACGCGGCGAGGATGCCCCAGCCGGCCACCACGAACCGTGGCGCCAGCCCGAACAGGAAGACCACGATCCCGGTGATCACACACGCGGCGGGTGCCTGCGCGAGCGCCCCGCCGACCATCGCGGCACCCTTGCCTGCGTCGCCGGTCTGCACGCCGCGTACGATTCCGGCCGCCGCGCCCCCGACGGCGACGAGCATGGTCGTGCCGGCGACGGCGATCAGCACATGACTCCAGGCCCAGCCGATCCGTCCGGTCGCGGTGGCGAGGACCGTCTCCGCGCGGCCCCCGGTCTCCTCGGAACGGAGCCGCATCGCTGCCTGCACGCCGTACGCCGACGCGCCCATGCCGATCACCATCAGGCAGACGCGGATGTAGGCGTCGACGAGCCCCTCCACGCCGCCCAGCTTCGTGATCAGATCCTGCGCCTCCGGGGTGGCGAAGTCGCCGATGCTGGACGCGACGTTGCCGAAGACGAGGCCGAGGACCGCGAACCCTGCCGCCCAGCCGAGCAACGCGCCGCGCTGCAGCCGCCAGGCGAGCGCAAGCGGTCTGCGTAGCGACCGCGCGGCCGACGGCGGGCCTGGCCGGTCGGGCAGTAGCCCCGCGCCGAGATCACGGCGGGCGAGCAGCACGTACGCGCCGGCCGTAGCCCCGCAGGCGAAAGCCACGCTGAGCAGCAGCACCGACCACCGGTCTCCGGCGTAGGGCCTGACCTGCTGTGCCCAGCCGATCGGGGATAGCCACGTCAGCGCACGCGGCCCGGCCTGGTGCGCGGTGTCACCGACTGCCCGCATGAGATACGTGCCCGCAAGCACGGCAACCGCGATCCCCGTGGCGGTTCGGGCGCTCCGAGTCAGCTGCGCCGTGACCCCTGCGACAGCAGCGAAGGCGATCCCGACACCGGCCCAGGCGAGGCCGAACGCAATGGAGCCGTCCACGGCGAGGCCGGTGGCGATAAGGCCGATCGCGGCTCCTGCCGCCAGCGTGAGACTTGCTCCGATCGCAACGAGCAGCGCCGCCGTCAGCGCGGCGTAGCGGCCGACCACGGTGGCTCCGAGCAGCTCCAGCCGGCCGGCCTCCTCCTCTCCGCGCGTGTGTCGGATCACGACGAGAATGGCGAACAGGGCGACGAAGAAGGCGCCCATCCCGCCCATCTTCACGAGTGCGATGCCGCCGACGGAAGGGGGATCGTAGATCCGGCCGTACAGCGCGACGAGCGACTGGATGTCGTTGAAGCTCGCCGCCGCCCGTGCGCGTGACGCGACCGTCGGGTAGAGATCGATGGTCGCTGCCGCGGAGCTCGTCGCCATGCCGGCGAAGACGGCGATCCACAGAGGCAGCATGATCCTGTCGCGCCGCAGCGCGAGCCGGACGAGCGCCCGGGTGCCGGCGAAACCGATCACCGCGGGACGGGCCCTTCACCGCCCGGATCGTGCCGGTAGTGCCGGAGGAACAGCTCCTCCAGGTTCGGCGGCTGGCTGACGAGGCTGCGGACGCCCGCGCTGCCGAGGCGGCGCAGTACCTCGGTCAACGCAGCAGGCTCCACGTGGCAGCGCACCCTGTCGCCCTCGACGACGACCCCGTGCACGCCGGCGAGATCCCCGAGCCCGGGGGCCGGGCCTGCGAGCTCCGCCGTGATCGAGGTGAGCGTCAGGTGCCGCAGATCGGCCAGGCTGCCGCTCTCCACCGTCCGGCCCGCCCGGATGATCGTGATCCGGTCGCACAGCGCCTCGACCTCGGCGAGGATGTGGCTCGCGAGCAGCACGGTGCGCCCCCGCTCCCGCTCCTCCTCGACGCACGAGCGGAACACGGCGGCCATCAGCGGGTCGAGGCCCTCGGTCGGCTCGTCCAGGATCAGCAGCTCGACGTCCGATGCGAGCGCGGCGATCAGCGCCACCTTCTGCCGGTTTCCCTTCGAGTAGGTTCGGCCCTTCTTGGTCGGGTCGAGCTCGAACCGCTCGAGGAGGCTTTCCCGCCGGCGGGGGTCGAAGCCTCCGCGCAGCCGACCGAGCAGGTCGATCACCTCGCCTCCCGTGAGGCCGGGCCACAGGGCCACGTCGCCCTGCACGTAGGCCAATCGCCGGTGCAGCTCGGCGACGTCGCGCCAGGGGTCGCCGCCCAGGAGCCGGACGGTGCCGGAGTCCGCGCGCACGAGCCCGAGCAGGATCCGGATCGTCGTCGTCTTGCCGGAGCCGTTCGGGCCGAGGAAGCCGTGCACCTCACCCGGTGCGACGGTGAGCTCGAGTCCGTCGAGCGCCCGTGTCCCGCCGAAGGACTTCCGCAGGGCCGCGACCTCGATCGCCGTCTCCATCACCGACACCATACGCCCGCCGATCCTGGCGATGGTGCCGGTCAGCTCAGCTCGGGCTCCCTCTCAGACCCGGCCACGGAAGGTGTCGCAGCTCTTCGGTCCGGAGCCCTCGATGCCGCGCACGAACCAGCTCTGGCGCTGCTCGGCCGAGCCGTGAGTCCAGGACTCCGGCGTCACCCGACCCTGCGCCTTCTCCTGGATGCGATCGTCGCCGACCGCGGCGGCGGCGTCCAGAGCGTCGGCGACGTCCTGCCGCGTCAGATCCTCGATGTAGCCCGTGTCGAGCGCGTTGCCGACCCAGAGGCCGGCATAGCAGTCGGCCTGGAGCTCGAGCCGCACCTGGCCTCCTTGCGGGCCGGTATCCCGGTTCGCGCTGCGCAGCGCACCGGTCAGGTTCTGGACATGGTGACCGTACTCGTGCGCAAGGACGTAGGCCTCGGCGAGCGGGCCGCCGCGTGCCCCGAGCTGCGATTGCAGCTGATCGAAGAAGCCGAGATCGATGTACACGTTGCGGTCGTTCGGGCAGTAGAACGGCCCCATGGCCGAGGAGGCGGCCCCGCACCCGGTCTGGATGCCGTCGCTGAAGAACCGCGTCTTTGCCGGCTCGTACCCGCGCAGCGTCTTGGCCCAGTACGCCTGGACGCTGTTGACCACACCGACGATGCGGCAGTCCTCCCGCTCGTTCGCGTCGGCGCCCGTGCGGCACTCGGTCTGGAGGTCGCTGTTCTGCGCCGTTCCCGGGCCGATCGTCTGGCCCGACAACGAGCCAAGGTCACCGAGCCCGCCCTCACCGCCGCTCAGCAGCAGGAACGCCACGAGCACCACGATCCCGATCAGCCCACCGCCACCGAGCGTCATCGGCATGCCGCCCGGCCGCCGGCCGCCCCCGCCGCTTCCCCGGTAGTCCTCGACCTGCGACGGGTCGAGCCGGGCGTCCTTCCGGAACCGCATCGCAGCATCTAAGCAGACCCACTCGCGTGGCTCTGCCGGGGCGGCTCAGACGAGAGCGAGCGCCGCCGCTTCGATCTCGTCCTCGGAGAGGAGAACGAGGTTTGCGGCGGCACCGAGCGGGACGAACGAGTCCTTGCTCGTGACGCGCGCCAGTTGGCCGTCGAAGCCGGCATCGATCAGCGTCGCGATAACACCCTCGGAGACGCCGCCGCTGCGCCGGGTCTCGTCGACGACGAGGACGCGCTGCGTGGCGACCGCCTCTCTGGCGATGTCCTCGATCGGCAGCGGCGCCAGCCAGCGCAGATCCACGACCCGAACGTCGATGCCGCGCTGCTCCAGCCGCCGTGCAACCCGAAGCGACATCAGCAGCCCGTTCCCCCAGGTGAGGATCGTCAGGTCGCGCCCGTCGCCGTAGGTGCGAGCCGCGCCGAGCGGCACGTGCTCGGCCCCGGGCGCGGCGAGCCAGAGGCCGTCGCCGTCCTCGTAGAGGTCACGCGTGTGGTAGAGCGCGATCGGCTCGAGGAACGCACAGACGCTGCCGTCGACCTTCGCTGCCGCCACGCAGGTCCTCAGCATCGCCGCGGCGTCGTCCGGTCGCGCGGGCGAGGCGATCACGAGGCCGGGGATGTCCCGCAGCACCGCGACCGAGTCGTCGTTGTGGAAGTGGCCCCCGAAGCCCTTCTGGTAGCCGTACCCCGCGATCCGCACCACCATCCCGTTGCGGTACTGCCCCTGCGAGAAGAACTGGAGCGTCGCCGCCTCGCCGCGCAGCTGATCCTCGGCGTTGTGGAGGTACGCGAGGTACTGGATCTCCGGCAGCGGCGTGAAGCCGCTGACCGCGGCGCCGAGCGCGAGACCCAGGATCGACGTCTCGTCGAGCAGCGTGTCGAACACGCGGCCGGCGCCGAAGCGCGCGTGCAGGCCGCGGGTGACGCCGTAGACGCCGCCCTTCACCGCCACGTCCTCGCCGAAGAGGAGCGTCTCCGGATGACGGTCGAGAGCGTCTGCGAGCGCGCCGTTGATCGCGAGTGCGAGCGTCAGCGGCTCGGTGACCGGCTCCCGCGCCGCAGCATCGGCACGGGCGAGCTCGGCCACGGCTGGCGGCGAGCGGGGCGCGAGCGGCCGGGTCACGTCCGCTGCGCTCTCGAGCTGCGGGCGCTGCGCGGCGGCAAGCGCAACCCCGCGGACGCGCGTCCGGCCGGCGAGGTAGTCGTCCGCGAGCTGGGTGCCGGTGTGCGTGCCCGCCGCCACGAGCCAGGCGGCCGTTGCGAGCAGCGGGTCGCGAGGGAGGTCGGCGCGGACTTCCCCCGGCGAGCGGTAGGCCGCCTCGACATCGGCGCCCGCGTGGCCGAGGAAGCGGACGGTGCGAAGGTGGAGCACGGCGGGGCGCCGGGTCTCGCGCACCCAGTCGGCAAGCTCCCGTGCAGTCTCGAGGGCAGTCGCGGGGTCGTCGCCCTCGGCGGTCTCGTAGCGCACGTCGGTCCGGCTCGAGAGGACGCTCGCCACCCAGCCGGAGGGAGAGGGAACGCTGATCCCGAGGCCGTTGTCCTCACACACGAAGAGGAGCGGCACGGGGAGCCGCTGGTGGGCGGCATGGGCGGTGGTGTTGAGCGCAGCCTGGGCGGTCGCATGGTTCAGCGACGCGTCGCCGAAGCTGCAGACGGCGATCGCGTCGGCCGGCCACGCACACTCGACTCCGAGCTTGCGGGCGCGGTCGATCGAGATCGCCACCCCGACCGCCCGCGGCAGGTGCGAGGCGATCGTCGACGTCTGCGGGATCACCGCCAGGTCGTGGTGGCCGAACACCTTGTGCCGCCCGCCGGCGATGGGCTCGTCGGTCGCCGCGGTGACACCGAGCATCACGTCGGGGACGCCGTCGCGACCCAGTTGCCCGGCGCGGGCGAGGTAGAAGGCGCCCGAGCGGTAGTGCAGCAGGGCCGGGTCGGTGGGGCGCAGCGCGAGTGCCACGACGGCGTTGCTCTCGTGGCCGGCCGAGCCGATCGTGTAGTAGCTGCGACCTTCCTTCTGCAGCCAGCGTGCAGCGAAATCGCAGTGCCGGCTTGCGACCTGCGCCTGCCAGAGCGCCTCGGCGCCGCTGTGTCGTGGCACCGGTGATCCCGCCGGCTCGAGCGCGACGAGAGCTGCGAGAAGATGCTGCTCGAGCGGATCGAGGTCGTCGGGTGTCAGGGTCACGGCGGTCGCGCCTCAGCCGAAGAAGGCGAAGGGGCGCACGACGTCGGAGTCGATCGCTTCCTCCCAGACCACGGCGCCTCCCGTTGCGACCTCGCCGTGCAGTCGCGCAGCGAGCGCATCGGCGTCCTCGCGGGTGTCCGTGCCGACGATGAGGTGGGCCCAGTGGCGGATCGGCCGGTAGCCCTCCCCCTCGAGTTGCGTCTCGAGCCCGATCGCCTCACGGCGCGAGCCACACGTCAGGCGCACCTCCCAGGGTGCGAAGCCCTTCTCTGCGACCTCCTCCTCCCAGGTGTCGCCGGCCGGCTCGTTGTCCCAGCGCTCCTCGTCCTCGAGCCAGTGCTCGACCGCGCTCGTCGTCGCTTCGATGGCGTGATGCTCGAGCTCCGAGAGGATCACGGCATGCGCTCGCTCGGCCTTGGCCGCCGTGTCGGCGTAGACGAACAGGTTCTCGTCGTCGCCGGAGACCGAGACGTGCCCACCCTGGAGCTCCTGCGCGAGGTCGGTGCCGAGTGGGCTCAGCCCGTCCTGGAGGAGTCGCGTGAACTCCTTCCGTGCTCCCTCGTCGGCGAGCTCGACCCGCACCCTCCAATCGTCAGCCATGGGCGCAGCATAGTCGCGCTGGAGGTGTCCGACTTCAGTCGGACGCCGGGGCTTCACCCGCCGCACGAACGCCCGCGCCACTGAAGACGGACACCACCATCCGCTAACAGATCCGCGGCAGGGGGTCGCCCACGAGCATGTCGACGATGCGGCTGCCTCCGAGCGCCGTGTCGAGCAGGACGAGCCCCGCAGGCTCGGCGCGGACCTCGCCCAGCAGCACAGCGTTCGCCCCGAGGCGATGCTCGCGGAGCCTGGCGAGCGCATCGTCGGCGGCCTCGGCCGCGACGACCGCGATCAGCTTGCCCTCGTTCGCGACGTAGAGCGGGTCGATGCCGAGGATCTCGCAGGCGGCGTTGACCGCGGGCCGTACCGGCAGTGCTGTCTCGTCGAGGACGACGGCGAGCCCCGCGGCCTCTGCCAGCTCGTTCAGGGCCGTTGCGAGCCCACCACGGGTCGGGTCGCGCATCCAGCGCAGCGCCGGGCCGAGCGCGACCAGGCCGGCGGCCAGTTCGTGGACGGCGGCGGTGTCGCTCTCGATCTCGGCCTCGAGCTGCAGGTCGCCGCGCGCCACCATGACCGCCATCCCGTGGTCGGCGAGCGTTCCCGAGAGGAGCACCCGGTCGCCCGGCAGGACGCGGTGTGGCCCGAGGTCGACGCCGTCGGCCAGCGCCCCGACTCCTGCCGTCGTCACGTAGAGGCCGTCGGCCTTGCCTCGCTCGACGACCTTGGTGTCCCCGGCGACGACCGCGACCCCGGCCGTGTGCGCGGCAGCTCCCATCGAGGAGACGATGCGCTGCAGAGCGGCGACCGGGAAGCCTTCCTCGATCACGAAGCCGGCCGTCAGCCAGAGTGGCTGCGCGCCGACCATCGCGAGGTCGTTCACGGTGCCGTTGACGGCGAGCTCGCCGATGTTCCCGCCCGGAAACTCGAGCGGGTGCACGACATACGCGTCGGTCGAGAGCGCGAGCCGGGCCCCGCCCGGCACGACTGCCGCGTCGCCGAGCGCGGCGAGCGCCTCGTTGCCGAGCTCCGCGAGGAACAGCGCCTCCACGAGGTCGCGGGTCGCCTTGCCGCCCGCTCCGTGCGCGAGCGTGATCAGCTCGTCCCGGAGGACCGCCCTGCGTCTACGCGCCAATCGGCTCTTTCGCGGGACGGCGCTGGCGGCCGTACGCGTAGTAGGCGGCGCACGCGCCCTCGCTCGAGACCATGCAGGTGCCCAGGGGGCGTTCCGGCGTGCACGCCGTTCCGAAGACGCCGCACTCCCAGGGCTTGATCTGGCCCGTCAGCACCTCACCACAGCGGCAGGCCTTCGGGTCCTCGATGCGCACGCCCGGGATCGTGAACAGCGCCTCCGCGTCCCAGGCGGCGAACGCGGGGCGCACGCGCATCGCGCTCCGGGGAATGGTGCCCAGACCTCGCCACTCGAAGTCGTCACGCAGCTCCATCGTCTCGTCGATCGCAGCGAGGGCGCGGGCGTTTCCCTCGGGACGTACGACGCGGGTGTACTGGTTCTCGACCTCGCACCGGCCTTCGGCGCGCTGACGCAGGAGCATCGCGATCGACTGCAGCAGGTCGACCGGCTCGAAAGCCGAGACCGCCACGGGGCGGCCGTATTCCTCCGCGATGAAACGGTAGGCGTCGGTGCCGATCACCGTGGAGACGTGACCGGGCCCGATGAACGCGTCGATCTGCAACCCGGGCGTCTCGAGGATCGCGCGCAGGGGCGGCTCGATCGTGACGTGGTTGCAGAAGACGGCGAAGTTCGGCGTCGCCTGCGCGCGCGCCCGCAGCAGCGTCACCGCGGTCGCGGGTGCGGTCGTCTCGAAGCCGATCGCGAAGAAGACGACGCGCCGGTCGGGCAGCGTCGCGGCGAGCGCGAGCGCGTCGAGCGGCGAGTAGACCATCCGCACGTCGGCCCCGCGGGCCTTCGCCTCGAGCAGCGACCCACGGCCGCCGGGCACGCGCATCATGTCGCCGAACGTGGTCAGGGTCACACCCGGCTGCTCGGCGATCGAGATCGCGTCGTCGACGCGCCCCATCGGGATCACGCAGACGGGGCAGCCAGGCCCGTGCACGAGCTCCACCTCGGCCGGAAGCAGGTCCTCGAGGCCATGGCGGTAGATGGCGTGGGTGTGGCCGCCGCACACCTCCATCACCCGCCAGGTCTCCCCGGGCGTCACGAGCCCTGCGATCTCCGACGCGAGCCCCCGTGCCAGCTCCGCCGAGCGGTACTCGTCGACGTACTTCACGGTGTCGCCTGTCGGGCGGGTGCGTGCGGGACTTTGTGGCTCTGAGCCACTTGCCGGACTTTGTGGCTCTGAGCCACTTGTGGGCTCGCGCGCGGGCTCTCCAGCCGTTCCAGCGCGATCCCTGCGTGACAGAGGAGCACATCCCCCGGCGCGGCGTCCGGGACGAGGTCGACGGCCACGCGCTCATCCGTCCCGGCGACCCGCACGATCGCCTCGCAGCCGTGCACGGCCACGACCTCGGCCTCGACGGCCTCGTCGGAGCAGGTGATGCACCGGTCGGGCGCGAGCCCGGTCACACGGTTCCCAGGCGCAGCTCGTCCAGCTCCCGCTGCAGCTCGGCGCCGCGTTGCAGCAGCGCCAGCGTCTCGCGGGCGTCCTCCTCGTCGATGCGAGCAAGGGCGAACCCGACGTGGATCAGCACCCAGTCACCGACCTCGATCGGCGCCGAGGGCTCGTCCACGAGTGCGATGCTGATCTCGCGCCGCACCCCGGAGATGTCGACCCTGGCAAGGCCCGCGTCGCGGTCGACGACGTCGATCACCTGTCCGGGTATGCCAAGGCACATTACGAGGCTCCAAGCGTTGCGGCTGCGACTGCAGCCTGACCGTAACTGACACCGCCGTCGTTCGGCGGGACGAGACGATGGGAGAGGACGCGGAAGCCCGCCTCCTCCAGCCGGCCGCGCAACGAGGCGAGCAGGCGCAGGTTCTGGAAGCTGCCGCCCGAGAGGACGACCGTCCCGGGCAGGCCAGCTGCGGCGCACGCCCGCGCGAACGCGGCCACGACGCCCTCGTGGAACGCTGCCGCGATCTCGGCCCGGGGCCGGCCCGCCGCCAGGTCGTCGCACGCGGCCGCGACGAGGTCGGCGCCGCGGATCGCGCCACCGTCGACGCTGCAGGCATACGGCGCCGCTGCCGTGTCGCCGGCGAGCTGCTCCAGCTCGATGGCGGCCTGGCCTTCGTAGCTCACCGTCTCACGCAGCCCGAGGAGCGCCGCCACCGCGTCGAACAGGCGTCCGGCGCCCGACGACAATGGCGCGTTGACCTTGAGGCTCTCGCGCACGAGCGGCCACCGCTCGAACGGCACCGGCCGTCCTGCCCGCTCGAGGTAGGCGGCGGCCATGCGCCACGGCTCCCTGATCGCGGCCTCGCCGCCGGGCAGCGGCACCGGCTCGAGGTGGGCGATCCGCTCGAACGAGCGGAGGTCGCAGCGAAGGAGCTCTCCGCCCCAGAGGGTGCCGTCCGTTCCCATCCCGGTTCCGTCCAGGACGACCGCCAGCGCCTCGCCGGTCTCGCCGTGCTCCGCAAGGCAGGCCGCGGCGTGGGCGTGGTGGTGCTGCACCTCGACGAGGGGCAGCCCCTGCTCGCGGGCCCACTTCGTCGCCAGGTACTCGGGATGGAGGTCGCACGCAATCGCCGCGGGCTCGACACCGAGCATGTCGAGGTAGAGCTCGAGATCGGTGCGGAACGCGAGATAGGCGGCCTCGCTGTCGAGATCGCCGAGGTGCGGGGAGAGGAAGGCCTCGGAGTCGCGGGCGACGCAGAACGTGCTCTTCAGCTCGGCTCCCGCGGCAACGATCGGCGCGGTCGCCCGGACGGGGAGCGGCAGCGGCCCCGGCGCGTGGCCCCGCGAGCGTCGCACCGGGAACGAGGCGCGGACGACCGAGTCCTCGCAGCGGCGGTGGATGGGCCGGTCGTGGGAGAGGAATGCATCGGCGATCTCGCCCAGCCGGCGGCGGGCGTCCTCGTCGTCGATCGCGATCGGCTCGTCGGAGCGGTTGCCGCTCGTCAGCACCAGGGGCCTGCCGACCTCGTGACAGAGGAGGTGGTGGAGCGGGGTGTAGGGCAGCATCAGCCCGAGCCAGGGCGAGCCCGCTGCGACCGATGGGGCAACAGGGGCGCCTTCCCGGCCCCGGACGAGCACGATCGGGCGTGCGAGGCCGCGCAGGAGCGCATCCTCTGCGGCCGTCAGCTCGGCGAGGTCGTGGGGAGCGGTAGTCAGCACCGCGAGCGGCTTCTCCTCGCGAAGCTTCCTGGTGCGCAGGCGGGCGACGGCCTCCTCGTCGGTCGCGTCGCAGGCGAGGTGGTAGCCGCCGAGTCCCTTGACGGCCACGATCCGGCCCTCGAGCAGCAGGCCGGCGGCATCCTCGAGCGGCATCGTCAACCGGGGCCCGCAGTCGGGGCAGGCGATCGGCTCGGCATGGAAGCGGCGGTCGCCGGGGTCCTCGTACTCCCGGCGGCAGGCGGCGCAGAGCGGGAAGCCGGCCATCGTCGTTCGCGCCCGGTCGTACGGGACGGACCTCACGATCGTGAAGCGCGGGCCGCAGTTCGTGCAGTTGACGAACGGATAGCGGTAGCGGCGATCGGCGGGGTCGAAGAGCTCGCGCAGGCAGTCGTCGCAGGAAGCGGCGTCCGGGGCCACGAGCGTCGTCCGCCCTCGACCCGCGTCCGCGCTGAGCACGATCGCGAACCCGTGCTCGAAGCGGGGCGGGCAGTCGGTCGCTTCGACGCTCGCCACACGCGCGAGCGGCGGCGCCTCGGCCGTGATCGCCGCGACGAACGCGGCGAGCGCGCCCGGCTCACCCTCGGCCTCCACGACGACGCCGTCGGCATCGTTGAGCACGAACCCGGAGATGCCGTGGCGGTGGGCCAGCCGGTGCACGAAGGGACGGAAGCCGACGCCCTGGACGACCCCGCGCACGCGCAGGCGCAGACGTCCGACTGCGAGAGCTTCGCTCACCGACCCAGGCTGACGGACCCGTGGGCTCTGCGCAAGCGGCCGATCCCGCCGGGGGACTGCGGCATTCCCGCAGACTGTCGCGGTACGGCACCGATGCACCGGGATCGTGGGCAATCCACGCTATCGCTGTAGTGCCCGACGAAGCTCTCCTGACCCATCCTGCCCCGGCCGTCGTCGACCTCGACGGGCTGCACGCTCTCGTCGGGGTGCTCCGCGATCGTGGCTACTGCGTCGTCGGGCCGACCCGCCGGGAAGGCGCGATCGTCTACGACGAGATCGCCTCGGCAGACGAGCTGCCCGCCGGCTGGACCGAGGTGCAGGAGGCGGCCACCTACCGGCTCGAGCGCCGCGACGACGAGGCGCGGTTCGGGTACCCGGTCGGGCCGCACTCGTGGAAGAGCTGGCTGCTGCCCGCGCGCGTGCGCCTCTGGCAGGCTCGCAGGGGCGACGGCGGCAGGACGGAGTTCGTCGAGGAGGCGCCGCCCGAGCGGCCGTTCGCGTTCCTCGGCGTTCGCTCGTGCGACCTGCACGCGATCGCGATCCAGGACAGGGTCTTCCTCGAGGGAGCCTACGTCGATCGTGACTATGCGGCCCGCCGCGAGGGCGCGTTCCTCGTCGCCGTCAACTGCGGCGTGCCCGGCGGAACCTGCTTCTGCACGTCGATGGGAACAGGCCCGCGCGCCGAGAGCGGCTTCGATCTCGCGCTCACCGAGCTCGTCGGCGACGAGCACCGGTTCGTCGTCGAGCCGGGCTCCGACCGCGGCGCCGAGGTCCTGGCAGACCTGATCGCACGGCCCGCCGGCGCCAGAGGACGTCGACGCCGCGCTTCGCGTCACCCACGATGCCGTCGCGCTGATGGGGCGGCATGTCGAGTCGTTCGATCTCCGCGACCTGCTCGCTCGCAACGTCGAGCACCCGCGCTTCGATGCGACCGCCGAGCGGTGCCTCAGCTGCGGCAACTGCACCCTCGTCTGCCCGACCTGCTTCTGCACCTCGGTCGACGACGTCAACGTCCTGGCGGATGGCGGCGCGGAGCGCTGGCGCCGCTGGGACTCCTGCTACTCCGTGGACTACTCGTACATCCACGGTGGCAGCGTGCGACCGTCGTCCGCGGGCGCGCTACCGCCAGTGGCTCACCCACAAGTTCGGCACCTGGATCGACCAGTTCGGCACGTCTGGCTGCGTCGGGTGTGGGCGCTGCATCACCTGGTGCCCGGTCGGGATCGACGTGACCGAGGAGCTCGCCGCGATCCGGGCGGCCGACGGGGAGGTCGATCATGCAAACAATTGACGAGCTCGTCGCCGAGAGCCCCGTCTTCGAGGGGCTGACGCACGAGCAGCTGGAGCTCATCGCGGGGTGCGCGCAGAACACCGGCTTCAAGGCCGGTGAGCGGCTCTTCCGTGAAGGCGATCCCGCAGACACCTTCTACCTCGTCCGCAAGGGCCGGGTCTCGCTGTCCACGCACGCACCGGCGCGCGGCTCGGTCGTGATCGAGACCCTCGATCCGGGCGAGATCGTGGGCTGGTCGTGGATCTTCCCGCCCTACGTCTGGCACTTCGACGCCCGCGCGGTCGACGAGGTGCGTGTCGTCGCCTTCGACGGGGCGTGCCTGCGCGGCAAGTGCGAGTCCGACCACGCCCTCGGCTACGAGCTCATGCGCCGCTTCGCCGGCGTCATGATCGACCGCCTTCTCCACACCCGCCTCCGCCTCCTCGACCTCTATGGCCGTAGCAACGACACCTGAGATGCCCCTCCGCGGGCCGATGACCCCGGTGCCCTACCGGGTCGTCTCCCGCGCTCCCGAGACGGCGGACACGTGGACGCTCCTGCTCGAGCCGCTCGGCGACCCGGTCATCCCGCAGCCGGGGCAGTTCAACATGCTCTACTCCTTCGGCGTCGGCGAGGTGCCCATCTCGACCAGTGCGGCGCCCGAGGAGAGCGGCGTCCTCGTGCACACGATCCGCGACGTCGGCCCGGTCTCCCACGCGCTCGTGGCGGCGAAGCAGGATTCGGTGATCGGCGTGCGGGGCCCGTACGGCACGACCTGGCCGCTCGCAGAGGCGAAGGGCCGCGACCTCGTCATCGTCGCCGGCGGCATCGGGCTCGCGCCGCTGCGGCCCGCCATCTACCACGCGCTCACCCACCGCGACGACTACGCGTCCGTCTGCGTCCTCGTCGGCGCCCGGACGCCGCAGGAGCTGCTGTTCGTGCGCGAGCTGGAGGACTGGCGCGGCCGCTTCGACGTCGACCTCGACGTGACCGTGGACAACGCGCGCGGCGACTGGCACGGGCGGGTGGGCGTCGTCACGCAGCTCATCCCGCGTGCGCCCTTCGACCCCGCCACGGCTCTCGCCCTCGTCTGCGGGCCGGAGCTGATGATGACGTTCACGGCCCGGGCGCTCCTCGGCCGCGGGATGCCGAAGGAGAGCATCTACATCTCGATGGAGCGCAACATGCGCTGCGGGCTCGGCCACTGCGGGCACTGCCAGCTCGGGCCCGTCCTGATCTGCCGTGACGGGCCGGTGTTCCGGTTCGACGAGATGGAGCGGCTGATGGAGGTGCGTGAGCTGTGAAACCCACGGTCGCGGTCTGGAAGTTCTCGTCCTGCGACGGCTGCCAGCTCTCCCTGCTCGACTGCGAGGACGAGCTGCTCGCGATCGCCGGCGCGATCCAGATCGCCTACTTCCCGGAGGCGACGAGCGCCGAGCTCGAAGGCCCCTACGACATCTCGCTCGTCGAGGGCTCCGTGACCACGCCGCACGACATCGAGCGGATCCACGAGATCCGCGCGCAATCCGGCCTGCTCGTCACGATCGGCGCCTGCGCCACGGCGGGCGGCATCCAGGCACTGCGGAACTTCGCGGACGTGAAGGAGTGGATCCCGCTCGTCTACGCAAGCCCCGAGTTCATCTCCACGCTCGAGACGTCGACCCCGATCGCCGATCACGTCAAGGTCGACCTCGAGCTGCGCGGCTGCCCGATCTCCAAGGAGCAGCTCGTCGAGACGGTGCTCGCTCTTCTGAACGGCCGCCCGCCGAGGCTGCCCTCGACGAGCGTGTGCTTCGAGTGCAAGGCACGAGGCACGACGTGCGTGATGGTCGCCCACGGCACCCCGTGCCTCGGTCCCGTCACCCAGTCGGGCTGCGGAGCGATCTGCCCGGCCTACAACCGCGGTTGCTACGGGTGCTTCGGCCCGATGGAGACCCCGAACGTCGCGGCGCTGGCCGAGCAGTGGCAGGCACTCGGCGTGGGCGACGACGGTATCGTGCGCGCGTTGCGCACCTTCAACGCAAACGCTCCGGCCTTCAGGGAGGCGAGCAATGAGCGAGCCTGACGGCTCTTCGACGCGGGAGATCCGCACCGACTATCTGGCGCGCGTCGAGGGCGAGGGCGCCATGCTCGTGCGCATCAAGGGCGACGAGGTCGAGGAGGTGCAGTTCAAGATCTTCGAGCCGCCGCGCTTCTTCGAGGCGCTCCTGCGGGGGCGCCAGTTCACCGAGGCACCGGACATCACGGCGCGCATCTGCGGCATCTGCCCGATCGCCTACATCGCGAGCTCCTGCAACGCGATGGAGGCCGTCTGCGGGGTCGAGCTGCCCGAGCAGGTGCGGCTGCTGCGCCGGCTCGTCTACTGCGGCGAGTGGATCGAGAGCCACGTGCTGCACACGGCGATGCTGCACGCGCCCGACTTCCTCGGCTACGACGGCGCCGTCGAGATGGCCCGCGACCGTCGCGACCTCGTCGAGCTGGCCCTGCGCCTGAAGAAGGCCGGCAACACGATCATGGACGTCGTCGGCGGGCGCGCCGTGCACCCGGTCAACCTCCGCGTCGGCGGCATGTACCGCGCCCCGACCCGGGCAGAGCTCGCCGCCCTCGTGCCGGAGCTCGAGTGGGCGCGGGACGCCGCGGTCGAGTTCACCCGCTGGGTAGCCGGCTTCGACTTCCCCGACTTCGAGCAGGACTACGCGTTCGTGGCGCTCCGCCAGCCCGGCGAGTACGCGATCGAACGCGGCCGCATCGTCTCGAGCACGGGGCTCGACATCGACGTCTCCGAGTACGAGGAGCACTTCACCGAGACGCACGTGGAGCGCTCGAACGCGCTGCACTCGACGCTCGCCGGGGTCGGGAACTACCTCGTCGGCCCGCTTGCGCGCTACGCCCTGAACTCGGCCGAGCTCTCGCCGCTCGCACGGGAGATCGCCGCCGAGGTCGGGCCTCGGCGCCGTGGAGCGCAACCCGTTCCGCAGCATCGTCGTGCGCGCCGTCGAGACGGTCTACGCGGCGGACGAGGCGCTCCGGATCATCGCGCAGTACGTCCCGCCCGAGCAGCCGTTCGTCGAGACCGTCCCCCGGGCCGGGACCGGGCACGGATGCACCGAGGCGCCACGCGGGATCTGCTGGCATCGCTACGAGATCGACGACGACGGGGCGATCCTCGACGCGAAGATCGTGCCGCCGACCTCCCAGAACCAGAAGACGATCGAGGAGGATCTCGTCGGCGTCGTCAAGGCGTCGCTGCACCTGTCGGACGACGAGCTCGGTCACCGCTGCGAGCAGACGATCCGCAACTACGACCCGTGCATCTCCTGCGCCACGCACTTCCTCAGGCTCGAAGTCGAACGCACGTGAGGGCGGCCGCCTGCCTCGGCAGCCGCTATCGCGGCGACGACGCCGTCGGCCCGCTCGTCGCCGACCGGCTGCGCGCCGCCGGCGCCACCGTGCTCGAGTGCGACGACGAGCCGACGCGGCTGCTCGACGCCTGGGCCGGCCTCGACCTCGTCGTGATCGTGGATGCGGTGTTCTCGGGTGCCGCCGCCGGCACCGTTCACCGCGTCGACCCCGGTGACGGGCCGCTCCCTCGAGATCTGGGGCTCGCCTCGACGCATGCGTTCTCCGTCCCGGATGCGCTCGAGCTCGGACGAGCGCTCGGACGGGCGCCGCGGCGCGTGGTCGTGATCGGCGTCGAAGGGGCGGCGTTCGGGATGGGCGACCCGGTCACGGCGGAGGTGGAGGCGGCGCTCGACGGAGTCGCCGAGTCGGTTCTCGCCGAGTTGTGGGAGGGAGCGTGCGATGCATGAGAAGGCGCTGATGGACGACCTGATGGCGAAGATCCTCGGGGTCGCCGCAACCGAGGGCGGTGCGCGCGTGACGCGGGTCACGGTCTGGCTCGGCGCGCTCTCGCACTTCACGCCGGAGCACTTCCGCGAGCACTTCGACGACGCAGCCCAAGGCACCCTCGCGGAGGGCGCGGAGGTCGAGGCGACGCTCGACGACGACCCCACCGACCCACGGGCGCAGGGCGTCGTGCTCGAGAGCGTCGTCGTCGCCGACTAGATGGTTGATTCCGGATTGGCGTGCTTGTCGGGGAGGGCCTGAACCGAGCAGCGGGGTCGGCTCGGTCGGCGGTAAGGCTGGTTGCCTTGGTGTCGATCGAGCCGGCCGCGATGCGATGTGTTCAGGCCTCCAGCCGCGAGTGCGGCGATCCGGAATCAATCATCTTGCTCGGCCCGGCGCTGCGGTCAGCGGTGGTAACGAATGTGGAGCCGTCCACGGCGAGCCGGCACGACCGCATCGGCCGCCTCCGGGTGGAGCCTGTGCCCGAGCAGCAGGAACAGCTCCTGCGCCCGGCGCTGGGCGACTCGATGGCTGCGGCGGTGGCGGAGCCGCTCCCACCTGCGGTCCGCTCCCTCACGGGCGGCGTGAAGCCGGGCGATCACTCGATCGCGGCGGGTTCGCGGCTTGCGGCGCAGAATCACGGCATGGCGTGCCACGGGATACCTCCTCTGATTCGGATCCGAACTCCAGTGTGCCGCCCACCGCAGCAGCCCGAATCGGCGGGTTCACTGACCGCGCCTGCCAGTAATTACCGAGCGAGGCTCGACGCCAACCCTCTGGTCTCGCCGGCCGCCCGCGGTAGACTCGTCCCGTGCCTGCCACCGTCATCGTCGGTGCGCAGTGGGGCGACGAGGGCAAGGGCAAGATCGTCGACCTGCTCGCCCAGGACTCCGACCTCGTCTGCCGCTATCAGGGTGGGCCGAACGCGGGGCACACGATCGTCGTCGACGGGGAGACGTACAAGATCCGCCAGATCCCGTCGGGCATCGTCGGCGGCAAGGCATCTGCGATCGGAGCCGGCTGCGTCGTCGATCCCCGCGTCGTGATCGAGGAACTCGACGACCTCGAGAGCCGCGGCCACGTCACCGCAGGGCTCGTCTTCGTCTCCGGCAACGCCCACCTGATCATGCCGTGGCATGTCGCGCTCGACGGTGCCCGGGAACGGAAGCTCGGAAATCTCCAGATCGGCACCACCCGCCGGGGCATCGGACCCGCGTACGCCGACAAGGCGACGCGAATCGGGATCCGGGTGCAGGACCTGCTCGACCCGAAGATCCTGCACCAGAAGATCGAGCTCGCCGTGACGGAGAAGAACGTCTGGCTCGAGCGCGTCTACGAGATCGAGCCGTTCGACGCCGAAGCGGTTGCGCACACCTACGAGGGCTACGCGCAACGGCTGCGCCCGTACGTCGCCGACACGTCGCTGCTCGTCGACCGCGCGCTGCGAAACGGCGATCACGTGCTGTTCGAGGGCGCCCAGGGAACGCTGCTCGACCTCGACCACGGCACCTACCCGTTCGTCACCTCGTCGAGCCCGATCGCGGCCGGCGCCGCGGTCAGCTTCGGCATCGGCCCGAACCGCATCGACGAGATCCTCGGCGTCTCGAAGGCCTACGTGACCCGGGTCGGCGAAGGGCCGTTCCCGTCGGAGATCGAGGGCGAGGCGCAGGAGCGCGTGCGCGAGCTCGGCGGCGAGTTCGGGACGGTGACGGGCCGGGAGCGCCGCTGCGGCTGGCTCGACCTGCCCGCGCTGCGGTTTGCGGTTCGCGTCAACGGGATCACCTCGCTCGCGCTGACGAAGCTCGACGTCCTCTCCACGTTCACGGAGATCCCGGTCTGCGTGCGCTACGCGCTGCCGGACGGAAGCGAGACGGACGACTTTCCGGCGCACCAGTCCGACTTCCACCACTGCCGGCCCGTGTGGGAGACGCTGCCCGGCTGGGAGCAGGAGCTCGACGGATCGGAGCTGCCCGACGCGGCCGCCGCCTATGTTCGCTTCGTCGAGGATGCCCTGGGCGTGCCCGTCTCGCTCGTCGGCACCGGGCAGGGCCGCGAAGCCGTGCTGACACTGAATACTCCGCAAGACTCGAATCCGCTAGCGCGAATTCTTGATCGCACGCAAGATCCCTGAAGAGGCCGGCATGCCGGCCTGCTGCGAAAGTAACTCGCGCAGTGCGCGTTCTTCTCGTGGGAGCCGGTGGCCGTGAGCACGCGCTGGCCTGGAAGCTCGTCCAATCGCCGCTGCTGACGGAGCTGCACGCCGCACCCGGCAACCCCGGCATCGCGGCTCTCGGGCAGTGTCACCCGGTCGGCGCGGACGACAACGAGGCCGTGCTCGGCCTCGCGCGCGCGCTCCAGGTCGACCTCGTCGTCGTCGGGCCCGAGGTACCGCTCGTTGCCGGCCTCGCCGACCTTCTCCGATCCATGGGCATCCTGGTATTCGGCCCTTCGCGCGTCGCCGCGGCGATCGAGGGCTCGAAGACGTTCGCCAAGGCGGTCATGGCCGCCGCGGGAGTGCCCACTGCGGCGACACTCGCCGAGCCGGTGGCACCGTGCGTGCTCAAGGCCGACGGCCTCGCGGCCGGCAAAGGGGTCGTCGTCTGCCGGACGGAGGCCGAGGTGACGGCCGGGCTTGCCGAGCTCGAAGGGCTCGCAGGCCCGCTCGTCGTCGAGGAGCTGCTCGAGGGCCCCGAGGTGTCCGTATTCGCTCTCTGCGACGGTGTCACGGCGCTCGCGCTGCCCGTCGCGCAGGACTTCAAGCGCGCGGAGGACGGTGACCGGGGCCCGAACACCGGGGGGATGGGGTCGTTCGCTCCGGTTCCCGGCTTCGGCGTCGACGAGGTCGAGGAGTTGATCGACCTCACGTGCCGCCCCGTCCTGGCGGAGCTCGCGGCCAGGGGCCGCCCGTTCGTCGGGACGCTGTTCGCGGGGTTGATGTTGACCCCGGCCGGCCCGCGGGTGCTCGAGTACAACTGCCGCTTCGGCGACCCCGAGACGCAGTCGCTGCTGCCGCTCGTCGACGGTGATCTGCTCGCAGCGCTCGCTGCCGCTGCGGCCGGCGACCTGTCGCACGTCGAGCTCGGCCGGCGGGCAGGCGCGGCCGTTACCGTCGTGCTCGCCGCCGGCGACTACCCCGCAGGCGGCGACCGCGGCGCGCGGATCACGGGGATCGAGGCGGCGGAGGCGACCGGCGCCCTCGTCTTCCATGCGGGCACGGCTCTGCGCGACGGTCGGGTGGTGACGAACGGTGGCCGCGTCCTCAACGTCACCGGTGTCGGCGACGACATCCGGGCTGCACGGTCGGCGGCCTACGCAGCGGCAGACCTGATCACCTGGCAGGGTGCCCGCCGGCGCGAGGACATCGCGCTCGTTGCGAGCGGTGGCGGGCACCCGGACGACAGGCTGAAGCCTGTCGCCGCGCGCCCGGGGGTGTCCGGCTTCAGCCGGACGCCGGGGTTCCCCGTCCGATCACGGGCCGCGAACGCCCTCCAGGTACGCAAGCACGGCGCGCACGCGACGGTTGTCGTCGTCGCCCGGGAGCAGGCCGAGCCGGGCGAAGATCGAGCTGATGTGCTTCTCGACGGCGCCGACCGTCAGCCACAAGCGCTTTGCGATCGCGGCGTTGCTGAGTCCCTCCGCCATCAGGGTCAGCACCTCACGCTCGCGCGGCGTCAGCTCGGAGAGCGGGTCGTCCTGGCGGCGCCGGCCCATCAGCTGCGCGACCACCTCCGGGTCGAACGCGGTCCCGCCTTCCGCGACCCTGCGCACGGAGTCGACGAACTCGCCCACGTCGGCGACGCGCTCCTTCAGCAGGTAGCCGATCCCGGCTCCGCCGGCCGCCAGCAGGTCGCTCGCGTAACGCTCCTCGACGTACTGGGAGAGGACGAGGATCGCCATCTCGGGCACGCGCGCCCGAGCCTCGATCGCTGCGCGCAGGCCCTCGTCGGTGTGGGTCGGCGGCATCCGAACGTCGACGATCGCGAGATCGGGCCGATGCCGGACGGCTGCCTCGAGGAGCGCCTCACCGTCGCCGACCCCCTCGACCACCTCGATCTCCTCGTCGGCGAGCAGGCGTGTCAGCCCTTCGCGGAGCAGCACCGAGTCCTCGGCGATCACGACGCGCATGGCAGCTCTCCTCTCACGATCGTGGGGCCACCCGCCGCACTCGAGACGGCCAGCGTGCCGTCAACCGTCGCGACGCGCGTCGTCAGCCCTTCGAGCCCTCCGCCCGGCTCGATCCGGGCGCCGCCGACGCCATTGTCCTCGATCTCGACCACGACGACGTCTCCCTCGCGCCACACCCGGACCCAGAGGCGGGTGGCGCTCGCATGCTTGGCGGCGTTCGTCAGCGCCTCCGCGACGACGAAGTAGGCCGTCGACTCGACTGCGACCGACGGCCGTGCGCCGACGTCGACCGAGATCTCGACGGGGACAGGGCTCCTGGCGGCGAGCGCGGAGAGCGCTGCATCGAGACCGCGGTCGGTGAGGATCGCGGGGTGGATCCCGCGCGCGAGGCTTCGAAGCTCCGCCAGAGCCTGCTTCGAGTCCTCGTGCGCCTGCTCGACGAGGGCGCGGGCGCCTTCCGGATCGGAGTCGAGCTTGGCGCGGGCGCGCCCCAGGTCGATCGCGAGCGCGGTCAGCCGCTGCTGGGCGCCGTCGTGGAGGTCTCGCTCGATCCGCCTTCTCTCGGCAACCGCAGCGTCGACCGCCTCGGTGCGCTGGCGCGTCAGCTGCTCTACGCGCTCGGTGACGCGGCGGCCGAGCAGCGTGCGCACCGTAAAGGCGTGTGCGGCCGCCAGCAGGCCGAGCAGCCACGGCAGCAGCGCGAGCAGGACGAGACCGACGAGCGAGGCAGACGAGAGCCTCCGGGAGCGTGTCGACGTCGATGCGGGAGCCGTCGCCGAACTGGAGACCGATGTGCTTCCGACCTGTAGTAGGCCGGCATTGCGACGAGCGCGAGCGCGACGGCCCAGGCGGTCACCGCGACGACGAACGTGGCGATCGCGAGCGGGAAGAAGACGAGCAGGAGGTAGACGAGGTCGCGCCAGACGGCCGGATCCTTGCTGCGCTCCCAGAGCTGCCGCAGCCACCCGTCGGCCGTCAGCGTCCGATACGGCCGCTCGACCAGGATGCCGAGCAGGGCCCGGGCCCGCCAGCGCTCGGTGTCGGCGATCCAGATCCAGATGAACAGCGTTGCCGCGAGGATCGGGAGGCCGACGAGGGTCACGAGCAGGCCGACCCCCACCGCGAGCAGGGTGACGAGCAGCGACCACCAGGCCGTTGCAAGGACGAATCCCGACAGGATGTAGACGGTGTCGCGGATCGCCTGCGCCCAGCCGCGGTGGAAGCGTCTGCGACGGCCGGCATGCGAGCCCCACGGGCGGCGGCGGCCCGACGAGGAGGAGCCGCTGGTGGGCGCCACGGTGCTCATGAATTGCACGGTAACGGCCCGGTGGGCGATGCGATGCGGGGCCGGCCGGTGAGTGGTGGTAGGGAAACCCCTACGACCGGCCCGAGCCGAGGCCTCCGGTGGGGCAGCTCCGACCCACGCTCTAGAATGGGTGTCGTGATCTCTCGCTACTCCCGCCCGGCCATGAGCCAGATCTGGTCGGACGGCGAGAAGCTGCGCCGCTGGCTCGACGTCGAGCTGGCTGCGCTCGAGGGCTGGGTTGCCGTCGGGACCGTGCCGCACGAGGCGGTGGCCGCGATCCGCGAGCGCGCGACCGTGCCCACCCCGGAGCGCGTCGCCGAGATCGAGCGGGAGACGAATCACGACGTTGCCGCCTTCGTCGACGCAGTCTCGGAAAGCCTCGGCGAGGACGGCCGCTGGTTCCACTTCGGGCTCACCTCCTCGGACGTGCTCGATACCGCCCTGTCGCTCGCGGTCCAGGAGGCCGGAGCCCTCGTGCTCGAAGGGCTCGACCGCGCCTTCGGCGCCGTCGTCTTCCGGGCGGAGGAGTACCGCGAGACGATGTGCATGGGCCGCACGCACGGTGTTCACGCCGAGCCGACGACGTTCGGGCTCAAGCTCGCAGGGTGGGCCTTCGCGCTCGACCGCGACCGCGAGCGGCTCGCCCGCGCGATCGAGGGGCTGCGGGTCGGGAAGCTGTCCGGCGCCGTCGGCACCTATGCCGCCGCCGAGCCCGAGGTGGAGCGCGTCGCGTGCGAGCGGCTCGGCCTCGAGCCGGCTCCGAGCTCGACCCAGATCCTGCAGCGCGACCGCCACGCCGAGTTGCTGTCCGCGCTCGCCCTGCTCGCGTCGTCGCTCGACCGCTTCGCGACCGAGATCCGCCATCTGGCTCGGACGGAGGTGCGTGAGGTCGAGGAGCCGTTCGGGCGGGGGCAGAAGGGCTCGTCGGCGATGCCGCACAAGCGCAACCCGATCACGGCCGAGCGCATCTGCGGGATCGCGCGAGTGGTGCGGGCGAACGCCATCGTCGGGCTCGAGAACGTCGCCCTCTGGCATGAGCGCGACATCTCGCACTCGTCGGCGGAGCGCGTCGTCCTGCCGGACTCCTTCCTCGCCGTCGACTACATGCTCGACCGGTTCGCGTGGCTCGTCGAGGGGCTCGTCGTCCGTGAGGAGCGGATGCGTGACAACCTCGCGTCGAGCCACGGGCTCTATTTCAGCCAGCGGCTCCTGCTCGCGCTCGTGGAATCGGGGCTCGCCCGCGACGACGCCTACCGGCTCGTGCAGCGCAACGCGATGCGGGCCTGGGACGAGGGCATCGGCTTCCGGGGGCTCGTCGACGCCGACGCCGAGATCGCCGGTCGCGTCGACCTCGACGCGGTCTTCGATCCGGCTGCGTACACGGCCCACGCCAGCGTCGTCTTCGAGCGCTTGCGCGCGCTCGTCTCGACTCGCCGGGAGGGCGCCCGTGCCTGAGGCCGTCCATCTCGCGAGCGGGAAGGTACGTGAGATCTACGCGCTGGACGACGAGCGGCTCCTGCTCGTCGCGTCCGATCGCATCTCCACCTTCGACGTGATCCTGCCGACGCCGATTCCCGACAAGGGACGCGTGCTCACCGGCATGTCGGCGTTCTGGTTCGCCCGCACCAGCGAGATCGTCCCGAATCACCTGCTCGAGCTGCGCGACGACGGCCGCTCGACGGTCTGCCGGCGGCTCGAGATGCTGCCCGTGGAGATCGTCGTGCGCGGCTACCTCTCCGGCTCGGGTTGGGTCGATTACCAGGCCTCGGGCTCGGTGTGCGGTCACGCGCTGCCCCCGGGCCTGCGCGAATCCGACCGGCTGCCGGCGCCGATCGTGACGCCGGCGACGAAGGCCGCGGAGGGGCACGACCACAACATCACCGAGGAGCAGGCAGCAGACCTCTGCGGCGAGGATGCCTACGCCGCCGCCCGCGGCGCAGCGCTCCGGCTCTACGGGTTTGCCTCGGAGCACGCGGAGGCTCGGGGAATCGTCCTTGCCGACACGAAGTTCGAGTTCGGCGTCGATCCCGACGGCGTCGTCACGCTCGGCGACGAGGTCCTCACGCCCGACTCCTCCCGCTTCTGGCCGGGCGATTCGTACAGCCCGGGCGGCCCGCAGCCGTCGTTCGACAAGCAGTACGTGCGTGACTTCTGCCTCGCGACGGGATGGGATCGCACCTCTCCCGGCCCCGAGGTTCCCGACGACGTCGTGGCCGGAACGAGGGCCCGCTACGTCGAGGCATTCGAGCGGCTGACGGGGATCCCGTTCGAGCGCTATCTCTCCGACCCTAAGGTGGTTCTGTGAAGGCGACCGTGCTGATCCGTCCCAAGCAAGGCATCCTCGATCCGCAGGGGGAGGCGGTCGGAGAGGCACTTCGCACCCTCGGCTTCGGCGTCTCCGGCGCCCGGGTCGGCCGGCTCGTCGACGTCGACCTCGACACCGAGGATCCGGCTGAGGCCCGCGCTGCGCTCGACCGGATGTCTCACGAGCTGCTCGCGAACCCGCTCATCGAGTCGTTCACGATCGAGTTGGAGGACGGCGCATGAGACGGCAGCTCGCGAGCCCGGACGACCGGCTGAAGCCGGACGCCGCGCCGGCGACCGGCTTCAGCCTGTCGTCCGGGCTGGAGCGGCTGGCATGAGCGACGGCCCGCGGATCGCGGTCGTCACCTTCCCGGGCTCGAACGACGACGGTGACGCGGCGCTCGCGCTGGAGCTCCTCGGCGCCGAGGCGACTCGCGTCTGGCACGCCGAGACCGCGCTGCCCGAGGGCACCGCCGGGGTGGTTCTACCTGGCGGCTTCTCGTACGGCGACTACCTCCGCTGCGGTGCGATCGCCCGGTTCGCGCCGGTGATGGACGCCGTCGGCGCCTTCGCCGCCTCGGGCGGCCCCGTGCTCGGCATCTGCAACGGCTTCCAGATCCTCTGCGAGGCGGGCCTGTTGCCGGGCGTTCTGCGGCTGAACCGGCAGCAACAGTTCATCTGCGCCGACGTGACGGTGGCGGTCGAGAGCACGTCGAGCGCGTTCGCCGGCGCGTGGGAGGTGGGGCAGGAGCTCGTGATCCCGATCAAGCACGGCGAGGGCAACTGGTATGGCGATGACGAGCTGGTCGCCGAGCTCGAGGGTCGTGGGCAGATCGCGTTCCGCTACGCAGAGGACGTCAACGGCGCAGTGGGCCGCGTGGCCGGCGTCACGAACGAGGCCGGCAACGTCCTCGGTCTGATGCCGCATCCCGAGCACGCGGTCGAGGAGCTGCTCGGGCCGACCGGTGGGGTCGCGGTGCTCGAGGGCCTGCTCGGCGCCGCGAGCATCCCTGCGTGAACTGAGGAAGCAGAGGCGGCGCGTCGACATCATCCGCTTTGGCGACGACGGGCTCGCGGTCGAGCACTGGGGCGTCATGGACGTGATGGCAATGATGCAGCAGCTCGGGGCGGTGCCGGACGGCCCGCCGGCCTGACCGGCTCACCTTCGCTCCGAGCTACGGGGCGCCGACGCTCATCCCTTAGGATCGCTCTCCCCGGCCGTGCGTCTCTGCTCGGCCGCAAACGAAAGGGACTCGATGCCGACAGTCGTCGCCTACCACCACGTGACGGACACCGATCACTGGCTCGCCTCGCCCAGGCGCGAAGAGGTGTTCGGGCCCCTCGGCGTCACGAACATCCGCACCTTCGTCGATCCACAGGACAGGACCCGGGTCGCGGTCGTGATGGACGTTGCCGACATGGACGCGGTGATGGCCGCCATGGAGACCCCTCTGATGGGCGAGGCAATGGCACACGACGGCGTGCTGCCCGAGACGCTGGTCCTGATGATCGAGGCGTAGCGCCCGCCTTGGCTGAGAAGGGAGCGACGGCCGACGAGATCGAGATCCGGCGGCTCGATCCGGCCGAGGTAGAGCAGCACCTCGATGCGCTCGCGGCCGTCCTCGAAGACGTCGTGGCGGGGGGAGCGTCGGTCGGCTACATGGCGCCATTCGCGCACGAGGATGCGCGCGCTGCCTTCGTGGGCTTCGCGGCCGAGGTCGGAAGCGGCAGGCGGCTGCTGTTCGCCGCGTTCGCAGAGGACGTCGTCGTCGGCACGGTGCAGGTGATCCTGGGGGCGCCGCCGAACCAGCCGCACCGCGGCGAGATCACGAAGCTCCTCGTCCACCGCTCGGCGCGCAGGCGCGGCGTTGCCCGGCTGCTGATGGAGCGGGCAGAGGCTGAGGCACGGGAGGAGGGCAAGACGCTGCTCGTGCTCGACACGGCCGACGACACCGCCGAGCGGCTCTACGCGCGATTGGGGTGGACGCTCGTCGGCGTGATCCCCGGCTTCGCGCTCTTCCCGGACGGGCGGCCCTGCGCGACGACGGTCTTCTACAAGGTGCTCGCGCCCTGAACGCTACGGCGAGTCCGTCGCGATCGGCATGCGCACGGTCCTCGGCCCGGCAACCTACGTCACCGTTCGCGTCTGGCGGCGCTCCTCGAGTCGTCGCAGCTGGTAGACGCGAATCCGATCGACGATCTGCTGATGCTCCGGGGAGAGCTTGCGGCCGATCGACGTACCGCTGTAGACGGGCTCACCCGCGTTTGGGAAGATGAGCTTCCGCACGGTACTTCCAGGTCATGGACTCCTCGTTTCGGGCGGTGACGATCGCCACACCCAAGTCCTGCCAGACGCGCTCGAGCTCGTCGACGATCGTTCGCACGAAGGCGGCGAGCACGTGACGCGGGCAACGACCATGCCTCGAGGCTCGACGGGATCCAGGCGTGCGAAGTCCATCGTGATCTCGTCGGCCCGCCGTTGACCTCGAATGGCATTCGCCCAGACGCCGGCGAACCGCCGCGCATCGATGGTGATCTCCGGCCCGTCCCCTTCCTCGCTCATTGCCCGAGCGCCTCCCGCAGCTCGGGCGTCCGCTCGAGCAGCTTCTGCATCCTCGCGACATCCTTCGTCCGCAGCGTCACCGGGCCCCGCCGCGCGCTGCCGTCGGTCGTATACGCGAACCGCACGAGGCGTTCACCGCCCTCGGTCTCGAGCAGCTCGACCACCGTCGAGAATCGTCGCTCCCCGGCCCGCTGGGTGACGTTCACCTGCTCGACCGCCCGCGCTTTGCCCCAGGGTGTCGTGACCGTCTTCATGGAAGACAACGTACTGCGGAAACCGTCACGGAAGCGTGTCGGACTCTGTGCCGAATGTGTGCGGGCCGCAGATGCTAGAGCACGCCGTACTTCGTCCACACCTCGCGAATGCTCATGCCCGCGAGCAGATCCGCGCGCGCGTTGCCCTCGAGGCGGTGCTTCGTGACGACCGCCTCCGCGACGTCCGCGGCCATCTCCCGTGGGATGACGACGATCCCGTCGACATCCCCGACCACGAGATCTCCCGGTCGCACTGTTACGCCACCGACGCGGGCCTCGACGTCGATGCCCGTCACGACCGCGCGGGCGAAGGTATCGAGGGGAGAGAGGCCCCGTGCGAAGGCCGGGAAGCCGAGCGCCTCGATCGCCGCTGCATCACGGACGTACCCGTCGACCACGACCCCTGCTGCCCCGCGGCCGAGAGCGGCGCACGAGAAGAGCTCGCCCCACGACGCGCAGCGAACGCCCTCCTCGACGGCGAAGAGGGGGACGTCGCCGGGACGCAACCCGTCGAGCGCGGTCAGCTCGCCGTCGTACGGGAGCTCCGGCTCGGACGTGTCGGCGACGATCACCACCGGCACCGCAACGCCGGCGAGCCGCGCCTCCGGCCAGAGCGGCCGAATCGCAAGGTCGAGCACCTGATCGCGCCGTCCCATGCGGTCGAGAGCGTCCGAGATGACGGCGGCCGGCGCGTCACAGAACACCGCCAACGCATCCCGGTCGAGCGGATTCTCGCCCGTCATCGTGAGCCCGCCGCCACGAGGCAGCCGTCGAGATGGTCGTCCACCATCCCTGCAGATTGCATGAAGGCGTATACCGTCGTCGGGCCGACGAAGCCGAAGCCGCGTCGCTTCAGCTCCTTCGACAGCGCTGTCGACTCGGGCGTCGCCGCCGGGAGATCACCCATACCGGTGGGCCGACCCGACCGCGGCGGCGGCGCGAAGCCCCAGACGAAGTCGGAGAGACCGCCGGGAAGCTGGAGCGCGGCACCGGCATTGCCGATCGTCGCCTCGATCTTGCCGCGATGCCGGACGATCGCAGTGTCGCCGAGCAGCCGCTCCACGTCGCGCTCGTCGAACTCGGCCACGCGCTCGATCGAGAACCCGGCGAACGCCTGCCTGAAGCCCTCGCGCTTACGCAGGATCGTCAGCCACGAGAGACCGGCCTGGAAGCCCTCGAGCGAGAGGAGCTCGAACAGCGCGTCGTCACCCCGCTGCTCGCGACCCCACTCCTCGTCGTGGTAGGCGCGGTAGAGCAAATCGTCGCCACACCAGCCGCAGCGAGCCGTTCCGTCTGCGTCGTAGTTCAGATCGATCATCGTTCGATTCTGCCGATCGGTAGCGTCCGCTGCGATGTTCGAGCTGACGTCGGCGAATGCCGCGGCATATCTCGTGCGCCGGGGCCTCGCGCCGGCGGACGTTGCGATCGAGGTCGCCGAGCTCCCGGGCGGCGTGTCGGCGACGGTTATTGCGGCGCAGGTGCCGTCGGCCGGGATCGCCGTCGTCGTCAAGCAGGCTCTGGCGCAGCTGCGCGTGCGGGACGAGTGGCTCGCGACCCCCGACCGCGCGGAGACCGAGGTCGCCGCGATGATGCTCTGCGGTGCGATCACGCCAGGTGTCGTGCCTGCGATCGTCGACAGCGATTCCGCCGCCCACATTCTCGTGATGGAGTTGATCCCACCCGAGGCGCGAAACTGGCAGGCCGAGGTGGGGGAGGGCCGCGTGCACGCCGGGGCAGGTCGCTGGGCCGGAGCGACCCTCGGAGCCTGGCACGCCGCCACTGCCCGCGGCGGCGTCCCGGCGGGCCTCGACGACTTCGAGGCGTTCGAGCAGCTCCGGCTGCGCCCCTTCCACGAGACCGTCGTCGAGCGGCGGCCGGAGCTCGCGGACTGGATCGCTCCACTCCTCGACGATCTGCGCACCGACCGCCGCTGCTTCGTCCACGGCGACTACTCGCTCAAGAACATGCTCGTCGGCCCGGCGGGGAACTGGGTGCTCGACTTCGAGGTCGCCCACTACGGCAACCCGGTCTTCGATCTCGGCTTCTTTCTCTCGTTCGTCGTGCTTTCGGCAATCAGATGGGAGCCGCTGACGCCGGAGCTGCGCTCGCTCGCCGACGGCTTTCTGAGCGGGTACGACGGAGCAGCGGGCACCGGATTCGGCGGCGATCGGGCGTCTGTCACAGCTCACACGGCTGCACTGATGCTCGCGCGCACCGACGGGAAGTCGCCGGCGCAGTTCCTCGATCCGCCGTCGAGAGAGCGGGCGCGCGAGGCCGGAATCGCACTGCTCAGGGAACCGGAGCGGGGGCTCTGGCAGTGGCTCTGATCGAACGCGTGCACGCGTGGGAGGCGCTCGACTCACGTGGCACGCCCACGGTCGGCTGTGTCGTGCGGCTCGCCGATGGCAGCGAAGGCGAGGCGACCGTGCCGTCGGGGGCCTCGACCGGCACGCACGAGGCGCACGAGCGGCGTGACGGGGGCGAGCGCTACGGCGGCAAGGGGGTGGCGGGCGCGGTCGGCTCGCTCATCGGCGAGATCGCCCCTGCGCTCGGCGGGCTCGACGCGGGCGACCAGGCGGCCATCGACGGGACGATGCGCGAGCTCGACGGCACCGCGAATCTGGCGCGGCTCGGGGCCAACACGGTGCTCGCCGCATCGGTCGCCTGCGCGCTCGCGCACGCGAGGTCGCAAAGGCTGTCGCTCTGGCAGGCCCTCTGCCCCGACCGGCCGCCCCTGCTGCCCCTCCCGATGGTCAACGTGATCTCCGGTGGAGCCCACGCCGGCGGGCTCATCGACGTCCAGGACATCCTCGTCGTTCCGGTGGGGGCGCGCTCGTTCGCGGAGGCGATCGAGTGGGCGTCCCGCGCTCGCATGGCCACCGCGGCGGTCCTTCGCCACCGCGGGCACGACGTCTCGCTCGTCGCCGACGAGGGCGGCCTCGCCGCCCGGCTGCCGTCGAACCGCGCGGCGCTCGACGTCCTCCTCGAAGGGATCGAGCGGAGCGGGCTCGAGCCGGGGGCCGAGGCGGCGATCGCGGTCGACGTCGCCGCGACCCAGCTCCTCGAGGGCGGCGTGTACGCCCTCGCGTGCGAGGGCCGCACCCTCCGGGCAGAGGAGCTCGTCGACGAGCTCGCCGCCTGGGTCGACGACTATCCGATCGTCTCGATCGAGGATGCGCTCGGTGAGGACGACGTCGAGGGATGGCGCTACGCGACCGAGCGGCTGTCGACCCGGATCCAGCTCCTCGGCGACGACCTCTTCGTCACTTCGCCCGAGCGACTGCGTGAGGGCGTCGAAAATCACATCGCAAACGCCGTGCTCGTCAAGCCCAACCAGGTCGGGACGCTCACCGAGGCCCGAGCCGTCGTCGGTCTGGCGCAGGCCGCCGGCTACGCGACCGTGCTCTCGGCCCGCTCGGGCGAGACAGAGGACTCGTGGCTCGCCGATCTCGCGGTCGGCTGGCGGACGGGCCAGCTCAAGATCGGCTCCACGACGCGCTCGGAGCGGACGGCAAAGTGGAACCGTCTCCTGCGGATCGAGTCCGAGACCGCGACGGCGACGTTCGCCGGCCGCACGTCGCTCGCACCTCTCGTCCATCGTTAGCCCGGACGACCGGCTGAAGCCTGTCGCCGCGACGCCGGCGCCCGACTTCTCGATGAGGGGAGGCCTGGCGGCAAGCGCAACCCAGCACGTGCGCCTTCTCGTGAGACCACCCAGGGGTTGCATGCGGGGAGCCAGAGGAAGATGATCGGCGAGTCTCCGCTCCGCTCATGACCATTCCACCCCAGACCAACCCCGCTCCTGTCGTCCCCTCTCTGGCGCCGAACGGTGGCGGCGAGCCCATCATCCGGGCGAGCGGCGTCTGGAAGGTCTTCGGCCCGAAGGCCGACAGCATCGTCGGCACGCCCGACGCGGAGCTGCCGCGCTCCGAGCTGCGGGCCAAGACCGGCTGCGTCGCCGCCGTCAAGGACGTCTCGCTCGAGGTCTGGCCGGGCGAAGTGTTCGTCGTCATGGGCCTGTCCGGCTCCGGCAAGTCGACGCTCGTGCGGACGCTGATCCGCCTGATCGAGCCGACCGCGGGCGCGATCACGATCGCCGGGCAGGACGTGATGGGCGCGAGCGGGCAGCAGCTTCGCGAGCTGCGCCGCAACTCCGTCTCGATGGTCTTCCAGCACTTCGGGTTGCTCGCGCATCGCCGCGTGATCGACAACGTCGCCTTCGGGCTCGAGATCCGCGGGGTCGCGAAGGCGGAGCGGCTCGCGAAGGCGCGCGAGATGCTGCGACTGGTCGGGCTCGAGGACGTGGAGAACTCGTTCCCCGACCAGCTCTCCGGCGGCATGCAGCAGCGCGTCGGCGTGGCGCGCGCGTTCGTCGGCAACCCGGCCGTGATGCTCTACGACGAGCCGTTCAGCGCCCTCGACCCGCTCATCCGGCGCGACATGCAGGACGAGGTGATCCGACTCCAGAAGGAGACGGGGAAGACCATGGTCTTCATCACGCACGACCTGCCCGAGGCGCTCCGCCTCGGCGCGCGGATCGCGATCATGCGCGACGGGGCGATCGTCCAGCTCGGCTCGCCGGAGGAGCTCGTCGGCTCGCCGGCCGACGACTACGTCGAGAACTTCGTGCGCGACGTGCCGCGCAGTCACGTCCTCACGCTCCGCTGGATCATGCGCGCGCCCGAGCCGGGGGAGGAGAGCGACGGGCCCGAGCTCGACGTGACGACGACGGTGCGTGACGCGGTGCCGGTGCTCGCCGGCAGCGAGAAGCCCGTCCGCGCGATGCAGGACGGCCGCGTGGTCGGGATCGTCGACCGCGTCGCGGTGCTGAAGGCGATCGCCGGCGAAGGAGGCTGATGACCGAGCTGACCGAGGTGCCGGTCGCGGCTCCGACTCTTTCCCACCTTCCGTGGTGGCGCGGCCGGCTCGTCAAGGTGGTGGCGATCGTCGGCGTGATGGTGATCGTCTATCAGGCGTTCAAGCTCGACTACCCGTGGCCGACGAGCCTCACGTTCACGTCTCTGTCGGCACGCCTCGACGAGTTCCAGGCCTGGCTGATCGACGCAGCGGACCGCCGAGGACACCGGCTTCGTGTTCACGGTCTTCAACTGGTTCCGGATCTTTCTCGACAACCTCGTCGCCTGGCTCAACCAGTTCATCCTCTGGCTCACCTGGGTCGGCACCACCGTTGCCGGGACGCTCGTCGTCTGGCGCTTCGGCGGTCGTCGCGCGGCGGCGATCGTCCTCGCGGGATTTGCCTCGTTCGCGCTGCTCGGGCTCTGGGAGGCGAGCATGGAGACGCTGGCTCTGATGATCGCCTCGGTCGGACTTGCGCTCCTGATCGGCGTCCCGATCGGCATCGTGGCAGGGCGCTCGGACCGCTTCCAGAAGGCGATCAGCCCGGTCCTCGACGCGATGCAGATCGTGCCCGCGTTCGCGTACCTGATGCCGGTGGTGCTGCTGTTCTCGATCGGCTACGCGGCGGCCGTCGTCTCGACGATCATCTATGCGATCCCGCCGGCCGTTCGGATCACCGCGCTCGGCATCCGGGGCGTCGCGACGAACACGGTCGAGGCGTCGGCGTCGATGGGCGCGACACGCCGACAGATGCTCGGCAAGGTGCAGCTGCCGCTCGCGCGGCGCATGCTGCTGCTCGGCGTCAACCAGACGATCCTCTTCGCGCTCTCGATGGTCGTGATCGCGGGCCTGATCGGCGGCGGTGGGCTCGGTGCCGTGGTGACGAGCGGCCTGTACACGAATCCGGGGCTCGCGATGCTCGGGGGCTTCGCGATCGTGATCATGGCGATGTCGCTCGACCGCGCCACCGAGGCGATCGCCGACCGCACCGACCCGGCCAAGCGACATCTCGGCGAGGAGGGCAAGCGGAAGCTTCGGCTCCAGAGCATCGGTGTGGCCGCGGGCATCGCCGGCGTCGTCGCCGTCTCGAAGCTGCTCGGTGTCAAGGCGGTCTACCCGGACACCTTCGGGGCAGACGAGCAGACGGCGACGCTGCAGGAGTGGATCCTCGGCCGGATTCAGATCGTGCTCGACTTCGTGCAGGACCCCGAGTCGTGGGTGTTCGGGATCACCGAGCCGACCGGCAACTCCATCCTCACCGACATCCTCCTACCGATCCAGGGCTTCCTCGTCGGGTCGCCCTGGTTCGCGACCGTCGCCGGGCTCACCCTGATCGCGTTCGTCATCTCCGGCGGGCGGCCGGCGCTGACGACGCTGGCGATGCTCGTCCTGATCGGCGTGCTCGGCGTGTGGGCGCTTGCCATGGACACGCTGTCGCAGGTGCTCGTGTCCACGCTCTTCGCCGTGATCATCGGTGTCGTCCTCGGCGTCTGGGCGGCTGAGAGCAGGACCGTCTCGAGGATCCTGCGGCCGGTCAACGACGTGCTGCAGACGCTCCCGCAGCTCGTCTACATCATCCCGTTCGTCTATCTGATGCCGGTGTCGATCGTGCCGGGCATCGTGGCCGGCGTCCTCTACGCGTTTCCGGTCGTCAGTCGGCTCGTCGAGCGCGGCATCGGCGACGTCGCTCCGGAGACGGTCGAGGCCGCCGGGGCGTTCGGCGCCACCCGCAGGCAGATCCTGCTCAAGGTGAAGATCCCGCTCGCCGGCGACGCGATCATGCTCGGGGTCAACCAGGGGATCATCATGGTGCTCTCCGTCGTCGTGATCGGGGGCCTTGTAGGCTCCGGTGGGCTCGGCTACGAGGTGGCCCAGGGGCTCGTCCGGGGGCAGTTCGGGCAGGGGGTGATCGCATCGGTCGCGATCCTGGCGCTCGGGATCGCGCTCGACCGGGTCACCCAGGGCTCGCGGCGTGCCCGCCCCGGAGGCGGCGCATGACCAACAAGTGCGGAGGTTCGACGTTGAATGGAGCAGAGGAATCGACAATCGACAGGAGGGTCGAATGACGAAGCTGATCGGCGGTAGAAGCACCCGCCTCACGGGACTGGCGCTCGTTTCCGTCGCCGCGCTCGCGGTGTTCGCGGCGACCGCGCTCGGCGGTGGCGCGCGCTCGACGGCGTGCGATGACGTGACGCTGAACGAGAACGCCTGGGCCGGCTCGACGGCGAACGTCTACGTCGTCAAGTACGTGCTCGAGAAGAAGCTCGGCTGCAAGGTGAAGGTGACGAACATCACGGAAGGTCAGCCGAACTTCCAGGCGATGGCCGACGGCAAGATCGACGTCGTCCTCGAGGACTGGCAGAACCTCGCCTCGTTCCCGCAGTACACGAAGAACGGATCGCTCGTGAAGGTCGGCACGAACGGGGTCACCGGCGTGATCGGCTGGTACATCCCGCGCTACCTGCTGAAGCAGTATCCGCAGTTCGCGACGTGGAAGGGGCTGAAGGGCAAGGAGAGCGTCTTCAAGTCGCCCGAGTCCGGTTCGCAGGGGATGTTCCTCGGCGGCGACCCGTCCTACGTCCAGAAGGACCGGGCGATCATCAAGGGCCTCGGTCTCGACTTCAAGCACGTGGTCGCGGGCGCCGAGCCGGCCCAGGTGGCACGCTGGAGCCAGCTCTACAAGCAGAAGAAGCCCGTGATCTTCTACTGGTACGACCCGCAGTACCTGAACGGCTCGTACGACCTCGTCAAGGTCAAGCTGCCGCCGCGCACGGCGAAGTGCAAGGACGACGAGAAGAAGGGTGGCGATCCGAAGCAGTACGCGTGCGCCTACCCGTCGTACCCGCTCGACAAGATCATCGGCAGCAAGTTCGCGGAAGAGCGGCTCGCCGGCGGTCGCGTGTCGTCAAGAAGTTCAAGTGGACGGCCAAGGATCAGAACGCGGTCGCGTACCTGATCGGCGGCAAGAAGATGAAGCCGGACAAGGCCGCCGAGACGTGGGCCAAGGCGAATCCCGGCAAGGTCAACGCCTGGCTCAAGTAGCGCGTTGAGTTGCGAAACGGGGCGGGGCGCGGTGGCACGACTGCCGCTCCCCGCCCCCGTCGCTCCCCGCGTCCACGACCTGCGGGCTCGGTAGTTCCGCGTAGGCGGGATCGGTGGCGGCGCTGATGCGGCGCGGGCAGGCGGGCGTCAGCCTGTGCGTGAAGGGGGCGCCGGTGCGGGGTTCGATGCTGTCCCTCCAGGGTTGTGTCGTGGCGGTTGTCCTCGCGGCGGCCGGGTGCGGTGGCGGGGACGACGCGGCCCGACACGGTCCCGGCTATGCGATCACCGATGTCGCGGTCGTGGACGTGGAAGCCGGGACCGTCCGTTCCCGATCAGACAGTCGTCGTCGCGGGAGATCGGATCGAAGAGGTCGGACCACGATCCGATGTCTCCGTTCCATCCGACGCACGGCCGATCGACGGTCGCGGGCTGTACCTGATGCCCGGCCTGGTCGATGCACACGTGCACTACTACGATCCGCCGGTCTTCGGGAGGCTGATGATCGCCAACGGCGTCGTGCTGGTCCGCGACATGGGGATGCCGACCGACTACATCGTGACGATGCGCGATGGGCTGAACGGCGGCGCAGCGCTGGGGCCAGAGATGATCGCCACCGGCGCGATGCTCGACGGGAATCCGCCCCTGATCCCATCGATCTCGGTGGGCCTCGAGACGCCGGAGCAAGGGCGCGCTGCTGTCGCCGAGCATGCGCGGGCCGGCGTGGACATGATCAAGGTCTACAGCCTCCTCGGCAGGGACGTCTTCCTGGCAATCGTCGCAGAGGCCGACCGGCAGGGACTCGACGTTGTCGGGCATGTCCCGAACTCGCTCGCGATCGAGGATGCTGCCGAGGCTGGCCTGCGCAGCAGCGAGCACTTCTTCGGCTTCGAGCGGGTTATCGCGAGGCTGCTGGGAGAGCCGGCAGGGACGTCATCCACCGGCATGGGATCGGACGCGACCTCTTTTCAGCGTCTCGGCGAGGTCGACCAGGCTGCGTTGCAGGACGTCTACGGGCGGCTTCGTCGGAGTGGTCTGACCGTCTGTCCGACCGTGGTCACGTTCAAGACCCTCACAGCCATGAACGCGTTCCAGACCGGGAGCTTTCCGCGCAGCGAGTACGTCTCGCCCAGGGTCCGCGAGATGTGGAGAGCCCTCTGGGGCCACCAGAGCGACGAACCGGAGTATCTCTGGCGGAACTGGGCCAGGATGGTCGGTCAGTTGAGCGAGGCCGGGGTGCCGCTGATGGTCGGCACGGACCTGATGCTGCCCGGCGTCATGCCCGGCTATTCCGTCCACGAGGAGATGGCGATCTGGCAGGAGGCCGGTATCGCGCCGGCGGACGTGCTTGCGCGGGGCGACGCTCGTCCCGGCGCGGTTCATGGGCCTCGGGGATCGCCTCGGCACCGTCAGTGAGGGGAAGACGGCCTCCATGGTTCTCGTCGAGGCCAATCCGCTGGAGGACGTCAGGAACGCCGCGCAGATCGAAGGGGTCTTCCTGCGCGGGCGCTACTTCAGCGCGACGACCTCGGCGGGCTGCTGGTCGAGGCAGAGAGCTCGCGCAGCCGGCGGCGTGAGGTGTGATATACACCTCGTATATCAACTCTGGCCTCCACCTCGCCCACCAGTCGTCCCGCCCGACCCCGACGAGTCGCGGTCGCTGAACGGCGGGCGACCCGGAAGCATGTGATATACAGATCGTATATCAGCTCTGGCTTCGGCATCTCGCACCGCGATCCGTCCTGATCCCGACGAGCCGCGCTCTCGCTCGAGCGAGCGCGCGACCCAGGCAGATCCGTGAGCTGATCGTCACGCTCGAGCTCGCCCCGGGCTCGCCGGTCAGCGAGCGCGAGCTGATGGAGCGGCTCGGGCTCGGGCGCACGCCCGTCCGCGAGGCGCTGCGGACGCTCGCGCAGGAGAAGCTGGTCGAGGTCTATCCCCGCCGCGGCATCGTCGTCTCACCCGTCGACGTCGGTGACCTCGCCGCGCTCTCCGAGGTGCGGATCACGCTCGAGAGCTTCGCTGCGCACCAGGCGGCCGAGCGTGCGAACGCCGGCGACCGCGAGGCAGCCCGCTCGCTCCTCGCCGAGCTGCCGGGAGTCGCAGCGGCGGACGACGAGCGGGCGCTGATCGAGCTCGACCAGCGCATCCACCGCCACGTCTACCGCTGCGCGCACAACCCGTACCTCGAGTCGACCCTGAACGAGTACTACACGCTCACCCTGCGGATCTGGTTCCTCGCCCTCGACCGCGTCGCCCGGCTCGACGACGCCGTCACGGAGCACGGCGAGATCCTGCAGGCGATCGTCGACGGCGACGCCGGCCGCGCCGAGAGCGTGATGCGCCGCCACATCGAGGGCTTCGAACGCGCCATCCGAGCAGTTCTCTAGTATACTATTATGACAACAGAGCAGGAAGAAGGAGACCGTCCATGAGCACCCTCCCCGCGAGCGCCCGGGCCGTCGTCATCGGCTGCGGCATCGTCGGCAACAGCCTCGTCCACCACCTCACCCGGCTCGGCTGGACCGACGTCGTCCAGATCGACAAGGGGCCGCTGCCCAATCCGGGCGGCTCGACCGGGCACGCCTCGAACTTCATCTTCCCGGTCGACCACTCGAAGGAGATGACGCAGCTGACGCTCGAGTCGCAGCGCCAGTACGTCGAGATGGGCGTCAACACCGAGTGCGGCGGGATCGAGGTCGCGCGCACCGAGGAGCGGATGGAGGAGTTCCGCCGCCGGATGGCGTCGGCGAAGTCGTGGGGCGTCGACTCGGCGCGGCTCGTCACCCCGGCCGAGATCAAGGAGCTCGTGCCGTACATCGACGAGTCGATCCTGCTCGGCGGCTTCTATTGCCCGACCGTCTCCGTCGTCGATTCCCTGCGCGCGGGCACGATCATGCGCGAGCGGGGGATCGACTCCGGCGGCCTGCAGGTGTTCGCGAACACCGAGGTGACGGGCATGGACGTGGAGCACGGGCGGATCAGGCGCGTGCACACCTCGCGGGGCGTGATCGAGGCCGAGGTGGTCGCGATCGCCTGCGGCGTCTGGAGCCCGATCCAGGCCAGGATGGCGGGCGCGCACATCCCGCTCACCCCGGCCGTCCACCAGATGATCGACGTCGGCCCGGTGCCGCGCTTCGAGCGCTCGTCGAGCGCGATCGAGTTCCCGATCGTGCGCGACATGGACGTGTTCATGTACGAGCGCCAGGACGGCGTCGGGCTCGAGATCGGCTCGTATGCGCACCGCTCGATCCTTCACGACCCGGAGGAGATCCCGTCGATCGAGGAGGCGGCTCTCTCCCCGACCGAGTTCCCGTTCACCCAGGCCGACTTCGGCCCGCAGTTCGAGCACGCGCTCGAGCTGATGCCGGAGATCGTCGGCGACGAGTCGGTCGGCCAGAAGTACGCGATCAACGGCCTCATCGCGCTGACGCCCGACGGGATGCCGCTCCTCGGCGAGACGCCCGAGGTCAAGGGCCTCTGGTCCGTGGCAGCGGTCTGGGTCAAGGAGGGCCCGGGGGTCGGCAAGTCGGTGGCCGAGTGGATGGTGAACGGCGAGTCGCACATCGACCTCCACTCGTCCGACATCAGCCGCTTCCACGACCACCAGAAGACGCGCGCGCACATCAAGGCGCGCACGTTCGAAGCCTTCCCGAAGACGTACGGCATCGTCCACCCGTCCGAGCAGTGGGCGAGCGAGCGCGGGATCCGGCGCTCGCCCATGATCCAGCAGGAGCAGGCTCTCGGCGCCGCCTTCTACGAGGCGGTCGGCTGGGAGCGGCCGCAGTGGTACGAGGCCAACGCGAAGCTCGTCGAGCACTACGGCGTCGAAGCCCGCGCAGGCCGAGTGGGACGCCCGCTGGTGGTCGCCGATCATCAACGCCGAGCATCTCGCGATGCGCGAGCATGCCGGCATCTTCGACCTCTCGGCCTTCGCGATCTTCGACGTGCAGGGGGCGGGTGCACTCGATGCCCTCCAGCACGCGGTCATGGCGCAGATGGACGTGCCGGTCGGCCGGGTCGTCTACACCCCGGTGCTGAGCCAGGGCGGTGGCTTCAAGTCCGACCTCACGATCATGCGCCTCGGCGACGACCTCTTCCGCATCGTCACCGGCGGCGCCCACGGCATGGCCGACCGCAAGCTGTTCCTCGACGCGCTGCCGGACGACGGCTCGGCGAGCCTCGTCGACGTGACGACGGCCTGGACGACGATCGGCCTCTGGGGCCCGCGGGCCCGCGACATCCTCTCGAGCGTGACGGCCGACGACGTCTCGCACGAGGGCTTCCCCTTCGGTCGCTGCCGCACGATCGAGATCGGCTCGCAGCTCGTGCTGGCCTCGCGGATCTCCTACGTCGGCGACCTCGGCTGGGAGCTCTACGTGCCGATCGAGCAGGGCGCCCGACTGTGGGACGTGCTCTGGGAGGCGGGGGCGCCGCACTCGCTCACCGCGTGCGGGATCGGCGTCTACGCGACGACCGGCCGGCTCGAGAAGGGCTATCGCGCCTACGGGGCAGAGCTGGAGACGGAGTACAACGTCGTCGAGGCGGGGATGCAGCGGCCGACCGTGAAGGAGCAGGACTTCGTCGGTAAGGAGGCGCACCTGCGCCACCGCGAGGAGGAGCCGGCGGCGATCCTCTGCACGCTCACGGTCGACGACCATGTCTCGGCCGCGGGCGTCAAGCGCTACCCGCTCGGGCGCGAGCCGATCACGCTCCGTGACGGCACCCCGCTCACCGACGCGAAGGGCCGCCGCTCGTACGTGACGAGCGCCGGTGCGGGGCCGTCGCTCGGCAAGTACATCCTCATGGCGTACCTCCCGCCCGAGCAGGCCGTCGAGGGCTCGCGGGAGCTCGCGGTCGAGTACATGAACGAGCGCTTCCCCGTCACCGTGGACGTCGCCGGCGCGCGGGCGCCCTTCGATCCCGAGAATGAGAGGATCCGGTCGTGAAGGTCCTCGTGTGCGTCAAGCGCGTTCCCATGACAGGGGGGCGCATCGTCCTCACCGAGGACGAGCAGGCGATCGAGACGAAGCACCTCGGCTTCGCCGTCAGCCCGCACGAGGAGTGCGGCGTCGAGGAGGCGGTGCGTCTCGTCGAGCAGCACGGCGGCGAGTCGGTCGTGCTCACGCTCGGGGTCGCCGAGGCCGAGGAGCAGTTGCGCGACGCGATGGCGATCGGCATCGACCGCGGGATCCACCTCGTCACCGACGGCGAGGAGTGGGATCCCGAGGCGACGGCCGGCGCGATCGTCGAGGCGATCCGGGCCGACGAAGCCGCATCCGGCCCGTTCGACCTCATCTTCTTCGGCAACGAGTCGGCCGACTCGGGCGGCTACCAGGTCGGTCTCCGGACGGCATACGCGCTCGGCCGCCCCTGCGCGACGGGGCTCAAGAGCGTCGTCGTCGACGGCGGCTCGGTCCGCTGCGAGCAGGAGGTCGGCGGCGGCCGCGACGTCTACGAGTTGCCGCTGCCCGCGGTGCTGACCGTGCTCGAGGGGTTGAACCTGCCGCGCTACCCGTCCGTGCCGGGGAGGATGCGCGCCGGGCGCAAGCCGCTCGAGGCGACGACCCCCGCCAGGCCGGGCTCGCGGCTCGAGCGCTCGCGGCTCGTCGTGCCGGAAGGAGATGCGAAGCAGGCCGAGGTGCTCGGCCGCGGGCCCGAGGCGGCGGCAGCGGTCGTCGACCTCCTGGAGCAGATCGGGGTGGCGTCATGAATCTCGTCCTCGTCGAGCACGCCGACGGCGTCGCCACGGACGTCTCGCTGCAGGCGCTCGCGCTTGCCGCGGGCCTCGGTGGCGAGACGCACGCACTCCTGATCGGCCCGGGTGGCGCGGCTGCGGCGCAGGGCACTCCCGTCGTCGTGGCCCACGTCGCGGAGCACGACGCCCTCGACGCGTTCGCGCCCGACGCCTGGGCGGCGATCCTCTGCAGCGTGGCGGATCGCGTTGGCGCGACCGCGATCGTGGCCCCCGGGACGCCCGCCGCCACCGATGCGATGGCGCGCGCGGCCGTACGCCTCGGCGAGCCCCTGGCGGCGAGCTGCACGGCGGTGACCGCCGGAGACCCGCTCACACTGACGCGCGTCCGCTGGGGCGGCAGCCTGCTCGAGGAGGCGCAACTGCACGCCGACCGCGCGCTCCTGACGGTCGCACCGCACGCGGTGGCCGCCGTCGAGCCCGGCGCCCCGGGCTCGGTCGACACCTTCACACCCGAGCTGGCCGAGGCCGACCTCCTCGTGCGCGTGCGCGACCGGGTCGCTCCTCCGGCCGGCGGCGTCTCGCTCGGAGACGCGAAGGTCGTCGTCACGGGCGGGCGTGGGGTGGGCTCGGCCGAGGGCTTCGCCGTGGTCGAGGAGCTCGCCGGCCTGCTCGGCGGTGCGGTCGGCTGCTCGCGCGCGGTGACGATGTCCGGCTGGCGTCCTCACACGGATCAGGTCGGGCAGACGGGCAACAAGATCGCACCCGACATCTACATCGCCTGCGGCGTCTCCGGTGCGACCCAGCACATCGCGGGTGCCAAGGGCGCAAAGCGGATCCTGGCGGTCAACACCGACGAAGAGGCGCCGATCATGTCGATCGCCGACTACGCAGTCGTGGGCGACCTGCACGAGGTGCTGCCCGCAATCTCGGCCGAGCTGCGGAGACGGCGAGCGTGAGGCCCGGACGACAGGCTGAAGCCTGTCGCCGGCGGTGTCCGGCTTCAGCCGGACATCCGGGCTGCCTGCGATGACCACCGCCGTCTCCGCCCTTGCGCTCCTCGTCGTGCTCGGCACTGCGGGCCTGCTGTTCGGGCGCCGGGCGCTGCTGCTCACGAACCTCGTTCGGCTCGGGAAGCCCGTGCAGCGGTTCGACGACGTCCCGCAGCGGGTGCGCAACGAGGCGGTCGTCGTGCTCGGGCAGAAGAAGCTGTTCCAGCGGCTCGGTCCGGGCCTGATCCACGCCTTCATCTTCTGGGGCTTCCTCGTCCTCTTCCCGACGATCGTGATGGCGCTGATCGCCGCGGTCGCAGAGGGCGAGACGCTGCCCTGGCTCGGCTCGCAGGGCTGGTTCGCCTTCCTCGTCGACCTCTTCGTCGTGCTCGTGCTCGTGGGAGTCACGGCGGCGTTCTGGATCCGCAAGGTGCAGAAGCCGGAGCGGTTCAGAGGGAGCCACAAGGGCGAAGCCGACCTGATCCTCGGCCTGATCGCGTTGATCGTGCTGACGCTGCTCCTCTGGCACGCGGCACTGATCGCGACGGGGCTGAACGAGTGGCCCGCCGAGTGGTCCCCGGTCTCGAACGCGATCGCGCAGGTGTTCGGCGAGGGCACGTGGGCCGAGGTGCGCGAGCGGATCTTCGTCTGGGCCCATGTCCTCCTCGTCGTCGGCTTCCTCGCCTACCTGCCCCACTCGAAGCACCTCCACATCGCGACGGCGGCGATCAACGTCTGGTTCGGCCGCACCCGCCGCCGCGGCCGGCTCGAGCCGCTCGACTTCACGGTCGAGGACGAGAGCGCGATGCGCTTCGGCTCGGCCACGATCGCCGACATGACGTGGAAGCAGATGATCGACACGATGTCGTGCACCGAGTGCGGGCGCTGCCAGGACGTCTGCCCGGCCTACGCGACCGGCAAGGATTTGTCGCCGAAGCTCCTGATCATGGGGCTGCGCGACCAGCTCTTCGCGGAGGGGCCGAACCTGCTCGCGGCGGCGAAGGGCGGCGAGGCGTTCGCTCCGACCGCGCTCGTCCCGAACGCGGTCAGCGACGACGTCGTCTGGGACTGCGTCACCTGCGGCGCCTGCGTGCAGGAGTGCCCGGTCGCGATCGAGCACGTCGACCACATCGTCGACCTGCGCCGTCACCTCGTCATGGTCGAGGGCCGCTTCCCGGCCGAGGGCGAGACGATGCTGCGCGACGTCGAGCGCTCGCAGAACCCCTGGGGCAAGCCGCAGGCGGAGCGGGCCGACTGGACGGAGGGCCTCGACGTGCGTGTGCTGCAACCCGGCGAGCCGCCGCCGGAGGTGCTCTACTGGGTCGGCTGTGCGGCATCGTTCGACGAGCGTGCGCGGACGACGGCGCAGTCGACCGCGAAGCTGTTGCAGGCCGCCGGAGTCGACTTCGCGATCCTCGGCCCGCGAGAGTGCTGCACCGGCGACCCCGCCCGGCGGATGGGGAACGAGTACACGTTCCAGTCGTATGCGGAGCAGAACGTGGCGACGATGAACGAGGCCGGTGTGACGAAGATCGTCGCCAGCTGCCCGCACTGCTTCAACACGCTCGCGAACGAGTATCGCGACTTCGGCGGCGACTACGAGGTCGTGCACCACACCGAGCTGCTGGCCGAACTGCTCCAGGAAGGGCGGCTGAGCCCGGTCGCGGGCAGCGAGGAGATCACCTACCACGACTCCTGCTACCTGGCGCGTCACAACGACGTCATGGCGGCGCCGCGCGAGATCGTGGCGCGGGTCGGCAAGCCGCTCGAGATGGCACGCAGCGGGAAGCGCACGTTCTGCTGCGGCGCCGGCGGCGCTCACATGTGGCTCGAGGAGCGCGGCAACCAGATCAACGAGGAGCGGGCCCGGGAGGCAGCAGAGACCGGAGCCGGGACGCTTGCGGTTGCGTGCCCGTTCTGCACCATCATGCTCGACGACGGCGCCAAGCAGAACGGCGACGAGCTGCGGGTCGCAGACGTGGCGACGCTGCTGGCGGAGGCGCTGCCGCAGCACGAAGCCCGGACGACAGGCTGAAGCCTGTCGCCGCCGCGGCGACAGGCTTCAGCCTGTCGTCCGGGTCTCTCCGTGCGTACGATCGCGCCGTGCTGGCCGAGCGCCGCACGAGGGCGTTGACGGGGCTCCCCTCACGTCGTAGACTCATATGGTGGAACGCCCGTTCCACGACCTGGAGATCGCCATGGCCACGCGCACCGGAACCCAGTCGATCGACCGCGCCTCGCAGCTCCTCGTCCACGTGGTCGAGGAGGACGACGCGCCGACGGTCGGCGAGCTGGCCCAGCTAGCGGGCCTGCCGAAGAGCACGACCTCGCGCCTCGTCGGTGCGCTCGAGCGCCAGGGGCTCGTGCAGCGCGACCCGGGCCGCGGCGCGATCAGCCCCGGGCCGGTGCTGCTCCGCTATGCGCGCCGGGAGACCTCGACGCCCGACCTCGTCGAGCTCGCGGCGGACGCGCTCGACCGGCTTGCACGCGTCAGCGGCGAGACGGCGAACCTCGGCGTCGCCACTCCGACCGCGGTCGAGATGCTCGACCAGCGCGACAGCCGCCACATTCTCGGCTCGGCCAACTGGGTCGGCCAGCGGGTCCCGCACCACGGCTCCGTGGTCGGCAAGGTCTTCCTCGCCGAGGGCGCCCTGCCGCTGCCCGACGGGCCGCTCGAGCAGCTCGGCCCGCGCACGATCATCGACCCGGCGGCGCTTCGGCGCGACCTCGAGAACACCCGCGCCCGGGGCTACGCGACGGCCGTGGACGAGCTCGAGGCCGGCCTCTGGGCGGTCGCTGCCCCGGTGCACGACGCGGGTGGCACCGTCGTCGCGGCGCTCAGCATCTCGGGTCCCACTGTCCGGCTGCACGACGGCCTGCTCGACGAGCTCGGCGTGCTCGTCCGCGACGAGGCTTCCACTCTGTCCAATCGCATTGGCTACGACGACGCGAAACGAGGTGCTGCATGAGCGACGAAGAGATCGACCTGAACGCGCTCTCCGACGACGAGCTCGTGACCCAGATGCACGACGACCTGTACGACGGCCTCGCACCCGAGATCGCCGAAGGCACGAACATCCTGCTCGGCCGCGGCTGGGCGCCCGACCGGGTGCTGAACGACGCCCTCGTGGGCGGGATGCGGATCGTCGGGATCGACTTCCGCGACGGCATCCTCTTCGTCCCCGAGGTGCTGCTCGCAGCGAACGCGATGAAGGCGGGCATGTCGATCCTGCGGCCACTCCTCGCCGAGACCGGCGTCGAGCGGATCGGCAAGGTCGTGATCGGCACCGTCAAGGGTGACATCCACGACATCGGCAAGAACCTCGTCGCGATGATGCTCGAGGGTGCCGGCTTCGAGGTGATCGACCTCGGCATCAACACCCCGGTCGAGCAGTATCTCGAGGCGCTCGAGGAGCACCAGCCGGAGATCCTCGGCCTCTCGGCGCTGCTCACGACGACGATGCCCTACATGAAGGTCGTCATCGACACCCTGGAGGAGAAAGGGCTGCGAGACGATTACATCGTGCTCGTCGGCGGGGCTCCGCTGAACGAGGAGTTCGGTGCGGCGATCGGTGCCGATGCCTACTGCCGCGACGCTGCGGTGGCGGCAGAGACTGCACAGGCTCTCGTGCTGGCGCGCCGCGCCGCGGCGAAGGCGAATTGAGCGGGGAGGTCACAACCGATCTTCTCGAGGGCGAGGTCGCGTTCGCTGCGGCCGAGCACCCCGAGGTGCTGATCCTCGCGTGCGGCGCGATCGCGCGGGAGGTGCTCGCCGTGATCGGTCTCAACGGGTGGAGTCACGTCGACGTCAAGTGCCTGCCGGCGAAGCTCCACAACACGCCGAAGCAGATTGCGGGGGCAGTCGACGCCAAGCTGACCGAGCTGAAGGGACGCTACGACCGGGTCTTCGTCGCGTACGCGGATTGCGGCACGGCCGGCGCGCTCGACGTCGTGCTCGACCGGCACGGTGTCGAGCGGCTGCCTGGTGCCCACTGCTACGGCTTTCTGGCGGGCAACGACGCGTGGGCTGCGATGCAGGAGGAGGAAGCCGGCACCTACTACCTGACCGATTTCCTCGCCCGTCACTTCGAGTCGCTCATCGTGCGTCCGTACAGGTTCGACACCAATCCCGAGCTCGTGCCGCTGGTCTTCGGCAACTACAAGCGCCTGATCTACCTGGCACAGACGGACGACGCCGGACTGCGTGAGCGGGCCAGGGCTGCGGCCGAGCTCCTGGGCCTCGAGTACGAGGAGCGCCGCACCGGCTACGGCGAGCTCGTGCCGTCCCTCGTCCAGTTCGTGACCCGGGGTACGCATGCCTGAGCTGACCGTGATCTCGTGGCGCGCGATCCCGGCCCAGGTGACGGCAGGGAAGGGGCGCGGCGCCTCGCGCGTGCAGCTCTCCGAGCGCTTCCAGGAGGCGATCGACGCAGCCGCGATGCGGGCCGGCCTGATCGGTACCGACGCCTACCTCGAGGAGTGGCGCCGCGAGGCCTGGTTGTGCGGAGACGATCTCGAGGCCGAGGTGGCCGCCGCAGCCGCGCGCCTCGAAGCCGACTACACCGACGAGAGGCTCGCGCGGCTCGTCCGCGCGAGCGGAGAAGAGGAGACAGCGTGACAGAGACGGTCCTTGCCTCGGCCACGAAGGAGGTCGTGATCGGGTTCGACCGCCCGTTCGTGATCATCGGCGAGCGAATCAACCCGACCGGCCGCAAGAAGCTGGCCGAGGAGATGAAGAACGGCAACTTCGAGACCGTGATCGCGGACGCGATCGCGCAGGTGGAGGCGGGCGCCCAGATGCTCGACGTCAACGCCGGCATCCCGCTCGCCGACGAGCCGGCGATCCTGCGCCACACGATCGAGCTCGTGCAGTCGATCACCGACGTGCCGCTCTGCATCGACTCCTCGATCGTCGAGGCGCTCGAGGCCGGCCTCTCGGTCTACCAGGGCAAGGCGCTCGTCAACTCCGTCACCGGCGAGGACGAGCAGATGGAGCGCGTGCTGCCGCTCGTCGCGAAGTACGGGGCCGCGGTCGTCGCGATCTCGAACGACGAGACGGGCATCTCCGAGGATCCCGACGTGCGGTTCGCCGTGGCGCAGAAGATCGTCTCGCGGGCGGGCGACTACGGGATCCCGAAGGAGGACGTCGTCGTCGATCCGCTCGTGATGCCGATCGGGGCGATGGGCAGCGCCGGCCGGCAGGTCTTCCGGCTCGTGCGGCGGCTGAAGGAGGAGCTCGGCGTCAACTCGACCTGTGGCGCCTCGAACGTCAGCTTCGGCCTCCCGAACCGGCCCGCGCTGAACGCCGCCTTCCTGCCGATGGCGATCGCGTCGGGCCTGACCTCGGCGATCACGAGCCCGCTGCACGACGAGGTGCGGCACGCGATCTGGGCCGCCGACGTGATGAACGGCAACGACGAGCACTGCGCGTCGTGGATCGCCCGGAACAGCGAGTCCGGCGAGGCGGCGCAGACCGGCCGCCGCGGCGGCCGCGAGGGACGGCGGAGGTCTGCGACAGCGTGACGTCAAGCGGAGGAAACCCAGACGTCCGGCTGAAGCCGGACATCCGGCCGGCGTGGTGCCTGGCTTCAGCCGGGCGCCGGGGTTGCCGTGCCTGACCACCTCGTCGTCTTCACGCCGTCCGGGCGGCGCGGCCGGTTCGCGCGCGGGCACGACCGTGCTCGAGGCGGCGCGGCGGCTCGGGGTCGACATCGACTCCGTCTGCGGCGGTCGCGGCATCTGCGGGCGCTGCCAGGTGGAGGTGAGCGAGGGCGAGCATGCCAAGCACGCGATCGTCTCGGCTGCCTCTCACCTCTCCCCCGTGAGCGAGGTCGAGCACGCCTACGCCGCCGACCGGGGCCTTGCCCCGGGCCGCCGTCTCGGCTGCACCGCGTGCGTCGAGGGTGAGCTCGTGATCGACGTGCCGCCCGAGAGCCAGGTGCACCGGCAGGTCGTGCGCAAGGAGGCCGACGCGCATCCGATCGAGGTCGATCCCGTCGTCCGCCTTCACTACGTCGAGGTCGAGGAGCCCGACCTCGCCTCGCCCACGAGCGACCTCGGGCGCCTGCGCGAGGCGCTCGAGCGTGAGTGGGAGCTGACCGGGCTCTCGTTCGACGCCCACGTCGTCGCCGCACTCCAGCGCGCACTTCGCGCAAGTGGCTCAGAGCCACAAAGTCCGGCCTGGCGCGTCACCGTCGCCGTGCACGACGGGTCGAACGTGACGGCGATCTGGCCCGGCTTCCACGAGGCGGCGTACGGGATCGCGTTCGACATCGGCTCGACGACCGTCGCCGGGCACCTGTGCGATCTCCACACGGGCGACGTGCTCGCCTCGGCCGGAGAGATGAACCCGCAGATCCGCTTCGGCGAGGACCTGATGAGCCGCGTCTCCTACGTGATGATGAACCCTGGCTCCGAGAAGGAGCTGACGCGCGCGGTTCGCGGCTGCCTCGCGAAGCTCACCGCCGAGCTCGCCACCGACGCCGGCGTCTCGCGCGACGACATCCTCGAGATCACGCTCGTCGGCAACCCGATCATGCACCACCTGCTGCTCGGCCTCGACCCGACCGAGCTCGGCGGCGCCCCGTTCGCGCTCGCCGTCGACGAGGCGGTGCGCCTGCCCGCGAGGGAGCTCGGGTTCCCCGTCCACCCGGGCGCGCGTGCGTACGTGCTGCCCTGCATCGCGGGCCACGTCGGCGCCGACACCGCCGGCGTGATCCTCTCCGAGGCACCGTATCTCGGCGAGGAGATCAACCTGATCGTCGACATCGGCACCAACGCCGAGATCGTGCTCGGCAACCGCGACCGCATGCTGGCCGCATCGAGCCCCACCGGCCCCGCCTTCGAGGGCGCGCAGATCAGCTGCGGCCAGCGCGCCGCGCCCGGCGCGATCGAGCGCGTCCGCATCGACCCGGACACGCTCGAGCCCCGCTTCCGCGTGATCGGCGGCGACGTCTGGTCGGACGATCCGGCGTTCGCCGGCACGCACGTCACCGGTGTCTGCGGCTCCGGGATCATCGAGGCGATCGCCGAGCTGCACCTGGCGGGGATCCTGACGACGGACGGCACGATCGACGGCGCGCTCGCCGACGCGCTCGCCCCGGATCGTCACCGACGGGCGCACGTTCTCGTACCTGCTCTCCGACGGCGAGCCCTCGCTCACGATCACGCAGAACGACGTCCGCCAGATCCAGCTCGCCAAGGCCGCCCTCCACGCGGGCTGCACGTTGCTCTTCGAGCGCTACGGGATCGAGCGGGTCGACCGGATCCGGCTCGCCGGCGCCTTCGGCAACCACATCGACCCGGTGCACGCGCTCGTGCTCGGCCTCGTCCCCGACTGCGACCCGGCCCACGTCACCTCCGCCGGCAACGCTGCCGGCACGGGGGCCCGGATCGCGCTGCTCGACCGCTCCGCCCGCGCCGAGATCGAGGACGTCGTGCGGCGGGTCGAGAAGATCGAGACCGCCGTCGAGCCACGCTTCCAGGAGCTGTTCGTGGGCGCGATGGCGATCCCACACGACACCGACCCGTACGAGCGGCTTCGCGCCGTCGTCCCACTCCCGCCGCGCCGTGTTGCCGACGCGTCGGAGGGCCGCCAGCGCCGCCGGCGCAGCGCCCAGCCCGATTCCGCCCAAAGGAGCCCCGCATGACCGGAGCAACGACATGACCGAGACGACCGGCGGCCGCCGCAGTGGTGGCCGCGCCGCGCGGCAGGCCGCCCGCGCGGTCACGAACGCCGTCAGCGTCCCGTACATCACGAGGACGTTGACGCCCTTCGAGGTGCTCTCCGAGGAGCACCTCGCGCTGATCGAGGAGAACGCCGACACGGTGCTCGAGCAGGTCGGGATCGACTTCCGCGACACCCCGGAGGCGCTGACGCTGTTCAGGGACGCGGGCGCCGACGTCGACGGCGAGCGCGTGCGCTTCCCCCGTGGCCTCGCCCGGCAGCTCGTGCAGGCAACGCGCGCCGGCGCAGTTCACGCAGGTGGCGCGGAACCCTGCCAACAACGTCGAGATCGGCGGCATGAACACGGTGCTGGCACCCGCCTACGGCTCGCCGTTCGTGCGCGACCTCGACAACGGCCGCCGCTACGGGACGATCGAGGACTTCCGCAACTTCGTCAAGCTGACGTACATGACGCCGTTCCTCCACCACTCGGGAGGCACCGTCTGCGAGCCGGTCGACGTGCCCGTGAACAAGCGGCACTACGACATGGTCTACGCGCACATGCGCTACTCGGACAAGGCGTTCATGGGCTCGGTCACCCACCCGAGCCGGGCGGAGGACACGGTCGCGATGGCGCGGATCCTCTTCGGTGCGGACTTCCTCGAGTCGAACACGGTGATCGTGTCGCTCGCGAACGCCAACTCGCCGATGGTCTGGGACTCGACGATGCTCGGTGCGGCGAAGGCCTATGCGGAGGCCAACCAGGCGGTGCTGATCACGCCGTTCATCCTCGCGGGCGCGATGAGCCCGGCCACCGTCGTCGGCGCCGCCACACAGACGCTCGCGGAGGCCCTGGCGGGCATGGCGTTCTGCCAGCTCGTGCGGCCCGGCGCTCCGGTCATCCTCGGCTCGTTCGCCTCCTCGATGTCGATGCAGTCGGGCGCACCGACCTTCGGCACGCCCGAGCCGGCACTGATGCTCTACGTGATGGCGGCGCTGGCGCGACGCGTCGGCGTCCCGTTCCGCTCGGGCGGCGCCCTGACGGCGTCGAAGATCGCCGACGCGCAGGCTGCCTACGAGTCGGCCAACACGATGCAGCCGACGATGCTCGGCGGTGTCAACTTCGTCCTCCACGCAGCCGGCTGGCTCGAGGGCGGCCTCTCGATGGGCTACGAGAAGTTCATCCTCGACGTCGACCAGGCGGCCGCGTGGCACGCATTCGCGAAGGGGGTCGACATGTCCCCGAACGGCCAGGCGCTCGACGCGCTGCTGACGAACGAGCCGGGCGTCCACTTCCTCGGCCACCCGCACACGCTCGCGAACTTCGAGGGCGCGTTCTGGCGCTCGTCGAACGCCGACAACGGCAGCTTCGAGCAGTGGGACCTGGAGGGCGCCAAGGACGCGAACGTGCGCGCGAACGCGACCTGGAAGAAGATGCTCGCCGAGTACGAGGCACCGCCGATCGACGACGCCGTCGACGCGGAGCTGATCGAGTTCATCGAGCGCAAGAAGGCCTCGTTCCCGGACTCGAACGCGTGATGGCCGCCTCCGCCATGACCGCTGCCGCGCCGACGCTCCCGGAGCTCATCGCACGCTCACGCTACGAGGTGATCCCGCTCACCGGCGCCGAGGAGAAGGTGCTCGAGCACGTCCCGCAGGGACGTCACGCTCACCGTCACCGTCTCGCCCGTGAAGGGCCTCGAGCCGTCGTTCGCGCTCGTGGAGGCGTTTGCGGCGGCCGGGTACACGGTCGTGCCGCACCTCACGGCTCGCCTCGTCAGCGACCGCTCCCACCTCGCCGAGATCGTCGCGCGCTTCCAGGGGATCGGAGTGCAGGGACGTCTTCGTGCGTCGCGGGCGACGCCGAGGAGCAGGCCGGGGCCTACGAGGGCGCCGCACCGCTCCTCCGCGACCTCGCGGAGCTCGGGAATCCATTCGAGCAGATCGGGATCAGCGGCTATCCGGAGACGCACCCGCTGATCGACGACGCCAGGCGGCCTCGCGGCGTTGGCGGAGAAGGCGCCGT
>CAWBWA010000002.1:0-18451 GCA_963792455.1 uncultured Thermoleophilia bacterium
CGTGGGGGTGGAGAGGGGTGGCGACGACGGGTCTCGTGGCCCTCGGTGTTGCGACGCTGGCAATAGGCGCTGCCGGTCCGAGGACGCCGCGGCGCCCGTCGTGATATGAACCGCTGATCGAACGAGGAGGGTTTCCGATGGAGATCGACACGGCAAAGCTCGAGACGATCCGCGCGACGATGGAGGAGCGTGGGATCGAGTTCATCTTCGCGCAGTTCGTCGACATGTACGGCCGCCCGAGCGCCAAGCTCATTCCCGCGGCCCACCTGGACGGGCTCGTGGAGGACGGAGCGGGCTTCGCCGGCTTCGCGGCGGGTGAGATCGGCCAGCTTCCGAGCGATCCGGACATCGCCGCGATGCCCGATCTCGACAGCTTCACGCTTGTGCCGTGGCAGCCGAACCTTGCGCGCTTCGCGTGCGACGTGACGGTGGAGGGAGCGCAGTGGCCGTACTGCCCACGCACGATCCTTCGCAACGTGACCGCTCAGGCGCGCTCCCAGGGGTACGAGTTCAAGATCGGGATCGAGCTCGAGTACTTCCTCGTCCAGCTCAACGCGGACGGCACGATCGAGATCGCGGACAAGCTCGACACCCTCGAGAAGCCGTGTTACGACATGGCGGGCCTGACGCGCCAGTACGACTTCCTGACGACGGTCTCGCGCTACTGCAACGAGCTCGGCTGGGGCAACTACGCGAACGACCACGAGGATGCAAACGGTCAGTTCGAGCAGAACTTCGAGTACGACGAGGCGCTGATCAGCTGCGACCGCGCGATCTTCTTCCGCTACATGGTGCACACGCTCGCCGAGCAGTACGGCCGGATCGCGACGTTCATGCCGAAGCCGTTCACGAACCTGACGGGCAACGGCTGCCACTTCCACATGTCGCTCTGGAAGGACGGCGAGAACGTGTTCCTGGACGAGTCGGATGCGCGGGGCCTCGGCCTCTCCGAGGCGGCCTACGGCTTCATCGGCGGCCTCAAGACCCATGCGCGGGCCTACAGCGCTCTCACCGCGCCGACCGTCAACTCGTACAAGCGCCTGAAGCCGGGCTCGACCTCGAGCGGTGCGACGTGGTCGCCGGTGTGGATCTCCTACGGCTACAACAACCGCACCCAGATGCTCCGGATCCCCGCTCCCGGCCGGATCGAGGACAGGACGGTCGACGGCTCGTGCAACCCGTACCTTGCCGCCGCCGCCGTGCTGGCGTCCGGCCTCGACGGCATGGCGAACGGCCTCGACGCCGGCGAGCCGAATTCGGAAAACCTCTACAGCTTCTCGTACGAGGAGCTGACGGCTCGCGGACTGAAGTCGCTGCCTGCCAACCTGCTCGACTCGATCGGCGAGCTCGAGCGGGACGACGTGCTGCGGGCCGCGCTCGGGCGCACCCGGGAGGACGAGGAGTACGTCGACTACTACGCCCGGGTGAAACGGGACGAGTGGTTCCGCTACCACGAGCAGGTCAGCGCCTGGGAAGTGCGCGAGTACCTGACGCGCTTCTGATGTGCGGGATCGTCGGACTGTTCGCGAAAGCTCCCGCGGTCGAGGAGCGCCTCGGCGTGCACCTCGTCGCGATGCTCGCGCAGATGAGCGACCGGGGACCCGACAGCGCCGGCGTTGCGGTCTACCGTGACCCGGTCGCGGACGGTCTCGACGAAGCTGACCCTCTATTCGCCGGTCGCCGGCGAGGACTGGCGGGCGGTCGCGGCGGCGATCGGCGGCGAGGTCGACTCGGTGCGGGCGAGCCACGCCGTCGTGGTCGTTCCCACCGACGCCGCGGACGCCGAGTCCCGCGTGCGTGCCTCGCGCGGCGACCTCCGCGTGATGAGCGCAGGACGGGTGATCGAGCTCTACAAGGACGTCGGCCTGCCCGAGGTGTTTGCCGAGACGTTCGAGCTCGCGAACCTGCAAGGGAGCCATGCGCTCGGCCACACGCGGATGGCGACCGAGAGCAGGGTCACGACCGAGGGCTCGCATCCGTTCTCGACGGGCCTCGATCTCTGCCTCGTGCACAACGGCTCGCTCTCGAATCACAACACGCTCCGGCGTGCGCTGCGCCGTGAGGGGATCGAGTTCCAGACGGAGAACGACACGGAGGTCGCCGCCGGCTACCTCGAGTGGCGCCTCCGAGAAGGGGCGTCGCTCGAGCAGGCGCTCGAAGGATGTCTCGACGACCTGGACGGCTTCTACACCTTCGCGGTCGGCACGGCAGACGGCTTCGCCGTCCTGCGCGATCCGATCGCCTGCAAGCCGGCGGTGCTGGCCGAGACGGACGACTGGGTGGCGATGGCGTCCGAGTACCACGCGATCGCCGTGCTCCCCGGGGCCGACGACGCCAGGATGTGGGAGCCCGAGCCGGGGATCGTCTACGTCTGGGATCGGGCGGCCGTCGCATGAGCGCGACGCTCGAGGCCGAGGTCGTCGACCTGGCGGTGACGCCGTTACGCGAGCTGAACCAGCGGCTCCACGACGTGGCGCTCACCGGCGAGGGCCCGGTGCGTTGGCGGATCGTCAATCCCAAGGGCGCCCACGCCGTGGCCTGCGGGCTCGACGCCGAGCTCGACGTCGAGATCGACGGGCACGTCGGCTACTACTGCGCCGGCATGAACAAGCTCGCGTCGGTGCGCGTGCACGGCAACGCGAGCACGGGGATCGCCGAGAACATGATGTCGGGCCTCGTCGTGGTCGAGGGGAGCGTCAGCCAGTCGGCCGGCGCGACCGCCCACGGCGGCCTGCTCGTCGTCCACGGCGACGCCGCCGCCCGCTGTGGCATCTCGATGAAAGGTGCCGACATCGTCGTGCGTGGCTCGGTCGGCCACCTCAGCGCGTTCATGGCGCAGACGGGGAACCTCGTCGTCTGCGGCGACGCGGGTGACGCGCTCGGCGACTCGATCTACGAGGCGCGCCTCTACGTGCGCGGCACGGTCGCCGGGCTCGGCGCCGACTGCATCGAGAAGGAGATGCGCGACGAGCACGTGACCCAGGTGCGCGGCCTCCTCGCCGCGGCCGGCATCGACGACGTCGACGCCGCCGACTTCCGGCGCTACGGGTCGGCGCGGAAGCTCTACAACTTCACGATCGACAACGCGGGGGCCTACTGATGAGCAACGGCTGGCAGCCCGGACTGCGCGAGTCGGCCCTCTTCGACCGCAACGTGATCGCCGAGATCCAGCGGGCCGCGAAGGAGGGCATCTACGACATTCGCGGCTTCGGCGCGAAGCGGAAGCTCCCGCACTTCGACGACCTCCTCTTCCTCGGTGCGAGCATCTCGCGCTACCCGCTCGAGGGCTACCGCGAGCGCTGCGACACGAACGTCACGTTGGGAACGCGCTTCGCGAAGAAGCCGCTCGAGCTGAAGATCCCGGTCACGATCGCCGGGATGAGCTTCGGCGCCCTCTCGGCGCCGGCGAAGGAGGCGCTCGGCCGCGGAGCGACGGAGGTCGGCACCTCGACGACGACGGGCGACGGCGGCATGACGCCCGAGGAGCGCGGCCACTCGAAGATGCTCGTCTACCAGCTGCTGCCGTCGCGCTACGGGATGAACCCGGACGATCTCCGCAAGGCCGACGCGATCGAGGTCGTCGTCGGCCAGGGCGCGAAGCCGGGCGGAGGCGGGATGCTGCTCGGCCACAAGATCTCGGATCGTGTCGCGGCGATGCGCGACCTGCCGAAGGGGATCGACCAGCGCAGCGCCTGCAGACACCCCGACTGGACCGGGCCCGGACGACCTCGAGATCAAGATCGGCGAGTTGCGCGAGATCACCGACTGGGAGAAGCCGATCTTCGTCAAGGTCGGCGCCACGCGCACCTACTACGACGTGCAGCTCGCCGTGAAGGCGGGCGCCGACGTGATCGTCGTCGACGGCATGCAGGGTGGCACCGCGGCCACGCAGGACGTCTTCATCGAGCACGTCGGGATCCCCACCCTGTGCGCGATCCCGCTCGCCGTGCAGGCGTTGCAGGAGCTCGACATGCACCGCAAGGTGCAGCTGATCGTCTCCGGGGGGATCCGGAGCGGCGCCGACGTCGCGAAGGCGCTCGCTCTCGGAGCCGATGCCGTCTCGATCGGCACGGCCGCATTGATCGCAATGGGCGACAACAGCCCCGACTACGAGGCCGAGTACCGGAAGATCGGCAGCTCGGCGGGCTACTACGACGACTGGCAGGCCGGCCGCGACCCGACCGGGATCTCGACCCAGGACGACGAGCTCGCGGCCCGGTTCGACCCCGAGCTCGGCGGCCGCCGGATCGCGAACTACCTGCGCGTCCTCACCCTCGAGACGCAGACGCTCGCGCGCGCGTGCGGCAAGTCGCACGTGCACAACCTGGAGCCCGAGGATCTCGTCGCGCTGACGATCGAGGCGGCCGCCATGGCTCGCGTGCCGCTCGCCGGGACCAGCTGGATCCCGGGGCTGTCCGGCCCGGTGTAGAAACTCCCTGTTGCATTTCGCACGTGTCGGAAGCAGTGCTTGACTCGCCCGGCCGAATGTTGTCGAATTGCACCGTTCGGTCGTGAACCTTGACTGCGGTCGCGAGGCCGCGCCGGAAGGGAGAAGGATGTCGGATTTCGACAGTCGCTTGGTTGATGTGGAGGGTGGCCTCTCGCGCGAGACGAACTGGTGGGGCGCGTTCGTCATCGGGCTCGCGGGAACAATCCTCGTCATCCCGCTCGTCGGCTTCGCTCTCGGCGCGCTCGGCGGCTTCGCCGTCGTCCTCTTCGTCGTCCTGACCCTCGTCGGGGTCTTCCTCTGCTTCTGCCTCGCGGAGATGGCCGCTCTCTGGCCCGAACGTGCCGGGGGCCTTCCCTCGTATGCGTTCGAGAGCTTCAAGCCGATGGGGCCGAGCGCAGCGAAGCATCTCGGTGGGCTGTCGTCCTGGGGCTACTGGCTCGGCTGGTTCACGGTCGCTCCGATCAACGCCTTCCTCGCCGCCTCGTACTTCACCGCCTTGCTCGAGATCGACTTCGGCGGCTCGTTCGGGCCGATCCACGAGAAGTTCGGGATCGCGATCCCCGTCGACGTCTTCGTGGTCGCGATTCTCTTCCTGGTGATCATGTTCATCCCGTGCTGGCTCGGCATCCGCCTCGGCGCGACGTTCGCGACCGTGCTCGGGATCGGCTCGATCATGCCGCTCGTCCTCCTGATCATCATCCCGTTCTTCAAGCCGAGCACGATCGACTTCGGCAACCTCGACGGGTTCGGCCTCCCGTCGGGAACCAGCATGAGCTTCGGCCTCGTGATGGGCTGGGCGTTCATCTACACGTGGACGGTGCTGGCGATGGAGGCGGCAGCCTGCTACATCGGCGAGTGCCGCGAGCCGGTCCGGGATGCAAAGATCGCGCTCACGGCCGAGGGCCTCTTCGGGCTCTTCGTCTACACGGCGCTGCCCATCATGGTGCTTGCCGTGCTCGGCCAGCCGGCGATCGCACGAGCTCGGCATCGACGCAGCCGTCGTCTTCAACGGCTACATCGACGCGATCTTCGGCACCAGCACGTTCTGGAACTGGTTCGTCAACCTGACGATCATCGCCGCCCTGTTGCTGTCGGTGCTGAACGCGCTCATGGGAGCGTCGCGCGGGCTCTACCAGAACGCCCATGACGGCATCCTCCCGAAGGCGTTCGGCTGGGTGAACAAGCACGGTGCCCCGTCGTTTGCGATGCTGTTCAGCCTCCTGTTCTCGGTCGGGATCCTCTGCATCGGCCAGATCCTGCAGATCTACATCTTCTCGAACATGGGTTACCTGTTCGCGGTCGCGATTTCCCTCATCGGCTACGGCGTCTTCAGATCGACGCAAGACAGCGTGCAACGGGAGTTGCGGATGCCAACCTGGATGGGGCCGGTGGGGCTGATCGTCGGAATCGCGCTCCTGATCCTCTGGGCCGTCGGCGGTTGGTACGCAACGCAGTACGCGGTCGGCGCCGGCTACGACTGGCACGGTCTGCCGACCCTGTTCCTGATCGGCTTGCTGCTGCTCCTGCTCTACTTCCCCCTCTACTGGTGGCGGAAGATGGAGGACCGGGCTGCCGGCAGTGACCTCGGCGGAGAGCCGAGCGTCGAGGGGGCGGCCGGCTAGGGTGCCGTTTCACCGCAGCCGGTTCGACCGGCAACCGACCGATCCGAGCGACGTGCTGCTTGCCTCGGACGGTCGGCGGGACTTTTCCAAGAGGGCGGTCGCGCAAGCGGCCGCCCTCGCCGGATCCGGGCACGTCTCGGTCGTCACGATCGCAAAGATCCACGGCTCCCAGTTCGGGATCCCGCACCCTGGCCTGCTGCCGAACAAGCAGGAGCTCGACGACCGCCAGCGCTGGGTCGAGCGGGCGATCAAGGAGCTACGCCGGCGCGGCGTCGAGGCGGACGGTCAGGTTGCAGCGACCCGCAAGGCGCGGAAGAAGATCACGGGAATCGCACGGGTCCGCGGAGTGCGCACGATCGTGATCGACGAGACGCCCGAGACCGGCCTGCGACGAATGATCGAGGGTGACCTGGGGAAGGACCTGCGGCGCAAGCTGCGCAAGGACGGGATCGCGGTCGAGATCGTTCCCCGCCCCGCCGGGGCGGCGACCTGACCTCGGTCTCGAGGCCGGCCGCCGTTCGGTTCTCCCCTAGCGGCGGTGCGATTCCGGCGCGGGCCGGGGGCCCATGCCGCGCGAGAACCGATACGCCTGCCGCTCGGTCTCCGCGTTGAAGACGGCTGCAATCGACCTGATCAGCTTCGTCACCGTGTCTCCTCTGGTCGTGGTGCGGGAACGAGACAGATATAAAGCAAAGGACAACTTCGCCCGAATTTCAGTAAGCAATGCTTCATAACGCTGACAGCGACCCTTCCGGTGAGATCCCGTCCACCGCAACAACCGGGGTGGACGAGCTCGATCGCGCCCTGAACGGGCTCTTCTGGGGTGACAACGTCGTCTTCGCCGCCGACGACGCGGCCGACGTGGAGCCGTTCTTCCGCGCCGTGGCAGCGAAAGCGGCACGCTACGAGGCCTCGGCCTTCGTCACCCTCGAGCGCGAGCCCGCCGAGCTGGAGCGCTCCTACCCGGAGCTCGAGGTCGTCGATGCTCGCCCGGACAGCCCGCTGGCGCAGCCGCGACCGCTGCTCGACGCGATCGCCGCCCGTTGCGCCCGGTCGCCGCGGCAGCTCCTCCTGTTCGACTCGCTCGCGGCGATGAGCAGCCGCTGGGGCAGGGAGACCGCCGGTCAGTTCTTCTCACGCGGTTGCCCTCTGATGCTCGGGCTCGGCGCGATCGCCTACTGGTCGCTTCCGGCGGCCGGTCAGGCGCCGACGCTACGGCGCGAGATCGAGGGGATCACGCAATGCGTGCTCGTGGTCGGCGACGGGAGGCTACGAATCGCGAAGGCAGAGGGACGGCCGCCCGGTGTCGAGGGCAGCGTCTTCCGGTACGGCCTCGAGGAAGGGCTGCCCGTGCTGGCAGCAGCGCCCGCGGCGGCGCGGCTCGGCGCGGCACTCAGGAGTCTCAGGGTTTCGCGTCACCTCAGCCAGGCGGATCTCGCTCGTCTCGCCGGCGTCTCGGCGAGCGCCATCTCCCAGGCCGAGCGCGGGCGTCGCGGCCTCTCGCTCGAGACGCTGCTCGACCTGGCGGCAAAGCTGAACATCACCCTCGACGAGCTGCTGCGCGGGGACGTCGCCCCCGGATACCGGCTCGCCCGGCGAGACGATCCGCGCCACGCCGAGACGGGACGGCCGGTTCCGCTGCTCGACGATCCCCGTGCGGGTCTTCGGGTGTATCTCGTTCGGCTCGTGCCTGGCGGCGCGGCGACGCCCGACTTCGCTCACAAGGGCGTGGAAGTCGTGAACGTCGCCACCGGTCTCGTCCAGGTGCTGCTTGCCTCGGGCGGGCCGGTGCTACGGCAGGGGGAGGCGCTGATCGCCGACCGCAGCGGCGTCACCGGCTGGCGCAACCTCAGCGACCGCGAGGCGATCGTGTTCTGGGTCCTCCACGACGACCCCGCGTCGGCCTGACGCCGGCGAAGCCCGGACGACAGGCTGAAGCCTGTCGCCTAGGACCAGGGGTACGGCGAGTTCGAGACCGGGTGCAGGTCGCCGGTCGCGAAGCGCTCGAAGCGGAACGGTGTCAGGAGCGGTGCCGAGTCGCCGCACACGACCCGGGCGACCTCTCGGCCGACGCCGATCATCTTGTAGCCGTGGTTCGAGTCGAGGATCCCGTAGACGTTCGGCTTCAGGTAGTCGAAGACCGGGAAGTTGTCGGCGGTGAACGAGCCGACGCCGCCGGAGCGGGCCTGCTTGTAGAGCGGCCGGCAGCCCTCGAAGCGGCTCATCGCATGCGAGAGCGCGGCGCACCACATGTCGGGGAAGCTGTCGTCGACGTTCGTGGTCGAGGGGTACGGGTCGAGCTCGACGTCGCCGTCGACCGTGAGCGGTGATGCTCCGCCCTGCACTCCGTGGCGATCGCGCTTGTAGTAGATGCCCCACAGCTCGTCGGTGATCAGCGTGCCGTCGTCGCTGTAGAGGGGGGCGTCCGTGTCGAGATGGATGACCGGCGGTGCGCTGCCGTCAGCCGTGTCGAACAGCAGCGGATCGACGGTGATCTCTCCCTCCTGCAGGTTCCAGTACGTCCACATCGGCTGGTCGCGCGCCACGTCGCCCGAAGGCGTGTGGATGTCGATCGTCATCGGGAGGCCGAGCAGGCCCCAGAAGCGCTTGGCCCAGGGGCCGGGCGCGATCACGAGCTGCTCGCCGACGGCGATTCGGCCCCTGTCGGTCTCGACCGCGGTCACCGTGTCGTCGTCGCCGAGCTCGAACCCGGTCACCTCGGTGTACGAGTGGATCTGGACGCCCTCGGCGAGGCACTTGTCCCGCAGGCCGATCACCGACTCGACGTTGAAGGCGAAGCCGCCCTGGTGCTCGTGGAGGCAGGCGGTGACGCCCTTCGCGCGCCAGTCGGGGAAGAGCCCTTTCATGTGTGCGTCGACCTCCGCCTCGCCGAGGTAGAGGTCGGAGCGATAGCCGATCCGCTGGTGGCGCTCGAACACGGCCGTGAGGTCGCTCTCCTGCACCTGCGGCCCGAGGGCGACGTAGCCGACCCCGTTGTAGTGGTACGCCTCGGGGTCGGACTCCCACACCTCGACGCAGGCCTGCATCAGCTCGCTCATCGCGGGCTGGAAGTAGTTGTTGCGGACGACGCCGCAGGCGATCCCGGTCGCGCCGGCGCCGGGCGTTGCCTTCTCGATCACGACGATGTCCTGACCGGAGCCGGCGCTGCGCTGCCGTAGCTCGACTGCGAGGTGGTACGCCGTCGAGAGCCCGTGCATGCCGGCACCGACGATGACGAAGCGGGACGAAGCAGGTAGCATAGTAATTGCCTCCCGGGCAATGATGTATCAAAATCGAGGTCGAGGGAGAATACCATGGCACGCACCGGTCAACCAGCCGTCCGTCACGTCGCCGCCGTCGAGCGGGCGTTCGCCGTGCTCGACGCGCTGTCGGATGGCCGGGAGCTCGGGACGAACGAGATCGCCCGGCGGACCGGGATCAATGCGAGCACCGTGTCGCGCCTGCTCGCCACGCTGGCCGCGGCGCGGTTCGTGGAGCACGTTCCCGAGACCGGGCGGTATCGCCTCTCCCTGCGCGTCGTCGAGCTCGGAAACGCGGTTCTCGCCCGGCTCGACCTGAGAACGCTCACGCGGCCCCACCTGCGGGAGCTCGTGCGGGAGACCGGCGAGACCGCGACCCTCTCCGTGCCGGGAGAGCACGATGCGATCACGGTCGACTTCGAGCACAGCTCGTCCGCGATCCAGAGCGTCGCGCAGCTCGGGCGGCCGAGCGTCGGTTACGCGACCGCCGTCGGCAAGGTGATGCTCGCCCTCGGCGAGGTCGATCTGCCGGAGCCGCCGTTCACCTCCTTCACGCCGCACACGATCACGAGCCGCGAGCGGCTCGCCGACGAGCTCGCCCGGGTCAGGTTGAGCGGGTACGCCGAAGCACGGGAGGAGCGCGAGCTCGGGCTGGCTGCCGTCGCCGCCCCCGTGCGGGGCGGCAACGGCGAGCTGATCGGGATCGTCGGGCTCCAGGGTCCCTCTTCCCGGTTCGATGCGGAGGCGGCGAGAACGGCTACCACCGTGCTGCTCGCGCACACCGCCGGTCTCTCGGCCGCGTTCGGCTGGCACGAGCCGCCCGCTCGCGCAGGCGGCGACGCAACGTGAGGTGCCTGCTCTCCCGACCCGGACGCGCGTGCGTCGGCAGAATCGCTCCATGAGCTCCGAGCCGCCGCCTCCCAGGGAGTTCGACATCGTCCTGCCGGGCGGGTTCGCGCCCGGTGCGCTCGAGGGGCTCGGCGATTCCGCGTTCGACGACATCCCCACCCACGAGCCGATCGACGTCGGCGGTCTCGAGGGAGACCCGGCGATCGCGTTCCGTCGCACGCTCGGGATGTTCGCGACCGGTGTCACCGTGCTCACGACCCGCGTCGGAGAGCAGGTGCACGGCATGACCGCGAATGCGTTCATGTCCGTCTCGCTGCGGCCTCCGCTCGTGCTCATCTCCCTCGACCGCCGAGCCCGGATGTGCGGGATGCTGCACGAGGGCAGCCGGTACGGCGTGAGCGTGCTGGCTCAGGGACAGACCGACCTCTCCGACCGGTTCGCCGGTCGCGCGAGCGACGGGGCGGAGCCGTCGTTCGCCGTCGTGCGCGAGACGCCGCTCGTGGAGGGCGCGCTGGCCCACTTCGTCGCGCGGGTCGTGCGCTCGTACTGGGGCGGCGATCACTCGCTCTTCCTCGGCCACGTCGAGTACGCCCGCTACGGGGAAGGCGAGCCGTTGCTGTTCCACGGCGGGCGCTACGAGCGGATGCTCGGCGACCCGGAGCTGTTCTCGCAGTTGCCGCCGGAGCTGCTCGACCAGCTGTTGCTGCGGGGGCACGAGGTGAGGTTTGCGGAGGGCGAGACGCTGATGACGCGCGGCGAGGTCTCCGACACGCTGATGCTCGTGACCGCCGGCTCCGTGCTCGTCGAGCGCCCGGGGCGCAGGCTGACGCTCGGCAGCGGCGCCCTGATCGGCGAGATCGAGGTACTCGATCCCGGTCAGGGGCGAATGGCAACGATCACCGCCGAGGTGGACACGACGTGCATCGCCGTCTCTCGCGCCGAGCTGCTCGACGGGCTGGCCGCGGATCCGCGGGCCGCGATCGCGCTGCTCGAGATCCTGGCCGGGAGGTTCCGGGAGACGGGGTAGAGGCCCGGACGACAGGCTGAAGCCTGTCGCCGCGCTCGCCCTCAGTCGGCCGCCGGCAGTGACGGCGAGCCAGGGCGTGCGGTACCCCGTCTCGTCCCACAGCACCGGGAAGAACGACTCGTCGAGCGAGAGGTCGCCCTGCTTCCGGTAGCGCGAGTAGACGAGATCGACGTTCGTCTCGTGGAAGCGCGCCTCGACCGGCAGCATGTGGGTGACGAGCGCCATGCGCGCAACCGAGGCGCTCGTATTCGGGGCCGAGCCGTGCCAGGTGAGCCCATGGTGGAACGAGCCACCGCCCGGCCTGACGACGACGGGGACGAGGTCGAGCTCGGTGCCGTCGGGCGCTGCGTTCCGCGCCGGCGCGAGCCAGTCGTCCGGCGCGTGGAACTGCGAGCGCTCGGGCGGCGACCTGGGCCACAGGTGCGACCCGCGCACGTACTCGATCGGTCCCGCGTCCGCGGTCGTCTCGTGCAGTGAGATCCAGCAGGTCAGCATCTCGGCGGGCACGAGGTAGTCGGCGTACGAGGAGTCCTGGTGAAAGCCGATCGCCTTTGTTCCGGGAGGCTTCCAGAGGACGTTGTCCTGCAGGATCCGGGTGCCGCGATAGCGCGCGAGCTGCGCACCGAGGCGCCCGGTGCGCTCCGAGAGCACCTGGGCTGCGATCACGGTGTCGGCCCGCCACCCGTTGCAGATCTGACGCGTCCGGTCCTCCGGGTCGCGGCCCGGCACCCAGTTGACCTCGTCCGGCTTGATCCCCGTCTCGTAGACGCCCTCGAACAGCGGCTCGTACCGCTCGCGCAGCAGGTCGAGCATCCGCGGGGAGACGAGGCCCTCCTCGACGATGAGAAAGCCGTCGCGGTCGAATGCGTCGACCTGCTCGGGCGAGAACGTCTCGATCACGACCGTGGCCTCAGCTTCTCCGGATCGTAGAACGGCGTCCGCACGACGGTCGCCGGGATCCGCTTCTGGTGGCCGTCGAGCTTGCCCACCTCGACCTCGACCCCGATCTCCGCGTGCTGCACGGCGATCCGGCAGAGCGCGATGTTCTTCTGCAGGATCGGCGAGCGGGTCCCGCTCGTGACGACGCCGATCTGGGAGCGGCCGACGTGGACGCAGTCGCCGTGGCCGGCCGTCTCGTTGCCCTCGAGCTCGAGGCCGACGAGCGTTCGCTGCGGGTGGGCGCGGCGCTCGAGGAGGGCATCGCGACCGACGAAGTCGTCCTCCTTGTCGGCCGTCACCGTGAAGCCGATCCCGGCCTCGAACGGGTCGACCTGGTCGTCGAACTCGTAGCCGGCGAAGATCAGTCCCGCCTCGATCCGCAGCATGTCGAGCGCGTCGAGTCCGAGCGGCGCGATGCCGTGCGAGGCGCCGGCCTCCATCACGGCGGCATACAGCGCCGGTGCGTCCTTCGGATGGCAGAAGAGCTCGTAGCCGAGCTCGCCGGAATACCCGGTGCGCGAGGCGATCAACGGTAGGCCCTGCGGCCCACCGAGCCGGCCCACCGAGAAGCGGAACCACTTCAGCTCGGTGAAGGGCGTCTGCGCCGGCGCGGTCCACACGATCTCCGACAGGATCTCCCGCGACGCCGGCCCCTGGACGCCGATGTTGTGGAGGTCGTCGGTCGACTCCTTGACCCAGACCCGGAGCCCGAGCCGGTCCGCCTGCTCGCGCAGCCAGATCCCGTCCCACTCGGCGCCGCCGACGAAGCGGAAGTTGTCGGGCGCGATCCGGAAGACGGTGCCGTCGTCGAGCATCCCGCCCGTCTCGTTGCACATGGCGGTGTAGACGACCTGCCCGTCGGCGAGGCGGCGGATGTCGCGGGTCATCGTCGCCTGCATCAGCGCCTCGGCGTCCGGGCCGAGGACGTCGAACTTCCGCAGCGGCGAGAGGTCCATCACGGCGGCCTTCTCGCGGCAGGCCCAGTACTCGGCCACGGCGCCGAGGTTGTCGTACGAGGTGGGAAGCCAGTAGCCGTTGTACTCGGTGAAGCGGCTCGTCAGCGCGGACGTCTTCGTATGGAAGCCCGTCTCCTGCGTCAGCTTCGGCTCGGCGTCGGGGGTGACGCGGTGGGCGATGGCGGCCGAGAAGCGCTCCTTCGCGGGATAGACGCGCACGTGCACCTCCGTGGGGTTCCAGGCGTTGGCCGGGTCGATGTCGTCAGGACATGCGCTCGAGAGGCACACGAGATCGGTCATGGCCCGCAGCAGCACGTAGTCGCCCGGTCGCGACCACGGCTCGTCCGTGAAGTACTGGTTGTGCGCGTCGAACGAGGTGTTGAAGAAGAAGTTGATCGCGGGCCACCCCTTGCGCGGCTCGATCGTGTACGGCGTCAGCTCCGCGTTGAAGTTGTCGGAGCAGTTGACATGCCCGAAGTAGCCCATGTCCTCGTAGTACTTGGCCGTGCAGGCGAGGCCGAACGTGTCGTGGCGTCCGACCGTGTCGCGGACGACCTCGACGAGCGGCTCGAGATCGTGGTCGAAGAACTTGGAGTGGAGCCCCGGCGTCGGGTAGGCGTTGCCCATCAGCGAGCGCGTCGCCGTCGCGTCGAGGCCGCGCTCCTTGCCCTCCTGGAGCTTGGGCGCGCTGAAGGCGAGGAAGTCGGAGCACTGCCGCCCCTGCACGTCGATCACCTGGATGTACTCGCCCGCCCTGACCTCGTAGGCGAGTGCGGAGGCGCGGTCGACCTGGAAGTCGAGGCGCGGGTCGGCAAGGGGATCCGGCAGAACGGGCTCGGGGTCGCCGGCCTCGGGCCGGGCACGGGCGATCTCGAGCTGCAGGTCGGAGGCAGGAACACCTCCTTCGATCACCGGCGCTCCCGCGGGCGCGGAGGAGACCTCGACGACGGCTGCACGCTCGACCCGGAACGTCTCCTCGGTGCCCCGCGGTGAGGTGGGGCCGAAGAGCTCCGTGACGTCCGTTGCACCTGGGAGCCCGACGAGCCTGGCCCGCTGGCCGCCGTGGACGTCCCGCACCGTGAGCAGGTCGTCCGGGCGGAGCGAGACGGTCGTCGTCCCCCCGGGCTTGACCCGGTACGTCTCCCGTCCCGGGTCTCGCGGTACGAGACCCGGGACGAGCAAACGTGGACGGCTCGCGCTGGCCATCTAGGCCTTCGCCGGCTCCTTGGCCTCGGCAGCGGCGGCCTCGGCGAGAAGCTGCTCGGCGAGCTCGCGCTTTGCGGTCGAGTCGAGCTTCTTGACCTCGTTCTCGACGGCACGACGGTTGTAGCTCTGGTTCCAGTAGTCGAGCGACTCGAATCCGAGCAGCACCGCCTTGCCGACGAACTGCCGCAGCACCTCGTTCGTCGGGCCCATCACCCAGCCCGCCTTCGCGTCCCGGAGGTACCGCTCGAGCTCCATGTCGCGCTTGTAGCCGGAGCCGCCGCAGGCGTGCAGCATCTTGTCGACGTGCTTGGCCGTGTTCTGGGCTGCGATGAACTTGATCTGCCAGGCCCAGTGGAGGTAGTTGCCGCGCGCCAGCACTCCCGGCTCGAGCGCGATCGTGTTGTTGTCGGTCGCCTGGTCGAAGGCCTGGGCGACGGAGTACACGAACATCCGCGAGGCATTCGTCTCCATCACGGCCTGCCCGACGTAGTCCTGGATCGTCGGGTAGTCGGCGACGCGCATGCCGACGTCGACGTGCCGCTTGCGGGTCGTGTGGCGCTTGGCGATGTCGATCGCACCGAGCGCGAGGCCGTTCCAGCACGAGGACGAGCCGACGAGGAACCACGGGTCGACGGCCTCGTCGTTCGAGACCGCCCCGTCGCCCTCGGGCCCGACGAGCTGCGTCGACGGAATCTCCACGTCCGTGAACGAGATCGCGCCCGACTGGTTGCCGCGCAGGCCGAGGGCGTCCCAGAGGGACGGCTGCGCCTCGCAGTGCTCCTTGTCGACGACGAAGACGGAGAGGTCGTCGTAGCCCTTGAAGTCGGGGCTCGTCGTCTGGAGGACGTAGAAGTCGGCGAAACCGCCAGACGTCGTCCACGACGCCTTCTTGTTGATCTTGTAGCCACCGTCGATGCGCTCCGCCCGCGACGAGACCGGGTACCAGAAGTGCGAGCCGGTCTCGGGATCGGAGTAGGAGAGCGTGCCGATCACGCCCGAGTTGAGCTTGCGGATGTACTTCTCGACGATCTCCGGCGTCGGGCGCAGCATCAGCGCCGCAACGGCGCCCATGTGCATGACCCAGCACATCGCGGTCGACGCGCAACCGTAGCGGGCGATCGTCTCCGCCGCCATCGCGTAGCCGACGTGGTTCTCGCCCAGGCCACCCCATTCCTCGGGAACGCAGAGCGCGAGGAACCCGTGCTCACCGAGCAGCTCGAGGTTGCGCCGCGGGAACAGAAGCTCGTCGTCGGAGCGCTTCGCGTTCGCGCGCATCTCCGTCTCGCACAGCGAGATCAGGGTCTCGCGCAGGCCCTTCTGGCGGTCGGTCAGGACCCAGTCCGGGTCCCAGTCGTAGCCGAGGCCCCAGAAGGGCTCGTCTCCCCACATCTTCTCTGACATCAGTACCTCCAGCGCGGGTGGGTTGTGGTGATCGTCGGACGGCAGCCGCGACCGCGGCTGCCGTCCGGAGGCAACGAGCTAGTGCAGCGGCGGTTCCCAGCCCTCGAGCACGGGGGGCTTCCAGTCGGCGCCGACGGTCTTCGAGCCCGCAACCCAGGGGCCGAGCTCCGGCTGCGGGAACTTGCAGTGGATCTCCTTCAGCTGGATCCCGTACGAGTTGCCCGTCTGCAGGTGGGTCATCAGCACCTTCCGCGCGATCTCGTTCTCCCGGCCCTCGGGGATCGGGAAGTAGATCTTGATGAACGAGTTCGAGTAGCGGTCGAACACCGCGGGCGTTCCGTCCTCCTGCAGGAGCTCGATGTCCTCGAGCCAGTTGATGTCGTCGCCCGGGGTCGACGCGTCGAGGTCGACGCTCTCGACCAGGGAGATGTCCTCCTGGTACGGGAAGCGGTGACCGGACAGGAACTCGGCGTCGATCGACATGATCTTCTCCGGCTCCTCGTACGCCAGATGATGGGTCTCACTCACCGGACATCACCTCCGCGTGGCTCGGCAGATAGTCGACGGGATACTCGAGATGCCGCTCGAGCATGCGCTCGATCTTGGCGAGCGTCTGCTCCTCGCTGACGCCGGGGATCCAGCTGGTGCCGGCGAGCGGCACCTTCGCCATCGCTGCCGCCTCGACCGTGAGCGCACACAGGTCCTCCGGCTCGAGCGAGTGGATGTTGGTCTTCCCACACGCACGCGCGAGCATCTGCACCTCGAGCGTGAGCGTGTGGAGGAAGTTGTAGACCCGTTCGGCCGCGTCCTCGACGATGAGGCGCTTGCGCAGCTCGGGATCCTGGGTTGCGACACCCACGGGGCAGCGACCCGTGTGACAGTGGTAGCAGTTGCCGGCGGGGACGCCGATCGTGCCCTCGTAGTCCGTGACGCCCGGGATCTCCTTGTTGCAGTTGAGGGCCATCAGCGCCGAGTGGCCGATCGCGACGGCCTTTGCCCCGAGCGCGATCGCCTTCGCGATGTCGCCGCCGTTGCGGATTCCGCCGGCGACGACGAGGTCGATCTCGTCGGCCAGACCGACGTCCTCGAGAGCCCGCCGGGCCTCGGGGATCGCCGCCATCAGCGGGATGCCCGTCTCCTCGGTGGCGATGTGCGGGCCTGCGCCGGTGCCGCCCTCGGCGCCGTCCAGGTAGATGATGTCCGGCCCGCACTTCGCCGCCATCCGCACGTCGTCGTAGACGCGCGAGGCGCCGAGCTTGAGCTGGATCGGGATCTGGTAGTCGGTCGCCTCACGGATCTCCTGGATCTTGAGCGAGAGATCGTCCGGCCCGAGCCAGTCCGGATGGCGGGCAGGCGAGCGCTGGTCGATGCCCGCGGGGAGCGAGCGCATCTCGGCGACCTGCTCCGTCACCTTCTGGCCCATCAGGTGGCCACCGAGGCCCACCTTGCAGCCCTGGCCGATGAAGAACTCGACCGCGTCGGCGAGCATCAGGTGGTGCGGGTTGAACCCGTACCTGCTCTGGATGCACTGGTAGTACCACTTCGTCGAGTAGTCGCGCTCCGGCGGGATCATCCCGCCCTCGCCCGAGCACGTCGCCGTGCCGGCCATCGACGCGCCCTTGGCGAGGGCCATCTTCGCCTCGAGCGACAGGGCGCCGAAGCTCATGCCGGTGATGTAGACGGGGATGTCGAGCTCGATCGGCTTCTTCGCGAAGCGGGCCCCGAGGATCGTCTTCGTCTCGCACTTCTCGCGGTAGCCCTCGATCACGAACCGCGTCAGCGTCCCCGGCATGAACATCAGCTCGTCCCAGTGCGGGATCGGCTTGAACATCGAGAACCCGCGCATGCGGTAGCGGCCGAGCTCGGCCTTCATGTGGATGTCGTTCATCACCTCGGGGGTGAAGATGCGGCTGTGCCCGAGGATCGTCTTGTTGTCCGGTGCTGTCTCGTCGGCCATGTGGCTCCAAGCCTCCTACAGGACGAGCTTGCGCTCGGCGGGCTCGAGGTTGTCGTAGTTGTAGAGCTTCTTGCCGCAGACGAACTTCTGCAGCTCCGGCGGGGTGCCGAGGTCGTAGATGCGGAACTTCCGCTCGATGAACTCCGTGTCCGCGTCGGTCCATTCGCCCGGCACGCAGTCGATCCCGAGCGAGCGAACCTTGCCGCCCACGTAGATCGTCCCGTCGTACATCGAGTCGCCGAGACCGTGGCCGACGTCACCGCAGATGATCTGCCGGCCGCGCTGCATCATGAACCCGTTCATCGAGCCGGCGCTGCCGAGCACGATGATCGTGCCGCCCTTCTGGTCGATGCCGGTGCGCGCGCCGACGCGGCCCTTGACGACGAGGTCGCCGCCGCGGAACGCCGCGCCGGTGAGCGAGCCGGCGTTCGAGTCGATCACGACGACCCCGGACATCATGTTCTCGCAGGCAGACCAGCCGACGCGACCCTTGATGTGCACCTCGGGCCCGTCGATGATGCCGCAGCCGAAGTAGCCGAGGCTGCCGTCGAACGTGATCCTGCAGCGGGTGAGGATGCCGACGCCGAGCGAGTGCTTGGCGCCCGGGTTCCGCACCGTCACGTCGGTGATCCCCTGCTCGTTGATCAGCCAGCGCAGCTCCAGGTTGATCTGCCGGGTCGACAGGTCGTGCGCGTCGAACTCGGCCGAGGTGCCGTCGATCTCGGAGACCTTCGGGACGGCCGCGTCCGGCTCGGACAGGCCGCGCGCGTCGTAGCTGATTGCG
>CAWBWA010000003.1:0-172274 GCA_963792455.1 uncultured Thermoleophilia bacterium
GACTGCCACGAGGCCGGCACAGACGCGATCACGCTCGTCGCCTGATCACCCTCGTCGACCGCGAGCGCACTCGGGCAACCGATCCCGGCTCATCACCCGTGGAGCCGGCGACACCGCAGCGGCCGGATCTCCGCGATTCGCTCGAAGTCCCGGTCGACGTGGACGACCCCGAGCCCGTTGTGGAGCGCGGTCTCGGCAATCAGGAGATCGGGGATCGCGGTGCGGTGCCACATACCGTGATGATGCGCCAGGTCTCGCTGCAGCACGAGGGCCCGATCGAAGATGTCGGGAGGAGCCTCTGCGCGAGGAAACGTCGTGCGGAGCTCGGCCGCGAGGGCGTCGTACTCGCTCGCCGACCGCGCCGAGTACCGCTGCTCGAGCTCTCCGACCGGACAGATGTAGAGCGTCCCGGCGAGCTGCCGCAGCTCGGCCCGCACCTCGGCGACGTCGACGCGCGCGGCGGCGCTCTTGTCGAGGATCCAGCCGAGTGGGGCTTGCTGCAACGTCAGACCCGAAATGATCGTTGCAGCAAGCCCCACTTGATGCTTGCCTTGAATAGTGGCCCCGCTTCGCGGACGGAAGCTCTCAGGTGCAACGTTGTCTCAAGGGCCACTACCGCCACATCTCACCCGCCGCGAGGACACCCAGATCGGCGCGGCCCTCGAGACGGTCGAGGTAGCCGTTCTGGGCCTCGGCAGCGCGCTCGACCTGGTCGGCCGCGAGGTCGGCTGCGCGGCGCAACGCCTCCTCGATCGTTGCCCGCATCGTCGTGCACCCGAGCGCCTGCATCGCACGGTCGAGCAGGGCCTCGTCGATCTCGATCGTCGTCCTGCGCGTCATATGTACATATTAGCCGCGCCGTATGTATGGGTCAACGTTCTCGTGCGACCTGAGTGGAGGTCAGGCTGAAGCCTGACCCCCACGCCTGGATCTGAGTGGAGGTCAGGCTGAAGCCTGACCCCCACGCCCTTTTTAGTCGCCGCTGTAGAACGGGTTCTGGAGCGAGTCGCGATCGGCGACGAGCTGCGCGGCGGCCTCCGGGTCGCGGCCCTCGACGCACATCCGGATCGCCTTGCCCACCGCCGTCCGGCTCGCCTCGCGCACGGCCGTCTCGTCGTCGGCCCGTCCGTCGAGCCAGATCGCGACGAGCACGATCAGGTCGCCGGAGGCCTCGATCAGGCCGGCGGCGACGGAGTCGAGCACCGCCTGGCCGATCCCCAGCTGGCCCCCGCCCCAGGTCATCTTCTCCTGTTCGGGTGTCGTCGCCGTCGCCTTGTTCATCATCAGTGTCGGCGGCCAGATGGGCTGGTACTCGGGCTGCGAGGCGCCCACGCAGCAGAGCACCGGCGAGTGACCGGGCTTCGGATTGGTGAACATCGAGATCGCAGCGGCACCGGTGACGCTGCCGCGCTTCGCGAGCACGACGTTGACGTGGCAGCCGTTGGGCGACAGGCCGCCCCAGCCCTCGCCGATCCGTCCGTCAAGCTCTTCCAGGTTCATGATGCTCCTCCAGTCGTGGTGTCGAGCACGACCCGCAGCGCTTCGCCCGAGAGCATCAGGTCGAAAGCCTGCGAGACCCCGGCCAGCGGCAGCCGGTGCGAGATGAGACGGTCGAGCGGCAGCCGGCCCGAGCGGTAGACGCCGAGCGTCGTCGCGAAGTCGGCTTCCGGGCGGGCCGAGCCGTAGATCGAGCCGAGGATGCGGCGCTCCATGCGGGGAATCGAGCGCGCGGGCACGGTCAGCATCACGTCCTCGCGCGGGATCCCGATCAGCACGGCCGCGCCACGGTTGCGGGTCGAGAGAACGGCGGCCTGCATCGCCTCGCCGTGGCCGGTCGCCTCGATCGCGTAGTCGACGCCGCCGCCGCTGACGTCCCGGATCGCCTCGGCGGTCGCCTCGGCGCTTCCCGCCCAGACGACGCCGGCCGCTGCCCCGAACGCCTTTGCCGCGTCGACCTTGCTCTGGGTCATGTCGACGGCGATCACCGGCTCCGCGCCAACCGCGACGGCCGCCATCAGCGCGGAAAGGCCGACGCCGCCGCAGCCGATCACGGCGACCCGGTCACCCGGCCGCACCCCGGCGGTCTTCCAGACGGCACCCACCCCGGTCGTGATCGCGCAGCCGACGAGGGCTGCGACGTCGAGCGGGACGTCGTGGGGGATCGGGATGCAAGAGCGCTCGGGAACGACGGTCGCCTCGGCGAACGTCGAGAGGAAGCAGTAGTGGTAGACCCGTTCGCCCTCCCGCGAGAGGCGGCTCGTCCCGTCCATCAGCCCCGCCTCGTTCATCACGGGCCAGACCGTCGAGCACAGCTGCGGCAGATCGCGGGCGCACTCCGAGCACTCCCCGCACGACGGTGTCCACGAGAGCGCGACGTGGTCACCCGGCGCAACGCGCGTCACCCCGGTGCCCACCGCCTCGACGACCCCCGCGCCCTCGTGCCCGAGCACGACCGGGCAGGGAGACTCGGTCGTGCCGTCGATCGCGTTGTAGTCGGAGCGGCAGACGCCGCTGGCGGCGAGCCGGACGAGCACCTCCCCCGGCCCCGGCGGGGCGAGGTCGAGCTCCTGCACGGTCAGCGACCCGCCGGTGGCCTCGAGGACGGCGGCGCGAATCTTCACGAAGCTGCTGCTGCCGTCGCCGGCGGCGGCGGTCCGGCGGCCTGCATCGTGCGCAACTCGTCGAGTGGGATGTGACAACGCATCAGATGGTTCTCCTCGACCTGGACGAGCGGCGGCTCGGTCTCGTCACAGATCGTACCCAGCCTCCGAGGGCAGCGCGTGTGGAAGACACACCCGCTCGGTGGGCTCGCGGCGCTCGGAATGTCGCCTGCGAGCCTGATCCGCTCGCGCCCGCCGCCGTCGATCGTCGGCACGGCCGAGAGGAGCGCTTCCGTGTACGGATGATGCGGCCCGTTGAACACGACGTCTGCCGGGCCGAGCTCCATCACGCGACCGAGGTAGAGGACCGCGATACGGTCGGAGATGTACCGCACGACGCCGAGGTCGTGGCTGATGAAGAGGTAGGAGACGCCCCGCTCGGCCTGGAGCTCGACGAGCAGGTTGAGGATCGCCGCCTGCACCGAGACGTCGAGGGCGCTCGTGGGCTCGTCGCAGACGACGAGCTTCGGGTCGCCTGCGAACGCCCGCGCAATCGCGACACGCTGCTTCAGCCCGCCGGACAGCTGCACCGTCTTCTGGGTCAGTGTCCGCTCGGACAGGCGCACCCGGTCCGCGAGCTCGGCCGTGCGACGCTCGGCCTCGGCGCCACGCACGCCGGCCAGCTTGCTCAACGCCCGCATCAGGATCCTGCTGACCGAGTGGCGGCGGTTGAGTGCCGAGTCGGGGTTCTGGAACACCATCTGGAGCGCTCGCAGGTCGTCCTGCGAGCGCTTCTGGAATCGCGGTGCCAGCTGACGCCCTTCGAGCTCGACGGCGCCGGAGGTCGCCCCGACGATCCCGAGCAGCGTCCGTGCCAGTGTGGTCTTGCCGCTGCCGGACTCGCCCACGAGGCCGAGCGTCTCGCCGGGCCAGATCGCCGCGCTCACGCCGACGAGCGCGTGGATGTCGGCGCCCTGCTGCTTGAAGACCTTCCCCAGGTCTTCGAACCGCACGACGGGGGTCGCGCTGCGGTCGATCGGGGCGATGTCGATCTCGAGCGCCTCCTGACGCGGGAGATCGCGGGCACGATCCTGATGGAAGCAGCGGGCGCCGTGACCGGGTGTCTCCTCGGTCATCGCAGGCCCCTCCGTCCGGCAGCGATCGTCCACGATCGCGCAGCGGTCGGCGAAGACGCACCCGGAGATCGATGCCCCGAGCTGTGGGAGGAATCCCGGGATGGTGTCCAGCCGCCCGGCGTCCTTGCGGACGCCGCCACGCGGGATGCAGCGCAGCAGGCCGACGGTGTACGGGTGGCGCGGGTTCTGGAGGACGGTCTCGACGGGCCCTTCCTCGACGAGGCGTCCTCCGTACAGCACGCCGACCCGGTCGCACATCTTCGAGATCACGCCGAGGTTGTGGCTGATGAAGAGCACGGCCGTGTTCAGCTCCGCCTGCAGGTTCGCGACGAGATCGAGCACCTCCGCCTCGACCGTAGCGTCGAGCCCCGTGGTCGGCTCGTCGAGGATCAGCAGCGCGGGATCCTTGGCCAGCGCCATCGCGATCACGACCCGCTGCTGCATCCCGCCGGACAGCTGATGGGGATAGCGCCCCACCACGGAGTCGGGATCCGCGATCTGCACCCGCCCGAGGGCGTCGCGCGCGCGCTCGGTCGCCTCCTTCTTCCCGACGCCGAGAACCGTGAACGCCTCCGCAACCTGCGCGCCGACCTTCATGCCGGGGTTCAGCGCCGAGCCGGGGTTCTGGTAGACCATCGACACCGAGCGCGCGTGGTACTCGCGCAGCTCGCGGGCCCCGAACCCGAGCACGTCCCTGCCGGCGACCGAGATGCGGCCCGCGGAGACCCGGCCGTTGCGCGGCAGGTAGCGGACGATGCCGAGCGCCGCGGTCGACTTGCCGCAGCCCGACTCTCCGACGAGCCCGTACGACTGGCCCTGCTCGATCGAGAACGACACGCCCCGGAGAACCGGGCGGTCGATCCCGCGGACGCGGTAGACGAGCTCGAGGTCGGAGACGTCGAGCGCGGTGGTTGCGGCGACTACGCTCACCGCTCGTAGACCTCGCGAATTCCGTCCGCGACGAGGTTGACCGAGACGACCAGGCTGGCGATCGCGAGCGCCGGGAACAGCGTCATCCACCAGTACGGGTCGATCAGCGTCCAGTACTGGTTGATCTGCGCTGCCCAGTCGGGCGAAGGCGGCTGGACGCCGAAGCCGATGAACGTGAGGGAGGCGACGGCGAAGATCGCGTACCCGAGCCGCACGGTGAACTCGACCACCACCGGCGAGAGGACGTTCGGGAGGATCTCGGAGAACATGATGTAGTGCGACCGCTCGCCGCGCAGGCGTGCGGCCTGGACGTAGTCGAGCTCGGTCTCCGAGAGCACGGCGGCGCGAACCGTCCGCGAGACGACGGGCGCGAAGATGAGGCCGATGATGACAACGACCACCCAGCGGGACGAGTTGCCGACGGCGGTCACGATCAGGATCGCGGTGACGATCAGCGGCAGCGAGAGAACGGCGTCGACGAGGCGGCTCGTGACGTCGTCGACGACGCCCCGGTAGTAGCCCGTGACCAGCCCGATGATCGTGCCGAGCACGGTGCCCAGCAGCGTCGCGGCCGGGGCGATGAGGAGGATGTTCCGCGAGCCGGCGAGCACCCGCGAGAAGACGTCGCGCCCGTTCGTGTCCGTGCCGAAGTAGTAGTCCCAGCTCGGCGCCTGGCTGGTGGGGAGCTGGTTGTCGAAGATCGGATCGTACGGGGCCACGAGGCCCGGGAAGATCGCGCAGAAGACCCAGAAGAGGATGACGATGACGCCGAACATGACCGTCGGCGTCCGCAGGAGGAGACGCAGCCGCTCCGAGCGCGCGGTGCGCGCCTCGCTGCGCGCCGGCGCGGGGGTCGGCGCGGGCGCCGGGGACGCGACCGTGCTCATTCCGCTGCCCCCAGGCGGATCCGCGGGTTGAGAACCGCGTAGAGGATGTCCGCGATCAGCATCACGACGAGATAGACGGTGCCGACCACGAGCACACCGGCCGTCAGGAGCGGCAGGTCCTTCTCACGTGCGGCCTCGTAGATGAGGAGGCCGACGCCCTGGTAGTTGAAGAGCACCTCGACGACGACGAGGCCGCCGACGAGGTAGCCGACCTGCACCGCGATGACCGCGATCGTCGGCAGCAGCGCGTTCCTCAGCACGTGACGGCGGACGACCACGGACGACGGGAGCCCCTTGAGGTAGGCCGTGCGGGCGTAGTCGCTGTCGAGCGCCTCGATCATCCCGGCCCGGGTGATCCGGGCGATGTACCCGAACAGCACGAGTGTTAGCGTGAACGCGGGCAACAGCAGGTACTTCACCTGCGTGAGGATGTTGGCCCCTTCCTCCCACTGCGCCGTCACGGGCAGCCACCCGAGCCAGATCGAGAAGACGAGGATGAGGATGATCCCCGTCACGAACTCGGGCATCGCCGCGAACGAGAGCCCGGCGATCGTGATCCCCTTGTCCGTCGGGCGCCCGTAGCGAAGCCCGGCGATCACGCCGCCGAGGATCGAGACCGGAACGCAGATCAGGAAGGCGACCAGCGCCAGCTCGAGCGAGTTGCGGAGGGCCGGGCCGAGGAGGTCCCAGGCCGGGACCTGGGTCGAGAGCGAGGTGCCGAGGTCGCCGTGCAGCAGCCCGCCGGCCCAGTCCACGTACTGCTCGAAGACCCCCCGATCGGTACCGAGCTGCTCGTTGAGCGCGTCGACGGACTCCTGGGTGGCGAACGGCCCGAGGACGGCGCGACCGACGTTTCCGGGGAGCACGGTCGAGATGGCGAAGACGATGACGCTCAGCAGGAACAGCGTGATGAGCGCGAGGCCGAGACGTTTGAGGAGAAATCGGGTCAAGGTGGCGGTCGACTCGCACGAAGGGCGGGCGAGGGATGACGTGCATCCCTCGCCCGCCCTTCGGATGGTTCCTAGGCCAGACCGACCTTCGCCAGCCGCACGTGCGAGAGACCCTCGGGCACGTAGTTCTGCACCTTGGCGGAGCTCGCCGTCACGTAGTTGATGAAGTAGTCGGTGATCACCGGCGTATCGCGGAGGAGGAGTCCTGCCATCCGCTTCGTCGCCGTCCGCTGGGCAGAGACCTCGGCTGCACCGAGGTACGTCTTGGCGAGCGAGTCGAACTCGGCGTTCTTGTAGTGCGACCCGTTCCAGTCGCCCGTCGACTGGTAGCACCGCGTGAGGTAGATGTTCGGAACGCCGCGAGCGCCGTACTCGGTGAGCGAGCACGTGCGATTCAGCCACGGCGTCGTCGTGGCGTAGTCGGCACCTGCCGGCTCGGAGTCGTAGTACTTGCTGACGTCCATGACCTCGAGGCCGATGGTGATGCCGGCCTCCCGGGCGTAGGCCTGGATCGAGGCCGCATGATCTGTGTGGTCGAGGAAGTTCCACGTCGTGATGTTGAACTTCAGGTTCTCGGCACCCGCGGCCTTGAGCAAGCTCTTCGCGAGCTCGAGGTTCTGGGTGCGCTGCTTGACGGACGGGTCGCTCGACGCGAAGCCCTTCCAGAACGGGTTGTCGTTGCCGACCGTCCCCGCGCCGAGCATGACCTTCGAGAGCTGCTGCGGACGGTTGATCACGAGCGCAACCGCACGGCGCACGCGCGGGTCCTTGAGCACTCCCTGGTCGGTACGCATGCAGAGCTGCCGGTGCGCCGCCGTCGGCAGGCTGTAGGTCTTGTACTTCGAGTTGCTCTTGAAGACCTGCACCTCCTGCGGCGAGAGCTGCATGGCGAGGTCGATCTGCCCGGCCCGCAGCGCAAGCACCATCGGCGCCGAGCCCTGGTAGTACGTGACCTTGACACCGTCGAGCGGCGGGCGGCCACCCCAGTAGGCGTCGTGGCGAACGAGCTCCGCGCTCTTCTTGTCGACGTACTTCTTGAGCTTGAAGGCACCGGTGCCGATCATCCCGGCCGCAACCCACTTTCCGGGCGTGGCCGCCAGCGCCGCCGGCTGGATGACCGCCTGGTACGTCGTCTGGCTGACGAGGTACGGGAACACGCCGATCGCGGACTTGAGCCGGAAGACGACCGTGTAGGGGCCCTTCGCGGAGACGCCCGCCGCGTCGAAGAACGGCGTCAGGCCGGCGTTCGACTCCTTCACTCCGACGTACTGCTTCATGCTCGCGACGACGTCCGCTGAGGTCATCGTCTTGCCGTTGTGGAACTTGACGCCCTTGCGCAGCTGGAACGTCCACACGGTGGCGTCCGCGTTCGGCTTCCAGCTCGTGGCGAGCCACGGCACGATCTTGCCCTTTGGATCGGTGAACGTGAGGTACTCGCCGGGGATGCCGGCCAGGGCCAGCGAACCGCCGTCGTTGAGGAGGTACGGCTCCAGCGAGCCCCCTGCCGTCAGGCCAACGCGGATCGTGCCGCCGGCCTGGACGCGGGCGAGCTGCGTTGTCGCACCGGTCGCCGCGCCCGCCTCGCCGACGAGCCCGAGCAGGGCGCCCATCATGCCGACCGAGAGGCCGAACACCGCGCCGCGCTTGAGGAACTCCGTCCGGTCCAACTCTCCGTTGACCAGCTCGTCGATCAGGTTGTTCTCGATCGGGCCGGCCTCGTTACGGCGGAAACTCTCGATCCGCCTCATCGTCTCGCGATCCATAAGCCTCTTCCTCGCCTTCTACGCTCGATATCGACCTGGACGTATGTGTGGACGCTCTATCGCACTCGAAGTTGGACCAGCCTCTCCGGACCCCGAACGACGACCCCAGAGACACTCTGTGCCGCTCTCGGAATGGACTGGCATTCCCAACGTGAGGAGCTCTTATGACAGATTCCGGCAGGAGAAGTCAAGCCCGCGTCCAGCTTCCTACGAAATGCTTGCCGGGAACCCTGGCGCCCGCAGATCGGTGCCGAGGGCGTCCTCGAGCAGCTTCACGACCATGGGCGACCAGGCCCCACCACCGTACTCTTCGCGCGCCCGGATGAACGTCTGCTCGACGAGGCTCGCGAGCTCGAGCGGCACGCCGAGCTCGTCGCCCAACTCGTGCGCGAAGCCGAGGTCCTTGCAGGCGAGGTCGATCGTGAAGCCGATGTCGTAGCTGCCGTTCAGGATCACCTGGCTCTCGGTCTCGTGGACGAAGCTCGTGCCGGAGCTCGCCTTGATCACCTCGAACGACTGGGCGAGGTCGAGCCCCGCGCGCCGTGCGAGCATCAGCGCCTCCCCCGCTGCGACGAGGTGGATGAAGGCGAGCATGTTCGTGATCACCTTGATCACCGAGGCGCTGCCGAGCGGGCCGATGTGGAAGACCCTGCCGCCGATCGCCTCGAACGCCGTCAGGTGCGCCGCGAAGACGTCCACGTCGCCGCCGACGAGCACCGTGATCTGGCCCGACGCCGCGAGGTGGACGCCGCCGGTCACCGGCGCCTCGAGGCAGTGGACGCCCTGCGCCTCGGCGACCTCGGCGAGACGCTGCAGCTCGTGGCGGTCGTTGGTGCTGGAGTCGATCCAGGTGCTTCCCGGGGCGAGGCCCTCGAGCAGCCCTGCCTCGCCCGTGAGGACGTCGGTCACCGCCCTCGGGGACGGGAGGCAGGTGAAGACGCTGTCGGACGCCGCCGCGACGTCGCGGGGCGACGCCGCCCAGGCGGCACCGGCCGCGAGGAGCGGCTGCGCAGCCGCCGCGTCGCGGTCGTACACCGTCAACGCGAATCCCGCCCGCAGGAGGCTCGCCGCGAGATGCCGCCCGAGGTTGCCGAGCCCGACGAAGCCGAGCCGGAGCGGATCGCCGGCCACCCGCTCGTCGCTACGGGACGACAACGATCTTCCCGAACTCGTCGCCCGCCTCGAGCCTCGCGAAGGCGGAATGCGCGTCGCTCAGGGCGTGCTCGGAGTCGACGAGGGGGCGAACGCCGGTCTGCTCCAGGAACGCGCAGAGCCGGTGCAGCTCGGCGATCGTGCCCATCGAAGAGCCGATGACGGAGAGCTGCCGCCAGAACACCCGGGCGAGATCCGCGGACGGGTCGGCGCCGGTGGTGGCGCCTGCGACGACCACCGTGCCACCCGGCCGCAGGGACTTGAGCGAGTGGTCCCAGGTCGCCTTGCCGACGGTCTCGAGCACCGCGTCGACCCGCAGGGGTAGTCGGCCGCCGGTTTCGACGGCCCCGGCGGCGCCGAGCTCGAGCGCACGGGCGCGCTTCTCCTCGCTGCGGCTCGTCACGTACACGGCCAGGCCGGCGGCACGCCCGAGCAGGATCGCCGCGGTCGCGACCCCACCACCCGCGCCCTGCACGAGCACGGACTGGCCGGGCTGCAGGCCGGCGCGATTGAACAGCATCCGGTACGCGGTCAGGAAGGCGGTCGGCAGGCACGCTGCCTCGGCGAACGAGAGCGACGCCGGCTTCGGGACGAGGTTCCGCGACGGCACCGCGACGCGCTGCGCGAGCGTGCCCGGCACGCCACGCTCCGAGAAGAGATGAAAGTCGGCTGCCAGGGTCTCGTCCTCGCCCGGGCCCGGGGTGCCGAGGACGGCGTGCACGACGACCTCTCGCCCGTCGGCGGTGACGCCGGCCGCATCGGTCCCGAGCACGACCGGAAGGCCTTCCTCGGTCACGCCGACACCGCGAAGACTGAAGATGTCGTGCTGGTTGAGGGCGGCCGCCCGAACCTCGACGATCTCCCACCCCTCCGCCGCCGCCGGCTCCGGGACCTGGCGGACGTCGAGGCCGGCGACCGGGTCGTCGGGAGAGATACGGGCAACGACTGCTGCGAGCACTGAGGACCTCCGGAGATGGGTGGGCGGCGACCGGTGATGGAGCCCGCGAAGGGAGCCACAACGCTATCCGGCCTTGCCTGCCTGACGTCGCATACGCTGGAGCGCGTGCGTGCAGTCGTCTTCACCGGTGCCGGCGGCAACGAGGTCGTCCGTCTCGACGAGCGGCCCGAGCCGGTGCCGTCCGGCGACGACGTCCTCGTCGCAGTCCGCTACGCGGCACTGAACCCAGCCGACCTGTCGCAGCGCGAGGGCAGCTACCCCGCCCCGCCCGGTTCACCCCCCGACGTTCCCGGGATCGAGGTGTCCGGCACCGTGATCGCCGTCGGGCCGACGGCACGGAGGTTCGCTCCGGGGGACCGGGTCTTCGGGATCGTCGGCGGCGGCGGCCTGGCGGATCGCGTGCTCGTGCACGAGCTGCACGTCACCGGCGTGCCCGAGCGGCTCGACGAGCTCGCGGCGGCCGCGGTGCCGGAGGTGTTCGTGACGGCGCACGACGCGGTGATGAGCCAGGCCGGGCTCCGCCCCGGCGAGCTCCTCGTCGTCAACGGCGCCAACGGCGGCGTGGGGACCGCCGCCGTCCAGGTTGCCGCCGTCTCGGGCGCGCGCGTCCTGGCAACGGTTCGCACGGCAGCGCTGCGCGAGCCCGTGGCCGCGCTCGGGGCCACGGTGATCGACCCGGCCGACCTGGTCGAGCGCGCCCGCTCCGAGGGCGGAGCCGACGTCGTGCTCGAGCTCGTCGGCGCGCCGAACCTCGATCCGGACCTTCGGGCGCTCGCCCTCAGGGGGCGCATCGTGATCGTCGGCACCGGAGGCGGAGCGGAGGCGCCGCTCGACCTGCGGAAGCTGATGGGGCGGCGGGCACGGGTCATGGGCACCGTCCTTCGCTCCCGTCCTCTGGAGGAGAAGGCGGCGGCCGTGCGCGCGTTCACCCGCGAGGTCGTCCCGCATCTCGCGACCGGTCGCCTCGCCCCCCTCGTCGACCGCGTCTTCCCGGCTGTCGAGGCCGCGGCAGCGTTCGACCGGCTGCGGGAGCCGGGGAAGCTCGGCAAGGTGCTGCTCGACTTCGGAAGCCCGGCGACAGGCTGAAGCCTGTCGCCGCCCGTCACCCCGCGAGCAGCCTCAGCGGGTTCTCCTCCCGGACGAGCCGTTCGACCGACTCGCCGAGCTCGCCAAGGGCGTGGACGGCGTGCGCGGGATCGACGACCGGCGCGTCGGTGCCGAAGACGAGTTGCTCGACGCCCAGCGCCTCGCCACACAGCCGGAGGGCGCGGGGGCCGTAGGACGCCGTGTCGAAGTAGAGGTTCGGGTGCCGGCCGACGTCGACGTCGCGAGAGGCGAGGCGCTCGAGCTGGATCGGGCCACCGCCGGCGAGGATCGCGAAGACCACGTTGACGTCGGGCCAGCGTGCCTGTCCACTCGCGAGCCAGGCGAGGTAGGCGCGCTGCATCTGGCTCGTGTAGTCCACGAGCGCGGGCCACCAGGAGGGCGCGCCCGGCGGCAGGGAGCCAGAAACCGGATGGACGAAGAGGAAGCCGGAGTCACGCAGGCCGTCGAGGGACGCGGCGAGCGAGGCGAGGTCGTCGAGCCGGTCCGCGCCGACCGATACGCCCGCGAAGCCGGCTCGCGGCCGGCCGACGGCGAGTGGGATGATCCGTCCACCCGCCGCAGCGGCCAACTCGAGGATGCCGTCCTCCCAGATCGCCTCGAGCCGCTCACGCTCGTCGGCAGCGAGCGCCTCGAGCCCCAGCGTCGGCTGCAGCGAGACGATCGCCGTGTCGAGCCCCGAGCGATCGAGCAGCCTGAGCCGCGTCTCGACCTCGTGGTCGCCGAGCTCGAGCGGGTACGCCCCCTCGCGGAGGTACAGGGTGTCTCCGTCCAGGAACGGCGCCGTCGCTCGTTGGGCCAGCGCCTCACAAAAGGAGCCTGGCCAGAGGTGCTGGTGGACGTCGAAGCCCGACATCGTCAGGCGCAGATCCTCCCGGAGCGAATCTCCTCGACGAGCGGCTCGAGGTCGGGAAGCGCGTCACCCTCCGCGAGGAACGGGATCAGCCGGCGGACAGCGCCGTGGAGCCTCGTCGTCCCCGCACCGAGCCTCGCACCACGGAGATCGCACGCCTGCGCCGCGAGCATGAGCTCGATCGCCACGACCCGCGCTCCGAGCTCGACCACCTCGGCGAGTCGCCGGGCGGCGAGCGGCGCCATCGTCATCCGGTCCTCGATACCCTCGGCCTGGGTCGTCGAGACGAGCTCGAACGAGACGGGCTGCGCCAGGAGCCGCGCCTCGACGGCGATCGCCTGCACGGCGATGCCGTACTCACTGAGGGCGCTCTCGGGCATGGATGGACGCTCACCGAGCCCCTCTGTCAGCCCCGTCAGGTGTCGCTGCAGGAGCTTCACGGAGCGCTCGGCCGCGGTCGAGATCGTGGGCGCGAGGGCGAGCCGCGCCAGGTCGAGCGCGGTCGCGAGCGGCTGCACCTCGAAGTTGCCGACGGAGATGACCCTGTCCTCGTCGACGACGACGAGCGGGTTGGACTGCGCGGCGTTGAGCTCGATCGCGAGCTGCGCGGCGACGAAGCCGAAGGCGTCGCGGGCGGCACCGTTCTGCTGTGCGATCGTCCTGAAGGTGAGCGGGTCCTGGAGGTCGCGGGCCTCGACCTCGCTCCCGTCGAGCAGCGCGCCCAGCCGTGCGAGCGTGGCCTGCAGTCCCGGATAGGGCCGGGCCTCGCCGATCGCGGGATGCACCGAGTCCCGGTTGGCCCCGAGGGCCTCGAGATCGAGCGCGCCGGCGTAGTCGAGCGCGTCGAGGAGCACGAGGGCGTCGGCGAACGCCAGGGCCCCGGAAGCCGTCGCGAAGGCGCTCTGGTTGAGGAGAGTGATCGCCTCTCCCTGGGCGAGCTCGAAGCCGTCGAGGATCCCGTCGGCGAGATCGGCCATCTGAGCGAGGTCGCTCTGGCCGATCGAGCCATGGGTACGCAGCACGGGCAGGCGGTCGTCGTTCAGCGCGGCCACGAGGTGGGAGGCAAGCTCGGGCCGGGCAGCGGTCGTCGCCCGGGCGAGCGCGTTCGCGAGCCGGAGAGCCGTCGCTCGCACGATCTCGTGGGCCACGGGCGCGCCCTGCGAGATCCGGTGCTGCCGGACGAGCAGCCGATCGTGACCGGAGGCCTCGACGTCGAACACCTTGCGGCTCCCGACCCCGGTCGTGACGGCGTAGGCCGGTCGCCCTTCGACGATCGCCCGCTCGACGACGGCGCGGGCCCGCCCCATCGCCGCGAGCGCGGCAGGATCGATCTCGACCTGCGCGCCGCCGCGGGCGACCGCAACCAGGTCGTCGAGCGTGAGGCTGGAGCCGGTCAGGGTGACAGAGCGCACGACGCGTCCCATTCCATCACAGCCGCTCAGGCCCGGCGGACGACAGCGCTGCCGGCGGCGCAGAGGGCGAACGCGCCGGCGGCGACGAGGACGATCGTGCCCCCCGGCGGCAGGTCGGCGTAGTAGGCGATCGACAGACCCGAGATCACCGAGCAGACACCGAACGCCATCGAGAGCGCGAAGGTCGAGCGGAGGCTCCAGGCGACGCGATTGGCGGCGATCACGGGCAGGACCATCAACGCGGCGATCAGGAGGATCCCGACGATGCGCATCGACACCGCCACGGTGAGCGCTGCGAGCACCGCGACGACGACGTTCAGTCGCGTCACGGGCACGCCGGCGACACGGCTGCCCTCCTCGTCGAGCACGGTCGCGACGAGGCCGCGAAAGAGGACGGCGATCGTGACGAGGGCCCCGATCCCGAGCACGAGCACCGTCCAGAGGTCGTCGCGCGTGACGGTGAGGATCGATCCGAAGAGGAACTGGAAGAGGTTGACGTTGAGCGCGCCCGCCTTCGAGACGAGCACGACGCCGGCGGCGATACCGGTGTAGAAGACGAGCGCGAGGGCCTGGTCGCCGGCGGTCCCGCCGCGGGTGCGCAGCCACTCGATCGTGAGCGCACCGACCACCGCCGCTACGAGCGCAGTCAGCACCGGCGAGATGCCGAGCAGGTATCCCAGCGCGACCCCCGCGAACGCGACATGGCCGAGGCCGTCGCCGATCAGCGACGCCTTCCGCTCGACGAGGAAGAACCCGACGGCAGGAGCGAGCAGGCCGACGATCGCGCCCGTCGCGAGCGCGAGCCGCATGAACTCGAGCTCAAGCATGGTGGTGCGACGGGTCATGCCACACGCCCGGGAGCCCGCTCGGCGGCCCGTCGTAGACGATGCCGCCACGGACGAGCACGATCCGGTCGACGACGTGCTCGACCGCGCCGAACTCGTGCGAGACGTAGAGGATGGTGACGCCGAGCTCTTCCCGCAGCTCCTCGAGCAGGGCGCCGAGCGACTCCTGCGATTCTGCGTCGACGCCCGTCGTCGGCTCGTCGAGCGCCAGCAGCGTCGGCTCCGAGGCGAGCGCCTTGGCGATCAGCGCGCGTTGCTGCATCCCGCCCGAGAGCGTCCTCAACGGTGAGTCCGCGCGGTCGCCGAGCCCCACGGTCTCGATCGCGCGCGCGACTGCCTCGCGGTCCGTCCGGCGGAGTGGCCCCCAGATGCCCGCCGGGGCGAGGCGGCCGGCGGAGACGACCTCGCGCACCGTCACCGGAGCCTCGCCGATGAGCCGCGCACGCTGCGGCAGATATCCGATGCGGGCGCCGTCGCTGCTCTTGCCGCCGGGCCGGCCGAAGACGAGCACGCTGCCGGCGGTCGGACGCTCGAGACCGAGTACGAGGCGGAGCAGCGTCGTCTTGCCTCCCCCGTTCGGCCCTGCGATCGCGACGAACTCGCCTGCGTCCACACGGAGCGAGACGTCGTCGAGAACGAGAACGCCGGCCCGGTAGCCGAACGAGACTCCCTCGAGCTCGACAGCGGCCGCTACATCTGGCATCCGAGTGCCTTCTGGAGAGCAGAGAGGTTCGACCGCATGACGGTGAAGTAGTCCTCGCCGGCGGCGATCTCTTCGTCTGTCAGCCCTTCCAGAGGGTTGAGCACCGCGGTCTCGACGCCGGCCTCCCGGGCAACCGTCTGCGCGAGCTTCGGCGACACGAGCGTCTCGAAGAAGACGGTCGTCGCCCCTGACGCCTTCACGAGATCGACGAGGCCCGCAAGATCCTTCGCCGAGGGCTCCGCCTCGGGTGAGAGCCCTTCGAGCGGAACCTGCTCGAGGTCGTACCGGGCCGCGAGGTAGCCGAACGCGGCATGACTCGTAACGATCTCCCGACGCTCGCACGTCGCGAGTCCGCGGCGGAACTCGGCGTCGAGCCGCTCGAGCCTGCCGGCGAGACGCTCTCCCGCGTCACCGTTGCCGAGCTCGGCGCCGATCGCACGCACCATGGCCGCGTAGCGGACGGGGTCGAGCCACACGTGCGGATCGGACACGATCTCACCGTCCTCGTCCCGCCCCGGTCTCAGCTCCTGGTCGGCGAGCAGGTCGAGCGAGCGGCCTTCTCGCTGCTCGACGGCGGTCTCGAGACCGGGCATGAAGCCCTTGCCGAGATAGAGCACGAGCCAGGCGTCCTCGACTGCACGTACATCTCCCGGGGTCAGCTCGAGGTCGTGGGGCTCGGCGCCGGCGGGCGTGAGGTTCTGGACGTCGGTTCCAGCAGCCGCGATCTGCTCCGCCGCGAAGGCGAGGGGATAGAAGCCGGCGACGATCGCCGTGTCCGTCGAGTCGCCCGCATCGGCCCCGCATCCCGCCAGGAGCGACGCCGCTGCAATCAGACCGATGCTAAAGAGAATGATTCTCGAAAACATGGTGCCGCAGCATAGCATCTAATGCGAATGGGTATCATTACCGGAGTGCCGGGCCACCATCACCACACGAGCTGGAGTGCGCAGGCGCTCGATGATCTGCAGGCACGCGGCCTTCGCAACGGCGGCGCCCGCCGGGCGGTGGTCGAGCACCTCGGCACCCAGTCCTGCTGCCGCTCGGCGCAGGAGATCTTCGACGGCATTCGCAGCCACGGCGGGCGCGTCGGGATCGCGAGCGTCTACCGGGCGCTCGACCAGCTCGTCGAGCTCCAGCTCGTGCAGCGCGTCGAGCTCGGCGACGGGATCGCGCGCTTCGAGCCGTCACACCTGGACGGCGAGCACCATCATCACCTCGTCTGCGACGACTGCGGGAAGGTCGAGCCGTTCTCCGATCCCGGCCTCGAACGGGCGCTCGAGCAGGCCGCAAGGCGACTCGACTACGGCATGCGGGCGCACGAGGTCGTGCTCCACGGGCACTGCGGCGACTGCCGCGCCACAGGCTGAGCGCAGGCGCTCTACGAGACGTCGGCTGGTGGAGGTGCGGGCTCGGCGCGTCGCGTCCGGGGGTGCCCCGCTCTCCGCAGCGAGCTGCCGCAGGAACACCACGAACCCGATCGCTCCCATCACGACGAGCACCACGGTCGTCCTGAAGACCTGGATCGGGAGGATCCAGATGATCAGGGCCATCAGCGACGGCGAAGGCACCCCACGCGACCCCCGTCCGCTCCAGCACCGGCGCGAGCGACGCCCTCGCCGACGTTGCGCGAGCACCGGGGCCGACGAGCCAGGCACCGACCGCGATCAGGATCCCCACCGACAGCGCAACCCAACCAGCAGCGGCGAGGGAGTCCGTGATGATGTTCCAGGCGTCGCTCGCGGCAGGCCTGACGGCGTCGCTCTGGATCAGGTTGTCGACGAAGTAGTTCCCCGCGGCCCAGCGGGCCAGGATGACGAGCACTCCGACGACGGCGAGCCCGATCCCGAGCGAGCGCACCTCCTGGCGGCGCCGGCCGCGGGCGAGCCAGATCGCGCCCACCCAGCACGCGAGCGCCAGGATCCAGACGAAGTTGGCGACCTGCTCGAGCCAGTGGGTCACGTCCTGGGCCAACTTCAGGTCGTCCGACTTGAGGACGGTGACCTGCGCCGCGTCCTGCGGGATCTTGTCGGCCAGGTTCTCGATGAAGCCGAAGCGGTCTCCGAGCGCCAGCACGAGCGGCCGCAGATCGAGGACGACGTTGCCATCCGAGGTTTCGAGTACCCGCGTATCGCCTTGCAGGACCGCTACGAGTTGCTGCTGCGAGAGCGCGGAGATCTCGACGAAGGCCTGCTGGGCGCGCGGGCGCGCGAGCAGCTCCTGCGCGCCACGGTCGACGAGCTCACGCGAGATGCCGGCGATCGGCGCCGCGAGCCCCTGCAGGTTGTCGGGCAGCTTGCCCGTCAGCTCACCCGAGACGTCGACGTTCGCATAGAGCGCCTCGACCATCGTCGCGGCCACCTGCTCCTGGATCGCGGGGCTCGCGATCAGCTCCTGGGAGGTCTGCTTGAACTGACCCTCGTCGAGCGCCTCCCGCTTGACGTACGTGGAGAGGATGCTGACGACGGTCAGCAGGACGCCGAGGACGAGAAGCACGCGCGCGCCGATGATCCGGCCACGCGAAGGGGAATTGGCTGCAGGGCTGGCGGTCACGGTACTCCTCCTCCGGGGCGGACGTCTCGACTGTGGGACGAGCCTATCGCAGCACCGCCTGCGCCGCGGATCAGGCGGCGGTGGGCGGCGGGTCGCCCGGAGGTCGCAACGCGGCCATCCTGGCGCGCCGCTCGGCCGTGACCTCGACCACCACGATCTGGATCGAAGCGATGATCGGGACGGCGATAATCGCTCCGATGACGCCGAGCAGAGCTCCGAACATCATCACGCTGAAGATCACGAAGAAGCCCGAGACGTCGGCGGCCTTGCCGAGGATCGTGGGCTGGAGCACGTAGTTCTCGAACTGCTGATAGACGAGGACGATGCCGAGCATGATCAGTGCCGGCGTCAGGCCCTGGGTCAGGGTCGCGAGCACGAGGATCGCTCCCGCGATCGTGGCGCCGACCATCGGGATCAGGTCGAGGAGTCCGGCGATCACGCCCATCACGACCGGGTACGGCGTGCCGAGCAGCCAGGCCGAGACGCCGTAGATCGTGCCGCAGATGATCGAGATCGCGATGTTTCCGAGCATCGTCCTCGAGACGGCGGTGATGATTCGCTCCGACATGCGGCTCCAGCGGTCGGAGCCGCGCGGGTCGAGCAGGGTGTCGACCGCGCCGATCAGGCGGGGCAGGTCGATCATCAGGAACAGCGCCAGGAAGATCGCCGTCACGAGGGACAGCACGAGGCTGAAGCCCGAGATGATGACGCCGACGACGCCGCCGGCCGCCGAGGCGATGCCCTGCGCGACCTCCTTCGCGTTCGCCTGGCTCGTCTCGGGCGCCGAGCTGTGCTCGTCGAGCCAGGAGCCGAACGACGAGCTGGTCGTGATGTCGTCGATCATTCCCGGCAGGGCGTCGACGAAATCCCTGAAGGCCCCGACCAGCGGCGAGAGCAGGAGCAGGACGAAGACGACGCCGAGCACGATCAGCCCGAGCACGAGCGTGGTCGCACACGCGCCCCGCCCCATCGGAAGGTGCCGCTGCATCAGACGCACGACGGGCTCGAGCACGAGCGCCGAGAAGAGCGCCAGGAAGAGCGTCATGATCACTTCCGAGATGTAGATGAAGGCCCAGGCGAGGAAGACGATGGCCGCGACCACGAGGATCGTGCGCACGGTGATGTTGACGCTCAGCGCGCGCGCCCCCTGGGGCGGAGCCTCCGAGCCGGGTAGGGCGGCCTGTGACATCGGCGAAACCTATCGCCCCGCCCGGACGGCCCCGCCGGGCGGCATAGGATCACACCGTGACCTCGCCACCGTCCTTTGCGGCCTCCGTCGGGTACGTCGGGCATGCGACCGTCCTCGTCGACCTCGGCGGGGTGCGCCTGCTCACCGACCCGCTGCTCCGGAACCGGGTTGCGCACCTGCGCCGGGCGGCCAAGGTCGACGCCGGCGCGCTTCGGGGCGTCGACGCGGTGCTGATCTCCCATCTGCACTACGACCACCTCGACCTGCCGTCGCTGCAGCGGCTCGGCCGCGAGATGCCCGTCGTCGTGCCTCACGGAGCGGGAGCGCTGATTCGGCGCAAGGCCGCGGTGAAGAACGTCGTCGAGATGAGAGAGGGCGAGCAGATCGAGATCGGCGCACTGACGATCCGCGCAACGCACGCGAGCCACGACCCGGGTCGGATGCCCTTCGGCGTCCGCGCAGAACCGCTGGGGTACGTGATCGAGGGTGGTGGGCGCTCCGTCTACTTCGCGGGCGACACCGATCTGTTCGACGGGATGACCGACCTGGCACCGGTCGACGTCGCCCTCCTCCCGATCTGGGGCTGGGGGCCGACGATGGGCCCGGGGCACATGGATCCGGCCCGCGCGGCGCAGGCGGCTGCGCTCCTCGGCGCGCGCCTCGCGATCCCGATCCACTGGGGCACGTACTACCCGATCCACCTCGGGATGCAGGGAAAGCCCGGTTTTCTCGCAACGCCTCCCGCGATCTTCGAGGAGGCGATGCGGGAGTACGCCCCGGCAACCGAGGTTCGCGTGCTCGAGCCGGGCGAGGCGACGGCTCTCTGACGTCTCGGCCGGGCTTCGGCCCGGCGTCAGCCCCGGTCGCCGGCCCGCCGCAGGAAGGACTCGACCCCGAGGTGCACCGACCGGTGCAGCTCGTCGGGCCCGATCCGCTCGCGGAGCCCGGTTCGATCGAGGGCGTCGTTCAGCGCCGCCGTCGTCCGGCACAGCTCGAACGTGACCCCCTCCGCCCCGAGCCGGTCGATCAGATCCTCGAGCATCGCCACCGCCGTCGTGTCGAGATGGCTGATCGCTGACGCGTCGACGAGCACGGTGCGCGCCGGAGGATCGGCCTCCCCGACGAGGCGCAGGGTCTCGTCGCGAAAGTACGCCGCGTTGGCGAAGAACAGCTCGTTCGAGAACCGGAAGAGGACGAGGCCCGGGATGGTCTCGTACTCCGGGTGGCGGTCGATGCTGCGGAAGCGGTAGTCCTCGTCGGTGCTCGTCTCGCCCTTCGCCCGCCCGAGTACCGCGATCCGGGGCCGGTAGGCGCGCCTGATCAGAGCGAGGAGCGATGCGATCACGGCGACCACGATGCCGGGCAGGACGCCCAGGAGGGCGACTGCGGCGAAGCCGACGATCGCGAGCTGCGCGTCACCCGGATCGATCTGCCACAGCCGCCGGAAGCCGCCCACGTCCACGAGCCCGATCACGGCCGCGATGATGATCGCGGCGAGCGTCGCCTGCGGCAGGCCGTCGAACAGCGGCGTCAGGAACAGCATCGTGGCGACGATCAGCGCGGCCACGAAGAGCCCCGAGAGGCGGGTGCGGACACCTGCACCGGCACCGACGGCGCTGCGGGAGAGGCTCGCGTCGACGGGGAAGCCCTGGAGCAGCCCGGCGCCGGCGTTCGCTGCCCCGAGCGCCACGAGCTCCTGGTTGGGGTCGATCTCGTAGCCGCGCTTCGCCGCGAGCGAGCGAGCGGCGCCGATCGACTCGGCCAGTGCGACGAGCGCGAGCGCCAGTGCTCCACCGCTCAGGGCACCGATCTCACCGAGGCCGATCCCCGGCAGCGCAGGGGTCGGCAGGCCGGACGGGACGTCTGCGATCACGGCGACTCCGTGGGAAGCCAGGTCGGCGGCCCGGCTGACCACGACCGCGACGGCGGAGACGACGAGCGCCCACGGAACCTTCGGCGCGATCCGGCGGAGCACGAGGAGAGCGAGCAGCGAGGCGCCGCCGACGGCCAGCGTCCACCAGGAGATCTCGTCGAGGGTCGAGATCTCGCGCCAGAGCATCTCGGGCACGTTGCCGCTCTCGACCGGGATCCCGAGCAGCTTCGGGATCTGCACGACGATGATCACGACGCCGATCCCGCTGATGAAGCCGACGAGCACCGGGCCGGGCGAGGAACTCGGACACGAACCCGAGGCGCAGGGCGCCGGCCACCACGAGCACCGCGCCGGTCAGGATCGCGAGGGCGGCGAGGAGCGCGGTGTAGTCCTGCGACGGATACGCGGCGACGACGGGCACGAGTGCGGCCGCCGCGGTGATCGCGATCGTCGAGCTCGGGCCGACGTCGAGCTCGCGGCAGGTGCCGAAGACGGCGTACAGCACTCCCGCCGCAAGCGCTGTCGCGAGCCCGGCCTCGCGGCGGAGCGCCTGCCAGCGCCGCGTAGGCGACGGCCTGCGGCACGAGCACCGCCCAGACGGCGAGACCGGCGAGCAGATCGGCGCCGAGGAACGACCGCTCGTAGCGGGGCAGCCACTGCGTGATCGGGACGTAGTGCGCGAGAGCGCTCAGCATGGACTGGCCGGAAGTCCGACGCACGTGCGAACCTGAAACGCGTAGATGTGCAATTGTGTGGAACGTCAGGAGCACGGCGATTCGGCCCTCTCGGGTCGATCGTCGCGCAATCTTCGAACAAGGAGTCGTCAGTGGCACTTGCAGAGAGCTATCCGTTCCTGAACTTCGTCTGGTTGATGATCATGTTCTTCGCGTTCGTGGTCTGGTTCTGGATCCTGATCACGGTCTTCAGCGACATCTTCCGGCGCCGCGACATCGGCGGTGGCATGAAGGCGATCTGGATCATCTTCGTCGTCCTCTTCTGGTGGCTCGGTGTGCTCATCTACCTGATCGTGGAGCACAAGGGCATGGCAGATCGCAGTATGGAGCAGATGAAGGCCGCCCAGGCGCAGCAGGCCGAGTACATCCAGACCGTCGCCGGCACGTCGCCGGCGGACCAGATCGCTTCGGCGAAGGGTCTGCTCGACAGCGGCGCGATCACGCAGGCCGAGTTCGACACCCTCAAGGCGAAGGCGCTCGGCTAGGCAGTCCCCTTCTCGGCATTGGTGCGGCTCCACTGGCGCCGCACCAATGCCGAAACTGCGATGCTCTGGGTATGGCCGGGACGATCCTGATCGGGTTCGACGACAGCGAAGGGGCCGTGCGCGCCCTCGACCACGCGATCGCCGAGGCCAAGTCGTCCGGCGACAGCCTCGTCGTCGTCGCGGTCTTCGAGATGATGTTCGATCCCGAGGGGCCGCAGAGCTTCGGCAGCCTCGGAGAGATGCCCGAGATGATGCCCCTCGTCGAGCCGCCCGAGCTCGAGCCGATCTTCGCGAAGGCCCGAGAGCGCGTCGAGGCAGCGGGGCTGGTCGCCGACTACGTGTGGGCCGTCGGCAACCCGGCCGACAAGATCGCCGCAACCGCGCGCGATCGTGAAGCCCGCCTCGTGGTGCTGGCCGCGCACCACCACGGCTTCCTCGGCCGCCTGTTCGGCACCGACGTGGCCGCCGAGGTGGAGCGCGAGCTCGGCGCGGGCGTCGTCGTCGTCGACTGACCCGGCTGCCGAGCGCCGACGTCCGTGAAGATCACCCGCGTCCGCGCTTACCGCCAGCTGCAGCCGTTCCGGCGGGGCAACTACGCGATGGGACACGTCGGATCCGCGGCGTTCGACTCGACGATCGTCGCCCTCGACACCGACGAGGGGATCACGGGCTTCGGCGAGATGGCCGTGATCAGTGCCGTCTACGCGGACTCGTTCGCAGCGGGCGCGAGGGCCGGGATCGAAGACCTGGCGCCGCTCCTGCTCGGCACCGACCCGACACAGCCGAGGGCCGTCCTCGCGCTCCTGGACGGAGCGATGCGCGGGCAGCCGTATGTCAAGTCGCCGCTCGACATGGCCTGCTGGGATTTGACGGCGCGCGCGGCGGGCAGGCCGCTGTGCGAGGCGCTCGGCGCCCGTTTCGGCAACGCGGTCCCCCTCTACAACGTGGTCACCGTCTCACCCCTCGACGAGGCCGTCGCCCTCGCCCGCGAGCTCGTCGGCGAGGGGTACCGGCGCCTGCAGGTGAAGGTCGGCACGGTTCCCGAGGCCGACGCCGAGCGGCTCGCCGCGGTGCGCGACGCCGTGGGCGACGAGATCACTCTCTTCGCCGACGCGAACGGGGCCTTCACGGCCGGCGGTGCCAGACGGTTCCTGCGGGCGACACGCGACCTCGAGTACACCCTCGAGCAGCCGTGCCGCACCTACGCCGAGTGCGCGTCGGCGCGCCGCGCGACCGACCGTCCGCTCGTGCTCGACGAGTCGATCGTGACGCTCGACGACCTCCTGCGCGCCCACCGGGACGGGGTCGCGGACGGGATCACGATCAAGCTCCAGCGGGTCGGCGGCATCACCCGCGCGATGCTGATCCGCGACGTCGCAGTCGAGCTCGGAGTCGAGGTGACGGTCGAGGATGCGGGTGGCGCAAGCCTCGTCACCGCTGCGGTCGTGCAGCTCGGCCTCGGCACCCCCGAGCGCCTGCGGGTGCACACGTGCGATTTTCACACCTGGGTCTCGGTCGACCACGGCACGGGACTGCCGCCACGCACAGACGGCGCTCAGCAGCCCGCCGCCGGGGCCTGGTCTCGGAGTCGAGGTCGATCTGGAGGCTCTCGGCAACCCGGTCGTCGATACCGGGCCGTAGCGCCGCCGGGACAGCCGCCAGGACAAAGGGGCCTCGCTACGATGACCCGGTCGGCAGAGGAGGATCGTGTGGAGGACGCACCGAGAGAGCGGAGAGGCCGGCGCGGTCGCGCGGCAGCCGCCACAGCCGGGCCTGCACCGGAGCGGCGCTCGGCGCGGTACCGGCACCTGGAGAACCCGTTTCCACCGACCGCGATCCTCAGCGAGGACCAGGTCGCACATCTCCATGCCTCTGCGCTGACGGTCCTGCGCGAGCACGGGATCAGGGTGCTGCTGCCCGAGGCACGGGAGGTCTTCCGCACCGCGGGCGCGCGCGTCGACGAGGAGACCGAGATGGTCTACTTCGAGGCAGAGCACGTGGAGCAGGCGCTCGCCTCGGCGCCCGGCTCGTTCGAGCTGCTCGGCCGCTCGCCGGAGCGCACCGTGACGCTCGGCGGACGCCACCTGGCGACGGTCCCGGTCAGCAGCCCTCCGGCCGTCAGCGACCTCGACGGCGGCAAGCGCTCGGGCAACCTCGCGGACTTCCGCGACCTCGTCCGGCTGACGCAGCACTTCGACGTCATGCACGTGACCGGGCCGTGCGTGGAGCCCCAGGACGTCCCCGTGCAGTTCAGGCATCTCCAGTCCGGCCTCGCCTACCTGACGCTGACCGACAAGGCGCCCTACCTCTACGCCCGCGGGCGGGGCCAGGTCGCCGACGGATTCGAGATGTTCCGGATCGGCTACGGGGTCGACCACGAGACGTTCGCCTCCGCCCCACGCTGCTACACGGTGATCAACAGCAACTCACCGCGGCAGCTCGACATCCCGATGTGCATGGGCCTGATCGACTTCGCGACCGCGGGGCAGGTGTCGATCGTCACGCCGTTCACGCTCGCAGGGGCGATGGCACCGGTGACCCTCGCCGGTGCGCTCACCCTCCAGCACGCCGAGGCGCTGGCGGGCGTGACCCTCACCCAGGCCGTGCGGCCGGGTGCGCCCGTCGTCTACGGCGCCTTCACCTCGAACGTCGACATGAAGTCGGGTGCGCCGGCGTTCGGGACGCCCGAGTACTTCAAGGCGGCGCTCGCGAGCGGCCAGCTCGCCCGCCACGTCGGCCTCCCCTACCGCTCCTCCGCGCCGAACGCCTCGAACGCCGTCGACGCGCAGGCGATGTACGAGACGATGATGAGCCTCTTCGGCGCGGTGCTCGGGGGCTGCAACGTCCTCCTGCATGCAGCCGGCTGGCTCGAAGGCGGGCTGACCGCATCCAAGGAGAAGTTCATCCTCGACGTCGAGGTGCTGCAGATGCTGGCCGAGACGTTCCAGCCGCTCGTCGTGGACGACGACGAGATCGGCCTCGACAACATCGCCATGACCTCGCCGGGAGGCCACTTCTTCGGCGGCGAGCACACGCTCGCCCGCTACCGGAATGCCTTCTACGAGCCGCTCGTCTCCGACTGGGCGAACTACGGCCAGTGGGTGGAGGAGGGCTCGCGCGACGCGACGCAGCGGGCGAACGAGACCTGGAAGCGCATCCTGGCGGAGTTCGAGCCGCCGCCGATGGACGACGCCGTCAGGGCCGAGCTGGACGAGTTCGTCGCCCGACGCACGGCCGAGGGCGGCGCGCCGCCGGAGTCGTAGCGTGGCCGGCCCGGCAGGCAGCGGACTGATCCAGCTCGGCGGCTCGGTCCGGCCGGTGGGGCCGATCGGGCTCTCTGCCGCGGAACGCCTGCGCTACGAGCGGCGGGCGCGCGTCCTCGCCTGGGGCGGGATCGCCTGGCATTTCGTCGAGTTTCTCCTCGCTATCGCCGCGGGCGTCGCGGCCGGGTCGATCGCGCTGATCGGGTTCGGCGCCGACAGCCTGATCGAGGCCGTCGCCGGCTTCGTCGTCGTGTGGCTGTTCACCGGCAGCCGGATCGGATCGAGCCACGCCGAGCGGCGGGCCCAGCAGTTGATCGCCGTCAGCTTCTACGTGCTCGCCGCCTACGTCGGCGTCGAGTCGGTGCGGACGCTCGTGAGCGCCGACCGGCCCGAGGCGAGCTGGTTCGGGATCGGCCTCGCGGCGTTCACGGCGCTGACGATGCCGCTGCTCGCGCGCGCGAAGCGCCATGTCGGCACGAAGCTCGGCTCCTCCGCCGCCGTCAAGGAGGCATCGCAGACGAGCCTCTGCGCCTATCTCTCCGTGGCGCTGCTCGTCGGGCTCGGCGCCAACGCCCTGTTCGGCTGGTGGTGGGCGGATCCGCTCGCGGCACTCGTGATCGCCGCGGTTGCGCTCAAGGAGGGGCGGGAAAGCTGGCGGGGAGAAGGCTGCGCCGACGGCTGCTGTTGACTCCCCCTACCCGTCGGGCGCGCCCATCCCGGGGAGCTCGCCAGGGCCTCGACGCCGCAGCGGCGCGGGGCACGTCGGGAGCCCGGCGTCGCGCCAGGCCGCGAAGCCGCCGATCACGTCGCCTGCGCGGGTGAAGCCGATGTCCGTCAGCGTTGCGGCCGCGAGGATCGTGGAGCAGCCGTGGTCGCAGAGCAGGATGATCTGCCCGTCGAGGCCGCCGACGTGCGGGTTGCGGCACGGGCCGCTCGGCTCCAGACGCCATTCGAGCACGGTCCGCGGAATATGGAGCGAGCCGGGCACGATGCCGTCGCGCTCGCGGTCGCCGTCGGAGCGGATGTCGATCAGGAGCGCCCCCGACCCAACGGCCCCGTGGGCTTCGGCAGGGGCGTAGCGGACGATCCGCTCGCTGGCCTCCGCGAGCAGGTCGTCGAGGGTGCGTCGCTCGACACCGGCAGCCACACGACGATTATGTGGCTCTCGACGGCGACTGTCTACCTTCCCGGCGACCCGCAACGCAGCGGCTGACCAGGCGCCTCGTTCAGCTCCTACCGGCGTGATCCACCATGGTCGGGCTGCGCTCCTCGCCGCTCTCGAGGAGCACCGCGGCGCCGACCGTGACGGCAAGCGTGGCGGCGACTGCCGCCAGCCCGATGAGCACGAACAGTCGGGGCGAGCCCTGACTCGACGGCTGGTCGTGGCCCGCGGAGCCGTGCCCGTGCGAATGCGTGGACGACTGCGTGCCCCTGACCTCGGGCGATCAGGGAGCGGTTGACCGGATAGGCGAACGCGAATGCGACGACGAGCGCGAAGCCGAGCGCACCCCAGAACAACGGGCTCCCGAGCCCGGCGTCCATCGCGCCCGGAACGGTCAGCATGATGCCGTTGTCCGCGAGCTCCATGACGGCAATCGAGAGGCTGTCCGACGCGAACGCGAGCGGCAGCGCGATACCGAACGCCAGCCCCGCGCGCAGCAGCGGCAGCATCGTCAGCGAGTAGCCGAAGGCGAACGCAAGGATCGACGGACAGCGCGATCGTCGCTGGGTTGCCCCAGCCCAGGGCCGTCCCGATGATCATCCCGAGCACCTCGCCGATCGCGCAGCCGGTGAGGCAGTGAACCGTCGCCAGAAGCGCCGTCCGGTTCAGCGAGCTCGGCGCGTGCAGCGAATGTGCGTGAGCGGACATGCCCTCTCTCCTCTCTATACCCCATGGGGGTATATGTCTCGTAATGCGGGAGCCTAGCGCAGACCCTCGATTCTGTCAAATACCCCCCTGGGGTATATGCGGTGTGTGCCCGGCGTGGCTCCCGCCGCGCCGACGCACGTAGGCGTACGATGCGCCGGGGGGAGCGGGTGCGCAATGCTCGGAGCGACGGAGGAGATCGAGTCGGATGAAGGTCGTCGAAGGACTGTCAGGGGGAATCGAGCCAGGAAGCACCGTCTCGATGGCGGAGCTGGGCCTACCGGTCAAGGGAACCGGCGGCGTCCTCCTGGTCTTCTGGAAGTCGACCTGACAGGGCTGTCGGCGGGAGTGTCCCGCCGTCGTCAGGCTCCATGAGCGATTCGCCGGCGACGGGCTCGAGGTCGTCTACATCGGCGCGATCGAGACCGAGGAGGCCTGCACCGCCTGGAAGGAGGAGTACGGTCTCGATTTCCCGGTGATCTCCGACGGTGACGGGACGCTGTTCCGTGCGCTGACCAACGGCTGGGTGCCCTGGAGCGTTCTCGTGGGGCCGGACGGCAAGGTGGTCTTCTCGGAGAACGAGTTCGACGAGTCCGGCTTCTCGAACGCGATCCAGCAGATGGTCGAGCGCCCCGCCGCGACGACCCCGACCGCGCGCCGGATCGCCGGGCCCGTCGGCTGCACCGTCGTCCTGGGCGGAGGAACCGGTGGGCTCGTGGCTGCACGCGAGCTCCGGGACCGGCTCCCGGCCGACCACCGGATCGTGCTCGTCGACCGGGCACGCCGACCACGTCTACCAGCCGTCCATGCTGTGGCAGATGGTGGGCGAGCGCCGACCGAGCCAGTTCAGCCGACCACTACGACCGGCTGCAGCAGAAGGGAATCGAGTTCCTGAACACCGAAGCCGAGGCGCTCGACCTCGACAACCGGGTCGTCGTCACGACGGCCGGCGACCTCGCCTACGACTCGCTCGTCGTCTCGCTGGGCGCTCGGCTCGCGCCCGAGACCGTCGCCGGCTTCGACGAGATGGCCTACAACCTCTACACCACGGAAGGCTGCGCCCGGATCCACACCGCACTCGCGGCCCTCACCGAGGGCGTGGTTGCCGTCCTGATCCCGGAACTGCCGTACAAGTGCCCCGCCGCCCCCTACGAGGCCGCGTTCCTCGCCGAGTCGTTCATCCGCAGGAGAGGCATCCGCCGCAACGTCGAGATCCACCTCTTCACCCCCGAGCACACGCCGATGCCCGTCGCGCCTGCCCGCCTCGGCGACTCGGTCGCCGACATGCTGGCCGCGCGCGGCATCCACTACCACCCGCTGTTCACGTTCCAGGAGCTCCGGCCCGAGACGCGCGAGATCGTCGATTCCGACGGCCGCGCCCACAGGGTCGATCTGCTCATGGTCGTCCCGCCCCACCAGGCACCCGAGGTGGTGCGATCGTCCCCGCTGCTCGGCGTCTCCGGCTTCGTCCACGTCGATCCACGGACGCTGGAAACGGGCTACGACGACGTCTACGCGATCGGGGACGTGGCGACGATCAAGCTGCCGAACGGCAAGGCACTGCCCAAGGCAGGCGTCTTCGCCCACGCCGAGGCGAAGACCGTGGCCGAGCGGATCGCCGACGGCCACGGCGGCAAGACGCCCGACGCCGTCTTCGACGGCCACGGTTCCTGCTGGATCGAGCTCGGCGACGGCAGAGCGGGCTTCGCCGGCGGCAACTTCTACGCCGAGCCCGAGCCCCAGGTCAGGATTCGGCGGCCGGGCCGGCCGCTCCACTGGAGCAAGGTCGCATTCGAGAAGTGGTGGCTGCACCACTGGCTCTAGTGGGGCGTGTCACGAGAGGAGCTCCCTCACCCGCTCCTTCGGCCGACCGATGATCGCCCTGTCGCGCGTCACCACGACCGGGCGCTGGAGCAGCTGCTTGTGGCGCACGAGCAGGCCGACCACCTGCTCATCGGTGCGCGCATCGTCATCCGTGAGGCCGAGCTTCTTCCAGAGCGAGTCGCGGCGGACGAGGTCCGTGGCCGGGTCCTCGAGCTTCGCGATGATCTCCCGCAGCGTCTCGGCGTCCGGGGGCGTCTTCAGATACAGCACCACGTCGACGTCGACGCCGAGCTCCTCCGCAATGCTCACGGCATTGCGACTGCTGCCTCAGTTCGGGTTGTGGTAGATCGTCACGCCGGTCATGGCTGCACTGTAGTACCGACACGGATCGAGGCGAGGCGCCAGGTGCGTATCCTCCTCGGGCCTGCCTTCGCGCCGGCGGCCCTGAAGCGAGTGAGGCCCCGCCGTCGGCGGGGCCTCACAAACGCCCATGAGAGCGGACAGCGCGTGTTACTTGACGAGCGACAACATCTTGAACATCGGCAGGTACATGCTGATGATGATGATGCCGACCATGATGCCGACGCCGACCATCATCAGCGGCTCGATGATCGAGGTGAGCGCCTGGATCGACGCGTCGACCTCGTCCTCGTAGAAGTCGGCGACCTTGGAGAGCATCTTCTCGAGCTCACCGGTCTCTTCGCCGATCTTCACCATCTGGGCGATCATCGGCGGGAAGACCGTGCTCTCGATCAGCGGCTGCGCGATCGAGGCGCCCTCTTCCACGCGGGAGCGCAGCTTCGCGGTCTCCTCCTCGACGACCCAGTTGCCGGTGGTCTGTGCGGTGATCTCGAGGGCCCGCATGATGTCGACGCCCGACGCGATCAGCGTCGCAGAGCGTCCGTGACCAGCGCGCCATCGCGACCTTGCGGACGACGGAGCCGATCTGCATCGGGATGCGCAGCTTGAAGGTATCCCACTTCGCCCGCCCGCCCTCGGTCTTCTTCCAGCGGCGGAACCCGACGAACCCACCGAAAGCGATGCCGGCGATGAACACGACACCCGGGATCGGGATACCCGGGAACCAGGGGTGACGCAGCGCGTTCGAGGCGTACATCACGTACTGGGTCAGCGTCGGCAACTCGCCACCGAGCTGGTCGAAGATCTTGACGAAGATCGGGACGAGGAACATCAGCATTCCGGTCATCACGAGGGTCGCGAAGACGAGCACGACACTCGGGTAGATCATCGCGCCCTTGACCTGGCGCTTGATCCTCTGCTCCTTCTCGATCTGGATCGCGACGCGGTCGAGCACCGTGTCGAGCACGCCGGCGGCCTCGCCGGCCTCGACCATGGCGATGTACAGCCGGCTGAACACGTCGGGATGCCTCGCCATCGCCTCTGACAGGAGAGCGCCTTTCTCGACCTGCTCGCGCACGTCGTCGATCACCTTTCCAAGCGCGAGGTCGTCGGTCTGCTGCTCCAGGATCACGAGCGCGGTGACGACCGACAGGCCCGCCTCGATCATCGTGGCGAACTGGCGCGAGAAGACCTGCAGCGACTTCGGCGCCACCTTCTTCTCGAACATCCCGGGCTTCGTCTTCGCGGCATCGGCGCCCTTGATCTCCGCTATGCGCTCGGCGAGCAGGCCACCGCCGAACAGGGCCTCCCGGGCGGCGGACAGATCTGTTGCCTGGATCTCGCCCGAGAGCTCGGCACCCTGGGCGTTGATGGCGCTGTAGGCGAACTGCGGCATCTACCTGTCTCCTCTCGGTACGCCGGGGGTCACGACGGGGCGGCCGTGGTCGCTGCGGTCGAGGAGCCCGAAGAGCCTGCGGTGGCACCCGCCGCCGCGGGCGCTGCCGGGCCCGTCGTGAACCCTTCGATGGTCTCGGGGGCGGTACCGGTGTAGACGAGCTTCAGCTCGTAGCGGACACCCGTCGCAGTGTTGACCAGCGTCACTTTCTTCCCGAACTGGAGCGTGACGGCCTGACCGTCGTCGAAGGAGCCGCCGGCGACACCGATCTTCGCCTGCTTCTTCGTGAGCGAGCGGAGGACGAAGAGCGGATCGCTCTCCGGGAACTTCTGCTTCACCTTCAGCTGCTGGGGCTCGCCGTCGAGGTTGATCGTCGCATAGACGACAGGCAGCGGCTCGGCGGCCTGGGTCGATGCCGGGGCCGTCTGAGCACCTGTGGCGCCGGTTGCCGCGGTCGGACCCTGAGTGCTCGCGGAGGGCGCCTGCCCACTCGCGCCGACGGTCGACCTCGACGCCGGCCTGCTGGACGAACGGATCCTTGACCTCGAAGAGCGTGAACGACGCGAGCTGGCTCGGGGCCACGCGGACGACGGTCGCACGCGGGAAGCGCAACACCGGCGACGTACCCTGCCGGCTTGGCCAGACCCTGGGACGAGCTGGTGACAACGACTGCTCCGGTCGCGGTGCTGGTGGCGCCCGTCGGAGTGCTCGTGACGCCCACGCTCTCGGAGGCGGCTGCGGGTGCGACCTCCGGCTGGCTGTCTTTCTTCATCAGCTTGGGTCCCTGAATCGCGGCAACCCCGAGCAGCAACACGCCGCCCACGATGAGGATGATCTTCTGCTTCTTCGCCTTGGCGGCGGCAACGTCGGCGGTGTTCTTGGCCATCAGGGGGTCGCTCCTGCTGCGACCGTCCCACTCGGGGACGTGTCGGTAGTCGTGGACGGGTCGGTTGTGGGTGCTGGCGCGGCGGCGTTGAAGACGTAGGCGTTCAACATCACCTTGGCCTGAACGACCGGGAAGGTCTTTCCCTCGGTCGGGTGCGACCATGTCGACCTGCGACACCGAGTAGAGACGGCCGCGGGCATCGAGCCGCCGGCCGCGAACCGAGACGAGCGAGCGCAGGTCGCCGAGGAATCGCGAGACGTTGCCGAAGCGTCCCTGCACGACGACCGCGAGCGGCTGCTGCAGGTAGCCGGTGCCGAGCACCTGCGGTGACGGCGCGATCGACCTGAACTCCAGCCCGTTGCGACCGGCGACCCGGTTCACGTCGAGCAGGATGCCCGACATGTCGATCTCGTTCGGCAGTGCTTTCGTCAGCCGATAGAGATCGCCGGGCTTCACCGTCACGCTCGCGGACGGTTGGGCAAGCTCGAGCCGACGCTGGGCCAGCGCCGCCTGCGAGGTGGTGATCTGGGCCCCGAGGTCCGTCGCCTTCGACCGCTGCGGCGCCACCAGCAGGAACCACATCGCGGCGACGAGGAGAAGCCCGCCCACCACCACCATGCCGATCTTTCCCTTCGGAGAGCGAAGCAGTTCACTCATGACGCACCTCCGGTGCTCAGGTCGGCAACGATGACGAAGTGGACGACTTTCTTCTCGCCGACGACCTGCGCTTCACTGGTGGTCAGCGTGACGCTCCGGAGCGATGGAACGGTCGCGAGTCGTGCGAGGAGACGTGCGACGTCGGGTTGCGTGTAGGTGAACCCGTCGATCGAGACGGCGGTCGGTGCGGCGGCCGGCTGACCGGACGTCTGTGCGCCTGCGGCGGCCGTTGCTGCATCCGCCGCGTTTCCCGGCTCAGGCTTGGTCAGGGAGAGGCTCGTGAGCCAGACGTTCTCCGGAAGCACACGGGATATGTCGCGGAAGACCGCATCCCAGGCGAGGCGTCCGCCCAGGACACTCGCGACTGCCGTCGCGCGAACGGCCTCGTCACCGACGACGGCCGCGTCGATGGCCGGCCCCGTCGGCTCCGGCAGGGCTGCGATCTCCGCCTGTACCGACTCCAGCTGCGACTGCCGGTCGGCAACCTGACCGTTCGCTCCGAGGTAGAGGAGGCTGAGGGCGACAAGAGGGACGGCCACCGCGACCGGCGCGCCAATCCCGATCAGGGTGGAGCGAGTGCTCTTCTTCGCGACAGCGTCTTTCGCGAGCAGGTTGACGCCACGCATCGCCGCGTCGTCGATCGCAAGGCCGATCGGTACGGCCATCGAGCCGATCACGGCCTCGATCACCGGATCGAAGTCGCCGGCGGGGATCACCCGGGCGAGTGGATCGCCGACCGACACGTCGACGCCGATCATCTGGTGGAGCGCGTCGCTGAGACCCTCGAGGTGCGAGGTCCCACCGGTGACCACGATGCCACCGATGCCCAGGGACTCCGGCTGGGTCTGGTAGAACTGGAGTGAGTTCACGAGCTCTCGGGCGAACGGAGTGAGCCTGAGGCGCACGGCCTCGGTCGCCTTCGCGCGAGCGACCTCGTCGAGAGATTCGTACTGCCGGCCGGGACCGGACAGCGAGAGATGGCGGAGGATCGTGGCGGCCTCGGCCGGCCGCACTTCCAGAGACGTGGCGATTGCCTCCTCCAGTGCACCGCCGCCCCAGTCGAAGACGCGCGTGAACTCGCACGTGCCTCCTCCTGCAACGAGCAGCGTGGACGACTCGTGCCCGATCGCGACGACGACGGTCGCCGTGTCGTCGGCCTTCGGCGCCACCGCCGGCTTCGGCTCGACGAAGGCCCGGAGCAGAGCGAGGGCCTCGAGATCGATGCCGGTGAGCTTGATGCCCGCGCGGTCGGCCATCCGCTGGTACGGCTCCACCTGGTCGCGAGGTGCGACGACGAGAAGGACGCGTCGCACGCGCTCGCCTCCCTCGCCGCGGACGCTCTTCGATCACGCGGTAGTCGAGCACGGACTCGTTCAGGGAGACCGGCAAGCACCTCGTGCGCCTTGAACCGAACGGCGTTGTCGAACCTGCGTCTCGTCGTCGGACCCGACGATGTCGATCGTACGCACGCCGATCCGGTTGCTCGAGAGCCCGATGCGAACGTCGTTTCGGGGCAGCTTCTCCTCGTCGAAGAACGCCTTGACCGCGGTGACCAGCGCATCCTCGTCACGCACTTCGCCGTCGACGACGATTCCGTCGGCAAGCGGCCGCCGGGCGAGCTCGAGGAGCTCGTACCCTGCATCCGTCTGGGTGACGACCGACGCAGCGATCTGCGACGCGCCGATCTTCAGACCGACGATCTTGCGCGACTTGGCCCCAGACCCGGAACCGCGACGTCCGGCCTTCGTCCTGGCGCTCCGATTCGTCCGTGAGGCGAAGCGCTTCGCGGCAGCGGGCGCCTCCGTGACCGGCGTCTCCTCACTGTCGGCAGGCCCACCTGCTTCCGCGACCTCCTCCGCGACGGCAGCGGGAAGGGGCGCGACGGCCTCGAGGGCCGGCCACTCCTCGCCGGGCTCGGCGACGTTCGCCGGGGAAGGCTCAGCGGTTGCGACGAACCGATCCTGCTCCGCCTGGACCTCCGGGGCGACGTGCACTGCCTCGACGTCCTCTGCTTCAGCCTCGAGCGTCGAGGGCTCGTCAGCCGGCTGCGTGACCACGATCTCGGCGATCGGCGCGGCGAACGAGTTCCTCGGCCGGGTCGACGGCGGCGGCGACAGCCGCGGCTCCCACGGGAGTCGCGCGCTTGCGCCCGAAGCCGATCTCACGCTTGTAGAACGGAATCGACTCAGCTGCGGCGACGACCGTCGGGAGCATCCTGCTCCGCTACCGCCTCGGCGGGCTCCCCGTGGTCGTCGGCGTGCTCAACGGCTTCCCCGTCGCCGAACAGGTCGTCTTGGCCGGCGGCGGCCACGGCAGCTCGTCTTCCTCCGAAGTCTCGCGCTTGCGCCGGAAGCTGATCTCACGCTTGTAGAACGGTGTTGCCTCGGCGGCTCCCGTCGAGCGTCGTCGAACTCGAGGACGGCGTCTGAGACCACCACCTCGGGGATCGACGGGGCCGGCTCCGGGCTGTCCGCCTGACCCGGCGTGGCACTCGCACGGGGCTGCTCGTGATGTCGCTTGAACGAGATCTCGGTGCGGTAGCGCGTCACGGACGTTCGCTCCTCGGAGGGAGCGAAGCCGATCGGATGGCGACGAGGGTCGCCGAAGACAGCCGTACGGTCGACACTCGTGCCGCCGATGCCGATCGCGGGATTGCCCTGTCCAGGGCCGAGCGGGTCGCCGGTCCGGGACGGATCGAAGGACGCACTCGGTTCGTCACCGGCAGGGCGCGGCTGGCTGGAGAACACGTTCAGGGGATTCCACAGGGTCATTGGCGGCTAGCTCCCGGCCACCCGCAACGCGGCTCCGAGAACCGGCGCGGCAGGTGTGGCATCGTTGGACAGGGTGGGGATCGGAATGCCGGCCCGCTCGAGCGCCGACACGATTGCATCGGGCCGGCTGGAACGGCCGACCGCTTCGGAAACGGTGATGCGCTTCTTCTGGACGAGCTCGGTCAGCGACTGCTCCATGGTCTGCATGCCGCGGCGGCTGCCCGTCTGCATGTACGAGTAGACCTGCTCGATCTTGCCCTGGCGGATCAGGTTGCGGATCGCGTCGTCCAGGAACAGGATCTCGAGGGCTGCGACACGGCCGATGCCGTCGGCAGTCGGGATCAGGGTCTGGGTGACGATTCCCTGCAGCGTGTTGGCGAGCTGCATGCGCACCTGCCCCTGCTGCTCGGCAGAGAAGACGTCGATGATGCGGTCGATCGTGCTCGGCGCGCTCTGCGTGTGCAGCGTGCCGAAGACGAGGTGGCCGGTCTCGGCGGCGGTCAGCGCCGTCGAGATCGTCTCGAGATCTCTCATCTCGCCGAGGAGGATCACGTCGGGGTCCTGCCGGAGCGCTCCCCGCAGTGCGTCGGCAAACCCCGTTGCATCCTCGCCGATCTCGCGCTGGTTCACGATGCACCGCTTGTGGTCGTGGAGGAACTCGATCGGGTCCTCGATCGTGATGATGTGCTCGGTGCGCGTCCGGTTGATCTCGTCGATGATCGAGGCGAGCGTCGTCGACTTGCCGGAGCCGGTCGGGCCGGTGACGAGCACGAGGCCGCGTGGGGATTTCGCCAGATCGTGCAGGCTCGACGGGAGGCCGAGCTCCTCGAGCGACTTGATCTCCGTCGGGATCGTGCGGAATGCGGCCGCGAGGCTCGCGCGCTGGTAGTAGGCGTTGACGCGGAACCGGGCGAGACCGCGGATACCGTAGGCGAAGTCGAGCTGTCGGCGGAGCTCCAGGTGCTTCTGCTGCTCCGTCGTCGTGATCCGGTAGATCAGCTGCCGCAGGAGATCCGGATCGAGCTCGGGGAAATCCTTGAGTACCTCGATATGACCGCGACGGCGAACGACGGGCTGCACGCCGGACGTCAGGTGCAGGTCGGAGGCGCCGAGCGCGACCGTCTGCTCGAGCAGGGCGTCGACGGACAGCGGGGCGGCGGGTGTGTGCTCTGAAAGCTCCACGGGTGCTCCTATCGGCAGCGTCGGCCCGCGGCTTGAGAGTTTCGTGCAGACACGATCGACGCCTGCCAGGGGCCGCATGCCACCACTCGTCCCGATCTCTGTCGATACCTTCTCGCTGCCCGCGCGCGCGAGACGGATCACCCGCCGCTCCCTCATCGCTTCCCGGCCACGCCGGCTCGCCACGGCGCACGACGTTCACCCGGATGGGTGAACGGCATCGCCTACGCCGGCTGCTGCCCGCCGTTCCGCGAGCCGGCCCGAGATCCGGGTTGCGTGCCACTCACCCACGCGGGTGACGTGCCCTCCCCCGAAATCACCCATTCGGGTCTACGGGCCGAATCGCCTGCCCGCCGATACAGGGCAGGTCGGTTCTACCCCCTAGTAAGGAGTAAGTGCATGTCTTCGTTCATCTGCCAAGCTGCAGAAGCGGCTTGCCAAGGAGGAGTCGGGCTTCACGCTCATCGAGCTCCTCATCGTGCTCGTCATCATCGGCATCCTGCTCGCGATCGCGGTGCCGTCGTACCTCGGCTTCAAGGATCGCGCGAACCAGTCGGCCGCTCAGGCCAACGTCCGCCGCGATCCCGTCGGCGAGGCGTACTTCTCGGACAACAGCACGTACGTCGGTATGGACGCTGACCGCCCTCCGGCTATCGACCAGCGGTCTCAGCAGCTGACGGCACGTCTCGGTCCGACCGCGCGGCGATGCGGGCTACACGCATGCTGCGTCCAAGACGGTCGGCAACAACGGCTCCGCGCGGTCACGCGGCCCCGGCACCGCCGACCTCGGACGAGGGGGCGCGGAGCTGACCCGTGCACCGCTAGCACTTCGCACGCACGACGCATCGAGGGGCGCGGGAAACCGCGCCCCTCTCGGTTCGCACTCCGGCACGCGACGCAGACCACGATCAGGACGCGCCCGCCATCCGACAGGTAGTAAAGGTCGTCTAGCCGCTCTGCCGATAGGAGCCTGTGAACACCATCGCCGCCACAACCAGTCGAATCCCGCGCACCGCACTCATCGGCATCGTTGCGCTCGTCGCCGCCTTCGCGCTCCTGATGGTCGTCCGCTCGGGCGTCCTCGGCGGCTCGGACAGCAGCGCTCCGTCCGTCGCGGCACCGCCGAAGACGGACGTCGCTCAACCCCGACCCCGGCGGCGACGCCAAGCCGAAGGTCGTCCTCCTCCCCGACCTCCCCTCGAGCGTCGCGCATGCGCTCCGCTACTCGAAGGTCGTCGTCGTCTCGCTCTACGTCGGTCAGGCACCGGGAGACCGCGTGTGGGTCACCGAGGCCCGCAAGGGCGCCCGCGCTGCCGGCGCCGGCTTCGTCGCCGTCAACGTCGGCAGCGACAAGACGGCGGCGAGGTCGCCTCGTTCGTCGGCCCCGTCTCCTCGCCGACGATGCTCGTCGTCCGTCGCCCCGGCAAGATCGTCACCCAGATCCCGGGTCAGGTCGAGAGCGCCGTCGTCGCACAGGCCGCGCACAACGCCGGCGCCCGGCGTTGAGCAAGACCCCTTCGCAGGCACCCGGGCGGGATCGGCGGCTGCCGACCCGCCCGGCGCTGTTCGAGCACGAGATTCGTCGCGACGGGCGCGTCGTCGCGACGCTGCAGGCTCACCAGACGGACGACGGCGTCACGGTCGAGTCCGAGGTGTTTCCCGTCACGCAGGCGCCCGGAGAGCCCGGGATGACCCGACCGTTCACCTTCACGACGCTCGATCATGCGCGCCGGTTCGCCGACGACGCGCTCGTCGCGTTCGAGTACCTGAACTGCACCGTCGCGTAAGGCCTGAGAGCCGGGCGCGTCTGGCCTGGCGGCTCGATCGCGCGCAGCGGCTGCCCCGGGTGGCGCTGGAGCAGGCGTGCTCCGGCTACGCGGCAGCCCTGAGCGCGCGGGTCACGCGCCCTCGGCCGATCAGAAGCTCGAGACGACGCGGGCGAGCTCTTCGAGCGAGGTCAGCCCGGCGGCAGCCTTCGCGATCCCGTCGTCCCAGAGTGACCGCATGCCCGCCGCGGCGGCCGCGCGCTCGATCTCGTCGCGGTGGGCGTTCTGCGCCGCGAGCGACTCGAGCTCGTCGTTCATGATCAGGAGCTGGAAGATGCCGACCCGGCCCTTGTAGCCCGTCCGGTTGCAGCGCGGGCAGCCGACCTTGCGGTAGAGCACCATTCCCTCGCGCGCGGCCGCCATGTCGGGCGAGATCCGCGCCGTCATCAGCTCCTCCGGCGTCGGCGTGTACATCTCGCAGCAGTTCGCGCAGAGCTTGCGCGCGAGCCGCTGGGCGAGCACGGCCGACACGGCCGAGCCGGTCAGGAACGGCTCGACGCCCATCTCGTTCAGGCGCGTCAGCGCGCCGGGGGCGTCGTTCGTGTGCAGCGTCGAGAGCACGAAGTGGCCCGTCAGCGCCGACTCGATCGCCATCTTGGCCGTCTCGGGGTCGCGGATCTCGCCGACCATGATCACGTCGGGGTCCGGAACGCAGGATCGAGCGCAGCGCCGACGCGAAGGTCATGTCCGCCTTCACGTTGATCTGCACCTGGTTGATCCCGCGGAGCCGGTACTCGACCGGGTCCTCGACCGTGATGATGTTGATCTCGGGCTCGTTGATCTCGGCGAGGCCGGCGTAGAGCGTCGTCGACTTACCCGAGCCGGTCGGCCCGGTGACGAGCAGTGCGCCCGTCGGGCCGCGGATGATCTCGGAGATCTTCTCGCGCATCGCCTCCGAGAGGCCGAGCGACTCGAGCGTCGGCGTCTGGCGCGACTTGTCGATCAGGCGCATGACGACCTGCTCGCCCTCGACGGTGGGCAGCACCGCGACGCGGATGTCGAGCATCCGGCCGACTGCGCGCGCGGCCAGCGAGATGCGGCCGTCCTGCGGCTTGCGCCGCTCGGCGATGTCGAGCTTCGCGAGCACCTTCAGGCGGGTCGTGACGCCGTTCGCCATCCGCTTCGGGATCCGCTGCACCTCGTTGAGCACGCCGTCGACGCGGACGCGCACGAGCAGCGCGTCCTCCTGGGGCTCGAAGTGGATGTCGCTCGCCCCGTCGGTCGCGGCCTGCATGATGATCGAGTTGACGAGGCGGACGAGCGGTGCGTCCGAGACGCCGTCGTCGACCTCGAGATCGTCCTCGTTCTCGTCGACGACCTCGAAGTCGTCGAGGGCCGACTGGGTCTCCAGGACCTCCGAGCGCCGGGCGATCTTGCCGATCTCGGCGAGGATCTCGTCGCGGCTCGCGACGCCGATCTCGACCTGGTAGCGCGTCGCGAGCCGGAGCTCGTCGATGCCGTGGATGTTGCCCGGGTCGGCGATCGCGACCCGCAGCCGGTCGCCGTGGCGGGCGACGGGGATCGCGATGACGCGCTGGAGGGTCAGCAGACGGCACGAGCTCGCCCGCGTCGGGCGAGACCCGCTCCTCCTGGAGATCGATGAACGGCAGGTCGTGGCGCCGCGCGAGCGATCGTGCGATGCCTTCGGGTTCGGCGCTGCCCTCGTCCCGTAGCGCCTCGGCGAGCGACCCGGCGCCGGCGCGGCCACGGGCCGCGGCGAGCCGGTCGCGAGGGACGATCTCGGCCGCTGCGACGAGCTCCGCGACGAGATCGGCGAACGTGTCGAACTCGCCGGGAACCCCCTGGTCGGCCGCAGTCGTCGCGGCGCTGTCGCCGAGATTCGTGGACGTGCGAAGTGGGCCGGCGGGCTCGAAGTTCAGCGGGTTCCCTCAAATGAGGTATCGGCAACGCACGAAGGCAGCTGAAGCGTTCGGACGGCGTCAGCGCGTGCAGCCCGGGGGAGCTCTCGGCTCGGAGGTCGGCGTCGCCTGGCGCTAATCGAACGTACCGAGGTACGAGTCGAGGATCGCGTCACCGACGAAGAGGGCGACGACCGCCCCGAAGGCGAGGAACGGGACGAACGGGATCGCGATCTTGCGCCCCGTGGACCCGTGCCGAAGCAGCAGGAGCGGAGGACGGCACGAGCGCGACCAGGAAGCCGATCATCAGCGCGACGGCGACCGACCGGCCGAGCATCGCGCCGAGCAGGAGCGCGAGCTTGACGTCCCCCATGCCCATGCCCTTCGGGTAGGCGATCGCAGCCACGAAGAGGAATCCGGACGCCCCGAGTGCGGCGATCGAGCCAGTCGGCGCTCGGCTGGAGGGCGGTCTGCGGCGACGAGGACAGATCGCGGCTGCCGGAAGGACGATCCGGTTCGGGACGATCCGGTACTCGACGTCGATCGCCGAGAGCGCGACGAGCACGACGCAGAACGCCGGCCGCGAGGACGGCGTACGCGGTCGCGCCGAAGGCGACGAAGCAGCCGACGACGAGGAGCGCGGTGACGAGCTCGATCGCGGGATAGCGAATCGAGATGCGCGCGTCGCAGTGGCGGCAGCGTCCGCGCAGCACGAGCCAGGAGACGACCGGGATGTTGTCGCGCCGGGCGATCTCGTGACCGCAGCCCATGCACGCCGAGGGCGGGTGCACGATCGACCGGTGCAACGGCACGCGGGCCGCGACGACGTTGAGGAAGCTCCCGATCGCAAGACCGGGAAGGGCGACGGCAAAGGCGAGCGCGCTCACATCATCTGCTATCGGCAGATCGGCGCCGACAGTTGAGATGGACCGGACGATGCGTGCCGTCGAGCGCCGTCGCGGGCTCAGCCGGCCGGAAGCTCGCGGAACGCCGTGATCGGTAGCTCGGGTCGAGCGTCGGGAACCACGGCGGCGGCAGGTACGGCGAGCGAGTCGTCGTAGTGGTAGTCGCGGGTGTCGAACATCGCGGACCAGCCGCCTCCGTCCTCGGTCGCGGCCATGCCGCGGTGGTTCATCGGTGTCGTGGTTGCTCGTGCTTCCGGCTCCCGTCCAGGTTCCGTTCTGTGAGAGCACGGACGCGCGCCAGTCGAGGTTCCCCGGTGCCCACGAGGGCGCGAGCGACCTCGTTCTTCGCCACCAGACCGAGGACGTTCTGCGCCGTACGACGGGGTGGCGAAGGAGCCTCCGTCGCCGTCGTAGAGCAGCGTGTTGCCGATCAGGATCTGGTTCTCGGCGGCGACCGTGACGCGGCCCTTGACCGTTCCCTGGACGATGACGCTGACGTCGGAGTAGATCGCCCCGTTCGTCGGCACGGCGACGGCGACCCGGTCATCGTGGTGCAGGTCGAGGTCGGGTTCGTCGAGATGTTGCTCGCCGGTGCAGCCCTTCACCGAGACCGTGCCGTTGCTGTTGAACGTCAGCCAGTACGACGATAGCTCGAGTCGGAGGTAGTTCCACCTGCGACGACGCTGGTGACGAGAGCTTGATGCCTCCGGTCGCGGCCGCCGCGCTGATGTCGGAGAAGGAGGTCAGGAACGTGTTGAAGTCGATCGGGCTCGTGAGGCCACTGCCGGCGCCGAAGAGGTTCGTGTACGCCGTCGAGCCGCTCCCGTCGTACCCGGTCGCGCCGTTCTGGAACACGACGCTCCCGGTCACCGAGCCGGTCGCGTAGATTGCTGCCGCACGCCGTTCCGTCGTGGTCGATGTTCCCGTTCGAGTAGATCATCCCGTACGACGTCGCGCCCGAGCCCCAGCCGACGTTCCCGTCGACGATCTCCTGGAAGTCGGTGATCGATCGACTGCCGGACGACGGCCTCGATCACGCGCGTATCCGCCGGGTTGCTGATCCTGCCGCCCGGTCGCGACGATCGTGACACCCGTCTGCGTGGCGCTCGGCGGCGTGATCTGCAGGTTGTACTCGTAGCCGTTCCCGAGGCTGCACCAGTGATCTTTCCCGCTCGGGTTGGTGAGCCACGTCGCGCCGTAGGTCCAGGCGACGGGCGCCGGTTTCGTCTTCGGATCGCGACACCAGGTGCTCGGAGCCGGCGACGACCCGCTCGGCGAGACGAGCGCGCTCGTCCGCCGCTCCCGTCGTCCCGGCGGGTCGACTCTGCAGGGTGCACCCAGTGCAGGTAGTAGCGCGCGATCGTCCGCGAGCTTCGCGATGTAGTCGTCGAGCCCGGCCTCGGCGGCCTCGAACGACGACTGGAGCTGACCGCCTTGGCGCTTCTCGCCGACTCACTCGAGACGGTGTCGATCAGGACGACCGAGAGCGTCGCGAGGAGCGCCACGCCGAAGACGACGAGGACCATGGCGACGCCGTCCTCGCGGCGCAGCCGTCGCGCAGCCACGCTCATGACTGCGGCCTCAGCGTGACGCGCGTCTCGTAGCTCAGCGGACTGCCGCGGGAGTCGACGTGGCCGTCGCGACCACGACACGGATCCTGACCGTGCGGACGTTCGCAGCGACGCGTCGTCGCGGCGCCCGCTGGCGTCGAAGTAGCGTGAAGACCGGTGTGCCGGTGGTGACGATGGAACGGACGACGGCGCGACCATGCACCGAGCGTCGGGATCGTCCACGGCGCCGCGGTGTTCGTGCTCGTCGCGATCGCCCGCTGGAGCTGACCGCCGGTCACCTGGTAGGCGATCCGTCGAAGGCGCATCGGCTGAGCGCGGTCGGGGAGAGGAACGTGAGCTGCGTGCCGGTCGCGGTCGAGATTCGGGCGAGGCTCGTGTCACCCGCGATCGTCGCCTGCCTCAGGTCTGCGACGAGCGAGTCGACCGCGGCCCTGACCTCGGTCTGGAGCACCGCCTGCTCCTGGATCTCGGTGCCGTGCCGATCGACGGAGCCGACGACCGTGGCGAAGCGGCGAAGAAGACCCCGAGCACGGCCATCGAGATCATCATCTCGATGAGCGTGAACCCGCTCTCGCTCCGGAGCGAACGTCGGCGAGGCGCCTCATGGGAGCGGCGGCAGGCAGGTCGAGGACGTCATGTTGATCGTCGCCGAGGTCGTCCCCGCGGCGGCGCTCACGCTCGTACCCGCGTTGTTGCTCCGGTTGGTCGAGCCCGGAGCAGCCCGTGACGTACGCCTTGACCGTGTAGTTCCCGGCGCCCGCGCGGGACGGAGATCGCGATCGTCCGCCGGACCCGTTCGTCGTGAACGCGCCGCCGTAGGCCGGCGCTGCACCGGCGGTGCCGTTCGGGCCGCCGGTGATGGAGAGCGTGATGGGCTTGTTCGTCTGGTGGTGTCCACCGGCCTGGATCGTCAGCGTGAGCGTCTTCGTCGGCGTGAGCGTCGGGCGTCACCGTCGCGGTCGCGCCGCTCGCGAGGCTCGTGACGGTCGCCGTGCCGGTGCCGCCGGTCTTCGTCACGGTGACCGTGTACGGGCTCGTCGAGCTGGTCGCGGGACGATGACGTTCACGACGCCCGAGCTGTTCGTCGTGCCGGTGTAGGTCGTCGGCGACTTCGGGCCGCCGGAGATCGTGACGGTGGCGCTGCCGGCGGGCCGACCGGCCCAGGTCGCTGCGTTCACCGCGATCGTCCCGGTCGGCAGGGCGACGCCGACGCTCGTCGTCGGTGACGTCGTGAAGGTCTGGCTCGTCAGCGTCGTGGCCTGGCACCGTTCTTGCTCGCCGTCAGCGTGTAGCCGGACCCGGCCGGGACGTTGGTGAACGTGACCTGACCGCTCCCCGAGGTCGTCGCGGACATGGGCGACAGCGACAGCGGCCCGCCAGAGAGCGTGACGGTCGCGCCGGAGACGTTGGCACCGGCCCAGGTGATGGTCGCGACGAGCGAGAGGGTCGGCATGCGCGACCGGGACGGTCGTCGTCGTGGCTCCGACGACGGTCGGGCTCGACCGAGGCTGTCTGGCCGCTCTTGACCGCGGTCATCGTGTAGCCCGATCCGGCCGGGACGTCCGAGAAGAGCACCTCGCCGTTGACGTCCGACGTGCCCGTGAGCGAGATCGCCGCCCGGGCCGCCGGAGAGCGTCACGGTCGCGCCGGCGACCGGCGACGCCGGCCCACGTGACGACGGCCTTCAGCGAGCCGGTCGGGAAGACGAACGTCAGGTCGGTCGTCGATCCGCCGCTGACGGATGCCGACTGGTTCGGCGCGCTCTGGCCGCCCTTCGCCGCAGTCACCGTGTAGCCGGAGCCGGCCGGGAGCCCCGAGATCGTCGCGATCCCGCTCGCGTTCGTCGTCGCCGTTCGTCGTCGGAATCGACCGCGGGCCGCCGGCGACCGTGACGGTCGCCCCGGCGACGGGACCGCCGGCGGAGGTCACCGTGGCGCGGATCGACCCGAGCGGGTCGGCCGTCAACGTCGACCGCCGCGGTGAGGTCGGTCGGGTAGTCGGACAGCGTCTCCGGCACGTTCTGCGTCACGGGATCGGTGTAGAAGCCCGCGGCCGCCTGGTTCGTGACGGTGATCGTGTACGCGCCCGGGACGAGGAACTCCGTGGCGCCCGTGCGTCGAGTTCGTGATCGACGTGATCGTGACCGGGGTGCCGGTGTACGTGTAGCTCTTCGAGCCGCGGGAGTTCGCGACGGTGAAGACGACCGTGCCGACGAACGGCGTGCCGTCGCTGTCGTCTGAAGTTGGCGGTCAGGGTGACGGGCTTGTAGAGCCGAAGCACCTTCGTCGGCGGCGTCGCCCCGGCCGCGAGCTGGAAGTGCGTGACGGTGGGCTCGGGCAGCAGGATGTAGCCGTTGAACGGCGGAACGACGAGGTCGTAGTAGATCGACCCGCGTGGTCGCAGTGAGCGCCGGGAAGATCAGCCCGGCGGCGTCCGTCGTGTCACCGAGCGGGGAGCTCGGCCCGTTGAGGAGGCTGCACGAGCGACGTCCGGGAACGGCGCGTTGCGTGAGGTAGTCCTGCACCTGGACGTTGACGATGCCCTTGTTGATGCCTCCGAACGCCGCCCGCTGCCGCGGCCCGACCTGCGTGCTCTGCGACGAGAGCTGCTTCGCGTCGCTGCGTGCGCGACACGGTGACGACGACGTTCTTGTAGTTCGCCCTGGTCGTGAAGCTCGTCGGATTCGGGTCGTCGACCCAGAAGATGTCGATCGCTCACCGTGTAGCCGCGCAGGGACGGTGGGACCACCGTACGCCGACTGGTCGCCGGTCGGGTTGACGATGCCGGCCGGGTTGCCGTTCACGTCAGGCCGACGCTGCGCGTAGTCGAGCGATCGGATCCACTCGAGCTGGTCGTTCGCGATCTGCTCCGCGGCGGTTCGCTGGCTCGCGAGCGAGCGGGCGCTGATCGACGACGTGAGGACGCCCGCGAGACGCGGTCGCGACCGTCGCGAAGATCGCCATCGCCACGACGGCCTCGATCAGCGTGAATCCGCGCTCGTCCGGCAGGCCGCAGAGCGGCTTGCGCATCACGCGCGAGGGAGAGAGCAGCGTGAGGAAACGACCCACAGGCTCATCTATCGACAACGAGCGGCAGACGGACACCCCCAGAAGGGGGAGGCGGCGTAGCTCGCGCCCTAGCGCAGACCGAGGCCGAGCGGCGTGAGCCCTTGCTGCTCCCGCCGTTCTCGCCCGCAGCGGCTTCGAGCAATGCCTCTTCCTCCCGGGCCAGCGCAGCCTGATGCTTCTCCGCCTGCTCGAGCGCGACGAGGAAGTCGTGGCGGTTCGTGGCTGCGTTCGCTGCGACCTCGCGGTCGACCTCGCCGGACAGCACGAGCGTCGATCAGGGACTGGGCGAACGTCTGCATCTGGAAGAACTCGCCCGCGGCGATCGCGTCGGTGATCTCGTCCGGCCGGTCCTCGCGGATCAGGTCCTGGATCCGGGAGTTCGACACCATGACCTCGATCGAGGGGACGCGGCCGCCTTCGACCCGCGGCAGCAGCCGCTGGCTGATCACGCCGCGGAGGGTGCCGGCGAGGATCGAGCGGATCTGCTGCTGCTTCGCCGGGGGGAAGAACTCGATCATGCGGCCGATCGTCTCGGCGGCGTCGATCGTGTGCAGCGTCGAGAAGACGAGGTGGCCCGATTCCGCGGCCTGCAGGGCGGTGTGTGCCGTCTCGGTGTCGCGGAGCTCGCCGATCAGGATCACGTCCGGATCCTGGCGCAGGACGCGTCGCAGCGCCTGCTCGAAGCTCGCCGTGTCGAGGCCGACCTCACGCTGGTTGACGATGCAGCCGCGGTCCGGGTGCAGGATCTCGATCGGGTCCTCGATCGTGACGATGTGCTGCCGTCGCGTCCGGTTGATGTGGTCGAGCATCGAGGCGAGCGTGGTCGTCTTGCCGGAGCCGGTGGCACCCGTCACGAGCACGAGGCCGCGCCGCTCCTCGGCGAGCCGCGCCAACGCCGGCCGGCAGCCCGAGCTTCGCGAAGTTCGGGATCTCGCTCGGGATCACGCGGAATGCGAACGACGTGGCGCCTCGCTGGCGGAAGCCGTTGACGCGAAAGCGGGGCAGCGACGGATGCGAGAACGCGATGTCGAGGTCGCCGGTCTCCTCGAAGGTGTCTCGCCGCCTCGGCGAGATCTGCGTGACGGCGTCGAGCACCGCCTCGAGATCGGGCTCGGACAGGGCGGGGACGCCCTCCATCTGCTCGAGGTCACCGTCGAGCCGCACGATCGGCGGCTGGCCGAGCTTGAGGTGGATATCGCTCGCACCGCTCTCGACGGCGCGTGTCAGGAGGGCGATGAGATCGATCACGTCGAGGAGACCATCGGCAGCAGCAGGCCTCGACCTTTACCGCCGATTGCCAGACTCGACCGACTCAGGCGCGGCGGGCGACGCGCGCGATCAGCCGCAGCGGCGGGCGGGCGAGGCCCTGCGCCTCGTCCGGATGCCCGACGTCGCCGCGCAGGAGGCCGGCGACGACACCGAACACGCCGGGGGAGCGGGCCGCCCAGAAGCAGACGGCGGGATGCCGGTCGAGCGCGCGCTTGGCCGTCCACGAGGCGCCCGCGTGGTGGTCGAGCGCGTGCGCGAGCGCCGCGGCGTAGCGAGCGGGGTCGGCGGCCAGGATCGCCTCGGCGGCGAGGCGGGCCGAGGTGAACGCCTCGTACATGCCGTCACCCGAGAGCGGGTCGACGAGGCCGGCCGCATCTCCGACGAGCAGGACGTTGCCGCGCCCAGGCGTCGCGGCGCCGAGGCGCCGCATCGGCAGGCGGTGGCCGCGGACGTCGGTGACGGCGGCGGGATCGACGCCGTAGGCCCGGGCGAGACGCGCGAGGTGCGCGCGCAGGTGCGGGCCTTCGGCTGCCCAGCCGCCGACGCCGAGATTCGCGTGCTCGCCCTTGGGAAGAGCCAGCCGTACCCCCCGGCCGGCGCCCCGAACTCGATCACGGCGGTGGCCGCGTAGCGGTCCTGGTCGAGGAGCTCCCACGGGACGTTCCCCTCGAGCGCGACGCCGCGGACGATTCCCTCGTCGAGGCCGGCCGCTCTGGCGACGACGCCGTTGGCGCCGTCGGCCCCGACGAGGACGTCCGCGGCGACCGGGGTCGCCGCCGACCGTGGCCGTGACTCCGTCCGCGTCGATCTCGATCTGCTCGACGCGAGCGCGGTCCCTGAAGGTCGCGCCCGCCGCGACGGCCTGCTCGACGAGATACGCGTCGAGCCGGCGGCGCTGGGTCATCAGGATCAGCGGCTCGCGGCTCGTGCGCCGGAAGCTACGGCGGTGGTGCAGCCGGAGCTCGAAGGTGTGGACGACGCGCTCGACGACGGGGGTGATGTCGCACGGCGCCTGCCGCAGCGCCCGCCCGGTGACGCCGCCGCCGCACGGCTTGTCGCGCGGGAAGCGGGCCCGGTCGGCGAGCAGGACGTGGGCGCCGCCGCGGGCGAGGTGGATCGCGGTCGCCGAGCCGGCCGGCCCGGCTCCGACGACGAGCACGTCGAACCGCTGCACGCCGTCAGCCTGCCTGACACTCGTCGGACGCAGGGCAGCTCCGGACGATCGTCACGGTGGGTGCGCCCGTCGCACTGCTGATCGGGGAGATCCGGATCAGGGCCGACGCGTCGTTGTTCGAGTAGCGGAGCTCGCGGATCCGCCGCTGCGGGTTGGCCCGGTGCACGAGCACGTACAGCCCCGGGCCGAGCCCCGTGATGTCGATGTCCTGCCCGTGGAAGAAGCCGGGGTAGCGGTCGGTGTACCCGACCGACGACCCCTCGTCGACGCGGCGCGCCTCCGGCTGCAGTGCAGCGCAGTCGCCGACGAACTTCGGCGGCCCCGGCACGATCCCGGGGCGCCGCAGGGCATGGCCCCAGCGATCGAGCAGGCAGAAGCCGCTCTTGCCGTCGCGACCGAGAGAACGCGCCGTCGGAGGCGCGGCGGAGCTCGTAGGCCTCGTACGGCTCGAGATGCCAGTGGCGAGTGCGGCGGATGCGACTCGTAGGCGAGGCGTCCGATCTCGCGAACGACGCCGATCGTGCCGTCCCGGTGGTGGACGAGCTGGTCGGCCCGCATCGTCCGCGCAGCCCCGACCCGCGTGCCCCGGATGTGGATCGGGCCGTCGCCGATGTTGTCGACGGCCGAGGTGAATCCGAGCTTCGTCCTCCCTCCCGCTCTCATGACGAGGATCCCGGTCGGCGCCTGCTGGTCGAGGTCGGGCAGCAGCGAGCCGCGCGCCGGGCTGATCGTCTCCTCGACCACGGCCCCAGTCCGGGCGTGTCGTCACCGTCGTGCGGAGGTCTCGAGTGGCCTGCTGCCGGCTTCCGTCGGCCCGCATCAGCCAGATGCGCTGCTCGCCGCCGCGGTTGCTCACGAACGCGAGCCGACGACCGTCGGGCGACCAGTCCGGACGGCCGTCGAACCCGGGCGCGGTCGTCACCCGCCTCGGTGGCGAGCCGTCGAGCGGCGCGATCCACACGTCCGCATTGCCGCCGACGACGCCGGTATAGGCGACGGCGTCTCCCGCCGGGCTCCACGACGGCGCCCGACTGCTGGCCGGGAGCCTCGACGAGCGCCAGGGGCTCGCCGCCGGCCGCGTCGACCACCCACAGCCTGTAGCGGCCGTCTCGATTCGACGCGAAGGCGATCTGCGTTCCGTCCGGCGACCAGGCAGGCTCGACGTCGTTCGCCGCGTCGTCGACGAGCCGCCGCTTCCGGCCGCCGTCGGCGCTCATCACGAAGAGGTCGTGCGCGCCGGACGGCCCGCTCGCCCAGGCGAGCCTGCCGTCCGTCGGGCGACCAGGCCGGGTCGACGTCGTCGGCGGCGGTGTTGCCGGTGAGCCGACGCACGGTTCCCGCTCTCGTGTCGGCGACGTAGATCTCGGTGCTGCCGCTGCGTGCGCTCGAGAACGCGAGCCTGCGCCCGTCGGGCGAGACGGCGGCACCGGTGTCTCCGGGGAGGATCCAGCGGAGCTCGACGCGGGTGCTGCCGTCTGCCCGCGTCGCGGTCGCAGCGCGCGGGCTCGTGGCCACGATCGCCGGCTCCTTCGCCTGCGAGCCGGCCGCCGCACCCGGGATCGCGACCCACGCCCACGACGATCGAGAGCGCTGCGAGCACCGCGAATCCGACCGTTACGACGAGTGCCCGCACGCCGATACTTCTACCACGGCGCCCCGGCGCCCCACCGCCGTTACAATGGCGCCCGCGCAGGGGTTCCCGAGTGGCCAAAGGGGGCGGGCTGTAAACCCGCTGGCTCAGCCTTCAGAGGTTCGAATCCTCTCCCCTGCATCGCTCGACGACCTCCGAGCCTGGCGCCGAGGGCGCGCTAGACTCCGGGTCTTGCCCTCTTAGCTCAGTTGGTAGAGCACCTCCATGGTAAGGAGGGGGTCGGCGGTTCGAGTCCGCCAGAGGGCTTCAGGAAATCCCCGGGAAACAGGGGTGTTTCTCCTCCAAGAAACGCTCCACATCGAAGCGCCTGAGATCTCCTTCGGCGCCGAGTACTTCGGTGCAGCCGCGTTCGTGTTCGAGCTGAGCCGACCGGTGACTATCCGGATAGGCTGACCGCGAGAGGGCACATACGACAGAGGAGCGGCGGGTGAGCACGGGCACTGGCGCGACCGAGGAGGGGGCGGGCGGCAATCCGCGGCTCGCTCTGCTGCTCGCGCTCGCGATGTTCGTGCTCGTCGTCGACACGTCGCTGATGAACGTCTCGATCTCGGCTGTCGCCGAGGATCTCGACACGACAGCGAGCAGCGTGCAGGCGGCAATCGCCCTCGAGGCGCTGGTCTCCGCGGCGTTCATCCTGATCAGCAGCAAGGTCGGAGACCTGATCGGACGCAAGCGTGCCTACGTGCTGGGCCTGCTGGCCTATGCGACCGGCGCGCTCGCGATGACGCTCGCCCAGAGCATGACCGCGATCATCGTCTTCTGGGCGATCATCGGCGGCCTCGGGGCGTCGCTGCTGCTGCCTGCGATGCAGTCCCTGATTCACGGGAACTTCGAGGGGGCCGCCCGCAAGAAGGCGTATGCGCTCGTCGGGGCAGCGGCCGCGATCGCGGCAGCGGTGGGGCCGCTGATCGGTGGGTTCGTGACCACGTTCCTGTCGTGGCGCGTCGGCTTCGCCCTCGAGGTCGTCGTGATCGCGATCGTGCTGTCACAGATCAAGCTCGTTCGCGACGTGCCGTACACGGGGCCGCGGCAGATCGACGTGGTCGGGCGCGATCCTCTCCGTGGTCGGGATGGGCGGCCTCGTGCTCGGGATCCTGGTCTGGCAGGAAGGGGGCGACTACGTCATCCTGCTGATGGTCGTCGGGGCGATCGCGCTGGCGCTGCTGGCCTGGTGGCTCGTGCGCCGCAAGCGGCAGGGGAAACCGATGCTGCTCGACCCGGACCTGTTCCGGTTCCCGCACTTCACGACCGGGATCTCCGGGCAGCTGCTGCAGAACGTCACGCTGGGTGGCGCGATGATCGCGCTCCCGCTCTTCCTCCAGATGACGCTCGAGTACAACGCGATGCAGACCGGACTGACGCTCGCGCCGCTCTCGCTCAGCATGTTCGGCGTCGCATTGCTGGCGGGACGGAAAGGCGGCAGTCGGCGCCCGAGCAGCCTCGTCCTCCTCGGATTCGCGCTGAGCGCGATCGGGATGCTCGTGATCATCCCGATCGTGCCTCGCACCGACTCGGGCTGGGCGCTCGTGATCCCGCTGCTGATCACGGGATCCGGGCTCGGCCTGCTCGTCTCGCAGCTGAACAACTACACGCTGTCGCCGATCGAGGACGAGCGCGTCAGCGAAGCGGCCGGCGTGAACTCCGCGGCGGGATCCTTCGGGCTCTCGTTCGGGCTCGCGATGGCCGGCGGGCTCATGCTCGCCTTCCTCGCCTTCTCGTTCACCAACCTGACCGAGGAGAGCACCGTGATCCCCCCGGCGCAGCAGGAGCAGATCGCGACCGCGCTCGAGGACGACGCCGAGGTGATGAGCAACGCGCAGCTCGAGCCGCTCCTCGCAGAGGAGCCTCCCGACGTCCAGGCCGAGATCCTCCGCATCAACAAGGAGGCACGCGATCGTTCCCTCCAGGTGGCGCTCCTCGTGCCGCTCCTCGCCAGCCTCCTGGGCGTCTTCGACGCGCTTCGCATGAGACGCCTCCCCGACCCCACGCCGTCGGAAGCCGTCGAAGGGCTCGTCGCGGGCTGACGCCTGCAATCGAAGAGCTCACGCCGAAAGGCGCGACCTGCGAAGATCGTGCCCGTGAAACGCTTCGTTCCGATCCTCGAGTGGTTGCCGCGCTACGACCGCACCTTCATGCGGGGCGACGTTGCCGCGGGCATCGCGGTGACGGCGCTGGTCGTGCCGAAGAATCTCGGCTACGCGGACATCGCCGGGATCCCCGTCGAGAACGGCCTCTACGCTGCGGCGGCCGGAGCGCTGATCTACGCGCTTTTCTGCACGTCGCGGCAGATCTCGACAGGCCCGAGCTCCGCGCTTGCCGCGGTTGCCGGAGGTGCGGTGCTCGTGACCGAGCTGGCGGGCGAGGAGGCGGCGCAGCTCGTCGCGGCGATCACGCTCGTCACGGGGGTGCTGTATCTGCTGCTCGCGCTGCTCAAGCTGGGATGGATTGCCCAGTTCCTCTCGAAGGCGGTCGTGACCGGGTTCCTCGCGGGCGCGGCGGTCGACGTCACGGTGGGCGAGCTGCCGAAGCTGACCGGAACGTCGGCTGACGGCGACAACGTCTGGCAGGAGTTCGGATCGTGGGTGCGCGGCCTGGCCGACATCCACTGGGCGACGCTGCTCGTCGGGGTCGTCGCGCTCGCGGTGATCCTGGCGCTGCGGTTTCTGGCCCCCGCGATCCCCGGTGCTCTGGTGCTGGTCGCGGGTGGCCTACTTGCATCGGCTCTCTTCGACCTCGGCGCACAGGGCGTGGCCCTCGTCGGTGAGGTTCCACGTGGTCTCCCGGCGCCGATGCTGCCAGACCTCGACGTGTTCCGGCAGAACCTCCTGGTGATCGGAGTTGCTTCGGTTGCGTTGCTGCTGATCGGGTTCTCGCAGACCGCGGGCGATGCGCGGGCGTTCGCAACGCGGCACCGCTATCGGGTCGACGTCGACCAGGAGTCGGTAGCGCAGGGGATGGCGAACGTGGGAGCCGGGGTCTTCCAGGGCATGCCGGTCTCGACCAGCCTCTCGGCGAGCTCGCTGAACGAGTCCTCCGGGGCGCGAACACCCATGGCTTCGCTCGTCACCGGGGCCCTCGTGATCGCGACACTGATCGTGCTCGCGCCACTGTTCTCCGACCTGCCGAAAGCGGTGCTGGCGGCGATCATCATCGACGCGGTGGTGTTCGGGATGATCGACATCCCGGAGTTCCGCCGCCTCTACCGCGTGACCCGGCTCGATTTCTGGATCGCGGTCGCTGCGGTCATCGGCGTGCTCTCGGCCGGCGTCCTCTTTGGCGTCGTGATCGGCATCGTCCTGTCGCTCGGCTGGCTCATCTACGTCGCCACGCAGCCCGCGATGCCGCTCCTGGGACGCGAGCCCGACACCCAGGTCTTTCGCGACATCGACGAGAACCCGGACGACGAGACGTTCGAGGGGATCGTCGTGCTGCGGCTCGACGGCGGCCTGTTCTTCGCAACTGCGGAAGCGCTCGAGAACCGCATCCGCGCTCTCGTCGACGAGAGCGTGCAGGCGCTGGTGCTCGATCTCGAGGGTGTCAACTTCGTCGACTCGCAGGGCGTGGCGAAGCTCACGGAGATCTCCGAGTTCCTCCAGGTGGACGACATCGGCTTCCGGCTCGCCCGCGTCAAACCCCACGTCCTGGCGGTCCTTCACGCTGATGGAGTCGTAGACCTGATCGGCCCCGATCACATCCACGGCAACGTCCACCGCGCCGTCCAGGCAGAGCTCGACGCGTAGCGTTCACACCCGACCAGTGCCGGCCCGGGGTATAGCCTCCCGGTATGGCCGACCTCTCGGAGCTCTTCGAGCGCAACCGCGCCTGGGCGGCCGCGATGGTCGCAGCTGACCCGCAGTTCTTCTCCGGTCTCGCTGCCGGACAGACGCCCGAGTATCTCTGGATCGGCTGCTCGGACAGCCGCGTCCCGGCCAACGAGATCGTCGGCCTGCCGCCGGGCGAGGTCTTCGTCCACCGCAATGTCGCAAACGTCGTGGTGCACACCGACCTGAACTGCCTCTCCGTGCTGCAGTACGCCGTGGACGTCCTCGCCGTGAAGCACGTGATCGTGTGCGGTCACTACGGCTGCGGCGGCGTCACGGCGGCGCTCGAGGGGTCGCGACACGGGCTCGTCGACAACTGGCTCCGCCACGTGATGGACGTGAGCGAGAAGCATGCGGAGGAGCTCGCCTCGCTTGCCGGAGGAGCGGCGGCTCGACCGGCTCTGCGAGCTGAACGTGATCGAGCAGGCCATGAACGTCTGCCAGACGACGATCGTCGAGGACGTCTGGGCGCGAGGCCAGGAGCTGGCCGTGCACGGCGTCGTCTACGGGCTCCACGACGGGCTCCTGCGCGATCTCTGTGTCAGCGCCACGTTCCTCGACCCGGCCGATCCGATGTGGTCGCAGCCTGGCTCGAGCCGCGGCTGAGACCTCTTCGCGTTGCGAGGCGCGATAGGCTCGACCCGTCAACCGACTGAAGGAGGATCCGGTGGAAAGCCATGTTTCCTGGGTGATCGAGCTCGCGGTCAAGGACGGTGCACTCGGCAACTTCACCGAACTGATGCACGAGATGGTCGCCGGCACGAGCGAGGAGCCGAACACCCTCGCCTACGAGTGGTACATCTCCGAGGACCAGGGAACCGTCCACATCTTCGAGAAGTACGCCGACTCCGAGGCGATGATCGTCCACGTCACCGGCTTCCTGGAGAAGTGGGCGGAGCGCTTCCTCGAGAGTGTCGACCCCACGCGCTTCGTGGTCTACGGGAACCCGAGCCCCGCGGCTCGAGAGCTCCTCGGCGGCTTCGACCCGATCTACCTCGGCCCCTGGGACGGCTTCTCGCGGTTCGCGTAGCGTCTAGCCGGACGCGCCCGCGAGCGCGTCGTGCACGAGCAGCTGGAAGTGCTGCAACAGGCCTTCGCTCCCGAGCAGGAGCCGTCCCTGCTGAACGGCGCCGGAGCGAAGGCCGCGGTGCACCGACTCGACGAGCTCGACGTCCTCCTGGCCGACGACCGTCCCGAAGTCGGTGATCTCGGCGACCACCTCGTCCGGCGTGCCGGGCGCCCAGAACCCGTCGACGTAGCTGCGCGTCCGCTCGGGGCCGGCCGGCTCGAAGACGAGCACGCGCAGGTTGGGCGGCCCCGGGAAGGTGTTCAGCGTCCAGTTCGGCCAGACGAAGTGGAACTGACTCGCATGGATCGGTCCCTCGGGCACGTAGGGCAGGTCGTGCCCGTTCCCGGCCTCGACCCTCGCGCTGACCGGGCCGAACTGGCTCGAGCTCCAGCGAGCCGTCACGAGCTCGTAGGCGTCCGGGTCGACGTCGATCAACCTGCTGAAGCTCTTGTGCGCGACAGGGCAGTGGTAGCACTCGAGGTAGTTCTCGACGACGAGCTTCCAGTTCGCCTCGATTATCCAGTCCCGGGAGCGCCCTCGGAACTCGAGCTCGACGGGGTCGAGCCCTCGGTCGCGCACGACGCGCGGCAGCTCCCCGAGGGTCTCGGTGAGAGGTGCTGCCGTCGGATCCGGGTTGACGAACACGAGCGGGCCCCAGGTGTCGACGAGAACCGGCAGGAGACCGTAGTCGCCGGCGTCGAACCCCGGCTCGCGGTCGCCGCGTGGCGCGGCGCGCAGCGAGCCGTCGAGCCCGTAGGTCCACGCGTGATACCGGCATTGGAGCGTCTCACGGCGGCCGCAGCCCTCTGCGATCTCGTGCCCGCGGTGGCGACAGACGTTGACGAAGGCCCGCAACTCCAGGTCGCGGCCACGCACGACGACGACCGGGACGTCGCCCGCGCGGCAGGTGACGAACTGCCCCGGCTCGGCCACGTCGGCGGCCACGCCGACGTACTGCCAGGAACGCTTGAAGATCCGCTCCTGCTCGAGCGCCAGCACGGCCGGGTCGGAGTACCAGGAGGCCGGCAGCGTCAGCCCCCTCTCGAGCTGGGCCCGGAGGCCCGAGGAGACGTCGACTGCGGCCACGGGTCTAGCCTATCTCCCGGGCTCGAGCGTCGAGCAGGCCGTCCGCGATCCGCTCGCCGACCATCACGGCCGGAAGGTTCGTGTTGGCGCGGGGCACGACGGGCATCAGCGAGCAGTCCCCGACGACGACGCCCTCGAGCCCTCGTACGCGGCCGGCGCCGTCACACACGGCGAGCGGGTCCGTGTCGGCGCCCATGGCGCAGGTCCCCGACGGGTGGTAGTAGTGGGCGTGGAAGCGCTCGAGCGGGCGCTCGCGCGTGGCCGCGAGCTCCGCACCGATCAGCGTCCGGAGCGGCTCCGTCGCAGCGAGCTCGCGAGCGCGCTCGACGCCCTCCGCGAGGACGGCGAGATCGACGCCGTCCGGATCCGAGAGATAGCCGTGATCCAGGGCAGGTGCTGCCTCGGGATCCGCGGCGGAGACGTGCAGCCGGCCCTGCGAGAGCGGATCCATGGCCGCGACGACGAGCATCACGCGGCCCGCCAGGAGGCTGTGCTGGTGGGCCGCGATGGGGAACAGATGGAGGTCGTACGGCCCTCGAGCGCGGCTGGAGCGAAGCTTCCCGAGCGTCTGCTCCTCGGGCGTGAAGCGCGCAGCTGCCGATTCGGCCAGCAGCTGCCGCAGTCGCTCCGAGCCGGTGAACTCCAGCTCGACGAGCGGGTGGTCGCGGAGGTTCCGGCCCACGCCCGGGAGCTCGACCAGAGGTGTGATCCCGGCCGCGCCGAGCAGGGTGGGATCGCCGACGCCCGAGCGTTGCAGGATCGCAGGTGTGCCGTACGCTCCAGCGGCGAGCACCACGACCCTCGCCTCGACGCGCAGCTCCACCCCGTCGCGCCACACCACGAGCTCGTTGCCCGACCCGCCGGGGACGATACGGTCGCAAAGGGCACGATCGAGGATCTCGAGGTTCGGCCGTGACCGCACCGGATCGACGTACGCAAACGCGGCGTTGACCCTGACTCCGTCCTCGACGTTCACCGGCTCGATCCCGAAGCCGACGCCGCCGTCGAGGTCGTCGAGGTCGTCCGCACGGGGCAGGCCGAGGGCGGCGGCCGCCTCGAGGCAGGCACGGTGGAACGGGCCGACCTCGTCGTCCCGGTACGTCCGCACGCGCATCCGCTCCAGAGCGCGCGCGAACGCCGGCCTCACCGCGGCGGCGCTCCAGCGAGTGTCGCCGGTCGCGGCGGCCCAACGGTCGTAGTCGTCCGGACAGCCGACAGCGACGACGCAGCCGTTGTGCGACGAGCAGCCTCCCATCACCCGGGCGCGCGGAAAGGCGATCGGCTCACGTCCGGGGATCTCGCCGCTCGCGTAACCCCAGTCGTGCGAGGTGACGAGCGCGCCTCCGTCGAGCAGGTCGCCGGGCCAGCGGCCGGACTCCCGCGGGCCGTAGTCGGGCCCGGCCTCGACGACGACGACCCGGGCATCGCTCTCGCCCGCAAGCCGCCCGGCGACGACGCAACCGCCGCTGCCACCGCCGACGACGACGACGTCACATGCGATGCGCTCCATCAGTTCCCGAGTATCTCACGACTTCGGGACGTCCCGGCCGCCGGCACCTGCCGGATCGTCGCGGCTACGGCGCGCAGATGACGCGCACGGCCCAGGAGATGCTCTTCTTGTCGCCGTTCGACGCCGCGGCGGCCCAGCTGTTCGGCGAGAGGCCGTCGCTGTCGGGCTGTGGCCCCTGACTCTCCAGCACGAACGCGTCCGCGGCGCCCGCGGTGACGGTCACGCCGCCACCCGTCGCGAACTCGCCCTCGTCGCAGAGCGCGACGAGCGACTGAGACTCGCCGGCCGCGAGCGTCCCGCTCGCGGAGTGCACGCTCGTCACCGTCGCTCCTCCTGTGCCCGGTGGGCCTTCGGCTCCCTGCACCCCGGCCGGCCCTTGCTCGCCCGCCGAACCTGGCGGGCCGGGTGGGCCGGGAGGACCCGGCGGGCCGACCGCGCCGTCGGCACCCGGGGGGCCTGTCTCGCCCTGCGGCAATCCGTCGGAGGCGAAGTCCTCGGCGCTCAGTGACCCGTTTCTGACCTTCACGGAGGTGACCGCGTCGTCCTTGAGCTCCGCCGTACCGACGCTCGCAAGCGGCAGAGCGGTGACGGCGTAGCTCGTGCCGCCGATGGACACGGCCAGAGCGATGCACGCGACCACGAGCGCCGGCGACGGATGGGGCCACTTCACGGGGGTGATATTCGGCGGGAGAAGCCGGAAGCCTCCCGCTCGATGGTGATCGGCGGCGACTATCCTCCCGGGCAGTGTCGGCCCGCAGCTCCTCGGCTCCGTCCCAGCGCACCCGCGTCCGCCGGGTGCACGAGCGCGCCCTCTACGATCGAACCACGATCGACGCGATCCTCGACGCCGCCCTCGTCTGCCACCTCGGCTTCGAGCAGGAGGGGCAGCCGTACGTGATCCCGACGCTGCACGCGCGCATCGGCGACCTCCTCTACGTCCACGGATCCTCCGCCAGCCGCACCGTCCGCGCGCTCGCCGAGGGCATCCCCGCCTGCGCCACCGTGACGCTGCTCGACGGCATCGTGCTCGCCCGCTCCGTCTTCGAGCATTCGCTGAACTACCGCTCGGTCGTCGTCCTCGGCACCGCGACGACGGTCACCGACCCCGACGAGAAGTACGCCGTGCTCGAGGCGTTCACCGAGAAGCTGCTCCCCGGGCGCTTCGCCGACGCCCGCCCGCCGACGCGCAAGGAGCTGAAGGCGACCGGCGTGCTCTCTCTGCCACTGACCGAGGCATCCGCGAAGGTGCGCACGGACGGGCCGGACGACGGCGACACCCCGGACGCGGAGCTCGACGTCTGGGCCGGTCACATCCCGCTCGTGATGCGCGCGCTCGCCCCGGTGCCGGCGCCGGATCTCCGGCCGGGCATCCCCGTGCCGCCGTACGCGAAGCGCTACCGGCGGCCGCGGGCTCACCGGCTGAGCCAGCCGCGGCGCCAGAAGTAGCCGAGCACGATCGCGAGCGTCATCAGCTCGAGGCCGAGCCCGAAGACGAGGAAGTGGCCGAGGCCCGCCGACGTGGGCGACCATCCAGCCGAGGTTCTGTCCGAAGAAGCCCGTCAGGAACGTGAGCGGCATGAACACGGTGGCGATGATCGCGAGCTGCTTCATGACGCCGTTGAGCCGGTTCGAGACGGTCGAGAGGTAGACGTCCATCGCGCCCGTGAGCAGGTCGCGGTAGGTGTCGACCATGTCGCCGATCCGGATCAGGTGGTCGTAGACGTCGCGGAAGTAGCGCTGGTCGTCGTCGGTCATGCCCGGGAACGCCTCGACGCCGGCGGCGATCGAGGCGAAGAGGTCGCGCTGCGGCGAGATCACCTTGCGCATCCCGACGAGAGCCCGCTTCATCGAGAAGATCTCCTGCAGCTCCGGCTTCGCCGGCGTCGCGGAAGATCCCCTCCTCGAGCGAGTCGATCCGGTCGTCGATCGCGGCGAGGCGCGGGAAGAAGCTGTCGACGAGCCCGTCGACGACCCCGTGCAGGAGCCGGGCCGGATCGTCGACCGGCGCGTCCCGCTTGACGTAGCGCTCGCGCAGCGCCGTGAGCGAAGGCGCGTCGTCGCGATGGAGCGTGATCAGGTAGCGGTCGGAGTAGAAGCAGTGCACCTCGACGAGCCCGTCCGGGTCGTCGTCGCCCGACGCGCCGAACACGACGAGGAACACGTAGCCGTCGTAGTCGTCGATCTTCGGCCGCTGGCCGAAGCGCCACGAGTCCTCGAGCGAGAGCGGGTGAAAGCCGAACTCTTCCCGCAGGATCTCGAGATCTGCTGCCTCGGGAGCGTGGATGTCGAGCCAGAAGAAGCTTCCTTCGGCGAGCAGCTCACGCAGCCGGTCGCGCTCGAGGGGAAGCCCGTGCCCGGCGTCGCAGTGGACGAGGTTGGTGGGGCCCTGCGGCGCGGCGTCGGAGGGCACCGGTCGATCGTACGCCGGAGGTCGGAGGCCGGTGCCACGGGCGAAGAGCCCAGGCGACAGGCTGAAGCCTGTCGCCGCCGCGCCGGTAGGCTCAGGGCGTGGACTTCGACACCGTCGTGATGAAGTTCGGCGGCTCGTCGGTCGCCGATCCGGACAAGATCAGGCACGTCGCCCGGCGCCTCGTCGACGCCAAGCAGCGGGGCCTGCGGGTCGTCGGCACGGTCTCGGCGATGGGCAAGACGACCGACGGCCTGATCGATCTCGCGCATCAGGTCTCCCCGACGCCGAACATCCGGGAGTTCGACATGCTGCTCTCGACCGGTGAGCGCATAGCGTGCGCGCTCGTTGCGATGGCGATCCACGATCTCGGCCAGGAGGCCGTCTCGCTGACGGGCTCGCAGGCCGGCATCCTCACCGACGCGGCGCACATGAAGGCGAAGATCCGCGAGATTCGAGGCGACCGCGTCCGGGACGCCCTCGACGAGGGCAAGATCGTGCTCGTCGCAGGCTTTCAGGGGTTCTCCCGCGACACGATGGAGATCACGACGCTCGGCCGCGGCGGCACGGACGCCACCGCCGTGGCTCTGGCCGCCGCGCTCGGTGCCGCTTGCGAGATCTACTCCGACGTTCCGGGTGTCTTCACCGCCGATCCCCGCATCGTCCCGAACGCCCGCAAGCTGCCGACGGTCTCCTACGAGGAGATGCTCGAGATGTCTGCCTCCGGGGCGAAGGTGCTGATGCTGCGCTCGGTCGAGCTCGCCCGGAGTCACGGCGTTCGTATTCATGCCCGTTCCACGTTCTCGGACGAGGAGGGCACCTGGGTCCAGGAAGGAGATTCGATGGAGCAGCCAATCGTGTCGGCCGTCACCCACAGCGAGAACGACGTGGTGTTCACGCTGTCCGACATCCCCGACCGTCCCGGCGTCGCGGCGCTGATCTTCGACGTCGTGGCGGCGGCGCAGGTCAACGTCGACACGATCATCCAGAACGTCGTCCACGGGAACGCCGAGATGTCGTTCTCGGTGCCTGCCGAGGACGTGCCCGCCACCCAGGGTGCACTCGACGGAACGCGGGACGAGCTCGGCGCCTTCACGGTCGAGGAGAACCACGATCTCGGCAAGGTGTCGCTGATCGGGGCCGGAATGCGCTCTCATCCCGGGGTAGCGGCCAAGATGTTTCGCACGCTCGCCGACAACGAGATCAACCTGCAGATGATCTCCACGTCGCCGATCAAGATCTCCTGCATGATCGCCCGCTCCGAGATCCCGAACGCCGTTCGGGCGCTGCACGCGGCGTTCGAGCTCGAGAACGAGCCGATCAGCGAGTAGCCGCGAGGGAGGCACTGCCGGGTCGCTGCCGAATCACGCCAGCGATGGAACTCTCCCACCGCGCCACAGAGGCGATCATCACCGGTGCCATCGGCCTGGTGATCGTCGTCGCCGTTCGCTTCGCCCTCGAGTTCGGCTACGACCGCTACGAGCGGCGGCTGCAGAAGCGCGACCCGATGGCGGTCGCCCGTCGTCGGACCACCTTCAACTTCGCCCGCCGCGTGATCGTGGCCCTCGTCGCCGTGATCGCGATCTGGAGCGTCCTTTCGCTCTACGACGTGACGGCGGATATCGCGAAGGCACTCCTCGCCTCGAGTGCGGTGCTCGCGCTCTTCGCCGGCCTCGCGTTCAGCACGCCCCTCTCGAATCTCGGCTCGGGCCTGCTCGTCGCCTTCACGCAGCCGCTCCGGCTCGGCGATCGCGTCTCCGTCGCCGGCGAGACGGGCTTCGTCGAGGAGATGAACCTGATCTACACGACGCTCGTCAGCGACGATGCACGCCGCGTCTTCATCCCCAACACCCACCTGACGACGAACGCGATCGTCAACCGCACGATCAAGGATCCGAGGCGGCTCGTCGCGGCCAGCTTCCCGGTCTCGATCGGGACGCCGCTGACCGAGGCGATCGCCGCCCTCCACGCGGCGATCGCCGAGCTGCCGGGAACGATGGACGAGGGCTCGCAGGTGCGGGTGGGCGACATCACCGATCGCACCGTCTGGCTCGAGGCCGCCGTCTACGCGCCACTCGACGCCGACGTGGTCTCGCTCGCCAGCGAGCTACGCGGGCGCGGCCTCGAGGCACTGCGCGAGAGGGGCTTCCTCGCCGGCTGAAACGACGCGGGCCGCGGTCTCCCGCGGCCCGTTCGCCGTTCGATCGTGATCTGCAGCGTCTAGTTGGCCGGCGGCAGCAGCACCTTGTTGATCACGTGGATGATGCCGTTCGACGCCATCACGTCCGTCTTCGTGACCTGCGTCGAGCCGTTGAGGTAGACCTTGCCACCCTTGACGGCGATCTTCACGGGCGCCCCGTTGACCGTCTTGGCCGTCTTGCCGTTGAGCGTGACGACGGTGCTCGCGGGCACCTTGCCGCTGACGACGTGGTAGAGGAGGACGCTCTTCAGCAGCGCCTTGTCCTTGCCCAGCTTGGTCAGCGTCGCCTTCGGCACCTTTGCGAAGGCCGCGTCGGTGGGAGCGAAGACGGTGTACGGGCCCTTGCCCTCGAGGGTCATCACGAGACCGGCCGAGGTGAGGAGGGAGGCGAGCGTCTTGAACTGCCCTGCGGCGACCGCGGTCTTGACGACGTTCTGCTTCGGGGCCTGCGGGGCGGCTCCGGCGACGGGAGCGACGACGGCGACGGCCGCGACCGCCGAGACCGCGAGGAGTGCGATGATCTTGCGCATTGGTGACGTTCCTTCCGTGGGAGGGTTGTCGATATTTTGTCGAACTAACCCTGATACGGACGGCAGCACCGATTGGATCACTCCGCGACGCGGAGAGGCCTGTCGGACTGCGGGGGAGAGGCCGCAGCCTCTCCCCCGGAGCCCAGCGGCGTCACGGCGCCGACCCTCACACGCAGGTGCGCAGCTACATGCAGTTGCGCAGCGCCTGGGCCTCGGGCAAGCCCTCGAGCCGCTTCAGCGTGGTGTTCTCGATCTGGCGGATGCGCTCGCGCGTGACGCCGAACGCCTGGCCGACCTCCTCGAGCGTGCACGGCTGGGTGCCGCAGAGCCCGAAGCGCAACTCGATCACCTTGCGCTCGCGCTCGGGCAGCGAGGCGAGGGCCAGCTCGATGTCCTCTCGCCGCAGCGACAGCGACGCCGTGTCGAACGGCGATTCGGCGGAGTCGTCGGGGACGAAGTCGCCGAGCGACGAGTCCTCCTCCTCACCGATCGGCTTTTCGAGCGAAACCGGCAGCTGCGCCATCCGGAGAATCTCGCGCACCTCCTCGGTCGGGATCTCGAGCTCCTCGGCGATCTCCTCGGGCCTCGGCTCCCGGCCCAGCCGCTGCACGAGCTGACGCTCGATGTGCACGACCTTGTTGAGCTTCTCGACCATGTGCACCGGAATCCGGATCGTGCGTGCCTTGTCCGCGATCGCGCGGGTCACGGCCTGCCGGATCCACCACGTCGCATAGGTCGAGAACTTGTACCCCTTGCGATAGTCGAACTTCTCGACCGCCCTGATCAGGCCGAGCGACCCTTCCTGGATCAGGTCGAGGAACGAGAGCCCCCGGCCGAGATACCCTTTCGCGATCGAAACGACGAGGCGCAGGTTCGCTTCGATCATGTGCTGCTTCGCGGACATGTCGCCACGCTCGATGCGCTTGGCGAGCGACACCTCCTGATGCGCGGTGAGCAACGGCACCTTGCCGATCTCCCGCAGGTACAGCCTGAGCGAGTCGAGCGAAGGCTCGACGCTGAGGTCGAGCTTCGGCGCCACCTTCTCGTCTTCGACCACCGGGACCGGCTCGTGCGGCAGCCGCTTGTGCTGCTCCCCCTCGACGAGCTCGATCGAATGGTCGATTGCGTAGGTGGTGAACTCTTCGAGCTGCTCCTTCGTCAACTCGACGTCCTCGAGCGCGTTGACGATCTCGTCGTAGGTGAGGAATCCCTTCTCCTGCCCCTGCTCTACGAGCTTGTGCAGTTCCTCGATTTCTGGCAGAGCGATCTCGACGGAGAGCATGAACCCCTTCTTCTCGTGGGTTGACGAAGACGAGCCCTGGATCCCTGTGCAACCGATCTCCCGGTCTCCCCGACCGGACTTCCCCCATGCAGGCGGCGAATCCTATACACGAGATTGGCTCAATGGGATAGCGACTTTCAGGACGGGTGCGAACGACCCCGACCGTCTCGCCGCGGCTGTTTTCCATCGTGACGATGCCGAGCTCGCCGGTGGCGATCCCGAGTCGCGCCAGAAAGGCCGCAAGTGCAGGGCGAATGGCGCGGAACGCCCCGTCCTCGACCTTCAGCGCGACGCCCAGCCCGTCGGCGGAGCCGGCGCAGAAGAGCCCCTCGGCGCCCCCCTTGGCGGCCCAACCCTCGACCGTGCGGATGAACATCACGTCGGCCGAGATCGGGCCACGGAGCATCTCCGGCCACGCACGCATCGCCGCGATCACGCGCGGACCGCCGTCGAGCAGGGGCAGCCGGGCGAACGCGTTGGCGCACCGGTCGAGCGGAAGCGCGTACGTCGGCACACCGCAGCCGTCGACGACGACGGGAATCCCGGCCGGCTCCACCTCCGCGGCCGCGGCGACCTCGAGGAGCAGCTCCTGCTGGAGCGGGTGGGTCGCGAGCCTGTAGCCGCGGGTATCGAAGCCGCGCGCCCGGCAGACCGCGAGAAAGCCTGCGTGCTTGCCCGAGCAGTTGTGCGCGACCGGCGTCGGCTCGGCACCCGTCTCGAGATCGTCCTCGGTCGCGGGCGCGGCGGCGAGGAGCGCGCGGACGGCGTCGAGCTGCTCGGGCCGGGCACCGTGCGAGGCGCACGCGATCACGATCTCGCGGTCGGCGAGGTCGGGGCGCGCGCGGACGAGCGGCAGCGCCTGGATCGGCTTGGCCGAGGAGCGGAGATAGGTGAGGAGCCGCGGATCGCCGGCTTCGGCCACGATCTGCCCGTCGCGGACGGCGACCGCGTGGACGGTGTGCACGGCCTCGACGACGTCGCCACGGGTCACCTCGACCTGGATCGGGTCGGCCATTGCAGGGAGACTATGTCGCGATGCCCGAGCTACCGGAGGTGGAGGCCTGGGTGCGCGAGCTCGACCCGCTCGTCACGCGGGCGCCGATCGAGCGCGCCGGCCCGGCGCACATCGCGACCCTGAAGACGTTCGATCCGCCACTCCGCTCGCTCGAGGGGCGGAGCTTCGCCGGCGCGCGGCGCCGCGGCAAGAACCTCCTCTTCCCGACCGTGGACGGCGAGCTCGTGCTCCGCGTCCATCTGATGAGCGCCGGCCGGCTCCGCTACCACGCACCCGGAGCAAAGACACCGAAGACGCCGATGTTCCGCCTCACGTTCGCCGACGGCGGCGAGCTCGTGCTCACGGAGGCGGGCAAGAAGAAGCGCGCAGGCGTGTGGCTGTTCACTCCCGAGAGCCTCGAGGCGGAGCTCGCGCACCTCGGGCCGGACGCGCTCGGCCTCGGGCCGGAGCGGCTCTCCGAGATCCTGGCGCGCGAGCGACGCCAGCTCCACCCTCTCCTGCGCGACCAGCGGGCCCTGGCCGGCATCGGCCGCGCCCATGCGAACGAGATCCTCTGGCTCGCGAAGCTGTCGCCGTTCAAGCTCTCGACCGATCTCTCGGAGGACGAAAGCGCACGACTCGCGGCGGCGATCGACGACGACCTCGCACGTGCCCTCGCCCTCCGCGAAGCGGGCAAGCCCGACGCGGACGTCTACCGGATCCACGGGCACTTCGGCGAGCCGTGCCCTCTCGACCACGACACGCTCAGGCGCGTCGCCTTCGAGGAGCACACGATCACGTACTGCCCGACCTGCCAGACGGGCGGCAGGGAGCTCAAGGACCGGCGCCTCTCGCGCCTGCTGCGGTAGGGTCAGCGTCGGGGTGCAGACCTACGGCACGCCTTCCCCTGAGAGGCGCGCTGCTACGTTCTCTCGATGACCGACCGGCCGCATCTCGTCGCCGACATGCAGGCGTCCGCGCCGCCGGTCGAGCTCGCTCTCTCGCGGGCCGGCGTGACCGGGGTTCACAAGGCGATCCGGATCCGGCGCGGCGACCTGGAGACCGTGATGGCCGCCGAGATCGAGTGCACCGTCGACCTGGCCCGCGGACAGAAGGGCGTCCACATGTCGCGCTTCCCCGAGGTGTTCGACGAGGCGATCGGCGACGCCGTGCTCGGCGAGGCCCGCATCGTCGAGGAGATCGCCGAGGTGATCGCGCGACACATCGTCGAGCGCCAGCGCGCCGTCCGTGCCGAGGTGCGGATCACCGCCCGCTGGCCGATGCGCCGGGTGACGCCCGTGACGGGCCTGCCGACGCAGGAGATGGTCTCGCTGATCGGCATCGCGGCTGCGACAGAGCACGACGCACGCCGGGTCGTGGGCGTCGAGGCGACGGGCATCAACGCCTGCCCCTGCGCCCAGGGCCTCGTCGCCGGCCGGGCCGCCGAGCGGCTCGCCGAGGCAGGCTTCGCAGCGGGCGAGATCGAGCGGGTGCTCGAGCTCGTCCCGATCGCGACCCACAACCAGCGGGGCCGCGGCACGCTGCTCGTCGGCACCGCGAGCGACGTCGACGCCGAGACGCTGGTCGATCTCGTCGAGCGCTCGATGAGCTCCCCGGTGTTCGAGCTCCTCAAGCGACCCGACGAGCTGTTCGTCGTCGAGCATGCCCACCTCCAGCCACGGTTCGTCGAGGACTCGGTGCGCGTCGCGCTCAAGGGGCTGATCGACGAGGTACCGGGGCTCGGGGACGGCGACTTCGCGTTCTCGCGCCAGGTCAATCTCGAGACGATCCACGACCACGACGTCCTGGCCGAGCGGTGGGGCACGATCGGCGAGCTCCGCGCCGAGATCGCCGGGGGCGACGGCGACCGTCAGACGACGCTGGCGGATTGGCTCACCGGTCCGTAGCGGAGCGCGGGCTACGCGAGAAGCGCGACTCGGTCCCGTGCAGCAGCCTGCTGATGTTCTGGCGGTGCAGCCCGATCACCGCAAGGCCCGCCGCAGCCGCGAGGAGCACCGTCGGCCAGGGCTCGCCGAGGAACACGCAGCGGACGGGAAACGCAACCGCCGTCGCGAGCGAGGCGAGTGACGCGTAGCGGAAGAGAACGAACGTCGCAAGCCACACGACGACGCAGATGCCCGCTGCGACGGGGGCGAGTGCGAGCGCCACGCCGCCACCCGTCGCCACCATCTTGCCGCCCTTCGTGAACCCGAGCCAGATCGGGCGGGCGTGGCCCAGCATGGCGGCCGCTCCTGCCAGGACGCCGACCCACTCGCCGCCGACCTCCAGGCCGACGAGCGCGGGCACGAAGCCCTTCGCCACGTCGAGGAGCACCACGGGAACCCCGAGCCAGCGCCCGTAGGTCCGCCACACGTTCGAGGCGCCGACGTTGCCGCTGCCCTGCTTGCGGATGTCCTCGCCCCGGAACACCCTGACGACGACGACGCCGACGGGGATCGAGCCGATCAGGTAGCCCCCGGCGACGATGAGGGCGTTCTCGAACACGGCGGAGGTCAGGCGGACGGAATACCGTAGGTGGCGATCCAGCCGTTCACGACGGTCCAGTCGAGGTTCGCGAAGAACGCGTCGATGTACGCGCCGCGATCGGTCTGGAAGTCGACGAAGTACGCATGCTCGTAGACGTCGAGGGCCACGAGCGGGGTCGCGTTCCAGACCGGATAGGTGTTCTGGGCGTCGCCGATGTAGTTGAAGAGGCGGTGCTCGTCCCAGTCGTAGGCCGTCCAGGCCCAGCCACGGCCCGCCATCCCGGTCGCCTTCAGGTCGGTCCGCCACGCGTCGACCGATCCGAAGTCGCGCTTGATCAGCCCTTCGATCGCCCCCGTGGGATCGCCACCGCCGCCGCCGAGGTGCGCGAAGTAGAGCTCGTGGTTCTTGATTCCGCCGATCGCGAAGCTGAGATCCACCTTCAGCGCCCGCAGGTCGGAGTAGACCTGGTTCGCGCCCGACCGGTCGACGGACTCGAGCCGGGCGAGGATCTCGTTCCGCTTGGCGACGTAACCCTGATACAACCGGTAGTGGGCCTCGATCGAGGCGCGAGAGATACCGTCGAGCTCGAGGAGAGCCGGCTTCAGTTCACGCGGCTTGAGATCGGTGTACGTGGGCATCAGGAGGGACCTCCGGCTCGAAGAGATGCCCCGCAGCATATCCTTGATCGGGAATCGAACGAAGGAGAAGGAATGGCGTATCAACTGCCCGAGCTGCCCTACCCGCACGATGCACTCGAGCCGCACATCGACACGACGACGATGGAGATCCACCACGGCAAGCATCACGCCGCGTACGTGACGAACCTGAACGCGGCGCTCGACGGGACCGAGTGGATGGACCGGCCGATCGACGCCGTGATCTCGAATCTCGAGATCCTGCCCGCCGACAAGCAGGCGGCCGTCCGGAACAACGGCGGCGGCCATGCCAACCACACCCTGTTCTGGGAGTCACTCTCCCCGAACGGCGGCGGAGAGCCGACGGGCGCGCTCGGCGAGGCCGTGCAGGCCACGTTCGGCGCCTTCGACGTGCTCAAGCAGCAGATGGTCGACGCCGGCATCAAGCGCTTCGGCTCCGGCTGGTCGTGGCTCGTCTGGGACGGCACCGGCCTCGCCGTGATGTCGACGCCGAACCAGGACTCCCCGGTGATGGAGGGCAAGACCCCGCTGTTCGGCATCGACGTGTGGGAGCACGCCTACTACCTGAAGTACCAGAACCGTCGCCCCGAGTATCTCGAGGCGATCTGGAACGTCGTCGACTGGGGCGCGATCGGCGCCCGCTTCGAGGCGGCGCGCGCGTAGATGAGCGTCCGGGGTGTCTCCCCTGCTCCTCGGGAGACACCCCACGCCCTCTCCTCCGAGAGGACGTGGCGGTCTCCCTGGCGGACCGCGGGGCTGCGCTCCAATCCGCACGACTCCGTCATGCGTAGGTCCATGGAATGGGCACCGTCCTTGCGCTCCCCTTGCCCCGCGGCGCTCGAACCGCCACGATCGCGCTCGTGAGCACACCCGAGGTCACAGACGGTGCATTGATCGAGCGGATCGCGGCGGAGGAGCGAGAGGCGTTCGAGGAGCTGTACCGGCGTTTCGCCCGCCCGGTGCTCGGTCTCGCGCTGCGGCGACTCGGCGATCGTGGGCGCGCCGAGGACTCGGTGCAGGAGGTGTTCGCCTCCGTCTGGCGGTCGGCCAGGAGCTACGACCGCTCACGTGGCCCTGGCGGGGCGTGGCTCTACACGATCGCCCGCAACGCGATCGTCGATGCGCAGCGCCGGCGGCCCGCCCCCACCGTCGCCGACCCACCCGAGCCGGTGTCGACGAGCGCCACTCCCGAAGAGGAGGCCGAGGCGGCGTGGGACGCCTGGCGTGTCCATCGGGCGCTCGAGACCTTGCCGCCGCACGAGCGGACGGTGATCGACCTGGCCTACTTCGGCGGCCTCTCCCAGAGTGAGGTCGCCGATTACCTCCGGATCCCGCTCGGCACCGTGAAGACACGGACCCGCAGCGGCCTCGCGCGCCTCGCCGACGAGCTGGAGGCAGAGCTGTGAGCAACCGGATGCCCGACTTCGACGACCTCGTCGCGGCCGACGACCCGGAGCGCGCCCGCCTGCTCGGTGCGCACGACCTGCTCGTCGCCGCCGGCGCGCCCCCGGAGTTGCCGCCGTCGCTCGCGACGGCGCCCGCGGCGCCACACGGCACCACGAGCTTCCTCCACCGGCGGCGCTACACGACGGTTGCGGCGATTGCGATCGCCGCAACCCTGTTGTTCGGCATCGGGTACGCGGTCGGCGGCCGCGACGCCCCGGCGAGCCCCGTGCAGACGATCGCGATGAGCGGGCCCGCCGGCGCGAGCGCCTCGATCGCCCTGCTCGCCAAGGACACGGCCGGGAACTGGCCCATGACGCTCGAGGTCTCGGGCCTGCCGGCCCTGCCCGAGGGCGAGACCTACACGCTCTGGCTCACGAGGGACGGCAAGCTCACGGAGTCGTGCGGGTCGTTCGTGGTGGCCGCCGGGACGACGAAGGTGCCTCTCAACGCGCCGTACCGACTGAAGCAGTTCGACGACTGGGTGATCGTCCGGACCGGCTCGACCCGCCCGCTGCTGCGCAGCGGCAAGGTCTGACCGGCCTCCGGCGCGCGCGCTATCTTCGTGACCGTGCCCAGCCCAGACGGCGTCGTCCGCACCCAGTACGAGGATTTCGCGCGTCACGTCCTGACGTCAGGCCTGCCGAAGCACGACCGCACCGGCACCGGCACCGTGAGCGTGTTCGGCTACCAGATGCGCTTCGACCTGGCCGAGGGGTTCCCGCTCGTGACGACGAAGAAGGTGCACTTCCCGTCGATCGCCTACGAGCTGCTCTGGTTCCTCCGAGGGGATGGCAACGCACGGTGGCTGCAGGAGCACGGGGTCTCGATCTGGGACGAATGGGCCGCCGCGGACGGCGACCTCGGCCCCGTCTACGGCGTGCAGTGGCGCAGCTGGCCGACCCCGGACGGCGGTCACGTCGACCAGATCGCCGAGGTCGTGCGGCTGCTGCGCGACGAGCCCGACTCACGGCGGATCATCGTCAGCGCCTGGAACGTCGCCGACCTCCCGAAGATGGCGCTCGCGCCGTGCCACGCGTTCTTCCAGTTCCACGTCGCCGGCCCGCGCGAGGGTGAGGAGCGGGGCCGCCTCAGCTGCCAGCTCTACCAGCGCAGCGCCGACGTCTTCCTCGGCGTCCCGTTCAACATCGCGAGCTACGCGCTGCTCACGCACCTGCTGGCGCAGCAGTGCGACCTCGAGGTCGGCGAGCTGATCTGGACCGGCGGCGACTGCCACGTCTACGACAACCACCGGGAGCAGGTCGAGACCCAGCTCCGGCGCGAGCCCTACCCCTACCCCACGCTCGCTCTGCACCGCCGGCCGGCTTCGATCTTCGACTACGCCTTCGAGGACTTCGAGGTCGTCGGCTACGTCCACCACCCGGCGATCCGCGCGCCGGTCGCGGTGTGAAGGTCCGGCTCGTCGCCGCCGTCGCCCGGGGCGGCGTGATCGGGCGCGAGGGAGCGGTGCCCTGGCGGCTCCCGGAGGACATGGCCTACTTCCGCGCCGTCACGCTGGGTGAGCCGGTGGTGATGGGGAGGCGCACGTGGGACTCCCTGCCCGACCGCTTCCGGCCGCTCCCCGGCAGGCGCAACGTCGTCGTCACCCGCAACCCCTCCTGGGGCGAGGAGGGAGCCGAGCGGGCCGACTCCCTGGAGGAGGCGCTCCGCCTCGTCGAGGGAGCCGAGCGCGTGGCGGTGATCGGGGGCGGCGAGCTGTACGCGGCGGCGCTGCCGCTCGCGGACGAGCTGCTGCTGACGGAGGTCGACCTGGAGGTCGACGGGGACACGTTCTTCCCTCCGCTCGCGCCGGGCGCGTTCGAGGAGGTGGAGCGCGAGGAGCACGTCTCGGAGGACGGCATCTCCTTCGCCTTCGTCACGTACTCCCGTCGCCCCGGTTCGTGAGCAGCGTCCGCGTCGGTACCTCCGGCTGGGGCTACCCGTCGTGGCAGCCCGGCTTCTATCCGCCCGGGCTCGACCGCAGCGGCTTCCTCTCGTACTACGCGGAGCGGCTCGCCACGGTCGAGCTGAACGCGACGAAGTACCGCCTGCCGTCGGAGGAGCAGTTCCGCTCCTGGGCAGAGCAGGTGCCGGACGGGTTCCGCTTCGCCGTCAAGGCGCCCGACGGCGTCGAGCGGCGGCTCGCGACGTTCGAGGAGCGGGTGCGCTGCCTCGGCGACCGCCTCGGCTGCGTGCGCGTCGTCGTCGAGCGGCCCCGGGACGACGGGCTCCTCGAGCTGCTGCTCGGGTCGGTCGATCCGGGCATCCGCTACGCGCTCGACCTGCGCGACCCGAGCTGGGACGGGGTCGAGGAGCGGCTCGCCGAGGCCGGGATGGTGCGCGTCGACGATCGAGCAGGCCACGCCGGTTGGGCGTACCTCCGCTTCCGCGAGCTCCTGTACGACGACGCGGAGCTCATGCGGATCGCCGGCGAGCTGCGCGAGCTCGCACGGCTCGGCACCGAGACGTTCGCTTTCTTCCGGCATGGCGATGCCCCGGACGCGCCCGCGGCGGCGGCCGTGGTGGCCACGGCGTGCGCGCTCGAGTGAGCGCCGGCCGAGGGTCCGGGCCACCGATCCCGGCGCCACACCCCCGCCAGGTTGTACGGTTCGTCGTGATGCAGCCTCGCCTCGACGCGATCGGGATCGTCACCGCCGACATGGCGGCGTCGTGCCGCTTCTACGCGCTCCTCGGCGTCCCCGTCGGCGAGCCACCCGCGGGCGAGGATCACTTCGAGGCGACGCTTCCATCGGGAATTCGGCTGATGTGGGACTCGGTCGAGCTGATGAGGCAGCTCGACCCGAGCTGGCAGCAGCCGACCGGCCATCCCCTCGGGCTCGCCTTCCACTGCGGCTCGGCGGCCGGCGTCGACGAGACCCACGCCGCAGTCGTCGCGGCGGGCTTCGACGTCGCAGAGCGAGCCGTGGGACGCCTTCTGGGGCCAGCGCTACGCGCGGGTGCTCGATCCCGACGGCAACGCCGTCGACCTGTTCGCGCCGCTCGCGTGATCCGGCTTGTCTCGCTTTCGAGTACGTGTTCGAACTGACCGAGACGCCAGGGAACAAGGGGTACCGCCGCGTCGTTGTAGGAGCGATGGCGCTCTTCAGCCCGCTCACTCAACGGTCTGTCACGTTACGGAACCGGATCGTCGTCTCACCGATGTGCCAGTACTCCTCCGAGGACGGGCAGCCGAACGCCTGGCACCACGTCCATCTCGGCAGCCGTGCAGTCGGTGGCGCGGCGCTGGTGTTCACCGAAGCCACCGCCGTGGCGCCGGAGGGCCGGATCACCCCGTCGTGTGCCGGCATCTGGAACGATGGCCAGGCCGAGGCCTGGGCAGGCATCGCCCGGTTCATCGAGAGCCACGGAGCGGTGCCCGGGATGCAACTGGCCCACGCCGGTAGGAAGGCCGGGCGGGACGTCCCCTGGCGCGGGGGCAGCTCGCTCGCAGCGGCGGCCGGTGGCTGGCAGCCGGTGGCCCCGAGCGCGATCCCATTCGTGCCGGACGGTGAGCCGCCGACTGCTCTCGACGAGGCCGCGATCCGCGCCGTCGTCGACGACTTCAGGAACGCTGCCCGGCGTGCGGCGGAGGCCGGTTTCCGTGTCGTCGAGCTGCACGCCGCGCACGGCTACCTGCTGCACGAGTTCCTCTCGCCGCTCGCGAACGAGCGAACCGACGACTACGGTGGCAGCTTTCGCAACCGGGCGCGGCTGCTGCTCGAGACGACCGAGGCCGTCAGGGCCGTGTGGCCGGACGAGCTGCCGCTGTGGGTGCGGATCTCCGCAACCGACTGGGCCGACGGTGGTTGGAACATCGACGAGAGCGTCGAGCTCGCCCGGCTGCTGGCGACGCGAGGCGTCGACCTGATCGACGTCTCGTCGGGCGGTCTCGTACCGCACCAGCAGGTCGTGGCCGCACCCGGCTACCAGGTGCCGTTCGCCGAGCGCATCCGCCGCGAGGCCGGCATCGCAACCGGCGCGGTCGGGCTGATCACCGACCCCGAACAGGCCGAGGCGGTCATCGCGTCCGGTCAGGCGGACGTGGTGCTGCTGGCGCGGGAGCTGCTTCGAGACCCGAACTTCCCCCTCCGCGCCGCCAGGGCACTCGGGGTCGAGATCATCCCGCCGGAGCAGTACCGCCGCGCCTGGTAACACGGACGGCGAGCGTCTAGGAGAAGCGGATCGAGACGACCGTGGCGCGCCAGGAGCCGCGCGGGGCCGGCACGTCGACGCCGTCTCCGACGGCAGCGCCCATCAGCGCACTGCCGAGCGGCGAGGTCGGCGAGACGCCACCCACGCTCGAGATCTCGATCTCCATCGTCTCGCCGTTCTCGTCCTCGATCTCGACGATCGAGCCGACGCCGACCGTCTCCGTCGAGGTGTGCTCGACGGTGACGGCGTGGTGCAGCTTGTGGCGGAGCTTGCGGATCCGGGCCTCGAGCAGGCCCTGCTCGTTCTTCGCCGCGTGGTACTCGAAGTTCTCGGAGAGGTCGCCGAACGCGCGCGCCGTGGCGATCGCGTCGACCGCCGCCTTGCGCTGCGGGCCCTCCATGTCGGCGAGCTCCGCCTCCAGCGCCTCGCGCTGTGCTGCCGTGATCTGCTGGCCCTCGAGATCGCTCATGCGTGGAATCTAGTCCACAGGGAACGTACCCTGTGAGATATGGCCGCTGATCTCCTCGCTTAGAACAGCCCGACCGTCTCGCCGTGCTCGTCGATGTCGATCGCGAACGCGGCCGGCTTGGCGCCGAAGCCCGGCATCTGCAGCATGTCGCCGCACAGCGGCACGAGCATGCCGGCGCCGGAGTAGACGCGAACGTCTCGGATCGGGACGGTGAAGCCGGCCGGCCGGTTGCGCAGAAGCGGATCGTGGGAAAGCGAGAGGTGCGTCTTGGCCATGCAGATCGGCAGGTGCGCGAGGCCCTGCTTCTCGATCCGGGCGATCGACTCGCGGGCGGCGGCGGCCAGTTCGATCCCGTCCGCGCCGTAGACGGTCGTCGCGATCTTCCGGATCTTCGTCGCGATCGGCTCGTCGTCCTCGTAGAGCATCCGGAAGTCCGACTCCGCCTCGGAGGCGGCCGCCACGACCTCGGCCAGCTCGATCGTGCCAGCACCGCCCTCGCCGAAGCCGTTGTGGATCGCGGCGCCGAAGGCGCCCGCCTCGAGCGAACGGGCCTTGATCAGCTCGAGCAGCTCCGGCTCGTCGTCGGGGCGCGTGTTGATCGCGACCACCGGCTGGATCCCGAAAGCGCGCACGTTCTCGATGTGCTTGGCCAGGTTCGCCATCCCGGCCTCGACCTCGCCGGCCATCGTCGAGAGATCCTCCTTCTCGCGCCAGTCGCCGCCACCGTGGTGGCGCAGCGCCCGCACGGTCGCGACGATCACGACGACGTGCGGCTTGAGGCCGCCGACCCGGCAGACGATGTCCATGAACTTCTCCATCCCGAGGTCGGCGGCGAAGCCCGACTCGGTGATCACGAACTCGCCCAGCTTGAGGGCGATGCGGTCGGCGATGACCGAGTTGTTGCCGTGCGCGATGTTCGCGAACGGCCCGGCGTGCATGAAGCAGATCTGACCCTCGAGGGTCTGGACGATGTTCGGCTTCAGCGCGTCCTTGAGCAGGACGGTCATCGCTCCCGCCGCCTGCACGTCCTCGGCCGTAACCGGCTCGCCGGCCGGCGTGTAGCCCACCGTGATCGCACCGAGCTTCCGGCGCAGGTCCGCGAGGTCGGTGGCGAGAGCGAGGATCGCCATCACCTCGCTCGCGGCCGTGATGTCGAAGCCCGACTCGGCCGGGACACCGTTCTTGGCGCCACCGAGGCCCCCGACGATGTTCCGCAGCTGCCGGTCGGTGACGTCGATCGCGCGCCGCCAGGTGACGTTCGCGATCTCCGGCTCGTGCCGGTGGAAGCGGTGCGCGTCGACGAGCGCGGAGAGCAGGTTGTTCGCAGCCGTGATCGCGTGCATGTCGCCCGTGAAGTGGAGGTTGATGTCCTCCATCGGCACGACCTGCGCGTAGCCGCCGCCGGCGGCGCCGCCCTTGACGCCGAAGACGGGGCCGAGCGACGGCTCGCGCAGCGCCAGGATCGCCCGGCGGCCGAGCTTGCCGAAGCCCTGGGTGAGCGACACGGACGTCGTCGTCTTGCCCTCGCCCGCCGGCGTGGGCGTGATCGCCGTGACGTTGATCAGCTTCGCGTCCGGCCGGTCGGCGAGGCGCTCGAGGATGGAGAGGTCGACCTTCGCCTTGTAGCGGCCGTAGAGCTCGAGCTCGTCCTGCTCGATGCCCACCTCTGCGGCGACGTCGGCGATCGGGCGCATGGTGGCTGCCTGCGCGATTTCGAGACTGGAGAGCATGTCGGGCCTTTCGGGAGGTTTCAGTGGCTCACAGCAGCTGCGGCGAGCTCGGAGACGAGGTTGTCGTTGTAGAAGCGCTCGAGCTTGAAGGGCTCGATCAGCTTCGGCGTCTTGCCGGTGGCGATCAGCTCGGCAAGCGTCACGCCCGTGATCGGTGCCGCCTTGAAGCCGTAGGTGCCCCAGCCGCAGTCGACGAGGAAGCCGTCGACCTCGGTCTGGCCCATGATCGGGCTGTAGTCGGGGCTCATGTCGCAGAGACCGGTCCAGTGACGCAGGATCTTCGTCGCGTGGAGCTGCGGGAAGAGCTCGAGGATATGGCGGCTCGCGTACTCGATGAACGGGAAGGTGCCCTTGTTCGAGTAGGTCGGATACGGCTCGACCTCGGCGCCGATCAGGAACTCGCCGCGATCGGTCTGGGAGCAGTAGATGTGCATCTGCGCCGAGACGATGATCTTGTCGAGGAACGGCTTCACGGGCTCGGTCACGAAGGCCTGCAGGATCGACCCGGTGATCGGCAGCGGTACGCCCGCCAGCGCGGCAACCGGCGTCGACCAGCCGGCGGTGGCGCTGAGCACGGTGCCGCACGAGATGTCGCCCTGGTTCGTCTTGACGCCGTGAACCCTGCCGTCCCTGACGTCGAAGCCCGTCACCTCGACACCCTGGTGGATCTCCACCCCGCGCCTGCCGGCCTGCTTCGCGTAGCCCCAGACGACGGCGTCGTGCCGGATGATGCCGCCCGGCGGGTGGTAGAGCGCACCCTGGATCGGCCACGTCACGTCCTCGCCGATGTGGATCTGGGGGCAGAGCCTCTTCACTTCCTGCCGGTCGATCACGCGGCTGTCGATCCCGAGCAGCTTGTTCACCTCGGCGCGCTCGTTCTGGACGACGAGCGACCGGTCCGAGTGGGCCAGGGTGAAGTGCCCGTGCTGCGAGAACATCATGTTGAAATCGAGGTCGGCCGAGAGCTTCTCGTACAGCTTCACGCTCTCGGTGTAGAACGCGGCTCCCTCCGGCGTGCGGTAGTTCGAGCGGATGATGGTGGTGTTGCGCCCCGCCGCGCCCGAGCCGATGTAGCTCTTCTCGAGTACCGCCACGTTCGTGATCCCGTGGTGGATCGCCAGGTAGTAGGCGGTCGCAAGGCCGTGCGAGCCGCCGCCCACGATGACGACGTCGTAGTGCTTCTTCAGCGCACCGGGCCGCCGCAGGACCTTCTTCTTGAGGAAGATGTCCTTCACGCGGTGCCCCCCTTGAGCGCGTCGACGCCGATCGGCCCGCCGCCGAGCGCGGAGGCCCTATCGACCGCGACCTCCCACATGTAGTGGCCGAGCTCCTGCAGGCAGATCACCCAGTAGCCGCCGGCGCGCTGCAGCACGTGCCCCTGCACGTGCGCGATCTCGCCGCCGGAGGGGAAGTGGTGGATATGCGTCATGCGGCGCAGCACGGTGTCGGCCTCGGGGCCGTTGATCGCGATCACCGAGTACGCCCCCGTGACGTCCAGCGCGAACCGGTCACCGACCTGCTCCCGCACCGTGGCGCCGAGCGCGGGCGCGCAGAGCACGAGCGCGCGGCGGGGCGAGATCGGATACCAGACGATCCCCTCGCCCTCGATCGGCTCGCCCGCGGGCCGCACCTCGATCTTCGTCAGGTGCGACAGATCGGCGATCCCCACGGCGGCATGGTCTCGCTCGCCCGGGATCGAGATGGGGACGAGCCAGCCGTCGCGCTCCTCGAACGTGGCGCCGAGATCCCGCTGCGCCCGCTCGATCGCGGACTTCGCGACCGGCTGGTGCCAGCTGCGATCGGCGACGCCGTCGATCGACAGGAAGGCGAGGCTCACGACTTCACCTTCTCGCCCGCAGGGTCGTAGAACGCACCGAGGTGCACGGTCATCGGGACGGGGCGCCCGTTCACCTGGACGTCGAACCTGCCGCCGTCGACCGCGAGCTCGTGCGGGACGATCGCGAGCCCGATCACCTTGCCGAGCTCGTTGCTCCGGCGCACGCTCGTCACCCGGCCCGAGGAGACGCCGTCGATCGACGACCTGGCCGCCTTCGACCGGGATCGCGCCGCTCGGGCTCTCGAAGCCGACGAGCATCCACTTCAGGCCGCGGTCGGCGACCTGCTGCGTCGCCCACTTGCCGACCCACTCGAACTCCTTGTCGTTCTTGACGAGCCACGGCATCGCCGCCTCGTGCAGGTTCGACTCGGAGTCGGTGTCCTGGCTCACGATCACGTGGCCCTTCTCGAGCCGCAGGATCCGCTGGGGCTCGAGGCCGAACGGCTTCGGGTCGAGATCGGCGGCCTGCTCGAAGATCGTGTCCCAGACGTGCTCGGCGAACGGGCTCGGGAAGTGGAGCTCGTAGCCGAGCTCCCCGACGAAGCCGATGCGCAACGCGAGCATCGGCACCCCCGCGACGGTGAGCTGCTTGGCGTCGAGGTAGGCGAAGCCCTCGGCCGAGAAGTCGTCCTCGGAGACGCGCTGCATCGCCTCGCGCGCGTTCGGGCCGGCGACGTTGATCGCGGCGAGCGCGCCCGTCAGGTTCGCGAACTGGACGTCCATGAACCAGACCGCGTTCCACCACGTGAACCACTGGTAGACGCCGTCGGCGCCGGTCGAGGTGGCGGAGACGTAGAACGTGTCGTCGTCGAGCCGGGCGACCACGCCGTCGTCCATGATCCGGCCGGCGTCACCCGTGAGCACGCCGTAACGCGTGCGGCCGACCTTGAGGTCGGAGAAGCGGTTGGGGTAGACCCGGTCGAGGAAGGCGCCCGCGTCGGGGCCCTTGACGAGGATCTTGCCGAGCGTCGAGACGTCGATCAGGCCGAGCGCGTCGTGTACGTGCTGCGCCTCTGCGCCGGGGTCGGGCCCGTAGGAGTGCGGCCGGCGCCAGGCGCCCGTCCACATCATCTTCCCGCCCATGTCCTTGTGGCGGTGATGCAGCGAGGTGCGCTTGCGCGGCTCCTGCGGCGGGCCTGCCAGCAGGCCCATCGAGATCGGCGTGTAGGGCGGCCGGGCGGTCGTCGTGCCGATCGTGTTCTCGTCGAGCCCGGTCGTCTTCGCATAGACCCGGATCGAGTTCGTATGGCAGAGGCGGCCCTGGCACGGCCCCATCGTCACGGTCGTGTAGCGCTTCGAGAGCTCGATCGAGTCGAAGCCCTCGGCGATCGCGTACTTGAGGTCCTTCGTCGTCTGGTCCTCGCAGAAGCAGACGAAGCACTTGTCGCCGCGGTGGTCGAGGATCGGGCTCGGCACGGCGGGCTCGCCGACGTCGCCGGTGACGGCGCCGACCGCCTCGACGTTGGCAGGCAGGTCGGTCGGGACGAAGACGCCGCGGCCCTCGTCGTACTCGACCCGGGCGCCGGCCTGGGCGAGCAGCTTGTAGTTCGGCTGCGGGCTGCCGCACATGACGACGAGGTCGGCCTTGACGTGGTGGCCGTCGATCGACACCTGCGCGACCTTGCCGCCCTTGCCCTGGGCCTCGATCGCGGGGCTCCCCACCGCGCGGAAGTCGACGATGCGCGCGATCTCGACGCCTGCGGCCTCGAGGTCGGCTGCGGCACGGAGGCCGCGGTCGTCGACCGTGAGCACGACAGCGCGCTCGGCGGGCTTGATCGAGAAGCCGTTGACGAGACGGCGGGCGGCGTCGGGCAGCATCACGCCGACGAGGTCGTTGCCGGGGAAGACGAGCGGCTGCTCGACGATCCCGCTCGCGACGATCACGCGGTGGGCGCGGACTTGAGCAGGAGGTTGCCATAGGCAACAGGCACGAGGCCCTGCTCGAACAGCCCGATCGCGATCGCGGGCGCGAGCAGGTCGACGCCCGCGTCGACGGCGTGCCGCCGGAGCTCGGCTGCGGTGCCGATCCCGTCCCGGTCGGCGAGGAGCGCGCCGCCGACGTCGTAGCCCTCGTCGATCACGACGACCGACTCGCCGCCCTGGGCCGCCGCGATCGCTGCCTCGAGGCCGGCCTGGCCGCCGCCGATCACGACGACGTCGACGTGGCGGTGCTCGACGTCGACGCGCTCCTGGCGGGAGCCGTTCGGATCGAGCGGCCCGAGGCCCGCCGCGCCGCGCAGGAACTTCTCGTAGAGCGGCCAGAGCTTGCGGGGCCGAATGAACGTCTTGTAGTAGAAGCCGGGCGGTGTGAAGGGGCCGCCGAGCTTGTCGGTCACCTGCATCAGGTCGTGCTGCAGCGAGCCGACGTAGTTCTGACCCTTGACGACGGCGCCCTCGCGGAGCGGGGTCGTGCAGACGCGCACGCTCGGAATCCCGTCGACCGTCATCTGGCAGTTGGCGCAGTGCCCGGAGCAGCAGGCGAGCCCGCGCGGCCGGTGGTACTTGAAGCTGCGCGAGAAGACCCGCTGGCCGGAGGCATAGAGGGCGGAGCCGATCGTGTCGCCCGCAAAGCCCTGCACCGGCTTGCCGTGGAAGGTGAAGGAGAGAGGCTGGGCGCGGTCGATGCGCTCGCCGGCCTGTGGCGCCAGTCGCGTCATGCAGCCGGCTCCGGATGCCACGTCTTCTCGACCACGTTGGTGTAGGTGTGCCGCTCGGCGAGGAACCAGTCCTCGCAGGTGCGGCAGAACCACCACTCGCGCTGGGTGCCCCAGACGTTGCGCCGGAAGTAGATGTACTCGTTCAGCTCGCGCACGGTCGGCGTCGAGGTCGGCCGCTTCGTCGTCTCACCGGCGCAGCGAAGCTCCTGCACTTCGCGCGGGCCGCAGTTGGGACAGGTGACGAGCATCGACATGGAGGATCCGACCTCGAGAAATATTGCGTCAGACGGGATAGCGTGCTATCAGTGGAAAGAGATTAGCGCGATGCCCCGTACCGGTCAACCCTCCACCCGAGACGTCGAAGCGACGGTACGCGCCGTCGAGATCCTCGACGCACTCGCCGACGGCGGCGAGCTCGGCACCACCGACGTGGCACGGCGCACGGGCATCAGCGCGAGCACCGTCTCGCGCCAGCTCGGGACACTGACGCGCGTCGGGCTCGTCGAGCACGTCACCGCCACCGGCCGCTACCGGCTCGGCGTGCGCGCGCTGCGCTACGCGAACGCCGTCCTCGGGCGCCTCAACCTGCGCGATCTCGCCCGCCCTCACCTGGAGGAGCTCGTCCACCAGGTCGGCGAGACCGCCACGCTCTCGATCCCCGGCGAGGCGGACGCGATCACGGTCGACTTCGTGCCGACCGATCGCTATCTGCAGGGCGTGACGCGCCTCGGGCGCCCCAGCGTCGGACACGCTTCGTCGGCGGGCAAGGTGATGCTCGCGTTCGGCGACGTGCCGCTGCCCCGGGGCAGGCTCACCGCCTTCACGCCTCTCACGATCACGGATCCCGGCGCGCTGGCGACGGAGATCGAGCAGGTGCGCGCCCGCGGCTGGGCGGAGGCGATCGAGGAGCGCGAGGCCGGGCTCAGCGCGATCGCCGCCCCGGTGTGGGGAGCCGGCGGCGAGCTCGCGGCGATCGTGGCGCTGCAGGGCCCGACCAGCCGCTTCGACCGGGCGGCCACCGCCGCCGCCGTGCCGCTGCTCGTGACCTGCGCGCAGCGCATCTCGGTGGCACTCGGTTGGCCCGAATAATTCCTCTGGTGGCAATTGTGTCCCGCCGTGGACGATTCCTGCTTGACACCGACGCCCTGCGAGCGTAGACACGTGGTGGCACGATGCGAGGCCCGCTCGTGGCACCCGTACGATCCCGAGCGAACCCGGGGAACACGACACCGACAAGGAGGCGCACGTGGCAACCGATCTCGACCGCTTCGTCACAGCCGAGGGCCGCGACGAGCTGATCGCCAACGTGCGGCGTCGCATCGACGCCGAGGGGATCACCTACATCTACTACCAGTTCATCTCGGTCACCGGCCGGATCATGGGCAAGGGCGTCCCTGCTGCGCACTGGGAGAGCATGGCGGCCAAGGGCTTCCAGCTCGTCTACGGCTCGACGGCGAATCTCTTCACCGACCGCCACGGCGAGTACATCGGTTACGGCCCCGAGGCGGCCGAGCTCGTCGGCATGCCGGAGCCCGAGACGTTCTCGGTCCTGCCGTGGGATCCGAAGGTCGGCCGCGTCTGGGTGACGTGCTTCCGTAACCGCGAGGAGCTCGAGGACCCCGCCTCCTTCCTCACCTCGGACTGCCGCGGCAACCTGAAGCGAATCCAGGCCGAGTTCGAGGCGGCAACCGGGTTCCATCTCCGCGCCGGCACCGAGCCCGAGATGATGTGGCTGAACATGAAGCCGGACGGCACGCCCGACGTCAGCGGCGTCACGAAGCCGTACTGCTACCACATCGACCAGTTCAGCGAGCTGCAGCCGATCATCCACAAGGTGGTCGAGTACGGGCAGGCGCTCGGCCTCGACATGATCCAGGGCGACCACGAGGATGCGCCGGGCCAGATCGAGCTCAACTTCAACTTCGACCGCGCCGAGAAGACCGCGGACAACCTCTCGACGTTCCGCCAGGTCTGCCGCCAGGTCGGCCGCGAGCTGAACGTGTTCCCTTGCTTCATGCCCAAGCCCTTCATGGGCGTCTCGGCCAACGGCTGCCATCACAACATCTCGCTCTGGCGCGGCGACGAGAACGCGTTCATGCCGGAGACGGACGACCAGCGGCTGCCGAGCCAGGTCGGCCTGTGGGCGATCGGCGGCATCCTCGAGCACCTCGGCGCGCTGACGGCGATCTCGTCGCCGACGGTGAACTCGTATCGCCGCCTCTGGGACACGGGCTTCTGGGCGCCGGTGTTCGCCGACTGGGGCTTCCAGAACCGCACGACCGCGCTGCGCGTCTCGGCCCCGGGCCGCTTCGAGTACCGCTCGGTCGACTCCTCCGTCAACCCGTACCTCTCGATGGCCGCGCTGATCAAGGCCATGCAGGACGGGATCGAGCGCCAGCTCGACCCGGGCGAGCCGGAGGAGCGGAACATCTACGCTGCGATGGAGGCCGGCAAGGAGGTCAAGAAGATCCCGATGACCTTCGGCGACGCCCTCGACGCGCTCGAGCAGGACGAGGTCGTCAAGAGCGCCCTGCCCGGCGAGATGTACACCGTCTTCATGCACTACAAGCGCGACGAATGGGAGCGCTTCTGCGCCACCGTTACCGACTGGGACGTCAACGAGTACCTCGACATCCTTCCGTGATCGACAAGGAGAGTTGAATCGCCCATGTGTGGAATCGCAGGAATCATCTACAAGGACGGTGAGCATCCGATCGGGCAGGAGATGACCCGGATGCTGCAGTCGATGAAGCATCGTGGGCCGGATTCGACCGGCTACGCGCTCTACGGGCAGCCGTCGGACCTCGTGATCATGCGCTACAAGCTCGCCGACGCGAACACGCCGCGTGACTTCGAGTACGAGGACCGGCTGCGACGGCACCGGGCCGAGGTCGAGCGTCGCCTCCACGCGCTCGGCGCCCGCGTGCACGCCCTCGAGGAAGAGACCGAGTACGCGTTCCGGGTCACGCTCGAGTACACCGGCGACCTGAAGAAGCTCGCCGACTTCGTCGAGGACGTACCCGACGTCGAGGTTCTCTCGCTCGGGAACTCGCTCGAGATCGTCAAGGACCTCGGCGACGCGGAGACCGTGGCCGGCGGCTACCACCTCAACGCGTTCACGGGGACACACGCGATCGGACACGTCCGGATGGCCACCGAGTCCGACGTGGACATCTCGGGCGCCCACCCCTACTGGGCGTATCCCTTCTCCGACGTCGCCGTCGTTCACAACGGACAGCTGACGAACTACTTCCAGTGGAAGCGCCGCCTCGAGCGCTCGGGACATCGCTTCCAGTCGGAGTGCGACTCCGAGATCATCGCGGTCTACCTCGCCCAGCAGATGAGCGACGGGGCGTCGCTCGAGGATGCGATGCGGCAGAGCCTCGAGGAGCTCGACGGCGTCTTCACCTACGTCTGCGTGACGAGGGACGCGCTCGGCGTCGCGAAGGACGAGATGGCCGCGAAGCCGCTCGTGCTCTACGAAGCCGACGACCTGGTCGCGCTCGCGTCCGAGGAGATCGCGATCCGCGCGATCATCGACCACGAGATCGAGACCTACGACCCGTACGAAGGAGAGGTGCTGGTATGGCAGCGGTAGGCGAGCACGCAATCAGCTACGACGCGCGCGGCCTGTCCGAGCCGGACGCGGCCGTCCCGAAGGTCTCCGAGATCGACGGCACCTCGGCCGAGTTCGACGCGCACGACCTGTCGACCCGGCAGATCAACCTGGAGCTGCGCTGGCTGATCAACGAGCAGGGGATCACCGACGTGACGGTGCGGAACCCGGGCGCCAAGCACTCGCTCGGCGTCGGCATCCTCACCCGCTGCAGGATCACGTTCGACGGCAGCCTCGGCTACTTCGGCTGCGGCATCATCGACGGGCCCGAGGTGCACATCAAGGGCCGCGTCGGCTGGTCTGCCTGCGAGAACATGATGTCCGGGGTCGTCGTGATCGACTCGAACGCCGGCTCGCTCACCGGCGCGGCGTTCCGCGGCGGCGACCTCGTCGTCAAGGGCCGCGTCGGCGCGCGCACGGGCATCGACCAGAAGGGCGGCACGATCATCGTGCTCGGCAGCGCCGGCTCGATGAACGGGTTCATGATGCAGCGCGGCCGGCAGATCATCTGCGGTGACGTCGGCCACGGTCTCGGCGACTCGATGTACGACGGCACGATCTACGTCGGCGGCAAGGTTCGCTCGCTCGGGATCGACTGCGTGCCGGGCGAATGGACCGACGCGGACACGGAGTTCGTCGAGCGGAAGTTCCGCATCTACGACCTCGGCACCCCGCCGGAGCTGCAGAAGTTCGTCTGCGGCAAGAAGCTCTACAACTACGACAACCTCGAGCCCGCCGAGCGCAAGCTCGTCCTGTAGGAGGCTTGGAGCCACATGGCCGACGAGACAGCACCGGACAACAAGACGATCCTCGGGCACAGCCGCATCTTCACCCCCGAGGTGATGAACGACATCCACATGAAGGCCGAGCTCGGCCGCTACCGCATGCGCGGGTTCTCGATGTTCAAGCCGATCCCGCACTGGGACGAGCTGATGTTCATGCCGGGGACGCTGACGCGGTTCGTGATCGAGGGCTACCGCGAGAAGTGCGAGACGAAGACGATGCTCGGGGCCCGCTTCGCGAAGAAGCCGATCGAGCTCGACATCCCCGTCTACATCACCGGCATGAGCTTCGGCGCCCTGTCGCTCGAGGCGAAGATGGCGCTCGCCAAGGGCGCGTCGATGGCGGGCACGGCGACGTGCTCGGGCGAGGGCGGGATGATCCCGCCGGAGCGCGACTACTCGACGAAGTGGTACTACCAGTGCATCCAGAGCAGGTACGGGTTCAACCCGCACCACCTGATGCTCGCCGACGCGGTCGAGTTCTTCATCGGCCAGGGCTGCAAGGTGGGCCTCGGCGGCCATCTGATGGGCCAGAAGGTGACGGAGCAGGTGGCCGAGATGCGCTCGCTCCCCGCGGGCATCGACCAGCGCTCGCCTGCCCGCCATCCGGACTGGCTCGGGCCGGACGATCTCTCGCTCAAGATCCAGGAGATCCGTGAGGCGACCGACTACCAGATCCCGATCCAGCTCAAGCTCGGCGCCTCGCGCGTCTACGACGACGTGCGGATGGCGGCGAAGTGCGGGCCGGACATCATCTACCTGGACGGCGCCGAGGGCGGCACCGGCGCAGGCCCGCACATCGCCACCGAGGAGACGGGCATCCCGCTGATGGCGGCGATCCCCGAGGCCCGGCGGGCGCTCGAGGACGTCGGTCTGGCCGACGAGATCGACCTCGTCGTCGCCGGCGGAATCCGCAACGGCGGCGACATCGCGAAGGCAATCGCGCTCGGGGCAAAGGCCGTCGCGATCGGCCACTCGGCGCTGATGGCGCTCAACTGCAACAAGGAGATCCCGGGCGTCACGGACTACGAGGGCACCGTCGGCGTCCCCGCCGGCCAGTGCTACCACTGTCACTCGGGTCGCTGCCCCGTGGGTGTCGCAACCCAGGATCCCGAGCTGCGCAAGCGGCTCGTGGTCGAGGAGGCGGCCGAGCGCGTCTACAACTTCCTGCACACGCTCACGCTCGAGGTGCAGATGCTGGCGCGTGCGTGTGGCAAGACGAACATCCACTCGCTCGAGCCGGAGGACCTGTGTGCGCTCACGGTCGAGGCGGCAGCGATGGCACGCGTGCCGCTCGCCGGCACGAGCTGGATCCCCGGCGTCAGCGAGGAGCAGACGCTCGCCAAGATCGAGCGGATGCTCGAGAGGCATCTCGAGTACCCGGTCGACTATCTACCGAGCACACGCGGAGGTGATGTCCGGTGAGTGAGACCCATCATCTGGCGTACAAGGAGCCGGAGAAGATCATGGGATCGACGCGGAGTTCCTGCCGGTCACCGCTTCCCGTACCAGGAGGACATCTCGCTCGTCGAGGGCGTCGACCTCGTCGCGTCGACCCCGGGCGACGACATCAACTGGCTCGAGGACATCGAGCTGCTGCAGGAGGACGGCACGCCCGGCGGTGTTCGACCGCTACTCGAACTCGTTCATCAAGATCTACTTCCCGATCCCCGAGGGCCGGGAGAACGAGCTCGCGCGGAAGGTGCTGATGACGCACCTCCAGACCGGCAACTCGTACGGGATCCTGCTGAAGGAGAAGCACTGCAAGTTCCCGCAGCACGGAGCTCGGCCCCTGGGTGGCGGACTCGAAGATCGTCGGCGACAACTGGAAGCCCCCCGTGCTCGAGGGCTGGGAACCGCCGCTGCACTGACGGCAGATCGGATGGAACCTTCGACACCTTCACCCCGCAGCAGGTCGAGAGCTTCGACCGGGACGGCTTCCTGATCGTCGAGGAGGGCCTCGTCTCGGAACGGGCGCTCGAGCTGCTGCGCGCGCGGTACGAGCGGCTCTTCGACGGCGAGTACGAGACGGGGATCAAGCCCGACGAGGTGAACTGGGTGCCGGGCCGCGATCCCGGAGGACCGGACGCGCCAGATCTGCAACGGCTGGCGCGCCGACACCGTGATCGCGGCGCAGGTGCTGAGCGAGCGCACCGGCCGCCTCGGGGCACAGCTCGCCGGCTACCGGGGCACGCGCATCCTGCAGGACAACGTGCTGTGGAAGCCGCCGGGGACGAAGGCGATCGGCTTTCACCAGGACTCCTCGTACGCCGACTACCTCGTGCCGGCCGAGATGCTCACCTGCTGGCTCTCCCTCCACGAGACCACCGCCGACGCCGGCCCGATCGAGTACGTGCGGGGCTCGCACCGCTGGCCGAAGACACCGCCGGAGCGCTCGCAGTTCCACGCCCCGGACGACTGGCTCGCCCCGGCGCGCAACGCCGCCCCGGAAGGCACCGAGCTCGACATCGTCCCGGTGGTGGTGAAGGCGGGCGGCGGCGCGTTCCACCACGGCCTCACCTGGCACGGGTCGGCGCCGAACACGAGCGGATCGGTGGCGCGGATGGCGCTCGTCACCCACATGCTGCCCGTCGAGGTGCGCTTCCACGAGCACAACGTCGACCTGATCTACTCGCGCTACAAGCGCTACGGCGACCTCTCCCTGGACGAGTCGTTCTTCCCGGTGCTGTGGGACGAGACCGGCTACCGGACACCCTGGCTCGCCGGTCTGCCGGACATCGACTAGAGGCCGGCCCACGGTGGGTGTTCTCTTCGGGCTGGGTGCGGCGATCACCTGGGGGTGCGCCGACTACGTCGCCGCCACCGCCGGCCGCCGGGTCGGCTCGGCCAGCGTGGTGCTGGGCTTCCACGTCGTCGCCACGACGCTCCTCGCGCGTGCTCGTGCTCGCGTCGGGGTCGCTGGCGGGCGTCAGCGGCGGCCGACCTGCCGTTCTTCGTGCTCGTGGGGGCGATCGGGTGGGGCTCGTACGCCTGCTTCTACCGCGCGCTCGCGATCGGGCCGATCTCCGTCCTCAGCCCGATCGTGTCCGGCTACGCCATGGTCACCCTCCTCCTCGCGATCATCCTGCTCGACGAGCGGCTGGGGACGGCCGCGGCCGTCGCCGTGGTCGTCTCGGTCTGCGGGATCGTGCTCGCCTCGTCCGGGTTGCGTCACATCTTCAGGATCGAGCGCGTCGACGCGCACGGGCTCCTGTTCGCACTCGCGGCGATGGTGCTGCTCGGCGCCTTCGTGCTCGGCGTCTCGGTGAGGGCCGACGAGCTCGGCTGGCTCGCGCCGGTCTTCCTCGCCCGGCTCTTCTCCACGTGCTTCATCGTGTCGACGATGATCCGCGGGGGTCGCTGGCGGCTCTCGGACGGCTCGCCGCGCGTGCTCGCTGCCGTCGTCCTGCTCGCGCTGCTCGACACCGCGGGCTACGTCTCGTTCAACCTGGGCACCGAGCACGCCGACACCGCGATCGTCGCGGCCGCGTCGGCGCCCTACGCCGTGATCCCGGTCGTCGCGGGCGTGCTGTTCTTCCACGAGCGCCCGACGCCCGCCGAGTGGGCGGGCGTCGGGCTCGTGATCACCGGGCTGGTCCTGCTCGGGCTCGCGGTGGGATAGGCCCGGAGGCTACGCGCGCGGGCGGGCCTTCTCCGGGTCGTAGACCGGCAGCGTCGCCACGGTCGCGGCGGCGGTTCCGTCGCCGACGGCGACCTCGACCCGCTCGCCGACCGTCGCGCAGCCGCTGTCGAGCACCGCCATCCCGATCACCTTGCCGAGCGTCGGGCTCTCGCACGGGCTCGTGAGCGTGCCGACCGGCGATCCGTCCTTCGTCACCGCGGCCCCGTACTCCGGCACGTCGGCGCCGTCGAGCACGAGCGTGACGAGCCGGCGCGGCGGAGCGGCCGCCTCGGCTTCGAGAGCGGCCTTGCCGCAGAAGTCGGGCCCGTCGAAGCGGATCATCTTGTCGAGCGACATGTCGTACGGGCTCGTCTCGTTCTGGAAGTAGTCGTAGCCGATGAAGATCAGGCCCGACTCGATCCGGATCGTCTCGACGGCGGCGAGGCCGTAGGGTCGCGCGCCGGCGCCGACGACCGCCGCCCACAGCTGCTCGGCACCGTCGGGCGAGCAGAAGAGCTCGAAGCCGAGCTCGCCGGAGTAGCCGGTGCGAGAGACCCAGCACGGCACCCCGCCGACCTCGACCTGCTCGGGCCAGAAGCGGAAGTAGCGGAGCGACGAGACGTCGGCCTCGCAGATCGACTGCAGCAGCTCCGGCGCACGCGGCCCGTTGATCCCGACCTGCGGCGTCCGCGCCGTCATCGGCGTGATCTCGACGTCGAGCCCACCGACGACACTCTGGAAGTGGTCGAGGTCGGTGTCGAGCGCCGTCACGACGATGCAGCACGTCGTCGTCGACTTGAAGACGGTGCCGTCGCCGACCATCTTGCCGTGCTCGTCGCAGAAGGGCGCGTAGCGCACCTGCCCCACATCGAGGCAGAGCATGTCGTTCGTGAACACGCGATCCGCGGCGGCGAGCGCGTCGACGCCGTTGAAATCCCACTTGCGCAGCGGCGAGGCGTCCCAGACGCCGACGTCGTTGCGAACGGCGTGGTGCTCGGCGACGCGTCGCCGAACGTGCTCGGCCAGTACCAGCCCTCCCAGTCCATGAACTCGCAGCCGAGCTCGCGCTGCGGGCGGTCGAACGCCGTGCGGATGATCTCCTGTGTGCCCATCGGTCTCTCCTCGATGTCGCCTGGTCCCGTAACTATCGCACCGCGGCCGAAGCGGTCGGGTGTCAACCTGCTAGCCGCGGATGAGCAGGCCGCCGTTCTGCGTCGCACCCTCGAGGAAGACGAGCCAGTCGATCCAGAGCTGCCCGTCGGCGAGCGGGAGCGGCGTCTCGCGCGCGGCGTCGATCACCCGCTCGACCTCGTCGGCCTCGATCACGGCATCGGCACCGGGCCCCGGCAGGCGGTCGCCCGGCCACGGCATCCCCTGCAGGCTCATTTCGCCCGCGAGCGCGTCCATGTCGCCTGCGCTGAGCCAGACGTGGCCGCTGACGCCGTCGTTGCGGCGCCAGTAGAGCCGGTAGCTCACGGGCGAGCTCCTTCGCCCGGCGGCGCTCCTTCTCGTAGACCGGGTGCTCGACGACCTCGCCCGGAACTTCCTCGCCGCCGACGCGCGCGACGACCTTCGTCCCCGGCACCTTCAGCGCCTGCGGCAGCTTCGCGAGGCCGAGCGTCCTGCCGCCGAGGAACGGCGACTCGACCGCCTGCGTGACGAGGCCGACCTCGATGCCGTCGACGAGGAGCGGCGCGCCGCTCGCCGCAGCGCCGCCGGCGTCGAGCACGACGCTGCCGAGTCGCAACGTCGTGGCATCCCGATCGCGGACGATCCCCTCGCGCCCCTGGAAGTCGCCCTTCTCGAGGTCGACCGACCAGCCGAGCCCGCACTCGTACGGCGACACCGTCGGGTCGTACTCGACGCCGCCGATGATGAAGCCGCCCTCGATCCGGAACAGGTCGAGCGCGTCCATGCCGATCACCTTCATCCCCTGCGGCGGCAGCTCGCGGAGGAGCACGTCCCACAGCTGGAGCGCCCGCTCGCGCTCGACCCAGAGCTCGTAGCCGAGCTCCGCCGTGTACCCGAGCCTCGTCATGAAGACCGGGATCCCGGCGATCTCGACGTCCTCGCGGAACGTGTAGTACGGGAACGCGGCATTCGAGAGATCCTGGTTCGCGAGCCCCTGCAGCATCGCGCGGCTGAGCGGCCCCTGCAGGCAGAGGTGCGGCGTCGCGTCGGTGATCTCGCTCACGGTGATGCCCTGCGGGCGCCAGCTCCCGGAAGAGGTGGAAGTCACGGTCGTTCGCGCCGCAGAAGCGGATGTCGTCCGCAGAGCGCACCATCACCGTGCAGTCGTCGATCATCTTGCCGTGCTCGTCGCAGAGTGCCCCGTAGCCGATCTGGCCGGGGCCGAGCTTCGAGACGTCGCGTGTGACGATGCCGTTGACGAAGGCGAGTGCGCCCGGCCCCTCGATGTCCACCTTGCGCAGCATCGTGAAGTCCATCAGCGCCGCCGTCTCGCGGCAGGCCCGGTACTCCTCGAGCGTGTCGGTGACGACCGAGGGCGCCCAGTAGCCGAACAGGTCCATCCACTGATCCGTCATCGCCTGCAGCCGGGGGTGAAACGCGGTCTCCTTGCTCACTCGGCACCTCTCCTGGTCGCGGTTCGAGTCAAGCCTACAAAGGGCTGCGACGAGAGTGTGGCCGGTACTGTTGCGTCATGCCCGGGCCCTGGCGGACACGCGTGGATGCGGACGGCTGGGAGCCGATGGAGCTGGCCGGCGAGGTCGTCGGCGAGGTGCACTCCCTCCGCTCCGACGAGGGCGGGCGGCCCTACGAGGCGGGCCTCTGGCGCGTGCTCGGCGCACTCCCGGCGCCGTTCGCCTACGACTTCGAGCAGAACGAGACGATCCACGTGCTCGAGGGTGCCGTCGTGATCGAGGTCGAAGGCGGCACGACCCTCGAGCTCGAGCCGGGCGACATCGTCTCGTTCGCGGCCGGCTCGCAGGCCGTCTGGCGGATCTCTCGCACGCCGTTCAAGGAGCTGTTCGTCCTCAGCTGATCACGCGGCATCGCTGTCGGGCTCTGCGGCTGCGACGCCGACCGGCTCGAGCTCGAGTGACTCGAGCACGAGCTCGGTCATCTCGCGCACCTCGATCTCGCCCTCGTGCCCCGAGGTCTTGACCGCGTCCTCGTACATCGTCACGTCCTTCGGGCAGGAGACGACGAAGGTCGAGACCCGGTCGAGCGCCATCGCCTCGTGGATCCGCGACTCCGAGGGCCGTGGTGCGTCCGGGTCCTTGAGCTCCGACATCCAGATCCGGCCGCCGCCGGCGCCGCAGCAGAACGAGTTGTCGCGGTTGCGCGGCATCTCGACGAGCTCGCAGCCGGTCGCCGCGATCAGCGCGCGCGGCTCGTCGTAGACGCCGTTGTAGCGGCCGAGGTAGCACGGGTCGTGGTAGGTGACGCGGCGGCCGAGCGCGCTCCCCGGGGTCAGCGCACCCGACTCGAGCAGCTCGAGCAGGAACTGCGAGTGGTGCACGACGTCCCAGGTGCCGCCGAGCGCCGGGTACTCGTTGTGGAGCGTGTTGAACGAGTGCGGGTCGGTGGTGAGGATGCGGTCGAACTCGCACGCCGCGATCGCCTCGATGTTGCTCTCGGCGAGGTCGTCGAAGAGCCCCTCCTCGCCCGCGCGCCGCACGTCGTTGCCGGCGTTGCGCTCGCCCTCGTAGAGGATCCCGAAGTCGACGCCGGCTCGTGCAGGATCCGGGCGAGCGCCCGGGTGACGCGGATGTTGCGCGGGTCGAACGAGGCGAAGTCGCCGACGAACCAGAGCACGTCGACCGGCTCCTTGCGCGCGTCCTTGATCTCGAACTCGAGCTCCTTGGTCCAGCGGCCGCGCTTGCGCTTCGGCTCGCCGAAGGAGTTGCCGGACTCGTAGATCGTCTCGAGCGTCGTCTGCAGCTGCGCGTCCATCTCGCCCTCGTCGACCAGGCGGCGGCGCAGCTGGTTGATGATCGGCACGTGCTCGATCCCGACCGGGCAGATCTCGACGCAGGCCATGCACTGCATGCACGACCAGACCGTCTCCTCCCGGATCGGGTTGCCGAGCAGGTTGGCGTCGGAGGCGAACAGCGGCGGCACGGTCAGCCAGCCGCGGATGCCGTACGTCCCTTCCGACTGCTCTCGCAGGTCGAGCACGAGGTCGCGCGGCGAGAGCGGATACCCGGAGGCGGCGGCGGGGCACGCCTCGTGGCACTTGCCGCACTTCGTGCAGGCGTCGAGCTGGAGGAGGTGCGCCGGGCGTGAGATCGGTGACGACGCCGTAGCCGACGTCCTCCGGCTTCGGGCTCGGCGGCAGCCCGACGAGGCGCTTCCCGGCCATGTCGTTCCGCGTCGCGACGCTGGCCGGCGCGCTCATCATGTGCACCGCCTTCGTGAACGGGATCGCCGCCACGAACGCGAGCGCCGCGAGCCCGTGCACCCACCAGCCGCGGAAGTGCGCCGCCGCGGCCGTCTCACCGTCGACGCCGATCGACGATCAGGCCCTGGCCGACGACCCAGCCGATCGGCGACCACTTCTCGAACGACGGGTCGGTCTCGGCGATCCGCAGCGCCTCGAGGACGAAGCCCGTCACCCCGAGGAAGAGCAGCGAGCCGACGAAGACCCAGTCGCCGACCTGGTAGCGCCAGCGCGCGTAGCGGCTCGCGACGCCGTCGACCCGGGTGTAGTCGAGGCGGGCCGGCTTGCGGGCGCGCTTCACCCCCAGGATCACGACGCCGACGACGAGGAAGGCCCCGAAGACGTCGAGGAACAGCGAGTAGCCGAGGTAGAACGGCCCCTGCCAGAAGTCCCAGCCGAGCACGGGCTCGGCGAAGTCGTCCTGGAACGCGAGGATCCCCGTGCCGATGAAGAGCACGACGAAGCCGTAGAAGATCATCGCGTGCGCGAGCCCGGCGACCCCGTCCCGACGCCTGATCCAGTTGTGGGTGAGCACGATCCGCGCGGTCCGGACGATGCGCTGCGAGCAGCCTGTCGCCCGGGAGGCTGCCGCGCCCGCGCCGGTACTTGAGCGACGAGCCGCAGCACGCCCCACGCGAAGATCGACGTCGAGAGGACGATCAGCGCATACCAGAGCCCGATCTGCCAGTCGGAGAGGCCGGCGAACGTCTCGCGTGTCTCCATCGCTAGTAGAGCTTCTCGAGCTCTTCCGCGACGTCGAACAGGTCGGCCCTGGCGCCGTAGTGCGGCGACGTTGAAGATCGCGGCCTCGGGATCGGTGTTGACCGCGATGATCGTGCCCGACGTCTTCATCCCGGCGAGGTGCTGCACCGCGCCCGAGATGCCGAAGGCGAGGTAGACCGTGGGCTTCACCGTCTTGCCCGACTGGCCGACCTGGCGCGACGCGGGCATCCAGCCGGCGTCGACGAGGGGCCGCGAGACCGAGAGCGTGGCGCCCATCTTCTCGGCGAGCTCCTCGAACATCTCGACGTTCTCCTTGTCGCCGATGCCGCGACCGATCGAGAGCAGGAAGTCCGCCTGGGTGATGTCCACGTCGCCGGAGGCCGTCGCCTCGACGAGCTCGAGATGTCGCGCGCGCGACGGCCCGGGCGTGACCTCGAATGCCGTGACACCGGGCGCTGCCCTGACCTTCCGCGGGAGCCCAGGCCGTCGGCCGCAGCAGCAGCAGCACGCCGGCCGCGCTCCGGGAACTCGAGCTCGGCGCTGACCTTGGAGCCGTAGAACGACCGCGTCGCGATCACCGCGTCGCCCTCGAGCGCAACGCCGTGGACGTCGCTCGCGAAGCCGAGCCCGAGCTTGACTGCGACGGCGGGGCCGTAGCCCATGCTGTTGACGGTGAAGCCGAGCAGCGTCACGCGCGGCTGCCGGCTCGCGATCAGCGCCTCGACCGCCGCCTGGTAGGCGTCGTTCTCGAACTCGCTCGCCGGGACGTCCACGGTCACGATCTCCTCGACGCCCTCGACGTTCACTGCGTCGGCGAGCGATACGGCGTCTCGCCCGATCACCGCGACCGTCACGGGCCCGAGCGCGCGCCCGGCGGTGACGAGCTCCCGGGTCACGTCGCGGACCTGGCCGCGCAGGTGCTCGGCAATCACGAGGACGCTCATGCGAGCCGCTCCTTCACGATCGCCGCGATCCGCGCCGCGATCTCGGCAGGACTGCCCTCGATCATCTCTGCTCCCTCTCCTCGCTCGGGGACGAACATCCGCCGCACCCGGTAGGCGGGCAGGCCGCCGTCGGCCGCGCCACGAACGTCGATCTCGACCTGCTCCGCCTGCTTGATCGCACGCAGGTTGGCGTAGCGAGGCTCGTTGATGCCGGTCTGGATCGTGAGGACGGCAGGCGTGTCGATCTCGACGCGATCGACGATGCCGCCCTCGAGCTCACGGTCGACGACCGCCGTTCCGCGCACCCGCGTCGTAGTCGAGCGGGTGACCACCGCCGCGCCGCGGCAGGTCGAGCAGCTCCGCGAGCGCCGTTCCCGTCGCCGCCTGCACGGCGTCGCTCGACTGCACGCCGCAGAGCACGAGGTCGGCACTCTCACCCCGCACGACGTCCGCGAGCGCCCGGGCGACCGTGAACGGGTCGCGGCCCGCCCCCTCGACCCGGATCGCCCGGTCGGCGCCCATCGCGAGGCAGCGCCGCAGGGCCGCCTCGGACTGCTTCGGGCCGCACGTGACGACGACGACCTCGCCACCGAGGCGCTCCCGTAGCTGGAGCGCCTCCTCGGTGGCGAAGCTGTCCCACTCGTTCAGCGCCGGATCGAGGTAGTCCGGGTCGACGTCGAGCCCGTCGTCCGTGAACTCGACCTCGTCTCCGAGCTGCAGCACCTGCTTGATGCAGACGACGGTACGCATCTAGGCGTACATCGCCTCGTACTCGGCCTTCTCGCGCGCCACCGACTCGGCGTCGACCATGCGCCGCTCGCGCTTGAACGGAAGCGGGATCGACGGATCCGGCGGAGTCGATCTCCCGGGCCAGCCGGTGGCCGGAGAAGACCGCGTCCGCGGTGAGCCGCGGCGCCTCGCAGTCGCCGATCCGGTAGAGCGCGTCGACTCCCTCGGCCTTGAGCTGCTCGAGCCCGATCGAGTCCTTGAGCTCGCGGAACAGCGCCTCGTTGGAGCGGCGCTGTGCCACCCAGACGACGCCGTCGGCGGCGAAGGACTTCTCGTGCCCGTCCTCGTCGTAGACGTGGGTCGCCACGACCACGCCCTGCTCGACCCGCGACGGCAGGTGGTAGGGCACGATCTCGACGCCCAGCTTGTGCAGCCTGCGGTGCTGGTTCGGCGCCTCGAGCGTGAAGTGCATGTACGGCCCGACGGTGCCGAGCGGCGTCATCAGCGTGACCTTCTTGCCCTCCGCCGCGAGCTTCTCGGCCAGCGAGACGCCCATGAAGTAGCCGTCGTTGTCGAAGACGACGACGTGCTCACCGGCGAGCTGCTTGCCCTCGCCCATGATCTGGTCGGGCGTCGCCTGCCAGGCGAGGCTCGCGTCGGCACCGTCGATCGTCGCGTGCGAGGCGCCGTTGAGGCCGTCCGTCGACCAGTGCGAGCCGGTCGCGACGATGACGATCTCGGCGCCGTACTCGGCGACGTCCTTCGCGGAGAGCTTCATGTTCGGGATGAACTCGACGTTCTTGAGCTTGTCGAGCTGGATCTTGCGGTAGTTGACGATCCGGGCCCACTCGCCGAGGCCCGGCAGCTGCGGGATCCAGCGCATGGTGCCGCCCATCTCGTCCTCCGCCTCGACGAGGTGGACGCGGCGCATGCCGCGCTTGCCGAGGACGATCGCGCACTCCATCCCGGCCGGCCCGGCGCCGACGACGAGCACGTCGTTGTCGGCGTTCGCCGCCGGCGTGAACCGCTCCGGATGCCAGCCGCGGCGGTACTCCTCGCCGGCGGTCGCGTTCTGGGTGCAGATCAGCGGCGGGCCGCCGATCTCCCAGCGCGAGATGCAGACGTTGCAGCCGATGCACTCGCGGATGTCGTCGAGCCGGCCCTCGTCGATCTTCTTCGGCAGGAACGGATCGGCGATCGACGGCGCGGCAGCGCCGATGATGTCGAGCTTGCCGCTCGCGGATCGCGTCGGCCATCGTGGTCGGGGTTCGTCAAGCGGCCGACGCCGACGACCGGCTTCTTCGAGATCGCCTCGCACGCGCGGCCTGCCACGGGCAGCTGCGCGGCCCTCGGGAAGAAGCGCGACGGCGTCGCGTCCTCGCCCCACTCGGCGATGCCGCCGACGTTGACGTCCCAGAGGTCGACGAGGTGGTCGACGAGCTCGACGAACGGCAGGCAGTCGTCGCTCGAGCTGCGTCGCCGGCCTCGCCCGAGGAACGTGTCGATGCGACGATCCGGACGGCGATCGCGCAGTCGTCGCCGACGGCCTCCTTCACCAGCTCGAGCGTCTCGCGCCAGAAGCGCGCCCGGTTCTCGAAGCGAGCCGCCGTACTCGTCGGTGCGGTGGTTGTAGAACGGCGTCGAGGAACTGCAGCGGCAGGTAGCGAGTGCGCCGCCGTAGACGTAGACGATGTCGAAGCCGGCCGTGCGCGGCCCGCTTCGCCGCCTCGACGTAGTAGCTTCTGGAGGTCGCGGATGTCGTCCTTGTCGGCCTCGATCGCGTAGGTGAGGAACTCGAAGTCGCTCGGGATCTGCGAGGGGCCGCGCGCCGACGGGCAGCGCGACTCCATGTTCGGCGCGTGCGGGCCGCCGTACCAGAGCTCGACGCCGGCGAGCGCGCCGTGCTCGTGCAGCCTGTCGCACATCAGCGACGAGGTTGCTCGACGTCGCCGTCGTCCCAGATGCGCGCCGACATGCGGTGGGTGTCGTCGGACTCCGGGCGAGATCGAGCAGTACTCGGTGGCAGACGCCGGCCCAGCCGCCCTCGGCCTTCAGCGCGCGGAAGTACGCCTGGCTGACCGGGCTTCTCGGAGCCGAACCCGTTGCAGTGCGGCACCTGGTAGAAGCGGTTCTTCATCGTCTTCGGGCCGATCTGGATCGGCTCGAAGAGGATGTCGTGCTTGGGGTCGCGCGCCATGTCGGGGCCTCCTCTGGGCGATTCGGGTACGGCGATTCTCCAGCCCCGGAAGCGAAGATGCAAACGACAAGTGACGACCCGGCAGCGCACGGTTCGTGCCACCTACCATGAGCCACACAACGCGCGGGAGACGGAGGAGCCAATGCCCGAGAAGATGTGGGGAGCCGAGCCGTTCTGGGGTCTCGGCTACGACTGGGATCCCGACTGGATGCTCACCGATCGCCAGAAGGGCCTGCGCGAGACCCTGATCACGCTGTGCGAGAAGGAGATGCGCGCGAACGCAAAGCGCTCCGACGACGAGCTGCTGTTTCCCGCGCCGCAACCTGGAATTGCTCGGTGAGCATGGTTTTCTCGCGCTCTGCGTGCCCGAGGAGTGGGGTGGTCTCGGCGAGAGCCACGTCGCCTACGCGATGGCCGCCGAGACGATCGCCCGCTACGGCTGCGCGTCGACCGCGATGTGCTGGATCATGCACATGGGTGCCGTTGCGGCATTGATGCTGCGGCCGACACCGGAGCTCGTGGACAAGTACATCCGCAGGCTCGACTCCGGCGTGATCGGCACGATCTCCTACTCCGACCCGGAGACCGGCTCACACTTCTGGTACCCGGTCTCGTCGCGCGCCGGAGCGCCAGAACGGCGGCTACCGGATCGACAAGAAGGCATCCTGGACGACCTCCGGGGGTTTCGCCGACTTCTACGTGCTGCAGACGACGAGCCCCGACTTCAGGGGCTACGACGACCTCTCGGTGTTCGTCGTCGACAAGGAGCACTGCGACGCGCAGCCGTCGCTCTGGGACGCCCTCGGCATGCGGGGCAACCAGTCGGGTGCGGTCTCGTTCACGGGCGTCGAGATCCCGGCTGCGCAGCGCGTCGGCCCGGAGGGCGACGGCGCCGTCTCGAACGACGAGGCCGTCGACCCGTCGTTCCTCATCGGCTCCTCGTCCTGCTGGAACGGACTGGCTCTTGGCGCAGTCGACATCGCAAAGCGGCATACGACCCGCAAACGCCACGTCGACGTCGGCATGCGGGTCGCCGACTACCCGACGATCCAGGACTACGTCGGGCAGGCGGTGATGGAGACGAACGCGTCGCGGATGTTCGTGTACTCGGTCGCTCAGGCACTCGACCAGGTGACCGAGAACAACACGAAGCTGCTCGAGCAGGGCGAGCTCGCGCGTAGCAGGTTCCTCCATTGGGCCTGGCAGATCAAGTTCGTCGCTGCCCAGAACGCCTCCGACGTGGTCGACAAGATGCTGCACGCCTGCGGTGGCTCGGGCTACAAGCGCGACATGGAGCTCGAGCGCTACCTTCGCGACGCGAAGGCCGGGTGGGTGATGGGCCCGACGAACGAGGTACTGCGCCAGTTCGTCGGCAAGGCGGTGCTGCTCGGGTTCGAGTCGCTCGACTACTGGAACCAGCGCTACAACCGGCGTGCCGTCGAGAACGAGCTGAAGAAGCTCGATGCCTCGGCGAAGCGGGAGCTCGCAGCACAGCTCCTCGCCGAAGCGGAATCGGAATCGGGCGCCGGCGGAGGCCGGACGGGCGCCCCGGACGCTGACGAAGCCGTGACCCAGGTCAGGCCGTCTCGCGGAACCGGCTCGCAAGGATGCCGAGGAGGGCGATCGCGGCGTGCGGATCCGCAGCGAGCCCTTCGAGCAGCTCCGACGCGGGTCACGACGATGCAGGTCGTGTCGGCCTCCGCGGTGATCGTCGCCATCCGCCCGGCACCCGGGTCGAGCACCTCGATCTCGCCGATCAACGCACCGGACCCGAGCGTCAGCGTCCTCGCCCGGCCGCTCGACACGCACCGCGCCCGCTGCGACGAGCATCAGCGTGTCGGAGACCTCCCCGCGGCGCATCAGCGCCTCAGCCGGCCCTGAACCGCACCTCGTCGCCACGCCGCAGCAGCTGGTCGAGCAGCTCGCGCGGAAGGCGCGAGAACAGCTCCGGCTCGCCCGAGCATGCGCTCGTAGCGTCCTCCGTGGAACAGCAGTGGCTCCCCGTTCCCGTACCGGGCGTACTCGACGTGGCCGAGGAAGAGCGAGTGGTCACCGCCCCAGTACGACCGCACCACCCGCGCGACGAGGTGGGCCAGTGCGCCTTCGACGAGCGGCGTCTCCCGGACGACGACGAATTCCGGCTCGACGCCGTCCCGCGTCGCGCGGGCGTACTTGTCGGAGAGCTCCGATTGTCCCTGCGCGAGCACGCTGACGCCGTACCGGGTTCCCTCGTGCAGCATGCCGCACATCCGGGTGCGGCGATCGAGCGCGATCAGGACCAGCGGCGGGCTCAGCGACACGGACATGAACGCGTTGGCGGTCATCCCGTGCACCTGCTCTACCGACGCGGGTCGTCAGGACGGTGACGCCGGTCGCGAACATCCCGAGGGTGCGTCGGAACGCGATCGCCGGATCTCCGTCGAGCTCACCGACGTCGATCGGCTCGGACGATGGGGACGTCGTCGAACACGGAGTCGCCGAGCCCTTCGAGCGCGCCGGGCGCGAACGCTGCCTGGCAGAACGATGTCGAACTCCCTCGGGAGGCGGCGCTTCGGTGCTCATGCCGTGGTTGTGGCACGACGCCGTTGGCGGCCCAATGCCTGGTACCGGAACTCCGGCACGAGGCACTCGCTCGGCTGATCCGATCACTGCGACGTTCTCGACGCCGTGCCCCACGCACGGCACGGCTCGCGTGCTGCCCCCGGACGAGAGAGCCGACCAATCCCGGCTTCCTGACGGCCGGTGGGGCCCCGCGTTGCGGGACCCCGCCGGCCGAGGCTAGTGCGCTAGGCGCCGGTTGGGAAGCGCCGGCCGATGCCGACTCGGGCATCGTCGGCGTCTCCTCACGCCAGTGGATCTTCTCCTTGTCCTGGACGATCCGCCGGAAGAAGAAGAGCAGCATCGCCGATCACGAGGACGCCGACGCCGATGACCTTCTCCTTCGTGCCGCCGTAGCCCGCCGGCCGCGGTCTGGAACCAGCCGAAGCCGACGATGGTCAGGATCAGGCACCAGACGGCGAGGATGCCCGCGATCGGCACCCAGATCGCCCCGAGCTTGATCGGGCGCGGCCAGTTCGGCCGGTCTCGGCGGAGCAGGATGAAGCGCCGAGAGCGCGAACATGTGCGCGAGCACGTACGCCGAGGTTGCTCGCCGCGAGGATGCCGAAGATGTTCCCGATGAAGAGCACGAAGCAGATGTTGATCACCATGTCGATGGTCATCGCTGTGCCCGGCACGTGGTACTTGTTCAGCGTCCCGAGCTGCTTGACCGTCATGTCGTCGCGCGCGATCCCGTAGAGCGCACGTCCGCCGTCGGCGGTCGCGGTGTTCATCGTGATCAGGAAGCTGGCGACGAGACAGACGACGAAGAAGTCCGTCAGCCGGTCCGAGCTATCCCGAGGATCGTCTTCATCGCCCGACGTAGTCGTACGCGGCCACAGTCTCCGCTCCGCGCCGCCGACGAACCCGATCGGGAGCAGGATGTAGACGACCATCGAGAACAGCGCAGCCGAGCGCAGCGCGAGGCGCGTGTCGCGGACCGTGTCCTTGTACTCGGGAGCGAACGTCGCGCAGACGTCGACGCCCCACGCCGACCAGCACATGATCCACAGCCACGACGAGCGCGAGCTGGAGGCCGCCCCACGCCAGGCCGGCAGTCGTCGAGGTTGTTACGTCAGGTTGGCGCTGTCGAAGCTGCCGTTCAGGAACGGCAGGATCATCATCACGAAGAGCGGGATCATCAGCAGCGCGCCCGCCGAGGTAGCCGAAGGTGACGCCGACGCGGGACGCCGAAGACGTTGAAGAGCCAGACGGCGAGGATCAGCCCGATGGCGATCAGGTGCGGCAGGCCGAACTCCGAGGCCGACCAGTCGAGAAGTACCGTCGTGTCGGCGATCGATCGGCTCCCGACCGGCTCGCCGGAGAACCAGGCGCCCTGGATGATCTGGCCGATGAAGAGGCCGATGAACGAGAGCACGACCGACCAGCCGATCCAGTAGCCGAACGTCGCGATCGGGCCGACGAGGGTCGTGTACTTCCGCCACCCCTCGTGGGCGTACAGCGGCGAGGCCGCCCGGACTTGTCCGGGAACATCGTCGCCAGCTCGCGAGTAGATCGTGTTGATGAAGACGGCGAGCGACCGCCGAGATGCCCCAGAGGATCGCCGCTCCCCAGCCGCCGAGGTCGCCGACGGAGTAGCCGAGCGAGCCGAGCAGGAAGCCCGGGTTCGCGAGGGCGATCACGAATCCGTCGTACCAGCGGAGCGTCTTGAGGAGCTGACGTTCCTCGACTACTGCAGTCGCCACGATCGACCTCCGTCAGGAGATGCGGGGGACTCGGCGGCTCAGCCGCCGATCGTGCGAACGTACCACGCTCCGCGGACGATTCCTAGGCGCTGAAAACCGTATTGCCTCAGGCGGCAAATGGCGCGGACTCGCGGCGTCGTAGGATCGCGCGCGTGCGACGCGCCCCCGATCACGATCACCTGTGACTGCGGGAGTCCGTCGAGCGTCGCCTACGGCGAGACGCTGGACGTGCGAGACGTGCGGCAAGACGTGGGACACGAGCCAGATTCCCGCGGACGCGACTACGAGGCGCTCGTCGCCGGCGTCCGCCGCTACCGGCTGCTCGTCGTCGGGCCCCCGCTTGTGCTGGCCGCGATCCTGATCCCGCTCGCGGTCGTCGTCGGCATCCAGTACGCGTTCCTGCTCTTCGTGCTCGTCATGGCTTACGGGCTGCTCGTCGTGCCGCAGATCCGGCGCCGCTCGGCAGCGCAGATGAGCGCCGAGCGACGAAGAGCTGGAAGCTCCGCCCGGAATAGCGCGTGCTCGGGACCCGGCGCACCCGAACGTCCGCGGATATCCCGCGCCGTCACGGGGAGCCGGCCGGTGATGCTCGTCACGTTCGACGTGCCGTTCGAGCCGGAGGCGACCGCGCTCGCCGTCGATGCCGCCGTCGAGTCGGGGCAGCGGCTGATCGTCGTCAACGCCGTCGAGGTCGCCCTCGGCGCCGCATCTCGCTCTCGATGAAGTACGAGTACGTCGGCACGCAGGACGTCGAGGACGCGCTGCGCGCGCCGGCGGAGCTCGCGCACTCGCTCGCGGTCGACGTCGAGCGGCTGCGGCTGCGTCAGCCCGCGGCCCGTCGAGGCGCTGCTCGAGCTCGTCGCCGAGCGGGCGCCCGGCCTGCTCGTCGTCGGCCCCGATCGCGAGCGGATGAAGCGGCGCACGTACGCGAGGCGGACGAAGCGGATCCGTGAGCGGGCCGCCTGCCTCGTCTGGCTGCCCGCCGTGCTCGAGCGCCCGTCGTCCTCGCCCAACCGAGCTCGGAGGAGACCGGCGTCTGCGTGCTGCGAGCACGGAGCGGCACCGGCTGCCTCGCGCGCTGCCGCGTCGAACCGCGATCGCGGCCCCTGGACGCCGACGATCCCCGCGAGCTCGCCCGCGGCTGTCCCGCACCGGCGCAGCGATCGCGGCGAGATCCTCCTCGCGCTCCTCCCGGGCGTCGGCGAAGCCCGCGCCCGAACGCGCTCGAGCTCCTCGACGAGCGCTCGCGCGTCGTGATCGTGCGCGACGTGTACGCCGTGAGCGGCTCCGGAGGGCAGCTCCACGTCGCCGAACGCGAGCATCACCTTGCCCGCCGCCGTCGCGTGGCCGACGCTCGGCCGGCCGAGCTGCGCGACGCTCTGCACGACGGACGAGCTGTGCGCGAAGTCGACCGTGATCGCGTCGTGCTCGCCCGGGGCCGACAGCGTCGCCGTCTCGCCGGTCTCGCGCACGAGCGCCTGCAGGTGCGGCCGCGCGAGCTCGCGCAGGTCGAGCCGCTCGAGCACGGCGTTGCCGAGCTCGACGAGCCGCAGCGAGAGGCGGTAGCGGCCGTTCTCCGGCACGTGCTCGACGAAGCGCGCCGCGGCGAGCGTCGCGAGGAGGCGCGAGACGGTGCTCGCGTTGATGCCGGTGCGGCGCGCGATCTCGTTCGTCCCGAGCTCACCGCCGTCGGCGAGCGCGTCGAGCACGGCGAAGCGCGCGCTCGACGGCGGCGACGTGACGGACGGCTGGTTGACCGGTGCGGGCGCGATGGTACCCTCCTTCTGTCACTAGATTGTCGACACACCATTGCCTCGGGAGGCAATTCTACATGATACCTGCTTCGTCCCGCTACGTCGTCGTCGGTGCCGGCATGCACGGCCTCTCGACCGCCTACCACCTCGCCGTCGAGCTGCGGCAGCGCGGCGCTCGGCTCCGGCGCGGACGTCGTCGTGCTCGAGAAGGCGACCCCGGGCGCAGGCGCCACCGGCATCGCCTGCGGCGTCGTCCGCAACAACTACTTCCAGCCCGCGATGAGCGAGCTGATGCAGGCCTGCGTCGAGGTGTGGGAGTCCGACCCCGCGGCCTACCACTACAACGGCGTCGGCTACATCGCGCTCGGCCCGACAGGTGCAGGAGAGCGACCTCACCGCCGTCTACGAGCGCCACGAGCGCATCGGCTACCGCTCCGACCTCTGATCTCGGCGAGGCCGAGGTCGACGCGCACATGAAGGCGCTCTTCCCCGACTGGCGCGCGAAGGGCGTCACCGTCTGCCTGCACGAGCACCAGGGCGGCTTCGCCTTCAACCTCGAGTCGGTGCATGGGCCTGCGCGACAAGTGCCTCGAGGAGGGCGTCCAGATCCACTCGCTACACCGAGGTGACCGGCTTCGAGCTCGGCCGACGACGACACCGTCACCGCCGTCGAGACCGAACAAGGGCCGATCGCCGTCGGCGAGCAGGTCGTCGTCGCGCCCGGCCCGTGGGCCAAGCGCTTCTGGGGCCTGCTCGGCCTGCCGATGACGATCGACATCCACACGCCGTCCGGCGACGTGGCGCGCGACCAGCCGATGTGGACGTACTGGAACCTCCAGGAGGGCGAGATCACGGTCGACCCGCTGATGTTCGCGACCGCCGACGGCGGCGCGCCGCCCGTGATCCACCTCGACACCGACGCGCCGCTCTACACGGACGACGGCGGGCTGATCACCGACGAGCTGTGGGGCATCTACTACAAGCGCGACCGCCACGGCGTGCAGGGCGGCGCCTCACCGCTCACGGTCGACGGCGACGTCGAGCTCGACCCGTACCCGTCGACGACGAACGTCGACGACGAGCTTCCCCGACATGTGGTGCGCCGCGCTCTCGCACGCGATGAGCCGCTTCGAGGGCTGCCGGCCGCTCTACAAGCAGGCCCGCTCGGGCGGCGTCGGCTCGTTCACCGCCGACAACTTCCCGGTCTTCGACTACCTGAAGCCGAACGTCTACGGGATCCTCGACTCGAACCACGGCTACAAGATGATCGGCGTCGGCCGCGAGGTCGCCCGGGTCGTCTGCGGCGACTCGGCGCCGCTGCTGACGCCGTTCCGCTTCGAGCGCTTCGCGACCGGCGACCTGCACCCGGTCTCGAACTCGCCGTACCCCTGGTCGTAGGGGAGCGGCGGAGAACCACCGGGCTCCCCGTCTACCGCCTCGGGACGGCCGGGATCACCTCGACCTCGGTCCCGTCCATGTCGACGAACTGCGCGAAGATGAATTCGATCCCCGGTCGCTCATCGTCGCGCGGACCGTCTCGAGCTTTGCCGTGTCGATTTCCATCGGAGATCCTCCTCGTTCGATCAGCGGTTCATATCACGAAGGGGGTCGCCGCGTTCCGCCGCGCATGCGATCGCCGGCTTTCCCCCTTGCCAGCCGTGCCCCAACCCGATTGACTACACTCGACAACCTGCGAAGGAGGCGGACGGAATGAAGACCATCGTTGTTGGGTACGACGACACCGAGCCGGCGAAGCGGGCCCTGCAGCGCGCCGCCGAGCTCGCCGGGGCACTCGGCGGCAAGCTCGTGGTCACGAGCGTGGCGCCGGTGCACATCCCGATCGGCCACGGCGGAGGGCCGATCGACCCCACCGATTCCCCCGAGATGCACGCAGGACGAGCTGGCGGCGGCTGCGACGCGTGCTCGAGGGCCTCGGCGTCGAGGCGGAGTACGTCCCTGCGGTCGGCGAGCCGGCGGACACCATCGTCCAGCTGGCGGGCGATCGCGAGGCCGACATGATCGTGGTCGGCACGCGCGAGATCGGCATCGTCCAGCGCCTGCTCGGCCAGAGCGTCAGCGCCTCGGTCGCGCGCCATGCTCACTGTGACGTCCTGATCGTGCACTGAAGCGCGCGCTGCGGCGGTAGGCCCGGGAGGCCCGCCGCAGCGTGGAGCGCCGCTCGTCACGTCTCAGCCCGGCGGACGCCTGCGGGCGGCCTGCGAACGCAAGAGCAACGGCCGCAAGCGCCAGGGCAGCCGCACCGGCCGACGCGACTCCCGACCACCCCCAGGTCTCCCACGCGAGCCCGGGCAGATAGGCGCCGAGCGCGCCGCAGGCGTAGTAGACGCCGAAGTAGAGAGCGCTCGCGGCGCCACGGTCGACCCGGGCCACGTCGCCGACACCGAGCTGGGTCGCGGTGTAGCCCGTGAACATCGCGAACGCGATGCAGGCGAGCCCGAGCACGAGTAGCGGCACGACGTCCGGCAGCGTCAGCAGGACACCGACGGTGGAGAGCGCGACGGTGGCGAGCGCGAGGCGGCGCCAGCCGATCCTGTCCGCGAGCCGGCCGGCCAGCGGTCCGACGAGACCCGTCAGCCAGAGCAGGAAGACGAGGCTGGCGACCGCCGCCGGGTACGAGAACGGCGGCTCCTCGAGTCGATAGGTGATGTACGTGAACGTCCCGACCATGGTGAAGAACAGCGCGCCGCCGCCGATCGAGACGCCGAGCAGCCGGACGTTCGTGAGGTGCCGCGCGATCCCACCGCCGCGCGATGGCAGGTCGGGCTCCGGCAGGCCGCTGCGCATCGAGATCGCGGCAGCGACGGGCAACACGGCGAGGGCACCGATCGCCACCCGCCAGTCGACGAGCTCGCTCGCGAGGGCGACGCCGAGCCGCCCGACGAGGCCGCCGGCGACGAGCGCGGAGACGTAGTACCCCATCGCCCGCGCTCCGATCCGGGGGACGAACGCCTCGACGACGTACGGGGCACCCACGGTCAGGAGCCCCGGCATGCAGAGGCCCTGGAGCGTGCGGCAGACGAGGAGCGCCTCGAAGCCGGGTGCGAGCGCGACCCCGATCGTGGGCGGCACGAGCAGCACGCTCGCGAGGCGAATCGCGCGCGGCCGCCCGATCCGGTCGGAGAGCGGCCCCCAGGCGAACCCGCCGATCGCGACCGCCAGGACGACGACCGAGACCGAGAGGCCGGCGCGCGACGGGCTGACGTCGAAGTCACGCGAGAGCTCGGGCAGGATCGCCTGTGTCGAGTACATCGTCGCGAACATGCCCGTGGCGCCGAGCAGGAAGCCGACGAACGCGCGTGGCAGAGGGCTCGCGGTGTCGGGCCTCAGCCGGCGTCCCGGGGCCGACCCCGGGCCTCCGTGCCAACGACCGCGAGCCCGCGGCAGTCGAACGCCGTCAGGCGAATGCGCGCGGCGGGTGAGGCCGCCAGATCCTCGGCGAACAGGGAGAACACGACTGCATCGCGGCGCGGGGCGCCAGGGCCTACGGGAAGCCGTCGGCGCAGGACGGCTTCCTCGACGAAACCGAGCCTCCGCGGGATCCGGCAGCTCGTCTCGTTCGCAGGATCGACGCGGATCTCGATCCGATCGGCGCCCCCGAGCTCGATCCCCACCCTCGTCAGCGCGGCAGCGGTCGTCGTGGCGATGCCGCGCCCGACACGGCTCTGCGCGCACCCAGTAGCCGATCTCGAAGGCTCCGTCGCCGACCCGCGGATGCAACCCGGTGCCGCCGAGCACCTCCGACTCGTCGGGCGAGAAGATCCCGTAGACGAAGTCCTGCCGGAGATCGAACCAGCCGCGGAACTGCCGCAGCAGCGCCGCCTTCTCCTCGACGGTCTGCGGCTCGTCCTGCGCCCACGGCATCCACGGGCGCAGGTGCTCGAGGCTGGAATCGACCGCGTCCTTCAGCAGTTCCGCGTCACGCGGCTCCCAGCAGCGAACGACCGGACCGTCCTCGATCTCGATCCGGTACGGAATGTCCTCGCCGGTCTCGGGCGCCTCCACGCGCCGAAGCCTACGCCGACGGACGGGCTCGCGCGGGGAGTGCCTGCCTGGTAGCCTTAGGTGGACTAGATCTAGTCTAGTCCATTACTGACATGTCCACCCAGGTCAACATCCACGAGGCGAAGACCCACTTCTCGCGGCTCGTCGAGCGCGCTGCCGCGGGTGAGGAGATCGTGATCGCGAAGGCGGGTGAGCCGCGGGCGCGACTCGTGCCGCTGGAACACCCACGTCCGAAACGCCGGCAGGGCGGCTCGATGAAGGGCAAGATCTGGCTCGCGGACGACTGGGACAGCCCGGAGACGAACGAGCAGATCGCGCGCGACTTCTGGGGAGATGCCTGGCCCGAGGACGGCGAGGGGTGAGGCTCCTTCTGGATACGAACGCGTTCATCTGGTGGCTCGACGACCCGGCCCAGCTCGCCGCGCCCGCTCGCGAGGCGATCGAGGACGGTTCCGTCGATGTCGCAGTCAGTGCCGTGACGGCCTTCGAGATCCGAACGAAAGCGGCCCTCGGGAAGCTCACGTTCGACGGCGACATCGCCTTCCACGTCGAGCGAGAGGGATTCGACGAGCTTCCCGTGACACTCGCCCACGCCGTTGCTGCCGGCTCGCTTCCCCTCATCCATAGAGACCCGTTCGACCGTCTTCTCATCGGGCAGGCACAGCACGATCATCTGACCGTCGCCACACGCGATGCAACGTTCCGGCGGTACGGCATCTCCGTGCTCGCCGCGTAGAGACTTCGGCTGGGTCTACGAGAAGCGCTTCAACACGCCGAGCGCCTGCTGGTTCCACGGGACACGGTGCGTCGTCCCGGCCCCGCGCATCGCGTCGAGGTGGGCGAGATACCAGTCGTAGGTGGCACACAGCGTCTCGGCGTTCGAGAGGCGCGGCTCCCAGCCGAGCAGCTCGCGAGCCTTCTCGATCGAGACGAACGAGTCCTTGTGCGCCGTCCTGTAGTGCCACTCCGCGAGCGGCGACAGGTGGGCGAGCTCGAGCGCTCGCAATGACAGCTCGGCCGGCCTGACGGGCACGGGCCACAACCGGGAGCCGGAGCCGGCGTGGTCGATCAGCGCCTGCAGGTCGTCGCGCACGGTTCCGAAAGCGGCCGCTCCGACGTTCAAAGCCTCACCGGCGACGGGGGCGGTGAACGACCGCACGACCGCGTCGACGAGGTCCTCGACCGCGAGCAGCTGGTAGAGGTTGCCGCCGTCCCCGAGGATGGGGATCCGGCGCCCCTCGCGGATCCAGTCGAAGAGGATCTCGAAGACGCCGAGCCGCTCGGGGCCGATGAACGTCTTCGGCCGCACGATCGCGACGTCGAGACCTCGCCGCCCGAACTCGCCCGCGAGCTGCTCGGCCTCGATCTTCGACTCGCCGTACCAGCCGACGCCGACGAGCGGGTCGTCCTCGTGGATCGGATGCCGCTCCGGGACGCCGTAGACGGCGGTGGACGAGATCAGCACCACCCGCCGCACGCCGGCCTCGAGCGCGGCGGCGAGCACGTTCGCGGTGCCCTCGACGTTGACCGAGCGGATCGCCGCGCGGGAGGACTGGATCGGCAGCGCTGCAGCGGCGTGGACGACGACCTCGGCACCGGCCACGAGCGTCCGTACGTCCCGCTCGGAGCGGATGTCGCCCCGCACCTCCTCGACGCCGCGCTCGAGCTCGGCGTCGTCGAGCGCCGCGACGTCGAGGGTTCTGACCGCGCTTCCCTCCGCGAGCACGCGCCGGGCGAGGTGGAGCCCGAGGAAGCCGGCGCCGCCGGAGATGGAAACCAGGCTCATCCCGTCAGGCTACTCAAGCGTCTACAGCCCGTACGCCTCCAGCAGCTTCAGCCACAGCTCGCTGCGCGTCGGAAACGACGGCACGGCATGCCAGAGGTCGTCGATCGTCACCCCGGCGACGACGGCGATCGTGGCGGCGTGGAGGGCCTCGGCGACCTCGGCGCCCGTGATCGTGGCGCCGACGAGCACGCGCCGGTCCTCGTCGACGACGATCCTCGAGGTGCCGGCCGCCCCGCGGCCCACGAACGAGCCGCCGGCGTTGCCGCTCGTCTCCACGTCGACGTGCCGGACGCGGAGGCCCGCCGTTCGGGCGCCCGCCAGGGTGAGGCCGACGGCCCCCACCTGCGGGTCGGTGAAGATCACGCGCGGCGAGCGCGCCCCGTCCGAGCGCAGTTGCACGTCACGGCCGAGGATCGTGTCCGCGACGAGCCTGCCCTGGTACTTGCCCATGTGCGTGAGGAGGGCCCGGCCGTTGACGTCGCCGATCGCAAACAGCCAGTCGTGGCCGGGAACGCGGAAGTCGTCGCCGACCCCGAGCGGGCCGTCGGCGGCAAGGCCGAGCGTCTCCAGGCCGATCCCGGCGGTTCCCGGAGTGCGGCCGAATGCCGCCAGCACCTCGTCCGCCTCCAGCGTCGACCCGTCGTCGAGCTCGATCACGACCGGGCCCGGCCGGGACACGCGCACTGCCGAGCGGTTCAGCCTGACGTCCACCCCGCCCTCGCGGAGGGCGTCGAGCACCTGCCGGCCGGCGAACGGCTCCTCGCGCTCGATCAGGCGCTCACCGCGGTGCACGAGCGTCACGGCGGACCCGAACGCGGCCCAGGCCTGGCCGAGCTCCACCCCGACGACGCCGCCCCCGAGGATCACGAGTCGGGGCGGGACCTCGGTGGCGGTCGTCCCCTCGATGTTCGTCCACGGGCGGGCTTCCCGGAGCCCTTCGATGTCGGGAACGAGGGCCGACGAGCCCGTCGCCACGATCACGGCCTTCCGCGCGACGAGCTGCTCGCCGTCGACGACGACCGTGCGCTCGCCGTCGAGCCGGCCCCGGCCGCGCACGAGCGTGACCCCCCGCTCCTCGAGCCACGGCACCTGCCCTGCGTCGTCGAGGCGGGCGATCACGTCGTCGCGCCGCGAGAGCACCGCCGCGACGTCGATCGGCCCGATCTCGAGCCCGGGGACGCGCGCGACCTCGCGCGCGAGCTCGACCGGCCGCAGCAGCGCCTTCGACGGCATGCAGGCGTAGTACGAGCACTCACCGCCCACCAGCCTGTCCTCGACGATCGCGACCGAGAGGCCGTTCTGACCCAGCCGCCCTGCCGCTACCTCACCGGCCACACCTGCGCCGATCACGACCACGTCGAACTCGCGCACGGCCCCTCCTCAGCGGCTCAGGTTGCCGTTCGCCGAGACCTTCACGCCGCGGGCGCCGAAGTCCTCTCTCGAGAGGGTGCGCACGATCCCGTGGGCGCTCTCGGCCGGATCGAGCGCGGGGAGACCGGCGCCGACGAGCCGGGTCGGCACGAGGGTGCCGCTGTCGAAGCGGCCGTCTCCGCGAAGCGTCACCCGAAGGATGCCGCTCAGCGACAGCGGGCCTCCGAGCGCGAAGACCTTGTACCCGGCGAAGTTCCCGAGCGAGTAGGCGATGAGGCGGCCCTTGTACCACTCCATCCCCCGCAGGACGTGTGGCCCGTGGCCGATGACGACGTCGGCCCCGGCATCGACGACCGCGTGGGAGAACGCGACGACGTTGCCGCGGTTCTCGCCGAGGTAGGTCTCGGTGCCCGGCCGCACGTGCGTGTGGTCGGTGCCCTCGGCGCCCGCGTGCATGGTCACGATGACGACGTCCGCGTTCGCCGAGGCCTTCTTGACGAGGCGCCGCGCCGCGGGGATGTCGGTCGACTGCTGCGCCCACGAGTAGGGAGCGAAGCCGACGACCGCGACCTCGATCTCGCCGACCTGCTGGTAGGCGATCTCGCCCGGGCGTCCCGTCGTCGCGAGCCGCTGCTGCTTCAGCGCGGCGAGCGTCTGCGCCTGCCCGGACGGGCCGTAGTCGAAGGCGTGGTTGTTCGCGAGGTTCAGCATCGTGAAGCCCGGCCTTCTTCAGCCAGGCCGCGTACGACGGCGGCGTCTGGAAGGCGTAACAGTTGGTGCTGCCGGCACCGCACTTCGAGCCGCCGCCGACGGACAGCGTCCCCTCCAGGTTCCCGAGCACGACGTCGCCGGCCAGATCGGTCTGGACTCCGTCGAAGAACGACCTGCCGCCGTCCGGCGGCAGGTTCGGCGTCGAGCCCATCACGATGTCCCCGACCGCCGCGATCGTGACGACCCCTGCCGGGACCGCGCTCTGGCTTCGTCACGACGGTGGCCTTCTCGACGACCACCGCCTTCGGGGCGGCCTGCGACCTCGTTCGCGACCGGCGCCGGCGCCCCGTCGATCAGCAGCGAGAACACGAAGCCGACCGCCACGACGACGGCGCCCGCTCTCAGCACCAGTGCGACCGGCCGCACGAGAAGCGGTTAGTTGCGGTTGCCGAGGAAGATGAGCGCGTAGTAGGCGAGCTGCGAGAGCGCTGCCAGTGCCGCGGCGACGTAGGTCAGCGCGGCTGCGCTGAGCACCTGGCTTGCACCGTCCGCCTCACCGGACGTGACGAGCCCGAGCGAGTGGAGCTGCTGCTTCGCACGCCGGGAGGCATCGAACTCGACCGGCAGCGTCACGAGCTGGAAGAGCACGACGACGGCAAAGAGGGCGACAGCGAGCGTGGCAAGGCCCGTGATCTGGGCGAAGACGCCGATCAGCAGGAGGAACAGCCAGGCCTTCGAGGCAAAGGCGACCGCGGGGAACATCGCGCTCCGCAGCTTGAACGGCCCGTACGCCTTCTCGTGCTGGATCGCGTGGCCCACCTCGTGCGCTGCGATCGCGACCGATGCGACCGCGTGGCCGTCGTAGACACCCTGTGAGAGGTTGACCGTCCGGGCCCGCGGGTCGTAGTGATCGGAGAGCGGGCCACCCGGAGCCGGGTTGACGGGCACGCCCGAGAGGCCGTTGTGGTCGAGGATCATCCGTGCCACCTGCTCACCCGACATCCCGTTCGCGACCTGTACCTGCATCTGCGTCGCGACCGTCTTCTTCAGCCGGTGCTGGATCACGAAGCCGATGACCATCGGCGGGATCAGGAACACGAAGTAGATGCCGAGGTTTCCCATGACGCCGAATTGTACCTGGTCGGTTCGACCCCACGACGGGCGCCGCCGGGGACGAGCCCGGCGCACTTCCGCTTTGCAGATCGGGCCTGCTGTGTTACTTTCCGAAGTGAAGCGTTGACCATCAGGAGCGGTCGAGGGAACTGGCCCGCGACACCGCCGCAACCGGGACATCCGTCCGTCAGGTGCGAACTCCAGCCGCGAGCCGGCCGTCCCGGGCGGTGAGCGGGAAGATGGGAAGATGCTGCACCCGCCGCCGGCGGGAGCACCGAGGGCCCCGGGACTCGACGTCAGGGGCCTTTGCCGTTCCCGGGACAACCACACCATCGCCGGCAGGCGGAAAGGAGCAGCAGAATGAGCGACCACAAGCCCGAGACGATCGCCCTCCACGGAGGCCAGGTGCCGGATCCGACGACCGGCGTCGCGGGCGGTGCCGATCTACCAGACGACCTCGTACGTCTTCGACGACACCCAGCACGCCGCGGACCTGTTCGCGCTGAAGGTGCCGGGGAACATCTACACGCGGATCATGAATCCGACCCAGGACGTGTTCGAGCAGCGGGTGACGCAGCTCGAGGGCGGGATCGCCGCCGTCGCGACCGCATCCGGCCAGTCGGCCGTGGCGTACTCGGTGCTCAACCTCGCGCGGGCCGGTGACAACATCGTCTCGGTCTCGACCCTGTACGGCGGCACGTACAACCTGTTCGCGCACACCCTGCCGCAGTACGGGATCGAGGTGCGCTGGGCCGACCCGGACGATCCCGGTGCCGTGGCAGCGCTCACCGACGAGAACACGAAGCTCGTCTTCGCCGAGACGATCGGCAACCCGAAGCTGAACGTGATCGACATCCGCGCCTGGGCCGACGCGGCGCACGCGCAGGGCCTGCCGCTGATCGTCGACAACACGGTGCCGACCCCGATCCTGGCACGCGTCTTCGAGCAGGGAGCGGACATCGCCGTCCACTCGGCGACGAAGTACATCGGCGGCCACGGCACCTCGATCGGCGGCATCGTCGTCGACTCCGGAAGCTTCGACTGGGCGGCGAACGCCGAGCGCTATCCCGGCCTGACGAAGCCGGATCCGTCGTACCACGGCGTCGTCTGGGCGGACGTGCTCGGGCCGGCCGCGTACATCGGGCGCGTTCGCACGGTGCTCCTACGCAACCTCGGGGCGGCGATCTCGCCGTTCAACGCGTTCCTCTTGCTGCAGGGGCTCGAGACGCTGCCGCTGCGGATCGAGCGGCACTCCTCGAACGCCCTTGCCGTGGCCCGGCATCTCGAGCAGCACGATGCCGTCAACTGGGTCAACTACCCCGGGCTCGACTCGAGCCCGTACAAGGAGGTCGCCGACCGCGTCCTCACAGGCGGCTACGGCGGCCTCGTCACGTTCGGCATCGCCGGCGGCCGCGAGGCCGGACAGGCGTTCATCGAGAGCCTGGAGCTGTTCAGCCACCTGGCGAACATCGGCGACGCGAAGTCGCTCGCGATCCACAATGCGTCGACGACGCACTCACAGCTCAACGACGACGAGCTCGCATCCTCCGGCGTCACGCAGGACACGGTGCGGCTGTCGGTCGGGATCGAGAACATCGACGACATCCTGGCAGACCTCGACCAGGCGCTCCAGAAGGCTGCCGTTCCGGCCGCGGTCTGAGCGGGGGCGATGGCGGGATCGGTCGGATTCGTCGAGACGCAGCGGGTCGTCCTCTTCACCGAGGGCGACCCGCTCGTGCTCGAGTCGGGCGAGTCGCTCGCCCCGGTCGAGGTCGCCTACGAGACGTACGGCACCCTCGCCGCGGACGGCTCGAACGCCGTCTTCGTCTGCCACGCCCTGACCGGCGACGCCCACGCTGCGGGTCACCACGGCGACGAGGAGCGCCCCGGTTGGTGGGACACGCTGATCGGCCCCGGCAAGCCGCTCGACACGGACCACCTGTTCGTGATCTGCCCGAACCTGCTCGGCGGCTGCCGCGGCACGACCGGGCCGTCCTCGACCGACCCTGCGACAGGCAGGCCCTACGGGCTGCGCTTCCCCCACTTCACCGTGTCCGACCTCGTGACCGTGCACCGGCGACTCCTCGCCCACCTCGGGATCGAGCGCCTGCACGGCGCGATCGGCGGCTCGCTCGGCGGCATGCAGGTGCTGCAGTGGGCGCTCGACCACCCCGACGAGATCGGCAACGGCATCCTCGTGTGCGCGTCGGCCCGCCTCAGCGCCCAGAACATCGCGTTCTCGGCGGTCGCGCGCGCGTCGATCATCAACGACGAGCACTTCGCGGGCGGCGACTACTACGACACCGGCGCGACCCCGGCAGTGGGGCTCGCAGTGGCACGGATGATGGCGCACATCACCTACGTGTCCGAGGAGAGCCTGCGCCACAAGTTCGGGCGCGACCGGATCGGCGACAGCCCCACGTTCGACGTCGACTTCCAGGTCGAGAGCTACCTGGAGCACCAGGGGCAGAGCTTCCTCGACCGCTTCGACGCCAACTCGTACCTGTACCTGACGCGGGTGATGGACTACTTCGAGCCGTTCGCGGACGAGGATGCCGCGGTCGCGCGGCTGCGCCGGGTGAGCACCCGCTTCCTCGTCGTCTCGTTCGACACCGACTGGCGCTTCCCGACGGAGCACTCGGCCGAGATCGCGCGGGTGCTGCGTCGCGCAGGCTGTGCGGTCAACCAGGAAGAGGTGGTCTCACCGTGGGGGCACGACTCGTTCCTGCTCGAGGTGCCGCGCTACCACGCGCTCGTGGCGGCGCAACTGGCGCCGGTGCCTGCCGGGACCGGCGTTTCTGCGAGCACCTGACATCACTTGTATTTTTGAAGTGACGTTGCTATACATAGAAAAGCGTTAGCCATCACGAGCGGTTGAGGGAACTGGCCCGACGAAACCGCCGCAACCGGGACACCCGTCCGCCAGGTGCGAACTCCAGCCGCGAGCCACCCACCCGGGGCGGCGACCGGGAAGATGGCAAAGCGCAGGTGCCGCCGGCACCGCCCAGGGCTCCGGGATCGGGGCCCTCCGTCGTTTCCGGGGACGAGGAGGCAACGGATGGCAGAGCTGAAGGAGGCGCCAACGCTCGAGCTGGTGCTCAAGCGCAACCCGGTCGAGCGGCTGAAGCGCGCCAAGAGCCCGCTCGCGATGCTCGGCGAGTTGCCGGCACTGATCGCGACCGGGTATGCAGACATCGAGGAGGAAGACCTCGTCCGCCTCAAGTGGTGGGGCGTCTACCACGACAAGCCGAAGGTCGGGACGTTCATGCTCCGGATCAAGCTGCCGGCAGGGCGGATCACGCCCGAGCAGTTGCGCGTGATCGGCGAGATCTCGAACGAGCACGGCCGCGGCGCCGGCGAGCTGACGACCCGGCAGACGATCCAGCTGCACTACCTCCAGCTCGCCTCCCTGCCGACCGTGTTCGACCGCCTGCGCGGGGCCGGGTTGACCACGGTCGGCGCCTGCGGCGACGCCGTCAGGAACCTGACGGGGTGCCCTGTGGCGGGCCTCGCGCACGACGAGCTCTTCGACGTCACTGCCCTGCACGACGAGGTCACCGCGTTCTTCTACGGCAATCCGGACTACTCCGACCTGCCGCGCAAGCACAAGATCTCGATCTCGGCGTGCCTGCACCGCTGCAATGCTCCCGAGATCAACTGCATCTCGCTCGTCGGCGCGATCCGCGACGGCGAGCGGGGATTTGCCGTTCTCGTCGGCGGCGGCCTCTCCTCCGTGCCACGGATCGCCCGCGACCTCGGGGTCTGGATCCGCGAGGACGAGGCGATGCCGGTGATGCGCGCGCTGCTCGACGCCTGGAAGGAAGACCTGCGCTACCGCATCTCACGCGTCAAGGCACGGATGAAGTTCATGGTCGACGACCGCGGGCCGGAGGGGATGCGCGAGGAGGTCGAACGGCGACTCGGCTACGCCCTTCCCGATTTCGCGCTCGAGCCACTCGACCACGACCCGGCCGACCACATGGGCGTCGAGCCCGAGCACGAGCCGGGTGTCAGCTCGGTCGGGGCGCCGGTGCATCTCGGCCTGATCTCGGGCGACCAGATGCTCGCCGTCTCCGCGCTTGCTGCGGGCCACGGTCGCGACATCCGCCTGACGAGGCAGCAGAATCTCGTCGTCACCGGGATCACGGACGCCGACGCCGCCTCGGTGACGCTCGCAGAGATCGGCTTCCCGGTCGACGCGAACCGCCTGCGCTCGAACGCGATCGGCTGCACCGGCGAGCCCCACTGCAACTTCGCGGTTGCGGAGACGAAGGGACGGCTCGGCGGCCTCATCGATCATCTCGAAGGCCGCTTCGGCGACGACGTCGCCGGGCTCCGCCTCCACCTCGACGGCTGCCCCCACGCCTGCGGCCAGCACTGGGTCGGCGATCTCGGCTTCCAGGGCACGACGGTTCGAGACGCGGAGGGCAAGCGCCATCAGGGCTACGACATCCTGCTGCGCGGGGCTCTCGGCCCGGCCGCGGCGATCGGCCGGCCGGTGTTCCGTCGCGTACCGACCGAGGAGCTCGACGACACGGTCGAGCGGCTGATCGTCGTCTGGCTCGAGGGTCGCACACCCGGCGAGAGCTTCCGTGCGTACTGCGACCGCAAGACCGACGACGAGCTCGGTGTCCTGATCGGCCGCGAGCCGGCCCGGTCACGCCGAGGAGCGAAGGAAACCGAGGAGGAGGCAGCATGAGCGTTGACTACATCGACGACCTCGAGGCCGGCGAGCTGTCGGTCGAGTTCGAGGGGCAGGAGCCGTGGGAGCTGCTCGAGTGGGCGATCGAGCGGTTCGGCGAGGGGCTCGCCCTCTCGACGGCCTTCCAGGAGGGCGACGTGGCGCTGATCGACATGGCGTACCGGATCGACCCGTCCGTGCGGGTCTTCTCGATCGACACCGGCCGGCTACCGCAGGAGACACACGACCTGATCGAGCAGCTGCGCGAGCGCTACGACGGCCTTCGCCTCGAGCTTCTCTCCCCCGACTCGGGCCAGGTGCAGCGCCTCGTCGACCGCCACGGACCGAACCTCTTCTTTCGCTCCGTCGAGAACCGGCTGCTGTGCTGCAACGTCCGCAAGGTGCAGCCGCTGACGCGGGTGCTCGCCGGGCTCGAGGCGTGGGTGACGGGCCTCCGCCGCGACCAGTGGGCTTCGCGCTCGGACATCCGCAAGATCGAGATCGACCACGACCACGGCGCGATCGTGAAGCTGAACCCGCTCGCCGAGTGGGCGGAGGAGGAGGTCTGGGACTACCTCCGCGAGAACGACGTGCCCACGCACGCGCTCTACGCGAAGGGCTACTCGTCGATCGGATGCCTGCCGTGCACACGGCCGGTGGCCGCGGGTGAGCCGGTGCGGGCGGGTCGCTGGTGGTGGGAGACCGGCGCCCCCAAGGAGTGCGGCATGCACTGCGCGATCGAGACGGGCGGCTTCGAGCACGAGTTGCATGCGATCGTCGGCGAGGGCTCGCATGAGTAGCGCGGTCACGGAGACGGACATCAGGCTCGGCGAGTCCGAACAGGAGCTCGCGCTCGCCGAGACGCAGGCCGTGCTCGCAGCCGCCGCATCCCCTGTCTACCGCGAGGATCTCACCGAGCTGGTCGAGGCGATCGAGTCGGGGCGGCTCCAGGGCAGGCACGCTCTGACACTGGAGCCGATCCTCGAGCTGGCACTCCAGGCCGGCAGGATCAGGGCGTCTACGGGCCGCCCGGCGAGACGACGGCGCTCCGGCTCTACCGCAAGCTGCCGCGCGGCCAGGCGCTGCAGGAGAGCGCCCGGCAGGTGAGCTCCGCCCTCGACGCGTTGCACGGGCATCGCCTCGAAGGCGCGACGCTCACCGCGGTCGGCCCCGGCTCCTACACGCTGTCGCTTGCGACCGATGAGGGCCGCCTGTCGCTCCGGCTCGACCGCCAGGGCGCCAGGCTCACCTCGGTCGAGGTCTGACGATGGCGACGGGGCGTCACTACATGGCCTGCCTCGATCTGAAGGGCCGCAGCGTGCTCGTCGTCGGGGGCGGGCCGGTCGCGCTCGAGAAGGTCGTGGGCCTGCTGGCCGCGGGTGCGCGCGTCACCGTCGTTGCTCCCGAGATCGTGCCCGGGCTCGCCGAGCTCGAGCTCACCGTCGCTCGCCGCGAGTACCGCCCCGAGGATCTCGCCGGACGGTTCCTCGTCGTCGCCGCGACGTCGACGACGGAGGTCAACCGCCGTGTCTTCCGTGACGCCGAGGCACGGTCGCTGCTCTGCAACGTCGTCGACGTCCCGGAGCTGTGCTCGTTCATCCTCCCCGCCGTCCATCGCCACGGGCCGATTGCGATCGCGGTCTCGACGGGGGGAGCCTCGCCCGCGCTCGCGCAGCGCCTCCGCGACGAGATCGCGACCATGGTGCGGCCCGAGCACGCCGAGCTCGCCCGGCGACTGCGCGAGCTGCGCCCCTGGGCCAGGTCGCACTTCGCCACCTACGAGGAGCGGAAGGCCTACTTCGCAGGGCTCGTGGCAGAGGAGCTCGGATGACGGTGCACCTCGTCGGCGCAGGCCCGGGCGACCCCGGACTGATCACCGTGCGCGGGCTGGAGCTCGTCCGCTCGTGCGACGTGCTGGTGGCGGACGCGCTCGTCGCCCGGGAGCTCGTCGACGAGGCGCCCGACGACGCCCTCGTCATCTCACGCGCCGGGATGAGCCAGGAGGCGGTCACCCGGCTGCTCGTCGCCTACGGCGCCGCCGGCCTCGACGTCGTCCGGCTCAAGGGCGGCGACCCGTTCGTGTTCGGCCGCGGCGGCGAGGAGGCGCTCGCTCTCGCCGCGGCCGGGGTTCCCTTCGAGGTCGTCCCCGGCGTCTCGTCGATCGCAGCCGTGCCTGCCTCGGCCCTCATCCCCGTCACCCATCGAGGCGTCTCCGACCGCGTCACGATCGCGAGCGGGCACGGCGCCGACGGCGGCGAGCCCGACTATGCAGCGCTCGCTGCCAGCGGTGGCACGCTCGTGCTCTTCATGGGGCTCGAGCGCGTGGAGCAGCTCTGCCGCGGGCTCGTGGCGGAGGGCCTCTCCTCGGCAACACCTGCCGCCGTCGTTTCGCGCGGCACGCTCCCGGAACAGGAATCCGTCTCCGGAACGCTCGCCGACCTGGCAGAGCTCGCTGCCGGGCTGGAGTCGCCGGCGCTCGTGATCGTTGGTGACGTCGTCGCGGTCGGTGCGAACCTGGCCGCTGCAGCTTCCATCCCCGCCACTGCCTGACCGGGCGGCGGCGATGCGTCGGCCGGCAGTGCGCGCCCGTCGAGCATCTGCACGATCCGGTCGGCGCGGAGCGGCGAGGTCGGGCGCGTGGGTGACGAGGACGAGCGTCGCGCCGCGCTCACGGCAGACCGACTCGAGCAGCTCCATCACCTGCAGGCCGGACGTCGAGTCGAGGCTGCCGGTCGGCTCGTCGGCCAGGATCAACGCCGGGCTCGTTCGCGAGCGCGCGGGCAATCGCGACCCGCTGGCGCTCGCCGCCCGAGAGCTGGGTGGGCTGGTTGCGCTCGCGCTCCCCCATCCCCACCAGCTCGAGCAGGTGCCGCGCGCGGCGCTCGCGCTCCGACGAGCGTACACCGAGCTCGAACATCGGCATCTGCACGTTCTCGACCGCCGTCAGCGTCGGCAGCAGGTTGTGGAGCTGGAACACCATCCCGACGTGCCGTGACCGGTAGTGGCTGAGATCGTGCTCGTGCGCCAGATCATGGCCCGCCACGACGATCGATCCCCGGTCGGGCCGGTCGAGGGCAGCGATCAGGTGCAGTAGCGTCGACTTCCCGCAGCCCGACGGGCCGACAAGGGCGACGTACTCGCCCGCCGCGACGTGCAGCTCCATCCCGTCGAGCGCGCGGATCCTGCCTTCCTCGTACGCCTTGGCGACTCCCGCGACGTCGATCGTGGCCGCCTCATTCATGGCGCAACGCCTCCATCGGCGAGAGCCGCACCGCGCGCACGGTGGGGTAGAGCGCACCGGCGATCCCGACGACGACGCCGACGACGAATGCCTTCAGGAACAGGCCGGACGAGTACTGCGGCTCGAGAAACGACTCGATCGCCGGAACGAGCAGCAGCGCCTTCGTGGCGAGGACGCCGAGCACGATGCCCATCACGGCGGCGACGAGGCAGAGCAGGAGCGACTCGCCGATGATCATCCGCATGATCCGGGAGCTGCGCCACCCGAGGGCGCGGAGGATCCCGATCTCCCGCGTCCGCTCGAACACCGACATGATCATCGTGTTCGTGACACCGACGGCTCCTATGAGCACGGCGAGGAGCGAGATCGCGAGGTTGGCGGCGTCGATCGCCTCGACGCCCTGGTCGACCTTGCCGTACTCGTCCACCGAGGACACGGTCGTGAGCGTGTCCGACTCCGACTCGATCGCCTCCGCGACGGCCCGCGGGTCGTTGCCGGGTCTCACCTTGACGTACAGGGCCGTCACGAGCCCCTCTCTATGCGTGAGCTGCTGCACGATGCCGAGTGGCGCGTACGCGCCGCCGTCGAAGAGCGGCATCTCGCCGCGGTAGACCCCGACGACGGTGAAGGGGCGGCCGAGCAGGGTGATCGTGCTCCCGATGTCGGCGCCGAGATCGGAGGCGGCCCGCCTCCCGAGCATGACGTCGTCGTCGCGGCCCGGCTGCAGGAGCCGCCCGCGCTCGAGCTTCGGCGGCGCCAGGGCGAGCTGCTCGGGCTTCACGCCGAGCAACGCGAAGTACGGGTTCGAGCCGAGCCGGCTGACGTGCATGAGCACGCCCGTCACCCGCTCGACGTCGGGCCGACCCGCGACGGACGTCCAGTCCTCCTGCGAGACCGTGCTGAAGGTGAGATCGGCAGAGCCCTTCTGGGCTGCGATGAAATCGGCGCCGCCCGTGCGCAGCATCGCACCCGCGGTGGCGCGCAGGCCGCCGGCGACGGCGCCGAGCGCAACGACGGTCGTGATCCCGACGGCAATCCCAACCACGGTCAGCGTCGTTCGCACCCGCTGCCGCGCGATGTTCCGCAGCACGAACGAGAAGAACGTCATCCTGAGCACAGCGTTCCGCAGGCCCGGCCGGACGGCATCGGAGGCTCCACTGATCTTCGTTCGGCGAAGTACGTTCCGCCGCGTGACCACTCGTCTACGCTTGGTGCATGGACTTCCGCCGGGTCGACAACCTGCCGCCGTACGTGTTCGCGGTGATCCGCGACCTGACGCTGGAGCTCCGTCGCGCGGGCGACGACGTCGTCGACCTCGGCTTCGGCAACCCCGATCTCCCCTCCCCCGACCTTGCCGTCGAGAAGCTCGCCGAGGCGGCACACAATCCGCGCAACCACCGCTACTCGGCCTCGAAGGGGATTCCGAACCTCCGCCTCGCGGCGGCCACGCTGTACAAGCGCAAGTTCGGCGTCGATCTCGACCCCGAGACGCAGGTGCTGAACACGATCGGCGCCAAGGAAGGCCTCTCGCACCTGATGTGGGTGCTGCTCGAGCCCGGCGACTCGGCGCTCGTGCCGAGCCCGAGCTACCCGATCCACATCCACGCCCCGATCCTCGCGGGCGCATCGGTGACCCGGGTGCCGATGGGGGCGGACGAGGACCTGTTTGCGAACCTCGAGGAGGCCTGGGAGCGCGCGCAGCCGAAGCCCCGGGTCGTCATCCTCTCGTTCCCGCACAACCCGACGACCGCGACCGTCGACCTCGCGTTCATGGAGCGCGTCGTCGCCTTCGCCCGGCAGCACGAGTTGCTCGTCGTCCACGACTTCGCCTACGCCGACCTCGCGTTCGACGGCTACGAGCCACCGTCGATCCTCCAGGTCCCGGGTGCGGACGAGGTCGCGGTGGAGCTCTACACCCTGACCAAGTCGTTCTCGATGGCCGGCTGGCGGGTCGGGTTCGTCGTCGGCAACGCGGCTGTCGTCAACGCACTCGCCCGGCTCAAGTCCTGGCTCGACTACGGCACCTTTCAGCCGATCCAGATCGCCGCGATCGTCGCGATGAACGAGCTCCCCGAATACCCGCGCGACGTGTCGGCGATCTACCAGTCTCGCCGCGATGCGCTGTGCGACGGTCTCGAGCGCGCCGGCTGGTCGTTCCCGAAGCCGAAGGGGACGATGTTCGTGTGGGCCCCGATCCCCGAGCGGTTCGCCTCGCTCGGATCGCTCGCGTTCGCCGAGAAGCTCGCGCGCGAGGCGAGCGTGGCCGTGTCTCCGGGCGTCGGCTTCGGCGCCGACGGCGACGCGTTCGTACGGTTCGCGCTGGTCGAGAACGAGCAGCGGATCGGTCAGGCCGTGCGCGGAATCCGCAAGCTGCTCGAGGCCTGACCCCCGGATCGAACGAGCCGGCAGAGCCCGGAATTCCGGCTCTTTGCGGATTATTCCGTCCGGCCGGGTGACTGCGCCTGGTGAGATCGGCGCTACGATGGAGATCCCCCGGGGGGAGGGTGAAGGTTTTAGCGCAAGGTGCCGATACTGGCCGTACCCGTTTCCCGCCGCGGGCCTGACCCATGCGCAAGCGATCCCGAACCGCACGCCTCAGCCTCGCCGTTGGCCTCGTGGCCCTGCTCGCGTCCGTCGCCGCGGTGGCCGCGCCTCCGGCCCAGGCGGTCACGAACTGCAGCCCGTCCTCGTCCTGGGGCAGCAATCGCGCCGACCTCGCATCCCAGGTCGTCGGGCTGATCAATCAGTACCGCGCCGGCAAGGGGCTCTCCCAGCTGGCGGTCTCCGCTCCGCTGACGGCATCGTCGGAGTGGAAGTCGCTGCACATGGCCGGTTACGGCTACTTCGCCCACGACGATCCGGCGCCGCCCGCCTCCCGCTCCGCCTACCAACGCGCGCGTGACTGCGGCTACTCCGGCTCCTCGTGGGGCGAGAACATCGCGTGGGGCTATGCAACCGCACAATCCGTCGTCAACGGCTGGCTCGGATCTGCCGGCCACAAGGCGAACATCGAGAACCCCGGCTTCAGCTCCACCGGCGTGGGCGTCGCAGCCAACGGCAGCGGCCAGCTCTACTGGACCCAGAACTTCGGCAACGACGTCGCGGGCAGCACGCCGCCGGCACCCACACCGCCCGCACCGACACCGCCCGCACCAACACCGCCGGCACCCACACCGCCCGCACCCACACCGCCGGCACCCACACCGCCCACACCCACACCCCCGGCACCCACACCGCCCGCCGGTGCGCCGGCCGCCCCGGTCGCCGCCGGTTCGACAGCGCCGGTGAACGCCACCACTCCCACTCTCTCGGCGTCCGCACTCTCGATCGGAGCCAAGCCCGCCCGCGTCACGCGGCAGAGCAAGCGCGCACGGTTGACCGCTTCGGTCGCGTTCGTCCAGCTGACGACCGGCCGACCGCTCGCATCCGGCTCCGTCCGTTGCCGTGCCGAGGTCGGCGGCAAGCGCCTGCGTGTGCTCACGAACGCCTTCAGGGCCCAGGCGGCCCGGTGTGCCTGGAAGATCCCCACCTGGGCCAAGGGCAAGCAGCTCACCGGCGTCGTCGCCGTTCAGGTCGGCGACGCAGCCGCGCTACGGCTGTTCGTGCGCACGCTCAGGTAGAACCGCCGCGCTGCCGGGGTGAGGCGGCTGCCTCACCCCAACCCGCGTGGCCTACCGCTTCTTCGCGGCCGGTTTCTTCGCGGCCGGCTTCTTCGCAGCAGGCTTCTTCGCGACCGGCTTCTTGGCAGCAGGCTTCCCGGCGGCGGGCTTCTTCGCGGCGGGTGCAGGAGCCGCCTTCGCGGGCGCGGCGGCCGTAGCCGTCGTGTCGACGATCGTCGCACCGGCGGCGAGCTTCTGCACCGATGCGACGCCGCCCATCGCCGCACGCTTGGTCTCGTACGCCTCGCTCGAGACGACGACCTGGCCGTTGGTCGACACGAGCGAGAAGCGAAACTTGCCGGTCGGGCCTTTCTTGACGACGAACTTTCCGGGCATGGTTGCCTTTCGTTCCGAGGATGACTGGGTCGTTCGCGCCGAATCGTTGCAGGCGGGTAGGAGGGCACTGCTCGAAATGGACGCGCCCGGAGCGGTGCCCGCCGTGCGACACTGCGCGGACGATGGACGCGTCCCCGCTCGAATTCCTGATCGCGATCGCGATCGCCGCCGGCATTTCCATGCTGATGTTCAGGCACGCAGACAAGAACGGGAGCACCCATGCGACCGCGTGGGGGATCGGCGCGTTCCTCGCTGCGGGCGTCGTCGTCCCGATCTACGTCCTCCGGGTCTGGCTGCACAGGCGCCGACCGCAGAGTTGACCGCTCCCGGCCGCTACCGTCGCTGACATGGAGAAGAGCGACGAGGAGTGGTTGCGTCCGATCGACCTCACGGTCGACTCCGACGCGCCCGAGCAGATCGCGCTCGACCTCGGCCGCAGGCACGCGCTCTACCTGCGTGAGGCCCAGCGGCTCCTCCACGACGGGCTCGTTCCGGACGAAGCAGGGCTGGCGGACGGGATCCGGGCCGAGACCCGCCGCTACCTGCGCTCGCACCCGTGGCAGGCGCACACCTCGCTCGCCCCGGCCGTGATCGAGGCCGAGGACGCGGCGCTCGGGGCGCTGACGGCGATCGTCGGAGCGGCAGCGGCTCCCACCGCGCCGCCGCCCGCCCGCCCCGTCAGGCGTCTCGCACTGCAACCGTCGGCGACGATCGTCGGCAACATGGCGGTGCGCAAGCAGCCGACCGCGAACGGGCTGGAGCTCTCGTGGGACGTCGCGGCCAACGTCGTCGAATGGAGGGTGCGCGTGAGCGCCCGCCCCGACCCGCGCCGCGACTACGTCGAAGGGGAGGTCGTGACGCTGCCGGGCGGCGCGACGTCCCTCGAGGTCGAACTCGACGAGCACCCGCGCCGGATCCAGCTCTACGGCCACGCCCGCGACGGGCGCATCGTGCGCCGCGCCGTCGTCTCCGCGCTGACGAGCGGGAACAGCGACGCTCAGTGGAAGCGACAGGCGACCGCGAGCTAAGGGCTCGGACTCGGAAGCGCGGTCACCCGGGAAGCGGCTCGACCGACGCCACTGCCTTGGCGCGCCCGCCCACCTCGAATGCGAGCAAGCGCTCCCCCGCCCCACCGCGGAACCCGGCGAGCTCGACCTCGTCTTCGAGGTCGATCGGGTCACGGTAGTCGAGCCGGGCCCGGTACGGCCCCGCCGGGCGTACCCGCTCTCGCGCGAGCCAATGCTCTACCCCCTGCCAGTAGACGGCGTTGTTGACGTGACCGTGCGCGTCGAGGTCGGTCGACCGCAGAGCCCAGGGGGAACGGACGGCATCCGGCGGCGGATCGGGGAGCGTGAGCCTCGTCGAGACCGAGCGGCCATCCGCCGCGACGCCGTACGGTCCGAAGTCGCCGATTCGAGCGGGGCGCTGATCCGGGTCGAGGTGGATCCAGACGCTGTCGATCTCGATCCGACCCCCGACGTCGCCCGCCACCGACCAACGACGCCCGGCCGCGATCGCCGCGACGCCGCTGCACCAGGTCGTGACCTCGACCTCGCGGTCGCGGAGAAGCGGCGAGACGACGTCGACCTGGATGCCACGGACGACCCACAGGTGCTCGGGAGCGCCCCACCCGGTCTCCTGCACGTCGTCGATGGCGGCGTCCTGGAGGAAGCGGGCAACCGCGTCGAGGCGCACCCTGCCGGCGGCGTCCGTGTCCGAGAGGCGAACGCGACGACGGGCCGTGAACGTCCGGGCTCCGGCGGGCGGGATCACGCTCGTGTCCAGCATGCCACCAGTCTGCCGGGTGACGCTGTCCCGGGTCGCCCATGCCCTTCTCAGAGGAGGCCCGTTCGGCTACCGTCAGAAGAGCGAACGCGAACGTTCCAGCCAACGAGAATCCGAGAAATCAGCCGCCGGCCGAGTGCCGCGCGCCGAAGGAGACGACGATGACCGAGATAGCTCTGCGCGAGTTGTCCGCCACGGAGTTCCGCGTTGCGGACCTCTCCCTGGCGGAGTTCGGCCGGAGAGAGATGAAGCTCGCCGAGCACGAGATGCCCGGCCTGATGTCGATGCGACGCGAGTTCGCCGGCGAGCAGCCGCTCCGCGGCGCACGCATCACGGGCTCGCTCCACATGACGATCCAGACGGCCGTGCTGATCGAGACACTGGTCGCACTCGGCGCCGAGGTGCGCTGGGCGTCGTGCAACATCTTCTCGACCCAGGATCACGCCGCCGCCGCGGTCGCCGTCGGCCCCGATGGGACGCCGGAGCAGCCGCGCGGAGTCCCCGTGTTCGCCTGGAAGGGCGAGACCCTGGAGGAGTACTGGTGGTGCACCGAGCGTGCGCTGACCTGGCCGGACGGCGGCCCGAACATGCTGCTCGACGACGGTGGCGACGCCACGATGCTCGTGCACAAGGGCCTCGAGTTCGAGCGGGCCGGCGCCGTGCCCGATCCCGCGGCGGCCGAATCGGAGGAGTTCCAGGTCTTCCTCACGCTCCTGCAGGCGTCGATCGCCGAGGACGCCGACAAATGGACGCGGATCGCGGCTGACATCCGCGGCGTCACGGAGGAGACCACGACGGGCGTCCACCGCCTCTACCAGATGGCGGAGGCCGGCACGCTGCTGTTCCCGGCGATCAACGTCAACGACTCCGTCACGAAGAGCAAGTTCGACAACCTCTACGGCTGCCGGCACTCGCTCGTGGACGGGATCAACCGTGCCGTCGACCTGATGCTCTCCGGCAAGCTGTGCGTCGTCTGCGGCTACGGCGACGTCGGCAAGGGCTCGGCCGAGTCGCTGCGCGCCCAGGGCGCCCGCGTCGTCGTCACCGAGATCGACCCGATCTGCGCCCTGCAGGCGCTGATGGAGGGTTACGAGGTACAGACGCTCGACGACGTGATCGACTCGGCAGACGTCGTGATCACGGCGACCGGCAACAGGGACATCGTCACGGTCGAGCAGATGCAGCGGATGAAGCACCTCTCGGTCGTCGGCAACATCGGTCACTTCGACAACGAGATCGACATGGCCGGCCTGGCCGCCGTGCCCGGCATCGAGCGGATCACGATCAAGCCACAGGTCGACCAGTGGGTGTTCCCCGACGGGCACGCGGTCATCGTCCTCTCGGAGGGGCGCCTGCTCAACCTCGGCAACGCAACGGGGCACCCGAGCTTCGTGATGAGCAACTCGTTCACGAACCAGACGATCGCCCAGATCGAGCTCTTCACGAATGCCGATGCGTACCCGCTCGGCGTCCACGTGCTCCCGAAGCATCTCGACGAGAAGGTCGCCCGGCTCCACGTCGAGGCACTCGGTGCTCACCTCACGACATTGCGCCCCGAGCAGGCCGCCTACATCGGGATCCCGGTCGACGGGCCGTACAAGCCCGAGCAGTACCGCTACTAGGCCCGATCGCGTCACGCCCGCGCTGCTGGTCGCGCGGGTCTCGGCGACATCGACCGCGGCGGCTACTACGTCGCCTGGTGGAGCTCCGCTGTGGCCGACTCCGTCCGGATCGCGCAGCGTTATCTCGATCTCGGTGTCAGCCTCACCGACGCGTCGCTGGTCGCGCTGGCAGCACGACTCGAGACGACGTCCATCGCAACCTTCGACGAGCGCCACTTCCGCGCGATCCAACCGCTCACCGGCGAGCCGGCTTTTACGCTGCTTCCCGTCGACGTCTGAGCCCTGCGGGGCCTCAGAGCCCGAGCTCGTCCTTGATCGCCACGAACTGCGCGACGGCGAAGTCGACGTCGTCGAAGGTGTGCGCCGCGGAGAGCTGGGTGCGGATGCGGGCCGTGTCTCGGGGCACGACGGGGAACGAGAAGCTGATCGCGTAGACGCCGCGCGCCCACAGCAGCTCGGCGAAGCGCGCCGAGACCGCGGCGTCGCCGAGCATGACCGGCACGATCGGGTGCGTGCCTTCGACGATGTCGAATCCTGCGCCGGTCATCACCGTGCGAAAGCGGGCGGTGTTGGCCCAGAGGCGATCGCGCAGCTCCGGTGAGCCCTCCACGAGCTCGATTGCCTTCAGGCCGGCGGCGGCGATCGGTGGCGCGACGCTGTTCGAGAAGAGATAGGGCCTCGCGCGCTGGCGCAGCAGCTCGACGATCTCGCGGCGGCCCGAGACGTAGCCGCCCGACGCGCCGCCCATTGCCTTGCCGAGCGTGCCCGTGACGATGTCGACGCGCTCGGTCACCCCGTGCAGCTCGGGCGTGCCGCGGCCGTTCGGCCCCACGAATCCCACCGCGTGCGAGTCGTCGACCATGACGAGAGCGTCGTGGCGCTCGGCGAGATCGCAGATCCCCGTCAGGTCGGCGATGTGGCCGTCCATCGAGAAGACGCCGTCGGTCGCGATCATCCTGGTGTGCGCGCCTGCCGCCTCCCCGAGACGTGCCTCCAGCTCGTCGAGGTCGCCGTTCGCGTACCGGAACCGGGCGGCCTTGCAGAGCCGGATCCCGTCGATGATCGAGGCGTGGTTGAGCGCGTCCGAGACGACGGCGTCGTCCGGACCGAGCAGCGCCTCGAAGAGGCCGCCGTTTGCGTCGAAGCACGAGCTGAAGAGAATGGTGTCCTCTGTGCCGAGGAACTCCGAGAGGCGCTGCTCGAGCTGCTTGTGCAGCGTCTGCGTGCCGCAGATGAACCGCACCGACGCCATCCCGAAGCCCCACCGCTCGAGCGCGTCACGGGCCGCCTCGATCACGGCCGGATGGTCGGCGAGCCCGAGGTAGTTGTTCGCGCAGAAGTTGAGGAGCGCACCCATGCCTTCCACCTCGACGTGGGCCGACTGCGGCGACTCGAGCACGAGCTCGCCCTTGTAGAGGCGCGCCTCTCGCAATCCGTCGAGCTCGCCGACGAGCTCCTGCTGCAGCGATCCGTACACCGCGCGCCTCCCCTCCGCTAGATGTCGGTCCAGTCGAGTATCACCTTGCCGGAGCTCCCCGAGGCGGCGACCGCAAATCCCTCCGCGAAGTCCCGGTACGAGAACTCGTGGGTGATCACGGGGCGGATGTCGAGCCCCGACTGCACCATCACCGACATCTGATACCAGGTCTCGTACATCTCCCGGCCGTAGATGCCCTTCAGCGTCAGCATGTTGAAGACGATCGGCGTGAAGTCGATCGGCACCTCGCCCGTCTGGATCCCGAGGAGGGCGATGCGACCGCCGTGGGCCATCGCCGGCAGCAGCCCGCGCAGCGCCGCCGGCTGGCCGGACATCTCGAGCGCGACGTCGAAGCCCTCGGTCATCCCGAGCTCGCGCTGGATCCCGTCGAGCCCTTCCACCGTCGGGTCGAGTGTCGCCGTGGCACCCATCTTCTGCGCCAGCTCGCGGCGATACGGGTTCGGGTCGGAGACGACCACGTGGCGCGCGCCGGCGTGCTTCACGACCGCGACCGCCATGCAGCCGATCGGGCCGGCCCCGGTGACGAGCACGTCCTCGCCGAGGACCGGGAACGTGAGGGCCGTGTGGACGGCGTTCCCGAACGGGTCGAAGATCGCCGCCACGTCCTCGTCGACGCCCGGCCACTGGTGCCAGATGTTCGTCATCGGCAGCGCCACGAGCTCCGCGAAGGCCCCCGGCCGCTGTACCCCGAGACCGATCGAATGGGCGCACAGGTGCCGCCGCCCGGCCATGCAGTTGCGGCAGCGCCCACAGACGACGTGGCCCTCGCCGCTGACGATCTCACCCGGGTGGAAGTCGCTCACGTTCGAGCCCACCTCGACGATCTCGCCGACGAACTCGTGCCCGATCACGAGCGGCACGGGAATCGTCTGCTTTGCCCACGCGTCCCACGAGTGGATGTGCAGGTCGGTGCCGCAGATGCCCGTCTTGCGGACGCGGATCAGGACGTCGTTGATCCCGATCTCCGGCTCCGGCACGTCCTCGAGCCAGAGCCCCGGCTCGGCCTTCGCTTTGACGAGCGCTCGCACAGCCTCTTCTCCTCCTGTTGCCGGGCCGTCGACGTCGGCGAGCCCTGGGTCGATTATCGCAAGCCCACGGACGCGGGGCCTCCATGATCGCGCGCGGTTCAGACTGCGATGGAGAAGAGTGGCGCGCCGAGCGCCTCGACGTCGACGTCTATCCCCAAACCCGGGCCTGGTGGGCGCGGACCCGAACCCGGCCTGCGAGCGCGGCTCATGGCTCGCGATGTGCTCGTTCACCCAGTCGTTCATGAACGAGACGGTGAAGAGCGTGTCCGGCGGCGTGCTCGCCGCGAGGTGGGAGACCGCAGCCGTGACGAGGTCGCCGCCCCACGTGTCCTCGATCGTCACCCGCAGGCCGAGCGCGACCGCGAGATCGCGCATCAGCTTCGCCTGTGTCAGCCCTCCCACTTTCGAGATCTTGAGGTTGAACGCCTCCAGCCCTTTCGCCTCGTAGGCCCGCAGCAGCGAGTGGACGTCGATGATGCACTCATCGAGCACCATCGGCAGCGTCGTTCGCTGCCGCACGATCAGGCACTCCTCGAGCGTCGGGCAGGGCTGCTCGAAGAAGACTCGCTCGAGACCGTCGAGCAGACGGGCGGCGACAACGGCATCCTGCAGCCGCCAGCCACCGTTGGCATCGGCGACGACGACGTCTTCCGGACCCGTTGCCTCGACGACGCTGCGGGTGCGGGCGGCGTCCTCGTAGGGGTCGGCGCCGATCTTGAGCTGGAAGCGATGGATCCCCTCGGCCCGCCGGGCCTGCACGTACGCGGTCATCTCCTCGGCCGAGGCGAGCGGCACGGCGAAGTAGAGCGGGAAGCTCGCGGAGAGCCGGCCGCCGAGGAGATCGCAGACCGGTAGGCCGGTCGAGCGGCCGAGCGCGTCCCAGCAGGCCGTATCGATCGCGCTCTTCGCGTACCCGTGGCCCTGCAGTGCCCGGTCCATGGCGGCGTTGACGGCACCGAGATTGCCCGCCTCGACCCCGAGCACCGCGGGCGCGAGCTCGCCGAGCGCGGCCCGTGCGCCTGCCCCGTGCGAGGGCAGGTAGGCGGGACCGAGGGGGCAGACCTCCCCGAACCCCTCGACGCCACCAGCCGTCATGATGCGTACGACCGTGCTCGGCAACGTCTCGATGACCCGGCCGCCGGACATGACGTAGCGGCCGTGGACATAACTCAGGTCGTAGCCGTAGACGTCGACGCGCTCGATCCTCATGTCGGCGCACCGCCTGCTTGAGCGCTCACGCCGGGGGTCTGCTCGGGCGGGACTCCATCGCGGGGATGATCGCAAGGAGGGAGGACGATGCTTCGGGCGCGGTGACCCCGGCTGAGCGGCGCGGTAGGGTCTGAGCCGTGACCGGGGCGAGAGTGAGGATCGGCGTCATCGGCCTCGGCGACATCGCCGTCCGCGCGCATCTGCCCGCCATCCTCCGCGAGCCTCGGGCCTCGCTCGTCGCGGTTGCCGAGATCGACCCGGAGCGCCTCGCCCGGCACGCACCCGACGGCGTCCGCGCGACGACGGCGCCGCAGTCCGTCCTCGACGATCCCGACGTCGACGCGGTGATCATCGCCACGCCACCCGACGTCACAGCGTCGCTGGCGGTAGCCGCGCTCGAGGCCGGCAAGGTCGTGCTGGCGGAGAAGCCGCTCGCACCGACGCTGGCCGAAACCGCCGAGATCAGTGCGATGCCGGGTGCGGCGAGCCGGCTCCAGATCGGGCTCACGTACCGCCACCACCCGGCCGTCGAGCGGCTGCGAGACCTGATCCGGGAGGGAGCGCTCGGCGGCCCGCTTGCTCGTCCAGGCCTCGCTGTGCGACGAGCCGGCGACCCCCGAGACCGATCCCGTGGCGCACGCGCGAAGGCTGCGCTCGCTGCGGCGGGCGGCCCCGGTCGTCTCCGACGGCGTCCATCTGTGCGACAGGCTCAACTACGTGCTCGGTTCGTCCCCGGTTGCGGTCTCCGGGTGGAGCCTGCGCAGCGACCCCGGGTTCGCGTCGCCGAACGTGAACGGCGGCCTGCTCACCTACGCCGACGGCTCGATCGCGCGGGTGGAGGTGATCTGGCTCTACCCCGCTCTGCCGCCGAGCCAGTTCGTCGTCACGGGCCCGCTCGGGTGCGCCACCCTCGATCCGCCGACCTTCGGCCTGGACGTCCGCTTCGCCGACGGCCGCCACGAGCGCGCCGAGCCCCCGGGGGACAAGACCGAGGTGTGCTTCACGCTCCAGCTCCGGAGCTTCGTCGACCACGTGCTCGACGGCACCGCTCCCGTGCCCGGGCTCGCCGAGGCTCTCGCCAGCCTCGAGCTGGCCGAGAGGATCGCGCAGGCGTCGGGATCCGTTCCGGGAGAGGCCGCATGATCGACTTCCACGTCCACCAGCCCCGCTCGGGGGCGTACGGCCCCTGCGAGTACGTCGAGGTGATGGACGAACTCGGGATCGACGTGTCGGTCGTCTTCACGTACGAGGGGCTGCTCCATCCCTCGCCCGCCGCGAACGACTCGCTCGCAGCGTTCGTCGCCGCGGCTCCCGACCGGCTCGTCGCGTTCGCGACGGTGGATCCAAGAGACACCGGGGCAGCCGCGGAGATCGCACGCTGCGTCGAGCAGCACGGGATGCGCGGCGTCAAGCTGCACCCGTGGTTGCAGGGCTTCTCCGCCCACGAGCCGGGGCTCGACCCGATCTGCGACGTGGCTGCCGCTGCCGGAGTGCCGATCCTGTTCCACGACGGCACGCCGCCGTTCTCGACGCCGCTCCAGCTGGCCTCGCTGGCGCACCGCCATCCGGGTACGACCGTCGTCCTCGGGCACGGAGGGCTCCAGGATCTCTGGCGGGAGGCGATCGCGGCCGTGACGACGACGGCGAACGTGCACCTCTGCATGTGCGGCACGCCGCCCTATGCGATGCGGGCGATCGTAGCCGGCTGCCCGCTCGACCGGCTGCTGTTCGGAACCGACGCCGGGCTGAAGGCGGAGCCGCTCCATCGCTACGCCGCGCTCCGGATCAGGCAGCTCGACGGCCTCGGGCTCAGCGCCGCCGAGCGGGCTGCGATCCTGGAGGACAACCCTCGCCGTCTCCTCGCTGGAGGACCGAGATGATCGACATCCACACCCACGTCCCCACGCACCGCGACGTCGTCCCGCCCGGCGAGGAGGTCGTCAACGCGAAGTGGCGGCCCGACCGGCCGGTCTCCGCCACGACCACGTGGGCGGAGTACGAGCAGGCGTTCGCCGAGGTCGACGTCTCGGTCGCGTTCACGATCGCCCGTGACCGCGAGCGCGTGCGCCCCGACCTCAACGACGACGTCGCCGCCTTCGTCGCCGCGTCGCCGCAGCGGCGGATCGGCTTCCTGTCGGTTCATCCGGAGGTCGCCGGGGTCGACGACGAGCTCGAGCGGGCGACCGGCGACCTCGGCCTGAAGGGCATCAAGCTGGGGCCGAACTACCAGATCTTCGATCCGCTGGGCGACGCGGCGCTGCGGCTGTACGGCTTCGCCGAGAGCCGCGGTCTCCCCGTCCTCTTTCACCAGGGAGCGTCTCCCGTGCGGGAGGCGCCGCTCCGCTACGCACATCCGCTGCTGATGGACGAGGTCGCGATCCGGTTCCCCGAGCTCCGCATCGTGATGGCGCACATGGGGCATCCGTGGTGGCGCGAGACGATCGTCACGATCCGCAAGCATCCACACGTCTACGCCGACGTCTCGGCGCTCTTCTACCGCCCCTGGTCGCTCTACGAGGGGATGCGCCTCGTGACCGAGTGGAACGTGTTCGACAAGCTCCTGTTCGGGTCGGACTACCCGATCGCCACGCCGGCAGAGACGGCTGCTGGCCTGCGCCGGGTGAACGAGCCGATTGAGGGAACAAGCCTGCCTGCCGTCCCGCTGGGTGCGATCGAGGAGATCATCGAGCGCGATCCCCTGCCGCTGCTCGGTCTCGAGCATCCTGGCGGGAGCGCCTCCTAGCGTGTCCGGCGCCCGAGCCTCGCGCGGGCGCGGGTGCACCGGTAGCAGTCGGGTTCGGCGCAGAGCAGCGCCGCCTCGTCCCGGGCGAGCAGAGCGACGGTCTCCTCGATCACGGCCGCGCCGGCCATGAGCTGCGCGCTGGCACGGCCGACCGGGCCGTCCTCGATCACGCCGCGCGCCCGCAGGTGCGGCTCGATCACGCCGAACACGCGGCTGCAGCCGGGAAAGCGGTCGTACGAGACGCGCCGTATCTCTTCCCCCGTGACGATCTCGGCCGTGGTCGGCCAGGCGGGATCGAACGGGATGTCGAGGTAGAAGGCCCCGGCCCGGAACTCACCGACGTGGATCGTCGTGCTCCGGTCTTGACCGACGCCGAGCAGCAGGATCAGCCCGCCCGCGGCCGCGAGCCGGTCCAGCGGAGACCCGAGCCCGGTTCCCGGCAGCAGCTCGTGCCCCCGGGTCAGCTCCACGCCGCGAGGGCCGAAGGCCGCGACGGAGTAGAACGGGTGCAGGGAGCGAACCGCACCGGCCCGACGGCGGAGCGCCTCCGCGACGGCCCCCGTGCGCCCCGGAGTCGCGCCCGGATCGAAGCACGCCGAGTCGTAGGTGAACGTCGGCACCATCACCGTCCCCTCCGGGCCGACCGCGGCGAGCAGCGCATCCACGACGCCCTCGGCGCCGCGTTCGACCGTGCCGACGGACCGCAGGGACGAATGCACGAGGACGCTGCTTGCCCGCGGTGATCCCGAGCGCTCGCAGGTCGTCCGCCAGCGACTCGACGCCGACGACGGAGCCCGAGCTCACAACCCGAGCAGCCCGCTCATCGTCCCGCCGAGGATGGCGGCGCGCACCGTCTCGGTGAGCGGCGCCTCGGTGACGCGGGCCAGCTCGACCGCGGCGTCCGCGAACGGCGCGTCCGTCGTGAAGACGACGCGGCCCCCGGCACCGTCCGGATCGCCGGCCGCAAGGGCGGTCGGCCATTCGACGTGGGAGCTGTCCGCGTACACGTTCCGCGCCGCCGCGAGCGCGGCCGGCCCGTCGTGGGAGAAATCGGTGGCGCCGCTCTTGCCCAGCACGAAGCGCGCCTCGGGAAAGCGGGACGCGAGCCACGCAACCTGCAGCGGGAGCGAGTGCGGCGGCGTGCCGGTGCGGATGTAGACCGGCCAGCCGGAGTCGACGGCGAAGCCGACGAGCGGGTCGACGCTGCCGTCGAGAATGTCGAACCCCTGCAGCGCGGGATCGAGCTTGAGCGCGCGGGCACCTGCCGCGCGAGCGCGCTCGAGCTCGTCGATCGCCTCGGCGCCGAGCCACGGCGTCGCGACGGCGTAGGCGAGCAGCCGCCCCGCGCTCCCGGCCGCGGCCGCCGTGACCAGCTCGTTGCCCTCGCGGTTGCGGACGGGAAGGTTCCCTTCGGGTGGCGAGATCAACGCGTGCTCGATCCCGAGCGCGTCCATCGTGCGCAGGAGGTCGTCGACGGCGAGGAATGCATCCCTGCTGGCGCCGATCATGACGTGGCCGTCGATGATCATCGTCAGTCGGCCACCGCTGCGTGGAAGGCGCCTGCTGCGGCACGAAAGGCGTCGAGCCCGGCCTCGGGTACGAGTGACAGGTTGTAGAGGGCGAGCCCCAGAGCGCCTGCGGCAACGAGACGGGTCACATCGTCGGCCATTCCAGCAGGCGTTCGGTCGGGCGTCCAGTTGGTCGAAACCGTTGGACGCCGGGGGCCGACGAGCTCGCTGAGCCCCGTGAAACGATCGGACAGCTCGGCCCCGCTGAGGCGTGCACACCCGACGAGAACGCTATCGGCCTCTTCGACGGCAGCGGGAGACAGGCCCTGGAGACGCGCCTGCTCCGGATCGCCGGAGCCGAGCACCCGGAGCTCGACACCCTCCCGGTGCACGGCCGGCGCCACCGCGGAGACGAGACGGGCAGCGCCCAGGGATCTCACACTCGCGAGCTCCATGATCACCTCGTCGCCGTCGTTGTCGTCGCCGGCCCTGGCGAACGGTGCGCCGGCAGCGCGCCGGGCGCGGTGCTGCAGCTCATCGGCCCCTGGACCGAGCAGCCGGTGACAATGCTCACAGAAGCACTGGGTGGCAAGGAGCTGAGCGCGCCAGTCGAGCGGGTCGAGGGCAAGCGTCAGCGTGTACGACGGTTCCCAGGCCGGGTAGAGCCAGGCCTCGAGGTCGATCGTCTCCGGCGTGAAACGCGCCGCGACGTCGGCGGCGAGCGCGGCGACGTACTCGATCGTCTCGGGAGCCGACGGGCACAGGCTGTGCCCGAGTGGGCTCCCGTCCAGACCGTACGCCGCAGCCTCGGGATGCTGCGCCGCAAGGCCTTCGTGGTGGAGCCCGACCAGCCATGCCCTGAACCCGATGCCGGCCGAGGCGCACGCTTCGCGAAAGCGAAGGACGGCGTCCTGGAGCGCAGCGTCGGCGGTGGTCGCCGGCATGAGCTTTCCGTAGCGGCGCTCGTCGGGCGCGAAATACGTGGTGTTCGCCGCGAGGTTGCTCACGTGGTGATGCCGTGGAAACACGCGTCGGGCACGGTGATAGGAGAGCGCCATGCTGACGGCGTCGCAACCGAGATCGGACACCTGCGCAGCAAGGGCCTCGGGCGAGACGAACCGAAGCTCCTCCGGATAGACGAAGACCTGGACGCCCGGGATCACGATTCGAAGCTCCGGCGAATCTCCTCGCTCGGCCGCACTCCGAGCCCGGGACCGTCCGGGAGCCTGGCGACGGAGCCCTCGATCTCGAGGGGCTGCTCGAGCGTCCTGTCGTCGTTGTAGAAGTGGTGCCCGATGATGCCGCAGGGGATGGCGCCGAGATCCTCGACGGCACAGGCGACGTGGAGCTGGGCGGCTGCTCCCAGGTCCATCTCACCGTTCGATCCGATCACGACACCGGCCCCGAGGCTCGAGGCGAGGCGCGCGGCGGCGACCGCCCGCTGCAGGCCCGAGCTCTTGCCGACGTAGATGCTCACGATGTCGGCAGCTCCGGAGCGGACGACGCGTTCCACATCGGCGGAGGAGTAGACCGATTCGTCGGCGACCACCGGGATGCCCAACTCGCGCACCCGGCGCATGCCCTCGAGGTCGTCCGGCGCGACGGGTTGCTCGACGAATGCGACCTCGAGCTCGGCGAGGCGCGGCACGGTCTCGAGCGCCACCTGGCGCGACCAGCCGCCGTTCGCGTCGACTCCGAGCAACGCTCCGTCCCCGACGAGCTCGCGCGCCAGCCGGACGCGGGCGATGTCGGTGTCGGGATCGCGCCCGACCTTGACCTTGAACGCCCGGAAGCCGAGCCCGGCCGCGGTCGCATAGCCGTCTCGCAGGTCGTCGCCGTCGCCGCTGAGCGAGATCTTGGTCGGTACCTCGTCCCGGAACGGCCCTCCGAGAAGTGCCGCGACGGGCTGCCCGCGCGTCCGCCCGAGAGCGTCCCAGAGGGCGGTGTCGACGCCGGCCTTCGTGAACCAGTTGCCGCGGACGATCCGATCGAATTCGACGCCGTGACGCTCGACGGGAGCCAGCGGAGTGCCGATCAGGAGGGGCGCGAAGACGTCCCTGACGAAGTGCGTCGCGGTGACGTGATCCTCCCCGCTCCAGGCTGCCGTGGCGCTGATCTCGCCGTGTCCCTCGACGCCCTCGTCGGTGATCACGCGGACCAGGACGAACGACGAGGTGTCGTGCACGACCCGGGCGCCTCGCACGCGCAGGCCGGGTTTCGCGTGCGCCGTGACCACCGTCGTCTCGACCGCCGCGATCGTGGGCCCGGCCCCGTCAGACGTCAAGACCGGCGACTTCCTCGAAGGCGCGCGCGAGCGCGCGCACGCACGCGTCGAGGGCAGCCTTTCCCCGCTCGGTCGATGCCTCGTCCGGCCGGTCGGTGAATCCGTCGAGCTCGAGCCAGCGGCCCGGCTCCGCGACCACGAGCCCGCGTTGGCGGGCCCGCGCAGCGCCGCCCGGCGACGGCCCCGCCCTGTCGGGACGAACGCAGTCGGGATCGAGCTCGAGCAGGAGCGACGTCTCGAAGCTGCCCGCGTGGCCGCGGAGCGGCCCTTCGACCTCACCCGGCTCGAGGAGATCCGCGATCAGCGCCGTCGCCGCGACGATCCCGTGCTGCCGGGATGCCTCGGTGACAGCGGTAACGCAGGCGGCTGCGTTGCCGCCGTGGGCGTTGACGACGAAGACCCGTTGCGCAGCCCGACGCTGCGGCCGACGCGAGCAAGTCAGCGAGCACGCGCTGCAGCGTGTCGACGTCGAGGGAGAGGGTGCCACCGAAGGGAACGTGGTGGTGCGAGGCCCCATACGCGAGCGTCGGGGCGAGCAGGATGACCTCCGGCGCCGTCGCGGCCTCGGCCGCGCGGAGGGCCAAGGTCTCGGCGAGCAGCGCATCGGTGCAGGTCGCGAGGTGAGGCCCGTGCTGCTCGGTCGTACCGACCGGGATCACCGTGAGGGCGGTCGCGGCGAACGCCTCGATCTCCTCACGCGTGAGGCGCCCCCAGTCGTAGACGGTGCTCATGCCGGCCCTGCCTCGGCCAGGAGGCTCTCCGCGGACTGCGGGAAGTGGCAGGCGACGGTGTGACCGACCCCTGCCGCCTGCAGCGGCGGGTCGGTCGTCCGACAGATCGAGCGGTGGCCCAGCGGGCACCGTGGGTGGAAACGGCAGCCCGACGGCAGGGTGTCCGACGCGTCCGCCTCCTGGAGGACGACCGCCGGCGGCGGCGGCGCCCCCGGCGGCGGCGGCACGGCGGCCAGGAGCGCGTGCGTGTACGGGTGCCGCGGCGCCTCGAAGAGCACCTCGCTGGGTGCCAGCTCGACGATCCTGCCAAGGTACATGACCGCGATGGTGGTGGCCATGTAGCGCACCACGGCGAGGTCGTGCGTGACGAAGAGGTACGTCAGCGACAGCCGCTGCTGCAGCTCGCGGAGGAGGTTGAGGATCTGGGCCTGGATCGAGACGTCGACGGCCGAGACTGCCTCGTCGAGCACGACGAAGCTCGGATGGAGCGCGAGCGCCCGTGCGATGCTGACCCGCTGACACTGGCCGCCCGAGAGCTGGCGTGGGTATGCGGCGGCGTGCTCCTGCCGGAGGCCGACGAGCTCGAGGAGATCGGAGACACGCCGTCTCCGGGCCTCGCGGTCGAGTGACGGCTCGTGGACGATCAGCGGGAACGAGATGATCTGCTCGACGGTCTTGCGCCGGTTGAGCGAGGCGTACGGGTCCTGGAACACGATCTGCATCTTCCGGCGCAACTCGCGCAGCTCCCGCGTCGACGTTGCGAACACGTCGCGTCCCTCGAACACGACGCGCCCGGCGGTGGGCTGATCGAGGTGGAGCAGAAGCCGTGCGAGCGTCGACTTGCCCGAGCCCGACTCGCCGACGAGGCCGAGGGTTTCACCCCTCTCGATGCTCAGGGAGACACCGTCGACGGCACGGACGACCCGCCCCGAGCGTCGCCGGCCGGGGCGGAAGTGACGCGTGAGGTCCTCGACGCCGACGAGGGGCAGATCGGTCGCGACCGGTTCCGTGACGCTCATCGCTCGACTCCGATCGGGTGGTGGCACTCGAAGACCTGTCCCATGCTCTCGACCACCGGCGGCTCCTCCGTGACGCAGACGTCCAGCGCCCGGACGCAGCGGGGGTGGAACGGGCAGCCGCTCGGCAGCGCCTGCAGCAGCGGCGGCTGGCCGGCGATCGCGGCGATCGGCGACCGCGGGTCGGTGTCGAGCCTGCAGATCGACTCCAGGAGGGCCGCCGAGTAGGGATGCACGGGGTTGCCGAGCACCGCCTGCGCGCTCCCGCTCTCGACGAACCGACCCGCATACATGACGTGGATGTCATCACAGAATGCGGCTGCCAGGCCGAGGTCATGCGTGATCAGGATCATCCCCATGCGGCGCTCCTCGACGATCCGGGCCAGCATGTCCATGATCCGCGCCTGAGTCGTCACGTCGAGCGCCGTCGTCGCCTCGTCCGCGATCAGCACGTCCGGATTCGCGCAGATCGCCATCGCGATCACCACACGCTGTCGCATGCCGCCCGAGAACTCGTGGGGATAGTCGTCCGCTCGGCGCTCCGGCTGCGGGATGCCGACGTCTCGCAGCAGCTCGACGGCACGGGTGTGCGCCTCCCGGCGGCCGACCCGATCGTGGGTGAGGATCGCCTCGACCACCTGATGGCCGACGGTCTGCAGCGGGTTGAGCGACGACATCGGATCCTGGTAGACGAGCGAGAGCCCGCCTCCACGCACGGAGGCCATCTCTCGCTCGGAGAGGGTGGTGAGCTCCCGGCCGCGGAGGTGCACCTCGCCCGCGGCAATCCGGACGCGAGGCGGGAGCAGCCGGATCAGCGACAGCGCCGTGAGTGACTTGCCGCTGCCGGACTCCCCGACGATCCCGACCCGATGACCACGCCGGACCGTGAAGGAGATGCCGCGGACGGGCCGCAGCGGCACTCCCCGGCGCACGTCGATCTCGACCTCGAGCCCGCGGACGTCGAGCGCCACGTCGCCGGCCGCCGCAGTCGGGGCCGAGGCCGGACCCGGGGTCGATGTCTCCGTCACGAGCGGGAAGGATCCAGGACCTTCTGCAGGTTGTCGCCGAGGGCGTTGAGCGCCAGCACCGCCACCAGGATCACGAAGCCGGGGAAGAGCGGATACGAATACGAGCGGTAGAGGTTGGAGTACCCCTGCTGGAGCAATGTCCCCCAGGACGTGTCCGGCGGCTGGATGCCGAGACCGACGAAGCTCAGGCTCGCCTCGACGAAGATCGCCTCGGCCAGGATCAGGGAGGCGCGGGCGATGAGGACGGGCAGCGCATTCGGGAACAGCTCGCGCGCGACGATCCGCGTGCCGGAGGCCCCGACCGAGACGGCCGAGACGTAGTACTCGGAGCGGAGCTCGACGAGCAGGGTGCTGCGCGCGAGGCGCGCCGTCGCCGGAGCGAACAGCAGCCCCAGAATGACGATCAGGCTCCACAGCGACGCGCCGAAGGCGGCCACGAGTACGAGCCCGAGGAAGATCACGGGAACCGCCATCAGCATGTCCGCGATCCGCATCAGGAGCTCGCCGATCCACCCCTCGCGAAAGGCGGCCGCAAACCCCCAGGCAACGCCCACGACCATCGCGATCACCGTCGCGGCGACGGCGACGATGAGGGAGGTGCGACCGCCGTAGAGCAGGCGCGTGAACAGGTCACGGCCGAGCTCGTCGGTGCCGAAGAGGTGATCCCAGGACGGCGGCGCGAAGAGCTTGTCGAAGTCGCTGACGTTGGGCGAGTACGGGGAGACGAGCGGCGCGCCGACCGTCAGGACGACGAGGAGCAGGACGATGACGGCAGCGACCGCGGCGGAGGGGGTGCGCATGAGGCGCCTGAAGGCCGACTCGGGCCGGGGAAGGACGGGCGCATCGCCCGCGACGGTCACGATCGCCTCGCTCACGAGACCGCCTCCACGCGCAAACGCGGATCGACGAAGCCGAGCAGAACGTCGACGACCAGGCTCGTGACGATGAAGGCGGCGGCGGTCGCGAGGACGAGCGTCTGCAGGACGGCGTAGTCGCGCTGGAAGACGGAGTCGACGAGCAGCGTGCCAAGGCCCGGCCTAGCGAAGACGTACTCGACGATGACGGCGCCGCCGACGAGATGGGCCACGATGATGCCGGCCTGCGTGATGGCGGGGATGGACGCGTTCGGGAGCTCGTGCCGGACGACGACCTGCGAGCGCAGGAGGCCCTTCCCCCGAGCGGTCCGGACGAACGAGGCAGAGCCGATCTCGACGAGCGACGCGCGCAGGATCCGCATCGTCACGGCAGCGACTCCGATCCCGAGGGTGATCGCGGGTAGGAGCGTCGACTTGACGCTGTTCAGGGGGTCGCGCTGGAACGACACGTACCCCTGGGTCGGGAGGACGTCGAGCTCGACTCCGATCGCGATGATCAGCGCGATCCCGATCACGAACGTCGGGATCGCGATCCCGATCGCCGCGAACGCCGAGAGGACGGCGTTGAGGTAGCGGTTGGGCCAGATCGCACCGGCGACCGATGCCGGCACCGCAATCGCAAGACCGATGACCATCGCCATCAGAGCGAGCAGAAGAGTGGCGCCGACGCGCTGCCCGATCAGCGTCGTCACCGAGAACTGGCTGAAGTACGAGTCGCCGAAGTCCCCCCGGGCGATGCCGGAGATCCAGGTGACGTACTGCTCGGGGATCGACTTGTCCAGCCCGAGCTCCCGCCGGATCTCGGTGAGCGTGGCCTCGTCGACCTCCTTGATCGAGCCCCCGAGCTTCGTGATCGTGGGGTCGCCGGGGATCACCCGCATCAGGAGGAAGATGATGATCGTGCTCAGGAAGAGGAGCGCGATGCTGCTGACGAGACGCTTGGCGACGTACCTGGACATCGATGCGGACGAGGAGGGGGCGTGGTGGCCGGCGCTCGACGGCCGACCACCGCGCCCACAGCGCTACGAGACCCTGGCCTCCTCGAGGTGCACGTTGCCCTGCGCGTCCTCCCACGCGTTCGTGACCCGCTTCTGCACCGCGACGATGTTCGTCTGGTGTGCGATCACGAGCGCGGGCGCGTAGGCGCTGAAGACCTGCTGCATCTTGTCGTAGACCACCTGCCGTGCGGCGGTGTCCTTGACCCCCGGCGCCTTGGCCGCAAGGGCCTCGAACGTGTTGTTCTTCCAGTTGCACTCACACGATCCGAACTGACCCTGCTTCATCGCGAAGGTCGGGTTCGGCGGCATCGAGAAGTAGTTACCGATGATCAGGTTCGGATAGCTCTTCCCGGCCGGGAAGAACTTGGCGAGCCACGTGCTCACGTCGCTCCGCTGGATCGTCAGGTTGAGGCCGATCTTCTGCAGGTCCTGCTGGAGGATCTGGGCCATGGTGATCCACTCGTCGCGCCGGCCGGCGAGAGCCCAGAAGGTGAACGTCGTACCCGGCTTGATCCCGGCGGCGTCGAACAGCTTCTTCGCCTTGTCGAGGTCGAACGTGTACGGCTTCAGCTTCTTGTTGTACGCGGAGCTGTTGGCACTGATCAGCGAGTTGCCGAGGGATGGCGTCGCCAGGCCCGAGAAGGCGGCCTTGTTCATCGCGACGCGGTTCGTGGCGTAGCTCAGCGCCTGCCGCACCCGGGTGTCGTTGAACGGGGCCGACCTCGTGTCGAGCTCCCAGACGTGGGCGCCCGAGACACCGCTCGGCTTCAGGAAGTACGTGCTGCTCGACTGAAGGGCGGGAACGTCGGTCGGCCTGACCTGCCAGATCATGTCGAGGCCGCCGGCCTTGAAGTCGGTGACCATGGCGGTCGGGTCGGGCTCGCGGACGAACTCGATCGACTGCAGGCACGCCTTGCCGCCGAAGTGGTTGGGGTTCGGGACGAGCGTCAGCGACTGGTTCGGGACGAAACTGCCGACCTTGTACGGGCCGGTGCCGTTGCCGCTCTTGGCCAGGTTCTCCACGTCGTTGGTGTCGCTCATCTTGATGTCGACGAGCGCGTTGGGCAGCAGCGCGCTCGGGCTGCCGAGCTTCATCCGGATCAGCGTCGGGCTGATCACCCGGACGGAGCGGATGTCCTTCGCGTTCGCCCGCTGCTGAGACGGGACCTTGGGGTCGAGCACGCGCAGGATGTTGTTGCGCACGTCGTCAGGAGTGAAGGCACGGCCGCTCGCGTACTTCACGCCCTTGCGGAGGGTGAACCACCACGTCTTGAGGTCGGCCGACGATCGCCAGCTGGTGGCCAGATCGGGGACGACGTTCATGTTGCGGTCGTACCTGGTCAGGCCGTTGTAGAGCAGCGTCTGCAGCGGCGCCTGGCCGGCGAAGTTGATCGTGTTCGGGTCGAGCTGCGCGATGCCCGCGCCGGCGATCCCGTACCGCAGCTTGCCCTTCGACGACGTGCATCCCGTGGCCGACAGTGCCGTCGCCTGCGTCTCGGCCGAACGCGCAGGTGCGGTCGCACCCACGGCGATCGCGACTGTCGCGGCGATCAGCACGGCTGCCGCGAGCACTACGTTGCTACGTCCTGACATGAGGCCCTCCTTGGGCGTGGGTACACGACGACACGGGCTGACGGATCTTCTGTTGTGCGGAAGCTTCTGCCGGCTTGCTCCCCGACTCTGTCACGGACGCACCGTCGCCGCCGGGACGTACAGGCCCTCGGCGCCGGGGAGCGACTGCACGAGGGAGGGATCGAGGCGCCGCAGCCACTCGCAGGCCACGGCGGCCCTGCGCACCTTCTCACGTCCGATCGCGCACGCGTCGCCGACGAGGTGGTCGCCCGCGGGGTAGAGCCCGCGCGAGTTGCGGAGGCCGAACTTCGCGTAGAGGGGTGCACCGACCGCGACCAGATCGGCGATCTCGTTCCCCCGCACGACACCTCCGAGGCCGTCGGGCGACTCCACGTAGAGGTCGATCGGGAGGGCAGCTGCAGCCCGCATCTCGGCCAGCTCGATCAGCGTCACGTCGGACGGGACGTTCACCGTCGTCGCGCCGAGCCGCTCGAGCACGCGGAGAGAGGCGGGGTTCGACGGCGCCATCGCGACGGAGATCTTCCAGCAGCAATCGGCGGGGAGCTCACCCGCCGTCTGCATGTCGCGCAGCAGCGTGAGCAGGCCGTGGTCGGCGATCAGGAAGCTGCGGATGCCCGCTTCGACTGCCCGGGCGATGTCCTCGATCGCGTAGGTGAGCTGGCGCATGCCCCGGAGCTGGCTGAAGTGGGCCGCACCGTCGGGCGAGCGCGGATGGGCACCGACACCCCAGCCCTCACGAGGCCCGACGAAGAGGGACACCTCGACCCCGGCGGCGTTCCCGAGCGCGGCCATCTCACGGAGTTCGGCCTCGGTCAGCAGCATCGCGCCGCTGCCCTGCGAGACGCGGTTGACGACGACGTCGTGGTCGAGGGCGGCGGCGAGAACCGCCTCGAGGACGCGCGGCCCCTCCACGCTCGGGATCTCGATGCGGAAGTGGGCACCGTCGGGAAACCGCAGGCCGCTCGCCGCGGGCAGCTGCGCCGACGCCGTGGGCAGGCCGTTGCGCGTGAGTGTCGCGTCAGCCTGCAGCGCCGACCCCTCGTGCCGAGAGCACCGTCGGGCTCGGTCGTTCCGAACGGCTGACGGAGATTCGTGTCATGCAAGTGCCATTCCTACGGTGTGAGGCCGGGGGAGTCAAGTGAGCTCGGGCAAGCCACGGCTCCGTCCCAGAAAATGCACAGCCTGCACTCAGCAGCGGCGTGGATGATGTCTTCGAGCAACCACCAAGGGTCCAGTGCCGGAGCCAACAACGCAACGATCCGGCACCGCTGACCGGCGAAAGCCCCGGCCCCCCTCCTGGCCGGGGCTTTCGCAGTTCCTGGGCGGATCGTGCACCCGAGCCGCGGCGGTACGACGAGCCGTAGAATCGTGCCCGTGAAGGGGATCGCGCTCGTAACCGGCGCAGGGAGCGGGATCGGACGAGCGGCCTCGGTTGCACTCGCACAGGCGGGCTGGACCGTCGTTCTCGGCGGGCGTCGGCACGAAGCGCTCGAGGAAGCCGCCGCCGAGGCCGGGAACGGCGCCGTCGCGATCACGTGCGACGTCACCGATCCGCAGTCGGTGCGATCGGTGTTCGCGGAGATCGCCGAGCGCTATCAGCGGCTCGACCTCCTCTTCAACAACGCGGGAGTCGGCGCGCCCACCGTTCCGCTCGAGGACCTGACCGTGGAGCAGTGGCGTGCGGTCGTCGACACGAACCTGACCGGCCCCTTCCTCTGCACGCAGGAGGCGTTCCGGCTGATGAAGCGGCAGTCGCCGAGGGGAGGGCGCATCATCAACAACGGCTCGATCTCGGCGACGACGCCCCGCCCGCTCTCCGCCCCGTACACGGCGACCAAGCACGCGATCACCGGCCTGACGAAGTCGACGGCCCTGGACGGCCGGGCCTACGACATCGCCTGCGGCCAGATCGACATCGGCAACGCCGCGACCGAGATGATGGCGCGGGTCGCGGGCGCGGGCGCACTCCAGCCGGACGGCACCACCCGTCGCGAGCCGACATTCGACGTCGCCCACGTCGGCGAGGCAGTGGTCTACATGGCCAGCCTGCCGCTCACGGCCAACGTGCAGTCGCTGACCGTGCTCGCGACCACGATGCCTTTCGTCGGCCGGGGGTAGTGGGTAAGACGCGCGCCTCGGGCGCCGCGCGTCTCGGCCGCCCAGGCCGCGAGGCCAGGACGAGACGATCAGCGGACGTCATCCGCCTCGCCCGAGGAGGCGAGCGAGCTTGTCCCTCCAGGTGTCTGCGGGGACGAGCAGGCCACGGCCGGCGAAGCCTGTCATCCGGTCGAGCGAAGCCAGGTAGTCGCTGGTCAGGTTCGTGTCGTCACGGATCGCCCAGAGGGTTTCGGCATTCACCCAGGCGGCATCGCGAGCCCGGCTGATGTTCCACATCGCCACGACGTCGTCGACGCGGTGCAGGTGGCGGCCGACAACGCGCTGCCAACCGCTCAGATACTGCTGTTTGACCTGTGCCTCGACCACGGCGAGAAGGTCGTTGACGCGTTTGAAGTCGGCATGCTGCACCGAATCGCTCGCGGGGCGGATGTCGAGCTCATGACATGTCGCCACCAACGCCACAGGGAGATCGCGGTTGATGTGTGCGTTCATGCCCGCAAGCGCGAACTGCAGCGGCACGATCCCGCGGCGTGACCGCGCCTCGAAGAGCGGTAGCCACGCTCGCGGGGCTTGCGCTGGATCATGCTCGAACGCCTCGAACGCAACGAAGAAGAGGTCGGCGAACACGACGTCCAGCCGTGCCAGGAATCGAGGGTCGCCGAAGCTGAGCCCGTCGAGGCGCTTCTGCACGCCTTCGGTGACCGCCAGGTAGAGCCGCGCGAAGCACGCGATCCCGTCGGAGCTCGAGAGTGACGAAACGATTGTCTCCAATCGTGCGACGACCTCGGCAACCGACGAGGGTGGCGGGACCCGTGGACGACTCTCGAGGCTTCGAGAGCCCGCGTCGAGACGTGTCACGGCACGGGACGGGTCGCGAGCTCGTGAACCGTGTCCGAGGCTCCCTGCACGATCGGATCGCCGTGGCCGACGCCGACGATCCGCGCCTCGAGGGCTGCCAGCCGCCGCAGCGAGACGGCCTGCTGCACGCGATTGAGGGTGAACGCCGTCCAGCCTGCGCAGAGCGAGGGCCAGGTGGCGATCGCGTCGCCGGCGATCAGGAAGCTGCGTTCGGGCCATGAGAACGCCAGGTGGCCCGGCGAGTGGCCGGGCGCGTGAAGCACCTGCAGAGGGCCGAATTCATCGCCGCCGTCGAGCGCTTCGTCCACCGGGCACGGGACGTGCTTCGGCCGGTTCAGTCGCAGCCCGAGCTGGAACGGGATCAGCTTCAGGGACTGCTTCGGCAGCACGGTGACCGGCTGAGCGCGCCGGTCGGCGCTGATGATGTCGGCCTCCCAGGCGTGGGCGTAGACCGTCGCGCCGCTTGCCCGCTTCAACGCCGCAAGGCCACCGAGATGGGAGCGGTGACCGTGCGTAATGGCAATCCGCTTCAGGTCGGAGACGCTCCTTCCGAGCCGGTGAATCGCCTCGAGCACGAGCCGAGCGTCGCTCTCGAACAGCGTGTCGACGAGCGAGAGCTCTCCGCCAGACTCGACGAGGAACGCGCTCACACGCCCACCGGCGCGGTGGCCGAGCCGGTGGACGCCGGGCGCCAGCTCGATCACGAGGATCCGGCCACGCTGCCAGGGCGCGAACGGATTTGCGACGCCGGCGAGCACCGGTTCGAGCTCGGGGAAGTGGCGCAGAAGCACGGTCCGCATCGAGTTGGCGTCCACCCACGCGAGACCCTCCGGCGTGTAGACCTCGGGTCGGTAGTCCCGGGTGAAGAACCGGTCGCTTTCGAGCCGGCGCGATGCCATCAGGATGAAGAGGCGGAAGGCGGTGTCGCTGAAACCGAAACCCTTGGGCTTCCGCTCGGCGTACATCCCGATCATCGTGTCGACCCGCTCGACGTCTCCGTAGACCCTGCGCAGGTCCTCGGCGTGCTCCGGCGTGTCGGCCATCTCCTCGAACGTGTCGAACGGCTTCAGGTGGAGCAGCCGCCGGAACTCGTTGTACCGCGGCACCCCGCGCTCGCGCACGCGCAGGACGTCGATCGAAGCCAGGTCGATGTGCGTCCCGTCGGCGCGGTGGAAGTCCTGCAGGAAGCGGGGGAAGTTGTGCAGCGTGATCGCGCCGGGATGGGAGGTACCGAACGAGTAGAGCACGTCCCCCATCGACATCTCCGTCAGCCGCTCGCGCACGTGTAGCACGCCGAGCTCCTCGAGCGTGCGCTCCTGCAGCACCGCATCGCCCTCGAGCGAACGGAAGCTGAAGTCGTCCGGGATGAGCGGGTGCATCCGGTAGACGGCGACGAACTCCTCGGTGAGTGCGTAGGGGACGCCGTGATGGTTCGTCGGCGAGCCCGGGATGCCGCGGATCACCTCGTTCGAGGTGAGGCGGCCGAAGCGCCTGTCGAGCTTCTCGCCCTCGAGCCCCCACCAGTTCGCCCGCATGCCGCGCACCGTGGTCGGATGAGCGATGATCGCCGGCGTCCAGTCGACGGTGTGGATCTTGGCCATCAGGGCTGCGACGACGAGCCGCGCCTTGTCGAAGAGCTCATCGTCCTCGAGGTCCGGATGGGCTGCGTGCAGGTGGTCGCAGATCGCGTTGTGCTCGCGCATGAAGAGCGAGTGGAGAAGCGCGAGGCCGACCCAGAAGTTCCCGGCCACGCCGGCGAGATCGACGTGCGCCTCGATGTCGTGCGGGATCAGGCCACGCTCGTCGAGCCTCAGCTTCCCGTGCGCGCCCGTGCGGATCGCGGCGGCGAAGGCGGGATCGCGACCGTAGATCTGCGAGCCGTCCCACCAGTGCGTGTCGTCGGTGACGAAGGTCGGTGGCCCGTCGGGGTCCGCGCTCGGATCCCGCCGGGTGCGCTCGATCGGCATCGGGTGCTCCGGCCAGGGATCGTCGGCGTCGAGCGGGACGAGCCACGGGCTCTGTGCCTCGTTCTTACCGTGGCTGAACCAGTCGTGGACCTCGAACTGGATCCACGCGCCGGCGAGCAGGTTGAGCGTCGTCGCCGGCTGGAACTCCGTGCGCGTCAGCAGCTCCCGGCTGACGCGTCGCGGGCTGGGCTCGAGCAGCCTGTCCTCCGGCTCGCGGACGGTCGCCTCGAGCGGGACGTTGCGGCCGAAGCGGCTGCCGAGGCTGCCCATCAGCGGGTCGTCGAGGTCGTTGAACGTTCCGTCAGGCGTTCGCGCGGTCAGGTAGCGCGGGTGGTCGGAGATGTCAGGCCGGCCGAGCGTGCCCCGGCCCGTGTCATAGAGGTTCCTCGCACGCAGACGGTTGCGGAGCCCGATCAGGGTGATCAGGCCGAGGGGCCACGGGAGCCTGTCCCAGCCGTAGCGCCGGTCGAGCCTCTCGGCGGCGTCGGTGAAGAGCGATGCTGGCCAAAGGGACATCTGCGCCTCCTGCGCTCGAGCTTCAGCCGACGCCGACGCCGGGATAGGGGAAGCCGGCAGGCGGCTGGAGATCGGGTGCGACCCACCTTCTGATCGCGGTGTCCGCGATCGCGTACCCCCAGTTGATCAGCCGTTCCTGCGCGGGCTGGTCGATCGCCGCGAGACGGGTGGAGATGCCGGCGAGAGCCTTCGTGGCCTCGAACGGGCACGGGAGCGAGCTCGCGAGGTCGTAGTCGCCGATGTCGCTGCGGATACCCCAGTAGGTGCCCTCCCGCAGACCGGCGTGGTAGCCGTCGATGAGCTGTCGCTTGCGCAGGCTCCGCACCTGGTTGTCGATCACACCGAGGACGCGGTAGGCCTGCAGCGGCCAGATCCGCCTCGGTTTGGGCTGGTCGCCCATGTGGCCACCACCGTCCGAGACGAGCACCGTCGTGTAGCGCTTCCAGGCCGTCTCGAGCCCGAGATTGTCGTAGACACCGCCGTCGGCGAGCACGACGCGGGTCGTGTACGGCGGGCACTGAAGGCTCTCGCTCGTGCCGGGCTTGTCTCCCGATTCGGGCTCGTAGGCTCCGTCGTCGAGGTCGAGCACGACGGGAGAGAGGAACGGTGGGAACGCAGACGACGCCGCGACGGCGACGGCGAGCTCGAGCGTCGGGCTCTTGACCTCACCGACGCGGTAGTCCCACATGTAGGGCCTGGAGAAACGCCAGAGAGCGCCCGACTGCAGGTTGGTGGCGTTGAAGACGAACTCCGGGTGCGCAGGAATCTGCTGCAGGCTCGCGGCACCGAAGAGATGCTTGCGGTAGGCCGCGGCCAGCCGTCCACCGGCGCTTCCCGGCAGCAGCATCCCGCGCAGGATCGCCTGCCAGTCGATGGTGCGGCCCGCCATCGCTCGCACGGGTGCGACGACCTGTTCGTCGAAGCCCGCGGCGACGCCCGAATCGTCGAAGGCGAGCTGCTCCCAGTTGAGCGCGAGGACACCGGCGATGATCGAACCGCCGGAGACGCTCGATACCCGGGCGAGTCGGTGCAGGTGGCCGGTTTCGTTCAAGCGCCAAAGGGCGCCGAGGTGAAACAGCATCGCCCGGTAGCCGCCCCCCGAGAGGCAGAGGGCGATCCCTTCCTCCGGGTCGCGCTCGGCCCGGTCGCGAGGGGATGCGACCGGACGTTTCTGCACGGGGGCAGCCGCTCGTTCGAGATCGATCTGACGCGAGTGCTCGGTCACAGCACCGAGAACTCCACCCACAACGGGTAGTGGTCCGAGATGCGCCACGACAGCTCCGTGGTCGTCAGATTCCGCTGCCAGAGCGGGATGAAGTCGAAGCTTCCTGCATTCGTGCAGCGAAGCGACAGGGCCGGGCCTTTCGTATCGTCGACGAACCAGGCGATCTGGTCGTAGAAGTGGCTCGCGCCCGGACCGTCGAAGATCGTTCGCGGCACGCTGTTCAACGCCGGAGACGACGTCAGGCCCGTCGACGTGAAGGCCCGGTAGAGGGGGTCGTCCTTGCGGTCGATGTTGAAGTCGCCGAGGCAGATGAGGTTGTGCCCCCACTCGGCCGCCTCGTTCGCCCAGCCCGCGAGCCACTGCGCGATCGCGATCAGCTCGCCGACGCGGTCGCTCGCCGCCTTCCCGTAGATGACGTGAAGGGTGACGAGGATGAACGTCTTGCCCGCCGAGGTGAAGCTGACCGCGTAGGGGGTGCGGGCGAACTGTCGCGTGAACGCTGCCGGCGACACCCGGGGATCGCCCTCGGGCATCACGATTTCGCACGCGAGACCCGACGGGGTGACCCGGCGGGTGTCGAACAGGAATGCCATTCGCTCGTCATTGCCCGCCGGCCCCTTCGTCACGTCGGTGAGGGTGAACCCCCAATCCGGGCCGAGTGCCTTCAGCAGGTGCCGAAGCGCACGGAGATCGCTTCGCACCTCCTGCACCGCCACCACGTCGAACCGTGACAACACGGCCGCGATCGCCATCACGTCGGCGAGATCACGCTTGGGCGAATCGTCGTCGGCAGACTGCCACTTCTTCGTCAAGCCCCCGAAGGCCCTCAGGTTCCACGAGCCCACGAGCAGGTTGCGGTCGAGCTCCTTGGCCGCCACCACCTGATCGAGGGCAGGTGCAAACGCAGCAAGGCGGGCTGCGACGTCGGGAGGGGGAAACGCGATATCAGGGTCCGGTGCCGCTGTCCCCACCCCCCTCGAGAACGGGTACGGGCGCCACCGGCACCGGCACGTCGACTGCGGTGACCTCGGGCTTCGCGCCCTCGCCGCCGATGACGCTCTGCGCTCCATCGAGAATGACCCGCGTCCAGCGCTCGCTGAATCCGGCGAGGAACGCGACGGTGACGTAGAACGCGAAGCTCCTGGTCTCCGGGTCGATCTGGAGCAGCGAGGTCGAGACGATGAAGTACATCGCGACCCCGAAGATCGCGCCCACGATCGGCCGATACGCGCCGAGCGCATAGAGGCCACGGCGCGGCATCTCGTGGTCGATTGCGAAGTTGTCCTTCCTGCTCCCCATCCGCGAAAGGACGCTGACGACGGCGCCCGCAGCACCTGCCGCGCCGCAGGCAAAGACGGTGCGAATCCCCTCGTCCTGCACGTCGAACGCGTCGAAGAGCGAGATCAGGAACGCCGCCAGGAAGCCGAGTGCGAGGAGCGGCACGATGCCCATCAGCATCCCCTGGATGAAGTAGATGCGGGCCGCACGCTCCCCCGAGCCGTTGATGTACGCCTCGACCTGCTCGAGCTCCGCGCGCTCGTTGATCAGGAATGCCTGCAGCTCCTTCGGATCGACAGGAGCCGTGTGCGTTCGCTCCACGAAGCCGAGCACATGGGTCTCGACGGCCAGGACCCAGTGCATCGCGACTCGCCGCGCGGTTCCCTCGAGCCCTTCACTCGCCTTGATCGCGAGGATGTCGCAGCCGTGCAGCAGGTCGGCGAGCGGCGGCACGTTCGCGGTGGCCCAGTCCGTCACGCGGTGGAGGCGCAGCTTCGGCTCGGGTGGACGACGAACGAGACGGCCGAGGAAGCCTCCGGCTGCAGGGCTCTCGGGCTCGCGGACGGTGAGGGCCACGGCCGAGGCTTCCTCGCGACACCAGTAGGCGTCGATGATCGGGCCTGCCGTTCCCTCGAAGTCGGCAAGCGCGGTCTGATACCGCTCGAGCGTCTGGTCGTCGATCTGATTGCGTCCGTGCAGCTGCTTTGCCCAGCGATGGTGGGCACGGACGAGCTGCGAGAACGACGTATGGCCTTCGAGCGTCTGCTGCGACCGTTTCGCCTGTGCGTGCATCGGCGTCCTTCTCTCTCTCGTCAGTGGTCGTGCACCGCTGGTGCCGGCTCCTCGCTTTCGTGCCTCACCTCGAGCTCAAGGCGCCAGCTTCTCGGCGGTCGAGATCGCGGTGATGCGCGCCTTTGCCTGGGCTGTTCCGAGAGGCGCCGTGACGCCCTCGTGGGTGTGCGAGCGGCCCGGGTCTCGTGGCCAGTGCCCGACGGTTCCGATCTGCTGCCCGCGGGTGACCCGGTCGCCGACCTCGCACGTGCGCGACCCGAGATGCGTGAGGTAGTAGGTGCGACCTTGCCGGTCCTTGAGGTACAGCGACCAGCCGAACACGTCCCGTGACGGGGTATGAGCCCCGCTGGCGGGGTCGTGACCGGAGAACCGGGTGACGGTCGCGTCGCAGGACGCGAGCACCGGCCAGCCGCCGGGCGCCATGAAGTCGAGCCCCCAGTTCCCCGGGATCCCTCCGGTCTCGTGCAGACCCTGGCCGATCGTGACGCCGGGACCGGCGGGATGCGGGTAGCACAGCGTCGACTCCGATTCGGCGAGCACGCGCGTCGGCGCGGGGGTGGAGGCCGACCCGCCGATCGTGATTGCCTTCAGAGCACCCCCGGGGAGCAGGTTCAGGTCGACGGGGCCTGCGAACCCCGCGATCCGTCCCTTGCTCGTGAACTGGTGCACGGTGACGGCCGGCCAGCCGGCGATCGGGGCTGCCGGATGTGGCTGTCCGTCGTTCGGCCCCCACTGGGCAAGCCAGAGGGGGCAGTCCGGGAACGGCGTGGTTCCGCGCAGGTGCTGGTTCCAGAATCCCGGGGAGACGTAGAACAGGGGCTTGACGCCGGTGCGCTCGTGAACGCGGGCGAGCCACGCCTTCGCCCACGCGAGCATCTTGGCCGGCGCCAGTCCCGGTTCCTCGAAGTCGAGTGCCGGTAGGAGACCGCCCCTGGCCGGCCGGACGACGTCGACGAAGGAATCCGCCTCGGAGATCGGATCCTGTGCCGAGACATGCGTGTCCGGCCTCGCGTAGTGGTAGGCGCCGACGGGGATCCCGACCTTCTTCGCCTCGGCCGTGTGACGCGCGAACGACGAGTCGGTGAAGCCGACCCCTTCCGTCGCCTTGAGGTACGCGAACGAGATCCCGGCTGCCTTGATCGCCTTCCACGAGATCGCCCGCTGGTGCACGGAAACGTCGATGCCCTGCATGTCACTCCCCTGTTCGGCGTGCCGAGGCTCTCTGCTCCCGCCGACACGAAACCGCGATCACGAACTCTGAACCCAAAGAGGCACTCCGCGCAACCATCGAAAGGTGGATCTTCGATCCATTTCGGGGGAGTGAGCCTCACCCATTGGCGGGAGAAAAGCCCCGCTCAGCCGCGCCGCGCGGTGACGAACAGCCCGCGCCGCCGTAGCCGGGCGACCGCCGCGCTGCGGCTCGCGACCCCGAGCTTGTGGAGGATGTGATGCACATGGTGCTTGACCGTCGGCACCTCGAGATGCAGCCGGGCCGCGATCTGCTTGTTCGACAACCCCTCGTCGAGCAGAAATGCGACCTCGAGCTCCCGCGGCGTCAGCGGCTCCTCCGACGACGCGCGCGGCCGCTCGGCCGCAAGCCGGGTCACCCGCCGCAGCAGGGCGCCGGCCGCCTGCGGCGAGACGACGAGCTCCCCCTGCGCGGCCCGCTGGATCGTCGCGACCAGATCGGCAAGCGACTCCTCGCACGTCACGAAGCCGGACACCCCGGCTTCGGCGTAGGCGATCACATCGGGCTCGGCCTCCGACGAGACGAGCGCCACGATCTTCACCTTCGCGGAGGGAGCGGCAAGCTCGTGGATCAGCTCCAGGGTCTCGGCCGCCGCCGGATCGAGCAGCACGACATCCGGTTCGACCGCGGCAACCCGGGTGAGGATCTCCGTTCGCTCCCCGGACGCGCCGACGATCTCGAGGCCGTTGTCACGAGCAAGGACATCCGCCAACGCCTCCCGGTAGAGACGAACGCGTGCCGCAACGAACACGCGCACGACCCTCGTCTCGGCGTGTGGGTACGCACCCGGATCGATCGCGCGGGCTGCCGGAAGAGCACTCACGAACCGGCCCCGATCAGGAGCATGTCCTCACACGCTCACGCGTCGAATCCGTGACCGCGGGTTTCCGGGGCATGCAACCGCCTCCTCGACCGCAGATCGTCGGATCGCCACCGGCAGCTTCGCAGGATGGGACACGGAGATCAAGCACCGGGCTCGCACCGGAAAGCCTTCGGGTCAGAGGCCGTATCCCGGTCGATCACGACGAGGATAGACCTGCGGCGTGTGCGGTGAGCATCGTGAGGAGCTGACCCGAGGTTCCACGGCTTGCCCACGATGACCCTCGCCACACTCACGGGTGCATGCTCACGAGCACCTCGGGTGGCTTCTACTTGACGTGTATATCCTTTTCGGTGTATATACATTTAGATGACTTCAATGCTCTTCGAGACGCTGGCCGACCCCACCCGACGCCGAATCGTGGAGGAGCTGAGCGGCGGCGAGCGGACCGTGAGCGAGCTGGTCGAGGCCGTCACGATCCGCCAGTCCGGCGTCTCGCGGCACCTCCGGATCCTCCACGACGCCGGGTTCGTCAGCGTCCGGCCGGAGGGCCAGCGGCGCCTCTACTCACTCAGCCCCGCGCCCTTCCGGGAGCTCGACGACTGGGTCTCGCGCTACCGGACGCTCTGGGAATCCCGCCTCGACCGGCTCGGCGCCGAGCTCGAGCGACGCAAGTCCACCGACCACGAACGCAGGGAGACGACCGCATGACGATGGAAACGATCACGCTCGAACGCACCTACGACGCCGCCACCGTGAACGACGTCTGGGCGCTGTGGACGACGAAGGAGGGCATCGAGTCCTGGTGGGGCCCGGAGGGCTTCTCGGTCGAGGTGCGGGCGATCGATCTCCGCCCCGGTGGGGAGCTCCTCTACGCGATGACGGCGACCGGGCCGGCGCAGGTCGAGTTCATGAAGAACGCGGGGATGCCGCTGACGCAGGAAGTGCTGATGACGTACAGCGAGATCGAGCCGCCGCGCCGGCTCGTCGTCGAGAACCTGGTCGACTTCGTCCCCGGCGTCGAGCCCTACTTCGTCACCGCGGTGATCGAGCTGGAGGCTGCTGCGGGCGGCGTGCACCTCACACTCCTGCTCGACCCCATGCACGACGAGACCTGGACGGAGCGCTCGCTGATGGGCTGGGAGAGCGAGCTCGGCAAGCTCGAGCACCTGCTGGCCTCGAGGGTGGCCTCGTGACCGCCCGCTACGGCACGGCAGAAGTCACCTTGCCCTCGGGCTGCGAGATCCACATCACGCGCGTCTTCGACGCCCCGGCCGAGCTCGTCTTCGACGCTTGGACATCACCCGACGCCGTCCGCCGCTGGTGGAGCGACGAGACCGCGCCCGTGGTGGCGTGCGAGATCGACCTGCGCGTCAACGGCATCTGGCGGTACGTGATCCGGACGCCGGACGGCAGCGAGCTCGCCTGGAGCGGCGTCTACCGCGAGATCGAACGTCCGCACAGGCTCGTCGCCACCGAGGTGTTCGAGCCGTTCCCGGAGGCGCTGGCGGTGAACACGATGACGCTCGAAGAGCACGACGGGGCTACGACGATGCGCGTGACCGTGCTGCACGGCACGAAGGAGGCACGCGACGGGCACGTGAACGCGGGCATGGAGTCGGGCATGCAGCTCGCGCTGAACCGGGTCGACGACCTCCTCGCCGAGCAGCTCGCCGCCCGCGGGGCGGTCGTGTAGGCGCACGCGTAGCCTCATGGTCTGCCAAACGGCGGCGGGTGCCGGACGGCACCCGCCGACCGTGCGCGGCGGGGCCGCTACTTCACGTACGCGATCGTGGCGGCGCCCTGGTTCACGGCAATGTGAATGTCCTGTGTTGCCGCGCTGTTCGAGCGCGACACGATCACCTTCATCGTCGTTGCCCCCATCGGCGCATCCGCAATCACCTCCCACCACCATCCTGCGCAGGCCGCTGTCGGGTCGCATCGGCGCCGCCGCGGATCCCGCCTGCCTGGAACTACCGAGAGCCCGTCGAAGCGGTGCTCAGGTTCCCTCGATCCAGGCGCCTGAATCACCCGGATCGGCCATGAGATGCACGGGGCTGCCGGATAGCTTTGCCCTTCCTGTTGCGGCGAACGCAGTGACCGCACAGATCGACAGCCGACAGAGGAGAGACGGGAATGCCGAGTCCGGGTCAGGAGCTTGCAAGCATCGACTTCGAGTCAATGCTGGGTGGTCCCCTTGTCGCCGTCATCAACGCCCAGGCGCAGGCGGCGGTCACGACGGTGAACTTCATCAAGGAGGTCGGATTCGCCAAACCCGCGGCCGACGAGGACGCCGGGGGCGACACGTCGACCGAGCTGCCCATCTACGTCCGCTTCAAGTATCCGAAGGAGATCAGCCCTTACGTTCCCGCCGTCCCGGCCGCCCCGGGGCCTCCGGCCGTACCTGCGTCGCCGGCTGTGGACGCCGTCTACCAGACCCAGGTTCTCGAGGTTCCGATCCTCACCATGCTCCCGATCCCGTACATCAGGATCGAGGAGACGACGATCGACTTCAACGCGAAGATCAACTCGGTCGAGTATCGCAAGACCGACACGAATCTCAAGATCGACGCTGCAGTGGAGGCGAAGGCCGGGTGGCTCTGGGGGTCTGCGAAGCTGAAGGTATCGACATCGTTTCAGCGGACGACGCAACAGGGGAACTCCGTCGACCGGACGTATTCGATGGCCGTCCACATCAAGGCCGTCCAGGACGAGATGCCGGCTGGAATGGAGCGCGTGCTGGGCATTCTCGAGGGCGCCATCACCTCCACGCCCGAGGCCGCGTGACGGCTCTTCCGAACCGACTAGAGCGGAGACAGGACGCGGATGCCCTACCTCGGCGACTACCTGGGCCAGCTGATGGCGGAAATCGCGATCGCCCGCATGCACGCGGATCTCGAAACGGTCCGGCTCGCCGAGATCTACGCTGCTCACCCGTTGCTGAGAACGATGTCCGTGCCTCGCCTTCGATTGCCGGAGGTGGATCTCGAGCTGCCCGTTCTCATCGAACAGGTCGAGGAGACTCGTGCCGGCGAGCCCGCACGAGGCGGGGTGACGCTCGGAGAGCTACGCCGGAAGTTCGACGACGTCCTGTCGCCGCGTCTGAAGAGCGCCGGCATCGCGATGTCCGACGCAGACCGCAGACGTCTGAAGACCGTGCTGGACAGGAAGATCCGGGAGCACGGCGCGCCGGGCGACAGCGCAATGAGCAGTCACGAGATCGCCGACGAGCTCGCGGCGGATGCAGTGCGGTTCCTTCAGGAGCGACCACGCCGCCCCGAGACGGAGCCGAGCGTCGGGCCGGACCTCGGGTCCGAGATCAGCCGCGCCGCGCGACGCGAGTTCCTCAAGCTTCGCCCCGATCCGCCCCGTCTCGTCGCGCTCGCGACGAGTGCGGAGATCCAGGCTGCGGCGTCGCCCGAGAGCGTCACTCGCTTCCGGATCCGGCTGAACGAGCAAGGGGTCGAGTGGACGACGATCGAATCCGAGGGCATCTCGCACGATCGCCTCGTGCCCGAGTGACGGCAGAATGCTCCGGATCGCAAGCGCCGAGGAGATCGGCAGCCTCCTGCTCGAGCTCCCGGCCCTGTTCCGGCTCGAGGAGCAACGGTCCGCCGACTTCCCGGAGCGCGCGAGGGAATGGCTTGGCTCACTCGAACAGGCCCTCAGTGCCAATCGGCTGTATCAGGCCGGACTGGTCGCCGCCCTGCGGAGCGGCATCACGGGCGCCGAACAGGGACAGCTCGCTCCCGAGCTCCGGTTTCAGGGCCCGGCAACGCGGCGCAGAGCCGTGACCGCGATGGCCTCACGGGCACTCCAGGGAGCAGCCGAGATCGCCTCGACGATCATGGCCGAGAACGGCGCTCGCTTCGGCGACGCGGAACGCGTCGCCAACCAGATCGTCGCGACTGCACGGTCACGAGAGGTACTGCCTGCCGGCGAACCGGGGGAGAGCAACTCCCGGTATCTCCGAAGGGTCAGAGACGCCGTTGCGTCCGCCCCCGACCTCGAGAGCGCGATGGCTCATCTCGAGGGATTGGTCGGCCCGCAGGACGCGCTCGTCTGCCTCGACAGGGCACTCTGAACGGATCCGGCCTGGAGCATCACGCGGTCTCGCAAGGGCTCGGCGGGGTCGAGTTGCCATGGTTCTTCGGCTAGGGTCACATGAGAGCCGTCGATGGAGGAGCGGATGCCCGGTTCGACACCGAAGAAGCCACGACTTCCTCCCCGCTGGTTCATCCACCTGTTCTGGATCTCCCACCGGCGCCTCTACCGCCTGAGCGGTGGCCGAGTGGGATTGTGGCGGCCGAAGCCCGGCAAGTGGGGCACCCTGCGGCTCACCACGATCGGACGGCGGACAGGCCGGGAGCACGCGGTGATCGTCGGCTACTTCGAAGACGGCCCGAACTTCGTCACCCTGGCCATGAACGGCTGGGGTGACGGCGAGCCGGCGTGGTGGCTGAACCTGCAGGCCCAGCCCGACGTCCGGGCCGACCTGCCCGATGGTCCCCGCCTGGTCAGCGGCCGCGCCGCCCTGGGCGAGGAGCGGGAACGCCTCTGGAGCCGGTGGCGCCAGATCGACGAGAACCTCGACGCCTACGCCCGCCGCCGCTCCATGGAGACCGCGGTGGTGGTCCTGGAGCCACGTCCCGGGCCGCAGGCCACCGGCATCTAGCAAGCCGGGTTCCCGACTCCGTTCCGCCCCGCGTAAGGAATCGTTCCCTCCCCGGTTGTGAAGGCAACGGACGGATCCCGTCCACAACCGAAGGGAGAACACCATGAAGGTCCGCATCCCCAGCCCGGCGATGATCGTTGCCGCTCTCGCCCTGATGTTCGCGCTCGGCGGCACGGCTGTCGCCAGCGGCCTGATCACGGGAGCCCAGATCCAGAACAACACCGTCTCGAGCCTCGACCTGACGAACAACGGCGTCAAGAGCATCGAACGTCCAGAACGGCACGCTGCGCGCGGCCGACTTCGCGCCCGGCGTTCTGCCGAAGAGCGGCCCGGCCGGTCCGGCCGGCCCCGCCGGCGCTCAGGGCCTCGCCGGCCCGCAAGGCGCTCCGGGCCTCGCCGGCCTCGAGATCGTGACGGCGGACAGCGCCAGCAACTCGGACAACGTCAGGCAGACCGAGGTGTCGTGCCCCGGCGGCAAGCAGGTCGTCGGCGGCGGAGCGCACATCGTCAACGCCGCCGGCAACGTGGCGCTCGACGAGAGCTACCCGGCGAGCTCGACGAAGTGGCGGGCCACGGCCTACGAGATGAACGCCACGGCGGCGAACTGGCACCTCCAGGCCTATGCGATCTGCGCCACCCCTGCGGCCTAGAACGACGACACACATCCGAGCTGACGTGGGCGCGGCGCAAGCCGCGCCCACATTCGTTTTCGGGGCCGCGTAAGGAAAGAGTGGTGGGCGGGTTCTCCTCCCAGACCGGCGGAAATCGATCCGCCGCCAACGCAAGAGAAGGAGAGCTCCGATGACCACCACCAAGACACTGTTCGGTCTCGTCGCAGCCGCCCTCGTGGCGGCGTTGACGATCGCAGCGGGAACGGCAACTGCAGCCGTCGGCCCGACGATCACCGTCGGCACCGGCTGCGCAGCCCAGTGCATCACCAAGGCGCTCGTCACCGTCACTGCCACCTCGGCCAGGGTCGAGCTGCAGACGACGGTGCTCGCCCACCTGAGCGTCTACGTCACCAAGCAGACCGCAGCACCCGCCACGGGCGGCGGGCTGACGAGCTCCCAGACGAGGAAGGTCTCGATCTCCGCGTTCTCGCCGAACCGCACTGCGTCGTTCTTCGGTCTCGAGCCCGACACCACGTACACGATCCTCGTCAAGGCGACGGATCTGAAGAACCAGGTTGCATCGCAGAAGGGCACGTTCAGGACGCTGCCGATCAAGACCACAGGGCTCGGCGGGCCGGACACGATCGACTCCGGCGTCGGCTGCTCGGCGCAGTGCATCACGAAGGCACAGATCAGCCAGCAAGCGCCCGCAGCCTCGATCGCAAGCATCGACATGGCGACCTCGACCGAGGCTCGCATCCAGGTGATCGTCTCGAGGGACAAGCCGACGCAGACCGCGAGCGGCCTCGCCCAGTACGCCGTCGTCTCGAACCAGCTCAGCCCCGGGTTGACGAAGTCGTTCAAGACCCAGGTCGGCGGACTCGCCTACGGCACCACGTACTACGTCGTCGTCCGGGCCAGGGACGCCCAGGGCCGGATGAACATCAGGCAGGGCTCGTTCCGCACCGTCTCCGCGACGGCACGCGTGACGATCCACAAGATCAAGGTCGTCAACGACGGCGACAAGGGCCGCAACACCGGCGAGCTCTACTTCCGGCTCTGGCTCGGCAACGACGAGTACGAGTCCTGGTACTCGGGCCGCAAGGAGCTCGACTCCGGCGCCGTCTTCGACGTCAAGACCAAAGGCTCGCCGCACCCGGGCTTCTCGTTCCGCGTGTCGGCGAACGGCGATGCGAAGTTCGACATGAGCATGCTCGGCGAGGAGTGCGACGCCGCGCTGAAGAAGAACTGCGATCCTCGAGGCCGGGGGGCCGAGCTCCATGCAGTACGCGATCGCCGGCGGCCGCTTCGACGTCTCCGACATCCTCGCGCACGGCGCCCTGCCGAGCTGGTACGGCACCGGCGTTGCGGCTCCCGCGGGACACGACGGCACCTTCGTCTTCGGCACGACCGACAAGTACGTGAAGTTCTACGTCCTCGCCACGCTCGACATCGACGTCGACTGGCCCTAGACATGAGCGAACACAACACACATATCGAGCTCCTCGACGTGGACGAGGCCTGGGCCGCTGAATGGGCAGCCGACGGCATCGCCGCGCTCGAGCGGCACCTGGCCAAGCACGCGGCATTCGCCGAGTACCTCCTGGCGCGCGACGACGTGCACCAAACTGACCTAGAATCGGTCGATGGCGACCGTCGCCCGGACGCCTGACGCCGAGCTCCTGCGCCGGCTGCGCGCGCGGGACCGCACGGCCTGGGAAGTGCTCTATCTCGAGCACCAGCCCCGGCTGCGCGCGTTCGCCTACAGCCTGGCCGGCAACGTGCACGACGCGGACGACCTCGTCCAGGAGACATTCGTCCGCGCCGTGCCGCGCCTCGATCAGCTCGACCCCGAGACGACCGACGTCTCGGCGTACCTGTTCACGACGTTGAAGAACCTGTTCCTGAAGCAGGTCGAGCGCCGCAAGCGGCAGGAGCCGATGGCAGACGTCCCCGAACCTGCAGTGCCCCAACCGATCGAGGACGACCCGCAGCGCAGCCTCCTCCTGCGGAGCCAGCAGGACGAGGTGCGGCTCGCGAACGCCCGCCTGCAGCCGCGCCAACGGCTCGTGCTGGCGCTTCGTGAGCTCGAGGACAAGTCATACGCGGAGATCGGCGAGATGGTGGGGATGAAGGAGAACGCGGTCGCGCAGCTCATCTTTCGCGCTCGCGAGGGCCTCCGAACCGAGCTTCGCCTCGTCCAGGTCGACCCTGCCCGACTCCCGGAGGAGTGCCGCCGCTTCCTTCCCTTCCTCGCCGCGCATCTCGACGGCCAGCTCAAGGGGAAGCGACTCGACGAGACACTCGAGCACCTCGAAGGCTGCGAGCGCTGCCAGGCCGCGCTTGCGGACATGCAGGAGGCATCGCGCCGGTACCGCACGCTCTTCCTGCTCCCGCTCGGCGACGAGGATGCACGCGCCGCGATCGACGAGCGGCTCGACGCGTCCGGGTACTGGGCGACGACGCCCACGCGCCGCAGAGCCCACCGGGCCAGGAACGCCGGCGCGCTCGTCGCGGTGGCGCTCGTGCTCGGGGGCGGCGGAGGCGCGCTCGCCGTAGCGCTCACACACGACGACGTCGCCGAGGCCGAGGCCGTCGCTACGACCACCGCCGGCCCAGGTTCGACAACCATCGTCGGGAATCCCGTGACGAAGCCGGCGAAACAGCCCGCCGCTGCGACATCCGGGCCCGGAAAGACGTCTGCTGCGACGACCGCTGCGACGTCGACCGTGACGACTGCCCCGCCGACGACGTCGACGACACTGCCGGCGACCGAGCCCACGGCGCCGGCTGTGACACCGAAGCCGAAGTCGAAGCCGCTACCGACCCCCACGACCGAGCGGCAGACGGTCGTCGAGCCGAAGGCAGTCGTCGAGCCGGCACCCGCTTCGGACACGAAGGCGCCGATCGTGACGATCACGAGCGCCCCGCGCGCGGCCGCCGCAACAGATAGCGCCGAGGTCGCCTTCAGGGCGAACGAGACCGGAGTCACCTTCTCCTGCTCGCTCGATGCAGCGGCGGCCACCGCGTGCACGAGCCCGGTCGCGCTCACGGGCCTGTCGCCGGGTCAGCACACGTTCTCGGTCCGCGGAACCGACAAGGCCAAGAACGCCGGCAAGCCGGTGTCGGTGAGCTGGACGTACACCCCGCCCGATACGACGCCGCCGACCGTGACGATCTCCTCGGCGCCGCCGGCGACGACAACCGACGGCTCCGCGACCTTCCAGTTCGCCTCGAGCGAGCCGGGATCGTCGTTCGCCTGCTCACTCGACGGCGGCGCGTTCGCCGCCTGCACGAGTGCTGCCTCCTACACCTCTCTCGCTGTCGGCTCACACGCCTTCTCGGTGACTGCAACCGATGCGGCCGGCAACACGAGCCAGGCGGCCACCCACAACTGGACGATCGTCACGCCGCTCCCCGATCTGCTCGTCGGCTCGTTCACCAAGAACACGATCACGATCACGAACCGCGGCACCGCCTCGGCAGGCCCGTCAACCCTGACGATCACCCTGATCGGGACGTTCACCGTCCCGAAGCTCGATCCCGGCCACTCGCAGACGTTCTCGTGGTCGATCTGCCGCGTCGGCACCTACTCGGCGATCGTCGACCGGACGAACGCCGTGGCCGAGTCCGACGAGACGAACAATCGCGCGAGCCGCGTCAATACCTGTCCGTAGGCGCCGCGGGGCATCGAGTCCTGGTGGGGCCCGGAGTGCGGCTATCCGTACGTGAGGACGCCCGCGACCCGAACCAACGGCACTCCCGTCTGGGGCAATAATCGACTCGTCATGAAGGGAATCGTTCAGCGGCCCGGAGAGGGCGAGGCGCTCTTCGGCGGCAGGGTCGTGCTCAGGTCGGCTCTCGACGAGTTGACGATCACGGAGACGCGGTACACGCGGGCACAGCCCGGCGCGTCACCCCACGTGCACCTCGAGCACACGGATTCGTTCTATGTCCTCGAGGGCGAGCTGGCATTCCTCGTCGACGACGAGGAGCACGTGCTCGGCCCGGGTGCGTCCGTCTCGGCGCCTCCCGGCGTCGTGCACGGGTTCAGGAGCCTGTCACCGGCACGGTTTCTCAACTTCCACACGCCGGATGGCCGCTTCGCGGAGAACCTGAGGGCGCGCGACCGCGGCGAAGCGGGTGGCTTCGACAGCTTCGACGCCGAGCCGGGGAGCGGTCTGCCGGCTTCGAACGCGATCCTCCTCCAGGCCGGGGAGGGAGAGGAGCTACGCGCCAACCACCGGGTCGCGACGATCAAGGTCGGTCGCAAGGAGCTTTCACTGATCGAGTTCGACCTGGAACCGAGCTTCGAGGGGCCCGAGCTTCACAGCCACGACGACCACACCGATGCGTTCTACGTCCTCGGCGGCACGGTCGACCTCCAGGTCGGTACCGAGAGGGTCACGGCTGGCGCCGGCTCCTTCGCCGCCGCGCCACCCGGCGTCCTCCACACGTTCACGAGCGGCCCTCGAGGCGGTCGGTTGCTCAACATCCACGCCCCGAGCACCGATTTTCACGAGCGGCTCCGCGCGATGGGCTGAACCCACGACAGCGGCCCGCCGACAGCGGCGACCGGCTTCAGCCGGTCGTCCGGGCGCCCGACCCGGGCGCCGTGACCCACTGCGTGCGCGCGCGAGGTGCCTAGTCGGCGCCGCCGATGTCGCGGGTGTAGGCCTCCCAGACGAGGTCGGCCCCGCGTTGCCGGTGCTTGACGAGACGCCCGAGGAGACGCTGGATCTCGTCTCTTGCCTCGTCGACGGATAGGGCATCGCCGTCCCGCGCCGCCGTCAGGCGAGCCTTGAGGCTCGAGGTCGCCTCCTGCATCTGGGGATGCTCGTCGCGCAGCAGCTGGACCTTGAGGCTGAGCCGTGGCGCAGCCTCGATGATCTCCGCGTAGAGGCCGTCGTGACGCTCGGTGATCTCGATGTGATCGAGGATCTCGCCCTCGAGGTCGTCCAGCGCCTCGATCACGCCGGTCAGCCACTCCTCCTCGCGTGCAACGGCAGGTCGACTGGCAGCCTGCTCCAACTCCAGGATCGCCTGATAGAGGTCCGCTCGGCGCCGGGCAGCCTCCTCCAGCGTCGGTGTCACTCCCTGTTCCGAGGGGTTCGGCGAGTCGATCATCGATCTCCTTCCCGGGGACACCCGGGGGCGCCGCAGCGCACCCGGGTGCACCGTCGTTCGTGCGAGTGGTCGGCCGGGCTCAGTCGCCGCTCTCGTACTTGAACGAGAGGCCGAGTCGTACCCGGTAGCTCGTGATCGCACCGTTCTCGATCGTGACGTCCTGCCGCATCACCTCGGCCACGCGCAGATCTCTCACCGATCCGGCCGCCGTGGCAACCGCGTTGGCCGCGGCCGCCTCCCATGACTCACTGCTCGTTCCGATCACCTCGGTGACCCGATAGACGCTGCCGGTCATCTGTGCCTCCTTGAGAAGGTTCCGAAGACGACAGAATGACACGCACCGTCGCTCCTGTCACCCGACCGGTACGGAGGCTAGGCGGCGAGGGTCTCGGGCCTGAGCTTCAGGATCTCCCCGTCGAAGTCGTCGATCACACCGCTTTCCTCCAACAGGCGGCCGTACCACTTGACGACCTCGGGGTGCAGCTGGAAGAGGGTCGAGAGCACGCTGGCGCGGTGCTCACCGTTGATCACGTTGCCCGGCCATTCCTTCGGATGCCGGGCGTCGAGCTCGAGGATGTTGGCGATGGTCTTGACGGCGAAGTTGTGAAAGGCGTTGGACTGCTCGAAGTCGCCGGTGTCGGGGTCTCTCAGGGCAGCCAGGATCTCGCCCGTTCGATACTTGTGGTCGACGAAGGCCGCCCTTCTCTGGAGAGCGCGGAGGACGGCTCCACAGCCCAGGATGTGGTCGACGGATTCCTGCGGAGAGTTTCCCTCGACACCGGCGATGCAGTCGCAGATGATGTGGTAGGTGCTGAACCTCTCGCCCGAGCGCGAGTCCTCACCTTCGTGGTAGATCCACGAAACCCGGTGAGGCCCGCTTTCGACGTAGGTCATGACGGGGTTGATCGAGTCGCCGTAGCGGCGCTCCGCATGTTCAGCCCACGAAGCGACACGGCCGGCGAAATTGCTCGGCTGCAGCTCGTGCAGCTCGACGGGCTTGTGGATGAGGGAGAAGACCTCCTGCTCGTCGATGCTCACCGAATGGCCAAGGATCTTGCCCGATTGCATCGTCGACCTCCCAGTAGACGCTGACAGCACCCGTCCAACCGTGTTCCCGCAGTATGCGTCGGGTTGCGGATCTCGTCTACGGCCTGTTCTCTGTCCCGGCGTGCCGCCTGCGGGCGTACCGGTTCACCTCTCCCACACCCACTGATTGCCGAAGTAGCCGCGGCGCATGACGTCGACCTGGCGGACGTCGGCGAACTCGAGCCGTTGGAAGGGCCTTCGATCGAGAGGTCGGGCACGGCGATCGCGGCACGAACCCAAGGCTCGCCGTCGACGAGGGCATGCAGGGTGTCGGGTGTCTCGGCGCCGGGAGCCAGCCGAGCGTGGCCTCCCCGTGTAAGACTCCTCGAACGTGCCAAAGCACCTGCATAGGGTTCTCGCGTTTCGGGCGACCCTCGTCGCCGACTCGCCGCTGATCCCGAAGCCGGCCGCCAAGGTGATCCGCACGATCGCGATTCGTGACGACCAGACTCTCGAACAGCTCCACGAAGCGCTTCGACTCGCGTTCGGGTGGGGTGACCCGCACCTGTACTGCTTCTGGCTGAGCGGGAAGTTCTGGGATCGCGATTCTGTCCGCTACTCGGCGCCGTTCGAGCTCGAGGATGACGAGCTGACACCCGCACGCCGATCTCGGAAGTCGGATTGGGCAAGGGTGCCAGGATCGCCTACCTCTTCGACTACGGGGACGAGTGGCGCCTGCTCCTCGACATCACCGACGATTGGCCCGCCGGAGACGAGAGCTACCCGATGCTCGTCGAGGCGGAGGGCACGCCTCCACCGCAGTACCAGCCGCTCGACGAAGACGACGACTAGAGCTCGGCGTTCAGCGCCTCCCGCGTGTTGACCTACCGCCCTCGGGACAGGAGTATCCGCCTCTCGGCGGTCTCTTACGTGGGCATGGGCGCGTTTGCGTCTTCCTGCCAGAGCCCGAAGTCGTTGCCGTGGGGATCGCGGCAGGTCACGAACCAGCCCATCGAGGGAACGGGCATCTTCTCGTCGGCCTCGCCGCCGAGCTCCTTGACCCGCGCTATCTCGGCGTCGATATCGATGACGTCGAAGTACGAGCGCGTGCCGCTCCGACCGGATTCCATCCCCGAGATCGCGATCCCGCTCGTATCGCTGATCCGCGCCATGTGGTACTCCGACCCGGGCGGGAAGGCCTCGAACTGCCAGCCGAACAGTTGCCCCCAGAACGCTCGGGCCGCCTCCGTGTCGTCCACCAGGATCTCCGTGTGCACGATCTGACCGGGCATGGTGCTCTCCTCTCGTCGTGTCGTCGTTTCTTCCCGGCATGATTGCATCGCAGGCAGCCGGGGTAGACCCATTGGCGTATCCGCCGCCCGACGGGGTGCAACCGATCTATCCTCCCCACCGCTTCGAGAATGGAGACATTGATGGCCGACAACGAGAACGAACGGTGCCCCCGATGAGCCTGCGTCGCCTCGTGCCGCTCGCGCTCGCGGCCTTCGCTGCCTGGCGTCGGCTGTCGCCACAACAAAAGGCGAGGATCAAGGCGACGATCGCTGGCTTCGGCAACCGGGCGCGCTCCGCGGCAGCGCGTAGTCCGAAACCGTAGTCCGGGGACAAGGCCGAACGCATTCCGCAGCGGCGCCTCCACCTCACCTCCACCGACGACGCGGCGCTCAGCGCCGCCTTCGCCGGCCTGCGTCGCGAACTCGACGTTGCCCTCGACTTCCCGGAGAGTGTGCTCGCTGACGCCGAGGCGGCGATCCGCTCACCTCGTCTGCCGACGGCGGACGAGACCCACGTCCCGTTCGTCACGATCGACCCGCCGGGGTCACGCGACCTCGACCAGGCGCTGCACCTCGAGCGGCGCCGTGGCGGCTACCGGGTGCGCTATGCGATCGCCGATGTGGGTGCGTTCGTGGCTCCAGCAGGGCCGATGGACATCGAGGCGCACGTGCGGGGCCAGACGTTCTACGCACCTGACGGGAACGCGCGCCTCTATCCACCGTCGCTCTCGGAGGGGGCCGGGAGCCTCTTGCCGGACGAGATCCGGCCGGCGCTCGTGTGGGAGATCGAGGTGGACGAGACGGGGGAAGGAACGGCAGTGGCCGTCCGCCGGGCCCTCGTTCGTAGCCGCGCGAAACTCGACTACGCGAGCGTGCAGCGGTCGCTCGACGACGGCACGGCGGCGGAGCCGCTGCAGCTCCTGCGCGAGGTCGGCCTCCTGCGTCAGGCCCGCGAGGCGAGGCGAGGCGGCATCAACCTGCCGGTGCCGGAGCAGGTCATCGAGCACTCGGACGGCGTCTACCGCCTTGCCTTCCGTGCCCTGTTGCCGGTCGAGGGCTGGAATGCTCAGCTCTCGCTGCTCACCGGCATGGCGGCGGCGAAGCTGATGCTCGGGGCGGGGATCGGGCTTCTTCGCACTTTGCCCGTGGCCGCCGAGAGTGACGTCGCGCGCCTGCGGCGAACTGCAAGGGCGCTCGCGGTCGAGTGGGAGGACGACGTTCCCTATCCCGCGTTCATCAGCACGCTCGACGCGAGCCGCCCCGAGCATGCTGCGGTCCTGTTGGAGTCGACCATTCTTCTCCGCGGCGCCGGCTACCTCGCCTTCGATGGTGAGGCGCCAGACCACGCCGAGCACTCTGGCGTTGCATCGACCTACGCTCATGCGACGGCGCCGCTCCGCCGCCTCGCAGATCGCTACGTCGGCGAGCTGTGCGTGGCTATCTCGGCGGGAGTTGACGTTCCGGATTGGGTGCGTACCGCCCTTCCCGCCCTCCCGGAAACAATGGCGAATTCGAACCGGAGGGCGCAGCAGTACGAGGGCGGCATCATCTCCGCGGTCGAAGCCGCCGTGCTCGAACCGAGCGTTGGGCAAGTGTTCGATGCCGTCATCGTCGACGTCGACGAGAACGACGACGCCGGCACCGTACAGCTGCACGAGCCGGCCGTTACCGCTCGTTGTGAGGGAAAGGGGCTGGCCCTCGGAGCGCGAGTAGCCGTTCGGCTCGAGTCGGCGGACGTCGCAAAGCGGCAGGTGCGATTCGTGCTCGCAGGCTCGAGTGAGGGTCGCGACGATGCGTGAGAGCCCCGAGGAGCGGGTAGATCAATGGAACCCAACGAGGAAGGACTGAGAGCAATGGCATCCGCTAACCGAGACCCTCATGCGATCGAGACGACCCGCGTCGGCGTCGACGAGTACCAGTCGCCTCCGCGGGAGGAGGCACCCGGGGAGGAAAGTGGGGCGCCCGAGCCAGAGGATCCGATGGCCGATCGGCCGGTCGACATCAATCTGCTCGAGTCGCAACGGCAGAGTCCCGGTCTGCAGACCTCGGAGAGGATCGTCGTCGCTCCGAGAGAGGCCACGGACTTCGACGGTCTCCGGCCCAGACGAGGAGACGCAGCCGGGCGGCCCACGAGCGGCGCCGCCGGGCGAGTCGATGTAGGCTCGAAATCCACAGACGCCGGTCGCCCCTGCGCCGTTAGGTCGGTTCTGGCGGGTCAGCGCCTCCCGCGTGTCAACCGACCGCGCCGAGACCGCTGCGACCGCGAGTGGGTCACCAGTTGCGCGCCTCCTACGGCGTACCCGTATCGCTCGGCATTACGCTCACGCAGGGCGGTGAATCAAGATGGGAATTGGCGAAGAAGAACAGATCTACACAATCGAACCGATGCCGATCCTACCCCCGACGAACAACTAGCCGACCCTGAGGTCGATCCTGTCGATCGATCCCTCGGAACCGGAACGCACCCGCATACGTGCTGACAACGAAGACCGGGTGAATTGAGCACCTATGAACGACACGGCGGTGGCAACGAGCGCGCCGCCGCCGATTCCCTAGAGCAATGGACAACACGTTCTGACGCCCACTTCGACCGAGCCTCCGACGGGTCGGTTCCTATGCTCCCGAGGTCGCGGCACGCCTCAGATGTAGCCTGCGCACTGTGCACGAGCGAGCCCGCCGAAACGAGATCCCTCTCCGGCGGCTTCCCGGCTCGCGTCGGCTCCTGTTCGTCCCGGAGCACCTCGACCGGTGGGAGGACGGCGCGCCTCTGGAAGTGATCGAGCTCCAACGTGGGGGTCGCATTGTCCGCCCCTCTGGCCACCCACTCCCAGGCCACGCCCCCCGTGAAGACGACGTGCTGAAAACCCATCATCCCGACGAAAGAGGCAGTGAACGATCGAGAGAAGCAAGAGAAATTCAGGCACTGGACCCTTTGCCGACAGGCGAGTCGAGACCGATACCCCGCAGAAGCTGCCGGCAACTTGTCAGCGATCTTCGACAGCTCCGGACCACGGGCTGGGGCTGTCGTCGAGAAGGTGTTTCTCGCGTCCCGGTCGTACGCTCGGCGTACGCTCACCCGCCTCTGTGCAGGGATCCTTCCTCTACCTGGGGATTTGTTATCCGCAGCACGACCCGAAACCCGAGCGGAGTCACGACGCGAGCAGCCGATGCACGTCTCCTCACGGGGTTCGAGGCCGGCCCCGTTGCTACGACACAAACGCCTTCCGCACAAGGGTGGCTGACCACGTGACGTGACCATGCGGCTTCGGCACCCGCGCCGCGAGCGACTCCGACAGCTCGGGGCCATCCCATCACCCACCCCGGCGTAAGCCACCGAAGCGAGCTCTCCGGGCGCTCGCCTAGGGCGTCTCAGTTCGGGTTCGGTAGTGACCCGCAGTGGGGATGCGGGCGGCCTCTGATGGCGCGGCGCGGTGGGCGTGCGATGCTGGGTGTGGGCTCGGAACGGAGGGTCGTGGTCGGGGTGCGCCCGCCGCGACGCTGACGAAGCGGTGTAGGCCCGTGGAAAGGATGGTGAGGGCGATGAGAGTTCTGACGGTGTATGCCCACCCGAATCCGACAGATCGTCTGCCACGCGGCGCCTGGAGCAGTTCACCCGTGGGCGGCTCCAGGGACGCCGGGCACACAAACGAGGTCGTCGATCTGTACGCGATCAAGTTCGACCGCCCTCTTCGGCCGCGACGACTACTCGTTCTTCGCGCACGAGTCGGTGCCGGCGGAGTTGTTCGACGCGTAGCGAGTCGCAGGAGAACATGGTCACGCTCGTAGCGGAGGTCCGATCCGGCGGCGTGTCGCGAAGCGGCGGCTGCGCGACAAGTCCCTCTCCGAGCTGCTCGAGGTGGTCGCGAAGCAGCGGCCGAAGGACGTTCTCGCCCAGCAGGAGAAGGTCGCAGGGGCAGATGGGCTGGCGTTCGTTGCGCCGATCTTCTGGATGAACTTCCCGGCGATCCTGCGCGGCTGGATGAGCGTGTCTTCACCTACGGCTTCGTCTACACGATGACCAGGGACGCCTGGCTGCAGGGCGACTTGAGCGGCAGGCAGCCGTTGCTGAAGCACAGGAAGGCGCTGATCATGACGCCGACCTTCTTCAGGGAGGATGACTATCGCGAGTCAGGATGCGGCGCGGCGATCGAGAAGCTCGTCGACGACTTCGGCTTCCGCTACCCGGGCATCAAGAACGTCGAGCACGTCTACTTCTACGCGGTCGCCGCCGTCGACGACGCCACGCGGCAGGGCTACCTGCAGCATGCTTACCGGCTCGGTCACGAGTATGAGTCGAGCCTTGTCTCGACACGCGCGCTCGAGCCGGAACCGGTCACGGGAGGCGTGAGATGAAACGGTCGCTGATGGTCGGTGCGGCGGCTCTCGGCGTCGCGCTTTGTGCCCGCCGGGCCGCCCGCGGCTGCGGCGGCTTTGACTTCGAGCAGATGATCGAGCGGATGCCCGAGAACGCCCCGCCGAAGTGGATCTTCAGGAACATCACGACGATCCGGGAGAACACCGAGCGGATCCTCGCGCTGCTCGAAAGCGAACGCACGCCCGCCCCGGGTGAGCACGTGCCCACGGCCGCGTAGCGATCGCGGGAGGGGGAGATTGGCGATGGCTGTTGTCCTGGCGTATGTGGATGCGGTGCCCGGTCGGCTGTATCCGGTGGTCGCGACGCTGCTCGAGCTGGCGCACCGGGGTCACCGCGTCGCGGTGCGCTGCGGGATCGACCACGTCGAGCGCCTGGGCTCGCTCGGCCTCGCCGCGAGCTCCCTGAGGCGCGAGATCGAGCGGTTCGAGCCCGACGACTGGCGGGCGCGGA
>CAWBWA010000004.1:0-134997 GCA_963792455.1 uncultured Thermoleophilia bacterium
GGGAACCGCCTCGCAGACGTGCGGGGCCGGGAGGTGGGAGGGCCCGCCGGGTGGCGGGCCGTACCCTCGGGACGAGCGCGGTCTACGCCTTCTTGGGCTGGTCGGGTGGCTCGTTCGGCCGCTCTTCGTCCTTGGAGTTCGTCGGCCTTGTCGGATCGGAGGGATTCGATGGCGGCGTGAAGATGAACACCTGCTCCTCGTACCTGTCGATCGCGTCCTGGGTTGCCTCTCGAACCCTGCCGTCCGTCTTGGGAATCAGGTGGATCTCCCAGGGCCCCTCATCGTCCGGCTCCCCCCAGGCCACGTCGTCGGCCGAGTCGCCTTCCTGGGAGGTGACGCTGTAGGTGAGTGCGAACCACTCCTCGAACAGCGTTCGTTTCGCCTTCTCGTCAAGTTCGGGCACGTCGTCGTCCTCGAGGTAGGCGGCGACGGCGTCGGGGTCATCGAGCCGCGGCAGCCGGCGCAGCACGTCGAGGCTGCGCTCGAGGTGGTTGGGTTCCACGATGCGGCCGAAGTGCTCTTCCGCGAGCTCGTTCCAGGCGCTGCCTCCTCGTGCCACTGCAGCCAGTCGAAGTACGCCTGCCCGACGACGCTCGTCGGCAGCAGGTCTGGCGATCGGTTGTCGGTGCCGCTGGGGAGTGACCCGAAGAAGAACCCCAGGTCCTGCCGTCTGCCCGTCTCGCCCAGCAGGCACGCCACCGCGGACGAGACGATCTCGCTGCTGCGCCAGGGCTCGAGCCTCGCGACCGCCTGGTAGGAGGACATCTCGTCCCAGTAGCAGAGCCAACCGTGATCACCACAGTCGAGGATCTGGATGCCAGCAGACCAACTCATCGGCCCGAAGCCGTCCCAGTAGAAGCCGAGCACGTCCACGAGCCGGTCTTCGAGCAGGGCGCTCACATTACCCGGCCACTCCTCAAACGACCCGTCGCCAAGCCTCGTCACGGTCGTCCTCGGTAGCGACCTCTTCGACGTACTGCCACAACGGCGCCGGCGCTCTTGCGCCACTTCAGCGTGCCGCCCGCGAGCTTCTCCGTTCGCGAGCGTGCGAACGCCTTCTCGAGCTTCCGTCCAACAGAGCGAGATCCATCTTGTTCTCCTCCCAACGTTGCCCCAGAAGGGCCGCATCAATTTGAGCCACCGTGCGTTGGAGCCGGTTGGCGGGGTCAGACGACCCACTCGCGATGCACAGATCAAGTCTATCGCAGATCGCTGTCCCCATCGACCCGTCTCGGCTTACCCCGTTCAGGAGTCTCGCCCGTCACCGCACGTAGCGGGGGGTACCCGGCTCCCACCTGCACCGACGTGCACATCCAGCTGAGGGCCGAGCCGTGGGTCAATCGGAGTGGGCTTGCTTGCGTCGCGCGGCCGTCGGGAGGATGATGCGACCGATGCGCCGCTCACTGATCCTCGTTCTCGCCGTCGTTCTCGCGGGCGTGTTCGTCTCGTCGGCTGCGGCCACGGTCCGGGTCACGAAGCGACCCGGTCGCGTGACGCACGGCGACAAGGCGAGCGTGACGGTCGTCGTGTCTCCGAAGGCGCGTTGCACGATCGGCGTCTACTACTCGACCACGCAAGTCCGAGGCCGCGGACTCGGGGCGAAGACGCGCGAAGACGATCACCTGGACGTGGACGGTCGGATCGAACACGAAGCCCGGCACCTGGCCGGTGAAGATCGACTGCGGCAAGTCCGGCAAGGCACAGACGAGCGTGACGGTTCGGTGAACTCGGAGCGCGAGCGCATCAAGCCGCGTGTCTGCGCCGAGTGCGGCGAGGTGGCCGACGAGGACGCGAAGGGCTGGCGGGCGCTGTTTCTGCGCTCGCAGCCGGAGGATCAGCCCGAGGTCGGCGTGTTCTGCCCGGGGTGCGCGGAGCGGGAGTTCGGGTAGTGCCGATGGGCCTGATCGACCCCGCCAGCATCGAGATTGACGACAAAGCGGCCGACGCCTACCAACAACTCGGCGCGGAACGCCAGCGAACGCTCGTGGCGCCAGAGGACGACATGTGGGCGACGTTCGCAGACCTGGCCGAACCCCACTCGCTGACACTCGGAACACAACTCGTCGGCCGGTTCTCCGTCGACGACGACAAGCAGCTCCACGGCTTCTACATCATCGACGGGTTTCGAGGAGTTAGCGACCGACTGTTCGTCCACGTTGTCCACGCATGAACATCACCGCCGCAGTGGCATCCACCGTCGATCCCAGCTTCCTCTCGATCAGCCTCACCGCAGGTGGCGCAGCCCACCCGGTCGCGCTGATGTACGACCACGTCGCACAGCCAGCGAGTGACGAAACGGTTGATGTTCGTCTCGCGACCAGCGCCGATCATCGAGCTGCCGTCGCGTTCTGCCAAGCAGAAACGGGATCACCCGAAGCGTTCCTGAGGCCGTACCTGGCCGAACGCATCGACCTGCACGAGCTTCATCTCGTCGAAGCCGACGGCAAGATCGCCGCGACCGGCGAGTGCCGGGTCGACCAGCGGGCACCCGGCAACGCCCATCTCGGCCTGGTCGTCGGTTCCGCTTGCGGGCGAGGAATGGGCAGCCGATCATGTACACCCTCACCGAGATCTGCCAGGACCAAGACATGACGCCGCGTTGCTCGACCGAACCCACCAACACTGCCGCCCAGACGGTCATTCGACGCGCCGGATTCCGAACCCGCCACCAGATCTTCAAGATCACGCCGCAATGACATCCACCGTCGATCCCAGCTTCCTCTGATCAGCCTGACGGCAGGTGGCCCCGCGGTTCTGCCCGGTGTGCTGGCGACGGGTGGCCCGACTCCGGGCCACCCGTCTTCGTCACTCGGTCGTAGCGGCGTGAACGTGAGGGCACGTCCAGGAGAGTCCGTGGGATCGGTTTACGCGGCGTCCACGCAGACCGCGAAGACCTTCACGAAAACGTCGACATCCTCGTCCTGGTCGGCGACCACGACCCACGACCTGTCCTCTGCCCGCGGGAAATTCGCCCACAGCTCGTTGACCGCCTCCACGTCCGCGGAGTAGCCGCCACTGATGACGACCTTCCCGGTCGGGCACTGCGCCCTAAGGGTGTACGAGCTGCCGCTCCCGCTAGGGATCGTGTGGTCGGTGGACACGATCTCGTAGCCTGCGAGCCCGCCAGCCGAACCGGCTGCCCCCGCTGTCCCCCTTGTCGCCCTTGTCGCCCTTGTCGCCCTTGATCCCCGGGGTTCCCGGGATTCCCTGTGCCCCGGTCTGGCTCCAGCTGATCGGGACTTCAACGAGATTGAGGCACCTCTGGTTCTTTGAGGTGTCGATCACCCGCAGCGCACCCGTGAACTTCGTGTAGCAGCCGTTGATCGTGTTGCCGTCAGGGATCGCCGCATAGGCGATGCCCACCGCCGCGCATCCAACCGCGAGCAGCACACCAACGAGCGCCAGTCTCTTCCTTGGCCGCAGCATCCTTCCCCCTCCCCGTTGACCCGATGTCCCAACGACACCAGGAGAAGCGCGATAATGACAGTCGGCACAACCATTGGCAAGGGCGCGCCCCTCGCCCCGGCGAGAACCTGACGACGAGTAGCGAGCTGAGTCAGACGGGGAGCTTGAGGCGGCGAGGATCGGAGACCTGGACGAGACTCGGCAGGCGTGGCTGGTGCGTGCGGCCATCTCGAAAACCCGGAAGAGCCGTTGGGCTGTGCTGCCCGACGACGTCTTCACCGTGATCCTTGAGCGGTTGCCGGCCCACGAGGATCGCGATCAGGAAGCAGCGTTGTTCGCAGGCGTCACCGCGGATCGGCTGCGCATGGCGATCGGGATCGACCGGGCGATGTTGCTCAGGCGCGTCAGGAACGCCCACCTCGTGCACCCCTCGGTGCCCACCCAGGCTGGAGAAATACCTCATTAGCAGGGACGTTCGAGCCCGTCACCGCCCATTTACACCCGCCTACCCGGGTCGACCTGGCTTTGGCCGTCGAGGGGCGCTGATCAGCCGCTGGATGGCTGTCGCCCTCGTGCTGGTCGCCGCCCGCGTATCTCCGCAATTTGCGACAATTTGTGATTTTGGCCACAAAGTGCTAGCGTCTGCGATTCGCTCATGACGTGGCCGAGCCGCCGTGCGGGTGTCTTCTCCCTCGCTTCATTGGCCGGGATAGGCGTCGGCCTGCTCGTGCTTCGTCGCATTCGACGGACGAGAGGAGGCGCAGCTGTTGTGAGTGCGAACAAGGAGATCGTTCGACGCCTGATCGACGGAGTCTGGAGGGATCGCAACCTCGGCCTCGTCGACGAGCTCGTCGCCCAGGACTACGTCGGGCACGATCCGACCCAGCCCGGGCCGATCCTGGGCCGGGAAGGGTTCAGGCAGTTCGTGGGCATGTACCAGGCGGCGTTCCCCGACGCTGCGATCACGATCGACGATCAGATCGCCGAGGGTGCGATGGTCGTGACCCGCTGGACGGGCCGGGGCACGCACACGGGCGAGCTGATGGGGATCTCCCCGACCGGCAAGGAGGCGACCGTCAGTGGGATCACGATCTCACGCCTGGCGGGCGGGAAGATCGCCGAGGAATGGGAGCTGATGGACGCGCTGGGAATGCTCGTGCAGCTCGGCGCGGTGCCGCAGCCGGCGACGGCGTAATTGCCCCAGAGCACCCGAAGGGCCGCCAATGTGCGGCCCTTCGCATGCGCGGAGACGACTCAAGCAAAGGCAGGCTCGGGCCGATATTTGTCGTACCTAGCGGTCAGAGCCGGTGTCTGCGTCGTTCTCCCACCCCCCTTTCATGCCCTGCCCCGAGTGCGGAGCCTCGGTGGCCGTCGCGACCGAGGCCGAGCACGTCTGTAATCCGGAGCGCCGGCTCGACTTCGAGCTCTTCCAGCTTCGCGAGGAGATCTCGGCCCTGGACGCTCAGGTCGGCGAGTACCTCTCCTCGGCCCGGGGCCGCTTCGAGCAGTGGTACGCCGAGCACGAGCGGCGACAGCATCCTCCCGACGAGCCGGAGGGCAAGCCCCGCGCGTAGACGGCTCGAGGGCCTGGCCCGTCTGCTCTCCGGTGCCGCCTGCTTCTACCCGTTTGCGCTTCCGTCATCCCCCTGCAGGGTGATGGAACGTCCTCCGCGCGATGCAACCATGTCGCGACACCGCCTGCGGCCGGCGATGTCGCTCACACCGACCGAAGGGACGTCAGATGGCCGCCAAGCCGAATGCCGCGTCGCGCCTCCAGATCGACCTCGTCGGCCTCGACGAAGACCGTGAGCGGCCGGCTCTCACGGTCTACGCGGTCGACCGAGCCGGGACCGTGCTGCACCGCGCAGACGTCGATGCCCGCGGCGGCGCCGCGGTGCCGCCGGCGGTGCTGGAGAAGGCGTCCGAACTGCTCGTCGGGCCGCCCCTGGAGAGCCTCGAGGGCATCGAACGCTCCTCCCTTGCCCGTTTCCATGCGGGGGACGTCCTCGAGCATCTGAAGGCACGGAAGGCACTCGAGCTCGGCCGCGCCGACTGGGGCAAGTTCTTCCTCCGGCGAACCTGCGTCGAGGGCCTCGTGCGGAAGTGCTGGTTCCCGCCGTTCTTCGCCCGTGACCTGTTGCTCGAGGCCTCGCCACACCGAAGCGCTGCCTTCGACCGGCTCAAGGCGACATCGCTCGGGCTCGGCTCCGGACGCGCGCTCGCGGTGGCGGAGGACCTGGCCGTGGCCCTGCCGCCCGCGCGCCTCTCGTTCCCGCGACGCTGTGAGAAGGTCTGCGACGGACTCGTGATCGTCTACCGGCGACGCTGCTGCTGCCCGCCGATCGTGATCGACGACCCACGCCTCGACGACCTGATCGACCGACTGCGGGAGATCGTGGAGATCATCCCCTGGCCGCCCGAGCCGGACCCGGGACCGATCGGCCCGCCCGGCCCGGGGCCCGATCCCGCGCCGTTCGGCCTCTTCGCCGGCGGCACGGTCGGGCGCGCGGCCGTGAACGCGCCACGCGACCTGTACGCACTCCAGACGCTCGACGCCCACGTCAAGCCACAGTACGTCCTCGACCGCGAGTACCTGCGCCCGTTCTGGTGCCACTGCGGGTCGGCGAAGATGGTCGGCCAGGGCTCCCTGCGCCCCGACGGCACGTTCAACGTCTGCTGGCATGAGCCGCTGTCGGTCTTCCAGCCGCATTGCCACGACGAGTACGCGTTCGTCGTGCGGCAGAACATCAACGGAGCGACCGTCACGGTGTACGACGGCCTCGCAGCGAACGAGTGGTTCCACACGTCGAGCGGGATCGTGTTGACGACCTACGATCGCCGGGCGCTTTCGTGCCGCGAGAACGACTTCCCCGGCGGTGCGGGCGCGTTCGTGCTGCTTCAGGACATCGGTGGCACCCCGAGCCACCGACTGAAGACCCCCGACGCTGACGGACCCGAGAGCGTCCAGACGCCGGGTGCCTACAACGACGGGCTCGTCAACCCGGCAGCGTCGCCTGCAGCGGCGAAGGGCAGCTACCTGGATCAGAACTGGGGCGGAACCCTGGCGCTCCGCTACCACTTCAGCGAACCGATGAAGACCGGCCCGGCAGTCGGCGCCAAGTACTACCGGATCAGTGTCAGCGCGGCTGACGGGAACGGCGACCCGACGGGTAGCCGCTCGACCTTCGACCAGCCGCTCTCGTGGCTCTACTACCAGCCTTCCGGCACCGACGTGCTCGTGCTGTCGGAGCCACTCGGGCCGTTCAGCGCCGGCGGCGAGGCGAACCTGTATCTGATCCCGTACGACGCCGACCGCGACTGGCAGAGCGGTCAGTTCCACGGCGCCGTCGATACGACGGACTTCGCGAACGGGCGGCACCTGATCACCGTCGAGGTGTTCGACGGCGCCGGCAACCGGATCCGTCCCGCGGGCTCCTCCGGCGCGGGAACGGACAAGGCGTTCACCTTCCGACGCTGGTTCCAGCCGATCGGCCCGACCGCGAACGTTCCGTTCGCTGCGCTCACCCACATGTTCTGGTGGGACAACCGGCAGGCCGTCGCACAGATCGTCGACCTGCGCAAGGGGTCTGTCGCCTCGTCGGACGAGTGCCAGTTCCTCGTCGCTCCGGGCACCGAGTTCTTCCGGGCCGGGTATCGGGCCTACCACCCGGACGACATGTTCATCCTGAACCACGTCGCCTGGTGGCGGCGCGGGCTCGGGGGACCAGCGGGGACGTTGATCAACTCACCCGAGAACGCCGGCAAGCCGCCGGGCCCGGTCGCCGTCACCCCGACGACCTCGCCCCCGGCCCAGCCCGACCCACCGACGTTCGCGAACCTGCTCGACGCCCACACGAAGTGCAGCTTCTCGCTGAACCTGCACGTCAACGTGAAGACGACGAACGGCTCCGGCATCCTCACGTCGCTGAACGCCGACGATCAGGCCGCCTTCGCGCTCGAGCAGACGTAGGGGTTCGGTCAACGCTGCTCGCCAGGCAAGAGCCTGGCGAGCAACGCCCCCTGCTACGCTACGGCTGCGGCTCGAGCTCGAGCGCGCAGGAGTTGATGCAGAACCGCTGCCCCGTCGGGCCGGGGCCGTCCGGGAACACGTGGCCGAGGTGGCCGCCGCACGCGGCGCAGGTGACCTCGGTGCGGATCATCCCGTGGCTCGTGTCGACGTGGGTGTCGACGCTCTCGAGCGAGGCCGGCTCCACGAAGCTCGGCCAGCCCGAGCCGGAGTCGAACTTCGCGTCGGAGCGAAACAGCTCGGTCCCGCACCCCGCGCAGCGGTACATGCCGGGGGTCTTCTCGTCGGTGTAGGCGCCGGTGAACGCCCGCTCGGTCCCCTTCTGGCGCAGCACGGCGTACTGCTCGGGGGTGAGACGGGCCCGCCACTGCGCGTCGGTCAGCTGGGTCTTCTCGTCCATGCCCCTGACCGTACCGTTCGGCCTTGCCCCTGCGCGTTACAGGACGACGAGCGACACGGCCACGAACTGCACCGACGCCGCCGCAACGACGAGCACGTGGAAGATCTCGTGGAACCCGAAGGTGGCGGGAAACGGGTTCGGACGGTGCGTGGCGTACACGATCGCGCCGAGGGTGTAGAGCACGCCGCCGATCATCACGAGCACCGAGCCGGGCAGGCCGACGCCGGAGAGCATCTGCGGAATCGTGATCACCCCGACCCAGCCGACGGCCACGTACGCGAGCACCGAGACCCACTTCGGCGCGTCGAGCCAGAAGAAGTTGAGCACGAGGCCGAGCGCGGCGCCGAACCACACCGTCGCGAGGACGATCCAGCTGATCGCGCCGCTGAACGCGAGCAGCGCGAACGGCGTGTAGGTGCCGGCGATGAAGAGGAAGATCGTCGAGTGGTCGAGCCTCCGCGCCCACACCCGCCGTGCGGCCGACTTGAACGGGTAGCGGTGGTAGAGCGCGCTGGCGCCGAACATCGCCGCGAGCGCCGTCACGTAGACCCAGGCCGCGAACCGCGGCAGCGCTCCGTCGGCGAGCAAGACGAGCACGACACCGGCCACCAGGGCGACGAAGAACGCCCACAGGTGGAACATGCCGCGGAGACGCGGCTTCTCGAGAGCGTGCACCGAAGAGGATTGTGCCAGACCCGCCGCCGGGTGCAGCCCGGCGGTCTCTGCGCAGGTTCGGGCAGCGGCCCTTGCCTACACTCCACCCGGGGCCGTTAGCTCAGTTGGTAGAGCAGGGGACTTTTAATCCCAAGGTCGCTGGTTCGATCCCAGCACGGCCCATGGTTGTGTCCCAACCGTGTCCCAACGAGATCCGAGGCAACGGGACGCTGACACCCTCCTCTGCAACGGCGAAGATCGACGCCGCTCTCAGGGCTCAAGGTCTGTTCGCTCCTGCCGATCTCCCTCCCATGAGCGTTTCTCGCCAGAGCGCGAACCGTGCAGGCTGACGTGACGACGACTTCCATCGACGACACCCCGCTCCGCCGTCGTGCGGATGCGGAAGTGAGCAACGTCCTCGTCCTGATCGGGACGCGACCGGAGGCGATCAAGATGTTCCCGGTCGTCCACGCGCTCAGACGGAGCTCGTGGTTCTCGCCGGTCGTCGTGACGACCGGACAACACCGCGATCTGGTCGCACCGATCCTCGAGCTCGCAGGGATCGAGCCGGATCACGATCTCGACGTGGGCCGGCCCGGGCTCACGCTCAACGAGCTCGTGACGTCGGTGGTCTCGAGGCTCGACGAGTTCTGCCGGGATCGCTTCGGCGCCACCGGGACGGGGGTGACCACGCGAGAGTCGATCCGGGAGGACGGCTTTCCCGCCGCGACCCTCGTCCACGGCGACACGTCGTCCGCACTTGCCGCTGCACTCGCCTCGTTCCACCTCCGGATCCCCGTCTGTCATGTCGAGGCAGGTCTGCGGACCTGGTCGACGCTCACCCCGTTCCCGGAAGAGCTGAATCGCCAGCTCATCTCACGCATCGCGGCGTTTCACCTCGCGCCGACCTCCGTCAACGAGGAGAGCCTGGTGCGCGAGGGTGTCCGGTACGAGCAGATCTTCGTCACGGGCAACACCGGAATCGACGCGCTGCGGTATGCCGCCACGCTCGAGCCGCAGTTCGACGATCCGTCCGTAGCGGAGGCGGTGGCTTCCGACCGCCCGCTGGTGGTGGTCACCGCCCACCGACGCGAGAACTGGAACGGGGGTCTCGCACGCATCGCCGCTGCGGTCGATCAACTCGCGACGGCGCATCCCGAGGCGCGCTTCATCCTGCCGCTGCACCCGAATCCGCTCGTCCGCCGCGAGCTCGGCGAACCGCTCTCGGCACACCCCACCGTGATCCTGACCGCGCCGCTGCCCTACGCGCAGTTCGCGCGCCTGATGTCGAGGGCCGCCGTGATCCTCACCGACTCGGGCGGCATCCAGGAGGAAGCCCCGGCCCTCGGTGTGCCGGTGCTCGTCGCGCGGGACAGCACCGAGCGCGGCGAGGGGGTCGGCGCAGGAACGCTGACCCTGGTCGGGACCGACAGCGCCCGCATCGTGGCCACCGTGGCCTCGGTGCTCGACGACCCGGGCGCCCATGCCGTCGATCCCGACACCAATCCGTACGGCGACGGGCGTGCCGCGGGACGGATCGTCGCTGCCCTGGAGAACCTTGCGGGGATCGGCCCGTCACCCGCCCGGTTCGGGTCGGGCTTCTCCCGCGAGCTGGTGCTTCAGGCTGCGGGCTACCCGGTCGGGTTGCTGAGCGAGCCAGCCGACGGGCGCAACGCTCAGCCCGACAGGAGCGAGGAGAACGACCGCTGGGTGGGCCGCTGATCGGTCTCGTTCTGCCGTTCGAGGGCCTGCCGCCCCTCGTCCGGCTGCTCTTCTGGGTCGCCTTCGTGCTCATCGTCGGAGGGCTCGCCTGGACGAGTGCGCTCTTCGCTGCGTCGCGGCGTGCACTTGCAGACGCACCGACCCCCGCGGACGACCTCGTCGACCGGTTCCTCTGGGTGTTCCTCGTTCCCGCCCTGAACGAGGAGGTGACGATCGTCGACAGCGTCCGGCGACTCCTGGCAGTCGAGGCCGCCAACAAGGCGATCCTCGTGATCGACGACGGTTCCTCGGACGGCACCGCCAGCGTTCTCGCCGCGCTCGAGAGCACCGAGCTGACGGTGCTCCGGCGGACGCTTCCCGACGCGCGCAAGGGCAAGGCGGCGGCGCTGAACACCGCCTGGCGAAGCCTCGACGAGATCCTCGCCACGGGGCGCTGGGCCGGTTGGCGACGGGACCAGGTCGTGGTCGTCGTCGTCGACGCGGACGGGCGGCTCGACCCGACCGTCCCTCGCTTCGCGGCCGCGCACTTCGCCGAGCCCACCGTCGGTGGATTGCAGACACTCGTGCGGATCTACAACCGCTCTCGACCGCTGACGTGGCTCCAGGACGTCGAGTTCTCGGTGTACGGCCTGCTCTTCCAGGCCGGACGCACCGCGCTCGGCACTGCGGGCATGGGCGGAAACGGGCAGCTCAACCGGCTGTCGGCCCTCGACTCCGTCGCCGACCCCGCCGCCGGCGGGCCCTGGCGCGACCGGCTCACCGAGGATCAAGACCTCGGGCTGCGCCTGCTCGAGGCAGGTTGGCGCTGCGTGTCGGATGCCCGGGTCAGCGTGAGCCAGCAGGGAGTGCCCGATGTGCGACGCCTCCTCCGTCAGCGAACGCGCTGGGCTCAGGGGAACCTCCAGGCGATGTCTCACCTCCGCGCCGCCTGGGGCGTGAAGCGCCCCTGGCTCGTGCGGCTCGATCTCGTCGCGTACCTCCTCCAGCCGGTGTTCCAGGCGGTGATCGGAGTGGCGTTCGCCGTCAGCATCACCCTGGCCGTGTTCGACGTGGCCGACTTCTGGGGTGACGCCGGCTGGCTCCAGCTCACGTTCTTCTTCGTGTTGGGCTTCGGTGGCGTCGTCCTCGGCTGCATCGCCAGGGGCGCCCGGAACGGCACGGTCGGGATCCTGCGAGGCCTCGTCGTCGTGCCGATCTACGCGGCGTACTCGTGGCTGATCTGGCCCGTCCTGACCCGAGCCGCCGCACGCCAGCTCGTCCGTCGCCGGGACTGGGCGAAGACCGCGCGAGAGCCGATCAGCGGTGTGCCGCCCTCTTCCTGAGCGGTCACTGCTCCGAGACCCAGCGCACCGCGTCCTCGTAGGCGCGCAGCACGGTGGCGCCGACCCGTTCGTCTCCTGCGTAGACGTTCGAGGCGCCGATCGTCGCGGTGATGTTCGTCACGACCAGCTGCTCGAGGATGCGGTCGCTGTCCGAGACGATCACCAGCTTCGAGTCGGCCTCCTGCAGCGACACCGCGTACCGCAGCACGACGTCCATGAACGTCGTGCCGAGATCGGAGCGGCCGCGGAGCCGCAGGATCACGACGGTGTGACGCGATTGCTCCACCACGGCGGGCAGCGCCGCCTCGAAGACGGGTGCCGCGGCGAAGAAGAGGCTCCCGTAGGGCTGGAGCACGACGACCTCGCCCGGTGGGAGCTCTGCCGGCGGGTCGACCTCGATCACGTGCCCCTCCTCGTCGTAGACCCAGCGCCGGACCGTGACGCCGTTCGACTGCCGGACGACGTAGAGCACTACCGAGAGGCCGACGCCGACGAGCACGGCGTACTGCAGCGGGATCACCATCGTCAGTGCGAAGGTGACGACGAGGACCGCCTTCTGGACGGTGCCGGTGCGCCACACCGACAACAGGTCGGCGGGCTTGATCGTGCGGACGCCGATCAGGATCAGCAGGCCGGCGAGCGCCGGCATCGCGACATGCCCGATCGCGTCGCCGAACACGACGATCACGACGACCATCACGAGGCCCGCGATCAGCGGGGCCTGCCGCGACCGCGCTCCCGCGGCCTTGTTCAGCGCCGACGCGGAGAGCGAGCCGCCGACCGGCATCCCCTGCAGCAACCCCGCCGCCACGTTCGCCGTGCCCTGGCCGACGAAGTCACGTGACGCGTCGGGATAGGTTCCGTCGGGGTTGACGAAGTTCGCGGAGATGCCTGCGCCCTGCACGAGCGCGACGAACGTCAGCGACAGCGCCGGGATGATCAGCGCCGGCACGTCGGCCACCGACGGCCAGACCGGGGTCGGGAGCCCGTCGACCGCGACGCCGAGGTCGTCCAGCGTCGCCACGTCCACCCAGCCGAACGCGGCAGCCGCCCCGGAGGTGACGACGACCGCGACGACGAGGCCGAGGGCGCCGACCCGTGTCCGCTCGAGCAGGAGGATCAACGCGATCGTCGCGAGGCCGATTCCGAGGCTCGCCCAGTGCAGCTGCCCCGGCGAGAGCAGCGTGTTCACCGCCCGGACGACGCGATTCGACCCCTCCGCTGCGTAGCCGGTCAGGTTCGGGAGCTGGCCGAGCACGATGTTCACGCCGACCGCGTTGATGAACCCGACCATGACGGCGTTCGACACGAACCGCAGCACCGTCCCGAGCCGCAGCAGACCGGCGGCCAGCATCACGATGCCCGTCAGGATCGAGAGGGTGAACAGCGCCCGCGCACCGTCGGGCCCGTGCACCTCGGGGACGTCGGCGATCACCATCGCCATCGCCCCCGTTCCCTGCACCACCATGAACGCCGAGGAAGCGGCGGCCGCGCCGGCGATCGTGCCCACGAGATAGCCGTACAGTCCCGAGAGCGGGCTCACCCCCGCGAGCAGCCCTGTCGCGAGTCCGTCCGGGACGCTCTGCACCCCGAGCACGAGACCGGCCGCTGCGTCTTCCCGCAAGGTCTCGCGCCGGAGTCGGAGGCGGCCTCTCACGTCGTGCTCCCGGCGCGCACGGTCAGCCCCCGAGCGGCGGTAGGCCCTTGGAGACGAGATCGACTCCGAGCACGACGAGCAGCACCGCCATCACGGCGCCGTCGTGCAGCACGAGCCATCCCTTCGCCGCATCGAGCTGCTCCTCGGCCCGCTGGCCGCGCACGAGGTAGTACACGAACGGCCCTGCAATCGTCGACGACGCAAGGACGACGAGATCGCAACGCCGACCGCATAGGTCAGGATCTGGGCTATCCCCTGGGTCACGCCGTCAGGCTACGTGTGCACAAGCACCTCCGCCGGTCTCGACCGCCAAGGGGAACCGACATGAGCGCCGCCAAGCTCGCCACCAACGTCACACGGCGCAGCATTGAAGCGACAGCTGACGGCTCGCCTGACTGGTCGCCCATGCCGAGATAGCGTCAGGCCCAACCAGAGGTCGCTGGTTCGATCCCAGCACGGCCCACCAGAAATGCCCGACAAGTGGCGAGGAAGCCCAACGGATCGTCGAGCTGCTCCCGGCCCGCCTGCCGCGCACGAGGTGGTGCAGGAAAGGCGCTACCTGGGCTATCCCCTGGATCATCGAGCCGAGGCTACCGTGTTCCGCGTCGCTCCCGAGTCGCGTACTCCGGGGCCTCGGGACAAGATTCCTGGCAAGCTCGCGATCGACCTGACTCGTCGCGATCGGAGCGCTCAGGTGCCGGTCGACCGCGGGTAGTAGACGTCCACGTCGAGCCGAGCCCGTTCTGGGCGAGACATGCTGGTCCGTGGAGCCACCGTCGCGCAGGCTGATTAGCTCGTGCTGTGGCACCAGTTGTAGAACATCAGGATGATCCGCTCCGGCGCGCTCAGAGGGTCCGCGCCGACGTCGAACGTCGGCGCGGGGTTTCCGGGGTCGAGGACAACGCCTGTGAGCTTTTCGCGGACGACGTCGGCCTGGGCGCAGAGCTTCTGCTTCTCTCCACGCAGCACCGCGATCTCGCGAACGGCTTCCATGCCTTCCTCTTCGAGCTTGGCCGTTCGCTCCTCGATGCCGTTGGTCTTCTCATTTGCGCGATACGAGCCGTAGGCGACTCCGGCGACGGCCGCGAGGCTGATCGACGATGAGCGCGATCGCGGTGCCGGCTCTCATCGCTGCGACGGATTCGTTCGAGGTCGGCCGGCGGGACGCATCGAAGCGCGCCACGCGCATGCTCCGATGTGACGGAGCACAGGCTCTGAAGCATGCCCCGTCCTGGCCGCGGCCAACCGCGGCGGTCCGGGGCGAGCATGCGCCAAGCGAGCGACGGCGCCGGTCCCTCTAGCTTGCGAGCACATACGCGAGGGCGGCCAGGCCCAACGCGACCACGAACAGGCTCGCGATGATGATGACCATCGCGCCGATCGCGACCGCTGGTGTCTTTGCGGACCGTCCGGTCGCGACTGCGTCAGGAACTACCTCAGGGGTGACGTCATTCGGCTGAGATCCCATACCGTCTGGCTACCCATGATCTGCGCTGACGCAAACGCCTGGCTCCGTGCCGGCGGTAGCGTCTGGCGCGGATCAGGCGTCGTCGACGCCGGGCGCCTACGGGTCTTGCACATCGGAGACGTGATCGTCGCCCTCTCGTTCGAGGACGAAGATCTCGGTTGCGATCGCCGGGTCGATGTGGGTCTGCGAGAGGAAGGCGCGGACCTTGCGGCCGGTGACGGTTTCGATGATCCCGATGTAGGTGACGCCCGCGCTCACTCCTCGGCCAGCGAAACGCGCATTCCCGTGCCTTCGGGTCGTTGTTCGGGGCTGCCACGGTCAACAGGAGTGAGCGCATCCTCGCGCGTCGAGACGCTGTCCAGAAGGGTGAGGATGCCGCTGACCTCGAGCGCTCGACTGACGATCGGTTTCGTGGCGTGCTGCAGCCGCAGCCGGCTCCCCCGATCGCGAGCGAGCCGGTCGGCCTTGAGCAGGTTGTGCAGGAACGACGAGTCGATGAACTCGGCCTCGCTGACGTCTATGACGACGAGCTCGTTCTCCAGCACGAGTCGGTGAAGTAGCCGCTCGAGGTCATCTCCGCCTGTGACAGATCGTGCTCGCCGGCGCACTCGACGACTGCCGCTCGGGGTCGCGGGTGACAGCACCTGAAGGTCATTCGAACCGGGCATCCGAGGCTCCTTGTCGTAATCGTCGAACGATGATTACGACGCCCGCCAGGGAGGGCCCGGCCAGAGCGATCTGGGCGGAGTGCCAGATACGGGGTAACCGAAACCCGCCACAGTCACGGCCCCGGCCCAGGTATTACCAAGGACGGCCTGCTCCCTGACGGAGGTGTGCGCAGATCGAGGCGGCGTGCAAGCAGTGCCGCAGAAGGTGGGCATCGATCCCAGAAGGCCGCAACGGCGTCGAGGACGGTCTGTGAGCTCACGCGGACCCTCGGATCCCGCATGCCTCTGTTTGTCCGTTCGTTGCCGGGGAGTCACCTCTCGCGTTGAAAGCAATGTTCCTCGTGTATCTCGTGGTTATCGTCGTCGGTTGCGGCGCCTGCATCGTGATCGGACTGGTTCAGCGATGAGGCGGTTCGCACGCGACAACGGGCTTTCCCTCTTCTTCCTTGGACTGTTCCTCGCTGCCGTTGCGGCGCAGTCGACGGCGGGACAACGCGCCGAGAACGCGGACCTGGCCGAGCGCGGTGAGCAGACGATTTCCTGGTGGACATACGTGCGCTCCCCCTCGTTTGGTGGGGCGTTGATGGAGAACTGGCAGTCGGAGTTCCTCCAGTTCTCTCTGTTCATCGCAGCGACGATCTGGCTGGTGCAGAAAGGGTCGAACGAGTCCTCTTCCCTCGATGAGATCGGAACCGAAGACGATCGCAAGCAACTGATCGGGTCCCTACACCCCGATCGGTGGCCCGGGCGTGGCACGACGAGACGACGTTCGCACGCGCATCTATGAGAACTCCCTTCTGCTGGTGATGACATTCGTCTTCTTCGCGACCTGGTTCGGCCAATCATTGAACAATTGGCGAGTTTCAACGACGACCGGGAATCCCACGAGCTTTCTGGCATCTCCTGGGGGCACGACCTCGTCACCCCCGACTTCTGGGAGAAGACCCTTCAGAACTGGCAATCAGAATTCCTGGCGGTTGGAACCATGGTCGTCTTCACGATTACCTTCGACAAAGAGGCTCTCCCGAGTCCAAGCCCGTCGGAGCACCCCACGAGGAAACAGGGACATCCGGCTAACCGTCCGGAACGGGAAGCTGGACGACGCGCGTGTCAGACGCATCGATCGACTCGCTCGCCGTGGTGGTTGGCAAGCAAGGACATACGGCGCAGCGATGAACGCACCGCGCGTGCGGCGGGTGCCGTTTCGGCAAGGCCCAAGTGTGTTTGAAACCCCCAGCCAGGGTGGTAAAGCTCCCGGTTCCCGAGCAGGAACGTCTTACATCAGTGAGGGGGGCAGCGGACGCCGTGACCGACGACGGATCGCGTATCGACGTCATCGACGGCCGAGGACGGCCGGTTACTTGTCGTGCTGAACGGGTGTATTCACGCCCTTTCGCAATGTTCGTTCGTCTGTTCCATGTTGCTTCCCATCGACTCCAGCACACGTCGTCTTCGATCTCTCGGGCGTGACTTTCGTCGATTCGAGCGGCATCAACGCGCTCGTTCAGTCGGTTCGGACGATCGAGGCAGCAGGCGGCAAGGCGATCCTCGCTCCCCGAGCCCCGTCACGCGCCGCGTCTTCGAGATCGCGCGCGTGACCGACATCGTCACCGTTGCAGACGACCGCGACGAGGCTCTCAGAGAGCTCGAGTGAGCGCGGGCTCGAGAGAGAGGCAACGGGCTGGAGGCCGTTCACGGCCCAGCCCCGTCGGCCTTCCGGCGTCGGCTGGCGATCGGCGCCGTCGCCGTGATCGTCTCGCTCGGGGTGCTCGGCTCGTTCGCCGCCGTGCGACAGTACGACAGCGCCAAGACACGGGCCGCGAACGACATGCGGACACGGGTCGTGCTGGCCGCGACGGTCTTCGACACGTACTTCGCGGGACGGCTCGCGACCCTCGATGCAATTGCCAAGGCGCCGTCGGTGGTGGCCACGGACACATCCACGATGGCTGCCTACTTCCGGCACGTGCAGGGCAATCCGAAGCGACCTCTTTTCACGGGCGGGCTCGGTTGGATCGACAGGGGTGGCATGTCGCGCGTATCGGCCACGAGCCCGGCCGGCCCGGCTCTCGACGTCTCCGACCGCGTCCTTCTTCGAGGCTGTCACGTCGACGGGTCGAGCCTTCATCAGCGAGGGGTTGCGGAAGCGGCGCGACGGCAAGCCGGCGATCATCATGGCGGTTCCGACCCGCGACACCAGGGGACGGCTCACGGGCGTGCTGGCAGGCGCCCTCCAACTGCAGCCGTCGCGCACGAGCCAACGCACGATCGACCTCGGCTACGAGGGGCTCGTGGTGATCGATCGGGCCGGTCAGCAGGTGACGCTGACGAGCTTTGCACGCCCCGAGGACCGGAGCCTGCTGGAGCGGATCAGGCAGGGTGACGGAGTGTTCACCGACGCGACCGGTCTCGACGGCTCGTCGGGCCACGTCGTCGCCTACGCGAACTCGGTGGCGCCCGGCTGGACGACGGTGCTCGACCGCCCCCGCTCGGAGGTGTTCGCGTCGGCCCGAACGCCTCGTGCTGATGCTGATCGCGATCGTCCTGGCAGCCCTCGTACTGCTCGGGATCGTCGCCTGGGCGATCGTCCGTTCACGCCGCGAGATCCTTGCCGAGCGCGAGCGGGTGCGACGTTGGGACGAGCTGGCACAGTCGCTGGGCGAGGCCTCCGCGGCGGGCGAGGTCGTCGAACGCGCTGGGGACGGCGCTCGTGACGGCAATTCCCGATGCCCACGTCATCGTGGCACTCCACGACGACGAGCGGGGCGGATTCCGGTTCTGGACGTACGGGGGCGGCACGGATGGCTCCGCTCGACCGGCGCGACGAACGCATCGCCGCTCTCGCACGGCTCGCGTTCGACTCGGGGGCGCCACTCCGGATCTCGGAGGCCGCAGAGCTCGAACGAGCTCGAGCCGGCTGGGCGATGTCGCTCGCGGGGAGGTCGGCCGTTGTACGCGGTCCCGATGCACACGCAGGGCGGCCGCACGATCGGCTCCGTCACGCTGCTCGTGCCCGAGGCAGGCCTGATCGAAGCGCCGACGAGGCGCTCGTCGCGGCGCAGGCCGAGTACGGCGGCGCGCGCGCTCGGCCGGGCCCGGCGGTCCGAGCGCGAGCACGACGTCGCGGTGCAGCTCCAGCGCAGCCTGCTCCCGTCCGCGCTCCCGTCGGTTGACGGCCTGAGCTCGTCGGCCGCTACAGCGCCGGCGGTGGGCCTCGAGGTCGGCGGCGACTGGTACGACGCCGTCCGCCGGACCGACGGGATCGTGCACCTGACCGTCGGCGACGTGGCCGGCCGCGGCGTGCGCGGCCGCCGTGCTGATGGGCCAGCTGCGCAACGCCTTCCGCGCGCTCGCCTACGAGCACACCTCGCCGGCCGAGATCGCGAGGCGGCTGCTGCGGCTCGTGCCCGAGCACGGGATGGCGACCGCGCGTCTTCCTCACCCTCGACCCGTACACGGGCGAGCTCGCTACAGCTCCGCCGGCCATCCGCCGTCGCTGCTCGTCGACGCCGCCAGCGGGGAGGTGACGCTCCTCGAGGAGGCGACCTCACCGCCGCTCGGCTGGGCGGAGGCGAAGACGATCGGCGAGGCCCGGCTACCGTCCGGTCGCAGACGACGCTCCTCGCCTACACCGACGGCCTGGTCGAGCGGCGCGGTGCGGCATCGACACGGGGATCGACCGGCTCGCGCGCTGCTCCGCGAGACGCCGACCGCGGGGCCGACGCGTTCGCCGACGTGCTGCTCGAGACCGCGACCAGGCCGTGACCGCCTCGGACGACGTCGCCCTGCTGCTCGTGCAGCTGCTCGAGGTGCCCTCGTCCATGGAGATCGAGGTGCCTACCGACCCGGCGGTGCTGCGCACCCTGCGCGCTCGCCTCGGCGCGTGGCTCGAGCGGCGCGGCGTCGCCGAGGACCAGCGGCGGACACGGTGCTCGCGGTCACCGAGGCCTGCAACAACGCGATCGAGCACGGCTACCGGGGCCAGGGCGGGACGATCCGTCTCCGCTCGAGCACCGCGGCGGCAGGCTCCGCATCGCCGTCGAGGACGACGGGACGTGGCGCGAGCCGCGGCCCGACGACTCGCGGGGCGCGGCCTCGTGATCATGCGGAGCACGATGGACCGCGCCGGATCACGTCGGCGAAGAAGGGCACGCGCGTCGACCTCGAGCTGAACGTTTCCGATGCTGCGCCCTCGGAATGACACTGCGTCGATCGAGTCACGGTGCGTCCTTCCCACCGGCAGGCAGGCTGCCTCACTCTGCTGCCGCGCCGGGGTCGTTCCGGCCGCGGATGGGGAGCAGGCACCAGGTCGTGACGAGGAGGCCGACGCTCATGCCCGTCGCGATGATCGCTGACGCAGGCCGAGCAGGAAGGTACTGACGAACCAGACGGCGAGCACCATGGCAAGACCGAGGAAGGCCATCCCGGCGAGGAACATCCGATGGGCGCTCAGGATCACCTCCGACTTGTTCCCGGTCTGCCACCGCGCGCGGTGGTAGACGGCGGGAGCCATGAGCAGAATCGTCGCCACGGCCGTGCAGACAAGACAGGCGAAGAACACCACGCGTTGGCCGCGAGGGACGTCCGAGAACCGGGCTGCGAACGGCACGGTGAGCAGGAACGCAAACAGGAACTGCGCGCCGGGCAGAGCGACCCGCAGCTCGTTGAGGAGCTCGAGCAGCTGCCGGTCGGTTTTCTCCTTCGGCGTCTCGACCTCCCGGCCGGTGCCCCCGAGCCGGCCGTTAGCGGGCCGCGGCGGGAAGGGAGGAGCCCGGTCGATCATTGCACGGGCCGGGCATAGACGACCACCCGTCCGTCCCGCGTGACTTTGACCTTTTCGACGATTCCCGGCGTGTCACCCCGGATCAGGTCGCCGACCACCGGCATGCCCTCGATGCGGCAGACGGTCGATCTCGCTCCCACGTGCACGACGCCTCGCTTCTCACGGGCCTTCCCGGGCGCCTCACGCTGGACGAGCTCGGTGACGAGGCCCCAGGCGCCGCGCTGCTCGGCCCGGGACTGCGGCGTGTTCGGAACCGATGCCATCGCAACCGGTCGTACCCTTCGCAACGGCGCTTCAAACGACCGTGGGCTGGCCCCCGGCTGCCGGAACGTCCTGCAGCGCCGCCTCGAGCTCCTGCGCTCCTGCGACGAGGAGCAGCACGAGCTCTTCCAGGCGCTCGGCGACGTCGTCAAGACCCTCTGCCCGCAACTCGGGCGCGTGCCGGTCGCTAACCCGCTGGAGATCGCGGGCAGCCCGCAGCATCGCGCCACTCCGGTCTCCGATGCTCCGGTTCACAGCGCTAGCCAACCAGGAACGCCACCCGACCGTCGCGCGGGCCTGACCCGTCGGTTCTCGCGGCAGCGCTGGGGCGACGAGACCCGGTCCACGAACCGGCTACCGTCGCCCCGCGATCGTGATCGGGCCTATCTCCACTATCGCCGCCCGAATCCGATTCCACCCGTCAGGGCGAGAACCAGGAGGACGATCAGCAGGATCCATGCCCACGTCGGCATCTCTCACGCACCCTTTCGATGGGCGCTACCTTCGGCGCCGTTGGCAACAGCTTGCCCCCGCGCATGGCTGCCGAAACCCCATCCTTCCCGATCGGTGATCAACGGGCCGCGGACGACAGCTCCGATCGTCCTCGAGGAGCGAGTCGGAGACGGCCCGAAAGTCGAGCATCGCCTCGCGCCGGTTCGTCGTTCGCTCGTCGGCGCTCCGTGCCGCCTGTACGCTTGCGCGAGACGGCTCGCTCGAGTTGCGCCTTGGTCATCCGAGATCGGCCGGCGACGCCTATCGACTTCGCCTCCTCGTAGAGCTGGGCCTTCGTGCGGCCCCGCGGCGACCTGCGATGTGACCGCAAACCTCCGCGCCTGCCAGAGGAGATGTCCTCCTTCGAGAGCCGCGAAGCCTCCTTCGACTCACCATGGCGGGCCCGCTCCTTGTTGACGGTGCGTGCCGCGATCTCCTCGGCGGTGTCCTCCGAGGATCCTCGCTCCACGAGCGAGGACTTGATGTGGTCGTATTGCCGGGCGCGCTTCGTGCCCTTCTTCACGCCACGCGGTGGCATTGCTCCTCCTTCGTAGGGGTCGGATCCAAACCGGTGTTCCCGCTCCCGGCGCAGACCGAAACCTTCCGAGGTCCGCCGTCAGGCGGGCCAGGCGAGCACGATTCCTGCGAGACCATGGCGTTCCGCCTCGATCACATGGCGCACCTTCATCCGCCGCTCGTTTCCGAAGGCGATGATCTCGCCGGGGCGCGGAACCTGCTCGAACGGCACGATCTCCTGGATCGTCCGCTGCCCGTCTACGACCACGATCAACCGGTAGCGCACGCCATGTTCCGGGTGATCCGGCGACCCGCCCGGACGATCGCAGCCAGGCCGAGCAGGAGCGCCGTGACCGCAGCTGCGACGACGAGAAGCAGTTTCACGGTGTCACTGGTCTTTTCATTTCCTCGTTGCGAAATCTCTTCATGCCCTACCTCTTCCCAATCGGCCGAGACCGGAAACCCTCCGCTCTCGGTGCGTTTCGTCCGCCTCGCGTCCGGGTACCCGGACGGCATGGCCACACACCTCCCACCACTTCCACACCCCGGCATCCCCGGGCCTGACCCGCTTCCCCCGCCCGACCCGGAGCCGCCGACCGAGCCCGACCCGGTCCCCGGCCCGATCATCTGAGGAGCATCTGGAGGGGGACATCGCTCGCGAATCATCGTGCGGCTCCGGCGAGCTCCTGCTCGACCCAGGCGAAGACGTCGTGCGCGCGGACAGTCCCCGCCATTCGCTCGATTCGGTCGCGCCGGTCGGCTGGGTCGAGCTCGAGCGCAAGGCTGAGCGTGCCTGCGAGCCCCTCCAGGTCGAACGGGTTACAGGGAAGCGCCTCGGGCAGTTCCTCTACTGCACCGGTGAACTCGCTCAGAACGAGGACGCCGTCGCCACCGGTCGCCGCCTGCACCGTCACGTACTCCTTGGCGACGAGATTCATGCCGTCCTGGAGTGGCGTCACGACGCAGACGTCCGCAAGTCGGTAGTAAGCGAGCAACCGCTCGGGCGTGACGCCGCGGTAGAGGTAGTGGACAGGCACGTCGAGACCGGGCTCCGTGAAGCGACCGTTGATCCGACCGACGAGCTGCTCGACGGCCGCACGGAGCTCGCGGTATTCACGGATCTCGCCCCTGCTCGGGACGGCGACCTGAACGAAGACAATGCCACCCCGGAGCTCCGGACGCAACTCGAGCAGCAACTCGATCGCGCGGAGCCGCTCCGGAATACCCTTCGTGTAGTCGAGACGGTCGACGCCAAGGAGCACCCTGCGACCGCTGAACTGGGTGCGGAGCGCGCAAGGTGACGGTCGACGCTCGGAAGCTGGCCCTGTGGCAAAGTCTGCGACATCGATCGAGATCGGGTGAGCCTCGGTCCGAACCAGACGTCCGTCTCGAAGCCGCACGTTCGATCCCCTCGACCTCCGCCCCGTCGAGCAGCTGCGCACAGCTGCGGAGAAAGTTGTCGCGATACCCTCGGTGTGGAACGAGACTGCGTCCGCACCGAGCATCCCTTCCAGAACGGGACGCGCCACGGCATCCTCGCGAACACCTCGAACGGCGGGAACGGGACGTGGAGGAAGAAGCCGATCGGCCCCGGCGCCCGCGGCGAAGCACATCCGGGACGAGCAACAGGTGATAGTCGTGGACCCAGCGAAATGCCCGGCCTCACCGAGATCGTCTGCGTCGACGAAGCGTGCGTTGACGACGCGGTAAGCATCCCACCACGAGCGGTCGAACGTCGGTTGCTCTACGAGGCCGTGCAGCAGCGGCCAGAGCGTCCGGTTCGCGAATCCGTGGTAGTAGGCGTCCACCTCGCGTCGCGTGAGCGAGACCGGCCGGAGATCGGGGCGAGCCCGTCGACGCGAGCGGGAACCTCGGCCCCGCCGTCCCACCCCACCCAAGCACCACCGCGAACCTCCATCGCGGGACGAGAGCCGACACGAGACCTCCGGCCGAGGGCCCCCACTTCGGGTGCGTCGTACGGGAAGGCGATTCGCGAACGCGACAACGGGGAGATCCGGCCGTCGTCGGCGGGCGGCGAGGGAGGCGTCATCAGCCTGAGGTCGTACCGGCAGGAGCACCGGTAGGTGCAGACTCGCGAACGGCGGCCGGCGCGGGAACGCCTGCCCGTACGGCCTCGAGCTGCGCAGCGACGGCGGCACCGTAGAAGATGCTCAGCGCCGATACGAAGGTCCAGATCTGGAGCGCGACGATCCCCGCCAGCGGGCCGTACGTATCTCCGAAGGACGAGCTGATCCGGAATGCGACGGCGAGCCCGAGCGTCGCAACGCTCCAGAGCAAGACCGCGACTCCGCTTCCGAAGGCGAGCCACGTGTGGCCCGGCTGACGCCGGTTCGGCGACCAGCGGAACAGGATCGCGAGACCGGTGGCGAGAAGCGCTATCGCCAGCGGCCACCGCACGACCATCCAGACATAGTGGACCGCCCCTCGCCCGAGGTCCCGAGCTGTCGTCCGAACGCGAGGAGGACGAAAGCGGACGCGATCACGACACCGGCGCTGATCGCGAGCACGAAAGCGAGCTTGTACTTCTGCACGAACGGCCGATCGCGCTCGACACCGTAGATCCGGTTGAGCCCTCGCTCGAGCTGCCCCATCAGCGTCGTGCCCGTCAGCATCGTGCCGACGAGCCCGATCACGAGAACGAGGTAGCGATCCTGCGCGCCGACGCTTCGTGCCTGCTTGACGGCTCCGGTGAGGAGATCTCCCGCGGGTTCCGGGGCGGCGCTCCTGATCGCGTCGACGATCACGTTGTTGACGCCAAGAGAGCCGAAAGCCGCAGCGAACCCGACGATTACGATCAGTCCCTGCATGAGGACGAGTGAGGTCACCCAGGCCAGCGACCTAGAGTGGCTCGTTCCGTCAGCGCGCCGCAGCCTGACGAACGCGTCCTGAAGCAGCTGCACCCGTCCCGTCGAAGCAAGCGTTTCACGGGCGTCGTCGCCCTTCAGCTCCCACGTCTCGGGTACCCGAGAGGCAGTGCTCACGACTGCTCCGGCACTCGGACCGTGATCGCGCCCGGTTCGATCTTCGCTTTGAGCACCTTCGTCGCGTCCCTGGCACCACCGTCGAGCTCGAAGGGAACCTTCCGGTCGAGCTCGACCCGGATCTTCTTCGCCTTCGTGACCTGGACAAACGGCGACTTGCTCGTCGTGCCGACCGCCGTCCGTGCGACGGTTCGCGCCCACTGGCCGAGCCCTCGGCGTTCGTCACCCCCACTTCGAGCAAGCCGTCGTCGGGGCGCGCATTGTCGAACGCCTCGACCCCGCCGAAGAGCGAACCGACGTTACCGAGAAGGATGCAGCTCGCCTTGCCCTTGTACCAGAGCTCGTCGTTGATGTCGATCCTCGCGCTGAACGGCTCGTTGCGGAGGTTCTTCGAGGCCGTCCAGATGTAGGCCAGGCGACCGAATCGGTCCTTCAACCCTGTATCGGCCTCGTGGATCATGTGGGCGTCGAGACCCGCGCCGGCCATCACGGCGAACCGCTCGCCGTTGATCTTGCCCACGTCGAGAACCCGGTCGCGGCCGCTCAACCCGATGTGAACTGCCTCTTCGATGCTCTGTGGGATACCCAGGCTCGACGCGAAGAGGTTCGCCGTGCCGGCCGGGATGATGGCGAGGGTGACGTCGCTGCCGGCTAGCGTGTCGATCGAGCGCTGCACCATCCCGTCGCCGCCCCACACGAACACGAGCTCCGCACCTTCGTCGAGCACCCGCTGGACCCGCTCCGGCGCATACTTGCTCTTCGGCACCTCCGACCAGATCGGCGCGTGCACACCCTGGCGCCTCGAGGCGACTCGGAGCTCGTCGAGGCCGCCGCCGATCGTCTTGCCCGCATGGGCGATCACTGCGACTTCGTCATCGGTCGTCTCCGTCGGGTCTCGTCCGGGTGTCGCTCGTCTCGTCGGGGCGGGCTGCGGCCGCACCGGCCGCTCGGCGGCGAAGACGGTCATCATGATCGCGCCGATGCCCAGCAGGACGCCGGCCGCCACGTCGGTGGCGTGGTGCATTCCCCGCAGCATCCGCGACCACAGCTCGAAGGCGGGGATCGCGACGACGAGCGGGTAGAGGACGATCCTGACCGCAGACTCTCCACCCGGGAGGCGAGCACGAGGAGGAGACCGCCGAAGAGTGCGACCGACGCCGCTACGTGACCCGAGGGAAAGCTCGCATCGACGGGAAGGCTCTCGAGGCGGTCTACCTCCGGTCGGTCGCGATCGACGACGAGAGTCGTCGCCCGATAGGTGCCGGACTCGACGCAGATGACGAAGAGGGTGAATGCCGCCAGGCGCCATCGACGCCCGAGAAGGAAGAGAGTGAGGAGGACGCCCACGAGGGTCGGGATCACGACGCCGCCGGCGAGCGTCGAACCGATCCAGGAGAGGTCGACGAGTGTCTCCGTCCTTCCCTGGGCAAGTCGCCTGCTCGCCCGCTCGTCCCACGACGCGAAGCGCGTCGAGGCGGAGTAGGACCTGCGTGAGGAAGAATCCGAGCGCAATGCTCGCGACCACGAGTGCCGGTACCCCGCGAGAACAGCCACCAGGAACACGCGCACGGGTTGCTGCGCCCCGACCGTGACCGCGAAACGCTCGGCCGGGCCTCCCGGGGCAGGTTCGAGCCCGGGGGCCGTCGGAGCGGCGGGCCAGAGCGCGCGAGGACGAACGTCGGCGCGGCACCGGCCGTCGGAGCGTCGTCCAGTTGGGCAACGTCGGCCTCCACCCGCATCGTTTACCCGGCGGCCGCGACGGGTAAACCCGCTCGCGCCCGTGCCCTTCCTGCTCCTCCTCCTCCTCTCGTCCGCGTTCGGGCTCGCCGTGCTCCTGGCGGCCCTGCGCTACCCCACCGCTGCGGGGGCGCCACCTCCGGTGAGCGATGCGGCGGGGGAGCAGCTCGCGCACGAGGCCGTACGGCACCAGTGGCTGCGCCGCCTGTTGCGCGGCCGGCTCGACCCGGGCCGGCGACCCGGCTCGCCCTCACCCTGGCGCTCGCCGTCGTGGTCGCCGGTGGGATCGTGATCGGGTCGCTCGCGTACCTCATCCGCTCGAGCGGGTACCTCGTCCACCTCGACGCGAGCGTCGGCGGCTGGGCCGCCGACAATGCGGTCGGGTGGTCGACGACACTCATCCGGCTCGTCACCGATCTCGCGAGTACCCCGGCCACGATCGCCGTGCTGCTCGCCATCGGGATCCTCGAGACGATCCGGGCACCGAATCGCTGGCTGGTCCCGTTCCTGCTCACCGTCGTCGTCGGCGAGGTGGTGCTCGTCAACTCCGTCAAGCAGGTGCTCGATCGCGTTCGCCCCGCCTTCGACCCCGCTGCCGCCACCCTCGGGCCGTTCCCCAGCGGGCATTCGGCAACGGCGGCGGCGCTTACGCTGCCGTCGCTCTCGTCGCCGCGCGACGAAGGTCGCCCCGAGTGAGATCCCTGCTCGCGGCCGGCGCCGTGGGGATCGCCGTCGCGGTCGCGACGAGTCGCGTCATGCTCGGCGTGCACTGGCTCTCCGACGTCGTCGCCGGCCTCGCCTTCGGCTGGGCCTGGTTTTCGATCTGCGCCGTCGCCTTTGGCGGCAGGTTCCTCGACTTCGGAGCCCCGCTCGTGGAGGCGACACGGGTGGCCGAGAGTCTGCCCGAGCGCGACGGCTCAGACGTGGTAGAGGTGGCTTTGCAACGGCCCGAGCACCCGGCGGCGGCGGCGCGAGACACCCGGTAGCCGAACCAGCCGGTGGGTGAGCGGCTCCCCTCGCTCGATCCGGTGGAGCTGCTCCGTGGCGATCGGCCGCCAGAGGTCGTCGACGACTGCCGCGGTGCTCCCCGCCACCTGCTCTTCCTCCCGCTCGAGATGCTCGGCCCACAGCGCGAGCCGAGTCGACCTCGCGATCGTCTCGTCGTGGGTAACGACGTTCATCTCGGTGTCGTCGAGAAGCGAGTGAGCGTTGAGGTTCGCCGACCCGATGGTCAGCCACCGGTCGTCGACGATCCCGACCTTCGCGTGCACGTAGACGACGTCGCGCGACTTCCCCTCGCGCGCGTACACCGTGCAAGCGAGGAACCGGTCGTCACCCTCATCCGCCGCGATCAGGGCCGCGACCTGCCCGCGTGAAACGTCGGCGCCGTCGTTCGCCCGCGCCGGCAGGAGCACGACCACCCGGAAGTCGTCGCTCGGGGGGTGCTCCAGCTTCTCTGCAAGGATGTCGACGACCTCGGGCGACCAGAGAAACTGGTTCTCCAGATAGACGATGCGCTCCGCGCTGCGCAGTGCACCCACATAGGACTCGAGGATCGAGTAGTCGCCGTGCCTGACCGCCCTGTACGCCCCTGCGGGCACGTCCGCACGACCTGGAGCTCCAGCTCTCCCACCGGCTCGGGATCGCCCGCGGGAGGCAGCGTCCGACGGGTCGCAGCGCTCCAGCGGAGCCGGAAGTGCTCGGCGACGTTCAGGCCGGCCCGTCGATCCGGACGGCGACGTCGTGCCAGCCGATACCGCCGCGGGCACGGTGGTTGGGGGTGTCATAGGGGTCGCCGCCGTCGATCGTGAGATCGATCCCACCGACATAGGCGATCCGGTCGTCGACCACGATCGTCTTCTCGTGATGACAATGCGACAGCCCCGTGCACGAGTCGAGGGCGGTCTCGATCTTCGTGTGCCGCACCAGGTTCTGCTGCATCTCGCTGACGTCCGCGCGGGAGGGACGGAACGCCGGGACGGTGCTACCCTTCCAGAGGAGGACGCGGACGTCGACCCTCTCGGCCAGCTCGGCCAGCAGCGTCCTCACGACGAGAGGCTCCTCCTCGCGGCTCAGGGCCAGCCCCGGCGAGAGGAACCAGCCGGTCAGGTGGACGTGCGAGGTCGCAACGGCCATGTCGGCCGCCATCCGCGGCAGCGCCGCAGCACCGTCGATCAGAACCTCGAGGGAGTTGCCCCGGCGGGGCGGAGCGGTGCCGCGAACGAACTCGACTCGCTGCCTCGAGCGCACGCTCCCAGCCGAATCGTCGAAGCTTGCGCCGGTGACGATGCCGGATCGTCGCGTCGATCCGCCGCCCCAGCGCGTGGCCCAGGTCGACGGTGAAGTCGTTCAGGAAACGAGGGGGCCGGAACTGACCCGCGACGGAGTCGGCCGGTTCCGACGAGCGCCCCGTCGAGAGCCGGTCGCCGCTCGACCCAGGGCCTTCGGTCACGGCCGCTCAACTCCGGGACGGGCGCGGCCCAGGTCACGCATGGGTGGACGGGCCTCGTCCAGGCCCGTCCACCAGGCGTGGCCGTCAGCTGATATCGCCGTCCCAGCGGCCCGTCGCACCGCCACGCTGCTCGATGAACTCCTTGAACGCCTCGAGGTCGCCCTTGACGCGCCTGTCGTCCGACCCCACCATGCTCCCGAGCGATTCCTTCAGGCCGTGGGGCTCGTAGTCCATCTGAACCATGACCCTGGTGCGGTTGTCGTTGAGCCTGTGGAAGGTGACGACCCCGTCCGGGCCTTCCTGGTCGAGCGCCTTCCAGGCGATCCGGTGATCGGGGTGCTGCTCTGTGATCTCGGCGTCCCACTCCCGACGCGTGCCGCCGACTTCGGCGAGCCATGGAGATGGGTCTCGTCCTTCTGCTCGACGCGCTCCACGCCGTCCATGAACTGCGGGAACGACTCGAACTGCGTCCACTGGCCGTACGCGGTCGAGACAGGAACCTCGATCTCGATCGTCTCTTCGATCGTGCTCATCGCGCCTCCTCGGGGCTGGGGAACGCTGACACGGAACGTTGACACGCAACGGGTAATGCCCAGGATCCCATCCCCCGAACGGATCCGTTCGCGTAAACAGCCTCTTCCGATAAACAGCCTCTTCCGACCCGCAAGGCCGGGTCGGAAGACGGCAAGGAAGGCTCCGGTTAGTGGCCGTCGTGGTCGCTGTCGCCAGGAATCATGTCCTCGACAGCATCCGTCAGCTTGTTCCCGGCACCGCGCGCCTTGTCGGCGGCCCGCTCTGCCGCATCGCCGGCGTCGTCCTTGAAGTCGTCGACGGCATCCGCGGCGTCGTCACGCCGGTCGCGCATACGGTCGTCGGTGGCAACGTTTCCGCGTCCCGGATCGTTCTCCATCGTCTTTCTCCCTTCGTCTGGTTGGGCAGGTGTGAATGCCTACCCCGGTCCAGGGCGACGCCAAACACATCGGAGGGGATCTGCGGTCGTGGCGGCTGGTTTGGGAAGTCTCCACCGGGGGAGACCAGGACGGTGGGCCACGGCCCCGGCGAGCCTCGCGCGCCGAACGAGATGCCGAACGAGATCAAGCCCCGAACGAAAGGACCGAGCACAATGAGCGCCATCGAAGCTCCGTCGCCCGACCCTCCCACGCCCGTTCCGAGCCCTGACCCGTCTCCTGCGCCCCAGCCTCCGCCCGGACAACCCGGTCCCGGACCGATGTCGGCGATCGGCGAGACGTGAGCCTGGCACCCGTGCGGGCGCCACGGCTCGTCCGCCGTCGAGGTCGACGACCGTGTCCTCCAGACCCCGCTGGGCGCTGCGGCTGAGCCTACGAGCCCTTCGAGACGTTGAGGCGCACGGTCGAACCGCGGCGGACCTGCCTCGCGGCCGGCGGGTTCTGCGCCACAACCGTGCCGGCCGGCTCGGCCGACGGCACCGGAACAACGTTGGCCTCGAGGCCGGCCGTCCCGAGCTGAGCGGTCGCATCGCCTTGCGACAGGCCGACCAGGCTCGGGACGCCGACGACGCCCGACCCCTTCGACACGTTGAGCCGCACAGCAGATTCCTTCGCCACCCGGAGGCCGGCGGCGGGAGCCTGTGCGACGACCTCTCCGGCCGGGCTGCTCGAGAAGACGCGGAACACCCTCGCCCTGTAGACCGGCGGTGGCCAGGCGGTCTCGGGCAACGGTCTCGCTGACTCCGACAGCGTTCGGCACCGTCACGTCGGCCGGCCCGTTGGACACGAGCAGCTGGACGGTCGAGCCCGAATCCTGCTCGGTGGCCGGCCCGGAGTCTGATGGAACACCGTGCCCCTGACAGCAGCGAACGGGTCGCTGCCGATGTCCGCCCTGAACCCGTCGTCCTGCAGGCGCGAGACCGCGTCGTCGAGTGCGAGCCCGACGACGGAGGGCACCTGCTTCGTGTCCGACCGGGAGAAGTACCAGGCCGCGGCGATGACGCCGAGGGCGAGTGCGAGCACGATAGGAACGCTCGCACGAGGCTGCCGCCCCGCCTACGGCGCACCGGGTCGTGCTCGACCCGGGCCACGCGGCGACTGACGGAGCCGTCCTCCTCGACCCGCATCCGCTCGTCCTCGGTGACGACGCGCGGCCGGACGGGCTCCGCGGCCGACCCAACGGGGTGCGGTGGCACCAGCTCGTCGGGCAACGGCGGCGTCGCCTCGCTGACGACCTCCTGAACCTCGACACGCTCGCGGGTGGGGACGCGCACCGTCTCCGCGGTGTCTTCGTCCGGGCCCGGGTCTTTCTGCAGATCGCGCATGGGTCAGGGTTGCCCGTGGCCGGCGCCGACCAAACCCCTTTGGCTTCTTCCGGCCAGCTGCGACCGCGACCGGGCGACGCCGTTGCTGTGCTTCCGGTGCGATGCCGAGGGACTGGACGAGGGTGAAGAAGGCTGCGGCGAACGGCGACCCATCGGTGCGCCCGCGCACGGAAGCCCAGTCGATCTGCTCGCGGAGTGAGCGCGCGAGCTCGAGCACCGAGCGGAAGTCGGGCTCCTGCTCGGAGAGCGCGAGCAGCTTGGTCACCAGGACGTCGTCGATCGAGGCGACGAGCACCGGCTGCGCCATCAGCTCCATCGGAGTCGCGCGCTCGAAGTGCTCGGCGGTGATCGGCCCTCCGGCCGGTCGGTAGATCAGGTCGACGAGCACGTCGTCGTCGTGCGCCTTGACGAGCCAGCCTTCAGGAGGGATCGAGGCTGTCATGCCGATCGCGACGAGGGCCTCGAGCGCCCGCGGAGCGTCGGCTTCTCGGAGGTAGAAGTCGACATCGTGATCGGTGGGCGGCCCCCCGCGCGCCCACGCCGCGAGGCCGCCACCGATCATCGCTGGGACGCCGGCTGCCTCGAGGGCGGCGCTCGACCGCTTCATCGTGTCGATCAATCTGGGGCAGGTTCTCACTCGGGGTGTATCCCACCACGACGTCGTACCCGCTCGAGGCGTTCAGGGAACATCATTTCGGGGTATCCCGGAGTCATGGACGAGTTGCCGATCCGGCTCGCCGCAGCCGGCGACCTCCACTGCACCGAGCCACTGCGCGAGAGGATCGTCCGCGCCTTCCACGACGTCGAGTCCGAGGCGGATCTCTATCCTCCTGGCCGGCGATCTGACGACACGGGGTGAACCAGAGCAGGCCCGTGTCCTGGCGGACGCCTGCCGCGACCTCGAGGTACCTGTCGTTGCCGTGCTCGGAAATCACGACTACCACGCCGGTCGGTGTGTCGAGTTGAAGGCGATGCTGGAGGCGGCCGGCATCATCGTCCTCGACCGCTCCCACACGGTGATCGAGGTTCGTGGCCTCGATGTCGGAGTGGTCGGCTGCAAGGGCTTCATCGGAGGCTTCCCCGGCGCCGAGATAGCCGATTTCGGCGAGTCGCTCCTTCGGCAGCTGTATCGCGAGACCGGCGCCGAGGTGCAAGCGCTCGAGCTCGGGCTGGAGGCGATCGCGGGATGCCATCGGCGGATTGCGCTGCTGCACTACTCGCCGATCACCGAAACGCTCGTGGGTGAGCCGGAGCGGATCTGGGCGTTTCTCGGCTCTGGCCGGCTCGGGCCGCCGATCGGCGCTCACCGGCCCGATCTCGTCCTGCACGGACATGCCCACCATGGCTCGCCCGAGGGTGCAATCGGCGAGGTTGTCGTGAAGAACGTCGCCGTCCACGTGATCGGAGCAGACTTCTCGCTCCTTCGCTGCGGAACCCGGTCAGCCGCCGCCAAGCACTCGCCGGATCCGCCAGGATCGGAGCAGCTTCAGGAGGCTCCTCCTCAGGATCGAGCGCCCTCCCGTCCGTCGAGAGATCACACACTCACGCCTGGGCCGGAGGTGTAGTCCGGGTGGCAGAGACGTTGCCGCCTCCGGAGCGCATCCATTCCCCTTGCCTCCAGCTACGCGGGGGCGATGGGCGAGATCCAGACCTCGTGCGAGGCGGGCGGCACGGCCAGCGACGCGACTGTGCTTGCCCGGATCGGCGATCGCCTTCCGGCGACGTCTCGGAGCGGAAGCGGCCCTTCGGTCCGCGTCGGCGCCAGCCACGGCGCCGTGCCACGGTCAAGCTTCCGATCGCGACCGGAGCTCTCGAGCGCAGGCCGCAGCTCGCGCTCGAAGAACCGCAGGAAGCCTCCTGGTCCGGCCCGACCTGGTGGATGTACACGTGGTCGAAGCCTGCTCGACGAACTCCTCGATCGCCGCGACGACCCTCGACACTCCGGACCGCACACGACGGCCCCTGCGACGTCGTCCTCGTCGACCATCGACGCGGCCTGCTCGAAGTGGCTCGGCAACGGGAGCTCCTGGGACAGCGGTCCGCGCAGGCTCGCGTTCGGCCACCACTCGAACGCGGTGCGCACCGCTTCCTCGTCCGACTCGGCGTAGCAGATCGTCAGCTGGCCGTAGCGCGGGCCTGCTCCTCCGGCGCGCTCGTACGACGCGACGAGCTCGACGTCGGCGTGGGTGGCGACGAGCCCGTCTCCGATCTGGGCGGCCAGCGCCGCGGCCTCGCTGCCGCCGGCGGCCACGACGACGTCGGGCGGCTCGCTCGGGCAGCGTGTAGAGCGCGCGTTCTCGACCGTGTAGTGTCGCCCGCGCTGGCTCACCAGGGCGCCGCGCCAGAGCTCGCGCATCACCTCGACCGCCTCCGCGAGCATCTCGCGCCGCACCTCGGTCGCCGGCCAGCGCTCGCCGAGGACGTGCTCGTTGAGGTTCTCCCCCGTGCCGACGCCGAGGAAGAAGCGACCGCGGAAGAGCGCGGCCGTCGTCGCCGCCGCCTGCGCGACGATCGCCGGATGGATGCGGATGAGCGGGCAGGTGACGCCGGTGCCCGACCCGAAGCTGCCGCGCGTTCTCGCGGCGATCGCCCCGAGCACCGACCAGACGAACGGGCTCTCTCCCTGGCGGTCGATCCACGGGTGAAAGTGATCCGAGATCAGCGCGAAGGTGAACCCCGCCTCCTCGGCCGCGACGGCGTGCTCGACGAGCTGCCCGCGGCCCGTGCTCCTCGCTCGAGAGCGCGTAGCCGATCTGCACCTGCCCGCCTCCGATCTGCATCGGCTCCGTCACCTCGTCTGCCTCCGGGGATCGGTCCGCGGCGCGAGGATGACCCGCGCCACGGACCGGGCACTCCGGGGCGGCCTCTAGGCCGCGGTGAGCTCCCTGGCGTCTCGGGCCATCCGCCTCCCGATCGAGTCCACCAGCTTGAGGGCTTCCTTCTCCTGCTTGAGGTTCTCGTCGAGCAGGCGGACGCTCTCGCGCTCGCCGAGGCCACGCGCCATGGCGATGAGACCGGTGTAGGCCGCGATCTCGTAGTGCTCGGCGCGGGCGGCTGCGCCGGTCAGGAACATGTCGCAGATCTCCGACGAGGGCTGCTCCTCCTTCATGAACTCGTCGTGCTCGGCCTTGATGCCCTCGATCCCCGGGCAGCGCTCGCCCTCGGCCTTCTCGCCGAGCGACGCGAAGACCTTCTCGAGGTTCTCGACCTGCTGCCGCGTCTCCGCCAGATGGTTCTCGAGGCCCTTGGAGAGCTCCTTGTCGGACGCCTCCGAGATCATCTTGGGCAGCGCCTTGACGAGCGTGTTCTCGGCGAAGTAGACGTCCTTCAGCTCGTGCAGGAACAGCTCGCGTGGGTCGTTCATCGACATCTTCTGCTCCTTTCGTTCTTTGGGAGTGGATTGACGGTTCCGGTACCCGGTCGTCGGCGGCCGAAACACTGCCGGCAGATTCGCGTCGGACCACGAGGGCCGACGCGGCTCGATCACGACGGCCCGCGGCTCGACGACGACGTTCCACGTGCTTCCGAGAGCCCTCACGCCATCGAGCCGGGTACCGACGAGCCACGCCGGCGGCGCGGACGGCCGATCGCTGACGAGCCGGCCCGCGGCCGGATCGGGCCGCAGGCCGAGCAGGAGGGTCAGGCAGAGGACCGGCGCACCTGCCGCCCAGGCCTGGGGCCGCGCGGCGGTCGGGTAGGCGATCGGAAACGCGGTGTCGGTGCGGTCGTAGCCCGCGAACACCTCGGGTAGCGAGTAGTCGAACGACGCCGACGCCTCGATCAGGCTGGCGGCCAGGAGATCGGACTCCTCCCAGAGCCGGCGCCGGGCGAGCCCCCAGGCCGCGAGCGCCGTGTCATGGGGCCAGACGGTGCCGTTGTGGTAGCTGAGCGGGTTGTACGCCGCCTCCCCGGCTCCCATCGTGCGGATGCCCCAACCCGACCAGAGCGCTTCTCCGGTCAGCGCGGCGGCGACGGCCGGGCGGCGCCCGGACGGGACGATGCCCGACCAGAGCAGGTGGCCGATGTTGGAGGAGAGGGAGTCGACCCGCTGCTTGCGAGCATCGAGCGCCAGCGCGTAGGTCCGCCGCTCGTCGATCCAGAACGCCTCGTCGAAGCGTCGCGCGAGCTCGTCCGCGTCGGCGTCGAGCCGCGCCGCGAGGGCGGGATCTCCCCAGGCATCCCGCGCCAGCTCGGCCATCCTGCGGCGGGCGTCGTAGGCGTAGCCCTGTACCTCGGCGGGAGCAATCGGCGGCAGTGCCGTCCTTCCGTCGGAGAAGCGCTGCGAGTCGCCGGAGTCCTTCCACGACTGGTTCTCGAGCCCGCGCTCGGTGCGCCTGCGGTACTCGAGGAACCCGTCGCCGTCACGATCGCCGTGCCGCTCGAGCCAGCCGAGTGCCCTCAGGGCCGGCTCCCTCAGCTCCTCGGCGATCGCGTCGTCCCCCGTCCAGCGCCAGAAGCTCGGAGAGGAGAACGAGGAACAGCGGCGTCGCATCCAGCGAGCCGTAATACAGCGGGAACCACGTCGACGCCGCCCTGCCACGCCGCAGCTCGTGGATGATCTTGCCGGGCTCGGCATCGATGGCCGGCACGTCCTCGGTCGCCTGCAGGCTCGCGAGCGCTCGCAACGAGCCGAGCGCCAACTCGGGGCCGAAGACCAGCGTCTGCAGGGACGTGATCAGGGTGTCGCGCCCGAAGATGGTCATGAACCAGGGCATCCCCGCGGCGGGAAGCTCGCCGATCCCGTCGAGCCCTCGCAGCCGGAGCGAGGCGAGGTCGGAGATCGAGCGCTCGTACGAGCGCTCGAGACCGACGGCGGCCGTCGTGAGGTGGGGGACGCGCCCTCGCCAGGCCCTCAGGGCATCGCGGACGTGGGGGAGGTCGGCGGCGAGACTCGGAGCGGGCGGTGACGACGCGAAGCTGATCTCGATCGTCAGTTCCCATCGCCCGTGCGGCTCGAGCACGAGGTCGAAGCGCGCCCCGTCGGGGGTGACGTCCGGCATCTCGGAGAAGCGGACCTGCGTCGCGTAACCGCCGTCGTCGGCGATCCGCAGCTCATGGCTCGACACCGAGACGCAGCGCCTCTCCGGAGGCAGGAGCGCTGCATGCTCCGGGTCGCCGAACGAGAAGTCGTAGCTCTTGACGGAGATGATGTCGGCGAAGTCGGATCGCACCTCGATCTCGACGGGGAAGGCGAGCGTGGACATGCACTCGTTGCGGAGCACGATCCGTTCCGTCATCCCGCCGCCGATGAACCGCTCGCGCGAGACCGAGACGGTGTCCGGTGCGAGTCGTGGTGTCGGGGCGTTGCGGGCGTAGTGCGCGGCCCTGAAGTGCTCGACGGCCCGCGAGGTCAGGAGCAACGGCGAGGCCCCGTCCACGAGCAGGCACAGGCGCGACAGCATGCGCGTGTCGTCGGCGAAGAGCCCGTGGGTGGGCGCGGTGAGATCACCCACCTCGTCGCTGATGCAGAAGGTCGAGCCTTCGAGAATCGTGAGCATCCCCGTCCTTGTGCCCGCTCGGTGGCCGCGTCAACCACGAGTGTTTGCGGCGGCCGCCAGCCGGGTACTCCTGCAGCGCACGTTCCCCAACGAAAGGAACTGTTCATGGGCATTTCCGTCAGCCTGATCCTGATTGCCGTCGGCGCCATCCTCACGTGGGCCGTTACGGCGAGCGTGTCCGGAATCGACATCAACGTGGTCGGTGTCATCCTGATGATCGTCGGTGCCGCAGGCCTCCTGCTCTCGCTGGTCTTCTGGTCCAGCTGGGGTGGCTTCGCCACTCGCCGCGACACGACCACGGTCGTTCGCGACGAGGCGCTGCCCCGCTAGGCCAGCGGAAGCACCTCCCCGGAGCCGCCGACGGGGCCGGTTACGGAGCCGGCCCCGTATCGTCGAGAGGAACCGATGCGACCCGTGACAACGATCGAGGAGGTGGACGGCGCCCACGTCGTCACGCTGCGTGGCGAGATCGACGCCTTCACCGCGCCGTCTCTCCGCCTCGATCTCCGCAGGCTGGTCGAGGACGTCGGCGCGACCTCGATCGTGGTGGACCTCCACGCGGTCACGTTCCTCGACTCCTCGGCGCTCGGCGCGCTGGTCGGAACCCTGCGGAGGCTCAGAGAACGTGACGGCGTCCTTCGTATAGTCCAGCCCGAGTCGCCCGCAGCTCGCATCTTCGGCTCACCGGCCTGGACGCCGTGCTGGACCTGTACCCGGCGCGGGCGGCAGCGCTCAGCGCAGCGAGCGCGTGAACCGCAGCCGCGTGCCGGACCCGTTGTCGCGCGGACCGATCTCGACGTCGTCGGCAACGGCGCGAATGATCGCGAGCCCCATGCCGTCCTCTCCGAGCTCGTCGGCCCGCCACTCGCCGACCGCCTGCTCGTCGAAGCCGGGGCCGTCGTCCTCGACGACGACCTCGAGTCGGCTGTCCCCGTCCAGGCACAGGTGGACCGCGATCTCCCCGGCTCCATCGGGGTAGGCGTGCCGACAGGCGTTCGCGGCCGCCTCGGTGACCGCGAGCCGCAGGTCTGCGAGCGCCTCCTCGTCCGCCTGCGCGAGACGGGCGACACCCGTCAGCGCCAGCCGCGCCAACAGGAGGTACTCGGGTCGGGCGGGAAAAACGAGGGTGAAACGGGACTCGGTCATGCCGGCATCCCGTCGCCGTCGTCGAGCCGGCCGTGCATCGCGGCGAGTGCGCGACGCAGAAGCCGGGAGACGTGCATCTGCGAGATATCCAGCTCGGCCGCGATCTCCGACTGCGTCATCCCCTTGAGGAAGCGCAGGACCACGATGCGACGCTCGCGCTCCTCGAGCCCCTCGAGCCCGGTGCGAATGACCGAGCCACGCTCGAGCGCTGCGTAGCCCGACTCATCCTCGCCCAGCAGGTCGATCAGGGTGAGCTCGCGCGCTCGCGTCGACCGGCGTCGACAGCGACGTCGGCGTGTGCGCGCGGGCCGTCTCGAGAGCCTCGATCACGTCCTCCTCCTCGACCTCGGCAGCCTCGGCAAGCTCGGCGACGGTCGGCGAGCGTCCCAGCTCCGCCGAGAAGCTCGTCGACCAGGCGCGAGATCCTCAGCGACAGCTCCTTCATCCGACGTGGCACGTGGACGCCCCACGAGCGGTCCCGGAAATGGCGTCGGATCTCCCCGACGATCGTGGGGACCGCGTAGGTCGTCAACTCCACTCCCCGTTCGAGCTCGAAGCGGTCGATCGCCTTGATGAGGCCGATCGCGCCCACCTGGATCAGGTCGTCGACCGGCTCCCCGCGACCTGCATAGCGGCGGGCGAGAGAGCGCACGAGCGGCATCATCTCCTCGACCAGGCGGTCGCGGGCTGCTCGGTCGCCGGTTCGGCGGTATGCCTCGAGGAGATCGATGTGGGCTCGGCGATCGACCACGGACGTCATTCCGTCGCACCACGTCGGAGCTCGAGCTCGAGCCATTCGCACCCGCCCTCGCGAACCGCCGCAACGCGGTCGACGAGCGCGTCGACGATCCGCCGCGTCGCAGCGTCTGAACCGGCCCCAGCTTCGAGCGGCCCGACGCGAAGCACGAGCCGATCCTCGTGCACGTCCATCTCGAACTGAAGCGCCTCACCCTGCGCCGAGGGGCCGACGGTCGCTGCGGCCAGGGCGAGCTCGTCGATCCGGTCGACCGGAAGATCGAGTCGCGAGCCCAGGCCTCCGAGAACCAGGGCGACGACCCCGGCACCGCGCAGGTCGGTGGGTACGGTGAGGAGAATCCTGTCCGTCACGGCAACGTAGCGCAACCCTCGGATCCTCCGGCGGCCCCCGGGGCGCTGTCGGCGGCGTCCGACGCGCCGACGCCGTCTACACTCACAGCCGTGCCGGAAACGAACCTGAGCTTGTCGACTGAGACTCTCGACGGCGTCCGCGTTATCCGAGTCACTGGCGACCTCGACCTGTTGACCGTCGCGGCATTCGACGCGGAGCTCGAACGTGCATTTCCCGTCGGGCGCCTCGTCGTCGTGCTGACCGACTGCACGTTCATAGACTCGTCAGCGCTGCGGGCTCTGGTTCGCGCCCAGCAGCGCACGGTCGACGCCGGCGGCGGATTCGCGATCGTCGCGCCTTCACAACCGGCTCGCCGCACGCTCGAGGTCGCTTCGCTCGACCGCCTTCTACCGGTGGTAGAGACGCTGACCGAAGCCGTCACGTCACTCGCCTGAGCGACGCGCGAGAGCGCGCGCGTCGGTGAGCGCGGAGTCGATGCTCGAATGGAGCCGCATCACGTGGTCGAGCAACGTCAACTCGAAGACTCGGCGAACCTGCGGATCGATCACGACGATCTGCAGCTGAGTGCCGTTCGGGCGGGCGCGTCGGGTTGCACTCAATAGGACACCGAGCATCATCGAATCGATGAAGGTGACCTCCGAAAGGTCGACGACGATCGATCCGGGAACGCGGTCGATGGCATCGGCGAGAGCATCCCGCAGGATCGGGGCCGTATGGAGGTCGGCTTCACCTCGAAGCCGGACGACGGCGATGCCGTTCTCGTCGAGGGACGAGTCGACGAGGAGGCGATGCGCCTCCGGTGAGCTGTGCGGCCGGTGCATGCCCGGTGGCTACCCCTCCCTCTGCGGAGTCAAACATCATCCGACATGCGAACGAGCCTTTCCATCACGACCTCGGTGCCGGCGTCGCTCGGGATCACCTCGACCGAGTCCATGAGCGAGCGCATCAGGCCCAGGCCGAGACCACGGCCACTCGTGCCGCCACCGGCCCTCCATTGGCCGCTGTCCGTGACCTCGAACCGGATCCGCCCGCCGTCGTCGAGCATCGCATGGAGATCGAAAGAGGAGCGCGCGGGCTCCTGCGCATGCTCGACCGCGTTCGCGCATGCCTCCCAGACCGCGAGCACTGCCTCGGCCGCCTCCTCCGCCCCGACCTGGCCCCGGGACAGCCATTCTCGTAGCAGGCGGCGCATCTCGACCAGGCCGTCCTGCGTCGTCGGGAGCACGAGTCGGAGGTCGGGAAGCGCCGCCGTCGCGAACCTGACCGCGAGAACGGCGACGTCGTCGGGCCGGTCCTCCAATCCGACCAGTGCCGAGATCACGGATTCGACGAGATCTTCGACGTCGCCGGCGTCGGAGGACGCCGCGACGGCGAGTCGGTCGAGGCCCTCGTCGAGGGGTGTGCCACGACGCTCGACCAGTCCGTCGGTATAGAGGAGGATCGTCGAACCCGGATCGAGCTGCTCCTCCCCTGCCTCGAATGCCAGCGAGGCGTCGACACCGATCGGCAGCGAGCGGCCGCTCTCGAGGAACGACGTGGTGCCGTCCGCGGCGCGGATCAGCGGCGGCGGGTGACCCGCGACGACGTACTGGACGCGCCGCTCGCGAGGGTCGATCACGAGGTAGGCGAGCGTCGCGAAGGGCGCGTCGACCATGCCCTCGGTGAGCCTCCCGAGCCGGGAGACGACCAGGCGCGGGTCGTCATGCTCGAAGGCGAACGCCCGCAGGGCGTTCCGTAACTGCCCCATCATCGCCGCGGCCTGCACGCCTTTTCCGACGACGTCCCCGATGACCAGTCCGATACGCCCGCCATCGAGTTGGATCACGTCGTACCAGTCACCGCCGACATCTACCCCGACGGTGCCCGGCAGATATCGCGCGGCCACCGTGATCCCGTAGACGGAGGGAAGCTGCTCCGGCAGGATGCTGCGCTGGAGTGTCTCCGCGATACCCCGCTCGGTCTCGTAGCGGCTGGCACGGTCGAGGGCCTGCTCACCCTGGCTCACGAGCGTGACGAGCCACTGGCGGTCCGCGTCGGCGAGCCGGCGTCCGGAGGATGGCCGAACCGCGAGCGCTCCGCTCGCGAGCGGAAACGCGATCCAACCACCCGCGTCGGAGAGGACCGGACGGCCGCTCCTGACGCACTCGGCGATGGGTGCGGCTGCGGCGTCCGGGATTCCGGCTGGGGCCTCGTCGCCCGTGGCGGCCGGGCCGATCGCCGCGATCACGGCGTCCGTGCTCGGATCCCGCTCGTCACCGGTGCGGCGCAGGACGACGAGCCCCTCCGGAGCCCCGACGCCGGCGGCGGCGTGCTCCAGGCAGACGCTGCTCACATCCTCGATCGTGACGGCTTGCGAGAGGGAGGCCGTCACGTCCTGCAGCTTCCGCAACCTGCCCGCTGCGGCACGCTCGCGCTCGAACAGTTGAGCCCGGTCGAGCGCCTGGGCGGCCTGGCGTGCGAGGTCGATCACGTAGCTCGGATCGTCGTCGCGCCCACGCCGCTCGAGGGAGGCCAGGAAGATCGCGCCGATCGCGCGGCCCCCGGCGACAAGGGGCGCGGCGACGAACGACGTGTCGGTTCCGCCGTACGCGGGGTAGCGGGCCTGGACCTCGTCGGGGTCGGCACACGAGACGATCGCGTTGCCGCGCACCGCGTCGGAGAGAGGGTTCGCGCCCGCCAGCGGGATTCGGGCCGACCCGCTGATCATCCCATCGAGCTGGCCCTCGCTGGCGATCAGCTCGAGGGACTCACCATTCTCTGTCACGGCGTAAACCGCGGCTGCCCGCGCGCCGAGCCCTCTCACTCCCTGGCGGACGATCGCGAGCCCAACGTCCTCAGGCGTTGCGGCTGCGGCGAGCGCCTCGCTGACGGCCTGCAACGCGCGCGTCTCGTCCTGGGCCCGGCGACGGGCGGCCTGCTCGAGCGCGAGGCCGGCCTGATCGGCGAACCGCCGCGCGACGGCGATCACGGACGGAGCAGGCTGCGGGATCACCCGCTCCCACTGGAGCGCCAGGATCCGCTCGAACTGGCCATCGATCACGATCGGGACCCGTAGGGACGAGAATAGCCCGAGCCGCCTGGCGTGGAGCAGGGCCTCGCCGCAGGTGTGCTCCTGCGCGTTCGGAACGAACATCGACCGCAGGGCTCGCATCTCGTCGAGCAGCCCCGGGAAGTCCGCGAAGTCAATCCTCGTGCCGGGAGGGATCACCTCAGTCGGGGGCTCGCGCCACGCCACCTCGAGCTGCTCCCCCTCGACCGGCGTCCAGACCTGAACCACGTCACACCCGAAGACCTTGCGGGCTTCGACACAGACCGACGTGACGAGGGCCTCGGACGTTCTCGCATGCTGGAACCGCGGTGCGACCGCGAGGATCCGGTCGAGCGCCTCATGGGAGCTGCGCTCCTGCTCGTAGAGCGCGGCGCGCTCGAGTGCCTGGCCGCCGAGGTCGGCTGCGATGCGCGCCACCGTCCGTACTTCGGCGGTTACGGAGTCCGGCTCTGTGAACGGGAACCCCATCGCGCCGGCCAGGCGCTCACCCACGAAGACCGGAACGGCAAGTGCTCCCGAAGCGTAGGGCGCGAGGGCCGCACCGTCCGCGAACCGGGTAACGAACTCCTGGCGTCGCTGGGCCCAGACGGGCTCCCCCTCGCGGGCTGCTGCGACGATCGGGGCGCGCGATGTCAGAGGCAGTCGCGATCCGGGTCGGAGCGTCTGCCCGGGGGCGCCGCGCGGGTCGACGATCACGAGGTCCCCGTTTTCGACGAGACCGAGCGCACCGCCGTGCGCGCCGATCGCGGCAGGAACCTCCTCGATCATGGCGCGGGCAACCTCCTCGACCGTCAGCGCGGCGGAAAGCGAGGTGGCGAGCATCTGCAGGCGCTCGACGCGGAGGCGTGATCGTTCTGCCAGCTCGGCGGCGTCGGCTGCACGCTCGTGGTCACGGCGCATTCCGAAACCGATGCCGGCGACCATGATCCCGAAGAGGAGCCCGACCGTCCATCGCACGTCGAGATTCGCGCCCGCAGGGCCACCGATCCCTTCATCCGTGAGGGCCCAGGCCGCGACCAACCAGCCCGAGACGACGGCGGCGATACCACCGGGCCCACCTGCGAGCCAGATCGCGACCGCGACCGCTCCGACGAGCGGCGCGTACGTGACGTCGTCGTCGACGAGGAGGACGAGCCTCGCAGCTGCGATGCCGAGCACACCGGACGCAGCGCCGATCGCGATCGCCGCGAAGATGCTGCGAACCCGGGGGCGGAGCTCGTTGGCGGGCGGGGTGTCAGGAGTCATTCCGGCGCCCATCTGACAAGCTTGCACCTGTCGAACCCGTGTGGCAACCGTGAGAACGCCGACCGGAGCGAGTGGCGGCATCCGGATTCGTGTCCGGGCGCCGCCACCCGCCGTGGCTCCCCAGGGGCGCGTGGTCGCGTAGCTACCTCGCCACGCGGAACGAGACGAGCCGCCGCGTCGAGATGCCCGCAAGGGTCGGCTCACCCGACTTGCGCGCGCGGGCGAACATGACGAGGAGCTGTTGCTTGGGTGTGGCCGGGAAGCCGCCCAGCTTGCGCATCTCGAGTGACGCCCAGCCGTCCGCTCCGGTCGGCTGCTCGTTCGGGATCGAGAACTGGTTGTACGGCACCGCTGTCACGTAGACGAGCGCGCCCTGTACCGAGGCGCCGCACGCAGCGACGCGAAACCGGGCCGTGACGGTTGTGGTCTCGAAGGTGATGGAGCTCGGCGAGACCTGCGCCTGGTCGATCAAGAGCCGTGCAGGCGGCGTGACTTCGGCGACGGCGATCGTGCCACCGGCGGACTTGCCGCAACCGTTGGACGGAGGCGGCCCAGGAGCTGCCTTGACGACGGCTGTGGGGACGGACGTCGCCGTTCGGGAGCCGTCCCCGTTCTTGGCTGTCACGACGACGCGCACGGTGTTGCCGGCGTCGACAGCCTTGAGCGTGTACGTGCTCGCCGTCGCCCCGCTGATCGAAGCGCAGCTGCCTCCATCGCTGTCGCAACGCCTCCAGCGGTACGTGTACGTGATCGGCTCGGTGCCGGCCCAGGTGCCCTTGCCGGCCGTCAGCGTCTTCCCCTCGTCCGCTGTCCCGGAGATCGTGGGCGGAGCCGTGTTGTTCGGTGCCACCGCCGAGGCTGCTTCCCCCGCACCCGTGAGAAGCCCCGCTGCGAAGGCCACAGCCACCACTGCGACACCGAGGGGCAGGACGAGGAGCTTCAGCCAGCGATATGCATTCGATCTCTTGCGTTCCATGTCGATCCCTTCGTGGGAGTCCAGGTTGTCGTTGTCGTTCACCACAGGGAAAGGTTCCCGGACGTCCCGTGTCGCAAACGCCCCGGGCGCCGCTCAGCGGCCGGCAGCTCGTCGGTTTTCGAGGCCGACGCGGGGGGTACTTACGTGGGACGAAGACCGACCCGAAGAACGACCAACCACAGAAGGGACTCCTCATGCTCTGGCTCCTTGTCCTGATCCTCGCCATCCTCGCGATCGCCGGCGGCGTCGCGCTGTCGAAATTCCTCTTCGTCCTGCTCGTCGTCGCCGTGATCGTGGCACTGCTGGGCGCCCGGGGGCGGGCTGCATGATGGGCCGGCACCAGGACGGACGAGCCGTCGCTACCGATCCCGATCGTGATCCGCGGCACGGTCCTCCCTCCATGATCGACCCGAAGGGCGGCCCCGGCTGGAATCGCAACCTCCTCGTCGTCAGCACGGCGGAGGAGTTGGGTGGATCGCTCGCTCGATATCTGTCCGACGGAGACGTGGTGAAGATCGTAGTCCCGGTCGTCGGGCAGGGGCTCCTGGATTGGCTCGCAAACGACGAGCGAGCGTTTTCGCATGCCGAGGATGTGGCCGGGCGACTGGCCGAAGAACTCCCAGGAAACGCCGTCGCCGCGGGCGCTGGGGAGGCCGACGTCGGTCTCGCCGTGCGTGACGCGCTCGCGACGTTCCCCGCTGACGAGATCCTCGTCGCGGTGGTGACGAACGGCGACGAGGACGTGACCGAGTCGATCAACGCGACGAACACGCGCAGGGGAAGGACGATCGAGGGAGTCCCCGTGCGGGTCGTGGCGGTAACGGTGTCTGGGCCCGACGGCGTCGCACGATCGTGATGATCCCGATCTGCGCCACCGGGGCGGCGGTAGAACGCTGATATGCGAGTTGCCCTTTTCAGCCCGGTCTGGTTCCCGGTTCCGCCAGACCGCTACGGGGGGATCGAGGTCATCGTCCACCTCCTTGCCGACGGCCTGGTGTCAGCTGGCGCCGACGTGACGCTCTTCGCCTCGGGCGACTCGAAGACCAGGGCAGAGCTCGTGTCCGCCTTCGACGTCGCACCCAGCGACCGGATCGGACAGAGCTTCTGGGAGCTGCAGCACCTGCTCCCGTTCCTCGAGCGCAGCGACGAGTTCGACCTCGTCCACGACCACTCCGGCCTGGTCGGTCTGACGGTGCTAGGGCTGTCGGGCTGCCCCACACTGCACACGGTGCATGGCCCCCTGACGGGTGACCCGGGAGGTGTCTACGAGGCGGTCTGCAAGGCGATCCCACACACTGGCCTCGTCTCGCTGACACGCAACCAGCGTCGGCCTTGCCCGGACCTGCCCTGGGTGGCGAATGTCCACAACGCGATCGACACCTCACGCCACGTTGTCGACCGCAACCCGGGTGACGCGCTGCTCTTCCTCGGCCGCATGAGCCCCGACAAGGGCGCCCATCGCGCCGTCAGGATCGCGGAGCGCCTCGGCCGACCGCTCAAGATCGCGGCAAAATGCCGTGAGCCGGGTGAGTTGGCCTACTTCGACAGGTACGTGGAGCCGCACCTGAACGACGTGATCGAGTACGTCGGGGAGGTCGGTCACGACGAGAAGTGTGCGCTCCTCGCCGAAGCCCACGCGCTCCTCGTGCCGATCGAATGGGAAGAACCGTTCGGGCTCGTCATGATCGAGGCACTCGCCAGCGGAACACCCGTGATCGCGATGCGCCGCGGCTCTGTGCCGGAGATCCTCCGCCACGGCGAGACCGGGTTCATAGCGGACGACCTGGCCGGCATGGTCTCCGCCGTCGACCGGGTTGCCGAGCTCGACCCGGCAGCTCTGAGGCAGGAAGCCGAGAACCGCTTCTCGGTCGATCGGATGGTTCAGGGGTACCTCGACGCGTACGAGCGGTACCTCGACGGGTTCGATACGGCGGGGCGTACCGCGCCCGCGGCTGCCGTCTCTGCTGTCCAAGCAGCTTGATCGCTTCCACGCACGAGCCCTGGCCGCCGCCCACGGCCTCGGTCGGGATCGACCGAGACGAGAGCGCTTCACTGAGCGGGACGGCCTGCGGAAGCGCCGCGCCTGCCCGTGACCCGCGTGACCTGCCTCCTGACTCGGGCTCTCCGCTGCGGCGAGAGCCGCTTCCATACCGCATACGCAGCGAGCCCCAACGCGACCAGACGACGCACTCTCATTTTCCGCTCTCCAATCGATCGATGGTGGTCCGGCCTCCTCGCCGGGTATCGGGGCCAAACCGTTTCGGGGCGGCAGCGGGCTGTTCTCGGCGACGCGCCCGCTGCCACCCGCGGTGAGGCAGAGAGAGCAGGCCGACCACTCCCCGTTGGCCCGCCCATCGCTCTCCTAGACTCACCGAGTTCGTCCTTCACCGAATGCCGCCGGTTGAAACCCGTTTCGCGAACCGCGCCGTTGCCATCCGAGAATCGGGCGTGTCTGTCTGAGCGCTGTGTTTGTGCTCAGCCGACGAACAGGGCCGCCGGTCGGACGCGCTTGTTCGCGAGCTTACTCCGATCGCTGACCCGAGGCTGCCTGCGCAGGAGCGCCTTCAGCTCCTCCTCCATGTCGCCCGCCTGCCCGACGAGTGCAGCCGCGACCAGCCGTTCCTGGCGGAGGTACAGCGCCACCAGACTGCGGTCCGGAATCGACCCTCGCAAGACGACCTCATCGACTCCTTCGGTGTCGCCGAGCAGCTGGAGTTGGAGATCGAACAGCTTCGTGAAGAACACCGGGACGTCCGCATAGCCCGTTCGCGCGCCCGCGAGGTTCTGTCCGAGCCGGGTTCCGTGGCCCGCGGCGTTGCTCCAGTGCTCGATCCTCCGCCGTCGCCCCGAGACGACGTCGTCGAAACGCGCCACGTCACCGATCGCGTAGACGTCGGCGGCGGAGGCTCGAAAGCGGTCGTCGACGACCACGCCGTCCTCCAGCTCGAGCCCGCTACCGTCGAGGAAGCCGACATTCGGCTCGACGCCGACGCCGACAACGGCGAGAAACGCCTCGATCAAGTGGCCAGAACCTGTCCGGGCGCCAGTCAGCACGCGTCCGTTCGCGTTGAATTTCTCGATCTGCTCGCCGAGCAGGAGTTCGACGCCGTGCTCGCGGTATAGCTCCGCAATCTGCTCGGAGAGCTCCACGGACGCGAGCGCGGGCACGAGCCGCTGACCCATCTCGACGAGCGCGACCTCGAGCCCGAGCATGCGCAGCGACGCCGCCACCTCCGATCCGATGAAGCTGCCTCCGACCACGAGAGCCCTGCGGGCCCCCGCCGCCTCGGCCTTCACCGCTTCGGCGTCGGCAAGCGTCCGGAACGTATGTACGCCAGGCAAGTCGTTGCCGGGAACGGCGAGCGCCCGCGGGCGGGCGCCCGTCGCGATCACGAGCGTGCCGTAGGAAAGCTCGTCGCCGCCCTCCACCCTGACCGTATGTGCCTCGACGTCGACCGACTCGACCGCAGTTCCGAGACGCAACTCAACGACAAGGTCGTCGTACTCAGCGGCCGAATGGATCAGTGCGCCCAGCGGCTCCATCTCCCCTCGCAGCACGCCCTTCGACAGCGGCGGCCGGTTGTACGGTGGCTGCTCGTCCGACGAGACGAGCGTGATCAGCGCGTCGCCCCCCGCCTTGCGGTAGGCGTCGACGAGGCTGGCAGCGGCGCGTCCGCCACCGACGATCACGATCGGGCCCTTCGCCATCAGGCAGGTTCTACCCACTAATCGGGCGTTCACACGTATGCGGAAGGGGCCACTCCTACGTCCTCCACCGGTCCGTGCACGGCGCTTCCCAATTGAACGTATCCGCGAGGGTCGACACTCCGGAACAGCGTGTTTGTGGTCCGGAGCCTCGTGGAACAAAGCCTCATGGAAAGGCTCCCAACCCAGGAGGAAGGACAGATGAGCGGGAAAATGGACGAGATGAAGGGCCGCACGAAGGAGGCCATCGGTGACCTGACGGACGACGAGGAGATGCAGCACGAGGGCCATGCAGACCGGGCCGCGGGAGGCGCCAAGACGAGAATCGACGAGGCTGCCGACTGGGCCAAGGAAAGGGTCGACGACGTCAAAGACAGAGTCTCCAAGCACTAAGCATCAGTCTCACGGGCGGGCGTGCCCCAGCGGCGCGCCAGCCCGTGAGACTGCATGCCCGCGAACGCGCATACCAAGCGCCGGACATCCGTTCAACGGCGGGTGTCGCTCGGCGATTTGTCCCTCACGGCTCGGTAGAGGGCGACCGCCCACCATCGCCAAGCCGTGAACACGATGAACAGAGCGGTCGCAACGACCGCAGCGACCGTGCCGAAGACGAGATCGGTTACGACGAAAAGCGCGCCGCTAAAGGCAAGCGCAATTGCCGCCGAGCCGGAGAGAGCCTCGCGGTTCGCCTTTCGCAGCAGGTACTCCTTGTCGCCTTCCCTGAACCGGAGGCGGTGGTGAACGGCGGGCGCGAGCAAGAGGACGAGCGCGACGGCCGTGCTGAGTAGCGTCGCGTAGTAGACGTGTTCCTGCACCGAGCTCAGCTCAGCGAACTGTTGCGTGAAGCGGATCGCGAGCAGGAACCCGAAGAGCACCTCGGCGCCGGGAATGAGCACTCGAATCTCCTCGAACAGTTCGCTGTACTCACGCTCGAGCCGCTGCTTGAGCTCCTCCGCCTCTTGTGCCTTCGCGACCTGAGCTTTGATCGCATCCTCGGAGTCCATCCCCCTTCCCCTCCTCGCCCGCGCGAGAGGCGCCGATCGCTCCCGGGCTCCTTCCTGCTCGAGGCGCTCAACTGGCCGAACTCGCTTCGTTCCTCCGCCCTTGAGTTGTCAGTTGTGTGCACCTCGATCGGTGTGTACCTCGATCTCGAATCGAGTACCCTCGCTCCGCGGCGGTCAAACCTCACCTCTCCGGAGCGTCACGATCCGGAGATTGCTCGGTTGGCCGACCACGGATGCCGGTCCCGAGAGCCTGACGCCTTCCGCCGTCGCCTCTATTGCGGCTAGAACCTCGCCCGCGGGATCTCCTGACCCTCGCGATGCAAACGGACCCCCTGTCGGGCTCCGATCCCCGTGCAACTAGGCTGTCACGGTGGCAGGTGAGGAACGACAGAAGCGGGCCGCCCGCAACGAAGACCTTTTCCGCCAGGTCAACGACCGCTTGCACGATCTCGCCCTCATTGCTGGCTCCGCAGAGCCACTCGAGAAGTTCGTCTGCGAATGTGAGCAGACGAGTTGCTCGTTGGTCGTCGAGCTCTCCCCACGCGAATATCGGGCGGTGCGCTCGGACGACAGCCGGTTCCTCGTCTTCCCCGAGTTCTGGCACACGAGCCCCGAGCTGGAGACCGTGGTCGAACGTAGCGAGCGCTACTGGGTGGTCGAGAAGCGAGGGGCAGCGGGTGACGAGGCGGAGCGCCTCGCCGAACAAGGCAACAAGCTGCTCTAAGAGGGCTCTCCCCTGGGGCATGGGTGTGAACAGGAGGTTCTTCTACGCGTGGGCGGGCCTGGTTCCGGTATGGGCCGTGATGCGGAGCGAGATGCCCTCGAAATGGTTTCGCACGGCGCCCGTCGGTGAACAACAGTCCCGGTGAGGCTCTGAGGGCGGCCCGCTCCCGTCATGTCCATGGCTGGCTCTAAAGGTGGTGCGGCAGCCCGCATACTTTGCCTCACTCGAGCGGCGGCGGGCATGTCGGCAAAGGACAGCCCGCCGCTGGATTGCCGACGGGGAACGGAGACGCACCCGTGTAACACAGGCGTGCCGAGCCCGGCGCACGGCACGTATTGATCCCGAGGCCAGCCACTGCTCCGAGACCCAGCGCACCGCGTCCCCGTAGGCGCGCAGCACGGTGGCGCCGACCCGTTCGTCCCCTGCGCAGACGTTCGAGGCGCCGATCGTCGCGGTGATGTTCGTCACGGCCAGGTGCCGACGTACGCCAGGAAGCCCGACGGATCGTCGTCGTCAGCCCCTGGCGAGCACGTTTGCGCAGCGGATCAGACCGAGGTGGCTGTAGGCCTGCGGGTGGTTCCCGAGCCCGCGCTCCGTGAACGGGTCGTATTGCTCGGGCAGGAGACCGGTCGGTCCCGCCGTTTCGAGCATCTGCTGGAAGAGCTCCTCGGCGTCGCCACGCCTGCCGGTGCGGAGGTAGGCCTCGATCAGCCACGCCGTGCAGATGTGGAAGCCGCCCTCGATCCCGGGCAGGCCGTCGTCCCAGCGGTAGCGGTAGACGACGGCGCCGCTTCTCAGTTCCGACTCGACCTTGAGCACGGTCGCGAGGAAGCGCGGGTCGTCGTGGGGCAGGAGGCCGCTGAGCCCGATCCAGAGCGAGGAGGCGTCGATGTCCTCGTCGCCGTAGGCGACCGTGTAGGCGCCGGCCGCGGCGTTCCAGCCGAGTGCGAGCACGTTCTCCCGGATGCGGTCGCGCAGCTCGACCCAGTCCGCACGGGCCGGCTCGCGCCGCATCGCCTGCACATCGAGTGCTCGGGCGACGGTCAGCCAGCACATCACCTTGGAGTAGACGTGGTGGCGCGGCGGCAGTCGTGCCTCCCAGATGCCGTGGTCGGGCTCGTGCCAGCGTCGCTCGACCGCCTGCACCATCGCCTCGACCACGTGCCAGTCCTCCTCCCGGACGTGCCCACGCACCGCGGCCACGGCCGCGAGCAGGTCGGCGATCGGGCCGAATACGTCGAGCTGGATCTGCCGGTTGGCCGCGTTGCCCACACGCACGGGCCGGGAGCCGGCGTAGCCGGGGAGGGTGTCGATCACTGCCTCGGGGCCGAGCTCGAGCCCTTCGAGGGTGTAGAGCGGGTGCAGGCGCTCTGGATGGCCGCCGGTGCGCTCGACGCAGCCGTCCACCCAGCGCAGGAGCGCCTCGGCCTCCTCCAGCGAGCCGAGGTCGACGAGCACGCGCGCGGACATGGCGGCGTCGCGAAGCCAGCAGTAGCGGTAGTCCCAGTTGCGCACGCCGCCGAGCTCCTCGGGCAGGGAGGTCGTCGCCGCGGCGAGGATCGCGCCCGTCGGCCGGTGCCAGAGGCCGCGCAGCGTGAGTGCGCTGCGGAGCACCTCGCTCGTCGCCGTGCCCGGAAGTCGCAGGCCCGCCGCCCACTCGAGCCACGGTCGCTCCGCCCGCGACCGTCGCTCGTCCACCGGATCCGGGTGGGGGTCCAGGCTGTGGGAGTCGAAGCGGATCTCGACGGTCACCCTGCCGCCGGCGGCGGCGAGGTCGACCACGGCCCGCGCCGTGTCGTGCCCGCCATCGTCGAAGATGTCCCACTCCACGCCCGGCGCGTAGAGGGCAACCGGTTCGCTGCTGCCGAGCACGAGCAGGCCGTCCCCGAGAGGCTGGAGCCTGATCGGGACCTGGCCGAACTCCGGCCGCGGCGCGAACTCGAGACGCGCAACGGCGCTCCCCGTCAGGACGCGCACGAGGGTGGAGCAGTCCGACGGTACCTCGTCGCCACTCGGCCCGCCGCTCTCGAGCCAGTCGGTCACGGTGATCCCCGGCCAGCGCGTCTCGACCGTCATCGTGCCCGGCCGGTAGCGCTGGCCGAGCGGGACTCCCTTGCGGGCCGGCGCGACCGTGAAGTGCCCGGCCCTCGCGCCGCCGAGGATGTCGGCGAAGATCGCCGCCGAGTCGGGACGTGGATGGCAGAGCCAGGTGACCCTGGCGTCGGGCGCCAACAGCGCCACCGTCGTGCCGTTCGCGAGCATCGAGTGGCGCTCGATCGGCACGGCGTGCTCCCCGTAGAGCCAGGCGCGTCGTGCCTCGAGCAGGAACCCGAGCACGCGCACGGCGTCGATCGGCTCGTCTACCCGGTAGGCAGCCTGCGTCTCTCCCGGCCCTACCTTGATCCCGACGTCGGGGCCGTGGAGCGTCGTGAAGGCGTTCTCGTCGGTGACGTCGTCCCCGAGGTAGAGCACAGCGCTGGCCGACGTCTGGGCGCGGAGCGTGTTCACCGCCGCGCCCTTGTCGGTCGCGAGCAACGACAGCTCGATCACGTCCTTCCCGCTCGTGACGTGGACGTCCGGCCAGGTCGCGGGACCACAGCGGATCGACTCCAGCGCACGCTCACCGACCTCGGGGTCGGTGCCACGCACGTGCACCGCCACGCTCGCGGGCTTCGTCTCGAGACGCGTACCCGGGTGTGCTCGGGAGATCTCGGTCAGCTCCGAGAGGAGCCTGCCGTGGAGCTCGCGGAGCTCGGGCTCGAGTCGTTGGATGAAGCCGAGGTCGAACTCCGAGCCGTGGCTGCCGACGAGGTGCACCTCGCTCGGCAGGCGTGACAGGGTCGCGAGGTCGCGGAGCGCTCGGCCCGAGATCACGGCGACGACAGTCTGGGGCAGAGAGGCCAGCGCGCGCACCGCAGCGACTGCCTCGGGAAGCGGGCCGGCTGCGGTCGGGTCGTCGACGAGTGGAGCGAGGGTGCCGTCGTAGTCGCAACCGACGAGGAGCTGCGGTACCTGTGCGATCCGGCTGAGTGCCGCTCGCAACTCGGTGGCGAGCGGGCTTTCGGGACCGGGCTGTCGGTTCGCCTCGCTCACTCGTCGATTCCCGGCGCGGCCAGGTCGGCGAGGAAAGACCGGGCCCACCGGTCGACGTCATACGAGCGTAGATGCCGCTGCATGATCTGCATCCGCCGCCTCCCGTCCCGACGGTCGACTCGGATTGCGCGCATGAGTGCCTCCTTCACGTCGTCCGCGTCGTGTGGGTTGCACAAAAAGGCGTGCCGAAGCTCGTTCGCTGCACCGGCGAACTCGCTCAAGACCAGCGCTCCGCCACGATCGATGCGCGCGGCCACGTACTCCTTGGCAACGAGGTTCATGCCGTCGCGCAGGGGCGTCACCATCATGACGTCGGCCGCGCAGTACAGCGCTGCAAGCTCGTCTCGGTCGAACGACTGGCGAAGGTAGTGCACGGCCGGCATGCCGACGCGACCGAACTCACCGTTGATTCGCCCCACCTCCCGCTCGACCCTGGTCCGCAGCGTCTCGTAGTGCTCGACACGCTCCCGACTCGGCGTAGCGACCTGCACCATGATCGTCTCAGGCGCGCTCAACAACCCCTCTTCGAGCAACTCGCGGAACGCGTCGAGGCGAAGCTCGATTCCCTTCGTGTAGTCGAGCCGGTCGACACCAAGGATCAAGGTCTCCGGACTACCGAGCTCTGCACGGATCTCCCTCGCTCGCGCCTGAACCCTCGGCGTCGCCGCAGTCTCCTCCATCTCGTGCGTGTCGATGGAGATCGGGAAGGCGGCGGCTTTGACAGGGCGCCCACCGACATCGAGCGTGGAGCCCCGGTACCGCAGGCCCAGAAGGTGGCGCGCAAGCCGGACGAAGTTCTGGGCGGCGAGCTTCTGCTGAAAGCCAACGAGATCCGCGCCCAGGAGGCCCCGGAGGATCTCCGCCCGCAGCGGCATCTGCATGAACAGCTCGATCGGCGGGAACGGAATGTGAAGGAAGAAGCCGATCCGTAGATCCGGGCGCAGTGCCCGCAGCATGGCCGGAACCAGCTGGAGTTGGTAGTCGTGCACCCAGACCGTCGCACCCTCGGCGCTGACGCTGTCGGCCGCAGCCGCGTAGCGTTGATTCACCGAGCGGTACGCATCGCGCCAGTGGCGGCTGTAGATCGGAGACTCGACCGCGTCGTGGTAGAGAGGCCAGATGGTCGAGTTCGACTGTCCCTCGTAGAAGTCCTCGAGGTCGCTTTCGCTGAGCGCAACAGGGTGCAGGCGGATCCCGTCGAGCTCGAACGGTTCCGCCGCAGGTCCCACATTGCCACCCCAGCCGACCCAGGCAGCCTTGTGCCCCGCCACGACCGGCCGCAGCGCGGTCACGAGGCCGCCCGGGCTCACGCGCCACGCAGGCCCGTCGGGCGTGACCTCCTCGTCGACCGGGAGTCGGTTGGCGACGACGACGAACGAACTGCGGCAAGTCACGCTCGGTGTACCTCCACGATTGACAGGTGCGCCCGTCTCATCCTTGCCGAAAGCCTCCCTTCCACCATGCATCCTGCCTTTCGGCGGGCGATCGGGGTTGGCCCGGTTCCCTCGGGCACGGCAAGGCTGCGGTTGAGGGCTACGCGACCAGGACGCGCTCGACGACGTGTGAGACGACCTTGCCGCTCACGACCCTCGGCTCATTCGCCATCAACACTAGAGCCCACGCGCTGGGAACACCATAGCTTCAATTCCCGAGCACCCGCGAAACGCGGACACGGTCCGGCGGCCTCTCCTCTGCCCGCGAATGCCGGCAACCGTGGCGGCGTCAACCCTTCGGCGGGCGTCGGGCCCTGGGGCGGCGGATGACCGCGTCCTCCGCTGGGAAGTTGATCGACTCGTGGCCGTCCTCCCAACGCACCCGGAAGTGCTCGTGGCCGGGCTCACCGAGCACCTCGATGATCTCCCCGTTGCGCGGTGCGTCGCCAACGGCGTGACCGGTGATCTCGATCCGATCGCCTACCTCGGCCGGCAGACCCTGAACCGTCTTGACCATGACCTGTCTCCCTTTTTCGTGGGCGTCAACTGCATCGTTGCATCAGCTTCGACGGCCGCCATCCGGGCATACGCTGATCCCGGCCGGGGCGTTCGCGGGAGCGCGAGCGCCACGCCTGGAATGGTTTGGTTACGGTGCAGCGGTGTCATCCTCACGAACGAAAGACGAGAGTGGGTGGAGTCGAATGGGATCTGAGATCACAAATGCGTTGGCGGTGGTGAGCTTCGAGGAGACCCCGCTTCTCGAGATCAGCGTGAAAGCTGCCGCGATCGAGGCACTTGGCTGGAGCGAGTACGACCGCCTGCCGCACCGATGGATCGTGAAGTACGAGAAGACCGTTGCGCACGCCGACCGTCCCCCGGCCGACGAGCTCGAGAACGTCATGGGCGACTACTGGGTCGATCCGTCGGACATTCCCGTCGCCGATCTCGTGACAACGGAGGAAGCCGAGTAACGCTCGCCCGGACGACGCCCGCGCCTCGCCCGACGACGGCGCTCTCCGGCGTTAGCCGCCGGGCGCCGAAAAGCGGACGTGCATGTGGTTCTCGTGGTTCGGGTACGGGACGACGACGCCGCTCGTCCCTCGCAGTCCCGTCGAGTAACCGACGAAGACGGTCTGCGCGCCGGCAGCGAGAAAGCGATCGAGGAGATCCTGGGCGAGCTCGCGATCGACCTGACTCGTCGCGATCGGAGCGCTCAGGTGCCGGTCGAGTCGCGGGTAGTAGACATCCACGTCGAGCCCGTTCTGGTGCGAGACATGCTGGTCCATGGAGCCACCGTCGCGCAGGCTGATATCGCCCACGACGACCCGCGGCGCATCCGCATGCGCGGCGCGGTAGGCGCCGATCACGGAGAGAATCGCCCGGATCGTGCGCTCGTTGCCGTAGAGCCGGTGGCGCAGATTCGGAACGCTGTCGGTATTGGGATTCCAGGTCACCCAGTCGGGCCCCTCGACGGGAAGCTGCGTGCCGTCGACCAGCCGGCCGGAGAACGGGAGGCCGATCGAGGTGGCGCGGTTCCACTCGACCTTCGGGGAAGCCGGCGCCCGGGCGAGCGTGCGCGCTGCGGGCTTCGTGGAAGACGCGACCTTGGCGGGGCCGGGCACCTCCGGCACGGCGAGCCCCGCCAGCTGGAACCGATAGGTCAGGCTCGGGGGGTCCTCCTGGAGCGGGCCGCCGCCCGCACCGTCGCTGCCCTGCCGCAGCGCGGAGACCGAGAACATCGACGCCGATCCGAGCACGAGCGCGACCGCCGGCACCGTGCGTGTGGCGAGCCGGCGCTTGCGCGCCGCCTGCGCCTCCAGCCGCCGTCGGCGCGAAGCCTCGAGTCCCGTCGCGACCGGCCCGAAGAGACGCGGCTCGAGCCCGCCGACAGATGCCGGGTACTCGAGCGCCAGCGCGCCGAACGGCTGCCGCGGCTGCTCGCGGAACCAGAGCACGTCAATGTCGAACCACACCTCGTCGCGGCGCCAGCCCATGAAAGGACGTCCTTCGCCGGGCGGCTCGCGTGTCCTCCGGTCGCAGAGGAGAAGCGGTGCTGCAGAGAGGGCGTCGGGTCTCGAGCCTGCGCCGCGTGCCGCCCCCGGCCGGCCCCGCTGACGTGCTGCGCGAGCCCCACAGTCGCATAGGATCCGCTGACCGGTTCCCGACGAGGAGACACCACGAAGATGCTCACGGCCACGAAGGATCTGATGTTGCCGGCAACCGTCACGGGGTCGTGGCCGAGGCCACGCTGGTACGACGGAGGGCTCTGGGGCCGACCGCTCGACACCGCGCTCCTCGACGTCCGCTTCCGCGAGCAGTTCCTCGACGCCCACGCGACGGTGCTCGCCGATCAGGAGCGTGCCGGTCTCGACATCCTCACGAACGGCGACTACCACCTGGACGAGGATTTCGCGGGCCGGTCCTGGCATCACTACCCGCTGCAGCGGTGGAAGGGTCTCGAGCACGAGGAGCTGCAGTACGAGCGCTCGCGCGACCGCCTGCTCGAGTTCCCGGCCGGAACCCTGATGAACGAGATCGAGACCACGTGGCGCTGGCCCCGGGTCGTCGGCAAGGTCGAGCACGACCCGCGCAATCCACTCGAGTACGCGAAGCTCTGGCGGATCGCGCAGGCGCGCGCCGGATCCGGCAAGCCCGTCAAGTTCGGAACGTGCTCCTCGCAGGTTCTCTCGATCTTCCTCGACAGCCACACCGCCGAGTACGACCTCGACGACAAGAAGCAGCTGATCTGGGACATGGCGGGCGCGATGAACACCGAGCTCCGGCAGCTCGCCGCCGCGGGCGCGAGCGTGATCCAGATCGAGGAGCCCACGATCCACTTCGTCGCGGCCTTCTACCCCGACCAGACGGAGCTCCTCGACTTCCTCGTCGACGCGTTCAACCGCGAGGTCGACGGGCTCGACGACGTCGAGGTGTGGATCCATACGTGCTGGGGGAACCCCAACATGCAGAAGGTCTACTCCGGCGAATCGTACGCACCCTCGATCGAGATCTACCTCGAGCGACTGAAGGGCGACGTGTGGACGGTCGAGGCGACCGAGAACGAGCTGGCCGAGATCGATCTCTTCAAGCCCTATGCGAGCTCGCTGACGAAGAAGATCGCCGTCGGCGTGGTCAATCACCGCACCTTGCAGGCCGACATGGCTCCCGTCGTCGCCGGCCGGGTGCGCCGGGCGCTCGAGGTGATCCCTGCCGACAAGCTGATCCTCTCGACCGACTGCGGCTTCGGACGTCAGGGATTCAACCGGACGGTTGCGTTCTACAAGACGACCGCGATCGCCCAGGCGCGGAACATCGTGCTGAAGGAGCTCGGATTCGAGGAGCGCTACGTTCCCGCCGCAGACCCGGCACTGCAGACGGATGTTCTACCGGATCACGAGCCGCTGACGCACCTGCCGTCACCCTGGGGGTAAGCCCCGGGGTGGTCGCAAGCGCAGGCAGGGCGACGTGGCTGCGGCGGGGAATCCGGGCTACGGGTGACGGGCCTCCCAGGCCTGCATGAATCCTGCCTTGCCGCGGCGCACGAGCTCCGCGGGGTCGAGCTTGAGCAACGAGTCGGGATACGTCTCGGTCGAGAAGATCTCGAGCTCGTACCAGCCGTCGAACCCACCCGCCTCCAACGCGCCGAAGATGGCGGGGAGATCCATGATCCCCTCACCGGGGAGCGCCCTGTCGTCCCAACCTCGCGTCGGGTCGCGCCAGTCGTTCACGTGCACGGCCGGGAATCGGTGCGCGTGTGCGCGGATGTGGTCGAGCACGTTCGGCGTGTCCCAGAGGTGCCAGGTGTCGAAGAGGATCCCCATGGGCTCCCCCACCTCCTCGAGCAGGTCGACCGTGTCCGGAAGGTTGTCGACCATCGTGAAGTCGTCCCGCGCGGACGCATGGATGGGCTCGAGCGCGACCCGCACGCCGACCTCGGCGCCGGTTCGCGCGACCTCGCGAAGGCCGTCGACGACAATCCTCCGCGCCTCCTGCGGATCTCGCTCGCCGACGGGCCCGGTGAGGCAGAGCACGGTCTCCGGGTCGAATGCCGCGAGACGCCTGACCGAGGCGCAGAGCGACTCGATCCGCTCCTCCGGATCCTCTGGCCCGGGAAACGCCGGCAACGGAAGGACGGCGAGCCCGGCTGGAAGGCAGATCGTCGCCTTCAGGCCCGCCTCGCGGAGGCGGGCGAGCGACTCCCGGTCCTGGCCCTCGGGCAGCTTGGCCTCGGCAAGGCCGATCCCGGCTGCGCCCCCGGCGGCGTAGGCGGCGACATCCTCGTCGAAGGACAGCGGCAGCGTGCTGAACTCGGAGACGGCGAATCGTGGCTGGGTCATGGCGATGACTCCTCTCGCTGAAGCGGTTTGCGGTGGACGAACGGCAACAGGTGAAGCGACGACGTGGCGGGTGTCTCCGCCGAACTCATGCGGCCAGGCCTCCGTCGACCCGGAGCACGGCCCCGGTCACGAACGCCGCCGCCGACGAGGCGAGCCAGACCGCTGCGGCGGCCGCGTCGTCGGGTCCTCCGGCTCGGCCGAGAGGAGTCGCAGCAGCCGCAGCGTCACGCTCTTCCTCCGACCAGGCCCGGCTCGTGGGGGTATCGAGGTAGCCGGTCGCGACCGCGTTCGCCCGCACACCGTGCGGGCCACCGGCACGCGCGAGCGCGCGCGTGAGGCCGTGGGCGCCCGCTGTCGTCGCCGCGAAGGCCTCGGCACCCGGCAGCCCACGCGCCACTCCGGCGAGTGGCGTGACGAGCACGATCGCCCCCGTGCCGTAGGCACTCATCGTGCGCATGGCGACCCGGGCAAAGGCAAAGGCGCCGCGGAGGTTGACGGCCATGATTGCGTCCCACTGCTGCATGTCCGTGTCCTCGAGCGCGAGTCGCTTCTGGAGCATGTCGCAGTGGATCAGCATGTCGAGCTTGCCCGTGCGGATCGTGGCGGCCGCTACCGCCTCTTCGGCCGTCTCCTCGGCCGCCGGATCCCCGACGATCGCGGTGCCGCCGATCGTGGCGGAGGCGGCTCGCACCCGCTCGTCGTCGTCGTCGACCAACACGACGGCGACGTCCTCGGCGACGAGGCGGCGGGCGCAGGCCAGCCCCACGGCACTCGTTGCACCCGTCAGCACGCACGCCCTGCCCGCGAGGCCGAAGGAGTCCCCCACGCTCACACCCGGATCGCTGCTTCTCCCGGCAAGGTCACGGGACCGCTGCGAAGGCGGAGGTTCCGTCGGCCGCGTAGACCGACGGGCCGTCCGTCTCGAAGAGATGGATGCGCGAGAGGTCGAACGCCACCGGGATGACCTCGTCCGGCCGGAACTCCACATCCGGCGGCGTCATCGCCTTGACGATCTTGCCGTCGAGATCGAGGTCGATGATCGCCTCGCCACCGAGCGGCTCGACGGCGATCACGCGGCAGCGCAGTGCCGCCTCCGGGGCATCGGCGCCGACGCGGATGTCCTCGGGACGGACGCCGATCTGCAACTCCTGCCCGGCGCGGGCCGCGATCCCCTCGATCCGGGAGTCGAGCGCCGCTCCGAGCGAGAAGGAGGCGGCGGACAACCGGATGCGGCCATTCTCGCCTTCCACCCGGACCGGGATGAGGTTCATCGGCGGCATGCCGACCGTCGTGGCGACGAAGGTGTTGACCGGTCGGTTGTAGACCTCGTCGGGGGTATCCACCTGTTGCACGTGGCCCCGGTCGAGCACGCAGATCCGGTCGGCCATGCTCATCGCCTCGACCTGGTCGTGGGTCACGTAGACGAGCGTGCGCCCGAGGTCGCGCTGCAGGTACTTGAGCTCTGCCCGCATCTGCAGGCGCAGCAGCGCATCGAGTGCGGACAGAGGCTCGTCGAGGAGGTAGACGAGCGGGGCGCGCACGAGGCACCGGCCGATCGCGACGCGCTGGCGCTCTCCGCCGGAGAGGTGCGCGGGGCGCCGCTTCAGGAGCGGCACGATCTGCAGGATCTCCGCCGTCTCCCGGACGCGGCGATCGATCTCCGACGACGACACCTTCTCCTTGCCCTGCCGCAGCGGGAACGCGAGGTTGTCGAACACGGTCTTGTCGGGATAGAGAGCCAGGTTCTGGAACACGATCGACACGTTCCGCGCGCTCGGGACGAGATCGGTCACGTCGGTGTCACCGATCAGCACTCTCCCCGCCTCGGGCCGCTCCAGGCCCACGATCGTGCGCAGCAGCGTCGTCTTGCCGGCGCCCGGAGGCCCCAGCACACAGAAGAACTCACCGTCCGCGATATCGAGGTCGATCCCGTCGAGCGCCGTGACCTCGCCGAACTGCTTCGTGACGCCGTTGATCTGGATTCGACTCATCAGACCAGAGCCTTTCCGCTCGCGTCGGCGAACACATGGACGCGGCGGGTGTCGAGCTCGAGACCGACGGACTCGCCGACGCGGGGCCTCACCGTCGGCGGCACGGCGACGCGGAACAGGAACTTGTCGCTGCTCAGGTGCACGATGTTCCGTGGTCCGAGCGCCTCCAGCAGCGTCACCGTCGCGCGCAATGACGCCGCGCTCGAGCCGGGATCGACCAGCTCGACGTGCTCGGGGCGGATTCCCATCGTGAACGTGTCGCTGCCGTCCTCGGCGCCACGGGGGTGCACGGTCACCGGCCGGGAATCCGCGATCGGCAGCGTGATCACGAGATCGTCGCCGGAGTGATCGAGCAGCGCCGGCAGGAAGTTCATCGTCGTCGAGCCGACGAAGCCGGCCACGAAACGGTTCGACGGACGGTTGTAGACATCGTCCGGGCTCCCGTACTGCTGCAGCTGCCCCCGGTCCATGATCGCGATCTTCTCCGCCATCGACATCGCCTCGACCTGGTCGTGCGTCACGTAGATCATCGTCTGGCTGAGCTCGCGCTGCAGCTTCTTCAGCTCGGCGCGCATGTAGCTGCGGAAGCCGGCATCGAGATTCGAGAACGGCTCGTCGAGCAGGAAGATCCCGGGCTTCGTGATCATGCTCCGGCCGATCGCGACCTTCTGCAGGTCGTTGACCGAGAGCTCCGTCGTCCGACGGTCGAGCATCTCCTCGATGCCGAGAAGCTGTGCGACCTCGTGCACCTCCTGCTTGATCTTCTCTGCCGGATGCTTGCGAACCTTGAGACCGAACGCGATGTTGTCGAACGCCGACATGTGCGTGAAGATCGCGTAGTTCTGAAAGACGAAGCCGATGTTGCGATCGCCGGGCTTCAGCCTGTTCACGACCTCGCCGTCGAAAACGATGTCGCCTCGGGTCGGCGCGAGCAGGCCGGAGAGCATGTTCATCGTCGTCGACTTGCCACAGCCCGAGGGGCCGAGCAGCGCCACGAAGGTGCCGTCCTCGATCACGAGGTCGAGGTCGTCCACCGCGGTGAAGCGGCCGAAGGTCCTCGTGACGTTCTGGATCTGGATCTCTGCCACGGACGTTAGCGCTTGATCGCGCCGAAGGTCAGACCTCGGACGAGGTGTTTCTGGATCAGGATCGAGAGCAGCAGCGGCGGCGTGATCAGGATCACGCCGAGAGCCGCCCGCGAACCGAACTCCTGGCCGGTCGCGGCCGAGTTGATCTGGCTCAGGAACACCGGCGCCGTGACGACGTTGTTGCCCGCGAGCACGAGCGCGATCAGGAAGTCCGACCAGTTGAGGATGAAGACGAACAGGGCCGTGGTCGCCAGGCCACCCTTCACGAGCGGGAGCACCGACTTCCGGAAGGCCCCGAACTGCGTGCAGCCGTCCACGATCGCGGCCTCGCTGATCTCTCTCGGCACCTCGTCGAAGAAGCTCTTCATCAGCCAGACGACGAACGGGAAGGTGACGGCACCGTAGATCAGGATCAGCCCCAGGCGGGTGTCGAAGAGCTGGAGGTACGTCCAGAGGAAGAGGACCGGGATCATGACCGCGATCGGCGGGAACATCCGCAACTGCAGGATCGAGAAGCCGAGCGTCTTGCCGCCCGCGCGGTAGCGGGAGATGCCGTAGGCCGTGAAGGTTCCGACGATCAGGGCGAGCAGCGAGCCGAAGATGGCCGTGATGAGGCTGTTGACGATCGAGTCCGTGGCGTTGATCGGCGTCGAGACGAGGAAGCTGTCCGAACCGCCGGGCGTGCCGCCGAAGATGCGCCGGAAGTTGTCGAGCGTGGGCTCGTCCGGGATCCAGTAGATCTTGCCGCTCGTCGGTGTCCATTCGGTGGCCGGCTTGAAGGCCATCGTCACGGTCCAGTAGACCGGGAAGAGGAAGATGAACAGGGCGAGGGTGATCAGAAGCACCCTGGCGGTCGTCACCAGAGCCCTCATGCCGAGCCGTCCTGGCGCTGCTCGAGTGGCTTGATCGCCTGCGACGCGGCAACGCTGACGAAGATCATCACGACGATCGCGAGAGCCGCCACGTAGCTCCACTGGGAGTTCTGGAACGCCTCGCGGTAGAGCTTGACGGAGATCGTCGAGGACACCTCGCCGGGCCCTCCCTGGGTGAGCAGCCAGGCCGCGTCGAAGATCTTGAACGCCTCCATGCCACGGATGATCAACGCGATCAGGATGATCGGCTTCACGATCGGCAGCACGACGTGCCGGAGCTTCTGGTACCAGGAGGCCCCGAGGATGTCGGCGGCCTGGATCTGATCCTCGGGCACCGCCATCAGACCGGCGAGGAGGATGAGGAACATCAGCGGCGTCCACTGCCAGATGTCGACGAGCGTGACCGAGATCGGGGCCAGCGTCGGGTCGGTCAGCCACCGCGCCTCGACGTCGCCGGGGAGCAACGCGGAGAGGAGGTAGTTGACGGGCCCGTTCGTCTGGAGGAGCAGGTAGAAGACGAAGCCGGACACGGCGGGCACGATCATCATCGGAACCAGGAAGAGGACGGTCAGAACGCCGCGACCGAGGAACTTCTCGAGAAAGAGGAGCGCGAGCCCGAAGCCGAAGAGGAACTCCATCCCCGTCGCGGCCACCGTGATGATCAGCGTCCGCAGCACGGACGAGAGGAAGCTGGGAGACGTGAGGCCGTCCGTGTAGTTGGAGAACCACGTCCAGTTCTCGTACGCCCGGTACCACTGGGTGCCGGTCGTGGGCGTCCAGGTCGTCATGCTGATGTAGATCTCCATCACGACCGGGAAGAGGACGAGCAGAAGGAGCAGCACGACCCCGGGCAGGATCATCATGCGCGCGATGTGCCGGTGATGATGCCCCTCCGGCAGCGCACCACCCGTCGAGGGCACGCCGTCTGCCGGTGTGGTCGTGTCGTTCGCGATTTCCATGAGGCGGAAGGCTCCCCCCGGCTGTGCCGGGGGGAGCCGACAGAGTCGGGCCTAGACCCGGCCCTTGGCGGAGTCGGCCATCGTCGGCCAGCCCGCCTTCGAAGCACGCCACGCCTTGATCTGCCGCGCGCGGCCGACCTTGTTCGTGGTCTGGTTCCAGGACGCAGCGACCGCGTCGAGCGCCTTCTGCGGGGACACCTGGCCCGACAGCGCCTTCTGCAGGTTGATGTCGAGCGCCTGGATGTACTGGTTCGCACCCTTGAGCGCCGTGATCGACGGCGCCGCGCCCGGCAGCGTCAGAGCGATCACGTCGACCGTGCGCGGCGTGTAGCTCGACCGGACGAGCGGGTCCGTCAGGCACGCGACCTTGCACGGATCCTGGTAGCCGCCGGGGTTGGCGGTCAGCCACGTGTAGATCGGGCCGGACGCGACCCACTGCAGGAACAGGTACGCCGCCTCGTGGTACTTCGCCGGCGAGTACTTGTTGACACCGTTCGAGGCGTTGAAGTAGAGGCTCGTGTGGCGCACGAGCTTCCCGCCCACGTTCCAGCCCGGCATCGGGATCGCATGGGTCTTGGATCCGACGTCGAAGCCGCTCTTGTCGAACGGACCGCCCTTCTTCTGGAACTTCGTCAGGTTGGTGAAGGCGATCGTCATCGCGGCACCGCCGTCGCCCCAGTTCTGGTACTGCTCGGGCCAGACCCAGCTGAGCGCGTCCTTCGAGCCGAACTTGGTCGTCTCGATCATGTGGTTCAGGGCCTTGACGCCGCCGGGCCCGTTGATCAGCGGCTTCATGTTGTCGTCCCAGTAGTACGCGACCGGGCTCTTCGTCGAGGTGTAGCGCGTGACGAAGTTGATCCACCCCCAGGCCGGCGAGCGGAGATCGGTGGCGCCGAGCAGGCCGTCGTCAGGGCGGTGGAAGAACTCCGCCATGTCACGCTGCTGGTCCCACGTCTTCGGCGGCACGAGCGCATAGCCGTACTTGGCCTTGAAGGCCGCCTTCTCCTTCGGGCTCTCCCAGAGATCCTTCCGGATCACGAACACCTGGTAGTCGCCGTCGGAGGCAACGGCGTACGGCTTGCCGTTGTAGTAGTTGAACATCTGGGTCGTCGTCTGGCCGCCCAGGTAGCCCCACTTCTTGTCGTTCCAGTCCGGCTTGTGCTTCGCGACATAGCTGCTCAGGTCGCGCAGCAGACCGGCCTCGGCGAGGTCGCCGGTGTCCGCCATCCCGAGCTGGACGATGTTCTGCGAGCCGTCCCGCGTCGCAGCCATGCGGGTGTTCTTGGCATACGCCTGAGCGGCGTCGACCGGCACGAACTTGATCTTGATCCCGGTGAGCTGCTCCCAGAGCTGGGCCGGCGGCGTCGCCCCCTTGGGGAACGGGGTCGTGTAGTTGCCGATCGAACCCGGGTAGAGGCCGACGACGAGCTGGGCGGGCTTCTGGGACGCCGGCAGCGCCTTCGCCGCGGCGACCGCGCGGCCCGGGGCCGAGTCGTCCGGGTACTGGTAGCGCTGCGAGCCCGGCCAGCCCGACGGGCCGCCCATCGCCTTGCCGACGCGTGCGCGCCGAGTCGACTTCGCAACGCCTCCGGCCGCCGAGCCCGCGACGGCGAGCCCTAGGCCGGCCGCTGCACCTGCTGCGACTGCTTGCCGGCGCGTCGTCCGCGGCCCGGCGGGCGTCCCACCAGGGTGCTCCTCACGCTGATTGGATTGCTGCTCCACCACGACCTCCTGTCGTTGGACCGGCCACGTGCTCAAAGGTGCACGCAGTCGGCAAAGAACTCGCGACTTGCGATTCCTGACTCTTGACGATCCGGGACCCGCCCGGTTCTCGCCTGCTACGCCGCTGTCACTCTTCTCCTCGCGACCCCTTTCATCGTGACGTCACGGTCACCATCTCCGACGAGCACCACATCCGGAAGTTGGCCCTGGCGCCGCGTGACGCTCGTTCCGCGGCCCAGTGTTCCGAACACTCGTCGATGCTCCAGCTCCTTCAGTTGCGGGCTCTCCACATGGCCGGTCTGACCGGATCGAGCGGAACTCTACGGGATGCCTCCAGCCTTGTCCAGCAGAAGCTTCTCCGCACCGTTCCCTTGGATGCACCGCGCCCGCGGCAGCGGGTCGAACGCGACCTCTTTGACTAACGGCGAGGGGCTTGTTACCGTCCCGCGAAGTGCACTGTTCGGAACGCGAGCGGCCAGAACCGCTGGGAACGCGAGAAAGGGAAGCTCACTGTCTCTCACGAGCGGACGCGAGCGTGTCACCATACCGGCCCTGATCGCCGGCGAGCTCCGCGCGCAGATCGAGACGGGCACCTTGCAGCCGGGCGACCAGCTTCCCGGGCACCGCGACATCGCGGCGAGCCACGAGGTCAGCCTCGGATCGGCGCGCGAGGCGATCAGCCTCCTCATCGGCGACGGCCTCGTCGAGACACGACACGGTCGCGGCACGTTCGTGGCGGAGCAGAGCGACCTCCCCGTCCGCTCGGCCGCGCCCGTGACTCGCGAGGAGGTCGAGGAGCTGATCGAGGCGCGGGAGCTGATCGGCCTGCAGATCGTCGCCATGGCCGCCGAGCGGGCCTCCGCCGACCACATCCGGCGCCTGCGCGAGGTGGTAGCCCGGATGCAGGAGCTCGTTTCCGACGCCGACCGGTACCCCGACGCGGACGTCGAGTTCTACCTCCTCGTCGCCGAGGCTGCGCACAACCGCTTCCTCCGTCAGTCGATGCACCAGCTGAGCCAGTTGATCCGCCAGGACATCGAGCTCGCGGCGACGGCGGGCATCCGTCGGTTCGGAAGTCTCCAGTACAGCGTCGACGCCCATCTCGAGCTCGTCGACGCGATCGAGGAAGGTGACCCCGGGGAAGCGCAACGCGTCCTCCTCGAGATCCTGAGCCGCCACCACGAGTTCGTGATCGCCCTCTACGCGATCGGAACCGCGCCCCCACGGGAGGCGGGCGAGTAACCTTCGGAAGGAGCATGCGATGGAAGTAGCCCCCGGCATCCACCGGATCGAGAGCGTGCTGGGACCGCGCCCGTTCTCGCAGTACCTCCTCCGTGACGAACGCTCACTGCTCGTCGACACGGGCGTCAAGGAGACCCCGGCCGAGGTCATCCTGCCGTTCCTCGACGGGCTCCAGCCGGACTTCGTCCTCAACTCGCACGCCGACGTCGACCACTACGGCGGCAACGCTGCCATCCGCGAGGCCGCGCCGGAAGCGCTCTTCCTCGCGCACGCGCTCGACGTTCCCTGGATCGAGAGCGCCGAGGCGATCATGCGCGAGCGCTACGGGTGGTACGAGGCGTACGGTCTCGGCTACGAGCCCGACGTCTTCGCGTGGCTCCGCGACGCCATCGGGCCGGACCTGCCGATCGACATCTCCCTGCGCGGCGGCGAGAACATTCGACTCGGGCCGAACCTCACGGTCGAGGTCCTCAACCTCCCGGGTCATACGCCCGGCCACATCGGGCTCTGGGAACCCTCGTCTCGCACGGCGATCGTGATCGACTCGGCGATGGCCCGCGGCCTCCTCGACATGGACGGCAACGTGATCCACCCTCCGCCCTACTTCGACGTCGCCGACTATCTCGGCACGGCCCGGACGCTGCAGGCCCTGCGGCCGGCGCGCCTCCTCACCGCGCACTACGACGTGCTCGAGGGCGACGACGTCGATCGCTTCCTCGCCGACACCGTCGCATTCGTCGAGGACGCGGCACGGATCGTCGAGGACGCACTCGAAGAAGCGGGGGAGCTCACGCTCCCCGAGCTCCTCGCACTCGGCGACGCGCAGCTCGGCCCGTTCACGTCGATGCCCAACGAGCTCGCCGGCTCGCTCAGGGCGCACCTTCGTGCGCTCGTCCAGCAGGGGCGCGCAACGGAGAATTCCTCGGAGCTGCTTTGGACAACCGCAAACGCAAAGGGAGGCAAGTGATGGAGCTCGGGATCATCAGCTCGATCTGGTTCGACACACCGGTCGGCCGGCTCGAAGGCATTCAGAGGGCCAAGGAGATCGGCTTCGACACGTACGACATCTTCGAGGACCCGCTCGACATCACCGACGCCGAGCGGGCCGAGATCAAGGCCGCCTGCGAGGAGGCCGGGCTGCCGATCCGCTCGGTCGTCTGCGTCGCCTTCGGCATCGTCGACTTCAACCCGTCCGTGCGGCGCTTCACGCTGGACCGGATCAAGGCGTACGTCGATCAGGGTGCCTACCTCGGTGCCCGCAACGTGCTGCTCGTCGTCGGCGAGTACTACTGGGACGGCGAGGTCTTCCCCCGCACTGCCATCTGGGACATGGCGAAGGAGATGGTCAAGGAGGCCGGTGAGTACGCACAGTCGAAGGGCCTCGAGATCGTGCTGGAGCTCGAGCCGTTCAACGAGGCGCTGCTCAAGGACGTGCACGAGCTCGTACGCTTCGTCAAGGAGATCGACCATCAGGCCGTCCGCGCGAATGCCGACATCTCGCACCTCCACCTGTCGGGCTGCTCGTTCGACGAGGTGGCGGAGATGACGGGCCTGATCGGCCACATCCACCTTTCCGACTGCGACGGCAAGGTGCACGGCGACATGCCGGCCGGCATGGGCGTGACGCCGATCAAGGAGTACCTCGCGGCCATCCGTGACACGGGGTACGACGGCACCGTCTCGATCGAGCTCGAGTACGCACCGAACCCCGACGAGATCGTCGCCTGGGCGCAGAAGGCGTACGACGGCACCGCCGCGATCATGGCCGACCTCGGCGTTCGCGGGTAGGGAGCGACGATGGGAGCTCTAGACCTGAACACGGGGCCCGACCTGCCGCCGAAGACCGACTACGGCATCGGCTGCATCGGTGCGGGCTTCATCATGAAGGACATCCACCTCGTCGCGTACGCGGAGGCAGGGTTCGACGTCGTGGCGATCGCGTCGCGGACACCGGCGAACGCACAGGCCGCCGCAGACGAGCGGGGCGTCGACACGGTGTACGACACCTGGCAGGAGCTGCTCGACGACGAGAGGGTCGAGATCCTCGACATCGCGTATCCACCAGACCAGCAGCTCGGGATCATCCGCGAGGCGGTCAAGCGACCGCACATCAAGGGGATCCTGGCGCAGAAGCCTGTCGCGTTCACGCTCGACGAGGCCGTCGAGATGGTGCGGCTGTGCGACGAGGCCGGCATCAAGCTCGGCGTCAACCACAACATGCGCTACGACCAGTCGATGCGGGCGCTCAGGTCGCTGCTCGACGCCGGCGCACTCGGCGAGCCGATCGTCGCCGAGATCGTGATGAACGCCCGGCCCCACTGGCAGGCGTTCCTGCAGGGCTACGGCCGGATCGCGTTGCTCAACATGTCGATCCACCACCTCGACGCCTTCCGCTTCCAGTTCGGCGACCCCGAGCGGATCTTCGTGTCCGTCCGGAACGACCCGAGCCAGGACTTCCCACACAAGGACGGAAGCGCGTTCTACATTCTCGAATACGCCAACGGGCTGCGGGCGATCGGCCTCGACAATTGCTACACGTGGGCCGATCACAACATCCAGTGGCGGGTCGAGGGGACCGAAGGGATCGCAAAGGGAACGATCGGCTGGCCCGACTACCCGGCGGGCAGCCCCTCGACGATCACCTGGACGACGCGGGCGATGGAAGGAAGCTGGGAGCGCCCCACGTGGGACGACCAGTGGTTCCCCCAGGCGTTCAAGGGCACGATGGGCCAGCTCATGCGGGCGATCCAGGAGGACGCGGAGCCGGCGATCTCGGGGCGGACGACGATCGGCACGATGGTGCTGGTCGAGGCTGCGTATCGCTCGGCCGACGAGGGCAGGGCGGTGCCGCTGAGCGAGATCTCGTCCGAGGCAGGTCTGTGAGCGACGGGCCGTTCTCGCTGGACGGCCGGGTCGCGATCGTGACCGGCGCCGGCGGCGGGCTGGGCGAGGGCATCTGTGCCTCGCTCGCCGCCGCCGGCGCTGCGGTCGCCTGCGTCGATCTCGTTGCAGAGGCGGCGGAGGCGCGGGCGGCAGGCGTGCGTGCCGCCGGCGGCTCTGCGCTCGCCGTGAGCGCCGACGTCTCCGATGCCTCGTCTGTCACCGCGATGGTCGAGCGGGTCGCGGCCGAGCTCGGCCGGGTCGACGTGCTCGTCAACAACGCCGCCATCTATCCCCGCCGCGCGTGGACGGAGATCACCGAGCAGGAATGGGACAGCGTCCTGGCAGTGAACCTGAAGGGCTACTTCCTCTGCGCCCGTGCCGCGTTCGAGCACCTGCGGACGAGCGGTCACGGGAGGATCGTCAACGTCGCGTCGATCACCGCGTTCATCGGGATGACACACCTGCTCGACTACGTCTCCTCGAAAGGTGCGGTGATCTCCTTCACGCGTGCGCTCGCTCGCGAGATCGGGGGCGACGGCGTCACCGTCAACGCGATCTCGCCCGGCGCCTTCCCGACCGACGCCGAGAAGATCCACCCGAACCCGGCCGAGTACAACCAGTGGATCCTCGACCAGCAGAGCCTCAAGCGCCGCGGGGCGCCCGACGATATCGGCAATCTCGTCGTCTTCCTCGCAAGCGACGCCTCGTCGTTCGTCACCGGTCAGGTGGTCGAGATCGACGGTGGCTGGTTCATGCACTGACCCTGGACGGTCGATCTAGCAGGGGTCGGAGCGCCATGCGGTCTCCACCATCGCGCGCACGTTCTCGAGCGGCGTGATGCGGGGCACGACACAGCCGGAGCCGAGAATGTAGCCCCCGCCCCTGCCCGCCTCGAGGCAGGCTTCCGATGCGGCCGTGACCTGCTCCGGCGTTCCCTGGAGGAGCACGGTCACCGGGTCGACGTTCCCGATCACGCAGGCGCGGTCGCCGACGATGCTGCGCGCGAGCGCAAGGTCGACCTTGTGATCGACCTCGATGATGTCCGCGCCGGTCTGCGCGTAGAGGTCGAGCACCTTGCTCGAGTCGCCGCAGATATGCAGGAGCGTCCTGGCGCCGTACTCCTTCCACGCCCGGAGCACCTTGCGCTGATACGGGAACGCCCACTCCTCGTAGTCGGCGGGAGAGATCACGTCGCACGAGGCGAGAGAGTCACCGCAGTGCAGCAGGTCGGAGCCGGCGTCGACGCTCGCCTTGCCGAACGCGATGAGCGCGTCGGCGGCGAGATCGAGGGCGCGATGGATCGCCTCCGGCTCGCTCTCGGGCATGCCGGCCTTCGCCATGCCGATCTCGATCAGGAACTCCTGCGTCCCGATGAAGTACGAGGCGAGCGCAAACGGCCCCGTTCCCGGCGTGCGGATCGCGACCTCGTCGCCGACCGCCTGCCGCACGAGCCGCGTCGCCTCCAGCATCACGGGCATGCGGCCGGCCGTGAGGGGATCGGGCACCCCGAGGTCGCCGACGTCGCCGATCCGCGCGAGAGGCGGCGTCACCAGATGGGGTGTCTCGTCGGACGGCAGCTCCGTCACGCAGCCGAAGCCCTCGGCGATGTAGTAGTTGTCGCAGCCGACGAAGATGATGTCCTGGCCGAGCTGCTCGTACAGGGCCAACTGGCCCTCGGCCATCAGCTCTGGATCGCTGCAGAAAGCTCCGATCGGGGCGCCGATCACGGTGGCGCCGAGATCCATCATCATCGGCCCCACCGGGACTCGATCCGTCGGCTGACGGTCGAGCGTCCGCAGGACGAGCTCGCGGGAGGTCAGCGCGCTACCTCCGGCCGGGATCCGATCGGACGGGTGGGAAGAGCGCCGTCGGGCCGCCGCGCGATACGGTCAGGGAGTACCCCGTCGACCTCGGCGCGATGTCTGACGCAGGAAGGCGCGAGAGCGGTATCAAGGGGCGCGGGTATGCCGAACATCGTATTGGCAATCGAGGGAAGGGAGGCGAGGTGGCTGGATCGCTCGAGCTGGGAATGATCAGCTCCACGTGGCTGGGGACGAACGTCGATCGGGTCGAGGGCATCCGCAAGGCGAAGGAGATCGGATTCGACACGTACGACGTGTTCGAGGACGCGCTCGACCTGACCGACGACGAACGCGCCGAGATCAAGGCAGCGTGCGATGCGGCCGGTCTGCCGATCCGCTCGCAGCTCTGCGTGGCCTTCGGTCTCGTGGACTTCAACCCGGCTGTTCAGCGCTTCACGCAGGAGCGACTGCGCGCAAACCTCGATCAGGCCGCGTACCTGGACGCACGGAACCTCGTGGTCGTCGTCGGCGAGTACTACTGGGACGGCGAGGTCTTCCCCAACGAGGCCATCTGGGACATGGCCGTGGCGGGTGTGCGCCAGGCCGGCGAGTATGCCGCGACCAAGGGCCTCGAGGTGGTCGTCGAGCTGGAGCCGTTCGAGACGTCGCTCGCGAAGGACGTGCACGAGCTCGTCCGCTTCGTTCGCGACGTCGACCATCCGGCCGTCCGCGCGAACGCGGACATCTCGCACCTCCACCTGTCGGGCTGCTCGTTCGACGAGGTGAAGGAGCTGACGGGCCTGATCGGCCACATCCACCTCTCCGACTGCGACGGCAAGGTGCACGGCGACCTGCCCGCCGGAATGGGCGTGACGCCGATCAGGGAGTACCTCCAGGCGATCGTCGACACCGGGTACGAGGGCACCGTCTCGATCGAGCTCGAGTACTCGCCGGATCCCGAACAGATCGTCGCCTGGGTGGAGCAGGCGTACGCGGGAACGGCAGCGATCATGCGCGATGTCGGGGTGCGGCCGTGAGGCCGAGCCCGTGAACACGCTCGAGGGAGAGGTCGCCGTCGTCACCGGCGCGACCAAGGGCATCGGGGAAGCGGTTGCCCGCGCGCTCGCAGCGGCGGGCGCACGGGTGGCCGTGACCTCGCGCGATCCGGTCGCAACCGCCGCCGTGGCCGCATCACTGGGCGACGGGCACGTCGGCCTCGCGATGGATGTCCGCTCGACGGCCTCGGTGGACGCGGCCGCCGCCGCGATCGCCACGCGGCTCGGGACGCCGACGATCCTCGTCAACAACGCCGGGGTCAATCGCATCGGCGCAGCCGAGCTGCTCACGGACGACGACTGGGAGCTCGTGATCGACGTCGACCTCACCGGTGTCTATCGCTGCTGCCGCGCCTTCGGATCGCAGATGCTCGAAGCGCGACGCGGCACGATCGTCAACGTCGGGTCGATCATCGGTGCCGTCGTCGGGATGCCCGGTCGCGCGCCGTACGGCGCCGCGAAGGCCGGCCTGATCGGGCTCACGCGCGTGCTTGCGGTCGAGTGGGCCGACCGCGGCGTCCGCGTGAACGCGCTCCTCCCCGGGCCGGTTCGCACGCCGATGGTGCTCGAGGCGATCGAGCGCGGAATCGTCGACGAGGCCGAGGTGATCGACCATTCCCCCGCCGGCCGGATGGCCGAGCCCGAGGACGTCGCCGGAGCGGTGGTCGTGCTCTGTGATCCGCGGGCGGGCTTCGTCACGGGCCAGTCGCTTGCGGTCGACGGCGGCTATTCGACCTACGGCGCCGCCCACCCTGCTTCGCGCCGATACGGGCCGCCTTCACCGTGAAGCCCCGGCGTCGAGCAGGTTAGGGTCTCCTCATGCCGGATCTCTTCGGACACAGCCACACGCGCCGCGACCTCTCACGCCGCATCGGCCGGCTCGACCAGGTGGCCGGGGTCCGACTCGTCACGCTCGGAGACGGCGGTGCCCGCGGCGTCCGATTGCTCGAGTTCCGCACCGGCACGGGCTTCGCCTTCGACGTTCTCGTCGACCGCGCCTTCGACATCGGACGCTGCGAGTTGCGCGGCGTCCCTCTCGCCTGGGCCTCCGGGGTCGGCGTCGAGGGCCCGTGGTACTACGAGCCGGATGGGCTCGGCTTCTTCCGCACCTTCGGAGGTGGGCTGCTCGTCACCTGTGGGATCGAGCACAGCCTGTTCATGGCGGAGGACACGGCGACGCAGTACCACTATCCGCCCAAGCAGACCGAGAGCTTCGGTCTGCACGGCAGGATCTCGAACCGACCGGCGCGTCTCGTCGGCTACGGGGAGCGATGGGACGGTGACCGGTGCACCCTCTACGCCGAGGGCGAGACGCAGGTGGCGACCGTGTTCGGCGAGCAGCTCCTGCTGCGCCGGCGGATCGAGTCGCGCGTCGGCGAGTCTCGCCTCCGCGTCCACGACGTCGTCGAGAACGTCGGGCACGACCTGACCCCGCACATGCTGCTCTACCACGTCAACGCCGGCTATCCCGTCGTGGACGAGGGCTCCGAGATCCTGGTCGCCGCGACCGGGGTCGCCGCCCGCGGCGATCATCCAGTCGAGGGGTACAGGCTGCTCACGGCTCCGGAGGCGGGATTCGTGGAGCAGGTCTTCGAGCACGAGCTCGGCGGCGAGGCCGACGGCAGCGTGCCCGCGGCCGTCGTCAACCGGCGCCTCGGCGTCGGGCTCTACCAGGTCTTCGACCGCGCCCAGCTGCCCCACCACTTCGTCTGGCGGACGCTCGGCGAGGGAACGTACGTCGTCGGCATCGAACCGTGCACGAATCGCACCGCCGGCCGCCTCGACGCACGCGAGCGCGGGGAGCTGATCGAACTGGCGGCCGGAGAGACCCGGTCGTACGACCTCGAGCTCGGAGCACTCGACGGTGCCGTCGAGATCGACCGGTTCGCCGACCGCGTCGAGCGGGCGACGACCCCGGCCTCGCGCTAGCTGGAGCTGGAGTAGTCCCGGCGGACGGGCTTCGAGGGCAGATCCGCCCGCCCGCCGGAGGAGGGGGACTACCCGCCGGCGAACGGACTCCCGCCGACAGCCTTGGTCACTGCGTAGCCTCCGTCGACTGCGAGAACCGTGCCGCTCAGATACCCGGCCCCGGGCCCGGCGAGCATGACGCAGGCTGCGCCGACGTCACCGGGGACGGTGAGCCGGCCGAGCGGAACGGCCTCGGCCGTGCGCGGATCGACCTCTCCCTCGAGCGGGCCGACGGCGAGCACGTTGACCCGGATGCCTTTCGCTCCGAGCTCGACGGCCGCCACCTGTGCTGCGGTGGCGAGGAACGAGCCGACGACCGCAGCCGGGCCGCAGCCGCGCGAGGTGCGGAGCGCGTGCACCGGTACGACGACGAGGAGACAGCCGCCGTTACCCCGAGCGACGATCGAGCGCGCCGCCTGTTGCATGGCGAAGAACGCACTGCGGGCCCCGGCCATGGCGGTGTCCCAGCTCTCGTGGGAGAGATCGAGCAGATCGACCCCGGAGGGCGACTCGACGCCGACGACGACGATGTCCGCATCGTCGCCGAGCTCCAACCCGTCGGCGCGGAACGCCGCGGCGACGGCATCGGCAAGGGCTTGGGGAAGGCCGTGAATGGCGACGCTCATCAGTACTTCCCCACCACGAACCCGCCGTCGACGCGCAGGTACTCGCCCGTCACGTAGTCGCCATCGCCAGAGGCAAGGTAGACGACAGCTCTTCCCAGCTCGCGCGGATCGGCGGGCCGGCCGGCCGGAATCAGCTCCAGTGTCGACCGCACCTCCTCGTCCGTCTGCAGCGACGGGGAGGAGTCGTTGATGAAGGAGCGCACCCAGCCGGGCCCGATGTGGTTGACCGTGATTCCGTGTGGGGCCAGCTCGATCGCCATCGTCTCGACCATCCCCTTCAGGCCCGCCTTCGTGGCGCCGTAGACGGACATCTCGGCGAACGGCATCTGGACGTGCACCGACGAGGTGACCACGATCTTCCCCGGCCTCCCCGCGGACACCATGGCGGCGGCGGACGCCTGACACACGTTGAACGCTCCTGTCAGGTTCACCGAGACGAGGCGATCGAAGCTCTCCTCCGTCACGTCGAGGAAGCCCTGCCAATCGGCAACGCCGGCATTCGAGCAGACGATGTCGATCGGGCCGAGCCCCGACTCGACGGCCGCGATCATCTCGTCGACGGCTGCCCGGTCGGAGACGTCGGCCGGGAAGAAGGCCGCACGACGACCGAGTCCCTGCAGCTCCGCGACGAGGTCGGCTGCCTCGTTCTCGGCACCGACGTCGTTGATCGCCACGTCGCAACCTTCCTCGGCGAGGCACCGAGCGATGCCGCGACCGATGCCGCGCTCACGCGCGGCACCGGTCACGATTGCCACCTTGCCCGCGAGCCGACTCAGGGCGTGATCACCGTCTTGAGGACGCCGTCCTCCCTGCCGACGACGCGGTCGATCGCCGCACCGATACCGTCGAGCGGTGCCGAGTGCGTGATGATCGGGCCAGTGTCGACCTCGGCATGCGCCAGCATGCTGATCGTCCGCGGCCACTGGAACGGGTACCAGAGCGAGAACCTGATCGTCTTGTCCTGAATCAGGCTGGTCAGCATCGGCAACTGCACCGCGTCCTCCGGTCCGGTCACGCCCATGTAGATCACGGTCGAGCCGGGGCCCGAGATCTCGAGCGCCTGCTGGTTCGCCCCCATCGAGCCGGTGGCCACGATCACCCGGTCGGCCAGGTTACCGCCGTTCGCCTCACGGATCTTGTCGGCGAGGTCGTCGCCGCCCTCGAAGACGAAGTCGGCGCCGAGCTGCTTTGCGACGTCGAGACGGTAGCCGCCGTGGCCGACGACGGCGACGCGCGCGCCCTCGTTCCTGAGCAACTGCACCATGGAGAGCCCGACCGGGCCGGGGCCGTAGATGACCGCGAAGTCGTCGGGCTGGACATCCGCCTTGTGCACCGCGTTGACGGCCGCGGCGAGCATCTCCACGAACGCTCCCTGCTCGTCCGTGAGGTTGTCCGGCAGCTTGTAGGCGTGCGCCGCCTTCGTCTTCGCGAACTGGGCGAAGCCGCCGTCGGTGGTGACGCCGAGCACGGCGAGGTTGGCGCAGAATTGCGGCTTCCCGGCACGGCAGGAGTTGCACGCGCCGCAGCTCTGGATCGGGCAGACCGCGACCCGGTCACCCTCCTGCAGGCCGTAGGTGCCCGCGATCTTGCCGAGGCCGACGACCTTGCCGGAGAACTCGTGCCCGAGCACGAGCGGCCCTTTGCCCGTCGCCGTGCCCACCGGGCTCTTGCCGTAGTAGTACTCGACGTCCGAGCCGCAGAAACCGCACGCCGAGACCTCGACGAGAACCTCGTCCTCGGCGATCGTCGGCTCGGGCACCTCCTCGACACGGATGTCCTTGGGCTCGTAGAAAACTGCTGCTTTCATGACGTGCTCTCCTTTCAGCGTGAGCGAACGTGCTTGTCGAGCAGGGCGTCGAGCGCGATGCGGTCGCTCCAGGTGTCGGCCCACGAGTCGGCGTTCATCGGGATTGCGTCGACGGACCACCACTTGCTCGTGTAGCCGGCATCGACGACGGCGGGGATGAGCGCGTCGAAGTCGATCACGCCCTTGCCGATGCCGAGATGCGTGCCGAACGCGTTGTGCCACGTATTCGAGTCCGTGTCACACACGTGCATATGACCGATCTTGCCCTTCATCAGCTCGACGAACTCGAGCTGACCGCCTGCCAGGCGCTCTTGTGGCTGCACCTGGTTGTGGGCGAGAACGGCACAGGCCTCGACATGCCCGATGTCGTACATCAGCGTGAGGTTGTCGTCACCGACGTCGTTCAGCAGCTTCACGGCCTCGGACGGCTTGACGAAGATCTGGCCGCTCTCGAGCTCCCAGAGCATCTCGACGCCCTCGTCCCGGCCGCGCTGCGCGTGCTTCTTGAACGTCGTCACGACCCGATCCCACGTCTTGTCGTAGTCGACGTCACGCGGAAGAGGCCCGAAGTCACCCGGGTCGACGCGCATCGACGGAATCCCGGTGTCGACGCAGAACTTGAGGTACGCCTCGAAGCACGTCTCGTACTCGGCCAGGACCTCCTCGGAGCCGGTGGCCCAGGGGAGCCGGCCGAAGTCGCCGTACGGGCCCGGCGCGTAACCCACGAGCTCGAGCCCGTGCTCCTCCGTGATCCACTGGGCGAGCTTCTTGCGGCTTGCCTCGTCCGGGTACTTCTCGACCGTCGCGTGATCGAAGAAGCCCGCCAGCTCGATCCCGTCGTAGCCGAAGGCCGACAGCACCTTCACCACCTGCTCGAGCGTCGGTATCGGGTCGAACCCGAATGCCAGGCACCAGCTACCTCTGCAGATCTTCGCTTCCATGGTGTCCTTCCTCCTTTCCTGCCTGCGCGGCGCCGGTCGGCGTCACGCCATCAGCAGGCCGCCATTGACATCTAGTTGCGCGCCCGTCACGAAGCTCGAGGCGTCGGAGGCCAGCCAGAGAACCGCCTCCGCCACCTCTGCCGCCGTGCCGGCGCGTCCGAGTGGTGTTGCCGCGATGGTGCGCTCGCGCTCGTCGGGGGACTTCTCCAGCCCCATGCCCGATTCGATGAAACCGGGGTTGACGCAGTTCACCCTGACCCCGGAGGGCCCCGCGTACCGAGCGAGCGCCTTGGTCATACCGATCACAGCCGCCTTCGAGGTCGCATAGCCCGCTCCCGACTGGACCCCACCCAACTGCCCGGCGATCGAGCCGAGCATCACCACCGAACCCTGTCTACGAGGAATCATCTCACGCAACGCAGCGCGGGCGATGGTGAAGGTTCCACGAACGTTCACGGTCTGGACCCGGTCCCATTCGTCGATCTCGATCGCGTCGACCGGGGTCGTCTGATGGAGCCCCGCGGCAGCGACGAGGGCGTCGAGGCTGCCGAGCTCCTCGACCGTCCGGGAGACGAGCCTGGCCGTGTCGGCCTCGTTCGTCACGTCCGCGCCGATCGCAAGGTGACCGCCCCCCTCCGCGAGTGCTCGCTCGAGCGTTCCGGGGTCGAGGTCGGAGAGCACGACCCGAGCGCCCTCGTCGGCGAACAGGCGGCAGCAGGCGAGTCCGATCCCGCCACCTGCCCCGGAGACGAGAACGACCTTGCCGTCGAGGCGGCCCGTCACACCGTCACCCCCGGCGCCAGCTGCACGACTTCCACGGCGTTTCCGTCAGGATCCTCGACGTAGATACCGCGACCGCCCTTGTTCGGCCCGCTGGTCGTGACGACGGGAAGCGACCGGAACGTGACGTTTGCGGCCTGCAGGCGGGCGACCTCTGCATCGAGGTCGTCGGTGATGAAGCAGACGTGAGCGCTGCCGGCATCCTGCAACGGCCGGGCGCGGATCTCGCCGCGGGGATTCTTGTACTGGAGCAACTCGAGGCGCTGTCCGTAGCCCGCGAGGTGAACCAGGCGGGAGTGAGCGCCCGGGATCCCGGTGATCTTCTCGACGTAGTCGCCCTGGACTTCACGATCGGAGAGGACTTCGAGGCCGAACAAACCGGTGTAGAAGGCAAGCGAACGGTTCATCTCGGAGACCGTCAGCGCGAAATGGTGGATGCCCGTGATCATGGTCAGACGAGAAGCCGGTAGGGATGCCGGAGGAGCCGGACGAGCGCAGCGAAGAAACGGCGCTCCTCCTCGCGGCCGAGGTCGGGGTCGTCGTTGGTGAAGAACAGCGTCAACTCGAGCGAGTCGACGCCGAGATCGTCGATCGTGAGGACGCAGCCCGTGCCCGCTTCGGCCGCCACGGTGCCGGCGTCCCGCGAGCACTCGCAGACCGTCACCGCGGCGCCGCCGACCTCGGCGGCGGACAGGCTCCCGCTCCGCGCCGCGGCGACAAGGCGCGCGACCTCGGCCTGCACCTCCGGCAGCGGTCCGTCAACGGCATTCCTGACAACGGGAACGAACAGACCCTGGTCGGTGTCGACGGCCACTCCCACCCCGGTGCCTGCCCCGCGGTGGGCATGCCCGACCTCGGGATGCCCCAGGAGCGCCCTGCCGGTCGCCGCGACGACGGCCTCGCCGACCGTGCCGCGGAGGTCACGGCAGAAGAGGAGCAGCTCGGCCGACGGGATCGAGGCGCTGAGCCCGAGCCGAGTCGAGCGGTGCGGCCGTGGCTCCGTGATCTCGGTGCTCACGCGCGCGCCGTTCGTCTCGATGCTGGAGCAGCGGAGCTGCCTCTGGCTTCGAAGGTCGTCGGGAGAACGACCTGGCGGGGGCGCCGCCGGGGCGCGTCCAGCCGTTCGAGCAGAAGCTCGGCCGCCGTCGTGCCAAGCTCGTCCATGTCGCGGCGAACGACGTCGAGCGGCGGGTTGTGGAGCATCGTCAGCTCCGTCTCCTCACAGGCCACGACCGAGAGGTCGTCGGGAATCCGGAGGCCGAGATCCCGGATGGCCGCAAAGAGACCCGCGAACAGCTGGTTGTTGCCCGCGATGATCGCCGTTGGCGGGTCGGCCAGGGCGAGAACCTCACCGACGGCCCGGTATCCGTCTTCGACGGTCATCTCGCCCGCCCGGCACAGGGCCGGGTCGCGGGCGAACCGCAGTCGCGCGAGCTCCTCGTCGTAGGTCTGGATGCGCACTCGACTTCCGCGCTGGCCCGGCGTGCCGGCAATCAGCGCGATGCGCCGGTGGCCGAGGCCCGTCAGGTGGCGCATGGCCTCGCGGAGACCTGCCCCGTGATCGGAGAGAACGGCATCGCTGCGCGAGCCCGGCACCTCCCGGTCGAGCAGCACCGCCGCCTGGAAGGAGGCAACACGGCCGCCGAGCCCGGGAGCTCCTTCGTTCGCGGTGGCAATGATCAGCCCGTCGAGTCGCCGCTGCCGGAAGGCGGAGATGAGCTCTGCCTCGTGCTCAGGGTCGTTCGCGGAATTGGCGATCATGAGTGCGTACCCACGCGGGCTGAGGGCCGAGTCGGCGGCCTTCGCGATCGAGGCGAATAGCGGATTCGAAATATCGCTGACGACGAGGCCGACGGCCCCGGTCGTCCCCGTGCGCATGCTCCGAGCGGCGACGTCCGGCCTGTAGCCGAGCGCCTCGCTCGCCGTGCGCACGCGCTCGCGCACCTCGGACCGGACGAACGGCTGATCGTTGAGTGCGCGTGACACCGTCGAGACGGACACTCCCGCCTCCCGGGCAACGTCGTGAAGCGTGGCCGTCTTCAAAGTGGATTTCACCAAATGGGAACGTTCTTTGAGAACGTTTGCAAACGTATGCCAAAGCCGCCCTCGATGTCAAGCAGGCTCCTCCGCTCAGTGCTCTGAGTTGCGACCTGCTGCTGCGTCGAGCAACTCGACGATCGTCTCCTGGTCGTACACGCAGCCACCCCAGAGCCCGCCGCTTGCCGACTGCAGTCGCGCCCACATCGCCGTGTCGGCCGGTAGTCCGGGATCGGGGGCGATGTCGTCGCGCAACGGACGCCGCTCGAGCTCGGCAGCAGCCTCCTCGGCCGTCCATTGCTCCTCTCCGTGGCCGACGAGGTCGATCGACGCCACGAGCTGCTCGCGGTCGACGATCACACGGATCAGGTCGCCGTCGAGGAGACGGCCGATCGGCCCGCCCTCGAGCGCCTCGGGGCTGACGTGCCCGATGCAGGCCCCGGTCGAGACGCCGGAGAAACGCGCATCGGTGATCAAGCCGACGTGCCGTCCGAAGGGGAGGAACTTGAGCGCGGAGGTCAGCTGGTAGGTCTCCTCCATGCCGGAGCCGAGCGGGCCCCGCCCTGCGAGGACGATCACGTCTCCGGGCTCTATCGGGTCACCCGAGACACCCTTGATCGCCGCGATCACGTCCCGCTCGGCCGCGAACACGCGGGCCGGCCCGGTGAGGCGATAGATGCCGTCTTCGTCGAGAGCGCGCGGATCGATGGCCGTGCTCTTGATCACGCTCCCACCGGGTGCGAGATTCCCCTCCGGGAAGCAGACGGTCGAGGTCATCCCCTTCGCGCGCGCCTGCTCGGGTGGGCAGACGACGTCGTCCGGGTCGATGCCGTCGGCCTCGACGAGGCGCGCCCGGAGGCGCGCCCTGCGCTCGCTGCCCTCCCATTCGTCGAGCAGATCGTCCCAGGTGCGCCCCGTGACCGTCATCTCGCCGACGTGGAGAAGCCCGAGACGTCGCAGGTGCAACATCACCTCGGGAACCCCACCCGCGAGAAACACGCGCACCGTCACGTGGTTGTGCGGCCCGTTCGGCAGCGCGTCGACGAGTCGCGGGGTGGCCCGGTTGATCCTGCGCCAGTCGTCGACCGTCGGTCGGCGCAATCCCGTGGCATGGGCGATCGCGGGAATGTGAAGCAGGAGGTTCGTGGATCCCCCGAAGGCCGCATGGACGACCATTGCGTTCTCGATCGCCTTGTCGGTCAGGACCGCGGCGAGCGTGCGCCCCCCGTGCCACTGGTCGTGGACGGCAGCGGCGGTGCGGCGGGCGACGTCGAGCCAGATCGGCTGCCCCGAAGGGGCGAGCGCGGCGTGCGGAACCGTGAGCCCGAGGGCCTCGGCCACGACCTGCGCGGTGGCAGCGGTTCCGAGGAACTGACAGCCGCCACCTGGGGTCGCGCACGCACGGCAGCCGAGATCGGCCGCCTCGTCGAGTGTGACGAGCTGGTGCGCGAAACGCGCTCCCAGCGTCTGCACCGCTCCTGCGTCCTCGCCGCGCCGGGGCGGCAGCGTGACCCCTCCTGGGATGACTGCGCCCGCGAGATCGCGGAACGAAGCGACCGCCATCAGCATGGCCGGAAGGCCCTTGTCACACGTGCCGACGCCGATCACGCCCTTGCGGTTCGGCAGGCTGCGCACGAGCCGGCGCAGCACGAGTGCCGCGTCGTTGCGGTAGGGCAGGGAGTCGAACATGCCGGGCGTGCCCTGCGTCCGGCCGTCGCACGGGTCCGAGACGTGTGCTGCGAATGGCAACCCGCCGAGGCGGTCGAGCTCCACGGCGGCCTCGCGAACGAGCAGTCCGACCTCCCAGTGGCCGGTGTGGTAGCCCAGCGCGACGGGGGTGCCGTCGTCGGCGCGAACTCCGCCGAGTGTCGAGAGGAGGAGGAACTGGTCGCGTCCGACCTTCGACGCCTCCCAACCCATCCCCGCGTTCTGTGAGAGGCCGAACACGTCGCCGGACGGGCTGTCCTTCAGGAACGCGTCCGTGAGCGGCAGAGCCCCTTCGGGCCCTGCCGCGGTGGTCTCGACCTCGTAGAGGCCGGGGCTGTCCGTCGCCTCCGTCACCGGCCGCTCAGTTGTAGCGGCCGTACTCGCGTACCGTCTCGCACATCGTCTCGATCAGGCCCGGCTTGGCGTCGAAGATCTGGCCGGTCGAGCGAAGGACGTACCCGCCGCCCGCCATCGCCGCGTCCAGGCAACGCCGCACTTCGGCCTGGACGGCGTCCGCATCGGCCTCGTGGAGAAGGTGCTCGTTGAAGCCGCCGAAGAGGCAGACGCGATCCCCGATCCGCTGCTTTGCGTCCGCGAGGTCGACGTCACCCGAGGAACGGCTGGAGGTGAGCGTCTCGAGTGCGTCCGGGCCCGTGTCGGCGATGTCCTCGAGCAGGAGCGTCGCGCGGCCGCAGTTGTGGAAGCTGACGAGATAGCCGGCCTCGTGCGCCGCCTGCACGCACTCCTTCTCGTACGGCTTCATGAACTCCACGAAGTGGTCGCGTGCGACGCCGACCCCCGTCCACGTCTCGTTCATCGAGATCGAGTGGATGCCCGTCTCACCGAGCCGGCGGTAGAAGCCCTTGAGCCAGTCGGTACAGATGCGCATGAGATCGTGGACGAATGCCGGCCGGTCGTAGATGTCCATCGAAAGATCCACGAGGCCCCGGATCTCGGCCGCCATGTCCCACGGGCCGATCACGTGATGCAGCCACCACGCCTCTTCGCCGACCTTCTCGACCATGCCCGCGAGCACGGACATGTCGTACAGGTCGGCAGAGGGGAAGTGCTGAAGCGCAGCGAGCTTCGTCTCCGGCTCGTCGCCCTTGAGCAGGAAATCGTGGCAGGACGTACCGAAGCCGTCCTCCGTGCGGTACGAGTAGTCGAGGTCGCCGTCGGGCGTGTGAATCCGATGCGTGTGCTCGCGCCAGCCGTCGCCCTGCCCGGAGACCTCGAACGTCTCGACCCAGGTGTCCGTCTCGTACGGGCGTGGGAACAGCATTCTGGGCCAGATCTCGTGCTCGCCGATGTGCTGGCTGTACGTCGTGATCATCGGGTCCAGCCCGAGATCCTGTTGCATCTTCACGATCGAGGCCATCGGGTCGTCGATCCACCAGTGCAGCATGTCGGTGGTCGTCTTGTCCACCGGCCGGAGCTTCTTGATCAGGGGCAGCCCGAGCCAGCAGTGGACTGGGACGCGATCCGGCGTGCCCCGCTGGAAGGCAATGCGTGTGCGCTCGGCGGTCTTCACGGTCGGTCTCCTTTTTCTCTGGGAGTGATCTCCAGCATGCCCTACCCCGGCCGCCGGTGCGAACAGGTCCGATCGACCACGGGGGACGAGCCTGCGGCACCGCTCGCGCGCGATCCGCACCGGGGCCTTCGGGCCCGGGCGACGCCCGCCCGAGCGGCAGCGCTCGTCGGTTCGACCGTCAACTCGATAGTCCCATGACTCGGCACCTGAGACAGAGCATACCCCACATAAAAGAGAGTTGCTACTTGACCGATGACGTTTTTGGTGCCATGATACGGCACCATGACCCGCGTCGAAGACGGAGCCCAGGCAATCGACCGTGCTGCGCGCATTCTCGTCCGGCTCGTCGAGAGCGACGAGGTGGTGACGCTCTCCGGCGTCATGGAGGACACGCAGCTGCCGAAGTCGACTGCCGCGCGGCTGCTGCGGGCGTTGGAGCGCAACGGACTGGCACAGCGTCGTCAGGGTGGGGGCTTCCGCCCCGGACCGGTGCTCGTCGAGTACGCGCGACGCGATGCGAGCGTCGGCGATCTCGCGGCACTCGCCTGGCCGTTCCTCGAGCGGCTCGGGCGAACGACGGGCGAGACGGCGAACGTCGGGATCCCGACCCCCGGTGGGGTCGCCCGCGTTGCCCAGGTCGACAGCAACCACCCACTCGGGGCCGGGAACTGGACCGGCAGCAAGATCCCGATCCACGCATCGTCGATGGGGAAGGTGTTCATGGCGTTCGCCGCTGCCCAGCCACCGTTCGGGCGTCTCGCAAAGCTCGGCCCGAATACGATCACGGACATGGGCGAGCTTCTCGCGGACCTCGACCGGGTGCGCAGCGTCGGCTATGCGACGACGTGGGAGGAGCTCGACGCCGGCCTGTGCTCCACGGCGGCCCCGGTCCGCGGGTCGCGTGGCACGGTGATTGCCGCGATCTCGGTCTCGGCCCCGACCGTCCGCACGTCACACGAGCGCCTGGCCGAGCTTTCGGCGCAGGTGGTCATCGAGGCAGACGCCCTGTCTGCTGCCATCAGCCTCTACTCAGGAGAACGAGGAGCATGACGAACGAAGAAATCCTGCAGCAGATCTACGACGAGACACTCGTCGGCAACAAGCCCGCCGTCGTCGAGCTGACAGCCCTCGGGATCGAATCGGAGATCCCGCCGAACACCCTGTTGTTCGAGGCGTTGATTCCGGCCCTCGAGGAGGTCGGGGCGCGGTTCGAGCGGGGTGACTTCTTCGTCCCGGAGATGCTGATCTCGGGTCGGGCGATGACGGGGGCACTCGAGTTGCTGCGCCCGTTGCTGATCGATTCCGGAGTGGACAAGGTCGGCACCTTCCTGATGGGCACGGTGCAGGGCGACGTGCACGACATCGGCAAGAACCTCGTCAACATCATGCTCGAGGGCGCCGGATTCGACGTGATCGACATCGGCGTGCAGGTGAGGCCGGAGACGTTCATCGAGGCGATCCAGGAGCACAAGCCGGACGTCGTCGGCTTCTCGGCGTTCCTGACGACGACGATGCCGATGTTCAAGGCGAACATCGAGGCGATCGAGAAGGCCGGCCTCCGCGACGACGTCATCATCATGGTGGGCGGCGCACCCGTGACCCAGGAGTACGCCGACGTCGTCGGCGCCGACGGCTACGCGGCCGACGCCTCCAGCGCCACCAAGCGCGCCAAGGAGCTGCTCGAGCAGCGCCGGGCACTCGCGGCGGTCTGACGCCGGAGACGGGCATGGGTGTCGTCACGACCATCGAGCACGCGCTGAAGAAGCCGGTCTTCGGCTGCCGCATGTGCGGCCAGTGCGTCCTCCACGACACCGGGATGACCTGTCCGATGACCTGCCCGAAGACGCTGCGAAACGGGCCCTGCGGAGGTGTGCGCGAGGACGGCCACTGCGAGGTGAAGCCCGAGATGCGCTGCGTGTGGCTGAAGGCGGAGGAGCGGTCGCGGACGCTGCCGCTCCTGCCGCGCTCGTGGCGGCAGCACTTCGACGAGCTCCGGCCGCCGGTCGACAACCGCCTCCGCGGCACCTCGTCGTGGGCGAACCTCCTCAACGGCCGTGACAAGGTGATGCCGAACGGCTGGCAGCCTGGAGACGAGGATGCAGCCGCATGACGCGCTTCCGCGACCTCGTGGAGGCGGGCGATCAGCTCGTGCTCACCGGCGAGGCGCCGGCGATCGACGGGGCGACGCTCGACGTCTTCAACGAGCGGATCGCCGAGATGGCGCAATGGGTCGACGCGATGAACGCGACCGACAACACGGCCGCACACGCGCATGCGTCGAACGTGGCCTGCGCGATCGCGATCGCGCAGGCGGGGGTCGAGCCGATCCTGCAGGTCGTCTGCAGGGACAAGAACCGCATCGCCTGCCAGGCCGACATGGTCGGGGCAGCGCTGCACGGCATTCACACCATCTGCTGCCTGACCGGAGACGACGTGACGGCCGGAGACGAGCCCGAGGCCCGGCGTGTCTTCGACCTCGACGGGCCCCAGCTGATCCGTGTCGCGACCGGTCTCTCGCGCGGCCGGTACCTGTCCGGGCGGAAGCTCGATCCCGCCCCGCCCCTCTTCGTCGGCGCGGTCGAGAACCCGGGCGCACCGCCACTCGACTACCGCCCGCGGCGGGCAGCCAAGAAGATCGCGGCCGGAGCCCGCTTCCTGCAGCTGCAGATCTGTTACCACCCCGAGCGCCTCGAGGCGTTCGTCGGGGAGCTCGAGCGACAGGGGCTGACCTCGAAGGCGGCGATCCTGCCCACGATCGTGCTCGTGCGAGGTGCGCGGGCGCTCGGCTTCATGGATCGTGAGGTGCCCGGCATCGACGTGCCCGCAGAGACCATCGCGCGGATCGAGCAAGCAGACGACCAGGCCGAGGCTGCCTATCAGCTCGGCCTCGAGCAGGCGCGTCACGCGCTCGCGCTCCCGGGCGTTCGCGGCCTGCACCTGACGGACTTTCGCCACGACGGCGCCCTCTCGCGGCTCTGCCGCGACCTCGACATCTCACCCAAGGAGGAAAGACGCGCGTATGGAAACCGTTCTCAGCTCACGGTCTAGAGAGGTCCTGATCGGGCCCGACCAGCCCTTCTGCATCATCGGCGAGCGGATCAACCCGACGGGGCGCAAGGCGTTCGCGGCGGCGCTGCGGGAAGGCGACCTGTCGGAGATCGTCAAGGACGTCGAGGACCAGGTGGAAGGGGGCGCCCATGTGCTCGACGTCAACATGGGCGTGCCGTTGACGGACGAGGCGGACCTGCTCGCCCGCGCCGTCAGGCTCGTCCAGGAGCACACCGACCTCCCGGTCTGCATCGACTCGTCGGTCGTCGAAGCCCTCGAGGCCGGCCTCGCCGCGTACGAGGGCAAGGCGCTCGTCAACTCGGTGACCTGCGAGGAGGATCGCCTCGAGCGGGTGCTGCCGATGGTGAAGGAGCACGGCGCGGCGATCATCTGCCTCGTCAACGACGAGACAGGCATCCCGCAGACGGCGGACGAGCGGCTCGAGGTCTGCGCACGGCTCGTCGACCTCGTCCACGGCCGCTACGAGATCCCACTGGAGGACATCGTGATCGACCCGCTCGCGATGACGGTGGGCGCCGATCCGCAGGCTGTCCTCGTCACGCTCGAGACGATCAGCCGCATCCGCGACACCTACGGCCTCAACATGACACTCGGCGCTTCCAACACGTCGTTCGGACTGCCCGGCCGCCACGCCCTGAACGCAGCGTTCCTCGTCGCGGCGTCGTACGCGGGCCTCACGAGCGCGATCATGGACGCTCGTACCACCCAGACCGTGGACGCTTGCCGCGCCGCCGATCTGCTGCTCGGCCGCGACGAATGGGGCACGAACTGGATCGCCGCCCACCGCAAGGCACAGGCCGCAACGGCGTGACGGTGGCGATGGACAGGCCCGAGCACGAGGAAGGCGCGTCCGCGGAGCCCCCCGCCAGGGTCGCATTGCGGTTCGAGCCGTCGGGGACCGCCGTCCGGGTTCCGCCCGGCGTCACGCTCTTCGACGCCGCGTCGTGGAACGGGATCGCGATCGACTCGACCTGCGGTGGCCACGGCACCTGCAAGAAGTGCAAGGTTCGCGTCGCCGACGGCTCGGTGCCGATCTCCCCGCTCGACGTGCGTGCGTTCGACCAGGGCGATCTCGAGGAGGGCTGGCGGCTCGCATGTCGCGCCGAGGCGCACCACGACCTGATCGTCGACGTGCCGCCCCTCGTCACCCGCCCGAAGGCCGCGACCGTGGGTGTCGGACGGCAGGTGATCCTGCACCCTGCCCTGCAGAAGCGGTACGTGGAGCTCGAGGAACCAACGCTCCGCGACCAGCGCACCGACCTCGAGCGCGTGCTCGACGCCGTCGACGACCTGGAGCTGCGGGTCGAGGCCGGTGTGCTGCGACGGCTCCCGAAGGTGCTGCGTGAGAACAAGTACCGCGTCACCTGCGTCGTGGTCGACGACCTCCTGATCGACGTCGAGGCCGGGGACACGACGGAGCGGCTGCACGGGATCGCCTTCGATCTCGGCACCACCACCGTCGTCGCGACGTTGCTCGACATCGGTACGGGAACGCCCGTCGCCGTTCGTTCGATGCTCAACAAGCAGCAGCCGTTCGGTGCCGACGTGATCTCCCGCATCTCGGCGACGATGCTCGACCCCGAGGCCCTGGAGCGTCTGCGCGGGCTCGCCTGCGCGACGCTGCAGGAGCTCGCGGACGAGGTCTGCGAGCAGGGAGGCGTCGACCCCACCGAGGTGTACGAGGTCGCGCTCGCAGGGAACGCCACGATGACGCAGCTCGCGCTCGGGATCGACCCGGAGCCGATCGGCGTGGCACCGTTCATCATGGCGGCACCCGCGTACCCGGACATGCCGGCCACCGAGCTCGGGCTGCAACTGCACCCGCGTGCGCGAGCGACGCTCTTCCCCGCCCTCGGCGCCTACGTGGGAGGCGATATCGTCGCCGGCCTCCTCGCGAGCGGCATGACGCGGGACAAGCGCCTGCGGCTGTTCATCGACGTCGGCACGAACTGCGAGATCGCGCTCGGCTCGGCCGAGCGCCTCGTCTGCACCGCCGCGCCGGCAGGGCCGGCGTTCGAGGCGGCCCAGATCCGATGCGGGATGCGGGCGGCAGAGGGGGCGATCGAGGTCGTCCGGATCCGGGACGACGCAATCGAGCTCGAGGTGATCGGCGAGGTGGATCCGGTCGGCATGTGTGGCTCGGGTCTCGTCGACGCGGTCGCCGAGCTGGTCGGCGCGGGCCTGCTCGACCTGTCGGGCCGCTTCGTCCCGAACGAGCGTGCAGCGGAGATCGCCCCCGCCCTCGCGCGCCGCCTCCTCGCCCGCGAGGACGAGGAGCGGATCTTCGTCCTGCACTGGCAGGGCGAGGAAGGCGACATCGAGAACGCCGTCTACCTCTCGCAACGCGACGTGCGGGAGCTGCAGTTCGCGAAGGCGTCGATCGCGACCGGCTGGAGCCTCCTCGTCGAGGAGCTCGGGATCGACGTGTCGGAGATCCAGCAGGTGCTGCTCGCGGGCTCGTTCGGCTCCTACCTCTCGCCGGCGAGTGCCGTCCGGATCGGTCTCGTTCCGAAGCTCGCCCTGCCGAGGATCGTCTCCGCCGGCAACGTGGCGGGCGAGGGGGCGAAGATGGCGCTGCTGTCCATGCAGGAGCGGCACGCCGCAACGGCGATGTTCGACGAGGTCGAGTACGTCGAGCTCTCCGACCGGGAGGACTTCAACGACCGCTTCGTCGAGGAGCTCGCGTTCCCGGGTGCCCGATGAGCGCCACGTTGACCGTCATCTACTGGCGCGACATCCCCGCCCAGGTGACGGCAAAGGGGGAGGCGGGTAGCGCGCGGGCACAGCTCACCGATCGCTTCCAGAAGGCCATCGACGCGGCTGCCATGAAGGCCGGCCTGGTCGAGATGGACCTGTATCTCGAGGAATGGCGCCAGGAGGTGCGTCCGTGTGGCGACGATCTCGAAGGAGAGGTGGCAGCGGAGGCGGAGCGCCTGGAGGCCGCCTTCGACCGAGACCTCCTGCTGCAGCTCGCTCGTTCTGGCGGACGGCAAGCATGATCCCCACGCCCACTTGTGCTCGGTCACGTCAGGAAGGATGATCCGCCCGTGATGCGCCGGACCATCGTCGTCCTCGCAGCGCTCGCGTTGCTGATGTGCGGGGCCGGCGGGGCCTCGAGCTCGGCGACCGGAGCGCCTGGCGCGCGACAGGTCGTCCTGAAGCTCCGTGCGGCCGGGCTCCCGGTCGGGAAGATCAGGGTCTACGACGCGTCCAACGACGGGACTCGTCTGCTCGGGCGCCCGGGCCAGTACACCGGCAAGGTCAACTTCCGCGACACGCGGATCGAGGACGGCGGCGCCGGCTTCGCCGTCTCGTCGGGCGGATCGATCGAGATCTTCGCGACCAGGGCCGATGCGAAGCGACGATCCGACTTCGTCTCCGCGATCTTCGAGTCGGCCTCCCCGTCCATCCCTTCCGAGTACGACTATCTCGTCGGAAATGCGTTTCTCCGGCTCTCGCACGTCCTCACGCCGGCGCAGGCACGGAAGTACGAGGCCGTAGTCCGTCGGCTCCTGACGCGTTAGCAGCCGTGAGGAGGCAGGCGCCTTCCCTCGCTCACCCGGCGTGCCGCTCTCGAGCTCAGACCGCGTACAGGACGAGAACGGCGGCCGTCGCCAGGATGATCACGGCGCTGAACGCGATCTCACTCGTGCGGTCGCGAAGGCCGCTGACCAGGTAGGCGATGAAGATCCACAACGGGACGAACTGGCTGAAGAAGTCCAGCTCCACCTCGATCACGTTCTTCGCGATGACGGCCTCGAGGAGAAGGCAGGCCGCCGCAACGAGCGATACCGTGACCTGCGGATCGCGGATCCGGCGTTGCCATCCGACGCCCTCTTGCCGCACGTGCTGGGCACGCATCTTCCACACCTCCTTCGCCCAGGTTCAGCCTGGGCCGGTGACGCTTCGATCATGAATCGCAGCGGCGTGCCGCGCATCCGCGCCGCCCCGGAACCGGCTGCCCCGAACTACCGAGCTCCCGCTGCCCGTGGTGTCGGCTCATCGAAACGCGCCTGACTTCCGCGGTCTACCCCCGACGAGGGATTCTCTGCCGCCCGGAGTCACCGATGGAGTAGTCGTATGAGCGCTTTCCGGCACATCCCGAACGACCTGGCGTCGTTGACGAATGCTGCGCTCGCCGACGTCCTGCGGCGCGCCGAGGCCGAAGAGCGCCGCGTCTCGCGAAGCCGCCGGAGGTTGCACGAGCGCATCGACGACCTGCGGGTCAGGAGCGGCGACACGCCGGAGGCCGCCGCCGAGCTCCGCGCCGCGCTGGAGCACGAGGAACGGGAGCTCTCGGCACGGCGACTCCAGTTGCATCAGCAGATCATCGATCTTCGCGTCGAGCGAAGCCACCGGGTCGATCACCCCTCACCCGGCCTCCGCACCGTCACGTAGAGGTCTGCGCCGCGAAGGCGCAGACCCAGCGTGATACTACGAGCAACGGCAAGGAGGCTGATGATGACGTTGCTCTGGTTCTTCGTCTGGCTCGTCTGTGACCTCGTCGGTGACCGCGAACCGCTCGTGTTCGACCCGGTCAACTGGTGGGCCGGGCTGTTCCTGGCCGCGCTCGCTCTCGATCTCGCCGGCGCCCACGCTGCACCGGCGCGGAAACGGAAGTGAGGTGCGCTGACCGCCGGCCGCGGCGGTGCAATCGGGCTACGCGGCCGGCGGTAGAAGGGCGATCCGCGGTCGCGGACCGCTCAGGTTGCGCTCGCCGTGAGCGGGATGAGCACGTTCGGCCCGTTGTCGTGGAGGTGGTAGACGATGGTGAGACCCCGGATCTTGCTCCTGGGCACCATTCCCGTCACCCACCCCTGTGCAACACGTCCTGCGGCCAGGCTTGCCTTGTACGGAAGACGGGGCTCGCGGCTGCCGAGCACGGAGCCGCTGTACCACTCGCCCGACGCCGAGCGGAGCGAGAAGTACATGCCGCCGATCGTGGTCTGCTTGAGCGCCTTGACCTTGACGTGCCACGTTACGTACACCTGGCCGGCCTTCGGCCGAAAGAGCCCTTTGCCGGGCCACACAGAAGCGCCCGTCACCGTCTGAACCTGCTCGCCCGCGATCGTGACCGCCGACCCCAACCGGGCCTGCTGGCTATCGGGGACGACGCCCAGCTCGACGTCCAGGCTCGAGCCGAAGCCACCACTCGCGCGGTACTCGAGTGTGAGATCGTTGACCTTCGCTACAGGGACGAGGAACGTCAGCCAGCCGTCGACCTCCGTCCCGGCCGGTGCCCGGGAAGCCGAGGGAAGGCTCGGGTAGCGATACCCCGCGATCACGCGGCCGTACCGCGCACCTGCACTGTCACGCACGGCGTAGTAGAGGGAGTTGTACGAGCTCTCGGCGATCGTCTTGATGTTGATCTCGACCGTCACGGCAGCCTGTCCCGCCTTCGGGAACCAGAAGCCGCCGCCGTACCAGCGTTCGGTGCGCACGACGCTGTGAACCTGCTTGCCGTCGAGCGTGACCGGCTGCCCCACCGCCCCGACGACATCCGCTGACCGACCCGCCCGGTCTGTGCCGAGGCCCCACGCGACGGGCCCGCCCAGTGCCAGCACGACCAACGACAGGGTGACCATGTGGAGTAGAGCGTGCCGCTTCATGGCTCCTCCCCTTTTCGTCATGTACCCGCTCATAGCATCCCCGGGACGGCCCCTCGCCGCATCAGAGGGAGCGCTGAGACCGCCTGCCCGGAACTACGGAACTCCACCGGCACTCCACGGGAAAGACCTCTACGCGCCGTCGCGCGCGAAGGTTGCGACACCCGCCGACGCGAGCATCGCCCTGATCACAGGAACGAGCTTCGGCTCGAATCCGGCGGCGATGTGATCGCCGTCCTTGAACACCGGAGCCCCGCCGATCACCGAAGGGCAGAGGACGCCGGTGCCGGTGGCCGCGCAGAACCACGACGAGGTATCGACGAATGTCCCGCCCGAGCGGGTCGTAAGGCGCTGCTCGAGCCGCATGTACGACGGGAAATCGCCGTGGAGCGGGGCGCTGCACCCCGAGATGTCCGCTGACCCGACCAGGCAGCGCGTGAAGGGAATCGGCCTCGGCGTGTGCCCCAGGACAATGGTGCGCTTCGCCAGCCTGGTGTGCGTCGCGAGGCTCGACGACATGTCCGCAACCGAGCGGAACGGCGTCACGACACGGTCCTCGCTCAGGAGCAGCACCTCCGGCCGGAGTTCGCGAATGCGCCGCAGCGCCTCGGCCTGGTAAGAGCGGCACTCGGCGGCCGACACATTCGGGTTCGGCGCGGGGTCGCCGGCCCAGCCGCACCCGGCGCGCTGGAAGATGTGGACGCTCCATGCGTTCCGATCGAAGGCGCGCGACACCGCGTTCTGAAACATGCCGGCGTGCGAGTCGCCGGTCAGCACGGCGACGTGCTTCGCGGTGGGATTCCCGACGACGCACTCGTTCGACGAGGCCCCTGTCACCCGGCGAATGCACGGAGGCGCGATGTAGCCAGAGAGGTGAGGCTGCAGCGGCTGCAGGCTCTGCGGCAGTCGCCGGAGCGCGATCCCTGCGCGAACCTGCCGTTGCCAGGCACGAACCGCCTCGACGTAGCGCGTGTCCCGGGGCTGCGCTCCGGCGACCGTCATCACGATCGCCGCGCGGTCGCTGCCTCCGCCGGCGCTGCTCGTGGAGCTCGCGGGGTTCGTCCGGCTCACGGGCGCCGCCACCGAGCGCTCGGGCGCAATCGTCGAGAAGACGCCGACGAAGACGGCGGCGAGCACGCAGGTACCGAACACTGCGGTACCCAGGTTCCGCACGCCCGATCGACCCGGCGCGCGTCCCCGTCCGCGCTGCTGCCCGAAGGAAACCCGCCGCCCCGGCTGCTCCACGAGATAGAAGCTGAGCGCGGAGATGGCGAGGGTGAGGAAGAGGATGAGCAGTCGCATCTGAACGGTCTCGCTCATTGTGGGGTACAACGCGGACGCGAACACGACGAGCGGCCAGTGCCAGAGGTAGACCGAGTACGAGATGCGGCCGAGGAAGCGCAGCGGCGGAATGCACAGGAGCCGGTTCGGGAGCGGCGCTCTCGCGGTGAGCCCACCCACGATGAGCAGCGCCGTCGCGGTCGTCGGGAGCAGCGCCGCGGCTCCCGGGAACGGCGTGGTCCGACCGATGGCGGCGCACGCGGCGACGAAGAGCAGCACCCCACCTGCCGACGCCACGCGCGCAAGCGGGCCAGGGAGCCTGGTGGCGCTCGTCGCGACGATCCCGATCAGCGCTCCGAGCGCGAGCTCCCAGGCACGCGTGAACGTCGAGAAGTACGCGGAAACAGGGCTCTGGGCGGTCGCCACGATCGACCAGGTGAGCGACGCGAGACCGACCGCGCAGACGGTGAGCGCGACCCGAGCCCGCCAGCGAATGGCGATGCCGACAACGGTGAGCCCGTGCGGCCTCGTGACGAGAAGGAAGAGCGCGGGCCAGACGAGATAGAATTGCTCCTCCACCGCGAGCGACCAGTAATGCTGGAACGGCGAGGTCGCAGCAAAGCCCTGCGCGAAGTAGTCCGTCGCCTGCCTGATGAAGTTGACGTTGGAGCCGAAGAAGACGGCCCAGATCGCGTCGTGGTTGATCTGCGCCACGCGCAGCTCGTTGAGCAGGATCCCTCCGGCGACGACGATGGTCACGATCACGGTGAGCGCCGCAGGGAGGATCCGCCGCGCCCGCCGCGCGTAGAAGCCCGGGATCGAGATCGACCCGCGCCCACCGTTTCCCTCGGCCTTCTTCGCGTACTCGGCCGCGAGCAGGCTCGTGATCAGGTAGCCCGAGAGGACGAAGAACACGTCGACTCCGATGTAGCCACCGCTGAAGCCGGGTACCTCGAGGTGGTCGAAGACGACCAGAAGGACCGCGATCGCCCGCAAGCCCTCGATGTCGCCGCGGAATCTGAGCATTCCCGACACCTCGTAATCGAATGAGGCGGGGCGGCGGCCGTCGGATCAGGCACGCCGGCGTCTGCACCTCCAATTGTGCAGCCAAGCGCTCGTGCGCCATCGGGGTCGGCCCTGATCGTTCCGCTCCGACTACTGACAGCGGGCGGCCGCAGCGGCGGGGTCAGAGCCCGTCCGTTGTGATGCCTTCGGACTCGAGGAGTGCGCGAACGAGCGGAATCAGCTTCGGCTCCAGGTCGGAGGTGACATGCGTCCCGTCCCTCCAGACCGCGGCGTTCTCGATCACCGGCGGGCACATACTGCCGGAGCCGACCCGGACGCAGAACCACGCCGACGTGTCGACGAACGTGGCATTGGAGCGCGTCGCCAGCTGCTGCTCGACGCCGGCGTCCCGCCGATAGTCGCTCGAGAGCGTCCCGACGCAGCCCGAAATGTCGGCGGATCCGGAGAGGCAGGAATCGAAGGACGGGGTCGACGGCGTGTGCCCGAAGACGATGATCCGCCGTGCGAGCTTCGAGAACGATGCCAGGCTCGCCGAGATGTCGGACTCCGTCCGGTACGGCGTGACAACGTCCTCCTCGCTGAGCACGAGTAGGTCAGGTTGGAGCGCCCGGATCCGGGAGAGCGTCTCGGCCTGGTCGACACGGCAGTCGCCGGCCGAGACAGGGAAGTTGGGCCCGACACTGCCGGCCCAGCCACAGTGGCCCCGCTGGAAGATGTGCAGGCTCCACGTCGTGCGGTTCAGCGCACGAGCCAGGGCGACCTGGAACATCCCGGCATGGGAGTCGCCCGTCAGCACTGCCACATGCTCGGCTCGAGGGTTGCCGACGACGCACTCGCCCGCGACGATCCCGGCCAGCTTGCGGTTGCACCATGGCTCGACGTACCGCACCAGATGCGGATGCAGCGGCTGCAGGCTTGCGGGGAGGATCCGGACCGCCAGCCCCGCACGGATCTCCTGCTGCCACGCGCGAAGAGCCTCTGAGTACGCCGTCTCGATCGGCTCGGAGGTCTTCTTGGATCCACGCGAGGCGCCGATTGTGCCCGACACCGGCACGACCGGTGGGGCTGCACGTTCCGCGCTCGCCGCGACCTGAGGGAGGTACGCTGCCGGCGGCTGGGTCGTGTTCTTCCCGATCGTCAGCGTCGAGAGGGCGCCGACGAAGAGGGCGACGAGCACGACAGAACCGAAGGCGACGCTGCCACGGCTCCTCTCGAACCATCCCACGCCGGCACGTGGTCGCACCCCCCTTCGCGCGAACGAGATCCGTCGCCCCGGCTGCTCGACGAGATAGAAGCTCAACGTCGAGATCACGAGCGTGAGAGCGAGGATGAGCACGCGTGCCGCGACGCCATCGGCGGTCGCCGGGACCAGGGCCGCGGCAAAGACGACCAGCGGCCAGTGCCAGAGGTAGACCGAGTACGAGATCCTGCCCAGGAAGCGCAGTGGAGCCAGGCAGAGCACCCTGTTGGGCAGGGGCGGCGTTGCGGTCATTCCTCCCACGATGAACAGCGCGGTTGCCAACGTGGGAAGCAGCGCAGCGGTGCCCGGGAACGCGGTGCTCGTGTCGATGAGGACGCAAGCGAGGACGAGAAGCGCGGTTCCACCGAACGACGAGAGCACCGCGAGCGAACGCGGAACCCGGGTCGTCCGGGTTGCCGTGATGCCGATCAGCGCACCGAGCGCCAGCTCCCACGCGCGCGTGAGGGTCGAGAAGTAGGCACCGACCGGGTTGGCAGTCGTCGCGACGATCGACCACGTCAGTGACGCGAGTCCGACGGCACCGATCGTGATCCCCACCCGGGCGCGCCAGCCGACGGGAAGTCCGAATGGGCTGAAGCCGTGCACCAGCGTGACGAGCAGGAAGAGTGCCGGCCAGACGAGGTAGAACTGCTCCTCCACAGCGAGCGACCAGTAATGCTGGAACGGCGACGCGGCCAGCCCTTCGGCGAAGTAGTCGGTCGCCTGGTTGATCGAGTTGATGTTCGAGCCGAAGAGCAGCGCCCACAAGGCGTCGTGCTGGATCTGCTCGACGCGGAGCTGGTTCAGGAGCAGCCGGGCGGCAACCGCGACGGCGACGATCACGGTCAGCGCGGCCGGGAGGATCCGCCTCGCCCGCCGCAGGTAGAAGCCCGGGATCGAGATCGAGCCGTGCCCGTCGTTCTCGTCGGCTCGCTTCGCGTACTCGGCCGCGAGCAGGCTCGTGATCAGGTAGCCCGAGACCACGAAGAAGACATCGACCCCGACGAAGCCACCACGAAAGCCGGGCACCTGCAGGTGATCGAAGACGACGAGCAACACCGCGACTGCCCGTAAGCCCTCGACATCGCCACGAAACCGGATCAACCCGGACACTCCATGGTCGCACTGCGTGCCGACTGAGCCCTGTTGCCAGCGGAGGCGCGGCACGGGGCCCCTCCACCGTGATGGTGCCCCTACCTCGAGCGCCTCACTCGAGCACGTGGATGTTCCGCGCGGCGCACATCTTCTTCAGGACGTCGGGCCACACGGTCACGCTCACCTCCCCCAGATGGGCCTTGCGGAGCAGCAGCATCGTCACGCGCGACTGCCCGATGCCGCCGCCGATCGAGAGCGGGATCCGGTCCTCGAGGATCGCGCGGTGGTACGGCAGCTCCAGGAAGCCGAGCTGGCCGGTCAGCTCGAGCTGCTGCACGAGCGATTCCTTCGTGACGCGCACGCCCATCGAGCTCAGCTCGTGGCGGCGCTTCGTGACGGGGTTCCAGACGAGGATGTCGCCGTTCAGGCCATGCATCGGCCGACCGTCGGCGGACACCGTCTCGGTGACCCAGTCGTCGTAGTCCGCGGCCCGCAGCTCGTGCGGGTACCCGTCGGCGAGCGTCCAGCCGATCCCGTAGATGAACACCGCCGGGTGCTCCTGCAGGAACACCGTCTCGCGCTGCTTGCGCGGCAGGTCGGGGTAGCGGGCGAGCAGGTCCTCGGCGTGCACGAACTCGATCTCGTCGGGGAGGCTCGGGTAGCGCGGGTCGCGCAGCTGCGGGATACATGTCGAGCGCGAGCTCCTCGGCCGAGCGGATCACGCGCCAGATCGCACGCACCGTCTCGGTGAGCGTCGCGAGCGTCCGCTGCTCGGCGGTGATCGTGCGCTCCCAGTCCCACTGGTCGACGTAGGCGGAGTGGTCGTGGTCGAGGAAGTAGTCCTTGCGGACCGCCCGCATGTCGGTGACGAGCCCTTCACCGGGCTTCATGTCGAACTGCGCGAGCGCCATCCGCTTCCACTTCGTCGCCGCCTGCACGACCTCGGCGTCCACCGGGTGCTGCCCGTGATCGTTTGCGATGTGGAACCCCACGGGCGTGCGTGAGCCGTCACGGTCGAGGTAGTCGTTGACGCCGCTTGCGACGTCGACGATCAGCGGCACCTCGACGCGGATCAGGCCGAGCTCGCGGCAGAGGCCGTCCTCGATGTGCCGCTTCACGGCAGCGAGCGCGCGCTGCGTCTCGTTCGGGGTCAGCAGCGGCGTGTAGTCGTCCGGCAGGACGTGCTCGAGCTCGGCGTAGTCGCCGATCCCCGGGCCGGCAAGATCCGCCGTCTTGTCGATGGTTGCCATGGAGCCCTCCAGTCGCTCGACGGGACACCCTCGACGCTACTGCGCTGGGCTGGACCGGGCATCCGTAGACGGCGGCAGATCGCATCCGGGGAACCCCTGCCCGCGCGAGGGAGCTAGTGCGGCGTCTCACAACGTTTGACACGAACCAGCATCGTTGTGAGACGCCGCACTACTGCAATCAACATGGAGTGGGGTGTCCCGCAACGATCATCTTGGTTCGAGCGTTGCGGGACACCCCACTAGTCGATCTCGGTGCGGCGATACCGGATCACGGCCAGCACGAGACCGGCGCAGCCGACCACCAGAGGCACCACGATCGATGCTGCCGACCCCCGCTCGGCGTAGGCGATGCGGACGTCGGCCGCATTGGCCACGAGCGACTGCGCGTAGCTCGCGATCGAGAGCCGGGCCGCGCCGTCGACGGCGCGGGCGAGGCCGTTCTCCCAGACGAGGATGTAGAGCAGGCACCACCAGAGCGCCCGCCGCAGCCAGAGGCCGACTGCGACGAAGACGCCCGCGTACGCAAAGACGGCGAGCGCGGATGCGAGGACGAGCGACCCGAGGAGCTCGGCCGTACCGGCGACGACCGCGGTCACGAGGAGCGGGACCGCGACGAGGGGCACGACGATCGTGACCGTCGCGAGCACGGCTACCGTGGGCAACTGCCACCGCGGCACCGGCTTCAGCCAGAGATAGACGAGCAGGCGATCCTCGACGAGGTCGCCGATGCTCGAGGTGGCGAGCCAGGCGGTCGCGAGCGGCAGGACGATGCCGAACCCGTAGGCGACGGCGAACTCGGTCGTCGCGCGCAGCGGGTCGTCGTCACCGCGGGCGAGGACGCCGAGGAGCACCCCGAGCGACCCGAGTGCCAGAATCGCCACGATCCGCATCGGTGTCACGAGCAGCCGCAGCAGCAGCCGGTAGAGCGCGGCGAAGCTCGAGTGGCGCGACGCGCCGACTGCTGCCGTGTGCGTCATCGCTCCACCAGGTAGCGGAAGACGTCCTCGAGATCCTCGTCGACCGGACGCACCTCGAGCACCTGGGCGCCACGCGCCCGGGCGAGCGGCGCGATCGCTCTCGCGAGGCCCCGTGCGTCGTCCGTGTCGAGCAGCAGGGCGTCGTCACCGTCGACGTGCGCTCCCACGACGACGCCCGCGAGCAGGAGGTCGCCCGCGAGCTCCCTCGGCGCACTCACCCGGACCCGGATCCGGCGGGGGCGGTCGTCCATCAGGGCGCGGATCTCCCGGAAGTCGCCGGACGCGGCGAGCCTTCCCTTGGCCATCACGAGCACGTCCGACCCGAAGCGCTCCACTTCGTCCAGCACGTGGCTCGCGACGACGACGCACCGGCCCTCGTCGCCGAGGCGGTGGAACAGCGTGATCATGTGGGCGCGCTGGCGAGGGTCGAGCCCCGTCAGCGGCTCGTCCAGGATGATCACGCGCGGATCGTGCACGATCGCCTGCGCGAGCTTCACCCGCTGGCGCATCCCCTTCGAGTAGGTCGGCAACCGTCGCCCGTCGGACGGGTCGAGCTCGACGGTCTCGAGTGCGGCGCGGGCGGCGCCGTCGGGATCCGGAAGGTCGTGCAGGATGGCCGCAAGCCGGACGAACGCGAACGCGGTCAGCGGCTCGAACACGGTTTCCTGCTGCGGCACGAGGCCGACCTGCCGGGTGACGGCGATGCTCGAGCGCGGGTCGAGCCCGAGAATCCGCACCGTCCCCTTCGACGGCCGCGCGAGCCCGGACAGCATCCGCAGCATGGTGGACTTGCCCGCCCCGTTCGGGCCGAGCAGCGCGGTGACACCCGGCCCGACGTCGAAGCTGACGTCCGAGACGGCGACGAGGCTGCCGAACCACTTCGAGACGGCCTGCACCTCGAGCAACGGCCCCCCGTCCACCGGCAGCGTCACCGTCACCGTCGCGCCCCCTGACGGCGGTAGCTCACCAGGCAGACGGCACCACCGAGCAGGATCCAGCCCGCAAGGCCGGCAACGACAAGGCCCGTCGAGACGTCGGCGATCGGCGGATCGTCGTCGAGCGGACCGCGGGCCTCGCCGAACACGCGGAACGCAAACTCCGTTGCCACGCGGGGGGTGAGCAGCGTCAGCTCCTCGGGTGCGTCGCTGCTCTCGACCGCAACGCCCACCGCGATCTGGGGGACGAGCAGGACGAGCACGGTCGCGACCGCGGCCACGGCTCGGCGCGTGGTCAGGCTCGAGACGCCCATTGCGACGGCGGTGTAGAAGAGCGCCACCCCGACCCCGGAGACGACGATCCGGAGGACGAGCAGCGGCGCGTCGCCGAGGGACGGCCCGGCGTCCACGATCGTGTACGAGACGAGGAGGAAGAGCTGCGGGCCGACCGTCATCACGAGCATCACGCTCGCGACGGCCGTCCACTTCGCGGCGAGATACCGCTTCACGTCGAGCGGGCCCGCCAGGTAGAGGTCGAGCATGCCGGTGCGCCGGTCGGTGCACAGCGCTTCCGGCGCGACGAGCGAGGCGAACAGCGCGAGCGCCATCGTGGTCTCGCCGACGTACTCGCCGTACGAGGGCAGGATCTCGTTCAGGATCTGGGCCGCCGGCAGGAAGGCCGTGATCCCGACGAAGACCACCGCCGGCAGGAAGGCGATCAGCACCGCGATGCGCCGGCAGCACCTTGTGGCGGAAGCTGCGGTGGAGGCCCAGCACGCGCTGCAGGGTGTGCTTCCACACGGTGGCGAGCGCCCACACCGGGGCGCTCCGCGGGCCGTCGTAGGACCGGTAGCCGACGTCGAAGATGCGCGCACCCTGCTCGGAGCTCATGCTGCCCGCTCCAGCCCGGACGACAGGCTGAAGCCTGTCGCCGGCGCGGTGTCCGGCTTCAGCCGGACGTCCGGGCTCGCATCTGCTCGCCGACTCACGCGCTCGCCTCCATGTAGACGTCCTCGAGAGTCTGGCGCTCGGGCCCGAGGCGCCGAATGCCGACACCGAGATCGGCCACGGCGTCCCGAACCGCATCGTGCACGCCGTCGGCCCAGGCGACGCTCACCGTCTCACCGTGCTCGGCCACGTCGAAGCCGTGGCCGCGCAGCACGGCCGCGAGCTCGGGCGCCCGGTCGTCGACGACGACGATCAGGCGCTCCGAGTCGCGGCGGAGCTCGCTCAGCCTCCCGGCGCGCACGACCGAGCCACCGCCGAGAATCACCACCGCGTCACAGATCCGTTCCGCCTCTTCGAGATGGTGGGACGAGATCACGATGTCCATTCCGAACTCACTGCCGACCCGCCGAATCAAGGCGAGCATGTCGTCGCGCTGGAGCGGGTCGAGCCCGTCGGTCGGCTCGTCGAGAAGGACCAGCTCGGGATCGTGGACGATCGCTCCTGCAAGCTTCACCCGCTGCCGCTGCCCGGTCGACATCGTGCCGATCGGGCGAAAGCGCTCCTCGCCGAGCCCGACCTGCCAGAGCGCGTCGTTTGCCCTCTGGATCGCCGCCCGGGCGGGCAGGCCGTGCAGCTCGCCGAGATGCCGGATGAGGTCGGCGGCGTGCACGTCGGGCGGCAGGTTGTGGTGCTCGGGCGCGTACCCGATACGGGCTCGCACGTCGATGCCGGAGCTCGCCGGGTCGTGCCCGAGCACCGTCAGCTCGCCCGCGTCGCGCAGGCGTAGGCCGAGCACGAGCGCGATGAAGGTCGTCTTCCCCGCCCCGTTCGGCCCGAGCAGCCCCGTGATGCCGTGGCCGATGTCGACGTCGAGGCCGTCCACGGCAACGGTCGACTTGTACCGCTTCGTCACGCCACGCGCGGAGACGACAGGCGTCGGGGCGATCTCGCTCATCTCGGTGACCGTACCCGAGCGTTGCCCGCCTCGCTCTTCGGCACCGCTGCGACGATTCGGGCAGAAGGATCCGGGTCGACCCGATGCGGAAGGCGGTTGCACGGACGTCGCGCGATCGGGCTCCGCCCGGCTCGCACGAGGCGAGCCCTCAGGCGCGTTCGAGGTACGCGCAGGAGCGACTGTCGAGCGGGAGTGGTGAGCTGCCGTAGCGGGTGACGACGAGCGGACCATCGCACACGTCGAGCTCGAGCGTCGACCCGATCTCCGGCGGCCTGCCGGGGAGCTCGACCAGCCGGTAGCCGTCCGCGGTCGGCGCGAAGGCGACACACCCTTCTGCCTCCGACACCGGGATCTGATCCGCCATCCGCGCATCGGCCTCCACGACCGCAGCTCCCAGCCGCTCGATCGAGCGTCGTAGCGCCTTGCCCGCATCAGCGTACGCAGACTCCGTGTCGACGAGCCGCTCGCCGAGCGAGGCAAGACCCTTGCGCAGCGCCCGCTCCGTGGCACGCGCCTGCTCCTCGGCGATCGCCGCCTGCTCGTCGAGGCGGCGTCCGAGCTCTGCCACCGTTGCATTCAACTCGGCCCCGTCGTCTGCTGCCAGCGACTCCTCGATCCGCTCGAGCCGCCAGCCCATCGACGAGGCGACCCGTTCCAGCTCGACGCGCAGCTCGTCTCGAGCTTCGATGCCGCTTGCGTCTCGCTCCTCCAGTTGCGCGGCGAGACAGCCGATCTCGTCCTGAAGCCGCTGCTCGATCTCGCATGCCGTTGCGGCGTTCCGGATCGCATGATCGTCGACGCGCGCGGACAGCTCCGCTGCCGCAGCCCGGGCCGACTCTGCGTCGCCGGCACGAAGGGCCGACTCGGCTTCGACCCGATCGACAAGCCGCTCCGTTGCGCTGCGCACATCCTGCAGGTCAGCATGGTGCAGGCCATGCAGTTCGTCGATCCGCCCTCCGAGCCAGTCCGTCGTCCCGCGGATCGCGTCGACAGCGTGCTCCGCATCGGCCCGCGCTCCCGCGACCTCGTCGGTGATGCGCGCTGCCAGCTCGTCGAGACGCTGCTCGAGCATGCTCTCGAGACGCGCCTCCCAGCCGATGCGATCGGCCGCTGACTCCTGGAGCGCGTCGACGCGCGTGCGCAGCACTGCCGTTTCGCTCGCGCTTGCCCCGAGCCGGGCCTCCAGCTCTCTGGCCTGTGCCTCCGCCTCGGCCCGGAGAGCCCCGGCAGCTTCGTCAATCCGGTTCCCGAGCTCCTGCTGTCCCGTGACGCGGGCATCGTCGGCCCCCGCGAGCGCAACGTCCACGGCGGCCGCGTGCACGTTCGTCCACTCGCGCAGGACCTCGAGCTCATCCCGGATCCAGGCTGCCTGCTCGGCAGCCGTCGCTTCGACCTGGTCGCGGCTGACGAATCCATCTGCTCGTGCCACGACGCTGTCGATCCTGCGGCTGAGCTCTTTGGCAAGCCCACCGATGCGTGTGCTCAGCTCTTCCGCGAGCCCGTCAACCCTCTCATGCCCGTCACGGACGCAGCTGTCGATCCTGCCGTCGAGCCCGGCCACCGACGCCGTCAGGCCGGCGACAGTCGCCTCGACCAGTGCAAGGGCTTCGATGCGTGCCGCCAGCTCCCCGACGCGGGCCTGCAGGACGTGATCCTCCATGGGGCGCGATGCGAGCTCGTCGACGCGCAGCCGAAGCTCGGTCACCTCGTCTGCGGCGGGCACCGTGGCGGTGATCTCCTCCACCCGGGCAAAGAGTTCACGTGCGAGCGAGTCGCGCCCGGCGCTCGCGCCCGCGCCGACGCGCTGAATCTCGTCACGAAGCTCCGCAGTCACGGCAATCCGATGCTCCAACTCGCCCACACGCGCCTCGAGGAGCGCGACCGACTCGTCTTGCGCAGACGCGATCGTCAGTTCCTGCAGCTGGGAGCGCAGCTCGCTGGTCTCGGCCGCGAGCTGCTCCAGCGACCCGCCACCCGCACGACTCCCCTCCTCCAGCAGCTCGATCCGCGCCACCAAACCATCCGTCTCGACCACCGGGATCGCCGCCGCCACCTCCTCCACCCGCGCCGCAAGACCATCAATCCTCGGAGCAACGCGCAGCGCAACCCGTCAACCCGCACCGCAAACTCGTCAACCGCCGCAAGCGAGCGACCGCCGCACCCAGTCAGCACCATCGTCGGCTCGCACGCGCGGCAAGATCAGAGCGACGGCGCAGCTCCGCGACGACCTCGCCCGCGCAGACGCGCCAACTCCTCGACCCGGCCCGAAAGCCCCGCCACACCCGCTGCGCGACCTCGGCCCGCCGCCACCGCCTCCAGCCTGCCGCTCAACTCACCCGCATCCGGCACCTCAGCCAAACGCGACGCCAACACGGCAACCTCGGCCGCAAGCTGCTCCAACGACCCGCCACCCGAACGACTCCCCTCCTCCAGCAGCTCGATCCGCGCCACCAAACCATCCGTCTCCACCACCGGGATCGCCGCCGCCACCTCCTCCACCCGCGCCGCAAGACCATCAATCCTCGGAGCCAAACCCGCAACCGGCAGCGCCAACCCCTCAACCCGCACCGCAAACTCGTCCAGCCGACCAGCAAGCGACGCGACCGCCGCACCCAGCTCAGCACCATCGTCGGCCTCCGCACGCGCGGCAAGATCAGAAAGCTGACGGCGCAGCTCCGCGATGACCTCCCCGGACGGCACACTCGCCGCCAACTCCTCGACCCGGCCAGAAAGCCCCGCCACACCCGCCTGCGCGACCTCGGCCCGCTCCGCCACCGCCTCCAGCCTGCCGCTCAACTCACCCGCATCCGACACCTCAGCCAAACGCGACGCCAACACGGCAACCTCGGCCGCAAGCTGCTCCAACGACCCGCCACCCGCACGACTCCCCTCCTCCAGCAGCTCGATCCGCGCCACCAAACCATCCGTCTCCACCACCGGGATCGCCGCCGCCACCTCCTCCACCCGCGCCGCAAGACCATCAATCCTCGGAGCCAAACCCGCAACCGGCAGCGCCAACCCCTCAACCCGCACCGCAAACTCGTCCAGCCGACCAGCAAGCGACGCGACCGCCGCACCCAGCTCAGCACCATCGTCGGCCTCCGCACGCGCGGCAAGATCAGAAAGCTGACGGCGCAGCTCCGCGATGACCTCCCCGGACGGCACACTCGCCGCCAACTCCTCGACCCGGCCAGAAAGCCCCGCCACACCCGCCTGCGCAACCTCGGCCCGCTCCGCCACCGCCTCCAGCCTGCCGCTCAACTCACCCGCATCCGACACCTCAGCCAAACGCGACGCCAACACGGCAACCTCGGCCGCAAGCTGCTCCAGCGACCCGCCACCCGAACGACTGCCCTCCTCCAGCAGCTCGATCCGCGCCACCAAACCATCCGTCTCCACCACCGGGATCGCCGCCGCCACCTCCTCCACCCGCGCCGCAAGACCATCAATCCTCGGAGCCAAACCCGCAACCGGCAGCGCCAACCCCTCAACCCGCACCGCAAACTCGTCGGATCGCGCAGCGAGCACGGCGATCTCGCTTGCGAGACGCGGAATCTCATCGGCCCGATCCGGCAGGGCCTCCAGGCGCTCGACCGTCGCACGCAGATCCGCAATTTCCTCCAGCGTGACGGGACCCGCCTTCAGCTCCTCGAACTCCTGACGGAGCGCCTCGAGCTCCGCGGCGACGGGCACGTTCTCGAGCGCATCGATCCTGCTGCTCACCGCCCCGAGTGCCGCGACGAGATCCGCCTCACCCGGGCTGGGGCCAACCGCATCGAGTCGCGCTTCGACGACGCTGATGGCGGCCCGAATGTCGAACGCTACGAGACGAAGATCCTCCTGCCATGGTGCCCCACCCGCGGCCCGTTCGAGGGTCTGCAGCCGCGCCTCGAGGTCGGAAACGAGGGCGAGGCCATCGGCCGACCACCCCTGAGCCGACGACGACGCACCGGGCGAGCCGTCATGTGAAGGCTGTTGGCCGGCGGCGTGTCCCGGCGAACGCAGGCCCCCAGCCGAGGAGCCGTAATCCGAGATCGCCGCCGCGAGGTCGAGCCGCGAAATGGCGCCGCGTTCGACAAGGATCTCACCGATCCGGGCGCCGGACCTGCGCTGCTCCTCCAGGGCGGCGTCGAGTTGATCGGCGGTGATGAATCCGCGCATGACGAGGAGCTCGCCGAGCGGCCGTCGCAGGCGCACCTCGGCAGGCGTCAACGGCTCGACTGGCCTGGAACCCTCGGGCTCGGGCTTCTCGGCGCCCGCCCATTGCTCCGAGAGCACACCCGCGACCTCGAGCCGCGAGACGCCGAACTCCGCCACGAGGATCTCACCGAGTCGCTTGCCGCTCTCCTCCTGCAGGACCAGCGCGCGCTCGAGTTGTTCCTCCGTGATCAGATTCTTCTCCACCAGAACGGCGCCGAGCCGCTCGGACTGGATGGTCTCGGATGATTCCATGTCACCCCTTATCGGCAGACACTCGTTCGAGGTATAGAGGGAACTTCAAACCGCGCGGGCGCGATCGCCGCGGAGGTCAGGCGCAGCCCAGGTACGCGCACGGGCGGCGGTCGAACGGGAGCGGCGAGCGGCCGTGACGGGTGACGACGAACGGACCGTCGCAGACGTCGAGCACGAGCGTCGACCCGATCTCCGGCAGCCCTCCGGGGAGCTCGACCAGCCGGTAGCCGGACGCGGTCGGCGCAAACGCCACGAATCCTTCCGCCTTCGACACCGGACCCCGATCTGCCATGCGCGCATCGACTGCCACGACCGCCGCTCCCAGCCGCTCGAGCGGACCTGGCTCCTTTCCGTCTGTGGAGAACTCGGGCTCGGCACCGGTCAGCCCCTCGTGGAGAGAGGCAAGGCCTTCCCGGATGGCCCATTCCGAGGCGCGCGCCTGCTCCTCACCGATCGCCGCCTGCTCGTCGAGGCGACGTCCGAGGTCGGACACCGCCGCGTTGAGCATGCCGAGACGCTCGCGCCCCTCTATCTCGATGCTCTCCACTCTCTGCGCAAGCTCCGAGAGCTGGTGCCGGGGCTCGGTGCCCGGCGGTCGATCCGTGAGAGCGTGAAGCTCGGCCCCGAGCTCGACGGTGGAGGCCGCAAGAACCACGACCCTCTTCTCCAGGACCGCCAACGCCTCGAGCCTCCTCTCCAGGAGCTCGAGCCGTGTGATCAGGGCATCGGGCCGGTCGGTTCGACGCTGCTCGGCGCTGTCGCCTGCCGGCATGCCCCGTCCGGCCACGTCCCGGATTGCCGCCTCGACCGCAGCGAGTCGCGCCTCTGTTGCGAGAGCGTCGTCGACGCGGACTGACCTCCTCCACCGGCGGCGCGCCGGCCGAGCCGGCTCGACGCGGTCTTCGGCAAGCTCGAGCCGCGGCTCGAGCTCGACGATGGCGGCGGCATCTCCTGCCACCAGCCCCGGCTCTGGCAGCGGTGTCACCGGCGCGCCGTTCCCCGGGGATGGCCAGACAACCGGCGCTTCGGGCTGACCTGACTCCCAGTGCTCGGCGAGCGCACTCGCGAGATCGAGACGCGTGAGAATCCCCTGCTCGACGAGGATCTCGCCGATCCGGGCGCCAGTTGTCTTCTGCACGGCCAGTGCACCCTCGAGTTGGCCCTGGGTGATGAACCCGAGCTCCACGAAGATCTCGCCGATCGGCCGCCGCAGCCGGACGTCCGCGGCCGTCAACGGCCGAGAGTCCGCGTCCCGCTCCAACGGGATGAGCCCAAGGCGCTCCCGGAGCTCGGTGCCCACGGGGTTGTGCCCGGCGTCCATGTCACCACCTATCGGCAGCCACTCGTCCGAGGTAGAGGCCCACCACCGAGAGGTCGCCGCGACGTCGCTTGACAAGCGATATTATTCGATATATCGTGATAGCACACAAGGAAAGGAACCCACATGACTGCAGTGACAGTCCCCTCTGCCGGCACCTGCCGGCGAGACGCGGGCCGGCTGAACGTCTGGTTCATGACCGGCGAGCGCCCGAGGCGCCGCGGACGCGGCAAGTCCGGACGCGGCCTGCACGGCCCCGCCGGATTCGGCGGGCCGTTCCTCGGCCCGGGCCGCCGCGCCGGTCGCGGCGACATCCGCGCGGCCATCCTGGCCCTCCTCGCGGAGGAGCCGATGCACGGCTACCAGGTGATCCAGGTGATCTCCGAGCGGAGCGGCGGCAACTGGACGCCGAGCCCCGGCTCCGTCTACCCCACCCTCCAGCAGCTCGAGGACGAAGGGCTGATCGAGCCCGCGCCCTCCGAAACGGGACGCAGGGTCTTCGCGCTGACCGAAGCGGGTCGTGCCGCGAGCCCCGCGGAGGGAGCACCGGCTCCGTGGGAGGAGGCCGTCGGTGAGGCCGATCGCGACCTCGTCGAGCTCCGCGACCTCGTCCATCAGGTGCTGGCCGCAACGAGGCAGGTCGCCCAGGCGGGCACGGCGGCCCAGATCAAGGGCGCCCAGGACGTGCTCCGCACCGCACGCAAGGGCATCTACCGGCTGCTTGCGGACGATGAGGCGTAGTGGCTTTCGCTCCGCTCGGCACGGATCGGTAGGAACCCCTTCGAGGCAGAGAGCGCAGCGGGTCCCGCGCTCAGTCGCCGCCCGGCTGCACGACCCCGTTCTCGTAGGCGAACACCACCGCCTGCACGCGGTCGCGGAGGCGGAGCTTCATCAGGATGTGGGCGACATGGGTCTTCACCGTGGTGTCGCTGACGAAGGCCTCTTTCGCAATCTCGGCATTCGAGAGGCCTCGGGCGATAAGCCCCAGGATCTCGCGCTCACGGGCGGTCAGCTCGGCGAGCTCGGGCGGCGGGGTCCGGGCCGAGGCAGGCGGCCGGCGCACGAACTCCTCGATCACGCGCCTCGTGATCGAGGGCGCAAGCAATGCGTCGCCACGGGCGACGACCATGATCGCCTCGACGAGCTGCTCCGGCGGCGTGTCCTTCAACAGGAACCCGCTCGCGCCGGCGCGCAGCGCCTCGTAGACGTACTCGTCGAGGTCGAACGTCGTCAGGATCAGGATCCGCGGCCCTTCCTCGCGACCGTCGAGTAGCCGGCGCGTCGCCTCGAGCCCGTCGACGTTCGGCATCCGCACGTCCATCAGGATCACGTCCGGCTCCGTCTGTCGCGCCGCGATCACGGCCTCGAGGCCGTCAGCCGCCTCGCCCACGACCTCGATCTCGGGCTCGGCGTCGAGGATCATCCGGAAGCCCGCCCGGACGAGCGACTGGTCGTCGGCGATCAGGACCCTGACGCTCATGCGGCTGCGCCCAGCGGAAGGTGGCAGCGCACGACAAAACCGCCGCCGTCACGAGGCCCCGTCTCGAGGGTGCCGCCGCACATCGCGACGCGCTCGCGCATTCCGGCAAGCCCGTGCCCGGAACCGATCGGCGCTGCATCACTGCGGCCGTCGTTTGCGACCTCGACCTCGAGCTCGTCGTCACGCCAGCGCAGCGTGACCCACGCCTGCGCCGGCCCCGCGTACTTGAGCGTGTTGGTGAGAGCTTCCTGCACGAGCCGGTACGCCGAGAGATCGACTCCGGGCGGCAGTTCTCGCTCCTCGCCCTGGACATCCAGATCGACGGGCAAGCCCGCCTCCCGCACGGTGCCGATCAGGGTATCGAGCGTCCGGAGCGAGGGCTGCGGGGCGAACTCGGGCATCGCCCCCTGCTCGCGGAGGAGGCCGACGAGCCGGCGCATCTCGGTCAGCGCCTCCCGGCCGGTCGCCTCGACGGTCTCGAGCGCCTGCCGCTCGCGCTCCTGCTCGGGGAGCAGGAGCCGGCGCACAGCCCCCGCCTGCACCGTCATCACCGAGACCGAGTGCGCGATCACGTCGTGGAGCTCGCGGGCGATGCGCTGGCGCTCCTCGGCCACGGCACGGTGCGAGGCGGCCTCCTGCTCGATCGCGAGCACGCGCGCGCGCTCCTCCGCCTGCCGCGCATGTCCTTCGCGAGCCGTCACGAAGACGCTCGCGACCCAGAACGTCGTGAAGAAGATCCACGGGAAAAGGATCGTGGCGCCGGTCAGCTCGTCGGCCTGCGCATCGACGACGAGAACCGTGGCGAGCAGAAGCAGAAGGCCCGTCACCGACGAACGCCGGTCGAGTCGTCCGAACAGCCACGCAGTGAGGTTGAGGAGGAAGATGGCGACGAAGCCGTCGATGATCGCTCTGCCGGTTGTGGCGATCGAGATCACGTCGGCGAGCAGGACAGTCGTCACCGGTGCAGCGAACGGGAACTTCTTCACGAAGAGGAGCGGGACAGCCATCAGGGCGACGCTGAAGGGCAGGAACCATCCCTGTCCGCGGCTCACTCCCTCCGGGGCGGCGAGGACGAGCCCTTCGACGACGCCGGCGAGCGCGAGCAGGACGGCGGCTGTCTCGACCCACCAGACGCGCAGGAACTCCGTGATCCGATCCACGAGGGGAAACGTAGCCAGCGGGCGACCCACTCGTCGTCATCCGCGAGGACGATTGTCCGGCGACGTTCTCCGCCTGATTGATGAGTCTCGCTCGGTCCCTCGGCAGCCAGAAGTTCGTCCCCACGGGCGACCGCGAATCGGCTCCCGGGCCGATGTTCTCGCGGCACCTGCGATCCATGCTGCTCCTGTCCACGTTAGCCAAAGAGACAAGGAGCGACACCATGATCCGCACAGGAGATGTCATCCACAACAGCATCACCGGCGAGACGATCCGATTCATCGAGACCGCCGCCGACTCGGACGGGGAGCGTGTCGTGATCGACGTGCTCGTCGAGCCGAACGGCTTCGTCGCCACCGCTCACCAGCACCCGTACCAGACCGAGATCTTCGAGGTGCTCGAGGGCGAGATCGTGTTCAAAGTCGGCGGCGAGACGATCGTGGCCACCGCGGGCACGTCTGTGACCGTCGAGCCGGGAACGGCGCACAGTTTCTGGAACGCGTCCGAGACGGCCGCGAGGTTCCGCTGCGTCGTCAGCCCTGCACTGCAATTCGAAGCGCTGATCGAGACGATGTTCGGGCTCGCGAACGACGGCAAGACGAACAGGAAGGGCCTCCCCAACCCGTTCCGGCTCGCCGTGATCGCGAACCATCACTTCGACGACGTCCGGCTCCCGTTCCCGCCTGCCTGGCTGCAGAAGCTCGCGCTGCTTGCTGGGGCTCCGGCTGGCCGGCTGCTCGGCTATCGCCCGGCCTACGTGGCCGCAGATCCGGCCGAGGTCTCGCTGGCGATCTAGCCTCTGGACCCAAGGCGTCACGGCTTCAGCCGGACACCCGAATCCGGGCGTCCGGCTGAGCCCGGACACCGGAGGTCAGGCCCGGGTCTGACCCAGACTGGCGAAGCGGACGAGTGCGTCGACCACGGCCTGAAGGTGGCGCCCGTCGGGGGTCAGCGTGTACTCGACCCGCGGCGGCCGGGCGTCGACGACGCGACGCTCGAGCACGCCCGCCTCCTCGAGCTCGACAAGACGCAGCGCCAGCGTTCGAGGCGGGATCTCCCCCACTGCCTGCTTGAACTCGTTGAACCGCGATGCCCCCTCGTACGAGGCCCAGAGGATCGAGACGGTCCAGCGCCGCTCGAGGAGGCCCGCCGCCTGGCGGACCTCCTCGGGGACCGGACGGCAGTGCCTACACCGAGACATCGAGCGACTGCGCGGCCGGCTCGAGCGCGAGCTCGAGCACCTCGGACAGCGCCATCACCGGATGGAACGTCAGCTCGTCCCGGACGTGCTCGGGGACGTCGTCGATGTCGGCGCGGTTGCGCTCGGGAATGACGATGTCGGTGAGCCCGGCCGCATGGGCGGCGAGCACCTTCTGCTTCAGGCCGCCGATCGGGAGCACGCGACCCTGCAGGGTGACCTCGCCGGTCATCCCGACCGTGTGCCTGACAGGGCGGCCGGTGAGGAGGGAGGCGAGAGCGGTCGCCATCGTGATGCCTGCGCTCGGGCCGTCCTTCGGGATCGCACCGGCCGGCACGTGCAGATGGAACGACCGGTTCTCGAAGATCTCTTCCTCGAGCCCGTAGTCGCCCGCCCTGGCGCGCACCGCGGAGAGAGCGATCTGCGCCGACTCCTTCATCACGTCACCGAGCTGGCCGGTGAGGACGAGCTTCTCGCCGCCGGTGACGCTCGTCGCCTCGACGAACAGCACGTCGCCGCCGACGCCGGTGACCGCGAGGCCCGTGGCGACGCCCGGCACGGCCGTGCGCTCCGCCGCCTCGCGGAAGAATCGCTGCCGTCCGAGGGCGTCGCGCACGACGTCGATGTCGACGGTGACGGGCGCGCCGGTCGTCTCGGAGGCGATCCCCGTCGCGGTCTTGCGGAGCACCTTGCCGAGCTCGCGCTCGAGCTGGCGGACGCCGGCCTCGTGGGTGTACTCGGAGATGATCGACTCGAGCACGCCGTCCGCCACCGTCACCTCGTCCTCGCGGAGGCCGTTGCGCTCCCGCTGGCGGGGCCAGAGGTAGCCCTTCGCGATCGACACCTTCTCGTCGGTCGTGTAGCCGTCGAAGCGGATCACCTCCATCCGGTCGAGCAGCGGCCCCGGGATCGTGTCCGCCTGGTTCGCCGTCGCGATGAAGATGACGTCGGAGAGATCGACCTCGACGTCGAGGTAGTGGTCGCGGAACGTGGAGTTCTGAGCCGGGTCGAGCACCTCGAGCAACGCCGCCGACGGGTCGCCACGCCAGTCGGCGCCGACCTTGTCGACCTCGTCGAGCAGGATCACCGGGTTCATCGTCTTCGCGTCGCGGAGGGCGCGGACGAGCCGGCCAGGGAGGGCACCGATGTACGTCCGCCGGTGGCCGCGGATCTCGGCCTCGTCGCGGATGCCGCCGAGCGACATGCGGACGAACTCGCGGTTCAGCGACCGTGCGATCGACTCGCCGATCGACGTCTTGCCCGTGCCCGGGGGCCCGATCAGGGTCAGGATCGCACCCGACTTCTTGTCGACCTCGATCCCCCGCTCCTGGCGGAGCTTGCGCACCGCGATGTACTCGACGATGCGGTCCTTGACGTCCTCGAGCCCGGCGTGGTCGGCGTCGAGCACCTCGCGGCTGGCCTGCGGGTCGAGCCGCTCCTCGGAGCGGACGCCCCACGGCACGGCGAGGAGCCAGTCCATGTAGCTGCGGATCGTCTGCGCCTCGGGCGAGCTCTCGCCCATGCGCTCGAAGCGTGCGAGCTCTCGCTCGGCCTGCTCGCGCACGTGATCGGGCATCGCGGACTCGGCGATCTTCGTCCGGAACTCCTCGACGACCGATGTCTCGTCCTCGCCGAGCTCCTTGCGGATCGAGTCGAGCTGCTTGCGCAGGATGTACTCGCGCTGCTGCTTCTCCATGCCGGTGTTGACGTCCTCGCGGATGCGCCGGCGGATCTGCATCAGCGTCAGCCGCTCGCGCTGCAGGTTGAGCGCGAGCTCGAGCCGCTCCGCCACGTCGACCGCTTCGAGCACCTGCACCTTCTGCTCGAAGGTGAGGTCGGGCGAGTAGCCGGACGTATCGGCGAGCGCACCGGCATCGGAGATCGAGCGGACGAAGGCGGCAATGCGGCCGTCGTCGCCACGCAGCTCGAGGATCTCCTCGACGACGGCGCGGTACTCGGTCTCGAGCTCGCGGACGTCCTCGCGGGCCGACGCCTCGTCCGGGCGCTCGTCTGCCTCGACGAAGAGACGGCCACGGGCGTCGGTCTCGGCCGCGCCCGCGATCGCACGGTGGAGGCCGTTCAGCGCCACGGCGGTGTCGCCGCCCGGCAGCCTCACCCGGTCGGTCACCTCGGCGACGGTGCCCACCCCGGCGAACTCGCCGTCGTGCTTCGGGACGAGCAGCACGCGCTCCTCGTCGCCGACGTCGATCGTCAGGGTGACGCTCATGTTGGGGAAGACGACGATGTCGTCGAGAGGGACGAGCAAGAGCTTGCTCACAGTGGGTTCACGCTCCTCGCGTACGCAGTGGTCACGGTCATACGGGTACTAACTTCAAAAAGTGTATCTGTATTCCCGCGCCTCGCCGAGCGCCGCCGCGGCCGTCCGACGAGATGCTTACGGAACGCGAACAAACCCGCCGCCGTGCCTCAGAGTCTCAGTAATCGGAGCCCGGATTCCCGAATATCGCCTCCCGGGGCCGGACACCGTCTTGCGACCGCGCACTCCGAGGGCGTGGCCGTGAGCATCGATGGGCGCCTGCTTGCGGGCGTCCATCGTTCTTCCGGGGTGGTCGCACGCGGGCGCGGCGACAGGCTTCAGCCTGTCGTCCGGGTCGGACCGGAGAAGAAGTGCCCGGACGACCGGCTGAAGCCGGTCGCCGCTCGCGGTCCGGGCGCCTTCTCGCGCCGGGCGTCAGCCGCGGAAGCGGCGCAGCGCGGCGGCCGCGACCCTGCCCGCGAGCACGTCGGACGCGACCCCGGCACCCGCCGGACGATGGGTCATCACCGTGACGAGGACCGCGCCGCCGGGCCAGAGGACGATGCCGTTGTCGTGACGCGCGACGCCGATCCAGCCCGCCTTGTGGAGGACGCGCACTCCCGGCAGCCGACCCACTTCCCGATCGATCTTGCCGGGGTCGCGCACGTGGGCGAGGAGGTAGAGCAGGTAGCGGCCGTCGGCAGCGGTGAAGCCCGGGTGGGCGGCACGAAGAGGGCCGCGGCCGCCGCTCGCGAGCCAGACGCCCCGGAGCAGGCTCGCGAGGTCGTAGGCGCTCGTCCTCTTGCCCCGTCCCCAGCTCGGCTGGCTGTCGATCCGGAGCGGGATCCCGCCGGCGAGCACGCGCGACCGCCCTCCGACGGCGTCGAGCTCGTAGCCGCCGTACATGTCGGTGTCGACGAGCCCGAGCGACTGCATCATCGAGTTGACGAGCGCCGAGCCGCCCGACGTGGAGCCGCCGAAGTAGCGCTCGGTGCCGTTCGCGGCGGCGTTGTCGGAGTAGATCAGCATCTGGCGCAGGAGCCGGTCGAGCGTCGAGCCCAGGCCCGGCGTCCCCTCGGTGCGGGCGAGCGCCGTGACCGCGATGGCGAGCTTGAGCGCCGACGCACCGGGGAACGTCGCGCGTGCGTTCCAGGCCGCGCCCTCGCCCGTGGCCAGGTTCTGCACGTAGATCGCGCTCGTGCTCCCGAAGCTCTCGGCGAGCCTCCTCACGTCGCGTGCGAGCAGGGCATCGCTGCTCGGCGCGCGAACGCGCGGCGTCGCCGCGCGCGCCGCACCGAGCACGTGCTGCACGGTGACCAGGCTCCTGCGCCCCGCTCCGTTCACGGTGACGACCTGTACCGATGCCTCGGTGGGCGGCAGCGAGACGCGCAGCTGGAAGCGGCGCTGCCGCAGCGGCAGGTCGGCCAGCGTGCGGGACCCGACGCGCACGATCACGCGGCGTGTTCCCGGTGCCGCAACGCCCGCGACGACGCCGTAGGAGACCTGGTACGGGGCCGGCTGCTCGATCGCCGGAGGCGGTGGCGGTGGCGGTGCAGTGATCACGACGGCACCGTAGCGTTAGCGGGATGCCGATCCTCGCCCATCTCGACCTCGACGCGTTCTTCGCCGCCGTGGAGGAGCTCGAGGATCCGTCCCTGAGGACGCAGCCCCTCGTCGTCGGAGGCAACCCTCAGGGGCGCGGCGTCGTCGCGACGGCGAACTACGTCGCCCGGCGCTTCGGCATCCGCTCGGCGATGAGCTCCGCCGAAGCGCTCAGGCGCTGCCCCGACGTCGTCTTCGTGCGGCCGCGCCACGCGCTCTACCGCCAGTACTCGGAGGCCGTGTGGAGCGCGATCCGCGAGGTCGTGCCGCGGGTCGAGCAGGTGGGAATCGACGAGGGCTACCTCGACCTCGGCACCGTCGTGACCGCGTTCACCGGGGCCCGGGCCGTGGCCGAGGCGGTGCAGACGTCGATCCGCGCCGCGACCTCGCTCTCCTGCTCGCTCGGGGTGTCGACGTCGAAGGTCGTCTGCAAGGTCGCCTCCGAGCGCCGCAAGCCTGGCGGGATCACGGTCGTGCCGCCGGGGAAGGAGGCGCGGTTCCTCGCTCCGTTTCCGGTCCGCGCGCTGCCCGGGGTCGGGCCGAAGGCCGAGGTCAGGCTCGCCGCGGCCGGGGTGAAGACGATCGGCGATCTCGCCGCACTCGGTGAGACGGAGCTCCGCGTCGTGCTCCCCGGGACGATCGGCCCTCTCCTGCGCGACCGCGCTCGCGGGATCGACCCGCGTGACCTCGAGCTGGAGGCGGAGCGAGTCTCGATCTCGGTCGAGGAGACGTTCGAGCGCGACATTTCCGACAGGGCGCTCCTCTACGCCGAGATCGAGCGCATGGCGGTCGAGGTCGCGGCCGGGCTCGCGCGGCGGCGGCTCTCGGCGCGGACGGTGACGGCGAAGCTCCGGTACTCGGACTTCTCGATCAGAAGCCGCTCGACCACGCTCGCGGCCCCGATCGACGAGGCCGACCGGATCACCGAGCTGGCCTGCCGGCTCCTCGACCGCGGGCTCCGGGACCGCCCGGGCGCGCTACGGCTCGTCGGGGTCGGCGTCTCCGGGCTCTCGGAGTTCCGGCAGCTGACATTTGACGAGCGCGGGAGTCAGACCTCGGTCTGACCCCGGCACGGATCTACGCGCGCAGAACAGGCCTGGTCAGGCAGGTGGGGCCGCCGTCGCCGAGGCGCGAGATATGGTCGCCCCTGTAGGTGACGACGTCGACGCCCGCCTTCTCCATGCGGCGCCGCGTCTCGTCGTTGCCCTCGAGCGCGAGGGCACGACGCGGGCCGAGCGCGAGGACGTTCGAGCCCATCGTCTCGAACTCCTCGTCGGGCACCTCGACGATCTCGATCCCGCGCTCGGCGAGCAGCTCCACCAGCCGGACCGGCGCGATGCGCGGGTAGACGACCGCGAGATCGCGGTCGAGCGGGGAGATGAGCGACATCAGGTGCATCACCTCGGAGGCACCGACCCAGTGGGGCAGGTCGAGCGCGATCACCTCGACTCCCGGGAACGCCGATCGCAGGGCTGCGATGCCGGCCGTGCCGGTGCGGTAGCCGTGGCCGACGAGGAGCGTGTCGTGGTCGAGCCAGACGGTGTCGCCCCCCTCCGCCGTGGCCGGTGCTTCCATCCTCGAACGGATCGGGACGCCTGCCGCCTCGAGGGTCGCGCCGATCCCCGCCGGCTCGCCGAGGCGGCCCTCCTTGCCGGGCAGCAGCAGCGCCGCCCCGTCGTCGCCGACGAGCACCGGGTCGTAGACGTAGATCGCGTCGGGGTTGCCGGGGTCGTGCTCGGAGACGATCACCTCGGCGCCGGCCGCCTCGAGCAGCGCCCGCAACTCGTCGTGCTCGGCGGCGGCGGCCGCGACGTCGGGGACGCCGCGCCAGCCGTAGCGCTCGACGTGGTTCGCGTCAACGGGAAGGGGCGGCCGCACGAGAACCCGCTCGAGATCGCCCCACATCGCCTGAGAGCCGTAGCCGGACATGACGGGCCGCAATCTAGACGACGGCGCCGCCGGACGATGCATGAGGGCGGTTAGGATCGGTGAATGCCCGGGCTCGCAGACGATCTCGCAGGCGTCCCGCTGTTCAGCGATCTCAACAAGCGCCAGCTCCGGAAGCTCGCAGGCGGCTTCAAGGAGCTCACCGCCGGGCCGGGCACGACCCTCGTCCGCGAAGGGCAGAACAGCGGCGTCGGCTTCTTCGTGATCGCCGAAGGCACCGCGACGGTCAGCGTCGCGGGATCGACCGTGGCGACGATCGGCCCCGGCGATCACTTCGGAGAGCTCGCGATGATCACGAAGCAAGCCCGCGGCGCGACGGTGACCGCGCAGACGCCGCTGCGGTGCCTGTCGATCCGGTTCTGGGATTTCCGCGAGTTCGCGAAGGAGAACCCCGACGTCTCGTGGAAACTGCTCGAGCACCTCGCCGGCGTACTGGCCGAAGATCGCGCCCGGCGCCGGCCGGTCGGCTAGAACGTCGTTCCCGCTGCTCGGTCGGCAGCCGCGCCTCCCGTCAGCCTGGCACGACGGCATTCGTCGGCGTGCGGCCCTCGAGCAGGACGGCGCGCAGGGCGCTGACACACAGCATCCCCATCGCGACGCGCGTATCGCGAGTGGCGCTGCCGAGATGCGGCGCGAGGACGACGTTCTCGAGCGCGAGCAATCCCTCGTGCACCTCCGGCTCCCGCTCGTAGACGTCGAGCCCGGCTCCGGCGATCGTGCCGTCGGCGAGCGCGGCGGCGAGCGCGGCCTCGTCGACGACCGGCCCGCGCGCCGTGTTGATCAGCACGGCGCTCCGCTTCATCAGGCGCAGCCGGCGCGCATCGATCAGGTGGCGCGTCTCCGTCGTGAGCGGCACGTGCAGCGAGACGACGTCGGCCCCGGGCAGGAGCGCAGTCGAGGTCGGCGTCGCGGCCGGCGAGGACGGGCTCGGCGCCGAAGGCCTCGACGAGCCGTGCGGTCTCGCGGCCGATCCGTCCCGCACCGACGATCAGCACCGTCTTGCCCTCGAGGCGCTCGCCGAGCATGAACTCGAGCGAGAACTGCCACGGCTCCCGTCGGCGCACGAAACGGTCGCCCTCCGTCACCCGGCGCAGCAGCGACAGCATCAGCGTCAGCGCGAGCTCCGCGGTCGCGCCCGTGAGCACGTCGGGCGTGTTCGAGATCACGATGCCGCGGCGGCGGGCCGCATCGAGGTCGACGTTGTTCACGCCGACCGCGTAGTTCGCGACGATCTGCAGCTGCGGCCCCGCAGCGTCGAGATAGGCGTCGTCGACCGTGACGGTGAGCATCGCGACGATCCCGTCGGCGCCGACGGGCGACGAGACGAGCTCGAAGTCGGCCTCGAGCTCGTGCACGATCTCCGCCGGAACGGCATCGCTGAGGTGGACGCGGAGGCTCATCGGGCGCATCATCCCTGAATGGGCGATCTCTACCACGAGGGAAACCGACGACTTCAGGATCGCTTCGACACGCGGCGGCTCGCGGACCGGATCGAGGAGCGGATCAACCGCGAGACGTTCGACGAGGACGACCGCGCCTTCGTCGAGTCGCGCGACATGTTCTTCCTCGCGACGGCCGACGAGCACGGGTCGCCGCAGTGCTCCTACAAGGGAGGCGATCCCGGGTTCGTGCGCGTGCTCGACGAGCGGACGCTCGCGTTCCCGAGCTACGACGGCAACGGCATGTACCTGTCGCATGGGGAACCTGCTCCGGAACCCGCAGCTCGGACTCCTCTTCATCGACTTCTCGAGCCCGAAGCGGCTGCGCGTCAGCGGCGTCGCGTCGATCGACGAGCACGACCCGCTGCTCGAGGCGTACGCCGAGGCGCAGCTCGTCGTGCGGGTGGGCGTCACCGACGTCTTGCCCAACTGTCCCCGGTACGTGCACCGGCTGGAGCTCGTCGAGCGATCCCGCTTCGTCCCGCACGAGGACACGCGAGACACCGGTTCCCGACTGGAAGCGGCGCGACTGGTCGCACGACGTGCTGCCGGAAGGGGATCCGGCCCGTGCGGAAGGGCTGCTTCCCGATTAATATTGACAGTTATCGATATGAAGAGTTACACTGGCATCGATATCTATCGATGGGAGGGTGATCATGGCAGAGAGCTCCGACCAGGTTCGCGCGCACGTCCGGGAGCGGTACGCCGAGGCGGCGCTCGCCGTCTCAGCCGGTGACCGCGGCAGTTGCGGCAGCGGCTCGTGCTGCCCGCCGCAGGGCGAGGACGGGCTCTTCGGCGAGTCGCTCTACGACGCCGAGCAGCGCGCAGCGCTTCCCGGCGCCGCCACGACCGCCAGTCTCGGCTGCGGCAACCCGACGGCCGTGGCCGACCTCCACGAGGGCGAGACGGTGCTCGACCTGGGCTCCGGCGGAGGCATCGACGTGCTCCTCTCGGCCCGTCGCGTCGGGCCGACCGGAGTCGCCTACGGCCTCGACATGACCGAGGAGATGCTGGCGCTCGCGCAGCGCAACAAGGCCGAGGCCGGCGTCACGAACGCCCACTTCCTGCGCGGCCAGATCGAGGACGTGCCGCTCCCGGCCGATTCGGTCGACGTCGTGATCTCGAACTGCGTCATCAACCTCTCGACCGACAAGCCGCGCGTGCTGGCGGAGATCGCCAGGGTGCTGAAGCCGGGCGGCCGTGTCGGCGTCAGCGACGTCGTCGCCGAGGACCGCCTCACCGCCGGTGAGCGGGCCGAGCGCGGCAACTGGGTCGGCTGCATCGCCGGGGCGCTGTCGGTCTCGGAGTACACCGCAGGGCTCGAAGCCGCCGGACTGACCGACGTCGAGGTGACGTTCACCCACGAGGTCGCCGACGGGCTGCACGGAGCGATCGTCAAGGCACGAAAGCCGGAGGCGCTGCGGCGCGAACTGCCGCTCGTGGGCGCGGCGGCCGCGGAAGGGTGTTGCTGAGCCGCTCCGGCCTTGCGACCGAGCCGACGCCGATGAGGGAGGATGGGGCGATGGAGGTCGACCTCGTCGTGGTTCCCGACGCAACCGCGGCGGCCGTCACGGCGGCCGCGTTGCTCGTGGAGGTCGCCGAGGCAGACGGCTCGGTGGTCATGGCGGGGGGATCCACGCCCCGGCACGCCTACGAGCTCGCAGCCGCGGCGCACTCCGACTGGGGCGGCGTCGAGCTCTGGTTCGGCGACGACCGCTGCGTCCCCGCCGACGATCCCCGTTCGAACCAGCTGCTCGTCCGCGAAGCCCTGCTCGAGCGGCTCGTGGTCGGGCCGACGGTGCATCCGATCCCGACCGCGCTCCCTGCGGCCGCCGCTGCCGCCGCCTACGACGCCGCCCTCCGGGACCAGCCGCTCGACCTCGTGCTGCTCGGCCTCGGGGCGGACGGCCACACGGCATCGCTCTTCCCCGGCGCGCCCGCGCTCGACGTGCGCGACCGGCTCGCGGTCGCCGCAGAGCCCGGCCTCGAGCCGTTCGTCGAGCGGGTGACTCTGACGATTCCGGCCTTCGAGAGCGGGGCCCACGTCGTCTTCCTGGCGGTCGGCGAGGAGAAGGCGGTGGCGGTCCGGCGCGCGTTCGCCGAGGAGCCGTCGAGAAGGACGCCGGCGAGCCTCGTTCGCTCCCGCAGCGGCGCCACGACGGTCATCCTCGACACGGCCGCCGCGTCGCTGCTGGGCTGAACGCCAGCCGGTACGCTCGCTCGGCGTGGACGACCAGCAGCGGTATCGGAACCGGAGCCTGTGGCTCGACGGCGCGCTCGAGCGGTTCTCGCCACGCCCGGCCCTCGACGGGGAGTGCGCAGCAGACGTCGCGATCGTGGGAGCCGGCTACACCGGCCTCTGGACCGCCTACGCGCTGAAACTGCACGACCCCGGACTTCGCATCGCGATCGTGGAGGCGGAGACGGCCGGCTACGGCGCCTCCGGGCGCAACGGCGGGTTCGTCTCTGCCGGGATCTCGGGCGAAGCGCGCGTCTACGAGCGCGTCCACCCGCCGGAAGCGGTGGTGCGCGCCGAGCGTGCCATGATCGACGGGATCGACTGGATCGGCGCCGCCGTCGCGCGCGAATCGATCGACTGCGGCTGGGTGAAGGGTGGCGCCTACCGGGTCGCCACGAGTGCTCCCCAGCTCGCCCGCGCACGGTCGGGGCTCGCGACGAAGCAGGCTCGCGGCTACACGGAGGCAGACATTCGCTTCGTGACCCGCGAGGAGATCGAGACCGAGGTGCGCATCGCGGGTGCCCGCGGCGGCACGTACACCCCGCACTGCGCGCGGGCCGACCCGGCGCGACTCGCGCGCGGCCTCGCGGACGCCTGCGAGCGGTGCGGCGTGGTGATCTACGAGCGCTCGCCGGCGACGGCGATCGCACCCGGGCGGGTTACCTGTACGACCGGCAGCATCACGGCCGCCGTCGTCGTGCAGGCGACCGAGGCGTTCACGACGAGGCTCCCGGGCGAGCGCCGCAGGTACCTCCCGCTCGCCTCGCACATGATCGCGACCGAGCCGCTCCCGCCGGAGGCCTGGGACGAGCTCGGCTGGGCTGGTTGCGCCCCGATCGCAGATCAGCACTACCAGTTCGTCTACGCGCAGAGGACGCCGGACGACCGGATCGCGATCGGCGGACGCGGCCTCACCTACCGGTTCGGAGGTGCGATCCGCGAGTCGGACGAGGCCCAGCCGGCGATCCACGGCAGGCTCGAGCAGGCGCTGCGCCGGCTCTTCCCGGCCGCGGCGACAGCCACCGTGACGCATCGCTGGGGCGGCTTCTTCGCCGCTCCGCGCGACTGGAGCATGAGCGTCGCCTTCGACCCGTCCTCGGGGCTCGCCCGCGCCGGCGGGTACTCGGGCCACGGTGTCGTCGCCTCGAGCCTCGGAGGACGGACGCTGGCCGATCTGATCACGGGAACCGAGAGCGAGCTCACGAGCCTGCCCTGGGTCGGTCACACGAGCCGGCGCTGGGAGCCCGAGCCGCTGCGGTTCCTGGCGGCACGAACGATCGCCGCGGTGGCCGCGAGCACCGACGCGGCCGAGGACCGGACGGATCGTCCGGCGCGCAGGATCGGCCTCGTGCGCCGCTGGCTGCCCGGGCGCTAGACCCTCTAGCATTGTCCCCGTGACCGACCGGCCGGGCCGCCGCAGCTTCAACCTCCACACGACCCCGTTCCTGGAGTACGACATGGAGGGGCCCGTGCAGCCCGAGCTGAGCTGGCTGCCCGTCTCCTACGATCCGGCCACCGGCCAGGGCTGTTACGCGATGCGGATGCAGCCCGGCGCGGTGACGATCGCACACGACCACGAGGGGATGGAGGAGTTCCTGATCCTCGAGGGTGACCTCGTCGACTCCGACGGCACGGTCTTCGGCCCCGGTGACTTCGTCAGCTACGAGGCCGGGACACATCACAACTCGAGCACCGTCGGTGGTTGCCTGATCGCGGTGTTCGAGTGGCGGCGGCCGGCGAGCCCGGCGACCGGCTGAAGCCGGTCGCCGGCTACGAGCGCCGCCGCAACCCGCGGTAGCGTCGAATCAACGCGTTCGTCGACGGATCGTGCGCAAGCTCCGGCTCCGCGTCTGCCTCGAGCTCCGGGACGATGCGCTGCGCCAGCACCTTGCCCAGCTCGACCCCCCACTGGTCGAACGAGTTGATCGACCAGATCGTGCCCTGCGTGAACACGACGTGCTCGTAGAGAGCGACGAGCGCGCCGAGCACCTCCGGGGTGAGCCGCTCCGCCATGAGCACGTTCGAGGGACGGTTGCCCGCGAAGGCCCGGTGTGGCACGAGCCAGGCAGGGGTGCCTTCGGCTGCGACCTCCTCGGCCGGCTTCCCGAACGCCAGCGCCTCGGCCTGCGCGAACACGTTCGCGACGAGCAGGTCGTGGTGGCGTCCGAGGGGATTGAGGCTCGTTGCGAAGCAGATGAAGTCGCAGGGGATCAGGCGGGTGCCCTGGTGGATCAGCTGGTAGAAGCTGTGCTGCCCGTTCGTGCCGGGCTCGCCCCAGTAGACAGGCCCCGTCTCGACGTCGACCGCCGAGGAGTCGATCCGAACGCTCTTCCCGTTCGACTCCATCGTCAGCTGCTGGAGGTAGGCGGGGAACCGCTCGAGATACTGGTCGTACGGGAGCACGGCCGCGGTCTGCGCCCCGAAGAAGTCCGTGTACCAGAGCCCGAGCAGCCCCATCAGCACGGGCAGGTTCTCACCGAGCGGCGCCGTCCGGAAGTGCTCGTCCATCGCGTGGAACCCGTCGAGCAGGCGGGCGAAGCCCTCGGGCCCGATCGCGAGCATCGTGGAGAGGCCGATCGCCGAGCCCATCGAGTAGCGTCCGCCGACCCAGTCCCAGAAGCCGAACGCGTTGACGGGGTCGATCCCGAAGGCCGCCACGTCCTCGAGGTTCGTCGAGACGGCGACGAAGTGCCGCGCGATCGCGGCCTCGTCGCCGCCGAGGCCGTCGAGCAGCCACCGCCTCGCGGTGGTGGCATTCGTCATCGTCTCGAGGGTCGTGAAGGTCTTGGAGCAAACGACGAACAGCGTCTCGGCCGGGTCGAGGTCGCGCGTCGCTTCGGCGAAGTCGGTGCCGTCGACGTTCGAGACGAAGCGGAACGTCAGGTCGCGGCGGCTGTAGTGCCGCAGCGCGCGGTAGGCCATCACCGGCCCGAGATCCGAGCCACCGATGCCGATGTTGACCACGTTGCGGATCGGCTTCCCCGTGAGCCCCTGCCAGGTCCCCGAGCGCACGGCATCCGCGAATGCGCCCATCCGGTCGAGCACCGCGTGCACCTCGGCCACGACGTCGACGCCGTCGACGACGAGCGAGGCGCCCCGTGGCAGCCGCAGCGCGACGTGGAGGACGGAGCGGTCTTCTGTGACGTTGATCCGCTCGCCGGCAAACATCGCGTCCCGGCGCTCGCGGAGGCCGGCCTGCTCGGCGAGGGCGACGAGCAGCCGCAGCGTCTCGTCGGTGACGCGGTTCTTCGAGTAGTCGACGAAGATCCCCGCCGCCTCGCCCGCGAACCGCTCGGCGCGGCCCGGATCGGCCGCGAAGAGGTCGCGCAGGTGCGCTCCCCGCATTTCCTCCGCGTGCGCCTCGAGAGCCTGCCAGGCGACCGACTGCCGGAGCGGCGAGGGCAGATCGGGCATCGTCGCCATCCCTAGAAGAAGAACTGCTTCCACGCGTCCCACCAGGTGTCGGCCCGGGAGACGATCATGCGGTCGCTCAGCCGTTCCACACCCTGGCGATAGCGCAGTGCATCGGGTGCCCGCGTGTTCTTGTACTCGACCTGGATCTCGCACGGCGATCCCGGCAGGTACGGCTCGACGGCGGTCAGGTCGGCGAGCGCCCGGCGGGCGCCGTCCTCGATCATCGCCCGCGCCCGCAGCGGTGCGATGTTGCGGGCCGACTGCGCCCCGAGCCCCTGCTTCACCGCCACCGTGACGAGCGACGGCCCGAGCAGATCGCGCCCCTCGTCGCACGCCGCGTCGTCGCCCGTGACGAGCAGCACCGGGCACCCCCAGGTGCCGCAGAGCGCCGCGTTGATCCCCGTCTCGCCCACGAGCACCCCGTTGAACCAGAGGTTCTGCCACACCTGGCCGGAGACGGTGTGGTTCATGACGCCGCGACGCGTGCCGGCCATGGCGTGCATGCCGACGAAGAGCGCCGCATCGACCCCGCTCTCGAGGAACTCGGTGTACTCGGTCCACTCGTCCTGGACGACGAAGTCGCACGCCTCGTCGAGCAACTCCGGGATCAGCGAGTTGAAGGTCCACTCGTCGCCGGCGCCGTGGCAGTCCATCGCGACGATCTCCGTCCCACCGGCCGCCTTCGCACCGCGGACAGCGGCGTTGATCTCCTCGGTGTAGAGGCGCCGGCTCTCCTCGTACATGGGCGCCCCGCCGGTCGTCTGACCGCCCTTGGTGACGCCGGAGACGCCCTCGATGTCACTGACGATGAGAACCTTCACTGCCGATAGCCTACGCGCTCGTGGATACCGGTCTGGCAGGAAAGGGCGTGGTCGTCACCGGAGCGTCGGGTGGCATCGGCGCCGCCTGTGCTCGGCTCTTCGCCGCCGAGGGCGCGAAGGTGCTCGTCCACTACCACCGCGGCGAGGAGCGGGCGGCCGCCGTCGCGGCCGAGATCGGCGGTGCTCCGATCGCGCGGGCCGACCTGACCGTCGAGGAGGACGTCGACCGCCTGTTCGCGACGGCGCGCGAGACGCTCGGCTCGGTCGACGTCTGCGCTGCGGTCGCGGGCGTCTGGCCCGCCGAGGACCTCCCCGTCTGGGAGCTCCCGCTCGAACGCTGGGAGGAGACGATGCGCCAGAACCTGACCGCCACCTTCCTCACCGCGCGCGGCTTCCTGCGCGAGGTCGCCCGCACGGGCCACGGCTCGCTCGTCCTCGTCGGCTCGACCGCCGGGCGCTTCGGCGAGGCCGGGCACGCCGACTATGCGGCCGCGAAGTCCGCGCTCCAGGGCGGCCTTCTCCTCTCGCTCAAGAACGAGGTGGCACGCGTCGCCCCGCTCGCCCGCGTCAACGCCGTGGCCCCGGGCTGGACGGAGTCGCCGATGACACGCGGCCTCGTCGACCCGGAGGCCGTGCGGCGGATCTCCCGCACGATGGCCCTGCGGAAGGTCGCCCAACCCGAGGACGTGGCGGCCCAGGTCGTCGTGCTGGCCTCCGACGTCCTCTCGGGCCACGTCAGCGGCCAGGTCGTCACGGTCGCCGGCGGGATGGAGGGCCGCGTCGTCCACGACGACTGACGCTCCCTGACAGGATCACGGGGATTGCGTCCTCGCGTGCGTGACGCAGGACCGCCCCACGCGGCGATTCGATGGAGAAACGAGAAGGGCGGCGAATCGCTCGCCGCCCCTTCTCTGTTCCCTGGCCAGGAGGTGATTGCCGTCAGTCCCCGGGCCGGAGCTCTCTCGGTATCGGCACCCCGGCCGGAAGCTTGAGGGAGCACGAAGAGGGGGCGCCGCCAGCCCCCTCTTCTCGCAGGTCCCAAGGAGGGAACCGTATCGCTCACCTCCGCGACAGCCGCACCGCCGCGTTCGATGAGATGGTCTCAGTATCAGCAAGACGGGCTACTTGATCAATCACCCGGGCTGCGTTGACCACCCTGCTTGATTCCCGCCGTCCGTCTGCCGAGGCAGCACGCTGCTAGGCGACAGGCTTCAGCCTGTCGTCCGGGTCACGACCGGGTCGGCCTCAGCGGTCGACGCAGGGTGTTTCGAGCGCTTCCGTGCCGGCCTTCGCGATCGCGGCGCGAACGACCGCCGTGGGCACCCCGTAGCCGCCGTCGGTGCTCGCGCGCTGCGCGAACACGGTCGTGATCACACGCCCCTGGGCGTCGACGACCGGCCCACCGGAGTTCCCGCTGCGGATGTCACCGCGGATCGTCGTCACCTGCCGGCTCGTCGGGAACGTCCCGTAGGCGTCGCGGCCCACGATCCGGACGACGCGACCGACGCGGACCGCGGTCTCCGTGTACGGCCCGTTCCCCGGATAGCCGAGGAGCCCGCCGGGAGTCCCCTCGACGGCATCGGCGAGCGGCAGCGCCCTTGCCCTCAGACCCGCGACGCGCAGGACGGCGATGTCGTTGACCCTGTCGAACGAGACGACGCGGGCGTCGAGCAGATCACCGTCGCTGCGGTCGACGTGGGGCGTGCGGATCCCGGCGACGACGTGCGCGTTCGTGACCACGAGCCCCGGCCCCGCGACCCAGCCCGAGCCTTCGATCCCGAGCCCGCACGCGTTGCCGACGACGCGCACGACGCTGAGCGCTGCGCCGGTGACGCCGGGAGAGTCGAGAACGGCCGGATCGGGAGGCTCGACGCCGGCCGCCGGGCCGGCAAGCGTGGAGAAGGGATCGATCCGCGCGAGCGTGTCGATCAGCCGCTCCGGAGGAAGCTCCCGGTTGAGGGTCGACAGGATCTCCGAGTCCTGCGCGTACCGGCGCAGCTCGGTCTGACCCGGCAGGTAGAGAAGCACGGCGCCGACGGCCCAGCAGAGCACGAGCCCGGTGGCGGCTCCGAGCACTCCGCCCCCGACGTTGTCGAACAGGCGCAGCGGGCCGAGCACGAGCAGCGCCCGCCGGAGGCTGCGGCCCGCCATCGCTCCGATCGCCTGGCCCACGGCCGCGCACACCATCGCGCCGCCGAGCGCGACGAGCGGAAGCCACCGGGCCAGGTCGTCGCCGACGAGCGAGGGGCCGACCCGGGCGCCGAGGTAGAAGCCGAGCGCGAGACCGGCGAGCGAGAAGACGCCCACGACGAGGCCGCGCCGGAAGCCGGTGAGCGCGGTCAGAGCGATGAGCGCAAGCGCGATCAGGTCGACGGTCGCCACCCTCCTAGGTTCGCAGAGGATCGACGCACCCCTGCGTGCAGTCCGGGGGTGGAATGCACGTGGCGCCGGTCACTCCGCCCGATCCGGATGCCGCCGCTACAATCCGTCGGCCCACGGGGGCGTAGTTCAGTTGGTTAGAACGCCGGCCTGTCACGCCGGAGGTCGCGGGTTCGAGTCCCGTCGCTCCCGCTCCATTCCAAGCCGTTTCTGGCGTGTTACAGGCCCGGGCGGCGCCCCGAGCCTCCGTTTCTGGTCAGGTTTGGTCGGTTCAATCCGGGATCAGACCGCGCTCAACGCCAGGTGGCTGCCGGGCTGCAGCGGGGCGAGCTCGAGCGGCGGAGCCGGCGGTGCTCCAGGCCGTTCGGCGAGACGGCGGACGCGACCTGACCACGGCCCGACCGGCCGCGTCGAGCCCTTTGTACATGGGGTTGCGGCCGCTGCCCCGACTGGACGAGTCGGAGCTCGTCGGGTTGCACCTCGCTCGAAAGGGCATTGGCGGGTGCCGGCGGGTACCCCTCGGGTCGCGACCTCCGCACCGGGACTCCAGAACCGGGGCAACGTCAGCGAACGAGGTCGTTTACGTACTGCTGGGCGTCGCAGCCGGATCGGAGCAGACACACGACCGTCGGCTCGTGGAACAGCTCGGTGCCACAGCCTTTCCGGCGGGTTCACGGAGGCGCTCGACCGGCTGGAGCGCGTCTCCGGCATGAGGCCGGCTACCGCTTCGAGAGGGTGAGGTCGTCGGGTGACGGCCTCACCCTCGCTGGTGGTGGGTTACTTGCTTCGGCACAGGAGCCAACAGACGTCCCGTGCGAAGATGTCACCGAGCTTGTTGGAGTCGTTGGGTACGAGGTTGCTGGCGTCCGAGGAGAACGTTACGGAGCCGGCGTTGTCGCTGATGATGCCGTCGAACACGAACGATCAGTCTGGCTCCCCGTTTGGCGGCACAGAGACCCGTGTGATCGCTCCGGTGAGCCGGTTGGAGTACAATTCCCCCCGTGCTGTCGCGGCCGGCGGCTATGAGGCCGGTGGCGTCAACGGAGTCGGGCGAGAAGCCCTTGATCGCGAACGTCCGGCCCTCTGCCAGCGATCGCGAAAAACCGCGCGGAGCCCGGCACCACGTCTGTGGCGAGCCATGGAAGACGACGATGCGGCCATCCGCACTGATGTCCTTGGGCCAGCTGTAGTCGTTGCCCGAGCCTCCGCTGACGTTCGCGGAAATCAGTTCCGTCGTCCCCTTCCAGCGGTCACGCAGGAACACGTCATCGACGAACCCGTTCGTGTCGTTGTTGACGAGGTTGGTGGCGGAGGAACGGAAGAGCACATAGCGGCCCGTCGCGCTCATCAGGGTGGCCGAGCCGTAAGTCGGACCATCCGCTTCACCGCCGGCTTGCGGAACGCTGACTCGCTCGAACCGTCTGAGCAGTCGATCGAAGAGATAGAGGTCGGCGGTGGCGTTGGTGTCGTCGGTGACCAGCGCAGCTGTTGAGGAGAAGGCGACCCACCTTCCGCTCTCGCTGAGAGCCGCGCCGTTCGCAGCTGAAGGCGTCACCTCCTCGGTCATCCCATCTCGGCAATCCAGGACCTGAACCGCCCCGTTCCGCCAGGTAGGAAACGAACCGGCCGTCGCCCGAAACGCCCGGATCCCCGTACAACGAATCGGGTCCGATGAGCTGTCACCCCTCGGTCGCGATCACGGATCGAAGGCCCCGCGTCGACCCGACGGGTCAAGACTTCGATGCCTTCGTCTGGAAGACGACGAAGCGTCCCGAGGCGCTGACCGCGATCCCTCCCGCGCCTTCGTTCGCCTGAACGCCCGCACTCGAAACATTCACAAGCTCGATCGGCCCGAGCTCCGGCCGTCCCCCGGCGTCCAGAGGACGGCGTACTGGCCGGTTGGGGTCGAACTCGATCCCACGATCTCGCCTCTGTTGTTGATCCCATTCGCATAACTGCCGTATCTACTGTCGCCGAGCGTGCCGAGATCGGTCATCTCTCCCCTTTCCACACGAAAGCATGGTATCTTTGGCTCTTTGTCTGGCTATACCCGACAACCTGGCTGCGCTCGTTGATCCCGGCCGCTACGGTGTTTATCCCGCCGAGTGTGCCGAGATCGATCATCTTCCCGCGCTCCCAGAGGAACGCGTGCTGGTGCGAGGACTGGTTGGCGGGAAGGCTCCATCCGACAATCTGGCCACGCTCGTCATCGCGGACGCTTGGGATGAGCTAGCCCAAGGTGCCGAGATCGACCATCTTCCCCTTCTCCCACAAGAAAGCGTGGTCAACGTTGCCCGAGGTCATGCTCATGCCGACGACCTGACCACGCCCGTTGATCCCGAACGCGAACGAATAGAGGCCGCCCAGGGTGCCGAGATCAGTCATCCTTCCGCGCTCCCAGAGGAACGCATGGTACGCCTTGCCCCCAGCGGCTGTCCTGAACCAGCCGACGACCTGACCGCGTTCGTTGATCCCGGTAGCAACGCTGAGATCACCGCCGAACGTGCCGAGATCAACCATCTCTCCCTTCTCCCACAAGAACGCATCGGGGGAGGAGGGCGTTGTTGGCGGTCATGCTCGAGCCGACGATCTGACCGCGCTCGTTGATCCCATTCGCCTCGGAAGAGTCACCACCCAGGGTGCCGAGATCAACCATCTCTCCCTTCTCCCACGAGACGCGTCAAGGCATTGTCGGCTGGCCTGCTCTCACCGACGACCTGACCGCGCGCGTTGATCGCTTTCGCGACGAATACCCGACGCCCAGGGTGCCGAGGTCGATGATCGTGTTTACCCCCGTGGATCTGCCGCTCGTGGAGGCGGTCACCGAAACCGCCGCAGCCAGCGCGGCCACCAAGACAAGCACGAACAAACAGATGAGGCGTTTCATCGCCATCACCGTCCTTTCCCCACCATCAAACCACGGCGGGCACGAATCCACATCCGCGCCGCCGCTGACCACGGCTGCCCGGAACTACCGAGCGTCAGCCGCTGCGGAGCGACCAGAGGACGGCGTGGCGCTGGCCGTTCTTGGTGGTGGCCGTGCCGACGATGTGGCCGTGTCGTTGATCGCACCGCACCGCTGCTTTTTCTTTACCGCCGGGAACGGTGCCGAGGTCGGTCATGTTGCCGTTCTGCCACACGAACGCACGCTGGGCTCCCGAGACGAGTGCCGAGACGCCAACGACTTGGCCGACGTTGTTGGAGCGCCGGGGTAGTGTCACGCGCATCCACCAGCAGCGGGCTCACCCGCAGGTTGCCGAGCTTCGGCCCCGGTTGGCCTTCCAGATGATGGCCCGGGGCGTCTTCCGGTTGGCCGAGCCCGCGCGGGTAAGTGAAGCCGAGGATGAGGCCGCCTCGATTGATGTCGAGCGCGCGTAGTAGCTATCGCCGGAGCGAAGTCCCGGTAACACGGTCAGAACGCCGTCGAACCAGAGGGCAGCGCGCCCTTCTTCCAGTTGGTTCGTCACGCTTCCCACGACCTGTCCACGATCGTTAATCGCGAGCGCGGCGCTCACAGTCCCATCTAGGTACATGGCTCCGGGGTCGACGAGTTGCCCATCCAGGCCCCGCTTGGACTGCGTGCGGGCGCAACTGCCAAACGGCCCCCACGATCGCGCCGTTCTCGTTGACTGCCGATAAGCTGCACCAGCTTCATAGCCGGAGGGCGTTCGCAGGCGCTGGAGACGGCCGTCCTGCCAGACGAACGCCCAGTCAACGGGGTCTGCCGCAGCTGAGCGCGCCCAGCCGACGACCTGGCCGCGATCGTTGATACCGGTCGGCCGCGCTCCTCGCAGCGCCCGCACGACTCCCGTTTTTCCCATCAAACCCGGGACGATCGACACAGCTCCCGCGATCTGGCCGCGATTGTTGATGAGGAGTGGCTCGTAGTCAGCAACAGACACGCCGAGGTCACGCATCCGCCCCTTTCTCCCAGATGAAGAGATAGGGGTTCCCCCCGACCTCGTGCGGCTCCATCCAGCCACCTGGCCTCGGTCGTTCACCGCAAGTGCCCTGCTTCTCTTCCCGCCGAGCGTGCCCATCCGTGATCACCCACCGCGCCTGCACCGACCCAGCAGCCCCCGACACCGACAGCGCCACGACCGCAGCCGCGACACACAACAAGCAGCATTGACCGGCGCACAACGCCTCCCTTCACACCGAAGGCTGCCGCACACCCGACCGCGGCGCATCCGCGGCTCTGCTGACCCCCGCCTACCCCGGAACTACCGAACTCCCAATGCAGCACTCCGGGCAGAACACGCGGGGGCAGGTGCCGTGCCGCAGCGTCCGTAGGACGGGAAGCTTAACCGGGCGGGTGGTGAAGTGGTCAGATGTTGATCGAGTCGAATCCGCCGTCGAAGGCGAGGATGGTCGGGCTCGCTCCACGGTGTCCGGCGTTGGGGTAGTCCGAGGCTGTTTCGGCGGGCGGTGGCCGCCAGGGCAGGACGCTGCCGGTGGTGCGGGCGACAGCGCGATCGCGGTGTGTGGCGCGCTGCCGGCGCTGCGGAAGTCACCCGCGACGGCCAGCCAGTCCAGCCTGCCGGCAGCGATGTCGTTTTGCCGTCGTCGTGGAGCCAGGCCGAGATCTCCGAGCGACGGTTTCCAGGCGAGGAGGTCGTGCGTCTTGGCGTTTTCGACGGCCGCAAGGCCTTGGCGTGGCCGTCCCTCCGAAGGAGCTGAAGCCGCCGCCCACGTAGAGGACGTCGCCGGTCTCGACAATGGGCTGTCACTCCCGCGTTCTAACCATCGTGCTGGGGGCTCCATGTGTCGACCCTGCCGCTGTCGGCGTCGATTTCTGCGAGCCCGTTCGTGCGCAAGGCCGACCGACCACTCAGGTGAAACGGCCGCCGATGGTAGACGTGCCCCTTGCGCGACCGTGAGCGCCTCGGACCTTCCACATTGCCGGATCCGCTGATTCGCCGGTAGCACCCGGGGTTCCACGATCGCAGCGCACCGGACGGCTGCGTCGAAGGCCGCTCGCCGGGAAAACACTCACCCCACCAGCAACGACCGCCACCCCAGCCAAAGCCGCGAGAGCAACGGCAACACCATCCGGCGCACCAGCGCCTCCCTTCACCCCAAGGCTGCCGCACACCCGCCCACAGCGCATCCGCGCCGCCGCTGACCCCGCCTACCCGGAACTACCGAACTCCCGCCGCCAGCACTCCGGCAGAACACGAGCAGTTCGCCCGTTCTGTCGGACTCGACACGCGAGTCGTCGTCGGTCCTCGCCCGGGCGCGGGGCACGGGCGCACTCGGAGCAACCGTCGCCGTCCGTGTGCTCAGTGTCGGGGCGCGGCGCGGCTTGCGGAGTCTCGGTAGTTCCGGGTAGGCAGGTTCGGTAGCCGCCCTGATGTGTGGTGCCGCGGGGTGACGGATGTTTGTTGTCGGGAAAGGTAGGTGGGGACAATGCATACTGGCATCTTGCGGGCTGAAAGGCACTGCTCAAAGCGCGCGAGGGCGTCATTCCGGTGTTCCTTCCGCTGCTGATTCTGGTCTTCGCTTTGCTTGGGGTGCATGCCGGTGCGGCCGGCGTCCAACCGTTTCCTGTGGAGAGGTCATCTACGCGGACGTCCGCCTCGAGAACGATCTGGTCAATTGTCCTGGCTACGGGCTCGTCGTGGGGGCAGACGATGTAACGGTCAACCTCAATGGCCACATGATCTCCAGCAGTGGGGAATCCATCGGTGCGGTCGGCGTCTTCGCTGCCCTGCACACTGGTGTGACCGTCAAGAACGGATCCATCCGCGGCTTCTCCGACGGAGTCTTGGTAGGAGAGCGATCCCGGCTCAGTGGAATACTCATTCGCGACGCTCGCCGAACTTCGGGGTCGTCGTCGTCGTCGGCTTGGGAGCGTTGATGAGTTCAACGTCTTCCGCAACACCACAGTCATCGCTGTCTCCTCGCAGGGCAGCGGGGTCACCGTCGAGGAAACGCGTTCTTCAAGGAGCACCGCGATCGTGGTTGCATCGAGGTCGAACGTCGTCTCGAACCTGATCGTGGGCGCTCGATCCGGCATCAGCGCGCGGGGGGTGACCAGGTAGCAGAACCTGATCGCCTTCAACACGGTTTCCCGCAGCGAGTGGTACGGCATGTGGATGGGCCACGACAACCGGGTCATCGGAAACACGGTCACCGCGTCCGGCATCGACGCAATACTGATCGTCGGCGGGAAGGCTGCGCGGACGCTCGTCAGGCGGAACATCGTCTCCGGCAGTGGCGACGACGGGATCGACACCGATGAGACAGACGCGACACTCGAGCGGAACGTCGCGGTCGGGAACGGCGATCTCGGCATCGAGGCCGACGCGAGTGCGATCGACGGAGGTGAAACATCGCCTTCGGAAACGGCAATCCGCTGCAGTGCACCCGTGTGATCTGCACGGCAGCCCACCGCAAGTAGACATGTCTGGGGCCTGCCCGCGCGGAGCCGAGCCTGCCACCGCCGCGTGTCGACCGCGGTGTACGGGTGTAGGGAGTTTCCGGCACGCACCCCACAGCCCGAGCCGCTTCGCCTTCGCGCGCTTCGCGAGCGCCTGCAGCTTCGCGAAGTAGCGGCCGCGCTCGCCGTCGTAGAACCACGGTGCCGCCGCACCGACGAACCAGGCGCAGGTTCACGTTGAGCCCGTCGCCGGCCCGCACGACGTAGCGCAGCAGGCGCACGGTAGTGCCTGGAGGTAGCCACCGTTCCGCGGTCGCGGAGGCTTGCGGTGTCGGGGGCCGCGCATCCGGCGGGGTCAGGGCAGCCGCACAGGACTTCTGCGCAGCCGCCAAGTCGGTCGTGGCGAATACGGGCCAGAGGACAATTCCGAGAGCGCGACCGCAGAGCAGAGCGTCACCGTCAGGGCCATCCAGAGTGCGGCAGACCTCGCGCCATCCGAGATCGAGAGCGAGGCGACGACGGTTACCAGCGAGCGCGCAAAGTCGATACGACCGGACCGCGCGGCCCGTCACGCCGGAGGTCGCGGGTTCAAGTACCGTCGCTCTTCCCGGTCTGCAAGAAGATCCCGCGGGCCGGATCGACATCTCAGCGATCTGCGAGACGCTCGCTACGCTGGTCGGGAACCCGTTTTCTCGACGTCGGTGTTTCAGAAGTGGTTAGCTCCGTTCCAGCGGAGGACGTGCGGCATCCCCCGCCGGATGACATCGTTCCTCGCATAAACCCGACCCCGACCCGCCCCAACTCGAGGACGCCGAGACCGCGGCCGCGGCGCCGGCGTCTGGGACGACGCCGGCTACACGGCCGAACAGATCCAGGCGCGGCTGGGAACGAGGAGCACGGTCGCTCGCGCAAACGCCCGACCGGCCCGTCTACCTGCGGCGGGTCGGCGAGCAAGACGCCCTCGCGGTTCTCCTCCGCATGCTGCTGCTCGACGTCCCGGTGGCCCAGGGCGCTGGCGACCGAGCGCCTCGGCGCGGATGCGCTGGCGTTGCTCGAGCACGTCGGGCTCGTCGTAGCGGCCGGGCCCGGGCACGTCGATGGGACGGCGCGGGTCGTCCCCCACGAGCACATCCTCATCACCTCGGACCGGTTCGCAGGCGGCCACGCGGACCACGTCGCAGCCGTCCATCGGCCGTCCGCGACGCTCGCGCACCTCACGATTCGACAGCCGGTGGCCCGGGCACTCGACGTGGGCACCGGGAACGGCATCCAGGCCCTGCTCGCCGCGTCCCACGCGGAACGCGTGGTCGCGACGGACATCAACGAGCGCGCGCTCGAGTT
>CAWBWA010000005.1:0-97219 GCA_963792455.1 uncultured Thermoleophilia bacterium
CAACACGTTCTGACGCCCACTTCGACCGAGCCTCCGACGGGTCGGTTCCTAACTGCTCCCGAGGTCGCGGCACGCCTCAGATGTAGCCTGCGCACTGTGCACGAGCGGGAGCCCAGCCGAAACGAGATCCTCTCCGGCGGCTTCCCGGCTCGCGTCGGCTCCTGTTCGTCCCGGAGCACCTCGACCGGTCGGAGCGGCGCGCCTCTGGAAGTGATCGAGCTCCAACGTGGAGGTCGCATTGTCCGCCCCTCTGGCCACTGCCAGGCCACGCCCCCGTGAAGACGACGTGATGAAAACCCATCATCCCGCCGAAAGAGGCAGTGAACGATCGAGAGAAGCAAGAGAAATTCAGGCACTGGACCCTTTGCCGACAGGCGAGTCGAGACCGATACCCCGCAGAAGCTGCCGGCAACTTGTCAGCGATCTTCGACAGCTCCGGACCACGGGCTGGGGCTGTAGTCGAGAAGGTGTTTCTCGCGTCCGGTCGTACGCTCGGCGTACGCTCACCCGCCTCTGTGCAGGGATCCTTCCTCTACCTGGGGATTTGTTATCCGCAGCACGACCCGAAACCCGCGAGCGAGGTCACGACACGAGCAGCCGATGCACGTCTCCTCACGGGGTTCGAGGCCGGCTCCGTTGCTACGACACGAACGCCTTCCGCACAAGGGTGGCTGACCACGTGACGTGACCATGCGGCCTCGGCACCCGCGCCGCGAGCGACTCCGACAGCTCGGGGCCATCCCATCACCCACCCCGGCGTAAGCCACCGAAGCGAGCTCTCCGGGCGCTCGCCTAGGGCGTCTCAGTTCGGGTTCGGTAGTGACCCGCAGTGGGGATGCGGGCGGCCTCTGATGGCGCGGCGCGGTGGGCGTGCGATGCTGGGTGTGGGCTCGGAACGGAGGGTCGTGGGTCGGGGGTGCGCCCACAGCGGACGCTGACGAAGCGGGTGTAGGCCCACGGAAAGGATGGTGAGGGCGGATGAGAGTTCTGACGGTGTACGCCCACCCGAATCCGACATCGTTCTGCCACGCGGTGCTGGAGCAGTTCACCCGTGGGCTCAACGACGCCGGGCACACAAACGAGGTCGTCGATCTGTTACGCGATCAAGTTCGACCCGGTCTTCGGCCGCGACGACTACTCGTTCTTCGCGCACGAGTCGGTGCCGCCGGAGTTGTTCGACGAAACCGAGTTGAGGGAGAACATGGTCACAGCGAGCGGCGGTCCGATCCGGCGGCGTGTCGCGAAGCGGTGGCTGCGCGACAAGTCCCTCTCCGAGCTGCTCGAGGTGGTGGCGAAGCAGCGGCCGAAGGACGTTCTCGCCCCAGCAGGAGAAGGTCGCAGGGGCAGATGGGCTGGCGTTCGTTGCGCCGATCTTCTGGATGAACTTCCCGGCGATCCTGCGCGGCTGGATGGAGCGTGTCTTCACCTACGGCTTCGTCTACACGATGACCAGGGACGCCTGGCTGCAGGGCGACTTGAGGCGGCAGGCCAGCCGTTGCTGGAAGCACAGGAAGGCGCTGATCATGACGCCGACCTTCTCTCAGGGAGGATGACTATCGCGAGTCAGGATGCGGGGCGGCGATGAAGAAGCTCGTCGACGACTTCGGCTTCCGCTACCCGGGCATCAAGAACGTCGAGCACGTCTACTTCTACGCGGTCGCCGCCGTCGACGACGCCACGCGGCAGGGCTACCTGCAGCATGCTTACCGGCTCGGTCACGAGTATGAGTCAAGCCTTGTCTCGACACGCGCGCTCGAGCCGGAACCGGTCACGGGAGGCGTGAGATGAAACGGTCGCTGATGGTCGGTGCGGCCGCTCTCGGCGTCGCGCTTTGTGCCCGCCGGGCCGCCCGCGGCTGCGGCGGCTTTGACTTCGAGCAATGATCGAGCGGATGCCCGAGAACGCCCCGCCGAAGTGGATCTTCAGGAACATCACGACGATCCGGGAGAACACCGAGCGGATCCTCGCGCTGCTCGAAAGCGAACGCACGCCCGCCCCGGGTGAGCACGTGCCCACGGCCGCGTAGCGATCGCGGGAGGGGGAGGCGATGGCTGTTGTCCTGGCCTACGTCGACGCCGTGCCCGGCCGGCTGTACCCGCTGGTGCCGACGCTGGAACTGACGCGCCGCGGTCATCGCCGTCACCGTGGGCGGCATCGACCACGTCGAACGCCTGCGCGCGCTGGGCCTCACCGCAGCCCTCGCGCCGCCGATCGAGCGGTTCGAGCCCGACGACTGGAAGGCCCGCACCCGCTTCGGCGCCCTCACGTCGGGGCTCGGCCAGTTCGGCGAGCGCGCCCGCGACCAGGTGACCGATCTCGCCGCGCGATCGAATCCGACCAGCCCGACGCGCTGTTCATCGACGAGGGCTCATGGGGCGCCGCCGCAGCAGCCGAACGGTCCGGACTGCCGTGGGCGTTCTCGCTCGTCTCGCCCGTCCCGCTCACCTCCCGCGACGCGCCCCCCTTCGGCCTCGGGCTCGGCCACGCCACGACCAGATCGGCCGACTGCGCGACCGTCTCGCACGCCGCTGACGCTCGGGTCGCTCGAGCGCATCGTCGCCCGCGAGGTCAACGGCCTCCGTGCCGAGCTCGGCGTGCCGCCGTTCACGACCATCGACGCGTCTACCTCGCCGCCTACGCCGTGCTCGCGTACACCGCCGAGCCGTTCGAGTACCCGCGCTCGCACTGGCCGCCCAAGCTCACCTCGTCGGGCCCGGCCTCTGGGAACCGCCGGCCGACGCCGCGCCGATGGCTCGACGACCTCCAGGCCGGCCGCTCGTGCTCGTCACCTGCTCGACCCTGTTCCAGAACGACCGACGCCTCGCCGACGTCGCCTGCCGGGCTCTTGCGGGGGCAGCCCTCGACGTCGTCGTCACGACCGCCGACGTCGACCCCGCCGGCCTCACCGACCGCGGCGAACGTGCGCGTCGAGCGCTTCGTCCCGCACGCACCGGTGCTCGACCGCGCCGCCTGCGTCGTCTGCCACGCTGGCATGGGGATCACCCAGAAGGCGCTCGCCCACGGCGTCCCCGTCGTCGCCGTCCCGTTCGGCCGCGACCAACCGGAGGTCGCCCGCCGGGTCGAGGTCGCGGGCGCCGGAATCCGGCTCCCCGCACGAAAGCTCAGGGCCGAACCGCTCCGAGGAGCCGTACGCCGCGCGGTGTCCCTGCGCCCGGGCGCGGAGCGTATCGCCGCCGCCTTCGCCACGGCCGGCGGCGCCGTGGTGGCCGCGAACGAGGTCGAAGGTCTGATCCTCGACCGGGCGCCCGCGGCAGAGACGGCCTCGCACGGGCGTCGGCTGCAGAAAGCGCCCTCGACCGAGGCGCCGCAGTCCTGAACACTCAGAGGAGGAGCATCCGATGACAGCGATCAAGGAAGCCGCAGCCGAATTCCTCGGCCACAAGCGAGTTGCCGTCACCGGCGTCTCCCGGACGCCGGGCAACCACGGCAGCAACGTCGTCTACAAGCGCCTGCGCGAGCGAGGCTACGAGGTCTTCGCCGTCAACCCGAACGCCGACCGGGTCGAGGACGACCCCGCCTTCCCCGATCTGCGCGCCATCCCAGGCGGTGTCGAAGCGGTCGTGATCGGAACCCGACCCGAGATCGCCGACGAGACGATGCGCGAGTGCGCCGAGCTCGGGATCAAGCACGTCTGGATGCACCGCGGGCCCGGCGCCGGCAGCGTCTCCGAGACGGCAACGGCGTACGGCCACGAGCACGGCATCACCGTGATCGACGGCGGCTGTCCCTGCATGTTCGGGCCGACCGCCGACCTCGGGCACAAGGCGATGCGCTTCATGTTCACCCTCACCGGCAACGTTCCCAAGCGCATCTGAACCGCGCTCCCGCGGGAGCGCAGCAGCCGGATGCCGAACGTCCCCACGGGTCTCACGCCCATGACGATGCGTCTTGGACGCCGTCATCGGGGTGATACCTCCCACCAAGGGTGGTGACCGGGAGGGCCTGAACCCGCATTTCTCCTGGCTTCAGGCGTCGAGTACCTCCTGTTTGCCCCATCGGTTGCCCCGTTCCGCCTCCTCGTTCACGCCGGCTCCTGACGATCCTCGCGGGAGAAGGCCTCAACGACGCCGACCGGGTGAAGCCGTCGTCCCGAGCCTTGGGACGAGTTCCGCGAGCTGTCCATTCCCGCCCTCCGTGTGCTGCGCGGAGTCAGCGCAGAACCCGTCCCACGACGCCGGACGGCATGACCCCCCACCCCCGCGAAGCGCGGGTCCCATCCGCGTCGGAGTCTCGGGCCCACGGGCCGCCCTGCAGCTGGCGTTGGCGGAGCGGCAGGAGCGGGCCATCGCGCAGCTGCTGGAGCATGCCCTGGACAGCGAGGAGTTCGACGAGCGGGGGGAGCCGCTGCACAGGGGTGACAATGCGCTGCTGTTGCGCGCCTGTGGACGGAGGCGTACGGGAAGCCGGGGGAGGCTGCCCCTGTGGAGCCCGGGCCTGAGCCGGTGCTGGAGGATGTGGTGGCGCAGGGGAGCGTGCGATGGCGCAGCATGGGCTCAGCGCCCCGGCTCGGCCCCCTGAGGGCGGCACACCCCGGCTGCTGCGCTCGACGACGCAGCCTGACGAGGGGCCGTCCATCCTGACCACCGCGCAGGGGCACTCGCATGCAGGCAGGCGCAAGTCGAACGCAGGCCCGCGAGCTCCGAGAGCCGGAAACGCCGCTCGAGCGCCGGCTTGAACCACGACAGGTAGCGCCTGTGAGCTCGCAGGCGACGCAAAGCATCCTCTAGCTCCTCCGCGCATGCATGCGTGTCTGCCTTTGATGCACAGCGCTATCCGGCGAGAACCGATGTAGAGCAAAGCTATACAGCGACAAGCCGTCGTCGTCTCCCGAGCGCCGCAAGCACAGGCCGGGAGTCCATCAAGGCGATCTCCTCCAGGGTCAAACGGCGTGCGAACGGCGCTTGGCGCCTGTGAACCCACCAGGCGGTCCCAGCGTGATCCCAATAGCTTCGCCGAACACGCCGCGTACTGGTCACCGCGTGGCCATCGAACGAGGCAGCCGTCATCGGTTCCTCATCGATCTCGGCTCGCCGTGCCCGAGAGCTACCCCCACCCCCTGGTTGCGATCAGGCGACTGGGACCCCTATGCCGCCGCTGCGAGACGGTTGATTGCGTCCGGGCCCCTCGAGCGCACCGGACGGCTGTGACCCCCTGCCGTCCTGGCATCGGAGCCCTCCCGCCTCAAGGAGACGTGGTCGTAGTGTCAGCCTTGGTTTCGGCCTTGGCAGCGACACGCGGGATGACCTGCCCTTGGGCTGCCGTTACGCTCATTTGGTGAACGTTGCAGTTGTCAGTCGCGACCGTGACGACGTCGTACGCACCGCGGTTTACGGCGAACGCGATGGCTGACAGGTTGGAGAGGTCGCACTTGTCGTTTCGCCTAATGTTTCCACCGAACTCTTTGATGCCCTTGTCCGTCAGGATGACGGTGACCTCGCTGGGAGACTTCGGGGAGCACTTCGCCTCCGTTCAGGCTCTTGGACTCCGGTGCGTTTGCTCCCCAGGCAAAAGCGGTGATACCAAGAGCAGCCATAAGCGCGCCCACCACCATCAAGATCTTTGCGTTGTCAAAGGCTTCCTTTACTCGGTAGAACGAGGCGACGTCGAGTACGTCCGTGCGGATTCGTTGAAGTCGGTCGAGTTCGGCCGTTTGCTGGGTGTACGTCGCTTGAAGCGCAGCCGCCTTCGCTTGCTTGTCTGGGTCGTTTCCAGGGTCACCGAGCTGAACGATCTTTTCGAACTGCTCTCCTGCCTCCGTGGCGGTTCTATTGAGTTTGTCCTGCAGCGAAGTGACGGTGAGCCCTTGACGTAACGCCGGGTCCGCGGTCACTTTCTTCGAAGCCTCGCTCTGAGTGTCGGAAGCAAGCCAGTGCAAAGACACATCGCTCTGGGTGCTCACGGATGCCGCCGCCCCGACCGCGATGACGATCCCGATGACTGCGACTGCTATTCCACCGAATGCGATCCAGAATCGGGCACCGTCGCTCGGTTCGAGTTCTCCGATACTCGCTATCTGGAGTCCGGCAGCAAGGAGTGCTCCGACGGCAGCGAACGCTCCCAAGATCCATTGGGCCGAACCTCGGATGCGCTCAGCAGCGTTCGCCAGTGGTGTTTGAGCCTCGTCGGACTTATTCTCATCGGCCACTTCTATTCCTCGTGGGTCATCGAACCCATTGACCTCAAGTCGCCCTCCGCCTCGCGGTAGACCGCCCAATCTTCGTCAGGGGACATTGCGGGAAGATCCGCTGAGAGCTGACCAGCCTCGAACCGCTCCACGACCGCGCTTAGGTCGAGGCTAGGGACCATCGCTGGCCGCCCGAAGATAGGCGACAACTCCACCCCCACTGCTCGGAGGCTTCGGGAGAGACCATCCGCCCGCGGAGTCGCTCTCACATTCGATCTCGACAGGTTGCCCGTTGATAACGGTCTTAAGGGTGGTTCCGCACTTGACCGTCAGCACAATCGTGGTGGCCGTTGCCATCGAACCCCTCCCGACTAGACCTGGAGAAATGCGACCTTACTGACAGTCGAATGACTGGCGTGTACTGACACCAGATCAAGCGTCTACATAGGTCGATGTCCAGGGGACTTCGCGGCTCAGTCGCGATCCTTGACCTGATAGCTTGACCTATGCCTTGGTGGCAAGGCGTTAAGGGCCTGAAGCCCACATGAACAATGTGCGGCGCCGTGCTCGCGATCGGCGAGGACATCTGCCTCGACACCGTGTCCCGCCCGGACGCGTTCGCACTCCTGTGGCCGAAGCTGCGAGCGGGCTACCTGCTCGACGCCCTCGAGCGGCTCGACCAGGCGCCCGGCTGACAGCGAGCGCATCGCGCGCTTCGTCGACGGGGTCACGGTCGCCACTGTCACCCGCGGCCCCTCCGCCGGGCTCGGCGAGGACGTACGCATGCGCGGCCCCGGCGTGATCGGCTCCGGCCTCGCGCTCGACGGCGAGCAGATCCAGCTCTCTGCCTTCACGAGCGACGGCGGCGCCGATCGTGCGTTCGGACGGATCGCCCGGCCCAGCCGGCGGCGCTGAGGCACCAAGCGATCGATCCGCGTCGAGAGTTCAGGACGAAGGGCGAAGCCGACGCGCGGACTCGAACCGCGGACCCCTTCATTACGAGTGAAGTGCTCTACCAGCTGAGCTACGTCGGCGCGGCGTGGATACTAGCGTCTGGGCGGGTCCGCTGTCCCGGCGGCGGCACCCCCCGTCGGGTCGGCGCGAAGCGCGTCGACGAGCACCTGGATCGCCTCGCTCGCCTCGCAAAGCGCGCGTAGCTGCTCGTCGCCGAGGCCGCCGAGCCGCTCGTGCAGCACGGCGAGGTACCGCTGCCGCAACCCGGCTAGCTCCGTGACGCCGCGGGGCGTGAGACCGACGAGGACGACCCGCCCGTCGTCGGCGCTCCGCTCCCGGTGGACGAAGCCCTCGGCCTCGAGGCGCGCCACCATCCGGGTCAGCGTGGGCTGCGCCACACCCTCGTGCTCGGCGAGCCGGCTGACCGGCTGCGGCCCGTCGTCGAGCGTGGCGAGGACGCTCGCCATCCCCCGGTGCAGTGGCCCGCGGGCGTGCCGCCACAGGAGCCGTCCGAGCTGGCCGTTCCGCTGCGGCAACAGCCGAGCGATCTCCGCAATCGCGTCGTCACGCGGCCGGCCTCCACGTTCCATGCCTTAACTATACTTCACGAGGATGTCGTGGAGCCCACGCGCGCGCCCTCGCTGGATCCTCGGAGCCCTCGCCGTCGCGGGATTCTCGTACGCGATCTCGCAGACGATGCTGATCCCGGCTCTGCCGGCCGTCGAGGACGCGTTCTCGGCCACGCCGAGCGAGGCGACGATGCTGATGACGGCGTTCTGGGTCTCCGGCGCAGTCACGGCCGGCATCTTCGGCCGGCTCGGCGACATGTTCGGCAAGCGGCTGATCATCCTGCTGCTCGTGGGCCTGTTCAGCCTCGGCGCCCTCGTCTGCGCCGTCGCCCCCACGTTGCTCGTGATGATCGGCGGCCGCGTGCTGATGGGGTGCGGGGTCGGCCTGTTCCCGCTCGCCTACGCGCTCATCCGCGACGCGTTCCCGCCGCGACGGGTGCCAGGGTCGATCGCACTCCTCGCGGGCCTCGTCGCGGGCGGTGCGGCGGTGGGCCAGTCGATCGGGGGCGTGGTCGCCGACCACCTCGGCTTCCGCTCGATCTTCTGGGTCGCTCTCGGCTTCGGGCTGATCTCGCTCGCGACGCTCGTCGCCTTCGTGCCCGAGTCGCCGGTCCGCACGGGCGGCAGGGTCGACCTCTCGGGCGCGGCGCTGTTCGCTGTCGGGATTGCGGCACCGTTGATCGCGGTCGCAGAGGCGCCCACGTGGGGCTGGGGTGCCCCGCGCACGGTCGCGCTGCTCGCGATCGGTTTCGTGGCCCTCGCGCTCTTCGTGCGGCTCGAGCTCCGGACACGCGAGCCGCTGATCCATATCCCGACGCTGCTGCTCCCGCGGATCCGCCTCACGAACGCTGCCACGCTGTTCGTCGGCTTCGGCTTCTTCGGCTTCTCCGCGATCCTGAGCCAGTACTTCCAGGAGCCGGCGAGCACCGGGTACGGGCCCGGCGCCAACGCGACCCAGGCCGGGCTCTACCTGGTGCCGGGGCTGCTCGTCTTCGCGATCGCCTCGCCGCTTGCCGGCGTCCTCAGCAACCGGGTCGGCGCCGTGATCACCTTCCGGCTCGGCATCGTCGTCTCCACCATCGGCGTCGCCGCCATGACGATCAGCCACTCCCACCCATTCGAGCTCTATCTCTGGCCGGCCGTGATGTACCTGGGCACCGGCGCCACCTTCGGTGCCATGCCGACGATCGTCCTCCAGTCGGTGCCGGCCGACAAGAGCGGGCAGTCGTCGGGCATCAACATGATCCTCCGCACGACCGGCTCGGCGATCGGCGTCCAGCTCGCCGCGATGCTGATCACGATGTCGGTGGGACCGAGCGGCATGCCGACCGAGGCCGGCTATACGGCCGCCTTCGCGCTCGCGACCGGGGCAGGCCTGGTCGCGCTCGCGTTCGCGCTCGCGATCCCACGGCAGCTGACACCTGCGGCCGAGCCCGCGCCCGCCCGCCTCACTCCCTCGGCGGGCGCCGCCCCTCCGGGCTGACGCTCAAGCGGACAGGCTGTCGGCCGCAGGCTCGGCGGCCGGCTCGGCCGCAAGCGGCGGCAGCGGCACCACGACCCGCACCGTCAGCCCCGTGCCGCCGTTCGCACCCGCGTTGACCACCGTCGCCGAACCGCCGTGCGACTCCGCGATCGCAGCAGCGATCGCGAGACCGAGACCCGCACCACCGGCGTCGCGCGAGCGGGAGGTGTCGCCCCGGTAGAAGCGCTCGAACGCGTGCGGGAGCTGGTCGTCCGAGAGGCCGGGCCCGGTGTCCGCGACCTCCACCACGGCCTCGCCGTCCCGGGCGAGCACGTGCACTGCGGCGGCCGAGCCGGGCGGCGTGTGGGCGCGCACGTTCGCAAGCAGGTTGTCGAGGATCTGCCGCAGCCGCTCGCGGTCGCCCTCCACCTCCACCGGCTCGGGCGCGTCGAGCTCGAGCTCGCGGCCCGGGTCGAGCGTCTGCGCCGACTCGACCGCATCGCGGGCGACCGCGCGCAGGTCGACCGGCTTGCGCTCGAGCGGCCGCCCCTGGTCGAGCCGGGCGAGCAGGAGCAGGTCGTCGACGAGCAGCCCCATCCGCCGGGACTCGCGCTGGATGCCGGTCATCGCCCGCTCGAGATCGTCCGGCCGCTCGCGAGCGCCGCGGTCGAAGAGCTCCGCATACGCGCGCACGGCTGCCAGCGGCGTGCGCAGCTCGTGCGACGCGTCGGCGACGAAGCGGCGCAGCCGCTGCTCCGACGCCGTCCGCTCGTCGAACGCCTCCTCGATCTGGCCCAGCATGGTGTTGAGCGCCCCGCCGAGCCGGCCGACCTCGGTGCGCGGATCGTCGTTCTCGACGCGCTGCGAGAGGTCGCCGCCGGCGATCGCGGCTGCCGTGTGCTCGATCCGCCCGAGGGGCCGGAGACCGACGCGCACGAGCCAGAGGCCGAGCACGAAGACCGCTCCGAGAACCGAGAGAGCGACGACGATCTCGACGAGGAGCAACTGATGCAGCGTGTCGTCGACCTCGTCCAGCGGTGCCGCGACGACGAGGAGCTGGCCGGCGCCGAACGGCTCGAGCTTGACCCTGAAGCGTGTCCCACCCGTCACGGCAGCGACCGTGAACGGATGCCTGCCGCCTGCCGCGGCAGTCGCCTGCTTGGCGGAAAGACCGGGCTGCGGCAACGGTGTCTCTCCGGGCCGGGTCCCGATCGCGGCCCAGCGGACGGTGCCGTCCGCGTCGACCGACCCGACGTAGATCCCGGGGTTCGCCTCGCCGATCGCGTCGAGGCCGGCAGGGCCGGCCCTGCCCCGCTCGAGCGAGCGCTCGATCGCCTGGGCGCTTCCCGTCACCGTGCGATCGACACGGTCGACCAGGAAGGAGCGGAGCGATGCGTAGGTCGCGATGCCCGCGACGACCAGCCCGAGCGCCGTGAGCGACACGAGGACCGTGAGGAGACGAGCCCTCAGCGACATGCCGCGAGCTGTCCGACAGCGGATGGTCGGGCGCACCAAGCGAGTGCAGAAGCCGATGGCCGCGGGCGGACGGGCGAGCCCGGCGACCGGCTGAAGCCGGGCGCCACGCCCAACCGCAAGCCCGGCGACCGGCTGAAGCCGGGCGCCACGGCGAAGGAGGGCGCGGCCGGTGACACGCCTACGACTCGCGCAGCGCGTAGCCGACGAGCCGCACCGTGTGGATCAGCGGCGGGCCGAGCGGATCGAGCTTCTTGCGCAGGTAGCTGACGTACGTCTCGACGACGTTCGCATCGCCGCCGAAGTCGTAGTGCCAGACGTTGTCGAGGATCTGGCGCTTGGTCAGCACCCGCCGCGGGTTCAGCATCAGGAACCGGAGCAGCTCGAACTCGGTGCGCGTCAACTCGATCGGCTGGTCGCCGCGCCGCACCTCGCGCGTCTCCTCGTCGAGGGAAAGGTCGGCGAAGCGCATGGCACCGTCCGTCCCGTCCTCGTCGCCACGCGTGCGCCGCAGCACCGCCTGCACCCGAGCCACGATCTCGGCCAGGCTGAAGGGCTTGGTGACGTAGTCGTCGGCGAGCGCGAGCCCCGCCACCTTGTCCTCCGTCGCATCCTTCGCCGTCAGGAAGATCACGGGGACGCGCTGGTTTCCGTCCCGCAGCCGCCGGGCGATCGCGAAGCCGTCGAGATCGGGCAGCATCACGTCGAGCACGATCAGGTCGGGCCGGAACTCGTCGATCGCCGTCTCGGCCGCCCGGCCGGCGCCAACCTCCATCGTCTCGTAGCCCTCGTAGCGGAGGGCGGTCGCGACCGCGTCCGTGATCGACGGCTCGTCGTCGACGACGAGCACGCGGCCGGCGGTCGCGGGAAGGGCTGCTGTCTCGGCCATCGGTCGTAGACTGCCAGCAGTTCCTGTGAACCGCCTGAGAGTCGGCTGTGACTCGAAGCGAATCGGCGGCGATTCGCCCTCCGGGTCGAGCGGCCGCTACCTCGTCCAGATCGATCCTCCGAAGAACCCGACCGACGTGACGCCGGGCGGGAGCGGAAGACGGCGAGCGAGGTGCGGGTGAGTGACTCCGCCTGCTCGAGCTGGGAGAGGACGGAGGTCTTGCGGGCGCGGCGAAGGTCGAGCTTGAGGAAGCCGCTGCGGTTCAGCTCTCGCTCGACCGTGGCCGAGAGACCGCGCGCGGTGCGAAGCGACGAGGTCGGGGAGAGCAGGAGCATCTGCCTGCGCCACCCGGAGAGCTGCTTCATGGTGCGCGCGGCACGACCCGCCGGGTCGCCCTTGTACCGCAGCGCCTCCTCCAGGTTGGCGCCGATCCAGTTGACGATCGGCGCTCCCGCGAGCTGGATCAGAAGCCCTTGCGGGCTGACGTGGAGCACCGTACGGGCGAGCCAGTTGACCGCGAGTCGCTCGACCTGGAAGCGCACCTGCTGCTTCAACGGCACGTCGAGCGCGATCGAGAGGCCGGTCGCGTTCGTGATCGCCCGCTCGGCCTGCGAGCGCACCCTGGTCGTCAACGCCTGACGCAAGCGGTCGACGCGAGAGGAGCGCGGTCAGGCGCAGCGCCTCCGGCGGCGGGCGCGACAGGAGCGTCCGGTCAGGCGTCGGCCGCCGCTGCGCGACGGGCAGCACAGCTCCGACTGCGTCTCCCACGCTCGACCGATCCGCGGGCCGGACCACGTCGGCGTTCAGCGCGATCCGGCCGCGGAACCGGCGCCCGATGTCCTTCAGCACCTCGGGATCACGCTCGAGCGTGTCCGGGTCGACGGTCGTCATCGGGCAACGGGCGCGCAGCGAATCGAGCCGGATCACGGCGTCGCCGACGTGAAGCTCTGCCCCCTCCCACCCGCGCTCGGCGAGGCCCTCGACTCCGCCGACGACGATGTTCGGCCGGAGCCTCCGCACGTCGCGGCCGAAGGCGGCAACGGCACCGTCGGTCGCCACGAGGAGCGGGAGAATGTCGAAGCGGGCGAGCCCGTCGAACGCCGCGAGCTCGGCGTCGTCGCCGGCTGCCGCCCGCACGAGCGCGAGCGCCTCGGGTGAGTCCCACGCAGTGTCCGTCGACGAGCGGGCGCCCCGCCGGGTCGAGCGTCCCGTGCAGGCCGAGCAGGTGGTGCTGACGGCGCGACGTGCGGACGCCCTCGGGGCCGCGGACGTGGACGATCCGGTCGCCGGGAATCCCGTTGGCGGTCAGCTCGGCCGTCTCGAGGCGCTCGCCGGCGAGCGTCTTCACCGGGTAGCGCCAGAGCTGCTCGACGAAGAGGCTCATCGTGCGGCCCCGAGCAGGACGGACGCCGCGGCGCGCGCCGCGTCGATCGGCTCACGCGAGGAGAGAACGGCAGCCTCGACCATGGCACCGTCGAGGAGCACGCCGATCATCCGGCCGAGCCGCTCGGGGTGGGCGTAGCCACCCTCGTGCGCGAGTGAGCTGAGATACCTCAGAAGATCCTCCTTGTGGCCGGCGATGATCCGCCGGTGGGTGTCGTCGATCTCGGTCGTCTCGGCCGCGGTGTTGACGAAGGCGCAGCCCCGGTAGCCGGGCGAGGCGGCCCATTCGGCGAGCGCGTCGAAGGTCGCGAGGAGAGGCTCCCCGCCGGCGCCGCAGAGCCGCTCGGTCGCTCCCTCGAACCACTCCATCCAGGTCGTGTGGCGGGCCGTCAACCAGGCGGCGACGAGATCGCTCTTCGAGGGATAGAGCCCGTAGAGCCGTCGCAACGAGACGCCGGAGTCGTCGCGAATGTCGGCCATCCCGACGCCTGCGACGCCGCGGGCATAGAAGACCGCATCGGCCGAGCGAAGCACGGCCGAGCGCGCCGCGTCGTCGTCGAGGGTCGCGGCGGGGCTCATCGGAGCGGGATCCCGCTGTCGTCGCCCTCGGGGCGGGGGCCGAGGATCCGCCGCTCGGACTCGTCGATCGCGACGTCGTTGATGCTGGCCTCGCGCCGCCGCATCAGCCCGTCGGCGTCGAACTCCCAGAGCTCGTTGCCGTAGGAGCGGAACCAGTTGCCGTCTGCGTCGTGCCACTCGTACTGGAACCTGACCGCGATCCGGTCGGGGCCGAACGTCCAGAGATCCTTGCGCAGCGCGTAGTCGAGCTCGCGCTCCCACTTGCGCGCGAGGAAGGCCCTGATCTCCTCGCGGCCGCTGACGAACTCGTCGCGGTTCCGCCACTCCGAGTCGACGGTGTAGGCCGCCGCGACCCGGTCGGGGTCGCGCGTGTTCCAGGCGGCCTCGGCGGCGAGGACTTTCTGGCGGGCAGTGGCGGCGTCGAACGGGGGCACGGGCGGGCGGGCGACGGACACGACGGGCTCCTTGTGAGAATGACCGTTCTCATACTACGAGAACGATCGTTCTCATGTCAAGCCCGTTTACGCGAACGCGCGGCGCAGCTGGACGAAGAGCGCATCGAGCCAGAGGCCCGGATTGACGTTGAACTCCTCTGCCCTGCGCCACGCCTGGCGCACCAGAGCCGCGGCGCGCTCCGGCGCCCGGCCGAGGTCGCGCGCCACGTCGGCCCGGAGATCGTCGAGCCGGTCGGCGTGGATCGTGGCGCTCTCGGCACCGCTGGCGACGACCACGAGATCGCGATACCAGGCGGCAAGCTCCTCGAGCTGGGCGAGCAGCTCCTCGCGCTCGGCGCCCCGCTGCACCCGCTTGACCCGCTGCTCGGCTTCCTTCTCCGACAGGTCGAGCCCCGCCACGACCAGCTCCTCCCTCTCCTTGGCGGTCGCCCCGCGGAGGGCGACCGCGTCGAGCAGCGCGCGCGACGCGTCGACCGGCTGGAACGCCGGGTCGAGGTAGGGGCCGCGCGCGGCGGCGATGATCGCCGCGCGCCGCTCACGCACGTCGGGGTCGATCAGCCGGCGTGCCCGGTCGAGGCGCCCGCCGGCGACGCGCGCGAGCGCCGTCGTCTCCGCCTCCCCGAGCTCCGGCGCCTCCACGGCGAGCCATTCGCGCACGGCGCGCTCGGAGAGCCGCCGGAACGGGATCGGCTGGCAGCGCGAGCGGATCGTCTCGGGGATCGGGCCCAGCGTGTCCGCGACCAGCACGATCGTGGCGTAGAGCGGCGGCTCCTCGAGATCCTTGAGCAGCTTGTTGGCCGCTTCGACGTTGAGCAGGTGCGCCCCGAGCAGGAGGTACACGCGACGGTCGGCCTCGAAGGGGCGGAGGTGAAGATCGTGGTGGAGAACGTCGATCTCCTTGATCCGGATCATCTCTCCGAGCGGCTCGATCACCATCAGATCGGGGTGGGTTCGCTCCAGGACCCGGCGTGCGTCGCCGAGCTGGGCTCCCGCGAAGGCGAACGCCGCCGCGGTCTTGCCGACGCCGGCGGGGCCGTGAAAGAGAAACGCGTGCGCGTCGCCCTCGCCGAGCGCGGCCGTCAGCAGTCGCTTCGCCTCGTGCTGCTCAGGAACCGCTGCGAACGGCTGCATGAATCTCCTCTGCGATCGTCTCGGGGGGCGCAGTGCCGTCGATCGTGACGTACCGCGCGGGGAAGCGCCGCGCGAGCTCGCGGTAGGCGTCGGCGACCCGGGTGCGGAAGCTGTCGCCCTCGCGCTCGATCCGGTCGAGGTCGCCCCCCATTCTCGCAGCGGCCTCGGCGACGCCGATCTCGAGCAGGATCGTCCGGTCGGGCATCAGCCCCTCGACCGCCGCCAGGTTGAGCTCGAGCACGCGCTCGAGCCCGAGACCGCGGGCGATTCCCTGATAGGCGACCGACGAGTCGACGTAGCGGTCGCAGATGACGGTCGCGCCGCGCGCGAGCGCAGGCCGGATCAGCTGCTCCACGTGCTGGGCACGCGACGCGGCATAGAGCGCCGCCTCGGCCCAGGGGGCGACGTCACCGCCGTGCAGCACCAGGTCGCGGATCTCCTCCCCGAGCGGCGTGCCTCCGGGCTCGCGTGTGAGGACGACCTCGTGGCCCTCGGCCTCGAGGCGGGCGCCGAGCAGGCGAGCCTGGGTGGTCTTGCCGGAGCCGTCGAGGCCCTCGAGTGTGACGAACATCATCGAGTAGATTACGGCGATGACGATCCTCGTCACCGGCGGTGCCGGTTTCATCGGCTCGCACGTCGTCGAGGCACTGCTCGCGCGGGGCGACGCCGTCCACGTCGTCGACGACCTCTCGAAGGGCGTGCGCGAGAACGTACCGGCCGCCGCGACCCTCCACGTCCACGACGTCCGCGAGCCGTTCGACGCGATCGTCCGCGAGGCCGGCGCCCGCGCGATCGTCCATCTCGCGGCGCAGGCCGACGTGCGCGTCTCGGTCTCGGAGCCCGCGCGAGACGGCGCGATCAACGTGCTCGGCACCGTGAACGCGCTCGAGGCGGCGCGGCACGTCGGCGCCCGCGTCGTCTTCGCGTCCACCGGCGGAGCAATCTACGGCGAGTGCGAGCGACCCGCGCGCGAGGACGATCCCTGCCTGCCTCTCTCTCCGTACGGCGCCGCGAAGCTCGCGGGCGAGGGCTACCTCGGCGCATTCGCGCGGCTCTACGAGACGAAGCACGTCGCACTGCGGTTCGGCAACGTCTACGGGCCGCGCCAGGATCCCCACGGCGAGGCCGGGGTCGTCGCGATCTTCCTCGGCCGGCTCCTCGACGGCGAGCCGTGCCGGATCTTCGGCGACGGCTCCCAGAGCCGGGACTACGTCTACGTGGGCGACGTCGCGCGGGCGACGCTCTCGGCCCTGGACGGTGACGTCGGCGGCGTCCTGAACATCGGCACGGGCATCGCAACCTCGGTGCTCGACCTCTACGAGGTCTGTCGCTGGGTTGCCGGTTCGGATGCGGAGGCCGTCCACGAGGCGGCGCGCGCCGGCGAGCTCGGACGAAGCGTGCTCGACTGCGAGCGCGCCGCGGCCGAGATCGGCTTCCGGGCCGAGACGTCGCTCGCGACCGGTGTCGCGTCGACGTGGCAGTCACTGCAGCCGGCCCGCTGACCACACCCGAGAAGGAGCCCGGCGACCGCGGGCGAACGTCAGTGTCGTGGACGTCTCACTTCAGCACGCCGACCGGCAGATCCGGCCGTGGCGCACGGCGGCACTCGTGGCGGCGGCCGTGGCGGCCGTCGAGCTGCTCGTGCTCGTCGTCGTCGGCGGCGCGCTGATCGCGAAGCCCTCGACCGGCACCGCCTCCCGGCCCGTCGCCAAGACCGCCGCGGCCAAGTCGGCGAAGAAGGCCGCTCCGGTGAAGGTGCATCGCGTCGCCGCGGTACCGGCCGCGCAGCTCCGGCGCGGGAAGGTCACCGTGCTCGTTCTGAACGGCAACGGCCGCCAGGGCGCCGCAGCGTCGACGGCCTCGCGTGTCTCGCGCCGCGGCTATCGCATCGGCGGCGTCGCCAATGCGCCGCGCTCCGACTTCACGCGGAGCCTCGTGATGTACCGCAAGGGCTTCGAGGGAGAGGGTCGCCGGCTCGGCCGCGACCTCGGCATCGGCATCGTCGGCCCTCTCGACGGCCTGCGCACGTCGCAGCTGCACGGCGCCCACGCGGTCGTCGTCGTCGGCTCCTGAGCGGCGACCGGCTTCAGCCGGTCGTCCGGGCAGATCTACCGCCCGCAGGCCGGATTCTCCGGGTCGTCGACCGCGGCCCGCGCGACATCCAGCGGCCCGCCCGCCGAGAAACGGCTGCCGCGCGGATCGAGCGTGTAGGCGGCATTGAACGCGAAGTAGGCGCTGCACTGGTTGCCCAGGGCGAGCTGGCGGAAGAGGCCGAGCTCCCACCACGTGTCCGGGTTCTCCGGCTGCAGTCGCGTCGCCTGTTCGTAGGAACGCTCTCGGCCGCGCGCCGGTCACCGCGAGTCGTATGCGATCGCTGCACGGGCGAACAGCGGCTCGGGGGAGAGCGGGTTCAGGCTCTGAGCGCGGCGGGCGGAGACTGCGGCGGCCTTCAGGTCACGCGAGTCGATCTGCCGGTAGGCGGCGTCGACCGAGCGGGTCGCGAGCGCCGGCGCGACCAGCACCCAGATCGCCGCTCCCGCGCCGAGCACGGCGCCGGCCGAGACGAGCCCTCTCGAGCGCGCGACCGCGGCCGGGCGGCCGGCGCCGAGCAGCGCCGCCGAGACGAGTGCGGTCGGCGCGGCGACGGCGAGGAAGTCGAGGTCGTAGTCGACGAGCGCGTGCAGGCCGAACGCGACGGGTAGCGCGAGCAGCCCGACGGCTGCGGCACGCTCGCCCGGCTCGAGCCGCCCGACCGTGGCCCGGAGCCCGAGCCCGAGCGCGGCCACGAACGCGAGCCCGAGGACGAGTCCCGGCAGGCCCGTCTCGGAGAGCAGCTGGAGCGGCACGCTGTGCGGCTCGGTCACGTTCCGCGCGTCGTCGCGAACCCGCTTGCGCGCGATCTCGAACGTGCGGGCACCCGTGCCCCCGGCCGGATTGGCGCGGAAGATCTGCCACGACTCTCCCCACCAGGCGGTGCGGTTGTTCGTCTCGAGGCTGCCGAAGCGGCCCGGGTCGTTCACGACCGCTCCCGAGCCTTCGATCTGGTCTGCCGCCCAGGTGAGCGGATTGCCGACGCTGAGAACGAGCGCGGCCAGCCCGAGTGCGCCGACGACCGCGACCGTGCCGACGAGGCCGCGAACGACCTCGCGCCGTCGGCCCGCGACGAGGCGCTCGACCGGGACGAGCGCCACGAGCGCGAGGACGACCGCGGCGCCGATCACGATCCCCAGGCCGAGCAGGGCGCCGTCGGAGACACGATCCGCACGCGCACCGCCGTCCTCGACGAGGGCCGGGCGCGTGAACGCCCACCCGGCCACGAGGATCGCAGGGCCGGTCGCAAGCAGCGCCTGGAGCGACGCCTCGACCCTCCGCTCGCCGAGCCAGAGCGAGAGAGCGACAACCGCGAGCCCGGCGAGGAGACCGGCGCGGGACTGGGTCAGGAGGATCACGAGCGTGGCCGCATAGAGGAGCAGCGCGCCCGAGGGGCGGCCGAAGCGGTCGCGCACCGAGGCGACCAGCCAGAGGCCGAGGCCGAGCGCAGCGCCCGCGAGGAGGGCGAGCGCGTTCCAGTAGCCGACCGCTCCCTTCAGTCGCGCGACGCGACCCGCATCGTCCGGGCCGAGCGACGGGATCGCCTTGCCGAGGAGCGCCCAGAGCGAGGACAGCGCCGAGCAGGGCGGCGAGGAGCAGCGCGAGCGAGCGCACGGGCCGCCGCCCGGGCAGGCAGGCGGCCGCGAGGCCGACGACGCCGAAGGCGAGGAGGACGATTCCCTTGGCGAGCGCATCCCAGGAGCGGTCGCCCGCGATCGACCACCACACGGTCAGCCCGGTCCACGCGACGAGCGCGATCGCGGCCGCTCCGGCAACGGTGCCCGCGCGATCGAGGCGGGGGAGGGTCACGAGGCCGCGCGACCACCCGACGACCAGCAGGGCAGCCACGATCACGGCAGCCGTCCCGAGCGATGCCGTTGCCCCCGTGCCAGACGCGCCGCCTGCGAAGAGCGCCCAGCCCAGAAGGACGGCGGCGGCCACAAGCACGGCACCGGCGAGACCTGATCGCGTCGCGCGTGGGGCCGCGTCCATGGCGGGCCACGGTACCACCACGACGACCGGTTCCCGTGACACCAAGACTTACAATTCGTTTACCCTGCACACACCGCCGCCTCAATGGCAGCCGAGAGACTTGCCACACTCCCCGGCACCCCCTTCTCCGCCCGCCAGCACCGTGCATCGACCTCCCACATCTCATCGCGCCCTGCGGCTCGGCCTCGCGCTCGTTTCCGTGGTGCTGCTCTCGGCCCTCGCGGGCGGCCCGGCCTTCGCGAAGAGCGCGTCGTGCGCGGACCAGGTGGTCGCCGACTGGTACGACGACGGCCGCGTCGGCAAGATCTACCCGCTCGAGTGCTACCGCCAGGCGATCAAGATCCTGCCGCCCGACGTCCTCGACTACTCGAACGCGAAGGAGGAGATCGGCCGCGCACTCGCCTTCGCGAAGCAGGGGAAGCCCGACCCGGGCGGCGAGGATCCGACGCCTCCGGCGACCACCTCGACCGGGACGACGAAGACGGAGACGACCAAGACGAGCACGACCAAGACGAGCACGACCAAGACCGAGCACGACCAAGACGAGCACGACCAAGACCGACACGATCGAGACCGACACGACCGAACGAGCACGACCGACACGAGCACGACCGACACCTCGGGCCCGTCGTCGGTACCGGTGCCGCTGCTCGTGCTCGGAGGGCTCGCGGTGCTGCTCCTCGCGGCCGGCTCGGCCGGCTATCTCCGCCGCCGGATGGACGGCGACGGCGACGGCGACGGCACACCGCCGACCACGACGTAGATGGCCCGGCCGGTAAACTGCGGAGACGGGCCCGGCCCGGCATTTTCCTGCAAATTGCAGGAAAATGACGTGTTCTTCCCGTGCAAGCAGGCGGTCGTGGGCACCGTCCGACGCACCTCCTAGCATCCCGAATCCCTCCCAGCGTCACGACCCGCGGGACGGAGGACTCATTTTTCTGAATCGACGGACGGCCGGGAGGCAGGCATGGCAACCACGAAGGCGACACCAGAGTCAGTGACGCGACCGCGACCGCAGCGAAGGACGACTACGTCAACGCGGTGATCGACGAGCGTGCGAGCGTCACCCCGCAGAGGTTCTTCACGATCCCCGGCCGCGACCCGTTCGACGAGATCGAGTGGGAATCGCGCCACGCCCTGATCCCCGGCAAGGACGGCCCGGCCTTCGATCAGAAGGACGTCGAGTTTCCCCGCTTCTGGTCGCAGACGGCGACGAACATCGTCGCGCAGAAGTACTTCCGCGGCCGCATGAGCTCACCCGAGCGCGAGCGCTCGGTGAAGCAGATGATCGGCCGGGTCGTCGACACGATCGGCGGCTGGGGCCGGCAGGGGTCGTACTTCGCGACCGACGAGGAGGCCGAGACGTTCGAGGCCGAGCTGAAGGCGATCCTCGTCAACCAGATCGCCTCGTTCAACTCGCCCGTCTGGTTCAACGTCGGCTTCGAGGAGAAGCCGCAGTGCTCCGCCTGCTTCATCCTCTCGATCGACGACTCGATGGACTCGATCCTCGACTGGATCCGCCGCGAGGGCGTCATCTTCCGCGGTGGCTCGGGCTCGGGCATCAACCTGTCGCGCCTCCGCTCGTCGCAGGAGCAGCTCTCGAAGGGCGGCTACGCCTCCGGCCCCGTCTCGTTCATGCGCGGCGCCGACGCCTCGGCGGGCACGATCAAGTCGGGCGGCAAGACGCGCCGGGCCGCGAAGATGGTCGTGCTCGACATCGACCATCCGGACGTCGACGAGTTCATCTGGTGCAAGGCGAAGGAGGAGCGCAAGGCGCGCGTGCTCGAGCAGGCGGGCTACGACATGTCGCTCGACTCGCCCGACTGGGGCTCGATCCAGTACCAGAACGCGAACAACTCGGTGCGCGTCACGGACGCCTTCATGGAGTCGGTCGTCGAGGGCAAGGAGTGGAACCTGACCGCACGCACCGACGGCTCCGTCGTCCGCACGGTCGACGCGCGGGAGCTCCTGAAGGACATCGCCGAGGCCTCGTGGCAGTGCGCCGACCCGGGCGTGCAGTACGACACGACGATCAACCAGTGGCACACGAGCCCGAACACGGGGCGGATCAACGCGTCGAACCCGTGCTCGGAGTACATGCACGTCGACGACTCGGCCTGCAACCTCTCGTCGCTGAACCTGATGAAGTTCCGCAAGGAGGACGGCGAGTTCGACGTGCCGATGTTCGAGCACGCGGTCGACGTGATGTTCCTCGCGCAGGAGATCATCGTGGGTTACTCGTCGTACCCGACGCCGGAGATCGGCCGCAACGCGCTCAAGTTCCGCCAGCTCGGCCTCGGCTATGCCAACCTCGGCGCCCTGCTGATGGCCCGTGGCCTCCCGTACGACTCCGACGAGGGCCGCGCCTACGCAGCGGCGATCACCGCGATCATGACGGGGCGCGGCTACCGCAAGTCGGCCGAGATCGCGAAGCGGATGGGCCCGCACGCAGGCTACGCGGAGAACGCCGCCGCGATGCTCGGCGTGATCTCGAAGCACCGCGCGGCGGTCGGCAACATCCAGCACACCGACTCGGTGCCGGCGGACATGCTGTCGGCGGCCCGCAAGGCGTGGGACGACGCGCTCGACCTGGGCGAGGTCGCGGGCTTCCGCAACGCGCAGGCGACGGTGCTCGCGCCGACCGGGACGATCAGCTTCATGATGGACTGCGACACGACCGGCGTCGAGCCCGACTTCTCGCTCGTCAAGTCGAAGAAGCTCGTCGGCGGCGGCGAGCTGACGATCGTCAACAAGACGGTGCCGATGGCGCTCGGCGAGCTCGGCTATGCGACCCGCGAGGTCGAGGAGATCGTGGCCTACATCGACGAGCGGGGCAGCGTGATCGGCGCACCGCACCTGAAGCACGAGCACTACCCGGTGTTCGACTGCGCCATCGGCGAGCGCGCGATCCACTACATGGGTCACGTGAAGATGATGGGCGCGGTGCAGCCGTTCATCTCGGGCGCGATCTCGAAGACGGTCAACCTGCCCGAGCAGACGTCGGTCGACGAGGTGGCGCAGCTGCTGATCGAGGCCTGGCAGCTCGGCGTCAAGGCGATCGCGATCTACCGCGACAACTGCAAGGTGGCGCAGCCGCTCTCGGGCTCGAAGGACACGTCCGAGGAAGGGCGGATCGCGCAGATCCATGCACTCGGCGGCGTCGTCGCGGCACCGAAGCGGCGCCGGCTGCCGGACGACCGCACCGAGGTCGGCCGCAAGTTCAAGGTCGGCGAGTACGAGGGGTACATCCACGTCGGCCTCTTCGAGGACGGCACGCCGGGCGACATCTTCGTGGACATCGCGAAGGAGGGCACGACGCTCGCCGGCCTGATGAACTCGTTCATGATCTCGGTCTCGCTCGGCCTCCAGTACGGGGTGCCGCTCGAGGTGTACGTCTCGAAGTTCAGCCACATGCGCTTCGAGCCGAGCGGGATGACGAACGACGCCGACATCCGGATCGCGAAGTCGATCGTCGACTACATCTTCCGCTGGATGGGCAAGAAGTTCCTCACCGCCGACCAGCAGGAGGAGGCCGGGATCCTGACGCCCGAGGTGAAGGCGCGGCTCGCCGCGGCCTACGCCGCCGGCGAGGCGCAGGCTCCGTCGCACGAGGCCCCGCCGCCGGGCCAGACGGCGCTCTTCAACAGCTGGGAGGATGCGGTCGAGTGCTCGAAGTGCGGCGGCCGCATGGTGCGAACCGGCAGCTGCTACACGTGCCGCGACTGCGGCACGAACACCGGCTGCAGCTGACTGATTGCGCTCAGCGCGGTGTGCAACCTGGCGTCCGCGTTCCGATCCACGGCCGTCCGCAAGGGCGGCCCGAGGTGTCACCACCTCGGTGCAGCGCGTCACCGCGGGAAGCTCCTCACCGGTGCGGAGGCGGATGTCGCCGTCGCGAAGTCGGCGCCCACAGGGCGCAATGGCTGTTCGAACGACCGTCACGGATCACTGCGCGGCGGTCGGATGACGACGACGCGATCGACGACGAACTCACCATCCTGCACGCGAAGGATCGTGATCGGCGACTCGAGGAGATCGCCCTGCGCGTCCCAGCCGATGTCCCCGAGGATCCCCTTCGTCACGACGGTGCGGCGTGACCTCGTCGAGGACCGACCTCGCGTGTCCCGTCGGAGCGCGCGATGGCGTCGAGCAGGATCTCGGCGGCCTGCGCGCCGTACGCCGCTGCGCAGGTCGGGGCCGGGGTCGCCCCCGTTCGCGGCGGCGAAGCCGCGGAGGAACTGCCGTCCCCTCGGCGGGAGCCGGTCGTTCGGGATGCCGTAGTTCGTGACGTACAGCCCCTCTGCCGCGGCGCCGGGGAGCTTCTCGAGCTCGTCGAGCGGGAACCCGTCGGGCGCGCTGATCGCGACGTCGGGGCCGAGCGCCGCCCGAAGCCCGCGCACGAGCGCCGCCGACCCCGGGCTCAGGACATCGACGATCGCAATGGACTCGGGCCTGCTCCGGGCGACACGGCGGACGAGCGCCGCGACGGACTCGTCCTCGGGGTCGAACCGGGCGCTCCCTACGACCGCGACCCCTCGGAGCTTCGCGTGCGCACGCAGGTCCCGGATGTAGCCGGCGCCGTACTCGCCCGAATCGAGCACGAAGAGCCGGTCGTGGCCCAGCTCCTTCGCAAGCTCCACCTGCGCGGGGCCCTGGAGGCGATTGAGCGCGGCGAGCCGGAAGAAGCTCCGCGTCCCGGACGGGTAGAGATCGTCGTCTTCGGTCAGCCGCTCGATCGTGTTCGACGGGCTGATCATCACGAGCGGTCCGCCCGGGGCCTGGTTCGTGATCGGGATCTGCAGGTACGAGCAGAACGACTGGTACGAGCCGATGACGCCGACGACGCGCTCGTTGCGCGAGAACGCCTTTGCGTTCGTGCCGCAGCGGAAGAAGTCCTCCGCGCCGGCCTGCGCCGTCGAGGAGTCGCACGCCTGGAAGCCGACCGAGAACCCGCCGGCCTCGAAGCCGCGCTGCTCGAGAACGAGACGGATGCCACCGACCATGGACTCGCGCTATGGCGCGGCTGTCGCCCTGGAGCGGGAGGCTCGACACGAGCAGGAGGTCCGGTCTCCCGACACCGCCCGACTGGACGTCGCCGCAGACCGCCCGCGGGAGAGCCGCCTCCCGCGACGGCGGCGGTAGCGCCGTCACCCAGACCTCGCCCTCGCCCGCGTCGACGTCGCGGGGCGACGCGTCGGTGGCGATGCGCTCGGTCTCGCTCGTCCGCGGGTCGATGCGATGGATCTCGTCGGTGATCTCGTTCGTCGCCCACACCGCTCCTTCGCCGTAGGCGAGACCGGCGACCCACTTCTCGAGCGGGACGGCTCGCGCTGCGAGCCGCCGGCCGGTGTCGACGCGCCACACGTTGCCGCTCTCGGGATCGGTCGCCCACACCGCGCCTCCGCCGATCGCGATGTCCACGAGGAACCCTGCGTCGAGCGTCAGTCGTCGCGCGACCGCGTTCGTGGCGCTGTCGATCTCGGTGACGGTGTTGCCCTCGGTGACCCAGACGTCGCCGTCGCCCGCTGCGATGTTCTCGGCCCGGACCTTCCTGACCCGGGCGACGATCCGGTTCGATCGCGGGTCGATGCGCGAGACGGTGAGATCGGGATTGATCACCCAGACGGCATCCGGCGCGACGGCGATGTGCTGTCGGCTGCTCCCCGGGAACACGTTCGCCGGCCCGCCGATCCGCGCGGGCGGGAGCTCGATCGTCTCGACGAGACGACCCGACTCGGGGTCGACGCGGAACACGCTGCTCGGGATGACGCCGCCGGCCGACGTCGTGCTGCCGATCCAGACCCCCCCGGCGCCCACCGCGATGTCGGTCGGCGTCGAGGAGGTGCTGAAGGTCCGGACGACGGCTCGCGTCTCCGGGTCGATCTGCGACACGGTCCTGTCGTCGGCGTCGAGCACCCAGACGCCCCCCTCGCCCACGCTGACGGCGGACGGCGCAGTGCCGAGCGGAACGCTCGCGACCACGTCGCCAGAGACGGGATCGAGTGCGCGCACGCCCGCCTCCTCGACCACGCGTGTCGCCGCGAGTGGCCTGGTAGGCGGCCGCTCCGACCGCGACAGCGAGCAGGAGCACGCCGACCGCCACGATCGTCCGCGGCTGCCGCCACAGCGCTCGCGACCCTGTTCGCAGCCTCGCAGGAGGCTCAGGCGCGGCGAGCGTCGGGTCCTGGTCGAGGATCTGACGCTCGAGCCGCCGCAGGTTCTCGCTCGGCTCGAGGCCGAGCTCCTCCGCGAGCGCGCGGCGTCCCTCCTGGTAGGTCTGCAACGCCTCCGCCTGCCGACCCGAGCGGTAGAGGGCGAGCATCAGCTGCCCCCGGGGCCGTTCGCGCAGAGGATGCTCGACGACGAGCGCCTCGAGCTCGACGACGAGCTCCTGGTGGCGTCCGAGCTCGAGATCGGCCTCGATCCGCTCCTCCTGGGCGGCGAGGCGGAGCTCGTCGAGGCGCGCGATCTCGGCCTGAGCGAAGTCCGCGTATCGGAACTCCGGCAGCGCGGGGCCGCGCCAGAGCGCGAGCGCCTGCCGCAGCTGCTCCGACGGCGAGCTCGGGCTCACCGCGCGCGCGAGCGCGCCGTGCGTCCTCGAGCGAGTCCCGAAAGATGTCTGCGTCGAGCTCGCCGCTCTCGAGGCGGAGGCGGTAGCCGTGGCCATGCGACTCGAGCGCTCCACCGGCCGAGCCCAGCGTCGCTCGCAGCCGTGAGACGAGCGCCTGCAGCGTCTTCAGCGCGGACGCGGGAGGCGTCTCGCCCCAGAGCCCGTCGATGAGCCTGTCCGCAGACACGACTCTCGTTCGCGTGGATCAGCAGGATCGCGAGGAGCTCGCGCTGCTTTCCGCCGGGGATCTCGATGCGCTCGCCCTCGACGACGACTTCGAGAGGGCCGAGGATCTTCGCTTTCATCGCGCTCCTCGCTCGTGGTGCAGCCGACTGTGGCTGATCTGCAGCCGCAGTGCAACCAGCTCGCAGCACGGTGCTCCCGACCCGACCGCACGAGGCGGTCGACGACGGAAGGAGAATCATGAAGCGGTTCGCGTATCTCGTGGCTCTGGTGGCGTCGTTCACGCTCTTCACCGGCACCACCGCCGCGATCGCCGGAACCCACCCCGACGACCGTGCGACACACGGTCCGGGCGCGGTCACGCTCGAGCAGCAGAGTGGCGTCGTTCGTCCCGACGACCGGGCGACCCACGGGCCGGGCGCAGTCACCGTCTCGGCGGTCGACCGACGTCGTTCGTCCCGACGACCGAGCGACCCACGGGCCGGGCGCGGTCGACGCTCGAGCAGCAGAGCGACGCCGTTCGTCCCGACGACCGAGCGACCCACGGGCCGGGCGCGATCGCGCTCGAGCAGGTGACTCGGGCCGGGCAGGTTCCCGTCATCGCCCCGGGCGGATCGGAGACAGCGCGCGTCGACGGCTTCGACTGGCTCGACGCCGGCATCGGCGCCGCTGCCGCGCTCGGTCTCGGCCTGATCTTCGTGGGCGGCGTGGTGCTCGCGCTTCGCCGAACCCCTTCACCCAACGGCTTGCCGTCTCTTTCCCCGGGTGGGACCGGAGGCACGAGCTGAACACGACACAGCGGGCGTTGGCGACACTCCTTGCGGCGTCGGCACCGAGTTCGAGTCGGTCGGGAAAGCGCAGGACGTCTGCGCCATGATCGCCTGATCCGGACTGGAACAACGACCACGTCGTGTCTCGGGGAGGCCCGCGCTGCGGGCCTCCCCGAGAGGTACCGAGTCGAGGCGGACCGAACCTCGAGTACCGCCCTAGCTCGCGTCTGGCGAAGGGCTCACGTCCAGCCCTCTCGGAGAGTTCGGCCTTCGTCCGACCGGCTCGAGTCGTGCGACGCTGAAGCTCGCCTCTGGGTGCCCTCGCACATCACCCCTCGGGGCGTGGTTCCCGGGCGCGCAATCGTGTAGCTAGCAACACGTCACAGGCGTGGCAGCCGCCTTTTCGCCCGTTCAGGGTCCCGCGAGTCTTGGGTGCACTTCGACTCGACTCGTCAAGGAGGACTCTCGTGAGCACCATCGACCGGATCCTGATCATCGTCACCCTCGTGGCCGCGCTGTGGTGGGCTATCTCGCGGCGTCGTCGTCCGGGCGCGCTTGCGGCGCTGTCGGTTGGCGCACTCGTTGTGGCTGCCGCAACGTTCGCACTCGAGGGGTCTGTCTGGCAACTCGTGCCGTGGCAGCTTCTTGCCGTCGCGGTGGCGGGTGCGGCGGCGCTTCGGCGTTGGCGCCCGGGCTCCTCGCGCCGCTGGCACAGGCTCATCGGGCGAACCGTGCTCATGATCGGTCTAGCGCTCGGCGGAATCGCGCTCCTGACCGCGTTTGTGCCGACAATGCCAGAGCCATCAGGGCCGCACGACGTCGGCAGTGAGATCTTCCGCTGGACGGACGCGCGCCGCGCGGAGACGTTCACCGCCGACCCCTCGGATCGCCGGCAGGTGATCGCGCAGGCCTGGTACCCGACCGACGTTCGCGAGGGGCCGGCAGTCCCCTACTTCGAGGCGCAGGGCCGTCTGCCGGGATCCATCTCCGGGCTGCCGTCCTTCATGTTCGCGTCGTTCGGTGGCATCGAGACTCATGCGATCAGCGGCGCAGCGGTCAGCGGCAGGCGGCGGACCTGGCCCGTGCTGCTCTTCTCACCGGGCTTGTCGATCCCGCGCGAGCAGTACACGGCTCTCTGCACCGACCTCGCCAGCCGCGGCTTCGTTGTCGTCGCGCTGAGCGTGCCGTATGAATCATCGGTTTCGGTCCTTGCCGGCGGCAAGATCGTCGGTCAGACGATCCATCCCGATGTGATGGGACCGCCGCCCCATCCGGCGCTCGAACGGCTGATCGCGATCCGCGCCGCCGACAGCCGGTTCGTGCTCGACCAGCTCGAGCGGCTTGCTCGGATCGAGCCGGGGTCACCGATCGCCGGGCATCTTGACTTGCAGCACGTCGGGATCGTCGGCCACTCACTGGGCGGCGCGACCGCTGTTCAGGCGATGGCGGGCGACCCGCGGTTCAGGGTCGGCGTCAACCTCGACGGCAAGCTCTTTGGCAGCGAGCCCGACGCGCGCCTTGAGCGGCCGTTCCTCTGGATCCAGTCCGATGTCACGCAGACCGCGGAGTACACGGACACGCGCGACCGGTTTCTCGCTTCCCAGCGGGACAACGGGGCGCTACTGACCATCCGCAAGAGCATGCACCTGGGGTTCACCGACGATCCGTCGTACCTGACGCCGCTCGGACGTGACCTCCTCGGCGAGGCAGGCGGCATGGGGTCGATCTCGCTCGCCGACATGACGACGATGACAGGTGACGCGATCGCCGCCTTCGTGGCCCCGGCCCTCGGGGTCAGGACAGAACGCGGTCTCGACGAAGTCGTCGCCGGCCACCCGGGTATCCGCTCGGAGTCATCCAGCTCGCTCAGCGGAGCGGCAGCTCGGCCCGAATGACCGTTCCGCTGCCCTCGCCACTCTCCAGCCGAAGCTCTCCTCCGAGGGCCTCGACACGGTCGGCGAGCCCTCGCAGTCCGGTGCCGCCCGTCGGGTCTGCGCCGCCGCTCCCGTTGTCTCGGATCTCGACGATGACGGCGTCGGTCGTCGTCGAGAGCTCGACGAAGGCTTCGGAGGCGCCGGCGTGCTTCGCCGCGTTGGTGAGGCTTTCGGCGACCACGTAGTAGACGGCGGCTTCGACTGCTTCGGGAAGACGGGCCGGCGCGCCACCGGCGACCTCGACCGGGAACGGGGCGCGGGTGGCGAGCGACTGCAGGGCGGGGACGAGCCCGCGGTCTGTGAGGATCGCCGGGTGCAGGCCACGAGCGAGCTCCTGGAGCTCTTCGAGCGCGCGTTTCAGATCCTCGCCAACGCCCTCGAGCAGTGCCTCTGCCGCCGCCGGGTCCTCGCGCACGCACTCCTGGGCCATCCGCAGGTGAAGAGAGAGGGTGACGAGACGCTGCTGAGCGCCGTCGTGAAGGTCGCGTTCGAGTCGCCGGCGCTCCGCGACACTGGCCTCGACGATGCGCGCACGTGAGGCCGTCAACTGATCGTGTGCCTCGGCGCTCTCGAGGGCGAGCGCAACGAGCTGCGTGAAGTCGGCGAGACGCTGCTCCGCGTTCGGTGGGAAGTAGTTGGCGCGCGCCGAGAAGACGAAGAGGGCACCCCAAAGCCGGCCGCCCGCGGTAATCGGTGCCACGACCGAAGATCGGTAGCCGGCGAGGCGGGTGAGCCGTGCCGCTTCGCCCGGGACGTCCGAGTAGTCGTCGATGCGGCCCCCCTGATGTGACGCGCGGTTCACCGGGCTTCCCTGGGCGCTGTACGGAACCTTCGTTCCGACTTCGATCCCGGCGCCTTCGCCGTCGTTCCAGGACCCGACGATGAGGCCGCAATCCGGCTCCCATCGAACGGTGGCGGCGGTCCGCGCTCCGAGGAGCCGCCCGGCCTCCTCGGCAACCGTCTGGAACACCTCCTCCGGCGTGGCGCCGGACGCGACGAGAGTCGCCACCCGACGGAGCGCGGCCTGCTCATCGGCGAGATGACTCGGAGCACGACGGTTCATCACGCTGACCCTAACGCCCGCCTCTCCCATCCACGTCGGAGCCGGAAGAAAAGAGTCGGGCTAGCCACACTGCGCACAGCCGCCCACGCAGGCAGGATCCTCGTATGCGCCGACGGATTCTCGTCATTGACGACAACACCGCGTTCCGCGCCGCGGTGGGTCAGCTACTTGCGACGGACAACTTCGTTGTCGTGGCTGGGGCCGCAACCGGCGCAAGTGGCGTCCAGCTTGCGAGCGAACACAAACCCGACCTGGTGATCGTCGACGTGCAGCTACCGGACACCGACGGGTTCGACGTCGCGGAGCAACTCGCTCAGCTCGAGCCGGGTCTCGAAGTGATCCTCACCTCGAGCCTCGACAGCAGCGATCTCGGAGCGCTCGTGACGGAGAGCTCCGCGCGTGGCTTCATCCCGAAGGCCGAGCTCTCGGCCCCGGCGATCGAAGCACTCCTCGCGCCGACACGGTAACGGGAGCTCACGCTCACAGAAGGCGCTATTTCGGGAACAATACGCGGCGTCGACGTCGAACACCCCGATCCCGAGCACGTCCAGGCACCGATTCGCGTCGCCCTCGCCGAGGACTCGGTGCTCCTGCGTGAGGGCATCGCCCGTCTGCTGACGGACAAGGGATTCGAGATCGTCGGGCAAAGCGGCACGGCCGAGGATCTGCTGCTGAAGGTCCGCTCGTACAACCCCGACATCGCGATCGTGGACATCAAGATGCCGCCGACGCACACCGACGAAGGTCTGCGCGCGGCAAAAGAGATCCGCGAAAAGCACCCCGGCACTGCGGTGCTCGTCCTCTCCCAGTACGTCGAGGAAGGCTACGCGCTCGAGCTCCTCCAGACGAGCACCGAAGGCGTCGGCTACCTCCTGAAAGACAGGGTCTACGACCTGACCGACTTCGTCGCCGCAGTCAAGCGTGTGGCCGAAGGTGGCTCCGCGCTCGACCCGAGCGTTGTCTCCCAGCTCGTGGGCCGGCGACGCCGCGACGACCCGATCGGCGACCTGAGCCCTCGCGAGCGAGAGGTTCTGGCACTGATGGCAGAAGGACTCTCGAACTCGGCGATCGCCGCCCGCGTGTTCCTGACAGAGCGGGGCGTCGAGAAGCACGTCACGAGCATCTTCCAGAAGCTGCGCCTTCCCGTGGCCGCCGACACGCACCGGCGCGTTCTCGCCGTCGTCGCCTTCCTGCAGTCCTAGCCGGCACCGAAACGGTGTGGGCAGCCACACCAAAGCCGCGAGCGAGCCTCATTTCCGATCGGCGCGCCGGAGTGCGAGCGTGCACTCGTACCCAGAACCCCAAGAAGGAGCCGGAAATGAAGGAATTCACTGAGACCAACCCGAACCAGGGCGACCTCGACCGCATCAGCCCCTCAGCAGAGAACGCGCAACCGACGGCGACAGGGTCGCTGGCCGGGCAGCGGATGCTGGCGATTGTCCAGAAGGAGTACGGCACGGCGGACGTGTTGGCTCTGGCCGAGATCGAGCGACCGACGATCGCAGCCGACGAGGTGCTGGTGCAGGTCCACGCCGCCGGCCTCGATCGAGGAACCTGGCACCTGATGGCCGGCATGCCCTATGCCGCCCGCCTGATGGCTGGACTGCGCGCGCCGAAGAACCCTGTTCCTGGCCTCGATGTGGCGGGAGTGGTGGTCGCGGTCGGCAGTGAGGTCACGCGCTTCCAGCCTGGAGACGAGGTCTTCGGTGTCAGCAAGGGCTCGTTTGCCGAGTTCGCCGCCGCCCGCGAGGACAAGCTGGCGCCCAAACCGTCGAGGCTGACCTTCGAACAGGCGGCTGCCGTACCGGTTTCCGGGATGACCGCGCTGCGCGGACTCAGCGACGTCGGCACGACTCGAGGCCGGACAGAAGGTGCTGATCGTCGGCGCGTCGGGCGGTGTCGGCAGCTACGCCGTGCAGATCGCCAAGGCACTTGAAGCGGAAGTCACCGGTGTTTGCAGCACGAGCAAGCTCGACCTGGTGCGCTCGATCGGCGCAGACCACGTGGTCGACTACAGCAAGGACGACTTCGCCGACGGGGAGACGACGCTACGACCTGATCCTCGACATCGGCGGCAACTCAGCGCTCTCGCGGTTGCGTCGGGCGCTCGCTCCCAAGGGCACGCTCGTCATCGTCGGCGGCGAAGGTGGAGGCAACTGGATCGGAATGAGTCGGCAACTGCGAGCGCTCGCACTCTCACCGTTCGTCGGCCAGCGACTGACCATGCTCGTGCCCAAAGGAGCACTACACGTTCCTCGAACGCCTGACCGAACTGATCGAGAATGACCAACTGGTGCCGGTCATCGAACAGATCTACTCGCTCGGTGAGATGCCTGACGCGATGCGACAGCTCGTAGCGGGACGTGCACGTGGCAAGCTCGTCATCACCATCATCGATCCGACCGCGCGAACCAGCTGATAGTCGGTCGGGGCGGCATGCCGTGACCGCGCGCGCTCGCGTGCTGCACCGGCTGAGTACTGACTACCGACGCGCCGCGGTCAGGGTGGTGCGAGTTCGGCGAGCGCAGGCATCCCGGAAACAGCAACGTTTCTTGTCGTGGCCGTGCTGTACGGGCAGTCTCGGCTTATGACTGATTTCGATGTTCTTGTTGTGGGCGGCGGAGCGGCTGGTTTGTCGGCGGCGTTGGTTTTGTCGCGTGCTCGCCGTCGCGTTCTCGTCGTAGATGGCGGGATGCCGAGGAACGCGCCGGCATCCCAGATGCACGGCTTCCTTTCGCGTGATGGCTTCTCGCCGAGCGAGCTTCTTGAGCTCGGCCGCGAAGAGGTGGCTGGCTACTGCGGTCAGGTCGTTGATGCTTCCGTCGCCGGGGTCGAGAGCCACACCACTGGGTTTCGCGTCGCTCTTGACAGTGGCCTCTCGGTTTCCTCCCGACGGCTGCTTGTCGCCACCGGCCTTCGGGATGAGCTGCCTGAGATCCCGGGCTTGCGAGAGCGGTGGGCGCGAGATGTGCTCCATTGCCCCTACTGCCACGGCTTCGAGGTTCGCGACCAGGTTCTCGGAGTTCTCGGCTGGGCGCCTGGAGCGGCCGGTTATACGCAGATCGTTCGTCAGTGGTCAGAAGACGTCGTCTTCCTGGCCTCCGACGGAACCCTGACTGAGGCGGAGCGCGAAGGACTGACTGCTCGTTCGATCGCCGTTGTTGACGGGGCAGTCGAGCGGGTTCTCGCTCCTGATGATCGGCTGCTTGGCGTCCAGCTCAAAGACGGTCGGACCGTTGAGTTCGACGCTCTGTTCGTGCCGCCGCGCTTTGTTCCAAACGATGCGCTGCTCGTCGAGCTTGGCTGCGACCTGGACGATAACGGCTGGGCTGTCATAGACAGCAACGGCCGGACGAGCGTCGCGGGCGTGTGGGTCGCCGGCAACGTCGCGAACGCGCGCGCGCAGGTGATCACCGCGGCCGGCGAAGGATCGGCGGCGGCGATTGCGCTCAACGCGGATCTCGTCGCCGACGACGTCGCTCGTGCCCTCACAGCCCCTGAGCCTGCTTCCCGAATCAAGACCTACTGAACAACTTCAACTGACTGGAGGAATTGTGATGACGACCACTGAGAACGTTCAACCAAAGATCGCCGGGCCCCCGAGCCGGCACCAGCTTGCGCTGATGATCTGGCTCTGCGTCTTCCCGACGCTGACCGTGATCAACCTGCTGCTCGGCAGCTGGTTGGGAACACTCTCACCTGTTGTGCGCACGTTCGTGCTCGCGACGATCGCAGTGCCGATCGTGATCTACGGGCAGATGCCCCACGTGCAGCGGCTCCGCCAGCGTCTGATCGCCCGCCAGCGCTAACACGCGATCACGAACCGTGGCTGTGGCTGCCACCCTCGCGTGGCTTGGCGCGAACGTGCGGGTGGTGGCCGTCGCGGTTGTGAAGACTGAGAACCTCGACGGGCTGGTCGTCGGCCGGGCCGAACCAGTGAGGAAGCTTCGTGTCGAACTCAGCAACCTCACCGGCGCCCATCGTGATGTCGTGCTCACCGAGGATTAGCCGCATCCGTCCGCTGAGGACGTACAGCCATTCGTAGCCACCGTGGATACGGAGCTCGGGCTCGCCCTTCTCGGGAGGGATCAGGACCTTCCAGGCGTTGACGCCGGTGTTGCTCTCGCTGAGCGGGATGACAATACGACCGTTGCGCTTCCGGGCTTTCGGCCTGATCCGCGGATCTCCGATCTCGGTGGCGCCGACGAGCTCGTCGAGCGGCACGCGATGCGCTTTAGCGATCGGTAACAGCAGCTCGAGGCTCGGTTTGCGCTGGCCGGTTTCGAGTCGCGAGAGCGTGCTCTTCGAAATGCCTGTGATCGCGGCGAGGTCGGTGAGTGTCACTCCACGATGCGTCCGCAGCCGTTTCAGCCGCGACCCGACCTCTGCAAGGACGGCTGTTATGTCCGCTGAGGACTCCATCTCCCCGTCCAGTCAACCACCTCGTCCCGGAAATGGCAACGATTCTTGTTGGTCGCGAGGAGGTGCCGCAGGGTGGTTCAGACAACGTGTGTCCACTCGAAGGAGAGAATGATGACCCGTCTCGCCGATCTGATTCTCAACCATAAGCGCCTCGTCGTTGCCTTCTGGGCGCTCGTCACCGTCGCCGCCTTCGTCGCGGTCGGCCCTGCAGGAAACTCGCTCTCACAGGAGTTCAACATCCCCGGTCGCGAAGGCTTCGAGACCAACCGTGAGATCGCCGAGGTCTACGGCAACGGCGGCGACGTCGCACCGCTCGTCCCCGTCGTCACACTGCCGAAGGGAACGACAGTCGACTCTGCTGGTGTCACTGCGGAGCTCGCCGTCGCCCTCGCGAAGGTCAAGCAGGCGATGCCGAACGTTCGGATCGCCTCCTATGCCTCCACGCACGACCGCGCCTTCGTCTCGAAGGACGGCCGCACCACGTTCGCACTCGTCTACCACCCGGCCGTCGGCGGCGTTGACCCCGGCCAGGTCGAGGCCCGGCAGGCGGAGGCCGCGCTCACCGGCGTCACCGTCGGCGGATCGGCCGTTCGGGTCACAGGCCTGAACGCGCTCCGTGCCTCGGCTGCCGAGAACCGCGGCGGCACAGGCGTTCTCTTGGAGACACTGCTCGGAGCTCTCGGGGCGTTGCTTGTCCTCGTCTTCGTATTCCGGTCATTTATGGCGCTCGTGCCGATGCTGATGGCCGCAGTCGCGATTCCGACCACCTTCCTCCTGATCTGGCCTATCGCATCGGTCACCGATGTCTCCGTGATCGTGCAGTTCCTCGTCGCTCTGATCGGGCTCGGGATCGCGATCGACTACGCGCTCCTCGTTGTCGTCCGCTGGAGGGAAGAGCGAATGGGCGGCGCCGTCGCGAACGAGATCGCCGTTCGCAACGCGATGAAGCACGCCGGCTCCTCCGTCGTCTTCAGCGGCACGACCGTGGCGATCTCGCTGCTCTCCCTGCTTGCCCTGCCGATGCCAGCGCTGCGCAGCATCGGCATCGCCGGCCTCCTGATCGCACTCGTCAGCGTCGCTCTCGCCAACACGCTTCTGCCTGTTGTTCTGGCGACGGTTGGCCCGCGGCTCGACTGGCCCCGCTCGACCCGAGACCACAGCGCAAGCCGCGCCTGGTCAGCGTGGGCCCGAATAATCGTCCGCCACCGCTACCTGGCTGCGATCGCTTCGACCGCTGTTCTCGCCGCACTCGTCGTCGCGGCGTCGCACGATCCAGCTCGGAAACCCACAGGCCGACTCGCTGGCCCAGAAGGGTGCTGCCCGTGTCGGACTCGAACAGCTGAAGGACTCCGGCATCGGCACCGGGCCGATCTCACCCTTCGAGGCGCTCGTCCATTCCGGTAACCCGGCCGCGGTCGCCGTCGCGATCGCAAAGGTCGACGGCGTCCAGAGCACCGCCATCCCGACCGAGTGGCGCCGCAACGGCACCGCGATCGTGACCGTGATCCCGACAGAGGACGGCAACTCGGCGGCCGGCCGGGCGACACTCGAGCGGATCAGGGCAGCGAACATCGAGAACGCAACCGTCGGCGGCGAGGCGGCACAGAGCGCCGACTTCCTCGACGCCGTTTACGGCAACTTCCCGCTGATGATCCTCGCGATCAGCGTGCTCACCTTCATCCTCCTCGCCCGCGCCTTCCGCTCGATCATCCTGCCGCTGAAGGCCGTCCTCCTCAACCTCCTCTCGGTCGCTGCTGCGTGGGGACTGACGGTGCTCGTCTGGCAGGACGGCTTCGGCTCGAACGCGATCTGGGGCATCGAAGCGACCCAGGCGATCAACGTCGAGATGCCGATCGTGATCTTCGCCTTCCTGTTCGGTATCTCGATGGACTACCAGGTCTTCATCATCAGCCGGATGCGCGAGGCCTACGACCGCACCGGTTCGACCGAGACCGCCGTAGTCGAAGGGATCGGACGCACCGGCCGGCTCGTCACCAGTGCCGCCCTGATCCTGTTCCTCGCCTTCGTCGCCTTCAGCGCATCGCCCGGCACCGAAGCGAAGATGTTCGCGACTGCGCTCGGCGGCGGCATCCTGATCGACGCGACGATCATCCGCGGCGTCCTCGCCCCGGCCGCCGTCGCGATGCTCGGACGCTGGAACTGGTGGCTCCCCGCCTGGGCCGCCTGGCTCCTGCGCGTCGAGTCCTCCGAAATCACACAACCGGCCGAGCCTGACGCCATCACGCAAGCCGCCTAGTCGACCCATCTCACCGAGGGAGCGGGCGAACACCAGCCCGCTCCCTCAAACCGACGCGCGCTAGCGAGCGCGCCCCGTTAGGAGGACGAAGCAATGACCAGCCCATCAACCACACGGCAACCCGGAAATGCGCGCGGGGGATGCTCGATCTCGCGGTCGCCAATCCATATCCGTCGCAGCCGCATCACCGATCTACCCCAGCTACGGAAAATGGCACGACGTCAGGGACGGGAACTTCCAGACGGAATTTTCCTGGTCGCCGAGATCAGCAGCACCATCGTCGCCGCCGCCCCAGTCGACAAAGGTGATCTCGCATTCGGGAGCCCAGACCCCTGCAGCGAACAGCTCCAGGAGTTACTGCGTCGCAGCTACACGGGAGCTACGCCGCTGCCAGCGAGCGGTACCGAGCGAGGCTCGTGCTGATCGACCAGATGACGAGTGCTAGGACGCCGGGGAAGAAGCCAAAGCCGTAGAGACTGTCTTCACCGAGACCCGCGATGAGGGTGAGGAACGTGATCAGGAACGACACGGCGCCGACGATCGCGACGATGCCGATCCAGCGCGCGAAGACGCCGCTGCGAAGGATCAGCAACCCGGCAGCCATCAGCAGCGTGGCGAACCCCATCGCGGAAACCAGGAACGGCCCGGCCGAGGTTGTCGCGACCGCGCGACTCACCACAGGATCGACGTCTTCCCCTTCGGAGGTCGGAAGAGGTCAAGCCTCGGAAACGGTGTGGCCAGCTACACCGAATGCGCGAGCGAGCCTCATTTCCGTTTAGCCGACTGAGTGCGAGCGTGAGGTCATACCCGAAACCCTCCCAGAAGGAGCCGGAAATGACCGCACGCAGCCACACTCCCACGTCCGTCCTGAAGCGAATGACGGCCATGCATCACGGAAGGAAGACTTCTCCAACGACATCTGTAACAGACCGCAGGTCACCGCCACGAGCATCGACCCGGTGACTCCGAGTCGCCGGCCGGCAAGGGCCGTGGCGTCCTCCTGTTCGTGCTGCTGATCGCCCAGCTGATGGTGATCCTCGACATCACGGCCGTGAACATCGCGCTGCCGAGCCTCGCCCGGGATCTCCAGCTGAGTGGGTCGACGGTCAGCTGGACGATCACGAGCTACTCGCTCGTCTTCGGCAGCCTGCTCCTCTTCGGCGGCCGGTTGGCCGACCTGGTGGGCCGCAAGCGCATGTTCCTGACCGGCCTCGGCGTATTCACCGTCTCGTCGGTCGCCTCCGCCCTGGCAGGCACCGCCGCGGCACTGTTCGCAGCACGGGCCGGCCAGGGCCTCGGCGCCGCAATGCTCTCGCCGGCCGCCCTGTCCATCATCACGACGGCCTTTCAGGGCAAGCAGCGCGCGAAGGCGCTCGCTGCCTGGGGTGCGGTCGGCGGCGCCGGCGCCGCCATCGGCGTCCTCGTCGGCGGCCTCCTCACCGAAGTGGCCGACTGGCGCCTCATCTTCTACGTGAACATCCCCGTCGCAATCGGGCTCGCAGTCGCCGCACTGAAGGTCATCCCGCGCGACGTCTCCAAGCCGCGCTGGCGCGGCCTCGACCTGCCGGGCGCCGCTGCTCGGAACCGCCAGCCTCGCCACGCTCGTCTACGCGATCACCCAGGCAGACCACGCCGGCTGGGGCTCGACCCAGACGATCGGGCTCGCAACGCTTGGCCTCGTGGGGCTCGGCAGCTTCGCAGCCTGGGAACGCCGGACCGAGAAGCCCCTGCTGCGGGTCGAGCGACTCGCCGACCGCGCCGTCGGCGGCGGCCTGTTCCTGATGCTCGTCGCGGCCGGCTCGATCTTCGGCCTCTTCCTCCTCTGCTCGCTCTACCTGCAAAACGTGCTCGGCACGAACCCGCTGATGACCGGCCTCGCCTTCATCCCGCTCGCCCTCTCGGCCGGGCTCGGCGCCCACGCCTCCGCCCACATCGTCGGGCGCCACGGCGTCCGCATGCCGCTCGCCTCGGCATTCCTGATCTCCGCCACCGGAATGGCTCTCCTCGCCCACGTCGGCGAGAACGGCACCTACCTCCGCAACGTCCTCCCCGGGATGCTCGTCGCCGGCTTCGGGCTCGGAATCGCCGTCGTCTCCGTCTCGATCGCAATCCTGACCGGCTCCCGCGAGGACGAATCCGGAATGATCTCCGGCCTCAACTCGACCGGCCACGAGATCGGCGGCACGATCGGGATCGCCATCTTCTCGACGATCGCAGCCGGCGCCACCGGAGCACTCGGCGGCGCGCACGCCGCCTCCGGGCATCGCTCACGCCTTCGTGGCAGCCGGAGTCCTCACTGGTGTCGCAAGCCTGGTCGCATTCGCGATCCTCCCGCACGCTCGCGACTTCGTGCCCAAGCTCCGCCTCAACCCCCAGACGATGCCGATCCACTGAGATCACGCAGAGCACGACTCCCGCGCCGGCGCCGCCGGCGCCTGACGCAGACACGAGCGTCGCGGCAATCCTCGCCGCGGCGCTCGATTTCGTGGCGCGAACGCCAGCGATCGAGTCGGGCCCTTCTCGACGCCTACGTCGGCAGCGCGTGCCTGGGTGGTGTGGGCGACTGCTCGCCCTCCGCCGTGATCGTGGGCAGCCATTCGAGCCACCGCGGCAGGTACCAGTTCCATTCGCCGAGCAGCTTCATGGTCGAGGGGACGAGGACGGCCCGGACGACGGTGGCGTCGATCAGGACGGCGATCGCCAGCCCGAAGCCCATCTGCTGCATCATGATCAGGCTCAGGCTCGCGAAGAGCCCGAAGACGGCGACCATGATGATCGCGGCGCTCGTGACGGTGCCGGCGGTGCGGGTGATGCCGAGCCGGATCGCGTCGTCGGTCGTCGCGCCTGCGTCGTGCAGCTCCTTGATGCGGCTGAGGATGAAGACGTGGTAGTCCATCGAGAGGCCGAAGAGGACGACGAAGAGGAACAGCGGTAGCCAGCTGACGACTGCGCCGTTGGTCTGGAAGCCGAGCAGCCCTGCGAACCAGCCGTGCTGGAAGACGGCGACGAGGATGCCGTAGGCGGCCCCGACGGACAGCAGGTTCAGCACGACGGCCGTCGCGGCGATCACGAGCGACCTGAACGTGAGCAGGAGGAGCGAGAACGCCAGCCCGAGCACGAACAGGAAGACCCACGGGAGCCTCGACAGCATCTGGTGGTTGAAGTCGTACGTCCCGGCCGTCACGCCCGTGACGGCCACCTCGGTGCCGGGGAGGGTCCGGGCGATCGGGGGGATCACCTCGTCGCGCAGGGTGTGGAGCGCGGCGAAGGACGCCTTGTCGTCGCCGTTGCCGGCGATCGCGAAGTCGATCCGGGCGACCGTCTTGTCGGGGTTCATGCTGACGGTGAAGGGCGCGAACAGCTTGCCGCTCGCGACGGCCCGCTGCCGGAAGAGGGTGAAGGCGCGCTGCATCTCCGGCGTGTCGACACGGGGAGCCTTGACGACGACCACGGCCGGGGTCTGCGAGCCGGGGAAGGCCTGCTGCAGCCGGTCGTAGGTCCGCACGATCTTGAGGTCGTGCGGCAGGTCGGTCAGGTTCGGGAGCTTGGTGTGCATCTGGAGCGCGGGCAGGGCCAGCAGGAGCAGCGCTCCCGCCGAGACGAGCATCGCCGTCCAGGGCCGCCGCAGGACACGGTGATGAACCGTGCCCACCGCCCGTCGTCGCGGGAGCCGCCGCCCGAGTAGCGGGACCCGGCCCCAGTCGACCTTGTCGCCCAACCGGGAGAGCACGGCCGGGAGCACCGTCAGCGAGCCGACCATCGCCGCGAGGACGACGATCATCGTGCCGAGCCCGATCGTCGCGAACAGCGAGTTGCCCGAGACGAACATCCCGGCCATCGCGATCAGGACGGTCGCCCCGGAGATCAGCACCGCCTGCCCCGACGTGCACGCCGCGCGGAGCAGCGCCTGGCGCGACGAGCGGCCCGCATGTCGCTCCTCGCGCTCCCGGCGCAGGTAGAACAGCGAGTAGTCGATCCCCACCGCCATCCCGATCATCAGGATGATCGCGCTGAGCGTCTGCTGGTCGGTCGGAACGACGTGGCTGACGAGGCTGTTGAGGCCGGTCGCCGCGAGCACGGCGGAGAAGGCCAGGATCACCGGCAGTCCCGCCGCGACGAGCGCGCCGAAGGCCACGATCAGGATCGCCACCGTCAGCGGCAGCGAGGTCAGCTCGGCCCGGCGCATGTCCCGCTCGAAGCGCTCGCCGACCTGGTAGTCGGCCGATGCCTGACCGAACTCCTCCACGACCATGCTCGGGTGGGCCGACTGGACGCCGTCGATCGCCGCCAGGATGGGCGCGATCTTGTCCTTCGCCTCGTCGGCCTTCCCCTTGACGTCGAACTGGACGAGCACCGAGCGCCGGTCGCGTGAGATCAGGCCGGCGTTCGGGTGGTCGATCGGGGAGACGATCGCGGCGACGTCCGGCTGCTGCGAGAGCTCCAGCACGACGCTGCCCACCGCCGCCGAGAACTCCGCCTGCTGATCGACCGTCCCGGTCGCAGACTGCACCAGCACGCTCTCGCGCGCCGGGATCTTGAAGTTGCCCTCGTCGAGGATCTGCTCTGCACGCCGCGACTCCCCGTTCGCGATCGCCCAGTCCTTCATCTCGCGTCGCGCCCACGGCGCCGCCGATCACCACGGCGAGGACGGCGAACGCGATCCATCCGAACGCCGCCCGCTTCCAGTGCGACGCACTCCAGCGCCCCGCGCGGCCGGCGAGATTCGTGTCGTCCACGATGACCTCCATATCCGAGCCTGACCACTCAATGATCTCTCCCAACGGCCGCTCCCGCATCACGGAAAGCCGTGGCCTGTGGTGGAAAAACCCTGATCCGCAGGCCCCGTCGACCGCTCACATGCTGCGTCAGCGAACGACGGTCAGAGCGAACGGCGCGCCGGGTCGCTGCGGCGGCGTGAGCTCGCAGCGAAACGCCTCGGACACGACATCGGCGAGCTCGGCCGCCGTACGCGGCCGGGCACCCGAGACGAGCAGGTGGCGCGCCACCTCGCCGCGCGTCTTCTTGGCCATGTGCGAGACCACCCGCCGGATACCTCCCCGCTCCTCGACCACGACCACCTGCACCCTTGCTGATGCGGCGGCGCCGGACGGTCGCCAGGCCGCCACGTACGTGGCCGAGCGGCAATCCAGGACCACGCGCCCGGCGGCGGCCTCGTCCAGCGGTACGCGCAAGCCCGCCCGCCAGTAGGCAGCGTCCAGCACGCGCCGGTACGCGGGGATCCGATCCGAGGCTCGCAGCGCCCCGAACTGCGCCGAGACGATCACCAGCGCCCGAGGCGCTCCGGCAGGAAGCGTGGCGATGTCGAGCGCCGCGTACAGCACCCCCGTGTAGAGACGGGCAGCCGTGGTCGTCGGAGCACGGCGAAGATCGTCGTCGAGGAGTGCCTCGCGGAGCAGCGTCAGCGACGGGAACGAGAGCGTCGCCAGGTCGAGCGGTTTGCCACGCGACGGCTCGTGCTTCGTCTCGCTCGGCGGTAACAGGACGAGAGGTTGTCGACGAGGCGCCATCGGCGCCCATCGTGCCAGGCGTGGGAGAATCGGGGATAGCGATGCCGGGAGCGAACAAGCAGCCGCAGCGGAGCCAGGCCGACGCCATCGTCGTCGGGGCCGGACTCGCGGGCCTCGTCGCCACCGCCGAGCTGGCGGCGGCCGGTCGGCGCGTGATCCTCGTCGACCAGGAGCCGGAGCAGTCGCTCGGCGGCCAGGCGTTCTGGTCGTTCGGAGGCCTGTTTCTGGTCGACAGCCCGGAGCAGCGGCGGCTGCGGATCAGGGACTCGCGCGAGCTCGCCTGGCAGGACTGGCTGGGCACGGCCGGGTTCGACCGGCCCGAAGACGAGTGGCCGCGCCGCTGGGCGGAGGCCTACGTCGACTGGGCTGCCGGGGAGAAGCGGTCGTGGCTGCACGCGAGGGGCATCCGCTTCCTGCCGAACGTCGGCTGGGCCGAGCGCGGCGGCCAGCTCGCCAACGGCCCGGGCAACTCGGTCCCCCGCTTCCACGTCACCTGGGGAACGGGACCGGGCCTGATCGAGCCGTTCGTCGCACTCGTCCGCGAGGCGCAGCGCAACGGCCTCGTCGAGCTGCGCTGCCGTCACCGCGTCGACCGGCTGACCACCAAGGACGGGACGGTCGACGGCGTTGCGGGAGTCGTGCTCGCGCCCGACGCCTGCGACCGCGGCCGCTCCAGCTCGAGAGAGGTCGTCGGCGAGTTCGAGCTCGCGGCCGGCGCCGTCGTCGTCAGCTCGGGCGGGATCGGCGGCAACGAGGAGCTCGTCCGTCGCAGCTGGCCCGCTCGTCTCGGCACGGCACCGACCCGGATGCTCTCCGGCGTGCCCGCCCACGTCGACGGACGCATGATCGAGATCGCCGTGGCCGCCGGCGCGAACGTGATCAACCCCGACCGGATGTGGCATTACACGGAGGGGATCGAGAACTGGGATCCGATCTGGCCGCGGCACGGCATCCGCATCCTCCCCGGCCCCTCGTCGCTCTGGCTCGACGCCACAGGACGGCGACTGCCGCCGCCGTTCTTCCCCGGCTTCGACACGCTCGGCACGCTGCAGCACATCATGGGGACCGGCCACGAGCACACCTGGTTCGTGCTCACGCAGAAGATCGTCGAGAAGGAGTTCGCGCTCTCCGGCTCGGAGCAGAACCCGGACATCACGAGCAAGTCGGTTCGCGCGGTGCTGAAGGCGCGTGTGGCGAAAGGCGCCCCGGCGCCGGTGGAGGCGTTCAAGCGCAACGGAGCGGATTTCGTCGTCGAGAACGATCTGCGCGCGCTCGTCGACGGGATGAACGCCCTGACGGAGCAGCCGCTGCTCGCCTTCGAGCAGGTCGAGCGCGAGGTTCTCGCCCGTGACCGCGAGGTGGCGAACGCCTACTCCAAGGACATGCAGATGGTCGCCGTTCGCGGGGCCCGCGCGTACCTCGCCGACCGCATCACGCGTGTCGCCGCACCGCACCGCCTGCTCGACCCGAAGGCCGGGCCGCTGATCGCCGTGCGCCTCCACCTGCTCACGCGCAAGACCCTCGGCGGCCTGCAGACGGACCTCTCGAGCCGCGTGCTCGGTGCGGACGGCAGCCCGCTGCCCGGTCTCTTCGCGGCGGGCGAGGCAGCCGGCTTCGGCGGCGGCGGCATGCACGGGTACCGCTCCCTGGAAGGCACATTCCTCGGCGGTTGCCTCTTCTCCGGTCGTAGCGCGGGCCGCGCAGCCGCAGACTGAGCTTCTCCCGGCAGCGTTCGCCGCCCCGCGAAGTGCAGAATGCAACGATGAGTCCCCGGGGCCAGACGTCAACCGGCGGTCAGGCGCTCGTTCGCAACGAGTCCCTCCGCCGTGGCCTGCTGGTGCTGCGCGCCCTGGCAAGGGCCGGGTCGCCGATCACCGCCGCCGAGCTGGCCCGGCAGACGGGGATCCCGGGACCGACTGTCGCACGTCTCCTCGTCACGCTCGAGGACGACGGGATGGCTGCGCGCGACACCGGTGGCGGTTGGCGGCCGGGAGCGGGAATCGCAGAGCTGGCGGGGGCCGCCGGTGAGCTTGCCACGCTCGTCGCCGGAGCCGGCACGGTGTTGCGTACGCTCGCGAACAAGACGGGCGAGACGGCACTTCTCAGCCGCGTTCTCCTCCCCGACGTCTCGGAGGTGCTGGTGCAGGAGGACGCCGACCGGTTGCTCGGCGCGACCGACTGGGTCGGGCGGACGTTCGACGCCCATCGTTCTGTCGCCGGCTGGGTCGTGGCGGCCGAGCTCGACGACGACGACGTCGCGGAGATGGGGAGCGAGGACGCCGAGATGCGCGAGCGCTGGCTGGCCGATGTCGCCGAGACGAGATCGCGGGGCTACGCCGTCGACGTCGGCGGCCTGGAAGCGGGCCTGACCTCGATCGCCGTCGTCGTCCCGGGCGGGCTCGGGCTGGCGGTCGGGATGGCCGGGCCCTCGGCGCGACTGACACCGAAGCGCGCGGCAACGATGATCCCACGGCTCCGGAAGGCGGCCGCTGCGCTCGTGATGCTCACTGAATGACTTGCATGCCATTCATCTAGTGAGTAGAGTGCGCGCATGGCCATCATCGAACGAGAGCCACGGATCCCTGCGGACGCTCTCCTCCAGAGCGCTGCAGACACGATCGAGAGCCTCGTCCCTGATCACGACCGCGTTCTGTTGCCCGCCGAGTGCGAGCGGATCGCCGTCGAGATCGCCGGACGCGGGCTCTGGGAAGGCGTCGAGCTGACGCCCACCGAGTCGCACACGCGGGCCTACGCCCTCCTCTACGAGGACGAGCGGATGGAGATGTGGCTCCTCTCCTGGCGGCCCCATCACTCCACGGGCTTTCACGATCACGGCGAGTCCAACGTCGGCTTCTGCGTCGCGCAGGGGACGATCGTCGAGCAGCAGCTGCGCTTTGCGGGGCCGCCCTCCGAGTCGAGGCTCGAGGCCGGCGCCACCCGCTCAGCCGGCAGGGACTACATCCACTGCCTGGAGTGGGAGTCGGGCTCCCCGGCGCTCTCGGTGCACGTCTACTCCCCACCGCTCACGGTGGTCGGCCAGTACCGCTACGACGACGGCGTCCTGCGTCGCGAGACCCAGGCCGGCCGCGACGAGCTCACCAAGGACTGAGCCTCACCTCGCACCTGCTGTTCGCATCCGGATCAGCGGTCAGGCGGCCGACGCTGCCACCGCGAGTCGCCGCCCGAGCGCTAGCCGCGCGCGATCGATCGGCTCCGATTCGCCGCTGATCACGAACTGGGCGTTCGCGAGCAGCAGGTAGGCGTCGAGCTCGAAGGCGAGCTGCGTCGCATCCTCGGACGGATCGAGCTCGCCCTCGGCCTGCGCGTCGCGCACGGCTGCGACGAGCAGCCCGAACCACTCTTCGACGACCCGCATCGCGAGGTCGCGAACCGGCCCGGGATGCGTGTCGAGCTCGGCGGCCACGGACGCGAAGAAGCAGCCGCCGGGAAAGACGCCGTCCTCGACGTGACGTAGGAAGTTCTCAGCCAACGCCTGCAGCCGCCCGAGGCCCGTCGGTGCGACTATCGCTGGCGCGACCACGGTGTCCGTGAACACGGCCTCCGCGGTCTCGATCGTCGCGAGCTGGAGCTCCTCCTTGGAGCCGAAATGCGCGAAGAGGCCACTCTTGCTCATGCCCACGGCCTCGGCCAGCCGGCCGATCGAGAGCCCGCCGAGGCCCTCGACGGTCGCGAGCTGCGCCGCCTCGTGAAGGATCGCGCTGCGGCTCCGCTCACCGTCGCTGCGCCGCCGCCGCACGGGGCTCTCGGGCTCGGGGTGAGTGTGCGTCTCGCTCATCACTTGACAAGTTAGCACGAACGGTCGTATACTCCCCGAACTTCGCACGAACGATCGTGCTATCTACGAGAGAAAGGTACTCCATGACCTCTGCACCAGCCCTTGATCTGACAGCCGTCAAGGCCCGCCAGCAGGCGACCTGGGCGAGCGGCGACTTCGCCGAGATCGCAACCCTGATCGTCCCCGTCGCCGAGCGCCTCTGCGACGCAGCAGACCTGCACGCCGGCTCGACCGTGCTCGACGTCGCCGCCGGGAGCGGCAACGCCGCCATCGCCGCCGCCCGCCTCGGCTGCGACGTGACCGGCATCGACTACGTCCCCGCGCTCCTCGAGCGCGGCCGCGAGCGGGCAGCGGCCGAGCGACTCGGCCTCGACCTCCTCCACGGGGACGCCGAGGAGATCCCGTTTCCGGACGAGTCGTTCGACGCCGCCGTGTCGGTGTTCGGGTCGATGTTCGCGCCCGACCACCCGCGCGCGGCGGCAGAGCTGGCCCGCGTCGTGCGACCCGGCGGCACGATCGCGCTCGCGAGCTGGACGCCCGACGGCTTCGTCGGCGCGATGTTCCGGACGGTCGCCGCACATGTCCCGCCGCCTGCAGGGCTCGCCTCACCGATGCTGTGGGGGACCGAGGAGCACCTCGCTGCGATCTTCGGTGAGGACGTGTCGTGGAGGCACCGCGAGCGCACGTTCACGTTCCGCTTCACCTCGGCGGACGCGTTCGTCGAGACCTTCGCCGCGTACTACGGGCCAACCCTGAAGGCGCTCGAGACAGCCGGTGCCGCCCGTGCTGCGCTTGCGAATGACCTCCGCGACCTCGCGCTCTCCTGGAACCGCCTCGACGGAACCGGCCCCATCGCGGTCCCGGCCACGTACCTCGAATCGGTCGGCGTCCGAGGCTGACATGGCGCCCAGAAACCTTCTCCGCCGCGCCCACCTACACCGAACAAAGGAGCACTCGATGCACAAGGACGACGTTCGCACGATCCCCCTCCTCGAGACCGTCCCCCGGTCTCCGCCGTCGCCGAGGTCGCACGCGCGGCCGATCGGCTCACCGTCTCGGCGGGGCGTGTCGTGATCCGACAAGGGCGAGCTCGCTCACGAGTTCTTCGTGATCCTCGACGGCGTCGCCGACGTGATCCGTGACGGCCGGCCCGTGGCCACCCTCGGCTCCGGCGACTTCTTCGGCGAGATCGCGCTCGTCGGCCCGCCGTTCCGAACCGCCACCGTTGTCGCCCGCTCGGAGCTCGATCTCGCGGTCGTCGCGCGCCGGGAGTTCCGCACCCTGCTGAGGCGATTCCCGGACCTCGCCGCCACCGTGCTCGGGGCCGGGCGAATGAGGGTCGTCTCGACCCTGAGGGAGGTCGAGGCCCGGTCGTGACCCGATCCCCGTCGTCCGGCCTCTGGCTCCTGTGCGCCGCACACTTCATGACCGTCCTCGACCTCACGGTCGTGAACGGCGCGCTGGAGCCGGTCGGGCGCGACCTGGGGGCGTCGCGAGCGACGCTGCAGTGGGTGATCGGCGCCTACGCAGTCGCCTTCGGCGGCTTCCTGCTCGCCGGCGGCAGGACTGCCGACATCCTCGGCCCGCGGCGGATATTCGCCGCAGGCTCGCTCGGATTCGCGCTCGCCTCGCTTGCGTGCGCCGCCGCACCCGGCGCGATCTCGCTCGTCGCCGCCCGTGGCGCGCAGGGGCTCTCGGCAGCCTTCCTCGAGCCTGCGGCGGTCGCCCTGCTGGCGCTCCTCTATCCCGCAGGACGTGAGCCGGATCCGGGCTCTCGCCGTCTGGGGCTCCGTCGGCGGCCTCGGCGCCGTGTCCGGCATGCTCATCGGCGGCACGACGGCGCAGCTTCTCGACTGGCGCGCCATCTTTCTCCTCAACGTCCCGGTCGGGCTGTCCGGTCTCGTCCTCGCGACGCGACTCCTGCCGACCGCGGTTCGACGCGAGGGGCCGCGCGTCGACCTGCTGGGCGCCGCCCTGCTCACGGCCGGGATCTCCGGGCTCTCTCTGCTCGTCGGCACCGCCAACGGCGGCGTCTCCGCCGCATCGTCCGCGGGTGCTGCGATCGCCGCCGCCGGCCTCCTGGGGTTCGCGCTCCACCACCCCCGGACGCCCGCGCCGCTCGTGCCGCGCGGCTTCGTCCGACGCTCCGGCGTCGTCCTTCCTGCCGCCACCGGTTCTGTGCAAGGCGCGGTCATGCTCGGGACGCTACTCCTGCTCGCCGTGACGTTCGTCGACGTGATGCGGCTCGGGCCGATCGAGGCAGGCGTCGCGATGCTCGGGATGCGCGCAACGCAGGCGGGGTGGGCACGGATCGCGGGCCTCGTCGTGAACCGGATCGGCCTCCGGCACGCACACCTCGTGGGGCTGGCCGGAATGGCTGCCGGCTGCGCGTCGTTCGTCCGACTCGGGGAAGGCCCGTCGTACGTCGCCGACATCCTCCCCGGTCTCGTCGTGCTCGGCCTCGCGGCCCCGTTCGTCTTCGTGTCCGGCTCGGCGCTGGCACTCCAGTGCGTCCGGTCGGCCGACGTCGGGCTCGCATCGGGGATCCTCGGCGCCTCGCAGTGGCTGGGCGGCTCGCTCGGCGTCGCCGCAGTCTCGGCGCTGCTCGCAACGTTCGGGGACGGAGGCACGACCGGCATCCGCGCCGGCTTCGGGCTCTGCGCAGCTGTCGCGGCGACTGCGATGGTGCTCGCCGGGCTCGCCACCCGCGGCCGACCTGCTGCCTGCCGCATCAAGCCTCTAGCAACGGCCTGACCGCCCTCGCGCGGCCGCGGGGCGTCAGACGGCCGAGTCGGCGGCGTACTCGGCCAGGCGCTCCGCGAGCGCCTGCATCACCTTCCGCTCGATGCTCCGGTTCTCGTCGAGCACGCGCCGGAAGTCGCCGCGCATCAGGATCAGGCAGCGGACCGGCGTCGCCGCCCGCACGGTCGCGGTGCGCCTCGTCTCGGTGAGCAGCGCGATCTCGCCGACGAAGTCTCCTGCTCCCCGCGTCGCGATCTGCTTGCCGCCGCGCGTCACGTCCACCGTGCCCTCGACGAGCACGAAGAACTCGCGACCGAGGGTGTCCTCCTTGCAGAGCACCGTGCCCGCAGGAACCTGGAGATCGTCGGTCACGCGTACGAGCTCGAGCAGCTCCTTCTTCGACAGCCCTTCGAAGAGCGGCGCCGCACGGAGCGCGTCGGCCTTCTTGCTCTGAGTCAGCCCGCGCACGGGGGCAAGTCTACAACGGCGCAGGGCCGCAAATGCGAAACTGCCCTCCGTGCCGGCGGAGACGAAGTATGCGAAGAGCGGCGACCTCAACATCGCCTACCAGGTGCTCGGCGACGGGCCGATCGACTTCGTCTTCACGCCCGGCTACATGTCGCACCTCGAGCAAAACCAGTGGTGGCCGCCGTACAGGAACTTCCTGGAGCGGGCCGCCGCGTTCTCGCGCTTCATCGTGTTCGACCGGCGCGGGACCGGGCTCTCGGACCGCATCCTCACGCTCGGCTCCTTCGAGGAGATGATGGACGACATTCGCGCCGTGATGGACGCGGTGGGCTCGGAGCGGGCCGCGCTGCTCGGCGGAGCGGAAGGCGGCCCGATCTGCGCGCTGTTCGCCGCCACGTTCCCGGAACGGACGTCGGCGCTCGTCCTCGTCGGGTCGTACGCACGGCGGACGTGGGCGCCCGACTACCCCTGGGGGCTCGACGAGGAGACGCAGCAGCGGATTCTCCTCGGGTACGAGAAGCACTGGGGGCAGAAGGACTTCGGCCTCAGCTCCCTCGCGCCGTCCGCGATCGGCGACGAGCGATTTGCGGAGTGGTACGCGCAGGCCTGCCGTTTCGCGGGGACTCCCTCGTCCGCGCTCGCGTGGTTCAAGGTCACGATGGAGATCGACATCCGCGACGTCCTGCCCGCGATCCGCGTGCCGACGCTCGTGATCCAGCTGGCGGGCGACCGGGTGATCCCGGTCGAGTCCGGCCGCTACCTCGCTGCGCACATCCCGAACGCGAAATACGTCGTTCTGGAGGGCATCGACCACCTTCCGGTCACCGCGGGCGCCGGGGCCGTCGTCGACGAGATCGAGGAGTTCCTCACCGGCTCGCGCAGCACCCGGGAGCCGGATCGCGTGCTCGCGACCGTGCTCTTCACCGACATCGTCGGCTCCACCGAGCGCGCCGCCGAGCTTGGCGACCGGGACTGGACAGCTCTCCTGAGCGAGCACCACGCCATCGTCCGGGAGCAGCTGGAGCGGTTCCGCGGCAAGGAGGTCCGGATCTCCGGCGACGGCTTCCTGGCGACGTTCGACGGTCCCGCCCGCGCGGTCCGGTGCGCGTGCGCAATGCGCGATGCGGTGCGCGGGATCGGCCTCGAGATCCGCGCTGGGCTCCACACGGGCGAGATCGAGCTCACCGACACGGGCGTCGAGGGCATCGCCGTCCACCTCGGCGCCCGGATCTCGGCTCTCGCGGGAGCGAACGAGGTGCTCGTCTCGAGCACCGTCAAGGATCTCGTCGTCGGCTCGGGAATCGGATTCGAGGAGCGCGGGAGACACGAGCTCAAGGGCGTGCCGGGGGCCTGGCATGTCCATCTCGTCACCGCGGCCGGCTGAGCCTGCACGTCGCGAGACCCGGTCGGAGGCCGAAGCCCCCTGACCGGCGATCGGCTCAGCTACCGAACCAGCGCTGCAGGTGCTCGGTCTCGAAGGCGGCCTTCTCGGCGGCATACCGAGCACTCGGCCCGGCAATCGTGACGACGGGCTCGGGCTCTGCGTACCAGCTCCCCTCGACGAGCGCGGCCGAGCCCGAGCCGATCTCGACCGGGCAGAAGCCGCTGCCGCCAAACGGGGCGGGCGGCTCCTCTCCGCGCAGCTCGGCCGCGATCGCGCGCGCGACGCGCAGCCCTTGCAGCTCGGCCATCACACCTGCCTTCGGCAGCGGCAATCCGTTGGAGAGCGGAATCAGGTTCACGTCCCCGACCGCGTAGACGCCTGCGTGGGTGGTCGCGAGCGTGCCCGGATCGACGCCGATCCAGCCGTGCCCCGCGGTCAGCCCACTCTCGCTGACGACGGCGGGCGGCCGGTGCGGTGGCACCGCGATGAGCAGGTCGAACGGCTCCTCCCCGCCGTCGGCGAGCACGACGCGCCCGGCTTCGACATGCTCGGCCTTCGCACCGATGCGCTGCGAGATGCCTCGCTCGGCGAGCTGTCCGGCCATCCATTCGGAGCCCGCCCGGCCGGCGTTCGGCATCAGCATCGGCTGCAACGTGACGACGGCGAGCTCGGTCCGGTCCCGGAGGCCACGCGCCCGCAGGTGCTCGTCGAGGTGGAAGGCGCACTCGTACGGGGCCGGCGGGCACGGATACGGGGCGCCGGCAATCAAGATCAGCAGCCGGCCGCCGTCGAAGCGGGCGAGTGCCTCGGCCGCCGCTGCGACCCCCGCGAAGGCCCAGACGTCGTGCCCGTGCTCGGCCAGCCCGGGCACGAGATCCGGCCGGGAGACCGCACCGAGCGCGATCCCGAGGTGGTCGCCGTCGAGCCGCCCGCCGGTGGTCTCGACCGCCCGCGCAGCAGGGTCGATCGACACGATCTCCTCCTGGACGATGCGGATCCCGTGCCGGTCGAGCAGCGAGCGGTTCCGGCTGCCCTCCGCGATCGTGCCGTGGCCGACGAGCTCCCACAGCTTGCGGAGCCCCATCGTGAACTCCGGCTTGCGATCGACGAGGACGACCTCGAGGTCGTCGCCGAGCAGCCGCTTCAGCTCGACGGACGCGGCGATGCCGCCGAAGCCACCGCCGAGGACGAGTGCGCGCGAAGTCACGATCCGGCCGTCACGCGCGCGACCACTTCGGTCTCGGTCGGCGCGAACGTGTCGACGTGGTCCTGCACCAGGCTCATCCGCTGCTTGAACTCGCGGTGCGCCTTCCAGCTCTGGATCGCCTCGAGGCTCTCCCACGGAAGAAAGCTGACGAATCGGCCGGGATCCCGGAGGTCGCGGACGAGCACTGCCTCGCCTGCCGCACCCGGCAGCGCCACAGCCCAGCCGGAGAACTCCTTCCAGGCCTCGAGGAACGGCTCCTCCTGGCCGGCGTGCGGCAGCCACGAGCCGGTGGAGTAGAAGGCCGGGCCGCTCACGACGCCAAGTATGGCGACGCGCCACGATCCGTGACAACCCGCCTAGCGCGACGGCGCGGCCGGGGGAGGGCTCTGCGGGAACGCGACCCAGCCGTTGTCGGCGAAGCTCGCGAGGCTTGTCGCCTCGACGCCACCGTCCGAGACGGTGTAGAGCGAGCCGCGGACGACGAGTGAGCGGCGAATCGGCATCTCTCCGCTCCGGACTCCCGACGGCACGCCGGGCTCCCCGGTGTGCGTGACGCGCCCCACCTCGTCGATGCCGCTGCGCCCGACGCGGAAACCGATCGCTCCGGCGAACGGCTTGTCGGCGTACGCCTGCACCGGCAACACAGCGAGCCGCGTAGGCCCCCACCAGAGGAACGCGTGGTGGTCGCTCTCGGCCTCCGACCAGGATGATCCGAGCGCCTGCGCCCTGACTCGCACCGGGTGACGCAGGTCCGAGACGTCGAACAGCGAGAGCTGCATGCCGAGCACGCGTCCCTCTTCCGAGATGTCCCGCCCGATCCCGAGCAGCAGGTCGTCGCCGACGGGGTGGAGGTAGGCCGAGTAGCCGAGGAGCTTCAACTCGCCGAGCACCCTCGGCCGCGCCGGCGTCGAGAGGTCGAGGGTATAGAGCGGGTCGACCTGCCGGAAGGTGACGACGTAGCCGGTGTCGCCGATGAAGCGGACGGCATAGACGCGCTCGCCCTGGCCGAGCCCTCCCACCTGGCCGACCTTGACGAGAGCCCCGCCTTGCTCGCGCAATGTCGTGACGAGGCTCGCGCTCTGCTCGCGTGGGCCGGGATTCCACCACGTCGGCTCTTCGGTGCTGGCGACGCGGAGGACGCCCTTGTACTCCGACAGCGACCACTGGCTCATGAGGTAACCCGGGACCGTGCCGCTGCCGCGGTAGTGCGTCGCTTTCGGGTCGGAGACGTCGAACTTGTGGATCGTGGTCGTCGTCTTCGGCGGGTCGGTGTCGCCGGCCGCGACCGGCTGCGCGAACCAGCGCTGGGTTGCGACGTAGAGGCTCTCCTGCGACCCGTAGACGGTCTGGCCGCCGGCGAGCACGGAGCTCGAGTCGACCAGAGCGAGCCCCTTGTCGAGATCGATGGTGAGGACCGTGAGCAGGCCGAGCCCGGAGTAAACGACCGGTCGGCGCACGTCCCGGCAGTTGACGAGGGAGCGCTTCGCCAGCGTCTCGCCGCGCCGGCCCTTAACTGCGTACGACGGCAACCAGCTCGTGATACGAGATGTACGAACGACGGCGCGGTTCTTTGCGAGCGCCGCGGCGGCCGCCGCAGGCGTCGTCTCGTCGGGAGCGACGAACGGCAGCTGCTGCGGCATCGAGGAGGCGGTCACCACTCGTACGACCGACCCGACGAGCCGGGCGGAGACGTAGTCTGCGTCGAGCACCATGCTGCGGACGATCCGTAGCTCCGAGGGGTTTCGCACGTCGATCTCGATCAGGCTCGACTGCGGGGCGGAGAACGGCAGCGACCGCGTCGCACCGGCCTGCGGTGGCACGTCGACGGCAACACGCCCGCCGTGCGAGAGAACGAGGAGGCGGTTGCCGTGGAGCAGGAGCTCATAGCCGTACCCCGCGGGTAGCTGCACCGAGCCTGCGAGCTTCGGCCGGAGCCCACGGACGTCGACGGCGAAGAGCCGGTCGGAGCGGACGGCGAAGAGATGCGAGCCGTCGGACTTGACGATGTCGGGCTCGTCGACGCCCTCCTCCTGCACGTTCGTGGTCGAGTAGTCCACACCCGCCGAGCCGGACGACTTCGCGTCGCCCGCTGCCGGCGCCCCGACGGTCTGAGCATCGCCTACACCGCCCGTCGAGCCGCCGAGCCCCCACGACCCGACGAGCGGCAGCGCGTGCTGCTTCGCGTAGCTCAGGAGCCGTGGGCACGTCCCGAAGGACTGGAGCCGCGCCCCGCTTCCAGCGGCGGCCGTGGCGCTCGCCTCGGCCGAGCGACCTCCGGTCGCGCCGACCAGCGCCGACAACAGCGCCGCGGCGAGGACGAGCAGGAGGGTGCGATTTCTCATGGCACCCCTGATACGCCGCCGGTCGGGCAAGACGTCACACCTCCTCTGCCGAAACGGATGCTACCGACCGGAAGAGCGGCCTGCGGTCGGTCAGGAGCTCTCGCCGGGGCCGGCGCGATCGAGCTCGAGCCGGCGGAGCTCGATGCGGCGGATCTTCCCGGTCAGCGTCTTCGGTAGGTCGGGCACGAACTCGACGAGCCGCGGGTAGGCGTAGGCCGAGAGCCGCTCGCGGACGAACGCCTTGATCTCCGCGGCGAGCTCCTCCGAGGGCGAGTAGTCGTCGGCGAGGACGATGAACGCCTTGACCACGTTGCCGCGCAGCTCGTCGGGCGAGGCGACCGCAGCGGCCTCCCGCACCGCAGGGTGCTCGAGACAGGCGGACTCGACCTCGAACGGCCCGATCCGGTAGCCGGCGGCGATGATCACGTCGTCGGCACGGCCGACGTACCAGTAGTAGCCCTCCTCGTCCTGGACGGCGGCGTCCTTCGTGTGGAACCAGTCGCCGCCGAACGTCTCCTCGCCTGCCTCGTCGTTGCGCCAGTAGCCGAGCGGGTAGTGCGGGTTCGAGCGGGCGCGCAGGCAGATCTCGCCCCGCTCCCCCTGTGCAACCGGTTGTTCGTCCTCGTCGAGGATCTGCACGTCCCAGCCCGGCGCCGGCTTGCCCATGGAGCCCTCGCGGACCTCCATGAAGGGGTAGTTGGCGACGAGCGGATACGACTCCGTGAGCCCGTAGAAATCGAGCACGGTCACCCCGTACTGCTGGCGGAACCAGCGGATCGCCTCGGGGTTGAGCGGCTCGCCCGCCGAGCAGACGCGGCGGAAGGCCTGCGGGTAACGCGTTCCTGCGTCCTCGATCGCCATCATCGAGCGCATCGCAGTCGGGGTCGTGAACACGTTCGTGACCCGGTGGCGGCTGAGGAAGGCGAGCTGCCGGTTCGGGTCGAAGCCGCCCTCGCGCCGGTAGACGCACTGCACCGCCCCGAGCCGCCAGGGACCGAGCAGCGGGGCGATCCCGGCCGCCCACGCCCACTCGCCCATTCCGTGAAAGCGCTCGCCGTCCTGCACCTCGTGGCAGTAGACGAACTCCTCGTGCGCGAGGATGTAGCGGTGCGCGTGGACGATCCCCTTCGCAAGCCCGGTCGTCCCTGACGTGTAGTAGAGCTGGGCCGGGTCGTCGGCCGACGTGTCGACGCAGACGAAGTCCGTCGGGGCGCTGCCGAGCGTTCCCTGCTCGAGCACGAGGACGTCCGGCGCCCACGGCCGGTCGAACCGCGACGCGTTCTCGGCATCGGTGACGAGGAGCCGTGCCTCGGAGTCGGAGAGGCGGTGCTCGATCCCGTCGTCGCCGTAGAGCACCGACATCGAGAGCAGGATCGCGCCGAGCTTCCAGACGCCGAAGAAGATCGCCGCCGCCTCGGGCGTCGGGGGCAGGACGACGGCGACGCGGTCACCCCGCGCCACGCCGCGCGCCGCCAGCGCGTGTGCCGCCTGGTTCGCCAGGTCCTGCAGCTCACCCCACGCGAGCTCGCGCACCGAGCCGTCGAAGCTCTCCCAGATCATCGCGGCCTTGTCGCGCGGATGCTTGTCGCAGACGTCGGCGGCGATGTTGTAGCGCTCCGGCACCTCCCAGCGATGGGATGCGCACAGCTCCTCGTAGCTGGATTCGCTCATGTTTCACCTTCCCGTGCCGGTAGCGCCGAGCCGCCGCCAGGGATCATCTCACGCCGGAGCCGGAATCCGGTACTTCCCGCTACCCACTCGGTGTCACCCCGGATGCATCGGCGTCAGCCGGCAGCAACGCTGGCAGTGTGGTCCCCGTTGCCCGACGCAATCTCCTGGGGGAGAAGGGCCGGCTCGCAATGTCGGTGGCAGGCTCTGCCTGTGCGGTCCTCCTGATCCTCCTCGTCGCAAGCCTGTACCGCGGGTGGAGCACGGCGTCGAGCATCCTGACCCGTCTGCCGGGTGACGTCTGGGTCGCGCAGGCAGGCACCCGCGACCCGTTTCGCTCCATGTCCATGCTTCCGTCCGGCGCAGCCGGTCGCCTCGAGCAGATCTCCGGCGTCCGGCTCGCGATCCCGGTCTTCGCGCGCCGCATCGCGTTCACGCAGGACGGCAGAGATCTCGACGTCTACTTCATGTCGCTCGACGTTCCGACCGGCCGACAGTGGCCCGCGGCCGTTCGCTCGAGCTTCCTGCCACCGCGCGGTGGGGTCGCAGTGGACCAGGCTCTCGCGCGGAAAGCCGGCCTGCACGTCGGCGACGAGCTCGACGTCCTGGGCCGGAAACTGCGCATCACGGGGATCCGGCCCGGAGGAAATCCGCTCTACCAGCTCGCGTTCGTCAACGGCGCCGACGCCCAGGAGGTGCTGCGGCTCGGCGACGTCACGAGCTTCTACCTGCTGTCGGTGACGGACGGAGCGAACGTCGCCGCCGTGGCCCGGGCATCCGAGGCGGCGCTGCCGGGAACCGAAGCCAGCACGAGCGCCGCGTTCGCCGCTGCGACGGCGCGGCTCGTCAACGAGGGCTTCCTGCCCGTCGTCGGCGCACTCGTCGCGATCGGCTTCCTGGTCGGAGGAGCGGTGATCGGTCTCACGACCTACACCGCCACGATCGAGAAGGCTCGGGACTTCGGCGTCCTGAAGGCTCTCGGCGCCTCCGACGGGTTCCTCTACCGGATCGTCGTCCAGCAGAGCCTGATCGTCGGGGTGGCGGGAGCAACCCTGGGGATCGGAGCATCCGCGCTCGCGGCCTCCCTGATCGAGCGGCGCGTTCCGGAGTTCGTGACCGAGCTCCGGATCGGCGACGCCGCCGGAGTGTTCGCCATCACCCTGCTCGTCTCGCTGGTCGCCGCCTATCTTCCGGCCCACAGGATCAACCACATCGACCCGGCGATCGTGTTCCGGGCATGACCGGCCGCACCTCACTCCTGCAGGTCGCCGACCTGACCAAGGTCTTCGGCGCCGGTCGCACCGAGGTGCGGGCCGTCGACGGTGTCTCCTTCACGACGGGGGCGGGTGAGATCACGCTCGTGATGGGCCCGTCGGGCTCGGGCAAGACGACCCTGCTGACGCTGATCGGCGGCCTTCTCCGCCCGTCGTCGGGACGCGTCGTCATCGAGGGCGTCGAGATCACCTCCCTGCCTTCCCGGGAGCTGCCACGCGTTCGGCGCGAGTCCGTGGGCTTCGTGTTCCAGACGTTCAACCTCCTCGAGTCCCTGACGACGCTCGAAAACGTCGAGGTCGCCCTGAACGTGGCGGGTGTGAAAGGCACCGAAGCGCGGGCGCGCGCCACCGAACTGCTCGTCGCAGCCGGGCTCGAGACACGACTCGCGTTCCGCGCCCGGGATCTCTCGGGCGGCGAGAAGCAGCGTGTCTCGATCGCGCGTGCGCTCGCAAACCGGCCGGCGCTGCTCCTCGCCGACGAGCCGACCGCGAACCTCGATTCGCTCCACGGGGGCGAGGTGATGGACGTCCTGCGCAACCTCGTCAAGGAAGACGACCGGGCCGCCGTCGTCGTCTCGCACGACGTGCGACTCCAGAGGATCGCGGACCGGGTGCTGCGGCTCGAGGACGGTCGGCTCCGGGCCGTGGCGGCCGCCTGAGGCGGGCAGGCTTGGCGTAAGGGTTCCGTGAAGGAACCCAACCTCGCCCCGTCTCCCGCGTCTCTCTCTGCATGGGCGCTGAAGACGACACCATCGGGGCGGAGGTCGTCTACCTGCTCGCCGAGCTCCGCTCGGACGAGAGGGGGCCGGTGCACGAGATCGGCTCGCGTGCCCGGGTGCTCGGCGCCGACGGCGACCGGCTGACGCTCGCAGTCGCCTGCGGCAGCAGGGAAGACGTCGTCACCTGCCCGCGCGGCCACGTCGCGCACCGTCGGCGGCCGCTCCCGTCCCGCCCCCGGTTCAGGCGCGCGGACCTCCCTCCCGCCGCCTGACCCATCTGACCCGTCTAGGCGACGCTCCCTCCCCCGGGAGCCCGCCTACTCGGGTCGGTGGCAGACCGCCTCGATGTTGTTGCCGTCCGGGTCGTAGACGAACGCGGCGTAGTACGACGGGTGGTAGTGCGGACGGAGCCCCGGCCGGCCGTTGTCGTGGCCGCCGGCCGCCAGTGCCGCCTCGTAGAACGCATCGACGGTTGCCCGGTCGGGACTGGTGAACGCGACGTGGACCGGACCCGAGAGCTCACGGTCGGCGATCCAGAAAGCCGGCTTGCCGTCCTTGCCGTAGCCGACGCCATGCGGCATTGCCATCACGACACCCATCCCGAGCGCGGCGAGCGCCTGCTCGTAGAACGCACTGCAGGCCTCCAGGTCGTCGACCCCGATGATGATGTGGTCGATCATGACGCGCCTCCTCACTTCCGGGTGTGCGAGCGCCTGAGGGACTGCTGGCCGGCGCCGGCTCTCACCGCCAGTCTCGACCCCGTGCGGCCCGCGGGCATCGGTATTCCGAGGCGGGCCGCGTCCGTAGTCACCCCCGATCCGGGCATCGTGCGCTATCTTGTTGCGTGCTCAATCAATCGCACACATGGAACTTGGCCTCTACACCTTCGCGGAGCTCACGCCCGACCCGGCCACGGGGCAGGCGATCTCGCCCGCGCAGCGTCTGCGCAACCTGATCGAGGAGGCGACGCTCGCCGACGAGGTCGGGCTGGACGTCTTCGGAGTCGGCGAGCACCATCGCCCCGACTTTGCCGTCTCCGCTCCGGCCGTCGTGCTGGCTGCCGTCGCCGAGAGGACGCGGCGCGTCCGGCTGACGAGTGCGGTCAGCGTCCTCAGCTCGGAAGACCCCGTCCGAGTGTTCCAGCAGTTTGCCACCCTCGACCTGATCGCGGGCGGGCGGGCGGAGATCATGGCCGGGCGCGGCTCGTTCATCGAGTCGTTCCCGCTCTTCGGCTACGACCTCGCCGACTACGACGATCTCTTCTCCGAGAAGCTCGACCTTCTTCTGCGCCTCCGGGAGGCCGAGCGAGTCACCTGGTCGGGACGCCTGCGCTCCCCACTCGCGGATGCCGGCATCTATCCACGCCCGACGCAGGACCCGCTGCCGGTGTGGATCGCCGTCGGGGGAAACCCGGCGTCGGCTGCCCGGGCCGGAGCGCTCGGCCTTCCCATGGCGCTCGCGATCATCGGCGGGATGCCAGAGCGATTCGCCCCCTTCGCGGAGATCCACCGCCGCGCGGCGTTCGAGACCGGCCACGACGCCCTACCGCTCAGCATCAACTCGCACGGCTTCATCGCCGACACCTCGCAGGCGGCGGCCGACGCGTCATGGCCCCAGTTCAACGCGATGATGACCAAGATCGGGCAGGAGCGAGGCTGGCCGCCGATGAGCCGGGACGACTTCGAGACGACACGCACCCTCCGCGGCGCGAACTTCGTCGGGAGCCCGCAGGAGGTCGTCGAGAAGATTCTCTTCCAGCACGAGATCTTCGGCCACCAACGCTTCCTCCTCTACCTGAGCAGCCTCGATCACGCGAAGACGATGCGGGCGATCGAGCTGTACGGGACAGAGGTTGCGCCCGCGGTCCGGGCCGAGGTGGCGCGGCGGGCATCGATTACGCTGCCCGTGTGACTGACGTCGTCGAGCGCTACCTGACGCTCGGGCTGCGGCTCGGGCGCCACGTCGACGGCCTCGTCGACGCCTACTACGGGCCGGCCGGGCTCGCGCAGGCGGTCGACACCGAGGCGCTGGTCGCCGCGCCCGAGCTCGTGGCCGAAGCGGAACGGCTGGGCGCCGATCTCGAGGTCTCCGACCTCGAGCCGCAGCGCCAGGCGTGGCTCGCCGACCAGGTCGACGGGCTCCGCGCCTACGCAGGGGTGCTGGCCGGAGAGAGCATCTCGTACGTCGAAGAGGTGGCGCGGTGCTACGGCGTCAGGCCCGAGCCCGTCCCCGAGGACGCCTATCGCGAGGCGCACGCCCGCCTCGACGAGCTTCTGCCCGGCACCGGATCGCTCGTCGAGCGCTACGACGGCTGGCGCCAGGGCCGCCGGGTCTCCTCCGAGCGGATGATCCCGGCGCTGACCGCGCTCGTGGAGCTGCTGCGGGCGCGGACCCTGCGGCTGCTCGAGCTTCCCGAGGGAGAGGCCGTAGTCGTCGAGGAGGTGCACGACGAGCCGTGGTGGGCCTTCAACTACTACCAGGGTGGCCTCCGCAGCCGCGTGGTCGTGAACGCGGACACGCTGACGACCCCGTTCGATCTCGTCGCGCTCGCCGCGCACGAGGTCTACCCGGGCCACCACACCGAGCACGCCGTGAAGGAGCAGTTGCTCACCCGTGACCGCGGCTGGCTGGAGGAGACGATCCAGCTCGTGCCCACGCCTCAGGCCGTGGTCAGCGAGGGGATCGCCGAGATCGGCCTCGACCTGCTGCTCGACGGGGTGCTCGAGGGAGAGATCGGGGACGTGCTGGCGGCGCACGGGCTCGAGGACGACCTCGACCTGGCACGCGAGGTCGCCAGCGCACGACGGCCGACCCGAGGCCTCGGCCTGGATGCGGCGCTGATCGTCCACGAGCGCGGCGGCACGGTCGCGGAGGCCCAGGCCCACGTCGAGCGCTGGGGCCTGCGAACGCCCGAGCAGGCCGCGCAGACGGTGCGGTTCGTGACCGATCCCACCTGGCGGGCCTACGTCGTCACCTACGCGGCGGGACAGGAGCTCTGCGGCGCCTACGTGGGCGGCGATCCGGCCCGGTTCCGCACGCTCCTGACCGAGCAGGTGCGCGTCGCCGACCTGATCGGCGCGCTTCCGTAAGGGATGAGACCGGCCGACGATGTGCGGGCGCAGGTGGACCGGGCGCTCGAGCTGTGCGACGACGACCCCGAGCAGGCACTCGCCATCTTCGACGACATCGACCGTCGCTACGGGGAGTCAGTCGATCCCGCGACGCGACGCGAGGTGGCACGGGCGCTCAACTGCAAGGCAACGGGGCTCTGGGAATACTGGTGGGGTAATCCCGAGCTGCGTCTCGCCATCTTCGACGACATCGACCGTCGCTACGGAAAGTCAGTCGATCCCGCGACGCGACGCGAGGTCGCGCAGGCGCTGACGGGCAAGGGGGCGCTCCTCGGGAGCTACGAGGTCCAGCGATACGAGGAGAGCCTGGCTGCCTTCGACGAGGCGGTGAGTCGCTTCCAGGACGAGACCGATCCCGGCCTCGTGGCTGAAGTCGCCTTCGCGCGACTCGGGCGGGCGGAGGCCTTCGGCGAACTCGGGCGCCACGAGGAAGCGGTGGAGGCCACCGACGAGGTGATCGAGCGGTACGACGGCGAGGCCGCTCTCGGGCTCCGGGAGTTGGTGGCCGACGCCCGCGTCAGGCGTGGTTGGTTCCTCCATGAGCTCGGGCGCGACGACGAGGCGATCGCGGCTGCCGACCACGCGACGGGCGAGGCCGACTGCGTCTGTGCCGGCAGCTCGTCTCGGGCGAGCTCGCCCCGATCCCCGGGGCATGGGTGATCTCGCTCCTCGATCACGACCTCTCGGGCGGTGACTCACGCGGCATCTTCTTCGAGGTCGTCGGGCAGCGTCGCGCGCGATGAGTCCCGTCGGCCGAGCTGATCGCGGAGGTCGAAGCCGAAATCACCCGACGAGCTCGCCGCGTGGTAAAGCGCCTCGAAGGGCCTAACCCGACCGAACCAGGCGTCGGCGATGCTCGCGACGTGGCGATGATCGGTGCCGCAGCAGCCGCCGAGCACGGTCAGGTGCGGGCAGCCGCTCGCCGATCTCGAGGTAGCTCGGCGCGCGAGCTCGACCGGGTCGCCGTCGTCGAGCACCTCCGACTCGTCGAGCTCGGCGTGGCTCTTCGTCGAGGCGTTCGCGCGGATGCCCGAGGATGCGATCCCAGGGCCCGGCTCGTCGAGCACCGAGAGGAAGTGGGTCGGGTGGGCGCAGTTGACCATGAAGTAGGCGACGACGCCCCCCGTCTCGCTGTCGACCTGCGTCGATCGCCTCCGCGAGCGGCTGCCCGCTCGGCAGCCGGCCGTCCGTCTCGACCGTGAAGGAGATCACGGCGGGGAGCCCCGCGGCGGTCGCGGCGCGCACGATCCCGATCGCCTCCTCGACGTAGGTGATCGTCATGCCCGACGATGCTGTCGGCCGCCGTGTCGGCGAGGACGCCGACCTGCCACGAGTGGAACGCCTCCGCCTCGTCGGCCGTCATGTGGCGTCCGGGATCGTACGCGTCGTCCTCCGGACCCGATCGGGGCGCTGATCACGAACGGGGCGGCCCGGTTCCTCCTCGCGTTCGCGGATCTCCTCGACGAAGCGCGATGCAGCGCCGGTTCGCCTCGGCGAGCTCGTCGAGGGAGTAGCCGAGCTGCGCGCCCCAGGATGGGTTCGCCCGCCACGTGTTGGCCTCGAGCACGAAGCCGGTGCCGTGACGGCGCGCGACGTCGAGATACGGCTCGAAGTACCGCGCCATCGCCATCCGCCCCTCCTCGCTGCTCGAGCAGCGGGAACGAGGCGAAGCACGGCAGCTCGAAGCCGTCGTCGAAGACAGCGACGTCTCCATGCCGCCGTCGGTGAGCAGCAGCGTCCCGTCGAGCTGCGGCAACGCGTTCCGGTAGCGCACGACTCGGGATCGTAGAACCCTGCGGGAAGGGATGCAACATGCGGCCCGGCCGTACACTCGCCCCATGCGAGAGCACGACCTCGAACTGCTCGAGCTCCCCGCGGTGCTGGCCCGGCTGGCCGGTGCAGCGGCGAGCGAGCCAGGAGCCCTGCTCGCCGAAGCCCTCCGCCCGTCGGCGGACGCAGAGGAGGTCGCGGCTGCCGCCAGCAGCAGACGACCGAGGCGATCTCGCTGCTCGACGAGGCGGCCGAGCCCGACCTCGGCGGCGCAGCCGACGTGAGCGAGGCGGCCGACCTCGCGGCCCGCGGCAGCACGCTCGACACTCGCTCTCTGGCGCAGATCGAGCGCACGATTCGCGCCGGGGTGACGGCGCGCCGCGCGCTCGGCGAGCGGGGCGAGATCCCGATGCTGATGGAGCTCGTGGCAGGGATCGACCCGGCGCTGCTCTCCGTGGCCGAGGAGATCGGGCGGGCGGTCGAGGAGGACGGCTCCGATCTGAAGGACTCGGCCTCGCCGCCGCTGCGCCGCCTGCGCCGCGAGCTGCGCGAGGGCAGGGGGCGGCTGGCCGAGCGCCTGCGCAAGATCGCGCACGACCCGGCGATCGCCGAGCATCTCCAGGACGACTTCGTCACCGAGCGCGGCGGCCGCCCCGTCCTGGCGCTGAAGGCCTCGGCCCGGGGGCGCGTGCCCGGCATCGTTCACGACTCCTCCGGCTCGGGCCAGACGCTGTTCGTCGAGCCTCTGGCGGCGGTCGACGACTCGAACCGCCTGCGCGAGGCCGAGGTCGCCGAGCGCGACGAGGTCTCCAGGATCCTGCGCAACCTCTCGTCGCTCGTCGCCGCACAGGCCGAGGCGCTCGTGGCGCTCGTCGACGCCACCGCAGCGCTCGACCTCGCCATCGCCCGCGGCAGCCTCTCGCGCGGCTGGCGGGGCGCGCTCGTGGCTCAGAGCCACAAAGTCGTGCTGCTCGGGGCGCGCCACCCGCTGCTCGACCGGGCCTCGGCGGTCCCGATCGACCTCGAGCTCGGCTCGCTGCGCGCGCTCGTGATCAGCGGGCCGAACACCGGCGGCAAGACCGTGGCCCTGAAGACGCTCGGGCTCGCGGCCGTCCTCCACCAGTGCGGCCTGCGCCCGCCGGCGGACGAGGCGGCGCTGCCCGTCTTCGACGAGATCCTCGTCGACATCGGCGACGAGCAGTCGATCGCGATGAGCCTCTCGACCTTCTCGGCGCACGTGCAGAACCTCGTGGGCATCCTCGAGACGGCGACCGAGGAGCTCTCTCGTGCTCCTCGACGAGATCGCGGCCGGCACCGACCCGGTCGAGGGCGCCGCGCTGGCGGAGGCGCTCCTCGGGCGCCTCGCGACCCAGGCCCGGCTCACGGTGACGACGAGCCACTACGCCGAGCTGAAGGAGTGGGCGAGCGCCGCCGACGGTGCCGCGAACGCCGCCACCGGGAGTCGATCCCGACACGTACGAGCCGCTCTACACGATCACGCTCGGCCGGCCCGGGACGTCCCACGCGCTGCAGACGGCAGAGCGGCTCGGCCTGCCGGCACCGATCGTGGCGACCGCGCGGAGCCGGATCGCACCCGAGCGGCTGCTCGTCGCCGAGCTCGTCACCGAGGCCGAGGCAGCCGCGCGCGAGGCACAGACGGCGCTCTCGGCCGCGACTGCGGAGCAGCGGGACGCCGAGGCGGCGCGGCTGCAGGCCCAGAGCGCGGCCGAGGGCCTCCAGGAGGAGATCGAGAGAGTCAGGGCGTCCGCCGCCGCCGAGCGGCAGCGCGCGCTGGCGGAGGCCGGGGAGGAGCTGTCTGCCGTGCGGGCCGAGCTCGAGGAGCTGCGCGCCGAGATCCGGGCGGCGCGCAAGCTCGAGCGGGAGCGCGGCCGCGCTGCGACCCCGGTCGCGCAGAAGAAGGAGGCCGAGCGCGATCGCAGGCTGGGCGAGGCCTCAACGCGCGCCGTTCGCGCGTCCCGCTCGCTCGCGCGGCTCGACGAGCCTCTGCCGCTGGTGGCGCCGCTCGCCGCAGGCGATCCGGTCGTCGCTCCGTCGATCGGGGTCAGGGGCACGATCACCGAGATCGTCGGTGACGAGGCGACGGTGCTCGGCAGGGGCGGCCTCCGGGTGCGTGTTCCCGTCGATCGCCTGATCCCCGACCGCGACGCCGGGCGGACGGACGAGCCGGCCGCCGCGGCCGTGACCGTGCGCGCCATGGCCCAGCCCGACCTCTCCGACGAGATCGACCTGCGCGGGCGCACCGCCCAGGAGGCCCGGGAGGCCGTACGCGACCTGGTCGACGCGGCCGCGCTCGCCGGCCTGCCGGAGGTGCGCGTGATCCACGGCCGCGGCACCGGCGCGGTGCGCAAGGCGGTGCGCGACGAGCTCGCGAAGCATCCGCTCGTCGAGGAGCAGGTGTCGGATTCGGCGGACGGGGCGACCCTGGTGCGGCTCGGCGGAAGCTGAGGGCTGTCGGAGCCCGGACGACAGGCTGAAGCCTGTCGCCGCCGCATCCGGTCGTCACGCGATCGATACATCGTGTACCCAAGTTGGCGGCAACGCCCGTTCCGGACGGTGTTAGGGTGGAACGGCAGGCTGCGGGATGAGCCCGCCGCCACGATCAGGGGGTGGGACGATGAGACTGGTGCAGAGAAACGCGGACGCTTCTCGGGCTCGGTGTCATCGTCTTGCTCGTGCTGATCGTGGGGGCGCTGCCGGCGACGGCGAACCCGACGGCTCGGGCACTCGTTGATCAGCCAGGTCTACGGGGGTCGGCGGCAACAGCGGCGCGACGTACCACGCAACGACTATCGTCGAGACATTACAACCCCACCGGCGTCGAGCCGTCAGCCTCTCGGGGTGGTCTGTGCAGTACACGAGCGCGACGGGCAACGGCAACTCGGCACGATCACGACACGCTCAGCGGGCCTGCCGACGTCAGATCGCCGCCCGGCCAGTACTGCCTGGTCCAGGAGGCCTCGAACGGAGCCGGTGGGACGCCCCGCTACCGACTCCTCAACTCGACACGACGGAAGCCCGATCGCGATGAGCCGCGACCGCCGGGAAGATCGCTCTGACGAACACCACGACACCGCCGGTTGCACGCAGGTCACGCGCGCAGTGCCGCGCAGCTCGCAGCGATCGTCGACTCTCGTCGGCTACGGCACGGCGCGACCGAAGCCAACTCTCGAAGACGCACGTCCGGCAGCGCCACGCTCTGCGCAACACTACGGCCGCGCTCCGTAGGTCCAGCGAGCGGCTGCACGGACACGGACGACAACAGCGCCGACTTCGCGTCGGCGTCACCGACATCCGCGGAACACGCGCCCGCACCGGATCCCGGGATCAACCTCTCGGTCAACGACGTCTCGCAGAACGAGGGCAACGCGGGCACGACGACCTTCACGTTCACGGTGAGCCTCTCCTCGCCGGCGGGCGCGGGCGGGGTCACCTTCGACATCGCGACGGCCGACAATTCCGCAACCTCGCCGAGCGACTTCACGGCGAACACGCTCACGGGCCAGTCGATTGCCGCAGGGCAACTCGACGTCCACCTTCAACGTGCTCGTCAACGGCGACACGGACGTTCGAGCCGGACGAGACGTTCTTCGTCAACGTCACGAACGTCACCGGCGCGAACGCATCGACCGACGGCCAGGGGCAGGGGACGATCCACGAACGACGACGTCGGACTGCGCGGCAGTCGTTCACGCCGATCTACGCGATCCAGGGCAGCGGGCGGCCGACGCCGATCCCCGGACGTCGTCACGACCAAGGGCGTCGTCGTCGGCGACTACGAGGGCCCGTCGCCGGCGCTGCGCGGCTTCTACCTCCAGGACGCCGACGCGGCGACGGCGAACCCGGCGACCTCCGACGGCATCTTCGTCTTCAACGGCAGCAACAACACCGTCAGCGCTCGGAGACATCGTCTACGTGCACCGGAACCGCCGGCGGAGTTCCAGGACCAGACCCAGATCAGCACCGTCACGTCCGATCGTGCAACTGCGGCACCGGGCACCGTGACGCCGACCGACGTGACCTTCCCGGTCGCCTCGCGCGACGTTCCTCGAGCAGTACGAGGGCATGCTCGTCGCGCCTGCCGCAGACGATGTTCGTGACCGAGCACTTCCAGCTCGGGCGGTTCGGCCAGGTGGTGCTGTCCTCGGGCGGCCGTCTCCAGCAGCCGACGAACGTCGTCGCACCCGGTGCCCCGGCGCTCGCACTGCAGGCCGCGAACAACCTGAACCGGATCATCCTCGACGACGCCTCGCAGGCGCAGAACCCGGATCCGATCCTCTTCGCGCGCGGCGGCCTGCCGCTGAGCGCCGCCAACACGCTCCGCGGCGGTGACACGGCGACGGGCATCGTCGGCGTGATGACGTACACGTGGGCGGGGAACGCCGCGAGCGGGAACGCCTACCGGGTGCGCCCGATCAACGCGCTGGGCGGCACGTACAGCTTCCTGCCGGCCAACCCGCGGCCCACGAGCGCGCCTGCAGTCGGCGGGACGCTCAAGGTCGTGGGCATGAACCTGCTCAACTTCTTCAACACGTTCGACGGCCTGCCCGACACCGTCGACAACTGCGCCTTCGGCGTCGGCGGCGCTGCCGCCGACTGCCGCGGGGCCGACACGCAGGCCGAGTTCGACCGCCAGTGGCCGAAGACCGTGGCTGCGATCCTCGCGATGAATCCCGACGTGTCGGCGTCAACGAGATCGAGAACGACGGCTACGGGCCGACGAGCGCGATGCAGTTCCTGGTCGACCGGCTGAACGCGGCCACGGCGCCGGGCACCTACGCGTTCATCGACGTCGACGCGAACACCGGCCAGGTGAACGCGATGGGCACGGACGCGATCAAGGTCGGGCTTCTCTACAAGCCCGCCGCCGTCACTCCCGTCGGCCAGACGGCTGCGCTGAACACGGTGGCCTTCGTGAACGGCGGCGACGGGGCACCGCGGAGCCGGCCGTCGCTCGCCCAGGCGTTCCAGGAGAACGCCACCGGCGCGAGGTTCATCGTCGACGTCAACCACCTCAAGAGCAAGGGCTCCGCCTGCGATCTCTCCCGATCAGGGCGACGGCCAGGGCAACTGCAACCAGGTCCGGGTCAACGCGGCGAACGAGCTGATGAGCTGGCTCGCCACCGACCCGACCGGTACCGGCGACCCGGACATCCTGCTGGTCGGCGACTACAACTCGTACGCCATGGAGGACCCGATCACGGCGATCAAGAACGCCGGCTACACCAACCTGATCGCGTCACTCCTCGGGCCGGACGCGTACTCGTACGTCTTCGACGGCCAGTGGGGCTACCTCGACCACGCGCTCGCGTCTGCGTCGATGACGTCGCTCAGGTCGCCGGCGTCGGCGAGTACCACATCAACTCCGACGAGCCGTCGCGTGCTCGACTACAACACCGACTTCAAGACGCGCGAACCTCCAGACCACCCTGTACGCGCCCGACGAGTTCCGGGTGTCCGACCACGACCCGGTCATCGTCGGCCTCAGCCCGAACCGGCCCCGACGGTCGACGCCGGCGGGCCGTACTCGGTCTTCGCCGGCTTCTCGGTCGCCGTGAGCGCGAGCGGGAGCGACCCGGACGGCGGCTCGCTCACGTACGCGTGGGATCTCGACAACAACGGGAGCTTCGAGACCCCGGGCCAGAGCGCGACGTTCTCGGCCGCGTCGATCAGCACGCCAGGCCCACGGACGATCAAGGTGCGCGTGACCGACGCCGGGGGCCTCACGGCCGTCGACACGGCAACGGTCAACGTCGTCGTCACCTACGACAGCCTCTGCGCCCTCACGGAGGCGCTCGTCACGAAAGCGAGCATCGCGCACGCCCTGTGCGTGAAGCTCGAGAACGCAGAAGCCGCCGCGGCCCGCGGCAACCTGAACGCCCGCGACGGGATGTTGAAGGCGTACCGCAACCAGCTCGACGCCCAGACCGGCAAGTCGGTCTCGGCCGCGGATGCCGCGCTGCTGAAGGCGCTCTCGCTCGCGTTGTAGGGATCGACCCGGTTGGGGGCAGGCTGGCCTGCCCCCGCCGGCGTCACTCGGCCGCGGCCCGCCGGAGCGGAGGTCGGAGCGCCTCGCGCTCCTCGGGCGACTACAGCCGACCGAGCGCCGTGATGGCCCCGAGCGGGTGGTCGACCTCGCGGAGCACGAGCGTGCGGGAGCCCGGACGACAGGCTGAAGCCTGTCGCCGGCGCCCGGCGTCCTCCGCTACCCGTATCCTGAAAGGTTCGTGTCCGCACCCGAGCCGATCGCGCACCACCCCACCCCCGAGCGGGCCACGCTCGAGATCCTGTGGCAGCAGGACGTCAGCGCGACCGTGCTCGCACGCAGCCGCGACGGCTCGCTCTCGGCCGGCGGGTTGCAGGTCGGGATTCCCGCGGTCTCGGATCTGGCGGAGCTCGGGCACGGCGCGAGCGCCCGCCGGGTCGGCCTCTCGGAGCTGATCGCCCTCGCACCAGGAGCCGCCCGCCGAGCTCGAGCTCGGCGGCTCCGCGCGCGCAACCTTCGCCGTGCTCGAGCTCGCCGCGCGATCCGTCACCGAAGGCCTCCTCCACCCGCAGCTCCAGCACGGTGGGCGCACGTGGCTCGCCTACTGGGGCGCCACGATCGACCAGCCGGTGCAGGAGGCGCTCGACGCAATCGCTGCCGCGCTGCCGGCCGTCTGCGCCGACGCGTTCGACGGCGACCGCGACGCGCTCGTGCACGACCTCTACGCCTGCGCCGTCGACCAGATCGCCCGCGACCGCCTCCGCACGGCGGGCGTGCGGCTCGGCAACCGGCTCCTGCGCAACCGGCCGAGCGCACCCGAGCTGTTCCTCGACGGCCTCACCTCGGTCGAGCCCGAGCTGCCGCCGCATGCGGGGCTGGGTGCGCTCGAGCGGCGGCTCACCGACTGGGTCGACCGCGGCCTCGAGCGCCGCTCCAGCGCACCGTGGCTCCTCAGCCTCCGGCTCGACGAGCGCGACACGAGCGAGCGCGAGCCCGGCAACTCGTCCACCGTCGTGCTCGAGCTGTGGCTGCAGGCGGCCGACGATCCGACCCTGGCCCTCCCCACCTCCCTCCTGCACGACGGCGGTGACGCGGTCTTCGGCTTCCTCCGCTCGGCCGATCCGCGGATCGCCGTGCAGCGCCAGCTCGGGCTGATCGAGCCCGTCCTCGCCGAGGGCGGCCTCGCCTTCGACCCGGTCGAGCCGACCACGCTCGAGCTCGGCGACGACGACGTTCGCTTCGTGCTCCGCACCGCGATCCCGAGGCTGGAGGAGATCGGCGTGCCCGTGCTGCTGCCGCGCAACTGGGTCAGCTCGGCCGGCAGGCTGCGCGTCAACCTCACCGCGACGAGCGCGCCCCGCACGTCGAGCGGACTGCTCACGACCGACGCCCTCGCACGGTTCGACTGGAAGCTCGCGATCGGCGACACGACCCTCACCGAGGAGGAGCTGACCGAGCTCGCGGCCGCCAAGGAGCCGTTGATCCGCATCCAGGGCCGCTGGCACGCGTTGCGCCGCTCCGAGGTCGAGAAGGCCCTGCTCTTCCTCGACCGCAGGCGCGAGGGATCCGTCGTCGACCTCGTCCGGGCGGTCTCGGGTATCGAGCTGGAGGATGCGGGTCTCGAGCTCGGCGAGGTCACGCTCGACGACGCGCTCGGCGCGTTGCTCACGGGCGGCGACGAGCGGCGCTACGAGCCCCTCGGCACCCCCGCCGCGATGACGCAGCCGCTCTTCCCGTTCCAGGAGCGCGGCCACGGCTGGCTGCGGCTGCTCGGCGACATGGGGATCGGCGCCATCCTCGCCGACGACATGGGGCTCGGCAAGACCGTGCAGGCGATCGCGATGCTGACCTCCGAGCGGGAGCAGTTCGGCGCCGAGGCGTTCGGCCCCACCCTCGTCGTCTGCCCGATGAGCGTCACGCGCCAGTGGGCCCGCGAGATCGAGCGGTTCGCGCCGTCGCTCCGCGTGCACCTGCACCACGGCGGCGAGCGGCTGAGCGGCGAGGAGCTGGCGGCGGTCGCCCGCGCCAGCGACGTCGTCATCACCTCGTACGACATCGCGACGCGCGACGTCGACACACTCGCGGCGGTCACCTGGGACCGGCTCCTGCTCGACGAGGCCCAGGACGTCAAGAACCCAGCCACGAAGCGGGCCCGCGCCCTGCGGCGGCTCGCACGCGCACCGCACGCTCGCCATGACCGGGACGCCGATCGAGAACCGCCTCGACGAGCTGTGGGCGATCATGGACATCGTCAACCCGGGCCTGCTCGGCTCGCGCGAGCGGTTCCAGCGCACCTTCGCGCGGCCGATCGAGGCACACGGCGACAGCCGGTCGCTCGAGCGTCTGCGGGCGATGGTGCAGCCGTTCATCCTGCGACGGCCCAAGGACAGCCCCGAGGTGGAGCTCGAGCTGCCGGAGATCACGGTCACGAAGGAGTACTGCCGGCTCACGCTCGAGCAGGCGAGCCTGTACCGCGCCACCGTCGACCGCTGGATGCCGCGGATCGAGGAGCACGAGAAGAGCTTCGGCCGCCGCGGCGCCGTGCTCGCGATGCTGAGCCAGCTGAAGCAGGTGTGCAACCACCCCGAGATGGTGCTCGCCACCGGCCGTCCGCTCGCGGGTCGCTCGGGCAAGCTCGAGCGCCTCGTCGAGCTGCTCGAGGCGATGCCGCGCGACGACAAGGCGCTCGTCTTCACCCAGTACCCCGGCTTCGACCGGATCGTGCCGCACCTGCACGAGCGCCTCGGCCGCGAGATCGGCTTCTTCCACGGCGGCCTGCCGGCGCGGCAGCGCGACGAGCTCGTGGCGTCGTTCACCGAGCCCGACGGGCCGTCCGTGCTCGTGATCTCGATCCGGGCCGGCGGTCGCGGCCTCAACCTCCCGGCCGCGAACCACGTCTTCCACTTCGACCGCTGGTGGAACCCCGCGGTCGAGCAGCAGGCGACCGACCGCGCGTACCGCTTCGGCCAGCACAAGGACGTCTTCGTCCACAGCCTCATCTGCACCGCGACGCTCGAGGAGCGGATCGACGAGTTGCTCGACTCGAAGCGCGAGCTCGCGGAGAAGGTCGTCGCCGGCCGGGCCGACGACTGGCTCGGCGAGCTCGATCTCGACGCGATCCGTGCGGCCGTCTCGTTGTCGGACACCTCGGTCGAGGAGGCGGCGTGACGGTGCTGAACGACGGCCGGCCCGTCTTCGTGGACGGCGACGACGACCGCATCGGCCGCGGGCCGTGGGCACGCTGGCTCGCGACGTCGATCGTCCCCGACGAAGGCTCGCCCCGCGCCGAGCGCGGCCGGATCCTCGCCCGCACCGGCCACGTGCACAGCGTGTCCGTCGTCGAGGGCGCGATCACGGCCCAGGTGATCGGGTCGGGTGGCGCCGAGTACCGGGTCGGGCTCGCAGCCGACCCCGTCTCGCCCCGCGTCTGGGCCGCGGTGATCGGGTCGCCGCGGGGGCGCACGCTCTTCGAGGCCGCGGTCGCCGGACGCGATCAGTCCCTCCAGCTCGAGCATGCGATGACCGTCGACTGGGAGGAGCCACTGATCCCGCCGGGTCGTTCCGTGCGCCGGTCGTGCACCTGCCCGGACGCCGACTACAGCGGTGCCTGCAAGCACGTGATCGCGCTCGCCTACGTGGTGGCCGACGCGATCGACACCGACCCGTCGCTCCTCCTCGCGTGGCGCGGCTGCACCGCCCGAGACGACCGGGGAGCGGGTGCCGCTCGCGGCAGCCCTCTCGGGCGATCCGTGGGCAGCCGGGACGCTGCCCGAGCTCGGGCCGGCGCGCGCGCTGCCCGTGGGCTCCGTGCTGAAGCGGCTCGGCGCGAGCGGGCTCGTCGTCGACGGTGTCGATCTCCGTGACGCGCTCGAGCCCGCGTACGCGGCGTTCGCGGGCACGCCTCTCTGATCAGACGGCGGCGAGGGGCGCCGTCGCGCCCCTCACCGCCGATCGGGTGAGTATTCGAACCTCGCTGTGGTTACGCGAACGCGAGCGAGGCCGTTGTCGTCGAGGACGATGCTCCGTCCGTCGGAGGCGCGAGGCCGAGGCCCGGCCCCATGCCCATCCCGTGACCACCGTGTCCGCCTGGCCCACCGTGATGGCCCATGCCCCCGGCGCCGAAGCCGGGGAACGTGGCGGCGTCGATCTTGCGCCTTCAGCTCGGTGGCGTACTTCTCGGTGATGTTCCCGGCCTTGAGGGCCTCGTCGACACGGGCCTTCGCCTGCGCCTTCTGCGCGTCGCTGTAGGCGGCATTCAGCTTCGCCTCCGTGGTGCCGAGCGCCTTCGCGACACCGGCAGCCGTTGCCAGCCGCATCGCCGGCATTCCGTCGGCGAGGGCGTCCTTCAGGGTCGCTGCTTCCGTCGCCGTGATCTCGTCGGCGGCGAGCGCCGCGTCGATGCGGGCGATTGCCGCGGCCTTGACCGCCGCGTTGAGCTTCGCCGTCGTGGTGCCGAGGTTCTTCGCCACCGCGGCGTCCATACTGGCCCGGTCTGCGATCCGGGCGGCCTCCTGCTTCAGGCCGCCGCCACCCGTCGCCGCAATCGCCGAGCCGACGCCCACCATCAGAGCGAGCGCCGCTGCCGTCGCGAACACCATCCGTACCTTCGTGAGTCTCATCGTTCCGTCTCCTTTCGGGAGATTTCGAGGTACCCACATCGAAGCGCCGCGGTCTGGGAGCAGCCTGTGGCGGAGGTAGGAGGTTCGTGTGAGTGGAACGAGACGAGCCCGGACGACAGGCTGAAGCCTGTCGCCGGCGACGCCGTTCAGCCGTGGAGGATGTTGACCGCCCGGGCGGCCACGATCAGCACCGTGACCGCTGCGACGAGCGACTCGATCGCCATGGACAGCTTCGCCCGGTGGGTCAGTGGCATCGCATCGGTGGGGCTGAAGGCGATCGAGTTGGTGACCGCGACGTACAGGTAGTCCTTCAGGACCGGCGTCCAGCCTGCCCGTGCGAGCGAGGGATTCTCGTCCTGGGGGAACTGGAAGTCGGGCACGACACGGTGATCGGCGAGTGCCCGCGCAACCGGGCCACCAGAGTCGATCTCCCAGAAGATGAGCGCGAAGGTGATCACGTTCACGACCAGGACGACGGCGGCACTCGCGAGCAACTGCGGGCCGGTCATGTCGCCGCCGCCGGAAACGAGCGACCCCAGCACGAGACCAACCGCGACCAGGTTCGCGACCGCCAGAATGCCCAGCAGGCCCACGGCAGCCTTCCGCCGGTGCCGGCTCGAGACGCCCATGCGGCCGAGCCCGAGGAGAAAGACGAGGGCGAGCACCAGGGCCGGCAGGGCGAGCACAAGCCAGACCCACCAGTCGTTGGCGGCGTAGAGCCGCCAGTCGCGCGAGGCGCTGTTCGCCGCCAGGAGCACGTCGACCAGCACGATGACGAAGACGAAGGGCGCGGCCTCGCGTCGCGCGACGTGCTGGACATCCTCGAGACGGTTGTTCCGCACGGCTGACCGTTCGCCGTCGGAGTGCCCACACCTACGACGGCCGACCAACCCCGGCGACAGGCTGAAGCCTGTCGCCCGCCCTCTAGGCCACGATCTCGTCGATCGCGTCGAGCTCGGCCTGCGAGAACCCGAGCTGCTCGAGCGCTGCGAGGTTCTGCTCGAGCTGCGCCACGCTGCTCGCGCCGACGAGCGTCGAGGTGACCCGCGCGTCGCGCAGCGTCCAGGCGAGCGCCATCTGGGCGAGTGACTGGCGCCGACCGGCCGCGATCTCGTTCAGCGCCTGCACCCTGGCGAGCGTCTCCTCCGTGAGGGCGTCGGGAGAGAGCGAGTCGTCGCGACTCGCGCGCGACCCCTCCGGGATGCCGTTCAGGTAGCGGTCGGTGAGCACGCCCTGCGCGAGCGGCGAGAAGGTGATGCACCCGACGCCGAGCTCTCCGAGCGCGTCCAGGAGATCCGGCTCGATCCACCGGTTGAGCAGCGAGTACGAGGGCTGGTGGATCAGGAGCGGCGTACCGAGCTCGCGCAGGATCGCGGCGGCCTCGCGCGTCTTCTCCGCCGAGTAGGACGAGATCCCCACGTAGAGGGCCTTGCCCTGTCGCACCGCGCTGTCGAGCGCACCCATCGTCTCCTCGAGCGGCGTGGCCGTGTCGAACCGGTGCGAGTAGAAGATGTCGACGTAGTCGAGCCCCAGCCGCTGCAGGCTCTGGTCGAGGCTGGCGAGGAGGTACTTCCGCGAGCCGCCGTCGCCGTACGGGCCGGGCCACATGTCGTAGCCCGCCTTCGTCGAGATGATCAGCTCGTCCCGGTAGGGCCGAAGGTCGTCGCGCACCAGGCGCCCGAAGCTCTCCTCCGCCGAGCCGTACGGCGGCCCGTAGTTGTTCGCGAGGTCGAAGTGCGTGACGCCGAGGTCGAAGGCCCGCCGCACGATCGCCCGGCCCGTCTCGAGCGGGTTGATGCCGCCGAAGTTCTGCCAGAGGCCGAGCGAGATCGCGGGCAGCACGAGGCCGCTGCCGCCACACCGGTTGAAGCGCATCTGGTCGTAGCGATCGTCGGCGGCGACGTACGTCATCGGTTCCATCCTCTCCTCGGTGGTGGCGCCTCTGGGCCGAACCTAGCCGATCGGGCAGAAAGGAGGATCCGCGTCCGTTGCAGCGTGGTCCCGTCCCGTACGATCGTGTCGATGGAGGAGCGCCCCCTCGGCGGCAGCGGGATCGCGATCACGCGGATCGTGCTCGGCTGCGGGGGGTTCGGCGGGATCGGATCGTCTCCCGCCCTGTTCGGGCAGGGGACGCCCAAGGACGAGGCGTTCCGGATCATGGACACCGCCTGGGATCACGGGATCACCACCTTCGACACGGCCGACGCGTACGGCGGCGGGCGCAGCGAGAGCTTCATCGGCGAGTGGCTCGCGACGAAGAGCGCCGACGTTCGGGGCCGGATCGTGATCGCAACGAAGACGTTCAACCCGATGGACGAGGGGCAGGATCACGGCCTCGGCCGCGTGCGCATCCGACGCCAGCTCGAGTCGAGCCTGCGGCGCCTCGGGGTCGAGCGCGTGGCGCTCTACCTCCCGCACGCCTTCGACCCGGACACGCCCCAGGAGGAGACGCTGGAGGCCTTCGGCGACCTCGTGCGCGCGGGCAAGATCGGCGCGGTCGGAGCCTCGAACTTCACGGGTGAGCAGCTCGCGGAGGCGCTCGAGCTGTCCGAGCTCGAAGGCCTGCCGCGCTACGAGTGGGTGCAGAACGCCTTCTCGCTCCTCGAGCAGGGAGACCGCGAATCGGTCTTCCCCGTCTGCCGCGAGCACGGCCTCGGCTACACGCCCTACAGCCCCCTGGCGGGGGGATGGCTCGCCGGCATCTACCGGCGCGGTGAGGCGCCGCCCGCCGGATCGAGGATGGCGCTGCGGCCCGAGCCGTACGCCGGATACGCCTCCGACCGCGTGTACGACGCGCTCGAGGCGCTCGAACGGGAGGCCCGCGAGCGCGGGGTTTCGACCGTGGCCCTGGCCCTTGCCTGGGCGCTGTCCCAGCCGGAGCTCACGGGCGTCATCGTCGGCCCCGACCGGGCCGACCAGCTGGCGGCGGCGTTCGAGGCACTCGACATCCACCTCTCCCCCGGCGACCGCGACCATCTGACGGGTGTCTTCTCGTGAGCCTTCTCGTCCTCTCGGAGCACGACGTGCGCGACCTGCTCGACATGGCGTCCTGTGTGGCCGCGATGGAGGACGTTCTGGGGCGCCTCGCGCGCGGCGAGGTGACGAACCCGCTGCGCTCCCTGATGCTGCCGCCAGGCCCGGCGGTGCTGGGCCTGATGCCGGCCCATGCCGGCGGCGAGACACCGGTCTTCGCGCTCAAGGAGATCGTGATCGCCCCGGCGAACTCGCAGCGCGGGCTCGATCCCCACCAGGGTGCGGTGCTGTTACACGACGGCTTCACCGGGCAGCTGCTCGCGGTCCTCAACGCGTCGCCGATCACGGAGATCAGGACGGCAGCCGTCTCGGCCGTCGCGACGAAGCTGCTCGCCCGGCCCGGATCGCGCACGGTGGCGGTCCTCGGCTCCGGCGTGCAAGGCCGCGCGCACGTCGATGCCATGCAGACCGTGCTCGCAGACCCGATCATCCGCATCTGGAGCCGCAATCCGGCCCACGCGGAGGCTCTCGCCCTCGAGACGCACTCGCTCGTGGCGGCATCCGTCGAGGAGGCGCTCGACGGTGCCGACGTCGTCTGCACGGCGACGGCTGCGAGCGATCCGATCGTGGAGTTGGGCTGGCTGGCGCCGGGGACGCACATCAATGCAGCAGGAGCCTTCCCGGACGGGAGGGCGCGGGAGATCAGCTCGGAGACCGTGGCAGCGGCACGATTCTTCGTCGACCGGCGCGAGTCCACGTTCAACGAGGCCGGCGACTACCTGCGCGCCGTCGAGGAGCAGGGCATCGGCCCCGAGCACGTCGTCGCGGAGCTGGGCGAGCTCCTCAACGGCACCGCGGTGGGCCGTCGCTCGGACGAGGAGCTGACGCTGTTCAAGTCGTGTGGCATCGCCGCCGAGGACCTCGCGGCCGCTCAGCTGTGCCTGGCGAGGGCACGCGAGCGCGGCACCGGGGTCGAGATCGACTTCTGATCCCCGTCGTCCAGGTCGCGCCGGATCCCGGAGCTCCGACGCGAAGCTCGTCCGGTCACGATCGCGTAATGTCCCAGGTCGTCGGCCGGGGATGCACTGCGGCGCATCCCCGGCCGTCTCGCCGACGGCCCGGCCACTCGGGGAGAATGTCGGCGTGAAGGCCCTCTCGATCACGCAGCTGCGACGCCTCGCGATCTCCGCGCAGGGGTATGCGACCCGTTCCCGCACGGGCTCGGCGCGCGAGGTCGAGGAGACGATCCGGCGACTCTCGTGCGTCCAGCTCGACTCGATCTCGGCCGTCGAGCGCAGCCACCGGATCGCGCTGAGCTCCCGCGTCGGGGCGTACCGCGCGGGCACGGTGCCAGAGCTGCTCGCCCGGGGACGCGTCTTCGAGTACTGGGCCCACGAGGCGTGTCTGCTGCCGGTCGAGGAATGGCCGCTCTTCGTCGCCCAGATGCGCGACGGTGGCCGCCGCTGGTACGGCGACGTCGGCGAGACACACCCGCATCTCGCCGAGGAGATCCTGTCCGAGATCCGCGCCAGGGGTGCTCTCGGGTCGCGGCATTTCGAGGGAACGAGCGAGGGAGGGATGTGGAACTGGAAGCCGGCCAAGGCGATGCTCGACCGGCTCTGGAACCACGGCGACCTCGTGATCGCGGGACGGCAGGGCTTCCAGCGGCTCTACGACCTGCCGGAGCGGGTGATCCCGAGAGAGGTGCTCGACGCCCCCGTCCCCGGCGAGCCGGAGCGCCTGCGTGCATTCGTCCTCAAGGCCGTGCTCGCCCGGGGAGCGCTGACGGAGACCGGCGTCGTCGAGCACTGGCGACTGAAGGGCGGCGTCGCGCGCGTCCGGCCCGTCGCCGACGGGCTCGTCGCGGACGGCCTCCTCGAGCGCGTTCCGGTCGAGGACGGCGGCGCGCCCGTGCTCGTCCCTGCCGGTGGCGATCTCGAGCCCGACGCGCCGACCGCCGCCGTGCTGCTGTCGCCGTTCGACAACCTGCTCTGGGACCGGCCGTTCGCACGGCGCGTGCTCGGCTTCGACCACCTGATCGAGGTCTACAAGAAGGAGCACGAGCGCCGGTACGGCTACTACGTGCTGCCGTTCCTCTGGCGTGACCGCATCGTCGGCCGCGCCGACCTCAAGTCCGAGCGTGGCGAGGGAGCGCTCGTCCTGAAGGCGTTTCACCGCGAGCGGGGCGTCCGCACCTCCGCCGCCCTGGACGATGCGCTCGATCGGGCGCTCGACAAGCTGCGCCGGGCCTGCGGGCTCGAGACGGTGCGCCGCGGCGACAGGCTTCAGCCTGTCGTCCGGGCTCGCCTTCCACCACCCGACTAGGATTCGGCGATGGACTTCGAGACGCGCGCGATCCACGTCGGGCAGGAGCCCGACCCGGCCACGGGAGCCGTGACGACCCCGATCTACCAGACCTCGACGTACGTCCAGGAGGCGGTGGGCGTCCACAAGGGCTACGACTACGCCCGCGTCGGCAACCCGACGCGCACCGCGCTCGAGGAGTGCCTCGCCTCGCTCGAGTCCGCGGCCTACGGGCATGCGTTCTCGTCAGGGCTCGGAGCCGCGACGACGATCATGCATCTCGTCGACCCGGGCCAGCGGCTCGTCTGCGTGAACGACGTCTACGGGGGCATGTACCGCATGTTCTCGCAGGTCTACGAGCCGAAGGGATACGCCTTCGACTACGTCACACCCCACGAGGTCTCCACGAACCTCGCCGCTCACCTCGACGAGCGCACGCGCATGGTCTGGATCGAATCGCCCACGAACCCGCTGCTCAACGTCGTCGACATCAAGGCCGCAGCCGCTGCCGCGCACGCCGCCGGCGCGTTGCTCGTCGTCGACAACACCTTCGCGACGCCCTACTTGCAGCAGCCACTCGAGCTGGGAGCCGACATCGTCGTGCACTCCACGACGAAGTACCTCGGTGGCCACTCGGACGTCGTCGGCGGCTTCACCGCCACGAACGACCCCACGATCGCCGAGCGCCTCCGCTTCCTCCAGAAGTCGCTCGGCGCCGTGCCGGGGCCGTTCGACGCGTGGCTCGTGCTGCGCGGGCTGAAGACGCTCGCGGTGCGGATGCGCCAGCACTGCGAGAACGCGCGCGCCGTCGTCGCGTTTCTCCAGGATCACCCGAGCGTGACCGAGGTGCTCTACCCCGGCCTGCCCGACCACCCGGGGCACGAGATCGCCGCCCGCCAGATGCGCGATTTCGGCGGCATGGTCTCGTTCCTCCTCGAGTCGGAGGAGGAGGCGGTCGAGATGGTCGCCCGCACGAAGGTCTGGGCGCTCGCCGAGAGCCTCGGCGGGGTCGAGAGCCTGATCGAGCATCCGTTCCGGATGACGCACGCCGCGACGGCGAGCGGCCCGTTCGCCTCGCCGCGCAATCTCGTGCGACTGTCCGCCGGAATCGAGTCGGCAGACGACCTGGTCGCCGACCTCGCGCAGGCGCTCGCGCCCGTCCGCGCCGCCTCGGCCTGACGGGGGCGGTGTCCGGCTCCAGCCGGACGCCGGGCGCGGTGTCCGGCTTCAGCCGGACGCCTGGGTTCCGTCTCACCTCCCACCCAGGTCGGCTAGGTTCACGCGTGATGTCCGGCGACTACATCCCGATCGACCTCCTCCACCAGGGCGCTGCCCGAAACGTCGGCTGCTACCTCGTCGAGACCGACGACGGCACAGCGCTCTTCGACTGCGGGCCGACCACCTGCGTGCCGGCTCTGAAGGACGGCCTCGCCGCCCGGGGGCTCGAGCTCGGCGACGTTCGCCATCTCCTGCTCTCCCACATCCATCTCGACCATGCCGGCGCCGCGGGAGCGATCGTTCGCGAGCACCCCGCGCTCCAGGTCCACGTCTCGGCCGTGGGCGCACCCCACCTGAGCGATCCGAGCCGGCTCGAGGCGAGCGCCCGCAGGCTCTACGGCGACACGTTCGACGGGCTCTGGGGCGAGCTCGTGCCCGTGCCCGCGGAGAACATCCGCCTCGTCGGCGACGACGTCCTCGGGCTCGAGTGCTTCCCGAGCACCGGCCACGCGAGCCACCACGTCTCGATGCTGCATCAGGACGGGACGCTCTACGCAGGCGACTCGGTCGGGGTGCGGATCGCTCCCGCGAGCTTCGTACTCCCGCCGACTCCCCCACCCGACATCGACCTCGTGGCCTGGGAGCAGACGATCGCCGCCACGGAGCGGCGGGCGCCCGAGCGGCTCGCGCTGACCCACTTCGGGGTCTTCGAGGACGTCACGGAGCACCTCGCCCGGCTGCGCGAGACGCTTCACAGCTGGGGCGAGCGGGTCGCTCACGGCATGGACCAGGCGACGTTCGTGGCTGCCGCGCGCGCGGACTGCCTCGCGTCAGACCCTGACGAGGTCGAGGCGTACGACCGCTCGGCCCCGACGTCCCAGTGCTTCCTCGGGCTCGAGCGCTACTGGCGCAAGCGGCACGCGGCAACCAACTAGGGTGCTCGCTCCGCTTCGACGGCGGAACTTCCGCCTTCTCTTCTTCGGCCGTGTCGTCTCGTTCGCCGGCTCCGCGATGGCACCCGTCGCCCTCGCCTTCGCGGTGCTCGAGCTCGGAGGCTCCACGACCGAGCTCGGGTTCGTCCTGGCGCTCGCGATCCTGCCGCAGATCTTCTTCCTCCTCGCCGGCGGCGTGATCGCCGACCGGATTCCGCGCAACCTCGTCATGGTCGGGTCGAATCTCGTGGCCGGGGTGGCCCAGGCGGTGGCGGCGTACCTCATGCTCGCGGGCAAGGCCGAGATCTGGCAACTCGCGGTGATCGCGCTCGTCCGGGCGGTCGCGAGCTCCTTCTTCTTCCCGGCCCAGCAGGGAATCGTGCCGCAGACCGTCCCTGCCGACGAGCTGCAGCCTGCCAACGCGCTGCTGCGCCTGGCCCTGAACGCCACGAGCATCGGGGGCGCCGCACTCGGCGGCCTGGTCGTTGCCGCTGCGGGGCCGGGGTGGGCGATCGGCTTCGACGCCTTGACGTACCTCGTGGCCGCGGCGATCCTCCTCCCGATGCGCGTCCAGGCCCCGGAGCGCGAGGCCGCCGTGAGCTTCGTTCGCGAGCTCGGAGACGGGTGGCGGGAGTTCCGCTCCCGCACCTGGATCTGGGTCGTCGTGCTCGGGTTCGCCTTTTCCAACGGGGCCGAGTCGGCCGGGCTCAACATCCTCGGCCCCGTGGTGGCGAAGGAGTCGCTCGGCGGCGCCTCGGTGTGGGGCCTCGTGCTCGCGGCAACGGGGGTCGGGCTCGTGCTCGGCGGCCTGCTGGCCCTCAGGATCCGCCCGGAGCGACCGCTCTTCGTCGGCGTCGTCTCGATCACGCTCCTCGTGCCTCCGCTCGTGCTGCTCGCGGTCGAGGCCCCGTGGCCGGTGATCGCGGCGTCGGCGCTCCTGGCGGGCATCGGGGTGGAGCTCTTCTCGGTCTTCTGGGATACCTCGCTCCAGACGCACGTGCCGAACGAGGTGCTCTCGCGGGTCTCGGCGTGGGACGCGATCGGCTCGCTCGTCCTGATCCCGGCCGCGTACGCGATCGTCGGCCCTCTCGCCGACGCAATCGGGATCGGGCAGACACTCTGGCTCTGCGCCGGCATCGTGTTCGTGGCGATCACCGCGCAGCTCCTCTCGCGTGACGTGCGAGAGCTGCCGCGGACGCCGCCGGCGCACGCGTAGAGGTCTATTCTTCGCCCGACGATGGATCGCGAGACACGGGTCTCCCTGGCTGCGTACCGGTGCCTCTACCCGGGGGCGGTCGAGCTCGGCGGCGTCACGGTCCTGCGTGCGGACACGGCGCCGCTCAGCCCGATGCTGAACCAGATCGTCGGCCTGGGCGTGGACGAGCCCGCCACCGAGACAACACTCGATGCGGCGCTCGCGGCAATCGGCGACGATGTCAGCTGCTACGTCGCGATTCATCCCGGCGCTCGGCCGCCGGAGCTCGTCGACTGGCTGCGCGAACGCGGGCTCGAGCCCGGTTGGGGTTGGATGTCGTTCCGGCGCGGGCTCGAGGACATGCCGGCGCCTTCGACGTCGCTCCGGCTCGTGCGGGTGGGCCAAGCGGAGGCAGACGCGTTCGGCCGGATCGTCGCTCTCGGCTACGGCCTGCCGGAGGCTGCGGGGCCGTGGGCGGCAGGCGCGATCGAGCTCGGCTGGGACTGCTGGCTTGCGCTCGACGGCGACGATCCTGCGGGCGCCGCCGGGGTGTTCGTCTCGGAGGGCGTCGGCTACCTCGGCTTCGCCGCCACGCTGCCCGAGCACCGCGGCAAGGGCGGCCAGAGCGCCCTGCTCGCGCGACGCATCCGGCACGCGCGCGAGGCCGGCTGCGACGTCCTCGTCACCGAGACGGGTGAGCGCCGGGACGACCTGCCCTCCAACTCGTATCGCAACATCCTGCGTGCAGGGTTCACCGAGGTGGGGGTCAGATCGAACTGGCTGCGTCAGGCACGCGTCAGGCAAACCCCGTGACGAGCCAGCGCCGCCGCAGGAAGCGAGCGCCCATCAGCACGAGTCGCGTCAGAATGAGCACGACCAGGGCCGCCCATACACCACGCACGCCCCAGTCGGCCCAGGCGACGACGGCGAGTGCGGCCGTGAACACGCCGAGCGCGGCGACCATCGACAGCGCGAGATACGCACCGTCGCTCGCCCCGATCAAGATCCCGTCGAGCGCGAACACCGCACCGTTGAGCGGCTGCATGAGCGCGAACAGCGGCCAGAGCAGGGCGCACTGCGCGAGCACCTCCCGGTCCGAGGTGAAGATCCGGGGGATCACCTCGCCGAGCCCGAGGAAGACGAGCGCAAACCCGGCGCCGACGGCGACCGACAGCCCGACCATCCGGACGCTGGCGGCGAACGCGGCATCGGGCCGCGTTGCCCCGAGCTCCTGACCGACGATGATCTGACCCGCGATCGCGATCGCGTCGAGGATGAGCGCGAGGAGGATCCACAGCTGAAACGCAACCTGGTGCGCCGCGAGCGGGGCGTCACCCAGACGGGCGACGACGACGCCGGCCAGAAGGAACGATGCGAGCAGCGCGGTAGTGCGGATGAAGATGAACTTGCCGAGTGAGAGGAGGCGTCGCGCGAGCTCGGGTCGGAGTCCGGCGTTGGCGAGCCCGACCCTCCTCAGGATCGCCACCGCCATCGCAACCCCCATGCCTGTCTGCGCCACGACCGTCCCCCACGCCGAGCCCTCGATTCCGAGGTCGAAGCCGTAGACGAGCACGATCTCGAGGATCACGTTGGCCACGTTGCCGGCGATGACGATCAAGAGCGGCGTCCGGAGATCGGAGACTCCGCGGAGAAAGCCCTGACCCCCGATGGCGATGAATGCGGAGGGCACACCGAGAGCGGCGATCCGCAGGTAGGTCACGGCGTACGCCGCGGTCTGCCCCTCGACGCCGATTGCATCGACAACCGGCTCGGCCGCGGCCGCAACGCCGAGTGCGACCAGGCAGCCGAATGCGAGCGAGAGCCACAGCGACTGCGCTCCGAGGCGCGCAGCGGTCAGTCCCTCCCCGGCTCCGGTCGCGCGTGCCACCTGTGCCGTCGTCCCGTACTGGAGGAAGTTGAACATGCCGAGCACCGAGAGCACGGTCGCCGCGAGGCCGAGAGCGGCGAGCTGAGAGCGCCCGAGGTGCCCGACGACCGCCGTGTCGACGAGCACGTAGAGCGGCTCCGCCGCAAGCGCGCCGAGCGCAGGGACGGCATAGCGGATGATCCGCCGGTCGTACTCCGAGCGAAGCGCAAACAGCGGTCAGGTACTCCGGCGCACGACGTGCGAGCCCGACGACTGCGCGATCGCCTTGATCACGATCTCGTCGAGATTCACGTGCGGAGGCCGCGTGAGAGCGAACATGACGCAGTCTGCGACCTCGTCGGGGGTGACCGGGTCGAGGCCCTCGTACACCCTGTCGGCGGCAGCCTGGTCGCCCTTGAAGCGGACGACCGAGAACTCGCTCTCGACGAGCCCCGCGTCGACGGTCGTGATCCTGATCGGGCGGCCGAGCAGGTCCTCGCGGAGGGCGTACGAGAAGCCGCGAACGGCGAACTTCGAGGCGATGTACGAGGCGCCGCCCGGGTAGGCCTGCCGTCCGGCGATCGAGCCCATGAAGACGATGTGCCCCTCGTCGCGGAGGTGCGGCAGAACGAGCCGCGTCATTCGCATCACACCGTCCACGTTCGTGTGGACGACACGCTCTTCGTCCTCGACGGTCGATTCGGTGAACGGCGCCCTGCCGAGGGCGAGGCCCGCGTTGTTGAAGAGGATGTCGACGCCACCGAGCTCCGCGACGGCCGCTGCGACGAACGCGGCCGAGCCGGCCTCGTCCGTCACGTCGAGCTCCAGGGCGACGTCTGCGTCGATCCGCTCCACCCGCCGTGCTCCACCGGCGACGCGAACGCCTGCCTCACGCAGCTTGCGCACGGTTGCGGCGCCGATCCCGGACGAGGCGCCGGAGACGATCGCGGTCTTGCCGTGCAGATCCACCCGGCGAGCCTATCGCTCCGACGCCTGACCGGCTCGGGCCAACTCCCTCGGACGGGGGATGCCTTGAGCCGCGCAAACCCGATGATGAGTTGGAGATGTCCGAAAGTGCCACCCTTCCCCTGACTGCCTCGGAACGGCACGAGCGCATCGCCCGGGCGGTCCGCGAGGCGCTGCCCGGCGACGCGGGCGAGCTGCTGCTCGCCCGGATCGTGTACGAGCTCGCGGAGGTCGAGCAGGAGAGCGGCGGGGCCGCGGACGCAGAGCTGGAGCTCGAGCTCGAGCGACAGGTCGCAACGGACACCGTCACCGGCCTGCCGAACCGCCTCCGTTTCATGGACGACCTCACCCGCGCGATCGCAGCGGCGGCGCGGTACGACGAGCCGCTCTCGCTCCTTGTCCTCGATCTCGTCGACCGCGAGGCAGACGAGCAGGCCGCCGGCGAGGCGCTGCTCCGGCTGATCCGGATCACCGACATCGTCGCGCGCATCGCGCCCCGGCGCTTCGCGGTCATCCTCCCTCGGACCGGCACTGTCGGCTGCGCGCTCGTCGCCGCCCGCATGCTTGCCATCGAGCAGCACACGTTCACCGTCGGTAGTGCAGCGTTCTCGGGGACGCCGATGGACGTGGGAGAGCTGCTGGCCCGCGCCGAGGAATCCCTGGCCGGTCAGCCCTCCTGAGCGGCTGCGGAGATCTCGACACGGTCGATCGTGACCGGCGTCGTCGGGCGGTCGCGGCCGTCCCTGTCGACGTGTGAGATCCGGTCGACCACGTCCTGACCGGTCGTGACCTGGCCGAAGACGGTGTGCTTGCCGTCGAGCCACGGAGTGGCCTCGGCGGTGACGATGAAGAACTGCGAGCCGTTCGTGTTCGGGCCCGAGTTCGCCATCGCGAGCGCACCCTTGACGACCTTGTGGTCGTTGAACTCGTCCTCGAACTTGTAGCCGGGGCCGCCGGTGCCGATGCCGTCCGGGCAGCCGCCCTGGATCATGAAGTCGGGGATCACGCGGTGGAAGACGAGCCCGTCGTAGAAGCCCTCGCCGGCGAGCTTCGTGAAGTTCGCGACCGTCTTCGGAGCATCCTCGGGAAAGAGCTCGATCTCGATCGAGCCCTCGCTGGTGTGAAGCGTTGCCTGTGTCATGCCGCGACGCTAGCAGGAGCCGATCCGCTTAACCGCCGTTGAACATCCAAGGCCGCGCCGGCTGCGTACACTTCGACGATGACGACCACCGTGCCGCTGACAACGCTCCCGACCGGGGAGGCCTCGGCGGAGCTGGCGCGCTCGTGGCGCCGCCTGACCCGTGTCGCGACCGTCGTTGCCGTGATGACGGCTCCGGCGCTCTTCGTCTGGTTCACGCAGCAGAACGGCTGGAGCTGGTGGGTCTCGCTCCTCGCAGCGCTCGCGATCGTGATCGTCTTCCGCGGCTTCGCCGATCTCGTCTTTCGCCGCCTGATCCCCTGGCCCAGCCTGTTCGGCGTCGAGAGCGCCGCGCTGCGCGAGGCCGACGTCGTCGGCAGGCGCCGCGCCTGGTTCTGGCGCTTCTGGTTCAAGGTCGCACTGCTGTTCTCGATCGCGGTCACGATCACCTGGCTCTTCGTCGGGGGAACCTGGTGGGGCGCGGCCGGGACGATGATGGACAGCATCGGGAGCCTCCTCACGAATCCTCAGCTGTGGATGCAGGCCGTCTTCGTCTTCTTCCTGTTCTTCGCGAACTTCGCGATCATGTTCGGCCCACTGCTGCTGATGAACCTGTCGCAGATGCAGTCGTTCGAGCCGGGCGACGCGGAATGGGGCGTGAAGCTCGACGACGTCCGCGGGCAGACGGAGGCGAAGGAGGAAGTTCGTCGCGTCGTCGATATCTGGCAGTCGGGCGACCACTTCGAGCGTGCCGGCGGCAAGCGGGAGCGCGGCCTGCTCCTCTTCGGTGCCCCGGGCACCGGCAAGACGATGCTCGCGAAGGCGATTGCCACCGGCTTCAACTCGCCGTTCATCTCGATGCCCGGCTCCGGCTTCGCGGCAACGTTCATCGGGATCGACGCGATCGTCGTGCGGGTCCTCGCCCGCCGGGCGAAGAAGCTCGCGCGCAAGTGGGGCGGCCAGTGCATCGTCTTCATCGACGAGATCGACGCCGTCGGGATGCGGCGCCAGTCGCTCGGGACGGGGATCCAGGCGTTCGAGCCGCTCCAGTCCGGCAACGCCGAGGAGCTCCTCTTCTTCGGCCCGCTCGGGGCCCGCGACCCCTCCGGCGACCTGATCGTCGAGACACGAGCCTGGCGCGACCGTCTCTTCGACTCCCGGGCACCGCAGCCGATCGGCGTCTCCGGCTTCCAGCTGCGGATGGCGAGCGTCTTCAATTTCATGTTCCCCGGCGGCATGGGCGGGATGGGTGGCGGCATGGCGCTCAACCAGCTGCTCGTCGTGATGGACGGGATCGACAACCCGCCGTTCATGCGCCGCTTCTTCACGAGCAAGACCAACACCCTGCTCGATGCGATGTTCATCGTGCCGCGATCGGTGGGCAAGGTCAAGCTCCGGATGCCGGCAGCTCGGCCGCGCAGCGACCAGATCTACTTCATCGGTGCCACGAACGTGCCCATCGACCGCCTCGACCCGGCGCTGATCCGTCCCGGCCGCATGGGCCGGCACGTCTGGTTCAGGACGCCGAGCAAGCAGGATCGCCTCGACATCCTCGACCTCTACATCGGGAAGGTGTCGCACGACGACGAGCTCGACTCGCCGACCCGGCGAGACGAGATCGCACGGATCATGAGTGGGTACTCCCCCGCGATGATCGAGCAGGCGATCTCGATGGCGTTGACGATCGCACATCACACGGGGAACCAGGGATTCGCCTGGGACGACCTCGTCGAGGCGGTGACGACGCTCGACGCAGGCACGGCGAGCGGCTCCGAGTACATCCCCATGGAACGGCGCGCCGTCGCCATCCACGAGGCAGGCCACGCCGTGGCCGGGCACGTGTACCTGACGGGCCGCGAGTCGACGCGGCTCACGATCAAGAAGCGCGGCGACCAGGGAGTGGGTGGCCACCACTGGATGATCGAGAAGGAGGAACGGCTGTTCTCCTTCCAGCACGAGATGTTCCACGACATCGTCTGGGGTCTCGGAGCGATGGCCGCCGAGCGCGTCGTCTACGGCGAGAACTCGAACGGCGTCGGGGGCGACGTCGCCGGCGTCACGGCCCGGGCAGCGCTGATGGTCGGTCGCGCCGCGATGGGGCCGCAGCCGTTCCACGTCACGCCGCGGAACGGCGAGAGCGACGAGCAGGCCCGCAAGGACGTGCTCGACCGCTTCGAGAAGATCGGCCTGCAGATCATGTCCCGCGCCGGCGGCGGCGGACCGTTCGACGCGGATCCGATCTCGGGCGTGCTCGGCGACCCGGCGAAGCGGACGGTCGCCGCCCAGATCCTCGGCCAGGCCTACGTGACGGCCCACAACCTCGCGCTCGCGAACCGGGCCGGGATCGAGACGATCGCCGACGCTCTCGAGAGCAAGCTCGAGATCATGGGAGACGAGCTGTTGCGCCTGCTCGAGTCGGCGGCAGATCACGATCCCCGAGCTGGACCTCGCCGACGAGGCGGTCTGGCCGCCGCTCGAGTTCTCCGCAGCCATCGGGCGCGGCCCGCAGCCCCTCGGCCCCGGCACCCCGGTGGAGACGCGAACGTGAGCGAGACGACCACACCGCCCGGCGACGAGGCCCCCGGCTTCATCGAGGCGGAGCCCGCCCAGCCGGTCGGCCGGCCCGAGCAGACGTCGCGCAGCGACCGCGCACGCAGCGCCGCTTATCGCTCGCGCTTCGTCATCGTCTACACGGTGCTCGCGCTGATCGCCGGCATCGGCGTCGGCGCCTTCGTCGTCCTTGCCACGCGCCCCGATCCCGCTCCGCCTGCGAAGTGGTCGGCCTGGGAACCGACGGGAAGCAGCATGGCCCAGGCGAAGCAGATCGCCGATCGCGTGGCCAAGCGGTATCGCCTCAAGAGCGGGCAACAGCTCGTCGCCGCGCTTGCGAGCGAGCCGAAGGTCAGCAGCGCCGAGGGTGACCTGCCCGTGAACACGATCGCCATTCGCCCCGACACGTCGACGGGGAAGAAGGAAGAGAACGAGATCGACATCATCCCGACGACCAGCAGCCTGCAGTACATCCTCTGCGGTCTCGGGCAGAACTGCTCGATCAAGGGCGGCACGGCATCGGAGGAGAGGCATGCCCTCCTACGCCGGGAGGCGCTGGAGCTCGCCCTCTACACGTTCAAGTACGTCGACGGGGTCGACTCGGTCTCGGTCTTCCTTCCCCCGCGGCCGGACGGCCAGGCAAATCCCACCTCGGTCTTCCTGAAGAAGAGCGACGTGAGCAAGGAGCTCAGCAAGCCGCTCGTCACCTCGATCGGGCCGAAGGCGCCGGCGATCGGGAAGATGCCCCCGCGCGAGCTCGCGCTCGTCAATCGGATCACCGAGCCGCGGCTCTACTCGTACGAGTACCAGCAGGCGCAGGACGGCGGTGCGGTGCTCGTCTACGACCCTGCGATCCTCGGCACGTAGCCTGAGGAACCCCCGGCTCGTAGCTGCCAAGGCGCGACTCGACCTGCTCGACTGGTGGCCGACGCCCGTCCGCATCGACCACGTGCGGCTCTTCGTCGCTCCCTGGTTCTTCCGCCTGCCGTGGCTCAGCCGTTTCGACGGATACGCCTTCCACCGCGTCATCCTCCTCCGCTCCGGCGACGTCTCCGACGACCTCGTCACACACGAGCTCTGCCACGTCTGGCAGCTGCAGCATCGGCCGGTCAGGATGCCGCTGAGCTATCTCGGCACGGGGTACGCCGCGAACCAGTACGAGCGGCAGGCGCGCGCCGCGGCCGAGCTCACACGATCAGCGTGCCGCCAGCACGGCCCGGTTGCCTGACGGGTCCGTGACGGACGCGCTCCCTCCGCCCTCGGTCACGTCGTGCCCGACCAGCGGCCAGCGCGGCAAGCGTCGCCGTGCGCGCCGCCTCGTCCGGGAGCACGATCGTGAACGAGCGGAGGCCACGCGCGCCGGGCGGCGGAGGCTGCGCTCCCGGGCCGGCCCACGTGTTGAGCCCGAGATGGTGGTGGTACCCGCCCGCCGAGACGAAGAGCGCGCCGGGGTACGTGCGCACGGTGGGCTCGAAGCCGAGCCCGCCGACGTAGAACCTCTCGGCGGCGGGGATCGACGAGACCTGGAGGTGGACGTGGCCGATGCGGGTGCCGGACGGCATCCCGGCCCCCATTCCGGCCGCATCCGCAGGCGCGGTCGCGAGCACACCGTCGAGGTCGAGCGGGAGCGTCCCCATCTCCAGTTCGCCGCCGTCGTACCTCCACTCCTCCCGCGGGCGGTCGCGGTAGATCTCGATCCCGTTCCCCTCGGGATCGTCGAGGTAGAGCGCCTCGGAGACGAGGTGGTCGGCGGCGCCCGTGAACCGGTGGCCTGCTGCCGTGACCCGGTGCAGGGACCGGGCCAGCTCGGCACGGGTGGGCACGAGGAGGGCGAGGTGGAACAGCCCGGTCGTTCGCGGCGGCCGCGGCGGCGCCCCGGGCCGCCCGACGAGCGTGACGAGCGCGGCTCCGTCGCCCGGCGCCCCGAGCTCGACGGTGTCGCCGTCGACGACGGATCTCGCGCAGCCCGATCGCATCCCGGTAGAAGGCCGCCTGTGCGTCGAGGTCGGCGACCGTGAGCGAGACTGCGCCGAGGGTGGTGGCCGGATCGATCGTCAGAGCGGCTCCACGGGATCGCCGACGGCGAACGAGGCCCGGTTGCTCGACGCTGCCCCAGACGCCGATCGGGAGCGCCTCCTCGCTCTCGACATTCGCACGGTACCGCCTGAGAACTCGGAGGGTGTCGAGATCCTTGATGCCCGTGTCGGGATCGTGGGTCGTCACGGCGCAACGGCCGACGAGCGCGTGCAGCCTGACGACGGCCTCGCCGAAGGCCACACGCCGGCCGACCCAGGCGTCTTCCGCATGCGCGCGACGCCGTCGATCTCGAAGAGCATCCGGAACCGCCGGCCGTCGATGGCGGCCTCACCTGCCTCGCGCGCGAGCCGGTCGAGCGTGCCGCGGGAGACGAGCGAGACGCTCGCGTCGCTGCCACGGTCGGAGCCCGCTCCCGGCTCGTCCGCGCGGACGAGCTCGAGCGGCCGCCCGGCGAAGGCCGACAGCGCCTCCGAGAACGATCCACCGACGATGCGGCCGGCGACCGGCCTGCCGAAGAAGCTCGTCTCGACGGCCGCGCCGAGCTCGACCGGGCCTTCGACCACGGTGCCGTCGGGAAACCGCAACGACAGGGTGGTGGCATCCGGGTCGGTGACGGCGGCGACCCGGACGAGCGGGCCGGCCACCTTCCCGTTGACCATCCGCCCGTCGTCCGAGATCAGGTAGAAGCGACGGTTCGCCCGCACGCCGGTGTGCTCGAGCTCGCACCTCGTCGGCCTGTGCCAGGCCGAGCCCCTTCACCGGGGCGACCATGATCGACGTGACGGTCACTCCCTGGCCACTCGGCTGTGAGCTACGGTCAGCGCCCATGCGTCGCACAGTATCGGCAAGGCTCGAGCTCGAGATCCGCGAACGCGCCGAGATCGCGCTTCAGATCGCGGTCGCCGCCGGCCTAGCGCGTCGACGAGGTTCTCGACATTCGCCTCGACGGGACGCCGGTCGCGGCGCGCGAGGTTTCCGGCGCACACGGCGGCCGCGCCCACGTGCTCGAGGTGGCGCCGGGACGTCTCGCCGTCACCTACTCGGCGACGGTCGTCGGGCACTCGCGCCCCGCCGCCTGCGGAGAGGACGAGCGGCTCGTCTACCTGCGGCCGAGCCGCTACGCGGAGTCCGACCGGTTGGCCGAGATCGCAAGGAGGCAGTTCGGAGGCATCGTCGACGCCGAGACCATCCTCGCGGCAGTCTCGTCCTGGGTCGGGCGGGGAGATCGCGTACGAGGCGGGAAGCAGCCTGCCGACCCACGGTGCGGTGGACACGCTGCTCGGCGGCCGAGGCGTCTGCCGCGACTTCGCGCATCTCGTCGTGGCGCTGCTGCGGGCCCGCGACGTGCCGGCGCGTGTCGCCTCGGTCTACGCGCCCGGGCCTCCAGCCGATGGACTTCCACGCCGTCGCCGAGGCTCTCGTCGACGGCACCTGGCGGGTGGCCGATGCCACGCTGCTCGCCCCGCGCAGCTCGCTCGTCCGGATCGCAACCGGCCGCGACGCCGCCGACACGGCGTTCCTGACGGTGATCGGCGGCACCGTCGATCTCGTCGGGATCGAGGTCGGGGCCGTCGTGGAGGGGAGCCTCCCGGCGGACGACCCCCGCGAGCTCGTCTCGCTCGGGTAGCGCAGAGAGCCCGAGAGGCTACCCCATCTCGATCTCGGCCGGCAGGCCGAGCTGCCCCATCGCCCTCAGATGGAGGAAGTGCGAGCGCAGGGCGCCGGCCGAGCGACGGGTGGAACGAGTAGCGGACGCCGTGCTTGGCGCAGTTGCGCCGCACGATCTCGGCGATCTTCGGGTAGTGCGTGTGGGGCACCTTGCGGGAACAGGTGGTGCTCGATCTGGAAGTTGAGGCCGCCGAGCATCCAGGTCAGCACCGGGTTGCGCGGGCAGAAGTCGACGGTCGTCTCGACCTCGTGCACGGCCCAGATCCGGCGCTCGGCGCGGAGCTCGTCCGCCGAGGCGAACGATGCCTCCTCGACGCAGTGGGCGAGCTGAAACGTCGTCGCCATGATCAGGCTCGTGATCATCGTGAACCCGACGTAGGCGCCGAGGACGGCCCACCACGGGTAGACGAGCAGCGGGATCACGATCGCCCAGGTGATGAAGAAGGCCTTCCCGGCGAACACCCCGACGAGGTTCCAGCCGCGCGGCGCGCGCAGGGCGCTCTCGCCGACGCGGCCACGGCGGAACGCGGCGAGGTCCCCGAGCGTCTGCCAGCGCAGGCCCATCAGCGTGTACATCGGCCAGATGTAGTACTGCTGGAAGCGGTACCAGGGCCGGGCGGGCTGGGACGGGGCGAACCGGGCGAGCGGGACCTGGGTCGCGTCGTCGTCGTACCCGTCGACGTTCGTGTAGGTGTGGTGGGCGACGTTGTGCTTCACGCGCCAGGCGTAGCTCGAGAAGCCGAGCAGCGAGTCGGTCGACCAGCCGACGAGGTGGTTCCAGCGGCGCTGCTTGAAGTAGGCGCCGTGGTTTGCGTCGTGCTGGACGCAGAACGCGGTCAGCATCGCCCCGACGACGAGCCCGACGAGGCACAGCAGCGCGACGACGAGCCCGGGCTGGACGAAGATCAGCACCGACCACGAGACGGCGGTCAGGGCGAGGGCGATCGGGGCCTTGGCGTAGAGCAGCACGGCGCCCTTGACCCGGGTGCTGCCGCGTGAGAGATACTGCTCGACCTCGCGGCGCGTGTCCTGGATGAACGCGCCGCCGTTGTCGAACGCAAGCTTCGTTGCGGCTGCCTTCATGACGGCCTCCCTCTATGACGGATAGGGAGAGCGCAGATTGGCGCCGCCGAATACTCGTCCTCGTGTGAGGCCAGAGTAGCGGCCGGAGCGGCTGGACGCCGATTGCGTTTCGGTGAACCGGGCACCCGGCCCTGGTGGCCGGAGTACGAAAAGAGGGGTCGTCGCCGGCCCCTCTCTCCCGCAGGCTCCCCGAGGGGAACCGGTATCTCTCGACCTCCGCGTCCGCCGCACCGTCGCGTTCCGTCGAGGTAGGCGCATTCTGCACCACCAGACCGGACCGTGCACTCACCCTTCCGGGGGGTGACTCCTCACCCGGACTGGGTTGACGAGCGCGGTTCACCCTGTGACCCCACGCGGGTGTCCTTCGACGTGGGAGGAGGCGAATCGAAGTCGGCCGTTTCGGTCTCCACAGCGCAGGAGACGCCGCGAGTCACGAAGTGGAGGCCGCCGGGCGCTTCGAGTGAGAACCCGGGTGCGGGGCCGACCGCGACATCGAGGAGCAACTCGGGCCGGTTCCAGCGCTCGTGTTGACCTGCGTCGATGAAGAACGGGGCGCCGCCGACTTCACCGAGCAGAAGATCGTTTCGCCCGAGCAGGAGCTCGCCGGCACGGAAGCACATCGGAGAGCTGCCGTCGCAACAGCCCTCCGATTGGAAGAACATCAGCTTCCCGTGCGTGGCGGTCAGGCGCTCGATCGCCGCGATCGCGGCGTCGGTGGCGACGACCCTTCCGGCCACGTCTCGACACCTCCTAACTAAGAGGCTTGATGTGGGTTGGAAGCACGTCTGGATGCGGCCCTGCACGCTGCGGATCGCGTCCGCCGAGGACGACAGCAAGGCAACCAGCCATACCGCCGCCCTCGTCGAACACGCTCCTTGGTGCAGAACCACCCCAAACGCACTCCCAACCCACATCAAACCTCTAGAAGAACCCGAGCGGGTTCGGGTCGTAGCTGACGAGCTGGCACTTGGTCTGCGTGTAGTGGTCGAGCATCATCTTGTGGTTCTCGCGTCCCACGCCCGAGCTCTTGTAGCCGCCGAAGGCGGCATGAGCCGGGTAGAGGTGGTAGCAGTTCGTCCACACGCGGCCGGCCTGGATGCCGCGCCCCATGCGGAATGCCTTGCTCGTGTCCCTCGTCCACACACCCGCCCCGAGGCCGTACGGCGTGTCGTTGGCGATCTCGAGCGCCTCCTGCTCGTTCTTGAACGTCGTCACGGCGAGCACCGGGCCGAAGATCTCCTCCTGGAAGATCCTCATCTTGTTGTGGCCCTTGAAGACGGTCGGCTTGTAGTAGTAGCCTCCTTCGAGCTCTCCCTCGAGGTGGTTGCGCTCGCCGCCGATCAGGAGCTCTGCGCCTTCCTCGAGACCGATCTTGACGTAGCTCTCGATCTTGTCGAGCTGCGCGATCGATACCTGTGCTCCGATCTGGGTCGCGATGTCGAGCGGGTGGCCCTGGCGGATCATCGCGATCCTTTCCAGGCACCGCTTCATGAAGGGCTCGTAGATCGATTCCTCGATCAACGCCCTCGAGGGGCAGGTGCAAACCTCGCCCTTGTTGAACGCGTAGAGGACGAGCCCTTCGATCGCCTTGTCGAGGAACGCGTCGTCCTCTGCCATCACGTCGGCGAAGAAGATGTTGGGCGACTTGCCGCCCAGCTCGGTCGTCGAGGGGATGATGTTCTGGGCCGCGTACTGCATGATCAGCCGCCCCGTCACCGTCTCGCCGGTGAACGCGATCTTCGCGATCCGCTTGCTCGTTGCGAGCGCCATCCCGATCTCCGCGCCCGGGCCGTTGACGATGTTGAGCACGCCGGGGGGCACGATCTCCTCGATCAGCTCCGCCAGCTTCAGGATCGACCACGGGGTCGGGCTCGCCGGCTTGATCACCGTGCAGTTACCTGCGGCAAGAGCCGGCGCGAGCTTCCAGGCCGCCATCAGGAGCGGGAAGTTGAACGGGATGATCTGGCCGACGACGCCGAGCGGCTCGCGGAAGTGATACGCCATCGTGTTCCTGTCGATCTCCGAGATCGATCCCTCTTCGCCACGGATCACCGAAGCGAAGTAGCGAAAATGATCGGCCGCGAGGGGGATGTCGGCAGCCAGCGTCTCTCGCACCGGCTTTCCGTTCTCCCAGCTCTCGGCGACGGCGAGCATCTCGACGTGCTCCTCGATCGCGTCCGCGATCTTGTTCATGACCTTCGAGCGCTCCGTCGTCGACATCTCTCCCCACGCGGTCTTTGCGGCGTGGGCGGCATCGAGCGCGAGCTCGACGTCCTCGACGGTCGAGCGAGGTACCTCGGTGAAGGCCTCCCCCGTCGCGGGTGTCGGGTTGTCGGCATAGTCGCCGTGGACGGGCGGCACCCAGCGCCCACCAATGAAGTTCTCGTACCGTGACTTCAGCTCAACCGGGCTGTCGTGCTGCCCAGGAGCCGCATAGGTCGCCACCTTTTCGATGGTCGCCATGACATCTCCTTTTTCCGAACCGATGCGCCGATCGGCGTATCACCTCGATGATCGCACCCGGCCGGGAGCGCGGCATCGGTAGAAGCCCCGCATCCGCGCTCGGCGTCGAGCGTTCGGACATGAGCCGGCTCCTGCGACGGCCACGAGATCGAGGTGGTAGGAATGAGCCACCATCCACAGAGAGGGATTGTTGCCGCGCATCCTGGTCGCCGAGTGCCTGCAGGAGATCTCGTCGTTCAACCCCGTGCCGAGCGGGTACGACCTGTTCGTCGTGCTCCGGGGGGACGAGGTGCTCGACACCCAGCGCGGGCTGAACACGTTCGTCGCCGGCGCGCTCGACGTCTTCGAGGCGACGCCGGGCGTCGAGCTCGTGCCGACCTACAGCGCCCGGTCGTTCAGCGCCGGTCAGCTGTCGCGCGAGGGCTTCGAGCGGCTGGCCGGCGAGCTGCTCGCCGAGGTGAGCGCGAGGGCGGAGGCGATCGACGGCGTCTATTTCTCGCTCCACGGCGCGATGGGGGCCGACGGCTACCCGGATCCCGAGGGCTACCTGCTCGAGGAGGTGCCGCAAGATCGTCGGAGAGGAGATCCCGATCGTGATCTCGCTCGACCTGCACGGGATCCTCACCGCGAAGATGCTGACGCAGATCGACGGGCTGACGCTGCTCCAGACCTACCCGCACGTGGACATGGCCGACACGGGTGCGCGCGCCGCACGGCTGCTGCTGCGCGTCCTCGACGGCGCGAAGCCGGTGATCGCGCGCGTCGTGGTGCCGGCCCTCGTGCGCGGCGACGAGCTGATCACCGAGACGGGCGTCTACGGCACGATCGTCGGCCGGGCCCGGGAGCTGGAGCGCGCCGGCGTGGCGCTCGCGGCCGGCTTCATGATCGGCAACCCGTTCACCGACGTGCCCGAGCTCTGCAGCCAGGCGATCGTGATCACCGACGGCGACGCGGAGGCGGCCGAGCGCGAGGCGATCCTGCTCGCGGAGGCCTTCTGGCCCGACCGCGCAAGGATGCAGGCAGAGCTGATCGCGGTCGGGGACGCGATCGAGGCGGCGCGCACTCTCGACGGGACGGCGATCTTCACGGACGCGGCCGACGCGACCAGCTCGGGCGCGACGGGCGACTCGAACGTGATCCTGCGGGCGCTGCTCGACGCGGGCTACGACGGCACGGTGCTGCTGCCGATCGTCGACCCGGCCGCGGTCGAGGCGGCGTTCGCGGCTGGAGTGGGTAGCACCGTGCGGGTGCGCCTCGGCGGCGCGTTCGACCTGCGGTTCGAGCCGGTCGAGCTGGACGTCACGGTCGACCTGCTCTCGAGCGGCCACTGCGTCCACGAGACCTACGGCGCCCCGAACGACACGGGCAGGCTCGCAGTGCTGCTGCACGACAACATCACGATCGTCGCGATCACGCTCCCGGCGAACCTGTTCGACCGCTCGGTCTTCTTCGCCGGCGGCCGCGACCCGAAGCACTACGACCTGGTGGTGGTCAAGTCGCCGCACTGCGAGCGGCACATGTTCGTCGACTGGGCGGCGCGGAACTTCGGGATCGACGCGCCCGGGGCGACGAGCGCGAAGCTCCAGAGCCTCGGGCACACGGTGTGCAAGCGGCCGATCTATCCGCTCGAGTTGGACACCACGTTCGAGGCGCGGGCAACGCTGTACGACCGCCGAGGCAACGGCTGACGAGCCCTCACGGGCGGAAACGGCTTGTACAGGTACCATCGCGCACGCCGCCCCCATCGACTAGCGGCCTAGGTCACCACCCTTTCAAGGTGGCTACACGGGTTCGAATCCCGTTGGGGGCAT
>CAWBWA010000006.1:0-170189 GCA_963792455.1 uncultured Thermoleophilia bacterium
GCGACAGGCGCCAGGTCGTCGTGATGTGCCGGCCGAGGCTCTGGCTCTTGTACTGCGTCAGCACGGCGATCTTGAGCTGACCGGCGTTGACGAGGTTCGAGAGGGCGAAATCGATCAGCCGGTAGTTGCCGCCGAACGGGACGGCCGGCTTGGCCCGGTCGACCGTCAGCGGCGCGAGACGCTTGCCTTCACCTCCCGCGAGCACCATGGCGAAGACCCTCAGGTTGCGCATGGCCCCAGCGTATGTGTTCCGCTCCGAAGCGGCAGTCCTGAAGCGCCTCGCCTCCGTCGCTCAGACGACTGGAGCAATCCGGCCGAGCCCGAGCCAGAGCGCCCGCGTCGACTCGACGTGGCGCGTCATCGCCTCCCGCGCTCGCGCCGCCCGGCGCTGCGACAGGGCCTTCAGGCAGCTCGCGGTGCTCGCGGTTGGCGAGTCGTCCGCACCCCGGCGGGCACCGGGAGCAGGCGCGAGATGCGGTAGACCTCGGTGCGGAGGCCGGCGACCTCGCGCACGAGGCCGGGCGAGCCCGAGGCGTCGGCGACGACGAGGTGGAAGAGGGTGTCGCGCGCGCTCCAGGGCTCGAACGCCTCGAGCGCCTCCATCTGCGGCCGCGAGTCGTCGAGGTCCGCGAGCTGCTCCGGGGTCGCCGCGCTCGGCGGCGAGCGCGGCCGCACCGCCCTCGACCACGGCGCGTAGTCCACGAGGTCGCGCAGCTCGGCCTCGGTCGGGCGGGCGTCGCCGTCGAGCCGGAGCGCCTCGGCGCTGGCCGCCCTGCCGAACGTGCCGCCGCCCGCGCCGCGCTGCGTCTCGACGAGACCGGCGCCGCGCAGGATGCCGAGCGCGCTGCGCAGCGTCACCGGGGAGATGCCGAGGTCGTCCGCGAGCCGCGTCTCCGCCGGCAGCCGGTCGCCGGGGCGGAGCAGGCCCATCCCGATCGCGCGGCCGAGCCGCGCGACGGTCTCGGCCACCGCGCTGCCCTGGCGCACCGGGGTGTAGACCGTCTCGCTCGACGAGGCTGCGGACGAGGTCGGCCTGAGCGGCTCGCGCGTCGTCGCGGTCGTCGACCTCCTCCGCGCCGGCCAGGATCACGTCCTCGAGCTCGTACCAGTCGTGCGCCTCCCGCACGTGGGCGTTGACCTTCTCGACCAGCTCGTCCTCGTCGGCGGCGGTCACCGCCGCCTCGCAGCCGGCCTCCAGGCACGTCCAGCGCTTCACGGCTAGCCCGCCTGGACGCCGACCACGAAGTCGATCGACGGGTCGAGGATCTGGCTCGATCAGGGTCCTCGTCGGGGCTGATGCCCATCTCGCGGCAGCGGTTGCGGTAGTGGCGCACCTTCTCGCTGGTACTTCTGCGAGGTCGAGCCCCGGCACGCCCTGCTGGTACTCGAGCATGCCGACGACGTTGCCGCGGTACTCGTCGATGATCTCGTGCACGAGCGCCTCGTACGACGGGGTGCTTCGCGATCAGGATCGCGGCAGGCCTCGGTGCCGAACGTGATGTGCCGGCCCTCGTCGGCGAGGATCCCCTGGAACCCCTGGCTTGCAGCGTCGGGAACGCGTCCCAGGCGTCGTCGTGTCGATCACGATCTCGTACGTGGGCATCGTCAGCACGCCCTCGACGAAGGCGTTGTAGACGGTCGAGAAGCGGACGAAGGCGCGCTCGATCTCGCGTCGGTGCCGCCCGCGCACGGCCTCCATCAGCGCCTCGCCGTAGTGCGGGAGGCCCTCGTCAGACGTCGCGGACCTCGAAGCGGCCCGTCGGGTCGACGGTCTCGCCGCGGACCAGGAAGTGCGCGGCCATCTCCTCGGGGTCGAGCGATGCCGACGACGTCGCCGGTGCCAGCGCATGAAGAACTCGGCGTGCTGGGCCTCCTCCAGCATGAACGTCGAGAGGAACATCGACCCAGTCGAAGCGGCCCAGCGCGTGCGACGGCCGCGAGCATCGGCACGAGCTCGTCGGTGACGGCCTGCTCGCCGGCCAGGAACCGGACGGTGACGCCGAGCAGGCCCTCGCGCTGCTCCGCCGTGATGCGCTGCCAGTCGGCGGCGTCCGGCGAAGTCGAGGTCGTCGGGTCCAGACGCCGCGGATCGCCTTCTCGTACTTGCGGTAGATCGGGCCCGTCGAGCATCTCCCGGGTGAAGTGGAACTTCGACTCGATGTCGACAACGGATGCCACGGTGCCCCTTCCCCCGGACGTCGAATAAAACAATGAAAAGGAATGTTATATGTATGAATCGCGGCACGGCGGGCCCGGAAGCCGCCGAGCGCGTGGCTGCCGTCAGGAGCTCAGGCGAGCGCGTCGTACAGGCGGCGCTGGAAGTCGGCGATCAGCTGCTCGGTCTCCCGCATCAGCCGTCCCTGCGGCACGGTGCCCAGAGGAGCCCGGCCTGCACCGAGATCACGAGATCGGTGTCCTCCTGGCTGACCTGGGCGTCGAAGTCGAGCACCTCCTGCACGATTTCCGGCGGCACGTCGGCGCCGAACCAGTAGTCCGTCACCTCGACCGTGCGGCCGGTGCCGTCGGGCACCCAGCGCTCGAGCGAGATGTTCGACGGGCCGGGGGCGATGTTGATCGTCGTGTTGGGCCAGATGAAGTGGTACTGGGAGCTCGTCACGGCGCCGAGCGGAACGTACGGAGCGCGACCGTCGCCGCTCAGCGCCGAGGCGCGGATCGGCCCGATCTGACTCGAGAAGGTCGGCGAGATCGTGAGCGCGTAGGCGTCCGGATCGACGTCGATCACCTTGCTGAACCCCGGGTGCGCCGTCGGGCAGTGATAGCACTCGAGGTAGTTCTCGAGCACGACCTTCCAGTTCGCCTCGATCTCCCAGCTCGTGTGCGAGTGGAACTTCAGCGTCGCCAGGTCGAGCCCGCTCGACGCGACGATCTCCGGCAGGTCGCCGAGCGTCTCGGCCAGAGGGGCGGCGTCGGGGTCGGGGTTGACGAACAGGAAAGGCCCCCACGTGTCGACGGAGACCGGGAGCAGTGAGAAGTCGGCCCGGTCGAACCCCTCCTCGCGCTCCGAGCGCGGCGCCCGGCGCAGGGAGCCGTCGAGCTCGTACGTCCACGCGTGGTAGGCGCACTGGAGCGTCTCGCGGCAGCCGTTGCCCTGCGCGATCATGTAGGCGCGGTGCCGACAGACGTTGACGAACGCCCGCAGCACCCCCTGGCGGTCCCGGGTCACGACGACCGGGATGTGCCCGGCCCGCGTGGTCGTGAACGACCCCGGCTCGGCGACGTGCTCGCCGGGGCCGGCGTACTGCCACGACCGCGCGAAGATGCGCTCTCGCTCCCGGGCTGCGACGGTCTCGTCGGAGTACCACGATGCGGGCAGCGTCCACCCCTCCTCGAGCGGGTGCTCGAGCGGCGGCACGGCGGATGTCTCGGGGCCCGTGTGAATCGTCATCTTTGACTGTCCGGTCAGTCAGGGTACCCCGCCCGCCGGAATCGGTCAAGATACGGTGGTGACGACGACGGCGGGCCCACCGACGAACGAGCGCACGACCGGCATCCTCGAGGCAGCGTGTCGCGTGATCGTGCGCGAGGGCGCCCACGGGCTCCGGATGGCAGGCGTCGCCGAGGAGGCAGGCGTCTCGAAGGCGCTCGTTCACTACTACTTCGCGACGCGGCTCGAACTGCTCCGCAGCGCCTTCGCATTCTCGGTCGAGCGCTGGCATGCCGCGGTCAACGCGGCGCTCGTCGACGTCGCGACCGGCCGCGCGAGCGTCGAGCGCATGCTGCTCGTCAGCGTCGAGCCGGATCTGCCCTTCAACGAGCAGCGGGTGCTCTGGAACGAGGTGTGGTCGAGCCTCCGCTCGGACGACGAGCTACGCCCGCTCGTCGAGCGGTCCTACCGGGCGTCGATCGACCGCCTCGTGAGCCTGATCGAGGAAGGGCGCGCGGACGGGTCGATCCCCGCCGCCGTCGATGCGACCGCGGCCGGCTGGCGCCTCTCGGCCGTCGCGGACGGCCTCGATTCCCTGCTCTACCTCGATCTGATCGACCGCGAGCAGGTGGGCGAGCTACTCGACAGCGCGATCGTCCGGGAGCTCGGAGCTCGCTAATACGTATCGTCCGCAGGATGTCGCAGCCTCCCACGTCGCCGTATCCGCCCGACCTCGCCGACGCCGCGCCGGGCGGCGTCGACTTCGGTGACCTGGTCGACGTCGCCGCCGCCGATCTCGACTGGGCGGGCCGGCAAGCGGTGGGCCTCTCGCTCCGGCGAGTCGAGCTGCGGTGCTGCCGGTTGACGGGCGCCGAGCTGGCGGAGGCGACGCTCGGAGACGTCACCTTCGACGAGTGTCGCGTCGACCTCGTCGGCCTCCGCCACGCGACGCTCGAGCGGGTCGTGTTCCGCGACTGCCGGATGCGCGAGTGCGACCTCTCCGGGACGACGCTGAGGCATGTCCTCTTCGAGCGCTGCGAGCTTCGCGAGGCGACGCTCTCGGCTGCCCGTCTGCACCGGGTCGAGCTTCGAGCGTGCGATCTCACGGGCATCCGCGGCGCCGAGGCACTGCGCGGCGCCCGCATGCCGTGGAACGACGTGCTCCAGAACGCGATCCTCTTCGCCTCGCTCGCCGGAATCGAGATCGTCACCGACGACGAGCGGGCGGTAGGGTAGATCGCGTGGACTTCGACGCCGACAAGCCGCCGGCCCAGGCCAACCCGACGGGACGATCGCTGCCGACCCACGGCCGCCATCAGGGGTCGACGAGCACGGCGCGCTCCGCCTTCGCGACCGTCGAGGGCCCGATCGAGGCCGGCTCGCTCGTGACGCAGCGGTTCGAGCGCAACAGCGAGGGCCGCTTCGAGCGGCAGATCGCCGGTGAGTTGCTTCTCGCGACGGACGCGATCGTCGAGCGGGGCCGCGGCGGTGACACGATCCGGGTCGACGTGGGACAGTTCGACGCGCTGTGGGCCCGCTACGACGACGGCGACTACGGCGCCGGCGACGTGACACAGGCGCGCTACGAGCTGACCGTTGCCGGTGAGCCGCTGCCGGTCCTGCTCGTGGACGTCGATCGCGAGCAGAACCCGGGACTGTCACGGCCGACCCACGGCCCGCAGCGCATCGTCCACGCCTGACCGCGACGTCGTCCACCGCGCCGGGAGCTGCGGCCGAGCGTGGAGACGAGCGGCCTCAGGTCGCGCACGCAGGGGCCTGCGCGAGCCCCGGGGCTCGCGGCGCAACCCGCGTCGCCTGCGCTACCGAGAGCGCTCGAACCCGGTACGGTCGCCACTGACGTCGAAGGAGGGGCCATCACCGCAGATCTCGTTCTTGCCCTCGACCAGGGCACCACCTCGAGCCGGGCCGCGCTCGTCGACGCAGCCGGCCGCCGGATCGCCGAACGGCAGCTGCCGCATCGCCAGCACCACCCGCGGCCGGGACTGGTCGAGCACGATCCGCTCGAGATCCTCGAGGCGATCGCCGCCTGCGCCCGTGAGGTGCTGGACGAGGTCGACCCCGTCCGGGTCGCCGGCGTCGGCATCACGAACCAGCGCGAGACGATCGTCGTCTGGGAGCGCGCCACGGGCCTCCCGATCGCGAACGCGATCGTCTGGCAGGACACCCGCACCGCCGACCGGTGCGCCGAGCTCGTCGCCGCCGGAGCAGAGACCCGCGTGCGCGAGCTCACCGGCTTGCCGATCCAGCCCTACTTCTCGGCCACGAAGCTCGCCTGGCTGCTCGACACGGTTCCCGGAGCGCGCGACCGGGCCGCGCGCGGCGAGCTCGCCGCCGGCACGATCGAGTGCTGGCTCGCCTGGAACCTGACCGGCGGCAGCGACGGGGGAGCCCATCTCTCCGACGTCACGAACGCTTCCCGCACGCTGCTCCTGGACACGGACACGCTCGCGTGGTCGGACGAATTGCTCGCGCTCTTCGACGTGCCCGCCGAGCTGCTCCCCGGGGTCGTCCCCACCTGGGGGCTCGACGACGTCGCGACCACGCGGGCCGATGGCCCCCTGGCCGCCGCGCTCCCGCTGCTCGCGATGATCGGCGATCAGCAGGCCGCCCTCGTCGGCCAGGCGTGCCTCGCACCCGGGGAGGCCAAGTGCACCTACGGCACCGGTGCGTTCCTGCTCGTCAACACCGGCACGTCACGTCCCGCCCCGGGAACGGCCCTCCTCGCCAGCCCGGCCTACCAGGTTGCCGACACCGACCCCGTCTACTGCGTCGAGGGCTCGATGGCGGTCGCGGGTCGGGCGGTCGGCTGGCTCGCCGACGAGCTGCAGGTGCTCCCCGATCCGGCGGCCTCCGAGAGCATCGCCGCCGAAGTCGAGGACTCCGGTGGTGTCCGGTTCATCCCGGCCTTCCAGGGGCTCTACGCCCCGTGGTGGGACTCCTCGGCGAGGGGAGCGATCCTCGGGCTGACGCTCCATTCGACCCGTGCACACGTCGTCCGCGCAGCCCTCGAGAGCGTCGCGTTCCAGACCCGGGCGGTGCTGGAAGCGGCGGAGCGGAGCACCGAGGTCGAGGTCGCGACGCTCCGGATCGACGGAGGAGTGACCGCAAACGGCATCTTCGTCCAGACCCTGGCCAGCGTCCTCGGACGGCCGGTCGAGCCGGCCGCCGACGCCGAGGCGACCGTGCGCGGAGCGGCATTCGCCGCCGGGCTCGCCGCAGGGCTCTGGGACGGGCCGGAGGCGCTGCGAGCCGCGGGCGGCCCGATCGACGTCGTCGAGCCCGCGTGGGACGCCACGCGCCGTGACACCGAATACGCCGACTGGCTGAGGGCCGTCGAGCGGGCCCGAGACTGGGCATGAGCAGCGCCCCTCCCTCTGCCGGTCGCCCGGCTCCGGCGACCCCGACGCGGGCCGAACGGCTCGAGCGGCTCGCGGGGGAGCCGTTCGACCTGCTCGTGATCGGAGGCGGTGCCCTGGGGGCGTCGACTGCGTGGGCCGCGGCGCGTGCCGGCGCGCGGGTGGCACTCGTCGACGGCGGCGACGCCGCTGGTGCAACCTCGAGCGCCTCCTCGAAGCTCGTCCACGGCGGCCTGCGCTATCTCGGGCTCGGCGACGTCAAGCTCGTTCGCGAGGCCCACAGAGAGCGGCGCTGGAACGCCCGCCTGGTGGCTCCACACCTCGTCCGTCCACTCCAGTTCATCCTGCCTGTGGGGCCCGACTCCCCACACCGGCCCGCGGAGCTTCGCCTGGGCGTGTTCGTCTACGCCGCGCTCTCGGGATTCCGAGACGGTCGCACCGGGCGCCTCAATCCCTCCGAGGCCCACGCGCTGGCGCCCGGCCTACGCCGTGACGACTCGCGGACCTACGTCGCCTACCACGACCATCAGACCGACGACGCCCGACTCGTGCTCGCCGCGCTGCGGACGGCGGAGCTCGACGGAGCCGTCTGGCTCAACTACGCGCGCGTCGAGAGCCTCAGGATTGCGGGAGGCGCCGTCGGTGGCGCGGAGGTCGTGGACGTCGTCTCGGGAGCCCGTTTCTCGATCTCCGCCAGGACCGTCGTCAACGCGACCGGCCCCTGGGTCGATCACATCCGCCGGCTCGAGGATCCGGGCGCGGCCGCCAGCGTCCGGCTGTCGAAGGGCGCTCACCTCCTGCTCGAGAGCAGCGAGCCGTGGCGCGCTGCAGTCACGTCCCCCCTGCCCGGAGGCCGCGTCTCGTTCGCGATCCCCTGGCACGGCATGCTCCTCCTGGGCACGACCGACGAGGCCTTCGAGGGCGACCCGGCCACGGTGCGGCCGACCGAGGCCGACCAGGCCCAGATCCTCGCGGAGGCCGCGACCTCCCTCGCACCGGACGTGGTCAGCCCGTCGCGTGTTCGCGGCGCCTTCGCCGGGCTCCGCGTCCTGCCGTTGGGAGGCACGTCCACCGCAGGTACCCGACGGGAGACCGTCGTCACCGTCGGCAAGGCCGGGATGATCAGCGTCGCCGGCGGCAAGCTCACCACGTGGCGGCGCATCGGGGTCGACGTCGCCACGCAGGCGCTCACGTCGATCGGAGGGCCTCTGCCCGACGCCCACCCGGCGCCGCTCGTCGGGGCCGCCGACCCCGATGTCGTGACCGCCGACCTCCTGCGCCTCCACCCCGGGTTGCCCGAGGGCAGCGCGGCGCATCTCGCCGGCCTCTACGGCACCCTGGCCCACGAGGTGCTCGAACCGGCCCGCGCTGCACCCGAGCTGTACGAGCCGATCGTCTCCGGTGGGCCCGACGTCCTCGCCCAGGCGCGGTACGCCGTCGAGCACGAGGCGGCGGTGACGGCCGACGACATCCTGCGCCGGCGTACCACGGTCTCACTGCGGGGACTCGAGGCCGAGGGCCGGGTGCGGGTCGCACCGTTCCTGGGCGACGCACCGCCGGCAACGCTGCCCTCGTCGACGTCGGCGTGAGCCTCGTCGCGCGCGACCGTCCCCGCCGCCGTGGCCCCGTGGCTGTGTCAGAATCACGATCGACAACGACCCCGAGAGGACGACAGTGACCGAGACTCTGCTTATCGCGACCGACGGCTCGAGCTCGTCACAGGAGGCGGTGGACGTCGGGGTGCGGCTCGCGCGGGAACGCGGCGCCCGGATCACGTTCGTCCACTCCTCGCCGGAGATCGCCGAGTCGTTGTTTCGGAGCAACCCGCTGAGCTTCGGCACGCCGGCCGAGGTCGCGGCCGCCGACCCGGTGCTCGGGGCGGCTCTCGCCCGGGCAACCGAAGCGGGCGTCGATGCCGATCTCACGGTGCTCGGCGAGCACGGCGCCCGAGACGTCGCCGCGGCGATCGTCGGTGCCGGACAGGGCGTCCAGGCATCGCTGATCATCGTCGGCGCCCGCGGCCGCGGCGCACTCACGGAGTCCGTGGTCGGCAGCGTCTCGCGCTCCGTCATGGAGACCTCGCCGATCACGGTGGTCGTCGTCCACGCGGGGGTAGACGCCGCCGCCGACGCGTGACGTGAGCGGCGGCGCCGATCCCTCACCACCCTCCCGCGACTGGGAGACGGCCCCCAACGTCGTTCGCTCGCGCGCGCTGCTCGCGCGCGAGAAGTGCCGGCCGGCGCTGAGTGAGGCCTGGAAGGCGGCGTCCGTCGCGGTCAACACGGACGACGAGCGCGGCTATGCGGTCGTGCGCAGGCTTGCGGAGGAGATCGAGGCGCGTGCGAGCGGGCGGACGCAGAGGCAGGCCGCGATCCTCGGCAGCTACGTCGAGCACTGCCGGGACGCGTCTGCCTCCGGCGCACGGCAGGGATCGCTGTTCTCCCGGCTCTTCGGCGTCGGGAGGCCGCCGAAGACGAAGGCGTGCCCCGAATGCGCCGAGCAGGTCAAGGCCCAGGCGAAGGTCTGCCGCTTCTGCGGCAACCGGTTTCCGGACGCCTGAGGAGGCGCCGGCAGACCTCCGGAGTCGACGGATACCGCGACAGGACATGCGGCGAACGTTCATGATGGAGTGAGCCGCCGGCGGGCTCGACATCTGCCCCGGGCCGGGCGGAGGATTCGCTCGCCGTGCCCACGAGACGAAGGAGCAGCCCATGAGAATCGGATACCTGATCGACGTCAACAAGGGCCCCTACGACCAGCCCATGCCCCCGCCCGACGACGTGCAGCGCACGCTCGAGCAGATGATCGAGGAGGGAGTCGCCGCCGAGAAGGCGGGCTTCCACTCGCTCCAGGTCCCTCACCGGCACGGCCGCACCGAGTGCTATTACCCGGGGCCGGAGCAGCTGCTGACGATCCTGGCGCGCGAGACCGAGCGGGTCGCGATCGGGACGTACACGTTCGTCGCGACGCTGTACCACCCGTTGCACGCCGCCGAGCAGTTCGCCATCATCGACAACCTCTCCAAGGGCCGGCTCTACACGACGATGTCCCGCGGCTACCACCCGGCCTACTGGGATCAGTTCGGCGTCCCGCAGGAGAAGCTCCTCGGCCGTTTCATCGAGAGCATCAAGATCTGGCAGGAGGCGTTCAAGGGCGAGCGGTTCGACTTCGACGGCAAGCACTGGCAGGTGACCCAGGGCCTCCTCACCCCCGGCCCCTACCAGGAGGGCGGCTGGCCGATCTGGGGTGGCGGCAACGCGAGCCCCGAGGCGATCAAGCGCTCGGCGACCTACGGCGAGGCGATGACCGCAGACCCGTTCCCGCACCTGCTGGAGGTGTGGAACGAGCGGGTCGACGCATACAAGGCCGCCGCCGAGGAGAGGGGCAAGAAGCCGTTCATCGTGATGATGCGCGACGGCTGGGTCGCCGACACGTTCGAACAGGCCGCCGACACGTTCGGCACGCACTTCGTGGAGGAGTGGCTGTTCTACCATCGGCTCGGCATCTTCACGGGCCACCCGGAGCTGGCCGAGGAGTCCGCCATCACACCGGAGAACTGCGCCAAGTACCTCGTCATGGGCACCCCGCAGCAGTGCATCGAGCAGCTCGAGATGTTCCACGAGGTCTACGGCGTGGACTACTTCACCATGCGGTTCCGCTTCCCGACGGGCCCTTCGATGGAGGCGGCCCACGAGCAGATCCAGAAGTTCGGCGAGGAGGTCGTGCAGCCGATCCACAAGAAGTACCCGGCGCCCGACCATCCTGCCATCCCCGCCGCCTGCCGCTGGTAGGTCACATCGCCTGAGCACAGCGGAAGGGGGGCGCCGCGGCGCCCCCCTTCTCGTTCTCCGATCGCGTGGCGCCGGCGATCACTCCGTGGTGAACCACAACGGCGTTGCATCCTTCCGGGAAGGACGATGGTCAGCCCCGCTGCTAACGGCTGACCATCGTCCTTGCGAGCTCGGAGCCCTACTGAAGGGAGGGCTCACAGGGAACCGTAGGTTCCCGGCTTCAGGATCCGCGCACAGCGCGGCAACAAGCATCGCGGCTCACTACTCCGTCCCGCGCCACGCCATGGCGCCGCCGTCGATCAGGTACGCGGCGCCGTTGATGAAGGACGCGTCGTCGGAGGCGAGGAAGCAGACGAGCTTCGCGACCTCTTCCGGCCGCCCGAGGCGCTTGATCAGGTGCGAGCCGGTGAGGAACGTCTTGACCATCTCGGGGTCCTCGGCGGCCTCCCAGAACTTCTGCACCATCGCCGTGTCGATCGAGGCGGGGCAGTAGCAGTTGGCGCGAATGTTGTCCGCGCGGAAGTCGATCGCCATGCACTTCGTCAGGCCGACGATCGCGTGCTTCGCCGACGTGTACGCCGGGCACATCGGGAACCCGGCGACCGATGCCGTGGACCCGGCGTTGACGATCGCGCCGCCTCCGGACGCCTTGATGTGCGGATAGGCGAGCTTCGCCCCCAACCAGACGCCCTTCAGGTTGATGTCCATCAGCGTGTCCCATACCTCGACCGGCAGGTCCTGGACGGTCATGTCCGTCGAGAGGAAGTCGCTCTCGTGCACGCCCGCGTTGTTGTGCAGCACGTGCAGCGCGCCGAACGCCTCCACGGCACCGTCGACGAGCGCCTGGATCTGCTCCTGCTTGCGCATGTCGGCGTGGATGTAGACCGCCTCGCCGCCTGCGCCCTCGATCTCCTCGACGGTGCTCTCGCCGTTCGCGTCGTTCACGTCCGAGACGACGACCTTGCCGCCCTGCCGGGCCATCTCGATTGCCGTGGCGCGGCCGATCCCGCTGCCGCCGCCCGTCACGACGCACACCCTGTCAGTCAGTGCCATCTCTCTCTCCTCTCACCGTTGGTGCCGGCTCGCAAGGCGGTGCCGGCGCTGCTGTGTGCACTCTGCCTGGCCTGACGCCCCGGGCGCGATCCGACCCGGCTCACGTATTGCGCGATCCGACCCGGGACAGCAGCACGGCGACGATCAAGATCGTGCCCTGGATGATGTTCGCGAGGTACGCGCTGTAGTTCATGATGATCAGCCCCGTCTGGATCGTCTGCATGAAGAGGACGCCGACGAAGGTGCCGAAGATGTGGAACTGGTTCGCCCTCAGCGTCGCAGCGCCGAGAAAGACACCGGCGTAGGCCGGCAGCAGGTAGCCGGTTGCCGCGTTCGCGTAGTACTGCTGAGCCTGCGCCGTGAGGATGATCCCGGCGATCGCAGCCCCGAGGCCGACGACCACGAACCCGGTCAGCCGCACGAACTCGACCCGGATGCCACTCAGGCGCGCGGCCTCGGGATTGCCCCCGATTGCCGCCATGTAACGCCCGATCACGGTGTGCTCGGTGATGAACCAGAGCAGAATGTAAACCCCGAACATGATCCAGATCGGAAGCTGGAGACCGAGGATCTCCTTGTTCGCGATCGCGCTGAAGCTCGAAGGGATCCCTTCGAAGATGTTCCTGCCACCGTCGGTGATGCGGAGCTCGACGCCGAGCATGATCGTCCCGGCACCGAGCGTGATCACGAAGGCCGAGACCTTCGACCACGCCACGATCCCGCCGATCGCCGCCCCGACGAGCGCCCCGAGCAGGAGCGTGAGCACGATCGTGACGCCGGTGGACAGGCCGACGTTCACGAGCAACACGACCGCGACCGCGCCCATCAGCTGCGTGTTGTATCCGACCGAGAGATCGAAGTCCCCCATGATCATCGGCAAGGTCAGGGCCGCCGCGATGATCATCACGACGCTGCCGAGATTGAGGATCGACTGCCAGTTCTCCCAGGTCGCGAAGGTATCGGGCCGCGCGAAGGAGAACAGCGCCACGACGACGATGAACGCCGCGATCGTCCCGTAGCGCACGAAGTACGGGCCGACCCGGCCGGAGAGGCTCCGCGAGGGCGGAGCGCCGTCGGCCCGAGGCGCGCCTGACGGTGTGGGGGTATCGGACGTGCTCATCTCGAGGCAATGCGTGTGGGAGGGCCTCCGTCTGCCGGGGCCCTCCCACGCGCAGGTCGGCTACTTGGTCGTGTACCCGAGGCCCTTCCACCGCTTGACGAAGAACCCTGCCGGATCGGGGTACGGGTACTCCTTACCCTTCGGCACGTTCGTGCCCGTGATGAGGACGGTGTTGATCGGGTAGATGTTGTACTGCGCGTTCGGGTCGATCTTCTTCTTGTTGCCGAAGAACTGCAGGAGCTGATCGGCAGCAAGCCAGGCACACGGGTTGTAGTCCGCGTCGGCGAGGGAGACCGCGGGGAGACCCTTCCGCAGGGTGCTGAGCGTCTCTGCGCCGGCGAGGAACCCGAAGACCTTCACCTTCTTGGTCCGCCCGAGCTGCTTGACCGCATTGACGGCCGCCGAGAACTCGAAGTCCTGGTCGGCCCAGACGCCGGTCGCCTCCGGATGGGCCTGGAGCATGTTGAGGGTCGACTTCGTCGCATCCGCGACGGCGTTCGAGAAGTCGACCTGATGGCTCGCCACGACCTTCACGCCGCAGTTCCCGAAGACCGCCTTGGCGACGGTGTCACGGCGCACGAGTGCGTCGAGTGGATCGAAGAACTGCGCGACGATCTTGGCACCCTTTCCGAGCGTGTCGCACAGGTGCTGGGCGCTCATCGCACCCAGGGCGCTGTCGTTCGGCGCGATCTGGGCGGCGTAGAGCTTGTTCGGATCAGGGTTCGGGCCGGCGATCGTGATCGCCGGGATGCCGGCCTTCTTCGCTGCGGTCAACGCCTGCTGCGCGGCTGCAGGAGCCACCGCGATCGTCACGATCGCGTCCACCTTCTGCGTCACGAACGACTGGATGCCCGACGCCATCTTCGCCGGGTCGCCCTGCGCGTCGACGACGTTGACCTTCCAGCCGAGCACCTTGGCTGCGCGCTTGAACTGCACCTCGTTCCGCGTGGCCGCCGGTGACGCGCCGAGGATTTGGAGGAACCCAACCGTGATCGTTGGTGGTTGCTTCGTGGAACCCTGCGACGACGCGCCCGCCACCGACGCGGCGACCAGGCCGGTCACGACGACGGCGATGACGCCCAATCCGATTCGCCCCTTGTGCATGCAGACCTCTCCTCTCGACGGAGTTCAACAACCAACCGTCCGTTCGATTAAGGTGGACGCGAGTAGACCACATCACCACCGGCGCGTCAATGCGTCGGCCCCGGGTCGAGCTTGACAGTGGCGCCGCCGGGCTACACGGTTGAGCCTCGATGACCGGCAACCGGACGCAGCCGACCAACGGCCTCGACCACGACGTGCTGCTCGAGACGCAGCACGTGCGCAAGAGCTTCCCCGGCGTCGTCGCCCTCGACGACGTCTCGATCGACGTCCGCCGCGGCGAGATCCTCGGGCTCGTCGGCGAGAACGGCGCCGGCAAGTCGACGTTGACGAAGATCATCGCCGGGCAGTACCAGCCCGACGCAGGCGCTCTCGTCTGGGACGGCGAGATCGTGAGCCATTCCTCGCCCGCGCACGCGGTGCGGCTCGGGATCGAGATGGTGCCCCAGGAGCTCTCGCTCGCTCCCGCGCCTGACGGCCGCCGAGAACATGTTCATCGGCCACTACCCCGCGCGCCTCGGCAGGGTGCGCTGGCGCACCATGCTTCGCTCGGCCCAGTCGATCGGTGAGCGTCTCGGGCTCACAGCGGACCTCCGGAAGCCGGCCGGGACTCTCTCGCCCGCCGACCAGCGCCTGGTGATGATCGGCCGGGCGCTCGTCCGCGACGTACGACTGCTGATCATGGACGAACCGACCGCGTCGCTGCCGGAGGACGAGGTCGAGCTCCTGCTGGGCGTCCTGAGGAAGCTCCGAGAAGACGGCGTCACCATCATCTACATCTCGCACCGGCTCGAGGAAATCCTGGCGCTCACCGATCGCACGACGGTGATGAAGGACTCGCGGGTCGTGGCAACCCAGCCGACCGCGATACTCGACAAGCACGAGCTCATGACGCTGATCGTCGGCCGTGAGCTGAGCGAGATCTTCCCAAATCACGGCGCCGCACCCACGGGCCGACCGCTCGTCTCCGTTCGCGGGCTCACGGCCGGACGCGTGCGTGACATCTCCTTCGATCTGCTTCCGGGCGAGGTCCTCGGCCTCGCAGGCCTCGTCGGTGCCGGCCGGACAGAGGTCGTCCGGATGCTCTTCGGCGCCGACCCACGCGAGGCAGGCACGATCGAGATCGACGGTGAGCCGGTGCACATCCGCAGCCCCCGCGACGCGATCCACCACGGCCTCGCTCTGCTGCCGGAGGACCGTCGTAACCAGGGCGGCGTCGCTCAGCTCTCCGTCGCTGCCAACGTGACGTTGCCGAGTCTCCGGCGCTTCTCGCTCGGTCGCACTGTGCTCCGACCTCAGGCGGAACGTCGTGCCGTCGCAGAGCGCGTGACGGAGCTGTCGATCGTGACTCCCTCGACGCGACAGCCTCTGAAGTTCCTCTCGGGCGGGAACCAGCAGAAGGCGCTGATCGCCAAGTGGTTGATGACAGGTGCCCGCGTGTTCATCTTCGACGAACCGACGGTCGGCATCGACATCGGGGCGAAGCGTGAGATCTACGCGCTCATCGCAGGGCTCGCCGAGCGCGGCGCCGGCGTGATCGTGATCTCGTCGGAGCTCGAGGAGGTCGTCGGACTCTGCCGCCGCGTCCTCGTGCTGCGCGAGGGGCGCATCATCGGCGAGCTGACCGGCACCGAGGTCTCCGAGGCCGCGATCCTGAACCTCTGCTTCGTCGCCTGAGCGCCGCGAGGTGCCGGTCGGACGAAGGGCTGCTAGGTCGTCAGCCCTGCGTCGACGACGAGGTTCTGGCCGGTCATCAGGCTCGAGTCGTCCGTGAGCAGGAAGGCCGCCGCCCGCGCTATCTCCGCCGGCGTGCACGCGCGACGTAGCGCAGACATGCTCTCGAGGAGCTCCTGGCCCTGGTCCGGGTCGAACCCGAGCTCCGCGGCGATACCCGGCATCGCGGACTTGTAGATCGCCGCGTCCGGCATCGCTCCCGGCGTCAGCACGTTGACCCGGACACCCTCGGGTGAGACCTCTGCCGCGAGCGTTCGCGCGAACCCGGGAAGGGCGGACTTCGTCGCGGCGTAGGGAGCGGCGAGCGGGAACCCGCGGAGGATGCCGGCGCTGGCGACGAGCACGATGGAGCCGCGACGGCGCGGCACCATCACCCGCAACGCTGCCCGGGTGACGAGGAACGTCGAGCGCATGTTCGTCGCGATCACGTGCTCCCACTCGGACAGCGGCACGTCCACGAGGCGCATCGGCGTCCCGTGCGTGGCGGCGGCGTGGAGCACCGCGTCCACCGGGCCGAGCTCACGCGCAGCCGTCTCGAAGACGCTGGCGACGTGCTGCTCGTCGGAGACGTCGCCGGCGACGGCAATGGCACGGGAGCCGGCAGCCTCGACCGCCGCGACCGTCTCGTCGAGCGAGCCCTGCGTCCGTCCGGTGACGACCGAGCTCCAGCCGCGCCGCGCGAGCTCGACGGCGGTCGCGCGGCCGAGCACACCGCCACCGCCCGTGATCACGACGATCTCGCTCATGGCCGCCATCCTGACACCGTCAGCCCGCGAATGCGTGGACGGGTGTTCCGGTCACCCCGGGGCGGCACACGAACGTCGCACCCGCGAGTGGCTGCTCGGCGAGCTGCTCCGCGGTGAGCTGGTACGTACCGGTGGTGATGTAGAGGTCGCCGAGATCGTCCCCGCCGAACGCAACGCACGTCGGCTGGCTCACCGGCAGCTCGAGTCGGTCGACGAGCAGGCCGTCGGGCGAGTAGCGGCGGACGCAGCCGCCGCCGAAGAGGACGACCCAGACGTGCCCCTCGGCGTCGACGGCCAGGCCGTCCGGCATCCCGTCACCTTCCTCGAACCCCGCGAAGACCCGGCGGTTTGCGACCTCGCCCGTCGCAAGATCGAAGTCGAAGACGTCGACCCGGAAGGCCATCGTGTCGATGTAGTACATGCGGTCGCCCTCCGGGCTCCAGCCGAGGCCGTTGGAGATCGTGATCTCTCCGACGACCGGCTCGAAGCTGTGATCGGGGAGGATGCGGTAGAGCGACCCCGCGCCGGCGGTGAAGTCGAATGCCATCGTCCCCGCCCAGAGGCGCCCGGCCGGGTCGCACTTCGCGTCGTTCATCCGGCTGCCCGGCCGGTCGCCCTCGATCGGGGCGATCAGGTCCAGCGCACCGGTGCTCTCGTCGACGACGCCGATGCCGTCACGGGCAGCCACCACGATCCCGCCGGCCTCACGAACGGCCACGGCTCCGACCTCCTGCCCGATCTCGCACGACGTGAGGGAGCCGTCGGCCGGGTCGTAGCGGTAGACGATGCCGGGGTGGACGTCGACGAACCGGAGCACTCCGGCCCGCGCGTCCCAGCTCGGGCTTTCGCCGACCTCGGCGTGGACCTGGGCTGCTACCCGTAGTGCGCCGCTGTCGCTCATCGTGCCTCCTTGTCGAGATGCTCGGCGGTTGCCGAAGGACGGTGCTCAGAGACGGTGGACCCGCTCGGCGTTCGTGTAGAGGACCGCGTCGCTCGAGCTCGGGGCAAGGCCGGCCTCGTGCCCCGATGCTAGCGGGGTCGTACAGGAGAAGAGCTAGCCGATGCGACGCCAGCCACGGCCCTCCTCGAACGAGAACCGGAGGACACCCTCGGTGGTGGGGATCGCGAGGAGGCGCATACCCGCCTCGCTCGTCAGCGACGGCTCCAGCGGCTCGATCGAACGGCGGCGTGCCCCCGCGAACAGCGCGGCGGCCGAGTCGAAGGCGTCGACCTGCAGCAGGGTCGCCCACGTGGGTGGCATCAAGACGACCTCGCCGCTCGACGCGCCCTCCAGGGCCCGGGCCGGCGTCGCCCAGACGAGCTCGTCCGACTCGGTCCCGGTCGGACGTGCCTCGATCCCGCCGGGGAGCTCGGCCAGGAAGAAGTGCGTGTCGAAGCGCCGTGGCTCCGACCGCGGCGTGACGATCTGCGCGAAGGGCAGGAGCGCATCGAGCGCGAGGCGCCAGCCGCCGTCCCGCAGGACCTGCTCGAACGAGGCGCCGCAGTCGAGCCGGGCACGCACGGCCTCTGCTTCCTCGCTCGTCGCGAAGCTCCCGTGGCGGCGGGCGAGCAGGACGCCCGCCTCCTCGACGAGCTCGCGTGCGGCGGCGACCCTGCACGCCAGCTCAGCTGCGGCGTCGAGCCGGGCGAAGCACCGCGGTGCGTCGAGCCCGTCGCAGCATGCCGGCGCGTCGACGAGTGCATCGGCGTCGTCGACGCTCCCGCCGGGGAAGACGTGCGCCCCGGCCATGAACGTCATCGCGGCGCTGCGGCGCAGGAGCAGCACCTCGAACGGCGAGCCCGGGCCTGCCGCAGCGGGCCGGATCACGACGATCGTGGCGGCACGACGGGGAGGCGCTGCTTCCGGCATGCCGGAAGCATGCCCGCGCGGCGCGGCGAGCTGCGAGGATCACCCGTGAGACAGCCATGCCGTCCCCGGCGGACGCCGTCGGGGACGGTGTCAGCAACGACCCACGAGGAGGAATCATGGCCGACAGGAGCGCAATCGACCAGCTGTTCGCGGACTACGGGTGGCCGATGGACTCGCGCGAGTTCTCGGTGCTCGGCGACACCTTCACCGAAACCGCGGAGTTCACGATCGTGATCACCGGCGGGGACACGATCGGCCCCATCTCCGGGCGCGACGCGATCGTGGAGTTCTGCAGCTCGACCGTCGGCGAGCAGACGGACCAGCGCCGGCACGTGATCACGAACGTCCGCATCGGGGCCCAGACCGACTCGAGCGCCGAGGTGACGGCGATCCTGACGCTCATCGTCGTGGCAGACGGCGCCCTGACGGTCAAGAGCACCGGCCTCTATCGCACGCAGGCAGTGCTGGACGGGGACGCCTGGCGGTTCGCGAGCATGCACCTGACGCTCGACCTTCCGTTCTAACGGCCGTCTGTTTTGCAGTTGAGGGCGACCTGCGATAGCGTGCTGCGACGATCACTGACCGGCGGGTCGTCGGACGGCACCACTCCCCGGTCAGCCACTTTCGCCTCGAGCCAGGAGGAACCAGGTGTCAGCTTCACTGAGCGAGATCAACTTCTTCGACCCGGAGACGAACGACTGCCCGTACCCGGCCTACCAGCAGCTCCGTGACGAGGCCCCGGTCTGGCTCGACCCGCGCACCGGGATGTTCTTCGTCACCCGCTACGAGGACATCCGGGCGATCCTGCTCGACACGAAGCGGTTCTCCAACGGGGTCGGCAACAGCGCGAACGACACGGGCAAGGCGCTGGGCGAGGACGATCCGATCGCGATCCGCGCCGCGGAAGCTCGCGAAGCTGTACGAGGAGCGGGGGTGGACGCCGGCGCCGAGCCTCGACGCCCGGGACGAGCCGAATCACATGCAGATGCGGCGGATGTTCGACCACGCCTTCCGGCCGTCGGCGATCAAGGAGATCGACCCGTACGTCGAGCATCTCGCGTACGAGCTGCTCGAGAAGTTCCTCGGCGACGGCACGTGCGAGTTCGTGTCCCAGTACGCCGTGCCGCTGCCGCTGTACGTGATCGGCCGCCAGGTCGGCGTGCCGGACGAGGACCTGCCGTTGATCAAGGGATGGACGGACAAGTGGGTCAAGCTGATGGGCCTGATGCAGTCCGACGAGGAGGCCGAGGAGTCGGTGCTCGCGGCGATCGCGGCGCAGCACTACTTCCAGCCGATGTTCGAGCAGCTCCGCAAGGAGCCGAACGACACGCTGCTGAGCACGCTCGTGAACCGCGAGATCCCCGAGTGGGGCCGCCCGCTGAACGACAACGAGCTCCATGCCGAGATGATGGCCGACCTGTTCGTCGGCGGCTCCGAGACCACGACCAACGCGCTGGCAGCAGGGGTGATCAAGCTGATCGAGCACCCCGAGGTCTGGCAGCAGCTCACCTCGGACCCCGGGAAGTACCTGCCGATCTTCTGCGAGGAGATCCTTCGCGTCGAGGGGCCCGTGCAAGGTCTCCTGCGCGAGGCGGCCGTCGACGTCGAGATCCAGGGCGTCCACATCCCGGCCGGCTCGGTGCTGATGCTCCGCTACGGAGCGGGGAACCGCGACGAGCGCATGTACGAGTGCCCGGCCGACATCGACCTCGACCGGAAGCATCCACGGCGGCACCTCGCCTTCGGCGTCGGAACCCACCACTGCCTCGGGGCCCCGTTGGCCCGGCGGGAGCTGCTCTACGGCTTCAAGGCGCTCGTCGATCTGGTCGAGGAGATGTGGTTCATCGAGGGCGCGAACGACTTCTCCTACCACCAGAACTTCTTCCTCCGCGCCGTGAAGGAAGTCCATATCGGGTTCAAGCCGCGTGCCGTCTCCCGCCGCACCGAGATCGAGCGGCCCGTGGACACGGTCGAGGAGTAGAGGGGAGCCCTGATGGAGCTCGAGGGCAAGGTCGCGATCGTCACCGGCGCCGGGCAGGGGATCGGCGCCGCCACGGCCCGGCGCATGGCGGAGGAGGGCGCGAGCGTCGTCGTCTCCGACGTGACCGACGAGACCGGGGAGGCGGTCGTCGCCGAGATCGAGGCGGCAGGCGGCACGGCCGCTTACGTCCACTGCGACGTGTCCCGGGTCGAGGACGTGAAGCGGCTGATGGACGCGACGGTGGAAGCGTTCGGCAGGCTCGACATCCTCCACAACAACGCCGGCGTCCACGAGACGAACTTCACGATGACCGCGCAGAGCCACGAGCTCCCCGAGGACGTCTGGGACAAGGTGATCGCGATCAACCTCCGCGGCCCGTGGCTGTGCTCGAAGTACGCGGCGCCGCTCCTGAAGGAGGCGGGCGGGGGCGTGATCGTCAACGCGGCCTCGATCGGCGGCCTCGTCGGCTACCCGATGGGCGGCGCCTACGGGCCGTCGAAGGCCGGGCTCGTGCAGCTGACCCGTGTGATGGCGATCGAGCTGGCACCCCAGGGGACGCGGGTCGTCTGCTACGCACCCGGGAACACCGACACGCCGATGGTGCAGAAGTACTACAACCAGCCGGGCCTCTCGGACGAGGAGCGCCGGATGGTGCAGGAGCAGCTGCTCGGGACGCACCTCGTCCCGCGCCTCGCTCTGCCGGAGGAGGTCGCCGACCTCGTCGTCTTCCTCGCGAGCGACCGCGCGGCCATGATCAACGGCACGTGCGTGGTGATCGACGGCGGCACGACCGCCTGGCGCGGGATCCGCGCCGACTGAGAGCCGGCACCGGGGACGGCGAGCGCCGCCCCCGGTGAGCGCACGTCTACGCCGCGGGCGGCGCCGCCTCGGGGAACAGCTCGATCGTTCGCCGCGCCGTCTCCTCCATCGAGGAGTCCAGCAGCTCGAAGACGTTGCCGTCGAGGTCGTAGCAGTAGACGAACTTGGAGCCGCCCCAGTCGCCGAGCGGCTGCACCGTCTTCGCACCGAGAGCCTCGACGCGCGCGAGCGCTTCCTCCACGTCGTCCACCTGGACGCACCAGTGCATCAGCATGGCCCGGGTCGGGTCCTCGGGTGCCGTCGGCCGCGACGGCTCGAGGAACTGGAAGAGCTCGATCACGCCGGCGTCGAAGCCGAGGATGCACACCTTCACCTTCAGCCCCTCGTGGCCGCCGAACAGGCCCGCCATGCCGGGATCGTCCACCAGGAACGGCAAGGTCAGGTAGCGGCCGCCGAAGGCGTCGATGTAGAAGCGCGCCGAGCGGTCGACGTCGCTGACGCGCAGGGCGATGTGCTGAGAGGCGTTGACTCCCATGCCCTAGAAGCCCAGGTCGAGAGCGAGGTCCATCGCGCCGAACCGCAACGCGCCGCCCTCCTGCACCAGATCGACACGGTAGACGCCGCAGCTCTTGACGATGAGCTCGCCACTGTCGACGACGAGAAGCGTCAGCGTCGCCGATGCCTTGTCGGCGCCCGCCTGCCGGATATTGGTGATCACGTGGCGGCGTTGATCCGTCTGGTCGAGGGTCGTCGAGCGGATGAAGTCCACGACCGCCGCCCGCCCCTCGAACGATGCGACGACCTCGCCTGCGATGGAGACGACGAACGTCGCGCTCTCGCTGAAGACCTCGTCGAAGAGCTCGAACTCCTTCGAGTCCATCGACCACGCATACGTCGAGAACAGCTGGTTGAGTGCCTGGAAATCGCTCATGCTCGCTCCTTCTTCGTCGGGTTGGTGGTTGGCTTCGTGCAAGCGCTCGATCAGCGCGTGGAGGGCCGCCGTCCCGATCGCGACATCGTCGTCGAAGGCGAGATCCTCGACGAGGCCGAAGAAGCGATCGGGTGAGAGGTCGTTTTCTACCAAACGTTTGGGACTTTATCCAGCAGCTCGCCGGGGCTCAATCCCAGTTGCGCTCGTACGACGGATCGCTTCGGTCGTACCGGGTCGGGGCGAAGTTCTCGAGCTTGTACCCACCCGGCATGGCGTCCGAGCTCTCGACTTCCTCCGACATCCACTCCATCGCCACCCGGCGGCTGACGAACCGCCACTCGCCGTTTCGCCGCTCGCAGCGGTCGATGAACCGTCCGATCCTCTCGATCGGGAACCCCGGGCCGGTTGCCGCCGACTCCGCTCCGGCCCGACGGTTCCCGACTCCGCTCCGCCGGGCCTCGAGGTAGCTCTCGCCGTAGGCGACGTCGCCTCGCACCTCGAAGAGGGCGTTCGAGACCACGTGCTGCCCGCGCGGGATTCCGCCCTGCCCAGTTCCGTGGCCTTCGGTGCGCTCCCACAGCGCCTCGTAGAACTCGATCGCGTTGCCCTCGTAGGTGTTGTAGTGCACGGAGGCGTCGGGATGGAAACAGCCGAGGACGAGCTCCCTGTCCCAGCGATCGATGCCCCGGGCATAGCGAAGCAGCAGCTCGCCCAGGGCTTGCTTGTCGAGGAGGAGCCGAAGCTCACGCTCCAGGTCGCCCATCAGCCCCTCGCGTGTGCAACCCGGGAACGGTCGACGCTGTCGACGCTGCGGTCGTAGCCCATGTCGCTCCTGGCGCCAGTAGAAGAAGAGGTGTAAGGATCCTTCGCGCGAGTGTATTGGTCGCCGAACGCGTCCGCTACCGTGAGCCAACCGTGCACCCGGCAACGGACACCCAGACGCCGACACCGTACGTCGGGCAGCGGCTCTGGACCCGTGTCGGGCAACGGCTCCGTACCCGCGGCGGCGCGGCGCTGCTGATTGCGCTCGCGATCGTCACGGCAGGCTGCAGCGGCGAACAGGACGCAAAGACGACCGACTCGGCCTCCTCGCTTCCGGCCGCCGCAGACACCCAGACGGTCGCCGAGGCGGCGAGCACGACCCCGGCAGCGCCGCTCGCCGCGACCGCAAAGCGCGTCCGTGACGAGCTTCGGGGCATACCCCAGCAGGGCCTCGTGCTGGGCAGCCCCTCGGCACCCGTGACGATCATCGACTACGGCCACTTCGCGTGCCCGACATGCGCCGTCCTGCACGGGACCGTCTTGCCGAAGGTGATCGAGCGCTATGTGCGTACCGGCAAGGCCAGCATCGAGTTCCGCGGTATCGCCGGGGACGTCGCTTCGCCGGCACGCGAGCTCGCGCTGGGCGCCCACGCAGCCGCGGCGCAGCGCCGCGGGTGGGACTTCGTCCAGCTTGCCTACCGGCGCAACCTCGAACGTGGGGATGCGTCACCCGAGCCCTCCGCCCGTCTGGCTGCGGTGCTGGGCCTCGACGCACGAGGCTGGAACGACGAGCTCGAGAATCCGGCGTGGGCGTCGCAGGTCGAGGGGGCGGCAGACGTCGCGGCCGTCGCACGGTTCTCGACCTACCCGGTCTTCCTCGTTCGAGCTCGTGACAACCCCAAGGCCCCGTTCGTCGTGCTGACCAATCCGGGCTCGGTCCGCGCGTTCGCCGGCGCCATCGCGAAGGCGCAGAAGCCTGGTAGTTGACGCGCTCTCGGGCAGCACCGTAGGATTCTGCCGTCCGTTTGATTGAACGGCGCCCCAGCCGACCACGAGAAGCGGAGCCAGCCGTGATCGACCGATCATCGTTCACCTTCTCGATCAGGTACTCGGCGACCGATGACGGCGGCGGCGCCCCTGCGGCCGCGGTGGCAGCGGCACCCGGGAGAAGTGCGCGCAACCGCCTCGGCGTCCTCCTGGCCCGCTACGGCGTCCTGCTGGCCTTCGGTGTGATGCTCCTCACCTTCACGCTCCTGCGCCCGAGCACCTTCCCGACGCTGGACAACGCCAAGTCGATCCTCGTCGCCGCGGCCCCGGGGATGATCGTCGCCCTCGGGCTGACGGTGGCTCTCGTGATGGGCGACTTCGACCTGTCGATCGGTTCCATGGTGGGCTTCGCAGCAGGGGCGGCAATCGCCCTGATGGTGTACCACGCCATGCCGTGGCAGCTCACGATCGTGCTCGTGCTCGCCATGGCCCTCGGCGTGGGCATCGTCAACGGCCTGCTCGTCCCGGTCTTCGGGGGGAACTCGTTCATCATGACTCTCGGCATGGCGACCATGCTCACGGGGCTGGAGTACGCCTTCACGGAGCAGGCCACCGTCTTCCAGGGCGTGCCTCAGGGTTATGTCGACCTCGGCGCCAAGTCGCTGTTCGGACTGAGCAACCAGGTCTGGATCGCACTCGTCGTGGCGCTCGTGCTCTGGATCCTGCTGGACGCCACCGAGATCGGCCGCTTCATGTACGCGATCGGCGGCAACGAGGAGGCGGCGCGTCTCTCGGGCATCCGCACGCGCCTGCTGCGAACCGTCGGCTTCATGATCGTCGCCTTCGCCGCCGCATTGGTCGGGATCCTGACGAGCGCCGCCGGAGCCGGGTATACACCCAATTCCGGCCAGTACCTGCTGCTGCCCGCCTACGCCGGCGCCTTCCTCGGAGCCGCGTGCTTCCGGCCCGGTGAGTTCAACATCCCCGGTACCGTCGTCGGCGTGCTCTTCCTCGGCACGATCGGCACGGGGCTGACGCTCCTCAACCTGCAGACGTACCTGATCAACCTCGTGCAAGGTGCGATCCTCATCATCGCCGTGTTGCTCAGCACGGTGGCGGCGCGAAGAGCGTGAGCGAGCCGCCTCCCGACGGCGGCGCCCGGCCAGGCGACAGCCGGAACACGAGCCGCAATCCCGGGCCCGTCGCGCTCGGCGCCCATGCCGCCGAGGCGGTCGGCACCCGGCGTGAGCCGTTCATCGTCGTCAAGGGCCTCGTCAAGCGCTACCCGGGCGCACTGGCGCTCGATCATGCCGACGGCGTGATCGTGCCCGGCGCGGTGGTGGGGCTGCTCGGCAAGAACGGAGCGGGAAAGAGCACGCTGATCAAGATCCTCGCCGGTGTCGTGCAGCCGGACGAGGGTGAGATCTTCATCGACGGCGAGCCCGTGCACCTGCACGGTCCGATCGATGCGACGAGGCGGGGCCTCGCGTTCGTGCACCAGGAGCTCACGGACGTCCCCAACCTGACGGTCGCGGAGAACATCGAGCTCGGCCTCGGGTATCCGACGTTCGCACGGACGTTCGTGAAGCGGCGCGCACTCCGCCAGAAGGCGGCAGCGGTGCTCGATCGGCTGGGCGCGCGGATCGACCCGAAGAGCAAGCTCGGAACGCTCTCGATCGCCGAGCGCCGTCTCGTCGTGATCGCGCGCGGGCTCGCCACGAACGCCCGGCTGCTGGTGCTCGACGAGCCCACCGCATCGCTGACCGAGGACGAGATCAGCCACCTCCATCAGGTCGTGCGGCTGCTGCGGGACGAGGGTGTCGCCATCGTCTACGTCACGCATCGACTCCAGGAGGTCTACGACGTCACGGACGATGTTGCCGTGATGCGTGACGGCAAGATGGTGTTCGAGTCCCCGACGGCAGAGGTCGAGCGCAGCCGGCTGATCGAGCACATCACGGGGCACAGGGCCGCCGCCAAGACGGCGCGCTGGCGGCCTCCCGAGGGCGGCGTCGCACGCGACGAGCTCCTCCGGGTCGAGAGCCTCGGCCGTCCCGGCGTGGTCGAGGACGCGAGCCTCGTGGTGCGCGCGGGCGACGTGCTCGGCATCGCAGGCCTGGTCGGCGCGGGCCGAACGGAGCTCGTACGCATGATCTTCGGGGCCGACCGGGCCACGACGGGGCGCCTGCTCGTGCAGGGCGATCCGGTGCGGATCCGCGGCCCGCGCGACGCCATGCGCGCGGGGATCGTGCTGCTGCCCGAGGACCGCCGGCACCAGGGAACCGTGCACACCTTCTCGGTGCGCAAGAACATCACCCTGCCGACCCTGCGCCGCTTTCGACTCGGCCGCTCGGTGCCGATCCCGAGCCTCTCCCACGAGCGGCGCGCCTCGCACAGCCTGATCGAGCGGCTGCAGATCAAGGTCCCCAATCTCGAGAGCCCGGTCCGGAACCTGTCCGGCGGCAACCAGCAGAAGGTCGTGCTGGCGAAGTGGCTCGAATCGGGCGCCAACGTCCTCATCTTCGACGAGCCCACCCATGGCATCGACGTCGGTGCGAAGGAGGAGGTCTACCGGCTCATGGTGGATCTCGCCGCTGCGGGCAAGGGCGTGATCTTCATCTCGTCGGAGTTCCCCGAGCTCGTGGGGATCTGCAACCGCGTCGTGGTGATGCGGGAGGGACGGGTCGTCGGGGAATTCGAAGGCGACGCCGTCACCGAGACGGCCCTGGTCGAACGCTGCTACGCCACGTGAACGCGAGGGCCTGCAGACGGTCGCCGCCGCCCGGGCGAGAGCCCGTCGTCGACGCACCGGCCGCCGAAAGGGCACAGCCCAGGCGGCATTTTTCCAACTTCGCGGGCCGTCTCGCGTCGAACCTTGACAACGGAGGACGGGGATGGAAGAAATCCCTGGTGCCCGTCCCGTCAACCAATCGTTTGGCTAGCTCCAAGGAGGTCCCGCCGGCCCACAATCAGTACTCGCGGACGTCACCGCTGCGACTCACCCGGCCGCTACGCTCTTGCCCTCTTCCGAGGACCGACCATTTTGGCAGGCGCGCACAGGCCTCGACCCGTCGACGCATCGGCTCCGACGGAGCCGGCGCACTTCACTCCAACGAAGGAGGAACAACATGAGGAAACGACCGTTCGGCGTTTCGGTGCTCGCTGCCGGCGCCCTACTGCTGAGCCTGGCCGGCATCGCCTTCGGCGCATCGCAGGTCACCGCTGCAGCTCCTCCGGCCGGTGAGCCGGCCGTTCCCGGCGCGTCCTACGCTTCCGGGCGCGGCGCTCCGTACCTGACCACCGTGGGCGCCCCGCGCAAGCTCGCAGGTGCCGGGATCGGCGCAATCGGCGGACCGCTCGGGAAGGTCGCCGTGGCAGGCGGCACCAAGGCCGGCAAGGCCGCCGGCAAGAAGGTCAAGCCCCTGAGCCTCAAGGTCGGGTACCTCGACATCATCGGTGGCATCGAGTCCGCCGACCGCGCCCACAACTCGCTGCGGGTGGCGTTCAAGGTGCTCGGCTCCAAGTGGATCTACTGCGACGGCCAGGGAACGCCCTCGAAGTGGGTCACGTGTGGCAACAGCCTCCTCGCCCAGGGCATCGACGTGCTCGCCCTGACGGGCATCGACCCGTCGACGATCCCGTCGGTGGTGCAGGCGGCCAAGGCCAAGAAGGTGCCGATCGTCGACTTCGGTGGCACCGTCGGCCCCGGCTACGCCGCGCAGTTCGCTCCGAACGAGGCCAAGAACGGGCGGATCCTCGCCGCGTACCTGAAGGCGAAGCTCGCCTCGCAGCCCGGCGTCTCCAACATCGTCTCGGTCGACTACCCGGCACCGTGGGCACAGTCACGGACAGCGCAGCTGAAGGCGATGGTCGCAGCGAACAGCTCCAAGCTCAAGATCTCGCTGGATGCGACGACCGATCCGACCAACCTGATCGCGGGCACCCAGAAGATCGTCAGCGATGCACTGACCGCCGACCCCGACACCAAGGCGATCTGGGTCTCGTTCGACACCGCCGGCCAGGCGGCCGGACAGGTGGTGGCGAGCAAGTACCCGGGCAAGTCGTTCCCGAACAAGCCGCTCGTCGTGACGTTCCACGCCGATCCGAGCTCGCAGGTTCTGATGCGGAGCGGCGGGATCGACGCAGTCGTCGACAACAACTACGACGCCACGGCGTGGCAGCTCGCGGACGCGACCGCCCAGTTCTTCGCACGCAAGAAGGCGTTCCCGCCGTACGGGACCAGCTTCAAGTACCCCGGGATCGGCGATCCGCTCGCCTACGAGATCGTGACCAAGAAGAACCTCCCGCCGGCAGGCAAGTACTACGTCGCACCGCCGGCCGACGTGGTCACGTACTTCACCACGAAGTGGAAGACCGAGGGACTGGTCAAGTAGAGACCTGATCGGCCTTCGACCCGCTCGAAGCGAGACGGCCGCGCCATCCGGTGCGGCCGTTTCGCGTTGGCGGGACCCAGTCCGGGGCCTGCCCGACCGGGCGGGCTCCGTCCTCAGTTGGGCTCGGAGACGACGCCCCGCCGGATCAGATCCTCGATCTCGTCGTCGACGTACCCGGCCTCGCGCAGGAACTCGCGCGTTCCCTCGCCGAGCCTCGGGGGCGGCCCTCCGACCTCGGTCGGATGCTCTCGCAGCTTGAGGGGCGGACCGACCTGCCGCAAGGCCCCGGCCGTCGGATGCTCCAGCTCGACGACCATCCGTCGGTGGCGCAACTGCGGGTCGTCGTTCGCCTCGGCGAAATCGTTGACGGGGCCGACACAGGCTTCCGTCCCCTCGCACGACTCGAGCCACTCGTCCCGCGACCGGGTCAGGAAGAGATCTCTCCAGAGGGGGACAGCCTCGGGATCGAGATGCGTCGAGGCGAGGTCGGGACGTCCCACCGCCTCGCACAACGCCTCGAAGAACTGGGGCTCGAGCGCTCCCACCGTCAGGTGCTTCCCGTCGGCGCAGGCGTAGACGTTGTAGGCGGGATACCGTCCGTTCAGGAGCATCCGCTCGCGCTCGGGCACGAGCCCGCTCGCGAAGTAGTCCCCCAGGTGCACCGACAGCAGGGCAAAGGCACCGTCCGTCATCGAGACGTCGACGTACTCACCCTCGCCGGTGCGACCGGCCCGCACGAGGGCCGCGAGCAGCCCGACGATCGCCAGCAGGGCACCCCCGGCGAGATCGGCGACCTGGACGCCGGGGATCGCGGGGAGGCCGTCGTGGGCTCCGGTGACGGAGAGGATCCCGGCCCGGCCGATGTAGTTCAGGTCGTGCCCCGGCTCGCGGCGCAGCGGCCCATCCTGCCCGTAGCCCGAGATCGAGCAGTAGACGAGACGGGGGTTCTCGCCGCGCAGCGCTTCGTACCCGACCCCGAGCCGGTCGACGACACCCGGCCTGAAGCTCTCGATGACCGCGTCGGCGGTTCGGGCGAGGCGCCGCACCACCTCCACCCCCTGCGGGGTCTTGAGATCGACGCCGATGGAGCGCTTGCCGCGGTCGGTGACCCAGCTCGCCGCCGACTCGTCGCCGAGCTTCGGTTCCATCCACCGCATGTAGTCGCCGACGCCGGGCTGCTCGATCTTGACGACCTCCGCACCGAGATCGGCGAGCAGGCCCGTCCCGAAGCCACCGGGCAGAAGCCTCGTGAGATCGAGCACACGGACGCCGTCGAGAGCCCCGGGCATCGTCAGCTGCCTCCGGCGCCGATCGCGGTCGGCACGGCCCCGTGCGCACTCATGCCGCCGTCCGGGACTCCAGCCCGAGCTCCCTCGCGATGTGCCGCAACACGTACTGCACCTGGTGCCCCATCGCCGCCAGCCGCAGGTCGCCGATCCGCCCGTCCTCGAACGCACGTGAGCCGCGCAGGTGCGACGCCGCCGCCTTGAAGAGGCCGAGCACCGTCCAGAAGTGAAATACCTCCGGGTCGACGCGGCGCCCGGTTCGCTCCTCGTAGCGGGCGAAGAACTCGGCCGGGGCGAGCAGCTGTGAGAGGAGGGGATTGCGTCCGCGGAACAGTGGCAGGCCCGCGTAGGCGATGTCCTCGACAGGATCGGAGACATGCGCGAGCTCCCAGTCGAAGATGCCGTTGACGACCCCGTCACGAACCATGAAGTTGCCGATCCGGTAATCGCCGTGGCAGAGCGTCAGGCTCCCGGAGCAGGCGATGTTGGCGCGCAACCATGCGATCGCGTACCGCATGACCGGCAACTCGACGAGGACGGAGTCGGCGTAGTAGCGCTCCCAGTGGTCGATCCAGCGGCTCGCCGACACGGCCAGGGTCATCCCACGCCGCGCCCGGGAGATCGAGCCCGGCGCCGCGCCAATCGACATCGTGGACGAGCGCCAGGATGTCGACGAACTGATGGCCGATGTCGCGCCGTGCCGCGTCGGACGGAAACACCGTCGGATCCTTGCCGCGCCACTGCACCGGCACGACCCCGTGCAGGCGCTCCATCACGTAGAACGGCATGCCGAGCACGGAGGCGTCATGCTCGAGCCAGTAGAGGTCCGCCATCGGCACCTCGGAGCGGTCGAGGATCGCCCGGTGCAGGCGGTACTGGCCGTCGATGTCGTACGGTGCGAGCAGGCCGTCGTGCGGCTCGACCCGGACGGCGTAGCCGCGCCGCAACGGCTCGCCCGTCTCGGGCGCCCGGTAGGCGACGTCCATCGTGTACGTCTGCCACGACCAGCCCTCGGCGTGGCGCCGGAGATCGACGATCTCGAGCTCGGCTGCCCCGAGACGCTCGCGAAACCAGGGCGTGAGCGCCTCGGCGACGGCGGCGAGGCCGATCACGCGGGCAGGCGAGAGGCGGATCTCGCAGTCGACGTCGCCGCGTCGGGGCCGTCGTAGAACTTCCCGAGCTCCAGCACGCCCGATCCACGCTCGCCCGTCTCCTCGAGCGTCATGTCGCAGAAGATCTGAACGTCCTGGTAGACCTCGGAGCGGTCGGGAGAGCGCGCGTTGAGGTAGAGACGGCCGTAGTCGCTCGCGATGTGGGCGATCACGGTCGCAGTGTCGCCGGCGACGGTGGTGACGCGGTAGCGCACGTCACGCGTGAGCTGGGGCAGCGGCTCCCCCTCGGCGAGCCAGTAGGCGTCGGAGGTGTCGACCTCCCGGACGGCCTCGTTACCGGCCTGGGTCGAGATCCAGCCTCCGAACTTGTCACCGTGCGGGTAGCACGTCTCGTTCATGACGGTACCCCCGACGAAGCGGTTCTCGAAGGACGCGCACAGCCAGTGGTGGTGCCTGAACGTGAGATCCTGGCGCCACCCCCACGAATGGTCGCGATTCGCATACCCCGAGACGTCGAACGACTCGCCGGCGCGAGGGCCCGCCTTGACCGTGACGGCGCCTTCGTGCCAGAGGGCCTGCTCGTAGTGCTGGAAGTGGAAGACGTGGCGGCCCCGGTCGCCGAGCACGGAGTCGCCGGGGGCGAGCGGGCCATCGTCGAAGTCCCAGGCATGGAAGCGGCCGGCATACCAGATGTCCGCGTCGAGCTCGTCTCCGGCGTAGGTCAGGTGGAAGCGGCTGCCGGCGTCGACCACCTCGAACGTGATCCTGTCGTTCGCGACCGGCACGAAGGTCGTCAGATCGCGCGGGACGGGCGAGCGGCCGACGTAGCGGTGCTCCCAGCCGTCGACACAGAACTTGGCGGTGAAGATGCCCTCGCCGTCGCCGGGCCGGAGCGAGAAGTGGAAGAGCGACGCGACGCGCTGCTCGGTGTCGACGGCGGGGAAGACCCAGTTCTCCTTCCAGGTCATGAACGCCTGCGGCGGGACGGGATGGGGGAAGTCGTCCTCGGGTGCGACCACGCTCTCTCTCCTTCGGCCAGGGGAACCGCTACCTAAGCAAACGTTTGGTTGAGAATCAATCTCTGCCAGAGTAGATTGATCCCATGATCACCCGGGTCGGGATGGCGCCGCGGGCGGCCGGGCTCACCTACGAGTCCTTTCAGGAGCACTGGCGCTCGGAGCACGCAGGCCTCGCGGGAGAGATCCCCGGGCTGCGCGGTTACGTCCAGAACCACGCGGTGCTCGTGGACGGCCGGCCGCTGTTCCCGTACCCCGGTTTCGACGCGTGCTCCGAGCTCGAGTTCGACGATCTCACCGCCATGGACGAGGGCTTTGCCTCGGAGCACTACCGGCACGCGGTGATGACCGACGAGCACGCGCTGATCGACAAGAGCCGCTTCGCGATGATCCTGACCGAGCGGCGCGTGCTCGCAGCGGGCGAGCCCGGCCCGAACGCCGTCAAGCTCCTGACGTTCGTGCCCGTCGACCCCCGCTCGACGTTCGCGGCGCTCGACGAGACGCTCGCGGGGCCGTACCGCGCGATCGTCGCCGACGCACGACCCCTCCGCCACGAGCAGCTGCTCGAGATCCAGGGTGCGCACGAGGGCCGGATCCCACCGCCGTGCGCCGCGGTCGACGTGATCTGGTTCGCGAGCGTCGACGACGCGCTCGACTTCGTCCGCGGCGAGGTCGGCCACCGGGCCGGCTACGCCCTCGCCGGCTCCGCGTTCGGGCTCGAGCGGATCCTCGCCCGCACCGTTCGCGTCGTCTGACGCCGTCGTGCGGCGTCTCACGACGTTTGGCAGGAAACAGCATCGCGTGAGACGCGACACGACCCGTTGCATAGAGTGGGGTGTCCGCAACGATCATTGCGGGTCTGGCGTTGCGGGCCCCCCACTACCGGAGGGCCCGCGTGAAGGCGTCGGCGGCCTCGCGCCCCTCCGCGGTCGCAGAGGCGATGTCACGGGGCTCGCGCGCGTCCCCGACCACGACGACCTCGCCGGCGCTGCCGTCGAGCCCCTCGAGTCGCACCGAGGCGCGCCGGTCTGCGATCACGAACCCGTCGGCCTCGACGAGCCCGTGGCCGCCGGCGTCGTCCGTCCAGCGGACGCCGGCCGCGGTGAGAGCGAGCGGCCGCCCCTGCAGCCGGCGCACGCCCTCGCGCTCGAGCCGCGCGAGGTAGGCACGCCGGACCAGCCCGCTGGCGTCGAAGCCGGGCCGCTCCCGGCTCAACAGGGTCACCTCGGCTCCCGCCCGCGCGCAGGCGAGTGCACCCGAGAGCGCGTGACGGCCCGCGCCGAGAACGACCGGACGGGCGGGCCCACGAGACCCGCCGAGCGTCGAGGGCCGCTCGGCGAGCAGGTCCTCGATCGTCCACGCCGGCAGCTCGTCGTACCCGTCGAGGACCGGAGGCTCCGTGCACGCCCCGACGGCGACGACGACGAGCTCGGGCTGCAGGGCCGCAACGGTGGCGGCGGTCGCCGCCACGCCCGCCCGCAGCTCGACACCGGCGGCTGCGAGGCGGCGCTCGTACCAGGAGACCAGCCGCCGGAGGCGGGCGAGCGGGGGCGTCAGGGCCGCTGCGAGCAGAGCGCCGCCGGGGCGGTCGTCCTGTTCGAGCAGGACGACGTCGTGGCCGAGCTCGGCGGCGCGGCACGCGGCCTCGAGCCCGGCAGGCCCCGCCCCGACGACGACCACACGCGCCCGCCGCGTCGCCACCGGTGGCACCCGGAGCTCCCGGCCGACCTCGGGATTGACGGCGCAGCCGATGGGGTCGCCGTGCGCCAGCATCCCGGCGCACGCGTCGACGAGGCCGATGCAGGGGCGGATCTCGGCGGTGCGACCCGCGGCCGCCTTCTCGGCCCAGTCGGGGTCGGCGATCAGCGCCCGGCCGACGACGACGCCGTCGCAGTCGCCGCGACGCAACGCCGCCTCCGCGACGGCAGGCCGCTCGATGCCCCCGACCGTCAGCACGGGAATCGACAGCCCGTCCCTGAGGAATGACGCGAGGCCGACATGCGAGGCCTCCTCGTCGTCGAGCATCGGGATCGTGTACGGCACCGACCCGTACACCCCGGCGGAGACGGCGAATGCGTCGGCTCCGGCAGCTGCGAACAGGCGCGCGGCGGCGAGCGCGTCGCCCGGCTCGATCCCGCCGGGCGAGATGTCGGTGCCGTTGAGGCGAACGACGAGCCCGAGGCGCGGTGCAGCGCTCCGGATCCGCGACACGACCTCGACGCCGAAGCGCGCCCGCTCGGCCACCGTGGTGCCGCCCCAGCCGTCCTCGCGCAGGTTGCTCGCCCCGGAGAGGAACTGGTGTACGAGGTAGCCGTGCCCGGCGTGCAACTCGACGGCGTCGAAGCCGGCCTCGGCGGCGCGGGCCGCGGCACGCCCGAAGGCCTCCACGAGCTCGTCGATCTCGCCCGGTGCGAGCTCGTGCGGAGGCTCCTTGACGTGGACGGGCGGTGGTACCGGAGACGGTGCCACCGGCGTCAGGCCGGTAACCGCCGGCGACACCTGGCGCCCACCGTGGCCGAGCTGGAGGCACGCCAGCGCCCCCTCACCCTGCACGGCGGCCACGAGCGGCCGCAGCCGCTCGGCGATGTCGTCGCGCCACATCCAGGGCAGCTTCTCCTCGACGCGCCCCTCGGGGGCGACCGCGCCGAACGCGACCACGGCCATCCCGACGGCACGGCTCCGGGCGCGGAAGTACGCGGCGAGAGCCTCGTCGGGGACGCCCTGCTCGAACCCGAAGCCGGTCGTCATCGGCGAGAGCACGACGCGGTTGCGCAGCTCGAGCGCACCGAGCTTGAGCGGAGAGAAGAGCAACGGGTACGCGCCGGCGCCGTCGGTCATCGTCGTAACCTACTCCCCGCTTCGCTAGTCTCGTCAGCCGATGGCAGGCGCGAGCGAGCAGCGGGTGGCGGTCGTCACGGGTGGCGCGAAAGGCCTCGGCCTCGCGGATGCGGAGCGCTTCGCCACGGCGGGCTACGCGGTCGTCGTCGCCGACCTGGACGCCGGGGCCGCAGCGAGCGTGGCGGAGACCCTCGGCAACGGGGCGATCGGCGTCGCAGTCGACGTGGCCGACCCGTCCGCGGTCGACGCGCTCTTCGCACGGGTTTCGGACGCACTGGGGCGACTCGACGTCCTCGTCAACAACGCGGGCATCAGCCACCCGGAGCCGACCGTCGACCTGACCGAGGAGCGGTGGCAGCGGATGATCGACATCCACCTCGGCGGCACGTTCCGCTGCTCGAAGGCCGCCCATCCGCTGCTGGCCCGGCAGGGTGGCGCGATCGTGAACATCTCCTCGATCGCCGCTATCCTCGGCGCGGGCAAGCGGGCTTCTTACAGCGCCGCGAAGGGCGGCATCGCCGCACTCACGCGCGACCTCGCGATGGAGTGGGCTCCGGACGGCATCCGCGTCAATGCCGTCGCGCCAGGCGTGATCGAGACGGAGATCCTGACGGAGAACATCGAGCGTGGCCTGCTCGACCCCACTGCATTCGGCGCGCGCATCCCGCTCGGGCGGCTGGGCAGGCCCGACGAGATCGCGGAGACGGTCTTCTACCTCGCGGACACGGCCACGTACGTCACCGGCCAGGTGATCGTCGTCGACGGCGGCTTCACCGTCTCCTTCGCCTGGTAGCGGCCGACGGCGGGCGCGGCGGCGGGACGGGTCCCGCCTAGAGGCTTGATGCGATTAGGAGTGTGGCTGGGGCGGTTCTGCACCAAGGAGCGTGTTCGACGAGGGCGGCGGTAAGGCTGGTTGCCTTGGGGTCGTCCTCGGCGGCGCGATCCGCAGTGTGCAGGGCCGCTCCAGACGTGCTTCTAATACGCATCAAGCTCGAGGGCGCGGAGCGCCGCCAGGTCGTCCGGCGACGGCTGCCACTGCCCGGCGCGTGCGTTCGCCCGCACCTGCTCCGGCGTCGTCGCACCCGCGATCACGCAGCCGACGCTGGGCATCGCGGCAAGGCCGCCTACCGCCACCTCGAGCAGCGACACGACGCGCTCGCGCGCGAACGCCTCCAGCGCCTCGACGGCGTCGAAGGCATCGTCGGTGAGCCAGCGCTCGACGGGCCAGATCGGCGAGCCGCTCGCGAAGCGCGAGCCCTCGGCGGGCAACTCGCCACGCCGGTACTTGCCGGTCAGGAGGCCGCTCTCGAGGGGGTAGTACGGCAGCAGGCCGAGGCCGTGTCGCTGGCACGCCGGGACCACCTCCCGCTCCGCGTCGCGGCGAATCAGGCTGTAGCGGCTCTCGACGCAGGTGAGCGGGACGCCCAGCTCGGTCGCGGCGGCGGCAGCCTCGTCGATCTGCGCCGCGTCGACGTTCGAGATCCCGACGTACCGCGCCTTTCCCTCCCGCACGAGCTCGCCGAGCGCGGCAATCGTCTCCGCGAGCGGGGTCGTCCGGTCGGGCCGGTGGAGCATGTAGACGTCGATCACGTCGGTGCGGAGGCGCGCCAGCGATCCCTCGATCGCCCAGCGCACGTACGCGCGAGAGCCGCCCGGAACGCCCTCCGGCGCTCCGGGCACCTCGTGGCCGAACTTCGTCAGCACGACGAACCGGTCACGCCGACCCGCCAGGATCTCACCGAGGAACTGCTCGCTCTCCGTCGCCCCGTAGACGTCGGCCGTATCGAGCAGCGTGATGCCCTCCTCCAACGCAGCGTCGACGACCGCGCGGCTCTCGGCCAGCCCGATCCGCCAGCCGAAGTTGTTCGTGCCGAGCCCGACGACCGAGACCTCCGGGCCCTCCGCTCCGAGCCGACGCGTGACCATGGGCCAGAGCGTACACGGACTCCTTTACCTACCAACCGTTTGTCAGATACGTTCTCACCCGATGACAGGACGTGCCGTCTACGAGGGCGAGTGGGTCATCTCCTCATTGATCGAGGACCGCGCGGAGCGGTTCGGGGACGAGCGCGCCGTCACCTCGCTCGACGGGCACCTGACGTACGCGGAGCTGCGCGACCGCGCCCAGCGCCTGGCCCGAGCGCTGCGCGCACTCGGCGTCGAGCCCGGCGAGCGCGTGTCGACGATGCTCGCTCCCTCGCTCGACTACTTCGCCGTCTGGTTCGGCGTCGTCTGGGCGGGCGCCGTCGACGTGCCGGTGAACGTCGAGTTCAAGGGCGAGTTCCTGCGCCACGTGATCGCGTCGTCCGGCGCGAAGGTGCTCGTGATCGACGCACGTTGGCTCGACCGCATCGACGGTCTCGACCTGCCCGAGCTCCGGGCGGTCGTCGTCGTGGGCGGCGAGGCGGACGCCCCCGGTGGGCTTCCGACGCTGCCGCTCGCCGACGCGCTCGCACACGATCCGCTCCCGCGCGTGCGCCGTGACGAGTACGACCTCGCCTACATCATGTACACGTCCGGCACGACCGGGCCCTCGAAGGGAGCGATGCACTCGAACCGGAGCGCGCTCTGGAACGTCCGCTCGTGGATCGACATCCTCCAGCTGAGCTCCGAGGACGTGGCCTACTCGATGTTCCCGCTCTTCCACGTCACCGCCCGCTCTGCGGTCGTGACCTCGGCGATCTGGGCAGGCGCGCCGATCGTGCTGCGGAACGGTTTCTCCCCGGCCCGATTCTGGGACGATGTGCGGGAGAGCGGCGCCACGTACTTCGCCTACATGGGCGCGGTGATCCACCTCCTCTGGGCGCAGCCCGAGCGACCGGACGACGCCGACAATGCCGTCCGCCGCGCGTTCGGCGCCGCCGCGCCGCCCGCGATCACCGAGGCCTTCGAGCGCCGCTTCGGGCTGGAGCTGCTCGAGGTGTACGGCTCGACGGAGCTCGGCCCCGCGACGGCGCCTACCACCGAGCGGAAACGGCGCGGGACGATGGGGGTCACGTGCTCGCACGTCGAGCTCGAGATCCACGACGAGCGCGACCGGGCCGTGCCGCCCGGGACGCTGGGTGAGATCGTGGCCCGGCCGACAGGCCCGCACACCCTGTTCCAGGGTTACTGGCACGAGCCGGAGGGGACGCTGAGCGCGTTCCGGAACCTGTGGTTTCACACGGGCGACCAGGGGCGCTTCGACGAGGACGGCTTCCTCACGTTCACGGACCGGATCAAGGACTCGATCCGCCGCCGCGGCGAGAACATCTCGAGCTTCGAGGTGGAGCAGAGCGTGCAGGCCTACGGGCCCGTGCTCGAGTGCGCGGCGTACGCCGTCCCGTCCGAGCTGACCGAGGACGAGGTCATGATCGCCGTCGTGGCGCGGGAGGGCGCCACCGTCGACCCGTCAAGCCTGTTCGCCCACTGCATCGAGGTGATCCCACGCTTCGCCGTTCCTCGCTACGTCCGGTTCGTGGACGTGCTCCCGAAGACGCCGAGCCAGCGGATCCAGAAGTACAAGCTGCGCAGCGAAGGGGTCACGACGGACACCGTCGACCGCGAGGCCCTCGGCATCGTCGTGCCGAGATCCTAGGATTGACCCCGTGATCGACATCGGCGACCTCACCACCCGCACCGCCTGGCGGGCGCCCGGCCGGGATGCGATCGTCGACGTCCCGAACGGCCGGCGGCTGACCTTCGCGCAGCTCGAGGAGCGTGCGAACCGGCTTGCCTCGGGCCTCCGCGACGGGCTCGGCGTGCAGCCCGGCGAGCGCGTCGCGATCCTCTCGACCAACTCCGCAGAGGTCGCCGAGGCGCTCTTCGCCTGCGCGAAGGCGGGCCTCGTCGGGATGCCGCTCAACTGGCGGCTGGCGGTGCCCGAGCTCTCCCGCATCCTCGCCGACGGCGCGCCCGCGGCGATGATCCATCACCGGGAGTTCGCCCGGCAGGCGGAGGAGCTGCAGCGCCAGAACGACATCGCGCACTGGCTCGACTTCGCGCCCGGCAGCGAGTCACCGTACGAGGAGGTGCTCGAGCGCGGCTCGCCGGAGGTGCCCGCCTGGAGCGCCGAGACCGGGGACGACCACCCGTTCTTCATCCTCTTCACCGGCGGCACGACCGGCGTCTCGAAGGGGGCGCTCCACAGCCACGCCACCTGCCACGCCGCGATGGTCAACCAGGCCGTCGCCGAGCGGATCGCGGACGACGACGTCTACATGCTGCTCGGCCAGATGTTCCACATCCCGGTCGTACTCGCGATGACCTACCTCGCACACGGCAAGCCCGTCGTGCTGATGAACTTCGAGCCGCGCGAGACGCTCGCGACGATCGAGGCGGAGCGCGTCAGCGCCTTCCTCGGGATCACGACGATGCTCAACTACATGATGGCCGTCGAGGATTTCGACAGCTTCGACCTCTCGTCGCTGCGCCTGATCAAGTACGGCGGCGGCCCGATGGCCGAGAGCGTCGTGCGCGAGATCATGGAGCGCTTCCCCTGCGACCTGATGCAGGGGTACGGCCAGACGGAGGGGTGCACGATGAGCACGCTCCCGCCCTGGGTGCACCGAGAGATCCGCCAGGGGATCGGCACCCACCGCGCCGCCAGCTGCGGCCTGGAGACGCACCTCACCAGCCTGCGCGTGGTCGACGAGGCCGGGGACCCGGTCCCGCGCGACCGCTCGGCGGTCGGCGAGATCGTCGTCAGGAGCCCCGCCAACATGGTCGGCTACTGGCGCCTGCCCGATCTCACGGCCGAGGTGTTCCGGGACGGAGGCGGCTGGATGCGGACGGGTGACCTGGCGTCGTGGGACGAGGAGGGGTTCATCTACATCGTCGACCGCTCGAAGGACATGGTGATCAGCGGCGGCGAGAACATCTACCCGGCCCAGGTGGAAGCGTGCATCTACCGGCATCCGGCGGTGCTCGAGTGCGCGGTCTTCGGCGTCCCCGACCCGACCTGGGGAGAGGCGCTCAAGGCGGTGGTCGTGCTGCGGCCGGGGATGACGGCCACCGAGGAGGAGATCATCGAGCTCACGCGCCGCGAGCTCGCGAGCTACATGAAACCGAAGTCGGTCGAGTTCATCTCGGAGCTGCCGAAGGGCCCGACCGGGAAGATCCTCAAGCGCGACCTGCGCGCTCCCTTCTGGGAGGGGCGCGAGCGCGAGGTCTGACGCGTCGTTGGTGTAGGTTCTCCGCAATGGGCCGAAAGAAGCCGGGTGACTACTCACACGACTGGACGCCTCCCGAGTACACGGTCGACGAGCGTGGCAAGGTCGTCGGGGGTTATGCGCCGCGCGAGCCGAACAACTGGGGACGCTGGGGCGACGAAGACCAGCGCGGCGCGCAGAACCTGATCGGCCCGGCCGAGCGCGTGGCGGCAGCCCGCCTCGTCACGCAGGGCAAGGTGTTCTCGCTCGCGCTGCCGATCCACGCCTCCGGGCCCCGCTTCCCGACGCGCCCGGCGCCGCTCCTGCTGCCGCTGATGACCGGCTCGGACGCGGTCGTCGGGAGCCCGTACCACGCGGAGGCCCCGGGCCTGCAGTGGAACGACGACATGCTGCAGATGCCGACCCAGGGCTCGACGCAGTGGGACGCGCTCGCCCACGTCAACTTCGAGGACTCGATGTACAACGGCTGGTGGGCGGGAAACGTGACAGCGCAGGGCGGCGGCCGCGTCCTCGGCGTCGAGAACTTCCGCCAGAGCTTCGTCGGCCGCGGCGTGCTCGTCGACCCGGCGCGCGAGCAGGGGCTCGCCTGCTGCCCGGACGGTCAGGTGATCGGCGTCGACCTGCTCGAGGCGTGCCTCGCCTCCACGGGAACCGAGCTGCGCAGCGGCGACATCCTCCTCGTCCGCACCGGCTACCTGGCGAAGTGGTGGGAGCTCGGCCCCGAGGACAGCCCGATCGACTACTTCGTGTCCTCTCCCGGGCTCAGCCGCGAGACCGTACCGTGGCTCCATGCGCGGGACGTGTCCGCCGTCGCGTGCGACAACATCGGCGTCGAGGTGCTCGTCCCCGAGGACCCGGAGGATCGGTCGTTCCCCTTCCACGTCGCCTGCCTCGTCGACCTCGGGCTCACGCTCGGCGAGTTCTGGGAGCTCGATCCGCTTGCGGCCGACTGTGCCGAGGACGGCGTCTACGAGTTCATGCTGGTGGCACCGCCGCTCAACATCCCGGGGGCGATGGGCTCGCCGCTGAACCCGATCGCGCTGAAGTAGGCGTCACGTGGCCGCGGTGTAGGCGGCGAGGTACCGGAGCCCCTCGATCGCGCGGCTTCCGTACCACGAGGTCATCTCCCCGTCGATCAGCGACACCGTCGCCTCCGGCACGAGCGCGGCGGCCTCCGCCAAGTGCTTCTCCCTGAACCGATACGGCTCGCTGCTCAGGAGGACACGGTCGACGTGAGGCGCGACGGCGGCGAGGTCGACGGTGGGGTAGCGCTCGGGCGTCTCGGCAGGAACGGTGTCCCACCCGAAGAGCGCGAGCGTGCGCGAGATGTACGTGTCCCTCGAGACCGTCATCCAGGGCTCGCGCCAGATCAGGTAGAGGACGCGGCTGCGCTCGCGCGCCGCTCCGGCCTGCACGCCCCGGAGGGCCTCGGCGAAGTCGACGCAGAGCCGCTCGGCAGCCTCCTCGCGGCCGAAGATGCCGCCGAGGAGGCGGTACAGGGACGGGTTGTCCTCCGGCCCGAGCGGGTGCGTGACGACGACGTGCGGCACGAACGTGGCGAGCTCCTCGGCCGTCTCGCGGCGGTTCTCGTCGACGTTGACGACGACATGCGTAGGCTCGAGCTCCCGCACGACGTCGAGCCTCACGTCCTTCGTGCCGCCCACCTTCCGGATCCCGCGCACCACGTCCCGCGGATGGATGCAGAAGCCCGTGCGCCCCACGAGGCTCTGCCCGAGCCCCAGGTCGCAGAGCAGCTCGGTGACGCTCGGTACGAGCGACACGATCCGCGCGTCCGCACCTGCAGGGGGGTGCTCCACCCCTGCGGCATCCCGAACCGTCAGCCGATCGCCTGGAGGCTTGATGCGCATCAAGCCTCTACACGTTGCGCCGGTACTCCCCGCCCACCTCGTACAGGGCGGCCGAGATCTGTCCCAGCGAGGCGACCTTGACCGCGTCCATGAGCGATTCGAACACGTTCCCGCGCGCACGGGCGACGTCCTGCAGCCGGGCGAGCGCCGCGGGCCGCTCGGCGGCGGTGCGGGCCTGGAACTCGCGCACGGCAGAGATCTGGCTCTGCTTCTCCTGCTCCGTCGAGCGCATCAGCTCGACATGGCCCACCTCTCCGTGGCCGTCGCCCGTCGGGAGGAACGTGTTGACGCCGATGATCGGCAGGGTGCCGTCGTGCTTGAGGCTCTCGTAGTGGAGGCTCTCCTCCTGGATCTTGCTGCGCTGGTACATCGTGTCCATCGCCCCCAGCACGCCGCCCCGCTCCGAGAGGCGGTGGAACTCCTCGTAGACCGCCCGCTCGACCAGGTCCGTGAGCTCGTCGACGACGAACGACCCCTGCCAGGGGTTCTCGCACATGTTCAGCCCCAGCTCGCGGTTGATGATCAGCTGGATCGCGACCGCTCGCCGTACCGACTCCTCGGTCGGGGTCGTGATCGCCTCGTCGTACGCGTTCGTGTGCAGGCTGTTGCAGTTGTCGAAGATCGCGTAGAGCGCCTGCAGGGTGGTGCGGATGTCGTTGAACTGGATCTCCTGGGCGTGCAGGCTGCGGCCGGACGTCTGGATGTGGTACTTCAGCATCTGGCTGCGCGGGCTCGCGCCGTAGCGCTCGCGCATCGCGCGCGCCCAGATCCGGCGGGCGACGCGGCCGATCACCGCGTACTCGGGATCCATCCCGTTCGAGAAGAAGAAGCTCAGATTGGGTGCGAAGTCGTCGATCGCCATCCCGCGCGCGAGGTAGTACTCGACGATCGTGAAGCCGTTCGCGAGCGTGAACGCGAGCTGGCTGATCGGGTTCGCCCCGGCCTCCGCGATGTGGTAGCCGCTGATCGAGACGCTGTAGAAGTTGCGGACGTCGTTGTCGACGAAGAACTGCTGGACGTCGCCCATCATCTTCAGCGCGAACTCGGTCGAGAAGATGCAGGTGTTCTGGGCCTGGTCCTCCTTGAGAATGTCGGCCTGCACGGTGCCGCGCACCGCCCGCAGCGTCTCCGCCTTGATCCGCTCGTACGTGGAGCGGTCGACCAGCTGGTCGCCGGAGATCCCGAGCAGGGCCAGCCCGAGCCCGGCGTTCCCCTCGGGCAGCTCGCCACGGTAGACGGGCCGAGGGCCGTCGCCGAAGTGGGCCTCGACGCGGCGCTGCGCCTCGTCCCAGCCTCCCGTCTCACGCAGGTGCCGCTCGACCTGCTGGTCGATCGCGGCGTTCATGTAGAACGCGAGGATGATCGGCGCCGGGCCGTTGATCGTCATCGACACCGACGTGCGTCGGCGAGCAGAGGTCGAATCCGGAGTAGAGCCGCTTCGCGTCGTCCACCGTCGCGATCGAGACGCCGGAGTTGCCGACCTTCCCGTAGATGTCGGGCCGCTCGTGCGGGTCCTCGCCGTACAGGGTGACGGAGTCGAACGCGGTCGAGAGCCGCACGGCCGGCTGGCCCGCCGAGAGGTAGTGGAAGCGACGGTTCGTGCGCTCCGGCATGCCCTCGCCGGCGAACATGCGGGTCGGGTCCTCACCCTCGCGCCGGTACGGGAAGACGCCGCCCGTGTACGGGTAGTCCCCGGGGAGGTTCTCCTTGAGCAGGAATCGCAGGCGGTCGCCCCAGCCGTCGAAGCGCGGCGCCGCGATCTTGGGGACGCGCTGGTGGCTGAGGCTCTCGCGGTAGTTCTCACCGACGACCTCTCGTCCGCGCACCTCGTACCGGTACGTGTCCGCGGTGATGCCCTCGAGGCGCTGCTGCCAGCCGCGCAGGAGCGAGACCGCTTCCTCCCCGAGCTCCGAGAGCTGCTCGTTGTAGCGCGCGCGGAGACCGGCGAGGGCGTCGTCGCCGCCCGCCGTGCCGTCGGGGTAAGGCTCCAGCTCCGCCGGAAGATGCGGGTCGCCCAGCAGCCGTAGAGCCTCGTAGCAGTGCTGGGCGGCGCCGGCGAATGTCGCGGACGCCTCGACCTGCTCGTTGATCAGCGTTCCCTGCTCGGCGATCTCGGCGAGGTACCGCGTCCTGACGGCCGGGATCAGAGCCGCCCCGCGCGGCCTGTGCGGCCCGCTGTCCGACGGGAGCTCGGGCAGCCGCGCGAAGCGCCCGCCCTCGCCGCCCGGTCGGCGGGCGAGCTCGCGGCAGAGGTTGACGAACATCCACGTCAGGCCCGGGTCGTCGAATTGGCTCGCGATCGTCGGGTAGACGGGGATCTCCTCGTCCTTCGCGCCGAACGCGAGATGGTTGCGCCGCCACTGCTTGCGCACGTCGCGCAACGCGTCGTCCGCGCTCTGCTTGTCGAACTTGTTCAACACGACGATCGAGGCAAGGTCGAGCATGTCGATCTTCTCGAGCTGGCTGGCGGCGCCGTACTCGCTCGTCATCACGTACACCGGGACGTCGACGAGGTCGACGACCTCGGAGTCGCTCTGGCCGATCCCCGCCGTCTCGACGACGACGAGGTCGTAGCGCAGCGACTTGAGGAAGGCGACTGCGTCGCCGAGCATCGCGTTCGTCGCGAGATGCCGGCGGCGGGTCGCCATCGAGCGCATGAAGATCCCGCTCGTGGCGGAGGCTGTTCATCCGGATCCGGTCGCCGAGGAGCGCCCCGCCCGTGCGACGTCGCGTCGGGTCGACGGCCAGCACTGCGATCCGGATCTCCGGGAAGCGCTGCACGAACCGCGAGAGCAGCTCGTCCGAGACCGTGCTCTTGCCCGCCCCGCCCGTGCCCGTGATCCCGACGACGGGCACACCGGCTCCGGCCGCGTGCCACTGCTCGCGCAGCGACCCGAGCTCGTCCTCGTCGATCACCTCGTCCTCGAGGGCCGACAGCATCTGCGCCACCGACAACGCGTCGTCCCTGGACACCGCAGCCGGGATGCCGGACGGCCTGCTCGCCCGCTCCGTCCGCTCGACGAGGTCGGCGATCATGCCCTCGAGGCCGAGCGCCATGCCGTCGTGCGGGTGGTAGATGCGCTCGACGCCGTAGCGCTCGAGCTCGGCGATCTCCTCGGGCGTGATCGTGCCGCCGCCGCCGCCGAACACCCGGATATGGCCGGCGCCGGCCTCGCGCAGCATGTCGACCGCGTAGCGGAAGTACTCGGTGTGCCCGCCCTGGTACGAGCTCAACGCGATCGCGTCCGCGTCCTCCTGCAGCGCCGCCCGGACGACGTCCGAGACGCTGCGGTTGTGCCCGAGGTGGATCACCTCGGCGCCCGTGCCCTGGATCAGGCGGCGCATCACGTTGATCGCGGCGTCGTGCCCGTCGAAGAGCGAGGCCGCCGTGACGAACCGCAACGGTACGACGCGCGCCGGCGGCTCCTCGAGCTCGGGGACGTCCTGCGTCAGGCTCACAACGCCTTGTACCCGCTCGCGTGGTCGCCCGTCAACGCCCGAGACCGAGAGCGGCCGAGGCGACGAGGGCCTTGTGCAGCTGGTTGTTCCCCTCGACGATCTGGAACACCTTCGCGTCGCGCAGGTACCGCGCGACGGGATACTCGTCCGAGACGCCGTAGGCGCCGTGAATCTGGAACGCGTTCGTCGCCGCCTGCAGGGCGACGTCGGACGCGGTCATCTTCGCCATCGACGCAGCGTCGCGCGCGCGCAGCCCGTTGTCCTTGAGGTAGGCGAGCCGGTAGGTGAGCAGCCGCGCTCCCTCCGTGCCGCAGATCATGTCGCTCAGCATCTCCTGCACCATCTGGAACTTCCCGATCGGCTGCTTGAACACCTGCCGCTCCCGCGCGTAGCTCGTGGCGACGTCGACGCAGGCCTGGGCGAGGCCGACGGCGCGTGCCGCCACCCCCAGGCGGCCGTTCTCGACGGCGTTCATCGCGATCTCGAATCCCTGGCCCTCCTCGCCCACGAGCGCGTCCTGCGGCACGCGCACGTCGTCCAGCACGAGCTCGCCGGTCGCGAGCGGCCGGAAGCCGTACTTGTTCTTGAGCGGGTGGGTGGTGACGCCCTTCGCGTCGGCGTCGACGATGAACGCGCAGATCCGCTTGCGCCCGGTCTTCTCGTCCACCCCGAGGTGGGCGAACGTCAGGTAGAAGCTCGCGACGTCGAGGAAGCTGATCCACATCTTCGCGCCGCTGATCACGTAGTCGCTGCCGTCCCGCGTGCACGTGGTGTCCATGTCGGACACGTCCGTGCCGGACCGCGCCTCGGTCACGCCGGCGCCCGCGAACACCTGGCCGCGGGCGAGCGGCGTCAGGTACTGCTGCTTCTGCTCCTCCGTTCCGTAGCGGAGGATCGAGTTGCCGACGAGGCCGCTCGGGAACGTGAGCGCGCACGCGACGACGTGGCAGTGGCGCGAGATCTCCTCCATCAGCGCGGCGTACGTGACGTGATCGAGGCCCGCGCCTCCGTACTCGACCGGGACGACCCCGCCCGCGAAGCCGAGCTCCCCTGCCTGCTGCGCGAGCTCCTTCGGGAAGCGCTCGTCGCGGTCGTAGTCCGCGACCCGCGGCGCGATCTCGCGCTCGCTCCAGTCGCGCGCGAGCTCGATGAGCGCACGCTGCTCTTCCGAGAACCCGAAGTCCATGGCCGACATCCTACGCGAAACAGCCAACCGTTTGGTAGAAATAGCATGTGAACGCGGCAGACGTGATGACGTGCGCGCTCGCGCGCGAGGTGCGCTCGACGGACGTCGTCGGCGTCGGGCTCGGCACGCCGCTCGCGCTGTGTGCATGCCTTGCCGCTCAGCGTCTCCACGCGCGCGGCGCCACGGTCCTCGTCGGGGGTGCAGTCTCGCCGCACGCGACGATGGACGAGATCCTGCGGCACGAGGTCGCCGGCCGCACGCCGGGCTACGTTCCGCACCTGGACACGATGGACATGGCCGAGCGCCAGGCGATGACGCTCCAGTTCCTCCGACCCGCGCAGGTCGGGGCGGACGGCTCGGCGAACACGAGCCGCGTCGAGACAGCAGGCCGGGTCGTACGGTTCCCGGGCGGCCTCGCGCTGGCGGACGTGCCGAACCTGATGCCGCGGATCATCCTCTACCACACGGCACACGAGCTGCGCGCCCTCCCGGCAGAGCTCGGCTTCCGCACCGGGGCCGGCGGCGGCATCGAGCGGGCGGGCTACCGCGCGCTCGGCCCGACGAAGCTCGTCACGGACCTCTGCGTGATCGCATTCTCGCCGAAGGGGCCGAGGCTCGAGAGCGTCCACCCGGGTGCCTCCGTCGCGGAGGTCGTTGCCGCCACCGGTTTCGAACTGCGTGCCGACGATGCCGTCGAGACACCCCCTCCGAGCGAGGCCGAGCTGGCGGCGCTCGCCGCCGTCGACCCGAACCGGCGGCGCGACATGGAGATCCGGCGTCGTCGAGACGCCACGACCGAAGGGAGTTCCCGTGCCTGAGATGCGGCTCGATCACATCTCGTTCCTCGTCGCCGACCTCGATGCGGCGGTCGAGAAGTGGAAGAAGATACTCGGGATCCTCGATCCGAAGCAGGCCGCCGGCATCACGTACGGCGAGGGGGTCGAGGGCGGCGAGCACATGAAGTGGGCGACGTTCGTGAATCCGGGCGGCTGTGCGATCCAGCTCTTCGAGCCGGCCTCGGAGGGCTTCCTGAAGAAGATCCTCGACAAGCGTGGCGAGCACGTCCACCACGTCGCCTTCCTCTCCTCGAACGTCGACGAGACGGTCGCGGAGCTTCGCGCGGCCGACATCCCCCTCGTCCAGGAGGAGAACACGGCGCCCGACACGATGCCGTGGCTGAAGTGGAACTTCGTCCCGCCGGACTACGTCGGTGGCGTGTTGATCGAGGTGGCCCAGCGCTACGACGTCGAGGGTGGCCAGTGGGTGCCCGTGCCCGGGGATCCGTCGTAACCCTCTCCCTCGAGATGCCGGTTCTGCGCGACATCCTGGCCGACGCGGTCCCGCCCGGGGCCCTCGTCGCGTGCGGCGGGGGCGAGCTGCAGCGGAAGCCGATGGCGGCGATTCGGGAGCTCGTCGACCTCGGCGTGGGCGGCTTGCGCGTCGCGACGATGCTCGGCAGCGCCGACGTCGAGGTCCTGCTCGGCGCCGGGGCCGCGGCCGAGGTGCACTCGGCCGGCGTCGCGCTCGAGGGCCTTGCACCGCGCTGGCGCGAGGCGCGCCAGACCGGGACGCCGACCGTCGTCGAGTGGTCGGAGGGGACGTTCACGGCCGCGCTCCAGGCTGCCGCGCTCGGCCTCGACTCGATGCCCTGGCCGGCAGGGCTCGGAACGGACCTCCCCGCGGTCAACCCGTGGCTCAAGGAGGCGCAGGACCCCCACACGGGCCGCCCGGTGCTGGCGGTGCGGGCGCTCGTCCCGGACGTCGCTCTCATTCACGTCGGCGCGGTCGACGAGGAGGGTAACGCGTACGTCGACGGCGACCTCGTCGTCGACGGGCTCCTGGCCCGCGCAGCGCGTCGTGTCGTCGTCACCTACGAGCGTGTCGTCGAAGCCGATCCCGCGCGGGTCGCGATCTCGCGGATCTGGATCGACGACGTGATCGAGGCTCCCGGCGGCGCCCGCCCCACCGCCTGTGCTCCCGACTACGCCCACGACCCCGAAGGGCTGCGGGAGCTGTGATCGCCGACCTGCTCACGGGCACCCTGGCGGAGGAGATCGCCGCAGCCCCGATCCGGGTCTTCGTCCCGACGACGCCTGCGACGTCGGTCGCTGCCCGCGCGGCGCAGCTGCTCGGCAACGAGCGCCTCGCACTCGCAGAGGGCTTCACCGCGCTCTCCGGCGCGCAACGCGACTGGGCGACCGACGTCTTCACGCTCCTGCGGCGCGGCCTCCTCGGGGTCGCCGTGGCCCCGGTGCAGCTCGACGCGGCCGGCCGCACGAACCTGTCCGGGATCGGGACGCCCGGCAGGCCGAAGGTGGCTCTGATCGGCCCGCGAGGACTGACCGAGAACAACGACACCCCGTGCCCGCTCTGGTATCTCCTCTCCCAGCATTCGCCCCGGACGCTGGTCGAGCGCGTCGACATGGTCTGCGGCGCAGCCCCGTCGCTCACCGCCGGGCCGCGGGTGCTGCTCTCGCCGGCCGGCTGCTTCGAGCTCGACGCGGGCACGTGGCGCGCCCGCTGGCTCGCCCCCGGCGGCCGCGACCTGATCGCCGGGGCACCCGACTTCCCGATCGAGCTCCCGGAGGGGATGCCGGAGCGGTCGGCCCCGTCGGACGCCGCCCTGCAGGCGCTCGCGGCGGTCGACCCAGAAGGAGCCCGGCTGGCCGAGTTCGGCGAGGCGTAGACCCTACGAAGGCGCGCCGACGACGCACACGGTCGAGACGGCGCCGGGACCGCCGAGCGTGTGCGCCAGGCCCAGCTTGGCGCCCTCGACCTGCCGCTCGCCCACGCGGCCCAGGATGTGGTCGCCGATCTCGGCGATCATCCGCACGCCCGTCGCGCCGACCGGGTGCCCGCACGACTGCAGCCCGCCCGAGACGTTGACCGGGATGTCACCGCCGAAGGCCGTCGCCCCGCTCTCGAGCAGCGCCCCACCCTCGCCCCGCCCGCAGAGCCCGAGGTCCTCCGTGTTGACGAGCTCGGTGACGGTGAAGCAGTCGTGGCACTCGACGAGGTCGAGCTCGGCGCGCGGGTCCGTGATCCCCGCCTGCGCGTAGGCGACGGCTGCGGCCTCGCGTGTGGCCCGGAAGCCGAGGAAGTCGTTCGTCTCGTCGAAGAACGTCGTGTAGTAGCCCTGTGTGACGGCGAGCCCGAAGCCGCGGATGACGACGTAGCGGTCGGCGTTCGCGCGGGCCCACTCGACCGAGGCGAGCACGACCGCGGCCGCCCCGTCGGTCGTCGGCGTGCAGTCGAGCGTCCCGAACGGCTCCGCCACGAGGGGCGCCGCGAGCACGTCCTCGACCGTGATCGGCGAGCGGAAGTGCGCCTTCGGGTTCCGGGTCGCGTGCTCGTGGTTCTTCACCGCCACGCGGGCAAGCGTCTCGCGCGACGTGCCCCAGCGCTCCATGTAGGCGTTCGCGAGCAGCGCGAACTGACCCGGCGCCGTCCGCCCCTTCGCCACCGTGGGATGCGTCAGATTGGCGGTGCGGGCGACGAGGCTGCCGCGGCTCGTCACGTCGCGCATCTTCTCCGCCCCGATCGCGAGCACGAGCTCGTGCTCGCCCGCGGCGACGTCGAGCGCGGCTGCGCGCACCGCCTCCATGCCCGTGCAACAGAAGTTCGCCACCCGCGTCACCGGGCGCGGCGCGAACCCGATCGCCTCCGCGACCGCCCCGCCGGAGTCGCCGACGAGCCCGGTCAGGCCGGGCTCGGCGGTGCCGAGCCAGGCGGAGCCGATCCGGTCGAGCCCGAGACCGGCGTCCTCGACCGCACCGAAGGCGGCCTCCGCCAGGAGGTCGAGGTAACCCCGGTCGTGGTGGACGCCGAACGCGGTCGTGGCCGAGCCGACGATGGCGACCTCGCCTGCGATCGGCATCAGCTCACCGCCTCCGGCGCCAGCTTCCAGAAGTACTGGGCCGCCCCGCCGCCGTCGTGCAGCCGGCGGGGGACGAGCCGCACCCGGTCGCCGATCGCGACCTGCGCCGCCGGGACTACCTGCCCGTAGAACCTGCCGCCGCCGTCGAGCTCCACGACCGCCATCCCTGTCGAGCGCGACACGGGGTAGGCGTGATCCCGCGTCTCGGTGAGGACCGTGCCGGAGCGCGCGAGCAGTTCGGCCGTGAGCTCTCTGCCACCGCAGTGGGGGCACGTCACCGGCGCAGGGAACACGAGCCGGCCGCAGCCGGCGCAACGCGCCCCCTCCAGGCGGAGGTCCTGCCGGCGCTCACGCCAGCTGCGAGGCCCCGACGCATAGGGCGTCAGCTGCGTCCAGTCGAGCGACTCGGGCGGAGCGTCGCTCCGCGGCGCCGTGAGGGCCGCGCGGGCGCGGCCTGCAACCGCTTCCGCGCCGGGACCGGGCTCCGCGTGCACCGCCTCGGCCAGCCCGCCCGCGCCCGCCGCGACGACCTGGGGCCGATCGAGGCCGAGCAGGAGACGGCCGAGTGGATGCGCGGCACCGATCACCCCGGCCGTGGCGGCGAGGTCGTCGCCCGGGCCGCCGAGGGCTCGCTCGGCACGCCCGGCGACACGCGCCACCGGGCCGACGAGCGAGGGTGCATCGAGTCCCCACTCGCGCGCGACCCGCGGCAGGCCGGCGCCCCACACGAAGCTCGGATCGCCCTCGGCGCCCGCGACCGCGCCGGCGAGGCGCCAACGGTCGCGGAGCTCCTCCGCCCGGGCCGGGCCGGGCCGGAGGGTCGCAACGCCGCCGTCCGCAGCGAGCAGGAGCGCCACGGCGCCGTCGCCCGCGTCCCTCTCGCCGCGCGAGCGGTGGGCGGCACAGACGAGGACGGTCGCACCCTCGGCCGCGGCGAGCGCCGCCGCGAGGCGAACGGCGGTGAGGCCGTCACGCAGCGACGACGTCAGCTCGAGCGCCACGATGTCCCCGGCGAGACCGGTCAGCTCGGCGAGCGCCTGCACACTGCCACCCTCGTCGTAGGGCGGTGACGTGGTGACGAGGACGAGGACGCCGGGCGGTCGGCCTGCCACGGCGAGCACGGGAAGAGCCGCCTCTGCAGCCAGCGTGACCGCGTCCTCGTCGCCGCCGGCGACGGCACGGCCGCGCAGGAGCGATGCCGGCAGCACGAGCGAGCCGTCGAGGACGGAGACGGTGCTGCTCGTGCTGTCGAAGGGGCCGGGCATGTGGCAGACTCGACTGACACTACCAAACGCGCGTTTGAATTCCGATCTCCCCGAGCCCCGTTTCTTCACCGTCGAGCGCCACGGCGCGGTCGCGCGCTGCGTGCTGGACAAGCCGCCGGCGAACGCACTCGACGCCGATCTCCATGACGATTTCGCCGTCCTTCTCGACCTGCTCGAGCGCGACGACGCGATCCGCGTGGTCGTGCTCGCGAGCGCGAACGAGAAGATCTTCATGGCCGGCGCCCGGCTCGAGGCCTTCCCCGAGGAGCACTTCTCGGCACAGGCGACGGCCGGGCGGGTCGACCTGGCGCAGGGCACGTTCGGCCGCGTGGAGCGACTGCCCAAGCCGGTGATCGCCGAGATCGCCGGGCACGCGCTCGGAGGCGGCTGCGAGCTTGCGCTCGCGTGCGACTTCCGCGTCATGAGCGAGGGGCCGGCTCTGATCGGCTGCCCCGAGATCCGGCTCGGGATCATCCCCGGCGGCGGCGGCACCCAGCGGCTGCCCCGGCTCGTCGGGCTGGCCCGGGCACGGCGCCTGCTCCTCCTCGGCGAGCGAGTCGGCGCACGGGAGGCGCTCGAGATCGGCCTGGTCGACGAGGCCGCGCCGACGGCCGAGGCGACGCGCGACCTGGCGCTCGATCTCGCGTCCCGTCTCGCCGAGATGCCCGCACCGGGGCTGCGGCTGATCAAGCGCTGCCTGGCCGACGGCTTCGGCGCCACGCTCGAGGCCGGGCTGCGGGTCGAGCGCGACGCTGCGATCGAGGCGCTCGCGCAGCCCGAGGCGCGCGAAGGGCTGAGCGCATTCCTCGAGAAGCGCCCGCCGAGGTTCCACGCATGAGGATCGGCAGCTGGGACGACGCGACAGCGCTCGTCGAGGACGGCGCCACGGTCGCGTTCAGCGGAGCCGTCCTGCGTGGGAAGCCGGTCGCGGCCGCCCGGGCGCTCGCCCGCGCCCGGAAGCGCGACCTCGAGCTCGTCGCCTTCACCGGGTCGCTCGAGGTGGAGCTCCTCCTCGCCGCAGGCGCTCTCCGCAGCGTCACCTCGAGCTACGTCGGGCTCGGCCCGCACGGTCTCGCGAGAGGGTTCTCGGCCGCTGTGGCGGCGGGCCTCGTGCAGGACCGGGAGCTCTCGGAGTGGATGCTCGTGGGCGGGCTGCGAGCGGCGGTGATGGGCATTCCCTTCCTGCCCACCCGGGCCGCGCTCGGATCGCAGCTCGTGGCGGAGCGCGACTTCCGCACGGTTCGCGACCCCTACGGGGGCGACGAGCTGCTCGCCGTTCCCGCGCTCCGGCCCGACGTCGCCTTCGTGCACGCCTGGCGGGCCGACGAGGAGGGCAACGTCCAGTTCCCCTGGCCGCCCGACCACCTCGCCGACGTCGACGTCCTCATCGCCCGGGCCGCGCACGTGACCGTGGTGTCGGTCGAGGAGATCGTCCCGGCAGCGGTCGTCGCGGCCGAGCCGGAGCGCACGAAGCTGTTCGGGTTCGAGGTCGACCTCCTCGTCGAGGCTCCCGGCGGGGCACGCCCCGGCTCGCTGCCGCCGCTCTACCACGAGAGCGCCGACTGGATCTCGAGCCACAGGGACGCGATCGGCGAGGCCCTCCTGCGCGAAGGCGGCGTGCATGTCTGACGGCCGTTTGGTAGAAGAGGACGGGATGAACGCCGAGCAGCTCTCTGCCCTTCGCGACGAGCGCGCCCGCGAGACCGTCGCCCGGTGCTTCGAGGGATCCGCCTTCTACCGCGGGAAGCTGAAGGCCGCCGGCGTCGAGCCGGGAGACATCGCCTCGGTCGCCGACCTCGAGCGTCTGCCCGTCCTGCTCGGCAAGGACGACGAGCGCGAGCTGCAGGAGCGCTCCCGCAACGAGCTCGGCCATCCCTTCGGCGAGCACCTCTGCGCGCCCCTCGACGACGTCGTCGCCGTCGCGTCGACCTCCGGCACGACGGGCACGCCCACGTTCTACGCCTTCACGGAGCGCGACGTCGCGACGACCGACGAGCTGTGGGGCCGCGCGTTCCGCTTCGCCGGCGTCCGCCCGGGCGACACCGTTCTCCACGGCTTCGGGCTCAGCATGTTCCTCGCCGGCGTCCCCGTCGTGCGGGCGCTCGAGCGCATGGGCGCGCGGCCGGTGCCGGTCGGCGCGGAGGCGGGCTCCGAGCGGATGCTGCGCATGGCGGAGCTCGTGCGGCCGCGGGCCCTCGCGTGCACCCCGTCGTACGCCCAGTACCTCGCGGAGCAGGCGCCGAAGCTGCTCGGCCGCCCGGCGGCCGAGCTCGGGATCGAGGTCATCCTCTGTGCAGGCGAGCCCGGCGCAGGCCTGCCCGAGGTGCGGGCCGGGCTGCAGCGCGCCTTCGGCGCGAAGGTGTACGACCTACTCGGCGGCGCCCACGGCGTCATGTGCTGCTCCTGCGAGGCCGAGCCCTACGCGGGCATGCACGTGCTCGGCGAGGACTGCGCGATCACGACGCAGCTCGTCGACCAGGAGACGAGGGCGCCGATCCCGCTCGTCGAGGGGGCGATCGGCGAGCGAGTCAAGACGAGCCTGTACTGGGAGGCGCAGCCACAGCTGCGGGCCTCCGTCGGCGACGTCTACCAGGTGCACACGGATCCCTGCACGTGCGGCGTACCGGGGCTCCGCGTTCGCGTCCTCGGCCGCACCGACGACCTGCTGATCGTCAAGGGCGTCAAGATCTACCCCGCCGCCGTCAAGAACGTCGTCCAGGAGCTCCGGCCGCTCACGACGGGGATCTTCCGGATCGTGCTCGACGCACCGCCGCCCCGGGTCGAGCCACCCCTGCGGATCACGGTCGAGCGCGGAGAGGGAGTCGACGAGGCGGGCGGGGAGACGCTCGCGGCGGAGCTCGGGAGGATCCTCCACCACCGGATGACGGTGCGACCCGAGGTCACGGTGGTTCCGGCGGGGACCTTCGAGCGCACGGCGCTGAAGGAGACGCTGATCGAGCGGGCCTACGAGGCAGGCGCGTAGGCGGGATCTCTCGTGTCCGGCTGCAGCCGGACACCACCGCTCAGGCGGCGCGATAGCGCAGCAGGCCGTCGTCCCCCTCGACGAGGCCGACGCGCCCCTCGTCCTCCAGGAGATCGAGGTGCCCGAGCGCTTCGGAGAGCGTGAGGAACGGCTCGCGCTCGGCGACGTTCCCCCACAGGTCGAGCGCGAGCTCGTGCGCCGTGAGCGTGCCGGCGGCGAGCCCCGCGAAGATCCGCTCCTTGCGACGGTGGTGAAAGTCGAGCCGCTCGTCCACGAGCGCCCGGTGGCTCTCGACGGGGTTGCCGTGCCCGGGCAGGAGCAGGTCGACGTCGAGCTCGGCCGTGCGCCGGAGCGAGTCGAGGTAGAGGGGCAGCGAGCGCATCCGCTCGCGCACGTCCGCGGGCCGGTCGAGGGGGCGGTGGATGACGGGGTTGGAGGAGATGTGGCCGATCAGGTGGTCGCCGACGATCGCCAGCCGCTCGCCCTCGACGACGAAGATCGTGTCGGTCGGGCTGTGGCCCGGACGCTCCCCGACGAGCAGGCGCCTGCCGCCCGCCTCGACCACGTCTCCCTCGCGGAACGTGTCGTCGACCGTGACGGAGCCGCCGTAGATGCGGTGCTCGCGGGAGACGGCGTAGAGCTCCGCGATCGCAGCCTCGGCGACCCCGTGCAGCCGCATCACGTCGGCCTGGTAGGTGTCCTCGAGCTCCATCTGCCCCGGGAGGTCGGCGAGAAACGGCCGCAGGAGCTCGTGTGCGACGACCGTTGCGCCACTCCGCTCGCGCACGGTGTGGGCGAGCCCGACGTGGTCGTAATGCTGGTGCGTGAGGATCACCTGCTCGACGTCCTCCACGCGGAGCCCGCGCGCGGCGAGGGACGCCTCCAGCTCGACGACGGTCTCCGGCCAGTCGGCGCCCGGGTCGATCAATGTCAGCGGGTCGCCCTCGAGCAGATAGCAGTTGACCGCCCGGACGGAGAACGGCACGGGCAGCGTGATCGTGGTCACCGTCATCCGGAACAATTCTCGCACATGGACTATCTGCCGACCATTTGGTAGAAATTACCCGTCACTCCTCCAGAATGGACGGCCGACCTTGACCCAGATCCCAGCCATCGACGCCTGGTGCAACCCCTTCGACGAGCGGGGTATCCGCACGATCTTCATCGACAACGAAGAGGTCTACTTCATGATGGGCGAGCAGTGGGGTCGCACCGGGAACATGAAGTTCTTCACGCCCGAGGAGTGGGTGCAGAAGATGGACGAGGAGGGTGTCGCAGCCGTCTGCGTGCCGTCGCTGAAGATGGCGTTCTACCGCCGGCGCGCGATGGCCTCGGACATCGAGCACGAGCACATCGCGACGCTGTGCGAGCGGGCGCCGGGCCGCGTCTTCGGGCTCGCCGGGATCGACCCGATGTCCGGGATGAAGGGCGTCAGGCACCTCGAGCAGGCGATCACCGAATACGGCTTCGTCGGGGCGCACGTGCACCCGTTCGGCTTCGGCATCCCGATCAACGAGCGGGAGTGGTGGCCCTTCTATGCCAAGTGCGCCGAGCTCGACGTCCCGGTCGTCTTCCAGGTCGGGCACTCCGCCGAGTTCATGCCGAGCGCGTGCGGAAAGCCGATCCTGCTGGACGACATCGCGATCTGGTTCCCCGAGCTGAAGCTCGTCGGCGGCCACACCGGCTGGCCCTGGACGGAAGAGCTCATCTCCATGGCGTGGAAGCACCCGAACGTCTACATCGCAGGCTCCGGCCACGCGCCGAAGTACTGGGACCCGAAGCTCGTGCGCTTTCTGAACTCGCGTAACCGCGGGATCGGGAAGGTCATGTGGGGCACCGACTACCCGCTCATCCTGCACAGCGAGAGCCTCGAGCAGATCAACCAGCTCGACCTCAAGCCCGAGGCCCTGCAGGCGCTCCTGCACGACACCGCCGCCGAGGTGTTCAAGATCGACGTCGCGGCAGGTGCCGTCGCCACGGGCACGGACGGCTGACGGCCCACGGGCTCGTCTTCATGGGCGAGACCAGCACCCCGGAGCGCGTCCTCGTCGACGTCGTCGACGGTCTGGCGACGGTGACGCTGAACCGCCCCGAGAAGCTCAACGCGCTCGACTTCGAGACCTACCAGGCCCTCTCGTCGCTGGCCGACGAGCTCGCGCAGCGCGACGACGTGCGGGCGGTCGTCCTCACCGGCGCCGGCCGCGCGTTCTGCGCCGGTGCCGACCTGACCACCTTCGCGCAGGAGATCGACTTCGACGACGCCCACATGGTGCGCGACCGCCTGCGCTTCGTCGGCAGCGTCGTGAACAAGTGGGCCCGGCTCGACCGGCCCACGATCGCCGCGGTGAACGGCATCGCGATCGGCGGCGGCTGCAACCTCGCGCTCATGTGCGACCTCGTGCTGATGCGCGAGGACGCGACGATCGGCCAGACGTACGTCCAGCGCGGGCTCGTGCTGGACATGGGCGGCACCTACTTCCTCCCGCGGCTCGTCGGCCGCGCCCGTGCCAACGAGCTCGCGCTGTTCGGCGACGCGATCTCCGCGGCCGAGGCCGAGCGGATCGGGCTCGTCAACCGCTGCGTCCCCGCCGAGGAGTGGGAGGCCACGGTCCACGACTGGGGAGCGCGGCTTGCACGCGGCGCGGGTCGCGCCCAGCGGCTGATCAAGACCGGCCTGCTCGCCTCACCGCTGCTGGATCTCGACGCGATGCTCGAGTGGGAGGCGTCTGCGATCGCGATGGTCTTCCAGACCGACGACCTGCGCGAGTCGTTCGCGGCCTTCCGGGAGAAGCGCGAACCGGGCTTCACGGGTCGCTGACCGCGGCGGTCAGCCCTGCGTACGAGGCGCGCGCGTCTTTGCGGGCGTCCCGGCCGGCCGGGCGCCGTTCGCCTGGAACTCCTCCAGGCCGGACGGCAGGGGCGCAAGCTGCCGGCGATGGCCGGGCGTATGGGTCGCACGGTCGCACGCCAGCCCGGCGACCACGAAATCCCCGTACGCGTTCGCGATGTCGGTCGCAGAGAGCTCGCCGCCCGGCTGGTACCAGTGGTAGAGCCAGTTCATCATCCCGAGCACCGTGATCGCCGCCAGCTTCGGCTCGATGTCCGGGCAGACGGTCCCCTCGTCCTGTCCCTGCCGGATCAGGTCGCGGAGGAAGTTGTCGTAGATGTCCCGCTCCTGCACGATCAGCTCCCGGCGCTTGCCGTTGAGCGAGCGGAAGTCCTGGAAGAAGACCGCCATCTTGACCAGGTTGGTCGCGTTGTGCGTGAGGTGGACGACGACGAAGGCTCGGATCTTCGTGAGGGCGTCACCCTCGACGGTCTGCGTCCGCTCGAGGTTCTTGAGCGCCTCCTCGTGGACGCTCTGGATGATCTCGAAGAGCAGGTCCTCCTTCGAGGTGATGTAGTAGTAGAGGCTCCCCTTCAGGATCCCGACGGCGTCGGCGATGTCCTGGATCGAGGTGGACTCGTAGCCCTTCTCGTGGAAGACGCGCGCCGCGGCCTCGACGATCTCCTGCTGGCGGCGGCGGGGGGCACGCGAGCGCCCTCCCCGGGAGGTCACCTTCGTCTCAGTCATGGGCTCGCGCCTCAGTCGTCACAGTGGTCTCCCCGGCTCGATACAGAGCGGTCAACGTAACAGACGGCGCGGCCGGAGCCTGTCGGCCGTCTGCCCTGCCCTCCCGGGCTCTTTGTACGCACCGGCAGCGCCAAAGTCAACCAGGCGCCGGTCAACGTGCACCCTTCGAGGAGGGGCACCGGCAGGCCCGCGCTCGGTGTCGAAGACCTCGGGCCGGCTGAGGGAGTCCGCCTGCAGCTTGTACTTCTCGATCCGCTCGCTCGGCGTCTTCGGGAACGTGTCCCTGATCTCCACGTAGCGCGGCACCATGAAGCGCGGAAGGTTCTCGACGAGCCACCCGTGCAGGTCGACGAGCGAGACCGGCTCGCGCAGGACGACGTCGAGCTTGACGTCCTCCTCGCCGAGCTCGCTCGGGACGCCGTACGCCGCCGCGTCGAGCACGTCCTCGTGCTTCATCACGACCCACTCGAGCTCGGCCGCCGACACGTTCTCGCCGCGACGGCGGATCCGATCCTGCTTCCGGCTCCGGAAGTGGAGGATCCCGTCGTCGTCGTAGAGGGCAAGGTCGCCCGTGTGGAACATGAGGTTGCGGAACGCCTCCACCGTCCGCTCGGGGTCCTTGTAGTACTCGCTCACCATCGCGTGTGGGATGCACGGGCGGAAGACGAGCTCCCCGATCTCGTTCGGCGGCAGGAGCCGGTCGTGCTCGTCCACGACGCCGTAGTCCATCCAGCGCGAGGGCCGGCCGATCGTGTCCATCGGCTGGGTGCGGTCGTGCAGCTCGGGCATGATCGGCGGCATCGGGAAGATCTCCGTCATCCCGAACCCCCACCAGATGATCTGCACCGGCGCGAAGCGGCGCTCGAACTCCCCGAGGTCGGGCGGCGGCGGCGGGCAGTAGATCCGCTGCACCCGGTGCGCGGGCACGGGGTCCTGCGTCATCTTCAGGATCATCGTCGACATCGGCCCGAGCAGGACGCCCCACGTGGCGCCGTCGTCGGCGCACTGCTGCCAGTACTGCGAGGCCGAGAACCGGGACTTGAGGTGCCCGGTGCACCCGACGTGGAGGCACGCGTTGCTGATCACGTGGAGCGCCGCGGCGTGGTAGAGCGGCAGCGGCGCCGTGAGGACGTCGTCCTCCGTTCGCTCCTGGCTGTCGCAGCCGAGAGACGCGTACAGGTAGAGGAACTGGTGGGTGTAGACGGCACCCTTCGGCCGGGCCGTGGTACCCGACGTGTACATGATCGCCGCGTGCTCGTCGTCCGGCGGGAACGGCCACGCGTGGTGCGTCGGCGCCCCCTCGAGCCAGTCGGCGAAACGCACGACGCGCGCGCCGTGGATCTCAGCCGGCGCGGGCCCGTCGCCGACGACGACGACCAGCCGCACGTGCCCCAGGTCGGGCAGGGCGGTGAGGCGCTCGAGGAGCTCGTCGCGCACCACGATCGCCTGGACGTCGCTGTGCTCGATCACGGCGTGGAGCAGCGGGCCGCGCGACTCCGCGTTGAGCGGCACGGCGATGCCGCCCCGCACGAGCGCGCCGTAGAACGAGACGAGGAACTCCGGCTGATTGCGCATCAGCAGGCCCACGTGCGCCCCGGCCGGCAGGTCGCGGTCGAATGCGTGGCCGGCCCGGCAGGCCTGCTCCCACGCGCCGCCGAAGGTGAGGCGGTCGCGACTGTCGAAGACGACCCAGTCCTTGCCGGGCCGGTCGGCGGCCCGGTCGGCGAGGACGCGCAGCATCGTCCGCTCGCCGGGCGCGTACCGCAGCGTGTACGGCCCCAGGTCGAGCCCCTGGCCCTGCAGCAGCCCGTGGCGCTGCACGAGCCCGGTCATGCCGCGCCGCCTGCGCCCGGCACCGGCCGCCGGAGCGGGTAGAGCATGTGCTCCACGTGCGCCATCCCCTCGGCGCCGTCCGGGCCGGCGATCGTGGAGACGAACTCGGTGCCGCCGAGGCGGCGCTCCGGCGGCAGGTGCGGCGCGCCGCCGGCGACCCGCGGATCGGAGACGTCGAAGCGGTCGCGCTCGCGCACGTCGTTGCCACGGTAGACGCCCGGCTGGCCTCCGTCGGACCAGCCGCGCGTGTAGCCGAAGCCCTGCGGGTGCGCGGGGGCGCAGGCCACCTCGAAGCGGTAGCCGTGCTCGGCACCCGTCTCGTCGCAGAGCGTCAGCTCCCCGCCCGCGAGCCGCCGCGTGCCCTCCTCGTAGCGGAGCTCGTGGCGCACGGCGTCGATCCGGAGCGGCGGCCGGCCGGTCCGGTCGAGGCGACCCTCGCAGTCGAGCACGCTCCCGTCGTGCGCCTCGTGACAGTGGAAGAAGCCGACCGCGTCGCCGCACTCGAACGGGACCCAGAGCCGCAGGGCGCGAGGATCCGCCTCCTCCTGCTCGAGCCCTCCGAGCGGCGCGTGCGGGCCCATCGTGGAGCGGATCCCCCAGGAGTGGTCGCGGCAGGCGTACCGGCCGTCGACGACCTCGCGCTCGCCGTCCACCGTGAGCTCACCCTCGGCCCGGGCCACCTGGGTGTACCGGAGCACGTCGTTCAGAAGCCGCCCGTGCCTGACCTGCTGATGCCGGGTCTCGAAGAAGGCCGGCGCGCTCGCCCGCAGGGTGACGTCGAACGCGAGGCCGAGCTCCGGATCGTCGAGACGGAGCCGTTGCGTGCTCATCGGCTCGAGGATGTCGAGCCGGAACGGCCCCACTGCGAGATCGTTCGTGCGCGGCCGGAGGGCACGGGAGAAGCGCACGTCGCGCTGCTCGCCGCCCACGACCGCACCCGCGTACCCGTCCATCACGTTCGAGTTCGGGTGCAGCCGCAGCCCGCAGAAGACGTGCAGCCCCGGCCGGTAGAACGCGAAGTAGTAGCCGTCGTTGAAGTGCGAGTCGGAGGTCGCGGGAACGTCGAGCGGCGCCGCGGTCTGGTGGAACGGGAAGTCGTCGAAGTCGTTCAGTCGCACTGTTATCCTCGGCCACACGTGACGGAGCCGACCCCGATCCCCGTTCCCGACGGCCTGCGCGGGCTCCCTCCCGAGGCGGTCGACGCGCTCCGCGAGCTGCGGGTCGCGCTGGAAGGGTTGAGCGGGCTCGACGAGCGCTCGATCGAGCTGGCCCGGTTGGGCGCGCTCGTCGCGCTCGGGGCTCCCGCCGAGTCACTCGGCGCGCACGTGACCCGAGCGCTCACGATCGGCGTCAGCGCGGAGGACGTCTGGGGCAGCGTCCTCGCAGTGGCCCCGCTCGTCGGCGTGCCGCGCCTGATCGGCGCCGTGCCGGCGATCCGCGCGGCGCTGGAAGGGTGAGAAACACTCGTGCGCACGGCCCGGAACCTATCAAACGCCCGGTAGAAATCCCAGCTTGACATCCGCCCTCGACGCGGGAAGAATCGAGAATCAATCAATCGTTTGGTCGATGACGGCCAGACGCGCATGGGAGGCTCGGGATGGCCAAGGTCGACGTCGTCGTGATCGGAGCTGGAGCCGCCGGGCTGACGGCGGGAGCGCTGCTCGCGAAGCACGGCAAGAAGGTGCTCGTCGTGGACAAGTCGCCCCACCTCGGCGGCCGCGGCATGGCGGTGCCGGACGAGGGCTTCAGGCTCAACGTCGGCGGCCACCTGCTCGAGGACTCCGGCTCGGGCATCACCAAGGTCTTCGAGCACCTCGGCAAGCACCTCGGCCACGGCACCGTCTCGAGCGACATGCCGGTCTGGGATCACACGAAGGATCAGTGGGGCTCGATCCGCGACCGTTACTCCGGCAACAAGGACGAGCTCAAGAAGGTGATCAAGGCGCTGCTCGACACGCCGTTCGAGGAGTTCGAGCAGTGGGACGACCGCTCGCTGCGCGAGTGGATGCTGCAGCACACGACCGACCAGGGCGTGATCGACCTGTGGGAGTTCCTCGCGGTGCTCGAGTGCCTCACGGACGAGTGGTGGGACCACTCTGCGAGCGACAACCTCTACGTGCGCAAGATGCACTACGAGGAGAAGCGGATGGCGGGCTACTCGTTCTGGCCCGAGCAGGGCTGGGACGGCCTGTTCCGCGACCTCGCAGACGCGGTCACCGAGAACGGCGGCGAGATGCGGATGGGCACGCCGGCCGAGCGGGTGATCATCGAGAACCACGAGGTGAAGGGCGTCGCGATCGCGCGCCAGCCGCGGATCCTCCCGAACGAGGTGTTCGAGGAGGAGATCGTCGAGTGCGACGCCGTCGTCTCGACGCTGCCCGTCTGGGACGTGCTCAAGGTCGTGCCCGAGTGGGAGCTGCCCGACTGGTACGCCGGCCAGATCAGCTTCCTCGCCCAGCCGCAGTTCAAGGTCACCTGGCTCGGCCTCTACCTCGCCACGACGAGCCGGCCGCGATCCTCGACCGCAAGGAGCTCGGCGACGTGGCTGCACGCACCGATCACCCGCACGCCCGGGTTCATCTTCGAGCAGACGGCGTACGACCCGACGAGCGCGCCGGCCGGCAAGTACCTCTACGTGATGGGCGCCGTGATCCCGGGCTCGAAGGGCACCGACCGGCGCTACGTGCTCGAGATGTTCGAGAAGTTCGAGCAGGAGATCGGGATCATGTACCCCGTGCTCGCGAACCCGGTCTGGCGCAGGCGACACCTCGTCTACAACCCGTCCTTCGGCGTGATCCAGAAGCCGGGCCTCGTCGGCACGTACCGCCCCCACTGGCGCGCGCCGAACGTCGACGGCCTCTACTTCGCCAGCGAGACCTTCCGCAGCCGCGGCATCGGGGTCGACCGCGCCTCCCGCGCCGGGCTCACCGTCGTCGAGGACATCCTCGGCAGGCGCCTCCCCGGGTTCGAGGAGACCTGGCGCTACTGATGGCGCAACACGTGAAGACGGCCAACATGAACAGAAAGGCGAACCGGTGACCAAGGTCGACGTCGTCGTGATCGGCGCGGGCGCCGCGGGACTGACCGCAGGCGCGCTGCTCGCGAAGAACGGCAAGAAGGTGCTCGTGCTCGACAAGGCGCCCTACCTCGGCGGCCGCGGCATGGCCGTGCCGGACGAGGGCTTCAAGCTCAACCTCGGCGGCCACCTGCTCGAGGACTCCGGCTCCGGCATCACGAAGGTCTTCGAGCACCTCGGCAAGCACCTCGGCCACGGGCCCGCCAACACGGACATGAACGTCTGGGATCACACGACGGAGAAGTGGGGCTCGATCCGCGACCGCTACTCGGGCAACAAGGACGAGCTCAAGAAGGTGATCAAGACCCTGCTCGACACCTCGTACGAGGAGCTCGAGAAGTGGGACGACCGCTCCCTGCGCGAGTGGATCCACCAGTACACCGACGACCAGGGCGTCGTCGACCTGTTCGAGTTCATCTCCGTGCTCGAGTGCATGACCGAGGACTGGTGGGACCACTCGGCGAGCGACAACCTCTTCGTGCGCAAGATGCACTACGAGGAGAAGCGCAGCGCCGCCTACTCGTTCTGGCCCGAGCAGGGCTGGGACGGCATGTTCCAGGACCTCGCCGACGCGGTGACCGAGAACGGCGGCGAGATGCGGCTCGGCGAGAGCGTCGCCAGGGTCGTGATCGAGAACCACGAGGTCAAGGGCGTCACGGTCGCGCGCGACGCCGCGCATCCTCCCGAACGACTACGAGTTCGAGATGATCGAGGCCGACTGCGTCGATCTCGACGCTGCCCGTCTGGCACGTGCTTCAGGTCGTGCCGGAGTGGGAGCTGCCGGACTGGTACGTGGGGCAGATCAAGCACCTCGCGCAGGACCGCTTCCGCATCGCCTGGCTCGGCCTCTACCTCGCCGTCGACGAGCCGGTGCCGGTGCTCGACCGGCTCGAGCTCTCGACGTGGCTGCACACGCCGACGTCGCGCATCTCCGGGCTTCTTCTTCGAGCAGACGGCGCTCGACCCGACGACCGCCCCGGCGGGCAAGTACCTCTACGTCACGGGCGGGATCATCCCCGGGGCGAAGGGTCGGGACGAGCGCTACGTCGACCCAGAAGTTCGACGAGTTCGAGCACGACATCGGCGTCATGTACCCCGGCCTCGCGAAGCCGGCTGGCGTCGCCGCCACCTCGTCTTCGAGCCGTCGTTCGGCGTGATCCAGAAGCCGGGCCTCGTCGGCATGTACCGGCCGCACTGGCGCGCACCCGAACGTCGACGGCCTCTACTTCGCGAGCGAGACCTTCCGCAGCCGCGGCATCGGCGTCGACCGCGCCTGCCCGCGCCGGCCTCACCGTCGTCGAGGACATCCTCGCCAGGCGCCTCCCCGGGTTCGAGGAGACCTGGCGCTACTGATGGCGGAGGCCCGGCCGCTCGAGGGACGCGTCGCGCTCGTCACGGGCGCGGGCCGCGGCATCGGCAAGGCGATCGCCGAACGGCTCGCCGCGGACGGCGCCGCGGTCGTCGTCAACGACGTCGACGAGGACGTCGCCCGCGAGGCGTCGGCCGCCGTGCCCGGACTCCGTGATCGCCGTCGGCGAGCGTCGCCGACGCGGCGGCGACCGACGAGATGGTCGCCGTCGCCGAGCGCGAGTTCGGGACGCTCGACATCGTCGTCAACAACGCCGGCCTGACACGGGACTCGACGATCCACCGGATGAGCGACCAGGACTGGGACATCGTGCTGGACGTGGCTCTGAAGGGGACGTTCTACGTCTGCCGCTCGGCCGCCCGGCTGCTGCGCCGCAAGGACGCAGAGCACCACCGCAAGGTCGTCAACATCTCGTCGATCAACGGCGTCTACGGCGTTGCCTTCAACGCGAACTACTCGGCCGCGAAGGCGGGGGTGATCGGGCTGACCAAGTCGCTCGCCCGCGAATGGGCGCCGCTGCGCATCAACGTCAACGCCGTTGCGCCCGGGTTCGTCGAGACCCGGCTGACGGCCGCACGGCGGGACGGGGACGAGTTCGGGATCGCGCCGGAAGTGCTCGAGCAGGTGCACGCGCAGATCCCGATCGGCCGCGTCGGGCAGCCCCACGACGTCGCAGCGCTCGTCGCGTGGCTCTCTTCCCCGGATTCGGACTACGTCACCGGCCAGGTCGTGGAGACCCACGGCGGCCTCGAGATCGTGAGGGTTGGATGACAAAGGTACTGTCGATCGAAGATGCAGCTGCGCTCGTCGAAGACGGCGACGTCGTCGCACTCCAGAACATGGCCACGCAGGCCGCGCCGATGGCGATGGTGCGGGAGCTGATCCGGCAGCAGAAGCGGAACCTCGGCCTCGTCTGCCTCGTCGGCGGGATGCCCGTCGACTGGCTCGCGGCCGCCGGCGTGATCGACCGCTTCATCGGGGCCGCGGTCTCGATGGAGCAGTTCGGCCTCTGCCAGCAGTACCGGAAGGGAGTCGAGGAAGGCCGCATCCGCGTCGAGGAACTGTCGGAGACGGCCCTGAACGCACGGCTCGGCGCCGGGGCCAGGAACCTGCCCTTCCTCCCCACCCGCGGCCTGATCGGCACCGACCTGATCGACCTGAACGAGAACCTGACGCTCTTCCAGGACCCGTTCGGCGGCGAGACGCTCGTCGCCTGCCGCGCGCTCGTCCCGGACGTTGCGCTCGTGCACGCCCACCGAGCCGACGAGCACGGGAACGTCCAGTACGAGCCCACGATCCTCTGGCCCGACATCGGCATCTTCCCGAAGGCGGCCAGGAAGGTGATCGTGACGGCGGAGGAGATCGTCGACTCCGAGGTCCTGCGCCGCAACCCCGACCGGACGGTGCTGCCCGGCTTCCGCGTCGACGCGGTCGTCGAGGTGCCCTACGGCGCCCACCCCACCTCGTTCTATCCGCTCTACGGGTACGACACCCGCTTCCACGTGGAGTGGACGAAGGTCGCGCGGGACGCGCAGCAGACAGAGGAGTTCCTGCGGCGGTACGTGCTCGAGCCCGAGACGCAGGCGGACTACCTGGCGGCAGTGGGTGGATCGGAGCGGCTGATGGAGGTGTCACGGATATGACGGACTACACGGTCGACGAGATCATGTGCACGACCCTCGCCGCCCAGTTCCACGACGGCGACGAGGTCTGCAACGGCATGGCGTCGTTCATCCCCGTCGCGGCGATCATGCTCGCGCGCACCACGAGCGCACCCGGGCTCGTGTGGCTCGCCGGTGCGGCCGGGGTCGACCCGCGCCCCGACCGGGTTCCGGCGTCCACGCTGGAGGCGCCGCTGTGGCGCGACTCGGTGATGTACCTCGAGCAGTACGGCGACTTCTGGCACTACGCCCAGAACGGGAAGAACCTCGGGATCTTCTGCGTCGGGGCGGCCCAGCTCGACATGTACGGGAACGCCAACAACTCGGTCATCGGCGACGATTACCACCGCCCCAAGGTGCGCCTGCCCGGGACGGCAGGGCTCGGCGACATGGGCTCGCTCGGCAAGCGGCTCTTCTACTGGAACCCGAACCACAGCCCGCGCTCGATCGTCGAGAAGGTGGACTTCCGTTCGGCCGCCGGCTACCTCGGCGGCGGCGACGAGCGCGAGCGGCTCGGGCTCAGCGGCGGGCCCGAGCTCGTCGTCACGAACCTCGCCGTGCTCGACTTCCACCCGGACTCCCGGCGAATGCGGCTGCGCTCCGTCCATCCCGGCACCACGGTCGAGCAGGTGCAGGAGGCGACGGGCTTCGAGTTGCTCCTGCCTGCCGGGCCGGTGCCCGAAACGGTGCCACCGACGGCGGAGCAGGTGCGCCTCCTCCGCGACGTGATCGATCCCGACGGAATGTGCAAGCGAGAGGCTGGGGTGAAGAGCTGATGGAGTTCGAATTCGGTGCGCCCGGAACGATCATGCCGCCGGCGGACAAGGCGGTCGAGTTCGCCCGCAGGGCGGAGGCGGAAGGCTACGAGTCGATCTGGTGGCCCAGCCACCTGATGGGCTGGCACCCGGAGTCGGTCTGGACCGAGGACATCACGCCGCTCGCGAAGTTCCAGCCGAACCCTCACACGTACTTCGACCCGCTCGTGATGATGGGTGTGGCGGGCGCGGTCACGGAGCGGATCCGGGTCGGCGTCGTCGTCACCGACATCCTCACCCACCATCCCGCCGTGCTCGCGCAGACCGCGCTCACGCTCGATCACGTCACGAAGGGCCGCGCCATCCTCGGGCTCGGCAGTGGCGAGCAGCTCAACGTGGAGCCGTACGGGATGGAGTGGGACAAGCCCGTCGGCCATCTTGACGAGGCGCTCGACCTGATGCGGCTGCTCTGGAGCGCCGAAGGCGCGGTCGACTTCGAGGGCCAGTTCTACACGCTCAAGGATGCCGTGCTCGGGCTCTCGCCGTACACGCCCGGAGGGCCGCCGATCTGGATCGCGGCGCACAAGCCACGCATGCTCGGCATCACCGGGCGCAAGGGCGACGGCTGGCTGCCCACGAAGATGCTGCCCGAGGAGTACGGGGCCGCCCTGGCGAAGATCCGCGAGCACTCGGTCGCGGCAGGCCGCCCGGAAGACGCCGTCACGCCCGGGATGCTCGCCTACGTGATCGTCGGGCCGGACGAGGAGGCCGTGGAGCGTGTCAAGCAGCATCCGCTCGTCCGCCTGCTCTGCATCCTGATGCCGTCGGACGACTTCGCCAAGCTCGGCATCGAGCCGCCGCTCGGTGCCGCGGGCTCGGGGTTCCACGACTTCCTCCCCACGCGGGTCGGACGCGAGGAGGCGCTGCGGCTGGCGGAGGCGATTCCACCCCGCACGCTCGACTACTACGCGTTCTGCGGCACGATCGACCAGGTGGTGGAGGAGTTCGCCGAGTTCCACGAGCAGGGGCTGCGGCATCCGATCCTCTGGAACATCACCGCCTTCGGCGACCCGTCGCTCGCGGGCTTCTCGTTCAAGGCGATGAACGAGATCCGGCGGCGCCTGAAAGAGCTGTAGCGGGTGCCGCACGGGGGCGACGACTAGCGGTGCCGGTGCCCGACGTCATCCGGCGCTATTTCCACGGCGTCAACAACGAGGACTGGGACGACTTCCGCGGGATCTGGCACGACGGGGCCGTGATCGAGGTCGTAGGCGGTACGCGCGTGCAGGGCTGGGAGGAGATTCTCCCCTACTACGTGCGCGCGCTCGCGGGCTTCCCCGTCCACCACGACGACCCCTACGCCGTGCACGTCGCCGGCGACACCGTCACGGTGGAGATCGCGTTCAGCGGCGAGACCGTCGAGGGCGTCCCGGCGGCGTTCGAGGCCGTCGACGTGTTCACGCTCGAGGACGGCCGGGTGCGCAAGCTGACGACGTGGTACGACCTCGACCGCGTCGTCGGCTTCCTGCGCATGCCGGGCGCACCCGGGCGGCGCCTGCGCACGCTGGTTCGACACGCGGCCGCCTCGAGCCCGTTCTACCGGCGCCGCTTCGAGGAGCTCTCCCTCGAGCCCGACGCCGTCGCGGCCGACCCGTCCTTGCTGCCTCTAACCCGGCTCGACGGTGTCGCGCTCGAAGACCTCGTCGCCGTGAGCGTGACCGCGATCACGCATGTCGTGGCCCGCGGCCGGGAGGCGCTGCCGCTGGCACGCGCCGACGTGGTCGAGCGCGGACGGCTCTGGGCGGACGCGCTCGCGCTCGCCGGGGTGGGCCACGGCGACACGGTGCTCGCCCAGACGCCGATGCCCGGCCTCGCGGAAGGGGTCGCCGCCGTGCGCGCGCGACTCGCCTTCGCGACCGGCCTCGAGCCCGCCGGGGCAACGGTGCTCGTGCGTCACGCCGGCGCGCCCTCGGAGCTCCCTTCCGGCATCCGTGTCGTCACGGTCCTCGAGCTCGCGGAGACGGGCGTCGTGGCGTCGCCGTGCGGCGAGGGGACGCTGCACGCGCACACGGGCAGCCATCTCGTCGAGATCGAAACGGGCGAGCTGGTGGTGACGCCGCTCGGCGCGCGGGCGGTGCCGCTCCTGCGCTTCGCCACCGGCCTGGAGGCGGCGTGGATCGGGGAGTCGTGCCCCTGCGGGAGCGACCTGCCGACCCTCCGGTTGACGGGTAACCCCGCGACGTGAGCATGCTCCTCAGCCCGGTGCAGGTGGGCTCCGTCGAGGTCCCGAACCGGGTCGCCTTCACCGCGCACGGCTCGTTCCTCGACTTCTACCGGCCCGGGATCCCGGGCGACCGCTACGTCGCCTACGAGGAACGCCGCGCAGCCGGCGGGGTCGGGCTCATCTTCCTGCAGACCGTGCACGTCCACCCGTCCAGCCACGCGCTCGGGCACTCCACCTACGACCCGGACGATCTCCGGGCGAAGCTGACGACGATGGCGACCGCCGTGCACCGACACGGCACCAAGGTCGTCCAGCAGCTCAACCACTTCGGTGCGCAGTTCCGGTCCGACGCCCGGGCGAACCTCGAGCCGCTCTGGGGGATGGACGACATCGTCACCGGCGAGGGGGAGGCGGCCCACCGGATGACCTCCGCGGAGATCCGGGAGGTGCTCGACGGGTTCGCGCAGACGGCGCGGATCTGCGTCGAGGCAGGGCTCGACGGGGTCGAGTTGCACGGAACGCACGGGTACCTGCTGCAGCAGTCCTTCAGCCCGTGGGGCAACCGGCGCGACGACGAGTGGGGCGAGCCGCTCGCGTTCGCACGCGCGCTGATCGCGTGCGTGCGCGAGGAGATCGGGCGGGAGCCGATCGTCGGCCTGCGCATCTCGACCGACGACTTCACGTCGCCCGAGCGGGGCGGGCTCGGCGCCGCCGCGCTGCACCGGATCGCCGCCGAACTCGTCGACACCGGCGGCCTGGACTACGTGAGCCAGTCCGAGGGCGCCCGCACGGGCCACTACGCCCGGTCGATCGGCAGCTACCGGCACCGCCTCGGCGAGTTCCTGCCGCTGGCCCACGCGATGCGAGACGCGATCGGCGCCAGGGTGCCGGTCATCGCCGCGAGCCGCATCAACGAGCCGTCCCTCGCCGAGCAGGCGCTGCAGGCGGGCGACTGCGACATCGTCGCGATGACGCGCGCGCTGATCGCCGATCCCGACCTCGTCGACAAGATCCGCGACGGACGGCGGATCCGCCACTGCGTCGCCGCGAACCAGGGTTGCGTCGACCGCATGGTCGGCGGGCTCCCGATCACCTGCTTTCACAACCCGGACGTCGGGCGCGAGGCCCTGGGAGAGCCGCGGCCCGCCGACGAGCGACGCCGTGTGGTCGTCGTGGGCGGCGGCCCGGCCGGCCTGAAGGCGGCCGAGATCGCGGCGCGGCGGGGGCACGACGTCACCCTGCTCGAGCGCGAGCAGGAGCTGGGCGGCCGTCTCCGCTCCGTGCGTGGGCTCGGCGACGCCGCAGAGCTGTTCCGCGCGGTCGAGTGGATCGAGCTCGAGCTCGGCGATCTCGGCGTCGATGTCCGCACCGGCGTCGAGGCGAGTGAGGCGGACTTCGCCGGAGCCGATGTCGTCGTCCTTGCCACCGGTTCGCGCCCGGCCCTCGACAGGCTGGGCGACGTGGACGGCTCGATTGCCGTGCTCTCGATCGACGAGGCGGTGGCACAGCCGGGCTTCGAGGGGGACGCGCTCTTCGTCGACCTGCGCGGCGACCTCGAGAGCGCCCTCTGCGCCGAGCACGTGGCCTCGAACGGCGGGCGCGTGACGATCGTGACGCCGTTCCTGAGCATGGGCCCGTACGTCGGCTTCACCCACGTCAACGACGTCCTCAAGCGGCTCTATGCTCTCGGCTGTGGGATCGAGACGAGCACCGTGTTCGGCGGCACGGTCGACGGCGAGGCCGGCACGCAGCACATCCACTCGCGTGAAGTGAAGATGCGACCGTTCGACCTCGTCGTTGCAGGCGTCGCCGGTCGTTCCGACACCTCCCTCGCCGCAGCCGTCGAGCGCGCAGGAGCACGGCTGCTCCTCGCCGGAGACGCTGTGGCGCCACGCACGGCGATGCACGCGTTCCGCGAGGGCGACGACGCCGGGAGGGCGGCGTGAACCGGAGCCCTCTCTCGGTGACGACGTTCGGCGACATGCTCGTCGCGGCGGCGCAGCAGAGGCCGGACGAGGTTGCGGTCGCGTTCCCCGAGACGCGCGCGACGGCGCGGGAGCTGCTCGACGGCGCGGTGCACATGGCACGCGGGTTGCATGCACTCGGTATCCGTCGCCAGGACAAGATCGCGATCGTGATGCCGAATTGCATGGACTACATCCGTGCGATGTTCGGCGCCTCGCTCCTCGGCGCGGTCGTGGTCACGGTCAACGCGCGCTACCGCGGTGCCGAGCTCGCCTACGTCGTCGCCGACTCCGAGGTCTCGGCCCTCCTCACGAGCGACGTCCTCCCCGAAGTCGACTTCGTCGCCCTGCTGGACAGCGCCATGCCGGAGATCGCCGCGGCGGAGGATCCCCTGGCGCTCTCGCTGCCGGGCGCGCCCGCACTCCGGGCCTGCGTGATGCTCGGCTCGTCCTCGCCTGCCGGGCTCGTCGACCAGGCCCGCTTCGACGAGCTCGCAGCGTCTGTCCCGCCGGAGGCCGTCTGGGCCGCGGCCGAGGCGGTGCGCGTGCGCGACCCGGCGATCATGATGTACACGTCCGGCACAACCGCGATGCCGAAGGGCTGCCCGCTCAGCCACGAGGCGATCGTGCGCACCGGCGACGCACTCAACGAGCGGTTCTCGCTCACCGCGGAGGACGCGTGGTGGGACCCGCTGCCGATGTTCCACCTCAGCTCGATCCTCCCGCTGACCGCGTCCCTCAGGGTCGGCTCGCGCTTCATCACGATGATCGACTTCGAGGTGGAGGCCGCGGTGAAGCAGATCCTTGCGGAGCGGCCGACGTACCTCTTCGGCACGTTCCCGACGCTGAACCAGGAGCTGCTCGGCCACGAGGGCTTCCGCAGCGCCGATCTCTCGTTCGTGCGGATCGTCAACCAGGTCGCGCCGCCCGACATGCAGCGGGCGCTCCAGGCCGCGCTGCCCGGGGCCGCCCAGGTTGCCGCGTACGGCTGCACCGAGATCGGCGGGATGATCTCGCAGAACGACCCGTCCGAAACACCGGAGCAGCGGGCGACGACCTGCGGCATCCCGTGGCCGGGCGTGGAGGTCCGGATCGTCGACCCCGAGACCGGACAGGACCTGGCGCCGGGAGGGCGGGGCGAGATCGTCGCGCGCGGGTTCGGTCAGTTCGAGGGCTACCACAACGACCCGCAGCGCAACGCCGAGGCGATCGAGCCGGGCGGCTGGTTCCACACCGGCGACATCGGCAGCGTCGACGAGGACGGGCGCATCACCTACCACGGCCGCACGAAGGACATGCTCAAGGTCGGCGGCGAGAACGTCGCAGCGCTCGAGGTCGAGTCGTACCTCTCCCGGCACCCGGCCGTGCGTCTCGCCCAGGTCGTGAGCATTCCCGACGAGCGGTTGACGGAGGTGCCCGCGGCCTTCGTCGAGGTCGAGCCCGGCCACGAGGTGACGGAGGCGGAGCTGATCGCCTTCTGCCGCGGCGAGATGGCCAGCTTCAAGATCCCGCGGCACGTCCGCTTCGTCTCCGCCTGGCCGATGTCGGCCACGAAGATCCAGAAGTTCAAGCTCCGGGACGACCTGCTCGCCGAGCTCGGGCTGCCGTCTGCTTGACGGCTGTTCTAGAGACCTCTAGAATTTTCTACTACCCTCTAGAAATTGATCTGGCCCGGGGCGCGTCCCGACTCGCGCCCGCTCGACGTCAAGGAGAGCTGCGATGAAACTCACGTTCGGCGGCGATGTGAAGCGGACGTTCTGCACCCTCTGCCCCCAGCACTGCGGCATGCTCGTCAAGGTCGAGCACGGACGCCCCGTACGCTTCGACGGCGATCGCGAGAACCCCGTCGCCAAGGGCAAGCTCTGCATCAAGGGCACCGCGTGCATCGAGCTCAACGAGCACCCCGACCGTCTCGACTTCCCGCTCAAGCGGATCGGCCCGCGCGGCTCGGACCGGTGGGAGCAGATCGGCTGGGAACAGGCGCTCGACGAGATCGCCGAGAAGCTCTCGGAGATCCGCGACCGCGAGGGACCGGAGGCGCTGGCGACGCTCGGCGGCACGCACAAGAGCCCCGGCGACTGGTCGAGCTGGCGCTTCGCGAGCCACTTCGGGACGCCCAACTTCGTCAGCCAGGGCCGGAACTGCGGCGTCGGCGAGTTCCTCACCGAGACGGCGATGTACGGCTGGGACACGGTCTACCAGGCGCCGCACCCCGGCACGACGAAGTGCGTCGTCATCTGGGGGTCGAACCCGGCCGAGTCCTCGCCGCCTTCGTGGGAGCGGCTGAAGGAATGCCAGGCGCAGGGCGCAAGGCTGATCGTGATCGACCCCCGCGTGACGAAGACGGCGGCCCGCGCCGACCTGCATCTCGCGATCCGCCCGCGCACGGACGGCGCGCTCGCGCTCGGCCTGATCCACGTGATGATCGAGGAGAGCCTCTACGATCGCGCGTTCGTCGAGGAATGGTGCCTCGGCTTCGACGACGTCCGCTCGGCGGCGGCCGAGTGGACGCCGGAGCGCACGAGCGAGGTGACCGGCGTGGCCGCCGAGCTCGTCGTCGCGGCGGCGCGCATGTACGCGACGAACCGGCCGGGGCGCATCGCCTTCGGCGTCGCTCCCACGCAGCTCGGCGAGGGCGCCTCCCGCTCGGCGCTGCTCGGCCGCGCGATCCTGCGTGCGATCACCGGCAACCTCGACGTCCCCGGCGGTGAGCCGCTCGGCAACCCGTACGACGAGAGCCAGTACGCCTGGCTCGACAACGTCGGCTTCGAACGGCTCGTCGACCACCCACTCCGGACGCGCGAGAGCGTCAACGCAGCCGAGACTCCGATCTGCTCGATCACGGGCTACCGGGCGTTCCGGGAGGCGATGGCGCACGTCTACCCGAAGGGCCACACGGGCTGCGCGTACATGCTGTTCGCGAGCCAGCCCGCGATCTACCGGGCGATCCTGGAGCAGGATCCGTACCCGATCCGCGCGGTCATCGTCCAGGGCGGCGAGCCGCTGCTGACGATGGGCGGGGCACGGAAGGCCTACGAGGCGTTCACGAGCCCGAACCTCGAGCTGCTCGTGATGATGGACTTCTGGAAGACGCCGACGGCGCAGCTCGCCGACTACGTCCTGCCGGCGGCGGACTTCCTCGAGCGCCCCGACATCAGCTCCCACTGGGGGATCGGCAACTTCTTCGTCGTCGCGCAGAAGGCCGTCGAGCCGCTCTTCGAGCGCCGCAACGACTACGAGCTCTGGGCCGGGCTGGGACGGCGCCTGCTCGACCCGGCCGAGTGGCCGGAGACCCTCGAGGGGATGCTCGACCGCTTCCTCGAGCCGTCCGGCAAGACGTACGAGGAATGGGCCGACGGCCCCACCAACCACTTCTTCACGCCGCCCCGCTGGCGCAAGTACGAGACGACGGGCTTCGCCACCCCGTCGGGCAAGGTCGAGCTCGTGCCGAGCACGCTGGCCAGGCTCGGCGTCGATCCGAGCCCGGTCTACACGGGCCCGCCGTATGCGCTCCCGGACGCCGACGTGGACGAGTTCCCGCTGCAGATGATCCCGGGCAGCCGCTATCGCGAGCTGACCGCGTCGAACCTCCGCCAGAGTGCCCGCCTGAAGCGGATCCACCCCGAGCCGATCATGGACATCCACCCGCAGACCGCAGCCGCCCTCGACATCGCGGACGGGGAGTGGGTGCTGATCGAGCGCCCGGAGGGCACCATCCGCCAGCGGGCGCGGATCACCGACGAGATCCGCCCCGACACGGTGCACCCCGACGGCTACTGGTGGGAGCCCGGCACGCAGACGGGAGAGCCGGGCCTCTCGGGCGTCTGGGTGAGCAACGCGAACGCGATCACTCCGTCCGAGGCACGGTACTCGAGCTTCGCCGGCGACCAGCCGTTGCGCGGGGCCCGCTGCCGCGTCCGCAAGGCGACCGTGGTCGCGTGAGCACCGCCTCCGAGCTCCGCCCCACCCGGCGCCGCCGGCGCGCGGAGGTGCTCCGCGCCGCGGCCGAGCTCTTCGCCGAGAAGGGGTTCGAGGCGACCTCCACGACCGAGCTGGCGGAGCGCCTCGGGATCAAGGGCGGCAGCGTCTACTACTACATCGACTCGAAGGAGGCACTGCTCTTCGAGCTCGTCGAGGACGTCTACGGGCTCCTGCTCGAGAGCCTGCGGGAGGTGCTCGAGAGCGACGACGACCCGCTCGCGAAGCTGCGCCGGCTGATCGAGCTGCACGTCTCCGGGATGGCGGCGCACCGCCACCGCGGGGCGCTGATCCTGAACGAGACGCGGTCGCTGAGCCCGGAGCACCGGGCGGTCACGGCCGCCCACGAGGCGGCGTACGAGGACGGCCTCGCCTCCGTGATCGCCGACGGGCAGCGAGCGGGGCAGATCGACCCGAGCCTCGACCCGAAGCTCGTCACGAAAGCGCTCCTCGGCGCGGGCAACTGGGTCAACCGGTGGTACCGCGCGGGTGGCACCTGGTCGCCGGAAGACGTCAGCCGCGACTTCGCGCGGATCTTCCTCTCGGGGTTGATCGGGCCGCTACAGGCTTGAGGTGGAGGCCGCAGTCGACGGCTCCGCGACACCGGGCCCGCCGCCGGGCCGGTCGAGGATCCCCGAGCGGATCGACACCGAGAGCGTGAGGAGCGCGAGCACGACGACGAAGCTCACGTAGAGGATCGCAGCGGGATCGAGGCCGATCCACTTGGCGACGAGCCCGAAGGTGATCGCGGCGGTGCTCCCGCTGACGTAGAGCACGATCATGTAGAGCGAGAAGACCTCGCTGCGCTGCTCCGGCGGGGCCACCCTCTCGACGAGCGACTGCCCACCGAGGTACGCGAGTCCCTGACCGAGCCCGCCGACGAGCGCCCCCACCACGAACAGCGCCGTGCTGTCCGTGACGAGCGCGAGGAGGACGAAGCCGAATCCTGCAGGGAGCAGCACCAGGCCCGACAGGGTCGCCGTCCTGATCGGCTGTCCCCTGAGGCCGATCTGCGCGAGCGCCGACGAGCCGAGGAAGCAGACCGCGACGCCGGCGGCGAGGAGCTGGTTCGTCACGCCGAGCAGGACGATCGCCACCGTCGGGCCGAGGGACTGGAAGAACGAGGCGCCGGAGAAGCACGCGCTCACGATCAGCGAGGCGAGCCCGAACGTCGCCCTCCCCTCGCGCGGGCGCGGCGACGCGGCGCGGCTCGATGCGGAACGGCTTGCGGTCTCGCACCGTCTCGGGCAGCAGGATCACACCGACGAGCAGCGGCAGCAGGAAGACGAGCGCGACGACGTAGACGAGCCGGAGCGGCCACGGGCCGTACTGGACGAAGACCCCGCCGATGAGCGGGCCCATCGCGAACCCGGCCACAGCCGTCGTGGCGGCGTGGGTTGCGGCGCGCCGTGTGTCACCGCCCGGTGGCACGAGCTCCGTCAGCGCGGCCGTCCCGGCGCCCGTGAACAGCCCGACGGCCAACCCGGACGCCACCCTCGCGGCGAACAGCATCGGCACGCCGTCGGCGAAGATGAACAGCACCATGCTGAGCGCGCCGAGCAGCACGCTCGGGATCAGCACCGCTCGGCGACCGATCCGGTCGGACAGGTTGCCGAAGAGGAGCACGGCGACGATGACCCCGAACAGCGTCGACGAGGCGAGAAACGTGATCACGGCCGCCGAGAAGTGGAACTCTCTCGCGTACGCGGTCCAGAGACCGAGCGGCACCGTGCCCGTCGCGACGAGCATCGTGAGGCCGTAGACGATCGTGCCGTAGGCGAGCCGCCGCGGCAGGACCGGACGCTGCACTGCGCCGGTCTACCCGAGCGCGACGACGGCCGTGCCGTCGAGCACTCGGTCGTCCCCGGAACGCTCGAGCCACACGTCGAGATCGGCGAGTCGCTCGCCGCCCTCCTCGCGCACCCCGGTGACCGTGCCGCGCGCGGTCAGCCGGTCGCCCGCGAAGACGTTGCCGAGGAAGCGGACGCGCAGGCCGCGCACCCGGCCCGGGCCTCCGGCCCAGTCCGCGAGCATGTTCACGACGTACGCCATGTTGTTCGGGCCCTGGTTGACGACGCGGTCGCCCATCCCGAGGGCCTCCACCGCGGCGACGTCGAAGTGGATCGGGTTCGGGTCGTGGAGCAGCGCCGCCACGGTCTTCATCGGCTCCGCCGAGACGGCGTCGATCGTGAGCGGCGGGATCTCCAGGCCGGCCCGGACGTCGAGTGTCATCGGTCGCGCCTCGGGAAGATGAAGGAGTTGGTCGACACGGCAGCGAGCTCTCCGTCCTCGCCGACGAGCTCGAGCCGGAAGGTGACGATGTCGAAGACGCCCGCCTTGCGGCCCTCCTTGCGGACGACGCCCGTGATCCCGCCGCTGACCCGGTAGGTCTCGCCGATCACGAGTGGCCGGCGGACGTCGATGCCGGCCTCGCCGAACATCGGCCCGTCGTCCGCCGTCGCGCCGACGAGCGCGAACAGCTCGTCGACCGACAGCCCCATCCCGGCGAGCGCGCCGTAGTACGACCTCCATCGGGCTCGCGTCGCCCTCGCGGTCGGCGGGGCCGCCGACCGCGTCCTGCATGAGCCAGTGGCGGTAGGGCTCGATCGTGTAGCTCCCGCCCGGGAACGGCTTGCCGACGAGTGCCTCGAGCTCTGCGACCGCGATTGCCACCGCGCCAGTATCTACCAAACGCACGATTGAGGCAACCGGGCGGGCACGGCGAAGGCGCCCCTGGCGCCCCGGTGGAGGGACGCCCTGATCGCCGCTTCGGTGCGCTTGCGGGCCGGCCGCGCCTCCGTTAGCCTCCTCAACCAAACGTTTGCTCAAACGGGAGCGAGGGAGGCGAGAGCGATGGCACTGAGGACGCCGCTGTCCGAGCGGATCGGCGTGGAGCATCCGTTCATGCAGGCCGGCATGGGCGGGATCGGGCCGATCACCCTCGCCCGCCTCGCCGCCGCCATCTCCGAGGCGGGAGCGCTCGGCACGATCGCCCAGCCGGCCCTCGTGCTCGAGGCGCCCGGGATCTCCGGCGACGCGCTCGCCGAGCAGGTGGCGAAGGTCGTCGCGCAGGTGCGGGAGGGCATCCGCCTCGCGGTCTCGCTGACGGACAAGCCGCTCGCGATCAACGTGCGCATCGCGCAGGAGCAGCCGGACGCCGAGCAGGTCGTGCGCGCCATCCTCGACGAGCGCGAGTCCGACCCGAAGGTGCGCGCGCAGCTGAAGGTGCTCACCACCTCCGGCGGCCACCCGCGCATGTTCGGGCTCAACGACGCGGTGCGCGAGTCGGGAATGCTCCACTTCCACGCCGTCTCGAACGTCCGGCACGCCCTCACGGCGCAGGCGGAGGGGATGGACGCCGTGATCGCGACCGGCTTCGAGGCAGCCGGCCACGTCGGTCACAAGCCCGTGCACAGCTTCGTCCTCACGCCCTCCGTGCGGGAGGCGGTCGACATCCCCGTCGTGTGCGCGGGCGGCGTCGTGGACGGGGTCGCGCTCGCGGGCGCGCTCGCCCTCGGCGCAGAGCTCGGGTACGTCGGCTCCCGCTTCCTCGCGGCCGAGGAGTGCGAGTACCACGAGGCGAACAAGCGGTTCATCGTCGAGGCGAGCGAGACGCAGACCGAGGTCGTCCCCGCCTTCTTCGGCCCGGCCCGGTTCATCGAGAACGGCTTCACGGACGAGGTGCGCAGGCTCGTCGACGCCGACACGCCGCACCTGGAGCGGATGCGCATCGAGGGCGCGGCGATGCGCCGCGGCGCCCTCGAGGGCGACATGGAGACGGGGATGATGATCGGCGGCCAGGCGATCGGCCGGATCAAGGAGGTGCTCCCCGCCGCCGAGATCGTGCGCCGGATCGCGGCCGAGGCGGAGGAGGCGCTCGAGCGCGTCGCCGCCTTCCGGACCGGCGATCTCGTCCGCACCTGAGGCGCTGACCGGGTATGTCGCGCCGGTACACGGGTGAATGGGTCGTCTCGTCGCTCCTCGTGGAGCGGGCAGAGCGGTTCGGGACGGAGGTGGCGATCCACTCGGAGGAGGCCGCGCTCACGTACGCCGACCTCGTCGAGCGCGCCTCGCGGGTGGCGGGAGCGCTTGCCGCTCTCGGCGTCGCACCCGGCGACCGCGTCGCGACCATGCTGCCGACCGGGAACGACTACCTGGCCGCGTGGCACGCCTGCGTCTGGCTCGGCGCGATCGACGTCCCCGTCAACGTCGAGTACCGCGGCTCGTTCCTCGAGCACATCGTTCGCGACTCGGGCGCCACCGTGCTCGTCGTGCACGAGCGATGGCTGAGCCGCGTCGTGGCAGCCGACCTCTCCGACGTCCGCCACGTCGTCGTGGTCGGAGGAGAGCGGGGCGGGGAGCTGCCGGCCGGCGTCACGGCCCACGCGTTCGAGGATCTCCTCGGCCACGACCCCGTCCCGCGACACGCCTCGAGCGAGCTCGACCTCACCTACATCATGTACACGTCCGGCACGACCGGGCGCTCGAAGGGCGCGGTGCACAACAACCGCAGCTCGATCCACTACATCATGCCGTTCGTCGAGGGCCTCGACCTCGGCGACGACGACGTCTGCTACTCGATGTTCCCGCTCTTCCACCAGATGGGTCGCTCGGCCTGCACGACCGCCGCGCTGTGGTGCGGCAACAGGGTGGAGCTGCGCTCGGGGTTCTCTGCGAGCCACTTCTGGGACGACGTCAGCGCGTGCGGGGCGACGTGGATGGGCTACTTCGGCGCGGTCGTCCTCTTCCTCTGGCAGAACCCGCCCTCGCCCCGCGACCGCGAGCACCGGCTCACGCGCGCGTTCGGCTCGAGCGCCGCCCCCGAGCTGATGGTGCCGTGGCAGGAGCGGTTCGGCGTCACCCTCTGGGAGGTGTACGGCTCGACCGAGATCGGGCTCGGCTCCGGGCTCGGCCCCGGCTACCCGCGCAAGCTCGGCACGATGGGGCTCCCGTGCCGGCAGGTCGAGGTCACGATCGTGGACGAGAACGACAACCCGCTGCCACCGGGCCAGGTAGGAGAGGCGCTCTGGCGGCCGCGCGAGCCGTTCGCCATCTTCCAGGGCTACTGGAACCAGCCCCAGGCGACGCTCGACGTGTGGCGCAACCTCTGGTTCCACTCGGGCGACGCCGCCCTGATCGACGAGGAGGGGCACTTCGTCTTCAAGGACCGGATCAAGGACACGATCAGGCGCCGGGGCGAGAACATCTCCTCGTTCGAGGTCGAGGTCGCGGTCCGCGGGCAGCCCGGCGTCGTCGAGTGCGCCGCCTACGCCGTGTTCGCGGACGGGCTCACCACCGAGGAGGAGGTGATGATCGCGGTCGTCCCCTCGCCCGACGGGCCGCCCGATCCCGACTCCCTCTTCCGAGCCCTCTGCCTCGAGATGCCGCGCTTCGCCGTGCCGCGGTACCTCCGGTTCCTCGACGAGCTGCCGAAGACGCCCACGCAGCGCGTGCAGAAGTTCAGGCTGCGGCAGGACGGGATCACGGCCGACACGGTCGACCGCGAGGCGCTCGGGATCTTCCCGCCCCGAGAGTGAAGGAGGCTCGACGGAACCTGGCGCTTCCGACCCTCTCGACGCGCGTCGCTCGAATCGAGGCCGCTGTTGACGTTCCACCAACCATTCGTTAGATTCGCGCCACCGCGGCTCCCCCCGGGCCACCTCACCCATGACGAAACTCACCCAGCTCCTCATCATCGGCATCGCCACGGGCAGCATCTACGGGTTGATCGCGCTCGGCTTCACGCTCGTCTACAAGGCGACGAAGGTCTTCAACTTCGCGCAGGGCGACCTCATGATGCTCGGTGCGTACTTCGCGGTGCTGTTCACCGTGACCTGGGGCTGGAACCCGTGGATCGCGATCCCGGCCGTGATCCTGATCGCGATCCCCGTCGGCTGGGCGTTCCAGTTCGTGTTCGTGCGCCCCCTGATCGGGCAGCCTTTCCTCCCGGTCACGATGGCCACGATCGGCGGGTCGCTCGTGATCATCTCGATCATCCCCTACTTCTGGGGCGTGATCGAGCGCTCCTACCCGACGCAGTTCCCACAGGAGGTGTACGACCTGGGTGGGGTCAGGGTCTCGTCGATCGACCTGATCACGATCGCGGTCTCGGCCGCGTGCGTGCTCGCCTTCGCCATCTTCTTCAAGTTCACGACGCTCGGCCTGCAGATGCGCGCCGCGGCGGCGGACAACGAGGCGGCCATCCTCACGGGCGTCAACATCCACCGCGTCTCACTGTTCGCGTGGGGGATCGGCACGATCCTCGCGTTCATCGGGGGCGTCGTCCTCGCGAACCAGCAGGGGAACGTCACCCTCGCGTTCGGCGCGCTCGGCCTGCTCGCGTTCCCGGCCGTCGTGATCGGCGGCCTCGAGAGCATCCCCGGCGCCGTCGTCGGAGGGATCATCGTGGGCGTGCTCCAGGCGTTGATCGCCGGCTACTACGACCCGCTCGCGTCGACCTCCCTCGTCTACGCAGTCCTGCTGGTGATCCTCCTCGTCAAGCCAAACGGCCTCTTCGGTCAGCAGGAGATCAGACGCGTATGAGCGGCACCGGCGCGTCGACCACCTATCGGGAGCAGACGCGGCTCGTCCGCACGAGGGCCATGCGCGTGTGGGTGGTCGTGCTCGTTCTCGGGCTTCTCTACCTCCCGTGGGTCGTGGATCAGCGATCCCTGTTCGGCATCGAGCTCACGAAGCACCAGATGCTGAACATGGACATGACCCAGCTCAATACGATGCTGATCCTGCTCGTCGGCGCGCTCGGGTTGAACCTCGTCACGGGCTACACGGGAATGATCTCGATCGGCAACGCCGGCTTCTTCGCCCTCGGGGCGATGGTCGCGTCGGCGGCCGGCATCAAGTGGTGGCAACTGCCGTTCCCGGTCTGCGTGTTGCTGGCCGGCCTCGCGGGCGCGGTCGTCGGGGCGCTCGTCGGCCTGCCGGCGCTGCGGATCCGAGGGATCTACCTTCTGCTCGCGACGCTCGGCTTCCACTACGTGATGGGCTTCTTCTTCCTCAAGTACCAGATCAAGTGGTTCGGCTTCGGGAGCGTCGACTTCCTCGAACCGGCGGCACTGTTCGGCCTCGCGCTCGACACCGAGATCCGCTGGTACTACTTCCTGCTCGTCTTCGCGGCGTTCTGGTTCGCGGTCACGAAGAACCTGCTGCGCACACGCCAGGGCCGCTCGCTCGTCGCGGTGCGCGACAACGAGATCGCGGCCTCGATGGCCGGGATCAACGTCGCCTACGCACGGATCATGAGCTTCTCCGTCTCCTCGTTCATGACCACCGCCGCCGGCGCGATCTACGGGTGGTACCTGGGCTCGGTCGGGGCGGACACGTTCACGCTGTTGTTCGCGATCGGCTTCATCGCCATGATCGTGATCGGCGGCGAGGGGTCGCTCGTCGGCACGGTGCTGGGGACGATCGTGTGGCAGTTCACGCCGATTGTCCTGGAGGCGGGAGCAGAGATGTCGGGCGACGTCTCGCCCGGCGCGAAGAACTGGATCACGCAGTGGCAGACCCAGCTGACCTACGCCATCTTCGGCTTCCTGATCCTCATCGTGATGGTGTACCAGCCGACCGGCCTGGCCGGTATCTGGGCGCGCATCAAGCGTTCCTTCGTCCGCTGGCCGTACACGACATGAACGCGAGCACCAGCGCCAGCGCCCCGGCCGGCGGCACGGCACCGGTGCGACCCCTCCTCGCCGTCGACAACATCGAGGTCGTCTACGGCGTCTCGCTCGCGTTGCGCGGGATCTCGTTCGTCGTGCCCGAGAACGGCGCGGTCGCACTGCTCGGCCCGAACGGTGCCGGCAAGACGACGACGATCAGGGCCATCTCGGGCCTGCTCGACGTCCACCACGGCTCGATCCGCGACGGCGACGTCCAATTCGGGGGCAAGAGCCTGAAGGGCGTGCGACCCGATCGGATCGTGAACGCCGGCGTGGCGCAGGTGCCCGAGGGGCGGCTGGTCTTCAAGGAGCTCACCGTCGAGGAGAACCTCCGGGTCGGCGCCTCCGCACGCGGGAGCTCGGGCGTCGACGACACGATGACACAGGTCTTCGACCTCTTCCCCCGCCTGAAGGAGCGGATCCGGCAGCAGGCCGGCTGGCTCTCGGGCGGCGAGCAGCAGATGGTCGCGATCGGCCGCGCGCTGATGGCCTCGCCTCGCCTCCTCCTCCTCGACGAGGTCTCGCTCGGGCTCGCCCCGCGCGTGATCGAGGACATCTTCGACCGACTCCGCGAGGTGCGTGCCGATCTCGGCACCTCGATGCTCCTCGTCGAGCAGAACGCACGGGTCGCCCTCGGCTTCGCCGACTACGGCTACATCCTCGAGAGCGGCAGGATCGCACTCGAGGGCTCGAGCGACGCCCTGCGCGACGACCCCACCGTGAAGGAGTCGTACCTGGGCGCGCGCCGCGCCGGCGAAGGCGGCTACGCGCAGCACAAGCACTACCGCAGGAGGCGCCGGTGGCTGTCGTAGCCGCATCCGCTGCCGGCGCGGTGACGGGCCTCGAGTTGCGGGTCGAGAACGTGACGCTCCAGTTCGACGGTCTCCGCGCCCTCGACGACGTCAGCTTCACCGTCCCCCCGGGACGGCTCGCCGCGTTGATCGGCCCGAACGGCGCGGGCAAGTCCAGCCTCGTGAACTGCTGCACCGGCCTCTATCGCGCCACCAGCGGGACCGTCACGATCGGCGACACCGACGTGACACGCATGCGCCCGCACAACGTGGCGCGGCTCGGCCTCAGCCGGACGTTCCAGAACCTCGCGCTCTTCAGGGGCATGACGGTGCTCGAGAACCTGATGGTCGGGCGCTACCTGCACGGGAAGACCGGGATCTTCGGCGGCCTGCTGTACCTGCCGAGCGCCGTCAAGGAGGACGAACGCCAGCGCGAGCGCGTGGAAGAGATCATCGACCTGCTCCACCTCGCGCGCTACCGGAACTCGTACGTGCCCGACCTGCCCTACGGGATCCAGAAGCGGATCGAGCTGGGGCGTGCGCTCGTGCAGGACCCGCGGCTCGTGTTTCTGGACGAGCCGATGACGGGCATGTCCGCGGAGGAGAAGGAGGACATGTCACGGTTCGTGCTCGACGTCCACGAGACGTTCGGGATCACGATGCTGCTGATCGAGCACGACATGGCCGTCGTGATGAGCATCGCGGAACAGGTCGTCGTGCTCGACTTCGGCTGCAAGATCGCCGAGGGGACGCCCGACGAGGTGCAGCGCGACGAAGCCGTGATCGAGGCGTACCTCGGGCGAGGAGCGGCGGACGAGTGAGCGCGACCTCGCTTCCGGGGCTGCTCGCGGAGCGGGCCGAGGCCCACCCTCGCGCCGTCGCGATCAGGCAGAAGCGCCTCGGGATCTGGCGCGAGGTCACCTGGGCCGAGTACGCGGACCAGGTCCGGGGCGTCGCGCTCGCACTCGACGAGCTCGGCGTCGGCGCGGGCGATCGCGTCGCCCTGTTCGCCGACAACACGCCGCAATGGCTCTACGTCGACCTCGGCATCCAGGCGGTCGGCGCGGCCTCGGTTGGCATCTACGCTGCGCTCGACCCGGTCGAGTGCGCGGCGGCGATCGCCGGCTCCGGCGCCCGCATCGTCTTCTGCGGCGACCAGGAGCAGGTCGACAGGCTCCTCGAACGCCGGGAGGACGTGCCCGGCGTGGAACGCGTGGTCGTGTTCGACGTGAAGGGCCTGCACACCCCGGAGTACGCGGACGCACCCCTGCAGTCGTTCGACGAGCTCGCCGAGCGGGGGCGCGAGCTCCTCGCGGAGCGGGCGTCGCGATTCGGCGAGCTCCTCGCGGCACGCGGTCCGGACGACGTGGCGACGATCGGCCTCACCTCGGGCACGACCGGGCCGGTTCGCGGGCTCCTCCTCAGCCAGGGAGGAGAGGTCGCCCTGGCCCGGCTGGTCGCCTCGAGCATCTCGCTCGGCCAGCGTGACTCCGGCTACTCGCTGCTCCCTCTCGCGCACGCAACGGCACGACTCTTCGATGCCTACGCGCCGCTCGTGGCGGGGTCGTCGCTCAGCTTCGCCGAGTCGCTCGACACCGTGCCGACGGACCTGCCCGAGGCGTCGCCCACCGTGCTCACCGCGACGCCGAGGCTGCTCGAGCGCGTGAAGGGTGACATCGAGATCCGGATGGGCCACGCCGGCAGAGTCAAGCGCGGCGCGTACCGCTGGGCGATGGCCAGGCTGGCGAAGGCGGCAGACGCCCGGATCAAGGGCCGGCGCGGAGCCACGGTGGGCCCGTGGCTCGCCCGGCGGCTCGTCGCGAGCCCCGTCAAGCGTCAGGCCGGCCTCCACCGTGTCCGCTACGCCGGCATCGGAGGCTCGTTCGTGGCTCCGGACTCGCTGCGATGGTTCTGGGCGCTCGGCGTCCCCTTCCGCGAGCAATACGGCCAGGTCGAGACCGGCGGGATCGTCACGACCCAGCGCGACGAGCGCGATCTGGGCACGGCCGGCACACCGCTCGACGCCGCCATCGAGGTCCGCCTCGACGGGGAAGAGCTCCTCGTGCGAGGGCCGGGGCTCGCCGTCGGCACGCTCGACGGCAGCCCGGTGACGTCGGACGACGGGTGGTACGACACCGGCGACCTCGCCACGATCGACGCCACGGGACGGGTCGTCCCGATCGGTCGGCGGGCGCACGTGCTGAGGACGGCGTCCGGGCACGAGGTATCACCGGCGGAGATCGAGAGCACGCTGAAGGCATCCCCGTACGTGCGGAGCGCGATGGTCGTCGCCGCCGACCGGCCGTTCGTCACCGCTGTGATCGAGCTGCACGAGGAGGCGGCCGCCGACTGGGCCCGCCGGCGCGGGATCTCCGTCTCGACGTATGCGGCCCTCGCGGCGAACGACCAGGTGAACCACCTGATCGCGGAGGAGGTCCGCGGTGCGAACGACTCGCTTCCCTCCGAGCACCACGTGCTCGCGTTCCGCATCCTCTCGCAGCCCCTGCGCGACGAGCTCACGCCGACGGGGAAGATCCGGAGGGCCGTCGTCGAGCACCGCAACGCCGAGCTGATCGACGGGATGTACGCGGAGCATGCGTTGACCAGGGCGGCGGCAGGAGTCGCCGATGCGTGAGCAGCGGCCTAACATATTCTCTCCCCCCGGCGTCCCAGATGGTACGCGGGGGTCAATTCGACACTGCAAGGGCCTGGCTGCGTCGCAGTCGGGCGACCACTCCAAGGAGGTCATCGGGATGCACAGGCGCGTCGTGCTCAGCTTGCTGGGCGTCATATTCATTGCCGTGCTCGCAGTTGCAGGGGCGCAGTCGCGGTCAACCGCCACCGTCAACATCGGCTGGTCCGGTGACAAGAGCGGCCCGACCGTCGCGTCACAGGGCCCGGCCCTCGACGGTCTCCGGTCGTACATCAGGATGGTGAACGACGCGGGCGGGGTCAAGGGCAACAAGATCAACCTGATCGAGAAGGACGACGCCTACAACGTCGCCAAGGCGCTCGGCATCGTCAAGTCGTTCATCAACGACGACGGCGTCGCGCTCGTCACCGGCATCGGCAACTCGTCCGGCTTCGCGTCGATCCTGCCGGTTCTCAACGCGGCGAAGGTGCCCGGGCTCGTCAACCAGGGCACGCTGAAGACCAACACGTATCCCGTTCCAGCCCTACATGTTCCAGGGCAACTGCAACTACGGCGACCAGGCCGAGGTCGCACTCGCGTACACGCAGACCCGGGCGAAGCTGAAGAGCCTCAAGGGCGTCAAGGTCGGCATCGCCGGCATCGAGGTCGCCTCCGGCCAGGAGTGGATCCAGACCCTCAAGGACAAGGTCGAGAAGGCCGGCGGCATCGCCGTCACGCAGACGCTCCCCTCGGCCGTGGTCAGCGCCGACGTCGCCGCGCAGGCGTTCGCAGATCAGGGCGTGAAGATGATCCTCGTGCACCACTCGGTCTCGGGCGGCATCGCGATGCTCCGCTCGATCGCGAAGTTCGGCATCAACGTGCCGATCTCCGGCTCCTACGGCGTCACGCAGGACCTGCTGTGGACGTCCGCTCCGTACGAGGCGACGAAGAACTTCGTCGGCGTCAACTGCTACACGCCGCCGCTCGTCGCCAAGTCCCCGCAGGCGAAGCTGGCGATCGCGACGGGCAAGAAGTACGGCGTCTCGGACACCTCGCTCGCGCAGACGAACTACGCGCTCGGCTGGGTGAACGGGATGATCATCGTGCAGGCCCTGAAGAACATCAACGGGGCGGTCACGCCCGCGTCGATGAAGGCGGGCCTCGAGAAGGTCAAGAACCTGAACGCGGGCGACCTCTCCCCGGCGGTCAACCTGTCGTCGAAGTGCCACATGGCGATCCAGCAGGTGCGGCCGTACACGTACAACTGGAGCAAGAAGACGCAGGTCCCGGTCGGGACGTACGCCCAGTGGTCGAAGTACATCACGAACACGCAGGCTGCACCCGGCACGTGCGGGAAGCCGCGCGGCGCCAAGTAACGGCACCACGCAGAACGGCCTGATGCTTCGGGGCGGGGAAACCCGCCCCGAAGCATTCCTGGAGGCTAGGGACGCTGCAGGACTCGCTCCAGGAACCGCTCGAGCCGCTCCGCGAAGAGCTCCGGCTGCTCGAGCTGCACCGCGTGCCCGGCCCCCGGCGCCACGAACAGCTCCGCGTCGGGAAGCCCCGCCGTCAGGTGGTCGGCGTAGTCGAGCGGCTGGATCCGGTCACGCTCGCCGTGGCAGACGAGCACGGGGCAGGTGATCCGCCGCAGGTGCTCGTCCGAGAGCGCGACGTTCCGGGCCCAGTCGTGCGCGAGCAGCCCGCGGAGCTCGCGCCAGTAGTCGGGGCCGCTGCCGACGGCGTGCTCGAGCCCGGTCAGGTAGTCCGGCCAGGGGCCAGCCATGATCTCCCGCACCCGCTCCGGGTCGCCGCGGGCCGATGCGCCGATCGTGACGAGCGCGAGCGCCGGGCGCGGATCGCGCGCAAGCAGCCCGAGGAGCGTGTTCCCGCCGACGCTGAAGCCGACGAGCACCGCGCGCTCGAGGCCGAGCGCCCGCAGCACGTGCAGCGTGTCGAGGCCGAAGCGCACGACGCCGAACTCCTCGCCCTCGTGCGAGGAGCGGCCGTGGCCGCGCAGGTCGAGGACGACCGTGCGGTAGCGCGGGGCGAGCCTGTCCGCGATCTCGCCCCAGTCGAAGGCGCCGGTGCCGGTGCCGCCGTGGAGGAAGACGACCGGGACGCCGGCGCCGCGCTCGTGCACGGCGATCTGTCCGCCGGGGACGGGGACGCTCAGCGCGTGCAGCATGCCGACGGCCCGATTGACTGTCGAACAACCATTCGGTAGATTCTGCCACGACCGCGCCCCGGGGGAAACGACCCTCCGGCGTCTCCGCCCTCGAGCCTTCCCCCGGTACCCGATGACGAACCCGGCCATGGACAGCAAGCTCCGCTCCCTCGAGGAGGCCGCCGAGACGGTCGCCGACGGCTCGACGATCGCGATCGGCGGGCTCTCGATGAACGCCGTCCCGATGGCCTTCGTTCGCGCGCTCGCGCGGCGCAAGGTGAAGGACCTGACGGTCGTCGCGATCGTGCACGGGATGCCGATCGAGTGGCTCGTCGCGGCCGGCTGCGTCCGCAGCGTCGTCTCGGGGCTCGTCAGCCTCGAGGGGTTCGGCCTCGCACCGCGCTTCCGGGCCGCCGTCCAGGCGGGCCAGGTCGAGATCGAGGAGTACAGCGAGCACACGCTCATCTGCCGGCTCCAGGCGGCCGCCTACCGGATTCCCTACATGCCGACGAAGGCGGGCCTCGGTACCGACATGCTCGCCCTCCACCCCGAGACGACGCGGGAGCAGCACGACCCCCTTTCCGGCGAGCCGTACGTCGCCTGCACCCCGCTCCCCGTCGACGTCGCGATCGTCCACGCCGAGGCAGCCGACACGCGCGGCAACGTCCGCGTCGATCCGAAGCTGGTGTGGATGGACTCGGAGCTCGTCAAGGCGGCGGCGCGCACGATCGTGACGGTCGAGCGGATCGTCCCGGAGGCGAGCTTCCGCGCCGAGCCCCACCGTACGACGTACCCCCGCTTCACCGTCGACACGGTCGTGGAGGCACCCTGGGGGGCCTACCCGACCTCGTGCTTCCCGCGCTACAGCTACGACGGCGACTTCTTTCGCGCGTACGTGGCTGCACACGCCGACCCGGCTGCGGCCGGGGCCTTCTGGGAGGAGCGGATCGCCGGCCCCGAGACGCACGCGGCCTTCCTCGACGCCAACGGCGGCCCCCGCACGCTCCTCTCGATCGCGCGGCGGACGACGTGAGCGCCCCGTACACGATCGACGAGCTGATGGTGACGACGCTCGCTCGCGCGTTCACGAACGACACGCGCGCGTTCAACGGGGCCGTCTCGTTCGTCCCGGTCTGCGCCTACCTGCTCGCGCGGCGCACGCACGCGCCCGACCTCGTCTGGGCTGCGAGCTCGATCGCGATCGACGCCGACCCGCGCTCGATCCCCGAGTCGACGCTCTCCGACGGCCTCTGGGACGGCGCCTCGATGCTCGCCAACTCGGCCTACGACTTCTGGGCCTACGCCCAGAACCGGCGCTACAACACCTTCGCCTTCCGCGGCGCCCAGATGGACGCCTACGGGAACGTCAACAACACGACGATCGGCCCCTACGAGTCGCCAAAGGTACGACTGCCGGGCGGCGGCGGCATGGCCGATCTGAGCTGCATGATCCCGCTGATCTACCTCTGGTCGACGACACATGACCCACGCACGTTCGTGGAACGACTCGACTTTCGCTCCGGGATCGGCTGGGGTGACGGCGGCGACCATCGCGAGCGCCTCGGGCTCCCCGGCGGGCCGCAGCTCTGCGTCACGAACCTCTGCGTGTTCGAGTTCCACCCCGACACGAAGCGGATGCAGATCCGCAGCCTGCACCCCGGCATCACCGCGGAGCAGGTGATCGAGTCGACCGGGTTCACGCTCGCGACACCCGCAGGGGACGTTCCGGTGACCCCCGAGCCGACCGACGAGGAGCTGCGGATCCTCCGCGAGGAGGTCGACCCCACGGGCGCCCGCCTCCGCGAGTTCCGATGAGCGTCGCGGACTATCCGCGGCCGGAGGACGCCGTCGGGTCGACCGACGTGATCGAGGCGGACGCGCCCGCCATCCGCGCCCTCGCCGACCGGGTCGCAGGGGACGCAGAGGGGACGGAGGCTGCGAGCCTCCTCTTCGACTGGGTGCGGGACGAGATCACGTACGACATGGCGCCGGACGTCGAGGCGCGCGAGGACTGGAAGGCGACCGCGACGCTCGAACGCGGCCGGGGCTTCTGCCAGCAGAAGGCCGTGCTGCTCGCCTCGCTGCTCCGCTCTCGCGGCATCCCCGCCGGCATCGTCCTCCAGGACCTGCTCGACCACAAGATCCCACCCCACTACGTCGAGTTCCTCGGCTCGCAGCGGCTCGAGCTGCACGGGCTGACCTGCGCCTTCCTCGACGGCCGCTGGGTCCGCCTCGACGCGACGCTGCCACGCTCCTTCGTCGAGCGCAAGCGCTACCGTCTCGTCGAGTTCGACGGGACGGGCGACGCCGTGCTGGCGGAGACCGATGCGGACGGCAACCCGCACTTCGAGATCCTGGAGGAGCTCGGGACCTGGCCCGACCTCCCCGAGGAGATCGTCGAGGAGGTCATGGGCCTCGACTGGCTCCACTCGGACGAGTACAAGCGCCTCGTCCGCCGCAAGGGCGCGGGGATGTAGCCGTGCAGAACTCGCTGGAGCGTCTCTTCGAAGGCATGGCCACCTCGCTCCGCGAGGACGTCGCTCCGGCGCTCGAGGATCCGTACGCGCGGGCCCAGGTGAGCGCGACGATCGAGCTGCTCGCGAACCTCGCCGTCCGCGTCGAGTGGCGGGCAGACCTGCTCCGCGACGAGATCGAGCGCATCCGGGAGGTGCTCGAGACGGCGTCCGAACGCGCCGCCGTCCTCGACGAGCCGATCCCGGCCGACGGAGCCGGCCTCGTCGCGTGCCGGGCTGCACACCTCGACGCGCTCGCCCACGCCGAGTGCTCGGAGGAGGCGCTGCGCGCCCTGCTCTCCTGGCAGGTGGAGCGGGAGCTTGGCCTGCTCCGCACGGGCATGTACAAATAGCGACATGACCGAGCTGCTGACACTCGAGGAGTCGGACGCCCAGGAGGCCTTCTTCGAGAACGGCTGGACCGACGGTCTCCCCGTCGTGCCGCCGACCCCGGAGCGCGTCGAAGCGATGCTCGCCGCCGCGAGCGTGATCGACGAGCAGGTGCTGATCGGGGTCATCCCGGCGCGCGGCAAGGGGATCACGCTGGAGCAGGCGGCCGTCCACGCCGTCATGGCCGGCTGCCGGCCGGAGTACTTCCCGGTCGTCGTCGCCGCCTTCGAGGCGCTCTTCGACGCGTCCTTCAACGCGCACACGGCGCTCACGAGCACGGGCGGCGCCGCCACCGGGATCGTCGTCAGCGGGCCGATCGCGCAGGAGATCGGGATGAACGCGCGCCACAACTGCCTCGGGTCCGGCAACCGGGCGAACCTCACGATCGGCCGGGCCGTCAGGCTCGCCGCGATGAACGTGCTGGGCGCCCGCTCCGGCGAGCTCGATGCATCGTCGTTCGGCAACCCGGGCAAGATCTCGTTCTGCTTCGCGGAGGACCCGCCCCCGGTGCCATGGCGCCCGCTCCACGAGGAGCTCGGCTACGCGGCCGGCGACACGACCGTCACGGTCATGCCCCTCGAGGGCGTGAGGCAGCTCGCGCAACAGCTGAACGGCGACGCCGAGGGGATCCTCCGCACCTTCGCCACTGCGATGAGGAGCCCGTCGACGTTCTCCACCGGCAAGGGCGGCCAGGCCCTGATGATCCTCGGGCCCGAGCACACGGCCTTCTGCATCGAGCAGGGCTGGACGCAGGCCGCGGTGCGAGAGTTCCTCTGCCGCGAGAGCCGCATCGGCCCCGACGAGCTGCGTGCCGCGGGCGTCCTGATCGAGGTCGACGGGCCCCACGGGATGACCCCCGGCGAGGACGGGAAGCTCGCCTCCGTCGGCTCGCCCGACGACGTCTACCTCGTCACCGCGGGGGGCGAGGGCGCAGGCTGGTCGGCCTACGCTCCCTCCTGGGCGCCGAAGATCCACGCGCGCGCCTCCACCCGTCGCGTCCGCCCCACCGGGGAGCCCCTCCCGGACTGCGGCCCGGACGGATGCATCGTGCCCTGGCTGAAGGAGAACGCATGAGCAAGATCACCGTGATCCGCCCCGTGGAACCGGCCGGTCCGCCGGCCACGGTCGTGCTCGCGCCGCGCGAGGCACTGCCCGAGCATCCCGTGATCGGGCTCGTCGACAACCGCAAGCCGCACGCGCGCGAGCTGCTCGAGCTGCTCGCGGAGGAGCTGCGTGGACGGCTCGGCGACGCCGAGATCCTGCTCGTCCGCAAGCCGGGCGCCGGCCACCCGCTCGAGCCCGAGCAGGCCTCCGACATGGCGGCCCGGGCGCACATGGTCATCACCGGGGTTGGCGACTGAGGGGCGTGCTCGTCGTGCAGTCTGCACGATGCGGTACTGATCGAGGAGCGCGGGACGCCGGCCACGGTGCTGATCACGGAGCCGTTCCAGGGGATCGTCGCGTCCTCCGCGGCCCGCCTCGGCGCTCCCGGGTACCACTCGCTCGTCGTCCCCCACCCGATCTGGGGCCGTGACGAGGAAGGACTGCGGGCGCTCGCCCGCGAGCTCGTCGATGCCGCCTTCACACAGCTGACGGTCGCGCCGCGCTAGAAACGAAAGGCGATCAGCCCGCCTCGAGGGCTGCGATCAGCATCTCCTCGAACTGGACGGGGCCGCGCTCCTGCTCCGGGTGGAGAAGGCCCCTGTCGAGGAAGCCGGACTCGCAGCCGACCTGAACCGCATTGCAGAGCGGCACGTCCTGGGCGACGATCGTCTCGAACCACGTGACGGATTCCTCGAACGCTGCGTCGTCCACGTCGCGGTCGACCCAGTAGTCGAGCATCGCCCGTGTCCTGCCAGGGCCATCCGGCACGAGCTGGCGAGCGATGAACAGCCGGTGCGCGCCGTAGGCCGACAGCTGGGTGTTCGGAAAGAGGTTCGCCCAGGAGAAGAGGTCACGGTCGAGGCGGTGGGTAACGAGCGTGCCGTATTCCTCGACGACGTAATCCTTGTCTCCGTACCCGGGCAGCGTGTCGCCGTGGACGAGCGCGCAGTGATAGCACTCCATGAAGTTCTCGGCCACGATCTTCCAGTTCGCATCGATCTCGTGCAGGATGCTGCGGCGCCGCTCGAGCCGGTCGAGGTCGAGCTTCGAGACGTCGTCGACGAGGCGCAGGAACGGTGCGAGCAACTCTTCGAGCGGCGCAACGCTCGTGTCGACGCACGCAAACAGGAGGGGCCCGGCCGTGGCCACGGCGATCCCGGGAAGCTGGCCGTCAGCGGGCTCGACCTCGGCGCCCGGCGCCGCGTGCAGCGATCCGTCGAGACGGTAGGTCCACCCGTGGTAGCGACACTGCAGCGTGCGGCGGCGCCCGCATCCCTCTGCGATCACGTGCCCCCGGTGGCGGCAGACGTTCGCAAGCCCGCGAAGCACACCGTCGACGTCTCGCGTGACGACGACCGGCAGCCCGCCGAGGTCGGCGGTCATGAACGTGCCGGGGTCGGCGACGTCGGCTGCGGAGCCGATGTAGTGCCAGTGCGGAGCGAACACGCGGGCGCGCTCGCGCACCAGGAGCGCCGGGTCCGTGTACCACTCGGACGGGATCGACGAGACGACGCGCATCAGAGCCCGGTGGTTCCCTCGGCGGGGCCGACGCTGTGTGTCGTTCCGGTCTCCACGCTGCCTCCCGGCCGGTCGTCCGACAGCCCTGCCTCCTTGACGAGCACCCAGCACCTCCGCCGTGTCCGATGAATACGTGGTCACCGAGGGACCAGTGCTCGAATCGTAGTGCCTCGACGACGAGCGGCGCGCCGACGACTGCGCTCCACCCGTCACCCCACGGCCCGGCCGTCGCGACGTGGCGCTAGCGAACCGCGCCGTCGACGACGGCGTGCCCGCCGGCGTCGAAGTCGAGCTCCGTCAGCCCCCGCGGATCGACGGGGGCGTCGAGCTCGAGCGCGACGAGGACCTTCTGCTGGCTCCAGCCGACGACGTCGAACAGCATCTCGACGAGCTCGGCCGCGGACAGGTGCTCCAGAGCGAACAGGCGTAGCTCCTCGTCGATTCGGGCCGGCTGCGTGATGACGGCGTCGGCGACCCGAAGGGCCGCGCGGTGACGGGCGGTGAGCCGTGACTCGTCCCGACGCTCGACCTCCGCCAGCGTCGCCTCGTCCAGACCGGCGTTCCTGGCACCTGCCAGGCGGAGCGACATTCAGGTCTTGCAGTCGTGGTAGCGGGCGCAGTGCAGGCGCACGAGCTCGGTGGTGACCGGGTCGAGCGACTGCAGTCGCATGGCGGCGGCGTGCAGGCTTCCGAGTGAGCTCTCCAACGACGTCACGTCGCACGGCTCCGGACTGTTCGTGTCTGTCACAGGCTCGAACAGCCGTCCGAGGGCCACTCTCAGCCGGGCCGTCAGATCGAACACGTAGAGCATCCGCGCGAGCTCGTGCACCCGTTCGGGCCCGAGCTGAGCGGCGACCGCGGCGCGCTGCGCCACCGTGACGCCTGGCACGAAGACGACGAACTGATCGGCGAAGTCGAAGCAGGCACGCTCCCGATCGGTTGCGGGGGCCGCTGCAGCCGTCCGGGCCCCGATGCCGAGCAACTCGTCGACCCGGCGCTGCAGCAATTCGGCGAGCTCCGGGTCGATCGCACGTCGCGCCGCTGCGTTCGCGGCCTCGAGCGCCGCGAGCGCATCGCTCGCGTGGACACGGGCCGGCTGAAGCTCGGGGGCATCCGCGAGACGGCTCACCGCGGCACCACATAGCCGTGCTGCTCGCGATCCCACGTGTCCGCCGTCACGGCCTCTGCCCGCAGCTCCTGTTTCTGGATCCGTTGCGCATGGTTCTTCGGCAGCTGATCGACGAAGCGAACGTACCGTGGCACGGCGAAGTGCGGCAGCCGCTCCTGACAGAAGTGGAGCAGCGCCTCCGGTACGAGCTCCTCGCCGTCCTTGACCACGACGACGATCAGCACCTCCTCCTCACTGAGCTCGGAGGGGACGCCGACGGCGGCCGACTCGGCCACCGCTTCGTGGTCGTTGATCACCTGCTCGACCTCCCACGACGAGATGTTCTCGCCGCGCCGGCGGATCGCGTCCTTGAGCCGGTCGACGTAGGTGAACCAGCCATCCTCGTCCGCCCTGCCACGGTCGCCCGTGTGGAACCAGAGGTTCCGGAACGCGGCCAGCGTCGCCTCGGGCGCCCCGAAATACTCCTCCACCATGACGTGCGGCTCCCGCGGACGCACCACGATCTCGCCCTCCACCCCAGGCGGCACCGGGTTGTCGTCCTCGTCGTGGATCTCGACCTCGTAGTGCGGCGACGGCCTGCCGCAGGAGCCGATCCGGCGGTCCCCGGGGCGGTTCTCGAGGCAGACGCCGAGCTCGGTGGAGCCGTAGACCTCGACCAGCTCCACCCCGAAGCGGCGCTCGAACCGCTCGAGCACCGCGACAGGCGCAGGCGCGCCGTACGCGCGCCTGACGGGGTTGTCGGGGTCGTCGGCGCGCTCGGGCTGCTTGAAGAGCATCATCACGAGCGCACCCATGAAGTTGAAGGCCGTCACACGCTCCGCCCTGCAGATGTCCCAGAACCGAGAGGCCGAGAACCGGTCGTGGAGGACGCACGTGCCTTTGTCCATCAGCATCGCGGGCAGCACGCTCGTGTAGCGCGCGTTGACGTGGAAGAGGGGGAACATGTTGAAGAGCACCTCGTCCTCGTCGTAGCGCATGAGCTCGATGGCAGAGACGGCGAGCCGGACGTTGGCCCGGTGGCTGAGCACAGCACCCTTGGAGGGTCCGGTCGTGCCCGAGGTGAAGAGGATCACCGAAGGGTCGTGCGGCGCGAGCACCACGCCCGGGTGGGACGCGGGCACGTCGAGGAAGGCTGCGAGCGGCAGGCACTCGACCCCGGCCAGAGCTCCGTCCCCGACGACCACGACACGCTCCAGCGTCTGCAGCTGCGGGGCGATCCTCTCGATCCGCTCGAGCCACTGCGCGTCGATGACGAGCAGCCGGCAGCCGGTCGTGTTGAGCATGTGCACGAGCATGTCGCCGCGCACGCCCGTGTTGAGCGGCACCTCGATGATCCCGGCCCGCGCCATGCCGAACCAGAGCCCGAGGTACTCGGCCCGGTTGCCGAGCATGATCGCGGCGCGGTCGCCCTGCTGGAGGCCGAGCGCCCCGAGCGCGTTCGCGACGCGCGACGCCGCTTCGTCGAGCGCCCCGAAGGTGACGGCCGTCTCCTCGAAGCGCACGATCTCCCGGTCGGGCTCCTGCTCGGCACGCGCGGCGAGCAGCGAGCCGAGCGTCCACTCACCGCCGTACACGGGGCTCCCCCCTCCTGTGGGCGGTCACGAGAGCGCCTCGAGCTCACGCAGGGCGGCGGCGCGGCCCTCGCGCGTCTCGAGCCGTCGCATTCCGTGGGGGTCGATCTCCTCGCGCAGAAGCCGCAGGGCCTCGGGGGGTGGCGGCTCCGTGACCGGCACCCCGTCGGGCACGTCGAGTGCGAAGCCGCAGCGGGCGACGGCATCGTCGCGCGTGGCCCCCTCGTGGAGGGAGGCCAGCCGGAAGCGCTCGCCGTCCCAGTCGAGCACCGCCGCCGAGGTGACGATCGTCGCGACGCGCCCCGCGGCACCGGTGACGAAGTCGACCCGCTCGGGGAGGAATCGCCTCTCGTGGCTCGCCCGGTAGACGACGAGCCTCCCGACCAGGCACGCGACGTCGGCGTGCGCGAGGCCGCCGGGAAGCCGGCGCAGCGTGCCGTCCGAGGCACGGACACGGCTCGTATTGAGGTTGCCGGTCCCGTCGACCTGCGCGGGGCTGACGAACTGCAGCGTCACGCGGCCCCGCTGGATCGCGTCGAGGATCTCGGCCTGCGTGTAGACGCCGACGGCCTCGGCGGCGACGACCTCGGGCCGCACCATCGGCGTCACCACGTCGTGAGGGGCGACGTCCACGGCCGCGGCCTCGATCAGCGTCAGGTCCGGCACGAGCAGCTCGCGCGCGAGCTGGCCGGCAGCGGCCGCGAGCGGCGTCGCCACACCGACGACGAGGACGTCGCCCGCCCGGCAGCAGCGGGCGAGCGACCAGGCGATCTGCTCGTCGACGGTTGGCGTCATCACGTCCCTCCCGCCAGCCGCACGGCTGCGGCCGCCGGATCGGCTTCCGCGTCGGCGAGGTACGTCCGCACGGTCTCGAGATCCGCGCCGTAGACGCCGGGCAGGGCCGTCGGCCAGGCGCCCCGTGGCGCCTCGACGACCGCGTCGACCTCGTACGAGAAGAGCAGCGCGCCCGTCCGGCGGATCTCCGACGTCGGCACGATCCGCTCCGCCGTCACGACGACCGCCGCCGACGCGCGGGCGAGCGTCGCGTCCGCGTCGAAGAGAAAGTCGTGGGTCGAGGGCGCAATCACGTTCCCCTGCTCGTCGGCCGCCTCGGCGTGGATCACGCAGACGTCGGGCCGGATCGCAGGCGCCGCGAGCAGGTGCTCACCCGAGTAGGGACACGCGATCTCCTGCAGCCCCAGCTCGGCGACGAGGTCGGATCCCCGTGCGCCCCGCGTGGGCAGGAACGGGAGCCCTGCGAGCGACGCCCGCAGCCCTGACACGAAGACGAGCTCGCTGTACTCGAGCGCGCGCACCTCGCCCGCGGCCACGGCCCTCCCGAAGGCCGGCGCGAACCCGAGCTGCTCGAAGCCGACGTACCCCGCGTGCACCTCCGCGACGGAGCCGCGCGCCACGAGCAGGTCGACGTCGAGCGAGGCGAGGAACGTGAGCAGGCGCAGGTCGCGGCGACCCGCGTCGGCCAGCGCGGACAGGAAGGCGATCGGCTTGCGGCGCAGGAGGACGCCGCCGATCCCGAGCGAGGCACCGTCCCGGACGAGCTGGACGGCATCGTCGACGGAGGTCACTTTCGAGGGCGTCACATGACTTTTCTACCAAACGGTTGGCCGTTAGACTAGTCCGACAGGCGAAGGAACGGGAGGCAGGGTGGAGTTCGAGGTTTTCCGCATCGAGCGCAGGGATGCCGTGGCCGTGGTCTGGATCGACCGGCCGGAGAAGAAGAACGCGATGAACCCGGCGTTCTTCCGGGAGTTGCCGCGCGTGCTCGACTACCTGCACCGGGAAGGCGACGTCCGCGCGGTGATCCTCACCGGAGCGGGCGATGCGTTCTCCGCCGGCGGCGACATCGCCTCCTTCCGCGAGCTACCAGGACCTTCCCGCCTACCGGCGCCACCTGCGCCTCGTCTTCGACGCGTTTCACTCGATCGAGCGGGCCGAGCTACCGGTCATCGCGGCGGTCAACGGCGTCGCCTACGGCGGCGGCACCGAGATCATCCTTCCCTGTGACATCGTGATCGCCTCCGAGCGGGCGACGTTCGCGTTCCGGGAGGCACGGGTCGGCCTCCAGCCCGGTTACGGGCTCGTTCGCGGCCCCGACGTGATCGGCCGCCACTGGACGCGCTGGCTCGCGCTCACCGCGGACATCATCGACGCGCAGAAGGCGCTCGAGATCGGCCTCGTGCAGGCAGTCGTCCCGCACGACGCGTTGCTCGACGAGGCGCTCGCGATCGCCGGGCGCATCGCCGAGAATCCCGCGATCGCCGTCCAGGTCGGGAAGCAGTTCGTCAACCGGGACACCGGCGGCCACGGCCTCGCGGAGACGCTCGAGGCCACGGCGCTGCTCTTCACGACGCAGGATCACAAGGAAGGGGTGGCAGCGTTCCTCGAGCGGCGGCCGCCGAGATTCGAGGGTCGCTGAGCGTGCGCGTCGGCGTCTCGATCCCGGTCGAGGAAGGGCTGCCGGTGGAGCAGCTCGTCGGGCTGGCGCGGGAGGCGGAGCGCTGCGGCTACGACGCCGTCGTCGCCGGCGAGGTTGCCGGCCCCGACGTCTTCGCGCTGCTCGCCGCCGTCGCGAGCGCGACGCAGCACGTCACGATCGGCACCGGCGTCGTGCCGATGTCCACCCGGCCGGTGGGGCTGCTCGCGATGGGGTTCCAGACGCTCGCCTCTCTCGCCCCCGGCCGTGTGATCGCCGGCGTCGGCGTCTCCAGCCCGACCGTGATCGAACGCTGGCACGGCGGCGAGTTCGCACCGCCGCTCCCCTACGTGAAGGAGTTCCTGCCGGCTCTCCGCCGGGCTCTCGACGGCGAGAAGCTCGACCTCGCGGGCGAGTACGTGCGCTCGCAGGGCTTCCGCACGACGCTACCGCAGGGCAGGAGGATCCCGATCGTCGTGGGCGCCATGCGGCCGCGCATGGTCGGCCTGTCCGGCGAGCTCGCGGACGGAGCCTTTCTCACCTGGTGCCCGCCCGAGGAGGCCTCCGAACGCGTCGAGCTCGTCCGCGAGGGCGCGCGCCGGGCCGGGCGCGACCCCGGCGAGCTGCTGATCATGGCCTCCTTCTTCGGCTACGCAGGCCCGGAGGTCGAAGCGGCACGCGAGCGGATGCGCCGCTACGTGATGCAGTACGCGAGCGTCTCGACGCACCGCGACTCCTTCGCGCGCTCGATCCCGAACCTCCCGGCCGTCGAGGCCGCGTGGCAGGCGGGCGACCGGAAGGGCGCGCTCGAGCTCATCTCCGACGAGTCGGTCGACCTGCTCGCCCCGCTCGGCGCCGACGCGATCGCCCGGCGCGTGCGCGACCTCCACGACGCCGGGATCGACCTTCCCATCATGGTGACGACCGCTGCCCGCCCGGGCGACGGTGACGGCCCGCTCGCGACCATCGCGGCCGCGGCGGGCCCGCTCGGCCTCACGGCCAGAACGACGAGAGAGGAGTGACGGTGCACTTCGGCGTGATCCTGCCCATCCAGCTCAAGGACACGAGCCTCGACGACCACTTCGACGAGCTGCGCGAGGAGGTCGCGGTTGCCGAGGAGGCGGGCTTCGACGCCGTCTTCCTGCCCGAGTTCCACCAGGCCCGGGGCGGAGCTCTCGTCTCGCCGCTCCTCGTCGGGGCGGCCCTGCTGCAGGGCACGACGCGGATCCGGTTCGGCTCGGCCGTGCTCGCGACGCCGCTGCACCACCCGGTGCGCCTCGCGGAGGACGCGATCATGCTCGACTGGATCACGCGCGGCCGGCTGATCCTCGGTCTCGGGATCGCGCATCAGGTGCCCGACTTCAAGGCCTTCGGCGTCCCGCGCGACGAGCGCATCGAGGTGTTCGAGGAGGTGCTCGACCTGCTCGAGCTCTGCTTCGCGGGCGAGCCCTACCGGTACGAGGGCAGGCACTTCACGAGCGAGGGGCACATCACGCCGCGGCCGTACACGCTGCCGCGGCCCGAGATCTGGGTCGGGGCCCACTCGCAGTCGGGGCTCGAGCGTGCGGCCCGCCGGGGCGACCTCTGGCTCGCCGACCCCCAGCGCGACGTGGAGACGATCGCGAAGCTCGCCGTCACCTACCGCGCGCCGCGCCGAGGAGCTCGGCAAGACGCCGCGGATCGGCATCTTCCGCGAGGCCTGGATCGGGGACAGCAAGGCCGAGTGCGAGCGAGTGTGGGGGGCCAACCCGATGCAGGTGCACCGGCTCTACTACAACGTGGGCACCTACAAGAAGCGGTTCGAGCCGTGGGTCGACGAGGTCGTCGAGCGCGAGAGCTTCACCCTCGACCGGCTCGCTCCGGGGCGCTTTCTCTACGGCAGCCCCGAGGACGTCCGGGCCGAGGTCGAGGAGTGGCGCGAGCTGACGGGCTGCGAGTACCTCGCGCTACGCTTCCGCCATCCTGGCGGCCCCTCGCACACTGAGACGATGGAGGCCCTGCGCCGCTTCGGCGCCGAGGTGATCGCCCCCCTGGCAGCCGAGACGGCGACGGGAGCCCGACCATGACGACGACCGCGACAGAGCTGCTCTTCTCGCCCTTCGAGATCGCAGGGCTCCACCTTCCGAACCGGATCGTGATGCCGGCGATGGGGACGGGCCTGCCCGAGCACGACGGCACCTGCAACGACGCCACGATCGCCTACTACCGCCGCCGGGCGGAGGGCGGCGTCGGGATGATCACGATCGAGGCCAGCCTGGTCTCACCCGATGCCTACGGCGTCGGGCCGGAGCTCCGCCTGCACGGCGAGGAGTTCGTTCCCGGCCTGCGGCGCCTCGTCGAGGCGCTGCGGCCGTACGAGATCCCGATCGGGATCCAGCTCTGGCACCCGGGCCGGCAGACCCTGCTCGGGACGCCGATCGCCCCCTCGCCCGTGCCGCTCTCGTCACGCACCCCCGTCCCGCACGAGCTGACGACGGACGAGATCCACACGCTCGTCGACTTCTATGCACTCTCCGCCCGGGTCTCGCAGGAGGCAGGCTTCGACTTCGTCGAGGTTCACGGCGCCCACTGCTACCTCCCTTGCGAGTTCATCTCGCCGCTCTCGAATCTCCGCACCGACGAGTACGGGGGGTCGCTCGAGAACCGCGCCCGCTTCCCGCTCGAGATCGTCGCGGCGATCCGCGAGCGCTGCGGCAACGCATTCCCGGTCATGTACCGGATCAGCGGCGCCGAGGGCGCCGAGGGCGGGTTCGAGGTCGAGGACGCCGCCGCCGTGTGCCGGCTGCTCGAGGACGCGGGTGTCTGCGCGATCAGCGTCTCGGCGGGGAACTGGTACGCGCTCCACCAGACGATCGGCCCGATGTTCCTCCCGCGCGGCTTCCTCGTCCCGCTGGCCGCCACGATCAAGCAGGCCGTGAGCGTCCCCGTGATCGCGGTCGGCAGGCTCGACGAGGCCGCACTCGCCGAGCAGGTGCTCGCCGACGGCGACGCCGACCTGATCGCGATCGGGCGCGCGCTCATCGCCGATCCCGACTTCCCGCGCAAGGTGCAGGAAGGCAGGACGTCCGAGATCCGCCCCTGCATCGCCTGCAACGCGTGCGTCGACCTGGTCGCGAACGCGAAGCAGGCACGGTGCGCAGTCAATCCCGAGGTCGGGCGCGAGGACTCCTGGCGCATCGAGCCGGCAGCGACGCCCCGGCGGGTGATGGTCGTCGGCAGCGGCCCGGCAGGCATGGAGGCCGCCAGGATCGCCCGCCTCCGCGGCCACGAGGTCTCGATCTGGGAGCGCGACGCGGAGCTGGGCGGCAAGCTCGACGTCGCCTCCAGGGCTCCCAGCAAGGGCACCGTGCTGACGTTCCGCGACTACCAGGCCCGCGTCCTGCGCGAGCTCGGGGTGGAGATCCACACCGGCCACGAGATCGACGCCGAGACGATCCACGACGCGGCGCCCGACGTCGTGCTCGTGGCAACCGGCGCCGAGCCGCTCGTGCCACCGATCCCCGGCATCGGCGGCCCCACCGTGATCGACGCGCAGGAGATCCTCCACGACCGCGTCACCGTCACCCCCGGGGAGCGGTTCGCGGTCATCGGCGGCAGCGCGACCGGCTGTGAGACGGCCGAGTGGCTGATCGCCGCGGGCGCCGGGGTGACGATCGTCGAGATGCTGCCGACGGTCGGCCAGGGGATCGAGCTGATCACCCGCCGCCACCTGCTCGCCGACCTGAAGGCGCAGGGCGTCGAGATCCTGACGAAGGCGAAGGTGACGATGATCGAGACGAACGCCGTGCTCTACGAGCACACGGAGGACGGCTCGCGGGGCTCGCTCGACGTCGACCGGGTGGCGACAGCCGTCGGCTGGACCCCCCGAGGAGCGTCACTCGCCGCGCTCGTCGAAGGGCCGGAGGTGGTCGTCCTCGGCGACGCGTCGCACCCCGGCGACTTCGTCAGCGCGATCAACGCAGGCGCGGACGCGGGGCTCGCGGTCTGAGGTCGAGCGGAGGGCTCAGATGCCGGCGAGCAGGAACGTGCGCTGCTCGCGCACCATCTCGCGCGCGATCACGAGGCGCTGCACCTCCTGCGAGCCCTCGTAGATCTGGGTGATCTTGGCGTCGCGCATCATGCGCTCGACCGGGTACTCCTTGATGTACCCGTAGCCGCCCAGGATCTGCACCGCCTCCGTGGTGACCTCCATCGCGACGTCGCCGCAGAAGAGCTTCGCCATCGCGGAGGCCTTCGTCAGCTCGCCGTCGTCGGCACCCTCGTCCACCATGCGGCCGAACCGGTAGAGCAGCCCGCGGGCCGCCTCCGTGCTCGTCTCCATGTCGGCGAGCTTCGCGGCGATCAGCTGGTGCTGGGCGATCGGCTTGCCCATCGTCTCGCGTGTCTTCGCGTAGTCGAGCGCATAGTCGGTGGCCCCCTGCGCGATCCCGAGCGCCTGCGCGGCGACACCGGGGCGCGAGCGGTCGAGGATCCGCATCGCGAGCCGGAAGCCTGTCCCTTCCTCGCCGAGCCGGTTCGCGGCGGGGATCCGGCAGTCGTCGAAGGCGAGCTCTCCGGTCGTCGAGCCCGAGATGCCCATCTTCGGCTCGAGGCGCTCCACCGTGAATCCCGGCGTGTCCGACTCGACGACGAAGGCGGAGATGCCCGAGTGCCCCGCGGCCGGGTCGGTCTTCGCGAAGACCGTGTACAGGCCCGCCACCCCGGCGTTCGTGATGAACCGCTTCGTCCCGTTGAGGACGTAGCCGTCGCCGTCGGCCACCGCAGACGTGCGCATGGCGGCGGAGTCGGAGCCCGACCCGGCCTCCGTCAGCGCGTACGCCGCGAGCACCTCGCCCGAGGCGAGGCGGGGAAGCCACCGCGCCTGCTGCTCCGGCGAGCCGCCGAGCTTGAGCCCGAGCGAGCCGAGCTCCTGCACGGCGAGGATGAGGCCGGAGGTGGCGCAGACCTTCGAGACCTCCTCGATCGCGACGAGCGAGAGGAGCGTCCCCGTCCCGAGCCCGCCGTGCTCCTCCTCGAAGAGGAGCCCGAAGATCCCGTGCTCGCGGAAGAGCTCGACGACGTCCCAGGGGAACTCGTGCGACTCGTCGATCGCGGCGGCACGAGGGGCGATCCGATCGCGCGCGAGCGAGCGCACGAGCTCCCTGAGCTCGCGCTGCTCCTCGGTCAGGGGATCCCAGCTCATACGTCCGTATATTCTACCTTCCAACCGTTTGAATCAACCGGCGTCCCGCCCCGGCCGGGGCGGGCCGGCGGGCTATCGAGAGGAGCATCACGTGGGCACCGCGAACGCGCGAACGGTCGAGAAGGTCGGTGTCGTCGGACTCGGGACGATGGGGTCGGGGATCGCCCAGCTGTGCGTCCAGGCCGGCGTCCCCACGGTGGCCTGCGAGTCGACGCTGGCGCTCGCGGAGCGCGGCCGCGGCATGATCGAGAAGCAGCTCGCCCGCAGCGTCGAGAAGGGCCGGCTCAGCGAGGACGAGAAGGAACGTACGCTCGGGCTGCTCGCGCCCGCCGCCGACGTCGGCGCGCTCGAGGGCTGCGATCTCGTGATCGAGGCCGTGTTCGAGGACCTCGCGGTCAAGCACGACCTCTTCGCCCGGATCGAGGGCGTCGTCGCCGACGACACCGTGCTCGCGACCAACACCTCCGCCCTCTCGGTGACCGAGATCGCCGCCCCGCTCGCCCACCCGGAGCGCGTCGTCGGCATGCACTTCTTCAACCCGGCCCCCGTGCTGCCCCTCGTCGAGGTGATCCGCGGCGAGCTCACCTCGGGCGCCGCATTCGACACCGCCTACGCCTTCGCGGAGCACATCGGCAAGGACCCGATCGCCTGCGACGACACGCCGGGCTTCGTCGTCAACCGGATCCTGATCCCGGTGCTGAACGACGCGGTGCAGGTGCTCGAGGAGGGGACGGCGAGCGCCGAGGACATCGACAAGGGCATGCGCCTCGGCACCGGCTGGCCGATCGGGCCGCTCGCGCTGATCGACCTGATCGGGATCGACGTGCACGTGCACGTCTGCGAGGCGCTCTGGAACGCGTACCGTGAGCCGAAGTTCGCGCCGCCGCCCCGGCTCGTGCGGATGACGAAGGCAGGGCTGCTCGGACGCAAGAGCGGCCAGGGCTTCTACACGTACGACCGCTGACCGCGGCGGGGCACCGGGTGACGGCGGCGGCGCGGCGCGTCGACTCGAACGACGTCATCCTCGTGCTCGCGCCGGTGATGTGGTCGTTCCACATCGTCGGCAGCAAGTACTCGCTCTCGAACGGCTTCCTCCCGATGCCGTTCCTGATCATCCGCTTCGTGTCGGCCGCGATCGCCTTCACGCTGATCGCCCTCTTCGTGGAGCGGACGCTCCGGATCGACGGCCGCAGCGACCGCCTGCACGTCGCAGCGGCAGCCGTGATGTTCGCCGTGAACCAGATCGCCTTCGTCTACGCCCTGAAGCTGACGACCGCGGTGACCGTCTCGCTCGTGTTCGGCCTGTTCCCGATCACCATCGGCGTCCTCGCTGCAACGCTCGGACGCGAGGCGATGACGCCGCAGAAGCTCGTGGCCGGGATCGTCTCGTTCGTCGGCGTCTCGCTCGTCGTGATCGGGATCCCGGGCGGCGTCTCCGAGCTGTCGGGCGAGATCTGGGGAATCCTGATCGCGCTGTGCATCCCTCTCAGCTGGGCGTTCTTCTCGCTCCTGATCGGGCCGCCGATGCAGCACAACAGCCCGATGCGCATCAACGCCGTCGTGCTGCCGGGGACGGCGCTCACCGTGCTGGTGATCGGCTTCTCCTCCCTCGGCGAGCAGGACTATGCCGCACCCGACGCTCTCGCCTGGCTCTGCCTCGCCTACTCCGCGCTCGGCACGCTCGTGATCACGAACCTGCTCTGGTTCCGCGTCGTCGACCGCGTCGGCCCGGCCAAGTCCTCGTACTTCCTCAACATCCAGCCGTTCGGCGCCGCCCTCCTCGCGTGGCTCCTGCTCGACGAGACGATCACGGTGATCCAGGTTCTCGGCGGGATCGGGATCGCGGCGGGGATCGTGATCTCGCGCGTGCGCGTGCGCGCGCCCACGCCGCTCGAATAGGTGAACCGTGGCGCAGGCGAGCGCCCTCGGCCTTCCGCGCGACCGGCAAGGTGACGAGAGCACCGAGGACGACCAAGGAGGCATGCGCCTCCAGCAACGGGATCGTCGAGCTGGAGTACCGGCGGTACTGCTAACCAGCGGCCCTGTCCGCAACGCAAACGTGCGTGGAAGGAGTGGAGGACTTTGTGGCTCTGAGCCACAAAGCGCGCCGCGCGCTGAGCTCGGGGTTGCTCGAGCGATGGATTCCGGGTCAACGAGCTCCCCGGGCACGGCGATCGCCGGCCCGGTCGGCGGTCGCGGCACCGGGGCCGGTGTCGGGAGCGTCAGGCTGCGTCGGGTCGGCTGTCCCGCTGCACGACCTCTAGCCCGACGTCGTAGGTTGCCTCGATCGCCTTCACGGCCTGCCAGATCGTCCGATTGACCGGCGTGGCGACGCCGTGCTCGTCGCCGAGGCGGGCGACCTCGCCGCAGAAGGCATCGATCTCCGTGCGCCGGTGGGCGAGGACGTCCGCGGCCATCGACGTCGTGTGAGGGCCGACTGCGCGGAAGGTCTCGAGGGCGTGCACCCACACGGCCTCGCGGTCGAGCGGGACCCCTGTCGTATGGGCGACGTCGACGATCTCGTCGAACAGCGCCCGGATCAGCGCGTACGAGTGCTCGTTCTCCGCCACGTCGGAGACGCCGCGGCGCAGCAGCGCGCTCACCGGCCCCATCGGGCCGGCCAGGGCGAGCTTCGTCCAGATCACGACGTCCGCCGAGCCCAGCGCCTCCGTCGGCAGGCCTGCCGCGGTGAGCGTGGCGGCGATCTCAACCACGGCGGCGGGAAGCGTCGCAGCGCCGCGCGGCGGCCCGAGGTGGGTGACGGACGTGCGCGCCGCGGTGGAAGGGCTCATCGTGACGACGCCCGGCCCACGCTGCTCGGCACCGACCGTCGTCGTGCCCGGGACGACGCGCTCGGGCCCGATCACCTCTGCAAGCCGGCGCTCGTTGCCGAGGCCGTTCTGCACCGTCACGACCCACGTCTCGCCGGTCAGCGCAGGTGCCACCGAGCGGATCGCGTCGGCGCCGGCGAACGTCTTCGTCAGCACGATCACGAGCTCGACCGGCTCGAGTCGCCACGGCTCGTGAATCGCCTGCAGCGGCACGACGACGCCGTCGCCCTGCGGCGTGCGGAGGTCGAGCCCGGAGGCGGCGACCGCCTCCATGTGCTCGCGCCAGGTGTCGACGAGCGTGACGTCGTGACCGGCGAGCGCCAGGTGGCCGCCGAACACGGAGCCCATCGCGCCGGCTCCGAGGATGGCGACCTTCACGCGGCGCGACCGTGCAGGATCACCGGCAGCGACGGCGGCGAATGGAGCAGGAGGCCCTCGCCGCGAGGCAACGGCTCGATCGGCTCCAGCCACGCCGTGCGCCGGACGAGTTGCTGCAGCGACCGCACCATCTCCGCCCCTGCGAGACGAGAGCCGGCGCAGTGGTGGCGGCCGGCGCCGAAGGGAAGGACGTCGCCCGCGTTCGTGTACTGCCGGTCGGGATTGTCCGCGAAGCGCTCGGGCCGGAACACGTCCGGATCCTCGAAGCGCGTCTCGTCCCGGTTCGCCGAGGCGATCAGCACGATCAGCTTGTCGTCGGGCCGGACGGTCTCGCCGTGGAAGTCGGCGGTGGCGGTGGCGCGGCGGATGGTGCCCTGCACGGGTGGGAAGAGCCGCAGCGACTCCGCCGAGACGGCGAGCAGGTAGTCGTGATCGTCGATCCGCGCGCACATCCTGTCCCACTCGTCACGATCGAGCGACAGGTGCCGGAGCAGGCTCGTCAGGGCCCGCTCGACCGTCTCGATCCCCGCCGTGAGCAGGAAGGCGACGGTCGCGATGATCTCCTCGGTCGGAAACGGCGCCCCGTCGTAGGTCGCGGTAGCGAGGTCGGAGATCATGTCGCTGCCCGGGTTCGCGCGCCGCTCCTCCACCACCGGCGCCACCACCTCACGCAGGCTGTCGAGCGCCTCGAAGCCGGCGACCCGCAGCTCCGGGTTCGAGATGCTGGAGATGCCTCCCTTGGCGATCGCGTCGTACCAGCTCCTGAACTTCGTCGCCTCGTGCACGTCGAGCAGCTCGGTGATCACGAGCAGCGGGATCCACATCGCGTAGTCGGCGCGCAGGTCGACCGGCTCCTCGAGCACGAGGCCGTCCGCCTGCCGGCGCGCGATCTCCACCACCTGGGCGTCGATGGATTCCCGCACCGCGCGGGGGGAGCGGATCCGCTTCACGACCGGCCCTCGCTTCTTGCTGTGCTCGACGCCCTCCCACTGCAGCATCGAGCGGCCGAAGATCGGCGCGCCCGGGCCCTCGGTGAGCGTCCGGTACGCGTCGTCCTCGAGCACCCCCTTGACGTCGTCGTAGCGCGTCAGCACCCACGCGCCGAGCGTGTCGCTGTAGAGGATCGGCGCCTCCTCCCGGCAGCGAGCGAACAGCGCGGGGCGGTCGACGTCCGCCCCGGCGATCATCGCGTCGAGGCCCTCGAGGATCTCGGGAGAGACGGTGGCCACGCCTACCCCTCGTGCCTTGCGGTCGCGGTCGGCAGGATCAGCGCGCTCGCGCGGACGGCGTCGTGGAAGACCTGCTGCGCGGCCGTGACGACGTCGTCGGCCCCGTCCACTCCGAGCTCACGGCCCGTGTTGGTGTTGCGGTCGAAGCGCGGGAAGTTGCTGGAGCTGATCTCGAGCCTGATCCGGTGGCCGGGCAGGAACGTGTGCGCGAGATCCCAGAGGTCGATCGAGAACAGCGTCGGCTCGCCCGGCTCGAGAGGCGTCGAGCGGCGGCGGGTCGAGTCGCGGTAGCGGGCGCGCACGATCCCGTCGGCGAGGTTGAGCGCGGTGCCGTCGGGGTGCACGTCGACGAGCTTCGCGGTGAAGTCGGTGTCGACGGCCGACGACGCGGCCCAGAGCTCGACCCGCACCGGGCCGTGGATGACGACCGGGTCCGCCAGCACCGGGGACGTGTAGCAGAGGACGTCCTGCCTGTCCTCGACGGCCGCCTGGTCCTCGATCCCGGCGGTCATGATGGACGGCATCAGCGTCTTGCCACCCACCGTCGGGACGGGGTCGAGCGGGTCGTAGGCGTACGCGTCCGGCGGCTCGTCGCCGCTCGCGGGCCCGACCGCGAGGACGCCGTCGCCGTGCCGGCTGTTGGCCACGCCGCCGGAGCGGAGGTACCACCGCTGCTCGGCGTGCGGCGGCGGCCAGGACTCCGCCTCCTGCCACTCGTCCTGCCCGAGCTGCCAGTAGCGCACGCCGCCGGCCGCGCCGGTGTCCGCACCCGTGATCCAGCGGTCGAACCAGTCGAGCAGGAGCGGCGTCGAGAGTGCCACGCCCGAGACCGCTCTGGGGCCGAACTCCACCGCTCCCGTGCGGCTCGTCGAGAAGGGCGAGACGTAGCTCGTGTGCTCCCACGGCCCGACGACGAGCCGGTGCGGCGCGTGCCCGGCGAGGGCGCGGTAGAGGTCGAAGTGCGACTTGAGGAAGTTGTCGTGCCACCCGATCAACGACAGCATCGGGGCGCGTAGCCGCTCCGTGAGCGCCAGGATGTCGAACGACGCCCAGTAGTCGTCGTAGTCGGGATGGTCGAGCCACTCGCGGTACTGCGTCTCGCCGACGCGGTCGAGGAGGGGATGGTCGGAGATCGGCAGCCGAGCGGCGATCGCGGGCGCCTCGATGATCGCCCGCTCGTACTCGCGCTGCAGCTCGCTGCCTCGTCTCCTCGTCGACGTCGAGTCGCTTGATCGTCTCCGCCGCCGTCATGTAGGCCCAGTACACGTTCCAGCCGAGCTCGAAGGCGCCGCTCGTGTAGACCCAGCCGTCGTGGATGTCGGCGCCGGTGCCGAGCACGGCGATCGCCTTCACCTCCTCCCGCCCGGACGACGAGAGGTAGAGCGCCGTCGAGGCCGAGTACGCCGTGCCGTACGTCCCGATCCTGCCGTCGCACCACGGCTGCGCCAGCACCCACTCGAGGCAGTCCGCGCCGTCGTCGAGCTCGTGCACGAAGGGATGCCACGCCGCCTCGCTGCCGGCGCGCCCGCGCACCTCCTGGACGACGACCGCGTAGCCGCGGTCGACGGCCTCGAGCGGGTTCAGCATGAGGACGCCGACGATGAAGCCGGAGGAGCGGGCGCCGCGGATCCGCGTCACGAGCGTCGGGAACGGGCCGTCGCCCTCGGGGAGGTAGACGTCGGTCGCGAGGCGCACGCCGTCGCGCATCTCGACGGCCACGTGCCGCTCGATCCGCACGGTGCTGCTCATCGGCGCACCTTGTAGCCGTGCTCCTCACGATCCCAGCTGTCGGCCGTGACGCCCTCGTCGCGGAGCTCGAACTTCTGCACCCGCTCGGCGTGGTTCTTCGGGAGCGCGCCCATGAGCCGCACGTAGCGCGGGATCGCGAAGTGGGCCATCTTGCCGTGGCAGAAGTCGAGCAGCTCCTCGGGTGCGATGCTCTCCCCCGGCTTCAGGACGACTGCGACCATGACCTCCGACTCGGTCAGCTCCGAGGGAACCCCGTAGGCGGCGGACTCGAGCACCGCGGGATGCGTGTTGAGCGTCGACTCGATCTCCCACGTGGAGATGTTCTCGCCGCGCCGGCGAATCGAGTCCTTCATCCGGTCGAGGAAGTAGACGAAGCCGTCCTCGTCCATGCGGGCGCGGTCGCCGGTGTGGAACCAGAGGTTGCGCCACGCCTCGACGGTGTCCTCCGGGCGCTTGTAGTACTCGGTGAACAGCGCCCACGGGTGCTTCGGCCGGATCGCGATCTCGCCCGGCGTGTTCGGCGGCACGGGCTCGTCACCCTCGTCGACGATCCGCACCTCGTAGGTCATCGACTCCCTGCCCGCAGAGCCGATCTTGCGGTCGTCGAGCCGGTTCTCGCACGCCATCGGCGCCTCGGTCATGCCGTACACCTCGACGAGCCTCATGTCGAAGCGGGACTCGAACGCCTCCCAGATCTCGACCGGGCACGGCGCGCCGAACGCGATCCGACACGGGATTGTCGGCGTCGTCGGGACGCTCCGGCTGCTTGTGCAGCATCATCAGGAGCGCGCCCATGTAGTTGAACGCGGTGATCCCCTTCTCCCGCGCCATCTCCCAGAACGACGAGACCGGGAAGCGCTTGTCCATCACGACGGTGCCCCCGCACTCGAGGGCGGCGCACACGCTCGTGTACTTCGCGTTGTTGTGGAACAGCGGGAAGGCCGTGTACAGCCGGTCGTCGCTCGTGTAGTCCATCAGCCAGACGAGGTGCCGCGTGAGGTGGAGGACCGCGCGGTGCGACAGCACGACGCCCTTCGGCGGCCCGGTCGTGCCGGACGAGTGCAGGATCACCGCCGTGTCCTGCTGCCGCAGGTCGGGCATCGGGGTCGGGCCGGCGGCCTCGTAGAGGCTCGCGAGGTCGTGCAGCGGCGAGGCGGCCCGGCAGGGCGGGCGGGTCGCCGTCGCCCGGCTCGTTGCGGTTGACGATCACGTGCTCGAGCCGGGGCAGGCCGTCGGCGATGCCGGCGAGATGGGGCAGGAACGCCTCGTCGATCACGAGCGCGCGCGCGTCTGCGTGGTCGACGATGTAGCGAAGAGCCGTCCCGCGGGAGGCGGTGTGCACGGGGACCTCGACGAGGCCCGCCTTCTGCAGCCCGAACCACGCATCGACGTTCTCGACGCTGTTCAGCATCATCAGCGAGACGTGCTCGCCGGGCTGCAGCCCGAGCGCCGCGAAGCCTGCCGCCGTCCGGTCCGTGACGTCGTCGAGCTCCGCGTAGGTGCGCGTGATCCCGTTCACGTCGACCGCAGCCTTGTCGCCGCCGACGGCTGCACACTGCCTGATCCACGCCGGAAACGTCCACGGCGCGTCCGGCGCGAGGTCGAAGCCCGATCCCTTTGCCACTGCGACAGCCTCCTCTCGGACGACAGAGAAGTCGAGCCTACTAGCTTTCGCGTTCTCTACCAAACGATTGTTCGAAGAGGATCCTCTGATCGACGTCTCCGATCCGCGGGACACCCACGAGCGCGAGCGTCCGGTCGATGTCGCGCGCCATCACGTCGAGCATTCGCTCGACGCCTTCCTGCCCGGCCGCCGCGAGCCCCATGAACCACGGCCGCCCCACGAAGCACGCGCGGGCTCCCAGCGCGACGGCCTTCACGACGTCGTCGCCGCGCCGCACGCCTCCGTCGAGGAGCACCTCGGCGCGGTCGCCGACCGCCTCCACGATGCGGGGCAGCGCGTCGAGCGTGGCAGGCGAGCCGTCGAGCTGCCGCCCACCGTGGTTCGAGACGTACACCGCGTCGGCCCCGCGGCGCACCGCCTCGACGGCGTCGTGGGGCGAGAGGATCCCCTTCACCGCGAGCGGCCCGTCCCAGAGGCGGCGCAGCCAGTCGAGCCGCTCCCATGTCGCGCTCGGGTCGTTCAGCTCGCGGTCGACGTACGCGCCGATCCCCCCGGGGCCGCTCGAGCCGACGACATCCCGCAGGTTGGCGAACGTGATCGTCGAGCCGCGCACGAAGTCGTAGAGCCAGCGCGGCCGCCTCAACGCGTCGAGCGCCGTGTCGACGCGCACGCGGGGTGGCAGCGAGGCACCGTTCCGCACGTCCCGTTCCCGGTTGCCGACCGCCGGGGTGTCGACGGTGAGGACGAGGGCACGGTAGCCGGCCGCGCGGGCACGCTCGACGAGCTCCGCGACGACCTTCTCGCTCTTCCAGAGGTAGAGCTGCAGCCAGAGTGGGCCCGAGGACGCGTCCGCGATCTCCTCGATCGAGAAGCTGGAGGCGATCGAGACGCAGAAGACGGTCCCGGCGGCGGCCGCTGCCCGCGCGGCGGCGAGCTCGCCGTCGCGATGGACGAGACGTGCGAGGCCGGCGGGGGCGAGGCCGACGGGCAGCGCGAGCTGCTCCCCCAGAACCGTGGTCGCGATCTCGCGCCCGGACACGTCGCGCAGCCAGCGGGGCTCGAACCGAACGCGCTCGAACGCGGCCCGGTTCTCGCGAACCGTCGTCTCTCCCCCGGCGCCACCCTCGACGAACTCGAAGACGCCGCGCGGGACGCGCCGGCGGCCGAGCCGGCGCAGGTCGTCGTAGCCTCCGATCCGGCTCACGCGATCCGAGCTCATTCGTCGATCGCGCGCAGGATGCGCTGCGTCGGGCCCTCCGTTGGACCTCCATCGACGACGAGCACGGCACCGGAGACGTATGCCGCCGCGTCGCTGAGGAGGTACTGGCAGGCGTACGCGATGTCCGACGTCTCACCGACCCTGCCCACGGCGGTGGTGCGCCCGGCCTTCTCGGCAAGCTCCTCGCTGCCGCGGAAGACGGCCTGCATCGAGCCCTCCGTGCGGATCAGGCCCGGCGAGACGCAGTTCACCCGCACCTCCGGCCCCCACTCCGCCGCGAGGGACCGCGTCAGATGCTCGACGCCGGCCTTGGCCGCGCCGTAGGCCCCGAACAGCGGCGTCGCGCTCGTCGTCGCGGTGGCGGAGACCAGCACGGCCGCGCCCCGTGCCTCCCGGAGCAGCGGGTACGCGGCGCGCACGGTCGCGAACGCCGACGTCAGATTGAGGTCGAGCTGACGGCGGAAGCGGTCGACCTCGAGGTCGGCCAGGCTCCCGGGCGCGGCGCCCCCGACATTCGCCACGACGCCGTCGAGCCGGCCGAAGCGCTCGGTGATCGCCGCCGTGGCGGCGGCGAGATCGGCGTCCACGCGGACGTCGCCCGTCACTCCCAGCACCTCCGCGCCGAGCTCTTCCAGCGCAGCCGTCACCTCCCCGAGAGCGTCGGGGGTGCGGGCGTGGACGACGACCCGGGCGCCTTCGCGCCCGAGGTGCTCGGCCACGCCGCGTCCGATCCCGCGCGACGACCCCGTCACCCAGACGACCCTGCCGGAGACATCGAAGCCCTTGCCCACCGGAGACGATGGTACGTTCCCCCGCATCGGCGTGACGCTCGAACAGATGCAGGGAGTGGTCGGGCACCGCTTCCCCGGCGGGACCTACACGATCGAGCCGTGGGAGAACACGCTGCTCAGCGACGTCATGGGCGTGCCGCCGCTCCCCGACGGGATCGCGCACCCGGCCTTCCTGTTCCACGCCCCGCTCGCCGGCGCCGGGGTTCGCGTCGCGGACATCTTCGAGCTCTGCCACGCCGAGTCCGACGAGGCGGTGAGGGCGGGCGAGTACCGCTGGACGCTGCACGAGCCGCTGCGCGTCGGCGCGACGTACCGCATGTCGGGCGGCTTCATCGGAGTGGAGCGCAAGCAGGGCCGGCGGGGCGGCCTGATGGACATCGTCACCTTCGTCATCGACCTGCACGACGGGAACGGCATCCTCGCGGCCTCGTCGCAGAGCAGCTGGATCTTCCTGCGGAGCTCGTGATGGACGTCAGTCCCGGCACCCCCGTCCCGTCGTGGTCGATCGGCCCCGTCAGCCCGGAGAAGATGAAGATCTTCGCGGCGATCGCGCGCGACCCCAATCCGATCCACTGGGACCGCGACGCCGTCGCGGAGCGCGGGCTCGGTGACCGGCTGATCAACCAGGGCCCGGCGAACCTCGGCTACGTCGTCAACATGCTGCTCGCGTGGACCGGGCCCGCCTCGCTGCGGGACCTCACCGTCCGCTTCACCTCGAACGTCTTCGACGGCGACACCGTCACGGCCGGCGGCGTCGTCACCGCCGTCCGGGAGGAGCACGGCGAGCGCCTCGCCGACTGCGACGTCTGGCTCGACCGCGAGGACGGCACCCGGACGATCGCCGGTTCGGCCACGGTCGTCCTGCCCCCGTAGGTCGTCTCACAAACAACCGATTGTTTGAAGCACGCCCTCCCGCGCGATAGGCTGCGCCTCTCACGTCACGCGAGGAGGTAGTCGAGATGCGGTTCGAGGGAAAGGTGCTCTTCACCACCGGAGCGGGGTCCGGCCTCGCGGAGGCCGTCTCACGTCGGTTCGCGGCGGAGGGCGGGCGGGTCGCCGTGCTCGACCTCGACGGCGGCAAGGCCGAGGCCGTCGCGGCCGATCTCGAGGGGTCGATCGGGCTTCAGGTCGACGTCGCCGACGAGGAGTCGGTCCGCGCGGCCGTCGAGACCACCGTCGCCGAGCTCGGCCGGATCGACTGCGTCTTCAACGCCGCCGGCCATGCCGACTTCGGGCCCATCGAGGAGTGGTCGCTCGAGCGCTGGAACCGGATGCTCGGCGTCCACGCCGGCGGCACGTTCCTCTCCTGCAAGCACACGCTGCCGCACGTCCGGGCCGTGGGTGGCGGCGCGATCGTCAACGTCGCCTCGATCGCCGCGATCACGGCCCAGCCGTTCAACGCGCCGTACGGCGCCGCCAAGGCTGCGATCATCGGCTTCTCCCGCCAGCTCGCGCGCGACGTCGCCCCCGACGTGCGCGTCAACGTGGTCGCCCCCGGCCGGATCAGGACCGGGATGACGGTGCCCCTCTACACGGCGCGGGGCGGCGGCGACTTCGACAAGGGGGCCGCGCTCGCGATCCCGGGCATCCCGCTGGGCCGCATCGGCGAGGCGCGCGAGATCGCCGACCCCGTCTGCTTCCTGCTCTCCCACGAGGCGAGCTTCATCACCGGCCAGGTGATCACGCCGGACGGCGGCGAGACGTCGGTGTGAGATGAGACGTGTTGCGGTGCTCGGCTCCGGCGTCGCCGGGCTGACGGCCGCATTCGCCGCGGCCAGGGCGGGGGCGAGCGTCACGCTCCACGAGGCGGAGGAGCGCCTCGGCGGCACGACCGCGCTCTCCGGCGGCATCGGCTGGTTCCCCGGCAACCGCCACGTGCCGGACGACTCGCCGGAGCAGGGCCTCGCCTACCTGCGCGCGCTCGCGCTCGGCGACGCCGACGACGCGCTCCTGCAGGTCTTCGCGCGGGAAGCGGGCCCGGCGGCCGAGCGGCTCGAGCGCGAGACGCCGCTGCGCTGGCAGTCGATCCCGTACACCGACTACCACGCCGAGCTCGAGGGCGGCCGCGAGCAGGGCGGTCGCTCCCTGGAGCCGTTCCCGCTCGATCCGCCGGCCGGCGTGGCGGCGCTCGTGCGCGACGCGCCGAACATCACGGCGCCCGTCACCTACGTCGAGCTCGCGACCGGGGAGATCGACCGCGACGCGCTCGCCCGTCGCATCGAGAACGGCACGTTCACGCTCGGCCGGGCCCTGATCGCCGCGCTCCTCGAGGCCTGCCTGGATGCGGGCGTCCGGCTCGAGACCGGCAACCGCGTGCGGGCACTCCCCGACGCCGACTCCGTCGTCCTCGCAACGGGTGGCTTCGAGCGTGACCCGCAGCTCGCCCGCGCGTTCCTGCGCGGTCCGATGCTCGCACCCGTCGGCGCACCCTCCGCGCGCGGGGACGGCCTGCGGCTCGCGATCGCCGCCGGCGCGCTGCTCGGCTCGATGAGCGAGGCGTGGTGGTGCCCGGCCGCGCAGATCCCGGGCGACACGATCGACGGCGAGCCGATGTTCAGGCTCATCCTGACGGAGCGGGCGCGACCGGGCTGCCTGCTCGTCAACGGGCGCGGCGCGCGCTTCGTGGACGAGGCGCAGAACTACAACGACCTCGGGCGCACGCTCCAGAACTTCGAGCCCGTCTCGTTCTCGTTCCCGAACGTGCCCGCCTGGCTCGTCTTCGACGGCCGCTACCGCGCGACGTACCGCCTCGGCCCGCTGTCGCGCCGCGATCCCGACCCGGACTGGCTGGCCCGCGGCGAGACACCCGCCGAGCTCGCGGCCGCGATCGGAGTCCCGGCCGGCGCGCTCGGGGCGACGATCAAGCGCTTCAACGACGGCGCCGCCCGCGGGGAGGATCCGGAGTTCGGGCGAGGCTCGGTGCCGTACGACCGCTTCATCGGCGACCTCGGCCCGCTGGAGCAGCCGCCCTATTACGCCTTCCGGGTGCTGCCGGGCTGCCTCGGCACGAAGGGCGGACCGAAGACCGACGAGCACGGCCGGGTGTTGTCGATCACGGACGGCCGCCCGATCCCGGGCCTCTACGCGGCGGGGAACGCGGCGGCGAGCCCGTTCGGCCTGGCCTACCCCGGCGCCGGGGGCACGATCGGCCCTGCCGTCGTGTTCGGGCTGCGGGCGGGCGAGGCGGCGGCGGGGGACTGAGGCAGCCGGCGACAGGAACGCGAGGTCGTGGCCGTCGTCGATCTCGCGCCGACGAGCGAAATCCGGACGCCCTCGGTGCGACGTCGCTCGAGTGGCTGCTCGAGTGGCTGCTCGAGTGGCTGCTCGAGTGCGACCAGATCGCCGAGCGGCTCGGCAAGCCGCCGAACGGATCGGGCGTACCGGAGCTCCCTTAGGGTCGAGCGCCGTCCGACCCGGTCTCTACACTGTTCTCTATGAAGACAACGCTTTACGAGGAGGTGTTGGCGGCCGTTTCCGCGCGTGAGGCGGCGACCGTCCGTCGTGTGGACGAGCTGGCGAGCCTGTCGGCGCATCTGAGCGCGGCGACGGCACGTTGGCTGGAGCTGGTCTGGGAGCTGCGCGAGCAGGGCGACAGCAGCGACCTGCAGGCCTTTCTCGCCTGGCGTTGCGGGATCACGGGGCGGGAGGCGCGGGAGTTCCTGCGGGTCGCGGAGGCGTTGCAGGAGCTGCCGGCGATCCGGGCGGCGTTCGCGCAAGGGGAGCTCACGTTCAGCAAGGTGCGGGCGCTCACGAAGGTCGCGACCGCGTCATCCGAGGAGAACCTGCTCGAGCTTGCGGGGGCGCTCACGGCATCGCAGCTCGAGCGGGCGCTGCGGGCCTTCCGCCGGGTCGCAGCCGAGGACGCCCGGGACGCGCACGAGCTGGAGTACGTCGACTACTACCTCGACGACGACGGCACCCTCTTTCTCCGGGCCCGGCTTGCAGCAGAAGACGGCACGCTGCTGATCAAGGCGCTCGAGGCGGCGCGGGAGCGCGTGCTCGAGCGCCGCCGCGAGGAGCGCGCTGCAGCGGCGAACAACCCGCAGGCGCAGACTGAGGTTCAGGCGCGGGCGGAGGTTGAGGCGCGGGCGGAGGGTGGCGGCGCTTCGTCGATCCTCCCCGTCCTGCCCGGGTCGAGGCTCTGCTCGATCTCGCCGAGGCATCGCTGGCCGCCGAGGTCGAGCCGTGCGGGACACGGGCGCGGGTCGTCGTCCACGTCGACGCCGGCGCGCTCTGCGCCGATGGCCGCGGCCGCTCCGAGCTGGAGGACGGCCCCCTGATCTCGCCCGAGACAGCCCGCCGACTGGGCTGCGACGCCGAACTCGTGGCGCAGATCGAGCGCGACGGCCTCCCGGTGAATGTCGGCCGCAGCCGCCGCAGCGTTCCCCCGGCGTTGCGTCGGCTCCTCGAGGCACGCGACGGCCACACCTGCTGTTTCCCCGGCTGCGAGCGCCGCCGCCATCTGCAGGCCCACCACCGCCGCCACTGGGCGCACGGCGGCGAGACAAGCCTCGAGAACCTCGTCCTGCTCTGTTATCAGCACCATCGCGCTCGTGCACGAGGGCGGCTACACGATCGAGGGCGACGCCGACAGCGGCATCCGCTTCCGTAACCGCCACGGCATCGTGTGGCCGCTCGCGCCACCGCGACCACCGCCCGGACGGGCAGACGACGTTCTCGCCCAAAACCACGCACACGGACTCCGGATCGACCCCGACACCAACCACCACGGCACCGGCGACCGACTCGACCTCCAACGCACCGTCGCCGCAATCGCGAGCGCATTCGGCTGACCCCGACACCCGACGATGGTCACGTGCCGCCGGCAGGGTGCCGGACGGCGAGGTGCCGCGCCGCAAGGTGGGCGAAGACCATCGCAGGCCCGATCGTGCCGCCCGGGCCGGGGTAGGTTCGCCCCATCACCGTCGCGGTCGTGTTCCCCGCCGCATACAGGCCGGCGATCCGCGTGCCGTCCTCGCGGAGCACCCGGCCGTGCTCGTCGGTGAGCAGCCCCCCTTTCGTGCCGAGATCGCCCGGGTAGGTGCGGACGGCCCAGAAGGGCGGGCGGTCGATCGGGCCGAGGTTCGGGTTCGGCCCGACGCGCGGGTCGCCGTAGTAGCGGTCGTAGACGGTGTCGCCGCGGCCGAAGTCGTCGTCGACCCCGGAGGCCGAGAAGCCGTTGTAGCGCGCCACCGTCCGCTCCAGCGCCTCGGGGTCGACACTCATCTGCCTCGCCAGCTCGGCGAGCGAGTCGGCCCGGAGGAAGAAGCCGGAATCGATCAACGCCCGAGGCGTCCGTGTGGGCGGGAAGGCGCCGAACGGGTAGCGGCGCCGGTGTCGGGAGTCGAGCACGAGCCACGAGGGGACGGCGGGAGCGACGCGGTCGCGGTCGAGCATCGCGCGCCCGACCTCGACGTACGATGCCGACTCGTTCAGGTACCGCTCGCCGGCCCGGTCGACGAGGATCGCGCCCGGTAGCGAGCGCTCCCAGACGGAGAACATTCGGCCGCCGCCCGGGGTCAGGAACGCGGGGCCCCACCAGGCCTCGTCCATGAGTGCGGTCGCGGCGCCCACGGCCACACCCGCGCGGATCGCGTCACCCGTGTCGGCCCTCGCCGCCGAGGACCACTCGCCGCCGGTCGGCTGGTGGGCACGGCGGAAGGCGGCGTCGCGCGCGAACCCGCCGGCGGCGAGCAGCACCCCGCGCGAGGCGCGGACGGTGACGGGACAGCCCTCCCGCTCGACGACGATCCCGGTGACGCCGCCGTCCTCGATGACGAGCTCGCGGAGCGGGCTGTCGAGCCAGACTCCGGCGCCGTTGCGAACGGCGATCGTCATCAGCTGGCCGACGAGGCTCAGCCCCGCCGAGAGCGGCGCCCGGCGCTCGAGCCGCCAGCGTGCCGTCCGAGCGAGTACTCGGGCCATGCGCGCCGCCCCCGCAGGCGTCCGCAGCGCGAGGGTGACGAGGGCGAAGTCCCGCGTCTGGAGGACGAGCGGCGGCACGTCGCCGCGACGCCGCAGGCTCGGGAGCAGCGGGCCGAGCCGGCGCCCGTCGAAGACCTCACCCTCGATACTCCGCCCCACCCTGCCTCCCGGCCGGTCGGGGTAGTAGTCCGGGTAGTCCTCCGCCCGGGCCCATCGGAAGCCGAGGCGCGAGAGGTGCGAGACGAGCTCTGGCCCCGTCCGGAGGAAGGCGACAACGCGCTCCGGTGAGGTCGCCGGCCCCTCGTCGGCGACGATCTCCTGCAGGTAGGTGAGCGCGTCGCCGAAGGAGTCCTCGACGCCGTCCGCGAGCATCAGCGGGTTGGCCGGGATCCAGACGCCGCCGCCCGAGAAGGCCGACGTACCGCCCCAGAACGACGTCTTCTCGACGACGAGCGTGCGCAACCCGGCCGCTGCCGCCGTGACAGCACCCGTGAGCCCGGCGGCGCCGCTGCCGACGACGACGACGTCGACCCGCTCGTCGGCCCCGCCCGTACTCAGTACCTCACGGTGTCGGCGAAGAACGGCAGCCGGCCGCCCAGGACCGCCTCGGCGGCGGTGATGCCGGTGCGGGCCGCCTTGTCGATGCCGACACCCCGGGCACGCGTCGTGTCGCCGGTCAGCCAGAGCCCCTCGAGACCACGCACGAACGTGTCCGGCCGCACCGCCCCGACGAGGCCCGGCTTGTTGATCACGCCGTAGGTGGTGACGAGATGGGGCTTCTTCCAGAGCGCGTGCTTCGCCTGCGGGAGCATGTCCTCGATGTCGAGCCAGAGCTCGTGGAACTTTCGCTCGATCCACGGCTCGGTCGCCGAAGTGCTCGACGGCGTCGAAGGCGGCGCCCACGCACGTCAGGTACTCGCCGGGCGGGGAGACGCTCGGGTCGTAGCCGGTGAAGTTGAGCGTGAAACCGGGCAGCCCGGTGCGAGGCGTGGCGAAGAAGGAGGCCATCTCCCGCTCGGTCATCGCGATCACGGGCTCCTTCGCGGCGATCCAGTAGCCGAGCCAGCAGGCACGGTTGCGGTTCTTGCGCAGCAGCTCGATCCGCTGCAGCAGGTCCCAGGGCAGGACGCCCTCGTCGAACAGTCGCGGCAGGTTCCAGACGGGCGCGCTGACGACCACGTCGCGCGCCTCGATCACCTCCCCGTCGGAGAGCTCGAGCCCCACGACCGTGGCGTTCTCGACGAGGACGCGCCGTCACCGAGGCGGGCTGGAGCAGCTCGCCGCCGAGCGCCTCGAACGCGGCCGCCATGGCGCTCCAGAGCTGCACCCAGCCGCCGATCGGGTAGAACGAGTAGCCGGCCGTGCGCTTCAGCGAGTAGTGGAGCTTGCGCACGTAGAGGTTCTCCGAGGCCGAGTGGTCCCACCAGCGCGCGGTGATCTGCTCGAGCACCGAGATCGCCTCCCAGACGAGGAAGACGCCCTCGTCGGACGTGTAGCGCCGCATCCACTCGCGCAGCGAGAGGTGGTCGAGCGTGTCGAGCTCCTCGTACGGCGTCTCGATCGAGCGCCTCGATGCAGCGCTTCAGCCCCTGCTTGGCGCCGCCGCCGTAGTACTCCTGGATCGGCTTCCAGCCGGTTCGGTCCCAGAACGGCATCGAGTCGCTGCGCTCGGAGTGCTCGAGCGTGACGCCGAGCAGCTCGCACACGCGCGTGAGGCTGTCGCCGGGATCCTCGACGAGATGCGAGCCGAGGCCGAGCTCGTGCCCACGGTACTGCCAGTGCCGCGAGCGGCCGCCGAGCGTGCGCTCGCGCTCGACGAGCGCCACCTTCTTGCCCTGCTGCGCCAGAACGGAGGCCGTCACGAGCCCCGCCGTGCCGGCCCCGACGACCGCGACGTCGACCTTCACGACGGCACCGCCGCGTCCGGGTTGCCGGCGAGGATAATCCGCACCGTCTCCGGGTGGTCGACGCTGAGCAGCTCGAACACGTGCCCGTCGGGGTCCTCGCAGTAGACGAAGCGCCCCGGCGAGTCACCGCCGATCGCCTTCACCGGGAAGCGCGCGCGGCCACCGGCCGCCTCGACCCGCGCCAGCGCCGCGGGCACGTCGTCGACCGTGACCGCGAAGTGCATGATCCCGACGGCCGACTGCTCCTGCGGGGGAATCGGGACGACCGGCGCGAGGAACTGCCAGAGCTCGAGCGCGTTCGCAGCGAAGGCGACGTGGCACACCTTCACCACCGCGCCCGGGCCGAACACCTCCTCGATGTACGGGCCCTCGCGCATGATCGGCGCGGCGACGAGACGGCCGCCGAGCGCCTCCTCGTAGAAGCGGATCGAGCGGTCGAGGTCCGAGACCCTGAGTGCGACGTGGTGGTCTGCGCGGACGCTCATGACTCGCGCGCCTCTTCGAGGAGCGCGAGCGTGGTCAGGATCTGCTCCACGGTCTCGTCACGGGTCATCTCCATCAGCTCGAACACGTGTCCCTCCGGATCCTCGCAGTAAACGAAGCGCGGCGCACCCTCCCTGCCGCCGACACGATTGATCGGCAGACGCCGCCTGCCGCCCGCTGCCTCCACGCGCGCGAGCGCGGCGGGCACGTCTGCAACGGTGACGCCGAAGTGCATCACGCCGTCGCCGACCTGGCTGCTCGGCGGGACGGCCTGCCGTGGCTCGACGAACTCGAACAGTTCGATCGCGCCTGCCTCGAACGAGATGTAGGAGATCTTCACCTGCGCGCCCGGGCCGAACAGCTGGTCGAAGTAGCCCCCGCCGCGCAGCGTCGGCGGAGTCGCCACCACCCCTTCGAGCGCCGCTGTCCAGAAGCGGATCGCGGCCTCGATGTCGCCGGTGCGAAGGGCGACATGGTGGTCGAGCCTGGCGCTCAAGGCTTCTACTGGAGCCGCTGGATCAGCGTCGCCGTGCCGAGACCGCCGCCGCAGCACATCGTCACGAGCCCGAGCTCCCTGTCCGACCGCTCGAGCTCGTGCAGGAGCGTGGTGATCAGCCGGGCGCCGGTCGAGCCGAGCGGATGCCCGAGCGCGATCGCGCCTCCGTTCACGTTGACCCGCTCGGGATCGGGCCCGAGCTCTTGCTCCCAGGCCCCGATCACCGACGAGAAGGCCTCGTTCACCTCGAACAGGTCGATGTCGTCGATCGTGAGCCCGTTGCGCTCGAGCATCTTCCGGGTCGCCGGGATCGGGCCCGTCAGCATGATCACGGGATCGACGCCGACCGTGGTCTGGTCGACGATCCGGGCGCGGGCGCGCAGGCCGAGCTCGTCCGCCGTCTCGCGTGCGGCGAGCAGCACGGCGGCCGCGCCGTCGGAGATCTGCGACGAGTTGCCCGCCGTGATCTTGCCGTCCTCCTTGAAGACGGGCTTGAGCTCGGCGAGGGCCTCGGCCGTGGTGCCGGGCCGGATGCCCTGGTCGGTGCGCACGAGCCCGCCGTTCACCTCGATCGGGACGATCTCGCGGTCGAACCGGCCCTCGGCCGCCGCTCGCTCGGCCCGCTGCTGCGAGCGCGCGCCGATCCCGTCCAGGAGCTCCCGCGAGAGGCCCCACTGCTCGGCGATCATCTCGGCGCTGAGGCCCTGGTCGATCAGGTCGTAGCGGTCCAGCAACTCGGGCGTGAACGGCGAGCCGACGACATCCTCGAACTGCCGGCCGACGAACATCGGGATCCGGCCCATCGACTCCACGCCGGAGCCGACCGTGACGTCGTGGACGCCGCTCGCGATCAGCGTGGCGCCGAAGTTGACGGCCTGCTGGGCCGAGCCGCACTGGCGGTCGATCGTCGTCGCGGGGGTCTCGTACGGCAGCCCGGCCTGCAGCCAGGCGTTGCGGCCGACGTTGAACGACTGCTCGCCGTACTGCTGCACGCACCCGGTGAGGACGTCGTCTACCTTGCCGCCCTCGACGCCCGCCCGCTCGAGCAGCGCGGTGTAGGTCGCGGCGAGCAGGGTGGCGGGATGGACGTCCCTGAACTGGCCCTTCTCCCGGTGCCCGCGCCCGATCGGCGTTCGCACCGCCTCGACGATGACGACTTCACGACCCAGCACGCGCATCACCCACTTTCGGACTCGTTTGAGAGATCGAGCATAACAACCAACCGATTGGTTGGCGACCGCAGGCCTGGCGAGTAGAGTCGGCGTCGTGAGCGAGCGCGTCGAGCCCGTGCCGCTGCAGACACGGCCGTTCGCGAGGTCGGCGAGCGAGGCACGCGCCGAGCCCGTGGTGGACGGCGTCGTCCGGCTCGTCCTGCCGCTGCCCTACACGGAGACGGCCACGGTGAACGCCTTTCTGCTCGAGCGGCGCGAGGGCTGGTGCCTCGTCGACTGCGGCTCGAGCGCAGCACCGGGCTGGGAGGCGCTCGAGCATGCGCTCGCCCGCGCCGGTGTCGAGCCGGCTGCGATCGGGCTGCTCGTCTGCACGCACGCGCACGCCGACCACTACGGCCTCGCCGCAGACGTGGTGTCGCGCTGCGGCTGCCCGCTCGCCCTCGCGCCCGGGGCGACCGCGTCGGCCGACTGGATTCGCGACCCGCCGGTGCCGCTGTGCGACCGGCTCGCCCTGGCACGGCGGGCGGGCGTGCCGCCGGAGCTGGAGGCCGCCGTCGTCAGCCATCCCGGCGACGACGGGCTCCACCCGAGACCCGGGCCGGACGTCGTCCTCGACGACGGCGACACGATCGAGACGTCGGTCGGCGCGTGGCGGGTCGTGCCGGCACCCGGGCACTCCCCCACCCAGGTCGTCCTCTTCGAGGAGCGCAGCGGCATGCTCCTCTCTGCTGACCTCGTCCTCGGCGGGCGGATCCCGTACCTCGAGTACGACTACACGCCCGACCCCTGGCTCGAGCACCGCGACTCCCTGGAGCGCGTGCGGGCGCTCGAGCCGGGCCTGCTCCTGGCCGGGCACGGAAGACCGATCGAGGCCCCCGCCGGTCGCATCGCCGCGACGCTCGGGGCCGTCGAGGCCGCGCCCGGGCGGCTCCTCGCCGCCGTCGGCGGCCAGCCGGCGAGCGCCTTCGAGGCGGCGGAGGCCGTCGTTGGCGAAGGGGCGCCCTTCTACCACCGCCAGATGGCGCTCGCCGGGGCGATCTGCATCCTCGAGCGCCTCGTCGCCGCCGGTGCGGCAACCGCCGACGACGGGAGCGACGGGATCCGTCGCTACCGCGCCGTGGAGTCCCGCCGAGACCAGTGGCCCGCCGAGCTATCCTGATCGCCCGCGACCGATGGAGCCGTCCGTGAGCACACGCACGCACGACCGCACGCCGCCCGTCTCGACCGTCCCCGAGCTCGTCGACCGCGCCGCGCGGCTCTCGCGCGGCGACGCGATCGTCCTCCCCGGGGAGCGGGTCGACTTCGCGCAGTTCGCGGAGCTGACGCGGACGATGGCGCGCCGACTGCACGCCGCGGGCATCGCGCACGGGGATCGAGTCGGGCTGCTCAACACGGACAGGCTCGAGTCGCTCGCACTGCTCTTCGGCGCGATGCGGATCGGCGCCGTGCCGGTGCCCGTGAACGCGCGCTACAAGGCCCTGGAGCTGTCGTACGTGGTCACGAACGCGGGCATGCACACGTTGCTGCTCGACCCGCAGTTCGCGGGCCTGCTCGAGGACGCAGCGCTGCCGGCCTCGTGCCGCGTCGTGGTCGGGCTCGACGAGCCGGCCTTCGTGGCGGGAGGCGACACCGTCGACGACGCGGAGCTCGACGGCCGCGAGAAAGCCGTGCAGCCGGACGACTCGGCGATCATCCTCTACACCTCCGGCACGACCGCGAGCCCGAAGGGCTGCGTGTACGTGCACCGCGGGATGGCGACACAGGCGTTCAGCTACGCCAGCGCGCTCGAGCTGACTTCCGCCGATCGCTACTGGACACCGCTGCCGCTCTTCCACGTCGCCGGCCTGGTCACCGTCCTCGCCTGCATCGCCGCGCCGTGCGCTCTCGTGCACGTCGGGCGCCATTTCGAGGCGGGCGCGGCGCTCGACCAGATCGAGGAGGAGCGTTGCACGCTCGCCTTCCCGGCCTTCGAGACCATCTGGCTCGCCGTCCAGAACGAGCCGCGCTTCCCGGAGGCCGACCTGAGCTCGCTCCGCCTCGTGGTCGCGGTCGGCTCTCCCGGCTCCCTGCGGCTGATGCAGGAGCGCCTGCCGTCCGTCACGCAGGTCTCCTCCTTCGGCAGCACCGAGTGCGGCGGGTTCGTCTCGATGGGTCGCCCCGGCGATCCGCTCGAGGTGCGGCTGACGACGAACGGCCGCGCCTTTCCCGGCTCGGAGCTCCGGATCGTCGACCCGGAGACGGGCGAGGACGTGCCCCCGGACACGCCCGGCGAGATCCTGATGCGGGGCCCGACCCGCTTCGTGCGCTACCACGAGGAGCCGGAGCTGACGGCCGCGGTGATCGACGAGGACGGGTGGTTCCACTCCGGTGACCTCGGCCGTCTGGACGAGGAGGGCCGGCTCTCGTTCGCCGGCCGCCTCAAGGACATGCTCAAGGTCGGCGGTGAGAACGTCGCTGCCGCCGAGATCGAGACCTACCTCCTCGGCCACCCCGCCTGCGAGATCGTCCAGGTCGTGGCCGCGCCGGACGCCCGCTACACGGAGGTGGCAGCGGCGTTCGTCCAGCTCACCCCCGGAGCGACGGTGACCGAGCAGGAGCTGATCGACTTCTGCCTCGGGCAGATCGCGACGTTCAAGGTGCCGCGCTACGTCCGCTTTGTCGAGGAATGGCCCATGTCCGGAACCAAGATCCAGAAGTTCAAGCTCCGCGAGCGGATCGCCGCCGAGCTCGAGCGGGCGGGCATCAGCGAGGCGCCGAAGCTCAGCTCGAGGTGATCAGGCGGTGCCGAGGGTGACCGGCACACCGCTGTAGGTCGGCATCCCCGTCAGCAGGTCGACGTTCTCGGTCGCCGAGAGCAGCGTGCTCACGTTCGGGTCGGCGAGCCCGTGCGGGATCGCGACGGCGCCGCGGCGGATGCCGCCGTCCACCTTCACGACCGCGGTGAGGCGGCCGAACGCGCTCTCGACGACGACCGCGGCGCCGTCCGCCACGCCCGCCGCGGCAGCGTCGGCGGGGTGGACGAGGATGTTCGCAGGCTCGCGTGCCAGCACCGACGGCAGGTCGCGGCCGTACGAGTTGACCCGGCGCCAGAGACGGTGGGGGATCAGCACGAGCGGTGCCGGCTCCGCCACGTGCTCGAGCTGGGCGAGCAGGGGCGCGGGCGCCAGATTCCAGCGCCCGTCGGGCAGGATGTTGCGCTCCACCCAGCCGAGGGAGCGGTCGTCGTCCACGAGCGCGGTCGAGGCGGCCTTGAGCTCGTCGAACGTCGCCCGTGCCGAGGGCCGCACGCGCAGGCGCAGGAGGTCGTCGTCGGTGGCCGAGTCGAGCGAGAGGCCCTCCGGCAGGATCGATGCGCCGAGGCGCTCGGCGAGGGCGGCGAGCGGCCACCAGGCGGGCCGCCGGTCGGCACCGACGGGAACGACTGCCGGCGTGTACTGCGCCGCCAGCGTCGGCGCCAGGCAGTCGGAGAAGTGCGGCAGGTCGGCGCGCTCGAGCGGCCCGGTCGCGGCGAAGACGTGCGTCGCGAGCTCCGTCATGTCGCCGTGCTGGACGTCGGACACGACCACCACCGGCGTCTGCCGCAGCGCGGCCTTCACCCGCGACGCATCCGGGAGCGCTGCGACGAGGTTGCCGCCGAGCACGAGCATGGCCCTGATGTTCCCCGCCTCCATCTCGTCGAGCATCGTGATCGACGGGTATTCGCCTCCCTGGCGGGGGAGCTCGGGGCGGCTCGCCGGCCCCGGTTCTGGCCCCGGGTCCGGCGTCCCCGGCCGCCTGTCGAGCCCCTGCACGAAGCCGGGGTTGAACCAGACGCCGCCCGGCCGCTCGAGCGATCCGGTCACGGCGAGCAGTGCGACCGAGAGCCACTGCGTCAGGTTCGCGGCCGCCGACATCGAGGTGCCCGTGCCCGTCTGCAGGGAGAGCCGACCGTGCCGGCGCACGGCGGCGAGCAGGTCGGCCAGGTCGCCGGGCTCGAGGCCCGTGAGGCGGGTCGCTGCGGCCTCGTCGAAGGGCTCGACCGCCGCGCGCAACTCGTCGACCCGGGTCGCGTGGGCGGCGAGGTACTCGGCGTCGGCGCCTTCGCGGAGCAGCTCCCGGACGAGGAAGGCGAGCAGGGCGTAGTCGCTGCCCGGACGCGGCGCCAGGTGCCGCGTCGCGAGCCTTGCGGTCTCCGTTCGGCGGGCGTCGACCACCCATACCTCGCCGCGCCGTTCGATCTCGCGGATCCGCGCGGTGGGGTTGGGAAACGCCTGCATGTGGGAGTTGTGGGAGACGACGGGGTTCGTGCCGAGCAGGAGCAGCAGCGTCGTCCGCTCGAAGTCGATGCTGTGGAAGATCCACCCGACCCCCGCCATGAGGCGGCGCACGACCGGGTACGAGGGCGCGTCGATCGTGCCCGAGGTGAACTTGGAGGGCGAGCCGAGTTGCCTCAGGAAGCGGGCGCCGGCCCAGTAGAGGTTGGCGTCGAAGACGGCGGCGGTGCCGAAGTAGGCGCCCACCGCGGCAGGTCCGTGCCCGTCGAGGAGCGGCCGGAGCTTCGCCGCCAGGTCGTCCAGGAGCTCGTCCCAGGTGACCGGCTCGAGCCGGTCGTTCCGGCGCAGGAGCGGGCCGTCGAGCCGTTGCGGGTGATGGTGGAGCTCGCCGAGCGCGCGACCCTTGGGGCACGTGTACCCCTGGGAGACGGGGTGGTCGCGATCGCCCTGCACCTTCACGACGCGGTCGCCGTCGTGCGTGACGAGGATCCCGCAGTAGGCGGGACAGAGGCGACAGAAGCTCCGTGATTGCGTCGTCGTGATCACGAGACTCTGCCTTCGCGATGACCAGCCGTCAACCTACCGTCCGGTAGAAGAGCGCGATATGCTCACCGTGCCGTGACGGCCGCACGCGAGACAACGGACGCTCTGCCGTCGACCCTGCCCGGGCTCGTCGACCTGCGGGCGGACGCGCCCGGCGACGCCGTCGTCTTCGCGGGCGAGCGGGCGGACTACCGTCAGTTCGCCGACGCCACCATCGAGATGGCCCGGCGGCTCCACGGCGCGGGCGTCCGCAAGGGCGACCGGGTCGGGCTGCTGATGAACGCATCGCTCGACGCGTTTGCGCTCCAGGTCGGGGCGATGCGCCTCGGTGCGATCCCGGTCCCGATCAACGCGCGCTTCAAGGCGCTCGAGCTGCACTACGTGATCCGCCACTCCGGCATGCGCATCCTCGTCGCCGAGCCCACCTACTCGGGCCTGCTCGACGAGGCGGACGCGACGGAGACGTGCCGGGTCGTGACTGCGACGCAGGACCCGGCGTTCGTGGCGGGCGCGGAGGGCGTCGACGCCGCGACCGTCGCGGCCGCGCTGGCGCAGATCGGTGGCGACGACGACGGGCTGATGCTCTACACGTCCGGCACCACTGCCCACCCGAAGGGCTGCGTGCACCGGCACTCGGCGATCGTGGCGGAGGGAGAGCGGATCGCCGAGCGGCTGCACCTGACGTCCGAGGACCGGTTCTGGACGCCGCTCCCGTTCTTCCACGTCGGCAGCATCGCGATCCTCGCCGGCGCCCTCGCCGCCGGCTGCGCGTCGCTGCAGATGGCGCACTTCGAGCCAGGCGTCGCCCTCGACCAGCTCGAGCAGGAGCGCTGCACGGTCGCCTTTCCCGCCTTCGAGACGATCTGGCTCGGGGTGCTCAACCACCCCCGCTTCCCGGCCGCCGACCTGAGCCGGATCCGGCTCGTGATCAACGTCGGGGTACGACCCTCGCTGATCTCGATGCAGGAACGGCTGCCACACGCACCGCAGATCTCGTGCTTCGGCAGCACCGAGACGTGTGCGTTCGCCTGCCTCGGCGAGGCGCACCACTCGCTCGAGGCACGCGTGACGACGAGCGGACTGCCGTTGCGGGACATCGAGATCCGCACCGTCTCGCCGGAGACCGGCGAGGACGTCGGGGTCGGGGAGGTCGGCGAGCTGATCATGCGCGGGCCGACACGGTTCATGCGCTACCACGACGACCCCGAGCAGACGGCGCTGACGATCGACGACGACGGCTGGTACCACTCCGGCGACCTCGGCCGTCTGGACGAGGCGGGTCGTGTCTCGTTCGTCGGACGGCTGAAGGACATGCTCAAGGTCGGTGGAGAGAACGTCGCCGCAGCCGAGGTCGAGGCGTTCCTCGTCACGCATCCCGCCTGCGAGATCGTGCAGGTCGTCGGCGCGCCGGACGCCCGGTACACCGAGGTGGCAGCGGCGTTCGTCCAGCTCCGCGCTGGCGCGACGGCCACCGAGGACGAGCTGATCGACTACTGCCGCGGCAAGATCGCAACGTTCAAGGTGCCGCGCTACGTCCGCTTCGTCGACGCATGGCCGATGTCCGGCACCAAGATCCAGAAGTTCAAGCTCCGCGAGCAGATCACGGGCGAGCTCGAGGCCGCGGGCATCACCGAGGCACGCCGGATCACGTCCGGGCGCTGACGGCCGCCGCCCGAACCACCGACGAGAGGAGAGCAATGGCCATCGAGCAGGTAGTCGTCGTGGGCGGCGGCGGCGTCATGGGCAGCGGCATCGCCCAGGTCGTCGCGGCGTCCGGGCTCAGGGTGACGGTCGTCGAGGTGGACGAGGCCACGATCGAGCGTGGGCTCGAGCGGATCGCGCGCGGCCTCGAGAAGGCGGGGGCGGACGTCTCGGACGTCCTCTCACGGATCACCGGCTCGACGAGTCTCGAGGAGGCCGGCGCTGCTGCCGATCACGTGATCGAGACCGTGATCGAGGATCTCGACGCGAAGGCGGACGTGCTGCGACGGCTCGATGCCGTGTGCCGCGACGACGTCGTCTTCGCCTCGAACACGTCGCAGTTCCCGATCACGAAGCTCGCCTCGTTCACCGGCAGGCCCGACCGCGTGATCGGCAGTCACTGGTTCAACCCTCCTCCCCGGATGAAGCTGATCGAGGTGATCCGCGGCGTCGCGACCTCGGATGCAACCCTCGAGACGACCCTCGGGCTCGCAAAGCTCTACGGCAAGGAGACGATCGTCTGCCGCAAGGACACGCCCGGCTTCGTCACGTCCCGGCTGATCGCGGCCTTCATGGTCGAGGCGGCGCGGATCGTGGAGGAGGGGATCGCGAGCGTGGAGGACGTCGACACCGCCTGCCGACTCGGCTTCGGCCATGCGATGGGCCCGTTCCTGACCGCCGATCTGAGCGGCCTCGATACCGTCGAGCGGGTGGCGGACAACCTCGCCCGCAACTACGGCGACCGGTTCCTGGTGCCGCAGATGATTCGCGCCCTCGTGAACGCCGGCCATCTCGGGCGCAAGACCGGCCGTGGCCTGCGCGACTACGGCGAGGCGCGCTGAGCGGCTCCGCCGTCTGACGCCCACGCGCCTACGACCCTGCGGTCTCCTTGAGCCAGCTCCGGTCGCCGAGCAGGTCGCGGCAGGTCGACCCCGACCGCCACTGCTCCGTCGCGAGCAGGCTCCGGTGGAACGGGAGCAGCGAATTGACGCCCTCGAGCTCGAAGTCGGCCAGAGCGCCCACCATCAGCTCCGTCGCCGCCTCCCGGGTCTCGCCCCAGGTGACGACCTTCGCGAGGAGGGAGTCGTAGAACGGCGTCACGACGGAGCCCTCCTCGACGCCCGAGTCCACGCGCACACCCTCCCCCACCGGCTCGCGGTAGCGCGCGATCGTGCCGGGGCTCGGGAGGAACTGCCGATGCGCGCTCTCGGCGTTGATCCGGCACTCGATCGCGACGCCGCGCACCGCGACGTCCTCCTGGCGGATCCCGAGCGGCTCCCCGGCGGCCACGCGTAGCTGCTCGTGCACGAGGTCGACGCCCGTGACGAGCTCCGTGACCGGATGCTCGACCTGGAGCCGCGTGTTCATCTCCAGGAAATAGAACTCGTCGCCGACGAGCAGGCCCTCGATCGTGCCGGCCGACGAGTACCCGATCGACCGCGCGAGCTCGAGCGCGTATCCCGCGATCCGCCTCGCGAGGTCCGCACCGACGGTGGGCGCGGGCGACTCCTCGACGAGCTTCTGGTGGCGCCGCTGCACGGTGCAGTCGCGCAGGCCGAGCTGCACGACGTTGCCGTCGCGGTCGCCGAGCACCTGCACCTCGACGTGACGCGGGTCGGGGAAGTAGCGCTCCACGTAGACCTCGGGGTTGTCGAAGAACCGATGCCCGTCGGCACGCACGGCGTCGAGCGTCGCCGCCATCTCAGCGTGGCTCGTGGCGACGCGGAACGCGATCCCGCCGCCGCCGCCCGACGCCTTCACCGCAACCGGGTAGCCGACCTCGTCGGCGGCCGCGAGGGCCTCCCCGAGCGTCGCCGCAGGGCCGTGGCTGCCGGGCACGACGGGGATCCCGAGCTCGCGGGCGAGCTCCCGTGCCCTCGTCTTCTCGCCCATCTGCTCGATCGCCTCCGGCTCCGGGCCGACGAAGACGATCCCGGAGGCCGCGCAAAGCCGGGCGAAGGCAGCGTTCTCGGAGAGGAAGCCGTAGCCCGGGTGAAGCGCGTCGCAGCCCCGCTCCCGGGCCGCGCCGAGCACCGCAGGCGCATGCAGATAGCTGTCGGCCGCCGGCGCGGGCCCGATCGCGACGGCCTCGTCGGCGAGCCTCACGTGCAGCGCCTCCCGGTCGGCCTCCGAGTACACGGCGACGGACGGGATGTCGAGCTCCCGCAGCGCCCGGATCACGCGGACGGCCACCTCGCCACGGTTGGCGACGAGCACCTTCCGGAACATCGCTACTCGAGCTCGAACATGACGTCGTCCTCGGCTACCGGATCGCCCACCCCGACGAGCACGCGGATCACGCTGCCTCCGCCGTCTGCCTCGACGGGGATCTCGAGCTTCATGGACTCGAGGATCGCGACGACGTCGTCGGCCGCCACCTCGTCCCCGACGGCGACGAGGATCTTCCAGACGTTGCCGGTGATGGGGGCTCGGATCTCGCTCATGTGGTCGTGACGCCGGCGGCAACCGATTGCCGCGGGGGTGCCGAAAGCATAGACTCTCACGGGTATCAATCAAGCGTTCGTTAGAACGGCTCGAGGAGGAGACATCGCGATGGATTTCAGCTTCAGCCAGGAGGAAGACGCGTTTCGCAGCATGGTTCGGGACTGGGTCGAGGCGAAGTGCCCCAAGGAGTACGCGCTCGAGATCGAGCGCCAGGAAGACCACGACGGCTCGAACTTCCCCGAGCAGCTGTGGCAGGACATGGCGGAGGCGGGCTTCTTCGGGATCGGGATCGACGAGGAGCTCGGCGGCCAGGGCGGGAACTGCACGATCCAGTCGATCTTCATGGAGGAGATCGCGCGCTCCCTCGCCGGCATCGCCTGGATCTGGGGCGTCAACCAGTTCAACACGAAGTCGATCCAGCGCTTCGCCTCCGAGAGCCTCAAGCAGGAGCTGATCCCGCAGCTCGTCGAGGGCAAGGTCAAGACGGCGATCGCCGTCACCGAGCCCGGCGCCGGCACCGACCTCCTCGGCGGGATGATCACGACGGCCGAGCCCGACGGCGACGGCTTCCGGATCAACGGCGCCAAGATCTGGTCGACCATGGCGCACGTCTCCGACTACCTCCTCCTGCTCGCCACGACGGACAAGGACGCCGAGAAGCCCTCGCGCGGGAAGACCCTCTTCCTCGTCGACACGAAGCAGGACGGCGTCGTCGCGCGCACGATCCCGAAGCTCGGGATGCGCTGCGTCGGATCGTGCGAGGTGCAGCTCGACAACGCGTACGTCCCCAACACCCATGTGATCGGCGAGGTCAACAAGGGGTGGGGCCACATCCTCTCGACGCTGAACAACGAGCGCATCCTCGTCGCAGCGATGTGCACGGGCATCCTCCGCGCCGTGATCGAGGAGGCGGTCGCCTACGCGACGGAGAGAGAGGCCTTCGGGAAGAAGATCGGCGAGTTCCAGGTGATCAATCACTGGATCGCCGAGATGCAGATGGGGCTCATGCAGGCCGAGCTCGTCACCTACAAGTCGTCCTGGCTGTTCGACCAGGACCTGCCGTGCGGCGTCGAGTCGTCGGCGGCGAAGGCGATCTGCTCCGAGTACGCCACCTGGGCGGCCGACCGCGGCATCCAGATCCTGGGCGGCATGGGCTACTCGGCCGAGTACCAGATGCAGCGGTACTGGCGCGACGTCCGCCTGTACCAGATCGGCCCGGTCACGAACCAGATGGTGCGCAACATCGTCGCGGAGAGCGTCGGCCTGCCGCGGTCGTTCTAGAGACGCGGGCGCGGGAACCGGTGCGCGCGGTCGGCTTCACCCGGTACGGCGGGCCCGAGGTTCTCGGGCTCGTCGACCTGCCGGATCCCGAGCCGGGCGAGGGTGAGGTCCGGGTGCGGGTCGCCGCGGCCACGGTCAACCCCTCCGACACGCTCTTCCGCTCGGGCGGCCTCGCCGCAGTCGTGACGGGGGGGCCACCGTACGTGGCGGGCCTCGAGCTCGCCGGCACCGTCGACGCCGCGGGACCGGGCGCGCGCTGGCGCCCCGGCGACCGGGTCGCCGCGATGACGCGGTTCATTCCCGACGGGCGAGGCGCGCACGCCGAGCTCGTCGTCGTCCACGGCGAGTCCGCCGCTGCGGTCCCCGCCGGGATGGGCATGGTCGAGGCGGCGACGATCCCGATGAACGGCCTCACCGTGCGGCTCGCGCTCGACACGCTCGGGCTCGCGCCCGGCGGCCTGGTCGCGATCAGCGGCGCCGCAGGAGGCGTTGGTGGCTACGCCACGCAGCTCGCCGCCGCCGAGGGCCTCCGCGTGATCGCCATCGCGTCCGCTGCGGACGAGGAGCTCGTGCGCGGGCTCGGAGCCGAGGGCGTCGTCCCACGTGGGCCGGGCGCCGCAGCGGGGATCCGGGAGCTGGCGGCCGGCGGCGTCGACGGCCTGATCGACGCCGCAAACGTCGGCGGAACGCTCTTGCCGGCAGTCCGCGACGGCGGCCGGGTGGTCGCGCTCCGCGCCTTCGACGGCGAGCCGGAGCGGGAGATCTCCGTGGAGCTGATCAGCGTCCGCTCGTACCTGCGGCGACCTTCGGAGCTGGAGGCGCTGCTCGGCCTCGCCGGGAGCGGGGTGCTGACCCCGCGCGTGGCCGACACGTACGCGCCGTCGCAGGCGGCCGAGGCCCACCGGCGACTCGAGGCGGGCGGCGTGCGCGGCCGGCTCGTCCTGGACTTCGAGGCCGGATGAGCGCGCTCGGCGAGGAGCGCGTGGTCGTGATCGGTGCCGGGTCGCTCGGCACCGTGTACGGCGCCGCGCTCGCCCGGGCCGGCCTGGACGTGCAGCTTCTCGCACGCGAGACGCACGCACGCGCGATCCAGGAGAGCGGCGCCGTCACGATCGACTCGTTCGGTGAGCGCTGGCGGGTGCCGCTGCGCGCCGACTGGCGGCCCGAGCGGATCGAGCCGGCCGAGATCGTCGTCCTGCTCACGAAGACGCCGGCCACGCAGGAGGCGCTCGACTCCCTCGCGCACATCCGGGATGCGGTTCGGATCGCGGTCTCGTTCCAGAACGGAGTCGCGAAGAACGACGACCTGGCGGCCTGGAGCGGCCCCGCCTCGGTCGTGGGCGCAGTGGCGATGGTGGGCGGCACGCTCGAGTCGCCGGGCCACGTGAAGCACACGATGAACGGGCCTTCCTTCATCGGGGAGCTCGACGGCTCGAGCAGCGAGCGCGTGACCCGACTCGCGGCTCTCCTCGTGGCCGGGGGCCTGCCCGTCGTCGTGACCGACCGGATCCGCTCCGTCGAGTGGTCGAAGCTCGTGCACGCGTCGCCGACCACCGCACTGCCCGCTCTGACCGGACTTCACCTGCATCAGATCTTCACCACGCCGGAGCTCGCACGGCTGTACGTCGACATGGTGCGCGAGGGCGCCGGCGTCGCCGCCGCGGCGGGAGTGGAGCTCGACGACTGGGGATCGCTCTTCCCCGTCCGGACGATCGCGGCGGCGGCACCCGACGAGGCGCTCGCGGTCGCGGTCGCCCACGGCGACCGGCTCGTCGCGGCAGGGATGACCGAGATCACCGTGTCGATGCTGCAGAGCGTCCAGACGCGGCGGCGGCTCGAGGTCGAGGCGATCCAGGGCTACCTCTGCCGCGAAGGCGCTCGACTCGGCGTCTCCACCCCCACCACCGACCTCTGCTACCGCGTGCTCTCGGGAATGGACTCGACCTACTCGTGACGTTCGTCGTCCCGGATCGCTCACGGTGGTGCCTGCCCGAGCTGCTCGCCGTGCAGGCCGAGACCCACGCCGACCGGCCGTTCCTCTCCTTCGCGCTCGGCGAGCGCGACCTCAGCTACGGCGAGGTCGCCGCCGCGACGGACGTCGTCGCGGCCGGGCTCGCGCGCCTCGGGGTCGGGCCCGGCGACCGCGTCCTGCTGCTGATGCGCAACCGGGCCGAGTTCGTGCTGACGTGGCTGGGTGCGGCCCGGCTCGGGGCCGTGCAGGTACCGATCAACGTCGACTACCGCGGCGCCTTCCTCGAGCACCTCGCGAACACCGCGGCAGCCGCGGTGCTCGTCGTCGAGGACGCCCTCCTCGACTCGGTCGCGGCGTCCTCCGAACGGCTCGCGCATCTCCGCACGGTGGTGGTCGTCGGTGAGCCCACGGCGCTCCCGGGCCGGCTCGAGACAGTCCCGTTCGCGTCGCTCCTGGAGGAGGGTGAGCCGCCGCGCTCGACCGTCGCCGCCTCGGACGTCGGCGCGATCCACTTCACGTCCGGCACGTCGGGCCCCTCCAAGGGCGCCGTGCTGCCCCACGCCCTCCTCCACCTCCTCTCGGAGCGCAACCGCGAGCTGCTCGACCTGCGCGCCGGGGACACGTACCTGACCGAACTGCCGCTCTTCCACATCAATGCGCAGATGAGCGTCTACAGCGCGCTCCTGGTCGGGGCCCGCGTCCGGATCGAACAGCGATTCTCCGCCTCGGCCTGGCTCGACCGGGTGCGGGCGAGCAACGCGACTCACACCTCGCTGCTGGGTGTGATGCTCTCGTTCATCCTCAAGCAGCCGCCGCGCCCGGAGGACGCCGACAACGCCCTCAGGCGCGCCTGGTCGGTGCCGTGCCCGCCCGACCTGGCGGCCGCGTTCCTCGACCGGTTCGGGCTGGAGCAGGTCGTCACCTCGTACGGCAGCACGGAGGTCGGCATGGTCGCGCGGCGCACGCTGGACGCCCCGCCCGGTTCCGTCGGCCGGGTCGACCCCGACCTCTATGCGACCCGCGTCGTCGACGCGGAAGAAGAGGACGTGGCACCGGGTGAGGTGGGTGAGCTGCTCGTGCGGCCGCTGCTCCCGTGGACGACGACGCAGGGCTACTTCGGCATGCCGGAGCGGACGCTCGAGGCATTCCGCAACCTCTGGTTCCACACGGGCGACGCCGCACGCCTCGACGCGGACGGAAACCTGTGGTTCGTGGACCGGATCAAGGACCGGATCAGGCGGCGAGGCGAGAACATCGCCTCGGTCGACGTCGAGGGCGTCCTCCTCGAGCACCCGGGGATCGCCGACGCCGCCGTCGTCGCCGTGCCGGCCGACGAGGAGGGCGGCGAGGACGAGATCAAGGCGGTGGTCGTCGCGGCGCCCGGAGCGACACTGGGCCCGGAGGAGATCTGGGCGTGGTGTGACGAAGCGCTTCCGTACTTCGCCGTCCCGCGGTACGTCGAGATCCTGGCCGAGCTGCCGAAGACGCCGACCGCCAAGGTGCGCAAGAGCGAGCTCCGGGAGGCGGGGATCACACCGGGGACGAGCGACCGCGGCCCGTCGCGCGGCGGCGGGCGACGCTAGCTCGCGGAGCTCAGGCCTTCCCGAGCACGCCCGCTGCGGCCGCCCACACGGCTATGCCCCCCACCGGGATCACGGCGACGATCGCGTCGACGAGCTCCGCCTCGGTCGCTCCGGCGCCGCGCGCCGCCCGGGCGTGGATCTCGACGAATGCCGTCTGCAGCTCGGCCGCGTTGACCGCGCAGAGCAGCAGCTCGGCGAGCTTCGGCTCGAGCGCGCCGTCGCGGAGCACCCCACGGTGCAGGAGCGCGTACCCCTCGAACACGGACGCCGACCGCTCGGCGAGCAGTGACACCCGCTCGGGGACGTCTCCGCCGAAGTAGTCCCGGAAGTACGCGAGCGCAGCGTCACGATCGAAGGCCGCCCCGTACGGATCGCCGGCGGGCGGCGGGCCGTAGTGAGCAAGGAGCGCGGCGACGAAGCGACCCGCAACCTCCTCCCCCCGGGCGAGCCCGAGCGCCGCGGCCGCGGCCCAGGCCTGCTCGGCGGGAACATCCTCCGCGCGGGCCCGTGCGACGGCGTCGCGCAGCAGCAGGGCATGCCCGCGGGCAGCGGCGGCAGCCGCCGCGAAGAGCGCCTTAACGCCGGCGGGCAGCGCTCCCTCGGCTGCCGCCGACTCGCGAACGAGGGCGAGCCCGGCTCCGGCCACCGGGACGGCGTCGGCGAGCGCCCGCCTGGCGACGTCCCCCTGCTCGGGGATCGGCCCAGGTGCGAGGTGGCCTGGATGGCCGCCGTACCACTCGTTCCCGATGTCGGGACGGTGCGGCTCCGAGTCGACCCCGGTGAGCCGGTGGTCGACGATCAGCCAGCGTCCGTCGCGACGCTCCATCCCGTCGTACAGGCGCGCCCAGAGGTGCCAGACGTCCCCGGTCGTCATGCGGTGGTAGGCGTACACGTAGGTGCGCAGCACTGCCCGGTCGCCGTCGATCTCGACGCGGGCGTTCGTGGGATGGTGGCTCGTCCGGGCGTAGCGTACGAGCACACGGCCGAGGGCACGGCCGATGCGATCGCGGCCCTCCAGCACCTTGCCGGTCATGATCTCGGCCCGCGCGTCCTCGGCGAACACGGACACTGCCGCCTCGGCGTCGCGCCGGTCGACCCCGTCGAAGTAGTCGAGCAGCACCTGCTCCACGGCCCGCACGTCGTCCATGACGCCGACTCTACTGCGTCCCGGCCACGTCTGTCTACCGGACGACCGGTTGAGGGACGGACGTGAACGCGCTAGCCTGCCGGGATGACGCCGCAGATCGCCCAGATCGCCCTCTGCTCGACGGACATCCCCCGGACGGTGCAGCTCTACAGCGAGGGATTCGGCTTCGCGGACGCGGGCGGAAAGGTGCTGTGGGGCCCGCGGGTGGCGCAGATCCAGGCACTCGGTGACGACTCTGCCTTCACGCTCTGGTGGCTCGTCGGCCGGCAGGATCTCGTCCAGCTCGAGTTCTTCCACCACACGACACCGCCCCAGCGGGCCGTGGCCGACAGGGCGCCAAACGACCTCGGCTGGTCACGATTCGGGATCGCAGTCCCCGACTTCGACGCCGCCCTGGAGCGTCTCGCGGGCCTCGGCGTCCGGCCGCTGTCGGAGCCGCTCGCCCACGAGGGGTTGCGACGGGCCTGCTTTCGCGACCCCTACACGGGCGCCCTCGTCGAGGTGCTCGAGGAGGGGGCGGCGACGCCCGGTGGCATCCGGCAACGGTTCTACGACCTCGTCCCGGCCGTCGTCTATGCCACGCGTCAACGTGCCCGACCTCGCAGAGGCGCGACGCTGGTTCGTCGAGACGCTCGGCCTCGTGGAAGAGCCCCGGATCGTGCTCCACCCGCCCGAGCTCGAGGCGCTGTGGGGGCTCGCCGGCGTCGAGCGCGAGGGCTTCGTCGCGCGCGGCGGGGACGTCTACCTCGAGGTCGTGCGCTACGACGACCCGGCAGGCAGGCCGCTCCCCGAGGACTACCTCCTGAGCGACCGCGGCTTCATGAACGTCGCCCTCGGGTTCCGTGAGGCGGCGCTGCTGGCGTCGACGTACGAGCGAGTCGTCGCGAACGGCTACCGCGACAACTTCCGCCTGCCGAGGGTGGCAGGCGGCACGTACGTCAACGACGCCCAGGGCAACACCCTCGAGCTCCTGCTCGCCCCACGGGAGCTCGACCCGCGCTTCGGCTTCGCGCCGCAGCCGGCGTTCCGCCCCGCCCCGTCCTGGCCCGAGCCGTCCGTCGGCCCGGCCCGTCCCTGATCGGAGGTCAGCTGGTGGCACGTGTCTCCCCCGCACCGGACGAGCAGGTTGCAGCGCTCTTCGGCGACGACGCCCCGCTCCGCGTCCGCATCTACGCGCAGCGCCCCGAGATCGCCGTGAAGTACCTCGAGCTCGGCCGAGCCCTCCGCGAGGACCGGCTGCTGCCCGACCGCCTCGTCGAGCTCGTCCGGCTCCGCGTCGCCTTCTGGAACCAGTGCCGCAGCTGCATGGCGATCCGCTACGAGGAGGCGCTCGACGACGGCGTCACCGAGGGGCTCGTCTGCTCGCTCGAGCGGCCGCAAGAGGCAGACGACCTGAGCGGCGCCGAGAGGGCGGCGATCGCGTTCGGCGACCTGATGGCGACGGACCACCTCGCGATCACGGACGAGACGTTCGACGGGCTGCGCGAGCACTTCAGCGAGCCCGAGATCGTGGAGCTGTGCATGAACGTGGCGCTCTTCGTCGGGTTCGGGCGCCTCGGCGCCGCCCTGCACATGGTCGACGACCTGCCCGAGCACTTCGCGGGCGACGGCGAGACCCGCGTCACCCCGTGGGGATCCGACGAGCAGGTCGTGGTCGCAAGCCTCTAGACGAGCGGCGAGATTGACTCCCTGCGTCGAGCGCGTAGCATGGAGCGCGTGGTTGGCCCCACCCCCGACATCCGCGCGGTCGACCCCGCCAGGGTCGCCGTCTTCGAGGTCCGCCCCGGACTCTGGAACCTGCGCATCCCGCTCGTCTGGCCCGGGATCAGCCACGTCAATGCCGTCGTGCTCGCGGGCAAGGCGGGCGGAATCACGCTCGTCGACTGCGGCACCGCGGGCGACCCCACCTGCTGGGACGCGCTCGTCGCCGGTCTCGCGCTGACCGGCCACGGGGTCGAGAACGTGACCGACCTCGTCGTCACCCACGCGCATTCCGACCACTTCGGCCTCGCCGGTCGCGTCGTGGCCGAGAGCGGCTGCACGATGTGGATGCATCCCGCGCACGAGGCGTTCACGGACAGCGCGCTCGATCCCGCGCGGATCTACGCCGCGCGCAGGCGGCGGGCGCGCGCGGAGGGTGTGCCCGAGGACGTTCTCGACCAGTACGCCGACACGGGCGAGGAGACGGACTTCGCCCTTGCCCCACTGCCGACCTTCCGCGAGCTCCGCGGCGGCATGCAGATTCCCTCCGGCCTCGGCCCCTGGGAGGTGCTCGAGACGCCCGGCCACTCGCCGTCGCACGTCTGTCTCTACCAGCCGCAGGAGCGCGTGCTCATCCTCGGTGACCTCGTCTCGCGCGTCTTCGCACCGTGGTACGACTACGGCTACACCGCCGATCCCGTGGCAGAGCTGGCTACGTCGCTCGATCTCGTCGCCCGACTCGACGTCGACCTCGCGCTCCCCGGCCACGGCAGGCCGATCGAGGACCTCGACGAGATCGTCGAGATGCACCGCGGGGAGATCACGAGGCGCCTCGAGGCCGTCGAGGCCGAGGTCGCACGGGAGCCCGGGCCTGCCTACGAGATCGGGTTGCGTGCCTTCGGCCCCTCGCCCTCGATGATGGCGGAGGTGGGACGCCTGCAGGAGGCGATGGCATGCCTCCGCCACCTACGCCTCCGCGGCCGCGTCACGCGCGAGGTGCTCCCGTCGGGCGTCTTCCGCTACACCCTCGTCGACGAGGGTTAGCTATCCATTGCACCATCCAACCGGTTGGTAGAAGATGGATCCCGTGCCCACCACCGCCGACCTCGAGGCGCGCCTCGCTCTCCTGGAGGACGAGCGCGCCGTCCTCAGGACCCTCCACCGGTACGGCCACTCGATCGACTACGGCGACGAGGAATCCTGGGTCGACTGCTTCACCGAAGACGGCGTCTTCGACATCCGCGCCCGCCTCTCCCATCAGCCGCAGAGGATCGTGAGCGGGCGCGACGAGCTGCGGGCGTTCATCTCGCGCCACACGCGCGCCCCGGAGCTCTGGCACAAGCATCTCCTCGTGGAACCCGTGATCGAGGTCGACGGCGACACCGCGACGTGCTCCTCGTACCTGGCGGTCGTGATGGAGCACGACGACGAGCCGGTCCTCCGGGTCTTCGGGCGCTACCGCGACCGACTCGTGCGCTGCCCGGACGGACGCTGGCGCTTTCGTGAGCGCATCGCGGAGGTCGAGTCGATGCGCCGAGGGCTGCCGCCGTTCGTCGACGGCCGGCCGACGTGAGCCGCCGCGCGACGTAGTGGACGCGGCAGAGGCCACGGCGCTCCTGCGCGCCCACGTCGACCCGGAGCTCGAGGCGCTTGCGGTCACGCGCGGCGCGGTCGGAAACAGCCAGGAGACGTGGTTCGTCGAGGCGCGCGGGGCGGGCGGCGAGCCGCTCGAGCTCGTCGTCCGCCGCACCGCGCCCGCGGGCGTGCTCGCGTGGACCGACCGGGAGCAGGAGTACGCCGTGTTACGCGCGCTCGCGGGCCGGGGTCTGCCGGTGCCCGCGGTGCTGGCGATCGGCCGCGACGAGCAGCCCTTCCTCGTCATGGAGCGGCTTCCGGGCGGCCCACCCACCCGCCTCTCTCCCGAGGAGCGGACGGCGCTCGGGCGCGAGCTCGGCAGGCTCCTCGCACGATTGCACGCACTCGATCCGCGCGAGCTCGGCCTGCCCGCCGGCGGCCCGTCCTCCGCCGCCACGCTCGCACAGGTGCGCCACTACCAGGAGCTCTACCGCTCGGCGCGGCCCGCCCCGGTGCCCCTCCTGGGCGCCCTCCTCGCCTGGGCGGAGCGGAACGTCCCGGACGACGGGACGGCGCCGGCCGTGCTGTGGGGCGATCCTGGCGCGCACAACCTGCTCGTCGCCGAGGGTCGCATCACGGCCCTCCTCGACTGGGAGCTGACGCACGCCGGCGACCCGCTGGACGATCTCGGCGCCGCCGTCTGGAGCTGCCTCGGCTCGTTCGACCCCGACGACGTCGTGGCAGGCTACGAGGAGGAGGCCGGGCCGGTCGACCGCGCGGCGTCTCTCCTACTTCGTGGCGCTCGCGTGCGCGACCCGCTCCGTCATGGTCGTGAACGGGACGAAGGCGTGGATCGACGGGCTCGTCAGCTCCGCCGGCGAACGCCGCGCTCGGGCTCGAGCTCCTCGCCCTCGACCTCGCCCGGGGCGCCCGTGCCGCAGGCTGGGGCGACCTGCCTCCGTCGGACGGTAGGGCACCCGACTACCCGCTGAGGCCGGATGCTGCCGAGTCCGCGGACGGCGTCGCCCGCTGGCTCCTGCAGGACCTCGTGCCGGCGCTCGAGGACCGGCGGCTGCGCCAGATGGCGAAGCGCGCGGCGGCGCTCCTGCAGGTGACCGCGGGCCGGACTCCTCCCTCACCCGGTCTCGACGCGGAAGCAGCCGAGCAGGAGGCGGTGGCCGCGGAGCTGGCCGGCGGCGACCCCGCGCTCAGGGCGATGCTGCTCTCGGACCTCGCCCGTGAGCTCGACCGGCTCGAGCCGATCTCACGGTTGCACGGGCACCCGGCGCCCGTTCGCGCAGGCGCCGGCGAGCCGTCGGACTAGACACACTCGTAGACGAGGGACGCGTCCCGCTGCACCGACGTCACCCGGCCCTCCTCTTCGAGCAGGTCGAGTGCTCCGAGCACCTCGCACAGGGTGAGGAACGTCTGGTTCACGGGCACGTCGGGCCAGAGGGAGGTGCTGAGCTCGCTCGCGCTGCACGGGCCTGCCGCGAGCACGCGGTATACCTGGGCGGCTCGCGCGCGGTGAAACCGGAGGCGTTCCGCGATCAGCGGCCGGTGACCCGTGATCTCCGCGCCATGTCCCGTCCGGAGCACCGACAGATCCTCGTCTGCCGTCACGGCCAGCGACTCGACGTACGCGAGGAGGGACGAGGGCCGTGACGTCGGGTCGTCGGGTCCTTCAGGGGGTAGGTGGACGAGAGGGTTCGACGAGATGTGGGCGATGAGGTGGTCGGCGACGATTGCGATCCCGTCGGCGTCGTCGCTGAACACGGTGTCCGTGGGGCTGTGCCCCGGACGGAGGGCGACCCGCAGGCGGCGACCGCCGGCGTCGACGACGTCTCCCTCGACAAGCACCCGATCGACCGCGACACCGACCCCGCCGTAGCGCTGCCGGTCGCGGAAGACCTCGAGGAAGGCGTCGCACCGTGCGGGGGCCGCGCCGTGGAGGGTGAGCAGGCGCCGCTCCCACTCCTCCTCGGCGGCCATGGCGGCCTGCACGTCGGCGGCGTACGGCGCGAGGAGGCGATGGGCGGCGACGGCGCATCCGGAGCGCTCGCGGATCGTCGCCGCGAGGCCGAGGTGGTCGGAGTGCTGGTGGGTGAGCAGGAGCAGCTCGACGTCCTCGACCCGGAGGCCGAAGCCGTGCAGGCCCGCCTCGAGCGCGGCGAGCGCCTCGGCCGTGTCGGGGCCGGTGTCGACGAGCGTGAGTGGGTCGCCCCGGAGCAGCCAGCAGTTGACGGGACCGACGGGGAACGGCGTCGGAAGGACGATTCGATCCATTCGTCGGCCCGGTGCCCGGCGGCTCAGCCGGCGGTCTGGCCGCCGTCGACGACGACGACCTGCCCGGTCACGTACGCCGACGCGGCCGAGGCGAGAAAGGCGACGGCCCCTTTGAGGTCGCTCGGGCCGCCGAAACGCCCGAGCGGGATCTCGGCGAGCAGGCCATCCCCCTGGCGCTCGAGCAGCGCCCGCGACATCTCCGAGGGGAACCACCCCGGGGCGACGGCGTTGACGCGAATGCCGTGCCGGGCCCACTTGACGGCGAGGTCGCGCGTCAGCGAGAGGACGCCACCCTTCGTCGCCGTGTAGGCGACCGCGTCCATCAGCTCCGGTGGCAGGGCGCCGAAGGCGGCGGTCGAGGCCACGTTGACGATCGAGCCGCCGTCGCCACGCTCGATCATTGCCCTCCCGGCCGCCTGCGAGACGAGAAACGTCCCGGTCAGGTTGACGGCCAGCACCTTGTTCCAGGCCTCCAGGGGATGGTCGACCGCGGGAGCCCCCCAGCTCGTGCCGGCGTTGTTGACGACGACATCGACCCGGCCGAGCTCTGCCAGCGTTCGCGCGACGAGCACCTCGACCTCGGCTCGGTCGCTCACGTCGCAACGGAGGCCGAGGGCGCGCACTCCCAGTGCCGCGAGCTCCTCCGCCGCCTGCTCGCAGCGCTCGGGCCGGCGCGCGCACAGCACGAGGTCGGCGCCGAGCTCCGCCAGCGCCTCCGCCATCTGGCGGCCGATGCCGCTCCCGCCTCCGGTCACGATCGCGACGCGCCCGGAGAGGTCGAAGAGATCGAGAACGCTCATGCACGGAATACTAGGGTGACATCATGGCCGACCTCACAGGACGTGTCGCGATCGTGACCGGAGCCGGCAGTGGCATCGGCCGGGCGATCGCAAACGGCCTCGCCACGGGTGGCGCGGCGGTAGTCGTGAACGACCTCGACGGAGAGTGTGCCGAGCGGGTAGCCGGGGAGATCACCCGCACGGCGGGAGGGCCTGCCGTCGCGGTGGCCGCGAACGTCGCGTCGCCCGAAGGCACCGACGCTATCGTCGCAGCCGCCGAGTCCGCCTTCGGGAGGCTCGACATCCTCGTCAACAACGCCGGCCTCACGCGCGACGCCTGGCTGCACCGGATGACGGACGAGCAGTGGGACACCGTCCTCGACGTCGTCCTGCGCGGCTCCTTCCTCATGTGCCGCTCCGCCGCACGCCTGCTCCGTCCCGCAGCCGGCCACAACCGCAAGGTCGTCAATATCGCCTCGATCGCCGGCGTCTACGGCGCTGCCGGCACATGCAACTACTCGGCCGCGAAGGCGGGCCTGATCGGGCTGACGAAGTCGCTCGCGCGCGAGTGGGCGCCCCTCGGGATCAACGTGAACGCCGTCGCGCCGGGTCTCGTCACCAACACCCGCCTCGCCGAGGCGATGCCCGGCGGGCTGCTCGAGAAGATGGTGGCGTTGACGCCGATCGGGCGCGGAGGGCTGCCCGAGGACGTGGCGGCAGCCGTGACGTTCCTCGCCTCGCCCGGCGCCGACTACGTCACCGGGCAGGTGCTCGAGCTGCACGGCGGGCTCGAGCTGATCCCCGCTCTCTGAGGCCTCAGCGGCCGCCGCGCTCCCACGGGCGCTCCTCGTCCCAGAACTCCTCCAGTCCGGGGGTGAGGCGATGGAGCTGGACGCGTGGACGTACGAGCGACCCGATCTCGGCCGCGGCCTCGGGGGGTGCGGCGACCGCGGCCCAGTCCTGGCCGAATGCGGCGCGGCCGCACCGCAGCCGCTCGACGAGACCGGCGGCGCCGCTCCAGCGCTCGCGCCGGCCGCGCGGCGCGCCGATCGACGCCGGCGAGGCCTCCGCGGCGGCCCAGGCCCGTCCGAGCTCGGCTGGATCGTCGCCCTCGTCGGCGAGATGGCCGATGGCGCGCTCGAGCGCCTCGCTCCGGCCGGGGCCGGCGCCCCAGACCTCGAGCCGCGGCTGGGCCGGCGCCGGCGTCACGCGAACCCGCTCCTCCGGCTGGTCGACGTTCTCCGGCAGGTTCGCGGGGACGTGCCAGTGACTGCCCTCGAAGCGGAACGGCCGCGCCGCAAAGGCGTGCCTGATCACGTCGAGCGATTCGGCGTAACGACCGAGCTCCTCCCCGGCCGGCCGGACCACGAGCACGAGCCTTCCGCCCGAGGCGAGGTCGGTGACGGCGGCCTCCTCCGCGATCTCGACCGGGTGGCGGGCCCCGACCGCGACCTCGGCCGCGACGAGCACCTCGCCGACCCGGGCGGCGACGGCAGCGGCGCTCACGAGCACGCCGGGAAGGTGCGGCCACTCGGTCACGAGGACACCGTCGAGACCGGCGGCGTGGGCGGCGTCTGCCGTCCGCACGAGGTCGTCGAGACCGGCCGGCGCAGGATGCTCCAGCAGGAACCTCATGCCGCCGCCCCGTCGAGCAGGGGCACGACTTCTTCGGCCAGCCGCCGCAACTGCTCGTGGAGCTCGGCCTGGCCAACGAACTCGAACACCGGCCGGAGCGCCAGGTACTCGACGCCGGCGGCGAGCACGTCACGGAGGGCCTCGGCCACCTGCTCGGCCGGCCCGGCCGCCACCTGCGAGATGCCCCGTGCCACCTGGCGATCGACCTGGTCTCGCGCCTCGAAGCCGAACCGGCCCTTGAGCGCCCACCACGAGCCGGCCTCCTCGGTCAGGTGCAGGCCGATGCGCCGCCGGTGCCGCTCGCACGCTGCCGGGTCGTCGCTCACCCAGACCTCGCGGAGTGCTCCCACCACGCCGGGCCGCGCCGCCTGCGCGCGATAGCCGTCGGCGACGCGCCGGTACTGGTCGAGGGAGAGGGTCTGCGGCAGCATCAGCCCGTAGCCACGGCTTGCGGCCCGGGCGATCGCCGGCTCTGCCATCCCGCCCATCCAGATGCGCGGGGCGGAGCGCCTGACGGGCGGGGGATCGCCCAGGTCTCCACGCCAGACCGCCTCCATCGCGTCGAGGGCGGCATCCATCAGGCGGCCGCGGCGGTCGCGGCGCAACCCGAGCGCGTCGAACTCGGCGTCCCGGTAGCCGAGCCCCGTGCCGAGTTCGACCCGGCCACCCGAGAGGTGATCGAGCGTCGCGATCGACCGCGCGGCGGCGACCGGGTCGTGCTGGGGAACCAGGTACATCGCGGTGCCGAGGTGGATCGTCGACGTCGAGCCGGCGACGTGGGCGAGCGCCTGCAGCGGTGCCGGGCACCAGCCGTCGTACCAGACCCGGTGCTCCCCCAGCCAGACGGCGTGGAAGCCGAGCTCCTCCGCCAGCCGCGCGTCCTCTCCGAGGCGCCGGTAGAGCGCCCGCCAGAGGCCGGGCCGCGCAGCGGTCGACTGCATCGTCCACAGCGAGAGCCCGATCCGATCGCGCGACAGCATCTGCGCAGTATCCATTCTGGACCGAGTGTCCGGTAGAAGAGCGCGGGAGGACGCGCACGACGAACCGCGGGGTAACTACCAACTGTTTGGTTGAACGGGCCGGAGCCGGGCGGTAGGGTGGTCGGATGATCCGCTACGAGGTACGCGGTGCCGTCGCCTGGCTGACGCTCGACCGGGCGGAGAAGCTCAACGCGATGACGCGCGGGTTCTTCGGCGAGCTCGAGGAGCGTGCGGCGCAGGCGGAGCGCGACCCTGCCGTGCGCGCCGTCGTCGTGCACGGTGCGGGCAGGTGCTTCTCGGTCGGCGGCGACATCGAGGGCTTCGGCGAGCTCGGCGGCGCCGCCGACCGCCGCGCGTACGTCCAGGAGGCGCTGCGGTCGTATCGCGCGTTCGAGGAGCTCTCGAAGCCGACGATCGCCGCCGTCCACGGCCACGCGCTCGGCGGCGGGTGCGAGCTGACCATGGTCTGCGACCTCGTCGTCGCCGACGAGACCGCCCGCTTCGGCACGCCCGAGGCGGGCGTCGGCCTCTTTCCCGGGCCCGGCGTGGTGCGCGGCCGCTCGAACCTCACGCTCCACACGCTCAAGTACATGATCTTCACCGGCGCCGCGCTCGACGCGCAGCAGGCCCTCGCCGCCGGGCTCGTGAACGAGGTCGTGCCGGCGGGCGGGCACGTTGCCAGGGCAGAGGAGTGGGCCGAGACGATCTCGCAGAAGGCGCCGCTCGCGCTGGCGGCCGCGAAGGCGCTGCTGAACGCGGAGGGGTGGGAGCGCTATCCGCACGCCGTCGACGCCGTCGCGTTGCTCCAGGGGAGCGAGGACTTCGCCGAGGGGATCGCCGCGTTCACCGATCGCCGCCCACCGCGGTTCGAGGGCCGATGAGCGACGACGCAGGCTCCACGCCCGAGCCCCACGGCATGGAGGAGCGACTCGCCGAGCTCGAGCGCCGCCGCGCGCAGGCGCTCGGCATGGGCGGGCCGGAGCGGGTCGAGCGGCACCGCGCCTCGGGACGGCTGACCGCGCGCGAGCGGCTCGACGCGCTCGTCGACCCGGGCTCCTTCTACGAGATCGGGCTGCTCGCCGACGCGCAGCATCGCCGTGACGAGCCGGCCGCGGCCGACGCCGTCGTCGGTGGCCTCGCGCGCGTCGACGGCCGCAAGGTCTGCGTGCTCGCGGTCGACGCGACGGTCCTGGCGGGCACGACGGGCCAGGTCAACATGCTCAAGCAGAACCGCCTCGCCGCTGGGCGGGCGAGCGGGGGCTGCCGCTGATCTGCATCAGCGACAACGACGGCGGTCGCGTCCCCGACGTGATGGGCTGGCGCTTCTCCGGCCTCCCGTTCGACTTCCGCACCTTCGTGCAGGCCCCGGAGGGCCGGCCCGAGGTGCCGCGGCTGATCGCGGTCGTGGGCGCGAGCTTCGGCGACTCGGCGCTCCACGCCTCGATGGGCCACTTCGTCGTCATGACGCGCCAGGCGGCGATCGCCCTCTCGGGCCCGCCGGTCGTGGCCGCTGCGATCGGCGAGGAGCTCACGGCCGACGAGCTCGGCGGCCCGAAGGTCTCGAGCGAGCAGAGCGGCAACGCACACGCTCGTCGTCGAGGACGAGCCTGCGGCAATCGCAGCGATCCAGCGCGTGCTCGGCCTACCTGCCGGACTCGGCCGACCACCCGGCGCCGTCGGCCCCTGCCGCACCGCCGACGCGCGACGCGGAGCAACTCCTCTCGCTCGTGCCGAGCGACCCGCGACGCGGCTACGACATGCGCAAGGTGCTCGACGCGATCGTCGGACGCGAACAGCATCCAGCCCTGGGCGGAGCGCTACGGCGGCAGCGTCCTCTGCTGCCTTCGCCCGGATCGAGGGCGAGGCCGTCGGCCTGGTGGCGAGCCAGCCCATGCAGCGGGCCGGTGTCCTGGACGTGCCGGCGCTGACCAAGCTCGCGTCCTTCGTCGACCTCTGCGACACGTTCAACCTGCCGCTCGTCTTCCTGCAGGACGTCCCCGGCCTGATGATCGGCTCGGACGCGGAGCGGGGCGGCATCCTCGGCGGCTACGAGCGCGTCGTCGGCCGGCTCGCCCGCGCGAAGGTCCCGAAGGTCGACGGTGGTCGTGCGCAAGGCGTACGGGGGCGGGCACTTCGCACTCGGCGGTCGCCCCACGCGTCCCGACCTCGTGCTCGCGTGGCCGACGGCCGAGATGGGCTTCATGGCGCCCGACGACGGGCATCCGCCTCGTGCACCGGCGGCGCCTCGACGAGGTGCTCGAGACGGAGGGCAAGGAGGCGCACGACGCCCTCGTCGAGGAGCTGACCGCCGACTGGGTGCACGAGTCCGAGCCCTGGGAGGCGGCCGCGCACACCTACCTCGACGACGTGATCGACCCCCGCCGCACGCGGGAGGCGATCGCGCAGGGGATCGACTTCGCCTGGGGCAGCACGCCCCGCATCAGCTCGAGACGCTAACCAGGGAGGAACTCATGCCGGCGGGACCGCTCGCGCACATCTGCCTCGTCGTCGCCGACCTCGACAAGGCCCTCGAGGACTGGCGCGCGATCCTCGCGGAGCTCGACCCCGGTCAGCTGGAGGAGCCGGTCGTGTTGGTCGAGCGCTGGGAGGCGGGCGAGGACGTCATGTCCTCGGCCACGTTCGTGAACCCGAACGGGACCGAGATCCAGCTCCTCTGCCCGCTCAACGACGGCCCGCTCGGCCGCCGTCTCGCGAAGCGCGGCGAGCACGTGCACCACATCTGCTTCACCGCACCCGACCTTCCCGACGCGGTCGCCCGGCTGGCGCAGCGGGGCATCAAGCTGACGAGCACGGAGCTGCAGAACGACCCCAAGATCCCGTGGCAGCACTGGACGTTCATCTCGCCGGAGAGCAGCCACGGGACGCTCGTCGAGCTCGCCTACCCCTATCGGCCGGTGAACGGTGCCTGGGAGCCGGGCGAGGGCGCTCCGACCGAGGCGTGACGACGCCCGAGGACGCTACGGCGTGAGCACCCGTAGCGCGTCGGGAGGAAGGTAGAGGGTCACCGGCGTCCCTTCGCCGTAGTCGAGCGTCGACCCGTCGTTCGCGATCATCGCCTTCAGCACGTCACCGCCGACCAGGCGGACGTGTAACTCGTGCGCGCTGCCCACGTAGACCGCGCGCTCCACCATGCCGGGAAGGCGGTTCTCGCCCGGGGAGCCGTGCGCCTCGACGACGATGCGCTCGGGGCGAATCATCGCCCTGACGCCTCCGCGCGCACCCGTCTCGCCCTGGAGCGCGCGCAGCGTCCGTTCGCCGACACGCAACGCGCACGCCTCGCCGTCCGACGAGGCCTCGGCTCCGATCAGGTTCGAGACGCCGAGGAAGTCGGCCACGAACAGTGTCGCCGGCTCCTCGTAGATCTCCCTCGGGGTTCCCGCCTGCTCGACGCGGCCGCCGCTCATCACGGCCACGCGATCGCTCATCGTCAGCGCCTCCTCCTGGTCGTGTGTGACGAAGACGAACGTGATCCCGAGCTCGGCCTGCAGCGTCTTGAGCTCGACCTGCAGGTCCTTGCGCAGGCGCGCATCGAGCGCGCCCAGCGGCTCGTCGAGGAGCAGCACCTGCGGCGTCAGGACGAGGGCCCGGGCCAGCGCGACCCGCTGCTGCTGCCCGCCGGAGAGCTGGCTCGGCTTCCGCTTCGCGTAGTCGCCGAGCTGGACGAGCGCGAGCGCCTCGGCCACCCGGGACTGGTGCTCCGCCTTCGTCAGCCGCTTGTACTTGAGCCCGAAGCCGACGTTGCCCGCGACGTCGAGATGCGGGAAGAGCGCGTAGCTCTGGAAGACCGTGTTGACGTTCCGCTTGTGGGGCGGCACCTGCGCCACGTCGACGTCGTCGAGCACGATCCGGCCGCTCGTCGGCCGCTCGAACCCGGCGATCATCCGCAACGTCGTCGTCTTCCCACAGCCTGACGGCCCGACCATGGTGAAGAACTCGCCGCCCGGCATCCGCACGTCGATGCCGTCGACGGCGACGACCTCGCCGAACTGCTTCGTCAGCTTCTCGAGCTGGATCTCTCCCTGCATCAGGTCTCTATACCTCCACGCCGGCCATGGCGGCGGCTTCGTCGCTCGTAGCGAACCGGCGGTAGACGAGATACGCGAGCCCGAGGGTCGCAAGGGTGATCAGCAGCGCGATCGTGGCGAGCGCGTTCAGGGCGGGTGTCGGTGCCGCCCGCGCAGACGAGTAGAGCAGCATCGACACCGTCGTCGTGCTCGCGTCGCCGGAAAGGTACTGCGTGACGACGAAGTCGTCGAGTGAGATCGCGAACACGACCGCGGCGCTGGCGACGATCGCCGGGGCGAGGAGAGGGAGCAGGACGCGGAGCAGCTGATCGTGGGGCGGTGCCCCGAGATCCGCGGCCGCCTCCTCGTAGTCCCTGCCGATCGAGACGAGCCGTCCCCGCACGATCACGACCACGTAGGAGATCGTGAACGTGACCTGGCCGATCACCTGCGCCGTCGAGCCGAGCCCGACGAACGGCAGGACCTGCAGGAAGAGCAGGAGCAGGGCCACGCCCATCACGATCTCGGGCGTGACGAGCGGCAGCAGCATCACGGTGTTGATGGTGCCGCCGCCGGGCCCGCGCCAGCGTTGCAGCCCGAGAGCGAGCGCGACGCCGATCGGTGTCGCCACGAGCACGCAGACGACGCCGAGGAAGAGCGTGTGCTTCAGCGCACCCTGCAGGGCGGGATCGTGGAGCACGCTGCCGGACTCACCGGTGAACCAGCGGGTCGAGAAGCCCTGCCACGTCGTACGCGAGCGGCCGTCGTTGAACGCGAAGAGCACGGCCAGCCCGACCGGGATCAGAGACCACAGGATGTACACGGCCGTGACGAGCACGAGGAACCGCGGCTTGCCCCACGGATTGCGCAGTCCGCTCATCACGCCGTCTCCGCCCGGTCGTCCGCGCTCCGGGTCGAGCGCAGGTAGTAGAACATCAGACCCAGCAGGGCAACGGCGAGGACGAGGGTCAACGCGGCACCCTCGACCTTCGAGGAGCCCTGCCGCGTCAGCTGGTCGATCTGGTTCCCGATCATGCTCGTCTTCGTCGACGACGAGACGAGGTCGGGCGTGTAGTAGTCGCCGAACATCGGCAAGGCGATGAGCACCATCCCGGCCAGGATCCCCGGCCGCGAGAGCGGCAACGTGACGCGGAAGAATGCACCCGCCGGGCTCGCCCCGAGATCACGCGCGGCCTCGATCTGGCGCTGGTCGATCCGGTCGAGCGAGGCGTAGAGGGGCAGGATCAGGAACGGCAGGTACCCGTACGTGAGCGCCATGATCACCGTCAACGGCTGCCCTTCGAGCCAGCCGCCCTTTGCCGCGAGCAGGTCGGCGGAGATGAACAGCCGCTCGATCCCGATCGTGCTCAGGAACCTCGTCCCGAGCCCGTCCGGCGCGAGCAGGTTGATCCACGCGAGCATCCGCATCAGGTAGTTGATCCAGAACGGCAGGATCAGGAGCAGGAGGACGAGCCCTTTCCAGCGGCCCGCATGGCGTGCCGTGAAGTACGCCACCGGGTAGCCGATCAGGAGCGCGAGAAAGAGCGCGATCGCGACGAACACGAACGTGCGCACGAAGACGGTCAGGAACGGGCCGCCCTGGAAGATGTTCTCCAGCGTCGCGAGCATGTAGCCGACGTTCCAGTCGAGCGGGTTCCAGTACGGCACCGGCTCGGAGAGCGTGTTCTGGTTCCCGAACGCGACCGCCACGACCGCGTAGAACGCGAGCAGGAAGAACACGCTCAGCCAGGCGACGCCGGGGAGCGCGAGCAGCCGCCACGTCCAGCGCGAGCCCATCGGTCAGCCTGCCTTGAACTTCGACCAGGCCTCGTCCCAGTAGCGCTCGCCGGCCACGCTCAGCTGGAGCAGCTCCTGGTTGGCGGCGAACTGGTCGGGGCGCACGACGGCAGACGTGAGGCTCTTCGGGATCAGCCCGCTGCCGATCAGTGAGCCTGCGGTGATCGCGTTCTGCGGCGGCGTGTACCCGACGAAGTTGACCATGTTGTCGTACGCGTTCTTCTCGTCGAGCATGAACTCGATGAAGCGGTGCGCCAGCGCCGGGTTCTTCGCCGTGCGGCCGATGCAGAAGAAGTCGTTCTGGACGACCCCGTTCGAGTCCGGGCTCCAGTAGGAGAGCACGCTCGGCGGCACGCCCTTGGGCATGTAGTAGAACGCCGCACCGAGGAGATCGCCCGACCACGACTGGTGGAGCCAGGTCTTGCCCTCGGGGAGCGTCTGGTAGTCGGTGATCGCGACCTTGACGTTGGCGATGTCGGTCAGCTGGCCGAGATCCTCACCGGCTTGCGCCACGATCGTGCCGTCCTCGGTATTGAGGTCGGGGCGACGGCCGGTGCGCATCGCGTCACGCTGCATCGGCATCGCGAGCGCGTCGCGCTTGTCGTCGAGGATGGCGACCTTGCCCCTGTAGGGAGCGGACTCCCAGAAGATGTCCCACGGGACCGTCAGCCCCGGGATGTCGACGTCGATCTTGTCGTTGCGCCACCCGATCCCGTCCGACCAGACGACGTAGGGCACCGTGTAGCGGCTGCCCCGGTCGTAGAACGGGTCCTGCAGCTCCGGCCAGACGTTCTGCTCGAGGTTGTCGAGGTAGGAGTGGTTGAGCGGCTGCAGCAGCTGCTGGGCGATCAGGTTGACGATGTTCGAGCCGGAGAGGCCGATGATCACGTCGAAGCCGACGGCACCCGAGGCAAGCTTGGCGATCGCCTCGTCGGACGAGTTGTAGGTCGCGACCTGCACCTTGCGGCCGGTCAGCTTCTCGAACTTCTCGATCAGGGCCGGGTCGAGGTAGTCGGCGTAGTTGTAGATCCCGAGCGGGCCGCTCTCGTCGGGCACGTCGTCCGCGATCGGCTCGTTGTCGGAGGTGATCGCCCACGTGACGGCGTTGTCGGGACGCGGCAGCGGCAGGCCGCCGGGGCCGGTGGGTTTCGGCACGACGAGATTCGAGGAGCCGTCGCCCTCGCAGGCGCCGATCGGCGTCGTCGTGTTCTCACACCCGGCGAGCAACCCGATTGCGCCCACGCCGAGAGCGCCACCCGCTGCACCCTGCAGCAGCCGGCGGCGACTCACGCCTCGTCCCTCCTGTGGATGCGCCATCCGCCTGCCCGATTCAACAGCGCTCCTGACCCGGAAGTCAAGCGAGGTACGATCGCAATCGTGCACGAGAAGCAGATCGAGATCCGGTGGCGCGACCTCGACGCCTACCGGCACGTCAACAACGCGGTCTACGCCACGTACCTCGAGGAGTGTCGCGACGAGCTCGCCGAGAACGCACTCGCCGGTGTCGGCGACCCCTGGGACTTCGTACTCGCCCGGGTCGCGATCGACTACCGGCGCGAGCTGACGCAGGAGGACGATGCCGTCGTGGTGCGATGCACTGTCGAGCGGATCGGCAACTCGAGCATCACCCTCCGCGAGGAGATCCGGACGATCAGTGGCGAGCTGGCGGCCGAGGCCGAGGCCGTGCTCGTCGCACGGGACGTCGAGACCGGGCGCTCGCGGGCGCTCACCGAGGCGGAGCGCGCTGCCTTCTCGGGCACCGGGAGCCAGGGGTAGGGGCGAGCGTGCGGGTCGCGGTCGTGGGCGCGGGGTTCGCCGGGCTCGCTGCGGCGGAGGCGCTGGCGGCGTCGGGCGTGGACGTGATCGTGCTGGAGGCCCGCGACCGGGTCGGCGGCAGGGTCTGGTCACGCAAGCTCGCAAACGGCGCCACCGTGGAGCTCGGCGCCGAGTTCATCCTGCCCGGCAACGACACCATGCTCTCCTACGTCGACCGCTTCGGGCTCGGGCTGTGGGACAAGGGAATGCTGTACGGCGATCGCGAGCCGCGCGGCGGGATCGGCGTCGTTCCAGGCGCCATGCAGGCCGCGGTCTCCCGGATCGGCGAGGCACTGCCCGGGATCGCGGCCGGCGCCTCGGCGGCGGAGCTTCTCGACAGCCTCCCGCTCGACCCCGGTGCGAGCGAGGCGATCAGGTCGCGCCTCGAGGTCTCCTCGGCGGCGACGGCCGACCGCGTCGGGGCGACGGCGCTCGCCGGGTTGGCGGCCCACTCGGGCGACGTCTGCCCGAGCGTTGCAGGTGGGAACCAGCGCGTCGCGCTCTCGCTCGCAGCCGAGCTCGGCTCGGCGGTTCACCTCTCGAGTCCCGTCGATCGGATCTCGTGGAGCAACGAAGCGGTCGTCGTTGCCGCGGCCGGCTCCGAGGTCACTGCCGACCGGGTCGTGCTCTCCGTGCCCGCGAGCGTCCTCGAACTGATCGAGTTCGACCCACCTCTGCCTGAGTCGCTTCGCGCCGCCTACGACGCGGTCGGGTACGGAAACGCGGCGAAGCTCTTCGTTCCGCTCGCCGCCCGACCCGCGACGAGCGCCGTGCTTTCGGTGCCGGAGCGCTACTGGACCTGGACCGCGACGGCGGTGGCCGGAGTACAGCCGGTCGTCAACGCCTTCGCCGGCTCAGCGCCCGCGCTTGCCCGGCTCCGGGTCGAAGACGGGCCGGACACGTGGCTCGAGTCCGTGGCTCTGCTGCGCCCCGACCTCGCGCTGCTCCCCGACGAGGCCGTCTTCATGAACTGGGATGCCGATCCGTGGGTCGGCGCCGCGTACTCGTGCGAACGACCTTCGCCGGCGGTGTGGGCTCCGGCCGGACCGTTCCACGTCTGCGGCGAGCACACGTGCGACGTTCACGCTGCCCTGATGGACGGTGCGCTCGCGAGCGGACTGCGGGTGGCCGGAGAGATCCTGCACGGCGCGTAGTCCCCTGGGGGCTCTCTACGTTCCCTTCGTGCCGACGCGCCTCTCCGCCGTCTTCGCAACGAGCCTCTGACCGGATATGCTCTCGCCACGTTCCTGACCGGATGGTCAAACACCGTGGAGGTCGTCCGTGATCGTGCCCGAGCTGCCCGCCGACATCGCCGCGCTGAAGCGGGACGTCGGCCGCTTCATCGAGGCAGAGGTCTACCCGTTGGAGCAGCGGATCGCCGCGAGCAACGAGATCGACCACGCCCAGGTCGACCTGCTGTTCGAGAAGGCGCGCGCTGCCGGGTTCTCGATGCTCAACATGCCCGTCGCCAACGGGGGGCGTGACCTTTCGATGCTCGGGCAGGTCGCGCTCGAGGAGGAGTCGGGCAAGGCGACGAACGGCCTCGGGTTCGCGGTCGTCGAGCGAGGACCGCGCGAGCTCCTCGACATCGCGACCCCCGATCAGGTCGAGCGGTACGTGATGCCGATCGTCCGCGGCGAGTTCCGCGAGGCGTGGGCCCTGACCGAGCCAGGCGCCGGCTCCGATCTCGGCGGCCTGCAGTCGACCGCCGTCCGGGAAGGCGACGAGTGGGTGCTGAACGGCGAGAAGTGGTTCGTGACGAGCGAGCGGACGGTGGGCGTGTACATCGTCGCGGCCATGACGGGCGACGAGCAGACGCTGTTCCTCGTCGATCCCGACACGCCCGGGATCGAGATCCAGGCGACGCCTCGCTTTCTCCACGATCCCTATCTCGATCTCCATCCCGAAGTGGTCTTCCGTGACTGCCGCATTCCCGAGAGAAACCGGATTCCGGCGAGCGGCGATGCGGGCGCCAAGGAATGGATCCTGGTGGAGCGCCTCTTCATCGCTGCTCGCTGCTGCGGCGCGGCAGAGCGCCTGCTCGACGAGGCCACGAGCTACGCGCTCGCGCGGGAGGCGTTCGGGGCGCCCATTGCCGACTACCAGGGCATCTCGTTTCCCCTCGCCGACTCGTTGACCGAGCTCCTCGCCGCCCGACTGCTGACCTACCATGCGGCGCATGCGTTCGACACGCTCGCCGACCGCAAGATCGTCCACGGCAAGGCGTCGATGGCGAAGCTGTACGCCTCCGAGATGGCAGGGCGCGTTGCAGACCGCGCGCTGCAGGTGTTCGGGGGGCGTGGGTACATGCACCGAAACGCTGCGGCCCGCTTCTACCGCGAGCTACGTGTCGACCGCATCTGGGAGGGGACGAGCGAGATCCAGCGGCTGATCATCGCGCGCGGGCTGTTCAAGCGCGGGGCCGCGGCCTACCTCGGTTAGGGCCGCACGTCCGGTCGCACGCTCCGTCAGCCGGCCAGGACGATTCGCGCGTCGAGCGCAGTCGCCCCCGTGGCCGTCACGAGGAGCGGGTTGATCTCGATCTCTGCGATCTCCGGGTGGCGGCAGGCCAGCTCGGAGACCCGAGCCGCCACCTCGGCGGCTGCGCGAACGTCCAGCGGGCTCCGGCCGCGGGCGCCCGACAGCAGACCCGCGCCACGAAGGCCGAGAACGAGCTCCTCGAGCTGATCGGGCATGGCGGGCGCGAGTGCCACCGCGACGTCCCGCAGGACCTCGGCGAAGATGCCGCCGAGGCCGACGAGCACGAGCGGGCCGAAGCGGGCGTCGGTGCGGCACCCGACGATCAGCTCGGTACCGGCGGCGACGTCGACCATCTCCTCGACCGAGAAGCCCGGCGGTGCCAGCCTGGATTCCATCTCTGCAAGGGCGCGATCGAGCGCAGCCGGGCTCTCGATCCCCAACACGACGCCTCCGGCGTCGGACTTGTGCAGCAGGCCGAGAGCCTTGAGAGCGACCGGGTACCCGATCTCGCCCGCGGCGTCGCGCGCCTCCGCGGACGCCTTCACCTCGCAGGCGCGCGCGAAGGGGATCCCCGCGGCGGCAAGAAGCTCGCGCGCGGTGAAGTAGTCGCTGCGGTCGACGGGTGGCGCAACGGGGATTCCCGCGTCGGGCACGCGCCAGTGGCCATGCCCGTTCTGCTCGGCAAGCCGGGCGAGCGTGCCCACTGCTGCCTCGGTATCGCGGTAGACGGGGATGCCTCCGCGACGCAACGCCCAGGCGGGTGCAGACTCCCAGAACATCGCCTGCACCACGAGTGCGCATCCGCTGGCGACGGCCTTGTGCGCCAGCGCGGTTGCCACTTCGGTCTCGCGGGCATGGAACTCCTCGCTGACCTGGCTGTAACCGCCGAAGTAGCCGGCGAGGACGACGGCATCCACCTCGCCAGACTCCAGCACCGCCGTCGTGACACGTTCGAAGTTCGCGAAGTCCTGCTCGCCGGCACCGGCGAGGTCGACCGGGTTGTCGGCGATGATCGTGGGGGCTATGGCCCGAAGGCGCTCCCCGAGCGACGCCGAGAGGAGAGGGACGGTGAGCCCTGCAGCCGTGGCAAAGTCGGCCGACACCACGCCCGTTCCTCCTCCGTCCCCGACGATCGCCAGCCGGCGTCCCCGCGGAAGACTGGCGCCGAGGCATGCGACTGCCGTGTCCGCGAGCTCCTTGGCAGTCGCGACCCGAATGATTCCCGCAGCACGACACGCCGCGTCGATCGCGGCCGAGTCGCTCACCATCGCACCGGTGTGCGAGACGGCAGCACGCGCCCCGGCCTCGCTGCCCCCCGGAGCCAGCAGCACGACTCTCTTGCCCGCGGCCAGCGCGGCAACGGCTGCGCGCGCGAAGCGGCGTCCGTCCCGGAAGTCCTCGCAGTAGACCGCAATCACTCTCGTCGCGGGGTCGACGACGAGCGCCTCGACCAGGTCGGCGGCGTCCAGGTCTGCCTGGTTGCCGAGGGAGGCGAACCGCGCAACCCCTTCGCCGTACTCGGCGGCGAGCAGGGAGAGCTCGACCGCGAGGTTGCCGCTCTGCGAGATGATCCCGATCGAGCCGGGGGTGAGCTCGGGGACGCCAAGGACGAACTCGGCGGAAGCGTCGTAGACGCCCAGGCAGTTCGGCCCGAGCATGACGGCTCCGGCGGCGCGCACCCGCTCGGCGACGGCGTGCTCCATCGCCCTGCCTCCCTGATCGAGCTCGCCGAGCCCGGCCGTGATCGCGACGATCGCCCGTGCCCCGGCGTCGAGCGAAGCGTCGATCGCATCCTCGAACGCGGAGGCGGGAAGGGCGACCACGACGAGCTCCGGCCGGCCGGGGACATCCTCCAGGGCACCGTACGCCGGCTGGCCGAGGATCTCGCCCCCGTTCCTGTTGACGAGCCAGACGTGCCGCCGGTGAGCACCTTTCAGAGCGTCGACTGCGAGCCACTGCCCCCACTTGGCGGGATCGCCCGAAGCACCGAGGATGGCGACGGAGCGCGGGTCGAAGAGCGGGCGGAGGTCGCGCACAGCGGCAGCGTACGCGACCTCGCAGAACCGACGATCAGGAGACGGGCACGGCAAGTCGGGGCACGGCGCGCGCGACCTGCCGTCCGGCACGGTCATGGGATCTCGACGTCCCGGATCTCGATCGGCACGGTGCGGCGGGCGACGAACCTCGGGAGCAGCGCAAGTGCCGCGGCCGCGTCGTCGGCCTGCACGCGCCACCAGAGCGCGTGTCCGCCTGCGAGGCAGGTGGATGCTGCCGCCTGATGTCTCAGCGGGCTCGTGAAGCCTGTCCAGGCGGCATAGGCCGCGGCACATTCGCCCGGTTCGTGGCGGTGATGGAGGAGGAAATGCGTCATGCACCCAGCCTGCCCGAGGACGCGTCCGAGATCATCGGGGACACTCCCTGAACCCTGGCTCCGAACCGGAGTAGGGTGCCATCAGGGTGCGAATCGAAAACAGCGTCGCGACGGTCGGGCGCGAGCCCGAGCTCGAGCGGCTCGACGCGGCGCTCGACGGCTTGGCCTCGGGGACTGCCGCCTGCGTCACGGTCGAGGGCGAGCCCGGGATCGGCAAGACACACCTGCTCACCGAATTGCGGGCGCACGCCGAGGAGCGCGGTTTCCTCGTGCTCGCGGGATCGGCGACGGAGTTCGAGCGCGATCTCCCCTTCAGTCTCTGGGTCGACGGGCTCGATGCGTATGTGGCCTCCCAGGAGCTCGAGCTCGAGGACGTCTGGAACGCCGACCTCTTGGACGAGCTGGCCGGGATCATTCCCTCGCTGCGTCCGCGCCGTGACGGCGGTCACGGATCCGTCGCCGACGAGCGCTACCGCGCCCACCGGGCCGTACGCCGCCTACTCGAGCTGCTCGCCCGGGAGCAGCCGCTCGTCGTCGTGCTCGACGACCTGCACTGGAGTGACGAGGCGTCGATCGAGCTGCTCGCGGCGCTCTTGCGGCGCGAGCCGGATGCACCAGTCTTGCTCGCCGTCGGCTTCCGCCCCGCCCACGCACCGCCCGCACTGTCGGCGGCACTGGCGGTCCCGGCGGCGCAGCGGATCGTGCTGGAGCCACTGTCGGAGGCGCAGGCGAGCGTTCTGCTCGGCGATCTCGAGCCACGCGCGGCCGAAACGATCTATCGCCAGGGTGGCGGGAACCCGTTCTACCTCGAGCAGCTCAGGCGGGCGCGAGAGGAAGGGCGCCGGCCCGGGGCGATCGACGGCGCGGGAGTCGACACCGACGTCGCCGGTGTTCCCGTGCCCGCCGCCGTCGCTGCCTTGCTGGCGGAAGAGGTCGGATCACTCCCGGCGGACGAGCTGGCGCTGCTTCGCGGAGCCGCTGTCGCCGGTGAGCCGTTCGAGCCCGATCTGGCGGCCGCGATCGCAGAGCTATCGGGCGCGGTGGGCCTGCGTGCCGTCGACGAGCTGCTCGCTCGCGACCTCGTGCGCCCGACCCCGGTACCTCGTCAATTCGTCTTCCGGCACCCGCTCGTCCGGCGGGCGGTCTACGAGACGACGCCGGCCGGCTGGCGGCTCGGGGCTCACGCACGGGCAGCGGATGCGCTCACCGCTCGCGGCGCCGTCGCGGCCGAGCGCGCGCACCACGTCGAGCAGTACGCGGGCCAGGGTGATGAGGAGGCGATCTCGCTCCTGCTCGAGGCCGGGATCGCCGCAGCAGCGCGGGCGCCGGCGGCGGCGGCGCGCTGGTACGAGGCCGCGCTCCATCTCCTTCCTGCGACGGACGAGCGCCGCGTGGACGTGCACGTGTCGCTCGCGTCCTCGCTCCGCTCCCTCGGCGAGCTCGATCGCTGCAGCGCGACGCTGCTGGCCGCGATCGAGTTGCTCCCCCCGGACGCCGTCTCGCGCAGGGTCGGGCTGACGGCGCAGTGCGCCGCCGTCGAGCACTGGCTCGGCCGCCACGAGGAAGCTCACCGGCGCCTCTCCCGGGCGTGGGAGGACCTGCCCGACCGGTCGACCGCCGACGCTGCCGTCCTGGAGATCGAGCTCGCGGTGGATGGGCTCTACGAACGGGATTTCGAGGCGGCGGTCGAGATGGGACGCCAGGCGTTCGCCACCGCGCAGGCGGTGGACGACCGCGCGCTCATTGCATCAGCCGCTGCCGCGCTATGCCTCGCCGAGACGGTCGCCGGCCACATCGAGCTCGCCCGACAGCACCGGCACGAGACCCTTGCCGCGATCGACCTGTTGTCGGATCCGGAGCTCGCGCCCCGCCTGGAGGCCCTCTACCACCTCGGCTGGGCCGAGGTGTACCTCGAGCACTACGACGATGCAATCACGCACATCGAGCGAGGAATCGCGATCGCAAGGGCGTTCGGCGAGGGCCGGCTCCTCGTGCCGCTGCAGCTCGCCAAGAACTTTCCCTTCGAGATGCAGGGCCGCCTCGGCGATGCAGTCGAGCTCTGCGAGGCCGCTCTCGAAGCGGCCCGGCTCTCGGCCAGCCCGCACGAGCTCTACCGGGCCCTGTTCGAGCTCGGTTGGACGCTCTACTACTCCGGCGACCTCGACGGCGCCATTGCTGCCCACGAGGAGAGCGCCCGGGTCGACCCGAGGTTGGCCGGAGCCACGATTCCGAACGGGGGCGGCGGGCCCGGCTGGGGACTCGCCGTCGCGTGGTTCGAGGCAGGCGACGTCGAGCGCGGCCACCGGTTGCTGCTCGAGCTCGTCGGCGAGGACGGAGCGAGCACGATGCCAGTGGAGCGGTGCTTCGACTGGGAGAGCCTGACGCTCGCCTCGCTCGCCGTCGGGGACACCGACGCCGCGGAGCGGTACACCGGTCTTGCCGAGGCCGACGCCTCGCAACTCACGCTGCAGTTGCCCACCGCGCTCGCGGGACGATGCCGGGCCGCAGTGCTCCTGGCGGGCGGAGAGCCGGCCGAGGCTGCCCGGGTAGCCCACGACTCGGCCGGGACCGCAGCTCGCGTAGGAGCGCGGCTGCAAGCCGCCTTCTCGCGCAGCCTGGAAGGGCGGGCACTCGTGGCCGCCGGCGAGCGGACGCGGGCAATCGCGGTCTTGCGCGAGGCCGAGCAGGAGCTCGCAGCGTGCGGATCGGTGCGCGTACGGGACGAGATGCGCCGAGAGCTACGCAAGCTCGGCGCCCGTGCCGAGCCGCGGGGCCCCACCGCCGCCGGGGACAGCGGGGTCGCCGCGCTGACCAAGCGCGAGCTCGAGATCGCGGGCCTCGTCACCGACCGGCTGACGAACCACGAGATCGCCGTCGCGTTGTTTCTCAGCGACAAGACGGTCGAGTCGCACATCCGCAACATCTTCAACAAGCTCGGGGTCTCGTCACGCGTGGACATCGCGCGCACGATCGAGCGCGAGCGACGTGGACCCGACGGAACCGGGTCGCCGTGACGTCGTCGGCGCCGCCGGTCGATCCCGACGCCGCGCGCCTGCACGAGCTCGGCTACACCCAGGAGCTCTCCCGCGGTCTGCGGGTCTCTGACAACGCAGCACTTGGCTTCGCGGCCATCTCCCCGGTCGTCGGGCTCTACGCGGTCGTACTCGTGGGCACGCTCGTGGCCGGCCCTGCGTGGGTGTGGGTGCTGCCGGTCGCCCTGGCGGGGCAGTGCCTGCTGCTTTCTGTGTATGCCGAGCTCGCGTCCGAGTTCCCGATTGCAGGTGGTGCCTACCAGTGGACTCGCCGCCTCATGGGGCCGACGTACGGATGGCTGAGCGGCTGGGTCGCGGTGTGCGCCTACTGCGCCGCCAACACGACGATTGCCTACCTCGGAGCTCCGTGGGCGCTCGTCGTGCTGGACGTGACGCCGACCCCCAACCTGATCGTGGCGACGGGGATGGTCTTCGTCGTCGTGTGCGCGCTCGTGGGTGCGCTCGGGGTCGACGCCCTGCGACGCACGATCAAGGCCGGGATCGCTGCCGAGATCGTCGCGTCCGTCGGCATCGGGCTTGCACTCCTGCTCGTCTTCCGAACGCAGGACGTTTCGATCCTCACCCACACGCTCGGAGCGGAGGCGGTCTCCGGCGGATCTGTCGGCGCGGGGATGCTCGCCGCGCTCGCCGTCGCCGGGTGGGTCTTCATCGGCTTCGATGCCTGCGTCAGCGCCTCCGAGGAGACGAAGGGTGCGGCGCGTCACGTCCCTCGCGCAATCTGGCTCGCGCTGCTCAGCGTTGCAGCGCTCGTCATCCTCAACGCCTTCGCGGTCACCCTCGCGCATCCCGACCCTGCCGGCGTCGTTGCCGGCCGCGACGTCGATCCGGTGACGACCTCGGTCGTGACGTCGTTCGGATCCTGGTCTGCGAAGCCGTTCGCGCTCGTCGTACTCGTCGCGTTCCTCGCCTGCGGCACGGCCGCCCAGGCTCTGACCGCCCGGACGATCTACTCGATCGCGCGCGACGATGTGCTTCCCGCCTCACGGTTCCTGCGGCGCGTCGACCGGCGCAAAGCACCGATCGGCGCCATCGTCACAACCACGATCACCGCGTGTCTGGGACTGCTGCTCGGCCTCGACTCGGCTGCCGTCGGGAGCCTGATCGCCTTCGGGACCGCGGGGATCTACGTCGCGTTCCTGCTCGTCGCGCTCGCGGCCCTGAGCGCACGTGTGCGCGGAACCTGGATTCCCGCGGGCCGCATCCGGCTCGGCCGCGCCGGCACCGTCATCAACGCCCTGGCAGTGGCCTGGCTCACCTTCGAGACCGTCAACATCGCGTGGCCGCGCACATCCCTGGCACCACCCGATGCGCCCGCCTACCAGGTCTGGGCTGCCGTGATCGTGCTGACGCTTATCGCGGTGGCCGGAGCGGCGTACCTGCTCGTGGCCAAGCCGCAGAGAAAGCTCGCGGGCCGCTGAGCGGCCCGCGAGCAACAGCCAGCCCGGAGGGCTCGGCCCTAGCGGTCGAGCAGAGCGTCGTCGAAGAACCCGATCACGCGTCGCTCGTATTCGAGCGGCCGAGCTTCGATGCCTCCCGTGTGCTCGGCTCCGGGCACCAGCCAGATCGACCTCGGCTCGCCGGCGGCGGCGAAGTACTTCGGCTGCCTGACGTCCTCGCCACCCATCCCCGGCGCCGCGTAGATCAGGAACACCGGTCGCGGCGCGATGCTTCCGATCGTCTCGACGATGGGCCGCGGCGGTCGCTGGTTCGAGAAGACCGCGGTAGCCCCGGTGAGCATGTGCTTCAACGGTGTGAACAGCACCTTCTCGATGCCGGTGAGATCGGCCTCGCCGATCCTGTAGCCGGCACCCTCGGAGACGACCGCCTTGAAGGTCGTGGATTTCGCGGCCGCGCCGAGCAGGATCTCGCCACCGACCGACGAGCCGAATCCACCGATCCGATCCGGGTCGACATCCGGCCGGCCCCGGAGATACTCGGCAGCTGCGATCAGGTCGCGGTCGCCGGCCCAGCGAACGAGGTCACCCTGGCTTCCGCCCTGACCCCTCGGGTCGAGAAGGAGCACTCCATACCCGCTCCGCCAGAGTATCCGCGCCTCCTTCACGGCCGAGGCTCCAGGAAAGACCACGATCGCGGCACGGTTCTCGGAGGGCACGTACGAGGCGGTCAGCTCGAGCCCGTCGCTCGTCTCGATCGTCAGGGATTCGTGCGGAACGCCGAGCTCCGGCGGTGCTCCGGTGCGGCCGATGTGCGTGTAGCCGTAGGAGAACGCGATGGGGGCGACGACGAAGTAGGCGAGCACGATCGCTGCCAGCGCACCCACGGCTGTGGCGAGCGCCCGGCGAAGATAGCGCCGGAGACGGGTTCCGCCGGAGCGCCGCGACTTCCAGAGCGTCACCGGTCCGCTGAGAACGAGCACGACGCCGGCCGCGATCGCCACGAGCCCTGAGTAATGGGCACCCGAGGCGCTGCCGTCGAGCGCGTAGTAGGCGCCGGGGAAGCCGATCCCGATTGCGACACCTCCGACGGTCATCGCCGTGGCGGCGCGGCCGGCGGCCGGCAGGCGCGGATAGACCGCCGCTACGAACGCCAGGATTGCAACGGGGACGAGTCCGCTCGCGAGGTGGTCGGCCGGTGAGGTTCCGGGTCGTGGCTGCAGGAAGTTGTCGTTGAGCACGTGAAGGGCGACGACACCGATCGCAAGGCGGACGAGTGTGGTCTCGCGGCGGACGAGGCCCACGATCCGGGCCAGCGCTGTCCTCGCGTGGGTGGTGTGTGCTCGCTGGGGGTGTAGGGCTGACTCGGTCATTGTGGTCCTCTCTGACTCGTGTGTGAACCGGCACTCGAGCCCGCCTCTGGCACCCTCCTCGCGAAGGGTGCCAGGGCGGGTCGAGTGGGTCAGGTGGCCTGCCCGAGGGCAGGGGTGGCCTCGACTGGAGCGTCGACGGAACGCTCGTGCTCGAGGCTCGGCAGCCACTGGAGCCACTTCGGCAGGTACCAGTTCGTGTCGCCGAGCAGCTTCATCGTCGCCGGTAGGAGCACCGCGCGGACGATCGTGGCGTCGATCAGGACTGCGGCTGCGAGGCCGATGCCCATTTCCTTGAAGTCGCGGAACGGCAGGATCGCGAAGACCGCGAAGACGCCGACCATGATCGTGGCGGCGCTCGTCACGACGCCGGCCGTGCCCTTGATCCCGTGCGCGATCGCCTCGTCGGTCGAGAGGCCGCGATCGTAGGCCTCACGGATTCGGCTCAGGATGAACACGTGGTAGTCCATCGAGAGGCCGAACAGGATCACGAACAGGAACGTCGGTAGCCAGGCTGCGATGCCTCCGTTCGACTCGAAGTCGAGCAGGTTCTCGCCCCAGCCCCACTGGAAGACCGCCACGATCAGGCCGTAGGCGGCAGCGACCGAGAGCAGGTTGAGCAGGATCGCCTTCAGCGCGATCACGATCGACCGGAAGGAGACGAGCAGGAGGAGAAACGCGAACACCAGCACGAAGCCGAACACCAGCGGCATCGATGACTTGATGCTGTCGTTGTAGTCCTTGGATGCTGCGGTGTCACCGCCGACGGCGTACTCGACGCCGTCGAGGCGACCCAGCGTCGCCGGCACGATCTCGTTGCGGAGCGTCTCGAGCGCCCGGTTCGAGGCAGCATCGGTGCCTTCGCCGGCGATCGGGATGCTCACGACCGCACCGGAGCGGTTCGGGCTGATCTCGATGTCGATCGGGCTGTACATCTGCCCGCTCGCGAGCGCCTTCGCCTCCAGGTCGGCGATCGCGTTCGTGACGGGTGCAGCGTTCACGTCGTCGGCACGGATCGCCACCGTCGCCGCGGTCTCTCCCGGGAAACGCGTCGCGCATGACGTTCAACGAGGTGAGCTCCGGAAGGCTCTTCGGCAACGCGTCGACGCCGGAGATGGCGGGATGGAGGGACACGGCCGGGGCCGCCAAGACCAGCAGGACGGCGCCGGCCGCGAGCGCCGAGCACCAGCGGGCGGCGCAGGACGCGGTCGAGGATTGCGGCCCAGAGCCGGTTGTCACCGTTGCGGCGGAGCCGGTGCAGGAACGGGATCCGGCCCTTCTCGACCCGGTCGCCGAGCCAGGACAAGACGGCCGGCAGCACCGTCAGCGAGCCGATCATCGCGACAGCGACGACCAGGATCGTGCCGATCCCGAACGAGATGAACATCTGGTCGCCCGAGAACAGCATTCCGGCCATCGCAATGATCACGGTCATGCCCGAGACGAGCACCGCACGTCCCGAGGTGGCCGCGGCGGCCTCGAGCGCTGCCGACTCGCTGCGCCCGGACTTCCGCTCCTCACGCTCGCGCTTGAGATAGAAGAGCGAGTAGTCGACGCCGACGGCGAGGCCGACGAGGAGGATGACCTCCATCACCTCCTGGGACATCGGGATCGCCAGGCTGGGCAGCGTGACGAGACCCATCGTCGCGATCACCGACGTGAGCGCGAGCAGCAGCGGTACGAGCGCCGCCACGAGCGATCGGAAGACGAGCAGCAGCATGCCGAACGTCAGCGGGATCGCGATCAGCCCGGCCAGCGCAAGCATGCCGCCGAACATCGAGTCGAGCGCCTTGTCGGTGCTCGTACCGACGGAGCCGACGTAGTAGTCGGGGTTCGCCTTCTGGACCTCGGCGATCGAGGCGACGATCGTGTCGATGTAGAGGCTCGCCGCGAGATAGTCGCCCCGAGGCCGGAACGGGATCATCGCGGCATGCCGGTCCTCCGAGATCAGGTCGGCGTTCCCGGGCGCAAGCGGCGACTCGATCTCGTCGACCTGCTCGAAGGCCGACACGGCGCCGATCGCCTCGATGACGACGGCGCGGAAGCCGGGATCGTCCACCGTCTGCGTCGTTCGACTGCACGATCACGACCTCGCTCTGCTCGTCCTTGGGAAAGCCCGCGTCGCGGACGATGTGGTCTGCGGTACGCGCCTCGCCGACGTTGACGTCGTTCTCGTCGATCAACCGCAGGCCGACGACGAACGACAGCGCGAACGCTGCGACGACGAACGCGAGCCAGCCGAAGATCGCTGTCTTGCGGTGGCCCGCGCTCCAGCGACCCATCCGGGCCGCGACGTTCTTGGATTGCTTCAGGGGTGTCATGGCATCCTTCCTGTCAGGCCTGCGGGTGCAGGTTGAGGTGTGTCGTGCTCGAGCTCGAACGAGTCGAAGCACGGCGAGGGTGCGTACGCGAACGGGTGGTGGAAGGCCGCCAGCGCGTCGGCGCCGGCGACGTCGATCTCGAACTCCACGTCCAGGCGGCGGTCGGCGACGGTGACCTTCACGCGGTCAGCCGATCTGCTCCAGACGAGGGAGACCTCGAGGCCGTCGGCCTCACGCAGTGCGAGCTCTCGCCAATCGCTCGTCGAGAGTCCTGTCGTGGTCGTGTGGCTGTCGGACATCGGGTCGCCTCCTTCGTGGATTCGATGTGTCCGACCCTGCCGCGGAGGCGCTGCCCCGACATCGGGGGGTGACCCTGAGCCGACACCCTGATCTCTGCGTAGTCGGGGTCGAGTGCCCGGGAATCGGGGCAGGCATCAGTCGGTGTGAGGGTGCGCGGCCAGCGCAAAGCGCACAGGGCGCTCAGCCAGCCCCTCTCACCTCTCGCGCCGCGCCTCCGCGCTCCCACAGTGGGCGACGAACCGCGCTGCGCACGTCTGACCCAGCGCACGCTCGCGTGAGGTCGACTGACGCCCCGCAGGCGTCAGGGTCGTGGCAGCGTTCGCATGGAGCCGGTCGCCTCGCCCGCCTCGTCGAGCAGGGTCTGGCCCGGCACGTACGAGATCGCATCGGAGGCGAGGAACACGATCGCGCGAATCAGGCCTTCGGGTTTCCCGCCTGCGCCTCGGGATCAGCGATTCCTGCCGGGGGACTCGGCGGCAGGCGCGCGCCGATTGGTCGCGACACCTCGATCGACCCTCGGCCGTGCTTCGGTGCGGGTGTCTCAGGCGACAGCGATCGCGAAGGTCTTTCACGATCGCGTCAAAGATGCAGTGAACGCTTGGCGTGGTGAACGGTCACGCGGCACCGAGCGTGACCGTTCACCCGGCCAAGCCGGAAACAGACGCCGTCTACCAGCCGTCTACCGGGACCCACCGAACACGCCGGAGACAGACGCACGCGGCCACACTCGCCGACGGCGTCCCCCGCGTCGTGACGGACACAACGGACACCGTGCAACCACGTTCACGCAGCTCGGATCGCTTCCTAAACCGCGTGCGCAAGTTCGATTCTTGCCGGGGGCATCACCTCATAACCTTGGGGTGGGAGCACGACGCTCGACGATCGAGAACGTCGCCTGAACAGGGATTTGGCGAGGCTACTGGTTCCTTGCGGCCTTGATGACGTCGAGGATCACGCCGATGACGAGCTCGGGATCTACCTCCTCGACGGCGTGGCCCGTGTGGACGACGATCTGTTTGGCCTGAGGGCTGAGAATCAGCCAGCCTCGTTGATCGTTGACGTTAGTTCGCATGCCTTTGCGCTCACACTCGAATGCTGCCGCCGTGATCTCGGCGTCGCTGGAGGCGTTGCTGACGATCGTGATCGGGATGTCGCCGACCTCGAACGTGCTGCCCAAGCGTCCTTCTCGACCGGAGATAGTCGCGCCTCTCGACGTTCGACGGGTGGTTCCACGCCGTTTCCTCGATGATCGATGGGGGCGGGTTCCGGAACGGTGCGGGCACCTCGAGAAGGCCATTCCGGCGATCTGGGATGGGTGAGCGAAGGCGTAGCCGGCGACGATGTAGCCGCCACCGGAGGTACCGACGAGGACGTAAGGCGCAGGGATATCAGCCTTCGCGAGTAGCCGTTCTAGATCCGCTACGAGTTCCGTGTAGCCGCGCGGCCCCGGCGCCGGGTCGCTGCGGCCCAGATTCGCCCGGTCGTACGCGCACACGTTCTCGTCACCGCCGCCACGCGGCGCTCAGCGAACGCGTAGGAGTCGCCGGTGTCTTCGTCGCCTCCTTCCATCACGACGGTGGGCGAGCCGGTGCCCGAGCATCGGAGGTAGAGCCCACGCTCACCGTCGACGTTGACGACACGGTCAATAGGAGCTTTGGATGAGACGGCGGTGGTGGTTTGTGCGGCGCTGCCGCCATCCCCGCCGCCGCATCCGCTCAGAACAGAGGCCACAACAACCGCCGTTCCCAGAGCAAGGATGCGCCCCCTCATCATCCAGACTGCTTCTCCCGATGTGTTTGACGCGCCAGCTTGTCTTGCTCCGCGCGATTGTCCGCTCCGAGGTGGTCAGAAGTCAAGCGCCCGCGTTCGCCGCGCTTGAGAGGCCTGGGAGGCCTGGATCGAGGCTGCCGGAATGGAAAGGTGACAACCGCAACAGGCGGCCCTACAAGCC
>CAWBWA010000007.1:0-10736 GCA_963792455.1 uncultured Thermoleophilia bacterium
GATTCGCGACCGTCTCGAGCCCCGTGTACGCGAGCATCGCGAGCGGCAGCGCGAAGGCGAGGTCGTGCCAGTCCTGCCCGGTCGAGAAGTCGAACCCGCTCGTGAGCACGTCGGGAGAGAAGACGACCGCGAAGCCGAGGACGACGACGAGCAGCTGCACGGAGATGTCGAGCAGTGCAAGCACGAGGGCAGCGGTGTGAATCTGGGTGCGGCGAACGAGCCGGAAGCCGACGATCGCGACGATGAGGCCGACCGCGATCGTCACGTCCCACGGGCTCTCGGTCAGCGACGGCGCCGAGAGCGATGCGGCGAGATAGTGAGGCAGGAACAGGGTCGACAGCGCGATCACGATCAGGTAGTCGAGGAACAGCACCCAGCCCGTGGTAAAGCCGACGAGGTCGTTGAACGCGCGACGGGTGAACGTCGCGGCCCCCCCGGTCTCGGGGATCGCGGCGGTGCCCTCGGCGTACGACAGCGAAACGACGAGGAAGAGCAATCCGGTCGCAAGCAGGACGACCGGCGTCAGCCCGAGCGCTTGGGCGGCGACGATCCCGAGGGCGAAGTAGATCGACGAGCCGATCTCGTCGTACGCGACGGCGAACAGCGACGGCGCGTCGAGAACGCGCTCGAAGCCCCTCACCTTACGCGCCACGCTTGCGCTCCAGTTGGACGCGGCCGACGCCGAGGGCGACGAAGAGGCCGCCGAGGACGAAGCCGACGAGGCCGCCGCCGTTGAGGGCTGTGACGACGAGCAGCGCAAGCCCGATCAGGACGAAGCACCCCGAGAAGACGAGGATCGCCCGCCGATACCAGATCACGCGGGCGCCTCGTCGCGTGATGCCGTGACCATCACCCGGCAGGGTGCGTTCCGGAGGACGTAGTCGACGGTACGGCCGAAGACCGCCCGCTGCGAGACAGTCAGGGACTTCCGCGGTGTTCCGATCACGATGATCTCGCTGCCGCGCTGCTCGGCCTCCTGGACGATCGCGGGCCCGGCGCTGCGGGCGCGCACGAGGCGGTCGAGCACCCGCACGCCGTACGAGTCACCGATCGCGATCGCCTCGTCGAGCTCCTCGTTCGCGGCTTCCTCGAGCTCCGCCAGGTCGGCGTCGAGCGGGCGGTCGAGAGGTACCTCGAGCACGTTGAGCGCCACGATCCGCGCGCCGCGCTCGGCGGCGAGGCTGCACGCGACGTCGAGCGCATCGTCCGAGGGCTGCCCGGCGATGACCGGCACGAGGAGCCGCCGGTACTCGAGCGCGAGCGCGGGCCCGAAGGCGGGCGGCGCCTTCACCGTCTCGCGCAAGCTGACGCGGAGGAAGCGCCTGCGGTAGACGACGTACCCGACCAGTCCGACGACGACCCACCCGAGGCCCACCCATCGCGTGGCCGGGCTCTGCGCGACGATGACCAGGAACGAGATGCCGGTGGCGATCCCGCCGACGATGGCGAACACCGGCCACTCGACCCCCCGCGCCCGGATGTTCGGGAATGCCGTGTAGACGGGAGGCTCGGCCCGCTGCCGGTCGTCCATGCGAATGCGGACGAGCGAGACGTGCGCGACGGTGAACGACAGCGTCGCCCCGAGCGAGTAGAGCGTGCCCACGAAGTTCACGTCACCCGGGAGCAGGATGATGATCGGTGCGATGCCCGCGAAGACGACGAGCGAGAGCCAGGGAGTCTTGAACTTCGGGTGGAGGCGCCGGAAGACCTCGGGCATCTGGCGATAGCTGGCCATCGAGTAGGTGATCCGCGAGGCCCCGATCACCCCTGCGTTGGTGGCCACGAAGAGGATCGTCGCCGCGAGCACGCCGACGTAGATCTCCAGCCCGTCGAGCAGGCGCCCCTCGAGGCCGATGTTCTCGACGAGGCCGAGGATCGGGTCGTTCGAATACCCACCCTCCTCCGGGGGGAGCGCGAGCAGCGTCGTCAGCTCGCCGTCGATCTCCTTCACGGGGAGCGCTGACAGCGCGATCATGGGCAGCGTGAAGTAGATCGCGAACACGGCGCCCGCGACGAGCTTGTACGCGTTCGGGCACGGTTCGAACCGGATCGCGCGCCTCCTCCGCAAGGTTCGAGACCGTCTCGACGCCCGTGTAGGCGAGCATCGCGATGGGAATCGAGATCGCGAGGTTGGCCCACGTCGGTGCCACCCCCCAGATCACGTTGCTCGTACAGGATCTCGGCGTTGAACACGAGCACGAATCCGAGGATGACGAGCAGGATCTGGGTCGCGAAGTCGACAACCGCCAGCGAGATCGAGAGCTTGGCGGCCTCGGTCACGCCGACGACGTTCAGCGAGACCAGCACGACGATCACGATTGCCCCGCCGACGATGTCCCACGGGTTCGTGTTCAGCGGCTCCCAGAAGACCGAGAGGTAGTGGGGTACGAAGAACGCCGACACCGCGACCGTGACGATGTAGACCAGCATCTGCGCCCAGGCCGCGGTGAAGCTCACGAGCTCGTCGAAGGCGTGCCGGGCGAAGCTGGCGGAACCACCCGCCTCGGGATACCGGGCCGTGCCCTCCGCGTAGGTGGCCGCCGTCATCGCGAAGACGATCCCGGCGACGAGGAAGACGAGCGGCGTCAGCCCGAGCGCGTAGACCGCGGTGAGGCCGAGCGCGTAGTAGATCGACGAGCCGACGTTGCCGTACGCGGTCGCAAAGAGGGCCGGCGTCCCGAGGACTCGCTCGAGCTCCACCTCACGTCTCCGGCGGCTGGGCACCCGAGCGAGTCTACGTCGAACGAAACGGCGAGGGGCCGGTTGCCCGGCCCCTCGCGTTCAGCATGTCCTGCGGTTCTACCTGCCGCTGGGCGGCAGCACGAATCCGCCGCCCGGCACCGGCGCTTCGTCTGGCGCCGAAACCGGCGTCGAGCCCGTTGCGGGCCCTGCCGCCGGAGCCGCTCCGATCACGGGCGCGAAGCCCCCGATCGAAGGCACCCTCGTCGGTGCAGCGGTCGTGCCTGCGCTGCCCGGCGTGTCGATGCGGACGACGCTGCTCCCGACGGTGCTCGACCCGTCGGAGAAGACGAGCGTGCCGAGGTAACGGCTGCCGGCCGTGAGGCCCGACCAGCCGAGCGTCAGGTTGATCGTCCCGCCGACCGTCGCGGGCGCGGGGCTCGGCGCCACCGTCATGTTGCCGGCGTCGGCCGAGCCGACCGTCCACACGAACAGCTTGAACTTGCCGAGGCCGCCGGGAATCGAGTACCCGTCCACGAGGGCCGTGTACGAGCCGGCGGTCGGATTCGAGAGGTTGACCTCCTCCTCGGTGGTGCCGCCGCCGCTCGAGCCGACGACCGACGAGCCCTTGTACACGACCAGGTCGAGGTCGGTGCCGGCCGGGCTGACGGAGTCGTCGAACAACGCGATCCGGGCCAGCGTCGTGCCGGCCGGAATCGTGAACGCGAACGACTTCTGCTGACCGGTCGCGATCGTGCTGGCGAACGTCGTTGCCGGCACGAGGCCACGCTTGCTCGTCGTCAGCGATCCGGCAAATCCGCTCTTGACGGAGATGCCGGTCGATCCGGAGGTGCCCTGTCCGACCACGAGGGACGGAGCCGCGATCGCAACGGGGCGGATCACGACGGGCGAGCGCACCACATGGCCCTTGTTCCCGGTCAGGGTGAAGAAGCCGGTGGCATAGCTGCCGATCGTGGCCGACGTCCGGGTGAACCCGACCTGGAAGGTCTTGCTCTGACCGGGCGCCAGTGCGAACGACGCCGGCAGCGTCGTGCTGATGCCGGTGAGACCGCTGACGGCTGCACTGTACGTCTCCGTCTGCGTACCGACGTTCGTCACGGTGCGGGTGACCGTCTGCGCCCCTGCCAGGTCACCGATCGCGATCGATGCCTGGTTGAGGTCGCTCGGATCGATCTTGAGCGAGCTGCACGACGACGACACGAGCTGGCCGGTTCCGCAGAGGAAGCCGAACCAGTTGGCGAAGCCGGCGTCGTAGACGAGGCCCGGGTCGAGTGCCTTCGTCGGATCGACATGGCCGGCGCCCGCGTTGAACGGGCTGTAGTCGAGCGTGTTGTACGCCGTCGTCATCACCGCCGACCGCATCGCCGCCGGCGACCAGTCGGGATGGGCGTGCGTGAGCAGCGCCATGACGCCCGCCATGTGCGGGCTCGACATCGACGTACCGCTGTAGAGGTCCTGCGCGCGACCGTGGTTGCCGGGCGGAGCCACGGTGGCGAGGATGTCCTGCCCCGGTGCCGTGATGTCCGGCTTCAGCTGGTCGCCGCCACCCGCGATGAGCGGGCCACGGGACGAGAACGCTGCCTGGAAGGGCGCTGCGGCGTCGAATACGAGCAGGCCCTTGGCGATCGTGCCGACCTGGCCGATCTTACTCATCACCGACGCCCTGTCGGTGTTCTGCAGGTGGATCGTCGGCACGAAGTGCAGGTCGGCGTTGACCGAGTTGGCGCTCGTGTTGACGAGAATCATCCCGATCCCGCCTGCGAGCTGAACCGCCAGGCTCTTCTCGGTGCGGGCGTTGACGCCGCGGTCGCAGATGACGATCTTGCCTGCGACGGCAGCCGGGTTGAGCGTACCCAGGAAGCAGAGCCCCGCGTTCGTGCCGTCCGGGCCGGCATCGACGATGGTTCCCGTCGCGGCCGCCGGTGCGAACGACTTGCCGTTGTAGGTGGTGGCACCGACCTTGAGCGTGCCGAGGCCGTCACGGTTGTGGGTGCTCGCACCGACCGTGGTGAGCCAGGGGCTCGGGTGGGCGACCGTCGACGCGCCGGGGCCGTCGTTGCCGGCCGACACCGCGACAGCGACGCCAGCGTCTGCCGCGAACAGGAATGCAACCTCGACCGGGTCGAGGAAGTTCGTGCGAGTGCCGCTGATCGAGTAGTTGAGCACGTCGACACCGTCGGCGATCGCGTCGTCGATGGCGGCGACGCTGTCGGCGGTGGCACAGGAGCCTCCCTGGATCCCGGTGGAGGGGTTCACGACCTCCCAGCACACCTTGTACACGGCGATGCGCGCCCGAGGGGCGACGCCGCTCGTGGACGAGCCGACGCCTGTGGCCTCGCCGCTCGTCACCGCATTCGCGTTACCGGCGGCGGTCGACGCCGTGTGCGAGCCGTGACCACCCTGGTCGCGCGGCGAGAAGAAGTTGATCGCCGGATCGACCGAGCCGACGCCGCCGAAGCCGTCGATGTACCAGCGGGCGCCGACGATCTTGTTCGAGCAGTCACCCTTGTCGAACTCCTGCCCGTACGTGCAGAAGCCCTTCCACTGCTCCCACGGCAGCTTCGTGTACGCCGGGAAGCCGGAGCCGACCTGGTTCCCGACCTTGTCGGAGAACGCCGGGGCCTCGGGCCAGATGCCGCCGTCGATGATCCCGACGACCACGTTCTCGCCCGCGCTCCCGACACCGCCCAGCTTCTGCCAGGCGCCGCCGGCCTTGTCGAGCCCGAGGAACGACGGCGTGGACGACGTGTCGACCGGACGGATCTCGTTCTCCGTCACGGCGACGACGCCCTTCACGGTTTTCAGCGCTGCGGCCTGCTGCTCGGTCAGCTTCGCAGCGAAGCCGTTGTACGCGATGTTGTAGTCATAGATCTTCTCCGCGCCGCCCACCTTCGCGAGCATTGCGCCGTGCTGGGCGTCGAGGTAGGCCGTGTAGGCCCTCACCGCGTCAGCTTGCGGGTCGATATCCTGACCCGCAGCCGGCTTCGTCGCCGGGTAGCCCGCGATCCCGCCCTGATAGGCGATTGCGGGCGCCTGAATGGCCTGAACGATGTACGTCTTCGTCCCCTGCGCGCTCGGTGCTCCCGAGGCCGGGACGGCGAAGAGCGCCACCGTTGCCAGAGCGGCCAGGGCAAAGAGCCCCAGCTTGGCGTTGCGTCTCATCGTGTCTCCCCTCCTGCTTCGATTGGCTGCCCGAACCGGCAAACGTCTCGACCCCGTTGCGGACAATCTCCGGGATCAATATTACTCCTCCTGGAAAGCACACTCAAACGGGAGGGCGGCTCGTCGGCCGCCCTCCCGTCGTTCGTTTCGTGGCTGTGACCCGCTCAGCCGTGAATCGACGCGAGCAGCGGAATCATCAGGATCGCGACGATGTTCGTGATCTTGATCATCGGGTTGATCGCCGGTCCCGCCGTGTCCTTGTACGGGTCGCCGACGGTGTCGCCGGTGATGCCCGCAGCGTGCGCCTCGGAGCCCTTGCCGCCGTAGGCGCCGTCCTCGATCAGCTTCTTCGCGTTGTCCCAGGCCCCGCCGCCCGAGGTCATCGAGATGGCGAGGAAGAGGCCCGTGACGATCGTGCCGATCAGGAGGCCGCCGAGCATCTCGGGACTGATGATTCCGACCACGAGCGGGAACGCGATCGGGATTGCAGCGGGGAGCATCATCCCCTTGATCGCCGACGTGGTGACGATGCCGACAGCCTGCGAGTAGTCGGGCCGCGAGGTGCCCTCCATGATGCCCGGATCCTCCCGGAACTGGCGGCGGACCTCTTCGACGACCTCGCCGCCGACGCGGCCGACCGCCGTCATCGCGAGCGCCGCGAACAGGAAGGGCATCAGGCCCCCGATGAAGAGGCCGGCGACGACGTAGGGGTCGTCGAGCGAGAACACCGTATCGATGCCTGCATCGACGAGGCCACGGGTGTACTCGTTGAACAGGATCAGGGCGGCGAGGCCGGCCGAGCCGATCGCGTAGCCCTTCGTGACCGCCTTGGTGGTGTTTCCGACGGCATCGAGCGGGTCTGTCACACCACGCACCGACTCGGGCATGTTCGCCATTTCGGCAATTCCGCCCGCGTTGTCGGTGACAGGCCCGTAGGCATCCAGCGCGACGATGAGACCGCACATCGAGAGCTGGGCCATGACGGCGACGCCGATTCCGTAGATGTCGCCGCCGGCGATCTCCCACGAGGCGATCACGCCGGCTGCGATCACGATGACCGGGAGCGACGTCGCCTCCATGCCCTTGGCGAGGCCGGCGATGATGTTCGTCGCGTGACCGGTGGTCGACGCCTCCGCGATCTTCTTCACGGGGCTCCAGCGGCTGCCGGTGTAGTACTCCGTGATCGCGACGAGCAGGAACGTGATCGCGAGGCCGACGAGCGCCGAGCCGTAGAGCTGCCAGAACGAGAACTTGCCGCCGTCGAACGCCATCGTGACCGGGATGAACCCGATCGCCGAGAGCACCGTCGCGACGACAACGCTCATGTAGAGCGCGTTGATGATCGCGTTTTCACCGCTCCCGACCCGCGCGAAGAACGTGCCGATGATCGAGGCCAGGATCGAGATGCCACCCAGGGAGAGCGGATAGAGCCACAGGTCGCCACTCGGGTAGGCGGTGCCGAGCAACATCACCGCGACCGCGGTGACCGCGTACGTCTCGAACAGGTCGGCTGCCATACCGGCGCAGTCGCCGACGTTGTCGCCCACGTTGTCGGCGATCACGGCCGGGTTGCGCGGATCGTCCTCGGGGATGCCGGCCTCGATCTTGCCGACCAGGTCGGCGCCGACGTCGGCGGCCTTCGTGAAGATGCCGCCGCCGAGCCGGGCGAACACGGAGATCAGCGACCCGCCGAAGGCGAGGCCGAGGAGATCGTCCACCGCCGACCTGGGGTCGTTGCCGAGCGCTCCCGTGAGGAACCAGTAGTAGCCGGCAACCCCGAACAGGCCGAGTCCGACGACGAGCAGGCCCGTGACCGAGCCGGCGCGGAACGCAACCTTGAACGCTGGAGCAACGCCCTCCCGGGCTGCCTCCGCGGTCCGCGCGTTCGACCGGACGGCGACGTTCATGCCGATGAAGCCGGCGGCCGCCGAGAGAACGGCACCGATCACGAAGCCGAACGCGGTTCCCCACCCGAGCTCGTTGTAGAAGCCGATCAGCAGGACCGGCGCGATCGCGACGACCGCGATCGTCGTGTACTGCTTGCGCAAGTAGGCGGCGGCGCCCTCCTGGACGGCGCCCGAGATCTCCCGCATGCGCTCGTTGCCCGCCGGCTGGCTGAGCAGCCAGTAGGTCAGGTAGAGCCCGTACAGCACTGCTGCCGCCGCACAGATGAGTGCGAACGCCACAGCATGGTCATTGAAGAAGTCCATCAACCCTCCGGAGGCACGTCACAAAGAAAGAGCCGAAACGGGATCGGCGCGCCCGATTATGCAGCACAAACTCCGGTCCCGCCGGGCGAACCGACCGCTTGCGAGGTCGTCAGCCCACCCGCGAAGGGCGCACGGTGAGGTCACCGTAGATTTCGGCGAGGTCCCCGCACTCGGCGAAGCGCGCGATCTGACGCTCGGCCGCGTTCTGCTCCGGGAGCCGAAGCCAGTCGGCGGCGCCGATCTCGACTGCGACCGGATGCACCCACTCGAGCAGCCGCTCGAGCCGGGCGCGCGCCGGCAACACGTCGCCCCGCTCGAGGTCGATCAGGTCGCCGGAGAGCCCGTAGCGGATCGCCCGCCACATGTTCTCCTCGATCAGGCGGTGTGGCTGCTGCACGATCGGCTCGCCCTCGTCGACGGCACGCGCGATCCGGGCCGTGAGCGCGACGCACAGCGCCGCGAGCGCCTGCGACTCGGCGAGGTCGGGCTGGCCGTCGCAGATGCGGATCTCGACGGTGGGGAACGCGAGGTGCGGCCGGACACTCCACCACAGCTGGGTGTGCTCGGTCACGGAGCCGGTGTCGTAGAGGAACCGGACGTAGCGCTCGTAGTCCGCCCAGGTGTCGAACGCGTCGGGGACGCCGCAACGCGGGAAGAACCGCGTGAAGATCTGGGTGCGGGCCGAATGGAGGCCCGTGTCGACCCCCTCCGCGAACGGCGAGCTCGCCGAGAGGGCAAGCAGCTCGGGAAGCCAGTTGCGCAACGCCGAGGTGACCTTGAGCGCGCGATCTGCGCCCCTGATCCCGACGTGGACGTGAAAGCCGAAGGTGTTGTTCTTCCAGACGACGTAGCGGAGGAGCTGGTCGTTGCGACGGTAGTGCGGCGTGTCGATGATCCGCTGATCCTTCCAGTTCGCCCAGGGGTGCGATCCGGTGGCCCCCAGCGTGAGACCGAGCGGCTCGACGAGGCTCATGAGCTGGAGGCGGCGATCGACCATCGCCTGCGGGACAGCGGCGAACGTCTCCAGGCGCCCCGTCTTGATCTCGACCTCGGAGGCGATCAGCTCGCCCGCGAGGTGGCGCTCGATCTCGGTTCCGGCCGCGGCCGCCTGCACGTCCTCGAACCGGTTGACCAGGTCGAGCGAAACCGGGTCGAGCAGTGCGAATTCCTCCTCGACGGCAACGGTGAAGTCGGTGCCCTCGTCGAAGCGCTCGCGCGCATCCTGGAGGAGCTGGTCTGTCGGAACGCGCTGCTCGTCGCCCATTGCTCGAAAAAGCGTAGTCGATACTGCACTTTCGATAGCGACGAGGGGTGTCTCCCGAACGCCAGGGGAGACACCGCTTCGCTGCCTCACATGAATGGCGCGAGCAGTCGGCGCGAGACGCCCGCCCAGCTCCAGCGCTCGACCACGGCGGCGCGTGCGGCCGACCGGAGTGCAGCGCGATCGGCGGGCGGCAGCGTCAGCAACTCACCGAGACGTCCGGCCAGATCGCCGGCGTCGCCGGAGTCGAACGCCGCCAGATGGCGGAACGCCGGTGGATACGCCTCCTCGAGCCCTGCCGCGACCTCGGCCAGCCCCGAATGGCGGGCAACGAGCGGGGGGCAACCGGCCGCGGCCGCCTCGGCCGCGACCATCCCGAAGGCCTCGGGGAAGATGGACGGCACGACGCAGACGTCCGCCAGCGCGAGCAGGTGCCGCAGGTGCCGGTGCTCGAGCGGGCCTGTGAAGAGCGTCTCGACGCCACGGTCGGCTGCACGGCGCGCGAGCGCCCCCCGCTCCGGGCCGAACCCTACGACGACGAGGCGGGTGGCACTTCCGGCGAGTGCGTCGACGAGCACGTGAACGCCCTTCTGCTCGATCAGCTTTCCGAAGTACACGACGACCGGGGGGTCGCCCGCGAGGAAGCGCGCCAGGCGTTCCGCGTTGCCCTCGTCGGGCAGGCGCTCCTCGGCGTTGCCGGGGTTCGGTGCGTCACGCCGCGCCTCCTCGATCAGCGCAGTGAAGGCCGCGTCGTGGGCCTCGGGTACCCACTCGTCGATATCGACGCCCGGCGGCACCTCGATCACGTTCGCGGTGTGGCCGCACACCTCGGCGAGGACGGCGCGGATGTGCTCGGACCCGACGAACGTGGCGCGCGCAGCCGCCAACGCGGCCGCGCCCCAGGCCGAGAGCTCCGCGTTGCCACGCATCGAGTACTCGAGCTCGGAGCCGTGGGCCTTCACCGCGAACGGGGCGCCCGTTGCGGCGCCGACCGGCCCTCCGAGCAGGACGTGGTTCGTGAACACCACGTCGGCGGGAAGGAGCGCGCGGATCGCCGAGGCGTTCGCCTCGACCCAGCGGTCGAGCTCGACGCGCGTGCAGTCCTGCACGCGCCGCACGTCGTACCCGTCGTAGCGGTCGAGCACGAAGACGGGTAGGAGGCCGCCGACGTCGGGTCGTACGGTTGCCGCGGCGCCGAGGTCATAGCGCTCGGGGTGCGGTTCCTGGGAGAGGACGATGACGTCGTGCCCGGCGCCGCTCCACTCCCGCGCCAGCATGCGGGTGTACACGTTCGAGCCGGTGCCGCCGAGGAGGTAGCCGTGCCAGAGCAGAATGCGCACCGCTGCATCGTGCCTGCCAGCGCGGCGCGGGTGCGGGTGACCCGGAAGCCGGCTTGGCCAGGG
>CAWBWA010000008.1:0-592112 GCA_963792455.1 uncultured Thermoleophilia bacterium
GACTGCGCGCCGCTGAGCCGGCTCGTGCTTCCGGCGGAGCGGCACACCCGGATCTCGACGGACGCTGCCGAGGCTCGTGCGGGAGCGGCGCAGCCGACAAACGACCGTTTGTTTGACGAGCCTGTGTCCCCCGTGGCATGATCCGCCGATGGCTGTGGGCGGCGCGAGCGGGGTGGCGATCATCGGTGTCGCGCTGAGCGATCGGTTCGAGCCGCGCACGCAGCAGCCGCCGTCGGAGATCGTCTACCCGGTCGTGCGCGACGCACTCGCCGACGCCGGGATCTCGATGGACGAGGTCGGCTCGATCGTCTCCTGCTCGCAGGACATCTACGACGGGCGCACGATCTCGAGCATGGGCGTCAACGAGGTGCTGGGCGGCTACCTGCGCAGCGAGTCGAAGATCGCGGGCGACGGCCTGCTCGCGCTCCTCTACGGTGCGGCGCGCGTCGTCTCGGGCGAGTACGACCTCACGGTGGTCGTCGCGCACTGCCTGGAGTCGATCAGCGACCTCCACGTCGTCGAGAACGCGGCCTTCGATCCGTACGTGCAACGGCCGCTCGGCCCCGACGAGTCGATTGCCGCGGGCCTGCAGGCGGACGCGTTCTACCGCGCGAGCGGCTTCGGGCCCGACGACGCCGCCGAGGTCTCGGCCCGCGCGTCCGAGCGGGCGGCGCGGAACCCGCGGGCCTTCCGCCGCACGCCGCACACGGCGGCGGACGTCGCCGCAAGCGCGCCGGTCTGCGGCCCGCTCCGCGAGCTCGAGGGGACGCCGGTCACGGACGGCGCCTGCGCGCTCGTGCTCGCCGCGCCCTCGCGTGCCGGCGACGATCCGGTCTGGCTGCGCGGCATCGGCAACACGACCGACACGTTCTGGACCGACCGGGACCTCGTCGACACCGGCGCCCTGCGCCGCGCCACGGAGTCGGCGTCGACCCAGTCGCGCCTTCGCGCCTCCGATTGCGAGGTCGTCGAGACCGCCGCCCGCTGGGCGCACGAGCAGCTCATGCACCTGCCGGCACTCGGACTCGACGCCGACGCGGACGTGAACCCCTCCGGCGGCCAGCTGGGCGGCTGCCCGAAGTACGTCGTCGGGCTCGCGCGAGCCGCCGAGGCCGCGCTGCTGCTCCGCGAGGGAGCCACGAACGCGCTCGTCCACGCGCCGAGCGGGATCGCGAACCAGCAGCACACCGTCGCCTACCTCTCCCGGGAGCGTGGCTAGATGCCGGACGTCGCGATCGTCGGAACCGGGCAGACCGACCACAAGTCGCGCCGCGAGGACGTCAACATCCCGGAGCTGGCACGCGAGGCCGTCGACCGCGCGCTCGCCGACGCGGGCGTCACGTTCGCCGACATCGACGCCGTCTGCTTCGGGAACATGGATCTCTTCGAGGGGCTGGCCGAGAACGAGCACTGGCTCGCCTCCACCTTGGGAGCCCAGGGCAAGCCGCTGCTCAAGTACAACACCGGCGGCACCGTCGGCACCTCGACGACGATGGGCGCGTACTACCTCGTCAAGTCGGGCTTCTACGGTCGCATCCTCGCCGTCGGCTTCGAGAAGCAGGCCGAGGGTAACTCGCAGGGCGCGATCACGACCGTCGGCGACCCGATCTGGGAGCGTCCCATGATGGCCGGTGCGATCGGCAACCACGCCGTGATGGCCTCCACGTACGTCGCCGACAGCGGCGTCACCGAGGAGCAGGCGGCGAAGGTTGCCGTGAAGGCGCGGCGGAACGCCTGCCTCAACCCGCACGCGCACCTGAAGCTGCCGGACATCACCGTCGAGCAGGTGCTCGAGAGCAGGATGCTCGCCTACCCGCTCCGGACGCTCGACATGTGCCCGACCTCGAACGGCGCCTGCGCGCTCGTGATCGCGGCAGACGGGCCCGCGCAGAAGCTCGCCGCACGCCCAGCCTGGATCGCCGCCGTCGCGAGCGCGCACGACCAGTCCTTCCAGGGCGACAGCCCGAAGCGGATGTCGGAGATGCGCTCGCTGATCGCCGTGCGCGAGCGGCTGTACGCGAAGATGGGGATCACCGACCCGGTGAGGCAGCTCGACGTCGCGGAGATCTACGAGCCTCAGACGTACGCCGAGCTCGCGATGTGCGAGAACCTCCTCTTCTGCGAGAAGGGCGGCGGCGGGCGCTTCATCGACTCCGGCGTCCCCATGATCGACGGGGAGCTGCCCGTGAACCCGTCCGGGGGCGTCCTCTCGACCAACCCGATCGGTGCCACCGCGATGATCCGGGTCGCCGAGGCCGCGATGCAGGTGATGGGCCGCGCCGGCGAGCACCAGGTGAAGCCGGACGTGCAGACGGCGCTCGCGACCGGCTACGGCGGCAACGCCTGGACGGACGCGCTGATCCTCACCGCGAGGCAGCCGTCGAGATGAGCGTGCCCCGCTTCCCCGACGAGCCGCTCTTCGTGACGGCCGAGCTGACGCTCCGCTACCGCTACGGGGCCGGCCGTGAGGCGGCGCACTACCTGCGCGTCCTGAAGGAGGACATGGTCTTCGAGGGGTCGCACTGCCCTCGCTGCGACCGCGTCTACCTGCCGCCGAGGCCCGTCTGCGGGATCTGCTACGCCGAGTGTGACGGCTGGGTTCCGGTCGGTCCCGACGGGACGATCACGGGTGCGACCGTCGTCGAGGTGCCGTTCGTCGACCCGATCACGGGCGAGCAGCGGCAGGTGCCGTACGGCTTCGCCTTCATCCTGCTCGACGGGGCCAGCACGAACATCTTCCACTTCGTCGACGAGATCGATCGCACGAGGCTGAAGGTCGGCATGCGCGTGCGGCCGCGCTTCCGTGCCGAGCGGACGGGCAGCATCACCGACGTGGAGAGCTTCGACCTGATCCAGGAGGAGGCGGAATGAGCGAGTCGTTCATCCTCGAGTCGCAGATCCGGCTGCCCTACCGGTACGCCGTCGGCAAGTGGTACGGGGCCTTCCTGCTCGGGCTGACGGAGGAGCGCCTCGTCGGCTCGCGCTGCGGGTCGTGCGGCAAGGTCGCCGTGCCGGCGCGCGCGGCGTGCCCGCGGTGCAGCGCCGCGTCGGAGGCGCTCGTCGAGGTAGGCCCGCGCGCGACGGTCGTCGCCGCCGCGCGTGACGCGCGCGAGGGCGGCAGGCCGTGGCTGCTCGTGCGCCCCGACGGCGCCGACACCTGCCTGCTCACGTACGGCGAGGCCCCGTCGGGCACGACGGTCGAGCCGGACTACGACCCCGGCGCCGGCGCCGTGATCGAGGCTCTGCGCGGCTTCCGAGCGACGCGGTAGAGCGCCCGTTCCCATGCAACAGACACCCTCCCAGCCCGTCCTGCACGAGATCGCCTTCCGGCTCTCCTACGGGGACTGCGACCCGGCGGGCATCGTCTACTTCGCGGCGTACTACCCCTGGTTCGAGCGCACCTACAACGAGTGGGCCTTCCTCGGCGGCTTCGCACCGGGGCGGATGGTGGAGCTCTGGGGCGCGACGCACGTCTCCGTCGCGTCGAGCTGCAGGTACTACATCCCGGGCCGGCTCCACGACCCGCTCGTCTGCCGCATGCGCCTCGGAGGGATCGGCAACACGTCGTTCTCGATTCACCTCTCGATCGACCACCGGGAGACCGGAGCCACCCTTGCCGAAGGGGAGATGAACTTCGTCTTCGTGACGGGCGCACCTCGACGCCGACATTCGGCCACGGCCGACGCCTGTGCCGCAGGGGCTGCGCGACGTGCTCGCCGCCGCCGGCTGCAGCTTCTGATGGGGCTCGCCGTCGTCAGCGGAGGCGGGAGCGGCATCGGCCGTGCGTCGGCGCTGCGGCTGGCTGCCGACGGGCACACCGTCATCGTCGTGGGCCGCCGCCCGGAGGCCCTCGAGCGGACGACAGCCGCGGCCCCGGCCGGTGCGATCGTCGCCGTCGCTGCCGACCTCACGACGGTCGAGGGAGCGGAGGCGGTAGCGGCGGGCGTCGCCGAGGCCGGCGCGGCCGCTCGACGCGATCGTGGCCGCGGCCGGCGGCAGGGGCCCGTACGGGAGCTCGAACGACTCCCTCGCGGAGATCGCACGGACGTGGCAGGTCGCGTTCGACCTCAATGTCCTGACAGCGGTGCTGCTCGTCGAGGCGCTCGTGCCGGCACTCCGGCGGCCGGGCGGCGCCGTGGTCCTCTTCAGCTCGCTCGGCGTCGTGCGGCCGACCGGCATCGGCTCGTACGCAGGGGCGAAGGGTGCGCTGCACGGCTACACGGCCGCGCTCGCGAAGCGGCTCGGACCGGACGGGATCACCGCCAACACGATCGCCCCGGGCTACGTGCCCGACACCGAGTTCTTCGGCGAGGCCGGCGTCGATCCCGCCTTCCACGAGCAACTCGTGGGCGAGACGACCCTTGGGCGGGCCGGCACGTCCGACCAGATCGCGTCGCTCGTCTCCTGGCTCGTGGACGGCAACGGTTTCACGACCGGCCAGGTGATCTCGGCCAACGGCGGGGCGGGGCTGCTGCGCTGAGCGCGTTCAGCTGCTCGTGACCTTCGGCGCTTCGCGAATGCCGCGCTCCTCGAGCTCGAGCGCGATCCGCTCGCGCAGGACGAACTTCTGGATCTTCGTGCCGGACATCGGCCACTCCGTCACGAAGCGGACGTAGCGCGGCACCTTGAACGTGGCGATGTGGCCGATGCAGAACTGCTGCAGCTCCGCCTCGGTCAGCTCGTGGCCGGGCGCGAGCTGGACGAAGGCCGCCGGCACCTCCGTATAGCGTGCGTCCGGCGCGGCGACGACCTGCACGATGTTGACCGCCGGATGGCGGACGAGGTAGTCCTCGATCTCGATCGCGGCGACGTTCTCGCCGCCGACCTTGAGCATGTCCTTCAGCCGTCCGGAGTAGCCGAGACGGCCCGTCCTCGTCGAGCGAGCCGAGGTCGCCGGTGTGGAACCAGCCCTCCTCGTCGACCGTGAGCGCGGTCTGCTCGGGGTCCTTGTAGTAGCCCTCGAACATCGCGTAGCCGCGCAGGCAGAGCTCGCCGACCTGGCCCGGCTGCCGCTCCTCTCCGGTCTCCGGGTCGACGACCTTCAGCTCCATGCCCGGCACGAGCGTGCCGAGGGTGTCGGTGCGTGTCTGCTCGTCGTCGTCGGCTCCGCCGAGCGTCAGGTTGCTCGCGCATTCCGTGGCGCCGAAGCGAGGTGACGAACTTCGCCCACGGCATCCGTCGCTGCAGGTCCCGCATCCGCTCCGGCGTCGTGATGCTCTGGACGAGGCGCAGCCGGCTGAGGTCGAACTCGGCGTAGCGCGGGTGGTCGAGGATCGCGAGCCAGATCAGGTCGAACGCGGGGTAGGCGACCGTACAGCGCTCGTCCTGGAGCTGGTGCAACGAGACGAGCGGGTCGAAGTGCCCGGCGTGAACGAACGCGGCGCGCAGGCCCAGGCACCCGAGCAGCGGCGTGACGCCGCCGATGTGGAACATCGGCAGCGGATCCCAGAAGCGGTCGTCGGAGCTCATCAGGAACTTCGACCGCTGCACGTTGGCGCCGTGCCGGACGAGCGCCTCGTGGGTGAGCAGGCAGCCCTTCGGCTTGGCGGTCGTCCCGGACGTGTACATCAGCATCGCGATGTCGCGAACCCGCACACGCGACTGGAGGAGGCGGACGTCCGCGTCGCTCACGTGCTCCGCGGCGGCCTCGAACGCATCGCGGTTCAGGAAGCCCGGGCGCTCTCCGTTCAGGTGCACGAGCGAGCGCAGCAGGGGCGCGGTCTCGAGCCTCAGCGAACCGGGCGACTGCTCTGCGGCATCCGGAAAGACGCCGGCGACGAGCGCGGGGTAGTCCACCGTGGGCTCCGGCCCGGTTGCCGTCAGGAGCACGCGGATGTCGGCGTGGGCGATCACGTGGCTCAGCTCGTGCTCCTTGAAGCGCCCGTTGATCGGAACGGGAACGGCGCCGAGCTTCGACGCCCCGACGAGTGCGACGACGAAGTCGAGCTGGTTCGGCATCAGGATCCCGACCTTGTCGCCGGGGCCGATGCCCAGGCCGCGGAGGGAGCGAGCGAACCGGTCGGTGAGGGCGGCCAGCTCGGGAAAGGTGACCCGCTCGCCCGGGAAGACGACGGCGTCGCCGTCCGACTCCGCGGCGGCGCCGTCGACCAGGTCGCCGATCGTGGTGGCGGCAATGGGCACGCTCTGCACGTCTCGATCCTACAATCGTCCCGACCCGGCGGCCGCGACCCGAGGAGCAACGATGACGAGAGACCTGAGCTTCGACCTACCGGACGAGCTCGAGCTCTTCCGCAGCGAGACGCGCGCGTGGGTCGACCGCGAGTGCCCCAAGGACTGGGCTCGCGCGGCGGAGCAGCGCGAGCACGAGTACCCGTTCGAGCTCTGGGACAGGCTGTCGGCCGCCGGCCTCCACGGGATCGGGATCTCCGAGGAGCACGGCGGTCAGGGCGGCGACGTCGTGGTGCAGATGCTGCTCGCGCGGGAGCTGGCGCGAACGCTCGGCGGGCTCGCCTGGATCTGGGGGATCACCTCGTTCGCCGGCGCGAAGAGCATCGGGCTCTACGGCAGCGAGGCGCAGAAGGAGCGGTTCCTGCCGCCGACGGCGCGCGGCGAGCTCCGCTACGCGATCGGCTTCACCGAGGCGGGCGGCGGCACGGACGTGCTCGGCGCGATGACCACGCGGGCCCGCCGAGGAGACGGCGGCTGGATCGTCGACGGCGCCAAGACCTGGTGCTCCTCAGCGCACGTGGCCGACTACATCCTCCTGCTCGCCCGCACCGAGGAGAGCGTCGAGAAGCGCCACCACGGCCTGAGCCTCTTCCTCGTTCCGACTGCCGCGGAGGGCGTGCGGATCACGGAGCTGCCGAAGCTCGGGATGCGCGCCATCGGCTCGTGCGACGTCGGCCTCGACGGCGTCTTCGTGCCCGACGAGCTCGTGCTCGGGGAGCCGGGGAACGCGTGGCGGATGCTGCTGCCGACGCTGAACAACGAGCGCATCATCGTCTCCGGCTTCTGCTGCGGGATCCTCGACGGCGTCCTCGAAGATGCGCTCGCGTACGTCGGGGAGCGCGAGGCATTCGGGCGCAAGATCGGCGAGTTCCAGATCCTCCAGCACTACCTCGCCGACATCGCGATGTGGCGTCACCAGGCCGGCCTCGTGACGCTGCAGGCGGCGTGGCTGCAGGCGCAGGGACGGGAGTGCTTCCAGGAGACGACGATCGCGAAGGTGACGGCGTCCGAGGCCGCGGTCAAGGCAGCCGACCTCGGCATCCAGATCCTCGGCGGCATGGGGTACTCGTCCGAGACGGACATGCAGCGCTACTGGCGCGACGCAAGGCTGTTTCGGATCGGGCCGATCACGAACGAGATGGGACGGAACGCGATCGCCGAGAACCTCGGCCTGGCGCGCTCGTTCTGACGTCGTCCTCACAGCCTGACGATCGGCTTGCCGTATCGCCCGGAGTCGTCTGTCTTGGCCACGTCAGCCTGCCGCCGACACAGCCGAGAGACGCAGGGACGGCATAGCCACGGCGATACTCGTCTCATACGCCGCGAGGTACCCCTGCACCATCCGCTCGACGGAGAAGCGTTCTTCGGCCTCTCGCCGCAGCACGGAAGGATCGAGCTCGGAGACACGGTCGACGGCAGCGACCATCTCGGACAGATCGTTCACGACGAAAGCGGTCTTGCCGTCGCGGAGCAGCTCGGGCACGGAACCACGGCGCATCGCGATCACGGGTGTCCCGCTCGCGAGCCCCTCGATCATGACGAGCCCGAAAGGCTCCTCCCATTCGATCGGCACGACGAGCGCGTGCGCTTCGGCGAGCAGCGCGCATTTCGCGTCATGGTCGACCTCGCCCACGTACTCGACCATGTCGTTCAGGTGCGGCGCGACGTAGCGGTCGAAGTACTCGATCTCGCCCGGTTCGCGGCACTTCGCCGCGATTTTGAGCGGTCGGCCGAGGCGCTCGGCAATCCGGATCGCGCGATGTGCTCCCTTGTCGGGGCTCATGCGGCCGAGGAAGAGAAGTGCGTCGCCCGGGCGCCGTTCGACGGCGTAGCGCGAGACATCGATCGCGTTGTGGACGTTCGCGAGCCACGGTAGCTCTGGACAGGGCCGGCGCTGATTTCGCGTCAGCGAGACCAGCCCTGCGTCGGGCACCGTCTTGCACACGGCTCGGTAGACAGGGCCCGGGTCCCCCGTCAACGGCCCGTGCACTGTGTGGAGCGTAGGGCACGAAGTCAGCCCGAGTACCGTCAGCCCGAGGAGGCCCGAGTGGTCGTGGACGAGGTCGAATTCGTCGCTGCGCTGTAGGAACGGGAGCAGATGCTGGAGCTCCCAATAGCTCTGTCCGATGTGTTCGCTGGGCGCCCTGTCGAAAGTCGAGACGAGCTCCGCCTTGGTCTTCGAGTCGCCCGAGGCGAAGAGCGTGACGTCGATGCCCGCGTCCACGAGCCCATCGGCGAGCAGCTGCACGACCGCCTCGATGCCGCCGTAGCGGTCGGGCGGCACCGGGAACCAGACGGGGCTGAAGAGAGCGATGCGCATCTTCTCTTCCGTGACTACCGCGTGCGGCCGGCTTCTAAACGTTGGCCCTGCTTGAAGCGTCGGGCCAACGCCGCTGAGCGCGCTCAGACGTATCAGCCGAGGCCCGTGGAGAACATCCCTGCTTGAGCATCGTTCGAAGCGGGCAGCATGACTGCATGTTCACAATTCTCGAAGGCGCCACCTTCTGCATGAGCGACGAGGTGGGTGACATCACGGAGCTGACCCACGGGTTGTTTGCCGACGATACGCGGATGCTGTCGCGCCTGCAACTCAGGGTGGACGGAGTCACCCCGCTGCTCCTGACCTCGCGTGCGGTCGAGTACTTCACCGCCGCCCACTATGCGCGGAACGCCCCGACCGCTCTGATCCCGCCCGACACCATCTCCGTCTCCCGCGAGCGTTTCATAGGGGGCGGCATGACGGAACGGATCGTGCTCCGCAACGAGGGCATGTCGACGATCTCGTTCCCGGTCGAGATCGAGCTCGCCGCGGACTTCGCGGACATCCTCTCCGTCAAGAGTTACGACTTCTCGTTCGGTGATCCCGCGCAGGCTGCGCTGCTGCCGGCAGAGCGCCGCCCGGAATCGGTCGCGTTGGACGTGATGCGGATCGCCGACGACGATGGCTACGTAACGCTCGTCGCCTTCTCGGAGCCGCCGATCGCGACGCCGCAGGGGGCTCGCTACGAGCTCACCCTCGAGCCGCACTGCCGCTGGGAGCTGACGATCAGGGTCAGCTTTCCCGCCGCCGCGGGCGGGGCGTCACTTCCCGTGGCCGGCTTCGGAACGGAGCTCGAGCACGTGCGCGAGGCGTTGCTCGGGTGGAGCCTCCGCGTGCCGCGCCTCACCACAACAGCCGTTGACCTCGGGCGGTCGTACGAACGGTCGATCGCCGATCTCGCCTCGCTCCGCCTTCGAGGCATCGACGGAATCAGCGCGCTACCGGCCGCCGGCATGCCCTGGTTCATGACCGTTTTCGGCCGTGACACGCTGATCACCTCGCTACAGACGCTCGTCTTCGGCCCCGAGCTCGCGGTGGGCGCCCTGCGGGCCCTCGCGGCGCTCCAGGCGACCGAGGACGTGGCCGCTCTCGACGCGGAGCCCGGCAAGATCCTCCACGAGCTGCGCCGTGGGAAGGCGGCGACGACGTGGTTTCCCGTTTACTACGGCTCGGTCGACGCGACGCCGCTGTTCCTGGTGCTGCTCTCGGAGCTCTGGCGCTGGACCGGGGACGACGCGATCGTGCTCGAGCTGAAGGACGCCGCTCTGGCTGCGCTTTCGTGGATCGAGCAGTACGGCGACCGCGACGGCGACGGGTTCCTCGAATACGAGCGGCGAACGCCGAGGGGGCTCGAGAACCAATCCTGGAAGGACTCGGGCGACTCGCAGCGCTTCGCGGACGGGCGCCTGGCTCTCCCGCCGATCGCGCCCGTCGAGGTGCAGGGGTACGCCTATGACGCGCGTCGTCGAACGGCCGAGCTCGCCCGCGCCGTTTGGAACGACCCAGCCCTCGCTGCGCGGCTCGACGCCGCCGCGGACGAGCTCGCTGAGCGGTTCCAGCACGCGTTCTGGATCGACGAGCGTCGGACGTACGCCCTCGCTCTCGACGGCTCGAAGCAGCAAGTCGACGCGCTCTGCTCGAACATCGGCCACCTGCTCTGGTCGGGCATTGTGCCTGCTGACCGTCGCTCGGCCGTGGCTGAAGCGCTCACGGGCGAGGGGCTCTGGTCCGGCTGGGGCGTCCGGACGATGGGCGCCGGCGAAGGGGCGTATAACCCGCTCAGCTACCACAACGGCACGGTCTGGCCGCACGACACGGCCCTCGCAGCCTGGGGGCTCGTGCGGGCCGGCTTCTGGGAGGAGGGGCGGCTGCTCGCGCAGAGTCTGATCGAGGCATCGGCGTCGTTCGACTACTCGCTCCCGGAGGTCTTCGCGGGGTTCGCACGCCCCGAGACCGCCTTTCCGATCGCCTATCCGACGGCGGCCCGCCCGCAGGCGTGGGCGGCCGGCGCGCCCGTCCTCTGCCTGACGCTCCTGCTCGGCCTACGCCCAGACCCGGAGACGAGGCGCCTCGTCAGCGACGCCCCGCCGCCGCCGCAGTGGCTCGTCGGAACGAGGCTCGATGGCGTACGCGCCTTCGGAGAGACCTGGAGCGTCGTCGTCAGCGCCGACCAGATCTCGGTGACACCGGGCCCGAAGGCCTGAGCGTGGCACGCCGCGGGGGCTGGCGCCGGCGCGGCGGCCGGCGGAGCTTCCGGTACGAGGACGCCCGTGGCTGCTCCTGCATCGGGCTCGCCGCGGGCGTCAGATGCGGAGCCGGTTCCCACCTCGCTTCGCCACAGCGCGATAGAGCAGGAGCAGGATGACCGAGCGATCATCGCGGTCGACGAGGCCAGGAAATACAGCCGTACCGAGCCCGGCCGCCCGGAGCGTCGTTTCGCCTGCTCCGATCCAGGGCACAACCCTTCCTTCCCGACGGTTGCAGGAATACACGTCGAAGGAGGCAGGATGAGCACCATCGAAGAATCCATCGACATCGAGTCCCGGTGTCGATCGCCTGACGATCAGTGGACACGAGTCCGAATCGTTCCCGAGCTTCATGGACGGGGTCGAGAGCGTCAAGCAGAAGGACGCATCTCCGCTGGGTCGCCGAGATCGGCGGCGCCAGGCGTCGAGATGGACGCCGAGCTGCACGGATGGCAGCATCCCATCGACCGCATGCTGGAGGGCGATCGACCAGAAGAGCGATACGAGTCGTTCAAGGAGCTCGTTGAGGCGGAAGGCGCCACCGGCCGCTGGGACGGGAATGTCGAGAACTGAAGGGGCCGCAGCCGGTCGGGGGCGGGCTCGCGTGAGCCCACCCGCGTCGGCTCGCGCGCGGCCGGGCGTGCCGCTGGCGCGGCGCGGCGCGCCGCGCGAGACGCTTGCGCCACCGGTGCAACCGGCGGCAGCCGGCGACTGGAGCTCCGGGTGGTGCGCACTCTGCCCGCCGGGATCTACGGTACCGTTCCGCGCGGCGACTATTCGATTCTCGAGTCGTACCTCGGAGCGCTGCGGTCGGCGGAGCGCCTCGTGACCCGACGGGTAGCTCGCGTCAACGGGAAGGCTCCGGCTGCTCGTGCTCGCGTCCCGGCTCGAGAGCCTCGCCGTGAGGCAGTCCCCGAAGAGCGCCACCGACGCTACGTCGTCGTGGATCGTGACCGTCCCGACGCGCACATTTCGCGAGCCCGCTGCGATCACCGTCCGGGTGCCGGGATCGGAATCAGCGGCGGTCGCGTCCAGGCGTCGCCGATATCGACGGCCCCGCCAGCGGCCTGAGTCAGATGCACGCAATCAGCAACGAGCTTCCGGTGATCGCGTTCGCGAACCGCCTTCCCGTCAGGCGGACGCGAGCCACCTGGAGGATTTCCGACGGGGGCCTTGTGGCCGCCTTGCAACCAGCGATGGCGTCTCGTGGCGGGGTCTGGGTGGGCTGGGACGGTGGCACCGAGACGCCGCGCACAGTAGAGGGCCTCGAGATCGAGCTCCGCCCCGTGTCGCTGTCACGCCGGGAGGTCGACGCCTACTACCACGGGTTCGCGAACCGCACGCTCTGGCCGCTCCTCCACGGCCTCGTCGAATGGCCGACCTTCGACCGATCCTGGTGGGACGCCTATCGAATCGTCAATACGCGCTTCGTTGTCGCCGACAACCCGGCCGCACCGGGATTCCGCTGGGTACACGACTACCACCTCCTGCTCGTGCCCCACCTGCTCCGACAGACCGGCGCGCAGGGTGGAATCGGCTTCTTCCTCCACGTCCCGTTCCCACCGCCGGAGGTGTTTTCGCGTCTGCCGTGGCGGAGGAGCGTTCTGGAGGGGATGCTCGGAGCGGACACGGTCTCGTTCCACACGGTCCCCTACCGCGATAACTTCCTCCGCACGTGCGCTCATGTGCTCGACGACGTCGAGGTGGAGGGGACGACGATATGGCTCGGCGACGGCCGGGCGGTGAGGACCGTCGCCCATCCCATCTCGATCGATGCGACCGATCTTGCGCAGCGCGCTCATCGGCCGTCCGTCGCGCGGGCCCTTGCCGGGCTTCGTACCCAGTTCAGCGGCCGCCGGCTCCTGCTCGGAGTCGACCGGCTCGACTACACGAAGGGCATCCCGGAGCGACTGCGGGCGATCGAGCTCCTCCTCGAGCTGCGGCCGGATCTTCGTCGCGAGATCACCTTCGTGCAGGTGGCCGTGCCGAGTCGCAGCGAGATCCGGGAGTACAGGGAGCTGCGGGGAGTGGTCGAACAGCTTGTCGGCCGCATCAACGGCCGCTTCACCGAGCCGGGCCTCGACGTCCCCGTTCATTACCTCTACCGGGGTGTCACCCCCGACCGACTGCTTGCCTACTATCGGGCCGCAGAGATCTGCCTCGTGACGCCGCTTCAGGACGGGATGAACCTCGTGGCCAAGGAGTACGTGACCGTGCAAGCCGCGACCGAAGGAACAGGCGTGCTCGTCCTGAGCGAGTTCGCCGGGGCGGTCGAGGAGCTGCCCGAGGCTCTGCCGTGCAATCCCTTCGACCTCGACGGGCTCGCAGGCACGATCAGCCTCGCGCTCGAGCTCGAGGAGGCCGACAGGCGCCGACGCTTGAAACGAATGGCAGCGACCGTTCGGCGCCACGACGTCTTTGCCTGGCTCGACCAGGAGCTCGCCGTCTCGCGTGGCGGCGCTCGCAGCCGTACGCCGGCGGAGGCGTCGGCGCACAGGTAACCGGACGAACATCGGGTCGGTCTCGGTCGGAGGCTCGGGGTCTGGCCGGGGGGAGTGGGTCCGCCCCGGACTGTCGCGGATGCGTCGATCCGGACTCCAACTCACGCTAGCTCTCGTGCCGTGACTCGCGCAGCTCGCGAAGCGCTTTCGACGCGAAGTGTGGATAGGCACCCCGGGGGGTAGGGTTAGGCATGGCAAAGGATCCGATCGTGATCATCGGCGGCGGCCGCGCCGCAGCCAGCCTGATCGATTCCTACCGCGAGGCGGGTGGTGACGCGCTGATCACGGCCGTTTCGGCGGATGAGCACCCTCCCTACAACCGGCCGCCACTCTCGAAGGGCATTCTCCGTGGTGAAATGGAACCGGACGGGGCTCTCGTCCACACGGCCGAGGAGTACGACGACCTCGCCGTCGAGCTGCGACTCGGCCTCACCGTCGAGTCGGTCGACACCCACGCCCACGCGATTCGTAGTCGCCGGCGGCGAAGCGATTACCTACGGAACGCTCGTGATCGCGAGCGGCGCCAGCCCGCGTTCTCTTCCTGTTCCCGGAGCCGACCTGCCCGCTGTGCGTACGTTCCGAACGCTCGCCGACGCCGTGGCGGTGAGGGACGACGCACCCACGGCACGCAAGGCCCTCGTCGTCGGCGGCAGCTTCATCGGCTCCGAGGTCGCCGCTTCGCTGAACATGCTCGGGCTCGAGGTGACGATCGTCGAGATGGGTGACCGGCTCGTCCCGGCTCTCGCCTCACCGGAGCTATCCGAGCAGGTCGCAGAGCTCTACCGGGAGCACGGCGTCGAGCTCGCTCTGGGCGAGCAGATCGAGGAGTTCCAGGCGAACGGCCTCATGCTGACGGGCGCCCGCACCGCCTCGGGTCGTGTGATCGAGGCGTTCCTCGCAGTGGTCGGCGTGGGAGTCGAGCCCGACGTCGGTTATCTCGAGGGCAGCGGCATCGAACTCGACAACGGGATCGTGGTCGACGACCACTTCCGCACGTCCGTCGAGGGCGTCTACGCCATCGGAGACGTGGCGCGCTTCGAGGACGTGGTCTCCGGCCGCGCGCGAAGGATCGAGCACTGGAGCAACGCCGACGCACAGGGCGCGCACCTGGGCCGCAACCTCGCGGGAGGGCGCAAGGGCTTCGCGGAAGTACCGGCCTTCTTCACGAAGATGTTCGACCTTCAGCTGCAGCTGCTCGGAGACACCGACGGCGTCGACGAGGTCTTCCTCCGCGGCTCGATTTCCGAGCGCAACCTCGTCGGCTTCTATCTCCGCGACGAGCGGCTGATCGCCGCGGTGCTCGTCGGACAGGCTGGTGACATGGTCGAAGAGCTCACGTCGCTGGTCCGCGAGAAACCACGGCTGACCGACCGCAGCCGGCTTACGAACAAGAGCGTTCGCCCGGCGGCCGTATTCGGCGGCTGAGCCGGCACGTCGCGCTACCGAGCCACGCACGACAGCACCGCGGCGTTTCAGGCCTCCTGGCCGACGTTCCCGGCTCGGTACGCACATCCTATGAAGGGCCACCTCTCATCATCGCGCGGCCGGTAGTTTGGCCGTGAGCCGGGGCGGGTACCAGTGACATGTGAGCGCGGCCCTGGCCCCGTCATTCGGAGGGCTCTCGGCGCTTGTCGCGCTCGGCGGCGGCTTGTCGGTCTTGATCGCCGCGACAGTCCTTTCTCGTCGGGACGGTGGCCACTACAGTGCAGCACTCGTCTACCTCGGTCTCGGTGCCGGAGTTGCCGTCCTGCTCCGCGAGCAGAACGTGGGGTGGTTCGATCCGCTGGCCCACCCCGACCTCGTGCAGCACGTCACTGGGGCCGCGATCGTTATCGCGCTCTTCGCCACGGGGATCAAGGTCGATCGAGAAGTGACGTGGGGTGGATGGAGCTCTGTCGGCCGGCTGCTTCTGTGGGCGATGCCACTGGTGATCGCTGGTGCAACGGGGCTCAGCACTATCTTGCTGGGTGTGCCTGTCGGAGTCGCCATCATGATTGGCGCGATGCTAGCGCCGACCGATCCGGTGCTCGCCGGCGAGATCGGAGTGGGGCCGCCGGGCGAAGGCCGTGAACGCGAGGAACGGTTCGCGGTCACCGGCGAGGCGGGTCTGAACGATGGCCTTGCGCTGGTCTTCGTCTCCCTCGGGCTTGCCTACCTCGGCGGGGCCGATCATGGGCTCTTGCGTTGGCTCCTCGTCGACGTCCTCTACTCGCTCGCTGCCGCGGTGGCGGTCGGGATCGTGGTGGGCAGGGGTGCGGGATGGCTTGCAGTCCGTCAGCGCGACCGTCATGTCCTGGCGCCCGAGGTCGATCCCTTCGTTGGAATCGGCGCGGCATTCGTTCTCTACGGCGGCGCGGGGGCAATCGGGGCGAATGGCTTCGTGGCGGTCTTCATCGGAGCGCTCGCGTTCCGCCGCTACGAACGACGGCACGAGCTCAACCGCGGAATCTTCGAGGGTCTCGAACGGATCGAGAGGCTTGCCGAACTCGTCTTGATCGTCTTGCTCGGCACCGTGTTGTCGCTCGCGGGACTCCGGATGATCGGCTGGAGCGGATGGCTCGTCATCCTCTCGGTTCTCGTCGTGCTCCGCCCGGCGAGCGTCTTCGTTTCCTTCGCAGGCAGCGCGAGGAACGCCGCCGAGCGGGCGTTCCTCGCCTGGTTCGGAGTCCGTGGGGCTTGCCTCCATCTACTACGCGGCAGCGATCGGCGCCTCCGGCGTCGTCGCCGCCGAGGAAGCGGCTCTGATCTGGTGGATCGCAGTGGCGACGGTCGCCCTCTCCATTGTCGTCCATGGCCTGACCGGGACTCAGGGCATCAGGCTACTGAGGCGACGCACACGCCGAGGAGTTCGCGAACGAGCTGAGGCGGAGCGAGCCTGATGGAACTGCGGGCACCGGCGGGTCTGCAGGCCGCGAGTGAACCATCGCGTTTCACCAGGCGCGATCCGGGGAACGACACCCTCGTCCGCTGGAAGCGGGAGATAGCGGCCCGTAGGGAGAGTGGCCTGCCCGAGCCCGCCGCTGCTCACGAACTTGTTTAGCCCCGACCCCTGGGGGGGAGGCTAGCTCCCTGGGCATCGATTGATTGGGGAGCAGCATGAAACTGCGTCGCTTTGTCACATTGGGATTGGCCGCGTATGCGGGATGGAAGCGGCTCTCGCCGCACCAGAGGGCCTCAGCGAAGAGACAGGTCACCCGGCTTACGGGCAGGGCTGGCAGAACCGCAGACCGTGCCGTTCGGTGAAGGCTCGCACGTCAATCATCCTGATCGTGATCAGTCTGGCAGCGGTCGCTGGTGTTGCCTATGGCTCCTACCGCGCGAGCACCGAGACCGATGACCTCGCGAAGCGCGTAACAGGACTCGAGCTGTCGAACCACGACTCGGCGAGCCGAATCGAGCAACTGGAAGCCGACAAGCAGAAGCTCTGCGCGAGTGTCGACCGCGTCCGTCAGAAGATTACCGGCGTCGTTCTCACGCCCGGGAGTCCAACGCCCAATTTCGACGTGGAGGCAGACCCGCTGAGCGCCCCGGATCGGATCATCCTGACCCTCTACAACTGGTGCCAAGCCGCGCCCTAGTCCCGGCCCCTTCCGGTACTCCCCTTGTCAGCGCGAAGAGGGTCGGGAGGTGTATGCCAGCCGTTTCGGAGCCCGCCCCGCTGTTTGAGGCCGGTGCCATGGGTCAGAACGGGTGACTCTTATCTTTGACGACGTTGTCGTCGTCTGCGGTTAACCGGCGAAGGCGGCCGGGCGTTTACGCTCCTGTGCGCGAGGCGGCTTCAGTCGCTCAGGCGAGGCTGTTCTCACGCAGGACCGTATGGAGGCGGCGCGCTAGAGCAGCTTGAGGCCACGTTCGGCGAGGTGCTCCGCTTCGTTGCCGGCCGTACCTCGCTTCTCGACGACCCAATAGCGATCGTGGTGCTCGACGACGGCCTCGACCTCGGGGCTCGTGTGCCAGGGCTCGGGGAAGACGAGGAATCGAGTGTCGTCCGCGCGCACCGCCCGATACTCGTCGGCGGAAAGCTCGACGAGCAGCGAACAACTCGTCTGCGCGCACTCGCAGACGAACCTCTCCCGTGGTTCCGAGGAACCACCGATGACGGCGAGATCGTGCAGGCGTTCGTTGAGCCGTCGGAAGAGATCCTCATTCCGGGCGGCCCGTTTTTGTCTCTCTTCTCCTACCACCGCGAAAGCGTAACCGTACGAGCCTCGGCGGTCGAAGTCGGTCCGCACGGGGGCGTGAGACCCGTCGTCGTTCACAGCCGCCCCCCTCGGACGATGATCGAGGAGTGTCCTGTCCGGGCGACTGCCCCCATTGCTCTGACCCGGTCTCTCGGCCGGGTCAGAGCAGGTGCGTGTGCTCGATCCCCTGATGACTCAGCCCGTGCCCGTGAGCGCGTACGCCGCCCGGGCCTCGCGGCGCTCGTCGTCGATGGCCCATTGCCCGTGGCGGGCGGAGCTGCGGCTGATGTCAGAGAGGTCGATGCGGGCCGCGCGCCCACCGCGCCCGACCCCCTTCTAGCTCGCAACGATCGGGAACGGGGTCGCGCGCTCAACCTGTGCCGCGACTTCGATCAGCAGGTCCTCGCGACCGAGGGAGGCAACGAGCTGGATGCCGATCGGAAGTCCGTCCGCTGACTGGCACGTGGGCAGGCTGATTGCGGGCTGGCCGGTGACGTTGAAGGGGGCGGCGAACGCCCAGATCTGTCGGTATCGGCCCAGGATCGCGAGTGGATCCGCCGGGGCCGGTACCAGTTCCCCGAGTAGGGGCGGCGGTTCGGTGACGGCGGGGGCGAGCAGAAGGTCGAACTCGTTCCACCAGGTCGTCACCTGGGATGTGTAGGCCCGTTCCCAGGTTTGGCTTGCGGAGTAGGTTTCGTCGCTGATCGTCGCTCCCGCTTCTGCGAGCGCCCAGGAGAACGGTTCGACATCGTTGGGTGCCAGAGGCCGCCCGACCGCGGCAGCGAGGTTGTCTAGCATTCGCTTGAACTCGTAGGCAGTGCTGACGAACGTGTGCTCGACGAACGCGTCATCGAACAGGTGTCTTGGGCCCGCCAGCTCAACCGTGTGGCCGAGCGATTCCAGGAGGCTTCCGGTCTCCTTCGCTGCCTGCACGCAGTCTGCCGCGACCCCGACGAAGCTCGCATCAACGCTCGTGAGTAGCCCGATCCGGAGCGGCGCGGGATTGCCCTCGAGCGCGTCCAAGAACCCGCGCTCGGACCGGGCGAGCGTGTACGGGTCGCCTGGCGCAGGCCCGGCGATGGCTTCGAGTACCTCAGCCGTGTCGCGGACGGTACGCGTGATCACGTGCTCGACCATGTTCGGGTCGACAATCGGAGCTGTCGACGTCCGGCCCCGTGATGGCTTCAATCCCACTACTCCGCACCAGGAGGCCGGCATCCGGATCGAGCCACCAATATCGCTTGCGTGAGCGATCGGCACGAGTCCCGCAGCGACCGCTGCGGCGGCTCCACCACTGGAACCGCCGGCGGATCGGGTTAGATCCCACGGGTTCGCGGTCGGGCCGAACGCGAGCGGCTCGGTCGTCGCCTGCACTCCGAACTCAGGCAGGTTGGTTTTGCCTACGACGACAAACCCGCTGTCGCGGAACCGTGAGCCCAACACCGTGTCAGCCGGCGCTGTCCACCCCATCGACCGCAGCAGGCCGCTGCCGAGATACTGGGGCAGGCCCCCATAGCAGGCTCCCGCGTCCTTGAAGAGAAATGGGACTCCCGTGAACGGCCCGTGCGGAAGCGCAGGATCAGCGGCACTCGCCAGCCCGAACTCGAACAAACGTGTCGCCACGGCGTTCAGCGATGCGTCCTGCGCTTCGATCCGACCAATCGCAGTCGTGACGAGCTCGAGAGCCGAAACATCCCCCTGGCGGACGAGATCCCGCATCGCCACGCCGTCCATCCAGTCAGAGCCTCCCGCCGGCGCCATCATCGAGCCGTAATAGTCCTTTCGCTAGCAGGCTGGGGTCGGAACGGGCAACAATACATGTGGGCGTTCTCTTCCATTCCATGTTTCGGATGTCGGCAATCCGGCTCACCGCTCAGTCCCTCTACACCGGTCAACGGGGCACAGCGCCGCGGTACTCCGATGAGGTCGAGATCGCTGGGGTCACGTCCGTAACGTCTCGGGGCCGTCCGTTCCTGTACCTCCGTACCCTCTGCCGACACCGAAGAGGCAACACCTGGCATGAGTTACCGAGCGGGAGGAAATCAGGGATGAGGAGGTCGGCTCTCAGCCGACGCCTCATCAGATCCTGCGAGTAGTCCCTCGGATGCCAACATTGGAACTCGCCGCAGAACCGCCGACGCGAGCGGCGGGCGATCAGAGGATCCAGACGAGCAACAGGACGATGATGATCAATGTGATGACGCCGCCACCGATGTACATTGGAACTCCTTTCGTTTGACAATCGCTCTTCACCGCGTTGTACCCGGAGCTGGATCCGGACAAACCCCAGGCGCCGGCAAGGCCCGGGATGAGTTGCTAGGCGGCCGTGATCCCGTACGGGGTGTAGAGTCGAGCGCTCGCTCGAGGAACGCGGCCGAGGTGGCGGCCTTGGCGTCGTCGAGCATCTCGGCGTAGGCGAGGCGGGAGCGGTCATCGATCGGTCATCGGTCACGCCGTGGACGTGAGCGACCCCGTCGGGGGCATGGCCCTGGGAGCGCCTAGCACCCGTGACGCTGCGAGCGCCGTCGCCCCGGACGGCGGTGAATGCGCATCCGGCGCGGTCGCGCGGACGGCTGATCCGGCTTGCTCAAATGACCTGCTCAGACAAGGCGCAGCTAGAGCGAGCCGCGTCCCGCTCCCGATCCTGAAACCCCTGAAACGACATGGGTCGTGTTTTAGGCGGGCGCAAGGCGGGAATACCCACCTCCATGGAACGTACACCTCTTCAGGCGGCGTCGCCGTCACGATCCGCGACCGTGCCCGTAAGCCGGCAACCGCGTTGCGTGCTCGTCGTCAGCACCGTCGACCACGCCGAGCGGGAGCTGCTATCGCACCTCAGCGACGCGGATACGGTCAAGATCGTTGTTCCGGTGGTTCGGCAAGGCGTCCTCGACTGGCTGGCGAACGACGAGGATGCCTTCGGTGAGGCACAGCGCGCCGCCGAGGAGACGGCGGCGGAGCTGCCTGGCGAGGCTGTTGAGGCGGTCGCCGGAGAGGCCGACATCGAGCTCGCCATTCGCGATGCGCTCGCGACCTTTCCTGCCGACGAGATCGTGATCGCCGTACGGCCGCCGGCACAGCGTGGCGCCGTCGAATCCGCTGCCGCGGAGCCTCTACCGGCGGGCAGCTTCGACGGTATTCCGGTCCGTCAGATCGTCATGCTCGAATCCGCGGAACGGGGGAGTGGGCCGCCAGCCGTCGGGATGTCGTCACACCGCTCCTCGCCCGAGAGGGTCGATACACCCACGACGAGGGCCGCGAGGACGCCGATTCTCGCATTGGGCGGAACGGTCGTCGTCATCGCGCTCGTCTTCGCTCTGGCGTTGGCGCTGGCAGCGCTCGCTTACGTTCTGGCCAGCTGAACCCGGCGCAGCCGCGTCGTGATCCCGGACTGCCAGGCACTCTGACTGCCCTTGACGTCGCCGAACCTGCCACTGGCGCGCTCGAGGTCGTCCCGTTCCGCCATGACCGACCGTCCTCTCGTTGCAGTACGGGCAAGAGCACGTCTTAGGACCCGGGCACGACGGGAGGATCAAACGCGACGCCGTCGCAATGGTTTCGCGGGTCGGGCGTTTCGCGGGTCGGGTTTTGGTGAATAACGACTTCCGGTGAGTCTCTGAGGGCGGCCTGCTGGGGGTGGATAGCGACCCTGGGGAGCAGCGGAACTGCCCGCTTCCTTTGCCTCACTGCGAGCAGCGGCGGGCGCACCGGCCCGGGGCCGGGCCCCGCCGCTGTCCATTCGCCGGACTCGGAGGGCTGCTAGCGGTGCGCCATTACCACGACAACATGGCTTCCTCGCGTCTCAAACTATGCTTGGACTGCCGTGGAGACAACATTCTCTGCGGCTGCAATGGCCGCAAGAGGCGTTATTGCCCCAGGCGGCATACGCCCCCGTAGCTCAGTGGATAGAGCAGTGGTTTCCTAAACCGCGTGCGCAAGTTCGATTCTTGCCGGGGGCATCAGTCACCACGAGCTCGATCCGTTTCACCACGGCGCGCAGATTACATCTGTAACCGGGGAGCGTCGCCAAACGCCCACGTGCGCGTCGCCGTCCCCCACGTGCCCGTCTAGTTCAACGTAGTCAACGGGGTTGGCACCGTCGTTGACGGCTACTACGGAGGCGGGATCGCGAGCTGCTTGCAGATCGCGCGGGCGGTGCCGGCCGGGATCTCTCGATGGCGAGGGACGGGTGCACGAAGGTCGCGCTCGGGGTTGTGCCAGATACTGTGTCTCGACCCTTCGCGCAACAGGCTGCAGCCGTACTCGGCTAGATGGCGCTCGAGCTCACGGCGATTCAAGCGGCGGCGAGATCGATCGTGATCGGCTCGACATGACCGCCGCCGATGGGTGGTTGCCTGCCCTCGTCGCGGTAGGAAGCGAGCATCTCGCGTGCCGCGTCGAGCAACATCTCCCGCGCCTCCTCAACCGTGCGACCGCACGTCACAACCGCAGGCCACTCGGCCAGTTGTGCCATCGTCCAACCGTCCTCGTCCGGAGTGAAAACTGCTGTCAGCGTCAGGGTGTCCGGCATCTCCTCTCAAGTATGCCCGCTGCCGCCGGTTCCTTCCACACCCCGCGCTGGCCCCCAAGCCGGCAACGCCGATCCACCCGATCGCTGCAGCCGCCTCAACGAGGCTGACAAGGTTTCGGCTTCTGCCGGCTATTTTCGCCGGTACCACTCCGCCAAGAGAACGGAGACCATCGACCAGCCTTCGACGCGCAGGGAACGCCGATGCGTTTCGCACCGTCCCCGTTCGTGTGCCTGCCGATCTCGGGTCCCAGCAACTCGAGGTAGCCGGCGGGATGGGTGTCGACGAGGACGGTGTAGTTCCCGTCGCTGCTCGACGAGGTACAGGTCTTGCCTTCGAGTCTCGGCTCCGATCGACACCGTCGATCTCATGGCCGGCTCGCTCTCAGGTGGGGACGAGGACGGTCGAGAGGGTGGTCTTCGCGTGACCCGTGGCGTCCTTGAGCGTGATCCGCAGCTGCGCACGACCTTTCCCGAACGATGTGGGAAGCGTTGCCCGCAGGGTGTTCGTACCCCCCTTGACGGCGAACGACTTCTGCAGGCTGGAGCCACCACCCAGGACGAGTCTCAGCTGCGCCTTCGCGGGCAGCGAGACCCGGAGCCGCACCCGCAGGCTGCGCTGGGCGGCGTGACCCACAACCCTGACGTACACGACCCGCACGACCAACGTGCTTCCCGCCACGGGCGTCGGGGTGGTGGCCGGCGGAGAGGCAGGCGGCCCAGTCTGACCCGCCGGCGGAGCGTCGGTGAACGCCCAGGCGGCGCCCTTGAGACCGTCGGCGTAGGGGCCTCCCACCAGCGCCGTCTTGCCGTCACCCGACAGCGCGACGGCGGCGCCGAAGCTCGCGCCCGACCCGCCCGATCCGACGAGCTTGCTGCCCTGCTGAGCCCAGGACGAGCCCGACCGCGCGAACACCCACGCCGCACCCTTGCCGTCGTTGTCGCCAGGCCCCCCGATCAACGCACGCGTACCGTCGGCCGAAAGTGCCGCGCTGGTGCCAAACAGGCCGTTGCCGCTCTCGCCGCCGCCGGTCAGCTTGCCACCCTGCTGACTCCACGAGGTGCCCGACCGGGTGAACGTCCAGGCAGCCCCTCGATCGCCACCATCGGCGTAACCGCCCACCAGAGCGCGATTTCCGTCGGCGGACAGGGCGACACTGGAGCCGAAGTAGCCGTTGCCCGCCTCGCCCCCACCGGTCAGCTTCGAACCCTGGCGCACCCAACTTGCGTCCAGGCGAGCGAACACCCACGCCGCGCCCTTCCCACCATCGTCGTTCAGACCCCCGATCAACGCGGTCCGCCCGTCGGCCGAGAGAGCAACACTGTGACCGAACTGCGCAGCGCCGACCTCCTCGTCACCCCTGGCGCCACCACCCGTCAGCTTGTCGGACTGGCGATACCAGAGGGGCCCGGAACGGCTGAACACCCACGCTCCTCCCCGCTTGGCATCGTCGGCGGGACCGCCGACCAGGGCGGTGTTCCCGTCGGCCGACAGCGCGACACTCGAACCGAATCCACGCTTGCCGATCTGATCGGTACCGGTCAGCTTCATGTTCTGCGGCGCCTGGTATTTCAGGCCCTGCTTCGACCACATCGGCCCGGTCCGAACGAACACGCGGGCAGAGCCGTAGTTGTCATCGGGGCTACCGATCAACGCGGTCGTCCCGTCCGCCGAGAGAGCGACGGTCGATCCGAAATGCTCCTGACCCACGGACGGATCGCCGCGCAGCCTGGCGTGCAGCGCCCAGCTCGACCCTTCCCGCACGAACACCCAGACGGCGCCGACACCCTGGGAATCGTTCGGGGCGCCGACGACCGCAGTCTTGCCGTCGCTCGAGAGAGCGATGCTGTCGCCGAACTGGCCGTTGCCGACCTCGCCCTCACCGGTCAGCTTGCCCCCCTGCTGCACGAACGGATCGACCGTCAGCGGATAGCGCGCCCCCTTGTCCTCCACGTGCAGCAGGATCGTCCTGCCCGCAAGCCCGAGCCGCACCGGTAGCGAACGGCCCGTAGCATCGACCGCCGTCAACCCACCGTAGGACGCCGCAACACGGCCGCCCACGCCGCCGAAGACGACACGCGCGCCGCGCAACCGCGGCGCCTGAAGTCCCGCGGTGCCGACAGAAATCGTCAGCCGACCCGCCCCCGCCGGACGCCCGGCCAGCCTGAACCCCTGCTCGAGGCCCAGAGGGCCGTTCCGGTACCACTCACGAACGCCGTCCCGCACATAGGTCACCTCGTTCCGGCGCGCAACCGGCGTCACTCCTGCGACCGTGCGCAGACGGCCATCCCTCCCCACGCCGGCGAGGCGCAACGAGAGCGATCCACCGTCGAGGTCGATCGTCGGGCCCGCAGTCCCGAACACCGTCGTGAGGCCGCCGCCGCGCGCAACAGGAAGGCCCTTGCGCATCACGATCATCGAGTCCGACCGAGCCGAGCCGGCCGCCGACGAGAGAACGCCCTGCAGGGCAACCGGCAAGCCCTCGACGCCGGTACGTGTCGCGGAGGTCAGCCGGTCCTGCCCGAGACGCGGGGACGATCCCTGCGACGAAGAGCCGGCCACCAAGACCGCGACGGCACCAAGGGTGAGCGCGCTGATCAGGAGCAGACGGTTCAGCGTCCGCCGCGATTGGGAGGTTCTCGCAGTTGTGCTCGGCGGCGAAGCAGGCATGTTGACCTTTCTGTGCGGAGGCGCAGACGACGATGACGATGCAGAACGATCTCTCGGTTCTTCCCGACGACGTGCAGATGCGCGCAAGGGCTACGTCCGCCGGTAGGTCCACTGAAAGACGGCGCCGGTCTTCCTGTGGTCGCATTGGCCGATGATGTCGGCCGTGGCCGTCATGCAGTTCCATCCGGGCGGAGTCCTGGGAACCCCCTGAATGGTGGTCAGCCGGAAGAGCCACGCGATCCCCACCGCACAGGCCGAGGGCCTGTCGCCCTCCACGGTGAAGGAGGTTCCCTTGCGGCCCTTGTACGACCAGGCATGACCCTTGCCAATCCTCTTGCAGTGACTTGCATCGGCGGCTGTGCGATTCAGCGTGCCACCGCTCGCGGCAGATGCTGCGACGACGGCGAACAGGATCGCGAGCGCAAGTGCGAGCGGGGCGAGCGTGGATCGAGACACGGACATGACGACCTTTCGCTTGGGTGGTGCTTCAGCAGACATGGTGGGCGGCCCAGCAGGAGTACCCGCCAGGAGCGTTCGGATTCGGACAGCACTTGTTGAACGTGTAACAACAGGTATCGCCGCACGCGATCTCCTCCTTGGGGTCGCATTTCGGAAGGACTCTCGGCGCGTTGCCGCCGGGATACTTGGACCGGTCGCCGCACTCCGGCTCCCGGCAATTTGCCATCCCCCGGGCCCAGGTCGCATTGGCGTCGCTATAGCAGTCAGCTGCCTGGGCGTTACCCAGGATCGACATGAGGAGCGGAGGCCCCACGGGGTTGTAGACCCACGTAAGGAGGGAGGCGCGGCTGACCTCGCCAATCCGCTTACAGACGTCGCGACGATCGGCCCATTTCCCGGTTGCTTCTTCCACACAGTCTCGAAAACACGGCAGAGTCGTGGCAGCCGCTGCCGTCCGGGGGCGAAGCGCCGGCAGGGCGACCGCGGCGGCGACTGCGAGGGCCGCTCCCTTCAGCGTCGTCCGTCGGGTGTGCGGTCGAGAGAGCGTGTCGAACCAGTGCTCGGCCATCAGCGCCCCGCCTTCAGGTCGGCCAGTCCGGACCGGCCGAGTCGGCCGGCGTTGGTGTAGTGGCGGTTCATGCTGACCCGCGCCTTCTCGATCACGGTCTCGTCGCTGGAGCTGAGGGCGTGGTGCCAGGCATCGAAAGCCGAAGCGAGCTCGGTCAGTGCCGAGCGAAGGACACGCTGGGAACGCAGGCCGGTGTTGAGCCGGTCGAGTCGATCGCGGGCCGCCAGCGTCTCTGCCTGCAGCCCCTTGATCCGGCGTGGCCACTCCCCCATGACGCGGCCCGACTTTGCCTTGATCGCGGACTTCTCGAACGTATTGATGCTCGTGAAATGATCCTTCAAGACCCTGTCGGATCGGCCGAGTGCCGCCTCGATCGCCTTCACCTTGCGCGTCTGTTCCGGCGTCAGCCCGCCGGCCTGGAGCGCCCGCTTGTCGAACCATGCCGTCATCGCGCGACGACCTCCGCGTAGGCGTTCGTGTCCTCGTCGGGCACGCTCGACAGGAGCGCCCTCGGAGGCGAGATCGCCGCGAGCAGCGTCGCCGACGGCGGCCGCACCCTCGACACGCTCGGATGCGATTCGCCCCGCCGCGTCGAGCAGCACGGCCCCCGGCGCCCCGAAGACGCGGTACTGCTCGGCCACCTCGAAGCTCTCCTGCAGCAGCACCTGACCGATCCCGTGCTCGCCGGCTCTGGTGCGGTTCGCGGCCACCTCGCCCGTGCTGATCACCGCGACCGGCACCCCCGACACGTCCGCCTGGGCCGCCGCCACCGCGGGCAACACGGGCGAGCAGTGCCCACAACCGGGATCGGTGAAGAACAGCAGCAGCCCACGGCCAGGCGCGAGCAGGTCGTCGAGACCCACGAGCCGTCCGTCGAGATCGGGCAGCGCGAAATCCGGAGCGGGCTCGCCGACCGCGAGGCCGACGTGCGCGGCGCCGCCCGACCCGGCGGCTTCCTCCAGGTCGGTGACCCGTGCGAGCAGCCGCCCGTTCTGCTTGAACAGCTGCCACGAGAACGCAGCCTGCAGACCGACCGCAACCGCGAAAACGCCGGCGACCGCCGCGAGCCCCGTGTTCTCTCCCACCCAGGCGAACGCGCTCGTCCCGGCCCCGTTCCACCCCGCCACGACCGCAAAGCCTGCGACCGCAATCAATGCACCGTTCCTGACAAGCGTGCCACGACCGACGGGAGCCGAGCCGAGACTGCCGAAGCAGTTGCACTCCGGCGCCTCACCACGCACGAGCACCCGTCCGATCGCGACAGAGAACGCGAGGAGCAGCACGACCGCCGCAGTCGCAGCCCAGCGCGCCGTGTCGACGAACAGCAGCCCGAAGGCGATCGCGAGCTCCGTGAGCGGAAGCAGCAGCCCGGCCGGCCGCGCCAACCGAGGCGAGAAGCCGAAGCGCTCGACCGTCCGCCGAGACCCGTCGAGATCGGCGAGCTTGCCAAGAGCGGCAGCGGCGAACACCGCCGCCAGCGCCAGGCGGGCAATCAGCAGAGCGAGATTCATGCGCGCAACCGCACCTCGCACGAACGTCGCCGAGGGCTGCTCGCCTACCGAATGCCGGCTGGGCTGTTGGGACTCTCGCATCGAGTCGAGAGTCGCCGAGACCGGTTTAGGATCGGTATACGCCCGGCATCAGCGCGAGATCTCGATCTGCTCGCGCTCCGGCAGTTCGAGCGTGGGCTACCGCGGCCTGCCGGTCTCGCGTGCAAACGCGACGGCCTGCCCGAGCGTGAGCTCGCGCCCTCTGCGGCGACCGAGTTCGAACTCCGGATCGTCGGGGTCGAGCACGCGGTCTGCGTACTCGTGGCCGTACGCCGCCCACCTGCCGAGCAGCATTCGTTCTTCCTCTGCCTCGATCGAGCCCCAGAGAGTCCCCGCCCTCTCGGCCTCTCCGCGTGCGCGAGCCACGACCGCGAGGCTCGCAAGGGAAAACGCGGTCGTGTTGCGATCGCCGGTCTCGCGGCTCAGAGAGAGCGCTGCGAGCCCGTGGGTCTCGGCATCGTCCTGTCGGCCGAGCCGGCTCGCGAGGTCGGCGAGCGTGATCTGTTTGATCGACTCGCCCCACCTCCAGATTCCGAGCTCATGGACGATCTCGAGGCTCTGGAGCTGGAGGTCGTAGGCCGATTCCAGGTTGCCCTCGTAGAAGTCGACATGGCTCAACGTGTCGAGGAACTCGGACTCCTGGAAGCGGGAGCCGGCCGCGCGTGCACGCCCGATCCACTCCTCGGCGAGCCCGCGGGCCGCAGGAAGATCGCCGCGCATGAGCGCCATGGTGGCAAGACGATGCCGGAGCTTGAGGATCTCCGATCTCGTCGCTCCAGGCGTTCGTAGATCTCGAGGCTCGCCTCGTAGTGCGTTTGCGCTTCCACGCCGCCACCGGAGATCTGGATGCAGCCACCCAGGTCGCGGAGCGCGCGAGCTCTCAACGACGGGGAACAATCGTCGCTGCGCTCCAGAAGTGCGCCGATCCGGTCGGCACCCTCCGCGGGATTCGTCGTGATCCAGAATTGCTCCAGTGCAACGGCCAGCTCGAGCCCGAGCTCCGGGTCTGCTTCGAGCGCCCAGTCGAGCGCGGCCCGCATGTTGTCCTGCTCGACGGCGGCGCTGCCGTGGCGTTCCTCCACCCACCTGCTGCTTTCGTCCACGGAAAGCCCGAGCGAATCGGCGACGACCAGGGCGTACTCGGCGTGACGTCGCCTGAGCTCCTCGGCTTCGCCCGAGGCCTCGAGTCGCTCCGCTGCGAACTCGCGGATCGTCTCGAGCAGCGAGTAGCGAGATCCGTACTCGCCGACCGTTCTGACGAGCAGATTGTGATCGACGAGAGTCGAGACGCGCTCGAATGTCGTGCCGACGACGGCCTCGGCGGCAGCGAGGTCGCAGCCGCCGGCGAAGACCGAGAGCCGGACGAGGTCATCGCGCTCGTCCGCGCCGAGCAGCTCGAAGCTCCATTCGAGCGTTGCCCGAAGCGTCTGCTGGCGTGCCGGCAGATCACGTGGGCCCCCCGCCAGAAGAGTCAATCGGGCCTCGAGCCTGCCGGCTAGCTCCGACGGGGTGAGGCTACGGACGCGGCTGGCCGCGAGCTCGATTGCGAGCGGCAGGCGGTCGAGGCGGTCGCAGATGTGCTCGATCGTTCGCACCTCGGCCGTGTCGGGATCGAAGCGAGCGTCGGCCCCACGCGCGCGCTCGAGGAAGAGCGCCACCGCAGCGTCCACGGGGAGAGGGTCGACCGGGTAGACATGCTCGCCCGAAGCGTGGAGGACGACGCGGCTCGTGACGAGCAGCTTCAACCGCGGAGCGCGGGCGAGAAGCTCCACGAGCCCGCCGACGGCGGGGCGAAGATGCTCGATGTTGTCGAGGACGAGCAACTCCTCGCGAGAGCCCAACGCCTCCGAAAGCGCCTCGATCGGCGCGCCCGGCACGCTCTGAATCCCAAGGGCATTCGAGATCGCGCCGAGAAGGTGATCGGGCTCGCGCAGGGGTGCGAGCTCGACCAGGACCGCCCCATTCGAGAACGACGCTGCGCTCTCGCGCGCGGCTGCGATCGCAAGTCGCGTCTTCCCTGAACCGCCGGCACCGGTCAGGACGAGCAGCCGCACGTCGTCGTTCGAGAGCAGCTCGTGGAGGTCGCGCAACTCTCGCTCACGACCACGCAACGGGTTGGGCGGTACCGGCAGTGACGCCGGCGGCGCCTGTTCGGCGGCTTCCGGCACGGCGAGGGAGGGGTCATGGCGAAGGATGCGCTGGTGCAGGTCGCGCAGCTCGGCCTCCGGTTCGAGACCGAGATCGTTTGCGAGCAGCGCCCGGGTCGAGCGATACACCTCGAGTGCGTCGGCTTGATGACCGGCGCGGTACAGCGCGAGCATTGCCTGCGCCTGCAGGCGCTCACGAAGCGGGTGCGCACGCGCGAGCACCTGGAGCTCGGGCAGGAGCTCGACGTGCAGGCCGAGCGCGAGCTCCGCGGCGATCCGTTCCTCCGAAGCCACGAGACGTAGCTCCTCCAGCCTCTCCGCCTCTGCGTGAGCAACCTCCTCGTAGGCGAGGTCGCCGAATGCAGGTCCCCGCCAGAGCGCGAGGCCACGGCGGAGCAGCGAGCCCGCGAGAGCATGATTTCCTGCCCGCCCGGCCTCTCTCCCCTCGTCGAGCAGTCGCTCGAACCGCACCGAGTCGATCAGGCCGCCGCTGATCTCGAGCATGTAACCCGCATCCCGGGTACGGATCTCGACCGGGGCGGGAAGCGACTTGCGAAGCTTCGAGACGTACACCTGGAGGAGCTTTGGTGCCGAACGCGGTGGCGAGGCTCCCCAGAGAGCCTCGATCAGGGAATCCGGCGACCGGACCTTCCCCGGGTCGATCAGCAACGAGACGAGGAGGAGCCGTTCCTTGGCCGCCGTCAGCGCCACCACGCCTTCCGCACCGACGACTTCCAGCGGCCCGAGGACACGGATCTCGGTGGCGGGCCGAAGCGACACGCACGCATTCATACCCGTTGCCGACGGTCCCGGCGGCTCGGCTATACCGGCACTTAACCACGCTCCCCGAATCTCGTTCTCGTCAGACGCCGCACGATGCGGCCCCGAGAGGAAGGACGATTGGTGGCGTACGCCTGCGTGCACGACATTGCGTCGAGCTGGGACTCCTACGAACGCGCCGCCGCGACGCTGGTCGACCCGGTGCCGGCCGGCCTGATCGTCCACGTCGCCGGCCCAACCGACGACGGGGTGCGGATCATCGAGATCTGGGACACCGAGGAAGCGTGGGAGCAGTTCCGGGAGGCGCGCCTCGCGCCCGCGATCGCCGCGCTCAGGGGCCCCCCACGGCCGGAACCGACCTTCCGCGCACTCCATACCCACCAAGCCCACTTCCGCGCATCGCCAGATCCCACGGTCGAGACTCTCGGCCCGGACGGGGAGCTGCCCACCGAGCAGAGAGAGCAGAGATGAGCCGAGTCGAACCACAACGTGCTGCCGAGTTCCAACGGGCAGCCGCCCGGGTAGCCGGTAGCTCGCTCCCTCTGCAACACCACGACTCGATTTCGTCGTTCCCGCGATCAGCAGGCGGGCTAGCACCTCCTGCAAGAGAGGTTGTCCCGTGAAGAACCGAACGGCCTTCTTCGCCCTCGTCGCCATTCTCGCCGCTGTCGCGGCGCCGAGCGCCTCCGCCACGGCGCCTGCCGCGTCCACTCCCTGCACCAAGCTTCGCGCCGCGGCGCGAAGCGGCACCGCAGAGGACGTGATCATGCTCTTCATCAACCTCGGCGCCCTCCAGGTCAACCCGGCGTGCGCCTACGACCTCGTCACTCCCCGATTTCGGAAGAACATGACGCGGGCCGGGTTCGCCTCGCGCAAGCCCCCGTTTGTCCACTACCGGACGAACAACGTCGCGTCGGTGACCGCCGCCTACATCCCCCGGGTAAAGCTCGTCGACCAGGTCGGCAGCTGGATCACGCTCGATGCGGCGGATCGCAAGCCGACAACGTTCGAGATCGTCGCCCTCAAGCAGCACGGCCTCTGGCTCGTCGACTACTGGAACCTGGCCGTCGGCTTCAACTAGCGAGCAGGAAGGGCATCAACGACCGACGACAAGGGGCTCATGTCGCACATCGTGTGCGATCCCCACCGGGAGCATGGCCGTCGCGGACACGCGATCTCGCCGCCTCCCGCACGATCACCCAGTTAGCGCCTTCGTCGCCCACGGCGACACTGGTAGCGGTCAGCTCTGGACCCGCCCGGGTCGTATGCCCACATCGTGATCTCGACGCGGTTTCGCGCATCGAGCTTCGCCAGAGAACTCGGCGAGGAGCCGCACGGTGACGTTCGGAGCGATCAGCGCGTCGCCGTCGGCAGCGGCATGGATCGCCTGCATAGGAGCTGAGGGCCGGCGTCACGACGACCGCCAAGGTCGGGACGTCGTGGGGCGAGCTGCCGGGTGACCTCGATCCCGTAGTGTCGAGGACGACCCGGAACGACCGATCCCGTCGCCCTCCTGCCCTTCCTCATCCCGCGCCGCGGCGGGATTCTGCCCAGGCGAGCTTGGTCTGGGCGGAGACGCAGGCGCCGAAGTTGCGATACGTCTTGCCGGTGCCGACGCCGATCTGGTCCTTGAGCGGAGCAGTGCGGCACTTGATCGCGGCGTTGATCTGGGCGTTCTGCTGCTGGGCTGTCTTCCCGCTCGCTTTCTGCGAGACGCAGCGACCATAGGCATTCGTTGCCGTTGCCCTTGTCCGCGTTGCTGCCGTAGAACTGGTCGAACGTCTTGCCATCGTGGCTGGCGGCGAAGTTCGCCTCGGTCTCGCGATCGCGATCCGAAATCGAGGCCGTGCTCGTGCGGACGTGAACACCGGCTCGGCAGCGTTCGAGCTGGCCGCCTCGAGGGCCGATCAGGGAAGCGCGTTCACGGTTGTGCAGCATCTCGTGGACGGTGACCTCGCGGCGCCGGGGGCTGCGCTCGTGTGGGGAGGTGACGGGCATAGCCACTGGCATGTGCGGGATCTCGAGCGCTATGAGCTCGAGCGTCTCGACAACGGCGTCAAGGTGGGTACAGGGGCGAAGGGCGGCTTCTGCTTCTTCGACACGACGTTTTTCCGTTCGTTGCCGGGAAGCCCGGCCAGCAAGGTGTACTCGGGTGCGGGATGTGGGGTGCAGTCGAGCCTGGCTGTGACGATGGGACTCTCGATCGGCTGGGGTGACCGCTACGGCGCGACCCTGCCGGACCAGTACATCGACATCACGGCGCTGAGCAGCGGCCGCTATCGCCTCCATGCCCAGGCGGACCCGGACAACTGGTTCGCAGAGTTGAACGAGACGGACAACGCGACCTGGGTCGACTTGCAGATCTCGGTCAACGGGGGCGGCAAGACACGGGTGAGGGTGCTCGGCTACGGCCCCTCCGCGTGACCAATTCTGGTAGCCAACTACAAGGGGGAGGAAACCGAATGAAGAAGATCCTGTTCGCAGCGCTCGCAGTCGCTGCGGTCTCCGCGCCGAGCGCGCTGGCGCTGCCGCCGGTCGCCGGTGTGCACGAGAAGGTCACCATCTGCCACAACACGGGCAGCGCGAAGAACCCGATCGTGATCATCACCGTCGACCTCGCGGGAAAGCTGAACGGTCACACTGGTGAGCCGGGCAAGCACCAGGAGAGCGGCGACGCAGTGCTGAGCGAAGGCAAGTGCGACGATGGCAAGGGCAGCGACAACGGCGGCACGGGCGAGTAACTCGCAGCTCATCCGACGGATCGACCCTCGAGGGCCCGGCAAATGCCGGGCCCTCCATCGTCTCTCGCACCTGCCGTGGCCGGCATCGTCGGCGTCCTCCTTCTACCGGGTGGCACGTGTGATCGACGGCGACACGAGCGAACCCGGCAACGGCCTGCGCGGGAAGATGACCTACTCCACACCGCCGTGCGTCGCGTTGTACAGATCCAGACAAGCGCCCGTGAACCCAGCGCCGGTGAGGGATGCGTACTGATCGGGAGCGTTCTGCTGTCCGTGTCCGGCTCCCACAACCACCCCGTCCTGAACGTCGAAGTGGCCGTTGAGGGCGCTCTGGCTGACCTCGACCAGGACGAGGGCGTTGGTCGCGGACGCGGTGCCGTGGCAGACGAGCACCTTCTCGTCGGTGGCTCCTTGCGCGGTGACCGCGACGGCGAGCGCGCCGAGTGCGGCTGCGAGGCCGAGCGAAGAACGCGTACGAATCGTCATGAGATCCCTTTCGGTTGGGGACGTGCTCCCACCCTCGGCGCTCGGCGGTCTTCGGTCGACCCCTGGGTCGAGTGAACCCTTCGCCGGGGGCGGCCCCAGATGGTCACAGCCCCTCGGTCTGCCCGTCGTGCTAGCAGCGGGAGTCCCGCTCGAGGATCAGATCGGCCTTGGCATCGGCAATCGGTTGACAACAATCGTCTGGTGCCGGCCACGATGAGCCTGCTGGGGGACTCCAACTGGTGGCTTCCGCGCTGGCTCGATCACCGGCTGCCGGCGATCGAGGGCACCGGTGCTCCGATCGGCTCCTCGTCGGCGGCGTAGCGCGGCCGGCCTACTTCGGCTGCAACCGCGCTCCGCCGTCGAGCCGCACCACCTCGGCGTTCATGTACGGGTTCGTCAGCAGCTCGAGCGCGAGCGAGGCGAACTCCTCGGCCGTTCCGAGCCGGCGCGGGAACAGCACGTCCTGTTCGAGGCGCTTCTTGAACGCCTCCGGGTCGGGGGCCGTGTCGTAGATCGGCGTATCGATCAGGCCCGGGGCGATCGTGTTGACGCGGATCCCGACGACGGCGAGATCGCGAGCGAGAGGCAGCGTCATGCCGACGATGCCGCCCTTCGAGGCGCTGTAGGCGGGCTGGCCGATCTGCCCGTCGAAGGCGGCGATCGAGGCGGTGTTGAGGATCGCTCCCCGCTGGCCGTCTGCGTCGGGCTCGGTGCGACTCATCGCGGTGGCGGCGAGCCGGACGCAGTTGAACGAGCCGATCAGGTTCACGCCGACGATGAACTGGAAGGCCCCGAGATCGTGTGCCGAGGCGTACTCGCCGTCCCGGCCGATCGTGCGCGCCGGGATGCTGATCCCCGCGCAGTTGACGAGGATGCGCAACGGGCCAAGCCCGGCCGCGGCGTCGACGGCGGCGATTACCTCCGCTTCGTCGCGGACATCGGCCCGGGCGAAGATCCCGCCGATCTCCTCCGCCACCATCGGGCCGCGATCCTCGTCGAGGTCGAGGACCGCGACGAGCGCGCCGCGGGCGGCGAGCAGCCGGGCCGTCGCCTCCCCGAGCCCCGATGCCCCGCCGGTGACGAGCGCCGCTGCGCCGGTGATGTCCATTCGCTGACCTCCCGTGTCGTGGAGGGCCCATTCTGGCGCACGCCGTGGAAGCAGGAGTGATCCGACCTCGAGGCACCGACGTATACATGGACAGAAGTTAGACAACAACCCGTCAGCAAAGGAGCTCTACCGATGCGCAAGTGGTCTCTCATCCTCGCAACCGCGCTCGTCGCAGCATTCGCCGTGCTCGCGCCCGCCGCTTCGGCGAAGCCCGCCGCCGGCGAGTCCGACATCGTCTCGACCGCCGTCGCGGCAGGCCAGTTCACCACGCTCGCCTCGCTCCTTCAGGCCGCCGGCCTCGTCGACACCCTGAAGACCGGTGGCCCGTTCACGGTCTTCGCCCCGACCGACGCCGCGTTCGCGAAGGTGCCGAAGGCGACGCTCGACGCCCTCGCCGCCGATCCGGCCAAGCTCAAGGCAGTGCTGCTCTACCACGTCGTCCAGGGCAGCGTCGCCTCGGGCGACGTCGTCAAGCTCACCTCCGCGAAGACGCTGAACGGTGCGAACGTCGCGATCAAGGTGCAGGACGGCTCGGTCTTCCTGAACGGCGCCAAGGTGGTCACGCCCGACGTCAAGGCGTCGAACGGGATCATCCACGTGATCGACAGCGTGCTCCTGCCGCCGGCAGCAGCCGCAAAGCCGCAGAACATCGTCAAGACGGCGGTCGCAGCCGGCCAGTTCAAGACGCTCGCCTCGCTGCTGCAGAAGTCGGGGCTCGCGAAGACCCTGCAGAGCGGCACGTGGACGGTGTTCGCACCGACGGACGCCGCGTTCGCCAAGGTGCCGAAGGCGACGCTGGCGAAGCTCGGCAGCAACCCCGCCCTGCTCAAGAAGGTGCTCCTCTACCACGTCGTCAAGGGTGGCGTGCCGGCGAGCAAGGTCGTGACCCTCAACGGCAAGTCCGTCGGCACGGTCTCCGGCTCGCCGGTGCAGATCTCGATCGTCGGCGGCAGCGTCTTCCTGAACAAGCTGACGAAGGTGACGAAGGCCGACGTCAAGGCCTCGAACGGCTACATCCACGTCGTCAACAAGGTGCTCATCCCCAAGGCGTAGCTCCCTCCCGCACGACGCCGAACGAGCGACGGGGCCGCGAGCGATCGCGGCCCCGTCGCGTTGGGGCTCCCGTTCCCGCAGCCGCTGAATCGGCGCCGGAACGCGGCGAGGCCGCCCGTGGGCGGCCTCGCCGGACGCATCGCCCGCAGGCGCGCGTCTCCCCTCTCCTAGACGAGAGCCTTCATGAAGACGGCAACGTCCTCTGCCGGGAACGTCTCGGTCTCGACGACCTCCAGCTTGGCGATCTTCGCCAGCACCCGGAACGCGGTCTCGTTGTCCGGATACTTCACGATCGCGAGGAAGTCCCACGGGCCCATCACCGCGAGGGTCCGCTCGAGGGTGCCGCCCTCGAACTCGATGATCTCACCGATCTTTGCGAGGTACTCGGGCGCCTTCTCGAAGTGCTCCCTGCCCTCGGCTGTGACCTTGATCAGGCCGATGTACGTGAACATACGCACGCATCCTTTCTCGTTCCGGCGCGCGTCTCGCCTCTCGGGGCGCGCGACTCCAGACGAGCATGCCTTGCGCGCAGCCTTCGCGCATCCGCAGAAACCCCGGATCTTCGCTCCCGGAACGCCAGGGCAGTCGAAACGGACCGGCGGGGAACTCCTGGCCCACGAGCCACGGCCGGACTGCAAGGATGACGCGATGAGACCCCCACGGCCGCAGCGCGGCACCCGGTCGACCTCTTCCGGCCCGACCAGGCTGCTGGCCGGGGCGGGCCTCGCCGCGCTGCTCGGCGGCATGGCCGCGATCGTGATCGCGAGCAGCGGCACGGGTGACGGCCCCGTGGTGTCGCCCACGGCAACCGCGGTCGCACCGAAGCCGAAGCCCACACCTGCGCGCCCCGCTGCCGTCAGGATCACCGTGACGGGCGTCGGAGCGTACGACCCCGACGGAGACCTGTCCGAGAACGGCGGCGATGCACCGCTCGCCACCGACGGGAATCCCGCGACTGCCTGGAAGAGCGAGCGCTACCGCAGCACGTTCAGGAAGTCGGGCGTCGGCGTCGTCGTCGACGCCGGCAGGCCCGTCAAGGCATCGCGCGTCGTGGTCACGACGGAGACCCCCGGCTACGACGCCGAGGTCCGGGTCGGGAGCTCGGCCGCCGGCCCGTTCGTCTCCGTATCGGGCCCGAAGACGACGTCGCCACGAACGGCGTTCGCTCTCAGGGCCCGGAGCGGCCGCTACCTGATGGTGTGGATCACCTCCATGCCGGCCGAACGCGTCGCCGCCGTGAACGAGATCGCCGTCACGGCCGGCGGCTGACCGTGTCGCTGACCGGCGCGATCGCGGTCGCCATCGGCCTCTTCATCGGGCTGCCGGCGCTGATCCTGCTCGCCGCGGCCGCAGGGCCGATCGGCTGGATCGTCGCTGCAATCGTGCTGCCGATCGCCGTACTCGCCGTGCTCCTCTGGCTCGGCTGGTTCCGTCGCCGGGAGGACGACGGTCCGTACGGCGGCTCTGACACGATGTGACGATGACCGAGTCCGCTGCACCGAGCACCGCGCGAGAGGTGATGACCTGGGACGACCTCGGCCTCGGCTGTCGCGAGCTCGCCGACGCGATTCACGCAGACGACTGGATCCCCGACCTCGTGCTCGGGATCTCCCGGGGCGGGCTGCTCGTCGCAGGAGCACTCGCGTACGCGCTCGGCGTCAAGAACACTGCAACGATCAGTGTCGAGTTCTACACGGGCATCGACGAGCGGCTCGAGCTGCCGATGCTGCTCCCCCCCGTTCCCGACCTCGTCGATCTCCGCAACGCCCGCGTGCTGATCGCCGACGACGTCGCCGACACGGGTGCCACGCTCGAGCTCGTGCACGACTTCTGCCAGGGCCGCGTGGCCGAGGCGCGTGTGGCGGTCCTGTACGAGAAGTCGCGGTCGACGATCGCGAGCGAGTACGTGTGGCGGCGGACCGACCGCTGGATCACGTTCCCCTGGAGCGCGCTACCGCCCGTGACCGGCGGTCAGGCCGAGTAGCTCCCGCGACAGGCACTCGCGAATCGAAGGGTTGGTAGTGTGCCCGGCACGCGGGCTCGCGGAATCGAAGAACCGTCGACAAGGGGCAATTTCGGGAGTGCCTTGGGGTACGTCACTCATCACAGCCGGCCGGGTTAGCCTGGCTGCCGCTGTGATCGGTGCGTTGATGTGCGCCGCAACAGCGCAAGCGGCAGCGCCCAGGCCGGATCCCGCGCCCGTGACCCGGTCAGAGCCCGCCGCCGGAGCCGTGTCGAAGAACGACAGCCCCGCCACGAAACCGGCGGCCGCAACTCGTCCGACCACACCCACGCCGTCTTCCTCCTCTTCCTCGCCGTCGAGCTCTCAGCCGAAGCCTGGGCTCTCTCCCTCGACGAGCCCTGCGGCTTCGCGCTCCCCGAAAGCGCCGAGCAAGAAGCAGAAGTCGAAGTCGACGTCGAAGCCGAAGCCGCCAACGGCGAACGCTTCCAGCCCCACATCCCTGCGACCTGGCGACGGCGCACCGGGTGTCTTCAGACCACCGGTCGCGAGGGCGGCCGCTGCCGCCACGATCACCGCCGCACCGGCACCAGACGGTGTCTCCGGGGTCGTCTGGGCGATGATCCTCGTCTCGGCAGTACTCGTGCTCGTGGCGGCGATCCCGAATCAGCTCACCTACCGCGTCTCGGTGCCCGTCGGGCGCACGATTGGCGCCGCCCGGCTACCGCTCATCGCGTCCGCGTTCGCCCTCACGATCGGTGTCGCGGTCAGCCTCCTCATGAGCAACGCCTGATGCCCTCGCCCGGTGGAACACCGTGAAGCGCCTGTGGCTTGCCACGGCGATCGCAGCGGGCACCGTCATGTCGGTGATCGTCCCGCTCGCGGGCGCCAACGTGCCCGGCGTCCAGATCACCTCCAGGCCCGCCAACCCGACGAGCTCGACGTCGGCGACGTTCCAGTTCGTCAACTCGCTCGACGGTGACGCGACGTTCGAGTGCCAGCTCGACGGCGGCGCGTTCTCCAGCTGCGTCACCCCCTTCACGGCCACCGCACTCACTGCCGGGCAGCACACGTTCGCCGTGCGGGCCGCAGGCCTGCCGAGCGACGGAGACTCGTTCACGTGGACGGTGGACACGACACCGAAGAGCCCTCCGACCGTCACCCTGACCCTACCGGGGAGCGTGAGGCGCGCCACCGCCAGGGCCGGAGACCGCACGGTGCTCCTCACCTGGGCGATGCCGGAAACGCCCGGCATCGCGTCCGTTCTCGTCAGGCGGTCGGTCGTCGGCGATCCCACGACGACGATCGAGTACCGCGGCCTCCGCACCACGTTCAGGAGCAGCGGCCTGCGCAACGGCGTCACCTACCGCTTCGTCCTCGTCGCCTTCGACCGAGCCGGCAACCCCTCCGAGCCCGTCGTCGTGACGGCGACTCCGAGCCTGCTCGCCACCCCGGAGTACGGCGCCCGACTCGCGAAGCCGCCGCTCCTTCGCTGGGCTCCGGTCGCCGCGGCGGAGTACTTCAACGTCCAGCTCTACCGGAACGGGACCAAGATCCTCTCGGCCTGGCCCAATGTCGGCCGTCTCCAGCTCGCCCCCCGGTGGCAGTACGGGAGGAACACCTACACGCTCGAGCCGGGGGTCTACACCTGGTACGTCTGGCCGGGCCTCGGAGCCCGTGCGGACGTGCGCTACGGCGCGTTGCTCGGCCGCAGCAGCTTCGTCGTCGTCGCGCGCGGGCAGGGTTAGCGAAGCGGCCGCAGGCGCGCCGGGTCGATCCCGAGCCAGGCCCGAGTCAGCCGGTGCATCGTCCCGTCCGCTCGCATCCGCGTGAGCGCCCGGTCGACCTCCGCGACGGCGATCGGACCGCCCCGGGTGACTGCCACCACGTAGCCGCTGCCGAGCTCGATCCGCGCCGTGATCGGGCCGAGGAGCGCACCCCGGCCGGCCACGAGCCGGCCGACGGCATCCGCCGGGACGACCGCGGCGTCACAGACACCCGTCTGGACGAGCTGGAGCAGGCGCTCGTTGGAGGGTGCGAGGATCGGACGGACCGTCGGTGCAACCGAGGCGGCGAGCGCCCGCGCGCCGTCGCCGCCGCGCAGAGCACACGTGATCCTGCTCCGGAGCTCGCCGAGAGCCGAAAGGCGCGGGAGGCCCCGGCGGAGGATGACCGCCTGATCGGTGCCGAGGTAGGGCTTGCTGAGGTCGGCGACAGAGGAGGCGGCCCTGCCTGGCCGGATCGACGCGATCGTGAGGTGCCAGGGGCGGGCCTTGGCCGCGAGCAGCCGAGACGCCGGCCGCACGTAGCTGAAGCGGACGCGGGGGATGCCGAGCCGCCGGGCGAGCTCGCGGGCGAGATCGACCTCGAGCCCGCGCGCCAGGATCACCTGGCCGTCGCGCACCGCGCCGGCCTGCAGCACGGGGTCGCCCAGGCTGAGCGCGATCACGAGCTCCGTCGGGCGTGGCTGTGCGACGGGGACCGGAAGCGGGTCGTCGGCCCTGCTCTCTGCCGGAAGGCCCAGGGCGACGATGGCCGCCGCCGCCGCGACGACGAGGCCGAGCAGGCCTGCGACGACACCGATCCCGCCCACCATTGCCTTCGCAGCCGCGCGCGGGCTCATGCGGTTGCCTCATCGAGGACGTCGACCGGCGTTCCCGTCTCGGCGAAGCCGAACAGCGTGGGTGCGTCGTAGCGATTGACCCTCACGCAGCCGTGCGAGGCAGCGTACGTCGGCACCGACCCGTACTCGTGGAAGGCGATCCCACCCGTGAAGTAGCTGGCCCAGGGGAGCCACACCTTGAACGGCACCGACCACGAGTAACGCTCCTTGCGAAAGACACGGAACGACCCCCTGGGCGTCGCCCCTCCGGCGCCGGATGAGATGTGCACCGCGCGGACGACGCGGTTGCCCTCGATCAGGAGTGCAAGCTGCCGCCGCAGCTGCACCTCGATCCTGCGCCCGGGAGCCCTGAGCCTCGGCTCCGGGCGGGTCGCCCGCTGCAACGCCGCGACCGTCGCCTCCCCGAGCGCACCGTCCCGCGAGAGGTTCGCCCATTTCTGGAAGCCGAGCACCGCCGTCGAGGTCTGCGTGTCGAGCGTGCCGGTGAGCCCTGACGGCGCCATGAAGCCGAGGTCGACGAGTTGCTGCTGATAATCGCGAATCGACTCCTGCCGCTGCACCGGCTCGAGGGCGGCGGTGACGGGACGACGGAGGTCGTAGCCGGGGAAGAGCCCGACGGGGACGCCACCGTCGACGAGCACCCGAACCGCGCGGACGCCGGGTATCCCCGTGACCGTGCGGACGAGCTGGCCGACCCGGCCCTGGAGCGCCTGCTCGTCACGGCCTGCAGCGAAGCGGGGCCCGAGATCGACGGTGACGATGCGCTGTGCGACGCTGACCGAGAGAAGCGGCGTGGCACGAGGTACCGCGGAGCGCACGCCACGGCCCTGCTCGGCGGGCGTGGGACCGGCGAGAAGCTGCCGTACGGCGCTCTCGATCGTCGTTCCGCCGCGGACGACGGGCACCGGTTTCCCGTCCGACAGGAACCAGACGCTCGTCCCCGCCCCGGCCACGCTCGGAATCACCAGCGCCGTTGCGACGAGCGCCAGGAAAGCGCTGCATTTCATGGCGATCGCATTCGACATCGGGAGTCGCATCTCCTACCACGATCGGCACGAGCGGGCCGAACCTCAAGCCCGCTCCGCGTTGCGCCGATGAGAGACGGCAGGCATCGTGGCCCCTCCTTCCAACACCTCACCCGCGCCGGCGGCCCCGGCGCGCGACAACGGCGCCCCCAACGCGGCATCGCTCGCGCTGGTCGAGTCGTACCGCCGTCTGGCCGACGTCTTCCACGACGTGCTCTCCGAGCAGTCGCTCGACGCGGTGCTCGAGCGGATCGCGGACACGATCGCCGAGCTCATCCCCCACGACGACCTTGCGTTCTACGAGGCCGACGAGGACAACCGCCTGCTGCGTGCCGTCCTGGCGCGCGGCGAGTACTCGGACGAGGTGCTCGCCGACGAGCCGTTCGCGTTCGGGCGTGGGATCACGGGCTGGGCCGTCGCCAACCGGCAGCCAGTGCTCGCGAACCGCGCCGACCTCGACCCTCGCGTCTCGTTCGTCGATGGCACGCCCACGGATCCCGAGGCGCTGATCGCGGTGCCTCTGATCGCCCGTGGCCGGATCATGGGGGCACTCAACATCTACCGCGTCGGGCTGAGGAAGTTCACCGAGGAGGACTTCAGGCTCGCCGTCCGGTTCGGCGACGCTGCGGCGCTCGCGCTCGACAACGCGCATTCACGGGCGCGCCTCGAGCTCCAGGCCCAGACCGATCCCCTGACCGGGCTCTGGAACCACCGGGCATTCCACGAGCGGCTCCGCAACGAGGTCGTCCGCGCTTCGTCCGAGCGCGTCTCCGTCGCGCTCCTGATGCTCGACCTCGACGACTTCAAGCGGGTCAACGACATCTACGGGCACGCCGTTGGAGACGACGTCCTGGCCAAGGTCGCCGCCGAGCTCCGGGCGGTGGTGCGTCAGAGCGACGACGTCTATCGCACCGGCGGCGAGGAGTTCGCGATCATCGTGCGCTCGGGGGACCTCGAGATCGCGAGCGCACTCGCCGCTCGGGTCGTCGAGCGGGTCGCGCTCGCCGAGTTCTATCCGGCCGGGCCGATGACCCTCTCGATCGGTCTTGCCATCGGGCCCGACCATGCCGCCAACCCCCGCGAGCTCGTCGCCTGCGCGGAGGCGGCAATGATGACCGCCAAGGCACGCGGCAAGAGCCGTATCGTCGTGTTTCACGAACACGAGAGCGAGCGTCCCGAGTCGCCGACGTCGCGGGGTAGCGATATCCGCTCGATCGCCCACCTCAAGATGCTGCACGGCGTCTCCAGCAAGCTGAGCCGGCTCCTCGAGGTCGACGAGATCGGGGTCACGATCACCGACGAGCTCCGGCAGCTGATCGACTACCACAACTGCCGCGTGTTCCTCCGCGAGGGGGACGATCTCCGCCCGATCGCGTTTCGCGGCGACCTGACGGAGACCTCCGGGTCGGCGTTCGACGCCCTCGCGACCAGGGTCGGGGTCGGCGTCACCGGCCACGTGGCGGCGACCGGGGAGCCGTTCCTCACGGGAGATGCAGCGAACTGCGGGATCGGCCATCACATCGACGGAACTGCTCGGATCGAGGAGTCGCTGCTCGCAGTACCGCTTCGCTACGGGCCGAACGTCATCGGCGTGCTCGTGATCTCCAAGCTCGGGCTCGATCAGTTCGACGCCGACGACCTGCGGCTGCTCGAGGTCCTCGCCGGCCACGCCTCCGTCGCGCTTGCCAACGCCCGCCTCTACGAGGCGCAGCGCCGGGAGGCCGAAGGGGCGAAGGCGCTGCTCGAGCTCTCGCGGGAGCTGGCGGCCGTCACCGAGCTCGACGGGGTAGTCGAGCGAGTCGCGGAGGGAGCCGTTCGGATCCTTGGTGTGCCGCGGGCATCCGTCTGGCTTCCTCTGAGCGACGGCGCCGGGCTCGAGTGCCGGAGTGTGTGGCCCCACGACCAGGTCGGGAGCGCCCGGCCCGGCGACCGCCTGCCGTCGTCGGCCCTGGAACCGTTGTCGCGACACTCCGAGCCGTTCGTGATCGGCCGGAGCGACTACGCGCACCTGCTCGGCGCCGACTTCTCCCGCACCGTTGCCGACGCCTACGCCGTGGCGCCGATCGTCCTCGACGAGGGCTATGCCTCGCTGTCGCTCGGACTCGACAGCGAGACGGATCTCGACGACCGGCAACTCGATCTCCTCGCGGGGATCGCGGCCCAGGCGAAGCTCGCCCTCACGAACGCCCTCTCCTTCGCGAGCCTCGAGCGAACGTTCCTCTCCACCGTCGAGGCGCTCGCGAATGCGCTCGAGGCGAAGGACGAGTACACGTCTTCACACGCCCGCTGGATCAGGGACATGGCCGTGAGGGCCGGCGAGGAGCTCGGCCTCGACGCGGTCGTGCTGAAGCGGCTCGAGCTCGGGGCGCTGTTCCACGACATCGGCAAGATCGGCATCCCTGCAGCGATCCTCGGCAAGCCCGGCCCGTTGACCGCCGAGGAACGGGAGCTGATCGAGACCCATACCCAGCTCGGAGAGAGGATCCTCGCCCCGATCGAGCAGCTGGCGGAGGTCCGGCCGATCGTCCGCGCCTGCCACGAACGCTTCGACGGCACGGGATACCCGGACCGTCTCGAGGGTGAGGAGATCCCGCTGGAGGCGCGGATCATCTTCGTCTGCGATGCGTTCCACGCCATGACGACGTCGCGGCCCTACCGTGACGCGCTGCCGGAAGAGGAGGCACGCCGACGCCTGCTCGACGCGGCCGGCTCCCAGTTCGATCCGGCGATCGTCCAGGCCTGCCTGCGTGTGCTCGAAGCACCGGCAGACCCCTGAGCGCCGCCTTTGGCGGGCTCCCGGGCAAGGCGCCGGCCTTACGCCACGCGACGCAGGAGCAGGAGCGAGCGCTCCTCGACCTCGACCTCGCCCCGCACGACGGTCTCCCAGGCACCCGCCTCGAGCTCCGGGTGCGCCGTCGACAGCTCGAGCGACCAGCGACGCCCGAAGCGCGCGGGCGGCAGCCTGAAGGTCAGCGCGTCACGCCACGCGTTGAAGAGCACGATGAACGAATCGTCGACGACCGGCTCGCCCTCGCGCGTCTCGGCCATCATCTCGGCCCCGTTGAGGAATGCGCCGACCGCGGACGCGTCGCCGCGATCCCAGTCCCGTCGTGTCATGGCGCGCCCGTCGGGACGGAACCACCAGACGTCCGGCGCGCCTGAATCCTCCTGTTGCATGCCCGTCAGGAACGTCGCCCGGCGGAAGATCGGGTGCGCACGCCGGAGGGCGACCAACCGTCGCGTGAAGGCGTGCAGCGCCCGTGCCCGCTCGTCGAGGTTCCAGTCGACCCAGCTGATCTCGTTGTCCTGACAGTACGCGTTGTTGTTCCCCTTCTGGGTGCGGCTGATCTCGTCGCCTGCGAGCAGCATCGGCACGCCCTGGGAGAGAAGGAGTGTCGAGAGGAAGTTCCGCACCTGCCGGTCGCGCAGCGCGTTCACCTCAGGGTCGTCCGTCTCTCCCTCGACACCGCAGTTCCACGACCGGTTGTCCGTCGTCCCGTCCTGGTTCGCCTCGAGGTTCGCCTCGTTGTGTCGCTCGTTGTAGCTGACGAGGTCGCGCAGGGTGTAGCCGTCGTGGCACGTGATGTAGTTGATCGACGCGAACGGGCGCCGACCGTCCGACTGGTAGAGATCGCTCGAGCCGGTGAACCGCTGTGCGAAGGCCGCGACGGCGCTCTGGCCGCGCCAGAAGTCCCGCATGGTGTCGCGGTACATCCCGTTCCACTCGGTCCAGAGGACGGGGAAGTTTCCGACCTGATAGCCGCCCTCGCCGACGTCCCACGGCTCGGCGATCAGCTTCACCCGGGAGAGGATCGGGTCCTGGTGGACGATGTCGAAGAAGGCCGAGAGGCGATCGACGTCGTGGAACTCGCGGGCGAGCGCCGAGGCGAGGTCGAAGCGGAAGCCGTCGACGTGACATTCGGTCACGAAGTACCGCAGCGAGTCCATGATCAGCCGCAGCACCGACGGGTTGACCGGATTGAGCGAGTTCCCGGTCCCCGTGAAGTCCTTGTAGTACCGTGGCGCGTCCGGCATCGTGCGGTAGTAGGCGACGTTGTCGACGCCCCTGAAGGAAAGCGTCGGGCCGAGGTGGTTTCCCTCGGCCGTGTGGTTGTAGACGACGTCGAGGATCACCTCGATCCCGGCGCGGTGCATCGCCTTCACGAGCCCCTTGAACTCGCGCACCTGCTCGCCGTGCGTCCCCGTCGCGGCGTAGCCGGCATGCGGAGCGAAGAAGCCGATCGTCGAGTAGCCCCAGTAGTTCGTCAGGCCCCGCGCCTGGAGGAAGTGCTCGTCGGCGATGTGGTGGATGGGGAGCAGCTCGACCGCCGTCACGCCGAGGTCGACGAGGTGCGCGATCGCCGCGTCGGAGGCGAGGCCCGCGTAGGTGCCCCGGAGATCCTCGCGCACGCCCGGCAGCCGCTGCGTGAAGCCCTTCACGTGCAGCTCGTAGATGACCGTCTCGTCCCAGGGGCGCCGCAGGAGCTCGTCGCCCTCCCACTCGAACGACTCGTCGAGGACGACCGACTTGGGGATCGCGGCGGCATCGTCGCTCGCGTCCATGAGCAGGTCGTCGCCGTCCTCGTAGGCGAGGGTGCGGCCGCGGTCCCACTGCACCGGCCCCTCGATCGCCTTCGCGTACGGGTCGATCAGCAGCTTGTGCGGGTTGAAGCGGTGCCCCCGCTCGGGGGCCCACGGCCCGTAGACCCGGTAGCCGTAGCGCTGCCCGGGGCCGACCCCGGAGAGATAGCCGTGCCAGTTGTGCGCCGTGTGGCGGGGAAGCTCGTGGCGGGTCTCGACGTCCGCGTCGTCGAAGAGGCACAGCACGACACGCTGCGCGTGCTCCGACGTGAGGGAGAAGTTCGTACCGCTGCCGTCCCAGCTCGCGCCGAGCGGGAACGGCTCTCCGGGCCAGGGGCGCATCGCGGCACCCTAGCGACCGCGCCCCACGTCGCTGTCGCCCCACCGATCGATCCCTAGCCGGCAGCCTCCGCCGAGCGCAGGCCCCGCAACGCCCACACCGAGAGGACGACTGCGGCCGTGAGCGGGAGACCGAACCCGAGCGCGACGTGGGTCGGGTCGCCGGCGAGAAGGCCGCGGCCGGCCTCGAGCGCGTAGGTGACGGGGTTGAGCCTCGCGACGGCGTGCAACGTGCTCCCGAGGAGCGCGAGCGGCACGTACACCGGCGCGATGAAGAGGATCAGGAACACGGGCATCTGCATCAGCGGCCCTGCCTGGATCGTGCGCAACCGCATTGCGATCCCGGCCGACCAGAGAAACCCGCAGAGGTTCATGATCGAGCGCGAGCGAGTACAGCGCGACCACGTCGACGGGGCCCCCGCCCACCTGCATTCCCGCGGCAAGGGCGATCGTGGTCAGGAGCGTTGCCGTGATGCACCATCGCAGCACTGCCGCGAGGCAGTACCCGACCACGATCCCGGTCCGGTTCGGGGCCGCGAGCATGAGCCGACGGGCGAAACCTCCCTCGAAGTCGCGAGCGACGCCGAACCCCGTGAAGACGCCACCGAACGCTGCCGACTGGAGCAGCACGAACACGAACTGAAACGCCGTGTAGCCGTTCGGATAGTCGAAGCCGGGCGTGTATCTGCACCTGCGACAGCCCACCGGCGAAGGCGACGAAGAAGAAGAGCGGGAACATCAGCGACGGGAGGAGCAGCGACGGCGTCGTGATCACGTTCTTCAGCGTCCGCCAGGCGACACCGGAGGCAACGGGCCAGATCCTCATGTCCGCTCCAGCCTCCGCCCGAGCGCCCAGCTCGCGGCGATGAGCGCCACGATCGCAAGCGCGGTCGCGATGCCGAATCCGAGCGCGAGCGCCTGCGCGTCCCAGCCCGTGATGACGAGGCTGCGGACACACTCGATCAGGTAGGAGACGGGGTTGATCGAGGCAAGGAACCGGAACCAGTCGACGGCGATCAGGTCGCGCGGCGTGTTCATGGACGAGATGAAGAGGAAGACGAAGAGCACGGGGAAGAGCCCCTGGATCGACTCGCCCGAGCCGGTGCGAAGCGCCAGGAACGAGCCGAGCGCACCGAAGGCGACGGCGACGAGGGCGGCGTAGACGAGGAGCAGCGCGATGCCGGCCGGCCCCGCCGCGAACCGGACGCCGAGCAGCAGGCCGACGGAGATGTAGAACACCGCCTGCAGCACGTCCGAGGACGACGATGCCGGCGATCTGCCCCGCGAGCAGGGCTGAGCCCCGCACGGGGGTCAGCGAGAGGCGCGAGAAGAACCCGGTCTGGATGTCGCGCGCGAGGTCGGTGCCGGCGTTCATCGTCGAGAACAGCGCTCCCTGGATGAACGGGACGGCCAGCGCGAAGGCGAGGAACGAATCGGTCGGGAAGCCGGGCAGCTCCGTCGAAGCCTTGAGCCCGCCCGAGTTCAGGAGCAGAAGCGCCACGGGAAAGATGAGCGGCGGAATCGCGCTCGCAGGCTGGCGCGCGGTCCGCATGATCGAGCGCTGCGCAAGCGCACCGATCTGCGTCGGCAGGGCACTCATCGTGCGGGCGCCTCGTCCTCTCCGCTCGCCGCGCCCTCGAGCGTTCGTCCCGTCTTCGCGAGGAAGACGTCGTCGAGGGTCGGAGCCCGCAGCTCGACGTCGTCCACGACGACGCCTTCCGCGTCCATGGCACGAATCACGTCTGCCATGCCGATGCCCTCGCCCAGGCGTACGGCGAGGTCGCGATCGTCTCCGAGCTGCTCGCCGAAGCGGTTCAGCAGCGAGAGGATCCGTGGCCGGTCCTCCTCGCGGCACGGGATCACGTGGATGCTGGGGCGGCCGATCTCGGCCTTCAGCGCCGTCGGTGTGCCCTCGGCGACGATCTTGCCGTGGTCGATGATCCCGACCCTGTCCGCGAGCACGTCGGCCTCCTCGAGGTACTGGGTCGTCAGGAACACCGTGACGCCGTCCTCGCGCGCGAGCCGGGAGACCTCTGCCCAGAGGGCGGTGCGGCTCTGCGGGTCGAGCCCCGTCGTCGGCTCGTCGAGGAAGAGGATGCTGGGCCGGTGGACGAGGGCGAGCGCGAGGTCGAGGCGGCGCTTCATCCCTCCGGAATACCCGCCGACCTTGCGGTCGGCGGCGTCGGTGAGACCGACCCGGTCGAGGAGCTCGTTCTGCCGCGGCTTGCGCTCGGCCTTCGGAATCGCCTGCAACATCGTCTGCAGCCTGAGATGGTCACGTCCGGTGAGGAGCGGGTCGAGCGCCGCCTCCTGCAGCGCGGCGCCGATCACGGAACGCACCTTCGGCCCTTCCTTGCGGACGTCGAACCCGCCGACGCGGGCCGACCCGGCGGTGGGCGGCAGCAGCGTCGTCAGCATCAGGACGGTGGTCGACTTGCCCGCCCCGTTCGGGCCGAGGAAGCCGTAGATCTCTCCGGGCGTGACGGAGAGATCGATCCCGTCGACGGCGCGCGGGCCCTTCTTGAACTCCCGCACGAGCTGTTCGACGACGATGCTGTTGGTCTGCGCCATGGAGACGCAGGCTAGACGACGCGCGGGGGAGGGTCCGGAACGGCCGTCCTAAGCAGGCGCGCAGTTTGCCTCGAACGCGCCGCGTTCCTCCTTACCGCCCTCCGCGACGGTCTCGAAGCTCGCGTACGCGTTCGTGAACGCGGCAGCGTTCTCGGTGTCGATCGCCGACTGCATCGAGGTCACCGATGCGAGGTAGGGCGTCGTGTAGTTGTTGTAGGCGGCGAGCGAGGTCGCGCAGGTGCCGCTGACCGTGCCGTTGAAGCCCGCGAGCGTCGAGGTGAGCTCGCGCGTCGCAGCCTCGACCGTCGTCAGCGAGTCGCCGAGGCACTTCGCGAACACCGTCGTGTCGCCGGTGCCGGACTTGGGGCAGGCGGCGTACTTCTTCAGCATCTCGGCGTTCGCCGCTGTGAACGGCTCGGCCACGGCCTCGTAGTCCGACCATTGCTCCGCCGTCAGACTCTCGTTCTGGACGGGGCTCGAGGTATCGGTCGCCGTCGACTCCGAATCGGAGCCGCCACACCCGGCCGCGAGCGCGGTCAGCACGAAGGCCGCCGCGACGACCCGTACGATCCCGATCCTCGACATGCCTTTTCCTCCTTCGTCCACCGAGCGCTGACCGACGCACGCAAGGCTAATGGATTGCCGGCGGTGCCGCACTGCCTGAGGGCGGAGGCCCTTACCCTACGCGGGCACGAGCCACACGGTCGCGAGCGGCGGCAGCGTGACGAGCCCCGAGAACGGCTGACCGTGCAGGGGGGAGGCCTCGGCCGTGACGCCCAGCCCGTTGCCGACGTCGGAGCCCGCATAGAAGCGCGAGTCGGTGTTGAGCACCTCGAACCAGCTGCCCCCGGCGGGAAGCGGCAGGCGCCAGTCCTCCCGCACCACGGGCGAGAAATTGACGACGCAGACGAGTGGGGCCCCGTCCGCCGCGAACCGCGCGAAGGCGATCACGTTCTCGTCGCGCGCATCGCCCACGAGCCAGGTGAACCCCTCCGGCCGGAAGTCGACCTCCCAGAGCGCCGGCCGGGCCCGGTAGGTCGCGTTGAGGTCCCGGACGACGGCCCGCACGCCCGCGTGGTCGGGATCGTCGAGCAGCGGCCAGTCGAGCGAGCGACCCTCCGACCACTCGCCCCACTCGGCGAGCTCGCCGCCCATGAAGAGCAGCTGCTTGCCGGGGTGGGCCCACATCAGCCCGTAGAGCGCCCGCAGCGTCGCGAGCTGCTGCCAGCGGTCGCCCGGCAGCTTCGAGAGCAGCGACCGCTTGCCGTGCACGACCTCGTCGTGGGAGAGCGGCAGGACGAAGTTCTCGTCCCAGGCGTAGACGAGCGAGAAGGTCAGCTCGTCGTGGTGGAACCGCCGGTGCACCGGCTCGTGCTCGACGTACGACAGCGTGTCGTTCATCCAGCCCAGGTTCCACTTGAACGTGAATCCGAGCCCGCCCATCGACGTCGGACGGGAAACCCCGGGCCAGGCAGTCGACTCCTCCGCGATCACCGCGACGCCGGGCTCGCGGGCGTGCAGCACCTCGTTCAGCTCCCGGAGGAACGCGACCGCCTCGAGGTTCTCGCGCCCCCCCTGCTCGTTCGGCATCCAGTCGCCGGCTTCACGCGAGTAGTCGAGGTAGAGCATCGAGGCGACCGCGTCGACGCGGAGCCCGTCGGCGTGGAACTCGCGCACCCAGTACATGGCGTTCGCGAGCAGGAAGTTCCGCACCTCGTGCCGCGACAGGTTGAAGATCAGGGTGCCCCAGTCGGGGTGCGCCCCGCGGCGCGGATCGTCGTGCTCGTAGAGTGCCGTGCCGTCGAACCGGGCGAGCGCCCACTCGTCCCGGGGGAAGTGCGCGGGCACCCAGTCGAGGAGCACTCCGATGCCGGCGGCATGGAACGCGTCGACGAGGGCGCGGAAGTCGTCCGGTGCGCCGAACGTCGACTGCGGTGCGAAGTAGCCGCTCACCTGGTACCCCCACGAGGGCGCATAGGGATGCTGCATCACCGGCATCAGCTCGACGTGGGTGAACCCGAGGTCGGCCACGTACGGCACGAGCTGGTCGGCGAGGTCGCGCCACGACAACCCCTGTCGCCAGGAGCCCGCGTGAACCTCGTAGACGGAGATGGGCTGGGTGATCGGGTCGGCGGCGCGACGGCGCGCGAGCCAGTCGTCGTCAGACCAGGCGAACCGGCTGCGGTAGACGATCGACGCGTTCTCCGGCGGGACCTCCGCATAGGCGGCGTACGGGTCGGCCTTGAGCCGGGTGATCCCGTCGGCCCCGGCGACCGAGAGCTTGTACCGCTGCCCCTCCGAGGCGTTCGCCGCGACGCCCTCCCAGATCCCGGACGTCCCGAGCGGCCGCAACGGGTCGGCGCCCTCGCTCCAGTAGTTCCAGTCGCCGATCACCGAGACGGCGCGTGCGTTCGGCGCCCAGACGGCGAACCGCACCCCGCCCTCGTCCAGGCAGTGGGCGCCGAGCCGCTCGTAGAGCCGCTCGTGCCGGCCCTCGCCGGCCAGGTAGAGGTCGATCTCGCCGAGCCCGCTCATGCGACCCGCTCCGGCCCGGACGACAGGCTGAAGCCTGTCGCCGGCGCGGCGCCCGGCTTCAGCCGGTCGTCCGGGCTCTCCGCCACGACGACGATCACGTGGGCACCACCCGGCTCGAGGCCGACGTAGTTCCTCCCCGTGCGCCAGCGGTGCGTGCTGTCTGCAAGAAGGTCGACCGCGGTGAACGCGTCGGGCAGCCCCAGCCACTCCGGCACGATGCACAGCCCTTCCCGCGGTGCGGCTGGATCGAGGTTGACGACGGTGATCACGACGTCGTCGCCCTCGCGCTTGGCGTAGGCGACGAGGTCGTCGCTGTGCGTCTCGAGCCAGGTCAGGCTCTCGAAGCGCTGGAGGGCAGGATGGGCGCGCCGGATCTCGTTCAGCCGCCGGATCAACGGCAGCAGAGATCCCTGTAACGAGCGCTTCTTGACCTCGTACTTCTCGGAGTCGAGGTACTCCTCGCTGCCCACGCGCACCGGGACGTTCTCGCAGGCCTCGTACCCGGAGTAGATCCCGTAGCTCGGCGACAGGGTGGCGGCGAGCACGAGCCGCACCTCGAAGGCGGGGCGCCCCCCTTCCTGGAGGTACTCGTGGAGGATGTCGGGCGTGTTCGGCCACATGTTCGGCCGGTAGAACGCCGACCAGGAACGCACCTGCTCGACGAACTCGACGATCTCGGCCTTCGTGTTCTTCCAGGTGAAGTACGTGTAGGACTGGCCGAAGCCGATCTTCGCCAGCGTCGTCATCGGCGCGGGCCGGGTGAAGGCCTCGGCGAGGAAGACGGCCTCGGGGTACACGGCGCGCACCTCGGCGATCAGCCACTCCCAGAACGGCACCGGCTTCGTGTGCGGATTGTCGACCCGGAAGACGAGGATCCCGCGCGCGCACCAGCCGAGCACGACCTCGCAGAGCGCGTGCCAGAGCTCCTCCCTTTCGCTGGTGTCCCAGTCGACGTTGTGGATGTCCTGGTAGCGCTTGGGCGGGTTCTCGGCGTACTTGAGCGTGCCGTCGGGGCGGCGGTGGAACCACTCGGGATGCTCGGCGAGCCACGGGTGGTCGGGCGAGCACTGGATCGCGAAGTCGAGCGCGAGCTCGACCCCCGCCTCCCGTGCCGCCGCCACCATCGCGTCGAAGTCCGCCTCGCTGCCGAGATCGGGGTGCAGCGCGTCGTGTCCACCCGCCTTCCCGCCGATCGCCCACGGGCTGCCGACGTCGCCCTCGAGGGCGCGCTCGGTGTTGTTGCGGCCCTTGCGGTGGGTCTCGCCGATCGGATGCACGGGCGGCAGGTAGACGATGTCGAAGCCGAGCGCCGCCAGGTCCGGTAGGACGGTCGCAACACCCCGGAAGCCACCCCATGAGCGGGGAAAGAGCTCGTACCAGGCGCCGAACCGGGCCAGCTCGCGCTCGACGTCGAGCCGGAAGAGCGAGCTCTTGGCAGTGCCGTGACGCGCGCGGTCGGAGAGGCCTGCCGCCGCCACACGCCAGTCCTCGACCGTCCCCTCGCCGAAGAGCTCCCGCCCTTCGGACAACTCGCCGCCGAGATCGGCCTGGCCCGCCGCCACCTTGCGATCGTGCTCGTCGAGCCAGCTCGCATACGGGTCGACCCAGGCCTGGATCCGGAACTCCCACGGCCCGAGCGCGTCGGGTGTGACGGTCGTCTCGAAGCGATCGTTGCCCTTCGCCTCGAGCGTCGCCTCGCGCCAGCGGCGGGTTCCCGCGGGCCGGAACCGGACGATCGCCGCAGATCGTGTCGTAGCCGTCACGGAAGATCGTGGCGCCGATGAGAACCGCGTCGCCGAGACACGCCTTCACCGGGAAGCGGCCGCAGTCGACCTCCGGTTGGACGTCCAGGATCTGTATCCGTGGCGGCGCCATCCCCGACAAGGTAAACAGTCTGGCGATGTGGCTCACGCGTTCCCTCGGCGTCAACCTCCATCCGACCTCCCTCCCGGGCGGCCGGCTCGGGCCGGAGGCGTACGCATTCGTCGACTGGCTGGCCGCCGCCGGAGCGCGCTTCTGGCAGATCCTGCCGCTCAATCCGCCTGACGAATACGGCTCGCCGTACGCCTCGGCATCGGCCTTCGCGACCTGGCCGGGGCTCCTCGCCGACCCCGGCGCATCGGTCTCCCCTTCGGAGCTCCGCCGGTTCGAGCGGGAGAACGCGTACTGGATCGGCGACTGGATCGCCTTCGCAGGCGGCGCAGCCCTGGCCGACCAGGTCCGGTTCGAGCGCGAGTGGTCTGCGTTGCGCGCCTATGCGGCAGAACGCGACGTGCGGCTCGTCGGGGACGTCCCCATCTACGTCGCCGCCGGCAGCTGCGACCACGAGGCCCATCCGGAGATCTTCCTCCCCGGGGCGTTCGTCGCCGGCGCCCCACCGGATCCGCTCAACGACATCGGGCAGAAGTGGGGCAACCCGCTCTACGACTGGGACGCCCTCGCACGAGAGGGCTACCGCTGGTGGACGGAGCGCCTGCGGCGGACGCTCGCCCTGGTCGACGTCTTCCGGATCGACCACTTCCGCGGCTTCGCCGGCTACTGGGCCGTGCCGGCAGCCGCCGAGACCGCGCGCGAGGGGCACTGGGAGCCCGGTCCCGGTGCGGCCGTCTTCCGCGCAGCCGAGCGCGAGCTCGGGGAGCTGCCCGTGATCGTCGAGGATCTCGGGTTGATCACGCCGGATGTCGAAGCGCTCCGCGACGAGCTCGGCTTCCCGGGCATGGTTGTCATCATCTGGGCGTTCGGAGGGCCGCCCGACAACCCGTTCCGCCTCGAGAACCACCGCGTGCACCAGGTCGTCTACACCTCCACCCACGACACGGAGACGCTCGCAGGCGCCTTCCCGCACGAGTCGGCGTGGGCGCTCCTCGAGCTCGCGCTCTCCTCCCCGGCGGCGCTCGCGATGGTTCCCGTGCAGGACGTGCTCGAGCTCGGGCCCGAGGCCCGGATGAACCGCCCTGGCACCCTGGGTGGAAACTGGTGCTGGCGGCTCGAGCCGGGCCTGCTCGAGCCGGAGCGGGCCGCGCGCCTGCGGGCCGCCGCCGAGGCGTCAGACCGTGCGTGACGACTTCCGGCGCCTCGCGCACGCCGGCCTGACGTTCAACGCCCCGCTCTCCGAGGAGCGTGCGAGCGCGCTCGTGGCGGCGCTCCCGATCTCGCCCGGCCACCACGTGCTCGACCTCGGCTGCGGCTGGGGGGAGCTCCTGCTCCGGATCCTCGCCGCTCACCCGGCCAGCACGGGCACGGGCGTCGACACCGCGAAGGACGCCCTCGACCGCGGTGTCCTTGCTGCGGCGCGCCGCGGGTTGCACGAGCGGGTCGATTTCGTCGAGGCGGCCGCCGAGACGTTCGTCGACGTGGCCGACATCGTCGTCTGCGTGGGCGCCTCGCACGCCTTCGGTGGCCCTGCCGACGCGCTCCACCGGCTGCAGCAGAGCGTCACGCCCGGCGGCCGCGTGCTCTACGGCGACGCCTTCTGGGCGGCGGAGCCCACCCCTGCGGCGCTCGAGGCGATCGGTGAGCTGCCCCGACTCGACGACGTTCGCACCGCGGCGCAGGCGGCGGGCTTCCGGATCGAGGTCGACGAGACCTCGGGCCTCGCCGAGTGGGATGCGTTCGAGGAGGGTTGGCGCGCAGGGCTCGAGAGCTCGGACGACCCGGAAGCCGTCGCTTTCGCCGCGCAGCGCCGCCGGGAGTACGAGGACGGCTACCGCGGCGCGATCGGCTTCAGCTGGCTCGTGCTCGCGCCCGTCGAGGCTGGAACCCGGGCGACAGGCTGAAGCCTGTCGCCGGCACGGCGTCCGGCTTCGGCCGGGCGCCGGGGTTTCGCTCAGGCACGCGGCTCGACGGGCAGCTTCGCCGCCACGACCTTGCGCCCGTCGCGCTCGTAGGCCACGTCGACGGAGTCGTTCTGCCTGTACGAGCCCGCGATCCCGAGCGTGATCGACGCCCAGCGGAGGAATCCGAGCTTTCCCTCCTCCTTCATCGGCTGCTCGAAGAGGAGGTCGCCGTCGCGCACGACGTAGTCCTTCCCCTCACGCTGGAGCACGCCGTTGACGAACACCTCGAACGGCCGCACGACGTCGGCCGGGAGGTGGACGACCGTTTGGGTTCGCTCTCCGTCGGCCATGCCCCTAGAATGCCAGCGAAACCGCCCTCCGACCCTCGAGAACCGCGGCCTGCCGCCGCCTGCGACTGGAGCACACCGCCGTGAACGCCGAGACATCCGCCGCACAGACCGGCCCCCACTGGCGCGAGGGGAGGGTCACGAGCTGGATCTTCGCCACGGATCACAAGCGGATCGGGATGCTGTGGCTCGCCATCGGCGGCCTCGGCATCTTCCTCGGCGGGATCCTCGCGCTCATCAGCGCGCTCCAGACCGCGCGGCCCGACGGGGACCTGATCGGGCAGGGGACGTATGCCAGCGTCGTGACGATGCAGGGCACGCTCCTGACCTACGGCGGCATCCTTCCCCTCGCGCTCGGTCTCGCGGTGGTCATCGTCCCGCTCCAGCTCGGGGCGCGTGCACCGGCGCTGCCCGGCCTCTCGGCGTTCGCGCTCTGGCTGGGCCTGGCCGGCATCGCAGCCGTCGTGCTCTCGTCCTTCTCGAAGGGCGACGCTCCACGCTCGAACTGGACGAGCACGCCGAGTATCGCCCTCGATCCGTCCCGCCCAGGTGAGACCGCGCGCCTGATGGGCCTGTTCCTGATCGCGCTCGCGACGCTCCTGACGGCGATCGCGCTCGTCGCGACGTTCCGTGGGCACCGTGCACCCGGGATGAGCAACGACCGGCTGCCGCTCTTTGCACAGTCCGCCGGAATCTTCGCAACGGCTCTGCTCGTGCTCGCGTCGATCTCACTTCTCGGGAACGGCCTCCTTCTGCTCGACCGGAAGAATCCTGGCACGTTCGACTGGTACATCGACGGAGGAGCCAACCTGGTCGACGGGTACGAGTGGGTGTTCAGCCAGGCCATCCTGGCGATCGTCATCGTGCCGGCGCTCGGGGTCGCCGCCGAGATCGTTGCGACGTTCCACCGCGGCTTGCTCACCCAGCGTCGTCTCGTGACGCTTGCGCTCGTCGCGGCCGCCGTCCTCATCGCAGTCGTACCGAGCGCAGACACCGTCGCAGGCAACCGCGTGGCCTCCGCTCTGGCCTTTCTCGCCTTGCTGCCGATCGCGGCCGCGGCCGGGACGCTCCTCGTCGTCGGCTTCGGGGCGGGGCGTAGGAGCGGCCCGGGCATCCCGCTGCCGTTCGCAATGGGATCACTCGTCCTGCTGATCGTTGCCGCGTTTGCGAGCCTCGCACTCCTCGTTGGCCACGACGATCTGAGCGGGACGACGTTCCAGAGCGCTCGGCTCGACCTGATCTGGGCAGCCGTCCTGCTCGCGCTCCTCGGCGGAGCCGTCTACTGGTGGCCGAAGCTCACCGGCAGGATGCTCGACGGGCGTCTCACCAACGTCTCCGCGTACGTGGTCACCGGCTCGTCACTGCTTCTCGCACTCGGGCGGGCGATGGCGGGCTGGAACGACCAGCCGACGCCTTGCGGGCGTGACGATCGACGGTGCAGGGACGGGGTCGCTGCTCGGAACGCTCGGGGTTTTCGGCATCGCCGGAGGCATCGTCCTCTTCGGGTTCGCGAAGCTCCGTGGTCGAAACGGGCGCCGGGTCGGCAACGACCCGTGGCGTGCCGACACGCTCGAGTGGTACACGACGTCGCCGCCGCCACCGCACAACTTCGACTCGCTGCCGCCGGTCACGAGCGCACGGCCGCTCGACGACCTCCGTACGAGGCTGAACGAGCTCAATGCGCTCTGAGGCAAGGGGGCCTTCGATCGCACCCGGGCCACTCCTGCGCCTGACGATCGCTGCTGCCGCGATTGCCACGGCGGTCGTCGTGGTCAGCGCGACGCTCGACTCGGGCCGCAGCCACTGGGCCGCGGCGCTCGTCGCGCTGCCGCTGCTCGTGGCCGCTGCGGTCATCGCATGGTTCGCCTACCCTCGACTGTTCCTCGCGACCGCCACGGCACTCGGACTCATGCTCGTTGCAGTCGCGACCGGGGGTCTGGTGGCGCTCGCCGACGACGGGCAGTGGGCCGTTGCCGTGCACGTGGCGGCCGCCGGCAGCTCGCTCGCCGCATCGCTTCTGGCCCTCGTCCTCTCCTTCCGCGGAGATCCCGTTCCGTTCGGGTCGTGGCAGGACTACATCACTCTGACGAAGCCGCGGATCATGTCGCTGCTGCTCCTGACCGGTGCTGCCGGGATGTTCGTCGGCGCGGGCGGGTGGCCCGACGGCTGGGAGTTCCTCGCGATGATGGCCGGGCTCGCACTTGCCTGCGGCGGCTCGAGCGCGCTCAACCACGTGATGGACGCCGATATCGACAAGCTGATGGGCGAGCGCACCGCAGCCCGCCCGGTCGCGTCGGGCCGTGTTGCCGCGCCGCGCGCACTCGAGTTCGGCGTCGTCCTCATGGCCCTCTCGTTCGCGTTGCTCGCCACCACCGTGAACGTGCTGACGGCTGCGCTGGCGCTCGTCGGCGGGCTCTTCTACGTCGTCGTCTACACGGGCTACCTGAAGCGGTCGACCGACCAGAACATCGTCATCGGCGGCGCCGCGGGTGCGATGCCACCGGTCGTGGGCTTCGCAGCGGCGACCGGCAGCCTGACGCTGCCGGCACTGTGGCTGTTCCTGATCGTCTTCCTCTGGACGCCGCCACACTTCTGGGCGCTCGCGCTGATGATCAAGGAGCACTACGCGGCGGCGAACGTGCCGATGCTGCCGGGCACGAAGGGCGAGCGCGAGACGACACGCCAGATCCTGCTGTATTCGATCGTGATGGTGGCGTTCACGGTCGCCGTCGGCTGGTGGCTCGGCCCGGTCTACACCGCAGCAGCCGTCCTCCTCGGGGCCTACTTCCTCCTGCTCGCCTGGAAGCTCCGGCTCGACACGTCACGCCGCCGCGCGTTCGTGCTGTTCCACTACTCGCTCGGCTACCTGGCGCTGCTCTTCGTGGCCGCGGCGGTCGATCCACTCCTCGTCTGAGCTCGTCCCCGCCGACTCGGCTCCTCGAGAGGGGCGATCAGCTCGCGCGGCGGACGGACTTGGCGAGAGAGCGGCTCGCTTTGGTCGGAGCCGCGCGGTTCGTGCGCTTGCGCTTCTGAACGGCCGCCTTCGCGGGTGGCGCCGTCACGCTCGTCGTCGCGACGACGGGTGGAGCGCCGCCGATCGCAAGCAGGGCTGCCGCCGGATCGATCAAGCCGTCCGCCACGCCCTCGACGGGACGTGACGAGCGGCGGATCGCCTGGATGACGTCGGACGCGGTCGCAGTGGGGACGGCGGCACGGAGCACCGCGGCGACGGCGGCGACGTAGGGGGCAGAAGCCGATGTCCCGCAGAAGTGAACCTGCGCGCCGTCCGGGGTGTTCGACCGACCGCAGGCGGGGGCGAGCACGCTCACCCACGAACCGCGGTTCGAGAACTCGGCGATCGCCCCGTCGTCTCCGGCAGCGCCGACGGAGAGCACGCCGGGATACGAGCCAGGGTACGAGGGAATCGACGAGGCCCCGTTTCCGGCGGCGGCGACGACGACGACGCCGGCGTCCGTGGCGCGGGCGAAGGCTGCCCGCTCGACCTCGGTCGGATTCGACGCGATCATGCTGAGGTTGACGACCGTGGCGCCAAGTCCGACGGCGGCGTCCACAGCAGCTGCAATGTTGTCGGACGACGCAACCCCACTCGCCCCTGCCGAGACGCGGAGCGGCAGGATGCGGCACTTCTGGCAGACGCCCATGGGGCCGGCAATGATCCCGGCGACGGCGGTGCCGTGCCCGTTCTCGTCGGCGGTCGCGTCGCCGCCGACGAAGCTCTGTCCCAGCTCGACGAGCCCGGCGAGGCTCGATGTCGGCGAGACACCCGTGTCGATCACGGCGACGAGCCCGCCCGGCAGCTCGGCTGCTGCCCGCCCCCATGCCGCCGATGGCGCAACCTGCCCCGTCGTTGCTGCGAGCGCCGCTTGATCATCCGTGATCGGCATCGCGGCGAGCCGACTGTCGGCGCCGCCGCCGGGGAGGGACGTCATCGGTGCGAGGGCGAGGAATGTGGTGGTGAGCGCGGCCGCGAGGAGGCCGGAACCGCGTGTGAAGGGGTGGCGTCTCATGACGAGACACATCGTCACCCGGTCGAGGGGGCAGCATCCCCCGGTCGGGGGAGAGCGGGGACGGCGCTCGTGCCGACAAATGGGCTATGCGTACCGTCCGCCTCTCCTCCGTCGTTCTCGCCGCCTTCGTCGCGGCCACGCTCGTCTCCGGCTCCGCCATTGCCCAGCGTTCTGCAGGGGTCAATTCGCCGAGCTCGCTGAAGCCGTTCCTGCTCCGCGCAAGTGAGCCCGCTGCACGGGACTTCCCGCGCACACCGTCGTTCTCATGGGCCCCCACGAGGGGCGCTACCCGCTACGAGTTCCAGCTCGCGAAGACGTCGAACTTCCAGGACGGCACGATCTTCTGGGCCAGTTCTTCTCTCAAGAGCCCCGCCGTCGCAATCCCGTTGACACTCCCCTGGATGACCGGTGCACCGTATGCCGCGTACGCACGGGTGCGGGCCGTAACGCAGAAGGGCACCTCCGCCTGGAGCGCCGGCTACGGATTCAACATCCGCTGGCAGGACGTGCCGGAGCAGACGACGTCCTACCCGGGCCTCGCCCGCTGGACGCCGGTCGAGGGCGCAACGAGCTACCAGGTCTGGTTCACCGGCATCAACCGTGTCGTCGAGACCCGCGTCAACGCGGTCGACCAGCGCGAGTTCTACGCATTCCATCAGGGCGCGAGCTTCACGGGCGCGATCAACTGGCGCGTCCGCGCCGTCCGCCGGGTCGCCAAGCTCCAGGGATTCATCACTCCCGTCAACTACGGCCCGTGGAGCAAGACGTTCACGTCGAAGAACCCGGCGATGGGTGACGGCGTCGTCCGCCCCGTCGCGGCAGTGACGGCGCTCGCCACCAGCACGCCCTCCAGCCCGAAGGCGCACGAGATGACGCCGGCATTCGTGTTCTCCGGCACGCGTGACGCGTCCGGCAACAGTCACAGCTTCTATCGGGTGTACGTCTTCAGCGATCAAGCAGTGCGTCAACCCGGTGTTCCGCGGCGCCATCGTCGGCGGCCCTGCCTACGCTGCGCGGAACAAGGGCACGATCAAGCTGCCGACCGATGAGAAGGCGGTCGACGCCGCCGCAGGCACGATCCTCGAGCTCGGTGACGAGGGTTCCACCTACACGGCAGAGGGGCTTCTCTCCAAGCCTGCGAGCGAGGCGGGTGTCGTCACCGCCGCCGCGACCACCGGCACGCCCGCGCCGGAGCACGCCCACGTCCGGCAGCGACGCGTCCGGCACCCCGGCGGAGCAGGCCTCGAACAGCACGTGGCCGCAGATCGAGCTCCTCGAGAGCGGCTGGCCGAACGGACGGTTCTACTGGACGGTCGTCCCGGTGAAGCTCGTGCCGAAGCTCGCAGACGACGGCAAGATCGCCTCGTACACGTACGTCGACGCCGAGCTGCCGCAGGACACCTGCGCCGCCGGCCGCGTTCTCGCCTTCGGCAAGGCGTCGTCTCCCGTCGTCGCAGGCCAGGGCACCGCGTATGCGTCCGGTCTCTCGCCCAAGGGGCGACTGACTGCCTCGGCCGGCGCCAAGCCCTTCTACGGCCGTCCGCTCGTGGCGTGGCTGCCCGTGCCCGGCGCGGACACGTACGAGGTCGAGTGGTCGCCCTCACGCTATCCGTGGCGGGCGGTCAAGCGCCTCGCGATCGACGGCGGAACCGCGACCTCGTTGCCGCTCAAGCCGGGCCGCTGGTGGTACCGGATCCGGGGCATCAACGGTGCGCTGCCGCAGGGCCACCAGTTCATGACGTGGTCGCAGCCGCTCCAGCTCACGGTGGCGAAACCGAAGTTCCGGCTCGTCTCCTCCTCAGGGTAGGCCGTCGAATGAGTAAGGTCGGGGCTCGATGAGCCCCGACCTCTCATTGGCCCTCTCCCTGGCCGACCAGGCCGACACGATCTCTCTCGGGCGCTTCCGCGCCCGAGATCTGCACGTCGAGACGAAGCCCGACCTGACGCCCGTGACCGAGGCCGACCGGGCCGTCGAGACGGCGATCCGAGAGCGGCTCGCGAAGCGAGCGTCCCGACGACGGGTTGCTCGGGGAGGAGTTCGGCGCCACGACAGGCGGCAGCCGACGCTGGATCGTCGACCCGATCGACGGCACGCGCAACTACTCGCGGGGGATCCCGGTCTGGGCGACGCTGATCGCGCTCGAGGAGGACGGGGAGATCCTGCTCGGCGTCGTCTCGGCGCCTGCCCTGCACCGCCGCTGGCACGCCGAGCGCGGCGGCGGCGCGTGGGTCAACGACGACCGCGATCCGCGTCTCGGCAGTTCGGCGAGATCGAGGACGCGGTGCTCTCGTTCGCGCTCGAGCAGCCGATCCCGTCGCTCGCCGGCTACGCGTGGCACGCGCGCGGCTACGGCGACTTCTGGGCCCACATGCTGGTCGCAGAGGGCGCAGTCGACGGCGCCGTCGACGCGGTCGGAGTCAAGGTCTGGGATCTCGCCGCGATCCAGCCGATCGTCGAGGAGGCCGGCGGCCGGTTCACGGACGCTGCCGGCGACACCCGTGTGGACGCAGGCACCGCGATCTCCTCGAACGGGCATCTGCACGAGGAGCTGCTTCGGGCGGCGCGGTCGACGGGGTGAGGACGGACCTCACCCCGTTCGCCGCCGGCGTCAGCTGATCGAGTCGCGGAAGGCGACGCCTTCGCCACCGATTGCCGCTGACTCCTCGATCGGGAGGATCGGCGTCGCCGTGAAGTGCAGCCATGGCGTCCACGGGGCGGTCACCCGGGCGAGCGTCGCGACGCTGTCGACCTCGATGATCGCGACGCCCCCCGTGCCGTCGGCGAAGCCGTAGAACCCCTGGAAGTCCGCTCCCGCGGGCGGCTGCCACTGCGAGAACACCGTCAGGGAGCGCCGCTCGCCCTCCTCGGACGTGTCGGTGAACTGCCAGGTGACGTGGAAGAGCATCCGTGCTCCTTTCGATCGGGTCGCGACCCTACCAACTGGCTGCCGGCAGCGCTACTCGACGGCCCGCACCGCGGCCTCGTACACCCGGTCGCGGCCGAACTGGTCGAGCTCGGCGGAGAGGAGCTCGCTCGGGCTCAGCGGCTCGCCCGGCGAGCCGACCGGCTCGCCGTCGACCCACACGGCGGTCACGGTCGCCGCCTCGCGACGTGTCAACGAGATCTCACGCTTCAGCCGGGAGCGGAGCCAGCCGGCGACGAGCTCGGCGTCCGCTCGCGGGCCTTCCACGCGCAGCCTCTCGATCGTGCCGATCGCCGGCCAGAGCTCCGCGAGCCGCCGCCGCCAGGGCAGCGTGCGCGAGAACGCGATGTCCGAGACGGCGACGCTGCCGAAGAGGTCCGTCAGCCGCGCATACGCGCCCGGGATCCCGCGCCACTCCGACGAGTCGACGACGAGCCGATCCGTGACCGCGACGACCTCGGCAAGCTCGCCGCTCTCCCACGCCGGCTCGCCACGCCAGCGGCAGAACACGGGCAGGTCGGAGACGAGGAGCGGCAGCACGACCGAGCTCGGGTGCCGCCACGCGGAGCCGCGCAGCCGGAGCTCGATCACCTCGGAGAGCACCTCGCGCGACATCCCCTGCAGCTGGAAGTCCTTCAGCTCCACCCGGGCGTCGATCGCGGTCTCGCCGCCCGGCTCCGGGATCAGGAAGATCGTGCGCGCCGGATGGCGCTCGAGCAGCCCCGCGAGCGTCGCCCGTGCCTGCGAGCGCCATGCCGGCGGACACCAGACGATGTGCGTCATCGTGCTCGTGCGGAGCTCGGGCATCCCGTCGGCGGCCTCGCGCGCACGCAGCCGCCCCAGCTGGCGCTCGATGTCGGCGACGACACTCACTAGTGGCGGCGCCAGGAGCGGTTGTCGCGATGGATCAGGTCGTCTGCGGCCCGCGGTCCCCAGGTCCCGCTCTCGTAGTTCGGGAAGCTCGGCCGGTCACGCTGCCAGCCGCCGAGGATCGCGTCGACGAGCTTCCACTGCTCCTCGACCTCGTCCTCGCGCGTGAACAGCGTCGCGTCGCCGAGCATCGCATCGAGGATCAGCCGCTCGTACGCCTCCGGCAGGCCGGTGCGGAAGGCGCCGCCGTAGAGGAAGTCCATGTGCACCGTCCTGATCGTCATCCCGGCTCCCGGCACCTTGGCGCCGATCGCGAGCGAGACGCCCTCGTCGGGCTGCACATGGATCAGGAGCACGTTGGGGCGCAGGCCGTCGCCGGCGATCGCCTCGAACGGCGGGTGCGGGGCGCGCTGGAACTGGATCGCGATCGTGGTCTCGCGCCGCGCCAGCCGCTTGCCGGCGCGCACGTAGAACGGCGTGTCGGCCCAGCGCCAGTTGTCGACGTAGAGCTTGGCGGCGACGTAGGTCTCCGTCAGCGAGCCCGGGTCGACGCCGTCCTCCTCGCGGTAGGCAGGCACCTCGAGGCCCTCGACGAACCCGGCGCCGTACTGTCCCCGCACGACCGACTTCGGGCCCGGCGTGTGCATCGACTTCAGCACCTTGACCTTCTCGTTGCGCACGGAGTCGGCCGTGAAGTCGATCGGCGGCTCCATCGCGGTCAGCGCGACGAGCTGCAGGAGGTGGTTCTGGAAGATGTCGCGGATCGCGCCCGCCGACTCGTAGAAGCCCGCCCGCCCCTCGATCCCCATCGACTCGGACACGGTGATCTGGACGTGGTCGATGAACTGGCGATTCCAGATCGGCTCGAAGATGCCGTTCGCGAACCGCAGCGCCAGCATGTTCTGCACCGTCTCCTTGCCGAGGTAGTGGTCGATGCGGAAGATCTCGTCCTCGCGGAACCAGCGGTGCAGGAGCTCGTTCAGCTCCAGAGCGGACCTGAGGTCGTGGCCGAACGGCTTCTCGACGATCAGCCGTACCCAGCCCTCCTTGTCGCGGCGCTCCCCGATCTCGGTCACCGCGGAGGAGAAGGCCTGCGGTGGCACGGCGAGGTAGTAGAGGCGGTTGCCGCCGGTGCCGCGCTCGGCGTCGACCTCCTCGAGCACGCGCCCCACCCGATCCTCGCCCTCTTCGTCGTCGAACTCGGTGCCGACGTAGCGCATCCCCGCCGCGAGCGTGTCCCACACGTCCTGGCGGAACGGGTCGCGCGCGTACTGCTTCACCGCCCTCTTCATCGCAGCGGCGAACTGGGTCGAGCTGCGCTGCGTGCGCGCGACGCCGACGATCGCGAACTGTTCCGGCAGGAGCTTGCGGTACGCGAGCGCGTAGAGCGCCGGGATCAGCTTGCGCTTCGTCAGGTCGCCCGAGGCGCCGAAGATGACGACCGCGCACGACTCGGGCCGCCGCCGCAGCTGCAGGCCCTCGAGCAAGGGGTTCGCCTCGCCGGTCATGCCGTCACGCGGACGCCAGCGCGCCTACCTTGGCGCGGATGCCGTCGAGCAGTTCCGCGAACGAGTCCGAGAACTTCTGCACGCCCTCCGCCTCGAGCGTCGCGACGACGTCGTCGTAGTCGATCCCCGCGGCGGCGAGGTCGGCGAGGAGGCGGTTGGCCCCGTCGATCCCCTCGGTCACGCTGCCCACCTTCACCTCACCGTGCTCCTGGAACGCCCTCACCGTCTCGAGCGGCATCGTGTTCACCGTGTCCGGCCCGATCAGCTCCTCGACGTAGATCACGTCGCGGTAGGCCGGGTTCTTGGACGAGGTCGAGGCCCAGAGGCAGCGCTGCGGCCGCGCGCCCTTGCCCGCGAGGTAGGCCCAGCGATCGTCGCCGACGACGTCGAGGTAGTGCTGGTAGGCGAGCTTCGCGTTCGCGACCGCGAGCTGACCCTGCAGATCGGCGCGACCGACGGCCTCGAGGCGCCTGTCTGCCTCGGTGTCGACGCGGGAGACGAAGAAGCTCGCGACCGACAGCACCTTGCCGGGATCGCCGCCGGCGGCGACGAGGCGCTCGAGGCCGCGGACGTAGGCCTCGGCCACCGCCGCGTAGCGCTCGAGCGAGAAGATCAGCGTCACGTTGATCGAGACGCCCTTCGCGATGCAGTCCTCGATCGCACCGAGTCCCGGCTCCGTGGCCGGAATCTTGACGTAGAGGTTCGGCCGGCCGACCTCCTTGCTGAAGCGGACCGCCTGCTCGAAGGTGCGCTCGCGCTCGTAGGCGAGCGTCGGGTCGACCTCGAGCGAGACCCAGCCGTCGACGCCCGCCGTGCGCTCCCAGACCGGGTGCATCAGGTCGCATGCCTCCCGGATGTCGTCCATCGCGAGTGCGAAGAAGATCTCGACCGCGTCGTCCGTCGTCGCTGCCAGCTCGCGCAGCTGGGCGTCGTAGAGCTCGCCTTCGGCGAGCGCCTTCTGGAAGATCGTCGGGTTCGAGGTGACGCCGACGATCGCGTCGTCGGCCATCAGAGCGGCGAGCGAACCGGAGTGCAGCATCTCGCGCGAGAGGGAATCGATCCAGGCGCTGACGCCTGCGCCGTTCAGCTCCTGCAGAGGCGAGTCAGCCATCGGTCATCCTTTCGAGCTCGGCCACCTTTGCGAGGCGGTCGGCGTAGCGGCCCTCACCGGCGAAGCCGGCCGTGAGAAACGCGCGGACGAGCTCCCTGACGAGCTCGCCGCCGACGATCTCGGAGCCGAGACAGAGAACGTTCATGTCGTCGTGCTCGACGCCCTGGTGGGCCGAGTACGTGTCGTGGCAGATCGCGGCGCGGATCCCGGGGATCTTCGAGGCGGCGATCGAGGCGCCGACGCCGGAGCCGCAGACGAGCACGCCACGGTCGACCTCCCCGCTGCGGATCGCCAGGCCGAGCTCGAGCGCCTTGTCGGGGTAGTCGACGCGCACGGCGTCGGTGTCGACGCCGAGGTCGACGGCCTCCCCACCCGCGGCGGTGATCGCCTCGAGCACGGCGTCGCGGAGCTTGACGCCGCGGTGGTCGAAGGCCGCCCCGACCTTCACCCGAGCTCGACCTCGAGGGCCGGCGCGCGATCGCCTCGGCGCGTGATCCCGAACTCGTCGAAGATCCGCTGGTAGGGTGCCGAGGCACCAAAATGGTCTATACCGATAATGGCGCTCGCGTAGGTCGCTCCCAGCCGAGCGTGACTCCCGCCTCGACGGCGAGCCTGATCTCGACCGTCGGTCGGCAGGACCGACTCCTGGTAGTCCTCGTCCTGCTCCTCGAAGAGCTCCCAGCAGGGCATCGAGACGACGCGAACGTTGGCCTCGAGCGACTGCGCCGCCTCGAGCGCGAGGTGGACCTCGCTCCCGGTCGCGATCACGATCGCCTCGGGCTCGCCGTCGCCGCGCTGCCACAGCGTGTAGGCACCGCGCAGCGCGCCCTCGGCCGGTGCCACCTCGGTCCGGTCGAACGTCGGCAGCTTCTGCCGGGTGAGCGCCAGCGCGACGGGCCCGTCGGGCCGCTCGAGCGCGATCCGCCACGCCATCGACGTCTCGTTCGCGTCGGCCGGTCTGACGTACCAGAGGTTGGGAATCGCCCGCAATGCCATGTGGTGCTCGACCGGCTGATGGGTGGGGCCGTCCTCGCCGACGGCGATCGAGTCGTGCGTCCACACCCAGGCTGTGCGCAGGCCCATCAGCGCCGAGAGGCGCACGGCGGGGCGCATGTAGTCGGAGAAGATCAGGAACGTCGAGCCGTACGGGCGGAGCATCGCCGGGTCGAGCGCGATCCCGTTCACGATCGAGCCCATCGCGTGCTCGCGAATACCGAAGGCGATGTTGCGGCCCACGTGGGTGGCGGAGAAGATGCCGGCGCCTGCGAACTCGGTCTTGTTCGACTCGACGAGGTCGGCCGACCCGCCCACCATCGTCGGGGTGAACGGCTTCAACGCCTGCATCACCGCCTTCCCGGCATCTCGCGTCGCGACCTCCTCGCCCGCCGGGAACACGGGCAGCGCCTCGCGCCAGCCCTCGCGCGGCTCGCCACGCAGGTCGAGCTCGCGCTCGCGCGCGAGACCGGGGAAGGCCTCCGCCCAGGCGGCGAGCCTTCCGTCCCAGTCGCGCTGGAGCCCGGGGCCGCGTTCCACGACGACGGCCATGTGCTCGCGCACCGCCTCGGAGACGGCGAACGTCGCGTCGGGGTCGAAGCCCATCGCCTCCTTCGTGGCCCGGATCTCGGCCTCGCCGAGCGGCGACCCGTGCGACTTCGAGGTGTCGATCGCGTTCGGAGCGGGATACGCGATGTGCGTGCGCAGCACGATCAGCGAGGGACGGTCCTCCTCGGCCTTCGCTGCCGCGAGGGCACCGAGCAACGCGTCGAGATCCTCGGAGTCGTCGACGTGCTGGACGTGCCAGCCGTACGCCTCGAACCGCTTGCCCTTGTCCTCGGTCGTGAACGTGAGCGACGTGGTGCCGTCGATCGTGATGTGATTGTCGTCGTAGACGTAGACGAGCCGGCCGAGCCCGAGGTGACCCGCGATCGAGGCTGCCTCCTGGGTGACGCCCTCCATCATGTCGCCGTCGGAGCAGATCGCGTAGACCCACGAGTCGACGATCTCGTGATGCGGCCGGTTGTAGCGATCGGCGAGGAAGCGCTGCGCGATCGCCATCCCGACGCCGTTCGCAAACCCCTGGCCGAGCGGGCCGGTGGTGGTCTCGATCCCCGGCGTGTGGCCCCATTCCGGATGGCCGGGCGTGCGGGAGCCCCACTGCCGGAACTGCTTCAGGTCGTCGAGCGAGAGGTCGTAGCCGGCCAGGTGGAGCGCCGCGTACTGGAGCATGCAGGCGTGTCCCGCGGAGAGGACGAAGCGGTCGCGGCCGGGCCAGTGCGGGTCGGCCGGGTTGTGACGCATGACGTCGCGGTAGAGGAGGTAGGCGACCGGCGCGAGAGCCATCGCGGTGCCGGGGTGGCCGGCGTTCGCCTGCTGCACGGCGTCCATCGCGAGCGCGCGAATCGTGTCGACCGTCTGGGTGCGGGGGTCCGGGGCCACCGGGATCGAGCATATCGACCGGAAAGGCTTCCGCCCGCGTCTACCCTAGTGCCGTGTCCGTCCTGATCGCTTCCAATCTCCGCAAGGAGTTCTCCGGGGATCCACTCTTCGACGGGATCTCGTTCTCGGTCGACCGCGGCCAGCGCCTCGCGCTCGCGGGCCAGAACGGCTCCGGCAAGACGACGCTGCTCCGCGCGATCATCGGCGAGACGACGATCCAGGGCGGCGAGCTCGCGCTGCAGAAGGGCGCCCGGATCGCGCTCCACGACCAGCGCCCTCCCCGCGACCGGGGCCTGACGCTACGCGAGTACGCCCTCTCGGGCGCCGCCGATCTCGTCCGGATCGAGCACGAGCTTCGCGAGCTCGAGCAGGCGATGGCACGGGGGGTGCACGACGACGCGACGATGCGCCGCTACAGCGAGGCGCAAGCGCGACTCGAGCATGCCGGCGGCTGGAACTGGCGCGACCGCGCCTCGTCCGTCCTGCGCGGGCTCGGCTTCCACGATCACGACCTCGACCGGCAGCTCGAGACGTTCTCCGGCGGCGAGCTGACACGCGCCTCGCTCGGCCGGGCGCTCGCCGGCGACCCCGACCTGCTGCTCCTCGACGAGCCCACCAACCACCTCGACGTCGAGAGCCTCGAGTGGCTCGAGCGCGAGTTGACGACGATCGATGCCGCGGTCATCCTCGTCGCGCACGACCGCTGGTTCCTCGAGTCGGTGACGACGGCGGTGCTCGAGCTCGAGGGCGGCCGCGGCCTCTATTTCGCGGGGCCGTGGCACCAGTGGCGGCTCGAGCGGGCGGCCCGGGCACAGGCGGCGGCGAAGTCGGTGCAGCGGGTAGGCGCCGACATCGAGCGCCTCAACCGCTTCGTGGAGCGGTTCCGCTACAAGAAGTCGAAGGCGAAGCAGGCACAGGCGAAACTGACGCAGATCGGGCGGCTCGAGCAGGAGCGGAAGAAGGCGGCCGGGGAGCTCGAGAACCTCACGCACCGCCGCCGCACGATCGGGTTCGAGTTCCTCAAGCCCGCCCGCACCGGCCGCACCGTCGTCGAGGTCGAAGGGCTGAGGCTGTCCGCCGGCGGGAAGCAGCTGCTGGAGAAGGCCTCGCTCGTGATCGAGCGCGGAGAGCACATCGCCCTCGTCGGGCCGAACGGCTCCGGCAAGACGACGCTGCTCGAGACGCTGATGGATCACCGCGCGCCCGACGCGGGCGTGATCCGCTTCGGCCACGGCGTCGAGCCTGCCTACTTCTCCCAGCACGAGGTGGAGCTCGACGAGCGCGGGACGGTGCTCGACTGCGCGGTCGCGATGACCGGGCTTTCCCGGCCCCAGGCGCAGAACCTGCTCGGGAAGTTCCTCTTCTCGGGCTACACCGAGCAGGAGAAGCAGGTCTCGGTGCTCTCCGGTGGCGAGCGGCGCCGGCTCGCCCTGGCGGCGATCGTCGCCTCGGGCGCGAACTTCCTCGTGCTCGACGAGCCGACCAACCACCTCGACCTCGAGAGCCGTGAGGCGCTCGAGGCGGCGCTGGAGGCGTTCCCGGGCTCGATCCTGCTCGTCTCCCACGACCGCGCGCTGCTCGACGCGGTCGCCGAGCGCACCGTTGCCGTCGAGGAGCACGCGCTCCACTCCTACGACGGCGGCTGGGCCGACCTCGTCCAGGCGCGCGAGGAGAGGAGCGCGCCGCCCGTGGTCGTCGCGGCCGCGCCGAAGGAGCCAAAGGCCCCCCGCGCGACGCCGAAGAAGAAGGGCCCGACCGAGCTCGAGCAGGTCGAGCGCCGGATCACGACGCTCGAGCAGCACGTCGCCCAGCTCGAGGCGAAGCTCGCGGAGGACTGGACGAACATGGACACGCTGACCGAGTACCGCACCTCCCGCGACGAGCTGCAGGAGCTGCTCGCCCGCTGGGAGGCGCTGTTCGAGTCCGCGTAGCTCCATCCCTCCCCCCGTCGCCCGCTCGGCGGCTTCGCCGCTCTGCTTTCCGCTCGCTCGGGGAGACGAGACCGAAGTGATCCGCGCGTGTGCCGGCTGCGGTTCAGGAGGGGATGCCGGGGGGGCCGAGGATCTCGATTCCGTACTTGGCTGCGGTGGACATCATCAGTTCGGGAGCGGGTGGCTGCAGGGACGGAGGCGGAAGGGTGAGGGTCGCTGCGGGCTCGGAGAGCGTGCGCATGAACCCTTCGAAGCCGGCGGGTTCGGTGACCAGGAGGAAGCGGGCCTCGTCTGAGGTGACGGTGAAGGTGTGGGGCACGTCGCGGGGTCCGTAGACGAACGAGCCGGCGGGCGCGTTGATCGTTTCCCCGCCGACCCAGAAGGTGAGCTCGCCTTCGGTGACGTAGAACCACTCGTCCTCGTTGCGGTGGACGTGCAGCGGCGAGCCCAGGCCCTTTGTCCCGAGATGCTCGACCACTGCAACGCGGCCGCTGGTTGCCTCGGCGGTGGACTTGATCGTGACCAGGAAGCCGAGGAACCAGCGTGCGTCGCCCTCGCCAGGCTGGAGCGCGATCGGCGCGACGGACGAGATCAAGCTGGAGCTCATGACACACCTCTACTCTCGGGAGTATCGAGAAACACTGTGTTTCTCTATTTAGGAGGCAGACGGTACTCCTGCACTCACCCTCTGTCAAGTTCGAGAGACGCCATGTACCATCATTAGCGATGGCTCGCTCGTATCAGCTGAAGCGTCGCGCCGAGCGCCAGGATGAGACGCGGCAACGGATAATCGAGGCCACGATCGGGCTGCACCAGACGATCGGCCCCGCCCGGACGACGATCAGCGAGATCGCCGAGCGCGCCCGGGTCGGCAGGGTCACCGTCTATCGCCACTTCCCCGACGAGGCAACACTCTCCCGCGCCTGCAGCGGCCAGTACTTCGAACGCCACCCCTTCCCTGATCCCGACCACTGGCAGAAGATCGCCGACCCGACGGAGCGGCTCCAGACCGGGCTCCGTGAGACGTACGCCTACCACGCCGCGACCGAGGCGATGATCAGCCACGCTCTCGCCGACGCCCGCGACCACCCGGTGATGGCCCCCTACCACGCACACTGGCAGCACGCCGCGGACATCCTCAGCGCCCCCTGGCACCTGCGTGGCAGCCGTCGAACGATGCTCCACGCCGCGATCGCGCTTGCCCTCAGCTTCGACACCTGGCGCACGCTCACCCGGGAACAGGGCCTCAGCGAGGCCCAGGCGATCGCGGTTGCGCTCCGGCTGACCCGCGACTGCAACCCGGCAGCCGCGGACAGCCCGCGGGTGGCGCCCCGACAGACGCGCTCATAGACGCCTGGCCGTTGGAAGGAAGGCACCACAGTCCAGACTGCTCGCTTGGCGCGAGCGGCGCGGGAACGGCTCATGCGTCCTCTGGTTCCAACGCCGAGGATCGCGATGCAGACGGTGATGCCGGCGGAGAGCACTGCCCGGCCGGACGTGTTGAGCCCGCTCACGATCGGGTCTGAGACGCTCATCCCCGTTGCAGGTTGCGGCGGTGGCGGGGTCACACGCGACGGCATGTCTGTCGTCGTCCCAGCGCAGACACTTCTCGTACCACCAACGCAGTACGAGTAACGTCAGCCGACAGTGCCGCCACCGATTCCCCTCTCCGTCCTCGACCTCGCCCCGATCCCAGCCGGCTCGACCGCGGGAGACGCGCTGCGCAACAGCCTCGACCTCGCCCAGCACGCCGAGAGGCTCGGCTACACGCGCCACTGGGTCGCCGAGCACCACAACATGCCGGGCATCGCGAGCGCCGCGACGGCCGTCGTCGTCGGCCATCTGGCGGCAGGCACCTCGACGATCCGGGTCGGCGCGGGCGGGATCATGCTGCCGAACCACTCGCCGCTCGTGATCGCGGAGCAGTTCGGCACGCTCGAGTCGCTCTACCCCGGCCGCATCGACCTCGGGCTCGGACGGGCGCCCGGCACCGACCAGCTCACCGCGCGCGCCCTGCGACGCGACCCGCTGAGCGCGAACGAGTTCCCGCAGGACGTGCAGGACCTGCAGTTTCTCTTCGGGCCGGTGCAGCCCGGGCAGGCGATCCGCGCCGTCCCCGGCGCAGGGCTCGAGGTCCCGCTCTGGATCCTCGGCTCGAGCACGTTCGGCGCCCGGCTCGCGGCCGCGCTCGGACTGCCCTACGCCTTCGCCTCGCACTTCGCACCCACCGACCTGCTGGAGGCGCTCGCGCTCTACCGCGGCGAGTTCCGCCCCTCTCGACAGCTCGCGGAGCCATACGCGATGGCCGGCCTCAACGTCTTCGCGGCCGACACCGACGAGGAGGCACGGCGGCTCTTCACGACGCCGCAGCAGTCGTGGGCGAACCGCTTCCGCGGGCTGCCAGGCCCGTATCCGCCGCCGATCGACGACATCGAGGCGTACTGGAGCCCTGCCGAGAAGGCGCAGGCATCGGCGATGCTGACGCACTCGGTCGTCGGCTCGCCGGCGACCGTACGTGCCGGCCTGGAACGGTTCGTCGCGCTCACCGGCGTCGACGAGGTGATGGTCGTCTCGGCGATCTACGACCACGACGGCACGCCTGCGGTCGTACGAGATCCTGGCCGAGGTCGCCTCACTCGCTTCGTAGACGCTCCTCGGCAGTCTCACAGTCGTTTCGATCCGCCTGAGCCGTCACCCGCTCTTGTGACAAAGTGTCACAAGGTCGAGCGTAGTGAGACGAGACCGCGCCGGGTCAGGAGCGCACGAACTGGAGGAGCTCGGAGAGATGGCCGTGTGCCATGCAGACGACCGTGTCCGCGCCGCCGTAATAGACGGTGAGCCGATCGTTCGGCCGATCGACGAGCGCTGCACAGGGGAAGACCACGTTCGGCACATCTCCGACCTGCTCGTAGGGCACCTGAGGTGAGAGGAGATAGTCGCCGGGGCGGGCGATCACGCGCCACGGCTCCTCGAGGTCGAGCAGAGCGGCACCCATCGAGTACACGAAGCCGTTGCAGGAGTTGAGGACGCCGTGGTAGATCAGGAGCCAGCCCTCGTCGGTCTCGATCGGGATCGGGCCGGCACCGATCTTCGTCGACTCCCACGTCCACGCCCTCGTGCCCATCACGTGCCGGTGTCGCCCCCAGTGGATCAGGTCGGGGCTCTCCGAGCAGAAGATGTCGCCGAACGGCGTGTGGCCGTTGTCGCTCGGCCGGCTGAGCATCACGTAGCGGTCGCCGATCCGGCGCGGGAACAGCACCCCGTTGCGGTTGAAGGGGAGATAGGCGTTGTCGAGCTGGTGGTACGTCTCGAAGTCGTGGGTGTACGCCAGGCCGATCGTCGGGCCGTGGTACCCGTTGCACCAGGTCACGTAGTAGCGATCCTCGAGCCACACGACGCGCGGGTCGTAGGCGTGCTCGAAGACCTCCTGGATCTCCGTCACCCTCGGATCCGCGCGGCCGAAGACGATCGGCTGCTCGTCGATCTCCCAGTCGATGCCGTCGGCGCTGCGGCCCGAGTGGATGTTCATCGTGCGCGTCCGGTCGTCGATGCGGAAGACGCCCGCAAAGCCGTCCTCGAAGGGGACGACGGCCGAGTTGAAGATGCTGTTGGAGCGCGGTAGGTGATCGCGGGCGATGATCGGATTGCGGCTCGAGCGCCAGAGCGTGGCCGCGCTGCCGGGCGGGCGCTCCTCCCACGGAATCGGGTGCGCCTCGCCGCTCATCGAACCCCGGCCGGCTTCGAGACCGACCTGGTGGGAGCTGGCGGAGCCGTGAACGTCGACGTGACGTCGACAGCCGCGCCGTCGCGGATCGACGTCTCCACTGCGTCGAGGATCTCGACGACGTGGGCTGCATGCGCCCCGGTCGCGCGGTGCGGCCGCTGCTCGGAGATGGCGTCGGCAGAGCTCTGCGAGCGCCTTGCCCCAGTCGACACGGTGGAAGGCCCCCGGCACGGGCACCGGCTCGTAGTCGCCGCCGAACGGCGCCAGCTCCACGGCCGCGTCGAAGTCCTGCCAGCTCGAGATGAACAGCGACCCGGTGTCGCCGTGGAACTCGATCCCCCGCTGCTTGCTGTGCTGACCGACGTAGAAGCTCGTCGTCAGCCGGACGACGGGCCCGCCCTCGAGCTCGACCCACGCGACGCCGAAATCGGGCGCACCGACCGTGAAGGGCTCGCCGGCGGTCGTGACCCGGTCGGGGAACACGATCGTGCCGTGCGCCGTGACCCGGCGGGCCGGCCCGAAGATGGCGGTCAGGAAGGTGAGCGGGTAGACGCCGACGTCGGCCATCGGCCCGATCCCGTAGAACGGAGCGGGGCGCGGATGCCATGTCTCGATGCGGCCCCAGTTGACCTCCGCGTAGACGACGCGGACGGTCCCGATCGCACCGGAGTCGACGAGGCCCCAGGCGGTCTCCTGGGCATCACCCATGAACGTGATCGGCGAGCACGAGAGGCGCACGCCCTTCGCATCCGCGAGCACGACCAGGCTGCGAGCCTCCGCGTAGCTCGCGGCCATCGGCTTCTCGCTGTGAACGTGCTTGCCGGCCTCGAGCGCGGCAGCGGTGACCTGGGCGTGGACACCGTGCGACGTCAGGTTGACGACGGCGTCGACCGTGGGATCGGCGAGAAGCGCCTCGAGCGACGGATAGTCGATCCCGCCGAAGCGCTCGACGAACGCTGCGCTCAGCGCCGGATCGACGTCCGTCGCGCCGGCGATCTCGACGCTCGGGTACGCCTTCGCCGTCTCGCCGTAGGGCCCGGAGATGTTGCCGCAGCCGACGACGGCGAAGCGAAGCGGGTCGTCAGGCATGCGTTCCCTCTCGCGCGGCTGCCAGCCGTGCCTCGATCAGCTCGCGCATCCGGATGACCTCCTCGGTCGGGTCACGGTCGAACGGCTCGTGCTCGACGGTCAACGCGCCCTGATAGCCGGACGCGACGAGCTCGTCGACGCAGGCGTCGATCCGGGCGCAGCCCGTTCCGTGCATGCACGAGATGTGGGTTCCCGGTTCCTCGACGTCCTTCAGATGGACGTGGAACAACCTCCCGCTGAGATCGCGCAACGCCTGGACGGGATCGTACCCCTGCGTCGCCCACCAGCCGGTGTCGACGGCCGCGCCGAGCACGTCGTCGGCGTCGCCGATGAGCTCGATGACCTCCTGCGGGCTCTTCTCGGGGTGGTTCTCGTAACCGAACCGCACACCGTGATCGCGAAGCACCGACACGGTGCCCGCCGGGTCGTTCCGCAGCACGTCGCCCATGCCGCCGAGCAGGCCGACGTCGAGCGCGCCTGCAAGCCTGCAGGCCGACGCGAGCTCCGCAGCCGTAGCGCCGAGGTTGCCGGCGAGGCTGACGACGCGGAGACCGTGGCGGTCGAGGGAGTCGCGCGCGATGCGCACGTGCTCGGGCGTCGCCCAGCGCCAGTTGAGATGAGCGAGCCACAGATCGAGCGCGCCGAATCCGGCTGCGCCGATCGCTGCGAAAACCTCGTCGATGCGCGCTCCGTAGGACTCGAGCGGCTCGAAGGCGGCGTTCGTCGCCACGTCGTAGGGCCCCCATTCGTCGGCGACGCCGTACCCGAGCACCCTGCCGACGAAGTTCGCGCCCATGAACGAGAGGGTCAGCGGCGGCAGATCGGTCTTCGCGTCGTCGCTCATGCGCCTCCTCCGATCGCTGCGAAATGGTCGCTCTCCAGCTGGATGAGCGGGCCTTCGAAGGAATCCTCTTCCGTCGCCGGCGTGTGTGCGCTCGGCTCCCATCGCTCCGTCAGATGGGGGACCGACGCCAGCAGCATCTGTGTATACGGGTGGGCCGGCTTCCCGAAGACCTTCGCGGTGGCGCCCATCTCGACGATGCAACCGCGGCGCATGATCAGGGTCGTGTCGGAGATGTAGTTGCCGAGGGAGAGGTCGTGCGTGATGAAGAGGATCCCGACGCCTTGCTCCTTCAGGTCTCCGAGCAGGTTGAGGACGTCGATCCGCGTCGACGCGTCGAGCATGCTGATGATCTCGTCGGCCACGAGAAACCGGAGGTCGAGCAGCAGCGCCCGGGCGATCATCAGGCGCTGCAGCTGTCCACCGCTGAGCTGGTACGGGTACTTGCCGAGCACGTCCGCGGGCTCGAGCGAGACCGCCTCGAGCGACTTCCGCAGCTTGGTCTTCCAGTCGGCCGCACTCAGCCCGGGAAGGTAGCTCGACCGGATCATGCCGAGCACGCGATCGACCTTGTAGACGGGGTTGTACGAGCTGAACGGATCCTGGAAGACGCCCTGCACGTGTGCGTAGTAGTCCCGGAGCCCGCGACGACCGAGGGTCGAGAGGTCGAGGCCGTCGAACGTGATCGCGCCGGTCGTCGGCTCCGTCAGTCGCAGGATCATCCGGCCGACGGTCGTCTTGCCGCTCCCGCTCTCGCCGATCAGGGAGACGACCTCACCGGGTTGGACGGTGAAGCCGACCTCGGAGACCGCCTTGGTCTCGGCCTTCCCGAACATGCCCGTCTTGAAGACCTTCGTGACGCCGTCGAGTTGCAGCATCAGGCGCCCGTCTTCCAGCAGGCCGAGAAGCGCCCCGGCTCGATCTCGACGAACGGCGGCTCCTCGGCGCACTGCTCGAACGCGAGGGGGCAACGGGCCCGGAAGCGGCATCCGGTCGGCGGGTTGAGGAGAGACGGCGGCCTGCCCGGGATCCCGGTCAGGCGCTTCTCCGCGAAGCGCACACCGACCTCGGGCAACGACCCGAGCAGGAGCTTCGTGTACGGATGTCGCGGGTCCTCCGTGATCGCGACCGCCGACGCCTTCTCGACGAGCTTGCCCGCGTACATGACGAGGATCGTGTCGGCGATCTGATAGAGGATCGAGAGGTCGTGGGTGATCACGATCGTGCTCTTGACGAACTTCCGATCACGGAACTCGACGAGCATCTCCGCGACCGCCTTCTGCGTCGAGACGTCGAGCGCAGAGGTGAGCTCGTCCGCGATCAGGAGCGACGGATTCATCAGCGTCGAGAGCACCATCACCACGCGCTGCTTCATCCCGCCCGAGAGCTCGAGCGGGTAGCGGTGGAGGACGCTCTCGTCGAGGCCGACCAGCTCGAGGCGCCTGACCAGCTCGGGAAGCGTCTCGTCGTAGGAGACGCCGCGCGAGTCGAGCAGCTCCGAGATCATGCGCCCGATCTTGCGGATCGGGTTCATGGCGCTCATCGCGTACTGCGGGACGATCGACACCTCGCGGTAGCGGAACGGGTTCATGGCGCTGTCGTCGGCGATCGGCAACTCGACCCCGTCGAGCGTCACCGTCCCCTCCACGACGCGCATCCGCCCGTCGAGCCTGATCAGGCTCTTGCCGAGCGTCGTCTTGCCGCAGCCCGACTCGCCCGCGAGGCCCATGATCTCTCCGTCGGCGACGGTGAAGGTGACGCCGTCGAGCGCCTTGACATCGCCTTTCAGGGTGCGGTAGTAGACGCGCAGGCTGTCGACCGCGAGGCTCATGTGCGGCGCAGTCTCGGGTTGAAGACCTCGTCGAGCCCGACGTTCATCACGTAGAGCCCTCCGACGATGGCAGTGATCGCGACCCCCGGTGGGATGAACCACCACCACATGCCGAGCTGGAGGGCAGCGTTCGAGACGGCCGTGTTCATCATCAGCCCGAGCGACATGACCTGCGACGGGCCTAGTCCGAGGAAGTCGAGCGTCGCCGCGGTGAGAACCGAGCCGCCGAAGAGGAGGATGAACGTGAGGAAGAGATACGAGCTCATGTTGGGCGCGATCTCGTTGAGGATCACCCTGGTCGTGCCTCGGCCCGACAGGCGCGCCAGGTTGACGAAGTCACGCGCCGCGAGCGAGAAGGTCTGGGCGCGGATCGCACGTGCCGCCCAGGGCCAGGACGTGAGCCCGATCAGCAGCGCCTCCGACCACAGGCTCCCCACCTCCAGATAGGCGGCGACGATGATCAGGACGGCGAGCGTCGGGATCACGAGGACGATGTTCGTCAACATGCTGAGGATGTCGTCGATCACGCCGCCGAGGTAACCGCCGATGAACCCGATCGCCATACCGAGCGTGCCGGCGACGAGTGCCGCGATCGCCCCGACGACGAAGCTCGAGCGGAGCCCGTAGACGAACTGCGCGTATACGTCCTGGCCCGAGGACGTGGTGCCGAGCCAGTACTCGGTCGAAGGCGCCTCGCCGAGCGGGTAGCCGAACTCGAACGGGTCGGCGTCGGTGAACCAGGGGCCGACGATCGCCAGCAGGAGGAAGGACAACACGATGGTGAGCCCGACGACGAGCTTCGTGTTGTGGAACGCGAAGTACAGCGTCTCGAACCGCTTTCCGCGAGGGCCGAGCTCGCTCTCGCCGGCGCCGTCGCCGGTGAGAGCGAGCTCCGGGGTGGCGGCGAGATCCGCGTGAGGCTCGAGGGTGCTCATCTACGACCCCTGGATCCCGGCCCGGGTGCGTGGGTCGACGATCACGTAGGCGATGTCGACGATGAAGTTGGCGATCAACACGCCCACGATGATCAGGAGAAACAGCCCCTGCATCAGGAAGTAGTCGCGGTTCTGCAGGGCTGTGATGATCAGGGTGCCGATGCCCGGGTAGCCGAAGACGATCTCGGTCACGAGCGCGCCGCCGACGACGGCACCGAGGGCGAGTGCGAGACCCGACATCTGCGGCAGGACGGCATTGCCGTACGCGTACTTGCGGACGAGCTTGTTCGGAGCGCCGAGGGCCTGGAGGTAGTTGGCGTACTCGGACTCGAGCTCGTAGATGATCAGGTTGCGCATCCCGATCGCCCAGCCTCCGAAGGCGACCAGGAACAGGGTCAGGAAGGGGAGGAACCAGTGGCTGAGGAAGCTCCCGGCAAACTCCCAGGTCCATCCCGGCTGCAGCGAGAAGGCGTACGCGCCGGAGACGGGGAAGAATCCCCACTTGAACGCGAGGAAGTAGACGAGGACGAGGGCGAGCCACATGTAGGGGGTTGCCGTGAGCACGTATGCGACGGGGAGGGCGGTGTTGTCGAGGATCTTCCGGCGCGCGGCCATCGCCCCCACACGGTTCCCGGCGATGTAGCTGAGCACGATCGCCGGGACGAGTAGCGCGAGGGTGTAGGGGACTGCGGCCCAGATCAGCTCGCTGACCGACGAGCCGACATACGCGATGCTCGGGCCGAGGTCGCCGTGCAGGAGACCGCGCCAGAAGTTGAGGTACTGCTTCCAGAGCGGCTGGTCGAGCCCGAACGACTCCGTGAAGTAGCCGTGGAGCTCCTGCGACGCTGTCGAGTCGGCCTGGATCCTGCTGATCAGGCCGTCGATCGGGTTGCCCGGCATGAGTCGCGGGATCGCCCAGTCGATCGTGACGGCGAAGAAGAAGGTCAAGAGGTAGAGAAAGCTCTTGCGGGCGAGGTAGCGAGTCACGCGATCTCCGAGGACGTCGGACGGGGGATCATGTCATGCCCGCCGCAGGACCGGACGGTGCTCCCCTGCGGGGAGCACCGTCCGGATCCGTTGGCACCGAGCAACGAGTGCGTTACTTCTGTGGCTTCAACTTGGCGAGCGCGTCGATGCCCGTCATGTTGAGGTACCCGTTCCACGTGACCGGCATGTTCTGCAGGCCGGAGCCCGTGGACTTCGGGAAGTTCGTCCAGTAGGTCGTGTTGTACTGCGCCCACGCCCCGTTGTACCAGAGCGGGATTGCGGGCAGATCCTCGAGGATGAACTTCTGGATCTTCGAGTGAATCGCCTTTGCCGCCGCTTCGTTCGACGGGCTGACCTTGTTGAGCGCAAGCGTCAGCGCCCACGGCTTCGGTCCCGCAGACGTGAACCGCGAGTAGTTCGCGAAGGTCTGGGAATCGGCGACCGGCAGGTGGAAGAGGTAGTCGTAGTAGGTGTACGGCGTCGGGCCGAGCTGCTTGTCGTTGTTGATCACGAGGTCGAACTTGCCGGAGTTCCGCTCGTCGACGAGCCCGTTGTAGTCGGGGTACGCGGGCGTGATATGGATGCCCGCCTGCTTCGCGCTGGCTGCGATGATCTGAATCGCGGTCATCCAGTCCGACCAGCCGTTCGGGACGATCAGCCTCAGGTTGACGCCCTTCCCGGACTTGTCCTCGACGTACCCGTCACCGTTCGTGTCCTTGTAGCCGTTGGCGGCAAGGAGTGACTTCGCGGCGGCAACGTTGTACTTGAAGCCCAGCTTGTCCGCCTGAGCCTTGTCGATCCACTTGTCCCAGGTCGGCAGTAGGCCGGTCGGGTTGGCCTTCTTGACGATGTTGCCGTAGTCGGCCGTCACGATCTGGTCGATGTTGATCGACATCGCGAGGGCCTTACGGAACGTCTTGTCGTTCAGCGGCGCGTGCGTGGTGTTCGGCACCAGCCAGGCGGTGTTGGCCGAAAGCATGTACGGCGCCTTCGGGTAGTACGTCTGCACCTTCCCGCCGATCACCTTGTCGATCCCGGGGAAGAAGTTGTTGCTCAGGTCGATGTCGTTCTTGAGGAAGTTCTGGAGGGACGCGGTGTTCTGCGAGTTGTGGATGTCGACGAGGTACTGCATCGGCATCTTCATCCCGAGAGCCTTGGTCGCCCACCAGTTGCTGCGCCGGTTCCACTGCAACGTGCCTGAGGTTCCCTTGCCGGCGCCGTACGCGAACGGGCCGGTGCCGACCATGTACTTGTCGGTGTTACCGGTCGTGATGTCGGTCGCGCTGTAGTTCTTCCAGAGATGCTGGGGAACGATTCCCCACGAGTAGATGTTGGTGTTCCAGTCGAGGTAGTTCGGCTTTCCGGCGAAGACGAAGCTGACCGTGTTTCCCTTGACGATGACGTTCGAGAGCCCTGTCTTCCACATCGTCGAGAGCTCCGAGCCCGCGAGCTTGCCGGTCTCGAACGTGAACTTCACGTCGGCGCCGGTGAACGGCTTGCCGTCGCTCCACTTCACGCCCTGCCGGAGCGTCACGACGTATGTCCTGCCGACCCACTTGCCGCTCGTCGCGAGCCAGGGGATGTACTTGTCCTTGAGCGGGTCGTACCGGAACAGCGTCTCGTACAGGAGACCGGTCGTGCCGGTTGCGTTACCGCTGCTCCGCAGCGGGTTGAACTGAGCGAACGGACCCCACGCGGTGCCCGACGTGTAGAGCGTCGCGTTGCGTGGAAGAGCGAATGCAGACTGCTGCTGCGCACCCGCTCCCGCCGTCGTCAGAGAAACAAACACGATGGCCACGGCGATGATGCCGAAGCCGAGAGCCCATCTCTTGCGGCTTAGCATGATTCCCAACTCCTCTCTCTGGTGCAGTACTCGCTCTGGCTACTGGAGAGAGGTTCCGTTCACACCCTCCGCTCTCCACCGAAACCCGATCGACCCTGCCCTGACGGATCCTTGCCTCCGCCCCGGAAGGGCGTCAGCCGTAGTTGATCACTTATCCGGTTCAGTGTCAACTCGGTTTTCACACATCTGTGGGTTGGATTTCCCGCAACGCGCGAACAGCCTGTCGCGCCGGCTCGTCGGAGCGCGAGGTCGCACGGGCGTGCGCCGGCGCGGCGTTGCGCGGTGGAGCGGTGCTGCCACGCGGGGTCAGCTCGCCACGCGCGACCTCGACGTCCTCCAGCGCGGCACCCTCGATCACGGCGAGGAGATGCGCCACGGCCGTGGCGCCGTACGCCGCAATGTCACGGGTGATCGCCGTCAGCGGCGGGTGGACGACGCGACTGATCAGCGAGTCGTCCCACCCGATCAGCGAGAGGTCGTCGGGGACGACGAATCCCATCTGCTGTGCGACGCCGAGCCCGGTGACGGCGAGGAGATCGCTGTCGAAGACGATCGCCGTCGGCGGCTCCGGCGACGAGAGCAGCCGACGGGTTGCGCGGCCACCGCTCTCGGGTGTGTAGTCGGTGGCCACCACCTCGGCGTGGAGGTCGAGATCGCGCATCGTGTCGACGAAAGCCCTCGTGCGCTGCAACGTGTGAGTGAACTCCGCGGCGCCCGAGACCCTCGCGATCCTGCGGTGGCCGAGCGCGGCGAGGTAGCGAACGGCCTCGACCATGGCCGAGGCCTCGTCGTGCCAGACGGACGGAAGCACGATGCCTGGAAGTGGGCCGCCGATGACGACCGCAGGAAGCCCCAGCTCCCGGAGCGCGTCGATTCGGGGATCGTCGTGCTGAGGGTCGACGATGAGCACACCGTCGACGCGGTGCTCGCCGAACCAGCGCCGATAGACCGCGATCTCCTCCTCGACGGAGTTGACGAGCTGGAGCGTCAGCCCGATCGAGCGTGGTGAGAGCAGCGACTCGACCCCGGCGATGAACTGCATGAAGAACGGCTCGAGCGCAATCGTCGACGCCGGTCGGGCGAGGACGAGCCCGCAGGCGTCCGCTCGCGATCCCGAGAGGGCACGCGCCGCTCGGTTCGGGTACCAGCCGAGCTCGTCCGCTATCGCCAGGACCCGTGCCCGCGTCTCGTCGGAGACGCCCGGCCTGCCGTTGAGCGCGTACGAAGCCGCCCCCTTCGACACGCCGGCTCGTTCGGCAATGTCCTTGATCGTCGCCCTTCGCCCGTGGCCTTCGTCTGTGCGCATGCGATCTCCCTGTGGGCGAGTCTCGTTGAGCCCGGAAGCTCCACGAAGCATCCACTGAACCGGTTCTTCCACGATACCACTTTCCCTGGATGTTCCTCGCATGTCTGCCGCGATCGGAGTATGGTTTACTTATTCGGTTAAGAGATGTCCCGCGAACCTCTCATCCCCCACAGCACCTTCCCTCCGGGATTCCTCTGGGGAACGGGAACCGCGGCCTACCAGATCGAAGGCGCCCGGGATCTCGACGGGCGCGGCGAGAGCATCTGGGATCGCTTCTGCGCCACGCCCGGCAAGGTCAGGAACGGCGAGAACGGTGCGGTCGCGTGCGACTTCTATCACCGCTACCGCGAGGACATCGCCCTGATGCGCGAGCTCGGAACGACGGCATTCCGTCTCTCCGTCGCGTGGCCGCGTGTCCTCCCGGAGGGCCGGGGACGGGTGAACCAGGCGGGTCTCGACTTCTACGACCGCCTGATCGACGAGCTACTCGCGAACGACATCCAACCGCTCGTGACGCTCTACCACTGGGATCTCCCGGTTGCTCTCGAGGACGCGGGCGGGTGGCCCGAGCGGAGCACCGTCGACGCATTCTGCGAGTACGCGGAGGTCGTGGGGCGCCGACTCGGGGATCGGGTGGGGCTCTGGCTGACCCAGAACGAGCCCTGGGTGGTCTCCTGGCTCGGCTACGGCTACGGCGTGCACGCACCCGGACGGACATCGGCCACCGACGCGATCGCCGCGGCGCATCACGTCCTGCTCTCGCACGGACTGGCAACCGACATCCTCCGCCGCGAGTCACCGGGCTCGCGCGTAGGCGTGACGCTCGACCTCGAGACGGCGTACCCGGCGAGCCACGATCCCGAGGACGTGGCGGCCTGCCGGGAGTACGACGGTCAGCGCAACCGCTGGTTCCTCGACCCGCTCCTCCGCGGCGCCTACCCCGTCGACGTCCTGGAGCAGCTCGCGCCGAACCCACCACCGATCGGGGACGGCGACATGAAGGCGATCACGGCTCCGATCGATTTCCTGGGCGTCAACTACTACCAGCGGAGGGTCGTCGGCCGGGGAGCCGGCGGCGGCTGGCGCTTCGAGCACCCGGACGACTCGGTCTACACGGACATGGGCTGGGAGGTGTCGCCGAACGGTCTCTTCGACCTGATGCGGCGTCTCCGGGACGAGTACGCACCGCCCGCTATCGTCGTGACCGAGAACGGTGCCGCCTTCGCCGACGCGCAAGGGCACGACGGTAGCGTCCGCGACCCCGAGCGGCGGGACTACATCGCGGCCCACGTCGATGCGCTCGGCCGTGCGATCACCGACGGCGTCCCCGTCGTGGGCTATTTCGCCTGGTCGCTGCTCGACAACTTCGAGTGGGCGCACGGCTATGCGAGACGCTTCGGCCTGGTCTACGTGGACTACCCGACGCTCGAGAGAGTCCCGAAGTCGAGTTTCTACTGGTATCGCGATCACATCGCACGCGTGAGCTCGGGCGTCCTGGCAGACGCACGACGACCAACGTAGATTGTCCCTATGCCTGTCGACGGGAAGGGGAGGCGAGCGCGGTGGCTAGTAACGTTCCCTCGCTGAACGAGAACGCGCGCTGGGGCGACCTCACGACGGCGCTCCTCGACAACATCGAGCACGTCGTGATCGGCAAGCGGGATCAGGTCGAGCTCGTCCTGTGCGCACTGCTCTGCGAGGGGCACGTCCTCCTCGACGACGTGCCCGGCACCGCCAAGACGGTGCTCGCGCGGGCGATTGCCCGCTCGATCGACGGCGCCACGACCGCTCGGATCCAGTGCACCCCCGACCTGCAGCCGACCGACGTGACCGGGCTGTCGGTGTACGACCAGCGAGAGCGCATCTTCGAGTTCCAGCCCGGCCCGGCCTTCACGAACATCCTGCTCGTCGACGAGATCAACCGTGCGATGCCGCGAACCCAGAGTGCGCTGCTCGAGGCGATGGCCGAGCGACAGATCACGGTCGACGGTGAGTCGCGCGCCCTGCCGAGCCCGTTTCTGATCCTCGCGACGGAGAACCCGCTCGACCACGAAGGCGTGTTCCCACTCCCCGAGGCACAGCTCGACCGTTTCTTCCTCCAGGCGGCGCTCGGCTACCCGCGGCCCGACGAGGAGCTCCTGATCGTCCAGGCCCAGCGCCACGGCCATCCACTCGACCGACTCCAGCCCGTGATCGCGATCGACGACCTGCGGGCGCTGCAGCGCGCAGTCGAGGACGTCTACATCGACCCGTTGCTGCAACGCTGGGTGATCGATCTCGTCCGTGCCACGCGCGAGCTGCCCGGCGTTCGCACCGGCTCCTCGGTGCGCGGCTCGCTGGCGCTCGAGCGAGGAGCCCGGGCGATGGCACTGCTCCGCGGCCGAGAGCACGTCGAGCCGGGCGACATCGAGCAGCTCGTCGAGCCCGTGCTCTCGCACCGCCTGCTGCTCTCGCATGCGTACGCGCTCGGCCGCGAGGCTCCAGACGAGCCGGTCGGCCTGCTCGACCGGTGCCTCGAGCACGCGCCACGCCCGCGTGCCGCTGTCGCCGTCGCTGTCGCCGAGCCGACCTGAGGGCCATGACCCCGGGCGCCGACCTCGTCTTCCCGTTGATCTGGTCGCGCCGAGGCCGCACGCTCGATGTCGCCGGGAGCCCGAGCCGGCGGCGGGGCTCCGGCAACGAGATCGCTAGCTCACGCCCGTATCGCCGCGGTGACGCGATCCGGCTCGTCGACTGGGCCGCATCCGCGCGGTTGTCCACGGCACGCGGCACCGACGAGTTCGTCGTCCGCGACCACTTCGCGGAGGACGCCGTCAGGGTCGTCGTGGTCGCCGACCGGAGCCCTTCCATGGCGCTGTTCCCGCACTGGCTTCCGTGGCTCGACAAGCCGGCCGCCGTGCACGAGGCGCTGCGCATGATCATCGCGAGCGGCTCGGCGGCAAACGCCCTGATCGGCGCCGCGGCGGTCGGAGGGCCCGCTCCGCCGATCGTGCCCATGCGGCGCGATCGGGCGCATTGGCGGGCAATCGAAGACCGCCTCTCGGGTGGCGGCACTGCGGACGGCCCACCGGACAGCCTCGACCAGGCACTCGAGCTGCTCTCCCGGACTGCGCGCAGCGTCCCCGCCGGGACGTTCGTCTTCCTCCTCTCCGACTTCCTTCCGCCGCCGAGCCGGGAGCGGCTGACCGACGCGCTCGCGGCCGGCTGGGACGTCGTCCCGGTGATCGTCCAGGATCCCGTCTGGGAGCGCTCGTTCCCGGACGTGTCGGGTGTGACGCTGCCACTCGCGGACCCCGACAGCGGCACGCTCTCGCTCGTCCGGCTCAGCCGCAAGGAGACGCATGCTCGACGCGAGCTCAACGAGCAGCGCGCCGCCCACCTGGACGTCGCGCTCCGCGACCTCGAGCTCGACCCGGTCACGATCACGCGCAGCGACCGGGGCGCCGTGCACGACGCGTTCCTGGCCTGGGCCGAAGGGCGGCAGAGTCGACCGCGAGGATATCGATGAGCAGGCCCGGAATCCGGCAGCGGGCCGCCGCACTCGCCGACGCGCCGGCTGCCCGACTGCTCGCAATCGGGCTGATCCTGGTCGCCATGGCCGCAGTGGTGCTCCTCGTCTTCCTCGTCGACCGCCCGGGCTCGACCGCCCGACCACTCGACGACCCGATCACCGTCAAACGGTCGCTCTCCACGTCCGCCACGCTGTTCGGCGATCCCGTCGAGGCCGAGGTCGACGTCTACTCGGACGACGCCAGGATCGCAGCGCGTTCCGTTCGGGTCTCGACGAGCTTCGCGCCGTATCGGGTCACCGCGACCAGGGTCGACCGCAGGCACCAGGGTGACGTCACGCTGCTGCGCACCCGGATCTCCCTCGAGTGCCTGACGCAGGCCTGCCTCCCGCCCCGGGGCAAGACGCGCGTGCTCCGGTTCCCCCCGCTCGCGGTCACGTACACGAGCGCAGGGAAGGAGGAGCGAGTTCTCGTGCCCTGGGAGACCTTGCAGGTCTCCTCGCGCCTCCCGGCAGAGACGGATGGGCGGGTGGGGATCGTCGACAGCCCGCCGCCGCTCGAGTCGCGGTTCGAGCGGTCGCCGGATACCGTACGGCTGCTGTTCCTGCTCATGGCCGCACTCCTCGGTCTGGCAGGGGCGGCGCTCGTCGTCACGGCGCTCTGGCCGCCCTCGTACCTGGCGCAGCACCGCCGGCGGCGCCTGTCGCCGCTGGAGCGCTCGCTGCAGCAGGTCGAGGCGGCCGCAGCGGGCGACGACGAGGCCGCGCGGCGGCGCACGCTCGACGACCTCGCGACGCACCTTGGCGAAATCCCTTCGCCGTCACTCGAGGTGCGGACGCGGGCGCTCGCCTGGGGGCAGAGCCCGCCCGATCCAGAGGCACTCGGGCGCCTGACGGAGCAGGTCCGAGCGACACTGAACGGAGGGACGCGAGCCTGATGGTCGAGCTCGGCCGCATGCGCAACGGTCGCTCTCGACGCTCCGCGCGGCTGGCCATACCGAGCGTCGACGCGAACGCGTTCGCGCCGGCCGCCCGCCGAACCCGTGTCGCGCTGACCGTGCTCGCACTCAGCGCGCTCGCGACCGCGATCGCGCTCGTCCCGGCGGCGAGCCGGCCCTCCGGCGCTCCCGCGGCGCTCCGCGGTGGCGACGGGCTGATGGTCGTGATCGACGTCTCGTCGAGCACGCTCGGGTTCTCGAACATGATCGCGAAGTCGTTGCTCGCGCTCGCCGACGATCCGTCCCAGCGCGCCGGGCTCGTCCTCGCCTCCCAGAGCGCGTACGTGGCCCTGCCCCCGGAGACGCCCGGCTCGGCTTTGCGCGGGTGGCAGCGAATGATCGACTACATCAACGTGCAGAACCACAAGCTCGCGGTCAGGGCCAAGCTCGACCGGACACCGCTGCCGAATCCGGCCCCCGGCGACTACCCGTGGGTCGGGGTGTTCACGGGCGGCACCCGGCTGTCGACCGGGCTGGCGCGGGCAATCCAGGCGTTGCGCGAGGCGGGCACCCGCGGCGGGCAGATCGTCCTCGTCAGCGACCTCCGCGACGCCCCGGAGGACCTCCCCCGCGTCGGCCTGCTCCTCACCCGGATGCGCGAGCTCGGGATCGAGCTCCGCGTCGTCACGGTTGGAAGCAGCACGCGCAACCCCAAGGAGTTCTCGGATCTCGGCGGCTCGGCGTTCATCATGGACGCGGCCGAGTCCGTCTACGCACCGGAGCGAGCGCGGACGTTAGAGACGCACCCGTCTGCGCTCCCGCTCGTTCTCCTCGGCATCGTGCTTGCGCTGCTGCTCGCAGTCGCCGAGCCGCTCCTGCCCCTGCGCTGGCGCGGTCGCAGCGGGGTAGCCGGATGAAGCGTCAGCGCTCTTTCCAGGTTGCGCTCGGGATGTTGCTGCTTCTGTGCTCGGCCGGATCCGTGCTCCTCGCCCGCGGCACCGCCGACGCGGCACAGGCGTTCCGGGAGCAGCAGGCGGAATGGCAGCGCGGGCTCCAGCCCGCAACGGCCGCCTCGCCGGGGCCGGCGCGGCGCGCGGGGGAGGCAATACTCGGGATCGGTACGAGCAGTGCGGTGCTGCGGAGCTATCAGAGCTACCGCGCCGGCCTGGCCAACGTGATCGAGGGCACGGCATACCCGCAGACCCAGGCCCGATTCGAGGCGATCAAGACGCTCGAACGGCTCCGGCCGTCGCTCCGGAGCAATAGAGACCGCGCGGCCGCAGACGTCGTGCTCGGGGCCATCCTGACCGACGCCGCGTCGCAGTGCCGGGCCGCAACGGAAGCGAGCTGCAGAAGAGTGCCGTCGACGCGTTCGTGCGCGCGGTCCGCGAGGACCCCGCCAACGCAACGGCGAAGCTCGATCTCGAGGTGCTCCTCCAGGCGGCGGCACCCCGGACGACGAGCCGGCCCCGCCCCACGGGCTCGCCCAACCGGAAGCGTCGGAGCAACGAGAATCCACGCAACCCAGCAGCGCCGGCTCGCGCGGAAGGAACGGGGTTCTGAGCCGATGCTGCCACTCGCAGATCTCGTCTTCCTGACGCCACGGGCCGCGCTCGTCGGCCTCGCATTCATCGCACCTCTGGTGACGCTCGCTATCCGCGAGCGGGCGTACGCGCGGGTCCGCGTGACCCTCGGTCTGCAACTGCCCCGGCCTCGTCCACGTGCTCGTGCGCCCCGTCGGGTTGATCGTCCTGGCCGCGCTCGTGGCCGCGACCGCCGCCCAGCCGGCCGTCCGTGCCACCGACTCCACACCGGTCCGCTCCGATGCCGAGCTGTTCCTCACCTTCGACGTCAGCCGCTCGATGCAGGCCTCGCGCGCACCGGGCGACGTCGTGCGCCTGGAGCGGGCGCGAGCGCTCGGCCGGCAGGTTCACCTGGCTCTGCCCGACGTTCCGACGGGAGTCGCGACGCTCACCAACCGGATGATGCCGCTCCTCTTTCCGACCGGCGACGAACGGGGTGTGACCGCCGTGATCGACCACTCGCTGCGGCTCATGCAGCCCCAACCGGCAGCGCTCACCGCAGCCCGTGCGAGCTCACTGGCAGCTCTCACCCTGGCGGCAGACCGCAGCTACTACAACCCGAGCGCGCGGAAACGCGCCCTGGTCGTCTTCAGCGATCTCGACAGCGACTTCTTCAGCCTCGAGGGGACGCTGCGGCTGCTGCGACAGCAACGGATCGAGCCGTTCCTCGTCCGTGTCGCGGCTCCCGGCGAGCGGATCTTCGACGCCGCCGGCCGTCCGAACGCGTACGTCTCCGAGAGCACCGTGACGACCGACGCTCTCCGCCGGGCGCGCTGGCATGCATTCGAGGAGGACGAGAGCGCGCGGCTCGTCACGGAGATCCGGGCGTACCTCGGCCGAGGCCCGGTCGGTGCGAGCGGGCTCGTCGAGTCGCAGCGAAGCCTGGCTCCGTGGCTCGCCCTCGTGGCGGTGGCGCTCACGGCCGCGCTCGTGTTCCCGGCGCTGCGCACCGCGCTCCCTGCGCGCGCCCGAGCGTGACGCCGCTCGTCGATCCGGCGCTCGACGTGCGGCCGCTCAGGCGATCGGCCGGTAGGAGAGCCTGTAGACGTTGACCGCGGTCTTCGGGTCGGTGGGCGCGAGGATCGTCAGCGTGCCGTGGGCGCCGGCGAAGATGCCCGTCCCACTCACCACGGCGACCGAGACGGCCCCGTTACCGGCGTCCCGCAGCGGCCCGCCGGCCGTGATCGTGCCGCCCGGGAGCTTCGCGACCGTCTTCAGATTCGCGCTGGTCGCGCTGGTCAGCGTCAGGGTGCCGCGGTCGGAGCCGACGACCGCGCCTTTCGGCTTCCCGAGCTGCCGTCGCGCGTTGAACAGCCGGCTCGCGAACACCTGACGATCGCCGGTGCTGTCCTTCCGCGGTGGTACGTCGACGTTCGACTCGGATGTCGTGACCGAGACGAGCCGAATCAGGGACGGAGGCGAAGCCGCCGCAGAGGGCGCAGCGACGGCGACGATCGCAACGACGACAGCGAGAGCAGCGGGAGCGGCAAGCCGAACCACGGCCGAAGACTAGCCTGAGGTGCCACGGATCGATACGGCCCGATGTGACGCGACAGCCACCCGGCGGCGTAGAACGGGTGTGCACACCCTGACACTGACCCGGCCCTTGATGCAGACCGCGACCCCCCTCACGTTCGCCGACGCCGCCGAGCAGCACCTGGACGACGTCTTCGGCTACCTGCTCTACCTGACCCGCGATCGCACCGTGGCCGAGGACCTCGCCAGCGAGACGTTCGAGAAGGCGCTGCGCAAGTGGTCGCGCTTCGACCCCCGCCGCGGCAGCGCCCGCACCTGGCTGCTCGCGCTCGCCCGCTCGACCGCGCTCGACTGGTTCCGCGCCGAGTCGCGCCGCCACCGGCGCGAGCAGGCGGCCGCGCAGCCCGAGGCACAGGACGCCGAGTTCGTGGAAGGCCTATCCCCCGAGCTCCAGTCCGCCCTTGCGACCCTCAGCGCCGGTGAGCGCGAGGTGCTCGCCCTCCGGATCGTGATCGAGCTCGACGGCGACCAGACCGCCCGCGTGCTCGGCATCAGCCCGACGGCCGTGTCGAGCCGGCTCAGCCGGGCGCTCAACAAACTCGAAGAGAAGGTGAGGAACGATGACCTCCGCTGAGCTGATCACCGAGCTGCAGGCCGTCCGGCCCGCCGCGGACGGCGCGCTGCGCGACCGGATCCGCGCGATCGTCGTCGCCGAACCGACGCGACGGCCGTCTCCCTTCGCTCCGCTGGCGCGCTTCTCGTCGAGGCGCTTCGCGCTCGTCGCCGTCCCCGCGACGGCCGTCGTGCTGCTCGGCGTGGCAGGAGTGGCGGGCCTGCTCGACTCCGGCTCGCCCCAGCAGACCGTGATCGCCGCGCGCGAGAGCGCCGGTGGCACCGTGACCTCGCCGAGCACCGCCCAGGGGTCGGCCGCGCCGCAGCTCAAGGCCGGTGCCACTGCCTCCGATGCCGCCACCCCGTCGCCGACGACGGGCCGGGCGCAGCGCTTCTCGGCCCAGCTGACGCTGTCGGTCAAGGACGTCGACGCGCTCTCCGACGCGACCCAGCAGGCGCTTCGGATCACGCGCGACCTCGGCGGCTACCTCGTCACCGTCTCGTACGCGACGTCGGACACGGGCGTCTCGTCGCTGACCCTCAAGGTGCCGACCGCGAACGTGCAGGACGCGATCGTGCGGCTCTCCGGGCTCGGCAAGATCGAGTCGCAGCAGGTGCAGATCGACGACCTGCAGGGACAGGTCGACGAGCTCACGAAGCGCGAGACCGTGTTGCGCGAGCAGATCGCCCGCCTCTCGGCCCGGCTCGCCGCCACCGACCTCGACGCCGAGACGCGGGCCACGCTCGAGGCGCGCCGCGACGCGGCCCGCAGCGAGCTCGCCAAGGTGCGGGTCACCCGCGCGCAGGTGAACGCCGAGGCGCGCTACGCGACGATCCAGCTCACCCTGCAGACGCCGCAGTCGGCGATCGTGCCACCGGTGCCGTCGCGGTTCGACAACGCGATCGACCGGGCCGTCGAGATCCTCGCCGTCGAGGCGATGGTCGTCCTCTACGCGCTCGTGATCGCCGGCCCGATCCTCCTGCTCGCCGTGCTCGCCTGGCTCGGCCGGCGCGGGTTGCGACGCCGGCAGGACGAGCAGCTGCTCGCGGCGCCGTGAAACCCGGCGGCGACAGGCTTCAGCCTGTCGTCCGGGCTCAGGCCTTCACGTCCAGCGTCGCGATCAACGCCTCGGCCACGACCTTGAGCGGCCGCCCCGAGATCTGGCTCGCCTTGCGCAGGCGCACGAACGCGTCCTGCTCGCTCAGGCCCTCCCGCGTCCATCAGGAGGCCCTTCGCCCGCTCGATCGCCTTCCGGGCCGCGAGCGCCTCGGTGAGCGAGTCGGCCTCCTCGCGCAGCGCCGCCAGCTCCTCGTGGCGAGCACGGGCGGTGGCGATCGCGGGCAGCAGATCGGTCTCCCGGAAGGGCTTCACGAGGTAGCCGAACACGCCCGCCTCGACGGCGCGCGAGACGAGCTCCTCCTCGCCGTACGCGGTCACCATCACGATCGGGACCGGGCGCTCCTCGAGGATGCGTCTGGCGGCGTCGATCCCGTCGAGCTTCGGCATCTTCACGTCGAGCAGCACGAGGTCGGGCTCGACGGTGCGCGCGAGCGTGACCGCCTCCTCTCCGTCCTTCGCCTCCGCACACACGTCGAAGCCGGCCTTCTCGAGCATCTCCCGCAGGTCGAGCCGGATGATCGTCTCGTCTTCAGCGATGAGAATCCGCATCGTCTTCCTCCTCTGTACGTGCCGGGAACCTGACCTCGGCGCGCAGGCCGTGGTCGTCCACGAGCGCCAGCTCACCGCCGAGCTCGTCACGAACGAGTGCACGAACGATGGAGAGGCCGGTGCTGTCCTGCGCGGCCTGCATGCCGTCGCCGTCGTCGGCGATCGCGAGCACGACAGCACCGTCGTGCCCCGTCAGACTAATCGAGATCTTCCCGCCCCCGTGCTCGAGGGCGTTCCCGAACAGCTCGCTGAAGACGAGCGCGAGTGACGTCGCACGCTGGCCCTCGAGCCACACCGGCTCGAGCGTCGAGCTGACGTCCCTGCCGGCAACGAGGCCCTGCACGAGCATCGCCCGCAACCGGTCGATCAGCTCGTCGACCTCGACGTCGTCCTCCCGGTGCTCCGTCAGCACCTCGTGCACGGCGGCGATCGCGAGGATCCGGTTGACGGAGTCGCCGAGCGCCTTCTGCGGATCGACGTTCGCTGCGCGTGCCTGCAGGCGCAGGAGCGAGGCGACGGTCTGCAGGTTGTTCTTGACCCGGTGGTGGATCTCCTGGGCGAGCACGCCGCGGAGCGCCATGCGACCGTGCTCGAGCGCGACGGCGGCCTGGCTCGCGATCGCCTCGAGCAGCTGGCGATCGTCGTCACTGAACGGGGTGTCACGGTCGACGACGAGCTCTCCGATCGTCTTGCTGCGCCAGCGCAGCGGCAGCCGCACGGCGTGGGCGCCGGCGCGGCCCTCCGGCCACGCGATCCGCCCGTCCTCGAGCACGACCGCCGCACCCGTGGCGTGGATCGACTCGACCGTCGTCTGCACGATCGCCTCGAGCGACTCCTCCAGATAGAGCGACTCCGAGACGGCCTCGGAGATGCGGGCCAGCGCCTCGAGCTCGTGCACGCGCCGTTGCGCCTGCGCGTACAGCTTCGCGTGCTCGATCGACTGCGCCACCTGACCGGCGATCGTCATCAGCAGGTCGACCTCGGCCCGCGTGAACGCGCGAGGCTCGCGGGTGCGCACGTTGAGCGCTCCCTCGAGCTTCTCGCGAGCGAGGATCGGGACCGCGAGGATCGAGGCGTACTGGTCCTCCGGCAGGTTGGGAAACGCCTTGAAGCGCGGGTCGAGATGCGCGTCGGACGCGATCATCACCGGAGCCCGGTCCGCGGCCGCCGTCCCGGTGATGCCCTCGCCGCGCCGCATCCGCGGCACCTTCGTCGCGATCTCGACGCTCGTGCCGTGCGTCGCACGGAGCACCAGCTCGTCCGTTCGCTCGTCGTAGAGGTAGACGTAGGCCGAGTCGGTCTCGAGCGCCGCCGCGACCTCGTGAGCGATCGCCTCCATCACCTCCTGCAGGTCGAGCGAGGAGTTGACGACCTCGGTCGTGCGGGTGAGGAGCGCGAGATGCCGGGCGGCGTCGTTCATCACGCCGCTAGTCGAGGTAGGTGAGGACGACGGCGCCGAGGATCGGCACGGCGATCGTGAGCGAGAAGTTGAACCAGCCGACCATGACGAGACGCCTCCGCGTCACGGGAGCCTGCGGCTCGCCGGCTCGCAGCTCCCGCTGCAGCCGCGGCCCGAGCACGTAGTCGTGGATCAGCGCTCCGATGCACAGGAACACGACGAGCACGGACTTGAGGATCAGGGTGCGGTCGAAGTCGGTCGAGAGCGCCGCGGAGTTGAATCCTCCGTGGATCTCGGTCAGCCAGAGGCCGGACAGGATCGCGACGCCCATCGCACTCCAGCCGAGCGGCCGCCAGCGGCGCCCGAGCGCGCGCATCGCGGTCGCGCGGGCCTCGCCCTCGAGCTTGCGGATCGCCGGCACGCCGACGAAGACGAGCGCGATCGTGCCGCCGACCCAGACCGTGGCGGAGAGGAGGTGCACGATGCGGAGGATGGTCAGCACGGAGGCAGGCTATCCTCACCACCGATGAGCACGGAAGGGATCCTGTTCCTGCACTTCGCGGGCATGCTCCTCTTCGTCGGTGGCTCGATCGCCGCCGCAGTGCTCAGGCTGGCGGCGATGAGGCGTGAGCGTCCCTCCGAGATAGCGCTCCTCCTGCGGGCCGTACGGCCCGCCGTGCCGATCGTCGCAGGCGGTCTGGTGATCACGATCGCCGCCGGCTTCTGGCTCGCCGGTCGCTACGACCTCGATCTGGGCGCCACGTGGCTGACCCTCACGTTCGTGTTGCTCGGCTGGATGGTCCTCGTCGGGGCGATCGCCGGTCGCGGCGACCGGCATACCCGCGAGCTCGCCGAGAGCCTCGCCGCCGACGCGGACGCTCCGAGCGCCGAGCTCACCCGGCGGCTGCGGGATCCGCTCAACCTCGCGCTCAACGCCTCGATGATCGTGGCGATCGTCGCCGTCGTCGCGCTGATGGTCTGGAAGCCGGGCGGCTGACGCTCTCCGTGCAGCCGAGCTGACGTCAGCTCGAGGTCTGGCTTCAGCCGGACGTCGGGGTTGCGCGTCCACTCGGGAACCCGGGCGTCCGGCTGAAGCCGGACACCAACACCCCCCACAACGACCACGGGCCCCTCACCGGGGACCCGCGATCGGCCGTCAGACACAGGCGCGCCGCTCGCCTTGCGGCTGCACCTGCAGCACCGATGATGCGCCATTCGGCAGACGATGTCCAGTGGGAAGGAGCACCTCCTTCGGCCCCCGGGTGCTGCGCCGCCTCGCACCCGCGAGACGGCGCAGCACCGCTGATCTACAGCGCCGCCAGGTAGCGGTCGAGCTCCCACTGCGACACCTGGGTGCGGTACTCGTCCCACTCGGTGCGCTTGAGCTCGACGTAGCGCGGGAAGATGTGCTCCCCGAGCGCCTTCTGCAGCAGCTCGGAGCCGGCGAACGCCTCGATCGCCTCGCCGAGCGAGCCGGGCAGCGCCTCGACACCCTGCTCGATGCGCTCCTCCTCGGAGAGCCGGTACAGGTTCGTGGTCATCTCGGCGGGCAGCTTGTAGCCCTTCTCGATGCCCTCGAGCCCCGCGTGCAGCAGCGCCGCGAAGGCGAGGTACGGGTTGCAGGCGGGATCCGGACAGCGGATCTCGGCCCTCGTCGCCTGCTCGGATCCCGGCTTGTAGAGCGGGATCCTGATCAGGGCCGAGCGGTTGCGCTGCGACCACGCGACGTAGACCGGTGCCTCGTAGCCCGGCACGAGCCGCTTGTACGAGTTGACCCACTGCGCGAGCACGGCCGAGAGCTCGCGCGCGTGCACGAGGAGGCCGGCGATGAACGACTTCGCCGTGTCGGAGAGGTGGTTCGGGTCCTTCGCGTCGAAGAACTGGTTCCGGCCGCCCTTGAACAGCGACATGTGGGTGTGCATGCCCGAGCCGTTCTCGCCGAACAGCGGCTTCGGCATGAAGGTCGCGTAGTAGCCGTGCCAGGCGGCGACCTCCTTGACGACGATCCGGTAGGTCATCGTCTTGTCGGCCATCGCAAGGGCGTCGTCGTAGCGCATGTCGATCTCGTGCTGCGACGGGGCGACCTCGTGGTGGTGGTACTCGATCTGGATCCCGACCGACTCGAGCGCCGTGATCGTGTCGTTGCGCACCTCGGTCGCCGCATCCTGCACGGTCATCGCGAAGTAGCCGCCCTCGTCGATCGTCTCCGTGCCCTTGTCGTCCTCGAAGAGGAAGTACTCGAGCTCGGGCCCGACGTTGAACGTGTCGAAGCCCATCTTCTTCATCCGCTCGAGCGCGAGCTTGAGGATGTAGCGCGGATCGCCCTCGTAGGGCGTGCCGTCGGGCTTGACGACGTCGCAGATCATGCGTCCGACCTTCGAGCCCAGCTCGTGCCCGTGGTCGTCGACCGGCCGCGGCATGATCTCGAACGTCGCCGGGTCGGGGATCGCGACCATGTCCGACTCCTCGATCCGGTTGAAGCCCGTGATCGACGAGCCGTCGAAGCCCATCCCGTCGTTGAGCGCGCCCTCCATCTCGTTTGGCGTGATCGCGAACGACTTCAGGTGACCCTCGAGATCGGTGAACCAGAAGAGGACGTGCTCGACGCCCTCGTCCTTGATCCGCTTCAGCACCGCGCGCCGGGCCGCAACGCTCGACGTCGCCCGGTCCTTGCTCTGTACCTGTGCCGGCCGCCTGGGTGTCGCGGCGGCGCTGCTCCGTGGTCTGGCCATCGTGTACTCCTCCTTGGAACGAAAAAGGGGCCCAGGCGCAAGCAGCGCCTGAGGCCCCGTTGCCTCGAGAATCAGCCCGGTGAGCGTATCAGCGTGCTGCGTCGAATACATCCTCGCACACGGCCCAGGGAGGCAGGCGCAGTGCCCTCAGAGCGCCTCGCCGTGATGCCTGGCGGCGCGGCGGTAGAGCGCGAGCGCGGGTGCCATGCAGAGCGACCCGGCAGCGAGGGCGGCCCGGATCGAGAACGCATTGCCGATCAGGCCGATCGCCGGCCCGCCCGTCCACTGGCCGACGGCATCCGCCTGGTTCGTGATCGAGAGCACGGTCGCCCGCACGCCCGACTCCTCGACGTTCCGGTTCAGCCAGGTCTGGAAGATCGGGTTCGCGACGTTCCGCGCGAGACCGACCGCGAAGTACGCCACGAGCGCGAGCCAGAACTGCCCCGCGAGCCCGAACACGAGCGCGCTGACGAGGAGCGAGGCGTCGAGCCAGAAGAGCGCCGTGGCCATCGTCCCGAGCCCGACGTGCTCGAGCCGCTTCCCGAGCGGATGAGCGACGACGATCGAGAGCAGGATCGTCCCGGCGCCGAAGACGCCGAACCAGACGACCGGGTCGAGGCCGCCGAGCGAGGGTAGGCCGATGTCGCGGATGAAGTGCGCCTGCCAGAGACGGTCGTAGCCCTCGCTCCACATCCCCGCGAAGGCTGCGATGCCGAGGATCGCGAGCAGCGCCGGCCGGGCCCGGACGAGCCTCCCGCCCTGGCGGCCGGTGTGCGCCATCTGGGCCAACGAGCCTCGTTCCTCGCGAGGCAGCGGGGTGAAGCCCGTCTCGCGCATCGTCAGCGCGAAGGAGAGCGCGAGCACGATCTCCCCGGCGCCCGCGACGACGATCGGCAACCGGAGGTCGACGAGCGCGAGACCGACGCTGGCGCCGATGCCCGCGAGGGCCGCGACGCGACCGACCTGGGCCCCTCGCAGGTAGACCCCCGCCAGGCGCTCCTGGCCGACCTCGTCGGCGAGCCAGGCATCGAACGCCCCACTCGTGAACGTGTACCCGAAGCCCCAGAGCGCGTTCGCGGCGAGGATCGGCCACACGTCGCCGAGTGCGCCGAAGAGGATCACGGCGACGCCCATCACGGCCGTCCCGATCACGATCGAGAGACGCCGTGAGTAGGTGTCGGCCACGATCCCCGTCGGGACCTCGAAGACGAAGATCGAGATCTCCATCAGCGTGCCGACGAGGACGAGCTGGAGGGGGCTCATGCCGACCTCCGTGACGTAGTAGACGGCCGTCACGGTGAACGCGAGCATGCCGAGGAACGAGGCGCCGGCCTCGTAGGCGTACCAGGTCGTACGGGCGGGAAGGCGATGCATCGAAGTGCTCCAGTCGGTCTCGGATCAGGACGGTGACCTGGGAGCAGGCTGGCGCCGCGGGAGCCGAGGGCGTGCGATCCGGGCTGCCGGGCCGTGCCTGCTGTCAGGCGGAGACTGGCACTTCGGTCCGAAACCCTACACGAGCGCCGCGACGACTACCCCTTGCGCTCGGGGGGCGCGCGTCAGTACAGTGTGGCCCTTGAGGGCCGACGAAGGCCCTCGGGATGGCGACGACGCCTCAGAGCTCCTCGAGAGCCCTGGGGCTTTTTTTGTGCGCATTTTCGTGTTCGACGGGAGGATGATCTGATGCACAAGTTCAAGCTCGAGTACATCTGGCTCGACGGCTACGAGCCGGTACCGAACCTGCGGGGCAAGACGAAGATCGTGGAGTTCGACCGGTTCCCGACCCTCGAGGAGCTCCCGCTCTGGGGCTTCGACGGCAGCTCGACGCGGCAGGCCGAGGGGAGCAACTCCGACTGCGTCCTCAAGCCGGTCGCGCTCTTCCCCGACCCGGCCCGGAAGAACGGCGTCCTCGTGATGTGCGAGGTGCTGCTCCCGGACGGCACGCCGCATCCGAGCAACAGCCGCGCGGCGATCCCGGACGACCCGGACACGTGGTTCGGCTTCGAGCAGGAGTACTTCTTCTACGTCGAGGGCGCTCCCCTCGGCTTCCCGGCGGGTGGCGGCTTCCCGGCCCCGCAGGGCGAGTACTACACGGGCGTCGGCCACAAGAACGTCGGCTCGCTCGCCCGCGAGATCGTCGAGGCCCATCTCGACCTCTGCCTGGAGGCCGGCATCAACCACGAGGGCATCAACGCCGAGGTCGCCAAGGGCCAGTGGGAGTTCCAGATCTTCGGCGAGGGCTCGAGGAGGGCCGCCGACGAGATGTGGATCGCGCGCTACCTGCTTCTGCGTCTCTGCGAGAGATACGGGGTCGACGTCAACTGGCACTGCAAGCCGCTCGGCGCCGAGGTGGACTGGAACGGCTCCGGCATGCACGCCAACTTCTCGAACCGGACGATGCGCGAGGTCGGCGGCAAGGAGTACTTCCTCGCGTTGATGGCTGCTTTCGAGCGGTACATGGCGGAGCACATCGAGGTCTACGGGCCGGACAACCACCTGCGCCTGACCGGCCTCCACGAGACGCAGTCGATCGACACGTTCAGCTGGGGCATCGCCGACCGCGGCGCCTCGATCCGGGTGCCGCACAGCTTCATCGAGAACGGCTACCGCGGCTACCTCGAGGATCGGCGGCCCAACTCGCAGGGCGACCCGTATCGGATCGCGGGTCGCATCATCGAGACGATCGCGATGGCCGACGAGTCGGCCCTCGCGGGCGAGTGGGGGCTCGAGCTGAGCCAGGACGGGGTAGCACCCGCACCGCACGACCGCCCTCCGGAGACCGAACGGCTCCGCGGGGCGCAGATCGAGGACACCGTGTCCTCGAGGGGCCGACGAAGGCTCCACCCAGGAGGCGACGACGCCTCAGCGCTCCCCGGGGTGGGGACTTCCGTTGGACCAACGAGGAGGTTGAAGGTGATGAAAGTTGAGGCGGTCGTTGTCCGCGACCGCGTCGAGACCGTGATGGATGCCGTCGAGTCCGAGACCGGGCACGTCGGCGTCACCGTGGTCGAGGCTGTCGGGCATGGCAAGCAACGCGGCATCACACACGAGTACCGAGGGCGCGTCTTCCAGTCGCGATTCCTCCCGAAGGCCCATCTGACGTTCATCGTCGCCGACGAGCTGGCGGAGCGGGTACTGGGCACCGTCGCCGACGCCGCCCGCACGGGCCACGTCAGCGGCGACGGCATCTGCTGGATGTCACCGGTCACGAACGTGACGCACAACCGCACCGGAGCCAGGCTCGAGGAGGTCGAGGCGCTATGACGCTCAAGGAAGTCGGATTTGCAGCCAGCACGATCTGGGTGATCCTCGCAGCGATCCTCGTCATCTTCATGCAGGCAGGGTTCGCCTTCCTCGAGGCGGGACTGACGCGGATGAAGAACGTCGGGCACATCGCGGCGAAGAACGTCCTCATTCTCGCGATCGCGTCGATCGTCTACTACTGCGTGGGCTTCGGCATCGCGTTCGGGGACGGCGGCAACGGCCTGGTCGGCGGCTCAGGGTTCTTCCCGTCCGTGGACGAGCTGCTCACGATCGGGGAAGCGCCGTTCTCGTGGTTCGGTGCAATCCCGGCGGCGGCGGGATACCTCTTCGAGGTCGCCTTCGCGGCCGTCTCGCTCGCGATCGTCTGGGGCGCCATGGCCGAGCGCACGCGACTCTGGGTGTACTTCGCCTTCGGCGCTGCGTTCACGCTCATCTACTCGGTCGTCTCGCACTGGATCTGGAGCCCGGAGGGGTGGCTGTTCTCACGGGGGATGCAGGACTTCGCCGGCTCGACGGTCGTCCACTATCAGGGTGCCCTCGCAGGCCTCGCCGGCGCGATCCTGCTCGGGCCGAGGCTCGGCAAGTACGGATCGGACGGGAAGCCGAACGCCATCCCGGGCCACAACATGGCGTTCACGACGCTCGGCGTGATCATCCTCTGGATCGGCTGGTTCGGCTTCAACCCGGGCTCGACGCTCTCGGTCGACTTCGGCGGCATCGGCTTCTTCGCGTACGTCGCGCTGACGACGAATCTCGCGGCAGCGGCAGGCGTCCTCGGGGCGGTCATCACGTCCTGGATCGTCGTCAAGAAGCCCGACCTCTCGATGATGCTGAACGGGGCGATCGCGGCACTGGTGGCGATCACCGCGGCGTGTGCCTTCGTCGCGCCGTGGGCGGCGATCGTGATCGGCTTCATCTCCGGCATCATCGTCGTGCTCGGGTCGCTTCTCGTCGAGCGGGTCGGAATCGACGACCCGGTCGGCGCGATGGCCGCGCATGGCATGTCCGGTGTCTGGGGAACGCTCGCGCTCGGCTTCTTCGCCGTCCCCAAGCTCGCGGAGAACCTCGAGACGGGGCAGGGCGGCCTGTTCTACGGCGGCGGCCTCCACCAGATGGGCACGCAGGTGATCGGGCTCGCGGCGGTCGGTGCGTTCACGTTCACCCTGTCGTTCCTGATCCTCTTCCTGTTCAAGGTGACGATCGGGATCCGCACCCACTCGGAGGACGAGCAGATGGGCCTCGACGTGTCGGAGCACGGCATGTGGGGGTATCCCGAGTTCTACATCCCCGTCCCCGGCGGCTACGGCTCGGAGCACAACATCCAGGTGGGGCAGCAGTACGTGAACAACGAGGTGATCGTCTCCGAGGGCGCCAAGGGCGACAGCATGTACGTCGTCCAGACCGGCAAGGTCGAGGTCGTGAAGACCGGAGCCGACGGCGACGAGCACCAGCTGGGAACGCTCAAGGCAGGGGAGTTCTTCGGGGAGATGGCGATCTTCGAGAACGAGACCCGCTCGGCGACGGTGCGGGCGGTCGGTGACGCACGCGTGCTCGAGGTCGACAAGAAGACCGTCGAGCGGCGACTCCAGGACAACCCCCACCTCGCCGTCAACATGCTGAAGACGATGTCGTCCCGCCTGCGGGAGGCGAACGCGACGCGCGTACCAGCCCCCCCGGAGGTCGAGCAGTGAGCAGCCGGCAGATGGTCGCGGCGACCGCAGCCCCCGTCTCGGGCTGAGAGCGCGCCTCCGGCGACCGGCACGTGCCGGTCGCCGGAGGCGCGCTTCAGGGCGTGGTCAGCGGCAGCGGCGCGCGGACCGAGATGCTGACCGCCCGCTCCACGTAGCCCAGGTGCTCGTTGAGACGGCGCATGCCCGCGTTGCCCTGCTGCGTCCACGTGTAGATCTCGCGGATCCCGTTGGCGGCGGCGAACGCGAGCGCGGTGCGCTTGAGCGACGACGCGATCCCGCGACCGCGCCGGCCGCGGAGCACGGCCGTGAGCGCGTTCTCGGCCCGCTCCGGGACGTCGATGTCCCGCTCCAGCCCTGCGCAACCGACGATCTCGCCGCCGTCGAGTGCGAGGAACATGCCCTCCGGCCAGGAGAGCCAGTCTCGCTCCCATTGCTCGAGGGATGCGAGCACCGGCCGGTCGAGCGCCATGTCGTCGAAGGCCTGGAGCGCCAGCGGGTCGTACGCCTCCCGCCACAACTCGCGCCGGTCGGCGACCGAGACGATCTCGATTCCCTCGGGAACGGCGGCCGGAGGCTCGGCACCGACCACCCGGACCTGTTCGATCTGCCGGTCGAACTCGCGGTAGCCGAACCGTTCGGCGAAGGAGAGTGAGCCGGCATCGTCGACGTTCGTGCCGGCCTCATGAAACCCGAGTCTCTCTGCACGGTCGGCAAGCTCGAGCAGGATCGCCGTCCCCACACCGCGCCGGCGGGCCCACGGCAGCACGCGGGGGTGGAGTCCGGCATAGCCGAGATCCGAACGGCCTCCGAGCCCTGACCCGGCGAGCGCGCCGTCGAGCTCGGCCACCAGGTAGACCCGCTCCGGGGTCATGCTCCGGCGCATCCACTCGACCGTCTCGCAGCGCTCGTTCGGCAGCACCGCGATGCGGACCTGCCGCCAGGCCTCGAGGTCGGCATCCGTCTCGGCGACACGCACGGTCAGGCCGGGAACGTCCGCGACGTGCCCGCTCATCCGGCGGCCCTGCCGGACGCAGTCATCCGCGCATCGTAGGCCCTCCGGGCTCCATGTGTCCTCCCAGCCTCTGCACTCGGGCTACGCGAGGGCGAACGTGACGGTGATGGTCGCCGCCGTCTCCTGCGTCCCTGCCTCGACCGGAGTGCCACCGTCGGAGACGGCGGCCTTCTCGTACATCGGCACGGGTGTCGCTCCGCCGCTCTCGACGACCGAGGTCACCTCGCCGAGCGAGCGGCCGGCCGCGGCGGCGAGCGTCTCGGCGCTCAGGCGCGCGTCGGCCATGGCAGCCTTCAGCGCCTGCCGGTAGAGCTTGCCCTGGTCTGCGACCGACATCACCGGGCCGCTGACCTGGTTCGCGCCCGCCTCGACGGCCGCATCGATCACCGTTCCCGCCTTGGCGACTGCAACGGTCGCCGTGACGACGTTCGAGGCCGCGAAGCCGGTCGGCTCCCCGTTCTGGCCGAGCACCTGGGAGAGCGAGACCGACTGGGTGCCAACCTGGCTGCCGCCTGCGGCCTTGACGGCATCGATCACCTGCCGCATCTCGCGCGCGTTTGCAGCGAGCGCCGCCTTCGCGGTCGTCGGCGCGGGCTTCGACGCCGAGGGAGAGCACGGCGGTCGTCGGCGCCGCCACCACCGAGCCGTTGCCAGAGACGGTGATCGAGTCTCCGGACTGCGTCGCTCCTTCGACGGCCCGCGCTCCCTCGGGTCGGGCCACACCGGCAAGCGCCGCAGCTGCGAGGAGCAGAACGGCGGCGAGGGCAATGCGTTTCATGGGAATCCTCCACGTTTGCTGTCGATCGATCTACGCCGCCGGAGCACTGGCGCGTCACACGGAGCGCACAGTCGCCTCAGGGCCTCTCGACCTGCCCGCCGAACCGCTCCACCAGTTCCGCGCGGGCATGCAGGTCCAGCTTCCGGTAGATGCGCGTCAGGTGGAACTCCACCGTCTTCGGGCTCAGAAACAGCGTCTGGGCGATCTCGCGGTTCGACAGGCCCCGTGCCACCTGGAGCGCGACCTGCAGCTCCTGCGGCGTCAGCTCGTCGCGGGTCGTCGCGTCAGCTTCCGCAGGCGCGCTCCGCTCGCGGCCAGCTCCCTGCGGCACCGCTCGGCCCACCAGTCGGCACCGAGCCGCTCGAAGAGCTCCAGCGCAGCCCGTAGCTCGTCGCGGGCCCCACGCCGCTGACCCATCCGACGAAGCCGCTCGCCAAAGAGGAGATGTGTGCGGGCAAGCTCGAACGGCGCGTAGTCGACGGGGTTGAGTGCGATTGCGCGTTCAAAGAGCCCGGGGGCATGGCCGTCCTCCGCGACGAGCGCCGCGCACCGGACGGCGAGCGAATCGTGCTGGCTCGCCCAACGGCTGCGAAGAGCGCCTCCATCTCCGCGACGGCCCCTGCCGCAGCATCGTCCCGCCCGAGCTGCACGAGCGCCTCCACCAGCGTCTCGTACGCGAACTCGTCGGGATCCCTGACACCCATGCTGCGAAGCAGCGCGTGCCCGTCCTCAACGAGCCCGACCGCTTGCCCGCAGCGTCCGAGCGCGAGATCGCTGAGCGCGAGGTTGAGCAACGCGTGCCCGCGGAACCAGTCGAGCCCGAGCGCGGCGCAGCGATCGATCGCCAGAGCCGCGTGCTCGTGGCAGCGGTCGTGAAGACCGAGCCTCGCTTCGAGACCCGCCAGGGTGTTGACCGCGTCCGACCACACGACGACCTGCCCGAGCTCCTCGGCCAACGACACCGCCTCCGCGACGGCAGCGTACGCGGCCGCGAAGTGCCCGCTCCTCGCCTCGCAGAACCCCTGGATCTGAAGCAACTGCGGGAGCCGGGACAGGTGACCCGCGGATCGAGCACTCTCGATCGCACGCGCCGCCTCCTCGAGAGCTCTGGGATAGTCGTAGAGCCACATTGCCGCGATGACTCCGGCGTCCTGCAAGCGTGATGCGGGGCCGACCGTGTCAGGCTCGGCGAGCAGTCCGCGGAGCACCCGCTCGCCCTCGTCGAGGCGGCCGAGCTGCACGAGCGAGATCCCCGACACGAGGTCTGCGAGCACGCGCTCCGTCGGCTCGGCCCGATCGACGAGCCCGAGGATCCGCTCCACGATCGAGGTCGCGACCGAGCCACTCGCGAGAGTCGCGCGGAATGCATCCGAGAGCGCAGAAACCGCCTCCGCCCGATCCTCGAGCTCGAGCAATGCGGCACCGTCGAGGAGCAGCGCCGTCGCCTCGACGGGAGGCCGGCTCATCCAGGCGATCCGTCCGCTCGTCACGAGCAGCGCGCCCCTCACGCGATCCGGGGGGTCGAGTGCGAGTCCACGTTCGACAAGCGAACGTCGCCTGCTCCAGCCGCCCCGCGAGCGTCGCAAGCCGCGCCGCTTCGCCCAACACGCGAGCGCGCTCCGATGCGTCGGCAAGGACCTCGGCCGCCCGCGTCAGGAGGGCGGCGCCGGTGACCGCGGGCACGTCCTCCGCCGCGGCGATCAGTTCCGCGGCAGCCTCGTCGTCGGTTCCAACCGTCGCCTCGGCCAGGTGGAGCGCACGACGCTCGCCGGGCGGGAGCACTGCGGCTATGGCCCGGTGGACATTGCGCAGCGTCGGGTCATCGACCGCGCCGAGGATCGCAGCGCGTACCAATGGATGCCGGAAGGTCATCCTCCCGGGGGATAGCGTGACCATTCCCACAACCTCTGCAGGCTCGAGGTCGGTGAGCGAGACGTCGAGCCGTGCTGCTGCTGTCTCGAACACGTCGATGCTGTCTTCTTCGAGGAGGGCAGCGAGCGAGAGGGCCGTCCGGGAGGACGCCGAAAGCCCCGTTGCGGCCTGCGCGAAGGCGGACTCGACGAGCGCGCCGGCGACGAGCATCGGTGGGAGGGGCTCACGACCCTCCCGCTGCTCGACGCTGAGTCGATGAGGGAGCTCGAGCAGCGCGAGCGGGTTGCCGTGGGCGGCATGGAGAACCGCCGACTGGGCTGTCCCGCCGATCGACGCCACCGCGGTCTCGAGGAGCGCCACGGCGGAAGCGTGGTCGAGCGGCGCGACGTCCACGATCGTCTCCACGACGCGCGCGAGCTCGCTCAGGCCACCGGGCCGCGCCGCGAGGACGACCGCGACGCTGTCCGCACCGAGCCGCCGAAGGACGAAGCCGAGCGCATCACGTGTCGGATCGTCGAGCCACTGGACGTCGTCCACCAGCACGAGCAGCGGCCCTCGCTCGGCCACGGCGGCGAAGAGGGCGAGGAGACCCGCGGACACGGCGAACGCCTCGACACCCGCCAGCTCCATTGCGAGCACGGCTCGGAGCGGATCAGCCTGTGAGCCGGAGAGCTGACTCAGGTCCTCCTGCAGGGGACGCACCAGCGCGAGCAGCCCTGCATACGGGAAGGCGCTCTCGGACTCGGCTCCGACGAGGCGCACGATCGTGAACCCATCGGCAGCCTGCGCAGAGGCGTCGAGCAGCGCGCTCTTGCCGATCCCGGGCTCGCCCACGAACGCGAGTGACCGGGCCCGCCCTGCTCGGGCGCCCTCGAATGCCGTGGCGACGAGCTCGAGCTCCTGCTGACGGCCGATGAGCTCCAGGGTTCCTCCTTCCGAAGGACCAGGGTACCCCCCTGGCGCGACTGGGTGAGCCGAGCCGCGATCGTGATCGGCATGGACGTCACCCTGACCGAAAGCAGATCCGGCCGCGGTGGTGGCCTGATGACTCACGCCGCCCCCGTCACCTACGCGCTCCAGTTCCGCGGGCAGGTCGAGACGACCGGCGAGCGGGGCACCGCCGTCGCGCGCGCGTCGAGCGCGATGCTCGTATCGATCGTCGACCGCGAGGGGCCACACGGTCGCTTCGAGGATCTCGGCGCGGGCGAGGCCGTCTTCCGCGTTTCGCTCGACCGCTCTGGCCCTGTCGATGGCGACGTGGACTTCGGCGGCGGCACGACGCTTCGACTGCGCGCCGCGGAGCGACACGCCGCCACGACTTCCCGCCGGCCGTACCTGCGCCACGGAGCTGCGCTGCTCGAGGTCGTCGCCGGCACCGGCCGTCTACTGGACGTGCAGGGCTGGATCACCTCGAACTTCCTCCTCTCCGACACCGGAGACCTCACCGACAACCACCTCGGGCTGCTGTTCGTGCAGTGACCCTGATCGAAAGGAGCCTCACACATGCGATACATCATCTCTGTCGCGATCGGCGTCACCGCCCTCCTCGCGTCCCAGTTCGCTCAGGCCGCAGGCCCGACGACGGTCGTCCGCCTCACCTCCAACCTCATCGTCAACCCCGGCGGCGAGTCGGGATCGGCGACGCCCGATTCCGCGGCTGAGGCATTGCCCGTGCCCGGCTGGCAGGTCACCGGCGGCTTCTTCACGGCCGCGTACAACGGCTTCCGTTGGGCACCCGACCCGAAGGACCGCACCCGCGCGTCCGGCGCCAAGTTCTTCGTCGGCTGCTTCGCCCCGGCGGGCCAGACGATCAACAGCGGTACCGCGACCCAGGACGTCTCGCTCGCGAAGTGGGCAACGGACATCGACAAGAAGGTCGTCCGGATTTCCTTCTCGGCCGAGCTCGGCGGCTACAACGGCACGGAGAACCGCGCCACGGCGCAGATCGCCTTCCTCGACGCGAACAAGGCGCCGGTCGGCGGCAGAGTGCGCCTCGTCGGTCCGACCTATCTCCAGCGCCAGGGCGTGACGCGGGTCGAGCCGCGAGCGGCAGTGGCATCCGTCCCGGCCGGCGCGCGCACCGCGCGTGTGATCCTGGCAGGCTCTCGCACCGGCTCTGGTCCGTGTGGCTTCCTCGACAAGGTCGGCCTGCGCGTCGGCTACGCCCCGAAGCCGAGCTAGGCCACGATGAGACGCCGCCTTCTCCGCGCCGCACGCCCGCTCAGCCTCGCTGCCGCCGCCCTCGTCCTGGCGGCGGCAGGGGCAGCGGCAGCCGACATCAGTCCCACGTACGAGGCGAACGCCGTTCCGTGGGGTGACGGCGGAGGCACGACCTGGGCCAAGATCGGGGCGCCGGCCGGACTTGCCGCCTCACCCGACGGAAAGCGATTCTACGTCGCCGACAGCGGCAACCATCGGATCGGCGTTCTCGGCTCGGAGGGTCGGCAGGGGTTCGTCGACATGTGGGGTGGTGCGACGCGCGGCAAGGGGCCGCGGCAGTTCGACGATCCGCGAGGAGTGGCAGTCGACCCATGGGGAACCGTCGTCGTAGCCGATACAGGCAACGAGAGGATCCAACGGATTGCGTCGGACGGCACGTACCTCGGCAGTATCGACCTTCCCGGGGTGGTCGCCGTCGCAACCGACTCGGTCGGCTCGATCTACGCCCTCTCGCGGTTCTTCAACACCGTCGTCTGGATGACGTCCACCGGCAAGCGCATAGCGGTTTGGCAGGCGAGACCGCCGGTGGCCGCAGAGCCGCTCGAAGCGTGGAGCCACCCGCCGACGGGAAACACGAAGCCGCGGATGACGGTGCGTCGCGCCGTATACACGCTCTCGGGCATCACGGCCGCCCCCGACGGCACGGTGATCGTGACCGGAAATCGTAGGCTCGAGACATCGTACGACTGCGCCGCGGTGTCGGAGCAGCTCCCCAAGAAGAACCCCTCCACGGGGAACGATCCGACGATCCAGCACGCGTACGCCTGGGCCTTCGACCCCGCTGACGGGCGCCTGCTCGCCGCCACCGACCTCACGCGCGAGAACCGGAGAGCCTTGGGCGAGGGGGCTGAGGCGTGCTGGAGCACATGGGACGGAAACGGTGACGCCGGTTCTCTCGTGGTCGGGCCGAACGGCCAGGTCGTGGCCGGTGTGAACTCCAACATGTGGGAGGGAACCTTGGAGGCTGGCGCCGCCTCGCCCGTCCGCTTCCGCTGGTACGTCCGCAACCCCAACCCCCTCGGGAAAAGCTGGGGCCGATCCGTGCGCCTCGCGCTCACCTGCCGGGGCGACCTGCTCGCCACCTCCGTCTGGTCGGGACACGTGTTCCAGTACACCCGGAAGGCCGACCCGCTGCCCGGGTGCAACGCGAGGCCTCCGAAGTCGACGGTCGCAATCGGCTCGCCGGTGCTCGCGCCGAGTGGCCGCAGCGTGACCGCGACGGTCGCGTGCCCCGGTAAGGGCTGCAGCATCGTCGTGGGCCTCGAGCCGGCACGACGCTGCAAGGCGTGCAGGGGCCTGCTCCCGAAGGTGACGCCGAAGGCCGTCCGGCTCCCCGCCGGTGGGACTGCACGGCTGTCATTCCCGCTGACGCGGGATGCGCGGACGAGCATCCGTGCCGGCAAGGCACTCGCCGTGCAGCTCGCCGTGCCGAAGGGCGTCTCCGCCCGCGGCGGCGGGCCCGTGCCGTTGACGCTCCCGACCTCGCTCACGCTCGCCTGCTCCCCTGCCGCAGGCGCCGTGCAGCTCCGGGGCCGGGCCGGCGGCGCTCCTGCCAACGCGACGGTCGCGCTCGCAATCACCTCCTCGGACGGCACGCAGCAGACCGTGCTGACGAAGACCGGCGCCGGTGGCTCGTTCGCAACGGAGATCCCGACGCCGACGTCGGGTCGCTGGACGGCAGCCGCCTCCCTCGACGGCAACGCCGGCCTCTCGCCCGCCGTCTCCGGCCCGTGTGCGGCCACGGTGAAGGTCGCGAAGCCGGCTCCGTCTCCGCAGCCGGCACCCGCGCCCGCCCCCACACCGGCGCCTGCTCCCACACCGGCGCCCGCCCCCACGCCGCCGCCGGCGCCCCCAGCCGCGCTGACCCTCTCGTGCAGGGCGTCCGGCGACCCGGCCACGGGGGCGGTGACGCTACAGGCGAGCGGGATCCTCACCCCGGGACAGGCGGGACGCAGCGTCGCGATCTCGTTCTCCTCACCGGGTCAGGCCCCGAAGGCCGCGACCGCGACGACGAACGCCGACGGCGGCTACTCCGCCTCGGCCCAGGCGGCGCCGGGCTCGTGGAACGTGTCGGCGTCATTCGCAGGCGACGCCGCCGCCGGGGCCGCAACGGCAAGCGTCGCCTGCGCCTGAGCAGCTGACCTGAGCAGCTGAGTCGAGATCTCGACCACGACGAAGGGAGCCCCATGATGCACCCCGATAGACCACTCCTCCGCGCCCAGCGCTACGTCCTCTTCCTCGCTGCCATCTTCGCCGCACTCCTCGTGCCCCAGTTGGCCGCAGGTGCCTCTGCCAAGGGCAAGCTGCCCGAGAACCGCGTCGTCACTCCCGGTGTCGGCGTCGGCGTCGTCCAACTCGGGGACCCGATGGCCGAGGCCTCTGCTGCCTGGGGTGTGGCCCCATTCTGCTTCGACACCGGCAACGGTGCCGGGGAGGGCTGCGTGTGGGACAGCACCGTCAAGAGGCTCGCGATCGGGCCGTACGTCGCAGTGACCACGGGAGACACCGGTCTGATCACCCTGATGGCTATCGGAAAGCCCGGGTGGAGGACGAAGCAGGGGATCGGCGTCGGCTCAACGCGTGCGCAGACGCTTGCCGCGTACAAGGGATGGAAACGCGTCGCGCCGAGCCTGTCGACGATCGGCGAGCTCCAACTCCGCCACGGCACGGGGCCGAACGACGATCCGCGGACGGTGACGCAATTCCACTTCTCGAAGGGCCGCGTCTCGATGATCAGCCTCCTCACCTGGGAGCAGCAATGAGCCTTGCCAACTCTTCAGGCGGCCTCAGCCTGCCCGGGCTCAACGAGTCTCGCCGAACCGCGACCGCGCCTCGGCGAGCGCTTCGCGCACCCCACCCGGGCCCGGGGCGCCACGCGCAGCGACGCTCTCCGCGGCCGTCCCGGCCGGGGTGAACGAGCCGTCGCGCACGCTCGCGGCGACGCGCTCGTGCGCCTCGCGGAAGGGGACGCCGTCGAGGACGAGCGCCTCTGCTGCGTCGGTCGCGAGCACCGAGCGGGTCGGAGGCAGCGGCCGCCATCCGCTCCCGGTCGACACCGAGGCCGGCGATCGAGCGCGGCGAGCGCCTGCAGCCCGAGTCGCGTGTCGGTGCGCGCCGCGAAGACGGGCGCCTTGTCCTCCTGCAGGTCGCGGTCGTAGGCGAGCGGAAGCCCCTTGACGGTCGCGAGCAGGCCGGTCAGCCGGCCGATCGCCGTTCCCGCCTTGCCGCGCGCGAGCTCGGCGACGTCCGGGTTCAGCTTCTGCGGCATCATCGACGACCCCGTCGCCGCGCTCTCCGGCAGCTTCACGAAGCCGAACTCGCCCGACGCACCAGAGCACGATCTCCTCGCCGATGCGCGAGAGGTGGGTGTAGAGCACGGCAACGGCGTAGAGGTAGTCGAGCGCGAAGTCGCGGTCGGCGACGGCGTCGATCGAATTGCGCATCTGGCCGGGAGGCCCCTTGAGTCCGAGCGTCGAGCCGGCGAGGGCGCCCGCGCCGAGCGGGCTCTCGAGGGCAGCGGCGGCAGCGGCGGCAAAGCGCGTGCGGTCGCGGTCGAGCATCTCGACCCAGGCGAGAAGGTGATGCCCGAGGGTCACGGGCTGGCCGCGCTGGAGATGCGTGTAGCCGGGCATGAGCGTGTCGGCCTCGGCCTCCGCGAACGACAGGACGACGAGCGCGAGCGCGTCGATCTCCTCGCGCGCCTGCGCACAGGCGTCGAGGACGTAGAGCCGGAAGGCGGCCGCCACCTGGTCGTTCCGCGATCGCCCCGCGTGGATCTTGCGGCCGAGGTCGCCGAGCTGACGCTCGATCGCGCTGTGCACGTCCTCGTCCTCGTCGAGATAGCCCGCCGGATCGTGTGCGATCTCGGCCAGCCGCGCCTCCACTGCGGCAAGCTCCTCGTCCGAGAGCAGTCCAGCCCCGTGCAGCCGCTGCGCGTGCCGGACGCTCGCCTCGCAGTCGTACGGGAGCAGCTCCGCGTCGTCGGCGTGGAGGAACGCCCATACGGAGGGGTCGAGGGAGCCGCCGACGCGGCCCGACCAGAGCGTCATCCCGCGACTCCGTCCGCGAGATAGGCGGCGAGCTCAGCCTGGAGCTCGTGGGCGCGTCGTCCCGTCCTTGGCAGCGACGAAGATCGTGTTGTCGCCCGCGAGCGTGCCCGCGATCGAGGGGTGGCCGCCCTCGTCGATCGCCTGGGCGAGGGCGCTCGCGTAGCCCGAAGGAGTCGTCACGATCGACGAGGCCGCCGGCCGCGGCCTCGACTCCGGTTGCGTACCGTCGCATCGCCGCTCCGACCGCGCGGAGCCGGTCGGCGTCGCCCGTCCCCGGGGCCGCATAGATCAGCCTGCCGCTCGGGGCACGAACCTTGACGAGCCCGAGCTCCGCCACGTCGCGGGAGACGGTCGTCTGCACGACGTCGTGCCCCTCGTCGCGCAGTGCCTGGACGAGCTCGGCCTGGGTCGACAGCGCCCGGTCCTGGACGAGCTGGAGGATCGCCGCCTGGCGCTCGCGGCGGTTCACGAGGCGAGCACGCTTTCGATCGTCCGGAGCGCCTGCGCCGACCTCGTCGGCGGCGACGACGAGCGGCGGCGTCAGGCGCAGCACGTCCGGGCCGGCCGAGAGGACGAGGAGCCCCTGCTCGCGGCAGGCATCGACGACCGGCCCGACGGGACGGTCGAGCTCGGCGCCGAGCAGCAGCCCGCGACCCCGCACCGCGCGGACGCCGGGGAGCGCCTCGAGCCCCGCGGAGAGCTGGGCGCCGCGCTCGCGCACCGCGGCCAGCAGCTCCTCGTCGATCGCCTCGACGACGGCGGCCGCGGCTGCTGCCGCAACAGGATTGCCGCCGAAGGTGGAGCCGTGGTCGCCGGGCACGAAGCCGGGCGCAGCCCGGTCGCCGGCGAGCAGGGCTCCAATGGGCAGCCCATTTCCCAGGCCCTTGGCGAGCGTGATCAGGTCCGGCCGGATCCCGAGCTGCTCGAAGGCGAAGAACGTGCCCGTGCGGCCCATCCCGGCCTGTACCTCGTCGACGCAGAGCAGGGCCCCGACCTCGAGCGCGAGCTCGGCCGCCGCCTGCGCGAAGGCGGGCTCGAGCGGGATCACGCCGCCCTCGCCGAGCACGGGCTCGAGGAGGAGGAGCGCCGTGTCGCCCGCGGGCGCGAGCGCGGCCTCGAGGGATTCGACGTCATTCGGGCGGGCGAACGAGATGCCGGGCACGAGCGGGCCGAAGCCTTCCCACTTGGCCGGCTGGCCGGTGGCGGAGAGCGCCCCGAGCGTCCGTCCGTGGAAGCCGCCCTCGAGCGCCACGATCCGGGTTCTGCCCGTCGCCTTGCGCGCGATCTTCAGCGCCGCCTCGTTCGCCTCGGCGCCCGAGTTGCAGAAGAACGCCTGCCCGCCCTCGAACCGCTCCGCGAGGAGGGCCGCGAGGCGGAGCATCGGCTCCGTCCAGTACAGGTTCGAGGCATGCCAGAGCCGGTCGAGCTGCTCGTGGGCGGCGGCGAGCGGAGCCGGCGCGCAATGCCCGAGCCCGACGACCGCGATCCCCGCCACGAAGTCGAGGTACTCACGCCCCGTGTCGTCCCAGACGCGGCAGCCCTCCCCGCGGACGACGGTGACGTCGGCCCGCGCGTACGTCGGCAGCACGGTCTCGCGCGCCGCTGACAACGCTCGTGGCTCTGAGCCACGAAGTGACGTCACGCGACGACCTCCGTGGCGCCGATCGAGGCCCGGACGCCGCCGCGGACCGCCCGTACGGCGGCCACGAGCTTCGGCACGATGCCGCCCTCGAAGGTCCCGTCGCCGAGCATCCGGTCTGCGTCGTCGACGCCGATGTGCGCCATCACGGCTCCGTCCATGAGGACGCCCGGGACGTCGCTGACGAACACGATCCGCGCGGCCCCGAGACCGACCGCGAGGGCGGCCGCTGCCTCGTCGGCGTTCACGTTCAGCGAGCCACCGCTGTCCGGCTCGGCGGCGAGCGGCGCGACGACCGGGATCCGCCCGGCGGCGAGCGCCGCGACGACCTCGGGCGGCGCCGACGGCGCCGGATGGCCGACGAGCCCGAGCGACTCCACCTGCGCGGCCGGGAGCCCGATCTCGTCGCCGAAGAGCGGCACCGCATCCGCGCCGATCGCGGCGCAGACGTCGGCGTTCACCTCGGCCAGCGACTCGCGGACGACCTCGAGCACGTCGGCGGTCGTGACCCGCCGGCCGTCGACGAACGACGGCGTGATGCCCCGCCGCTCCATCTCGGCCGTGATCTGAGGGCCGGCGCCGTGCACGACGGTGACGTCGTGCCCCGCAGCCCGCAGGGCGAGCGCCTCGGCCGCGCCGCCCGCGGCCACGCGACCGCCGAGCTTGAGGACGATCCGGCTCACGTCGTGTACTCCGCGTTGATCCGCACGTAGTCGTAGGTGAGGTCGGAGGCGAGGTAGGCGGCCGCGCCGGTCGCCGAGCCCGAGCTCGAGGTCGATCCGGCAGGCGGCGCCGGACAGCTCCGGCACGGTGCCGGTCGGCGCTCCGTCGACGAACACGGGCACGCCGTCGAACGCCACCGTCAGCCGGTCGGTCTCGAGCCGGGCGAAGCCGTCGCCGTACGGCGCCGAGCCGGCCGCGGCGAGCACGCGGCCCCAGTTCGGGTCGTGGCCGAACGCGGCCGTCTTGACGAGCGGCGAGGTGGCGATCCGCCGGGCGATCGCCTCGGCCTCCGCCGCCGTCGGCAGCGCCGGTGACACCGATCTCGAGCACGACCGTCGCGCCCTCGCCGTCGGCGACGACCTGCCGGGCGAGATCGGCGCAGACCTCGTCGAGCGCGCGCGGCGAACGCCTCGTCGTCGCGCTCGGCACCGCTCGCACCGTTCGCGAGCAGGATCGACGGCGTCGTTCGTGGAGCAGTCGCCGTCGACGGAGATCCGGTTGAAGCTCGTCGCTCGACGGCCGGCCGCGAGGAACGCCTCGGGCTCGCCCGGCGCGAGCGGGTAGTCGGTCGTGATCACGACGAGCATCGTCGCGAGCCGCGGGTGGATCATGCCCGCGCCCTTCGCCATGCCGCCGACCGTGAAGCCCGCCCGCCCGGGCGACCGCGACCTTCGGGCCCGAGTCCGTGGTCAGGATCGCGTTCGCGGCGGCGTCGCCGCCCGCGGGGGAGAGCGCGGCGGCCGCGGCGCGGGCTCCCGCGAGCACCTTCTCGACGGGCAGCGGGACGCCGATCACCCCGGTGGAGAGCACGAGGATCTCCTCCGGCTCGAGCCCGAGCTCGGAGGCGAGGCCCACGGCGGAGGCAACGGCGTCGGCCTCGCCCCGGGCTCCCGTCGCCGCGTTCGCACAACCGGCGTTGATCAGCACCGCCTGCGGCTGCGCGCGCTCGAGATGCCGCTTCGAGACGGTCACCGGCGCGGCCTGGACGCGATTCGTCGTCCACAGCGCAGCCCCGACGGCGGGCGGCACGGAGCGCACGACGGCGACGTCCGGCTTGCCCGACGGCCTGATTCCGGCGGCGACGCCGCTCGCGACGAAGCCCTGCGCAGCGGTCACAGACACGGTCTAGACCATAGCTCCGGTGAGGCGGAGCCCGACGGTGTCGTCGAGGCCGAGGGCGCGGTTGACGTTCTGGATCGCCTGCCCGGCCGCGCCCTTGCCGAGGTTGTCCTCGGCGCAGATCACGACCGTGCGGTCGGTGAAGCGGTCGGCGAAGACGCCGATCTCGGCCCGGTCGGTGTGCTGGACCCGGGCGAGCTCGGGCGCCATCCCCTCGGGCAGCACGGTGACGACAGCGCTGTCGGCGTAGGCGGCCTCGAGGAGCGCGCGCAGGTCGGGGCCGGTGGAGCGGACGTTGCAGGTGGCGATCAGGCCGCGCCGCACCGGCAGCAGGTGCGGCGTGAACGAGACCGGGAAGCCGAGCAGCTGGGCGATCTCGGGCACGTGCTGGTGCTCGCCGACCCGGTAGGGCGAGACGTTCTCGAGCACCGCGCCGGCGTGGGAGGACGGCCTTCGAGCGTCCGGCCGGCGCCGGTCATCCCCGAGAGGCCGTCGACGACGACGGAGTCGGGCTCGATCGCATCCCTCAGCGGCGCGAGCGCGAGCAGTGTCGCCGTCGCGTAGCAGCCGGGGTTCGCAATCAGCCGGCCCGTCTCCGCGACGAGCTCCGGCAGGCCGTAGACCCAGTCGCCGAGGCCCGCCGGGATGCGGGTGCGTGAAGCCGTACCACTCCTCGTAGCCCGGACGCATCGCGCAGACGGTGCGCGCCCGAGAGATCGACGACGACACCTGTCGGCGGGACGTCGATCGCCGCCGCCGCCTCGTGCGAGAGGCAGACGATCGTGACGTCGGCCTCGTGGGCGAGCGCCTCCTCGTTCGTGACGAAGGCGGGGATGGCCGCCCCTGCGAGCCGCGGGTCGAGCACGCTCGCAGCCCGGCCGGCGAGCGAGTCGGAGCCGACCGCGACCAGGCGCAGCTGCGGGTGGCCGAGCACCCGGTCGAGCGTCTCCTGGCCGGTGTAGCCGGCGGCACCGACGATGCTGACATCTGCCATGAATTGCATAGTATGCATGTTGTCGGTCATCTATGCGGTTCCTGGGCGCCCCTGGCCCGACACTTCCGGCTTGCGGCCCTGCAGCGCTTCAGGCATGCTTCGAAGCCGATGCTCTGCCTCGCCCTATCCGTGATCGACAGCGATCCGCGCCTCGCGGCGTCGCGCGGCGTAGGCATCGAGCTCATCGACATTCTCCCCCGCTAGGGAGACGTCGCTCGCGCACCGCAGAAGAGAGTGCAGACGGCGACGGAGATCAGCACCGTTGGCCGCACCTGGCGGCCGGGGAAGGGACGAGGCACCGTGAGACCGAAGGACAGGAAATGAAAATGAATGGAGCCGACGCGATTCTCCGCTCCCTCGAGGCCGAGGGCGTCGAGGTGATGTTCGGGATTCCGGGCGGCGCGATCATGCCGACCTACGATGCGATGGCACGCGGCACGACGGTGCGCCACGTACTCGCCCGTCACGAGCAGGGAGCGGGCCACATGGCGCAGGGCTACGCCCGCGCCTCCGGCCGGGTCGGCGTCGCGATCGCGACCTCGGGCCCCGGTGCCACGAACCTCGTCACACCGATCGCCGACGCCTGGATGGACTCGACCCCGCTCGTCTGCATCACGGGCCAGGTGCGCTCGACCCTGATCGGGACGGACGCATTCCAGGAGTGCGACATCACCGGGATCACGATGCCGATCGTGAAGCACTCCTGGCTCGTCCAGGACGTGAAGGAGATCCCGGCCGTGATGAAGGCGGCGTTCCACGTCGCCCGCACCGGCCGCTGCGGTCCCGTGCTCGTCGACGTGCCGCGCGACATCCAGGAGTCCGAGCTCGACTTCACCTATCCCGACACGGTCGACCTGCCCGGCTGGCGGCCGCCACGGAAGGTGCACCCGCTGCAGATTCGCGATGCGGCTGCCCGGATCGCCCGGGCCGAGAAGCCGGTGCTCTACGTCGGCGGCGGCACGCATCAACGGCGACGCCTGCGACGAGCTGCGCGAGCTCGCCGAGACCGGCGGACTGCCGGTGATCACGACGCTGATGGGCAAGGGCGCCTTTCCCGAAACGCACCCGCTGTTCTTCGGCTGGCCCGGGATGCACGGCACGAAGTGGTCGAACCTCGCCATGAACACCTGCGACGTGCTCGTCGCGATCGGTGCGCGCTTCGACGATCGGGTCACGGGAAAGCTCTCCGCGTTCGCCCCCGGTGCGACCATCGTCCACCTCGACATCGACCCGGCCGAGATCTCGAAGCTGCGCGAGGCCGACATCCCCGTCGTGGGACCGCTGAAGAAGGCTCTCGCCGAGCTGACGACCGCGATCGGCGGTCACCGCGAGGCCGGTGTTCCCGCGCCCGAGGCGTGGGTCGAGAAGATCGAGGGGTGGCGCGACGAGTTCCCGCTCCGCTACGGCAAGGGCGGCGAGTGGCTCAAGCCACAGAAGCTGATGGAGACCCTGCAGGAGATCACCGCCGGCGACGACGTCATCTTCACGACGGGGGTCGGGCAGCACCAGATGTGGGCGATGCAGTACCTCCTCACCGATCGTCCGCGGAACTTCATCACCTCGGGTGGGCTCGGGACGATGGGCTACGGCATCCCGGCGGCCGTCGGCGCGAAGGCCGCCCGGCCGGAGGCGACGGTCGTGTGCGTCGACGGCGACGGCTGCTTCCAGATGACGGCGCAGGAGCTGACGACCGCGGTGCTCGACGATCTCCCCGTGATCGTCGTGCTCGTCAACAACGGCTACCTCGGCATGGTCACCCAGTGGCAGGACATGTTCTTCGACGGGCGCCGCTCGCACGTCGACCTCAGCGGCGGCGTTCCCGACTACGTCAAGCTCGCCGAGGCCTACGGCGGCGTCGGCATGCTGGTCGAGAGCGAGGCCGAGTTCGAGCCCGCCTTCCGCGAGGCCCTGGCGCTCGGTCGTACCGTCGTGATCGACTGTCGGGTCGACCCCGCCGAGCACTGCTTCCCGATGATCCCGGCCGGGGCGGCGGCGATCGACATGGTCGAGTACGAGGACCCGGTGGAGGCGACCCCGTGAAGCACACGATCTCGGTCCTCGTGGAGGACAAGCCGGGCGCGCTCGCCCGGATCGCAACCATGTTCGCGCGACGCGGTTTCAACATCGACTCCCTCGCGGTCGGGCCGACGGAGCGCCCTGGCGTCTCGTGCATCACCCTGCGCGTCGACGCAGAGCATCACTCCCTCGAGCAGATCGAGAAGCAGATCCACAAGCTCGTGAACGTGCTCCGCGTGACGGAGCTCGCACCCGACGAGGCGGTCGAGCGCGAGCTGCTCCTGCTCAGGGTGAGCGCAAGCCCCGACCGCCGGGCCGAGCTGATCTCGACCTCCGAGGCGTTCAAGGGCCGTGTCGTCGACCTCGGCGCCGACTCGGTCACGTTCGAGCTGACGGGGACGCCGGAGGAGCTCGATGCGTTCCAGGAGCTGGCCCGGCCGCACGGCATCCAGGAGCTGATCCGGACGGGACGGGTCGGCATCGCTCGCGCGTCGGCCAGGAAGTCCCGCCGCCTCTCGGCATTGAACTAGCGTCGGTGACAGGCTTCGGCCTGTCTCCGACACAGACCTACACAACACGCAAGACTCCAGACGAAACGCGACCGCACACGAAGGGACGAACAGCAATGGCGACGATTCTCCGCGAAGGCAACCTCGGCCTGCTCGACGGCAAGGTTGCGGTCATCGGCTACGGGAGCCAGGGCCATGCCCATGCGCTCAACCTGCGTGACTCGGGCGTCCAGGTCGAGGTGGGCCTGCGCGAGGGCTCGCCCTCCTGGGGCGAGGCGGAGGCGACCGGCCTCACGGTTCGCACCGTGGCCGACGCCGTCGAGGGAGCGCAGCTCGTCGCGATCCTGCTGCCCGACCAGGTGCAGCCGCAGGTGTTCACCGAGCACATCGAGCCGAACCTCGCCCCGGGCGCCGCGGTGCTGTTCGCGCACGGCTTCAACGTCCTCTACGGCCGAATCGCCCCGGCAGCCGACCACGACGTGATCATGGTCGCCCCCAAGGGCCCAGGGCACGTCGTGCGGCGGCTCTTCACCGAGGGCTACGGCACCCCGGCCCTGATCGCCGTCCAGCAGGACCCGTCGGGCGACGCCCGGGAGCTCGCTCTCGCGTACGCCGTCGGGATCGGGGCCGCGCGCGCCGGCATCCTCGAGACGACCTTCAAGGAGGAGACGGAGACCGACCTCTTCGGCGAGCAGGCCGTCCTCTGCGGCGGCACCTCGGAGCTCGTCCGCGCGGGCTTCGAGACCCTCGTCGAGGCCGGCTACGCACCCGAGATCGCCTACTACGAGTGCCTCCACGAGCTGAAGTTGATCGTCGACCTGATGTGGGAGAACGGGCTTGCAGGCATGCGCTACTCGATCTCCGACACGGCCGAGTTCGGCGACTACACGCGCGGCAAGCGCGTGATCGACGAGCACGTCCGCGAGGAGATGAAGGGGATCCTGGCCGACATCCAATCCGGTGCGTTCGCCCGCGAATGGGTCGAGGACATGGACAACAACGAAGTCAGGCTGAAGGCGATGCGCGCCGAGGCGGCCCAGTCCCAGCTCGAGACCGTCGGCAAGGAGCTGCGCGGGCTCATGCACCGGGCCGGGGACCGGTAGAGACGTGGCGTCGGTCGACGTTCCCGTAGCGCTCCTCGGATACGGCACCGTCGGCGCCGCCGTGCACCGGCTGCTCGAGGAGTCGGCCGACGAGATCGAGCGGTCGACGGGGCACCGGCTGCGCGTCACGCGCGCGCTCGTGCGCGACATGGGCAAGGATCGGTCGTTCTCGCCCGAGCCGGGCGTCCTCACCGACGACTTCGGCGCGATCCTCGACGACCCGGCGATCCAGGTCGTCGCCGAGGTGATGGGTGGCGTCGACCCGGCCGGCGGGCACGTGCTCGAGCTGCTGCGGTCGGGCCGCCCCGTCGTCACCGCGAACAAGCAGCTCGTCGCCCGGCGGGGAGCGGAGCTGTTCGCGGCAGCCGCCACGGGCGGCGTGCAGCTCCGGTTCGAGGCATCCGTGTGCGCCGCGATCCCGGTGATCAAGGTCCTGCGCGAATCCCTCGTCGTCACGAACGTGCACCGCGTGCTCGGCATCGTCAACGGGACGACCAACTTCATCCTCTCGGCGATGGAGGAGGGGCGCTCCTACGGCGATGCCCTCGCCGAGGCGCAGCGACTCGGCTTCGCCGAGTCCGACCCGACGGAGGACGTCGGCGGGCTCGACGCAGCCGCGAAGACCGCGATCCTGGCGACGGTCGCGTTCGGCTCGCGCGTCCCCCTCGAGTGGGTCGAGGTCGAGGGGATCGAGAGCGTCACGCTCGACCACGTCGCGGCCGCGCGGGCACTCGACATGCACGTGAAGCTGATCGGGCGGGCCAGCCTCGTCGGCGATCGGGTCGACGTCCGCGTCGGCCCTGCCTTCGTGGACGGCCACCATCCGCTCGCTGCGGTCGAGGGTGCGTTCAACGCGGTGATGCTGCAGGGCGACGCGATCCGCGAGATCACGCTCGAGGGCCCCGGCGCGGGCGGCATCGAGACCGCGTCGGCGGTCGTCGCGGACATGGTCTCCGTCGTCGGCACGACCGGCACCGGTTTCCTGCAGAACGACCCCGTCTGGCGCAACCTCGAGCGGCTGCCGCCGGGCGACCTCGCCTCGCCCTTCTACCTGAGGCTCGAGGTCGAGGACCGGGCGGGCGTGCTCGCCCGGATCGCCCAGGAGCTCGCGGCCGAGGGAGTCTCGGTGGCCCAGCTCGTTCAGCAGCCGGGCAACGGCCACGCCGTCCTCCATGTCGTCACCCACGAGGCCGCAACCGGTCACGTGCAGGCTGCTCTGGACGCGATCCGGGCGCTGCCCGAGGCGCGCGGCGAGGCCAGTGCGATGCCGGTCGTCTCCGGCCGCGGCGTTGCGGAACTGGGCTGGGCATGACGATTCCGCTGATCGAGCGGTATCGCTCGCGCCTGCCGGTGAGCGAGCGGACGCCCGTGATCTCGCTCGGCGAGGGCTCGACCCCCCTCCTGCCCGCCCCGCGCCTCTCCGAGCGCCTCGGCGTCGAGCTCTGGCTCAAGTGGGAGGCGTCGAACCCCACGGGCTCGTACAAGGATCGCGGCATGACCCTCGCCGTCTCGAAGGCGGCCGAGGACGGCGCCGAGGCGGTGATCTGTGCCTCGACGGGGAACACGGCAGCGTCGGCGGCGGCCTACGCAGCCCGGGCGGGGATCCCGGCCGTCGTGCTGACACCCGAGGGTGCCGTGGCCGGCGCCAAGGTCGCCCAGACCCGCATGCTCGGGGCGAAGGTGCTCGAGGTGCGCGGCGACTTCGACGAGGCGCTCGCCGCCGCCCAGGAGCTCGCCCGCCGCGGCACGCACGTGCTCGTCAACTCGGTCAACCCCTACCGCCGAGCGGGACAGAAGACGGCGGTGTTCGAGATCGTCGAAGAGCTCGGATCCCCGCCCGACGCGTTCGTGATCCCCTACGGCGGCGGCGGCAACACCTCCGCGTACGCCGACGGGATCGCCGCGCTCGGCCTCGCCACACCCATCTTCTCCGTGGAGGCAGAGCACCGCCCGACGACCCTCGCCTCGGCGATCAGGATCGGCGATCCCGTCCACGCCGAGAGCGTGCGGGCCGCGCGCGCGAACGTGGTCACGGTCTCGGACGACGAGATCGTCGCCGCCTGGCTCGAACTGGCAACGGTCGAGGGCCTCTTCTGCGAGCCGTCGTCGGCCGCCGGCCTGGCCGCGATCCGCCGCGGCGCCGTCACGGGTGAGCGGCTCGCGGTCACGATCACCGGCCACGGGCTGAAGGACACCGAGAGCGCCGACCGCTTTGCACCGCCGCTCGAGCAGGTCGACGCGGACGCGGACTCGATCGCTGCAGCCGCACAGAGAGGCTCGGTGTGAGATGAACGTCCGCGCGCCGGCGACCTCGGCCAACATCGGTGCCGGCTTCGACGCCGCCGCCGTGGCCTTCGAGCTGTGGAACGAGCTCGAGGTGACCGAAGGCGAAGGCGTCGTCGTCGAGGGAGTCGGCGCCTCCGAGCTCGCGGCCGACCACTCCAACCTCGCCGTCCGGGCGTACGCGCTCCTCGCCGACCCGGCCGGAAAGCGCTTTCACTTCGTCAACAGGATTCCGCTCGAGCGAGGCCTCGGCTCGTCCGCCGCCGCAATCGCACTCGGGCTCGTCGCCGCGGCGCCGCAGGCGAGTGCCGAGGAGCTGCTGGCCGCCGGGCTCACGCTCGAGCCGCACGCGGACAACCTCGCGGCCGCGCTGCTCGGCGGCCTCACGCTCGCCTGGGACGGGAAGCTCGCGAGGATCGCCGAGAGCCTGCCGCTCGCAGCGATCGCGGTGATCCCCTCGGAGCGAACGTCGACCAGGGCCTCCCGCGGGACGTTGCCCGCGACCGTCCCTCACGCGGAGGCGGCAGCGAGCGCGGGCCGTGCTGCCCTGCTCGGCGCCGGCGCCGCGAGCGGCAACGCGTCGCTCTTCGCGGCCGCACTCGGCGACTGGCTGCACGAGCCATACCGTCCCTCCGAGGTCCTCGACGCCGTTCGCGCCAGCCTGCCGCCGGGGTGCGCGGGCGCGACGCTGTCGGGCTCCGGGCCGACGGTGATCGCGTGGGTCTCCGATCGCGCCGCCTGTGCCGCCGACCTCAGGGCCCGGTTCCCGGGCCACGACGTCGTCGAGCTCGACGTGGCCCCACGGGGCGCCCTGTGAGCACCGTGCTCGTCGACGTTCGGCCGCGGGCCGCGTACGAGGCCGGCCACCTCCCCGGCGCCGTCCACCTCGACCCGGAGGCCGACCTCTCGGCGATCGGACCGGATCCCGCCGTCGGCGGCCGCCACCCGCTGCCGGACGACGCGCGACTCGCGGAGGTCTTCTCCCGCGCCGGGATCGCCTCACGGTCGTTCGTGCTCGCCTACGACGACGGCACCGGCTGGGCCGCGCGCTGCTGGTGGTCGCTGCGTCACGTCGGCCACGACGCCGCCGGGACGTTCGATCTCGGCAGCTACCTCGGCCCGCTGACGGCCGAGGGCGCGGAGCCGCCACCGGGGGACTTCGAGGCCCGGCCGCGCACCGGTGACACGATCACGGCGGAGGAGATCCTCGCGCGGCTCGACGACCCGCAACTCCGGCTCCTCGACGCCCGCAGCCACGCACGCTGGCTCGGCGAGGAGGAGCCGTTCGACCCCGTCGCCGGTCGGATCCCCGGAGCTCGCAACGCCCATTTCACCGAGCCGCTGCCCGCGAGGATGCCCGCTGCAGGGGAGATCGTCACCTACTGCGGCTCGGGCGTGACCGCCTGTGTCGTCGCGCAGAAGCTCATCCTCGCCGGCCGCGAGAATGTCCGCCTGTACCCCGGCTCGTTCAGCGAGTGGTGCCGGCGCGAGGGCTACCCCATCGAGAGAGGAACGCCATGACCACGCCGTACGACAGCCCTTCCGATCCGGCGAAGCGCCACAGCGCCGCCCTCACCGACGGCCCGGACCGCGCCGGTGCGCGGGCGATGCTGAAGGGCACGGGCTTCAGCGACGAGGATCTCGCGAAGCCGATCGTCGGCGTCGGCACGACGTGGATCGAGACGATGCCGTGCAACCTCAACCAGCGAGACCTGGCGGTGCACGTCAAGCGCGGCGTCCGGGATGCCGGCGGCACGCCAATGGAGTTCAACACGATCGCCGTCTCGGACGGCGTCTCGATGGGGACGTCCGGCATGCGCGCCTCGCTCGTCTCGCGCGAGGTGATCGCCGACTCGATCGAGCTGGTCGCCCGCGGGCACCTGTTCGACGGGCTCGTCCAGCTCGTCGCGTGCGACAAGACGAATCCCGGCGGTGCGATGGCCGCCGGGAGGCTCGACATCCCGGCGATCGTCTCCTACACCGGCTCGATCGCGCCCGGCGTGTACCGCCAGCGCGAGGTCTCGATCGGCGACGTCTACGAGGGGATCGGCGCCCACGCGGCCGGGAAGATGAGCGACGAGGAGCTCCACGAGCTCGAGTCGGCCGCCTGCCCGGGTGCCGGGGCCTGCGGGGGCCAGTTCACCGCAAACACGATGTCGACGATCCTCGACTTCCTCGGGCTCTCGCCGTTCGGGACGAACGGGATCCCTGCGATGCACCGCGACAAGGAGCAGGCGGCGTACGAGGCCGGCCGGCTGGCCGTGCAGCTCGTCCGCGACAACGTGACCCCGCGCTCCTTCGTGACGAAGGAGTCGTTCGAGAATGCCGTTGCCTCGGTGGCCGCGACCGGGGGGTCGACGAACGCCGTCCTGCACCTCGTCGCGATCGCCCGGGACTTCGGGATCGACTTCACGATCGACGACTTCGAGCGCATCTCGGCGCAGACGCCGATCATCGCCGACATGAAGCCGTGGGGCCGCTGGCACGCGAACGACATGTACAACGCCGGCGGCGTCGCGCTGGTGGCACGCGAGCTGAAGAAGGCGGGGCTCCTGCACGAGGACGCGCGCACCGTCGACGGGCGGACGTTCGGCGAGATCGCGGATTCCGCGGTCGAGACCGCGGGACAGAAGGTCGTCGTTCCCGATCGAGACGCCGCTGAAGGCTCGCGGCGGCGTCGCCGTGCTCTACGGCAACCTCTCACCCGACGGCTGCGCGGTGAAGCTCGCAGGGCACGACCGCACGCTCCATCGCGGCCCGGCCCGGGTGTTCGACTCCGAGGAGGACACGTTCGCCGCCGTGAAGGCCGGCGCGATCGTGCCGGGCGACGTCGTCGTGATCCGCTACGAGGGCCCACACGGTGGCCCAGGGATGCGCGAGATGCTCCACGTCACGGGGGCCATCGTCGGCGAGGGTCTCTCGGACTCGGTGGCGCTGATCACCGACGGACGCTTCTCGGGCGCGACGCACGGCTTCATGATCGGCCACGTCACACCGGAGGCATCGCGGGGAGGCCCCATCGCGGCGCTGCGCGAGGGCGACATCGTCGTCGTCGACGTCGAGCGTCACGAGCTCAACGTCGAGCTCACGGACGCCGAGATCGCCGAGCGCCTGCAGGACTGGGTCGAGCCGGAGCCTCGCTACCGCCGGGGCGTGCTCGCGAACTACGCGACGCTCGTCGCGTCGGCGTCGCTCGGCGCCGTGACGCTCTCGCGGTACGAGACCATCTAAGAGGGCTGATACCCCTACGAGAGATCTATACTTCCCATATTGAAGTAATAGAATAGGCTGATCCTGTTTCGACAGCTCGAGGAGGCAACTAGATGGCATTACACATCGGAGACGTCGCGCCCGATTTCGAGGCCGACACCACGGAGGGACGCATCAGCTTCCACGATTGGATCGGCGACTCCTGGGCGGTGATGTTCTCGCATCCGAAGGACTTCACGCCGATCTGCACGACGGAGCTCGGCTACATGGCGAAGATCAAGCCGGACTTCGACAGCCGGAACGTCAAGATCATCGGGCTCTCGGTCGACCCGCTCGACAAGCATGCGGCATGGGCGGCCGACATCGAGGAGACGCAGGGGTACGCACCCAACTACCCGATGATCGCGGACGTCGACTTCAACGTCTCGCAGCTCTACGGGATGCTCGGCGCGGACGTCTCGGGCGACCCCGCCGACCGCACCGCGGTCGACAACCAGACGGTCCGGAACGTCTTCGTGATCGGGCCCGACAAGAAGGTCAAGCTGATCCTCGTCTACCCGATGACGACCGGCCGGAACTTCGACGAGGTGTTGCGCGTGATCGACTCGCTGCAGCTGACGGCGAAGCACAAGGTCTCGACGCCGGTCAACTGGCAGCCGGGCGAGGACGTCGTCATTGCCGGCTCGGTGTCGGACGACCAGGCGCGCGAGATCTGGCCCGACGGCTGGGACGCACCCAAGCCGTACATCCGCATCGTGCAGCAGCCGAGCTGACCGGCGCCGCCGCCGGAAACACTCGTGCGTGCCCGCGGGGCCCCGAAACGGGGCCTCGCGGGGTTGTGACTGCATCCGCCGAGCTGGTCGCCGGGCGCGCACGCACGGCCTCCGCTAGAGTTCTCCCCGGCGCGGGACCCGTTCCGCTCCGCATCAAGAGAGGCTGAGGGACCGGCCCTGTGACGCCTCGGCAACCTGCCCCACATATCGGGTGACGGTGCCAATCCCGGACGGATGTCGAGCGACGACCAGGAGGTTCTGCCCCATGCCCGCTGTTTCCCTTTGCTGCCGCGTCTGTGCGACCGAGCACCCGCTCGAGGCGACCGGTACCTGCTCGAGCTGCTTCGGCCCGCTCGATCCGACCTACGACTGGGAGGCGCTGCGCGCCACCGTCAGTCGCGCGTCGATCGAGGCGGGGCCCGCGTCGATCTGGCGCTACGCCGACCTTCTCCCCGTGGAGGCCCCCGCGGAGGCGCGGCTCGCGCCGGGAATGACCCCGCTCGTCCCGGCACCACGGCTGGCGGAGGCGCTCGGGATCGGCGAGCTCTGGCTCAAGCTCGATACCGCGAACCCGACCCACTCCTTCAAGGACCGGGTCGTCGCCGTCGCGGCGCGCAAGGCGCAGGAGCTCGGCTTCGACACGCTCTCGTGCTCGTCGACGGGGAACCTCGCGGGCGCAGTCGCGGCACGCGCAGCCGCCGAGGGCCTCGAAGCCGCCGTGTTCGTGCCGAGCGACCTCGAGGCCGAGAAGCTCGCCGCCGCCGCCGTCTTCGGCCCCCGCATCTACGCGGTCGACGGCACCTACGACCACTGCTCGCGCCTCTCGGTCGAGCTGTCCTTCGAGCTGCCCTGGGGGTTCGTCAACGTCAACCTGAGGTCGTACTACGCCGAGGGCTCCAAGACGATCGCCTACGAGATCGCCGAGCAGCTCGGCTGGGAGACCCCTGACGCGGTCGCGATCCCGATCGCCTCGGGTGCGCTCTTCCACAAGGTCGGTCAGGGCTTCGCCGAGCTCCAGGCGCTCGGGCTCGTCGACGGGGCCACGCCGGCGCTCTTCGGCGGGCAGGCGGCCGGCTGCGAGCCCGTCGCGACCGCCTTCCGCGAGGGCGCTCGCGTGGTGCCCGTGCGGCCCGCGAGCATCGCGCGATCGCTCGCGATCGGGAACCCTGCCGACGGCGACTTCGCCGTCGCCACGGCGACTGCGACCGGCGGCGCCATCTATGCCGTGGCCGAGGACGAGATCGGCACCAACATGGCCGATCTCGCGGCCTCGACCGGCGTGTTCGGCGAGACGGCCACCGGCGTCACGCTCGGCGCTCTGAGGGCGGCAGCCGACGCCGGACGCGTCGGGCCGACGTCGCGCGTCGTGCTCCTCGTCACCGGTGACGGGTTGAAGACGCCCGGCCCGGTCTCGCACACCTACGATCCCATCATGATCGAGGCCGACGCAGACGCGTTCGTGGACCGGCTCCTGGTCGCCTGATGGCGGGACAGAGCCTGTTCGACAAGGTCTGGGACCGGCACGTCGTCCGCGACGAGCCGGGTGAGCCGACCCTGCTCTACATCGACCTGCACCTCGTCCACGAGGTCACCTCACCGCAGGCGTTCGAGGGCCTGCGGCTCGCCGGCCGTCGCGTGCGCCGGCCCGAGCTGACCGTGGCGACCATGGATCACAACGTTCCGACCCTGCCGGGGCCAGTCACCGACCCGATGGCGAAGGCCCAGCTCGACGCGCTGCGGGCGAACTGCGCTGAGTTCGGAATCGAGCTGCACGCCACTGGCTCGGGTCAAGAGGGGATCGTGCACGTGATCGGCCCGGAGCTCGGGCTCACCCAGCCCGGGAAGACGATCGTCTGCGGCGACAGCCACACGTCCACCCATGGGGCGTTCGGAGCGCTCGCGTTCGGGATCGGCACGTCCGAGGTCGAGCACGTGCTCGCGACCCAGACGCTGAATCAGAGGCGGCCGAAGACGATGCTGCTCGAGTTCGTCGGCGCGCTGCCCCCCGGCCTGACGGCCAAGGACATGATCCTCGGCGCGATCGGCCAGGTCGGAGTCGCCGGCGGTGTGGGCTACGCGGTGGAGTACGCGGGCGAGGCGATCCGGGCTCTCTCGATGGAGCAGCGCATGACGATCTGCAACATGACGATCGAATGGGGCGCGCGTGCCGGAATGGTCGCGCCCGACGAGACGACGTTCGCCTACCTGGAGGGGCGCCTGCACGCCCCGCAGGCCGCCGCGTGGGAGAGTGCGGTGGCGGACTGGCGCTCGCTCTGCTCCGACCCGGACGCCACCTACGACACACACGTCGTCGTCGACGTCGCAGAGCTCGTGCCGCAGGTCACGTGGGGCACGAATCCGGGCATGGTCGTCCCCGTCACCGGCACCGTGCCGGACCCGGCCTCGTTCACGGACTCGGACGACCGGGTGGCGGGAGAGCGCGCACTCGAGTACATGGGGCTCCGGCCCGGCCAGGCGATCGAGGAGATCCGGGTCGACCGGGTCTTCATCGGCTCGTGCACGAACTCGCGGATCGAGGACCTCCGGGCTGCGGCGGCGATCGTCCGCGGACGCACCGTCGACCCCCGGGTGACCGCGCTCGTCGTGCCCGGGTCGGCGCAGGTGCGCCGACAGGCGGAGGCCGAAGGGCTCGACCGCGTCTTTCTCGACGCAGGCTTCGAATGGCGCCTCGCGGGCTGCTCGATGTGCCTCGGCATGAACCCCGACGTGCTCGCGCCGGGCGAGCGGTGCGCCTCGACGTCGAACCGCAACTTCGAGGGCCGCCAGGGCCGGGGTGGCCGGACGCATCTCGTCAGCCCGCAGATGGCGGCTGCTGCGGCGCTCCACGGCCGCTTCGTCGACGTCCGCACGCTCGCTGCCGGGGCGGTGACGGCATGAAGGCGATCTCGAAAGTCGAGGGGCGCGTGGCGATCCTCGACCGCCCTGACGTCGACACGGACCAGATCATCCCGAAGCAGTTCCTGAAGCGAATAGAGCGCACCGGGTACGGGCAGTACGCGTTCTTCGACTGGCGCTTCGACGAGGAGGGGAACGAACGCCCGGGCTTCGAGCTCAATCAACCGCCGTTCGCCGACGCCAGGATCCTGCTCGCCGGCCGCAACTTCGGGTGCGGCTCGTCGCGCGAGCACGCCGCGTGGGCCCTCCAGGACTACGGGTTCGACGTCGTCATCGCTCCGTCGTTCGGGGACATCTTCCGGTCGAATGCGGCCCAGGTGGGGATGGTGATCGTCGAGCTGCCCGAGGAGCAGGTGAAGGAGCTGATGGAGTCGGTCGACCTCGATCACGGCTCGGACCTGACCGTCGACCTCGAGGCGCTGACCGTGACCACACCGGCCGGTAGGGTGCTTCCGTTCGCATTCGACGAGTCGAGCCGCTACCGGCTCCTCAACGGCCTCGACGACATCGGCCTGACGCTGCAGCACGAGGACGAGATCACCGCCTACGAAGCGGCGAGACAGCGCCCGTGACCGACTCTTCCCGCCAGCGCACCACGCTCGAGGACGCGGATCCGTGTGACAATTCGTCACAAGGTCTGCCGGCGCGCGGCAGCTGGACCGCCGGGCCGCCGCGTGACATTCTCGTGAGGAAATCGCACACGGTGGGCGTGCGATGACGCACGTCGTCGTGCTGCCGGGTGACGGGATCGGGCCCGAGGTGGCGGCCCAGGCGATCAGGGTGCTCGACGCTCTCGGGATCACCCACTCCGAGCACGCATTCGGCGGGAACGCCATCCTCGACCAGGGAACGCCACTACCCGGCGAGACGCTGGCAGCCTGTCGCGAAGCCGACGCCGTCCTCCTGGCCGCCGTCGGCCTGCCGGAGCTCGAGGGTAAGCCCGTGCGGCCCGAGCAGGGGCTCCTCGGCCTGCGCAAGGAGCTCGGGGTGTACGCGAATCTGCGGCCCGCTCGTGGCAACGGGATCGACATGATGATCGTCCGGGAGCTGGTCGGCGGCCTCTACTTCGGCGAGAAGGGCATCCGCGAGGACGGCACCTGGTTCGACACGTGCGAGTACTCGCGCCCCGAGGTGGAGCGGATCGCACGGCGCGGCTTCGAGGTCGCGCGGTCGCGCGGCGGGCGGCTGACCTCGGTCGACAAGGTGAACGTCATGCACACCTCGCGGCTGTGGCGCGACGTCGTCACCGAGATGGGAGCGGCCCTCTACCCGGAGATCGAGCTCGCCCATGCTCTCGTCGACTCCTTTGCAATGACGATCGTGCAGGCACCCGAGACGATCGACACCGTCGTCACGGAGAACACCTTCGGCGACATTCTCTCCGACATCGCTGCAGCGGTTACCGGAGGCCTGGGTCTCGCCGCGTCGGCGTCGCTCGCCGACGACGGGCCCGGCATCTTCGAGCCCGTGCACGGCTCGGCGCCACAGATCGCCGGCCGGGGAATCGCGAACCCGGCGGCCATGATCCGCTCCGTCGCGCTGATGCTCTCCCACGGGCTCGGCCGCTCCGACGAGGCGGCGGCCCTGGAGAAGGCCGTCGACCTGGCCCTCGTCGAGGCGGCGACCCCGGACCTCGGCGGCACCGGCACAACGGCGGAGGTCGGCGATGCCGTCTTGCGCGCCCTCGACGCTGCCCGTACCCTGTGACGACGATGCAATGCGCACCCGCCACCCGCTTTGCTCGTGCGCCCTTCGGCTTCGCCTTTACGGGCTAGCCGGCGCCTTCGACCCTTGCCTCGCGCCGTCTAGCTGAGTTCCCGGCGAACCGACATCCAGCGAAAGGCGCTCTTCCCGCCATGGCTTCCAACGAACTGACCGTCGCCTACCCCGGACGCGAAGGGGCCCACTCCGCCGCGGCCTGCGACAGGCTCTTCCCGGCGGCGCGCCTCGTGCCGCTGCCGACGTTCTCCGACGTCGTCGAGGCCGTCGCCTCCGGCCGCGTCCCCTACGGCGTCCTCCCGATCGAGAGCTCGCTCGTCGGCCCGGTCGCCGAAACGCACGACCTGCTCTACGAGTCGCCGCTCTCGATCGTGGCGGAGGCGATCCTGCCCGTCAACCACTGCCTCGTCGGCCCCGCGATGATCAGTCTCTCAGAGATCCGTGAAATCCACTCGCACCCGGTTGCGCTCGACCAGTGTCGCAGGCTCCTGGCGTCGCTCCCCGACGCCATCGCGGTCGCCTCGCCCACGACCGGTGACGCCGCCTCCGTCGTGGCCGGGCTCGCGGATCCCACCGTGGTCGCGATCGCAAGCGACCGAGCGGCGCGGATCAACGGGCTCACGATCATCGACGGGAACGTCGGCGACCACCCGGAAGCGTTCACGCGGTTCGTCTCGGTCGCCCCGTACACGCGGCTCGACCGCCGGGACGGACAGTGGCGAACGGCGTTCTCGTTCACGACCGACCACCGGCCCGGCGCGCTGTTCCACGCCCTCGAGCCGCTCGCCCGGCACGGAATCGACCTCAACCTTCTCGTCTCGCGTCCGATCCCGTCGCGCCCGTTCAGCTACCGGTTCGATGCCGTTCTCGGCGGACACCCGCTCGACCCCGAGATCGCGTCCACTCTGCGGGAGATGCGCGACCTGACGGCGGAGATCCGTGTCTTCGGCTCGTACCGGGCAGACCACGAAGGCGGTGTCGCCACGCGCAGCGTCTGACGGGGCGGGCGGCTCTCAGGCGGCCGCGGGCTCGGCCTGGTCGAGTGTCGGCAGGTACTGGCGCCAGCTGTCCGGCACGCGCTGCGCCGCGAGGCGGATGAAGAGCACCGGCGCGGGAGCCCGCGGTGGGCGAGGCAGCGTCATCGCCACCTCCTCGAGCAACCGGTCGCCCTTGCGCAGGTTGCAGGGCGCGCACGCCGTGACGACGTTCTCCCAGACGGAGTCGCCGCCCTTCGAGCGCGGGATCACGTGGTCGAGCGTCAGCCGTCCGCCGGGCGTGCCGCAATAGACGCATTTCCACCCGTCGCGGGCGAACAGGGCTCGACGGGAGATCCGCCGCTTGACAGCCCTGGGAACGCGGACGTACTGGAGCAGGCGGATCACATGGGGTCGGACGAACGAGCGCTCCGCCGACCGCAAGGGCTGGTCGTGGTGCTCGACGACCTCGGCCTTCCCCTTCCACACGAGGACGTGGGCGCGCCGGTCGGAGCACACGTTGAGCGGCTCGTAGCTTGCGTTCAGGACGAGTACCTGATGCACGTGCCGCGAGCGTACCTGTCCGGACGAGGCAGATGCCGCGCCGGAGGCCACCGGGCCCGTCAGCAGGCCGAAAGGGGCGGACCAGCGCGGTAGACCTGGCCCTCGAGCTCCTGCCCGAGCACGCCCTCGAGCCACTCGGCGACGGCGATCAGCGCCTCGAGGTCGACGCCCGTCTCGATCCCCTCACCGTGCAAGAGATAGACGAGATCCTCCGTCGCGATGTTGCCGGTCGCACGGGGTGCGAACGGGCAGCCACCGATCCCACCGAGCGACGAGTCGAGCAGGGTTGCACCTGCCGCAACCGCGGCGAGGGCGTTCGCGTACCCGGTGTTACGGGTGTTGTGCAGATGAACGCCGATGGTGACACCGAGCTGCAGCATCGCCGAAACGAGCCGACCGACGTCTCGAGGCACCGCGACGCCGATCGTATCGGCGAGCACGATCTCGTCGGGGGTCGCCGCAGCCAGTTCGCCGGCCAGCTCGAGGACCCGATCCGGAGCGACGCAGCCCTCGAACGGGCACCCGAAGGCGGTGCTGATCGTCACCGTCGAGCGCAGGCCGTCCACGCGGGCGCGGGCGACGATGCGCGCCGCCGCGGCCACCGAGTCGGCGACGGCAGCACCCTGGTTGCGCTGGTTGAACGTCTCGCTGGCGGCAAACGCGAAATGGACCGCGTCGAGACCGGCTGCGAGCAACCGGTCGTAGCCTCGCTCGTTCAGCGCGAGCCCTGCGTAGACGACACCCGGCCGACGGGCGATCGCGCCGACCACCTCTTCGGCACCGGCCATCTGCGGTACGCGAGCGGGACTGACGAAGCTGACCGCCTCGATCCGCGGCAGCCCGGTCACGGCGAGCCGGTCGACCAGCTCGGCCCTGACCTCCGGCTCGACCAGCGTGGGGTGGTTCTGCAGGCCGTCCCGGGGGGCGACATCGCAAAGCGTGACGAAGCTCATCGCCCGCACGCGACGGTCGGGAACGCTCCGGGCAGCGCTCAGCGCCCCATGGCCCGCTCGACGGCCGTCTGCTCCTCTGGCGAGAGCGCGATCGACGCCGTGCCTCGCTCGATGTCCTTCACGTAGATCCGCGCGTAGTCGCGACCCTGGATCGCCGTCACCACGGTGCCCGTCCGGGTCGCGTCGAGAAACGCGAACGAGGCCGACTGCTTGCCGCCCGGTGTCCTCGTAGGCGTCGTAACGCACGACGGCCGTGTTCGTGATCGCGCCGTCCACGCGCCGGTCGACCCGCGACAGCCCCGTCGCGACCTCGTCGATTGCGCGATGGAGATCGTCGATCCTGCCCTGCAACGAGACCGCGAAGTCGACCATGTCATGGGAGGCGCCCCCGAGAACGGCCTTCTGTGCGCCCTGGAGGCGGCGCAGCCGGCCGCCAAGCCACAGGGCGGCGACGAGCGCGACGACCGCCACCACACACGCGACGACCGCAACGGCAAGCGCTGCGTCCATTACTCGAGCGAGAAGATGACGGGATACTCGGCGCTGTTGTTCGCCGTATTCGTCTCGCCCGAGACCGGCTTCACGCTCACCTGCACCGACGTCTTCTCGCCGAACGGCACTTCCGGGAAGTCCTTGAAGGTGACCGTCTTGGTCTCGCCGATGTCGAGCAGGTCGATCGTCTGCTTCTTCACGATCGGGGTCGTGCCCTTCGGGATCGTCAGGGTCACCTCGACCCGGACTTCCTGGTTCTCACCGGTGTTCTTCACGAACGCGTCGAAGGCGAGGTCGGTCGACGCCTTGATCGTCGTCTCCGTATCGGGCGAGAGCTGCGTGCCGGCCGGCTGGACGACGACCTTCTCGAGCCCCGTGCCGTGGACGCCCGACGGGCTCCCTCCGGTCGAGGCACCGTGGATGCGGAGCCAGATCGCGGTCATCGAACGGGCGGTGTACAGCTCGACGTTCTCGACGAAGACCGAGGCGGGTGCCGCGAGGTCGCCAAGGCCCTCGTCCTCCAGCGTCACCTGAGCGGCCACCCGGAAGAGGTACTGCCAGACGACGTCACTGGCCTCGAGCCGGCGGGCCTGCTCGGCGAGCTTGTCGCCGGCGGCGGTGGCGTTCTTCGAGTCGTCGTCCTTCGTCGCCTTGAACGTGTCGAGGAGTCCCTGCATGCCACCGACGCGCAACTCGAGTGCCTCGACGGCATGATCCGTGGAGGGCCGGAGCGGCCCGGGAACGTCGAGGCCGGCTGCGCTCTCGACATCCTGCTGCTGCCGCTGGATCAACCCTCCCAGCGACGTCTCGAGCTCTGCCTGCTTGAGGCCCGGCGTCGTCAGGAGCTCCGCCAGGTCGGCGCCGATCTTGGCGGAGTTCGTCCCGATCGTCCCGAGCTCCGTCATCGCGTCCGAGTAGTTGCTCCGCTTCTTGTCGCTCGAGCAGCCCTGCCCCCAGACGATGAGGAGCACGACGACAAGGATCGCGAACGCGACGAACCCGATCAGGCGCAGCAGCGGAGTGACGCCGTGCGGTGCACGCAGCTGTGGCCGCCGGGGGCCCCCTCCGCCACCGCCAGACGGGCGCACGGGCGCCCCGCCACGGTCGGAACCGTGCGTTTCACGGGTGGCATCGGCTTCGAAAAAGTCGAAGTCGAGGATGTCGTCGTCGTTCGAGCTCACAGATGTGCTCCCGTCAGGGGACGGGCTGAGTCTACGCCAAGTTTCGGCCGGAAGGACGGTCCCTTGCCGCGGCGAAGAGGCGAGGACCGTGTCGAGTACTGCGTACGCCCTTCCCGCTCCCGACCTCGTTCTCGACCGCTATCGACCCCTCCGGCCCCTCGGTCGGGGCGGCTCTGGCTCCGTCTGGCTTGCGCGGGACGAGCGAACGGGTCTCGAGGTCGCGCTGAAGATCGTCCCGCGCGAGGGCAAGCGCGCATCCCGGGCGGCACGGGAGATGGAGGCCGCGTCGCGGCTTCGCCACCAGCGGTGCGTCCGCGCCTACGACTTCGGGGGCGACAGCGGGCACGTCTACATCGCCTACGAGTACGTTCAGGGGGTCACGCTGCGCGAGACGCTGCGCGCCGGCAAGTTGGGAGACCGCGATGCCGTCGAGGCCGCAGCGCAGATCCTCGACGCACTCGCTCATGCCCACCGGATCGGAATCGTCCATCGGGACGTGAAGCCCTCGAACGTCCTCGTCGAGGAGTCGGCGCAGATCTCGATCCGGCTCCTCGATTTCGGCCTGGCCCAGTTCGACGAGGCCGACACGCTGACCGCCGTCGGGGACGTGCCCGGCACCCTGGCGTACATCGCACCCGAGCGCCTCCGCGGAGGCGACGCGAGTGCCGCCAGTGACGTCTGGGCCGTCGGCGTGGTGCTCTGGGAGTCGCTCGTCGGAGAGCATCCGTTCTGGGGCGTCCCCCTGCCGCAGGTTGCGGCCGCGATCGAGGCGGGGGCGAAGCCGCTCGGCACTGCCCGCACCGATCTCCCCCCGGCGATCGTCGACGCCGTCTCGTCGGCGCTCACGATCGAGCCTTCGCGCCGCCCGTCGGCTGAACGCCTTGCGGCCGACCTGCGGACCGCGCTCGCCTCTCCCCGGCGCGATCGGACGACGTCCTCGCGGCCGCGTCAGACGCTCGCAGCCCCGAAGGCCCTTCCGGCGTCGCTGCCGCTCGAGAAGCGGCTCGTCCCGGCAGCGCTTGCGGCCTTCACCGTCACCTTCGCCGCGACGCTGCTGCCGTTCTGGACGCCCGGCCTCGTGCTCCTGCTCGCCCTCGCCGCAGGCGTGGCAATGCTCCGCGCGCCGCGGCTCGGGCTCGCGATCGCTCTCTTCGTGCCGGTCTTCCCGCTCGGGAACATCGCCCAGGCGGCTGCGGTGACGTACGCGGCGATCGCCCTCGCCTGGCTCGCGGTCTGCTGGCGCGACGCACGCGCCGGCCTCCTGTTCGTCGCGGGGCCGTTGCTCGCGATGGTCGGGGCGATCGCGCTGCTCCCGCTGGCCGTGCAGCCCGCCCGCGGGCGAGCCAGGCGCGCGCTCCAGGCGTTCGGGGGCGTCCTCGCCGCGGCCGCAGTCGCCGGGCTGCGCGGACAGCCGCTTCCACTCACCGGATCGATCGTGCCCAACCTCGGCGTCGACGGCTCGACGCGCGTCAGCGACGTGATCCATGCACTTGCCGTGGTGATCGAGGCGAATGCCGGCCTCGTCGCCCTCGCCCTCGTGCTCGCCCTCGCCGCCGCCCTGCTGCCGGACGCGCGTCAACGGGGGCTCAAGGGCATCGCTCTGCTCGGGTTGGGCCAACTCGGCCTCCTGCTCGTCCTCGCCCCGGCGCTGCCCGCGCTGCCGCTCGTGCTCGGCACGGCCGCGCTGTGCGCCGTCCTCGCGCTCCTCGTGCTCCAGACCGGCCGCTACGCTTAGCCGCGAGGCGGCCACTCCGCAATGAGCGTCCTGCGCACCATCGAACGCAAGATCGAGGGCCTCTTCGAGGGCGTCTTCGGCCGCGCCTTCAGAACCCACGTCCAGCCCGTGGAGCTCGCGCGCAAGCTGGCCAAGGAGATGGACGAGCATCGCTCGGTCTCCGTCTCGCGCGTCTACGTGCCGAACGAGTACACCGTCTACCTGTCGAGCGCAGACCGGCAGCAGTTCGTCTCGTACGAGGGATCGCTCATCGGCGAGCTACAGGAGTACCTGACCGAGCACGCACGGCGGGAAGCCTACGCACTCTTGACGCCGCCCCGCGTCCGTTTCACTGTCGACGACGACCTCGCCGTCGGAGAGTTCGGGATCGCGACCCGGGTCGCGCAGCCGGACGACGGAGTGCCTTCCCTGCCGGCGCCCGTACCGACGGCAGCGGTCGCCGCACGCAGCATCTCGATCCCGGCCACGCCCGTCCCCGACGCGCTCCCCGCACCGCTGCCGGTCGCTGCGCCGGCGCCGGTACCCGTCGCAGCGCCCGCGACAACGATGATCTACCCCCAGGCCGGAGGAGCCGGCGGCGCTCGCGAGAGCACCCCTCCCGCACCCCCGCGGGAGATCGTGACATTGACGCTCGACGGGCGTGCGCACCCCCTCACCTCCCGCAGCATCGTGATCGGCCGGTCTCGCGAGTGCGACCTCCGGATCGCCGACGGCAACGCGTCCCGTCGCCATGCCGAGGTCGTGCAGGAAGGCGCCGACTACGTCGTCGTCGACCTCGGCTCGACGAACGGCACGGAGCTGAACGGGAGGCGGATCACGCGAGAGATGCTCACCGACGGTGACCGCATCACGATCGGCGCGACGAACCTCGTCTTCGGCCGCTCGTCTGCGTGACGTGATCGGCGCTCTCGACACCGAGCAGACACTGCTCGCACTGAAGCTCGGTTTCCTGGTGCTGCTCTACCTGTTCATCTGGGCCGTCGTGCGCTCGGTCACGCGCGATCTCCGTGCCGCCCCCCAGGAGTCGATCGTGCTCAGCGCCACAGAGGCGAACGAGCTGCGAGCGCGCTACGAGCCCGTCGTCCCGACTCCGGTCGCGCCGGTTGCTCGTGCTCGACAGCCGCGCACTGCAGACGAGGCTCGACGTTCGAGCTGAGGGTGCCGACCCGTCTCGGTCGCGGCGGCGAGAACGCCATCCGGCTCGACGGAGACGACTTCGTGTCGACGCGCCACGCCCTGCTCGAGCCCCGCCCCGACGGTCTGTGGGTCGAGGACGTCGGCTCGACCAACGGCACGTTCGTCAACGGCGCCCGCGTCACGACTGCGCGTCTGCTCACAGCGGGAGACGTCGTGCGGATCGGGCAGACGGATCTCAGGGTGGAGGCGTGAGAACCGGCCGCGCGAGCGCGCTCACCGACACCGGTCGGCGGCGGCCGCAGAACGAGGACACCTTCGTCTGCGACCCGCCGCTGTTCGCCGTCGCTGACGGTGTCGGCGGCGCCCAGGCGGGCGAGATCGCCTCGCGCCTCGCGGCGTCGGCGCTCGAGGAACGTCCCGCCGCCGCGCTGGGCGAGGAAGCGCTCGTAGCGCTCCTCCACGTGGCGAACGACCGGATCTACCAGCACGCGCTGATCGACCCGGCTGCAGCCGGCATGGGCACCGTCGTCACCGCCCTGCTCGTGGACGAGGCCGCTGGCACGATCGCGATCGGCCACGTCGGCGACTCGCGCGCCTACCGGCTGCGTGACGGTGTCCTCGAGCAGCTCACTCCCGACCACTCGCTCGTCGGAGAGCTCGTCCGCGCCGGACGATTGTCTACCGAGGAGGCCGAGCAGCATCCGCACCGGTCCGTGATCACGCGGGCCGTCGGCACCGAGCCGGTCGTCGACGTCGAGACGCTGACCGTCGTCGCAGCTCCCGGAGACCTGTACCTGATCTGCTCGGACGGGCTGACCGACATCGTGCGCGACGGTCAGATCGCGGAGGTGATCGCGGCCGCCGACCACGATCCCGACGCTGCGGCCGAGGCGCTCGTCGCCGCCGCGAACGCCGCCGGCGGGATCGACAACATCACGGTCGTGCTCTTCGAGATCGTCGCGGGAGAGCCGTCCCCGCTGCCGGAACCACCCGCCGAGCCCGAGCCGCTCGAGCCCGACGACGACACGATGGAGCAGGCGCTGGAGGAGCCGGAGGTCGTCGCCGCATTGCCCGTGCAGCGCCATGGCGCAGGCCCCGGCGGTCGCTGGCTGGCCCTGGCGGCGATCGTGCTCACCATCGTCGTCGCCGCCCTCGTCGTCTGGTGGAGCCTCACCCGGTGAGCGCCCGCAACAAGGAGCTCCTCAACCTCGGCTTTGCAGCGCTCGTCGCGTCCGCAGCGTTCGCGAGCGTCTCGATCGTCGACACCGGTCTCGTCTCCGCCCGCTGGCTCGGCTACGTCGGCGTCATCTTCGGTCTCTATCTCGTGGCGCACGTGGTCGCGCGGTTCACGGTTCCCTATGCCGATCCGACGCTGCTGCCACTCGTTGGCCTCCTGACCGCGCTCGGGCTGACGGTGATCTACCGGCTCGGGCCCGAAGACGCGCGGCGCCAGGCCGTCTGGGTCGCGATCGGGATCGGCGTCCTCGCCGCGACGCTGATCTGGCTTCGCTTCGACTACCGCGCGCTGGAACGCTACAAGTACCTCTTCGGGATCTCGGCGGTGGTCCTGCTGCTCCTGCCGTCGGTGCCCGGCCTCGGCCACCGCGTCAACGGGGTCAAGCTGTGGATCAAGGTCGGGCCGATGCAGTTCCAGCCCGGTGAGCTGGCGAAGATCCTGATGATCGTCTTCCTTGCCGGCTACCTCCGCGACAAGCGCGAGTCGCTCGCCCAGGGACGGCTCAAGGATCTCGGGCCGCTGCTCGTGATCTGGGGGGCTTCGATGCTCGTGCTCGTACAGACGAGCGACCTCGGCTCGGCATTGCTCAACTTCGGGATCTTCCTGGCCATGGTGTACGCGGCGACGGGACGCGCGCTCTACGTCGGCGTCGGGATCGCCCTGTTCGTCGCCGGGTCCGCGGCGCTGTACAACACCCTCGGGCGCGTCCAGCAGCGAGTTACCGTCTGGCTTCATCCCTGGACCGACGAACGGGTCTACTGCTCGATCAACGGCAAGCTCGACTTCCGGCAGAACTGCGACTCGTACCAGCTCGTCAAGAGCCTCTACTCGATCGCAAACGGCGGGTACGGCGGCACCGGGCTCGGCAAGGGAACGTTCACCACGGTCGACGGCACGCAGCTGATCCCGTATCTCAACACCGACTTCATCTACTCGGCGATCGCGCAGGAGCTCGGCCTGATCGGCGCCGCCGCAGTGCTGCTGCTCGTGATGGTCTTCGTGGCCCGTGGCATGCGGATCGCGCTGATCGCCCAGGACGGCTTCTCGAAGCTCCTCGCCACCGGCCTCACCTTCGGGCTCGCCCTGCAGACGTTCATCATCGTCGGCGGGGTTCTCCGCGTCGTGCCCCTCACCGGGATCACGCTCCCGTTCGTCTCCTACGGCGGCTCGTCGATCGTCTCGAACTTCGTGATGCTGGCGTTGCTCCTCCTCGTCTCGAACCGCGCTGCCGCGACGGCGGTGGACCGGTGAACAAGCAGATCACCCGGATCGCCGGCCTCGCGATGGGTCTTCTGATCGCCCTCATCGTGGCCACGACGTACTGGCAGACCTGGGCCCGTCCGGCGCTCGCGGAGCGCCAGGACAACGCGATCCAGCGCGTCGCCCAGTTCGAGATCAAGCGAGGTCTGATCCTCTCACCGGCCCGCGTGCTGGCGCGCAACAAGGAGCGGCGCGTCGACGGGCGCACGTTCTACTTCCGGCGGTACCCCCAGGGCCGGCTCGCGGCGCACGTCGTCGGCTACTCCACCGCCGCGCGGTCGCGCACGGGGCTGGAGCGGTCGCTGAACCCCGTGCTGACGGGCTCCGTGCGCAGCCTCTCGTCGCTCGTCGATCAGTCCCTGGACAAGCTGAACGGGAAGCCGATCGTGGGGGACACCGCGGTCACGACCCTCGACGTGAACGGTCAGCGGGCAGCCCTCGACGCGCTGGGCACGAAGTGCGGTGCGGTCGTCGTGGTGGATCCGCGAACCGGGCGGCTACGCGTGATGGTGTCGGCGCCGAGCTACAACCCGAACCTCGTCGAGACCGACTTCGGGCGGATCGAGAAGATCAGGGCCGACTGCACTCCGGCCTCGCCGCTGCTCAACCGTGCCAGCCAGGGTCTCTACCCGCCTGGGTCGACCTTCAAGGTCGTCACGGCCTCCGCGGCTCTCGACTCCGGCAAGTACACCGCCGCCTCCACCTTCTACGACCCTGGCTACTGCACGGTCTACGGCAAGCGCGTCAACAACTTCGACACGAGCAGCCCGTTCGGCAACGTCTCTCTCGCGACGGCGCTCCAGTACTCCGTCAACTCGGTGTTCTGCAACATCGGGGTCGCGCTCGGCGCCCGGCGGATCGTCAAGCAGGCGAAGAAGTTCGGCTTCTACGAGCGCCCGCCGCTCGAGACCCCCGAGAGCGAGCGCCTGCCGAGCGGGCTCTATCGCAAGGGCAGGCTCTACGACCCGAAGCGTGACCGCGACGTCGATGCGGGCCGGATGGCGTTCGGCCAGGAGCGACTGCTGGTGACGCCGCTGCAGATGGCCATGGTGGCGGGCGCGATCGGCAACGACGGCATCCTCATGCGCCCATTTGTCGTCTCGAAGCTCGTGACGCCGAACGGCAAGACCCGGGATCGCACGAAGCCGACGAAGATCCGCCGAGCGGTCTCGCCGGCGACTGCGCGGGACGTGGGCGCGATGATGGTGCGAGCCGTCGAGGCAGGCACCGGCACGGCGGCCCGGATACCCGGCTTCGAGATCGGCGGCAAGACCGGGACGGCCGAGACGGGCGTCTCCGGGAACAACACGACGTGGTTCATCGGATTCGCCGGCGACCCGGGCGAGAAGCCGAAGCTCGCGATCGCCGTCGTCCTCCAGAACCAGTCCCTCACCGGCGGTGCGACGGCCGCTCCGATCGCTCGTCAGGTGATGCAGGCACTCTTGACCCCGACGGCGAATCCCTAACGTACGGCATTCAATGACACGCAACGACCTCACCGGATCCCTCTTCGCAGATCGCTACCGCCTCGAGCGCAAGCTCGGCTCGGGCGGGATGGCGGACGTCTGGCTCGCCGAGGACCAGGAGCTCGGCCGACGCGTCGCCGTGAAGATCCTCCACGAGCGGTACGCGAACGACGAGCAGTTCGTCGAGCGCTTCCGCCGCGAGGCGACGCACGCTGCCGGGCTCTCGCATCCCAACATCGTCTCGATCTACGACCGGGGCGTCGCCGAGGGCTCGTACTTCATCGTGATGGAGTACATCGAGGGCCGGACGCTGAAGGAGCTGATCGTGACGCGGGGGCCGTGCCCCGTTCCCGTCGCGATCTCGTACACGCGTCAGATCCTCGCGGCGCTGCGCTACGCGCACAAGAACGGGATCATCCACCGCGACATCAAGCCCCACAACGTGCTCGTCGACCGCGAGGGTCGCCTCAAGGTCGCCGACTTCGGGATCGCGCGTGCGGGCGCGAGCGAGATGACCGAGGCCGGCTCGATCGTCGGCACCGCGCAGTATCTCTCCCCCGAGCAGGCGCGGGGCGCCCCGGTCGACGAGAGCTCCGACCTCTACTCGACGGGGATCGTCCTCTACGAGCTGTTGACGGGGACGGTGCCGTTCACGGGCGAAACGCCGGTGGAGATCGCGATGAAGCACCTCTCCCAGACGCCGGACGCACCGTCGGCCCGTCGGCCCGATATTCCGCACGATCTCGACCTCGTCGTGCTCCGCGCCCTCGCCAAGGAGCCGGCCGACCGCTATCGCAGCGCGGCCGAGCTCGATCGCGACCTCGAGCTCGTTGCACGAGGCGACCCCGTCGGCGCCGAGACCGAGACAGCCGCGACGATGGTGCTGGCGGGGGCCGGTGCGATGGACGCCACTGCTGCCACCCAGGTCGCTGCACCGCTCGCCGGCTCGTCGGGAGGGACGTACGGCGGAGACGAGCGTTACCGGGCCTACGACGGGCCCGCGGTTCGGCGACGGAGCATCTGGCCCTGGGTGCTCGGCCTGGCGGCCGTCGTCGCGCTCGCCGTCGGCGGCTGGCTGCTCTACGACAACGTCCAGAAGCAGATCGACGACAGCAAGCCGCTCGTCGTGCAGCAGTACACCGGCATCGTCGAGAGCCGGGCCGTCGACCTGATCATCGGAGACGGATTCGAGCCCAATGTGCGCCGGGTGCCGAACGGCGAGCAGCCGGCCGGAATTGTGTACGAGCAGTCGCCGGTGGAGGGGACCGGGCTCGCCAAGGGCGGCATCGTCACCATCCTCGTCTCGACGGGCAAGAAGTCTGTCAACGTACCCGACGTCGTCGGCAAGCAGCTGACGGACGCCGTCGCGACGCTGACGAGGGCCGGCCTGAACGCGAAGAGCGTCGGTGTTCCCTCCGACAAGCCGTCCGGCACCGTGACCGCTCAGGATCCGCGGGCAGGTACCTCCCTCGTGGAGGGGGCGTCGGTGCGGATCAACTACTCCACCGGTCCGAAGCAGGTCGCCGTGCCTCCGGTCGTCGGTCTCGACTACTCGACCGCCCTGCAGCAGCTCCAGGCCGCCGGCTTCGCCGTGGCGCGCACGGACGTCGAGAACTCTCAACCGGCCGGGATCGTCGTCAGCCAGGTACCGAGCGGCTCCTCGACGGCGACCAAAGGCTCGACCGTCAACCTGTCGGTGTCGAACGGGCCACAGACGACGCCGTTGCCGGACGTCACGGGTCAGACGGAGGCGGATGCGAAGGCGACCCTGACGGCGGCCGGATTCAAGGTGAGCGTGACTCCGCAGGACACGGACGTGGAGACGTTCGACGGCGTCGTGATCTCGCAGGATCCCCCCGGCAACACGCAGCAGGATCCGAATACGATCGTGACGCTCGTGGTCGGCGTCTACGTGGCTCCCCCCGTCACGACCACGACCGACACGACGACCACGATCACCACCCCGTGACCGGACGCCTGCGCGTGGCAGTGCTCGCGGGCGGGCGCTCGAGCGAGCACGAGATCTCGCTCGCGTCCGCGCGTTCGGTCATCGAGGCGCTCGACTCCGACCGCTACGAGGCACAGACGATCGAGATCGGGCGGGACGGTGCCTGGGCCCTGCCGCCGGCGCCCGGCTCGGCCGCCCTCCCGACCGCCGGCGCGGCGCTACCGATCCCGACCGCGGCAGCGCCGTCGGCTCTCGGTGCCGTCGATGTCGTCTTCCCCATCCTGCACGGGCCGTTCGGCGAGGACGGAACCGTCCAGGGCCTGCTCGAGCTCGCCGGCGTCCCGTACGTGGGCTCCGGCGTGACGGCGTCGGCGCTCTGCATGGACAAGGATCTCTTCAAGGCCGTGCTGCGGGATTGCGGGATTCCCGTCGCCCGGAGCATCACGCTCCGGCCCGGAGCGGCCACCGAGAACCCGTTCGGGTATCCCGTGTTCGTGAAGCCGGCGAGGCTCGGGTCGTCGGTCGGCATCTCGAAGGCCCGGAACGCCGCGGAGCTGGACACGGCCGTCGCGTTGGCGTTCCGCCACGACGACAAGGTGCTCGTCGAGGAGTTCCAGCCTGGAGTCGAGGTCGAGGTGGGTGTCCTCGGGAACCGTGATCCGATCGCCTCGGTGGTCGGGGAGATCGTGGCCAATGCCGACTGGTACGACTTCGACGCGAAGTACGCCGACGGCGGCATGGAGCTGATCGTCCCGGCCCGACTGCCGGCCGAGACGACGGAGCAGGTGCAGCGGCTCGCGGTCGCGTCGTTCGTCGCCACCGACTGCGAGGGGATGGCTCGCGTCGACTTCTTCGTGCGGCCAGACGGCGAGATCGTCGTGAACGAGCTCAACACGATCCCGGGCTTCACCGCGACGAGCGTCTACGCCAAGCTGTTCGCCGCCAGCGGCATCCCGTACGCCGCTCTGCTCGATCGCCTCGTCGAGCTCGCGATCCAGCGCCACGAGCACCGCCAGGCGCTCGCGTTCTAGCTCGCTCCGGCTACGCGCCGAGCACGGCGGCGAGCGCGTCTTCCCAGGTAGCGAGCGCCTCTGCGAGAACGGCGTCCTCGATCGTCAGAGGGCACAACACCCGGATGCAGTTCCCGGAGATCCCGGCCTTCAGGAGGATGAGACCACGCTCGAGTGACGCCTCTATCACCGCGGCGGCGAGATCCGGGGCCGGCTCCTTCGAGGCCGGGTCGTGCACGAGCTCGATCGCAAGCATCGCACCCAGGCCCCGCACATCGCCGATCTGCGGCCAGCGAGCCTGCCACGCGAGCATCCGTTCACGAATCGCGGCACCGACCGTGTTCGCACGTGCGACCAGGTCCTCCTCCTCGAAGATGTCGAGGACAGCCAGGGCGGCCGCCAGCGCGACGGGATTGCCGATGTAGGTGCCGCCGATCGCGCCGCTGTGGGGCGTATCCATGATCTCGGCCTTGCCGACGACCCCGGAAAGCGGTAGCCCTGCGGCGATCGACTTCGCGACGATGATCATGTCCGCTTCGACCGGGTAGTGCTCCATGGCGAACATCCGCCCGGTACGGCCGAATCCGGTCTGGACCTCGTCGGCGATCATGAGGATCCCCTCGCGGTCGCAGATCCGGCGGAGTCCTTCGACGAACTCCGTGGTCGCGGGCACGAAACCTCCCTCACCGAGCTGCGGCTCGAAGACGATGGCCGCGACCTGGGACGGCGCGACGTGCGATGCGAACATGCGCTCGAGATCGGCCAGGGCCACGGCTGCCGAGGGCCCACGGTAGTCGTTCGGGAACGGCGCGCGGTACACCTCCGCGGCGAAAGGGCCCATTCCCGTCTTGTAGGGATGCACCTTGGACGTCATGGTCATCGCGAGCATCGTCCGGCCGTGGAAGCCCGCGTCGAACGCGATCACGGCGGGACGGCCGGTTGTGATCCGCGCAATCTTGACGGCGTTCTCGACGGCCTCCGCACCGGAGTTGAAGAACGCCGCCCGCGTCGGGCCTGCGAACGGAACGACCTGACCGAGCCGCTCTGCGAGCTCGATGTACGACGCGTAGGGCACGACCGTGAAATCGGTGTGGACGAACTTCGCCGCCTGCTCCTGGATCGCCTCGACGACGCGTGGATGGCAGTGGCCCACGTTGCAGACACCGACGCCACCCGCGAAGTCGATGAACGTGTTGCCGTCGACATCCGTGATCGTCGAGTTCAGGGCCTCGGCCGCGAACACCGGCAAGTAGACCCGCAATGGAGCGGCGATGGAGCTCTCACCACGCACGAGGAGCTCCCGCGAACGGGGCCCGGGGATCGCGGTCCGAATATCGATCGTCTTCGTCACGGCCACGACGTGAGCGTACCGGAGCGCGGGGTGGCTACTCTCGCACGGTGGATCTCGACGACCTCGACCCGGATCCCCACCTCCAGTTCACGCACTGGTTCGCCGAGGCGGCAGAGGCGGGCGTGCGCTACCCCGAGCAGATGGCGCTGGCGACCGCCGGCCGCGACGCCGTGCCCTCGGTTCGGATGGTGCTGCTCAAGGGCCATGACGAGAGGGGGTTCGTCTTCTACACCAACCAGAGGGGGCGCAAAGCGCGAGAGCTGGCCGAAAATCCCCGGGCTGCGGCGGTGCTGCACTGGGAGCTCCAGGACCGCCAGGTGCGCGTCGAGGGCACGGTCGAGGAGGTCTCCGACGACGAGTCTCTCGCCTACTTTCGAACCCGCCCGCGAGCCAGCCGGATCGGCGCCTGGGCGTCGCCCCAGTCCCGGACCGTTGCGAGCAGGGCCGATCTCGAGGCGCAGGTCGCGGAGATCGAGCGCCGCTTCACCGGCCAGGACGATATCCCGCTCCCGCCCTTCTGGGGCGGATACCGCATCGTCGCGACGGCGATCGAGTTCTGGCAAGGTCAGCCGAACCGGCTCCACGACCGGGTGCGCTACACGCTGGGCGACGGCGGCTGGTTTCGCGAGCGACTCGGGCCGTAAGGCTCTCAGCCCGGCGCCTACCCCTCGAGCCTGGTGCTCGCGGGCGCGAGAGCGGCCTTCGTGTACAGGCCGTACGGGTTCCAGAGCAGGTATCCCTTTGCCCCTTGCAGCCGTGCTGCTGCGATCTGCGCCAGCACCTCCTGCGGGGCGTAGTCCCAGTCCTGCACCCACGGCACGAGCTGGGCGCGCGAGCCCTTCACCTGACGGCGGAAGTCCGTGAGCGTTCGGAACACGGTCTCTCCCGGCTGCGCGCCCGGGCTCTCCAGCCCGAGCTCGCCGTTGCCGTAGAGCACGGGGTAGGACATGGGCGAGAGGCTGTCGACGTCCTTCGAGATCCAGCGCGGGACCTGGCCGATCCCGAGATCGCGCGTGGCGGAGAGCCCGAAGACCGCGGCCGAGACGCGCGTCCCGCGCGGCTCGAGACGCTTCTTCGCATACGCCACGAAGTCGGCGATCACGCGACCACGCGCGATGCTGGTCTTCCCCGGGTAGACCGCACTTCGCCACGTCCCCGTCGGATGGGAACCGGACGTAGTCGAACATGATCTGGTCAAAGCCCGCCCGGGCCGCCGCCTCGGCCACCGAGACACAGTAGTCCCAGACGCGGCGGTCGTACGGATTGACCCAGCCAAGGCCCGCGTTCGTCGTCCACACGCTTCCGTCGGGGCGCTGCACCGCCAGGTCCGGTCGACCCTGAGCAAGCTTGGGATCCTGGAAGCAGACGACGCGGCCGATCATGTAGATCCCGTTCCGGTGCGCCAGCCCGACGAGCGCCTTCGGGTCGTAGAACCGGCGTGTGGCACCCACGGTGCGCGCGAGGGGCACGTTGGCCGGCGAGAAGCCGATCTCGCCCCCCTCGTCCTTCACGTCGAGCTCGATCGTGTTGAGCCCGTAGCGCTTGTACCCGACGTACTCCCGGAACTTCCCGGGCAACGAGGCCAGGGCCCCGGTTACGTGCACGCCGCGGATCTCGACCGGAAGCGGGCGAGGAGTACCCGCCGCGGGGGTGGCTGCTCCCGGGTCGGACGCACCGCTCCCGGCGGGCGCCCGCACCCCTGCCGACTGGTTCTCGCTGACGAAACGGGCTCCCATCACGACGACGATCACCGCGACGAGAAGGAGCGCCAGGACCGCGGCCCGACGACGCCGCTTTTTCCGGCGCGTCTGGTCCCGTCGAGCGCGGAAACGCTCGTTCGGGTCCATTGGTCCGTAGAGCATGGACACCGGATCACCGAGCGTACCGCATTCGCGCAGTCGAGACACTGAAATTGCCGGTCGCTTAGGATCGGGGCATGGTTCTCTCCGACAGAGCGATCACGCGACTGATCGACGCGGGCAGGATCGTGATCGATCCGTACGACCCGTCACTGATGCAGCCTGCGAGCCTGGATGTGAGGGTGGATCGTCTCTTCCGGGTCTTCCGGAACTCGCGCTATCCGTACATCGACGTGAAGCGCGAGCAGGAAGGGCTGACGGAGCTCGTCGAGATCGAGGACGACGAGCCGTTCATCCTCCATCCGGGTGAGTTCGTGCTCGGCTCGACGCTCGAGCGCGTGAGGCTTCCCGACGACCTCGTCGCGAGGCTGGAGGGCAAGAGCTCGCTCGGCCGGCTCGGGCTGCTCATCCACTCGACTGCGGGCTTCATCGACCCGGGTTGGGACGGGCACGTCACGCTCGAGCTGTCGAACGTTGCGAACCTGCCGATCACGATCTACCCGGAGATGAAGATCGGTCAGCTGTCATTCGTGCAGATGGCGGAGCCGACCGACCATCCGTACGGCTCGAGCGGCCTCGGTTCGAAGTATCAGGGTCAGCGCGGGCCGACGCCGAGCCGGTACTGGAGGAACTTCGAGGCGCCACGGTGATCCTCGTCACGGGCGCTACGGGCTTCGTCGGAGTCCACGTCGTCCGGATGCTGGCGCAGCGGGGCGACAGGGTACGGGCACTCGTACGGGACGCGCGCAGCGCCGTCGTGCTCGACGAGATGGACTGCGAGCTCGTGCGTGGCGACGTCACCGACGCCGACAGCCTGCGCGCCGCGGTCACAGGGTGCACCGCCGTCGTACACCTCGTCGCCATTCTCGTGGGCAAGCCTGCCGCGTTCGATCGCGTGATGACGCAGGGGACGGCGAGCCTGCTCGCTGCCTGCCGAGACGCCGGGGTGGAGCGCTTCGTCCAGCTCGGCGCCCTCGGCACGAGCGCGCACACGAAGGACTCGGTCCCGTACTACCGTGCCAAGTGGGCGGTGGAGGAGGCGGTTCGCGGCTCGGGGCTCAGCCATGCGATCCTGAGGCCGAGCTTCGTCTTCGCCGGCGACGGTGGCGCTCTGCCGGAGCTCGCGAGGATCGCCCGGCTGGCACCCGTCACACCGGTGATCGGTAGCGGCACCCAGCGTCTGCAGCCGATCTGGGCGGATGATCTGGCACGCGCCGTCGCGCTCGCGCTGGGGCGCCGTGACGACCTACTGGTCGAGCTCGGCGGCCCCGACGTCGTCGACTGGAACGAGCTCTGGTCACGGCTGAAGACGGCACTGGGCACGCGCCGCCCGGCGCTGCATCTGCCCGTGTGGCTCGTGCGCCCGCCGGCGCTCCTGCTCGAACGCTTCCCGAACCCTCCTCTGACACGGGATCAGCTGCGCATGTTGCAGCTCGGCGACAACGTCGTCTCGGACGGAGGAGCCGGAATGAAGGCACTCGGCCTCCGTGATCTGCTGCCGCTCGACGAGCAGCTCCGGCGCAGCGTCGCCCGACCCGGCTGAGCCGATCCCGTAGCCGTGCCCGTCCGCCAGTCCGTGGGCTCTGGCCGCCGAGGCAGCGAACGGCACAGGCAGACCCCGCCGGCGATCCAGGCGGCTCAGACGTGGGCATCGACCACCAGAGGGGGTGGACGACGGCCTGACACGGATCGAGCCGTCGACCCGAACAACGCGACACCTCGCCGACCGCGACCACGCACCACCGGACATCCACCCACTCGGCCGCTGCGTCGCGGCCTCCGCAGTCGAGGCGCGAGCCCGCCGCCGCGCCCTACCCTGACCCTGGTTCGACACCCGCAGGCCACGGCACGGCCGACACGGCCCGACGACACGCTTGTGCCAAAGTGTCACAAGACTGGGAGCCACGCTGCCCGACGGCCCCTCGGCCGTCACCTACCCGGTTTGTGACGCTTTGGCACAAGCGATTGCTCGCGTTCTCGGGCGCACGCGTCGGACACGAAGGCGGTGCAGATCGGGCACGAAGACGTCACCGCTTCGGCGTCACAGTTGCGGGATGGAGTTCTCGCCCGCAGTCGACCCGCGTCTCACCGCAAGCGTCGCCCGTACCGTCGAGCTGAGCTCGTCCGCTGCCGTCTGGCGACTGCTTCGGCGTCATGCCCGACGGCTCCGTACGACAACACCCTGCTACGAGAGCGTCCGCAAGCTCGTGGTTGCCGAGCGCGAGCGGCGCGCACGGCTCCTCGCGACGATCGCCACGGTGCTCGAGATCGCCACTCGGCGCATCCCCGTCCTGCCCGAGGATGTGCCGCGGATCCATGCCCGCCAGCTCTCGCGGAGCCGCCGCAGGATGCGGGCACTCACGACTCGCCCTCCCTGAGCGCATGCGTTCGTGAACTGGTCGGTCCGATTCTCCCGCTCTCGGACAGAACCCGTGCCCCGGCGCCTCGACGCGCACCGCACACCAGCGGATCGGCAATGCATGCGCGGCCCTGCCTTGCAGCGCGGGACACGTCTGAAAAGGCGAGGGCCGCCTTTCGGCGGCCCTCGATCCCGGTAGCCAGCGTTGGATTGGTAGAGGCGCTTCCTGCCTGGCCGCCCGCCCGGAGGGCGAGACGACCGGCGGCGCGGAACGCGCGCCCCCTACGCTCGGCTATGGCGATTCCCCAGTGGGTCTCGGGGACACGCCTCTACCCGCTGGTACCTCCACTGCCGGTACTGCTGGAATCTGTCACGTCCGGACCACCTCCTTTCCGCGGTAAGCCCGAATGTATACCGAGCCTGGTGGACGACGGCAAGTCTCGATCGGGCTCGCGGACGTTACGGTTCGGTTCAGGCGTCGACGACGACCATGCCGTCGTCGCGCACGCGCACCGCGTACGACTCGACCGCGATGTAGGCCGGCAGGGTCAGCGCCCGGCCGGTCTGGATGTCGAAGCGGGCTCCGTGGCGCGGGCAGACAGCCACCCGCTCGACACAGTCGAACTCGCCCTCGCACAGCGGCCCGTCGTCGTGGGAGCACCGATCCTCGATCGCGAACAGCTCGCCGTCGCAGTTGTAGACCCCGATCGTGAGCAGCGGCTTCACCTCGACGATCCGCACCGTCCCGGGCGGCAGCTCGTCCAGCGGGCAGACGTCGACATCCGCCACGGCTAGCCGACCGAGATCTCGCCGCTCGAGGTGCCCCACTCCTCCGGCAGCGGCGTCCCCTTCGCCTTGTGCAAGGCGACCTTGAGGACCCCGAGCCCGAGCAGTGCGCACTTGAGCCGCACCGGCGTCAGGGGGATCCCGATCTCCTCGAGCAGCTCGTCCTTCGGCATCGACGCCACGTCCTGCGCCGTCCGCCCGATCACGAGGTCGGTGAGCATCGACGTCGCGGCCTGGCTGATCGCACATCCGCGCCCCTCGAATCCCACGCTCTCGATCACGTCGCCCTCGCCGAATCGGACCGAGACGGTCACCTCGTCTCCACACAGCGGGTTCTGGCCCTCGGCGACGGCGTCGTTCGGGTCGAGCAGGCCGTGGTGACGCGGGCTCTTGTAGTGGTCGAGGATGACCTCGCGATAGAGCTGCTCGAATTCGCTCATCCGAGGCTCTTCTTCACCTTGTGGAGGCCGTCCACGAGACGGTCGACCTCCTCGGCGATCGAGTAGAGGTAGAAGCTCGCACGCGTCGTCGCGGCGACGCCGAGCCGGGCCATCAGCGGCTGGGTGCAGTGGTGACCCGCGCGAACCGCGATGCCGTCCCAGTCGAGGATCTGCGCCACGTCGTGCGGGATGGACGCCGGCAACGTCGAACGAGACGATCCCCGCCCGTCGTTCGACGGGCGGGCCGAAGAGCCGTCACCCACTCGAGCTCCCCGAGCCGGCTCATCGCGTACACCGTCAGCTCGTGCTCGTGCCGCTCGATCGCGGGCAGGCCGATCTCGCTGATGTAGTCGATCGCGGCGCCGAAGCCGACGGCCTCGGCGATCGCGGGCGTGCCCGCTTCGAACTTGTAGGGCAGCTCGTTGAACGTCGTGCGCTCGAGGCCGACCGAGCGGATCATCTCGCCACCGAGGTTGAACGGCTCCATCGCCTCGAGAAGCTCACGCCGGCCCCAGAGCGCGCCGATCCCGCTCGGCCCGCACAGCTTGTGCGACGAGAAGGCGAGGAAGTCGCAGCCGAGCGCCTGGACGTCGATCGTCCGGTGCGGTGCCGCCTGGGCTGCGTCGACGACCATGATCGCACCCTGCTCGTGGGCCCAGGCCGCAAGCCGCTCGACGGGATTGATCGTGCCGAGCGAGTTCGAGACGAGCCCGGTGGCGACGACCTTGATCGAGCCCTCGCGCGCGAGGTCGTCGAGCGCCTCGAGGCGAAGCTCGCCTGCGTCGTCGATCGGAATGTGGCGGAAGCTCGCGCCCGTCTTGCTGGCGATGAACTGCCAGGGGACGAAGTTCGCGTGGTGCTCGAGCTCGGTGATCACGACGGTGTCGCCGGGCCCGAGGTTCTGCAGGCCCCACGCGTAGGCGACGAGGTTGATCGACTCCGTCGCGCTGCGCGTGAAGATCAGCTCGCGCTCGGAAGGGGCGTTGACGAACGCGGCGACCGTCCGCCGGGCGCCCTCGTACCCCTCCGTGGCCCGCTCTGCAAGGCGGTAGACGCCCCGATGGACGTTCGCGTACTCGTGCTCGTAGAACGCGCGCATCCGGTCGAGCACCTGTCGCGGCTTCTGGGTCGACGAGGCCGAGTCCAGGTACGCGAGCGGCTTACCGTCCCGCTGCTCCTCCAGAAACGGAGAAGTCCGCGCGGAGAGCCTCGGTGTCGAGCGGAATCGATGTGCTCACGGCCATCACGCCATCGTACCCGGGAGGATCAGCCCGCCCGGCTCCGCAGAGGGACGAAGCGGTCGTCGGTCAACCAGAGAAAGCCGATCGCAGCCGCCGACCCGACCGCGATCAGCACGAGTGCGGCCGGATTCGGCACCGCCAGCTCGAAGAAGCGCCGCAGCCCCGGGACGAGGAGGATGACGACGTAGGCTGCGAGGAGGCTCGCGCAGAGCGCGCCGACGAGGCGGGCCCGGCGCGTGCTCGTCGCCTCGAGGGCCAGCACGAGGTAGAGGCCGATCACGATCAGGGTCGAGGTTGCAGCCGTGCGGGACTGCAGCAGGCCGAGATCGAACACGTTCACGGAGATCAGATAGGTGATCGTCACCCCGAGGCCGGCTGCCACCCCGGCGGGCACCGCGAACCGGCCGACCTCGCGCAGGAAGCCGTCGGTGCGCCAGGGGCCTTCGCTCGGGGCGAGCGCCAGGAAGAAGGCAGGGATGCCGACGGTGAGCGCGCCGACGATCGTGAGGTGCCGGGGGAGCAACGGATACTCGACGGGCGTGATCCCGATCGACACGATCAGGAATGCGGCGAAGACGGACTTCGTCACGAACAGCTTGGTCACGCGCTGGAGATTCCGGAGAACCCGGCGACCCTCGGCGACCATCCCGGGGACGGCGGCGAAGTCGCCGTTGACGAGCACGACGTCCGCCACGGCCTTCGCCATCTGCGTGCCCGAGCCCTGGGCGATCGAGAGGCGCGATGCCTTCAGCGCCGGCACGTCGTTGACGCCGTCTCCGACCATTGCCACGTACCGGCCGCGACGCAGGAGCGACTCCACGACCCGGCGCTTGCCTTCCGGCGAGATCCGCCCGACCACCGAGAGCGACGGCGAGAGACGGTCGAGGTCGGCTGCGCCCGCGGGGAGCGCCTCGCCGTCGAGCGACTGCCCCCGCTCGGGAATGCCCGCGTCGCTCGCGATCGAGCCGACGGTGCGGGCATCGTCACCCGAGAGCACCACGATCTCGACGCCCTGCTCGACGAGGTACGCGATCGTCTCGCGTGTCTCTGGCCGGAGCTCCTCGGCCAGCACGGCGAGCCCGAGTGACCGGAGTGGAGGAGGGCCGGCGTCAGGATCTTCCGGGAAGCGAGCGTCCGTGACGCCGAAGCCGACCACCCGGCGGCCGGCCTCCTGGTGGAGAGCTGCCGCGCCGGCGAGGTCGCCGAGGGGAAAGAGCTCCGGTGCCCCGAGGACGTAGCGAACGCCGCCGATCCTCTGCCCGCTCCAGCGCCGCCGCGAGAGGAACGGGATCGACTCGTCTGCGGGCTCGGAGCCCGCTGGCAGCTCGCGTGCGAGGGCGGCCAGCGTCTGGTTCGGCGCCTCGGCTGCGGCTGGCAAAGAGGCCCAGCGCGGTACGGAGCTCCGATTCGGTCGTTCCTGCGGCGGGCAGCAGGGCCGCGAGCCGCAGGGACGCCTTCGTCAGCGTGCCCGTCTTGTCGATGCAGAGCGTGTCGACGGACGCGAGCGACTCGATCGCGTTCAGCTGCTGCGAGAGGGCGCCGACGCGAGCCATCCGCATGGCCGCCGCAGCGTAGGTCACCGAGACGAGCAGGATCAGGCCCTCGGGGATGAGCGTCACCATCCCGGCGACGGCTGTCTCGACCGCGTGCCTGACCGCGACGTCCTGCTTCTCGAGCGCCACGATCAGCATCGCCCCGAGCGGCACCATCACGGCGAGCAGCACGTAGAGAAGGCGGTCGATCGCCCGTTCGAGCGGCGAGCGCGGATGGCGGAACTCCCGCGCCGTCCCGGCGATCCGCTCGGCGTAGCTGTCGGCGCCGACGGCGACGACCTCGAACGATCCGGCGCCCTCGACGACGAACGAGCCCGACCGCACCTCCTCTCCCGCAGAGCGCGCGACCGCGCGCGCCTCGCCGGTCAGGATCGACTCGTCCAGGCGCAGCCCCACGCCTGACACGATCGGTCCGTCGGCAATGACCTGGTCGCCGGGACCGAGCCGCACGAGATCTCCCACCACGACCTCGGAGACGTGGAGCACCCGCGGCTCGCCGTCCCTGACGACGGTTGCCCGCGGCGCCACGAGGGCGGCCAGCTCGTCGAGCTTCCGCTTCGCCCGGAGCTCCTGCCAGATCCCGATCCCGGTGTTCGTGACGATGATCCCGAGGAAGAGCGCATCGCGCCAGTCCCCGAAGACGAGCGTGAGGAGGCCGAGCGCGAGGAGGATCGCGTTGAACGGCGTAACCGTGTTGGCGCGGACGATCGTCGCGGTCGATCGGCTCGCGGGAGAGTTCCGGGGCTCACCCCGCGCGGCGAGGCGCGCTGCAGCCTCCGATTCGGACAGGCCAGAGGTCACCGGAACGAGGCTGACGCTGCTCCAGCGCGAGACGTCATTCGGGAGGGTGCACCTTGCCGTTCGACTGCGCCCTCACCGCTATCTCCTTCTGGCGCTCGACCGTCTCCGCTGCGATCGCGAGCAGCTCGCAGAGGCGCGCCAGCCGGATCCGCTCCGAGCTCTCGTCGAGGAGCTCCTGCTTGATCTCGGCAGCGAAGTCGAAGCGGCCGGCGATCGCGAACGACAGCTCGGGCGCCGCGGCGTCGGGGGCCTCGACGGCGGACGAGGTCAGCTCGGCGAGACGGTCGAACAACGCCAGCGCACGCTCGACGTCGGCCGGGTCGGCCGGGTCGTGCTGGTCGTCGACGGGCTCCACGCGACCGGTTACGAACGCTCGGCCCTCCGTCAGCTCGAGCAGCCGGAATCGTGCGCCCCCTTCGACGAGGATGTTCAGCCGCCCGTCCTCGAATCGCTCGACGACCTCGGTGACCGTTGCCAGCGTGCCGATCTGGCGAAGGCCGTCATCGTCGGCGTAGACGATGCCGAACGGGCGGCCGTGCTCGAGGCTTTCCCCGATCAGCTCGCGGTAGCGAGGCTCGAAGATGTGCAGCGGCACCTGCTCGGTGGGCAGGAGCACGAGGCCGAGAGGGAAGAGGCCGATCTCCGACATCGTCAGAAGCCTACTTGCGAGGCTGCGGAATCACTCGTGTGAGTGAGCCGCCGCAGGTTTCTCGGCCGATTCCTCTCTTACCGGCTAGATCTCAAACTCCTGACGAAGGGTAGACATGAATCGGATCGCCTTCGCCGCCCCCGCGGCGATCCAGCCCCTCGGCCACGGCCTCTTGCTGAGGGGGGCGGGCCGGTGATCTCCCGCGCGCACGGCCTCACGCTCTCCCTGCTCCTCGGGGTAGCCGCGGCCACGGGGGCGTACGCCCTCATCGCGACGGCCCATCTCGGCGACGCCCAGACGAAGCCCGAGGTGCTCTCGAGCCGTCAGATCGCGCAGCGCGCGCAGAAGCTCGACGCCTGGGAGACGTCGCTGCAGAAGACCCTGAAGGCGAGGCCTCCGGCGCTGCCACCGTTGAATCGCTACGCCGCCGTGACGTTCGTCGCAGCCCCCGGCGCCGCCACGCTGCCGGCGCCGGCCACGGTCACCCGCCCGGTGGCGCAGACGAAGCCGAGCCCAAAGCCCCCCACGAGAACTGCCGCGAAGCCGGCTGCCAGGCTGCCGAAGAAGCGCATTCATGCGGTCGCCACTCCGATCCGCGACGACGACGCGCCGGAGAGCGCGGCGCCCGTCGCCGCACCCGTGGGCAGCGCTGCCGACCCGGCAACGCCGCCGGCCGTCGTCGCAACCGCCGCGCCGACCCCGGCTCCGGCCGCGACGGCGGCGGCGTCATCCTCGGCGACGCTCTCGGTCGAGCAGCAGTGCCGTTTGCTCCTGAGAGCTGCAGAGAACAAGAGCGAGCAGGTCAAGCAGGAGGCCGAGCGGCAGTGCGAGGCGCTCAAGAACGCCGCGGAGAGGAAGGGATGACAAACCACCTCGTACGCCTCTACACCGCTGCCGGCACGATCGTCACCTTCTTCCTTCTCTGGGCGACGATCGCCGCCCATCCGTGGGAGACGTCCACGGAGGTCACGCCGCAGGATCCGCGGCTCGTGGCGCTCGCGCAGCGAGAGAAGAGGCTGCAGAAACGGGCGGTCGGCGTGAAGCGGATCGTCGACCATCGCTGGGCTGTCTACGAGCGGCGGGCAGCGCGCCGCGAGTGGCAGAACTCCGTCGCGCTGCAGAGGCACCTACGGCAGCTGGAGGCCTCACAGGCAGCTGCTGTCCGTAGCGCTCAGGCCGCGGTCGTGCAGACCGCGCAGGCCCGTGCGTACGCGGCGAGTGTCGTCGCCTGGGCCAACCAGCAACTCCAGACGGCCGGCTCGACGACCACGTTGCCGGCGGCGCCGGCCACTGCCGTCCACCCCGCAACGACGCGTCGGAGTGGCTCTCCCAGCACCACCGTGCCGGCTCCGGCCGCACCGGGGGCACCCACGGCACCCGCACCCGGCGTGCCGGCTCCAGCAGCCGCGCCCGTGGCGGCACCCGCGCCTGTCGCAACACCCGCGCCTGTCGCAACACCCGCGCCTGTCGCAACACCCGTGGCGGCAGCGCCACCGCCCGTGCAGGTCGTGACACTGCCGCCGGTAACGAGCACGAAGGTGTCCAAGAAGAAGTGAGAGCCGTGGCTGCAACCCGCCCGACCCGGCCGCTGACCCGAAGGGCCTTCGACGCCATGGGTTCTGCGATCGAGCTGATCCTCGACGGCGAGCCCGCCGACGCGGAGGAGGCCCTCGCCGCCGCGGAGCTCGAGATCCACCGACTGGAGGAGATGCTCTCACGGTTCCTCCCGACGTCGGCGCTGTCACAGCTCAACGCCGCCGGCAGCCTCGATGCTCCGCCGGAGCTCGTGGAGGTGACCCTCCTTGCCCTCGCCGCGCGCGAGCGCACCGGTGGTCGTTTCGACCCGACGGTGCACAACGCGGTCGTGGCCGCCGGCTACGACCGCTCGTTCGACGACCTCGCTCCCTACGGGGAGGCGATCTCCGCCGGGGCCGCGTGCGGGGGGCGAGTCGCGGTGAACGGCTCGACAATCGAGATCGAGCCCGGCTACGGGCTCGATCTCGGAGGCATCGCGAAGGGCTATGCCGCCGATCGGGCCTGCGCGCTGCTCGCTGCTGCCGGACCGTGCATCGTCGACGCAGGCGGCGATCTCGCACTTCACGGCCCACCCGGACAGGGCGTCTGGCCCGTGGCCGTCGAGGTGCCCGGAGCGTCCCTCACCCTGGGCCTTCAGAGCGGCGCTCTTGCCACCTCGGGCCGCGATCACCGTCGCTGGCACCGCGGCGGCGTCGAGCTCCACCATCTCATCGATCCTGCAACAGGGCTGCCGTCCGCGACATCGCTGCAACGAGTGACGGCGTTCGCCGACAGTGCCGCTGCGGCCGAGGTGGCAGCGAAAGCTCTCCTGCTCGCGGGCGAGTACGGGGCCCGGATCGAGGCCGAGTCGCTCGGCATCCCCGCCGTGCTCGTTACCGACGACAAGCGGGTCGTGCTCGTCGGAGGGCTGGCGTGAGCTCCGATCCGACATTCTGGATCGAGGCCCGCGCGTCCGGGATGCTTGCGTTCTCCCTGCTCACGGTGTCGGTGATCGCGGGGCTCGTGCTCAAATCGAGGCCGTTCGGCACGGCGCTCAAGCCTGCCATCGTGACGGATACCCACCGCTTCCTCGCCCTTCTCTGCCTCGGCGCGACCGGGATCCACGGCCTGGCGCTCGTACTCGATTCCACTGTCCACATCGGTATCGCCGGACTGCTCGTTCCCGGCTTCGTGCCATACCGCCCGGTCTGGGTCGGTGTCGGGGTCGTCGCCGCTGAGCTGATGGTGCTCGTCTACGCCTCGTTCTCGCAGCGAAAACGGATCGGGGCGAAGAACTGGCGGCGCCTCCACTGGGCGACCTACGGCATCTTCGCCGCCATGGTCGTGCACGGGGTCATGTCGGGGACGGATACGTCCCGGCCGTGGGCCCTCGGGATCTACGCGGGCGCGATCGGTGCCGTGGTGACCGCGACCGTCTGGCGGCTCTTCGTGCCACCGGCGAAGCCTCAACGCAAGCCGCGAGCTGCCGCGGCAGCTGCCGAGACGGTCTAGACCGTTCCTCTACGCCTGGGGAATGCGGGCCTCGAGCGCCTGCCCGAGCGCTTCGCGCACCGGCTCCAGGTCGATCCGGTCGAGCACGTCCTGGAAGAAGCCTCGCACGATCAGCCGCTCTGCCTCCGGGCGCGAGAGCCCGCGGGCCATCGCGTAGAACAGCTGCTCGCGATCGACCTGGCTCAGTGTCGCGCCGTGCGTGCACCGCACGTCGTTCGCGAGGATCTCGAGCCCCGGGATCGAATCCGCGTGCGCCGTCTTCGAGAGCAGGAGGTTGCGGTTCTCCTGATACGCGTTCGTCTTCTGGGCGTCCTTCTCGACGCGGATCATCCCGCGCCAGACAGCGCTCGCCGTGTCACGCAACACACCCTTGAAAGCGAAGTCCGATGTCGTGTTCGGTGCGATGTGCTCCTGGAACGTGTCGTAGTCGAGCCGCTGCACGTTGTCGGCGAAGTAGGCACCCGTCACCCGGGAGGTCGCGCCCTGCCCGGCGAGGTCGTTCTGGATCCAGACCTTGCCGCCACCCGAGCCGAAGCCGCCTGCGACCCAGTCGAGCTCCGCGTCGCGCCCGACCGTCGCGTGATGCGACGCGAAGTGCCAGGTGCTCTGCGAGAGGTTCTGGACGGAGACGTACTCGACCTTGGCCCCGTCCTCGACGACGATCTCGACCGCGGCGTTCGAGTACCCCGAGAGGTCTGGCGACGCGGATGCGTACTCCTCGATCACGGTGAACTGGCTCTGAGCCTCCGCGACGATCAGGAGCCGCCAGAAGAGCGATCCACCCTCGACCGTGTTCGCGATCCGGATGTAGAGCGGCTTCTCGACGACGATGCCCTGCGGGACATGGACGAGGATGCCGTGCTCCCACATGGCGGCGTTGTGAGCTGCGAACTTCTCGCTGTGCCCGACCAGCGTGCCGAGCAGCGGGTGATCGTCGGTCAGCAGCTCGAAGCGGATTCCCTCCGGGGCATGCTCGATCGTGATGCCCGACTCGCCGACGACGGCGACGCCGGAGGCCTCGATCTCGAGCATCGTCTCCGGGCGCGCGACGGTACCGGCGCTCGCCGAGGTGTAGGCGTCGGGGTCGAAGCCGGCGAGGTCGGTGAAGCGCCAGTGCTCCTCGGACGTCGTCGGCAGCGGGATCGCCTGATATCGCTCGAGGAGCTCAGCTCTCATGCGGGGCATACCGGCGATGGAGCATGAAGACGTTGCCGTCGGGGTCGCTGAAGTGCGCCATGTGACAGACGCCCGAGTCGAAGGTGTCGCCGGCGAACGCGATGCCCTTCTCCTCGAGCTCCCGGCGCGCCTCCTCGACGTCGGCGACGCGCAGGGCGATCGGTGACGTGTGCGGGCCGGTGAACGACTGCTCGATGTTGGTCGGGTCGAGCAGGTAGAGGCTCACGTTCTCACCCAGCTGGAACTCCGGCCACATGCCCTCACCGATCTGCTCCAGGCCAAGCGTGTCGCGGTAGAACGCCGTGGAGCGCTCCAGATCCGTGACGGGCACCGAGACGAAGTCGACCCGCTCGACGATCAGCCGATCAGCCAACACTGCCTTCCATCTGAAGCTGGATCAGCCGGTTCATCTCGACGGCGTACTCGAGCGGGAGCTCCTTCGTGATCGGTTCGACGAACCCGGAGACGATCATCGCGCTCGCCTCGGCCTCGGAGAGGCCGCGACTCATCAGATAGAAGAGCTGCTCCTCGCCGATCTTCGAAACGGTCGCCTCGTGGCCGAGATCGACGTCGCTCTCGTCGACCTTGATGTACGGATACGTGTCGGAGCGCGACTCGTCGTCGAGGATCAGGGCGTCACAGACGACCTTCGACTTCGAGCCGGTGGCGCCACGCGCCACCTCGAGGAGGCCGCGATAGCCGGCCCGGCCGCCGTCCTTCGAGATCGACTTGGACGTGATCACCGAGGACGTGTTCTTGCCGACGTGGACGACCTTGCCGCCCGCGTCCTGATGCTGGCCCTTGCCGGCGAACGCGATCGACAGCACCTCGCCGTGCGCCCGCTCGCCCATCAGCCAGATGGCGGGGTACTTCATCGTCAGCTTGGAGCCGAGGTTGCCGTCGACCCACTCCATCGTCGCGTCCTCGTGCGCGACGGCACGCTTGGTGACGAGGTTGTAGACGTTGTTCGACCAGTTCTGGATCGTCGTGTAGCGGCAACGGCCGCGCGGCTTGACGATGATCTCGACGACGGCCGAGTGCAGCGAGTCGGACGAGTAGATCGGCGCCGTGCAGCCCTCGACGTAGTGCACGTAGGCGTCCTCGTCGACGATGATCAGCGTCCGCTCGAACTGGCCCATGTTCTCGGCGTTGATGCGGAAGTAGGCCTGCAGCGGCATCTCGATCCGGACGCCGGGCGGGACGTAGATGAACGAGCCGCCCGACCAGACGGCCGAGTTGAGGGCCGCGAACTTGTTGTCGTTCGCCGGGATGATCGTCGCCATGTGCTGCTTGACGATGTCCTCGTGCTCGCGCAGCGCAGAGTCCATGTCGAGGAAGATCACGCCCTTGTTCTCGAGATCTTCCTGAAGCTTGTGGTAGACGACCTCGGACTCGTACTGGGCACCGACGCCGGCGAGGTACTTCTTCTCCGCCTCCGGGATGCCGAGCTTGTCCCACGTGTCGAGGATCTCGGCGGGAAGATCCTCCCACTTGTCGACCTGATTCTCGGTCGGCTTGATGTAGTAGTAGATGTTCTCGAAGTCGATCTCGCCGACGTTGCCACCCCAGGTGGGCATCGGCCGCGCGTAGAAGTAGTCGAGCGCCTTGTGGCGGAAGTCCCGCATCCACTGCGGCTCGTTCTTGTGCTCGGCGATCGCCTCGACGACCTCGTGCGAGAGGCCGCGGCCTGACTTGAAGAAGTAGTCCTTCGCCTCGTCGGGATTCGAGAAGCCGTACTGGTAGTCGCTGCGGATTCCCTTGACGACGTCGTTCTCGGTGGTGCTCATGCGTCCTCGCTCCCTACCCCTGCCGGAATGAAGGCTTCGTAGCCCTCCGCCTCGAGCTGCTTCGCAAGCTCCGCCCCGCCCGAGGCCACGATCCGCCCGTCCACGAAGACGTGCACGTGATCCGGGGTGATGTAGTTGAGGATTCGCTGGTAGTGGGTGATCACGAGCGCGCCCATCTCGGGGCCGACGAGCTCGTTGACGCCGTTCGCGACGACTCTGAGCGCGTCGATGTCGAGGCCCGAGTCGGTCTCGTCGAGGACCGCGATGCGCGGCTTCAGCATCGCCATCTGGAGGATCTCGACGCGCTTCTTCTCTCCGCCGGAGAAGCCGTCGTTGAGGTAGCGCTGCGCGAGCTCGCGCGGCACCTTGAGGTGCTCCATCGCCGCCAGCATCTCGACGCGGAACTCCTTCACGGCGATCGGGTCGTCCTCGCCGCCGTTCGCGGCCTTGCGCTTCGCGTTGATCGCGCTGCGCAGGAAGCTCGTGACGGTGACGCCCGGGATCGCGTGCGGGTACTGGAAGGCGAGGAACAGGCCCTTCTGGGCGCGCTCGTCGGCGCCGAGCTCCGAGACGTCCTCGCCGTCGAGCAGGATCTCGCCCTCGGTGATCTCGTACGAGGGGTGGCCCATGAGCGCATAGGCGAGCGTGGACTTCCCCGAGCCGTTCGGGCCCATGATCGCGTGCTTCTCGTTCGTGTCGACGGCCAGGTCGACACCCTTGACGATCTGCGGTGCCGTCCTCGAGCGCGACGTGAAGGTTCTTGATCTCGAGCAGTGCCACTGATCTCCGTCCTCGCCTCGTGTGGGAAAGCCACGGGTGTGGGAAAACCACAGTCCCGTTGCGGAAAAGCCGCAAACCCGCGACTGCCCCTATCGTACCCGGACCGATCCAGGCCCCGGAAACGGGTGCGGCCGCTGCTATTGTCTGCCCATGCCCTTCGGAATCGGTATCTGGGAGCTCCTGATTCTCCTGCTCGTCCTGCTTCTCGTCTTCGGCCCCAAGCGGCTGCCGGAGATGGGGCGTCAGCTGGGCAAGGGGATGCGGGAGTTCAAGGACTCGGTCACCGGCGACTCGAAGGACGACGAGGACGCAGCCTTGCCGCCGGCCGAGTCCCGTCGTTCCCGCTGCACCTGCCGCGCCCGAGCAGCGCGAGCGGGACACCGTCTCCTAACCCCTCACGAGGATGATCCGCAGGCTCGCCCCGCGCCGTCTCGGCACGGACGAAGAGGCGACCGTCGTCGAGCACCTGTCGGAGCTCCGCCATCGCCTCCTGATCGCGATCGCCGCGATCATCCCCGCGTTCCTGCTCACGTTCGCGTTCCATACGCAGCTGATCGAGTGGCTGATGCGCCCGCTCCCGGAGGACACGACGCTGGTCACGCTCGGCGTCACCGAGCCGTTCACGACGGCGGTCAAGGTCAGCGGACTCGCCGCCATCGCGATCGTCCTCCCGATCCTGATCTGGCAGGTGTGGGGCTTCCTCGCACCCGCGGTCGACCACGCGACCCAGCGCATCCTGAGGGTCTTCATCGTGATCGCGACGGCGCTGTTCGCGGCGGGCGTCATCTTCGCGTACTTCGTCGTTCTCCCTGCCGCGCTGACCGTTCCTGACGAACTTCGACGTCACGCTCTACGACGTCCAGATCCGCGCCAGCTACTACCTCTCGTTCACGTCGCTCGTCCTCGTCGCCTCCGGGCTCGCGTTCGAGATGCCGATCTTCATCCTGGCCCTCGTTCGCATCCGGGTGCTGACCTACGACCGGCTCCGGCACAACCGCAGGGTCGGCTACGCGCTGATGGTCTGCTTCGCGATCCTGCTGCCCACGGTCGATCCCGTCTCGCTGCTGTTCGAGGTGATTCCGTTGCTGATCCTCTTCGAGGCGTCGATCTGGCTCTCGAAGATCATGGAGAAGCGCTGGGGCTTCGCCGGTGACGCCGACGACGACCTGGCGGACACCGAAGACGACCTGGCGGACGCGACGACGACCTGACGGACACGACGACGACCTCGGACACGGACGACGACCTGGCGGACACAGACGACGACCTCGCGGACACGGACGACGACCTGGTTCCGGATGACGTCGCTGCCGACGGCGAGGACGAGGATCCGGAGGACGCGACGCCGTGAGGATCGTCTCGGCGGACTGGGTCGTTCCCGTCGAGGGCGTGCCGATCGAGAATGGCGCTGTCGCGATCGCCGACGGACGGCACGATCGCAGCCGTGGGCGCGGCCGCCGACCTGGGGCCCGGCGAGCGCCACGCCGGCTGCGTGATCGTGCCCGGCTTCGTCAACGCGCACTCCCACATCGAGTACGCGGTCTACGCCGGCTTCGGCGACGGATTGCCGTTCGTGCCCTGGATCGGGATGCACGTCCAGCGCAAGGAGGCACTCGACCTCGACGACATGGTGGCGATCGCGACCGTGGGCGCCCACGAGTGCCTCCGCTCGGGCATCACGACGATCGGCGACTGCAGCTTCTCGGGTGCGGCGGCGACGGCCGCCGCTGCGACGGGCCTGCGCGCAATCGTCTACGTCGAGGTCTTCGGCCGTGACGCCTCTGCGCTCGACCGGTTCGACGAGATCCGCGGACGGATCGAGCCGCTGCTCGACGACCGGGTGCACCTGGGCGTCTCGCCACACGCGCCCTACACCTGCACGCTCGAGGTGTACAGCGCCTGCGCGGCGCTCGGGCTGCCGCAGGCGACGCACTTTGCGGAGAGCTCCGCCGAGCGCGAGTGGCTCGTCCACGGCGCAGGCGACTGGAGCCCCCTGGCCGGGCTGCTCGTGCCGCCGCCCGGCGAGACCGGCATCCGCCTGCTCGCCTCCGAGGGCCTGCTCGGCCCCGGCCTGATGGCTGCACACTGCGTGCACGCCGACACCGAGGAGATCGCCCTGCTTGCGGCGAACGGCGTCGGTGTGGCCCACTGCCCCCGCTCGAACGGCTACCTCGGCTGTGGCGTGGCGCCCGTGGAGGAGCTCCTCGCGGCCGGCGTCGCCGTGTCGATCGCGACCGACAGCCCCGCGTCGACCCCGTCGCTCGACCTCTTCGAGGAGATTCGCAGCGCCATCGTCGGCGCGCGTGCTCGCGGCGGGCGCGCCGATGCCTTCTCCGCGGCCAGGGCGCTGGAGCTCGCCACGCTCGGCGGCGCCCGCGTGCTCGGGCTGGACGATCGGATCGGATCGCTGGTGCCGGGCAAGCAGGCCGACCTCGACCGTGATCTCCCTCGCAGGATCCCCGTTCGATCCTGTGGAAGATCCGGTTACGGCGGCCGTCCTGGGCGGATCGCCCGACCGCGTCGCAGCTACTCTAGTGGGCGGCGAACAGCGCTACCTGAAAGGAACGTCTCGATGGCCCGATTCGACAAGAGCAGCACGAAGCGCCCGAAGCAAGATGCTGCCGTAGCAGCATCTCGCGGCGCCAAGCGTTCGACTGCGCCGTCGATCGAGGACACGATGTTCTTTCCGCGCCTTCGGCGCCACGCGAAGTGGATGTTCGTCTTCCTCGCCGTCGCGCTCGGCGGCGGTTTCGTCCTCTTCGGGGTCGGGGCCGGCGGCACCGGCGTGGGAGATATCCTCCGGGGCGGCGGCTCGAGCGGCGTTCCGTCGATCTCGAGCGCCCAGAAGAGGACCGAGGAGAGCCCGAAGGACGTGGAAGCGTGGCGCGAGCTGTCGACGGCGCTACAGACCGACGGACGGACCGACGAGGCGATCGCCGCTCAGAAGCAGGTCGTGGTGCTCGCTCCGAAGGACACCGACGCTCTCCGCGAGCTCGCGGGCCTCTATCTCGCCCAGTCGGCTCTCAAGCAGCAGGAAGCACAGCAGGTGCAGATCCGCATCGCCTTCCAGGGCGCAGGTCAGGGCTTCCCCGGCCTGCTGGTCGCGTCCACCGGCGACTCGCTCCTCGACGATCGCATCAGCTCCGCGGTCAACGCGGAAGGCTCGGCGACGATCCAGACCCTCGCCGCCGCCGCACAGGCTGCGTCCGGTCAGGCGGTCGACGCGTACAGGAAGATCGTCGTGCTCCAGCCCGGCGACCCGAACATCCAGCTCGAGCTCGCACAGGCGGCCCAGCAGGCGGGGGACACGGAAACGGCGATCGCGGCCTACACGGCCTTCCTGAGACTCGCCCCGGACGACCCGAGCGCGTCGATCGTGAAGGCGCAGCTGAAGCAGCTGAAACAGACATCGGCGTCGTCGGGATAGACTCCCGCGGATGACCCCGATAACCACGACCCGACAGCGTCGGCGGGCAATCGCCGTACCCCTGGCCGTCGTCACGGCTGCGCTGTTCGCAGCCGGCTGCGGATCGGTCGGGTTCTCCGAGGGTACGGGCGATCAAACCAAGGGCAAGGAGCTGTTCGTCGCGAAGTGCGGCAGCTGCCACGTACTCGCCGACGCCGGTACCAAGGGTCAGATCGGCCCGAACCTCGACGATGCGTTCCGCGAGTCGCGACTGAGCGGGCTCGGCGAGAGCACGATCGTCCAGGTCGTCCGCGGGCAGATCGCCTACCCGATCACGAACGACGTCGACCGGTGCGCCGGGCATGCCGGCGGATCTGGTCACCGGCCAGGACGCCGAAGACGTGGCGAGCTACGTCGGCAAGGTCGCCGGCAAGTAGCGCGGCCGCGCACGACGGCCGGCCGGCAGCTACGCCTCCGGCAGAGGGTCGCCGATCACATGCGTGACCGGGCCGTCGAAGCGGGCACCCGCCGCCGCGACGACTCCCTGCTCGAGCCAGGCGGAGTGTCCTGCCGCATGGGTCGAGATCACGATCTCGTCGGCGGCGAACTCCCGCAGCGCAGCCTCGAGAGCCACCAGGGGATCGGTGTCGCCGAGCTCACCCCGCGCCACGATCCCTGCGACCCGCAGGGCGGCGACGGCCTCGCGCAGGCGCTCCTCGTCGGCCCCTCGGGTGAGCGATCGCGCTGAGGTGACCGGACAGACGACGAGAACGTCCGCCGCCACACGGTCCGAGATGCGAACGACGGCCTCCTCGAGGCGTGGGCTCCCGAGCGTCTCGTTGGCGATGACGATGACCCTCCACGTGTCCGTGACGGCCGCTCGCTCGACAGGGCCCGGCGCGTCCGGAGACGATGTGCGCCCGCCACGGAGCACCACGACCGCCACCACGGTCGCGGCAAGGAAGACGGCGACCCCGAGCCAGGTTGCGATCCACGTGGCGAGCACGATCGGCGCGAGGTAGGCGATCGTTCCGAGGACGAACCGGAACGCGGCATCCTCGTTCGCGAGCGGGTTGCGCATCGGCTCCCCCTGTACACCCCGACCCGGCTCCCCGCGGGCAACGGACGCCCGCGTCGCCGGGCCTGGCGCATGGCTCGGATCAGATCAGGTAGACGGTCACGTAGACGACGATCCACATCACGTCGACGAAGTGCCAGTAGATCCCCGGCAGCTCGACGCCGTGGTGGTGCTCGGGCGAGTAGTGCCCGCGGAACGCCCTCACGGCAGCGATCACGAGCAGGATCAGGCCGACGAGAACGTGGGCGCCGTGGAGGCCTGTCAGGCCGAAGAAGACCGAGGCGAAGGCGCCGTCGCCCGTGTTGAAGCCAACGTGGGCGTACTCGATGAACTGGGTCAGGAGGAACGCGGTGCCCATCAGGATCGTGAGCACGAGCCCCGCCTGCAGGCCTCGACGGTTGTTGCGCTTGATCGACTGCAACGCCCAGTGCATCGTGAAGCTCGACGTGACGAGGATCGCCGTGTTGATCCCCGCGACGAACTTCGGGAACTCGTACGGCGGCGGCGGCCAGATCGTCGAGGCATCGGGGTTGACGACGCGCACGAAGAAGTACGCCGCGAAGAACGAGCCGAACAGCATCGCCTCGGTGCCGATGAACATGAGCATGCCGAGGATCGTCGGCTCGACCTTCGAGCTACGGTTCGCGAGCGGTGGCCCGTGGTGCTCGTGGCCGTGGAGGGCGGCTTCGGCGTGAGCGGTCATGCCGTCGCCTCGGACGGCGCGGGGCCCCCGGCCAGGATCGCATGCCGGGCACCGGGGACGCCGTACTCGTACGGACCGCCCACGACCTGCGGGATCTCGTCGAAGTTGAAGACCGGCGGCGGAGACGTCACCTGCCACTCGAGCGTCATCGCGCGCCACGGGTTCGACTCGGCGATCGGGCCTCGTGCCCAGCTGACGATCATGTTGTAGAAGAAGACGACGACCGACGCGCCGAGTGCGAACGAGGCGATCGAGACGACGAGGTTCAGGTCGGCGAAGCGGTCTGCGTAGTCGGCCACGCGGCGCGGCATCCCGACGAGCCCGACCCAGTGCATCGGGAAGAACGTCAGGTTGAAGCTGACGAACGTGAGCCAGAAATGGAGCTTCCCGAGCGACTCGTTGTACATCCTCCCGGTCATCTTCGGGAACCAGTAGTAGATACCGGCGAAGATCGTCAGCACGGAGCCGCCGAAGAGCACGTAGTGGATGTGCGCGACGACGAAGTACGTGTCGGAGGCGTGGATCGTGATCGGCACCGATGCCAGGTAGATGCCCGAAAGGCCGCCGATCAGGAACATCGAGATGAAGCCGAGGGCGAAGAGCATCGGCGTATTGAGGCGGATCCTTCCCTCCCAGAGGGTCGCGAGCCAGCTGAACACCTTGACCCCCGTCGGAACGGCGATCAGCAGGGTCGAGATCATCATGGGGACGCGCAGCCAGTCGGCCATGCCCGCGACGAACATGTGGTGCGCCCAGACCGAGAACCCGAGCACGAGGATCCCCAGGAGCGACATCGCCATCAGCCGGTAGCCGAAGATCGGCTTGCGGCTCATCACGGAGACGATCTCCGAGATGATCCCGAAGCCGGGCAGGATCATGATGTAGACGGCCGGATGGCTGTAGAACCAGAAGATGTGCTGGTAGCCGAGCACGTAGCCGCCGCCGTCCGGGGTGAAGAAGCTCGTGTGCATGACCCGGTCGAACATGACGAAGAACTGGGAGCCGGCGATGAACGGCGTTGCGATCACCACCAGCAGCGACGTCGTGAAGTTCGCCCAGACGAGCAGCGGCATCCGCCAGAACGTCATCCCGGGCGCCCGCATCGTGATGATCGTGACGAGGAAGTTCAGCGCCGTCAGGATCGAGGAGGCGCCGGCCCACTGGACGCCCATGTTGAAGAAGACCTGGCCGATCGGCTGCTCGGACGCGAGCGGCGCGTAGCTCGTCCACCCGGTCGCGAACGCGCCACCGGGGGCGAGAAAGCTGCAGAGGAACATCGTGCCCGCGATCGGGAGGAACCAGAACGAGAGCGCGTTCAGCCGCGGGAAGGCCATGTCGGGGGCACCGAGCATCAGCGGCACCGCGAAGTTCGCGAGGCCGGCGAAGGCAGGGATGATGAAGACGAAGATCATCAGCGCCGCGTGCATGGAGACGAGGCCGTTGTAGGTCTGCGTGTCCATGAACTGCATGCCGGGCTGCGCCAGCTCGGCGCGGAACAGCATCGCCATCAGGCCGCCGAGCGTGAAGAAGACGAACGTCGTCACGAGGTACTGAACACCGATCACCTTGTGGTCGGTGTTGACCTTGAAGTAGTCCTGCCACTTGGTGGCGCCGTGATTGGCGTGATCGTCCGGCTTCGTCGGCCGGCCGGAGACCCAGTAGAGCCAGTAGTCGAACGCGCCGATGCCGAGCAGGAACCCGACCGGGCCGAGCGTGAGGCCTCCGACGAGGACGATGATGTTCCAGTCGTAGACCGGATCCCAGCCGGCAAGCCACCGGACGCCGGCAACGAGATAGAGGCCGACGAGGAAGAAGAGCGCGAAACACCAGGCGCCGCGGACGAAACCGGGCCGCATCGAAGATGTTGCGCCGGTGCGGCGGCGCTCCCGAGCCGGGGGCCATGCCATGGGACGTGTGCTCGACGACGCTCACGCGTTCAACTCCTTTGCTCTGCTCACTTCGCTCCCGTCAGATACGCGACGAGCGCATCGATCTCCTCGGCGGAGAGCGTCTCGCCGTAGTTCCCCGGCATGACGCCGGCGGCGTAGCCCGGCGCGAGGACCTTGTTCGGATCGACGATCGCCTCCTTCACGTACACCGCGGGCTCGACGCCTGCCTTCTCCGCGGCAGCCGCGAGATTGTCGAGGTTCGGGCCGATGGCGCCGTTCGTGCCCGCGGGCGTGAACGCGTGGCAGCCGCCGCACCCGGCCGACGAGAAGACCGCTGCACCCGAGTCGTCCTTGCCCCCGCCGGCCTGCTGTTCCTTCACCCACGCGTCGAAGTCCGGCTGGGAAACCACCCTGACCACCGCCCGCATCGTGGCGTGGCCGAGACCGCAGAGCTCGGTGCAGACGAGTGCGAACGTCCCCGTTCGCGTCGGCGTGATCACGATGCTCGTGTCGATGCCCGGCACGAGATCCTGCTTCTGCCCCATCTCCGGGATCCAGAACGAGTGGATCACGTCTGCAGACTCCATCTCGAACGTGATGTTCCGGTCGACCGGCAGGACGAGCTCGCCGCTCTTGATGCCCTCGTTGTCCGGGTAATCGAAGCGCCAGGCGAACTGCTGCGCAAAGACGTTGACCGTCATCGGGTTCGTGCCGGCATTGCCGTTCTGCGAGAGCACGACGGCGCTGATCACGCCGATCGCGATCACGAGGATCGCGGGAACGACCGTCCAGACGATCTCGAGACCGGTGTGCCCGTGAATCGAGGGGCCGTCCGACTCGTCCTCGGGTGGCGACCGGAACGTGAGCACCGAATAGACGAGCACGGCCATCACGAGGGCGAAGATGCCGATGCAGATCACCGTCGCGAACCAGTAGACGAACGCGATCCGGTCCATCTGCTCCGACGCCGGCGTCGGCAGCCACTGGATCAGGACCGCGACGAGAGTGGTGAGGATCGCAAAGACGATCCCGAGGCCAACTATGCGGACGATCGCTCCCCGGCGCACCGGCCGAGGTTACATCACACGCACACCCGAACGTGGGTCGAACCTGCGTCGTTCCGGTGGAATGTCCCTGGGTTGCTACAGGATGCGGAAGGAGAACGCCTTCGCGATCCGCCCGCCCGGGATGCTGATCCCAATCGTCCCGCGCAGGGTCTTGCCACTCGTTCCCTTCGGGATCACGATCTCGCAGCGCGCGACGGAGCCTATGAACCGCGCGCGTGTCTTCACGACATTCGTGCCGATCCGTGCCGCGCACGGCCTGCGTGTTCGGCTCGTCCAGATTGACACGCCAGAGGTCTATGGCGGCTACGAGTGTTACGGGCCTGCCGCCCGCGGGCACCGCTAGTTCCAGAGATCGACCGCTGTCGACGCGGCCTGGCGGAAGCTGGCGCACGCGTCTAGCGGCCGATCTCCTTCGAGTCGTTCCCGGCCGAGGTCGATCAGACTCGCGATCTGCGTGAGCGCCTTCACCTCACGGGGGCTCGGCACCCCGATTGCGCCCTGTGCTCGCACGTACGCCGCGGTTGCGATCGCCTCGGCGGAGAGGCCGAGCGGATCGATCAAGCGCACGAGAGAGCCTGCGCCCCTCGTCTCTGCGGTGAGCAGCTGCGCGATCGCCGCTCGCAGCTTCGTGATCGCCCCGACCGGGTCGTCCGCAGCGAGCTTGTCTAGGGCTCCGTTCGTGGGGCTCCCGCCCCGGTTGCCTACGAGCTCGTCTCGCGCGGCACGCAGTGCGAGACGGGCTCGCGCGGCGGTTGAGCTCTCCAGCAGCGCATCGATCTCGTCGACGATCGCGCCGATCGTTTCCTCGACAGTGAGGATGCGGAAGACGACGGTGCTCATCGCCGCTGCGAGCGGTCCTCTTCGCTCGCTCTCTATCGTCAGTGTGTAGGTGCCGGGCGCTAACGAGTCGGGCGCGGCGACCGCCGCGAGCCCGTCTGCGTCCGTGACCGTCTCCAGGGCGAGCGTGTCGCCAGACCCGGTGAGCGTGAACTTGACCGGAATCCCGGCGAGATTTGCGACCGGCTCGCCGTCGTCGGCGCCGAGGTCGATCTCGAAGGTCGGACTCACACTCGTCGGCGCGACGGTGACGAGCCCGCCGAGATCGAACTTCGTCGACCGCAGCACGACCTCGACGGCGAGCGGGGCGGTCGTGCTCACGCCGGTCGCTCTGCCCGTGGCCTGCACGTCGATCGTGTGCACGCCGACGGCGGCGTTCGCGTCCGGCGTGACCGTCACGCGGGCGAAGTTGCTCTCGCCGGCGCAGAGGATCCGCGCGCCACGGGCCATCGTCCAGCCGACCGGGAGGCTCACCGGGTCGACGTCGAACGTGTCGCAGCCCGTCTCGGCAGTGTTCATGATCGGCACGTCGATCTCCCGTGCGCTCCCGGCGACCGCGCGCACCGGGCCGGCGCTGTCCAGCGGGTACGTGTCGACGAGGACACCTGGCCCGCGGACGTCGAAGTACGCACGCACGACGTCCCCAGCCGGGTCGATCGCCCGCACCGCGACACCCGCGGCCGTCCCGTCCGCCCAGGGCTGCGACATCGTCCGCTGCGGCGTGGTCGGGTCGGCGGGATCCCACGCGTCCCGGAAAGATCCGGGCCAGTCCGGCGGCGAGGGCGTGCCCGTAGGCGTCATCAGCTCGATCGGCCAGGGCGCACCCGCGACGCCCAGTGAGCTGTCGGAGATCCGCCAGATCGCGAGCCCCGCGTCGCTGATGCCCCACTCGTAGGTTCCGAATGTCCGGACGCGATTCTCGACGATGAAGTAGTCGTCGGTACCGCGATCCGGGTCGTAGAGGATGAAGGCATCGCCGGTCGTGTCGGCCCGGCGGATCTCGTAGAAGCCATCGCGCGTCACGACGGTCGGCTGGATCCACCCGAGGTGCATCTTCTGCCACGCGCTCGGCGCGGCGATCCGATCGTCTCCGCCGTTCGTCGTGCCACCGATGTCGAGGTGCCCGACGCCGAACCCGTACAGGTCCGGCATGTCGAACAGCACATGTGCGTTCTCGTGGATGATCGTCGCGAGGTTCGTCGAGGTATTCGTCATCGCGACGGCTAGACCCCCGAGCGCGACGCCGTCGAGCGTCGCCGCGTCGACGCCGCGCGCGATCCCGCCGCCCTGCCACATGGGCGTCTCGGGGGCCGCCTCGTACCCGTTCACGACGAGCTCGAGGTTGCTGAGCGCTCCGTCGCCGTCCGTGTCGTAGTACGCGTAGTCGACGAATGGGTCAGCGAGCTCGAGGAGGATCCGGTTTCGGACCCCCTCGGGTTGCGTGAAGAACTGTGCCTTCGTGCCCGGCACCAGCACCTGCACGACGCCGTCCTGCGCTCCCTGCGTCTCGAGGATGGGGAACAGGAAGACGTCGTTGAAGGACAGACGGCGGAAGTAGTCGCCGACGCTCGGGAACTCGGTGCTCGGGAAGCCCGTTCCGAAGAATCGCCGTGCGACCGCCGCGGCGTCGAACCCGGTGGGGTAATCGACGCCGTTCCAGCGCGCGTAGATCACCAGGGTGATGCGGCTCTCCAGGCCGCCGACGGAACTGAAGAGCGCCCGGCCGGGATGGGGTGCCCCCGGATGAGAGAAGTCGTGCGGCGGCGACGGATAGGCGCCCCGTGCGCTCGACACGAGCACGAGGCCGAGCAGGAGGGCGAAGAGGGTCGTCCTCGCGCGACCCGTTGCGAGTCCGGCTCGAAGACGCGCCGTCACCGCTCTTGTTCCGCGGTGAGCAGCGCGACGACCGAAACCCCCGCGTTTGCCGGCGGAAGCGACCGCGGGCGTCGCACCCGGCCTCCTGAGTTCGAAGTCCTCGAGCGCTGTGCCATTACCGCTCCTCGTCGTCGCGAGCCGCATACCCGACCGCCGCCGCAAGCACCCATCACATCCCCCGTGTCCGCAGTTGCGCGACCATGACAGCCGCCGAAGGTTGTGTCAAGGGATACGACCGCGTGTTCACTACGTCCGCCACCAGCCGACGAACCAGGCAGACAGGCGACACGCTCTCCTCGCCCGCCGTTCCCGTGGACGCTGCGGCACGACACCTGACCCCGCGTGGCTGCCCGGAGTTCCCGGATCCGTATTGCGCCTGTTGTATTCGCTCGCGATGCAACGGCGGTGGAGGCGACTCGCGGGCGTGAGCAATCTCGCAGGCATGGTTGAATCGTTACGGGCGCTGTGTGATACTCGGGCGGGCCGGCTCCGGCCATGACGCGTGAAGGTGGGCTCAGATGACACTGATGACGGTGCGCGTCCCGGTAATCGCACTGACGATCGCTGCTGCGGTCGCACTGGGCGTTTCGTCGGCCGCCGCCGAGACCTTCGCGCCGCCGTTCGTCACCGCTGAGCCGGACATCGCGATCGTGGCCGAGCCTGGGGCGAGCACATCCTTTACCGCGGCGGCCGATGGATCGCCGGCGCCTGCGGTCCAGTGGCAGTTCGCGACGGATAGGCGCGGGCCGTGGACAGACATTCCCGGAGCGAGTAGCACGACTCTGAACCTGTCGGTCTCGGATGACCTGGGGTCCGTCTACGCGCTCGGCAACGCGTTTCGCGCCGTCTTCACGAATGCTGCAGGCAAGGCTGTGTCACGGCCGGCGAAGCTCGTGTGGCGAACCCAGTGGATGCGCGATCTCGGCAGTGACATCGCGAACGTGCCGCTGAACGAGCTGACAATTCCTGGCAGTCACGACATGGGCACCTACGGGATCACGGGGAGCAGCGTCGAATCGACCGATGGGCAAGCGTTGCTGTGCGGGTTCGTGTTCGGCGTCTGCGAGCGCTACGGGCGGGCGCAGGATCCGATCAGGGACGCCGAGCGCGAGCTCAACGACGGGATCCGATACTTCGATCTGCGGGTGTGCGGCCGGGCCTTCTTCAGCGCCTACGCCCCTGGGACCCTGCTCACCTGCCACGGCCTTGAGGCCGCGCCCTTGCAGGAGATCCTCGACCAGACGCGTGCGTGGCTGGACGGCCATCCAGGCGAGGTCGTCTTTCTCGACTTCAACCACCATTACCGGCTGGACATCGAGGTCGAGGCCGACATGATCGAGCAGGCGTTCGCGACTCCGGGCGGCGGATCGCTGCTGATCCCTCCCGAGTACTGCACGCCCGGCGACGTCAACAGCGGAATCTGCGCAAGCAGGCTGACCCTGACCGGGATCGCGACGCGCCATCTCGGCCGCGTGATAGTGAACTTCGTCAATGACGGCGCGCCGGGCGACGGCCGCCAGCCGGTGATCGGCTCGGGCTTCTACGACAGTCATCCGCGCTTCTGGGGTCGCACCTCGAGCATGCCCTCGGCCTTCGGCGCGAGCCCGCAGGTGGACGACGTGTTGCCCTCGGTGCTCGAGTCGCTACGCCACCGGGGGCACTTCGATTCCGATCACTTCTACGTGCAGTTTCTCCAGACGACTCCGGACGGAGGCTATGTCGCCAACAATCTTGGCGGCAGCTTGCTTCTGATGGCACTCGATTCGAACCCGGTCATCGGCCCGCCGATCTTTGCGTGCGGGCCCGGTGACGAGTGTCTCGCCCAGTTCCGGCCAGAGAACCTGAACATCGTTGCGATCAACTTCTACAACCGCATCCAGTACACGGTGACCAGGTACACGACGATGTCACGCGAGGACTTCGACAACTGTCTGCAGCATGATGCGCGCTGCCCGCTCTCGGACCCGGGCCAGATTGCCTCGCTTCGCTGCGCCCTGGACGGGCCGGTGGCAACGTGCCAGTACCTCGACGATGTCCACTTCGACTTCGTCGAGGAGATCATCGAGCTGAACGAGTACGCGCGGACGCCGCCGGTCGTCGAGGTGTCGACCGCGACACCCCTACCGGCGACGGGCTGGTACAACGGGGCCTCTCTCGGTGGGCAAGGGAGCACGCTGCCCGTCGACGTCAAGGCCACGGATTATCGGTATCCGACCGGCATCAGCGCGCTCGACTGTCTCGACAACACGAGCTTCCACTCCCTCACTCCGGGGACGAACGCCCCGTTCGCACGGGGGCGCCTGGATCTCGCCGAGGGCGTGCACATCCTCGACTGTCGAGCCACCGACGGGGCAGCGTCGGGCGTCCACCAGGCGGGGAATCGCGGAGCCGGTCCCAACTCGACGCCCGCGCCCACTATCTACAGGATCGACACGGTGCCGTCGGCGATCCAGTGCTCTGACGCCCACTTTCTCCTGAACCAGCCCGCGACGTTGACGGCGGGCGTGACCGACGCCACGTCAGGCCCCGCGACGCAGAGCGTTTCGGCGGCGATCTCGACGACGCAGGTCGGAACGTTCACCCGTTCGCTGACGGCGAGCGACGTCGCCGGCAACACCGCCAGCGCCTCGTGCTCATACACCGTCAGCTACGGCCTTCAGCTTCGCTACGACAGCGCAAAGCCGCAGAAGAGCGGCAGCGTGGTCTCGATCGGCATCCGGCTCGTCGACTTCCTCGGCGCCGATGTCTCCGACAAGACCATCTCGGTGCGGGCGACCAGCGTGACAAGAACCGATACCGGCTCCACGTCGGTGCCGAGCTCGCCGGGCGCCGCGAATCCCGACTCCGTGTTCGTCGTGGCGCCAGGCGGTGGCTATCACTACAACCTGGACACCCGCGGCTACGCACCCGGCTCGTACACGCTCGACTTCGTCGCGGACGGTGACCCTGTCACCCACACTGCGCCCTTCGTGCTCCGCTGATCACACCCAAGGCCCGACGCGACGGCGGTGCTCAGGATCAGCCTGTTCAAGCGGGTTCTGCGATGGGCCGTGAAGGATTCGAACCTTCGACCTTGGGATTAAGAGTCCCCTGCTCTACCAACTGAGCTAACGGCCCGAGCGGATCGGAAGTGTAGCCACGACGCGCCCGCGAAGCGGTGGCGATGCGATTCCCATCCGGTGCTGCGCCGTCTCACAGCGAACACACAGGCACGCCGCGTACCTTCCCCGTCATGGAATCCGACACGCAGAACCTCAACGACGGCGAGAGGCTCACCCGACGGCGTACGATCGCTCGCCTCGGCGGCCTCGTCGCCGCCTCGCTCGGGGCCGCCGGTCTCGAAGCCTCGCTCTCCGAACCCGCCGAGGGCGCCGGCAACGGGCCGGCGGCCGTCGCCTCGGGGCTGCTCAGCTGCGTGCTCACGCCCGAGCAGACCGAGGGCCCCTACTACGTCGACGGGCGGAAGGTGCGCCGCGACATCCGCGAGGGCAGGCCAGGGCTCAGACTCCTGCTCCGCACTACCGTCGTCGACGCATCGACCTGCAGGCCGATCAAGGGTGCCGCCGTGGACGTCTGGCACTGCGACGCCGGCGGCACGTACTCCGGCGTCAACGGAAACACGGGTACGTTCCTGCGCGGGATCCAGCGCACGGATGCGAAGGGGCTCGCCACGTTCGTGACGCTCTTCCCGGGCTGGTACCAGGGCCGGACGACCCACATCCACGTCAAGGTCCACCTCGGAGGCACCGTGATCCACACCGGCCAGCTCTACTTCCCAGAGGCCGCAGTGACGGCCGCCTCGAAGCTGGCGCCCTACAACCGCCGCGGAGAGCCGGACACGCGCAACGCCGACGACGCGATCTACCGCAACGGCGGCAGAAACTCGCTCACGCGCATGTCGAAGGATGCGTCAGGCACGACCGTGGCGGCGATCACGATGGGAGTGCATCGATCCTGACGCGCGGGCGCGGCAGGAGCAGGACGATCGCCACACCCGCCGTGGCGACGGCCGTGGCGGCGAAGGCGAACCGGACGCCGGCGCTGCCCTCGGCGAGGCCGGCGAGCAGCGGCGTCACGAGCGCGGTCACGGCCCAGGCGAGGTTCATCACCCCCATCACGAGCGGCGCCGAGTTGCCATCGCTCGCGCGGGCGCCGACCGCGTAGTTGAGGGCGTTGATCGTCGAGCGCGACGCCGTCGCGACGACGAGGAAGGCCATCAGCGCGAGTGTGGAGAGCCGGAACGCGGGCAGCAGCCAGGCGGCCGCCATGACGGCGACCGCAAGGCCGACGGCGTGCAGGTGCACTGCCGAGGCCCGGAGCCGGCCGACGATCGCTGCGGCGGCGATCCAGACCGCGGCGGAGATGCCGAACGCGAGCCCGATCGCGCCCGCGGAGAGACCGTTCGCTGCCAGCGCGAGCGGGACGAGCAGGCCGGAGACGCCGCCGACGACACCGAGCAGGGCGCTGACGAGTGCCGCCCCGGCGATCGCGCGGTTGCGCCGGACGAGCCCGAACGCCGCGCGCAGGCGGACGCTCTCGAGCCTCTCGCCACTCGTGCGGGGAGACGCGTACCGCGCCAGGAGCGGGAGCAGCGGCAGCGTCACGAACGCGAGCACGACGGAGGCCACCCGCCAGCCCGTCGCATCGGCAACCAGGCCCGCCAGCACGGGCCCGACGAGCCAGCCCGCACCCGAGGCCGCGATCAGAGGGCCGGTACCGCCCGCGCCCCGGCCACCCGAGGCCGCGCGCGCGGGTCCGATCACCCAGAGGATCCCGAAGCTGAAGCCGAAGAGGAGGCGGGCCACGAGCAGCACCGTCAGGCTGCCGGCGACCGCCTGCCCGATGAGTGCGACCGGCATCAGGGCGGCGGCGAAGAGCAGCGGCACTCTCGTGCCGAACCGGTTTGCCGCGTAGCCGACCGGCATCGCGACCAGGAGCATCGCCAGGGTCGTCGTCGTCAGCAGGAGCCCCACCTGAACCGGCGTCAGGCCGAGGTCGTCGCGCACCGAGGGAAGGAGCGGCACGAGCGACGCCTCGGCGACGCCGTTGACGAACGCGAATGCGAGCAGGACGCGGAGCTCGAGGTCGAAGCGCTGCATGGCTACAGCATCGTCACATCCGATCGATTCGTAAAATGCGAGTTGATGGACACTCCGATCAGAAAACATGATCGCATGGCAGGTGTCGAGATCCGCCACCTGGCGGCGCTCGAGGCGGTCGTCGAGACGGGATCCTTCGGGCGGGCAGGAGCGGAGCTCGGCTATTCGCAGTCGGCGATCAGCCAGCAGATCGCAACGCTCGAGCGCGCCGCCGGGCTGCAACTGCTGAACCGCCCCGGCGGCCGGCGGCCCGTGACGCCGACCGATGCCGGCCAGAGGCTGCTTCGGCATGCCCGTCGCGCCTCGGCCGCGATGCGCGCCGCCGAGGCCGATCTCCACGCTCTCGCGGAAGGCGAGGCGGGAACGCTTCGCGTCGGCACGTTCCAGAGCGCCGGCGTGCGCCTGCTGCCGGGCGCGATGCGCCGCTACGTGGAGCGCTGGCCCGAGGTCGAGGTCCGCCTGATCGAGGCCGGGTACGACGAGGAGCTGCACGGGCTCCTCGAGCGCGGCGAGCTGGACCTCGCATTCGTGCTCGAGAGCGACGACCCGGCGTACGAGCGCGTGCACGTCCTCTCCGACCCGTACGTGCTCCTCGCCCCGACCGGCTCCGAGCTCGCGCGCAGCACGCGGCCGATCCGGCCGCGCGAGATCGCCCGCCTGCCGCTGATCGGCTACCGCCGGGCCGACGAGGGCGTGGAGGCCTTTCTCCGTTCACGCGGGCTCGAGCCGGACATCGTCTTCCGCTCGGACGAGGGCGGCATCGTGCAGGGGCTCGTCGGTGCGGGGATCGGATACGCCGTCGTGCCGCTGCTCGGCGTCGGCGAGAGCACCGAGGTGGTCGTCCTCGACGTGACGGGCGTGCCTCCGCGCCTGATCACGATCGCCTGGCATGCCGACCGGGTGCCGAGCCCGGCAGCGCGGGCGTTCGTCGAGATCGTGACGGGGATCGGGTCGGAGATCGCCGCGGGCTACGCTCACGGGGTGAGCGACCACACCCCGACGCACGCGAGGCCGCACCGGTGAGGCTGCTGACGGTCGTCGGCAACCGGCCCCAGTTCATCAAGTCCGCACCGCTCTCGCTGGCGCTCCGCGACGCGGGGATCGAGGAGGTGGTCGTCCACACCGGCCAGCACTGGGATCCCGCGCTGTCCGCCGTCTTCTTCGAGGAGCTGGAGCTGCGGGAGCCGGCCGTCACGCTCGACCTACGGACGGCGGACGTCGCGACGATCGAGACGGCGCTGCGGGACGCGATCGCCGTGCGCACGCCCGACGCGGTGCTCGTCTACGGCGACACCAACTCGACCCTGGCCGGGGCGCGGGCCGGGGCCGGACGGCCCGTGGCGCACGTCGAGGCCGGGTTGCGCAGCGGCGACCTGACGATGCCAGAGGAGCGCAACCGGATCGAGGTCGACCGGGTCTCGGCCTACCTGTTCGCGCCCGACGAGCGCTCCGCCGCGATCCTGCGGGGCGAGGGCGTGGCAGGCGAGATCCACGTCGTCGGCGACGTGATGGCCGACGCCGCCGCACGGTTCGGCCGCCTGGCGCGGGAGCGCTCGCACATCCTCGAGACGCTCGGCCTGGAGCCGCACGCCTACGTCGTTGCGACGGTCCACCGGGAGGCCAACGTGCGACCCGACCGGTTGCGCCGCATCGTCGCCGGCCTCGGACGCTCGCCGTGGCCCGTCGTCCTGCCCGCGCACCCGCGGACGCGCACGACCCTCGCCGAGCAGGGCATCCAGCTTCCGTCGTCGCTCACACTGATCGAGCCCCTCGGCTATTTCGACTTCGCGGCTCTCGCCTCGCAGGCCGCCGTGATCGCCACCGACTCCGGCGGGCTCCAGAAGGAGGCGTACTGGTACGGAGTCCCCTGCGTCACGATGCGACCCTCGACCGAGTGGGTCGACACCGTCCGTGCCGGGGCCAACGTGCTCGTCGACGACGACCCCGAACGCATCGCCACGGCGCTCGCCAGGGCTGCGATTCCGGACGATCGACCCGCGCTCTACGGCGACGGCCACGCTTCGGAGCGGATCGCAACCGTTCTCGGCGGTACGATGGCGCGCTGTGCATCGTGACGTCGCAATCGTCGGGGCCGGCTACGTCGGCATGCCGCTCGCTCAGGTCTTCGCCGACGCGGGGCGCTCGGTGCTGCTCGTCGACGTCAGCGCCGAGCGAGTCGCACAGCTGAACCGCGGCGAGAGCTACATCGAGGACGTGCCGAGCGCGAAGCTGAAGCAGCTCGTCGAGGAGCGCGGGCTTCGCGCGACGACCGACTACGACGAGCTCCGCGAGGCGGACGCGATCCTGATCGCCCTGCCGACACCGCTCTCGAGGCAGCGCGAGCCCGATCTCTCGATCGTGCTGGCGGCGACCGAGGAGATCTCGACCCGGCTTCGCCCCGGCCACCTCGTCGTCCTCGAGTCCACGACCTATCCCGGCACGACCCGTGACGAGCTGCTGCCGATCCTCGAGCGTGGCTCGGGCCTGACCGGCGGTGTCGACTTCCACCTCGCCTTCTCACCCGAGCGGATCGATCCCGGCAGGATCGACCACACGACGAAGACGGTGCCGAAGGTCGTCGGCGGCATCAACGAGGCGTCGACCGAGGCGGCCGCCGCGCTGTACGGCAGCGCGATCGACACGATTCACCGCGTCAGCACCCCCGAAGCGGCCGAGCTGACCAAGCTGCTCGAGAACATCTTCCGCTCCGTCAACATCGCGCTCGTCAACGAGCTCGCCCAGCTGTGCGACCGGATGGGAATCGACATCTGGGAGGTCGTCGACGCCGCCGCGACGAAGCCGTTCGGCTTCATGCGCTTCGAGCCCGGCCCCGGCCTCGGCGGCCACTGCATCCCCATCGATCCCTTCTACCTCACGTGGAAGGCACGCGAGTTCGACTTCTCGACCCGGTTCATCGAGCTCGCGGGCGAGGTGAACCAGAACATGCCGTACTACTGCCGCTCCCGCGTCTCGCAGGCGCTGAACCACGGCTCCGGCAAGTCGCTCAGCGGCTCGACGCATCCTCGTGCTCGGGGTCGCCTACAAGGCCGACATCTCCGACATGCGCGAGTCGCCCGCCGTGAAGCTGATCGAGCTGCTGCAGAACGCCGGCTCGCACGTCGCCTACCACGATCCCCACGTCCCCTCGTTCACCGAGCACGGCACCGAGCTCGTCTCGCAGCCACTCGAGCCCGGCGCGTACGACGCCGTCGTGATCGCGACCGCCCACTCGGAGATCGACTACGCCCGTCTCGTCGCGGAGGCGAACCTCGTCGTCGACCTGCGGAACGCCGCCGGCCGGCGCGGGATCGTCGACGAGAAGGTCTGGAAGCTGTGACCCGTGTCGCCCACGCCGGCGTCGGCGGCTGGGGCAAGAACGTCTGTCGCGTCGTGGGGGAGCTGACCGAGCTGGCCTGGGTCGTGGACACCGACGAGGGGCGACAGGCGGACTACGCGGCGCGCTACCCACAGGCCCGCGTGACAGGCTCGTTCGCCGACGCGCTCACCGACGACACGGTCGAGGCCGTCTCGATCGCGACGCCCGTGCCGACCCACTACGCACTCGCGAAGCAGGCGCTCGAGGCGGGCAAGCACGTCTTCGTCGAGAAGCCGCCGGCGATGCGCGGCGAGGAGATGGAGGAGCTCGTGGCGCTCGCGCGAGCCAACGACCGCGTGCTCATGCCCGGGCATCTGCTGCTCTACCACCCCGGCCTGCGCAAGGTGAAGGAGCTCGTCGACTCGGGTGAGCTCGGCGACGTGGCCTGCGTCTACGGCAACCGCCAGAACCTCGGCGTGATCCGTTCGAACGAGAACGCGCTCTGGTCGCTCGGCGTCCACGACCTCTCGGTCATCCTCTGGCTGCTCGGCGAGGAGCCGTCGGAGGTCGTTGCGTACGGGCAGGACTTCGTGCAGCCCGGGATCGAGGACGTCGTCTTCAGCTTCCTCCGCTTTCCGTCCGGCAAGGTTGCGCACATGCACCTGTCCTGGCTCGACCCCCACAAGATGCGGAAGATGACCGTCGTCGGCCGCGAGAAGATGGTCGTCTTCGACGACATGGAGCTCGAGCGCAAGGTGACCGTGTACGAGAAAGGCCCCTGGGAGCCCGCGCAGACCTACGGCGAATGGCGCACCCGCACCGGCGACATCTTCAGCCCGAAGATCGCCAACGACGAGCCGCTCCGGCTCGAGCTGCAGCATTTCCTCCGGCTCGTGGCAGAAGGGCCCGGCGACCACCTGGAGGCGACCGACGGGCTTGCCGTCGTTCGCACGCTCGACCGGCTGACGACGTCGCTGCGCACCGGCGCGCCGGCATGAGCGCCGCCGAGATCCACCCGAGCGCCATCGTCTACGCGGGCACCGTGCTCGGTGAGGGCGTCAAGGTGCTGGAGAACGCCGTCGTCGGCAAGCAGCCGACGCTGTCGCCGCGGTCGACCGCCAAGCGCGAGCCGCTGCCGCCGGCCGTGCTCGGCGCCGGCACGATCGTCTCCACCGGCGCGATCGTCTTCGCCGGCTCCACGATCGGCGACCGGGTCATTCTCGGCGACCAGTCGTGCATCCGCGAGCGGGTCGCGATCGGCGACGACGTCGTCGTCGGTCGCGGCTCTCTGGTCGAGAACGACACCACGATCGGGGCCATGACGAAGATCCAGGCGGACGCCTACATCACCGCCTACTCGACGCTCGAGGAGCACGTCTTCATCGCACCGTGCGTCGTGACGACGAACGACAACTGGATGGGACGAACCGAGAAGCGGTTCGGCAACATCAAGGGGCCGACGATCCGCCGCGGCGCCCGCGTCGGCGGAGGCGCCATCCTCTGCCCGGGGATCGAGATCGGCGAGGACGCGTTCGTCGGCGCCGGTGCCGTCGTCACGAAGAACGTGCCGCCGCGGGTCGTCGTCGTCGGGAGCCCTGCGCGCGTCCTGCGCGACGTGCCCGAGGACGAACTGCTGGACCAGGCGTAGGGCGCTCTCCCTGCGCGTCGCTCAGCGGGACTTCGCAACGACGAGCCGGTACGGCCCGGCAGCGGGCCGCGTCACGCGCACGTCGAGGATGTACCAGCCGGCAGCCCTCGCAGTGAAGCCCAGCGCCGCTCCGGGCGGTCGCGCCGCAAGCCGGCGCACCGGCGCGGCCGCCCCGTCGACGGCCTCCGTCCCCGGCCGCCAGAGCGCGAGCGCCGGGCGCAGCGACGCGGACGTCCCGGCGGTCGTGACCAGGCGCTCGCCCGTGCGCAAGTAGACGCGGTAGATGTCGGCGCGGTCGTTCCAGTAGTCGAGCGTCGCCTCGACCTCGCGGCGGGAGCCGAAGAGCGGGTAGGCGCCCGCCCCTCCCACGTCGTTCGGCTCGAAGCGGTCACGCGGCGGCTCGCCCGCGGCGAGGAGCTCGAGCGCGGCCGTCTGATCGAGCCTTCCTGCTCCCGTGAACCGGTCGCGGCCGCCGACACACGCATCGCACCCGTTGGCCGCGCGAGCGTCGACCGCGCTTTGCTCCAGGAGCGCGACGACCTGATCCGGCGAGAGCGACGGCGCTGTCGCGAGGAGCATCGCGGCGGCGGCGGTCACCTGCGGGGCGGCGAAGCTCGTGCCCTCCGCCGACCGGTAGTCCACCGGCCCGCAGCTCGAGTACCCCTGCTCGACGCACGCCGGGAATGCGGCGGTCAACGGGAGCGGGAACGTCGACAGGATCTCCTCGCCGGGAGCGGCGATGTCGTTGAACTGCGGGTCGCGGTTCGAGAAGGCGGGCGAGGAGCCCGTCCGGCTGAGCGCACTGACACCGAGAACGTGCGGCAGCGCCGCCGGCCAGCTCGCATACGACCAGGGCTGCGACGGCGACTGGTCCGAGTTGCCGACCGCGGCGACGACGAGAACGCCTTTCGAGACCGCGTAGGCGACCGCGTCCGCCTCGAGTTGCGAGTAGGTGTCCCTGCCGGGATTGCGCGGATCGCGCAGGCCGCCGAGGCTCATGTTGATGACACGGGCCCCGTTCGCGACCGCCCAGCGGATCGCCCTCGCCTCGGCCTCGACCGGGATCGAACGTTGCGGTCCCACGACCTTCGCGACCAGCAGCTCGGCCGCGGGCGCAAGCCCGGCGATGCCGACGCCGTCGTTCGTCTGTGCCGCGATCAGGCCGGCCACGAACGTTCCGTGTCCCTGGGTGTCGACGGTGGCAGGCCCGGCGACGAAGCTCTTCGAGGCTGCGATCCGGCCACGCAGCTCCGGGTGGGTTCCGTCGATCCCGGAGTCGATCACGGCAACCCTGACCGCCGCGAGCGGCGGCAGCTCCGTCCATGCGTCGAACGACCTGTTCTGCGTCGCGTACCACTGCCGCGGCAGGAGCGGGTCGTTCGGGACGAACGACTGCCTCCGGCTCCGCAACCGCTCCACGTACCGCGCGCCGGCTACGCCCCGCAGCATCGTCACCTCAGGAGCCGAGACGGCGAGGGCCGGAATCGGGGCAAGGTCGGTGACGTCGGTCGCGCCGCGCGCGCGCAGTTGCTCGACGACCGCGGCGCGATCGGCGGTGGGTGCGATCCCGACGGCGAACCGTGCCGCTTCGCCGTTGGACGCGAATGCCAGGCCGAGCGCAACGGCTCCGATCGAGACCGTTGCCCTCGCGATCACTTCGGCTGCCCCGGCGGGACGGTGACCGTCAGCGCCGGGCCGACCTGGCCCTCGGCCGTGAGCCGGTACGTCGCGGTGCTCTTGGGACGGACAGTGACCGCAAAGGAGCCGTCTTCCCGGGGCGCGACCTTGACCGACGGAACCCACGCCCCGGCGCCGGTCAGTTTCTCCAGCAGCGGCGACTCGACGTCGCGCGCAAGGCCGGAGACGACGACCGGCTTGCCTGCGGCGGTCGGAAGCGGTGGCGGGCCGACGCGCAGCACGCCGAGGCGGAACGCCGTCGACCGGAGGCCGAGCCGGGCGCGCACGTCGGCGGCCTTCAGGAGCACCCTGGCGCCCGTCTTCTTGACGAGCGTGATCGAGGCGGGGCGGCCCGAGGCGGTCGGAACGACGACGACGTCGACGACGGGGGCCGAGAGCCCGAATGCCTGCGCGAGCGACGCGGCGGTGAACGAGCGTGGCGCCCAGCGGTGGTACGGGGAGAGCGTGTCCCAGGGGTCGTCGCCGGCCAGGAGATAGGGGAGCTCGACCCCGAAGACGTCGGCGCTCGCGGCCGTGCGGCCGCCCGAGGAGGAGTAGTAGAACGCGGTGGCCACCTTGCCGCCGTAGGTGAGGATCTGGCCCCGCGTTGCCTTGACGGCGGCCGTCGTCGAGGGAGACTCGGCGGCGACACCGTAGTACACCTGGCTCCGCGTGTCGGAATAGACGTCGTAGGGCCGGTTCTTGACGATGCTCGCGAGCGCATACGAGCGAGCGGCGACGGCCTGCGCCTGCAGCGCGGCAGCCGGCCATTCCTTCGGCATCTCGCCCGGGACGACACCGAGCAGATAGGCGTCGAGGCCGACGACGTCGATCACCTGGAGCGACTTCTGCGTCGCCGTCACCCGCAGCTCACCGCGATAGCCCTTGCCGTCCAGCGTCAGCGTTCCCCCTTTGCCCGGCAGGAACGCCAGCGGCCCGGGCAGCGCCACGCGCTTTCCCTCGACGACGACCTTGAGATCGGGCTTGAGCACGATCTCCCCGGCCGGGATCGGCGTTACCGTCCCCACGCCGTCGGTGACCGAGAACGGAACCGTGGAGGCCAGCTTGACGGAAGGGCGGGCGTCCGCGATCAGCACGCGCACCTTGGCGATCGGTGCCTTTCCGAGCTCGGTCCCCGGGTAGTAGAAGGCGAGGATGTCGCGGTAGCTCCGGTTGGCCCTGGCCTGGCCGAGCGCGCCGTACTGATTGAGGCCGACCCCGTGCCCGTAGCCGCCACCGGTGAGGACGTAGACAGGAGCCGAGAGGGTCGAGGGCGTAGCGGTGGGCGCGGGCGTCGGCGGCACGGGTGCGTTTGCCCCTGTCGCCGCTGCCGCGAGAGAGAGGGCGAGAATGAGAACGATCACATGACGCATCGGGGACCTCACCGGAGTGTTCTCGGTATGACGGCTCAGGCCTTGAGTCGGTTGGCGTACTGCTCGTCGTAGTAGGAGCGATAGGCACCTGACTTGATCGGCTCCCACCAGTCGCGATTGCCGCGGTACCAGTCGACGGTGGCCGGCAGTCCCCCTTCGCCGAACGAATGCTGCGGGCGCCAGCCGAGTGAGCGGAGCTTCGTGTCGTCGACCGCGTAGCGGCGGTCGTGGCCGGCGCGATCCTCGACGTGACGAATGAGCGCGGGGCCGGCGCCGGTCAGCTCGAGGATCCGGTGTGTGACCTCGATGTTCTCGTGATCCTCGCCGCCGACGTTGTAGATCTCGCCGGGAGCACCCTCGTGCAGGACGAGCTCGATCCCGGCGCAGTGGTCCTCGGCATGGAGCCACTCGCGAACCTGCTTACCGTCCCCGTAGACGGGCAGCGGCTCGCCCTCGAGCGCGTTCGTGACGAAGAGCGGCACGAGCTTCTCGGGATACTGGTTCGGACCGTAGGTATTGGCGCCACGCGTGATCGAGGCGCGCACGCCGTAGGTGCGGACGTAGGCGAGCACCTGCAGGTCGCCGCCGGCCTTCGCGGCGCTGTACGGGCTCGACGGCCGCAACGGGTCGTCCTCGAGCGCCCGGCCACCCGCTTCGAGGTCGCCGTACACCTCGTCGGTCGAGACCTGGACGTAGCGGGCATCGTGTGCACGCGCCCATTCGAGCAGGCACATCGTCCCGAGCACGTCGGTGTGGACGAACTCCTGCGGGCCGAGGATCGAGCGGTCGACGTGGGTCTCGGCCGCGAAGTTGACGATTGCCGCACACCCGGCGGCAGCGCGGGCGACGGCGTCCGGATCGGCGATGTCTCCATGGAAGAACTCGTGCTCGATCCCGTCGAGATTCGCCGGATTGCCCGCGTAGGTGAGCTTGTCGAGGACGGCGACCTCGGTGCCGCTCTCCGCGAGCCGGCGCACGAAGTGCGAGCCGATGAACCCGGCTCCACCGGTGACGAGCACGCGCATCGGCACAGGGTAGCCGCTGCCTGGGCGAACTCCCTCGGCCCCACCCAGAGCTTGTGTCAAATTGTCACAAACTCCTGGCTGCTCGCAGCGCGAGCGCCGCGGGGCTCGACCGGCGCAGCTGGCCGGGTCTTTGTGACGATGTGTCACAATCAACACTGGGCGAGGGTCGAAAAAGGGCCGAGCGGACGGCCGCTACGTGACAACGTGTCACGAAGTCGGGCTGCGGCCCGGGGTACGCACGGCCCGTGGTTAGTGGGGTTACGCGAGCGCTGCGAGGCACGCGGCGAGGCCGTCGCGCCAGTGCGGTAACTCCGGTGCCCCCTTCTCGCTGCGCAGGATCGAGACAGGCGGGCGTGGAGCAGGCGCCCCGAACTCCGCGGTCGTGATTCGCTTCACGCGACAGTCGAGCCCGGCCTGCTCGAAGATCGCCTCGGCGAAGTCCGCCCAGGTGCAGTCCCCCGCCGCTGCGATGTGCCAGACGCCGAACGGCGATGCGGCACCGACGAGCTCACGCGTGGCAGCCGCCAGATGCCCCACGAAGGTCGGGCACCCGCGCTGGTCGTCGACGACCGCGACCTCGGCCCGCTCCGCCCCGAGGCGGAGCATCGTGCGAACGAAGTTGTGACCCGTCGAGCCGAAGAGCCAGGAGCTCCGCACCACCCACGCGCGCTCGCCGGCGGCTGCCTCGCCGTGGAGCTTCGTCCTCCCGTAGGCGGACAACGGGTTGGGGCTGTCCGACTCGAGGTAGGGCGAGCCCTTGCGACCGTCGAACACGTAGTCGGTGGAGTACGCGACGAGCGGCGCCCCGAGCTCCGCCGCGTGTGCCGTGCCGCCCACGTTCACCTCGGCGGCGCCCTGCGGATCGTCCTCGGCGCGGTCCACGTTCGTCCACGCAGCGGTGTGGAGCAGAAGCTCCGGAGTCCCGAGCAATGCCGGGGCGGGAAACCTCACGTCCCACTCGTCGCGCGTCAACGCGAGCACGTCGTCCGCCGCGAACGCCGCTGCAAGCGCGACGCCGAGCTGGCCGCCCGCGCCGGTGATCAGGACGCGGCGGCGGCCTGGCGGTCCCGGGCGGAGAGGATCGGTGTCCGGGTGCTCCATAGGTCCTTCACGCGAGGGTCGTCCCAGGGGATGCCCTGCTCGTCGGGGTCGGCCGGGTCGTACTCCTCGGTCACGTGGTAGGCGAACAGCAGGTCGGTGAGCGCCTCGAAGCCGTGTGCGTGGCGGCCGGGAATGTAGAGAGCCACCGGGTTCTCGTCCCCGATGTCCTCGGTAAAGGTGGCGTTGGTGAGACGATCGAGAACGACGACGCGAGCCATGCCCTGCAGGCACGCGAAGAGGTCGTCCTGGCCGCGCTCGTGGTAGTGCAGGCCGCGGATCACGCCACGACGTGACAGCGACACGTTCGTCTGCACGGTGCGCTTCGGCAGCAGGCTCTCGCGCCGGAGCTCGCAGAACCAGCCCCGCTCGTCCTCGAACCGGCGCAGCGGGATCCGCACGATCCCCTCGACCGGCTGCGGCGGCCCGCTCACTTGTTGACGCCCGTCTCGTCGATCGTGCGGCCGATCTCGGCCAGATGCTGCCAGTGCTTGCCCGCGTCCTCCCACCAGCCGCGCACCGGGACGACGGACAGCGCACCGCGTTCGGCGTAGGCGCGGTTGACGTCGGTGATCTCCAGCTCACCACGGCTCGACCGATCGAGGCTCGCGATGACGGAGAAGACGTCCGGCGGATAGCAGTAGAGACCGACGACTGCGTCGTTCGTCGGCGGCGCCGGATAGCGAAGGTCGACGATCCCCGCCTTCTCCGCGAGATCGACGACCTTGCCCTGCGCGTCGTAGACGACGACACCGAAGTTCTCGGGATCGGGCACGTCCTTGACGAAGACCTGGGCACCGCCGCCGCTCGCACCCCAGGCGGCGATCTCGGCTGCGTGCGAGTACTCGAAGATGTTGTCGCCGAGAACGACGACGAGCGGGTCGCCGGCCGCGAAGTCCTCCGCCATCCCGACCACCTCGGCGATCCCGCCGGGGCGGGTCTGCACCTTGTACGTGAGGTCCAGCTCGAGCAGGGGCGCATCGCCGCCGCGGACCGTGAGGTGGCCGTCGCCGAGGAGGTCGATCATCTGCCCGGCATGGCCCTTGCCCGTGACGACGAGCACTTCGCGGATGCCGGCGAGCTGGAGGAGCTGCAACGGGTAGTAGACCATCGGCCAGCTGCCCACCGGCAGCAGGTGCTTGTTCGTGACGCGCGTCAGCTCGCCGAGACGCGTCGCCTCCCCTCCCGCGCAGACCAGTCCTTTCATGCAGCCGATGCTAACCGGGATCAGGCCGCGTGCGACACGTTGGGTGCCGGATCCGCGAACGGGCTGCGCTCGAGCAGCGCGAACGAGAGCTCGACGGCCGGGCCGATCCCGAACGCGAAGGCGAGCGTGCCGATCCCGACGGTGCCACCGAGCGCAAACCCGACCAGCGTGGCGGCAACCTCGATCGACGCCCGCGTGACTCCGATCCTGATCCCGGTGCGCCGCGAGGCGACGAGCATCAGCGAGTCGCGTGGCCCCGCCCCCATCCCCGCGCCGATGTAGAAGGCCGAGCCGATCCCGGTGATCAGGATCCCGGCCACCATCATCACGATGCGGCCCGGGAGCGGCGCCTCCGAGAGGCTGTCGATCGCCTCGGAGGCGAGCAGCACGTCGACCGTGAGGCCGATCAGGACAGCATTGGCGACGGTGCCGGGCCCGATGCGGGCACCGAGCGACCAGGCAACCACGAGCACGACGAGCGCCACGGCGATGTTCGCGGTCCCGAACGAGAGCGGCGTGATGTCGGCGATGCCCTGGTTGAGGACGTCCCACGGCGGCAGGCCGAGCCCGGATTCGAGCAGGAGCACGATCCCGAGCGCGAAGAGGACGAGGCCGAGGACGAGCGAGCCGGACCGGATGAGAACCGGGCCACGGACGAGGGGCGGGGCGTGCATCCTTGCAGCCTACGGGCGAGTATTCGCGCGCAGCACGACGCTGTGCTCGCCGAGCGGCGACGGGGCGACGCGCACGATCCGCGCCACGCCCTCCGACAGCCACCGATTGCGGTGGCCGACGAACCTCAAGGCGCCGCTCGTCGCGCCGCCGCCTTCCGGCGTCGCACACCGGGGACGGCCCGCACCGCCGCGAACCACACGTAGAGGAAGCCCGAGAGGACGGCGAGGAGAGCGAGCAGGATGCGTTTTGGCCGGCGCATCGGAGATGTCATCCTAGATGGGCGAACATCGTCATACTTCAGAGAACCCGGAAGCACGAGGAAAGGACGGCCGAGATGGCCAAGAAAGATCTCAAGGTTGCGCCGACGGTCGAGGCGTTGAAGCCCTACCTCGATCGCGCGCTGACCGACAAGGAGTTCCGTGAGGACCTGAAAGAGGCCCTCTCTGCGGCGAAGAAGCTGTACGGCCCGCTCGTGAAGGACGCGAAGGACGACGGGGCCGTGAAGTCGGCCTCGCGACTCGCGACGGACGCCAAGGTGCAGGAGAACCTGCGGAACGCCCTCGAGGAGTTCGGCAAGGCCGCTGGCACCCTGAAGGGCAAGAAGAAGAGCCACAAGGGCAGGAACGCGATGCTCCTCGCCGGGCTCGTGGCCGGCGCGCTCTACAACCCGTGGTCGGGTCCGCAGACACGCGAGTGGCTGATGGACAAGGTTGCGGGCGACGACGACCTCCAGCCGCTCGACGGCTTCGACCTCCCCAGCATGGACGAGTCCGGGAACGGTGCGGCGGCGGCGGCGAACGGTGCCGTCGAGGATGTCGTCGACGCGGTCGAGGCGATCGACGAAAGCTAGAGGCTAGCGGTCTTGACCCCCGGCCGGGCTCTTCTTCGGGGCCCGGCCGAAAAGGGTCGTCTCGAGTGCGCCCGGGACGAGCCCGCTCGTGCTCGAAATGTCGGCCGCCTCGAGCAGGACGGCGCCTGCGGGTGGTGCGACCCCCGCCCGGGCCGACGCCGGCCCGTCGAGCGGCAGGTAGGCGCGGCCCGCGTCGAACGAGACGTCTTCGGCCCGTCGCCACGCATTGAGGAACGGATAGGTGGCGACCGCGCCGTCGTACCCGAGGGCGAGCAGCGAGACCGGGTGGATCTCGAAGTGGAGGTGCACGGCTGAGAACTCGGCGTCACCGGTCTTGCCCATGAATCCGAGCACGTCGCCCGCCCTGACCTGGCGCCCGTTGACGGCGAGCGGCGAGTACGCCGAGAGATGGGCGTAGTAGAACTCGTTGCCCGTACGGTCGCGGAGCCACAGGCGCCAGCCGCCGATGTCGTTCCAGCCGACCGAGAAGACGGTGCCGTCCGCCACTGCGAGCAGCGGCGTGCCGAGGGGGGCGAAGATGTCCTCGCCGTGGTGCCAGCCGCCCGAGATGCCCGGACGCGACGCGCCGAACGTGTCGCCGAACGACGCCGGGCCGTAGACCGGGAAGACGTAGCCGCCGGTCGAGAGCTGGGCCGTCACCGCCGGGGCCGGGCGCACGAGCGCGGGAGGGGCTCCGGGGATGGACTTGCCGGGCTCGCGGGGCGCATCGGGGGGAATCACCGGACGGGGCGCGGAAGGCTTCGCGGGCGGCTTCGCCGACGGCACCGGGGTGGTCGCCGGAGGCGCGGCCGTCGCGGCCGTGAAGACGTTGCCGAGCTCGATCATGCTGCCGGCGAGGAGCCCCGCGTGGTCTGCGATCAGCTTCACCCGGATCGCGGTGGCGGTGGCCTTCACCGACCGTGGCGGCTCCTGCACGGCTTCGACCTGCGAGCCGAGCAGCTCGAGACTCCCCCAGTCGTCGAGGGGGATGACCGCGTTCGCGGTGGGGGTGACGAGCTGCCCGAGCACCGTGAGGCCCTTCACCGTCGACGCCGAGACGTTGCCCGACGCGCTCGCCGACCCTGCGGCGACGCTTGCGCGCAGATCGACCGACTCGATCGTGATCTCGCCGTCGAAGAGCGACACCGCGAGCGCGCCGACCGTGGCCTGGGCGGTCGAGGTGACGCTGGGCTGGGCGGCCGCCTGCGCGTCGGCCGACCCGATGCGCACGATCGAGCCGTCCTCCGGGTACGCGTAGCCGGGCAGGACCTGCGTCGCCGCCGGAGGTGCGGAGAGCGAGAGCGAGACCTCGTCCGGGAGGCCCGGCTGGGTGATCCGGGAGACGACCGCGGTGGCGATCGCCTCCGGCTGCTGCGGCGCCGCAGCGGCGATCGACACCACGAGGGCGACGAGCAGCGGCACAGCGAGGAGAGGGGCGCGTCTCACCGCGCTTCAGGGTAGCTCGTACGACGACCTCGGGCGCGCCACGCGAGCTGTGCCGCGACCGCCAGGAGGAGGACGCCGAACAGGCGGCGGAGCACGTGCTCCGGCAGCGACGTCGCGATCTGGACGCCGATCTCGACGCCCACGATCGACGCCGCGCCGACCACGAGGGCCGGCTTCACCCGCAGGTTCCCATAGCGCGCCTGGCGCCACGTCCCGACCGCCGCTGTCGGCACGACCGCGAGCAGCGAGGTGGCGGCGGCTTCGACCTGGCCGAGGCCGAGCGCGACGAGCGCGGGCACGAAGAGGATGCCCCCTCCCACGCCGAAGAGACCCGACATGACGCCCGCAGCGAGCCCGACGCCGACCGCAAGGATGATCGTCGTCGTGCTCATCCCGTGATCAACCAGATGCCCATGGCGGCAAGGAGAGCTGCAAACGCCAGCGTCAGCGCCCGGCCGGAGATCCTTCTCTGGGCGGAAGCACCGATGAGCGCCCCGCCCATCGCAGGGACTCCGACGAGCATGGCGTAGGGGACGTCGACCTTGCCGCGCAGCGCATAGAGCGTCACCCCGGCGAGCGCGGTGATCACGATCGCCCCGAGCGAGGTCGCCGTTGCCTCCTTGGCGCCGAAGGCGGCGGCGAGGATCAGCAGGGGCACGATCACGATCCCGCCGCCGACGCCGAACAGCGAGCTGAAGATGCCGGCGACGAGGCCGATGAGAACGAGGCGCGCCACGGGACAGCTCCATCGTGCCACGCACAGGGCGCCAGTGAGCCACGTGGTGCGCCGGCCGCGGACGGTGGGCTCGAGGCGGCCCGCGCCGCCCCGAGCCGGGTCGCCTCAGACGGGGGCGGGGGCGGGCTCGGCCGCGGGAGCGAGCTCGCTGCTGCGGACGAACACCGCAATCGCCAAGACGCCGACCGCGGCGGCGGCGGCCGCGAGCCAGAACGCCGTCGTGAACCCGTCCACGGCCGCCTGCGGAGCGGCCGTGCCGTCGGCGACGGCCGAGGTCGTGACGTGGTTCGCGACCGCGGCGAGCACCGCGATCCCGAGCGCGCCGCCGATCTGCTGCGAGGTGTTGATCAGCCCCGAGGCCAGCCCGGCCTGGTCGTAGCTGACCCCCGCCACGGCAGCGATCGTGACGGGCACGAAGACGAACGGCATGCCGATCCCGACGAGCAGGAAGCCGGGGAAGAGGTCGCTCCAGTACGAGCCGTCAGCGTCCAGCTGCGTGAACGTGAGCAGCCCGACCCCGAGCAGGGACATGCCCACGATCAGGACGGGCTTCACGCCCATCCGGTTGGAGAGCAGCGCTGCCACGTTCGCCCACAGGATCGCGGTGCCGGCGACGGCGAGGTAGCCGAGGCCCGTGCGGAGTGGCGTCATCCCGAGCACCTGCTGCATGTAGAGCGTCAGCAGGAGGAACATCGAGAACAGGATCGTGCCCATCACGAAGCCGGTGATGTTGGCTCCGAGCACCGTCTTGACGCGGAAGATCGACATCGGCACGAGCGGCTCCTCGCGCCCGCGCTCCCAGAGGAGGAAGAGACCGTGCAGCACCGCCGACGCCGCGAACACGAGCCACGTGGTCGCCGAGCCCCAGCCCCACCCGTTCGCCTGCGTGATCCCGAACACGAGCACCACGAGCGCCGCCGTGATCAACACGGCGCCCGGGACGTCGAACGTCTTCGTGCGGAGGTCACGGCTCTCCTGCACCCAGAGCGGTGTGAGGAAGAGGGCGACGATCCCGACCGGCACGTTGACGAAGAAGATCCACTCCCAGCTGAGGAGCTCGGTCAGGATGCCGCCGAGGAGAACACCAGCAGCGGCGCCGAACCCACCCGTCGCACCCCAGACGCCGAGGGCGATGTTCCGCTCACGGCCCTCGGCAAACGTCGCGGTCACGATCGCGAGCGCCGCAGGGGTGAGAAGGGCGGCCCCGAGGCCCTGCAGGCCGCGGGCCAGGATCAGCGAGCTCTCCGACCACGAGAGGCCGGCGAAGAGCGACGCCGCGGTGAACAGCGCCAGGCCGACCATGAAGACGCGCCGCCTTCCGAGCCGGTCGCCGAGACGGCCGCCGAGCAGGAGGAAGCCGCCGAACATCAGCGCGTAGGCGCTGATCACCCACTGCAGGTTCTCGCGCGCGAACCCGAGGTCTTCCTGGATCGACGGCAGCGCGACGTTCACGATCGCGACGTCGAGGATGGTCATGAACTGGACGAGGCAGATCAGCCCCAGGGCCCACCACTTGCGTGACGCGGTCGCAGGCATGCGTCGCTTCCTTTCGCTCGTTCGTCTCGGAGATCGCCTGCCGCCAACCTACCAGGATTTACTTGTTCATTGCAAGTGACTGGTTGTTGGATCGAAGTTCTGCGTTGTAGGATGGAAGCGGAATGTCGCGCACTTACAGCCAGTACTGCCCCGTCGCCCACGCCCTCGACCTCGTCGGCGAGCGGTGGTCGCTCCTCGTCGTGCGGGAGCTGCAGGACGGGCCGCTCCGCTACACCGATCTGCTCGAGCGGCTCGACAGCTGCTCCACGAACGTGCTCGCGGCGCGCCTGCGCGACCTCGAGGCGGCCGGCGTCGTCCGACGCGAGAGGCTCGCCCCGCCTGCAGCCTCGACGGTGTACGTGCTGACCGAGGAGGGCGAGGGGTTGCGAGACGTCCTCGCGGCACTCGCCCACTGGGGGGCTCGGACGCTCGGCCCACCCCCGAGCGACGACGTCCTCCGCCCCGGCTGGCTGGGACGCGCCTTCCGCACCGTCCTCGCCGGGCGGGTGGGCCACGAGCGCCTCCGCGTCGCCGTGCGGTCGGGCGAGGAGGCGGTCACGGTGGAAGCGAACGGCGTCCGCGACGGCGCCGACCCGGCCGCCGACGCGACCATGAGCGGTGACGGCACCGCCGTCTACCACCTCCTCGTGGACCGCGATCCCGGCGACCTCGAGATCGAGGGCGACCCGGCCGCGGTCGAGTCGCTGCTCGCGGCGCTCCGGCCGGCCAGCGGGCTCGCGCGGGTCTCGGGCTAGCTCCTCGCCGCCTCGCGCCGGAGCACGTCCCAGGCGAGCGCGACGTCCTCCTCGGCGGTTCTGACGTTGCCGATCGCCAGGCGCAGAACGACCCGGCCGTCGAGCTTCGTGTGCGAGAGGAAGATCTCGCCGCTGTCGTTGGCCCGGCGCAGGATCTCCTCGTTCTCGGCGTCGCTCCCCACCTTGCGGAAGCAGACGAGGGAGAACGGACGCGGTGCGCAGAGCTCCCAGCCCGGGTCGGCCTCGACCCACCCCTCGAACAGGGCCGCCAGGCGCACGTGCTCGCGGATGATCGCCTGCAAGCCCTCGCGCCCGAAGCAGCGCAGAGTCGTCCAGAGCTTCAGCGCCCGGAACCGGCGCCCGAGCGGGGACGCGTACTCGCTCAGGCTGACGACGTCCTCGTCGACCCGCAGGTACTCGGGCACGAGGCTGAAGGCACGGCGGAGGTCGTCGGGGCGCCGGCAGAAGAACGCCGAGCAGTCCATCGGCGTGAACAGCCACTTGTGCGGGTTGATCCCGATCGAGTCGGCCCGCTCCCAGCCGGCGAAGTGATGTCGTAGCTCCGGGCAGACGGCGGCGGCACCGGCGTAGGCGGCGTCGACGTGAAGCCACGTGCCCGCCGCCGCAGCCCGGTCGGCGACGGCCGCGATCGGATCGACCGCGGTCGACGAGGTCGTCCCGACGGTCGCCACGACGGCGCACGCGTCACGGAGATCGAGCCGGTCGGGCCGCAGCGCGAACGTCTCGTCGACCGGCGTGCTCCGGAGCTCGAGCTCGAGCAACCGGGCAGCCTTGGTCGTCGACGAGTGCGTGTGCTCGGAACAGACGACGACCTTCCGGTCGGGTGCAGCGGCACGAGCGGCGGCGAGCGCGGTGATCAGACCGGACGACGCGGTGTCCTCGATGTGGCCGTGCAGCGCCTCCGGCAGGCCGACCAGCTGGCGCAACCAGTCGAGCGTCACCTCCTCGAGCTCCTGCAACGCCGGGGAGGCCCGCCAGAGGATGCCCACCTGGTTGAGCGCGGCGATCAGCAACTCGGCAAGGATGCCGGGCTCGGCCGCGGACGCAGGGAAGTAGGCGAAGTACCGCGGGCTTTGCCAGTGCGTGATCCCCGGCATCAGGATCTCGTCCAGGTCGCGCAGCACGGCCGCGAACGGCTCGGCAGCGTCGGGCGGTGCTGCGGGGAGCGCGGCCCTGATCGCGCCCGGCTCGGCACGCGAGAGGACCGGGTACTCGGCCACGTCCTCGAGGTAGCGGGCGACCCAGTCGAGCGCGGCCGCTCCGTCGTCGCGGAAGCTGCTCATGGCTTGCCCGCTGCGATCTCGGCCCACGGCCGGGTGTTCAGGACTTGCTCCTTCGTCAGCCACGCACGACGCGCCTGACCGATCCCGAGCTCGGCGTACCCGAGCGACGCGGTCGAATGGGCGTCCGTGTTCACCGGAATCGAGACGCCGGCCGCACCCGCCAGGCGCGCGTGAACATCGCGCATGTCGAGCCGGTCGGGCTGGCTGTTGATCTCGAGCGCCGTACACGTCTCCACCGCGCGGTCGACCACGCGGTCGAGGTCGAGGTCGGCTCCTGCCCGCCGGGAGATCCGACGGCCGCTGAGGTGGCCGATGCAGTCGACATGCGGGTTGTCGATCGCCGCCAGGACTCTCTCGGTCGGGCTGCGGTCGAGCGACGTATGAAGTGAGGCCACGACCCAGTCGAGCTCGGCGAGCACCTCGTCGGCCACGTCGACCACGCCCCTGGCCGTGATGTTCGCCTCGACCCCGCGCAGGACCAGGAATGGCGCCAGCCGCGCGTTGACCTCCTCGATCTCGCGCCACTGATCCTCGAGCTTCCCGTCGCGAAGGTAGTGAGAGTGATCCGTCAGGCAGAGGAACTCGTAGCCGCGTGCGGCGGCGGCGCTGGCCATCTCCTCGATCGTGGCCTTGCCGTCGGCGGACCAGTTCGAATGACAGTGCATCTCGCCACGCAGGTCGCCGAGCTCCACGAGCCGCGGGAGCGTTCCCGCCCGGGCCGCCTCGAGCTCGCCGCCGTTCTCGCGCAGCTCCGGCGGGATGAAGCTGTAGCCGAGGAAGGCGTAGAGCGCTTCCTCGTCACGGAACGTCCGCACCTCGCCCGTCTCCACGACGGTGACGCCGTACTCGGAGACCGAGAGCCCGTCCCGCTGGGCCTGCTCCCGCAACGCCACGTTGTGCTCTTTCGAGCCCGTGAAGTGCTGGAGGAGATCGCCGTAGCTCTCCGGCGGCACGACGCGGAGATCGAGCCGGAGGCCCTGCTTGTTGATCACGGTCGCCTTCGTGTCGCCGTGAGCGACGACCTCGAGCACCCAGGGCAGAGCCACGAAGTACGCGGTCAATGCGGCCGGGTCGGATGCGGTCGCGATCACGTCGAGATCGCGGAAGGTCTCGCGCCGCCTTCTGGCACTGCCCGCCTCGGAGACGTCGATCGCCGCAGGGTGGGCCTGCAGTGCCTCGACCGCTTCGCGGACGACCGGGAGCCCCTTGCCGAGAAGCCCTCTCCTCGGCTCTTCCGCACCCTGGCCCTCCGCGAGAGCCTTCAGGATCTTCGCCTCCGTGGCAGCACCCATCCCCGAGAGCGTCCTCAGCCGCTCTCCCTCGGCAGCCTCCTTCAACTCGGCGAGTGTCGTGACGCCGAGCTCTCGCCAGATCCGGGCTGCCGTCTTCGGGCCGAGACCCGGCAGCCGCAGGAACGCCGAGACCTCCCCCGGCACCTGGGCGCGCCGCTTCGCGAGGGCCTCCATGTCGCCCTTCTCGGTGACCTCGACGATCTTGGCCTCGATCGTCTTGCCGATGTCCGGCAACTCCTTGGCCTTGCCCCCGAGCGCCAGCTCGGCCACGGACGAGGGGGTGTCGCGAATTCGGGAGGCGGCGCGGCGATAGGCGCCGACGCGAAACGACTGCTCTCCGAGGATCTCGGAGAGGTCGGCCAACTGGTCGAACAGGTCGGCCAGATCGCCGTTGCGAGGGAGCGCCGCGACCATCACCCGATCATAGGGCGGCCGGGGCGGGCAAGATTGGGCGATGCGCGCGATGGTCTGCCTCCCCACCTACAACGAGCGCGAGAATCTCGAGCCGATGGTGCGCGCGCTCGGCGAGCAGCTCGACACCACGCGAGACCGGGTTCTCGTGCTCGACGACAACTCGCCGGACGGCACCGGTCGGATTGCGGATGTGCTCGCAGCCGAGCTCCCGTGGGTCGAGGTGCTGCACCGTCCCGGCAAGGCCGGGCTCGGGCCGGCCTACCTCGCAGGGTTCCGGCGGGCGCTCGCGGAGGGTGCGGAGCTCGTGCTCGAGATCGACTGCGACTTCTCCCACGACCCCGAGGACGTGCCGCGCCTGATCGCGGCCTGCGAGGCCGGGGCCGACGTCGCGCTCGGTTCCCGCTGGGTGCCCGGCGGTGGCACCGTCAACTGGGGCCGAGGCCGCACGTTCGTCTCCCGCGGCGGCAGCCTCTACGCGCGCATGATCCTCGGCGTCGGCGTGCGCGACCTCACCGGCGGGTTCAAGTGCTTCAAGCGCGCCGTCCTGGAGCGGATCGACCTCGACGCGATCGGGGCCAGGGGCTACGGCTTCCAGATCGAGACGACCTACCGGGCCCTCCGGGCCGGCTTCACGGTGACCGAGCTCCCGATCACGTTCGTCGACCGGCGCGTCGGCGAGTCGAAGATGGACAGCTCGATCGTCGTCGAGGCCATGCTCCAGGTGCCGGCCCTGCGCTACCGGGCCTTGCGCGGACGACTCTAGAGGCTTGATGCCGGGCTACTCCCGTGGCGTCGCCGCAACGGGAGCGACTTCTGGCAGCAGGGGCCCCGGCGCAGGGGAAGGCGATGACCCTTCCGCCCGATGTGCGCGGAACGTGCGGCCGCCGAGCCTGGGGTCCATGACGCCCAGCGCAAGGTCCGCGATCAGGTTGCAGACGACGACGACGAGCGACACGACCACGACGATGCCCATGAGCACCGGCAGGTCGCGACGCTGCAGGGAGGTGATCGTGAGCGTCCCGATGCCGGGGATCCGGAAGGCGCGCTCGACGAAGATCGCCCCCGCGAAGGCCAGGCCGACGTCCATGCCCACCATGGCGATGATCGGCAGAAAGGCATTGCGGATGGTGTGGCGACGAAGCGTCCCCCACTCGGAGAGCCCCTTTGCCCGCGCGGTCCGGACGTAGTCCTCGTTCTTCGCTTCGAGCAGGTTCGCCCTGATCATGCGCGCGTACATCGCCGCGAACGCAAGCGCGAAGGTGAACCACGGGAGGAGGAGGTGGTAGAACCACTGCACGGGACCACCGCACGCGACGCCGTTCTGTGGCCGGAGCACGTCGCAGTAGCCGGCAATCGGGAACCAGCTCAGCCGGTACCCGAAGAAGTAGGCGAGAAGGTACCCGAGCCACAGGGGCTGGGCGGCGATCCCGAGCAGGACGAACACCATCCCGGCCCGGTCGAACAGCGTGCGAGGCCGCATCGCCGAGACGACTCCGATCACGAGCGCGAGCCCGATCCAGAGGATCGCACCGCCGATCACGAGAGACGCCGTCGCAGGCGCCGCCCTGCCGATCACGTCCGTCACGTCCTCTCGCGTGCGCCACGACTGCCCCAGGTCACCGTGCGCGAGATCGCCGACGAAGTGGAGGTACCCGCTCAACACCGAGCCCTCGACCTGGAACCGGTTGATGCCGGTGTCCTCGGTCGTGTTCGCGAACGACGCCCCGAGGGCGACGTCCTCGGTGGGGACGACGAAGAACAACACGTAGGCGTTCAGCGTCACCGCGAGCACGAGCACCGCGGCCCAGGCAAGCCTGCCGAAGACGTACGCCGCCACCGTCGCCCCAGCGTGACAGCGGCAGAACCGGGAAGTCAAGCATCGCGGCGCATCAAGCCTCTAGGCTCTCGGGGATGAACGACCTCACCGAGGTGACGGACGCGACGTTCGCGGACGAGGTGCTCGCGAGCGAGATCCCCGTGATCGTCGAGTTCGGCGCGCCCTGGTGCCGTCCGTGCAAGGCGATCGAGCCCGCGCTCGCCGAAATCGCAGCCGCTGCGACCGGCCGGGTACGGCTCGTCTCGCTCGATATCGACGCCAATCTCGGCACGCCGTCCCGGTACGGCGTGCTGTCGATCCCCACGGTGATCCTGTTCGACGGCGGCGAGGCCCGAGAGACGATCATCGGTCCGCACGGCAAGAGCCGCTACCTGCGGACGTTCGCTCCGTATCTCGATCCCGAGGCGTGACCCGCCCCTGGGACGACCTGCTCTCCGGCGAGGAGCTCGCATTCCGTACCACCGAGCTGCCAAGGGTTGCCCGGGTCGAGCCGCTACCGGAGGGGCTCGAACCCCACGTCGGGCGAAGCGCTCGCGAGGCGCGGCATCGACGGCCTCTACGCCCAGCAGGCCGAGACGTGGGAGGCGGCAGCGCGCGGAGAGAACGTCATCGTCACGACCGGCACGGCGTCGGGGAAGTCGCTCGCCTTCAACCTTCCCGTCCTCGACACGATCGTGCGCGAGCCGACCGCCCGGGCGCTGTACCTCTACCCGACGAAGGCGCTGACCCAGGATCAGGCGAGGAGCATCACGCGCCTCCGGCTCGCCGGGATCCGTCCGGCGATCTACGACGGCGACACCGAGCCCGAGCGCCGCGCGCAGATCCGCCGCACGGCGAACGTGATCCTCACGAACCCCGACATGCTGCACGTCGGGATCCTGCCCCACCACGATCGCTGGGGCGACGTCCTCCACAACCTGCGCTACGTCGTCGTCGACGAGGCGCACGTCTATCGGGGCGTCTTCGGCTCGCACGTCGGAAACGTGCTCCGGCGGCTGAGGCGGCTGGCCCGGGTCTACGGCTCGCAGCCGCGCTTCCTGCTCGCCTCCGCCACGATCGCGAATCCCGGCGAGCTCGCGCTCGCGCTCACGGGGGAGGCGGCGACCGTGATCGAGACGGACACCTCGGCGCGGGCGGAGCGCGACGTCGTCCTCTGGAATCCGGCCCTGCTCGACCCGGAGCTCGGCGTCCGGGCGAGCTCGCTCTCGGAGGCGTCGCTCCTGATGGCGGGGCTCGTCTCACGAGGCCTGCGCACGATCTGCTTCGCGAAGAGCCGCAAGGCGACGGAGCTGATCCACCGCTTCACCGCAGATCGCGTCGATACCGCCACGGCGGCGCGCCTCGCTCCCTACCGGGCCGGCTACACGCCCTCGCAGCGGCGAGAGATCGAGGGGCGGCTGATGGAAGGCGACTTGCTCGGGGTCTCCGCGACCGACGCTCTCGAGCTGGGGATCGACATCGGTGAGCTCGACTGCGCGATCTCGGTCGGGTTTCCCCGGCACGGTCGCCTCGTTGCGCCAGCAGTGGGGCCGGGCCGGGCGCCGCGGGCACGGGCTCGCGATCCTCGTGGCGAGCGAGGACGCACTCGATCAGTTCTTCATGCGCGAGCCAGAGGCGCTGCTCGAGCGGCGGGTCGAGGCGACCCGGCTCGACCACGCGAACTCCCGGATCCTCGACCCGCACGTCTACGCGGCCGCCTACGAGGGGCCGCTGTCCGAGGCGGACGCAGACACCCTCGGTCCCGAAGCCCTCGAGCGGGCCGCGCTGCTGCCCGAGCTCGAGCGAACGCCCGCGGGCTTCGTCTGGAAGGGGCGCGACACGCCGGCGGGACGGTTCTCGCTCCGCTCGGGCGACCAGGACTCCTTCACGATCGTCGACGCCACGACCGGCTCCGTCCTCGGCCTCGTCGAGCGAGAGCGCGCCTACTCGACCGTCCACGAGGGCGCCGTCTACCTCCATCTCGGCGAGCAGTACCTCGTCCGGGCCCTCGACGGCGCGACCCGCACGGCGGTCGTCGAGCCCGCCCGCGTCGACTGGTACACGCAGGTCAAGAAGGACACCGAGACCGCGATCGAGGAGCCCCTGCGCTCCGCCCGGGTCGCCGGCGTCGAGCTCCACTTCGGCCGCGTCTCGGTGACCGAGCAGGTGATCGCCTACCAGCGCAAGGCCGTCCGCGACGGCTCGACGCTCGCGGTCGTGCCGCTCGTGATGCCGGCCGTCACCTTCGAGACCGAGGCCGTCTGGTTCTGCCCGGACGGGATGGCTGCTCGAGGGGCTGGAGGAGATGCCGAGGCTGCTCGGGGCCCTGCACGCGGCCGAGCACGCCCTCATCTCGCTACTGCCGCTGTGGGCGATGTGCGACCGCTGGGACATCGGCGGGCTCTCGACGAACCTCCACTTCCAGACCGGGCTGCCGACCGTCTTCGTCTACGACGGGCATGCCGGCGGCGTGGGGATCACGGAGCGCGGCTTCGAGAGCTTCGCCGGCTGGGCCGCGGACACCGCCCGCCTCCTCGCCGGCTGCCCCTGCGCGAGCGGCTGCCCCTCGTGCGTGCAGAGCCCGAAGTGCGGGAACCTGAACGAGATGCTCGACAAGGCGGCGGCGGCCCTCCTCCTCGAACGGATGAGCGCGAGCTGACCTGCTGTCGATTTCGGTGCACGCCGTTCGTCGTCATGGTGCAATCGTCAAGCGAACAGCAAAGGAGGCAGCGTGGAGTATCTGGCACTGGTCTACGGCAACCCGGACGCGTGGGAGCGGATGTCGGAGACGGAGAGAGCGTCTGCGTACGAGGGCTACATGGCCGTCTCGCGTGAGGCCGAGGCCGCAGGGGCGCTGATCGACGCGAGCGAGCTCGAGTCGACGGCCGCCGCGACGAGCGTGCGGGTGCGGGGCGGAGAGGCGCTCGTCACCGACGGCCCGTACGCCGAGGTGAAGGAGTCGCTCGGCGGCTACTACCTCTTCTCGTGCGACTCGATCGAGGAGGCCGTCGCCTGGGCGGCGAAGATTCCGGCCGCCTGGCACGGAGGCGCGATCGAGGTCCGTCCGATCCACGTCGACGAGGAGGCAGCGGCATGAAGTACGCATTGCTCGTGTACAGCGATCAGTCCGCGTGGGAGGGGATCTCCGCGGAGGAGGGTGCGAGGCTGCGGGCCGAGTCGATGCCCCGCTGGATCGCACTCTTCGAGGAGCTGGGAAAGGCCGACCCGAACGTGCAGGGCCGAGAGCTCGCGGACGCGTCCGAGGCGAAGGTCGTGCAGGTCGTCGACGGGCAGACGATCGTCACCGACGGCCCGTTCGCCGAGACGAAGGAGCAGCTCGGCGGCGTCTTCATCGCCGAGCTCCCCGACCTCGACGAGGCGATCCGGCTCGCCGCCCTCGTCCCCGCAGCGGAGTACGGCACCCTCGAGATCCGGCCGCTCGCGACCCGGTGAACGAACGGCTCGCCGCGGTCTATGCAGACGAGTGGCCCCGGTGCGTCGCCATCCTGACCCGTGTCCTCGGCGACCTCGAGCGCGCCGAGGACGCGGTGCAGGACGCGTTCACGATTGCCCTCGAACGCTGGCCCCGAACCGGGGTGCCCGACAACCCCGGTGCGTGGATCGTGACGACCGCCCGCAACCGCGCGATCGACCGGATCCGGCGTGAGCACGTCCTCGCCGACAAGACGGCGCTGCTCGCGCGGCTCGAGTCGCTGCCCTCGGATGCGGACGAGGTGAGCGCGCTCCCCGACGAGCGGCTCGCACTCCTCTTCACCTGCTGCCACCCCGCGCTGGCGGTCGACGTGCAGATCGCGCTCACCCTGCGCGAGGTCGGCGGCCTCACCACTCCCGAGATCGCGGCGGCCTTCCTCGTCCCGGAGCAGACGATGGCCCAGCGGCTGGTGCGCGCCAAGCGCAAGATCAAGACGGCGGGGATCCCGTTCCGCGTGCCGGCCGACGCGATGCTGCCCGACCGGCTCGCGGCGGCGCTCCGGGTGATCTACCTCGTCTTCAACGAGGGGTACGCGGCGAGCTCGGGAGGAGAGCTCGTCCGCCGTGACCTGTGCAGCGAGGCGATCCGACTGGCAAAGCTCCTCTGCATCCTGATGCCCGACGAGCCCGAGGCCTACGGCCTGCTGGCGCTGCTGCTCCTGCAAGACTCGCGACGCGACGCCCGGCTCTCGGCGGACGGCGAGCTCGTGCTGCTCGCCGACCAGGATCGCGGCCTCTGGGATACGCGCGCGATCGACGAGGGCCTGCGGATGCTCGAGCGCGCCGAGGGCCTGCGTCGGCCAGGTCCCTACCAGCTGCAGGCGGCGATCGCAGCGGGTCATGCCCAGGGGTCCGATCCGGCCACGCTCGCGGCCGCCTACGAGGCGCTGCTGCGGCTGGACGGATCGCCGGTCGCCCGGCTCAACCACGCGGTTGCGGTCGCGCTCGCCGGTGACGTCGAGCGAGGCCTCTCGCTCCTGGAGGCGATTCCGGGCCTCGACGACTATCGCCACTTTCACTCGGCCCGAGCCGATCTCCTCCGCCGCCTCGGCCGCGCGGAGGAGGCCCGCGACGCCTACGTCCAGGCCCTCGAGCTGACCCGGGACGGGCCGGAGCGCCGCTTCATCGAGCGGCGGCTCGACGAGACGGTTCGCGAGACGCCACAATGACGGCGTGCGCGTCTCCGCCAAGGTCGACTACGCCCTCCGGGCGACGATAGAGCTCGCCGCGGCAGCCCCCGAGCAGGTCAAGGGCGAGCGACTCGCAGCGGCACAGTCGATCCCGCACAAGTTCCTGGAGAACATCCTCGCCGACCTGCGCAACGGCGGTCTCGTTGCGAGCCAGCGCGGGGCCGAGGGAGGCTATCGCCTTGCCCGCCCGCCCGCGGAGATCACCGTCGCCGACGTGATCCGGGTGGTGGAGGGACCGATCGCGAGTGTCCGCGGTGAGCGGCCCGACGAGATCGTCTACGAGGGGACTGCCGTGCCGCTCCGGGAGGTCTGGATCGAGCTCCGCACGGCGATGCGAGGGGTGCTCGAGCAGACGACGCTCGCCGATCTCGTCGCGCGAGGGCGCAGTAGCGGCTAGGCCGTCTCTGCGAAGGCACGGTCTCTCTGTGCCACGACCCAGACGATCTGCCCTCGCTCGAGCTCCAGCTCCTCGAGCCGGTCGCGCGTCACCTGGACGAGCAACGGCTCACCGTCGGCGGCCACGAGCTCGATCCTGGCGTCGAACCCGTAGCGCGTGATCCGCTCGATCTGCGCCTCGACCCCACCAGGACCCGGGTCGGGGCTGACGTCGAGATCGTGCGGGCGGACCCAGCGGTCACCGAGCCGATTTGCCTCGCCGACGAACTGCATCACGAACTCGGTCGCAGGCTCGTCGTAGAGCTGGGTCGGGCTCCCGACCTGCTCCACGCGACCGGTGTTCATGACAGCGATCTGGCTTGCCACGTCCATCGCCTCCGCCTGGTCGTGGGTGACGAAGATGGTCGTCACATGCACCTCCTCGTGGAGCCGGCGCAGCCAGTCACGAAGCTCGGCCCGCACGCGCGCGTCGAGGGCACCGAACGGCTCGTCGAGCAGCAGCACCTCCGGCTTCGGAGCGAGGGCGCGGGCCAGGGCCATGCGCTGGCGCTGCCCGCCCGAGAGCTGGGCGGGGTAGCGGTGGCCGAATGCCTCGAGCTGGACGAGCTTCAGCAGCTCGTCGACGCGATCCCTGATCTCCGCCTTCGGGCGCTTCCGCACCTGGAGGCCGAAGGCGACGTTGTCCCGAACCGTCATGTGCTTGAACGCAGCGTAGTGCTGGAAGACGAACCCGACGTTGCGGTCCTGCGGTCGGATATCGGTGGCGTCCTCACCGGCGATCAGGATCTCGCCCTGGTCGGCGAACTCGAGACCGGCGATGATGCGGAGCAGCGTCGACTTGCCCGAGCCGCTCGGGCCGAGGAGGGCCGTCAGCGAGCCTCCTTCGACGTCGAGCGAGACATCGTCGAGTGCGGTGAAGTCGCCGAAGCGCTTCGAGATGTTGCGGACGAGGATGGACACTAGGTCGTTCCTTCCCTGGGCTTGACGAGGGTCATGAGGAGCAAGACGGCGATCGCGATCAGAGCGAGCACGATGGCGATCGCGTACGCGCCCGCGAGGTCGAAGCTGTCGTAGCGCTCCTCGACGCGCAGGGTCGCGGTCTCCGTCTCCCCCTGGATCCGTCCCGAGACGACGGCGACGGCACCGTACTCGCCGAGGCACCTCGCGGTGGTGAGGATGACGCCGTAGATCACCGCCCACCGGATCGACGGCAGCGTGATCCGGCGGAAGGTCTGCCAGCCGTTCGCCCCGAGCGTGCGGGCAGCCTGCTCCTGCTCGTCGCCGATCTCGCGCAGGGTCGGGACGACCTCGCGGGCGACGAACGGGAGCGAGACGAAGATCGTTGCGATGATCATCGCCGGCAGCGCGAAGAGCACCTGGATGTCGTGGCGCTCGAAGAAGCCGCCGAACCAGCCCGTGCGCCCGTAGAGGAGGAACAGCGAGAGACCGACGACGACGGGCGAGAGCGCGAGCGGGAGGTCGATGAACGCGTTCAGGAGGCCCTTCCCCGGGAACCGCTTGCGGACGATCGCGAGCGCGCAGATGATCCCGAAGACGGTGTTGAGCGGCACCGCGATCGCAGTGATGATCAGCGTCAGCTTGAACGCATGGATCGTCTCGGGTGTCGAGAGCGCTTCCCAGGCTGCAGCGAAGCCGTCCTCGAACGTGCGGTAGAAGACGATCCCGAGCGGCGCGACGAGGATCGCGGTCAGGTAGAAGAGGGCGACGAACCGGAGCGCGTACCTACGCACGGTCGTGCCTCGTCGTGAAGTGCCGGATCGCTCCGACGACGAGCAGGATCGCGAACGAGATCACGAGGAGGACGACGGCGACCGCAGCTGCGCCGGCGGGATTGCCGCTCTCGATCTGTCCGAGGATGAACACGGACGAGACCTCGGTCCTGTACGGCAGGTTCCCCGAGATGATCACGAGCGAGCCGATCTCGCCGACAGCCTTCGCGAACGCGAGGGCGAACCCCGAGAGGATCCCGGGCAGGATGTTGGGGAAGATCACGCGGCGGAACGTCGTCAGCTCGGACGCCCCGAGCGACCGAGCCGCCTCCTCCATCTCGTGGTCGAGCTCCGTCAGCACCGGCTGGACCGTGCGCACGACGAACGGGAGCGTCACGAACATCAGCGCCGCGAGGATCGCCGTCCGCGTAAAGGCGATGTCGATCCCGATCGGCGACTTCGGCCCGTAGAGGGCGAGCAGCGTCAGCCCGGCGACGATCGTCGGCAGGGCAAACGGCAGGTCGATGATCGAGTTGATCACGGACTTGCCTCGGAAGTCGTCCCGCACGAGAACCCATGCGGTCACCGTGCCGAGCACGGCGTTCAGGACCGCCACGACGAATGCCGCGCCGACCGTGAGCTTCAGCGCCGCAACCGACTGCGGGCTTGTCACCGCATCCCAGAACGCCTGCTTGCCCTCGCTGCGCGACGCCCAGACGAGCGCCGCGATGGGAAGCATCACGATCAGGGACAGGTACAGGGTGATGACGCCGAGGGAGAGGGCGGTGGACGCCCTCTCCCCTCGAGCTCGAACCGGGCGGCCGACGACCGCTGCGGTGGGTGCGCTAGCCAGTGGGGCCTCCGATGGCCTTCTCGATGTCGACCATGATGCTGCCGTTCGGGTCGAACCACTTCTTGTCGGCTGCCGCCCAGCTGCCCCCGAAGATCGGATCCGTGATGCGGTAGACCGTCGGGCGGCCGGGGAACTTGGCCTTGAACTCCCTCGAGATCTTCTTGCTCACCGGCCGGAAGCCCCACTCCGCCCAGATCCGCTGCGCCGTGTCCGACTTCGTGAACCGGATGAACTGGTTCGCCTTCTCCTTGTTCTCGCTGTTCTTCAGCACCGCGATCGGCGTCTCGATCAGCATCGTCTGCTTCGGGATGGTGAACTGGATGTCCTGGCCGTTCTTGCGGGAGAGCAGCGCCTCGTTCTCGTAGGCGAGCAGGACGTCGCCCTTGCCGGAGAGGAACGCATTCGTCGCGTCACGTCCCGACTTCGCCTGCACGACGACGTTCTTGAACAGCCTCAGCACGTATGCCTGCGCCTGCTTGTCGGTCTTGCCGAGCTTCCGCTGGGCGCCGTAGGCGGCGAGGATGTTCCACTTCGCCGCCCCGGACGTGAAGGGGTTGGCGGTGATCACCTCGACCCCGGACTTGACCAGGTCGTCCCAGCTCTTGATCTTCTTGGGGTTGCCCGGCCGAACGGCGAACACGACGAGCGAGTTCGAGACGATGCCCTTGTACGACTGCTTGCTCCAGTTCTTGTCGACGAGCCCCTTCTCGACGAGGTAGTCGACGTCGAGCCCGGTCGAGAGCTGAACGATGTCGGCCGGGAGGCCGTTCGCGACAGCCCGAGCCTGATCTCCCGATGCCCCGTAGGACTGCGAGAAGTTGACGCTCGATCCGTCCGGCGTCTTCTGCCATTCCTTGATGATCGCCCCGAGCGCCTCGCGTGGGAACGGCATAGCCGATGAGGTTGAGCTTCGTGTCGGCGCCCCTTGCCCACGATGCCGAGACGGCGGTGACGGCGACGAGAACGGTCACGAGTGCGATGAGTGTCCGGCGCATGTGCGGTGAATGTCCTTCCGGTCGTTTCCTACAGGAGTAGTTTGTATTCGAAAGTGTAATGACACGCATTAGCATTCGTCAAGTAGGAGGTGTAAGTAGGCTCCGGTAGACGGCGCCGGCCGGTTCCGTGCCGCTCAGCCGAGCGAGCGCAGTGCGGCACCGAGCGACTGACGCAGCGTCAGCACCGGCGCGAAGAGGTCGCCGTGTCGGGCAACCCGGGCGCGCACCTCGTCGAACGTGAACGCCGAGGGATCGAGCCCCGGGCGCACCTCGTCCCACGCGAGCGGCGTCGAGACGGGCGCGCCGGGCCGTGGCCGCACCGAGTAGACGGAGGCCGTCGTCTTCCCCGGGCCGTTCTGGTTCGCGTCGACGAGCACCCCTCGGCGCTTGCGCTTCGTCCACTCGGTCGTCACGAGGCCCGGATGCGCACGGGCGAGTGCGCCGGCGACCACCGAGGCGAACGCGCGCACCTCGGGGTGGCCGTGGCGCCGGGCGATGGGCACGAGCACGTGGATCCCACGCGAGCCGCTCGTCTTGGGGAAGCTCTCCAGGCCGACGAGGCGGAGGATCTGGCGGACGAGCAGCGCCACCTCGATCACCTCCGGGAAGCCGACGTCGTCCGACGGATCGAGGTCGAACATGACCCAGTCGGGCCGGTCCGGTCGGTCGGTGCGCGAGGCCCAGGCGTTCAGGTCGATGCAGCCCATGTTGACCATCCAGAGGAGCGCAAGCTCGTCGTTGACGAGCGGGTAGTCGATCGTCCGCGTCTCGCCGTCCCGCGTCGACGCCGGGAAGGGAGCCCGCGGGATCCAGGCCGGCATGTGCGGCGGCGCATCCTTCTGGAAGAAGTGCTTCCCCTCCCAGCCGTCCGGGTAGCGCTTCATCGTGAACGGCCGGTTGCGGAGGTGCGGCACGAGCACCGGCGCGACGTCCCGGTAGAAGGCGAGCAGATCGCCCTTCGTGATCCCCTCCTCTGGCCAGAACGGCTTGTCGAGGTTCGAGAGCCTCAGCACGCGTGCTCCGCGCCTGATCTCCTCCGGCAGCGGAGCACGCTCGGCGACGACGTCGTCTGCGCGCTTGTCGTCCCGCAGGGCGAGGTAGACCGGCGCCCGCAGGCGACCGTCCCGCGTCCACTCGGCGAACTCGATCTCGGCCACGAGCACGGGCTCGACCCAGGTTACGGCCCCGCTCCGTGTGCGCTGGAGCTTCGGCAACTCGACGAATGGGCTGTCCTCTTGCGCGAGTGGCGTCAGCAGCCCCTCCAGACGGTCGAGCTCGCCGTCGCTGAGCCCGGTTCCGACGCTGCCGGCGAAGTGCAGTCCGTCCTTGCCGTGCACCCCGAGCAGGAGCGCCCCGATGCCGGCGCTGCGCCGGCCCTTGCCCCGGGTGAAGCCCGCGATGACGGCTTCCTGCCGCTGCTTCAGCTTCAGCTTGCGCCAGTCGGACGAGCGCCGGCCCGGCTGGTAGGTGGAGCCGGTTCGCTTGGCGACCACGCCCTCGAGCCCGTGCTCGCGTGCGGCCCGCTCGAGTGCAGCACCGTCGTCGAACGAGGGCGAGAGGAGCACGCCGGCGACGGACGTGTCCAGGAGACGTGCGAGCCGATCCCGCCGTTCCAGATAGCTCAGGTGCAGCAGAGGCTCGCCGTCGAGCTCGAGGAGGTCGAAGGCGACGAAGGAGAGCGCTCCCTCACCCCGTTGCAGCCGCCCGAAGTCCGAGCGGCCCGTGTCGTCGAGGGCGCACACCTCGCCGTCGACCACCGCGGACGGCGAGCGCACGGCGTGGGCGAGCGCATCGGCCAGTCCGCGAAACCGAGGGGTGAGGTCGTTGCCGTTGCGGCTCCGGAATGTCGCCACGCCGGCGGCGACCCGCGCGAGAGCGCGGTAGCCGTCCCACTTCGGCTCGAAGGCCCAGCCGGCCCCGCTCGGCAGGTCGGCGGTGGCCGTTGCGAGCATCGGCGCGAGCGCCCGTCCGGGATCGGAATCGCGTGCCACCGCTGCATGATCGCGGAACCGGCACCCTCGCTTAACATGTTCGTCATACACCGGACGTTTACCCCGCAAATCCGCTGTTTCGAAGCGGGGGATAAGCCTGTGGATAGTGTGGAGAGACCGAGGAAGGGATCTTCCGCCCGGCGCTACGCGTCGGGGGCGGGCTCGCCGTCGTCTCCCAGCAAATCCTGGCCCTTGCCCTTCGAGTCCTTCATCTCCTTCGCTTTCACCTTCGCGTCGGCGTAGCTGCTCGAAACGAGGAGCTTGCCGCCCGTCCAGCCGAAGATCAGCACCACGAGCAAGAGCGCATACCCCATGTTGACCGCCGTCGTGACGAGCTGCTGCGAGAGCGAGTAGGCGGTAGCCGTCTCGGAATTCGTGTAGTCGCTCAGCGCCACGACGTTCGCGGCCTGGGTCACCCCGACCGCGCCCGGCGTCACCGAGGCCATGTTGGCCGCCGAGCTCGAGCCGATCACGCTCATCACGGAGTCGAAGGTGACCGGGATCGAGTACGCGGCGAGGAACACGCAGATCACGCCGACCTTGGCCGCGTAGCTGCCGACCTGGGGCAACAGCACGCGGGTCGCGAACGCCTTCGGGTGGACGAGGATCTCGGCGCCCTGCTTCGCCTTCTCCCAGGTCTTCTTGAGCCAGCGCCAGAAGATCCGCACCACGAGCACGATCAGGAAGATTCCCCCCGCGACGAGCAGCAGGAAGAGGACCCCGTGGTCGCGGAACCAGCCCAGCTCGACGTCGAACGCCTCTCCCGCCTCGAGGAAGAGGTACAGGTAGACGAGGCCGCCCACGACCGTGAAGAAGATCTTGTTGACCATGTAGGCGGCCAGGATCCCCGGGAACGTCGAGCCGGGGATGATCGCGAGGAACATCAGCAGCGTCACGAAGGTGCCGATGTTGGCCGGCAGGAAGTTGTTCATCGAGACGCCGACCGCGTAGGCCGTGATGATCGGCCACATCTGCGCGCGGCCCGGGTAGGCGTACGACAGGATCCCGTAGTAGGCGAGCCCGTTCAGCGACGTCTGCAGGATCTGCAGCACCCCGCCGAGCACGCAGGTACTGGAGCGGGACGTCCTTGATCTGCGTCCAGACGCTGTCCAGCCAGCCGATCACGTCGACGCCGAGCAGGCGCAGCACGGCCGCGAGCACGAGCAGGCCGACGAGCCAGCAGCCGAGCTTTACGAATCGTCGCCTCCGCGACCGGTCGTGGAACGGGGTGACCGATGCGACTGCGCTAGCCACCGAGCAGCTCCTGGAGAAGGCTCATGGGACGAGCATAGGGCGCCGGCGGCAGTCCGGTGTCAGACCGTGCCATCGTCCGTCACCACAGGCACGGCCCCGAGCTTGGCCAGGGCGACCTGCTCCCGGTAGGTCTTCGTGACCTCGACGAGGATGATCTGGATCGTCGCTGCCACCGGAACGGCGATCAGCGCCCCGATCACGCCCAGCAAGGCGCCGAACAGCGCGACGGAGACGATGATGAAGAACGCGGAGAGCTTGACCGCCTTGCCCTGGATCGTCGGGGTGAGGACGCTGTTCTCGACCTGCTGGTAGATCAGCACGACCGCGAGCATGATCAGCGCCGCCGTGAGGCCCTCTTCCGCGAGCAGCGTCAGGGAGAGGATGAAACCGGCGATCGTCGCGCCGATGTTCGGGATCATGTCGAGGAACCCGGCGATCAGCCCGAGCGCGACCGCGTAGCTCGATCCGAGCAGGTACGCGGTCAGGCCCTGGGTGGTGCCCGCAATCGTCGCGATGATCACGACGCCGATCGCCCAGCGCGAGACCATCGTCGTGACCCGGTCCCAGAGGGGCAGCCAGACTTCCTCCTGCCCCTTCGGCAGCACGCTCGCGAGGGCCGCCTTCAGATCCCTGACCTCGCAGAGGAAGAAGAGGCAGATGAACGTGATCAGGAACACCGAGAGCGCAAAGGACGCGAGCGAGCCGGCGAACCCGACCAGTGCCCCGAGCGCGTCGGGCACGGCGTTCGAGGCGCTCTGCGCTCCCGACTGAACGTTGTCCGCGGCACCCGTGTTGCCGAGAAAGCCCAACTCGTCCGAGTTCTGCAGCTGATCGACGGTCTGCGGCAGATCCTTGAGGAAGGACTGCAGGCTCTCGAGTATCGGCTTCAGGAGCACGAGCCCCAGGAGCGTGAGCGCGACGAGTGCGCCGATGACGCTGACCGTCGCCGACATCCCGCGCCCCAACGACGTCTTTCGCTCCACCAGCCGAACCGGGCCCTCGAAGACGAGCCCGAGGAAGACGCCGACCGCGACGATCAGGAGCGTGTCGCGGATCGAGACGACGGCCCACGTCAGGAGGAAGAGCGCCACCGCGAGGAGCAGCGTCTTGAACGTGATGACGACCTGCAGCGGCGCCGCTCTCATCTCCGGGCCAACACTAGTGCTTCGGCAGGCTGCCGTCTCGCTCGATCGTGACCGGCTGGCCGGACCGTTTCTCTAGTCGAACGTCGTCGGCGGGGTCTCCTCGGCTGCGGAGCCGATCCCTGCATCGTCACCGTCGCCGACTGCGGATCCGTCGGGGCGGCAGCAGCGATTGCTCAGGGCGAGAGCGACGGCTGCGACGGCGCCGATCAGGGCGCCCACGAGAATCACGTTGCGCAGGCGGTGACGCTGCTTCGGCTTCTCCACGAGATGGAGCCGTTGCAGCAGCGGCTGTACCTTGGCCAGATCGCCTGCCAACTCGAGCTTCTTCTGGAGTGAGAGCGCCATCGCGAACCTCCTTGGTCTTGCTGCTGTCGGGCCGAGAGAGCCTACCTCCAGGCGAGGCTCGCGTGGGGCGGAGCCCTGCTGAGACTCTCACCTCGCCCGGGCTCCTCGCAGGCGTGGGTCGTTGTCGGGGCCGCAGACGACGGCGGCCCGGTCGACGCCCTGCTGATCCTGCTGGTCGCCCATGACACCGTCGTCCCACGGAGGTCACGTTCGCCTGGAGGCGCCTTTCGGCGCCTCCAGGGTTTCGCCTTGCACAGATGACCGCGGCCTGCCCCAGCTAGATGCGACGGCGACCTCGCCCCGGGGTGACCGCCGCGGCCACGACCGCCGTCTTCGCCACCGGCGAGGGTCCCGGCGAGACAGCCTTCGCCACGACCGCCGTTTTCGCTACCGGTGCGCCAACGACTCCGACACGTCCGACACGTCCTGGCCTGAGTGGCATCTTCATGCTCCTTCGGTTGTCAGTGCAGCTTCATCGGCCTCGATCGAGGCGATGATCGCCTGAATGGGGATCCGTCCGTTCGCGATCAGCTGGCCGCCGGAGCGCCTTGCGGCCGCCGCAAACGGCGCCGCCCACAGGTTCTCCCAGATCAGGACACCGGCCGTGCTTCCCGGCTCCATGCAGGCAGCGAGGTGGAGGACGTCGTCCTCGGCCAGCAGCTCGGCAAGTTGGGCCTCGATGGCCTGGAGCTCGCCGAGCTCGGGGATGTCGGAGAGCTCCATCGCGTCGATCGAGCCGTCCTCGTTCTTGGTCAGGATCAGTACGTCGACGACACGGATCGTGCCGGCGTCGACGAGGGCGACGAGCTCTTTCGCCATCTCGCCTGTGAAGTTGCTCGCTCCGGCCGGGAACTCGACCACGAGGTAGTCGATCGGGCCGAGCTCGTCTAGAGCGGTCTCTGTCATGTGTCCCTTTCGTTTGCGGAGGGGAGTAGCGTCAGCGGCGCATCTGCATCGTTCCGACGGCAAGTCAGCTTGACGTTGTTGACGCGTCGAGCACATCTGGTCGCGCGTTCACTCGGGATCGCGAACAGCCTGCAGTGTGCCGCCCGTGGCGGCCTTCGCGACGCGGGGGCCGTGACCCCGGTTCCGGAACACACTGCGGCAAAGCCGTGCTTGGGGTGCGGGGCGACACCGATGCCCTGCCGGGCTTCCATGACGACGATCTGAGCAGCCGCCCACCGGCGGTTCCGGACCCGGCTCCCAGGAGGTGTGACATGACGAGGTACGCGACACTTCGGACGTGGGCCTTGGTGCTCAAGCTCGCAGGGTTCTTCATGGTCGTCTTCACCCTGTTCGGCGTTGTCGTCTGGGCCTTCGAGGTGGAGGGCTTCTGGCAGACGCTGGGCGTGATCTTCATCGGCGCACCGGTGGCGATCTTCGTCTCGACGTGGGGGATCGCCCTCGGCCAGGCGCTGAACGCGATCGCCGACATCGGCGACGCCGTCGGCCCCACATGATCTCGCATCACGGCGGGCCGCCGATCGTGGCCGCCGTCGGCAGCGGCTGCACCGCCGTCGGCCGAGTCATGGCTGAGGAGACGCACCGCGCCGGACGTACCGGCTCCTGGCGACCGTTCTAGGCGTACACGCCCATCGCGCGGAACTTCGCGCGGCGGTCGCGGCGGAGCTTCGCGGACGAGATGCCCTCCAACTCGGCCAGGTGCGAGACGACCGACTCCCGCAGCAGCAGCGCCGCGCCGTCGGGATCGGCCTGCGCGCCGCCTTCCGGCTCGGGGACGATTCCCTCGATCACACCGAGGAAGAGGCAGTGCGCCGCGTCGAGCCGGAAGGCCGATGCGGCCTTCTTCGCCTGCGAGGCGTCACGCCAGAGGATCGCGGCGCACCCTTCGGGCGAGATCACGGAGTAGATGGCGTTCTCCTGCATCAGGACCCGGTCGGCGACTGCGATCGCGACCGCTCCACCGGAGCCGCCCTCGCCGATCACGACGGAGACGGTCGGCACCGAGAGCTTGATCATGACGGCCTGCGAGCGGGCGATTGCACCGCCCTGCCCGTGCTGCTCGGCAGCAACACCCGGGTAGGCGCCAGGTGTGTCGACGAGCGTGACGAGTGGGAACCCGTGGCGCTCCGCGAGCTCCATCACGCGCATCGCCTTGCGGTAGCCCTCCGGATAGGCCATCCCGAAGTTCCGACGCGTCCGCTCCTTCAGATCGCGGCCCTTCTGGTGACCGAGCAGCGCGATCGTGCGCCCGTCGAGCCTGCCGATCCCGGCCACGATCGCGTGGTCGTCCATCCGGCCGCGGTCGCCGTGCAGCTCGAAGAAGTCGTCGAGGATTCGCTCGACGTAGTCGAGCGTGTACGGCCGCTCCTGGTGACGGGCGAGCTCTACCCGCTTCCAGATCTCCTCGTCCGAGGTGTCCTCCCTCAGCCGCTCGAGCTGTCGCTGCAGGCGCTCGAGCTCCGACGAGAGACGGGTACCGCGCAGCAGCTTGACGCCGCTCAGCTTGGCGAGGCGGTCGCGCAGGCCGAGCTCGGCGTCGGTCGTCACGGCTTGCTCCCGAATAGACGGAGCAGCCGCGCCAGCACCGGTCGCAGCTCGGCCCTCGGCACGATCCGGTCGATGTGGCCGAAGCGCAGATTGGACTCGGAGAGGCCGAAGTCGTCGGGCAGCTTCTCGCGCGTCGTCTGGGCCACGACCCTCGGGCCGGCGAACGACATCAGGGCGCCGGGCTCGGCGAGCAGCACGTCGCCGAGCGACGCATAGCTGGCGAGCAGCCCGCCGGTCGTCGGGTGCGTGAGCACCGAGATCATGACGCCGCCGGCGTCGTGGAGCTCCTCGAGGGCGCAGATCGTCTTCGGCAGCTGCATCAGCGCCAGGATCCCCTCCTGCATGCGCGCGCCGCCCGAGGACGAAACCGAGACGAGCGGCAGGCCGTCGGCGGCGGCGTGATCACAGGCCCGGGCGAACTTCTCGCCGACGACGCTTCCCATCGAGCCGCCCATGAACGAGAAATCCATCACCGCAAGTCGGCACGGGAGCAGCTCGATCCGGGCGGTACCCGTGATCATCGCGTCACCGAGGCCCGTGGCCACCTCGGCCTCCGCCAGGCGCTCGGTATACGGCTTCAGGTCGAAGAACTCGAGTGGGTCGCCCGACCGCAACGCCGTCTCGTCCTCGAAGAAGCTGCCCGGGTCTGCGAGCTGCTTGATCCGTTCGGGGCCGCGCATCGGGAAGTGATGTCCACACTGCGGGCAGACCCGCAGGTGCTCCTGGAGCTCGTCGTCGCGGTAGTGGGATCCACACCCGGGACAGGTGTTCGGGTGCTTCTTCGCCGTCCCGTCGTCGAGGGTGGCCCGCTTGTGCTCGATCGAGACGTCGATCTTGTCGGTGGCGGACATCTGCGCCATCTTAGACCCGCCTCCCCACCGCGGGGTTACAGGCCGGAGGCGGCAGCAAGACGGGCCAGCGCGGCCGGGTCCGCGCCGGCGGCCAATCCCGTCAGCCCGAGACCGGCCAGGGTGGACCTCGCGCCGAGGCCCCGCAGCAGCGCCTCCGCCTCCGTGAGCGTCGGCCCACCCGGCTCCGGCATGAAGACCTCGAGCTCCCCCGGGCGCAGGACATCGCAGTCGAATGCCACGTACACCCTGTCGCAGTCGGCGAGCGCACGGCCGAGGTCGTCGTCGATCCCGCTGGCCGCCATGTAGGCCACCTCGGGCGGATCGAGGCTGCGGGCGCCGACGAGGGCGACGTCCTCGGGGCGAACGGCGCCGGCGTCGATAGCCATGCGCAACGGCATCCCCCACTGGTTTCCCGAAGGCGAGGTCTCCGGCGTGTTGAGGTCGCCGTGCGCGTCGATCCACACGACGGCGAGGCGGCCGGGGCGGGCGGCGAGCCCTCGGATCGCGCCGACGTGGGCGCAGCAGCAGCCTCCGAGCACGAGAGGGCGAGCCGGCAGGTTCCTCATCTGGGCCGCGATCTGCTCCTCGAGGGTCTCCTCCTCGATCACGGCTGCCTCGGGATACGGAAGCGGCAGCGACGCCGCGGCCGCCATCGCGTCTCCTCCCTCACCCCAGGCGCGGGGCACTCGCACGAGGCCGGCGGCGAACGCGCGGCCGCAGCTGTGGCACTGGTACTCCATGTCGATCGCGACCGCGGTCAGCGTCCTGCAGTCGGGACAGCGGGCGCGAAGCGTGCTCACGCGATGCGCTCCCACGTGTCGCTGCGGCGCACGACGCGCATCCCGACCCGCTCGTAGAGGGCCACGGCGCCCGTCGTGTTCTCGGCATCGACCCCGAGTCCCGCTGCCCGCTTTCCCCGTTTCGCAAACGCAACGAACGCCTCCCGGAGAAGCGCCTCTCCGAGCCCTCTGCGGCGCCACGGCCGCCGCACGGCGAGCACTTCGACCCAGCCGACGGTGTCGTCCTCTCCGCGACGGGGATTGTTGATGCAGACCCCCGCGATCTCGGCGCCGTCCCAGGCCACCCGCCAGAGGGTGGTGTCCGCGGCCGGGCCGAGGTGGAACGCACGCCAGCCCTCGAACGACGTGGGCGAATAGCCCCAGTGGTCGGCGAACGCCTCGTCGTGGGCCGCATGGACGGCCTCGGCATCACGCTCCTCGAACGGGCGCGGCTCGATGCCCGCCGGCCACACGGGAGGCTCGAGGACACCGTCGAGCGCTCGCTCCATCTCGTAGGACGAGCGCACCACCGTGTATCTCGCCGCGTCGAGGCGGGACCGGAGCATTCCGTCCCGTTCGTCGGCGAAGATCTGGATCTTCCCCCCGGCACCCACCCGCTCGGCGCCACGCTCCTGCGCCCAGGCGAGCAGGAGGCCAAGCGCCTCCGGGCAATCGGGCAGAACGCGGAGATCGATCCACGCCCTCGGAGTGCCGTCCTCGGGACCGGACACGTCCCCGTACCCCTCCGTCGCTCCGGCAGCGCTCAACGCGAGCCGCATGTCGGCCTCCGGGTCGAGCGACGGCATCGCGAACCAGCGGGCGACCCCGTCGGCGGACTCCTCCGTCTCTCCCCGGAGCGCGAGCGAGCGAGCGTTGATGACCTCTGCGATCCGGCCCGCGTCGGCAACGGTCGGCACGACGAGCTCAGGCACCCGGCCTCACCTCCTTGCGCCAGACGTCGGCGCGCCAGAAGATCCGCATCCCCGCGCGCTCGTACAGGCGCGTCGCGCCCGGTGGGGTTCTCGCTGTCGACCCCGAGGGCGGCGATGGTCTCGCCACGCCCGGCCAGCCGACGGAACCCCTCGTGGAGGAGCGCGAGGCCGAGACCGCGCCGCCGCCAGGCGGGGCGCACCGCGAGCGTTGCGATCCAGCCCCAGTCGCCCATGCGCTTCGCGTAGTCGAGCGAGACCGCAGCGACGTCGTCGCCGTCCCAGACGACGACGAACAGCTCGGGATCGAACTGCTCCACCCCGACGGCGCGCTTCGCCCATGCCTCGTAGTCGCGGGCCTCGTGCCCCCACTCGTGCTCGAACGCCTCCTCGACGGCGGCGTGCACCTTCCGGCCGTCGCGCTCGAGATCGAACGGCCGGAGCTCGAGGCCGGGGGGCCAGATCGGTGCCGGGATCGCTCCGGTGAGGTCGGCGACCATGCGGAAGAAGGTGCGGACGCGTCCGTAGCCACGGCCGGCGAGCAGCTCCGGGGCACGTGGATCTCCGACGAGGTGCGCCGTCTCGATCGAGACGGCCTCGTCCACGGGCACCTCCGCGGCGAGCTCGAGCGCACGCTGCTCCGCGGCTTCGAGCAGGCGGGCTCCGGCGCCACGGCCCGTCAGCTCGGGGTGGACGTAGCCGTCTGCGAGAACGCGGCTGCCGCGGCGCTCGTAGACGTGCATCACGCCCGCAATCCGCCCGTCCGTCGACGGCCACCCACGCGTCCGTTTTCACATCGAGGCCGTCCCACTCCTCGCGCAGCTCCGCGGCAGTCCAGTCGGAGTCGCCGTAGACGGCGCGGTCGCAGGCCTGGACGAGAGCGAGCACCTCGTCGAAGTCGGTCGTCGGATCGGGACGGCGGATCTCCACGGGAGCGAAGTCTAGGAGCTCTATCCTCCGGTGCGATGATCCCTGCCGTCGAGCTGAGGGAGATGACCGAGGCCGACTGGCCGCGGGTGGCGGCGATCTGGGCCGAGGGGATTGCGACGGGTCAGGCAACCTTCGAGACCGCGCCGCCTTCCTGGGCCGTCTTCGACGCGACGCGGAGGCCGGAGGGCCGCTTCGTGGCGGAGCACGACGGAGTCGTCGTCGGGTGGGCGGCGCTGGCCCCGGTCTCGAGCCGGCCCTGCTACGCGGGCGTGGCAGAGAACAGCGTCTACGTCGCCTCGTCCGCCCGCGGGCTCGGCGTCGGCACCGCGCTCATGCGCGCGCTCGTGACGGCCGCGGCCGCTGCGGGCATCTGGACGATCCAGACGAGCGTGTTCCCCGAGAACGCCGCCAGCATCGCCCTCCACGAGCGGGTCGGATTCCGGATCGTCGGCCGCCGCGAGCGGATCGCCGAGCTCGACGGGGTCTGGCGCGACACCCTGTTCCTCGAGCTGCGGCTCCCGGACGAAACCCCGGCATCCGGCTGAAACCGGACACCCGGCAATTGCGGTGGCGACAGGCTTCAGCCTGTCGTCCGGGTTGGCGGCGGTGCGCAACGCCGACGACCGGCTGACGCCAGACACGCCGGAGCGCGACGTTCAGTCGGCTTCGTGCCAGCGGCGAAACACGAGGCACGCGTTGTGCCCGCCGAAGCCGAACGAGTTCGAGACGCCGATCTCGACCTGCTCGTGCCGCGCCTCGTTCGGGATGAAGTCGAGGTCGCATGTCGGATCCGGCGTCGTCTGGTTGATCGTCGGCGGCAGGATGCCCCGCTGCAGCGCAAGGATCGTGAAGATCGCCTCGACCGCGCCGGCTGCGCCGAGGCAGTGCCCGGTCGCGCCCTTCGTCGACGAGATCGGCGTCCGGTAGGCCTTGTCCTCGCCGAGCGCCAGCTTGAGCACGCGTGTCTCGCCCGAGTCGCCGGACGGCGTCGAGGTGCCGTGCGCGTTCACGTAGCCGACGTCGTCCGGCTCGATGCCCGCGTCGGCGAACGCCATCGTCAGCGCCCGGGCCGGGTTCTCCCCGGTCGGATCGGGGTCCGAGACGTGGTTCGCATCCGACGAGACGCCGTAGCCGAGGAGCTCCGCGTAGATCTTCGCCCCGCGCGCCTTCGCGTGCTCGAGCTCCTCGATCACGACCATCCCGGCCGCCTCGCCCATCACGAAGCCGTCGCGCTCGCCGTCGAACGGGCGCGAGCCGCGCTCGGGATCGTCGTTGCGTCGCGAGATCGCCCGCATCGCGGCGAACCCGGCGATGCTGACGCTCGTCACCGGGGCCTCGGTGCCGCCGCAGATCATCACGTCGGCACGGCCGAGGCGGATCGCGTCCATCCCGTCGCCGATCGCCATGTTCGAGGCGGCGCAGGCGGTGCACTGGGAGAGGAGCGGCCCTCTCGTCCCGAGCTCGATCGACACCCAACCGGCGGCGAGGTTCGGGATGATCTGGACGATCGAGAACGGATTGACCCGGTCCGGCCCGCGCTCGTTGAGCTGGTTGACGCAGGTCTCGAACGACTTCAGGCCGCCGATGCCCGTCGCGACAGCCGCTCCGACGCGATCGGCGATCGGCGCGATCGCGAGGCCCGAGTCGGTCTCCGCCTGACGCGCCGCAGCGAGCGCGAGGTGGGTGAAGCGATCCATCCGGCGTGACGCCTTGTAGTCGACGTAGTCGGTCACCTCGAGGTCGCGAACCTCACACGCGAAGTGAACCGCGTAGCCCGAGGAGTCGAACTGGGTGATCGGCCCCGCACCGGAGCGGCCGGCGATCAGCCCCGCCCAGGTCTCCTCGATCGTGTTCCCGAGCGAGGTCACTCCTCCGATCCCGGTGACGACGATCCGGCGTCTGTCGTTCGAGGCGCTCATGATTCCACGCTACATCCCGAGGCCGCCGTCGACGAGCAGCACTTCGCCCGTCACGAACGACGCCTCGTCGGAGCAGAGAAAGCGCACGGCACCGGCGACGTCGGCCGGGTCACCGAGGCGGCCGAGCGGCGTCTGCTGCAGCATCGCCTGTGTCGCCTCCTCCGGCAGCACGTCGGTGAGCTGTGTCTGCACGTAGCCCGGCGCGACGACGTTCGCTCGGACGTTGCGGCTGCCGAGCTCCCGCGCCAGGGATTTCGTGAATCCGATGATGCCGGCCTTCGAGGCAGCGTAGTTCGTCTGACCCCAGTTGCCGTGGACGCCGACGATCGACGACACGTTGACGATCGCCCCGGCGCGCTTCTTCATCATCGGGCGGGTCACGGCGCGGCACGTGTAGAAGACCGAGGAGAGGTTGGTCTCGATCACCGTGCGCCAGTCGTCGTCGCTCATCCGGGCGAGGAGGCCGTCGCGGGTGAGGCCGGCGTTGTTGACGAGGATGTCGATGTCTCCGGCGGCTTCGACGAGCGCGCGGGCCGACTCCGGATCGGCGACGTCGGCCTGCACCGCACGGCCGCCGATCGCGCCGGCGACCTCTTCCGCCTCCGCCTGCACCGGTGCGATAGCCGACCACGACCGAGGCCCCTGCAGCGGCGAGCTCCTCCGCGATGGCGCGGCCGATCCCGCGCGAGGCGCCTGTGACGAGGGCCGTCCTGCCGTCGAGCGAGCAGAAGCCGCTCACGTCGACAGTGCCTCCCGCGCCCTCTCCAGACTCGCGAGGTCGTTGACCGAGATCGCCTTGACACTCCGGTCGATGCGCTTGACGAGGCCGGAGAGCACGTTCCCCGGCCCGACCTCGACGAACGTGGTGACGCCGCCCGTGGACGAGCTCTCTGGCCGCCTGCGTGAACTTGACCGGCGCCGTCAGCTGATCGACGAGGAGGGAGGCGAGACGCGTGGCGGGCTCGACGCGAGCCGTGACGGTCGACATGAACGGGGCGATCGGGTCGTGGAACCGGATCGTCTCGATCGCGGGCTTGAGCCGGTCGGCCGCCCGGGCGACCAGCGGGCTGTGAAACGCCCCTGAGACCTTCAGCTTGATTGCTCTTCGAGCGCCGAGGGTTTCGGCCTCGGCGCACAGCTCCTCGACTGCGTCGTTCTCACCCGAGATCACGATCTGACCCGGGCAGTTGTAGTTCGCGGGCCAGACGCCGACGATCTTGCGGCAGAGGGTCTCGACCGCCTCGTCCTCGAGGCCCAGGATCGCAGCCATCGAGCCGGGATGCCGGCGGGCGGCCTCCGCCATCGCGAGACCGCGCTCGCGCACGAGACCGATCGCCTCACCCGTGCCCAGCGCCGACACGGCTGCCAGGGCGGAGAACTCCCCGACCGAGTGCCCGACCACGATGTCGGGCTCGATCCCCTCGGCCCGGATCGCGGCCAGGATGGCAAGGCACGTCGCGACGAGCGCCGGTTGCTGCACCTCGGTCTCGACGAGTGCTTCGAGCGGGGAGTTGAAGCAGAGCTCCTGGAGATCGAGCCCGGAGGCCTCGCTCCCGATCCTGTAGACGTCCATCGCTGCGGGCACCGCTTCGGCGAGCTCGCGGCCCATGCCCGCTTCGAGGGCACCCTGCCCCGGGAAACAGAACGCGATCTTGCTCATCGGTTCCTCCCTGCGGGAGGAACCGCTAGATGGGGCGTCGACCGCCTGGCCGCATCCGCGATCGTCGTCACGTCGAGCCTCCTGATCGTTGCATCACTCCTCGCGCTCCGATCATCTGCCGCAGCGTCGGTCATCCGCCGTCCCATCTAGCACTTCTGCCCTCAGGCAGAAGCGCTTCTCCATTCGATCAGCGCCGAGCCCCACGTGAGGCCGGCGCCCATCCCGGTCATCAACACGAGCGCGCCGTCCGTGAGCCGTCCCTCCGCGCGCGCGTCCGCGAGCGCGAGCGGGATCGACCCCGACGACGTGTTCCCGTACCGGTCGACGTTCACAATCGTCCGCTCCGGTGGGATTCCCAGCTTACCGATCGCATAGTCGATGATCCGCTTGTTTGCCTGATGCGGCACGTAGACGTCGATGTCCTCGATCGTCTTCCCGCACTGCTCCAGCACCGCCTCGGCGGACGAGACCATCACCCGCGTCGCAAACTTGAACACCTCGCGGCCGTTCATCTTCAGGATCGAGTTGGGATTGTCGAAGTGACGCGAGCCGCTGCCTGGATAGCAGAGGTGGATCCCGCCGCCGCCGTCCGCACCGAGCTCGAAGCCGAGAAAGCCACCCTCGGTGACAGGCTCCAGCACCACGGCGCCGGCGCCGTCACCGAAGATGACGAGCGTCGAGCGGTCCTCCCAGTCGAGGATCTTCGAGAGCAGATCCCCGCCGACGACGACCGCCTTCTTCGAGAGCCCGGAGGCGATCATCGCGTAGGCCTGGCTGATCCCGTACATGAAGCCCGTGCAGCCCGCGAGCAGATCGTAGGCGGCCGCATTGCGCATCTCGAGCGCGTCGGCCATCAGCGCGGACGTGGTCGGGAACAGCATGTCGGGCGTGACCGTGGCGCAGATCACGAGGTCGATCTCGGACGGCTTCGCGCCGGCCTCCGCAAGCGCCTCGCGGACTGCGGGCAGCGCGATGTCGCTCAGCGCCTCCTCCTGGGCGGCGAACCGACGCTCCTTGATCCCCGTGCGCTCCTGAATCCACTCGTCGGAGGTGTCGACCAGCTTGGCCATGTCGTGGTTCGTCATCACGCGGGCCGGCACGTTCGTCCCGAGACCGGTGATCCCGATCCGCACCCCTGTCGCCGACCCGATCATCGCTCCACCGCAAAGGTGAGGGTGCCGCGCGCCGCAAGCTTCCCGTCGACCGTGGCGGTCGCCTTGCCGCGGCCGACCGGCCCGCGCATCGCGTCGATCTCGCAGGTCAGGGTGAGGCTCTCGCCGGGCGAGACGATGCGCTTGAAGCGGCAGTCGTCGATGCCGGCGAAGAACGCGATCTTGCCGCGGTTCTCCTCCTCGACGAGCACCGCGACGGCACCCGCCTGGGCCATCGCCTCGACGATCAGCACGCCCGGCATGACCGGGCGCTCCGGGAAGTGCCCCGGGAACCACCAGTCGTCCGCGCGAACGAGGCGGGTCGCGACGACCTTGCGGCCGGGCTCGAGCTCGATCACCTCGTCGAGGAGCAGGAACGGGTCGCGGTGCGGCAGGATCCGCTCGATCTCCTCCTTGCCGAACGGGAGCGCCGGAATCATGCCGTCGCCCCCGTCTCGAGGAGCTCGCGCATCGCCGCACGACCACGGTGCGCATAGCACTTGGCTGTCCCGACGGGCATCCCCGACGCGGCCGAGATCTCCTCGAACGAGAAGCCGAGCGCGTCCTTGAGGACGAGGACCCGCGCCTGGGCGGCCGGCAGCTCTGCGAGCCCGTGGCGAAGGTCTGCGCGCAGCTCCGACAGCTCGGCCTCGGAATGCGGGGCGCGGCCCGGCGCGACGCGCACGTCCTCGTCCAGCGGGTCGTGGCGTCGCACCCCCTGTCGCTGCGCGACGTCTCGGCAGGCGTTCAGGGTCAGTCGGTGCAGCCAGGTCGAGAATGCCGCCTCGCCGCGGAACTGCCCGATCTTGGCGCAGAGCCTGGCGAGCGCATCCTGGGCTGCGTCGTGTGCGTCCTCGGGATCCCGGAGCACGTGCGCGGCGAGCCGCCCGACGCGCGGGGCATGGCGAGCGCACAGTGCCTCGAGGGCGAGGGAGTCTCCGTCTTTGGCGCGTCGCACGAGAATGGGGTCGCTCAGCCGGTCGTACCGGGGCTTCGGCTCGGGCCGCAGTGCGGCACCGATTCGACGGCGGGGGCGCAGGGACGGTTGCACCCGGCGAGTCTACTGGCCGGGGGAGACGCGACCACGCAGGGACGCCGCTTCCGGACAGTCCGAAGGGCTACGGCCGGCGAAGAACGGCCCTGTTGCCCGCCGCGTCGCGGGCGACGACGACGAGCGACCGGACCGTCTTGATCCCGCTGAGCGACAGGAACCCGGCACCGGGTGCGTCGAGGCGACGCAGCGACCCGTTCACGCGGGCGGTCACGGCCGCCGCCTCGGAGACCCAGATCCGTGGTGGCCGTGCCGCGAGCTTGATCGTCGGGGCGTGCGAGTCCAGGACGAACGGCAGCGAGATCGTCGAGTTGCCGACGGCATCTGCGGCCTCGACCACGGCGGTGTAGGGCGCCGTCGAGCGTCCGGCCGACTCGCCTGGCACCGTTCCAGCCGACGGCTCTGAGGGCCTGCCGGAAGCGGTCCCGAGAAGGGTGTCGCCACCCACTTCCCGTCCCGGAGCACGCGGAGCCTCACCGTCGCCGGAACCGCGAGCTGAAACGTGACCGTAAGCTGGTCCGCGATCCCGTCGCCGTTCGGAGTCAGCACCGCCGGGTCGAGCGCGGCGGCGCCGAGCGTTCGCGAGATCACGATCTGGATCTGGCTCGAGACCGACAGCCCGGCGGCGTCGACCGCCGAGAGCACGATCGTGTAGACGCCGTCCGGCTGACCGAGACCGTCGAACGGGAACGTGCGCTCACCGGCAGCGACGCGGGACGGTGGCACGATCAGCGCCACCTGCGCGCCGTTCGCGTCGAGCAGGGTGGCCGTGACGGTGGCGGTCGCCGTCGTCGCGTACGTGATCGTGGTGGTGTCTGCACTACCGTCGCCGTTCGGGCTGATCGTCGCCGGGTCGGCCCTGAGCCCCGTGATCGCGAGCGGCCCGCCGGAGACGGCCTTCCCGAGCGTGCCCTCGGCGGGAGTGGCGCCTGCGACGTCGATCCGCCAGCGGACACCGGTCACGGCGACGAGCGACGCGTCCCAGGTCCAGTCCACCGTCGCGCCGCGGCCCGGTGCCTGCTGCGAGTTGCTGCTCCGAACGAGTCGGAGACGGTCACCTTCCACGCCAGCGACCCTGAGAGCCGGGCCTGGAAGCGCACCGGCCCGCCGAGGCCGCCCGTCACCTTCGGCTCGTAGAGCTTCGGCAACCCGATCGCCTGGGTCCTGCCGGCGATCGCCCCGAGCCTGGCGTAGAGCAGATCGCCCGGACACGACGTCAGGCCGGTGTCGCGGTGCCCCGAGACCGCACGCAGGACGACGGGCACGCCGGCCGGATAGCGCTCGCTGCCACCGGAAACGACCGTGAGCGAGGAGAGCGGGTCGACGTGCGCGACGTCGAGCCGCCAGGCGAGGAGCTTCTGGAGCGACGCCTCGGCGGCGGCCGGGAGCGCGGACGTCCCGAAGGTGCCCATCACGGCAACGCCCACCGCTCCGGTGTTGAAGCCGCGGATGTGCGCCCCGACGACGTTCCGGTCGATTCCGCCGTAGCGCCCTTCGTAGACCGTCCCGTACCGGTCGACGAGGAAGTTGTAGCCGATGTCGTTCCAGCCGTTCGACTTGACGTGATAGATCTGGATCCCACGCATGATCGCCGCCGCCTGCGAGGGCGAGTAGTCGTTCGCCCCGGCCGTGTGGTGCACGGTCGCAAACCTGATTGCCGGTGCGTACGTGGTCTCGCCGCGGCGGATCGACTCGTCCGCTCCCCACGCGCTGCGCGGCACGATTGCCGGCGCACCGGCCGTCGCGAGAGCCCGGAGCGGGATCTTGACCTCCGGGCTGCGCACGAACGTGGCACGGAGGTCGGCGACGCGCCCGGCGATCCGATAGCGGATTCCGTTCGAGGTCCCGACCCAGACAGGGTTCCCGACCCGCCAGCCTCTCGTGGCGACGGCCTCGGCGGCTCCTGCATCCGGCTGGTCTTCCTCTTCGGCGGCCGCATCGAGCCAGGGGCCCCAGCGACCTGCCGTCGAGCGGACGCTGAAGCGCACCGAGCCACTGCCGTGCCAGCGGACGCCGACGAGGTCGAACCGCCCGACCGAACCGGCCAGAGCCCGCTCCCCCTGGAGCGGCACCTCCCTGAACGAGAGCGAGGCAAGGCCTGCGGATGCGGTCACGGGCAGCGCGAGCGCTGCAAGAGCTGCGATGAGGGCGAGGAGCGGCTTCACGGCGAGTCTTTCACGGCAGGTTCCAGGGTGGCGGACCCCGGCCCACTCCACAAGGGATTCGACCTCACCCTGATAGAATCCTTACCGCCTTGAGACGACCGCATTTGCGGGGATTTCTCCTTCTCGCCGCCGTTTCGGCCGTGTCGCTCGCCGGCACGGCCTCGGCGGCGGGTACCGATTCCCGCGTGCTCGTGGCGGTGCTCGACGACGACATCAACCCCGTCAGCCAGGACTATCTCCAGGATCAGGTCCGCCGCGCCGAGACCGGCGGCTACGACGCGCTCGTCGTCGAGCTCGACACGCCGGGCGGGCTCGGCACCTCGATGCGCAACATCGTGAAGACCTTCCTCGCGTCCCCCGTGGCGGTCGTCGTGTATGTCAGCCCGTCAGGCTCGAGCGCCGATTCGGCAGGAGCGGTGATCGGCCAGGCCGCCGACGTCCTCGCGATGGCGCCGCAGACGAACATCGGCTCGTCCACGCCGATCACGACGAACGGTGCCGACTTCTCGAAGGACCTGCGGCGCAAGATCGTCAACGACGCCGCCGCCTACGTCTCCGAGCTCGCGCGCGAGCACGGCCGGAACGCGAAAGCCGCCGAGGCGATGGTGCGCGACGCGGCGAACTACGGTGCGCGCGAGGCCGCAGCGAAGAACGTCGTCGACGTGGTGGCGCCGACGCTCACCGCGCTGCTGCAGGAGATCGACGGCAGGGTGACCACGCCCAAGGGGCTCACGCTCGAGACGGCGGGCGCCACGGTCGACACGGTCGAGATGTCGTTCTGGCAGCGGGCGCTCGACCTGCTGATCGACCCGAACATCATCGCGCTGATGCTCTCGATCGGGATCATCGGCCTCGTCGTCGAGCTGTGGAACCCGGGGCTCGTCCTTCCCGGCACGGTCGGGGCGATCTCGCTCCTCGTCGGTCTCTACGGCCTCCAGGTGCTGCCGGTCTCCGTCGCCGGGGTGCTGCTGCTCGTGCTCTCGTTCGGCCTCTTCGTGACCGACGCGCTCGTGACCACGCACGGGGCGCTGAGCCTTGCAGGTGCCGTCACGTTCGTGATCGGCGCGCTGATGCTCTTCGACCCGGCCGGGCCCGCGTACCAGGTGTCGCTGTGGACCGCGCTCGCGATCGCAGGCACGTTCGTGCTGCTGCTCGGGATCGCGCTCTCGCGCGTCGCGAAGGCCCGTCGGAATCCCGTCGAGGTCGGCGTCTCGAGCCTCGTCGGCGAGGCCGCCGAGGTGCGACGCGACGGGCTCGTGGCCGTCAACGGCGAGCTCTGGCGGGCCCGGAGGGCCGACGGCGGGCCGCTGCCGCCCGGCGACCGGGTCACCGTCGAAGCCGTCGAGGAAGATCTCGTGCTCGTCGTAGGATCAAGCAACCCAACCGAAGGGACCTGACGTCGTGGACATCGCACTGATCGCCGTAGCCGCCGTACTCGTTCTGCTGATCGCCCTGCTGTTCGCGACCGTGAAGATCGCGCGCGAGTACGAGCGCGGTGTCATCTTCCGCCTCGGCCGGCTCCTGCCGGAGCCCAAGGGGCCGGGTCTGTTCCTGCTCATCCCGGTCGTCGACAAGATGGTCAAGGTCGACCTCCGCACCGTGACCCTCAACGTGCCGCCCCAGGAAGTGATCACGAAGGACAACGTGCCCGTCCGGGTGAATGCGGTCGCGTATTTCCGGATCGTCGAGCCGAAGGCCGCGATCGTCCAGGTCGAGAACTACATGAACGCGACGTCACAGATCGCGCAGACGACGCTGCGGTCGGTGCTCGGCCAGCACGTCCTCGACGAGGTGCTTTCGGAGCGGGACAAGATCAACGCGATCCTGCAGACGATCATCGACGACGCCACCTCGCCCTGGGGGATCAAGGTCTCGGTCGTCGAGGTGAAGGACGTGGAGATTCCGAGCGACATGCAGCGGGCGATGGCGCGCCAGGCGGAGGCCGAGCGCGAGCGCCGGGCGAAGGTGATCTCGGCCGAGGGCGAGTACCAGGCGTCGGAGCGGCTCAAGGATGCTGCCGCCGTGATGGCGCAGGAGCCGATCACGGTGCAGCTCCGCTATCTGCAGACGCTGCTCGAGATCGGGTCGAACAACAACTCGACGATCGTCTTCCCGATCCCGATCGACCTGCTGACGGCGCTGTCGAAGCTGGCGATCAAGGAGTAGCGGGCGAGCTCACCGGACGACCAGGCTGCAACGCCTGTCCGGGCCGATCTCGTCGCTCGCGTCGTCCTCGTTCTCCTCGAGCGGCTCGTCGGTTCCGGCGGACGCGTCCGAGGTTGCCTTCACCAGCTCGGCGTCGTCGTCGTCCGACCCGACCACCGGCGCCAGGGTCGAGACGTGCTCGCCCTCGCGGAGCCGCGTCACGATCACGCCCTGGGTGGCGCGGCCCGACCGCTTGATCCCGTCGACCGCCATCCGGATCACGGTGCCGGCGTCCGAGATCAGCATCACCTGGTAGCCCTCGCGCACGATGCGGGCTCCCGCAAGATGGCCCTTGCCCTCGACGAGCTGCGCCGTCTTGACGCCCATCGTGCCGCGCCCCTTGACGGGATACTCGGAGACCCGGGTGCGCTTGCCCCAGCCGTTCTCGGTCACGACGAGCAGGTCGGCGTCGTCGGACGCGATGTCGACCTCGATCACCTCGTCGTCGCCGCGCAGCTTCATGCCGGCGACGCCGGATGCGGGGCGGCCCATCGCCCGGACGTCGCTCTCGTGGAAGCGGACCGCCTGGCCGAGGCGCGACACCATCAGGATGTCGTCGTCTCCGTCGGAGAGGCGCACGCCGATCAGCTCGTCCTCGTCGCGCATCTTCAGAGCGATGATCCCGTCTGCCTTGAGCGGCGTGTTGTACTCGATGAACGCCGTCTTCTTGATCACGCCCTTCCTGGTCGCAAAGACGAGGTACTTCGATTCCTTGTAGTCGCGCGTCGCGATGACCGCGCGCACGAGCTCGTCCTGGCGGAACGGCAGGAGGTTGACGATCGCGCGGCCCTTCGACTGGCGCGAGCCGAGCGGGAGCTCGTGCACCTTGAGCCGGTAGACCTTGCCGACGCTCGTGAAGAACAGGATGTAGTCGTGCGTCGAGGCGACGAAGAGATGCTCGATGTAGTCGTCGTCCTTCATGTCCATCCCCATCACGCCGATGCCGCCACGCCGCTGCTCGCGGTAGGTGGTGACGGGCAGCCGCTTGATGTAGCCGGAGCGCGTGATCGCGATCACCATGTCCTCCTCCGCGATCATGTCCTCGAGCTCCAGGGAGTCCTCGCCCATCACGATCTCGGTGCGGCGCTCGTCGGTGCGGCCGTAGGCCTGCTTGACCTCGAGTAGCTCCTCGCGGATCAGCGCGTCGATTCGGGCGGGGTCGCCGAGGATCGCCCGGAGCTCCGCGATGCGCTCCTGCAGATCGGCGTACTCCGCCTCGATCTCCTTGCGGGCGAGACCGGTGAGTCGCGCGAGCCGGAGGTCGAGGATCGCCTGCGCCTGGATCTCGGAGAGCCCGAACTGGCTCATCAGCCCCTGGCGGGCCGCGTCGGTGTCGTCGGAGCCACGGATCAGGGCGATCACGGCATCGAGGTTGTCGAGGGCGATCAGGTAGCCCTTGAGCACGTGCGCGCGCTTCTCGTTCTGGCGGAGCTCGAACTTCGAGCGGCGGGCCACGACCTCGCGCTGGAAATCGAGGTAGTGGCGCACGATCTCGAGCAACGACATCACCCGCGGCACGCCGTCCGCGAGCGCGACGGCGTTGTAGCCGAACGTCGACTGGAGAGCTGTGTGCTTGAAGAGCTTGTTGAGCGCAACCTGGGGGATCGCGTCGCGCTTGAGCTCGATCTGGATGCGCATCCCCGAGCGGTCGGAGTGGTCGGCGAGGTCCGAGACCTCGGTGATCACCTTCTCGTTGACGAGGTCGGCGATCTTCTTGATCACGCCGCTGTCGCCGCCCTTCTTGACGCCGTAGGGCAGCTCGGTGACGACGATCGCGCTCTTGCCACCACGGAGCTCCTCGACGTGGGCGCGGGCACGCATCACGATCCGCCCGCGGCCGGTGCGGTAGGCGTCGCGGATCCCCGACCGGCCGACGATGATCGCACCCGTCGGGAAGTCGGGGCCTTTGAGGTGCTTCATGAGGTCGTCGGCGTTCGCGTCGGGCTTGTCGATCAGCTGGACGACGGTGTCGATCGTCTCGCCGAGGTGATGGGGCGGCATGTTGGTTGCCATCCCGACTGCAATCCCGGAAGAGCCGTTGACGAGCAGGTTCGGGAAGCGGGCCGGCATCGCCAGCGGCTCCTTGCGCGACTCGTCGTAGTTCGGGCCGAAGTCGACCGTGTCCATGTCGATGTCGCGCAACATCTCCGTCGCGAGACGCGTCAGCCGGCATTCGGTGTACCGCATGGCGGCCGGTGGGTCGTCGTCGAGTGAGCCGAAGTTGCCCTGCCCGTCGACGAGCGGGTAGCGCAGCGAGAACGGCTGCGCCATCCGGACCAGCGTGTCGTAGATCGCCTGGTCGCCGTGGGGGTGGTAGCGGCCCATCACGTCGCCGACGATCGAGGCGGACTTCTTGTACGGACGGTTCGGCTGCACGCCTGCGTCGTGCATGCCCCAGAGGACACGCCGGTGCACGGGCTTGAGCCCGTCTCGCACGTCCGGGAGCGCCCGGCTGACGATGACGGACATCGCGTAGTCGAGGAAGCTCGAGCGCATCTCGAGCTCGAGCTCGCGTGGCTCGACACGGCCGGCGCCGAGGGGCTCGATCACATCAGACATCGAGGAACTTCACATCCTTTGCGTTCTGCTCGATGAACAGCCGGCGGGGCTCGACCTGGTCGCCCATCAGCATCGAGAACACCTGGTCGGCCGCCGCGGCGTCGTCGACCTCTACCTTGAGCAGCATCCGCCGGGCAGGATCCATCGTCGTCTCCCAGAGCTGCTCGGGGTTCATCTCGCCGAGGCCCTTGAAGCGGCTGATCTGCATGCCCTCCTTCGCGAGCTCGAGCGCCTTGAGGCGGAGCTCGGCGTAGCTCTCGGCCGTGGCCGTCTTCTTGCCGAAGGAGAGCTCGAAGCCGGGCAGGCCGACGATCTCTGCGAGCTTCTCGTAGGCGCGCTTGAGGCTCGCGTACGAGGCGGAGCCGAAGAGACCGGCGGGCAGGTCGAGGTGGGTCGCCGCACTGGTCTCCGTCTCGACCACCTTCACGCTGAGCCTGTCCTCGAGCCGCTCGGTCACCGAGAGCTCGTAGCCGTTCGCGGGGATCGCTGCGATCGCGGTCTCGGCCTCCGCCGCCGTCAGGGCGCCGGTCTCGACCAGGCGATGGGCGATCACGAAGTGCGCCGCGGCGGGATACTCGCTCTCCAGCTTCGCCTGCCACGCCTCCAGCTCGGCGAGCGCACGGGCGAAGCGCTGATAGCGCGCCTCGGTGAGCGAGACGTCTTCGCCGCCGCGTGAGGTGATCGTGATGTCCTTCACCCGCTCGCGCACGAGAAGCTCCTCCAGCTGGCTGTCCTTCTCGAAGTAGAGCTCCTGGTTGCCGAGCTTGACGTGGTACAGCGGCGGCACGGCGATGTAGATGTGGCCGCGCTCGACGAGCTCGCGCATGGTGCGGTAGATGAACGTGAGGATCAGCGTCCGGATGTGTGCGCCGTCGACGTCGGCGTCGGTCATCACGATGATCCGCCCGTAGCGAATGTTCTCGATCGTGAACTCGTCGCCGAAGCCGGTGCCGATCGCCGTGATCATGGCCTGGATCTCGTTGTTGGAGAGCACCTTGTTGATGCGGTTCTTCTCGCTGTTGATGATCTTCCCGCGCAGCGGCAGGATCGCCTGATAGGTGCGATCTCGCGCCTGCTTGGCGGAGCCGCCGGCGCTGTCGCCCTCGACGATGTAGAGCTCGCAGAGATCGGCCTGCTTGAGCGAGCAGTCCGCGAGCTTGCCCGGGAGCGACGAGTTCTCGAGTGCGCTCTTGCGTCGGGTCAGCTCGCGCGCCTTCCGCGCGGCCTGCCGCGCCCGGGACGCCGAGACCGCCTTGGTGATGATCTGCCGCGCTTCGGCCGGGTTCTCCTCCAGGAACTCGGCCAGCTTCTGGTTCACGGTCTGCTCGACGAGGCCCCGGACCCAGGGATTGCCGAGCTTCGTCTTCGTCTGACCCTCGAACTGGGGATCGCGGAGCTTGACGGAGATCACGGTGGCGAGGCCCTCGCGCACGTCCTCACCGTCGAGGTTGTCCTCCTTCTCCTTCAGCAGGCCCTTCTCGCGCGCGTACTTGTTGAGCGTCCCCGTCAGGGCCGCCTTGAAGCCCGAGAGGTGTGAGCCACCCTCGGTGGTGTTGATGTTGTTTGCAAAGGTATAGACCGATTCGACGTACGACGTGTTCCACTGCATCGCAACCTCGACCGCTCCGAGGTCGCTCTCGCCCTCGAAGTAGACGACGTGCTTGTGCACCGGCTCCTTGGACTCGTTCACGTAGGAGACGAAGTCGCGGATCCCGCCCTCGTAGTGGAACTCCTGCACCGTTCCGCCGGGCCGCTCGTCGCGCAGCACGATCCGCAGCGCGCGCGTCAGGAAGGCCGTTTCGCGGAGCCGCTGGGCAAGGGTCGAGGCGGAGAAGTCCGTCTCCTCGAAGATCTCGCGGTCGGGGAAGAAGGTGATCGTGGTGCCGTGGCCCTCCGCGGGGCCGACCGTCTCCATGTCGCCCTGCGGGACGCCGCGGGCGAACTCCTGCCGGTAGAGCGTGCCATCACGGCGCACCTCGGCGATCAGCCACTCCGAGAGCGCGTTGACGACGGAGACGCCGACCCCGTGGAGACCGCCCGAGACCTTGTAGCCCTCACCACCGAACTTGCCGCCGGCGTGGAGCTTCGTGAGCACCACCGTGAGCGCGGGCAGGCCCTGCTCCTCGATCATGTCGACCGGGATTCCGCGCCCGGCGTCGACCACGGTGATGGAGTCGTCCGGGTGGATCGTCACGTCGACGAGGTCGTTCTCGCCGGCGAGGGCCTCGTCGACCGCGTTGTCGACCACCTCGTAGACGAGGTGGTGGAGTCCCCGGGGACCCGTGGTCCCGATGTACATCCCGGGCCGGAGCCGAACCGGCTCGAGGCCTTCCAGGACCGTGATGTCCTTTGCGGTGTAATCCGTCTCGGTCAAGCTGCTCAGATCACCTCTCTCAACGAGAAAAGCCCTGCAAATAGGGCTTTTCGTGGATGCGCACAGTGTATCAGAAACGGCGGTCGGAAGCCGTCCTGGCAAGGCTCGCCGCCGCGGCGCGGGCGATCGTGGCGCGCAGCTCCGCATCGCTCATCTCCGAGGTCAGCTCGGCGGCGAGGGCGCGGGTCGCATCGTCGATCTCCGGCGGGACGGCAGCTCGCTCGGCGGCGGGCAGCGCCGGGGGCGACGGCACCGGGCCAGGGCTGAAGCGGACCGCGGTCGGGGCGCCGGTGCCAACCCTGGCGGCGAGCTTCGCGAGGATCTCGTCGCCGAGGAGGCCGAGCTCGAACGCCCACGTCGCGGAGGAAGCCGCAACGAGGAGCGTGCCGTCCCGGGCGATGCGGTGGGGCCAGGCGGCTCGGGCAATCGCGGCGCCCACGGCCTCCGGCCACACCCGCGTCACGTCGGCGAGCGCACCGGCATCCGGCACGCCGGCGCCCTGGAGCGCACCGCGCAGCGATCCCTCGAGGCGCTCCATCAGGCGACCGTGACCCGGCCAGGGGTGACCCGGAGCAGCTGGGCCGGCGCAAGCGGGAGCGCCTCCGGCCCCGTCGCGGTGACGATCGTCTGCCCCACGGCACCGATTCTCTCACTCAGGATCCGTCGCCTGCTCTCGTCCAGCTCCGAGAGCGCGTCGTCCAGGAGGAGCAGCGGCGGCACCCGCCGGCGGGAGGCGATCAGCTCTGCCTCTGCCAGGAGCAGCGCCAGCACGGCGAGCCGTTGCTCTCCCTGCGAGCCGAACGTGCGGAGATCGCGGCCGTCGGAGCGGATCGAGATCTCGTCGAGGTGAGGACCGGCCCCCGTGCTGCCGCGCTCGATGTCACGAGTGAGGCGCTCCTCGAGCACGCTGATCGTCGGCGGCTCGGCGTCGTAGCCGAGCGAGACACCTTCGAGCCCGAGCTCACCCGCGCGTTCCGCGAACCCGGGTTGCAGGAGCTCGACGACGTCGCCGCGGGCAGCCGTCAGCATCGCCCCGAGATCCGCCACCTGCGCCGTCCACGGGGCCAGCGCTTCGCGCTCTGAGATCCCCAGCCCGACCCGGCGAAGGGCGGCGTTCCGCTGCCCGACGACGGTGCCGTAGTCGAGCGAGATGTGTGCGCGGGCCGGGTAGAGGCGTCCGAGCGAGCGGTCGATGTACGCCCGCCTCGCCGCAGGGCCACCCTTGACGACGACGAGGCGGTCGGGCGTGAACACGAGCGTCGCGAGCTCGCCGCGCAGCTGTTCCGCCGACCGCAGGGCAGCGCCGTCGAGCCGGGCCCGTTTCGGCTCCGTCGCAGAGAGGCTGACCGAGACCGTCACGGGAACCGGGCCGCGGTGGCCGATCAGCTCGATCCTGGAGACGGTGGCGCCCTGCCTGATCAGCTGCATGTCGGAGCGCGTCCGGGGCGAGAACCCCTGGGTTCCCACGTGGAGAGACTCGAGGAGGTTCGTCTTCCCGGCCCCGTTTGCGCCCGTCACGAGAACGAGCCCCGGCTCGAGCTCGAGCTCGAGCCGCGCATACGACCGGAAGTCGCGAAGCGTGACTCCGGCGACGATCAGCCGGCGAGCCTGATCGGCATGATCAGGTACCAGAACGAGTCGTCGTCGGTGGACGTGATCAGGCCGGGTCGCAGGGGGTTGATCAGCTTCAGCCTCACCGTGTCGCTCCGCACCGAATCGACGCCGTCCGCGAGAAACTCCGCGTTGAAGCCGATCTCGAGCGGCTCGCCGGTGAAGGCGGCAGGGAGGGACTCGACGGTCTCGCCGACGTCCTGACTCTGGGCCGAGATCGTCAGGGCACCCTCGGCGAACCGCAGGCGGAGCGGCGCGTTGCGCAGCGCCATCACGCCCGCCCGGCGCACGACGTCACGGAGCTCGGCACGCGGCAGGTCGACCTCGACTTCGAACGACTCGGGCAGGAGCCGGCCGACGTCGGGGAACTGCCCGTCGATGCGGCGGGTCGTCAGCCACGTGTCGACCCCGCTCTCCGTGTCCTGGACGCCGAACACGACCGTGTTCTCGTTCACGCCGAGGGTCACCGTCTCGGTCCCGCCGGCGATGCGGGCGAGCTCGGTCAACGCCCGCGCCGGGATGATCGCCTCGAGGTCGGGCCCCGACTGCTCGAGCTCCGTCTCCTTGAACGAGAGGCGATACGAGTCGGTCGCAGCCATGAACAAGCGGGTGCCCTCGAACCGCACCTGGATCCCGGTCAAGACGGGGCGTGACTCGTCCTTCGACGCCGAGCGCGCAACGCGGTCGACGGTTTCGAGCAGCGACGTCGTCGCGATCGTGTGGGGAGCCGGCTCCACCGAAGGCAGGCGCGGGAAGTCCTCGGCCGAGAAGACGTTCAGCTTCGACGAGTAGCTGCCGCTCGAGATGTGCGCAACGCCGTCCTCCGGGCGGTATTCGATCGTGACCTCGGGTGAAGGCAGCAGGCGAGCCAGGTCGACGAGGAGCTTGCCCGGCACGACCACGGAGCTGTCACCTTCGACCTGGGCGACGAGCGTCGTTCGGAGCGAGAGCTCCATGTCGGTCGCAGCGAGCTCGAGGCCGTCACCAGCCGGATGCAGGAGAACACCGGACGAGCACCTGAACCGAACCTCGCGACGAGACGACCCTCGAGACGGTGGCGAGCTTGGCGACGAGCTGATCTCGATCGCAGGTGACCTTGAGACCGGATCCAACCGCTATGTCTGTTTCCATCATGATTTAAAGAACCTCTTGTAGTAGTACATAGGGAGTGTGAATGATGGGGAGGACGGCCTCGAACCACCCAACCACGCCGTTTGCGCCTGTGGATCCAGTCGGGGACGAATCGCTCTGGTCCCACAGGCACCGCCTCGGCTCGGAGCGGGTCCCACAGATCAACGGGTCTGCTTGATCCGGGCTGTGAGGTCCTGAACGAGGTTGTACACAGATCTATCCTCAGAGATCAAACGGGTGATCTTCGTCGTCGCGTGGATCACGGTGGTGTGATCGCGACCCCCGAACTCCTTTCCGATCTTGGGAAGGGACGCGTCGGTGAGCTCCCGTGAGAGGTACATCGCAACCTGGCGGGGATACGCCACCGCCTGTGATCGACGCTGACTGCAGAGCTCCGTGATCGAAAGCCCGAATCGGTCGGAGACCGCCTCCTGAATCCGGCTGATCGTGACGGCCGGGACGGCGTCCCCGTGCGGGAACAGGTCGCGCAGGACCTGCTCGGCGAGCTCGACCGTCAGCGAGAGCCCGGTCAGCGAAGAGAAGGCGACCACCCGCGTCAGAGCCCCTTCGAGCTCGCGGATGTTCGTCGAGACGCGGCCGGCGATGAAGGTCAGAACCTCGGGGTCGTCGACGCGGATCCGGTCGGTCGTCACCCTCTTGCGCAGGATCGCGATGCGGGTCTCGAGGTCGGGCGGCTGGATGTCGGTGATCAACCCCCACTCGAATCGCGATCGCAGCCGCTCCTCGAGGGTCGCAATCTCCTTCGGCGGCCGGTCGGACGAGATCACGATCTGCCGGCCCGCCTCGTAGAGGGAGTTGAACGTATGGAAGAACTCCTCCTGGATCCGCTCCTTGCCCTCGAAGAACTGGATGTCGTCGACGAGGAGCACGTCGTAGGTGCGGTAGCGCTGCTTGAACCCCTCGATCCGCTTGTCGCGGAGCGAGTTGATGAAGTCGTTCATGAAGGTCTCGCTCGTCACGTACCGCGTCGTCGAGCCCTTCGTGTGCTCGCTGACGTACTGGCCGATCGCCTGCAGGAGGTGTGTCTTGCCGAGGCCGGTACCGCCGTAGATGAAGAGGGGGTTGTACGCCTGAGCAGGCGCCTCGGCCACTGCGAGCGCGGCCGCGTGGGCAAAGCGGTTCGACGATCCGATCACGAAGAGATCGAACGTGTACTTCGGGCTCGCAGGCGGCGATGCCGGAGCCGGAGTGGTCGCCGAGGCGGGCTCGCCCACGGGCTCGCCGGGCGCTCCACCAGGCTCGCGCACCGTCAGCGTCACCCGGATGTCACGCGCGAGCGCGTCTCGCGCCGCGGCTTTCACGAAGCCGAGGAAGTGACCCTCGATCCATTCGCGGGTGAAATCGTTCGGCACGACGAGCGAGAACGTGTCGTCGGCGAGCTCGCCGGCGGATGCATCGCCGAACCAGGTCGCGTACGTCGTCTCGTTGAGTGCCTCACGAAGCCGACCCGAGACGTCGTCCCAAAGGTGTTCGGCAGTCGGCTCGGTGGTGTGCTCCACCCTTCGGAGGCTCCTCTCAGGTAGGGCGCGCGGAGGGCGAGCATAGCAGCGTCGAGAGCCCGCCTCACTCCTCTCGCACAAACACCGATATTCCGAAAAAAGACGCGTTTTTGCAGGGATTTACCGTCGTCCACACGACTTTCCACACCTGTGGAAAGGCTCCCGCTCCGAGCCTCCGATGACAACGGCGTCCTGCCGGATGCAGCACTTTCGGATTCCTCCTGGAAGCGCGCGCTTGTGGATAAGTCGATGCGTCGAGGACCTCGTCTATACTGACGCCCCGCGTCCGCACGTTGCGGCCACGATCCGCCTACCGAGAGAGCTCAACTGTGAAACGCACGTACCAGCCCAACGTCCGTCGCCGCAAGCGCAAGCACGGTTTTCGCGCCCGCATGTCGACGCGTGCCGGACAGATGATCCTGAAGCGCCGCCGCGCCAAGGGGCGCAAGCGCCTCTCCGCGTAGTGCGGCGTCTCACAACGTTCGACCCAAGACAGCATCGTCGTGAGACGCCGCACTACTGTCAACATGGAGTGGGGTGTCCCGCAACGTATGCTGTTCGGGTGGAACGTTGCGGGACACCCCACTAGGCGTCCGCCCTGCTGTGGAGCGCCGGTACCGCCTGTCACGGTCGAAGGATTTCGACGCGGTCTACCGGCAGGGCCGGTCGGTCTCGACCCGCTACTTGACCCTGCACTGGTTCCCCCGCGAGGACGACCCGGCCGGCGAGCCGCGCCTCGGCCTGGCGGTTCCGAAGGCGGTCGGCAACGCAGTCGTGCGCAATCGCCTCAAGCGCCAGCTCCGGGAGACGTGGCAGGAGCTCGCCGCCGATGTTCCCGCCGGCCGCGACTACGTCCTCGCGGCCCGCTCCGGGGTGGCCGAGCCCGCGGACACGCGGGGCCACCAGTGGCTCGTGGAGCAGGTGACCGAGGTGCTCGGAAAGGCGGCGGCATGAGATACCTCGGCATCGCGCTGGTCCAGGCCTGGCGCCACACGTTCGGCCTGTTGACCCCAGCCGGCACGTGCAAGTACCACCCGAGCTGCTCGCAGTACGCGCTGGACGCGTTCCGGCTCCACGGCCTCTTCAAGGGTGGGCTCTTCGCCGGCTGGAGGCTTCTGCGCTGCAACCCGTGGAGCCACGGTGGGGTCGACCGGGCCGAGGACGCACACTTCGGCCGCCGGCGGCACGAGACGGAGCGCCCGGCGTGATCCCCCAGATCCTCGCCATCTCGAACCCGCTGCGCCCGCTCGAGAACTTCCTCCAGAACGTCCTGATCTGGCTGCACGAGTCGGTCGGCTTCTCGTGGGCGTGGTCGATCGTGGCGCTGACCGTGCTCGTGCGGATCGTGCTCGTGCCGGTCACCGTGAAGCAGATCCACTCGATGCAGAACCTGCAGGCGCACGCGCCCGAGATGAAGGCGCTGCAGCAGAAGTGGAAGCACGACAAGCAGCGCCAGAACGAGGAGCTGATGAAGTTCTACCGGGAGAACAAGATCAACCCGGCCGCCTCGTGCCTGCCGATCGTGCTCCAGATCCCGATCTTCATCTCGCTCTTCTACGTCCTGCGCGAGTTCGACGACGACGTGCTGCCGATCTACGGAGGCTCGGTCGACTGGCTCAACCTGGTCGACATCACCGAGCCGGTGAAGGACGGCTGGGGCCCGCTGCTCCTCGTCATCTACGTCGCGAGCCAGCTCTCGTCGTCGTACTTCATGTCGACGACGATGCAGGGGGCACAGCGGATCCTGCTGATGGTCCTGCCCGTGCTCTTCGTCCCCTTCATCCTCAACTTCCCCGCCGGCCTGATGCTCTACTGGCTGACGACCAACCTCTGGACGACCGGCCAGGGGCTCGTGACGCGACGGCTGATGCCCAAGCCCGAGCCGCCCGAGAAGCGCAGCTCGCGAACGCCTGCAAAGGAAGAGCCACCGCCACCGCAGGGGAACGGCTCGGCTGCCGCTGCCAAGGCGGCCGCCGCGCCGGCCCGCAAGCCGGTTGCGGGCCCGCCGCGACGGGTCAAGCGCAAGCGCGGTGGCGGAGGCACGAAGCGATGAGCGACGAGATCACGGTCGAGGCGAGCGGGGAGACCGTCGGCGAGGCGAAGTGGAGCGCGCTTCGCGAGCTCGAGCGTCGCGTCCCGGGCCTCGATCGCGACGCGGTCCGGTTCCAGGTCGTCAGCGAGGGCGAGCGCGGCCTCCTCGGCGTGGGCTACACGCCCGCCTCGGTCGTCGCGACGGTCGACCGCGGCCGACGTCCCGGCCCGGGCAGCGGAGACCCACGACGACGAGACGAGTCAGGCAGCGCTCGTTCGCGAGCTGCTCGAGCGGACGATCGCTGCGAGCGGCGTGCCGGCGACGGTGCAGATCGACGAGACCGGCGAGCAGCTCGTCGCGACGCTCGTCGGCCCCGATCTCGGCGTCCTGATCGGCCGGCACGGACAGACGATCGACGCGCTCCAGTACCTCGCCAACGCGATCGGGCATCGAGCGCACGGGGACGAGCGGCCCCGCGTCGTCGTCGACGCCGCCGGCTATCGAGCCCGCCGGGCCGCCACGCTCGAGACGGTCGCGCGCCGGGCGGCCGAGCAGGCGGCCGCCACCGGTCATCGCGTCGAGCTCGAGCCGATGACGGCGGTCGAGCGCCGGATCGTGCACGAGCTGCTCAAGGACGACCCCGAGGTCGAGACGTCGAGCGAGGGCACCGAGCCGACGCGGTTCGTCGTCGTCCTCCCGCGCCGATCCGCGGATTGAGCGCCGCCGCCGATCCTGGAGGGCTGGCTCGCGGCCGTCATCTCCACGCCGGGGCTGACGGCGATTCGTGATCCGGCGACCGCCCGCGCAGTTCTCCTGGACGACGCGCTGCGGGCGGCCGACCTCGTGGCCGCGACCGCCGGGCCCATCGTCGACGTCGGCTCGGGCGGCGGCACCCCCGGGATTCCGCTCGCGGCAACCTTTCCGGCCCGTTCCGTGACGCTGCTCGAGGCGCAGCGCCGCAAGTGCCGCTTCCTCGAGGCCTGGGCCGCCGAGCTTCCGAACGTCTCCGTCGTCTGGGGTCGGGCCGAGGAGCAGGAGCCGGAGCAGTTCGGAGTTGCGGTCGCGAAGGCGCTGGCGCATCCCGCCGACTGCCGCCGAATGGTGCCTTCCGCTCGTGCGGGAGGGAGGGCTCGTCGTGCTCTGGGTCGGGAGACGGCGGAGCCGGAACAGGTGGCGGCCGTCGCGCGGCGGATCGCCGGCGAGCTCGAGGACGCTCCGCCGGGGCTCGCTCGCGATCCGCAAGACCGGTCCGACGCCGCCCGGGTTCCCGCGGCGGGCGGGCGTCGCGAAGAAGCGGCCTCTTGCCTGATTCTCCGGCGGCGAGGCGGCTTCGGCCCGAGTCCCGCGCGTTCTGCGCGACCAGGCGAGCGGGCCGACCCGCAACGCGTCCGCCCGCCCGGCTAGCCTGCGAGACGTGCCAGCGCGGGTCTATGCAGTGGCGAACCAGAAGGGCGGCGTCGGCAAGACGACCACCGCCGTCAACCTGGCGGCCTGTCTCGCCGAGGCGGGCGAGCGCTGCCTGCTCGTCGACCTCGACCCGCAGGCGAACGCGACCTCCGGGCTCGGCCGCCGCGCGAACGGGGTCTCCACCCACGACCTGCTCGACGGCGTCCCGCTCTCGGAGCTCGCGAAGCCGACCGCGTTCCCGAACCTCGATCTCGTGCCCGCCAAGCCCGAGCTGGCGGCCGCTGCGGTGCAGCTGTCGGCGATCGAGGGCGGCGAGCGGTACCTCGCAGACGCGCTCGTCTCGCCCGCGACCGACGCGTACGCGTTCGTCTTTCTCGACTGCCCGCCCGCGTTCGGTGCGCTGACCGTCAACGCGCTCGCGGCCGCCGACCGGGTGATCGTCCCGGTGCAGGCCGAGTACTACGCGCTCGAAGGCCTCTCGCAGCTGCTCGGGTCGATCAACCTGGTCAAGGCACGTCTCAACCCCCGGCTCGCGGTGGCGGGAATCCTGCTGACCATGGTCGACGGCCGCACGCGGCTCGCGGCGGAGGTGGAGCGGGAGCTCCGCCGCCACTTCGGCGAGCTCGTCTTCACGACGTCCGTGCCCCGCTCGGTTCGCCTTGCCGAGGCTCCGAGCCACGGCTTGCCCGCAATCGCCTACGACCGGCGCTCGTCCGGCTCGGAGGCCTACTGGAAGGTGGCGATGGAACTTGTCGAGCGTCAATGACACGCCCCGCCGCGGCCTCGGCCGCGGCCTCGAGGTGCTGATCGGCGGAGCCGGCGAGGCCGAGTTGCTGCACCTGCCGGTCGAAGCCGTGCACCCGAACCCCCGCCAGCCGCGGCGCCGGTTCGAGCCCGAGGCGACGTCCGGGCTCGCTGCCTCGATCCTGCCACCAGGGAGTGCTGCAGCCGGTCGTCGTCCGCCCACGCGGCGAGGGAGGGTACGAGCTGATCGCCGGCGAGCGCCGCTGGCGGGCGGCGCGCGAGGCCGGCGTGCCGACGATCCCGGCCGTGGTCAGGCACGCGGACGACCGCGACACCCTCCTGCTCGGCCTCGTCGAGAACGTCGCGCGTGAGAACCTGTCCCCGGTCGAGGAGGCGCGTGCCTACGCGTCGCTGATCGACGAGTTCGAGCTCTCGCTGGGCGAGGTCGCGGAACGGGTGGGGCGGTCGAAGCCGTCCGTCTCGAACCGGGTTCGGCTGCTGGAGCTGCCGGAGGACGTGCTGTGGATGCTCGCCCGCGGCGACCTGACCGAGGGCCATGCCCGTGCGGTGCTGGCTCTTCCGGACGACGACGCGCGTCGCCGTCTCGCAAAGCGCATCGCGAACGACGGCCTGACCGTGCGCGCGGCCGAGAAGGCCGCCCGGGACGGCGGCGCCCGCCGCCACCGCACGACGCAGGCGGTCGACCCCGCGCTCGCCGAGCGGGCCCGCGCCGCCTCGCAGCGGCTCACCGGCCTGCCGGCCCGGGTCAGCGGCGGCAAGCTGGAGCTCCACTTCGGCGACGAGACCGGCCTCGCCGAGCTCGTGGAGACGCTCGAAGCGCTCGCGTAGACTCGATCTGCGGCGGGCGGTGCGGTACACTCCTGCTCCCTGCGGGCGATTAGCTCAGTTGGTTAGAGCGCCGCTCTGATAAGGCGGAGGTCCCTGGTTCGAATCCAGGATCGCCCACTCCGAAAACCCCTGCTCGCGCGGGGGTTTCGTCGTTGGCGGATCAGGACGCAGGGTGGGGTGTGCCAGGGCTGATTCGCCTCGCGGGTGGAGCCTTCACGGGCATCGCGGCCGGATACGCGCTCGGTGCACCCGTGCACCGCACGCGTCGCGACATGCGGGCGTGACAATTCGCTCGGCCTGGATACACTCACAGAGAGGCCGATGCGCGAGATGACCGTCTATGGCGTGAGTTTCGACCTGGTCGGCAAGCAGCCGATCGTCCTGCTGAAGACGCAGGACGGCAACACGTTTCTGCCGATCTGGATCGGCCATCCCGAGGCAGCCGCGATCCTGATGAACCTCCAGGGCACGGAGCCCCCGCGGCCGATGACCCACGACCTCGCGACCGCGATCATCGCCTCGCTCGACGCCGAGATCCGGCAGGTCACCGTCACGGAGCTGCGTGAGAACACCTTCCACGCGCTGATCACGATCGTCCGGAACGGCACCGAGATCGAGCTCGACGCCCGCACGTCGGACGCGATCGCTCTCGCGATCCGCAGTGACGCCAAGATCTTCGCCGCGGACGACGTGATCGAGGAGTCGGGGGTCGAGTTCGAGGGCGACGAGGAGGAGGCCTCGCGCCGCCTCACCGGGCACGAGTCGCTCGCCGACCTCGATCCCGACGAGTTCCGTCGCTTCCTCGACACGGTCTCACCCGACGAGTTCGCGGCCGAGCCCGAGGACGAGCCCGGCGAAACGCCGTAGTCGCTCTAGGCCCCGAGCTCCCGCTTCGTCAGATCGAGCAGGTCCGTGACGAGCCGGTCGAGGCCGGCCGCCGAGAGAGGCCCTGCGTTCGCCGCCGCGAGGGTCTCGCGCAGGAGCCGCTCGCGGTCGGGGTCGACGGTCCCGAGCCCGCGTTGCGCCTTCAGCTCCCAGAGCTCCGTGACGAGCGCGAGCCGCCGGTTCACGCCGGCCACGATCACCTCGTCGTTCGCGGTGATCTCGCGTCGGATCTCTTCGAAGCGGTCGCTCACATCGCCACCGCCGCCGCGAGCGCCGCCGCGTTGAAGATTGCGTGCACGATCATGCCGGGGATCACGCTACCGGTCTGCCAGCGCAGCCAGCCGAGCGTGATGCCGAAGATCGAGAGGACCGGCAGCCCCAGCACGAGCCCGTGGGCGAGGCCGAACGTCACCCCGGTGATCAGGATTGCGGGCCACGGGCCGATGAACTGGGTCAGCAGGCCGTAGCCGAGGCCGCGATAGAGGAGCTCCTCGACGAAGGGCGCCGCGATGACGACGACCGCGGCGTTCGCGAGGAACGGCGCCGCCCTGCTCGAGTCCCACCCGTCGGGCACGAGGCCCTGCTCGTCCCCCGCATCGAGAAAGGGGCTCAGGGCCGCGGCGGCGGCGACGATCACGACGAGCGCCACCAGCGCGAGCCCCACGGCCCGCCCACGGCGGGCCGGGGCCTCGAGCGCGAGCAAGCGGCGGTCGAGCCCTCGCGCGATCGCGAGGATCAGGATCAACATGATCCCGTACTGGGCGATCGCACCGACGAACGTCGACCACAGGTAGAGCAGGTCGTCGGGCAGGTCACCGTCGGCGAGGCGGCCGGCGTACGAGACCGCCGCCAGGAGGCCGACCATGACGCTCCAGGCCACGAGGCGCCCCGGCTGTCGCCGAGGTGGGCGCGCCGTCGGCTCGCTCACGCTGCCGTTCAGCACGCCGGTCCGATCAGGCAACCCAGTACCACAGGGCCCATCTGAGCACATACACGCAGAGCCACGCTCCGAGAATCGTCGCCGTCACGAGGACAGCCCGCCGGCTGCGCGCGATCGTGGCGAGTGCCATGAACGCCGGGAAGACGACAACGGCGAAGCGCTGCATCGACCAGAGCGGCACCTTGTCCGAGACGAACGTCAACGGAAGCGCGACGCTCGCGAGCGTGTACAGCCCGTAGGCGGGCCCGATGCGACGCCAGGCGACGATCCCGAGCACGATCAGGGCAACGGCGACCCCGAGGTCCAGCACGTCCCGTTCCTGGGCGGCGGCGACGAGACCGCCGAGCGGTCCCGCCGGGGAGAGCCGCCGCTCCCACACGACCCTCTGGGCCTCGAGGAACGCGAGCGGCTGGCCGAGCCAGGCGGCGAGCAGCAAGGGGTAGAGCGCGAAGAGGAGGGGAGCGACGGCCACGCCGGCCAGCGCCCGGCGGCGGTCGGGAGCTCTCCAGGCGAGTACGACGAGCGCGGGCAGGAGCGCCACGCCCGCCGAGCGAGTAAGCAGCGCCAGCCCGGCGGCCACGCCGGCGTGCCCGAACCGGCCCCGCTCGGCAGCGAGAAAGGCCGCCACCGCGAGCAGGAGGAACAGTGACTCGCTGTAGACCGCCCCGAAGAACAGCGACGTCGGCGCCACGGCGAGGAACAGCACGGTGCGACGGGCCGCATCCTCACCGAGCCGGATCACGGTCAGCCGGTAGAGCAGAGCGAACGCGGCCGCCCCGGCGGCGAGCGAGATGACGACGCCGGCGAGGACGTGGTGGCCGGCGAGGATCCAGCCGAGCCCCGCGACGAGGAACGGGTAGAGCGGAAAGAAGGCCGGCGTGCTGGACGGCCAGGAGTAACCGTCAGTGGCGATCCTGAGAAACCAGTCGCTGTCCCAGCGGGCCCAGACGTCGATCACGACCCCGAGGTCGTGCAGCCGCGCACTGTCCCACTCACCGCGCCGGGCGTTGAGCGCGCCGTCGAAGCCCACGACGGCCACGAGCGCGAGCAGCCAGATCGCAGCGCGGCTCCAGAGGAACAGCCGGAGCGCGACCGCGACGCTGCGCGTGTCATCCGATGGGGTCAGGTCTTCCATGTTCCGTCTCGACCGCAGCATGGAGGACATCGCTGCGCTCTGCCGGAACATGGAAGACCTGACCCCGATGGCTACCATCGCAGCATGAGCGCGCCCCGCCGCCGACCACAGCGTGGGCCCGATCTCGACCTGCCCCTTCGCCGCCGCAGGCCGCGCAAGCGCCGGCGGCCGCTCCTCGTGCTCCTGCTCGTCGCCGTCGGCCTGCTGACGGTTGCAGCGGTTGCGGGCGGCGGCGGCGTCTACGCCTTCGGGTCGTCGTGCGATCTCTCTGCCCTACGGGAGGTGCGGATCGGGCAGAACACGTTCATCTACGCCGCCGACGGCTCGCTGCTGGGTGCGATTCCAGCAGAGCGCAACCGCCAGGTCGTGCCCCTCGAGCGCGTCAGCCCGTGGATGCCGAAGGCGACGGTCGCGATCGAGGATCGGCGGTTCTACTCGCACGGCGGCGTCGACCCGCAGGGCATCGCCCGCGCAGTGATGGCGGACGTGAAGGCGCGCAGGCTCGTCCAGGGCGGCTCGACGATCACACAGCAGCTCGTCCGGAACCTCTACATCTCGAACGAGCGCACGCTGCAGCGGAAGCTCAAGGAGGCATGTCTCGCGCTCAAGCTCAACGACGCCTGGTCGAAGCAGCGCATCCTCGAGTCGTACCTCAACCAGGTCTACTACGGGAACCTTGCGTACGGAATCGAAGCAGCCGCGCAGACGTACTTCTCGAAGCCCGCCAGTGCACTCAACCTCCGCGAGGCGGCACTGCTCGCCGGGCTGACCCAGGCGCCGTCGGCGTACGACCCGTTCGTGGAGACCTCCAAGGCCCTCGCCCGCCGCGATGCGGTTCTCCGTGCCATGCGGGACCAGGGCGCGATCACCGCCGAGCAATACGCCTGGGCCAGTCGCTCCAGAGACCTGCAGCTGAAGCCCGGACGGCTCTACAAGGAGATCCGCGAGCCCTACTTCTTCGGGTATGTCCGCGACCAGCTCGTCCGGAAGTACGGCGCCGAGACGGTGCGCTCCGGCGGCCTCAGTGTCTACACGACGATCCTGCCGCGCTGGCAGCGCGCTGCACAGGACGCGATCAGGGAGACGCTGGACGCGCCCGAGGATCCCGCTGCCGCCGTGATCTCGATCGACCCCTCGAACGGTGCGATCCGCGCGATGGCGGCCGTGATCCCCGGCCGGAGCAACAACCAGTTCAACCTGCTCTCACAGGCCCGGAGGCAGCCGGGCTCGACGTTCAAGACATTCGTGCTGGCCGCGGCGATCGAGAAGGGGATCGACCCGGACACGAGCTACTACGTCTCGGCGCCCTTCACGTACCGGCCGGCCGAAACCGGTAGCTGCGACGACGGATCCTGGTGGTGCGTGAAGACGTACGACTCGACCTACAACGGCTGGACGTCCGTCTCGCGGGCCACGCTTCGCTCGGACAACGCCGTCTATGCACAGCTGACGCTCGACGTCGGACCAGACCGGGTCGGCGAGATGGCGCGGAAGCTCGGCGTGCGCTCGCCGCTCGAGGTCGGAGGCCAGTATGTGCCCGCAATGGGCCTCGGCTCGATCGCCGTCTCGCCGCTCGACATGGCGTCGGCCTACGCGACCCTTGCCGCAGGAGGGGTCTACTCCGAGCCGACCGCGATCCGCAGGGTCGTGCTGCCGAACGGGAAAGAGGACACGAAGGCGGGCTGGGGCTCGCCGAAGCGCACCCGCGTGATTCCGGACGGCGTCGCCGGGAAGGTGACGGAGATCCTCGAGGACAACGTCAGCTACGGGACCGGAACCCGGGCGGCATTCGGGCGACCCGCTGCGGGCAAGACCGGCACCACCGACAAGCACGCGGATGCCTGGTTCGTCGGCTACACGCCCGAGCTCGCGACCGCCGTCTGGATGGGCTACCCGGGCGGCGAGATCCCGATGGAGAACGTCCACGGCATCTCCGTCTCGGGAGGGAGTTTCCCGGCGGAGATCTGGCGGCTGTTGATGGAGCGCACGATCGGTCTCCGGCCGGTGAGGGAGTTCGCCGAGCCGAGGGTGCCGCCGCAGTACCAGCCGTTCCGCCGTGGCCCGCTGGCGCTCGCCTACGACCCGTACTACGTCGCCCCGACGACCGAGACGACGACGACCGAGACGACCACCACCGACACGACGCCGACGAAGACGGCGCCGTCGGGCACCGCGGCAACGAAGACACCGACCCAGCCGTGAGGCAGGCCGTTGCGGTAGCCGCGGGCGCTGCTGTTCTCGCCCTCGTCGCCGCCGCCTGCGCCCTTGCCTGGGGCCCCGATTCGCCGCTCGTGCCGAGGAACGGCGGGAATGTCTCGGGCGCCGCCCCGCTCTTCCTGATCCTCCTGATCGCTGCCTTTGTCGCCTATCTCGCGGCGCTGCTCCTGATCCGGAGGACGACGCCCTCGGCGCGGGCCGTGATCGCACTCGCCGCCGCGATCCAGCTCGTGCCGCTGGGCGCGCCGCTGCTGCTCTCCACCGATGCCTGGACGTACTGGTCGTACGGGTGGATCGGCGCGCGGGGCGATGGGAACCCGTACACCGACGCGCCCGAGGAGTTCCCCGACAACCCGGCGCTCCCGTACATGGGGAGCGACTGGCTGGACACGACGAGCGTCTACGGCCCGGTGTTCACGATCGCCTCGGAGCCGCTCGCGGTCGTGGCGGGCGACTCGGATGCAGTCGCGGCCTGGACGTACAAGGCGCTCGCCGGACTCGCGGCCCTCGCGGCCGCGTTGCTCGCGGGCCGCGTCGCCCGTCGGCGGGCATTCGCGATCGCACTCGTCGGCTGGAACCCGCTTCTGGCGGTGCATCTCGCCGGGGGTGGGCACAACGATGCGTGGGTCGGCGCTCTGATCCTTGCGGCGCTTGCCCTGTCGGCCTCCCGCCGTCTCCAGGGCTCCGGCATCGTCTGGGTCCTCGCGATCGGCGTCAAGTGGGTGCCGCTTCTGTTTCTCGCGCTGCATGCCGCCGAGGCTCGGGCCACCGGCCGAAGCGGAGGCCGGAAAGGGCTCGCGCTCGCGGCGGCGGGGGTCGTCGTCGTCGCGACGGCGCTCTACGGCGGAGCGTGGCCCCTCGCGATCGTGCCGCTCGCCGGCAACGCCGCACTCGAGACGAGCTACGCGATCCCCCATCGCCTGGAGCAAATGGGCGTGCCTGACGATCTCACGCTTGCGCTCGCGGCGGCGGTGCTCGTCGCCGGCTTCGCCTGGCTCCTTCGCGAAGCCGGCCGCGGCCGCGCCCGGCTCGGTCTTGCGGCGTGTCTCGTCCTCGCGACGACGCCCTACCTGGCGGTCTGGTATCTGGCGTGGACGGTGCCGCTCGTCGCAGCAGACGAGGATACCGTCGCGACCGTCGCCTGCCTCGTCCTCTGCGCCTACCTGTTGCCCCAGACGATCCCGCTCTACGCCGAGGCCTCGTGAGCGCCCGCCGCCCTCGTGCACACGCGGCCTCGGCGCAGCACTCAGCGGCCTACACAGTCAAGCGCGACGGAGCACGACGATGCCGTCCTCGGCGCGGACGACGCGCCAGCGTGCATCCCGCCGCAGGCTCGCGTACGCCGGGCCGAACCGCCTGCCGAGCGCATCGTCTCGGTAGCTCGGCCGCTGTCAGGTCGACGGCGACCCAGCGTGCCTCGCGGAGGACGGGAAAGCTGAAGACGCGGCGCCGCTCGGAGAGGTGCGCTCCGAGCGTGTTGGTGGCGCTGACGGCAACGCCGGGCGGCACGACCCGCAGGACGCGGGCCGCGGCACGGTCGTGGGCGGTGACGACGTGATCACGGGTGGCGAGGTCGGACCCGAACGGGATCTGCCGCCAGGCGGGGAGCGGGCCCTGCACGACACCGGCCGCAAGCGTGAGCAGGACGAGCACCCGGACGATCGTGGGAGCCGCTCGGGGCCATCGCCGCTGCAGCCGAGCGACGCCGAAGACCGTTGCCGCAACGAGCCCCGGGATCACGGTGGCCGTGTAGTGAAAGTGGATCGACGTCTGCGTCCGCGTGGCGGAGAGGAGATTGAGGGCCAGGTCGGGCAGGGCGCTCGCAGCCACGAGCGGCGAGAGGAGCGGCAGCCCTCCGAGGGGCACGAGGAGATCGACGAGGTAGGAGAGATCACGGTGCTGTGTCGCCGCCTCGAGCACGCGCAAAGGGTGACTAACAAAGGTCTGGGCCATTCCCGTGGGCGATCCGCCGACGGCCGCATAGCGGCCCGCGAACGGCGATCCTCCGCCCGGGGCGTAGTGCGGGACGATGACGGTCGCGGCCACGACCGCCACCACAGCGCCCACCGCTGCGATCGCCGCGCCCGTGTATCGGCGGCCATGGGCGAAGGCATGCCAGACGCCGAGCATGGCCACGGTGAGGCCGACCTGCTCCTTCGTCAGGCACGCCGCACCGGCGCAGAGGGCGAAGGGCAGCAGGCGGTCCTCGTCGAGGAACCAGATCGCGCCGAGCAGGAGCGGTGCCGCGAGTGCGACGGGGTGGAAGTCGTCGACCACCAGCCACTGTGTGGGCGGATAGAGGAGGTAGACGAGCGCAAGCCCGAGGCCCGCGGTCTCGGTGCCGAGGTGCTTGCGGGCGAGCAGGAAGACGGGTACGGCACCGAGGGCAACGGCCACCGCCTGCACGACGAGCAGCATGTCGGGGCTCGGCCACAGCCACCACAGAGGTGCGAGGAGAGCGACCAGCGGGTCGAAGTGGGCCCCGAGCCGTGAGATCTGGTGGCCCTGGAGATCCGTCATCTCGAGGAAGCGCCCGTGGGCTGTCGACCAGACCGCCTGGGTCAAGTTGCCGACGTCGAACCGCCCGGTCTCGAAAGCCCGCTGCTGGAGGACGGCGAGCGCCGACATTCCGGCCGCGAAGGCGCACACCGCGATCGAGAGCAGCGTGCGAGGCCGGGTCACGCTGCTGCGATCGCCCGTTCGAGCACGTTCCGCCAGCGGGCTCCGAGCACCACCTCGCTCGCACCCGCCTCGTACGCCTTCCGGCCGGCGGCCCCGATCCGACCCGCGAGCGCGGCGTCGGCGGCGAGGCGCCGCACCGCGGCGGCGAGGGCGACCGGGTCGCCGGCGGGCACGAGCAGTGCGTTCAGGCCGTCCGTCAGCAGCTCCTGGGCACCGGGCGTGGCGGCCGTCACGAGTGGCGTCGCACAGGCGAGCGCCTGAAACGCCTTGTTCGGGATCACCCGTCCCGCCTTGGCGCTCGTCCCGAACACGCCCAGCGCGCAGCCGGCCGACCGGATCTCGCCCGGGAGGTCGTCGTACTCGACCCACGGCAGCCACTCGACGTTCGCGGGCCGATCGGCGAGGAGCGGCTCGAGCTGGCCGCTACCCACGACGCGAAACGGGATCTCGGCCGCGAGCCTGGCCGCCGCGAGAATGGTCTCGAGCCCGTGCAAGGGAATCAGCTTGCCCACGAAGAGAGCGTGGAACGGTCCGTCCGCCCGCGGGCCGGGCCGGAAGAGCCGATCCTCGGCGCCGACGAAGCACACCTCCACGCGGTCGGGCGCGAGGTCGAACACCTCGCGAAAGTACCGTGCGTGCGCGTCGGTATCGGCGACGACGACATCCGCCTTGCGAAAGGCCCGCCGGTCGATGTGACGCACCACACCGGCGGCGGCCGTTCCGGCCCGGAAGCGCCCCCGATCGTCGACGAGCGTGTCGTAGAGCGACACGAGTGGGTTGAAGACGACGGGCCGGCCCCGGGCGACCCGTCGGGCTGCCGTCATGTCGAAATGCCCGGGGTAGCCGACGATGAGGGCCTCGGCGCTGCGCTCGTCGTCGCGCGATCGCCCGAGGCTGTGCTCGGCCTCGGCCAGGCGCAGCAGCTGCCGCAGGCCGACCGACCAGTTGTGGCGGCGCTCCCAGACGGATCGGTGTTGCTCGAAGACGTCGACCCCGGCGCCGCGAAGCGCGGAGATGACCTGTGCGTTTCGCGGGTAGGCACGGTCGTAGGTTCCGAAGTAGAGGACGCGCACTAGCGCAGCACTTCGTCCACGAGGCGAGCGGCCCGGTCTGCGCCACCGGTTCGCTCCTCGTGCTGGCTCGTGATCAGCTCGGAGAGGAGCCCGAGCGAGAGCAGTTGGATGCCGACGACCACGAGGAGGACGCCGAGCAGGAGCAGAGGCCGCTGCCCGATCGCGTTGCCGGCCAGCTTGACGACGGTCAGATAGCAGAGAATCAGGCTTCCGAGCAGGCTGAGGAGGAGCCCGAAGCCGCCGAAGAGGTGGAGCGGCCGGTGGCGGTACCGTCCCATGAACGTCACGGTGAGCAGATCGAGGAAGCCGCGCACGTACCGCTCGACGCCGTAGTTCGAGCGACCGTGCTCCCGGGGGCGATGATTGACAGGCACCTCGGTGACCCGATAACCGCGGTAGTGGGCGAGCACGGGGATGTAGCGGTGGAGCTCGCCGTAGAGCTGCATCCCTTCCACGACCTCGGCCCGGTAGGCCTTGAGCCCGCAGTTCATGTCGTGGAGCCGGACTCCGGAGACCCTGCCCGCGACGGTGTTGAAGATCTTCGACGGAATCCGCCGCGTGAGCGGGTCGCGCCGCTTCGTCTTCCAGCCGGAGACGAGGTCGTACCCCTCGTCGAGCTTGGCGAGGAGCCTCGGGATCTCGGCCGGGTCGTCCTGCAGGTCGCCGTCAATTGTTACGACCACGTCGCCTGCGGCTTCGCCGAAGCCCGCGTCGAGGGCGGCCGCCTTGCCGAAGTTCCGGCGGAGCCGGACGACCCGGACGTTGTCGTGAGCGTCGTGCAGCCGGGTCAGGGCGCCGAACGTGCCGTCGGTCGAGCCGTCGTCGACGAAGACCGCCTCCCATGCCCTCCCGTCGCCGGCGAAGGCCGCGGCCAGCTCGTCGTAGAGGAGCGCGACGCTTCGCTCCTCGTCGTGGACCGGGATGACGACCGAGATCACGCCGCGAGGGTACCCCGTGCCGCTGGTGTAGCGTGCACATGTGAGCCCGCTGCTCCCTGTCGCCGACGCTCTGGCCGCGGTCCTGGGCCGCGTCGAGGTCCTGCCGCTCGAGCCGGTGCCGCTCGAGGAGGCCGCCGGCAGGATCCTGGCAGCAGCCGTCGCTTCAACCGTCGACCTGCCGCCGTTCCCGAGCTCGTCCATGGACGGGTACGCCGTCCGGGCGGCTGACGTACCGGGCACGCTGCGGGTCGTGGGCGCCGTCGCCGCAGGACGCCCGGAGACCCGCGCTCTGGCCGCCGGCGAGGCGATCCAGATCTCGACGGGCGGCGTCGTGCCGACGGGGGCCGACACGGTCGTTCCCATCGAGCGGATCGTCGAGCGCGCCGGGGAGATCGAGATCGTCGAGGCCGTCGTCTCGGGAGACAACATCCGTCGCCGCGGTGGCGATGTGCGTGGCCGGAGACACGATCGTCGCGAGCGGGGAGTCGCTGACGCCGGCGCGACTCGCGGCACTCGCAGCGTGCGGGATCGAGTGCATCACGTCCCGGAGGGCTCCCCGCGTCGTCGTCGTCGTCACGGGCACCGAGCTCCGTCCCCCCGGCGCGGCGCTCGAGCCGGGTCAGATCTACGAGTCGAACGGCATCATGCTCGCCGCAGCCCTGGCCCAGTCGGGTGCCGTCGTGGAGCGGCTCGGAGCGACGGAGGACAGCGAGGACGCTCTCGCCGTGGCGCTCGAGCGCGCGCTCGAGGCGGACGTCGTCGTCACCTCCGGGGGGGTGTCGGTCGGCCCTCACGACCTCGTCCGCCGCGTCGAGGCGCGGCTCGGCGTCGAGGAGGTCTTCTGGGGCGTCGCGATGAGGCCGGGCAAGCCGCTCGCCTTCGGCGTACGCGGCAGGACTCTCGTTTTCGGGCTGCCCGGGAACCCCGTCTCCTCGCTCGTGGGCGCCCTGCTGTTCGTGCGCCCGGCCCTGCTCGCGCTGCAGGGCCATCCCGACCCGGCGCCGCCGTTTCGCCCCGGCACCCTGACCGGCGAGATCAGGCCCCGGCCCGAGCGGGACGACTACGTCCGCGCGCGGGTCACGTGGGGCGACGGCGGGGCTCTGCTCGACCCGATCGTGGGCCAGGAGTCGCACATGATCGTCCACACGACGGCGGCCGATGCGATCGTGCACATCCCACGGGGGTCGGAGCCGCTTCCGCCGGGCACGCGAGCCGACTTCCTGGCCCTGTAGGGGCTCGGTGCTCCGATCGGCAGCGCCCACGGGCACCCGAGCGCCTACGACCGCCGGTGCGGTGGGCGGGCACGCCGCTCGACCGGCCCGTAGCGTCCGGACGCGAGCGCGCCGAGTTGGGCTGCGATCGCGGCCCAGGCGAGGAGGACGAGAACCGTCGTCCACGGGATGAACCCGAGGGTCATCAGAGACACCAGGTAGAGCGGCGTGTCGAGTCCGAGCCCGAGCTGGGTGCCGATCGCTACGGCAGCGAGCAGCGGGCCGGCGAGCCCGGCACCGTAGAGCAGGTCGCGCGCCCAGCCGGTCCGCCGCTCGACCTGCGGCAGCCAGAGCCATGCGTAGAGCGACGGAACGACGAAAACCAGGCCGTAGGGGCTGATCAGCGCCGTCGCGATGCCGACCGCACCGAGCGCGAGGAGCGCGACCGCGTACCCTGCGAGCAGCTCGTCGTCACTCGCCGGCGCCGCCGGCACGAGGCCACGCCGGGCGCGCCACCAGCCGAGGGCAGCCAGCAGCCCGATCACCGCGAGACCGACGACCGGCCAGTCGGTGACTGCCGGGCTGTCGGGTGGCGGCGGGATCGCCGACCCGCGGGGAAACACCCCGGCGACCGCTCCGAGCCCGATCAGAAAGCCGATCCAGAGCCAGATCCCGAACCGCGTGCGCAGGGCGCGCCAGGCCCCCGGCAGCGGTAGGCGCCGCCGCCGCGTGCGGGCGAAGAGGTCGATCGCACCGGCGAGGAAGGGCACGAGCGCGACGATGAGAACGAGCTTGAGCGCCCAGCCGCGAATGAACCGGTTGCCCAGGTAGACGTGCGCCTCGGTTCCTCCGGCGAGCTCGATTCCCCCGTCGAGCGAGGCGAGAATCGACTCACTCGCGCGTCCGAGCCGCACGAAGCGCGCCTGATCCAGCAGCGCGGGCGTGTCCGCGCCGGCGTCCGCGGAGTTGTCGCCGGCCGTCGTGAGCCGGATCGCGGAGATCTCCCGACCGAGGAACGGCGCCTGCTCGCCGTAGCCGAAGGGCACACCGAGATCGACGAGCTGGACGAGCCAGCCGGGATGGGCCGGTGGCCGCCCGAGCTGGGCGGCAACCTGGACATCCGCCGTCCTGATCAGGGCCGGGGCGGGGGAGCGCGGCGTGAACCCCGCGATCTCGAGCCGTGGCCGCGCCGTGCCCGCCAGCCCATCGAGCGAGACGGCCGCTTTCACCCTGTCGCGCAGCGGCGACGTCGCAGCGAACCGCTCGGCCCCGTAGCCTCCGAAGGCACCCCCGTCCGACGAGAGGAAGACCAGGGTGTGCTGGGGCCTCGGCCGTCCGGCGACGGTCCCGAGGCGGCCGTACCCGCGCACCAGTTCGATCAGGGCGGCGGTACCCGAGGCGTTGTCGCTCGCGCCGGGCCCGGTGCCGCTGTTGTCCCGGTGCGAGAGCACGAGGATGGCATCGGTGGTCGCGCCGGGGACGACGGTGACGAGATTGCGGAGCCGGACCCGGCCGAGCCCGGGGATCGTCTCGTCCCAGGCGTCCTCGGCCGCACGGAGACCGTAGAGGCCGAGCTTCTCCTCCACCCAGGCTGCAGCCCCGGTGGCGCCGGCCGACCCGGGCTCCCGGTCGGGGTAGTCGCGTGCGAGCTCTGTCGCGAGGGCCGCCGCAGACGGTCCGTCGAACGACGGCGGCAGTGCCGACGCGGGGAATGGGCCCGGCCGACCGATCGTGAGCGTCAGCAGCAGCAGCGGCGCGATCAGGAGCAGCCCGGCTCTGCGGACGAGCCGACCGTTGATCGGCTGCTCGAGGGCGGTGCGTCTGGCGCGGCGTCTCACGACGTTAGACCCGAGACAGCATCGTTGTGAGACGCCGCACTGCAATCAGCACGGGAGTGTGGTGTCCCCCGACCATCATCTCGGGTCTCACGTTGCGGGACACCACACCCGGTGAGTCTGAGGCCGGCACGACGGGGGCTATAGTACGAGCTGACGCCAACGCGCCCCTGTTTCGAGCGACTGCGACGATGCCGGAATCCCCAACCATCCTGCTCGTCGACGACGAGGACGCGATTCAGAAGCTCCTCACGTACCCCCTCGAGCGCGACGGCTATCGCGTCGTGCAGGCGCGCGACGGCGAGGAGGCGCTCCAGCGCTTCGCGGAGCAGGAGGTCGACCTCGTCGTGCTCGACATCATGCTGCCGAAGGTCGACGGGCTCGAGGTCTGCAAGCGGCTACGGGCGGTGAGCACGGTCCCGATCATCATGCTCACGGCGCGCGACGACGAGCTCGACAAGGTTCTCGGGCTCGAGCTCGGCGCGGACGACTACATCACGAAGCCGTTCCTGATCCGCGAGTTCCGGAGTCGTGTACGCGCAGTCCTGCGGCGTGCCGCGACGCCCCACCTCGGCGGCAAGCGGGACGAGACGATCGATCGCGGCGACGTCCGGATCGACCTGCCGCGGCGCACCGTGGAGGTGCGCGGACAGCTGGTGCAGCTGACCTTCGTGGAGTTCGAGCTCCTGGCGCTGCTCGCGGCCAGCCCGGGCGTCGTCTACTCGCGACGGCAGCTGCTCGAGCGGCTCCGCGGCGGCGCCGACTACCGCGAGCCGCGCACGATCGACGTCCACGTGCGGCATCTGCGCGAGAAGATCGAGCAGGAGCCGCGCGAGCCGGAGCTGATCCTGACCGTGCGTGGGGCCGGATACCGCTTCCGCGACGGATGAGCATCCCGGGCGGCATCCGCGTCAAGCTCTCGCTGGCGTTGCTCGCGATCGTCGGCGGTGCCCTGCTCGCGGCCTATGCGATCGTCGTGCCGTCGCTCGAGCAGCGACTCGTCACGGCGAAGCTCGACCAGCTGCAGAGCGACGCCGACGCGCTGGCGGTCAACTACGCGACCTTCGCGGCACAGAACAGCCTGCAGCTCGACGACTTCGTCGACGGCGCGAGCTTCGTCTCGAACGCACGGGTCGTGGTCTTCGGCGTCGGCGGCGAGCCCGGAAAGCGCACGCTGCTGTCCCTGGCCGACTCGTCCGCCGTCGGAGGCTCGGAGATCGCTCTCGACGCGACGGCGCTCCGGGCGGCGAGCAACGTGAGCACCGCCCGCGGCCGCGTGCGGCACGAAGGGCGCGAGTACGCCGAAGTCGCCGTTCCGCTGCTCACCGGCGGCAACGTGATGCTCCTGTCGAGCTCGCTCTCCGACCAGCTTGCGACGGTGGCGCTCGTCAAGCGGCGGCTGCTCTATGCGACGGTCGTCGCCCTGGTGATCGCCGTCGTGCTCGGGTTTGCCGTGGCTGCGCTCCACGCCCGCCGGCTCGGCCGCCTGCAGCGGGCCGCCGACCGGATCGCGGAGGGCGCCTTCGACGAGCCCGTCGTCGACACTGGAGCGGACGAGGTCGGCCAGCTGGCTGCCTCGTTCGACCGGATGCGCCTCCAGCTCGCCCAGCTCGATCGGGCCCGGAAGGAGTTCGTCGCCAACGCCTCCCACGAGCTCCGGACGCCGCTGTTCTCCCTCGCGGGCTTCCTGGAGCTGCTCGCCGACGAGGATCTCGACGAGACCACGCGGCGGGAGTTCCTCGCGACGACGCGGAGTCAGGTCGAGCGCCTGACCAAGCTCGCCACCGATCTGCTCGACCTCTCCCGGATGGACGTGGGACGGATCCGGATCGAGCACGAGGAGGTCGGCCTGGCGGAGGTGATCACGGTCGTCGCCGAGGATTTCGGCGCACTCGCCGACGCGTCGGGCCACACCCTGGTGGTGGATGCTCCCGCCGATGTCTGGGCGCTCGCCGACGAGGAGCGCGTCCAGCAGATCGCCCGGGCGCTGACGGGGAACGCGCTCGTCCACACCCCTGCGGGAACGACGGTCCGGCTTCGGGTCGAGGAGCGCGGCGGTCGGGCCATCCTGTCCGTCGAGGACGACGGCCCCGGGATTCCGCCCGAGCATCTCGACCGCGTCTTCCAGCGGTTCTACCGCGTCGAAGGGGGTCAGGCATCCGGCAGCGGGCTCGGGCTCGCGATCGCTCGCGAGCTGGCAGGCCGCATGGGCGGCGCCGTCAGGGTCGAGAGCAGGCCGGGGGCGACGACGTTCAGCCTCGATCTGCCGGCCGAGAAGGCGCAGCTGCGTCCGCCCGTCCTCGCCAGGCGGCTGAGCCGCGCGACCGTTTCCACGTGGAAACGGTCGCGGCTGGGTCGGCCGGAGAGTCGGATGCGCGCGGCTACAGTGGTCACGTGCGTCCCCAGGTCTTCGCCATCGCCGTCATCGCCGCGATTCTCGGTGCCGCGGGCGCGCTTGCGCTCGGCGCCCTGACCGGGCTGACGGACGGCGACACGACCACCGTCGTCGTCGAGGGCGCAAGCACCGGTGCCGAAGCCCCGGCTGTTGCCGTGCCCGCGCTCGGCAACGGCTTCGATCCGGCCGCCATCTACGCCCGCCGGGCTCCCGGTGTCGTCACGCTCTACGCCGACTTCGGCGCCGAGGGCCAGTCCCAGGGCTCCGGGTTCGTCGTCGACGGGAAGGGGACGATCCTGACGAACGCGCACGTGGTCACGAACGTGGCCCAGGCCGGGGGCGTGACGGTCCGGGGAGCGGACAGGCTCTTCGTCGAGTTCCGGGATCGCGACCGCGTCCCGGCCAAGATCGTCGGCTGGGACCTGTTCAGTGACGTGGCCGTCGTCCGGGTCGATCCTCGCGCCCACGCGCTGGCGCCGGTGCCGCTCGGGAACTCCTCGACCGTGGTCGTCGGAACGCCGGTGGCGGCGATCGGCAGCCCCTTCAACGAGCAGAGCTCGCTGTCGGTCGGGGTCGTCTCCGCGATCGATCGCACGATCGACTCGCTCACCTCCGGGTACAGCGTCTCCGATGCGATCCAGACCGACGCGCCGATCAACCGCGGGAACTCCGGCGGCCCGCTCTTCGACGCTCGCGGCCGCGTGATCGGGATCAATGCCCAGATCCGCTCGACGAGTGGGACGGCGGAAGGCGTCGGATTTGCGATCCCGATCGACACGGTACGGCGGGCGCTCGAGCAGATCGTGCGCACGGGGAAGGTCGCATACGCCTACGTCGGCGTCACGACGCAGGACGTCACGCCCGGTCTCGCCCGGAAGCTCGGCTTCTCGACGCAGAGCGGGGCCCTGATCGCGAAGGTGGAGCCCGGCACACCCGCCGCCCGGGCAGGCCTCCGCGGCGGTACACGGACGATCGACTACAACGGCCTCCAGATCTCCCTCGGCGGCGACGTGATCGTGAGGATCGGCGGCCGCCCCGTCAGGAGCGCCCAGGATGTCTCACGAGCGGTCACGCGGCTGACGGCAGGTCAGCGTGTCCCGTTCACGGTGCTGCGAGAGGGAACCGACCGCCGGGTCGTCCAGGTGACCCTCGGGGAGCGACCGGCCTGACCGCTCGAGCAGCGCAGTACGATGGGTCGGTGACTCCGCGCACCGCTCAGAGCGTGCCGTCCCCGGCCCGGGTGCATCCAGGAGCCCGCGCACGATGACGGACCTCTCGCACGTCGGTCCTGACGGCGCGGTCAGGATGGTCGACGTCGGTGCCAAGCCGCTCTCTCGACGCCGCGCGGTGGCACGGGCCACGGTGCTGATGGCGCCCGACACCGTCGCCCGCCTCGGCTCCCTTCCCAAGGGGGATGCGCTGACGACCGCCCAGCTCGCGGGAATCATGGCCGCCAAGCGAACGAGCGAGCTGATCCCGCTCTGCCACCCGCTCCCGCTCACCGCGATCGACGTCACCCTGGCGGTCGTTGCGACCGGGGTCGAGATCGAGGCGATCGCCGAGACGACGGCGCAGACCGGTGTCGAGATGGAGGCGTTGACGGCGGCGACCGTCGCGGCGCTGACGGTCTACGACATGGCCAAGGCGATCGACAAGACGATGACGATCTCCGACGTCGCGCTCGTCGAGAAGACGAAGGAGCCAATGCCGAAGCGGGTGAAACGCTCTGACCTCACGGGCGGCGGCACGAGGTCTGCACCGTGAACGCGGCCGTGCTCACCGTGTCCGACGGGGTTCATCACGGCACCCGCGAGGACCGAAGCGGGGACACGCTCGCCGAGCTGCTCGTGGGCGAGGGATTCGCCGTCGAGCGGCGCGTCGTCCCGGACGAGGCCGACGAGATCGCGGACGCCATCGTCGATCTGGCGGACCGGAGCTCGCTCGTGCTGACCACGGGTGGGACCGGATTCACGCCGCGCGACGTCACGCCCGAGGCGACGCGCCGTGTCCTCGAGCGCGAAGCGCCGGGGCTCGCCGAGGCAATCCGGGCCGATGCCCGGACGAAGACGCCGCACGCACTGCTCTCCCGCGGCCTCGCCGGGCTTCGGGGCGCGACGCTGGTCGTCAACCTCCCGGGCTCGCCGGGAGGGTGTCGTGACGGCTTCGCGGTCCTGCAACCCGCCCTCGCCCACGGGCTCGAGCTGGCCGCCGGCGACCAGGGCTCGCGGCACGTCCAGACGTGAGCACGGAGGCGCTCTCCCTCCCCCGTCGCTTCGCCTCGCTCGTCAAGTTCGAGCACACCGTCTTCGCGCTTCCGTTTGCCTACGTCGGTGCCTTCCTCGCCGTCGACGGCTATCCGGGCACCGCCACGCTCGTCTGGCTCACCCTGGCGATGGTCGGGGCCCGCACGCTGGCGATGGCGCTGAACCGGCTCGTCGACGCCGAGCTCGACGCGCGGAACCCTCGGACGGCCGGGCGCGAGATCCCCGCCGGCGCGCTCTCACGGGGACAGGTCTGGGCGCTCTGCGCGGCGGCGCTCGCCCTCTACCTCGTGGCCGCGTTCCAGCTCGAGCCGATCGTCCGCTGGCTCTGGCCCATCCCGGTCGCCATGTTCGTGGTCTACCCGTACCTGAAGCGCGTGACCTGGCTCTGTCACCTCTGGCTCGGCGCCTGTACGGGCCTCGCTCCCCTGGGAGCCTGGCTCGCCGTCACCGGTGGCGCCCCCTGGGAGGCATGGGCCCTGTTCGCCGCCCAGGGCCTCTGGGTCGCCGGCTTCGATCTCTTCTACTCGCTCTTCGACCTGGAGCACGATCGCGCGGCGGGCCTGCGCTCGTGGGCGACCCGGTTCGGGGAGCGCGGCGTGTTCGCCGGTGCTCGTGCCTTCCACGTCGCCGCGGTGGCACTGCTGACCGCCGTCGGGCTCGGGCTCGGGAGCGACGTCTTCTACTGGCTCGGTGTGGCAGCCGTGGCAGGGCTCCTCGTCTACGAGCACACGCTCGTGCACCCCGGCGACCTCCGCCGGCTCGACGCCGCGTTCTTCACCGTCAACGGCGTCATCAGCGTCGTCTTCTTCGCCTTCGTCCTTCTCGACACGCTCGGATAGCGGCTACCGTGGGCCGTCTGTCGAGCAGGAGGATCGCACGATGATCGCGGGGGAGGGCCTCGAGAAGCGGTACGGCCGCAAGCGCGCCCTGCGAGGAGTCTCGTTCGACCTTCCCCGCCGTGGATTCCTCCTCGTCACGGGACCGAACGGCTCGGGCAAGACGACCCTCCTACGGCTCGTCGCCGGGCTGGCTGCGCCGACAAAAGGCACACTCACCGTGGAGGGTGAACGGGGCGACCTCGGGTACGTCGGGCACGAGTCGCTGCTCTACCGCGAGCTGACGGCGCTCGAGAACCTCGACCTCTACGGCCGTCTCTACCGCGTGCCGGAGCGTCGCGAGCGGAGCGGGATGCTCCTCGAACGGTTCGGCCTCTGGGAGGTGCGGGCCGATCGCGTCTCGACCTTCTCGCGAGGGATGACGCAGCGCCTCGCGCTGTGCCGGGCGCTCCTCCACGACCCGACGCTGCTCGTGCTCGACGAGCCGTACACGGCGCTCGACGACGACGGAGCGGCGCTCCTCGACTCCGAGCTCGCTGCGCTCACGGGCGAGCGGACGATCCTGCTCTCGACGCACGACCCGGCCCGCGTCGCCCCTCTCGCCACCCACAGGCTCGTGCTCGCGTGAGCGCTCTCGCCCTCTACACCGCGGACGTGGTCGCCCTGGCCCGCAAGGACCTCAAGCTCGAGCTCCGTGCGCGCGACACCCTGCCGGCCATGCTGCTCTTCGTCCTCTCGACGCTCGCCGTCTTCCACTTCGCGCTCCCCGCGGGCGCCGGGGACGATGCGGCTTTCGGCCTGCTCTGGATCGCGATCGTCTTCACGGCGCTCCTCGGCCTCGCCCGGGCGTGGGCCCCCGAACGGGAGGGCGGGGCTCTGGACGGGCTCGTGCTCGCACCGTGCGACCGGAGCGCGATCTGGCTCGGCAAGACGCTCGCCACCCTCGCGTTCCTCGGCGCTGCCGAGCTCGTGGCGCTGCCTGCCTTCGCCCTCTTCTTCGCCCCCATCGACCTCGTCGCGGTGGCGGGCGTCGTGCTCGCGAGCGTCGGGATCTGCGCCGTCGGGTCGCTGCTCGCTGCGATGGCCGCCGCGAGCAGGGGGCGCGAGGTGATCCTGCCGCTCCTCTTTCTCCCGCTTGCGATCCCGCTGGTGGTCGGAGGGGTCGGCGCGGGCATCTCGCCCGAGGGAGCGACGTACCTCTCCTTCCTCGCCCTGTACGACCTCGTGTTCGCGATACTGGCGTGGGCCACCTTCGAATATGTCGTCACGGAATAACCTCCCGCTCCTCGCGTTCTCGACCGCCGGCCTGCTCGGGGCCGCCGTCGTGCTCGCGCTGCTCGTCGCACCCGAGGATGCCGACCAGGGCGTCTCCCAGCGGATCTTCTACTTCCACGTCCCGATCGCCCTCACCGCGTATCTCTGCTTCGGGCTCGGGGCCTGGAAGGCTCTGCGGCTCCTCTGGGTCGGCGGCGAGCGCCGTGACCTCGAGAGCTACACCTGGATCCATCAGGGGACGATCTTCGGCGCCCTGACGCTGATCACGGGCTCGATCTGGGCCAAGGCATCCTGGGGGGTGTGGTGGAGCTGGGGCTCGAACCAGCTCGTGCTCTTCCTCGTGCTCTTCCTGTTCTACTGCGCCTACTTCATGCTCCGCTTCTCGATCGAGGAGGGCGCCCGGCGGGAGCGGATCTGCGCCGTGTACGCGCTCTTCGGCGTCGCGCTGATTCCGGTCAGCTTCTTCGCGATCAGGCTCGCCAGCGACTTCATCCACCCCACGGTCTTCAACCGGGACGGCCCCCAGATGACCGGCACGATGTTCGGCACGTTCCTCGTCTGCTGGGCGGCGATCACGCTGCTGGCCTACGTGATGTACCGCATCGAGCTCGTCGGCAAGCGCACCGACGCGAACCTCCGCGAGCTGCGCGAGGTGCTCTCGTGAGTCAGGGGCAGTACGTCGCGCTGGCGTACGGAGTCGTCCTCGTGTTCGTCCTCCTCTGGGTGGCGATCATCGCCACCAAGCTCGTGCGACTCGAACGAGAGACCGGTGAGCTCGCCGAGGTCGCGCGCGGTCGCCGCGCCGATGGCTGAGCTCCTCGTCTGGCCGGCGTTGCTCGCCTACGGCGAGGCGGCGGTGGCGTACGCCGGCTCCCTGCGCGGCACGGGTGCCTCGGCGCGCCTCGGAATCTGGGGCGTCCGCATCGGGTGGCTCGCGCAGACCGCGCTCCTGATCGCACAGGCGCTCGACAGCGACGGGTTCCCCTGGGGCACGTGGGCGGGCGCGCTCAACCTCTTCGTCTGGCTCGTTGTCGGGGCCTACCTGATCTGGGGCTGCACGCCCCGCTACCGGCTGCTCGGCCTCGCCGTGATGCCTCTTGCCGTCGCGCTTCTCGTCGCCGCCTGGGCGGGCGGCGGCACGGGAGTCTCGTCCAGTGACACCGCGGGCTGGCTGCTCGCCCTCCACGTCGGTCTGATGCTGGCCGGGTTCGCGGGGCTGACGCTGGCCGCCGGACTCGCGGGCCTCTATCTCTGGCAGGAGCGTCGGCTCAAGCTGCGCGACACCGGTGTGCTGCGGCTGCGATTGCCGCCGCTCGACTCGCTCGACCGCCTCTCGGCCCGCACGGCGCTGATCTCGCTCGGCGTGCTCTCAGCCGGCATCGTCGTCGGGCTGGGGAGCTTCGACCAGGGCGACTTCGACGTGCCGATGGCCGTCACCCTGGCGATCTGGGCGCTGTACACCGTCGGCCTGCTGCTGCGCCGTGAGAAGGGCCTGCGCGGTCGCCGCTTCGCCGTTCTGCTCCTGGCCGGCCTCGCGCTTGTCGCGATCGTCCTCCCTCTGACCCACTTCGCCTCATGAGACTCACGCTCGTCGGCGTCTCCCACCGCCAGGCACCCGTCGAGCTGCGCGAGCGCGTCGCCGTCGACGCCGCAGGCGCGACCGCACTCGCGCGCGAGCTGGCCGACGGCTGCGAGGCCGTCGTGCTCTCGACCTGCAACCGGACGGAGCTCTACCTCGCGAGCGGCGGCCCGAGCGATCACCTCGACGAGCGGGCAAGCGGCTCGCTGCTCGCCCTCGCCGGCGACGACGGCGCTGCGCTCGCGCCGGTGCTCTACCGCCTCGGCGACGACAGCGCCGCTCTGCACCTGTTCCGGGTCGCTGCCGGTCTCGACTCGCTCGTCCCCGGAGAGGGCGAGATTCTCGGCCAGGTGCGCGACGCCTTCGAGGGCGGGTCGACGGGACCGCTGCTCGACAGGCTCTTCCGGCAGGCCCTCCATGCGGGCCGGCGGGCGAGGGTCGAGACCGCGATCGGCGAGAGCCCGGCCTCGGTGCCGGCCGCCGCAGCCGCCCTTGCCCAGCAGGTCTTCGGCGACCTCGCCGGCCGCCGGATTCTCCTCGTCGGTGCCGGCAAGATGAGCGAGCTCACCGCACGGAATCTGCGCTCCCGCGGCGCCGTGATCGAGGCGGTGGCGAACAGGACCGAGGCCCACGGGGAAGAGCTCGCGGCCCGCGTCGAGTCTCGCTCGGTCGGGCTGGAGGAGATCCCCGCGCTGCTCGCGACGGCGGACGTCGTCGTCACCTCGACGAGCGCCCCCGGCTTCGTAATCGACCCCGAGACGGCCTCGGCCGCGCTCCGCGGCCGGCGGGGCCGGCCGCTCCTCTTCGTCGATCTCGCCGTTCCCCGCGACGTCGACCCGGCCCTCGCCACGATCGACGGTTGCTTCGTCTACGACGTGGACGATCTCGAGGCGGTCGTCGAGGCGTCGCTCGCCGGCCGCCGGGTCGAGGCGGTTCGGGCCGAGCAGCTCGTCGCCGTCGAGGCGGAGCGGTTCCGGGAGTGGCAGGCCTCTCTTTCGGTCGTCCCCGCGATCGCCTCGCTTCGCGCCCGCGCGGAGGAGATTCGCAGCGGTGAGCTGGCCAAGGCCGAGGGCCGCCTCGGCCGGCTGCCCGAGAGCGAGCGAAAGCTCGTGGAGTCCGTCACCTCCCAGATCGTGGCCAAGATCCTCCACCTGCCGACGGTCCGCATGAAGGAGGCCGCTGCCGGCGCCGAGGGCGTGGTCTATGCTGACGTCGTGCGGCACCTGTTCGGACTCGAGGAGGAGGAGCAGTCGTGACGCGACCGGTGATCATCGGGCGGCCGCTGCCGCTGCAGGCGCCCACGGCGTTCGTGCGCATCCGCCCGCGGGGCCGCCTCCTCTGCGGCGAGCCGCGCACCACGACCCGCCGCTGTGCTGCTTCGCGTCGGCTCCCGCGGCAGTAGGCTCGCGCTGACCCAGGCCGAGCGCGCCGCCGAGGCGCTGCGCCGGCAACGGGTCAGGGAGCAACCGTCGAGATCGCGCTGATTCCGATCACGACGGCGGGCGACCGCGACCGCACGAGCCCGTTCGGCGAGATCGGGTCGCGCGGCGTGTTCGTCAAGGAGCTCGAGGAGGCGTTGCTCGAGGGCCGGATCGACGTCGCGGTGCATTCCGCGAAGGACATGACCTCCTCCGACCTCGAGGGGCTCGTCGTCGGCGCCTATACGAAGCGTGAGGACCCGCGTGACGCGCTCTGCGGCGCCGACGCCGATTCGGCCGGGCATGCGGATCGGCACGGCATCGGCGCGCCGTCGCGCCCAGCTGCTCGCGCTCGAGCCGACCCTCTCGGTCGAGCCCCTGCGGGGCAACATCGACACGCGTCTGCGCAAACGGGGCGAGCGGGGCCTCGACGCCGTCGTCCTCGCCGCTTGTGGTCTAGACCGTTTAGGGCTCGGAGGCGAGATCGGGCTCAGGCTCGAGCCGTCGGTGATGCTGCCCGAGGCCGGGCAGGGTGCGCTCGCCCTCCAGGTGCGCGCGGGGGAGGACGGACCTCGTCGCGCGCTGTCGACGACGCCGAGACCCGCAGGCGGGTCGAGATCGAGCGGCGCTGCGTTGCCCTGATCGGCGGCGGCTGCCTGGCGCCGGTGGCCGCCCACCACGACGGCCTCACGCTGACCGCGCTCGTTGCGGCCGAGGACGGTTCCTGGATCGAGCGCCGCTCCGGCGACGACCCGGCGGCCCTCGCGGCGGAGCTCCTCTCGCTGAGCCGATGAGGGTCGTCGTCACCCGTCCCGAGGGCCAGGAGCGGGATCTCGTCGCTCGGCTCCTGCGGCTCGGCCACGACGTCGTCCATTGCCCGCTGATCGCGATCGAGCCACTCGGCGACGACCCGATCGACGTGTCGGGCTACGACTGGGTCGTCGTCACGAGCGCGAACGGCGCGCGCGAGCTGCTGCGCCGTGCAACCGGCACCATGCCGCGGCTCGCGGCGATCGGCCCTGCTACGGCCGAGGCGCTCGGAGGCGCCGACCTCGTCCCGGCCGTCGCAACGCAGGAGGGGCTCCTCGCGGAGATCCCACGACCCGCCGGCCGGGTGTTGTTCGCCGCCGCCGAGGGCGCGCGCGGCCTGCTGCCGAGCACGCTCGGCGCCGATGTCGTCACCCTCTACCGCACCCGGGAGCTCCGGCCCACGGATCTTCCGGCCGCCGACGTCTACCTCCTCGCGTCCGCCTCGTCCGCCCGGGCCCTCGCGACCCTCGCGCCGGGGCTCCCGGTCGTCTCGATCGGGCCCGAGACCTCGCGCGCCGCGCGGCAGGCGGGCCTCGTCGTCGTCGCGGAGGCGGAGGACCACTCGAGCGCCGGCCTGGCGGCCGCCGCGGTCGCCCTCCCCGGCGGCCGTGCGGGCTCCGTCCGGATCACTCGTCCTCTAGACTCGATCCGACCGGTGTTCATCACGTTCCTCACCGACTTCGGGCTCCAGGACGACTTCGTCGGCACCTGCCACGGCGTGATCAAGCGGATTGCGCCGGAGGCCGAGATCATCGACATCACGCACGGGATCCCGCCGCAGGCCGTGTTGCAGGGCGCACTCGTGCTTGCCAACACGCTGCCGTACATGCCCGTCGGCGTGCATCTCGCCGTCGTCGATCCCGGCGTCGGGAGCCACCGGCGCGCGCTGGCGCTATGCGACGGCGAGGGGCGCTTCTACGTCGGCCCGGACAACGGCCTGCTGCTGCCGGCAGCCGAGCGGGCCGGGATCGCCGAGGCGCACGAGCTCGCGAATCCTGCCTACGCGCTCGAGTCGGTCTCGCGCACCTTCCACGGCCGTGATCTGTTCGCACCGGCGGCGGCCCATCTCGCCCGCGGGGTGGAGATCGGCGAGCTCGGCCCACCGATCGACCCGGGAGCGCTGGTCAGGCTCGAGCTGCCCGAGCCGTCCTTCGCAGAAGGCGTTCTGCACGCCACGATGCTCTACGTCGACAGCTTCGGCAACATCGCCCTCAACCTGACCCGAGACGACCTCGATCGGGTCGGAGTCGTGCCGGGGACGCGCATCGAGCTCGACCTCTCCGGCGAGCGCTACTACGCCGTCGCTGCGCGGACGTTCGCGGACGCGCGCCCCGGTGACGTGATCCTCTTCGAGGACAGCTACCGGAACATGTCGATCGCGATCTCGAACGGCGACGCCGCCGCGATGTTGCATGCGGTGATCGGGCGGCCACTCAGCATCAGGATCGCGTAGAGGACTGGAGGCAGAGGACTGGAAATCGGCGCGCGCATGCGCTAGGGTCACGAGTACTGAGAGGCGTCGGCGGAGCGGGTCTCCGTCCCCGACGTCTCTCTCTTCGTCTGCGGGGAAAGCCGTCCCGAGACGCGGGTTCCTACTGTCGCGCCCACGACGGTGCCGGGATACGCTGGGGCGCGACCAGAGGAGGCGCACGCCGTGAGAGCCGGAGCTCTGGTCCTCGACCACAGGAGGCCATCGTGAGTGCTGAAAGTCTCACCGTCGTCGACAACCGCACCGGCGCCGAATACGAGTTGCCCATCGTCGATGGTGCGATCCACGCGACCGAGTTCGGCAAGATCAAGGGCCCTGACGGGGCAGGCCTGCTGTCGTACGACCCCGCGTTCCTGAACACCGCCTCGTGCCGCAGCACGATCACCTACATCGACGGCGACGTCGGCATCCTGCGCTATCGCGGCTATCCGATCGAGCAGGTGGCCGAGCAGGCAGGCTTCCTCGAGACCGCCTATCTCCTGCTCGAGGGCGAGCTGCCGAACGAGGCGGAACTCGAGAGCTGGACCGAGGACGTACGCACGCACACCTACGTCCACAAGAACATCGAGGAGTTCCTGGCGGGCTTCCGCTACGACGCCCACCCGATGGGGATGCTGCTCGGCGCCGTCGGGGCGCTCTCGACCTTCTATCCCGACGCGAAGAACATCCAGGATCCGCACAGCCGCTACATCCAGCGTGTCCGCCTGATCGCGAAGCTCCCGACGATCGCGGCCGCCATCTTCCGTCACAGCCGCGGCCTCCCGTACGTGCTGCCCCGCAACGATCTCGACTACATCGGCAACTACGTCAACATGACGTTCGAGATCGGCGGCAGGCTCGTCCCGAACCCGGTCCTGCAGCGGGCGCTCGAGATCCTGCTGATCCTGCATGCCGACCACGAGCAGAACTGCTCGACGAGCGCCGTCCGCAGCGTCGGCTCCTCGAACGTCGATCCCTTCTCGGCCGTCTCCGCGGGCATCGCCGCCCTCTACGGCCCGCTGCACGGCGGCGCCAACGAGGCGGTCCTGCGGATGCTCGACGAGATCGGCGACGTGAAGAACGTCCCAGCGTTCATCGAGGGCGTCAAGGACGGCAGCGCGGGCACGCGGCTGATGGGCTTCGGCCACCGCGTCTACAAGAGCTACGACCCACGCGCCAAGCTGATCAAGCAGGTCGCGGACTCGGTCTTCGCCGAGACCGGCATCGACCCGAAGCTCGAGATCGCGCTCGAACTGGAGCGGATCGCGCTCGAGGACGAGTACTTCGTCAGCCGCAAGCTCTACCCGAACGTCGATTTCTACTCGGGCCTGATCTACAAGGCGATGGGCTATCCGACGGACTACTTCACCGTTCTCTTCGCGCTCGGGCGCCTGCCGGGCTGGATCGCCCAGTGGGAGGAGATGCTCACCGACAAGGAGACGAAGATCGCCCGCCCGCGGCAGCTCTACGTCGGCGAGGGCGAGCGTCCGTTCGTGGCGATGGCGGAGAGGTAGCGGAACCGGCACTAGCGCGAACGCCCACCGGGGGCGCACAATGCTGGACACGTGCGCGCCACGGCCCCGCACCCCGTCGGCAGGGAGGAGGAGCTCGAAGCGGTCGTTCGACTTCTCGACGCCCCAGAGCGGCTTCCCCGTGCCGTCGTATTGTCGGGCGAGGCCGGGATCGGAAAGACGACCGTGTGGCTGGCAGGCATCGACGAGGCGGCCGGCCGCGGTTACCGCGTTCTGTCGTCCCGGCCGTCGGAGGCCGAGACCGGGTTCTCGTTCGCCGGGTTGACCGATCTCCTCGGGTCGTCCGTCGCCGATGTCCTGCCCGATCTCCCTCCGGTGCAACGTCGGGCACTCGAGGCTGCACTCCTGCTCGGGGAGTCGGATGTCTCGACCGACGACCGCGTCGTGGCTGTCGCCTTCCTCGCGGTGTTGCGCGTTCTCTCGCGGGAGAGCCGCCTCTGCCTCGCGGTCGACGACATCCAGTGGCTCGACAAGGCCTCGCTCGCGGCTCTTCGCTATGCGCTCGACCGCCTCGACGACGAGCCGGTCGCCGCTCTCCTGGCGGTGCGTGGCGACGTGCCGGCCTGGCTTCGCCGCGCGATCCCCGAGGGACGCCTGCAGACGGTCGAGATCTGCGAGCTGAGTGTCGGCGCGACCTACGAGCTGCTGCACGCCCACCTGGATCTGACTCTCCCACGACCGACTCTGATCAGGCTGTGGGAGACGTCGCGCGGCAACCCTTTCTTCGCGCTCGAGCTCGCGCGCGCCCTCCGGAGCCGTGGCGGGTCGGTCGCGCCGGGAGAGGAGCTCCCGATCCCATCAGATCTCGGCGAGCTCCTGCGGGGGCGGCTCGAAGCGCTCAGCGCAGCCGCACTCGCCGTGGCGGAGTCCGTCGCGGCGCTCGCCGATCCGACCGTGTCCCTGATGGAAGCGGCCGGGACGAGCGATGCGGAAGCCGGCCTCACCGAAACCCTGGCGAGAAGGATCCTGGAGCTCGACGGCGAGCGCCTGCGGTTCACCCATCCGCTGCTCGGCTCGACGATCGTCGCGCATCAGGTGCCGTCACGACGGCGAGCACTGCACGCGCGTCTCGCATCGATCGTTCCCACGAGCGAGGAGCGATCCCGGCACCTCGCGCTCTCGACAACCGACCCGAACCGCGAGATCGCGGCCGCCCTCGAGGAGGCGGCCCGATCGGCCCGAACGCGCGGCGCACCCGCAGCGGCGGCCGACCTGGCAGAGCATGCGTTGAGGCTGACGCCGCGGACAGATCAGGACGACGCGCGGAGGCGACTGCTGTTCGCGGCCGACACGCATGACGTCGCCGGTGATACCGATCGCGCGATCGCCCTGCTCGAGCGGGAGCGAGACCAGTCGCCGGCCGGCCCGGATCGTGCGGAGGTCATCGTGCAGCTGGCCGACGTCCAGGACGACCCGCGGGCGGCCGGACCGCTCTACCTGGAAGCCCTGGCCGAGGCCGGTGACGACGACGCACTCACGGCGACGATCCACATTCGCCTTTCCGGCTTGATGGCCTGGGGCGATGGGTTCGAGCAGGGCCACGCCCACGCGGAACTGGCGGTTCGCGCGGCCAGGCGGACGGACGACGCCGAGATCAGATGTCGTGCAAAGGCAGCCCAGGGAGAGTGGCAATTCAGAACCGGCCGCGGCATCCAGCGGCAGCTGATGGACGAGGCGGTGACGCTCGAGCGTTCGTTGGAGGCAGCGCCGCTCGACGGAGGCCCGTCTGACGGCCTCGCGCGACAGCTCGTCTGGGGATTCGAGCTCGAGTCGGCACGCGAACTCCTCCACCGCCTGCTGGGCGAGCACCGGGCGCGCAGCGACGCCGACGGTGAGGCGACGGTGACGTGGTGGCTCGGGCTACTCGAGTGGCGGGCCGGGAACTGGGAGGACGCCGACCGGTACGCGGCTGCCTCGTTCGAGATCCGGGCGCAGCTCGGTCGTGTGATGCCCACCGACAACTTCCCCCGGTCGGTGATCGCGGCCCACAGGGGCCGGATCGACGACGCGCGCGAGAGTGCGGAACGCGAGATGGCCGGCGGCGCGGATATGGGGATCCGCATCTCCCAGTCCGGCTCGAGCTGGGTGCTCGGCTTCATCGACTGGTCGCTCGGGGACGGTGCCACGGCGCTCGGGCACCTGAAGCACGCGTACGAGCTCAGGAACGCCTTCATGCTCGACCCGGGCCAGCGCATCGAGCTGGGCGACCTGCTGGAAGTGCTGATCGCCGTCGGCGAGCTGGAAGAGGCAGACGGCATCCTCGCGAGCTGGGAGGAACGAGCCAGTGCGCTCGACCGGGCCTGGGCGCTTGCGATCCTCGCCCGCTGCCGCGCACTGCTGCTCGCCGCGCGCGGCGATCTCGAAGGCGTCGTTCGCGCAGTTCGACCGGGCGCTCGGCGAGCATGCTCGCGCCGCGGATCCGTTCCACCGTGCACGGACGCTTCTCGCTCTCGGGAGGACGCAGCGTCGTGCGAAGAGGCGTGCCGCCGCACGTGCGACGCTCGGAGACGCCCTCGCCGGCTTCGAACGCCTCGGCGCTCCGCTCTGGGCCGAACAGACGCGGGCCGAGGTGGCCCGCATCGGCGGGCGCGCGCCGTCGCGCGACGAGCTGACGGAGGCCGAGCGCCGAATCGCCGGCCTCGTCGCCGAGGGCTACACGAACCGTGAGGTGGCGGCAGCCCTCTTCCTCACCGAGCACTCCGTCGAGACGGCTCTGACACGCGTCTATCGCAAGCTCGGCGTGCGTTCCCGTGCGGAGCTCGCGCACCGCTTCGCGGTAAACAGCTGAGGTTTCCAGCTTTCGCGTGTGAGGGCGTGCGGCGAGTCTTCATCGCCAAGCGACGCGAGGAGGTTGGGTATGAGCAGTAAACCGACACCATCGACGACCACCGGCGCGGGCCAGGCCCGTCGGCGGAGCAGGGGGAGGATCGGCGTGGGCCTGGCGGGGGTGCTTGCGCTCGGCGCCGTGTTCGCGTTGGGAGCGACGGGAACCTCGGCCTCACCAACCGTCGTGCCTGCCGACCCCGTCCTCACCTGGAGCGGCATCGCGGCGACCACCATTACGGCCGGCCCCGGTCCCATCTCGTTCACGCCGGCGCTCAATCCCGGGTCGAATCCGCTCCGGCCGCCGGCCAGCAGCAGCGTTCTCGGCGCGATGGTGCACGGCGCGATGTACGACGCCGTCGCCGCCATCGAGGGAGGGCTCGAGCCGTTTGCAACCGCTGTGACGGCGCCTCCGAACGCATCCGTCGCCGCCGCGGTCGCACAGGCTGCACACGACGTCCTCGTCGTCCGGGTTCCGGCGCACAAGCTGGCTGTCGACCAGGCCCTGAGCGACTACCTGGCCACGATTCCGGACACTCCGGGCGATCCAAACGATCCAAACGACGACTTCCCGAGGGCCAAGGGCATTACGGTCGGAATGGCCGCAGCGGCCGGCATGCTCGCGATGCGGACCGGCGACCACTTCGACGACACAGTTCCCTACGTTCCGCCTCCCGGAGTCCCGAGCCCGGGCCTGTTCGAGCCGATCGCGGCGAGGGGTGCAACGCCGGGGACGCCGGTCGACGTGAAGCTTCCGTTCGTGCGGCCGTTCACCTTCGAGTCGCAGTCGCAGTACCGACCAGATGGCCCACCCGAGCTGAGGAGCAGGCGCTACGCGAAGGACCTGGCCGAGTTGAAGGCATACGGCGGAGACGCCGGCGTGGCGGGCACTCTTCGGACAACGGCGCAGACCGAGACCGTTCGCTTCCACACCGAGCAGACGTTCTTCCAGTTCAACCGCACGCTGCGTGACCTCGCGACAGCCCGCGGTCTCGACCTTCGCGAGACCGCCAGGCTCCTCGCGTACGTGAACGTCGCCACCGCGGACACGATGATCGCGTGCTGGGAGGCGAAGTACTACTACGACTTCTGGCGGCCCACTCACGCGATCCAGCGGGCGGACACCGACGGGAACCCGCTCACCTCGTCCGACACGAACTGGTACCCGCTGATCGTCGGCAATCACCCGGAGTATCCGTCCGGCCACGCCTGCTTCACCGGTGCCGTGACCGAGTCGCTGCACCAGTACTTCGGGACGAAGAAGGTGCGGCTCGTGATCTCGAGCACCGCTGCAGGTGCCGGCCCGCAGCCGCGGACGTACGAGAGCCTCGACGAGCTCGTCGAGGACGTCGAGAACGCCCGCGTCTGGGGCGGGCTCCACTTCCGCACGACGATGACCGATACCGCCAAGGACTTCCCGCGGATCGCGAAGGATGTGGGGAAGCAGTACTTCCTCGAGGGCTCGAAGCACGGCAGGGGCCACGGGAAGTGATCGGCGAACGAGGTCTCACCGGTTCATAGGTCGCAGAGCGCGAAGGAGGGTGGACGGTCGTCCACCCTCCTTCCAGGGAGGCAAACGTGCCGCTGTATCTCGTCGAGATGTACCTGCCTCGGTCACACGCCGACGAGGCGGGTGCGACCGGGAGCCGCGCCAGGGTCGCCGCCGAGGAGTTGTCGCGCGAGGACGTCTCGATTCGCTACCTCCGAACGACGTTCCTGCCGGACGACGAGACGTGCTTCCACCTGTTCGAGGCATCCTCCGTCGAGCACGTCGCAGAGGCCGCCAGACGGGCCGAGCTCGGTCGTGTGCGCGTCGTGCCGGCGGTCGATGCCTCCCGCTCCGGCGACGTGGCCCGGCCCCGGGGAGAAGCCTGAAGCCTGTTCCGGCTCTCCGGGGAGATGTCTGCGCGGATGGCGAGAGCCGGACTTGAACCGGCGACACCACGGTTTTCAGCCGTGTGCTCTACCAACTGAGCTACCTCGCCGCGGGTTCGAAGTGTAGCGTCCCAACCGTGAAGCGTCCCGTCTCGATCATCGGCGCGCCCCTCGACCTCGGCCAGACCCGGCGTGGCGTCGACATGGGCCCCTCGGCGATCCGCTACGCCGGGCTCGACGAGCGGCTGACGGACATCTGGCTTGCGGTCTCCGATCGCGGCAACATCGCGTCACCGGTACCCGAGGCTCTCGCGCTCGTAGACGAGCGCGCGCGCTTCCTCCCCGAGATCCTCGAGGCCTGCGCGGCGCTCGCGGCGCTGGTCGAGGAGACCGTGCGCGAAGGCGCGCGGCCGCTCGTGCTCGGCGGCGACCACGCGATCGCGATCGGCACGCTCGCCGGCCTCGCCGCCGCGGCGGGGCAGCCCGGCGGCGTGATCTGGATCGACGCGCACGGCGATCTCAACACGCCCGAGACGAGCCCGTCCGGGAACGTGCACGGGATGCCGCTCGCGGCCGCGCTCGGCCAGGCGCTCGGAGTGGTTCAGGCACGAGAGGCTGACGCTGCCGGCGCTCGATCCGTCGCGGGTCGCGCTCGTCGGTATCCGCTCGCTCGACCCGTCCGAGCGCGCCTTCCTGCGGGAGGCCGGCATCCGGGTCTTCACGATGAGCGACATCGACCGGATCGGCATCGAGCGCGCGATGCGGGAGGCGCTGGACAGGGTCGCCGGCCCGGGTTTCGTGCACGTCTCGCTCGATCTCGACTCGCTCGATCCCGAGGTCGCTCCCGGCGTCGGCACTCCGGTCCCCGGAGGCCTCACCTACCGCGAGGCCCACCTCGCCTGCGAGCTCATCGCCGAGTCGGGGATGGCAGGCTCCTTCGAGGTCGTCGAGTCCAACCCGATCCTCGACCGGGAGAACAGGACGGCGCTGACCGCCGTCGAGCTCATCGCGAGCGCGCTCGGCCAGACGATCCTGTAGGACTAGCTCCCCCGTTCACGGGAGCGATCGCAGCGACGACCCGGGCAAGGCCCGGCACCGCGATCGAGCCGTCGTCCGCGACGTACTCCTTCAGGTGCGACTCCGAGTAGGCCCGCAGGGCGCGTGTCTCGTCCGGTGTCAGCCGCTCGAGCAGCATCGTGAGCATGCGTGAGGTGTCCCGCGACGTCTCCCACCACTCGTCGAGGGACGAGGCGGCCCACGCGACGGGCACCTCCTCGATCCGCTCGATCCGGAGCCCCGCAGCCACCACCACCGATCGCAGCCGGTCCGGATCCGAGAGCCGGAACGGGCCCGGGGCGTCGTGATCCGGTGGCATCGACGAGACCGAGCTCGAGCGCCGCCTTTCCGGTCGCGGTCATCCAGGGATTGAGCCGCGAGCTGGCCCAGACGGCCAGCACCGCCCGCCCGCCCGGCCGGAGCACCCGCCCGATCTCGGCAGCGGCGCGATCCATCTCGGGGACGAGCATCAGCCCGAAGCGGCACAGCACGGCGTCGAACGCGTCGTCCGCCAGGGAGAGCTCGGCAGCGTTCTCGACCTCGAAGCGAACGTTCTCGAGCCGGAGCCGGGCTGCGTGGCGCCTGGCGACGTCGACCATCTCGGGTGCGACGTCCGTCGACAGGAGCTCGCCGCCCGGCCGGATCCGCGGCAGCGCGCCGAAGCCGGTCTCGCCCGGCCCGGCCGCGAGCTCGAGCAGCTGCTGCCCCGGCTGAGGGTCGAGCAGCTCGACCATCCGTCCCGAGAGCAGCGCCGTCGCGCGTGCGAACAGGCTGCGCCGCCGCTCCCAGCCGGCGGCGACGCTGCGCCAGGCCTCGACCTGCTGCGTCGCGGCCTCGTCTATGCCGTCACACCCTTGAACCCCGGGATGATGTGCTTGCCGTAGGCCGCCAGCGTCTCCTCCTGGCTGTGCGTCATCAGGTAGATCGAGTAGTGGTCGACGCCGATCGCCTCCAGCTCCCGGAGCTTCGTGGTCGCCTGCTCCACGGTTCCGAGCACCGAGAAGCGGTCACAGATCTCGTCGGTCACGAACGCACCGTGGGCGGCTCCGACCCGGGAGTGGTCGTTGTAGTCGTAGAACTTCCGCGCCTCGACGTAGTCCGTGAGAGCCTTCGGGACGACCGAGCCGTCGGTGCCGTAGCGGTCGATCAGGTCCTTGACGTGGTTGGAGACCATCGCCGGGAACCAGCGGGTCTCCTCGCGGGCCAGGGCGATGTCGTCGGTGATCATGCTGGGGGCGCAGACGATGCACTTGAGGGCCTCCGGGTCGCGCCCGGCCTCCTCGGCGGCGGCCCGGGCGGTGCCCATGATCCACTGGATGATCTCCGGGTCGGCGAGCTGGATGATGACGCCGTCGCCGACACGGCCGGCCACGGCGAGGGCCTTCGGGCCGTACCCCGCAACCCACATCTCGATCTCGGGAAGCTCGGGCCGGACCCACTTCAGCTGCAGGTCCTTGTCGTTCCAGCGCACCTCTTCGCCGTTCATGAACGGCTTGATCATCCGGAGTGCCTCCTCGAACTCCGCGACCTTGACGGGCTGGCGTCCGATGTAGCGCACCGCCGAGTCGCCGCGGCCGATGCCCATCACCATCCGCCCGTCGGAGATGTCGTGCAGCGTGGCGTAGAGGCTGGCGAGCACGGTCGGGTCACGGGTGCCCGGATTCGTCACCTGGTGGCCGAACTTCATCGTCGAGGTGGCCTCGGCGGCGAGCGCCAGAACCGGGAAGGAGTCCTGCCAGAGGACGTGCGAGTCGTAGGTCCAGCCGTACTCGAAACCGTGGCTCTCGGCGAGGACCATGAGCTCCACGAGGCGCTGGTAGGGCGGGTCGGGCAGGACGGTGACGCCGAAGCTGAGGGCCATGTTCGTCTCCTTGGGCTTGTCTCGCGGAAGCGGCGATTATCTCACAGGGCCGCCGAGCGGCCGTGTCGTCACGGCCCCGAGCACGAGCCCGGCGGCGATCGTGCTGGGCTACGCGCTCTCGGAGACCCAGGCGATCGTCTTGTCGGCGAGACGATCGAGCGCCGCGACCGAGAGCTCGATGTGCTCCTCGTGCGTGTCCTCGAGCTTCGTGTGCGACAGACCGCGGAGGCTCTGCACGAACATCATCACGGTCGGGACGCCGGCCCGCGCGACCTCGGCCGCGTCGTGCAGCGGGCCGGACGGCAGGCGATGCGAGACGCCGGCGACCTCGCGGCAGGCCTCGTCGCAGAGGTCGATCAGGGCCGAGGTCGAACAGGATCGGCTCGATGTTCCAGATCCGCTCCCAGTCGACCTCGATGTTCTCCTCCTGCGCGAAGCGCTCGCTCGCCTCCTGCGCCTGGCGTAGGAGCTCGGCGAGGCTCGCCGCGTCGAGGTGCCGCTGGTCGAGCAGTTGCTCGGCGGTCTCGACCACCGACGTGACGATGCCCGGCGCGCAGACGACGCCGCCCGACGTGCAGACGGCGCCGTTGCCGACGCGGGCCGCGATCTCGCGGATCTCGAGCGCGAGCTTCGCCGCGCCGGCGAGCGCGTCGCGCCGCTTGTCCATCGGGGTCGAGCCGGCATGGGCGGCCTGTCCGGTCCAGGTGATCCGCCAGCGCTCGACTCCGTAGGTGCCGAGCACGGCGCCGAGCGGGATGCCCATGTCCTCGAGGACGGGGCCCTGCTCGATGTGGAGCTCGAGGTAGGCGGCGGCCGTGTCCAGCTGGCTGCGCGCAGCGAGCGCGCTGTCGAGGTCGACGCCGTTCGCCGCCAGGGCATCGGGAAGCGCGATCCCGTCCCGGTCGGTCAGCTGCCGCAGCTCGTCCTGGTCGCTCATCGAGCCGCCGGCGGCGGAGGAGCCGAAGAGCGAACGGCCGAAGCGGGCGCCCTCCTCGTCGGCCCAGTTGACGAGCCGCACCGTCACGGGGGGCCGGCCCTCGCCCGCAATGCGTCGCAGGACCTCCGCGCCGGCTACGACGTTCAACGCCCCGTCCAGCCAGCCGCCGTTCGGAACCGAGTCGATGTGCCCACCGATCAGGACGGCGCGCTCGGAGTCGCCGCGCAACGTCCACCAGTCGTTCCCGGCCTCGTCGCGCTCGCGCTCGAGCGGCACGCCGTCGAGCAGGCCGATCAACCAGACGCGGGCGGTGTTCCACGTGTCCGTCCACGCCACCCGCTGGGCGCCCGCGGCGTCTCCCGTGAGCGCCTGCAGCTCGCGGAGGTGCGCGACGACGCGACCGGGGTTGAGGGCCATACGGGCGAGACTAGACGATCGGTCGGGCGCTGAGAAGCCCTTCGCGGAACCCCGCGTGCGGCCAGCGTCAGCAGGCGGCCCGGGACTGTGGTACGGAATACGCGTGGCGGTCAACGTCCTCAAGCGCATCGGCATCGGGATCGCCGTGCTCGTGGGACTGTGCGCGTTCTACGTCGGTTACCGCCAGCTCTATCTCTCGACCGGCTGGACACGACCGTTCGTCGTCGACGCGTATTCGATGCCGCCGCTGCAGGACATCGTCAGCCGGCTCTGGGAGCCGGCGGCCACCGAGCAGCCGATCCTCGTCCAGGTCCTGCTCGAGAAGGCGCTCTTCACGGCGAGGGAGGCCGCAGCGGGGTTCGTGATCGGCGCGATCTTCGGCATCGCGATCGGCGTCGCATTCCACTTCTGGAGCCTGATGCGGCGCGGCTTCCTGCCCTACGCCGTGGGCTCGCAGACGGTGCCGATCCTCGCGATCGCGCCGATGGTCGTGATCTGGCTCGGCGGTCGGGGCCTGCCCGTGTGGATGCCGGTCGCCGTGATCAGCGCCTTCCTGACGTTCTTCCCGGTCGCGATCAACACGCTGCGGGGGCTCGACTCGACCGACCCGCGCAAGCTCGAGCTGATGCGGTCCTACGCTGCTTCGGGGTGGAGCACCCTCTGGCGCGTCAAGTTCCCGTGCGCGCTGCCGTACATGTTCTCGGCCTTCAAGGTGGCGGCGACGGCCAGCGTCGTCGGCGCCATCATCGGGGAGCTGCCGTCCTCGATCCAGGACGGGCTGGGAGGCGCAATCCTCAACTTCGCGCAGTATTACTCGCTCGACCCGTCGGCCCTCTGGGCGACGAACATCATCGCGGCCGCGCTCGGGATCCTCTTCTTCTCCGTCGTCGCGATCGTCGAGCGGCTCGTCGTGCGGCGCGCCCCGGAGAACGTCGCGTGACGAAGGCCGCCGCAGTCTCGATCCGGAACGTCTCGAAGACCTTCGGCAAGGGTGGCACGAGGGCGCTCCAGGACATCGAGCTCGAGTTCCAGCCCGGCGAGTTCATCTCGCTGATCGGGCCCTCGGGCTGTGGCAAGTCCACGCTCCTGCGGGTGATCGGCGACCTGATCGAGCCCACCGAGGGCGAGGCGATCGTCGGCGGCAAGTCGGCCCACCAGGCTCGGCTCGACCGCGACTACGGGATGGTCTTCCAGGAGGCGACGCTGATGGACTGGCGGACTGTCGAGAAGAACGTCTCGCTGCCGCTCGAGATGATGGGCTGGGATCGCACCGCCCGGCGCGACCGCGTGCGCGAGCTGCTCGACCTCGTGGAGCTGACCGGGTTCGAGGACCACCACCCCTGGCAGCTCTCGGGGGGGATGCAGCAACGCGTCGCGATCGCCCGTGCGCTCACCTTCAATCCGGCCCTGATCCTGATGGACGAGCCGTTCGGCGCCCTGGACGAGATGACGCGCGACCGCCTCAACCTCGAGCTGTTGCGGATCTGGGAGGCGACGAGCGCGACGGTGGTCTTCGTCACCCACTCGATCGCCGAGGCGGTCTTCCTCTCGTCTCGGGTCGTCGTCATGTCGGCGCGTCCCGGGCGGGTGCAGCGAATCGTCGACGTCGATCTTGCGTACCCGCGGACGAACGAGACGCGCGAGGAGCCGCGCTTCTTCGAGCTCGCGACCGAGGTCCGCGAGCTCCTGCGCGAGTCACACGATGCGCGGGAGGGGCATTGAGCCGCGTCCGCCGGGCGCTCTCCGAGTGGCTGCCGGCGCTCGCGATCCTCGTGCTCGGCCTCGTCGGCTGGGAGCTCGCCGTCAACGCGTTCGGGATCCAGAAGTTCCTGCTCCCCAAGCCGAGCGAGATCCTGACCGCGTTCTGGGAACAGCGGAGCGTCCTCTGGCCGGCCGGCTGGTACACGTTCACGGAGGCGTTCTGGGGCTTCGTGGTCGGTGTCTCCTTCGGCATCGCGGCAGCGCTCGTGCTCGCCCGCTTTCGCCCCCTCGGGTCGGCGCTGATGCCGTACTTCATCGCGGCGAGCGCGATCCCGATCATCGCGTTCGCGCCGATCGCGAACGCCTGGTTCGGGATCGAGAAGAACTCGAAGATCTTCATTGCCGCGCTGCTCTGCTTCTTCCCGGTCCTCGTCAACACGCTGCGGGGGCTCACCTCCGTGAAACCGCAGCAGGTCGAGCTGATGCGCTCCTACGCCGCCGGCAACGCGGCCGTCTTCCGGCGCGTCCGCATCCCGACTTCGCTCCCCTACGTCTTCACGTCGCTCAAGGTCGCGAGCGTGCTCGCGATGATCGGCGCGATCGTCGGCGAGTACTTCGGCGGCTCGCAGGAGCAGCTCGGGATCCAGATCAAGAACTCTGCCGCGCTGTTCCAGTTCGAGACGGCCTGGGCAGCGATCCTCGTGGCTTGTATTCTCGGCATCGGGTTCTACCTGGCGGTGTCGCTGGCCGAGATCGTCACGATGCGTCGGTATCCGTCCGCCCAGAGCGCGCGGCGGTGAGGAGACAGGTCGCGGGGTAATGCACCACCAAGGAGGAGGGCGTATGAAGAAGGTCAGGATCGTCGGGCTGGTGGCGCTCGTCGTCGCAGTCGCAGCTCTCATGTTCGCGTCACTCGGCTCGGCGAAGCCCGCCGCGGCGAAGGCGGACAAGGTCACCCTGCAGCTCAAGTGGGTGCCGCAGGCGCAGTTCGCGGGCTACTACGCCGCGGCCGCGAAGGGGTATTACAAGCAGTTCGGGCTCGACGTCACCCTGAAGCCGGGTGGCCCGGACATCACGCCCGAGCAGGTCGTCGCGTCGGGCCAGGCCCAGTTCGGGATCGACTGGCTGCCGTCGCTGCTCGCCACCCGTGACAAGGGCGGCGACATCGTCAACATCGCTCAGGTCTTCACTCGCTCCGGCATGACGGAGCTGACCTGGAAGACGAGCGGGATCAACACGATCAAGAAGATGGCCGGCAAGAAGGTCGGCGTCTGGTGCTGCGGCAACGAGAACGAGCTCTACGCCGCCCTCGTCAAGAACGGCATCAACCCGAAGGACCCGAAGTCGGTCACGATCGTGAACCAGCCGTTCGACATGACCCTGTTCCTCCAGAACAAGGTCGACGCGGCGGCGGCGATGACGTACAACGAGCTCGCGCAGGTGCTGGAGACGAAGAATCCGGACACCGGCAAGCTCTACACGCTCGCCGACCTGAACGTGATCACGATGGAGAGGGCCGGCACGGCGATGCTCGAGGACGGCGTCTTCGCGCAGGGCGCGTGGCTCAAGGACGCGAAGAACCAGGACATCGCGAAGCGGTTCCTGGCGGCATCGTTCAAGGGGTGGGTCTTCTGTCGTGACAACCAGAAGGCCTGCGTCGACATCGTGCTCAAGAACGGCACGCTGCTCGGCCGGGGTCACCAGACCTGGCAGATGAACGAGATCAACAAGCTGATCTGGCCCGCTCCGCTTCGCGGCGTCGGCGTCATGAACCCGGTCGCGTACACGCGCACGGCGGCGATCTCGAAGCAGTTCAAGGTGATCACGAAAGTGCCTTCGGGCGCATACCGCACGGATCTCGCCAGGGCCGCGAACGCGACGCTGCGCAAGCAGGGCGTCAACACCACCGGCCTGACGTGGAAGGCCACCATCGTGAAGGTGACCCCCGGCGGGAAGTAGGCTGGAGTCGAGCACGGCCCCGGGCCCGCAAGGGCCCGGGGCGAACCACCGGACGAGAGGAGACCATCATGTCCGTGCTGATCAGGAACGGCCGCATCGTCACCGCAGCCGACTCGACCGTGGCCGACGTCTTCGTCGACGGTGAGCGGGTCGCGCTGATCGGGAGCTCGCTCGACGTCGAGGCAGACACCGTCATCGACGCGACCGGCAAGCTGGTGCTGCCCGGTGCGATCGATCCGCACACGCATCTCGACATGCCGTTCGGTGGCACCGTCACGATCGACGACTTCACCTCCGGCCAGACTGCCGCCGCCTTCGGTGGCACGACCTGTCACATCGACTTCGCGATCCAGTCGAAGGGGCAGTCGTTCTCGGCCGCGATCGACGAGTGGAGCGCCAAGGCCCTCGGTAGCGCCGTGATCGACTATGGCTTCCACATCATCGTCACCGACCTGGACGAGGGCGGCACGCTCGAGGAGCTCGCCCTGCTGCCCGACATGGGCATCACGTCCTACAAGATGCTGATGGCGTACAAGGGCGTCTTCCTCATCGACGACAACACGATGTTCCGGGTGATGGAGCTCGCCTCGCGCACCGGTGCTCTCGCGATGATCCACGGCGAGAACGGCGAGGTGATCGACGTGCTCGTCAAGGAGGCGGTCGCGGCCGGCAACCTCGAGCCGCGCTACCACGCGCTGACGCGCCCGCCGGAGCTCGAGGGCGAGGCGACGAACCGGGCGATCCAGATCGCTCACATCGCCGGGGCGCCGCTCTACGTCGTCCACGTCACGTGCAAGGAGTCCGTCGACGCGATCGCAGCGGCGCGCGCGAAGAACTGGCCCGTCTGGGGCGAGACGTGCACGCAGTACTTCTTCGTGGACGTCACCGATCTCGACGAGGCCGACTTCGGCGGCGCGAAGTACGTCTTCTCACCACCCGTGCGCGACAAGTCGAACCAGCCGGTGCTCTGGGATGCGGTGCGCACCGACGTGCTGTCGGCGATCTCGACCGACCACTGCGCGTTCCTGCTCGACGGGCAGAAGACGCTCGGCAAGGACGACTTCTCGAAGATCCCGAACGGCGCGCCCGGCCTCGAGGAGCGGCTGAAGATGATCCACCACTTCGGCGTCAACGAGGGCCGGATCACCCTCAACCGGATGGTCGAGCTGCTCTCGACGAACCCGGCGAAGCTGTTCGGCCTCTATCCTCGCAAGGGCACGATCGCGCCCGGCTCCGACGCCGACATCGTCGTCTTCGATCCCGAACCGCAAGACGACACTGTCGGCCGCGACGATGCACGGGAACCAGGACTACACGCTGTACGAGGGCACCGAGGTGACGGGTGACGTGGACACGACGATCATCCGGGGAACGGTGGTCGTCCAGGACGGCGAGCTCAAGGTCGAGCCGGGCTTCGGGCAGTTCGTCAAGCGGGCCCGATTCTGCGAACCGTTGGAGTAGCGCAGGTCTCGGTCGCATCGCGCGTCGGCTACAGGCCTCTCATGAGATCGGCCCGGGCAATGTGCCCGGGCCGATCTCGCAGTCAGACCTTCGCATAGAGGCCTCTGACTCAGGGAATCTCGAACGCGTAGAGCTTGTTGTTCGGGGTGCCGCCGAAGCCGAAGTTGCTGTAGCCGGAGCCCCAGAACACGGTTCCGTTGGAGATGGCGGCGCCGGACAGGCACGAGCCACCGCTAGCGAATTCCCAGAGGACGGCGCCGGTGGCGGCGTTCAGGGCGTACATGTACCCCACCGGATCGATCGTGCAGCCGTAGACGACGCCGTTGGCGGTAGTCGCCGGGCCCGAGGTGCTGCCGCCGTTTGGCGGTCGCGTCTGCCAGATCACGGCGCCGGTGACAGCATCGAGGCCGCTCCACATGCCGGTCGTGGCGTCGCCCGGGAGGACGGGCCAAGGCTCTTGGTCGAAGTTCGCGTTCGCGGTGTACACCCGCTTGCCGTCGACGGCCGAGCCCCACTGGAGGCCGCCGGCGGTCCTCCTGGCCCGGCCTGCGTCACCCACACCACGGCGCCGGTGTCGGGGTCGAGCGCCCAGTACTGGCCGCTTCGGCCTGGCCGAGACGGCCCGCCGCGGGGCATGCTGCCGTACCGAGGAACGGGATGCGGCGGCCGTCCAGGCGTCGTACGGGAGCGCCTCCGTCGCCCACCGGACGGCACCCGTGTTCAGGTCGAGGGCCATGATCGAGTCGAAGTAGTCGTCTGCCGCCAGGCAGGCAGCCTGACCTGTCGGGTTGCCGACATTGTCGCCGACACACTCGAGAACGGTATCGGGCACCGAGTAGTTGTTGCCCGTGGCGATGTAGACCTGGCCGCGCTTGGTGTCCACTGCCGGCGAGCTTCCCCACACAGCGTTGCCGCTGTACCCGTCCGGTGCCATGTAGGTCTTCCACACGATCGCACCCGTGTTGACGTCGAGGGCGAGCATGCTGCCACGGAAGCTGCAGCACGGGTAGCCGGGAACGAGGCCCGCCAGACCCTCCTCGAGTGAGGCGACGCCCACGTAGACGCGGTTGCCGTGGACTGTGGCCGACTGCGTGATGACGGCAGCCGGATGGGTGTCGAGGGTCGTGCTCCAGAGCAGCGCGCCCGTGTTCTTGTCGTACGCAAGCATCTTGCCGCCGGGGCCACCGAAGGGGGAGGGGGCGTAGACATTCCCCTGTGTGCCGACGATCACCTTGTCGCCGCTCAGCACCGGAGTCGCCCGGGCCTTGTCACCGGGCACCCCGGTCGCGTCGGAGATCTTTGCTCTCCACACCTGCGCGCCGGTCGACCGATCGACTGCGTACAGGTTGCCCGCCCAGTCCGGCACGTAGACGTTGCTGCCGTCGACAGCCGGGGTGGCCGAGACGTCGCCGCCGGTCGTGAAGGCCCACTTGACGGCGAGCTGGGAGACGTTTCCGACCCCGATCTTCGTCTCGGTGGCTTGGTGGCGCGTGTTCTGCGGATTCCCTCCTGCCGAGTTCCAGTGACTGCCGCCCGGATCTGCGGCGGCCGTTCCACTCCCCAGTACTCCGAGCACGACTACCACCGCGGCGGCGAGCCGGAGTGCAATTCGCGGCTTGGTGCGCATGATCTCCCTCTCTGTGGCTGGGTTCGGCTGGATGTGAGAGCTACGGGGGGCTCCTCCTCCAGCCGCTGTCGGTGCAGGAAGAGGCTCGCACCAGCGGGGCAGCGCCGAAAGCTGGAAACCTCGGCTGTTTGCGGAGAGCAGGTGCGCGAGCTCCGCGCGACAGCGACGGCAGAGGTCGAGCTTGCCGTCGGTCTCGTCGAGGACGTAGCCTCTGATCCACCTGATGTCGTCGGGCGTCTGGTCGCCCTCGATGATCGAGCGGTCGGCCGCGGCCTCGAGGTCGGCGCCCGTGCGCCACCCAGAACCTCGCAGGATCACATGGGGCTCCATCTCGCTTCCGCACCTCCCGGCCGAACGTCGGTTGACGCTCGTCACGGTAGGACGGCGTCGGCGAGCCGACATCGGGAGGACCGCCTATGTTGCGGCTTGGGCTCTACCTATCTCGTCCGTCGCGCCGGGCTTCAGGCCGCGAGGATCGGTTCCGAAACGGAGCGCGCGCGTACAGGGCGGCGGCCTCGCGACATGCGCCAGCCGCCGTGGCACGGGCCGGACCGTCGTTGAAGTTCGCAGCCGAACGCGTGGGAGACTCGGAAAGGCCCGCCGGTAGCGGGCCTTCCCGTCCACTCGATGCTCGATCCGGCCGCGTCTAGTAGGTGACGTGAACCTGCCAGACCGACGTTCCGTCGGGACGGTTCTTCACCATGATCGTGCCCGAGACTGCCAAACGCACGACGCCGCCGGGACTCACGGAGAACTCGTAGTCGCTGGCCCACACGAGCTTGAAGTTCGCGATGTCGAAGACCGCGCCGACGTCATACTTTCCCTCGGGAATCAACTGGCCAGAGACGTCGCACGTTTCCCGATCCCGCACCGACGCGTTCGTTCCGCTCGTGACGATCCGCTGTCCCTTGCAGGTGAAGGAACCGTACGCGGCAGTGAACTGCGCGGTCGCGACGCCGTTGCCCGGGTCTGCCACCGCGACGCTCGCGGTGACGCAGATGGCGGCGACAACCGCGACAAACAGTGCTAGCACCCTCTTCATTTCGTTCCTCTTTCTCCTAGTTCCCGGCGGTTACCGGGTCGGGCCGTACGACGACGGTGTCGGCGACGGCGATGATCTCGTCGACCGGGAGGTCTGCCGCCTGTGCGTGGCGGCGGATCGCCTCCGGGCTCGACGCCTCGTAGATGCAGACGGTTCCGACGGTGCCGTCTGTCTCGCTCAGGACGTAGCTTCGGATCCACCTGATGTCGTCGGGCATCCGGTCGCCTTCGGCGATCGAGCGGTCTGCTGCGGCTTCGAGGTCGGCGCCCGTGCGCCACCCGCCACGTCGCAGGATCACGTAGGTCTCCATCTCGCTTCCGCACCTCCCGGTCGAACGTCGGTTGACATTCGTCACGGTAGGTCGACGCCGGCGAACCGACATCGGGAGGACCGCCTATGTTGCGGCTTCGGCGCTACCTATCTCGACGGCGCGTCGGCCTCAGGCCGCGAGGAGCCCGAGCTCGCCGGCCCGCGCCACCGCTTCGCCTCGCGTGCCTGCCTCGAGCTTGCGCAGGATCGCCGACACGTGGTGGTCGACGGTACGGCGAGAGACGACGAGCCGCTCGGCGATCTGGGCATTCCTGAGCCCGTCGGCGAGCAGAACGAGGACGTCGAGCTCGCGGGTCGTGAGTCCTGCCGGGCTCTCCCGCGTCGAAGCTCTCGGTCCCCGGACAAGCCCTCGGACGCCGAGCGCCCGCAGCCGCTGGGACACAAGCCGGGCTGCCGGGAGTGCGCCGAGCCGCTGAAGGTCGTCGTGGGCCTGTCGAAGCGCCTCCTCCTTGCCCGTCTCCGCGAGCGCGAGCGCCGCCTCGTACGGCCGCCCGCGGCGTGTCCATTCTGCGGCCGCCTCCTCCCACGCTCCTGCGAGGCAGAGCCCGAAGGGATCACCGCCGGACGGCGGCGCCTCGGTCGTGAGGCCGGCGAATCGGCGCCAGAATTCGAGCCGATCGACGGCCGGCGCATCGTCTCGCGCAAACGCGGCCGCGAGACATTCGGCCGTCGCCCTGTCGATCTCGTCGAGTCGCCGCTCGAGCCAAGCGATCTCGGCGTGCGCGGCCGCCCGGTCGTCGTGCGCCTCGACCTCATCGGGCGGGATATCGAGCCGCAGCGCCTCGTCGAGTGGGACGCGAGCATCCGGATCGCCTCGCCGCGCGCGCACGAGCGCCAGCACGACGAGGGCCTGCGCATGGGGCCAGGGCGAGTCTCGGGGATCCTCGAGAACGCGCGTTGCGGCGTCTGCCGCCTCGGTCCAGCGGCCATCTTCGAGCGCGGCCACGGCCATGTGTGCGAGAACGTTGATCCGCCAGAGATCGAGGTTCCGCGACTCGCAGTACGCGAGAGTCTCGGTCATGTACTCGTGCCCGAGATCTGGGCGTCCGAGTGCCCGGCTCAGCGCACCCAAGCCGTTGAGCGCGCGCGCGACCGCCTGCGGACAGCTACCCGGCGCTTCGCGCTCGTCGATGATGCGGTCGAGCACTCTCTTGCCGCTGTCGAAATCGACCGAGAGCTCCAGGCGTCCGAGTGTCACCCTCGCTTCGGCGATGGCCTCGTCGTCACCGCATCGCTCGGCAACTGCGAGCGCCTCGCGCGCAAGGTCGAGCGTCTCGGCGGGCGGGTCGTCCGAGAACCGTGCCTGTGCATGCAGCACCCACGCGAGCTCGCAACCCTCAGGGCGGCCGACGACGAGATCCGTTGCCTCCGCGATAGCCTGGTGGCCCTCCGTGAGGAAGCCGCGGCAGAAGAGATACGAGCTCAGCTCGGCAAGCGCTCGTGCCTGCTTCTCGGGAGCGCTCTCCGTCCGTCTGACCTCGATTACCTGGCGGATCACGGCGATGGCCTCGACCTGATCGTCGGCGAGATAGCACGCCCGCGAGCGCCCCTCGAGCAGGGCTGCGCGCTCACCGGGAGAAAGTCCCGCGTCAAAGCGGAGTGCGCGTGCGTACTGGGCGGCGGCTTCGCGGTATGCACCTGCCGCAGCAGCTCGTTCCGCAGCGAGGGGCGCGAACGCCTGCACTGCCGCGGCGTCACTCGCACCTTCCGCGTGATGTGCCAGCCGCGCATGGTCGCGTTCGCCTTCGGGCCGGGCGGCGAGAGCCGCGAGAATGTGGCCGTGCAAGTCACGGCGACGCGTCGTCTGCGTCGCCTCTTCGACGGCGATCCGTGCCAGCTCGTGCCGGAAGGAGAGCCCTCCACCGCCGTCAGCGACGAGCCCCGTGTCGAGGCAGGCATCCAGGCCGTCGAGGTCGTATCCGACGACCGCTTCCACGAGCCAGGGCTCGGCCCGGGGCGGTGCGAGCGCGATCACCTCGAGAACACTCATCGCGCTTCGGCTGAGAACCGCCGTTCGTCCGAGTACGGCGTCGCGAATGGTCGTGGGGACGGTCGTGCTTCCGGAGGCGAGCACTTCCGTCGCGAAGAACGGGTTGCCGGCTGTTCGCCGGTGCAGTTCGACCGGATCCACCGCGTGTCCGAGAGCGAGCTGGGCGATGCCGTCGGCCGAGAGCGCGTCGAGATGGACACGTCCCACCGCACCAGCGTTCGCCAGATCCCCGAGGAGGATGCGCACCGGATGTCCTCGGCCCAGCTGGTCGTCGCGATGTGTCACGACGACGAGCACGGGGAGCGTCTCGACCCGTCGCACGAGGAGGCGTAGCACGTCGAGTGTCGCCTCGTCCGCCCAGTGGATGTCCTCGATCACGAGGATCGTCGGCGTGTCTGCGAGGAGCTCCACGAGTGCCGCGAACACGTCGGAAGGCGGCGAGCCCAGGCGTACCAGGTCGAAGAGAGTGTCGCCTTCCTCGGCGAGGTCGAGAAATGGGCCCAGCGGACGCGGCGTCGAGAGTGCGTCGCACGCCCCGAGAAGCACACGGGTTCGCGGGTCGACGCCGTCGCAGAACGCCCTCACGAGCGACGTCTTGCCGACGCCGGCCTCCCCGGAGATGAAGAGCGCCGTTCCCTGCCCGGTGCGAGTTCCGTCGAGCGCCGCATGGAGCTCGGTCAGAGCGTCGTCCCGCTCCAGGAGCATGGCGACTCCGCGGGATGTGTCGAAGGCGATCGCCACTCCAGCAAGCATGGACGCGCGGACGCGTTTGCGCAAGGGTCATGGTGCTCGGTCGCCTGAGTTGTGTGGGTCCGGTCAGCGGCGCGCGCTACGATCGGCCGAACGAGCTACGACGAAGGAGACCCGGATGGCCACGATCGAGACGGACCCGAATCTCGGCGCGCAGATCGTCGCCGACGCGAAGGAGCACGTTCTCTACTCGTGGTCGGTGCAGAACGCGATCAACCCGATTCCCGTCGCCGGCGCCGAGGGGCGCCACTTCTGGGACTACGACGGGAAGCGGTACCTCGACTTCGCCTCGCAGCTCGTCAACGTCAACATCGGGCACCAGCACCCGAAGATCATCCAGGCGATCAAGGACCAGGCCGACAAGCTCTGCACGATCGGGCCGCCGATGGCCAACGAGTCGCGCTCCCAGCTCGGCCGGATGCTGTCCGAGGTGACGCCGGGCGACCTCTCCGTCTCGTTCTTCACGAACGGCGGCGCCGAGGCGAACGAGAACGCGATCAAGCTCGCGCGCATGGTCACCGGCCGCCACAAGATCATCGCGCGCTACCGCTCCTACCACGGAGCCACCCACGGTGCCGTCTCGCTGACCGGCGACCCGCGCCGCTGGCCGGTCGAGCCCGGGATGGCGGGCATCGTGCGCGCGTTCGACCCGTACACCTACCGCTGCCCGGCAGGGCACCCCGATCCGTGCCCGGTCTGCACGGGGGCACCGCACATCGAGGAGATCCTCGAGTACGAGGGCGCGCACACCGTCGCCGCGATCATCCTCGAGACGGTCACCGGCACGAACGGGATCATCGTGCCTCCCGACGGCTACCTCCAGAGCGTCCGCGAGGTCTGCGACCGGCACGGCATCCTGCTGATCCTCGACGAGGTGATGGCCGGCTTCGGCCGCACCGGCAAGTGGTTCGCCTGCGAGCACTGGGACGTCGTGCCCGACATCCTCTGCGTCGCGAAGGGCATCAACTCGGGCTACGTGCCGCTCGGCGCCATGATCGCGCGCGGCGAGATCGTCGACCAGGTGCGCGACAGGTTCTTCCCCGGCGGGCTCACCTACGCCGGCCATCCGCTCGCGTGCGCCTCGGGCGTCGCGTCGATCGAGGCGTTCCAGGAGGAGGGCGTGGTCGAGAACGCCGCCGCGATGGGCGAGTACTTCCGGGAGGCGCTCGGCGGCCTGCAGGCGAAGCACCCGTCGATCGGCGAGGTGCGCGGGCTCGGCTGCTTCTACGGGATCGAGCTCGTCAAGAACCGGGAGACCCGCGAGATGCTCGTCCCGTACAACGCCGGCGGGGAGGCGGCGGCACCTGTCGCGCGGATGGCGAAGGCGGCGCTCGACCGTGGCCTCTACCTGATGACGCACTGGAACGTCGTCATGGTCGTGCCGCCCCTGACCGTGACCCGTGAGGAGGCGGAGGAGGGCGTCGCGATCCTCGACGACGTCCTCTCGATCGCCGACGAGTACGTGTGAGGATGCCGCGATGGAAGAGCTTATCGCGGCATCCTCACACGTATTTTCCTGCCACGCCTCGCGTGGATCCTGAAGGGCCGGCCCGCCGGCCAACTGCAGGGGCCGTCGCGAACCGATCGCGGGCAGCGGGAGCAGACGAGACGGCGGTGTCCGGCTTCAGCCGGACGCCGGGGTTTCGCCGCTACGACCGTAGAAACGAGGAGATCGCGGTCGCGGTCTCCTCGAGCGCATCCCACATCACGGTGTGCCCACCCGGCACCGTGACGACCTCGAGCAGGTCGCCGAGCGCAGCGCGGTGGTCGTCGAGCAGGTCGTCGTAGGAGAGGTACGAGTCCTCGCCGAGCACGAGCAGGGTCGGGACGCGAACCTCGGCGAAGGACGGCGGCGTGGAGGCCATCTCGCCGTAGGCGGCAACGACGGCGGCCTGGCTGTAGCGATAGCGCCAGCGGCCGTCGAAGTCGGCGACCAGGAACCCGGTGAGATCGTCGATCACGAGCTCTCGTGGCGTGCGATGGAGCCCGCTCTCGACGAAGCGCCGCTCGATCCCTTCCTCGAACGACGCATACGAGCGGTCGGCGCGCGCCTCTTCGCCGACGTGCAGGGCGATCGCCGGGTCGAGCACGATCGCCGGATCGAGGAGCACGAGCCGCTCGACGAGCTCGGGCTGCCGTGCTGCGACCTCGAAGGCGAGGCGGCCGCCGAACGAATGTCCGATCCACGCGGCCGGCGCCGACCCCACAGCGCCGACGAGCAGCTCGACGTGCGCCGCGATGCTCCAGGGCGGCTCGTACGACGACGAGCCGTGCCCGAGCAGGTCGGGCGCGAGCACGTGGTGGTCGGAGAGCCAGCCCTCGGCGAGGCGCCATGCTCCGTGCCCGCGCCCGGTGATGCCGTGGAGGCAGACGACCCGAGGCGCCTCGGGGTCACCCCACGCCTCGACGTGGAGCGACCGGCTCATTGCCGCTCGTTCAGGGCGCCGAGCGACTCCGGCACGAGCTCTGTCGCGCTTCTCGTCCTTGACGAGCGACCAGATCACGACGCCGTCCCTGTCGATCAGGAACGTGCCACGCCTCGGTGCCCCGGTCTCCTCGTCGAACACGCCATAGGCGCGGGCGGTCGCCCCGTGCTGCCAGAAATCGGACGCGAAGGCGTACGTCGCCCCGAGCTGCTGCTTCCAGGCCTGCCGGGCGGCAGAGGTGTCGCACGAGACGAAGATCACGTCGGTCTCGGCCTTGTGGAACGACTCGAGGTTCGTCTGCAGGTCGAGCGCCTCCTCGGCACAGACGGACGTGAAGGCAAACGGGTGGAACACGAGCAGGACGTTGCGCTTGCCGCGGAAGTCCTGCAGCCTCAGGCGCGGCCGGTCGTACGCCTCCTCGAGGTCGAACTCCGGTGCCTGCTCACCCGTCTCGATCGCCATCGCTGCCCTCCTCGCCGTTGCCGGAGGGAACATAGTAGGTGCGGCCTGCGAGGGCTTCCGGGAGGTGATCGTCGAGCGTCCGGCCGGGGTCGGCGTGTGGCGAGACGTACCCCGTGCCGTGCCCCCTCGCAGCCGCGCCCCTGTAGTGCGCGTCGCGGAGCTCGGGCGGCGGCGCGAGGATGCCGCGCTCGCGCACCTCTGCACGGGCCTGCCAGATCGCCTGCGCGGACGCGTTGGACTTGGGTGCGCGCGCCAGGTACACGGCCGCCTGCGCCAGGTTCAGCTGTGCCTCGGGGAGCCCGACGTGCTCGAGTGCCTGCGCTGCTGCGACTGCGACCAGGAGGGCGCGCGGGTCGGCGTTGCCGACGTCTTCGGAGGCGAGGATCACCATCCGGCGGGCGATGAAGCGCGCGTCCTCTCCTCCCTCGAGCATCGCGGCGAGGTAGTAGACGGCGGCGTCCGGATCGCCGCCGCGCATCGACTTGATGAAGGCCGAGACGATGTCGTAGTGCTGGTCGCCGGCGCGGTCGTAGCGGAGCGGTCGCTTGCGTGCCGCGTCCGCCACGTGGCGCGCCTCGAGCGACGCACCCTCGGCTCTCGCCGTCTGCCAGGAGAGCTCGAGCGTGGCCAGCGCGCTCCGGGCGTCGCCGCCGGCCTTGCGCACGATCGCGCCGACGACGTCACCGGGGAGATCGATCCCGAGCTCGACGGCGCCGCGCGCGACGACGGCTGCCACCTCCTCGTCCGAGAGCGGCTCCAGCTCGATGACGGCGCAGCGGGAGAGGAGTGCCGCGTTGACCTCGAAGTACGGGTTCTCCGTGGTGGCCCCGATCAGCGTCAGCAGGCCGCTTTCGACGCCCGGCAGCAGCGCGTCCTGCTGGCCCTTGTTGAAGCGGTGGATCTCGTCGAGGAAGAGGATCGTGCGGGTGCCGTTCGCGCCGAGCCTGTCGCGGGCGCGCTGGAGCACGCCGCGGACGTCGTCGACGCGGGCCGAGACGGCCGAGAGCTCGTCGAACGCGGCGCCGGTGGTCTCGGCGACGATTCGCGCGAGCGTGGTCTTACCGACACCCGGCGGGCCGTAGAGGATCATCGAGGGAGGGCGGTCGCCCTCGATCGCGAGTCGCAGGGCGGAGCCCTCCGCGAGCACGTGCCGCTGGCCGACGAGCTCGTCGAGGGAGCGGGGCCGGATCCGCTGCGGCAGCGGCGCGGTTTCGCTCTGGCGGGTTGCGGCGGCGTCCTCGAACAGGTCGGTCATGGTGTGAGTGTAGGGCGGGCTCCGAGGCCGAGGACGAACGAGTACCGGAGGCCGGTTACGAGTCGCGACGCTCTATGCTCTGGACGATGCCCCGCAACGACGCAACGGCCGTGCCCGCGAGTTCCGTGAGCCTCCGCGAGGAGGTGACGGCCCTCCTGCAGGCGCTGCTGCGGGCGAACACGGTCAACCCGCCGGGCAACGAGACCGTTGCCGCGGAGCTGCTGCGTGACTACCTCGAGCAGAACGGGATCCCGAGTGAGCTCGTCGGCCGGACCCCCGACAGGCTCAATCTCGTGGCGCGGCTGCCGGGAGGCGATGGCCCCTCGCTCGCGTTGCTCGCGCACACCGACACCGTGCGCGCCGACCCCGAGGAGTGGGCGCGCGACCCGTGGTCGGGCGATCTGGTAGACGGCGAGATCTGGGGGCGAGGCGCGCTCGACATGAAGAGCCAGGTTGCGGCGAGCGCCGTCGCCTTCGCCTCGCTCTGGCGGGAGGGATTCCGCCCTGCCGGCGACCTCATCCTGGCGCTGACCGCCGACGAGGAGGTGAACGAGGACTTCGGGCTCTCGTGGCTCGTGAAGGAGCATCCCGAGCTCGTGCGGGCCGACTTCTCGCTCAACGAGGGAGGGGGAGAGCGGTGTGTCCTCGGTGGCAACGTCTTCTACCTCTGCGGGGTCGGTGAGAAGATGAGCGCCCCGTTCCGCGTCAACGTCCGCGGCCGCAGCGGTCATGCGTCGGTGCCTTCGATCGCCGACAATGCGCTCGTCAAGGCTGCGCCGATCATCGAGGCGCTCGGCCGCTACGAGCCCGCGCAGGCGTACATCCCCGAGGTGGAGCGATTTCTCGAGGCCGTGCTCGGCGAGGTGCCGCCGCTCGAGGTGGCCCTGGAGCGCGCCCGGGCCCTGCATCCGATGGCGGGGGAGCTCGTCGAGCCCCTCCTCTCGTTCACGCTCTCGCCCACGATCATCGAGGCGTCGAAGCAGCGCAACGTGATCCCCGCGTCCTGCATCGTGACCGTCGACTGCCGCCTTCCTCCCGGCATGACGCCCGAGGACGTCGATCCCCTCGTGCGCGCGGCGATCGGGCCCGGCGACTACGAGCTCGAATGGTTCGAGCGTGACGGCGGCACGCGCTCGTCGCTCGAGACGCCACTCTGGTCGGCGCTCGAAGCCTGGGTCGAGGAGCTCGAGCCCGGCGCCCGGCTCGTCCCACTCGTCTGCGCCGGCTTCACGGACTCGCACTGGATGCGGGAGGCGTTCGGCACCGTCGCCTACGGCTTCTTTCCGCAGAAGGCGATGGACGGCGCGCTCGCCGCCCGACTGATCCACTCCGCGGACGAGCGGATCCCCGTCGACGATCTCGAGCTCGGTGTCCACGCGTTGCGGGCCGCTGCGACTGCCGTGGGGGCCTGATGGCCGACCCGGTTCGCGTCACCATCGTCCCGAACGAGGTCGCGGCCGACGTCGTGTGCACGTTCCTACGGGCCGAGGGCATCCGCTGCGGTCACCGGGTCACGAACATGGGCGCCGGGAGCTGGGACGGCGTCCCGAACGTAGGCGGCGCTCGCGAGGTGCTCGTCGACCCCGCCGATTTCGTCGCGGCCCGGGAGGCGCTCGCCTCGGCGGAGCTCGGCGAGTTCTCCTCCTGAGCTCAGGCCCCGGTGGTGCGGCCGTTCCGCGGGAGCCCGCCTTGCAGGGCCGACGAGAGCGCAATCATCCGCTCGACGCTGCCGTCGAGCGCAAGTACCGCGAAGCTCGCGTTGGAATCCGGAAGCCGCACGAGCTTGGCTGTCGCCCCCTCCCAGCTTCCCCCGTGGCTCTCGACCCGATCGCCTTCATGTCGGAATGCCCGCACACCCCAGGCGTAGTCGAGCGGAGTCCCGTCGTCGAGGGCCCCTGGCGTGTGCAGCACGGTCGTGATTCCGAGGATGTCTGCGAGCAGAGCGTCGTTCCAGCGGACGAGATCGCGAACCGTCGTCCAGAGCCCACCGTCGCCGATCGAGAGCGGTGCCGGCGGTCGGAACGGCTGTACGAGAGCTGCGTGTGGCGGTGACGCCTGCGGGCCCGACCAGAGGATCGTGTCACGCATCTGCAGTGGCTCGAAGAGGCGAGCGCGTGCAAGATGGTCGAGGCTCAGGCCGGAGAGACGCTCGAGGATCCGAGCGAGGCAGACGTAGCCGACGTTCGAATAGGCGTACGCGGCGCCCGGATCGTGCTCGAGGTCGGGCATCGTCGAGAGAGCGGTGATCACACCGTCGGAGGTCCAGTCCGTTTCTCCGGCCCTCTGCATTCGCTGCCACACGGTGTCGGTGCCCGGCAGCCCGGCGGTGTGATGAAGGAGATGCCGTACGCGGACCGTCTGCGCCCAGCCTGGAAGTCCGGTGAGCCAGGCGCCGACCGGGTCTTCGACTGCGAGCGCCCCGTCCTGCACGAGCAGTGCTGCACACGCACCGGTGACCTGCTTGGCGAGCGACCCGGCGTAGGCGAGATCGTCGGCCTGGAGCCCGTGCGCGACGTAGGCGGGAGCCCCCGACGGCAGGCTCACACCGACGGCCACCCGTGCTTCCGGGTCATAGCCTGCGGCCCTGATCAGCCGCTCGATCTCCGCCTGGGAGAGCTCCACGGCGCCAGATCCGGGCTCAGGCGGGCGGCTTCTCGTGGTGCCCGCCGAACTGCTTGCGCATCGCCGACAGCACCCTGTTCGCGAACAGGCCCTCGTCGCGGGAGGAGAACCGGGAGTAGAGAGCGGCGGTGAGCACGTCGGCCGGCACGCCCTCCTCGATCGCCGCGATCGCCGTCCACCGCCCCTCGCCCGAGTCGGAGACCCGTCCGGCGAAGCCGTCGAGCTCCGGCGACTCCTGCAGTGCTGCAGCGGTGAGATCGAGCAGCCACGACTCGACGACGCTGCCGCGCCGCCAGACCTCGGCGATGGCCGGGATGTCGAGCGTGTAGGAGTAGAACTCCGGGTGGTCGAGCGGTGCCGTCTCGGCGTCCTGGTCTCGCTCGCGTAGGCCGGCGCCGGCGCCGTGCAGGATGTTGAGCCCCTCGGCCAGGGCGGCCATCATCCCGTACTCGATCCCGTTGTGCACCATCTTCACGAAGTGCCCCGCGCCTGCCTGCCCGCAGTGGAGGTACCCCTGCTCTTCCGGTGCTGGCTCGCCGTCGCGGCCCCGGGTACGGCCCGCCGCCTCGACCCCGGGGGCGAGCGATGCGAAGATCGGCTCGAGCTCGGCGAACGCGTCGCCGGGGCCGCCCACCATGAGGCAGAACCCGCGCTCGAGGCCGAACACGCCACCGCTCGTGCCGCAGTCGACGTAGCGGATGCCTCTCCGGGCCAGCTCGGCTGCGCGGCGGATGTCGTCCCGGTAGTAGGAGTTGCCGCCGTCGATGATCGTGTCACCGTCGCCCAGGCGGGCGGCGAGCTCCGTCACCGTCGACTCCGTGATCTCGCCTGCCGGAACCATGATCCACGCCCGTCGCGGTACGTCGAGCCGGGCGACGAACTCGTCGAGCGAGCTCGAGCCCGTCGCTCCCTCGGCGGCGAGCGCCGCAACCGCCTCCGGGCTGACGTCGTAGACCACGCACGAGTGGCCGTCTCGCATCAGCCGCCGGACGATGTTCGAGCCCATCCGCCCGAGGCCGATCATGCCGAGCTGCATCCTCCGAGCCTATACGCTCGGGAGCGTGGCGAAGGTCGTCCCGAGGACCCCGATGCACGCCGGCCACCCGGCCCCGATCATTCCCGGCCCGGGGGAGAGCGTGTGACCGGCCGCGACGCGATCGAGCTGCACGACCCCGCCGGGGCATTCGAGCGGCATCGAGTCCTGGTTGCGGGACCGCGGCTTCTTCGTAGCCGGAGGCGAGGGCCTCGTCGCCGACCTCTATCTCGGCTACGGGCTGTCCGCCTCGATCCGCCGCGGGCACACGGCGGCTCCTCCCGAGCCGTGCCCGCTTCCGCTCGCGGCCTGTTCCATCCGGCCGCATGGGTATGTTGTCGAATATGACAATGCTCGATCCGGCACGCTTGCGTTCGGCGCCTGGCAGCAGACCTGGAGCCACCGGGAGTACGCCGCTGCGGTCAGGTGCGTCCGGGACGCGATCGCCCGCGGCGACGTCTACCAGGTCAACCTCGTGCAGCATCTCTCGGCAGGCTTCGCAGGCGATGCGGGCACGCTCGCCGCCCGCCTTCACGGTCTGAATCCCCACAATCGAGAGCCCTACCTCGGCAACGGCTGGGCGGTCGTCTCCGGCTCCCCGGAGCTCTTCCTCGCGCGGCGCGGCCGGCGTGTCTGGACGTGCCCGATCAAGGGGACGCGCCCGGCGGGAGGAGCCGGCGAGCTCGCAGGCTCGCCCAAGGATGCGGCCGAGCACGTGATGATCGTCGACCTCGAGCGCAACGACCTCTCGCGCATCTGCGAGCCCGGAAGCGTGCGCTGGCCCGAGCTGATGGCCACGCGCGCCATGGCAGGGGTCGAGCACATGGTCTCGACCGTCGAGGGAACGTTGCGAGACGGGGTCGGCCTGGCCGAGATGCTGCGGGCGACGTTCCCCGGCGGCTCGATCACGGGGGCTCCGAAGATCGCGGCGGTCGACCTGATCGCGGAGATCGAGCCCGTCGGGCGCGGCGCGTCGATGGGAGCGCTCGGCCGGGTCTACGGCAACGGCGACGTCGATCTGGCGCTGACGATCCGCACCTTTGCGATCGCGGAGGGGCGCATCCATCTCTGGGTCGGCGGAGGCGTCGTCTGGGACTCCGACCCGCAGGCGGAGATCGCCGAGTCGTGGACGAAGGCCGATCCGCTGCTCCGCGCCGCCGGGCGCGCCCCGGATCGGCGCCGGCAGCGAGCCTGCGAGCGTCGGCCTGCGGTCGGAGGTGGTTGCGCGATGACGGGATCGTGCCGCGTGTGTCCCGACGCCTCTGCGAATCCGGGCACGTGCGCCGCGGTCCATCCGGCCACGAGCCCGCGGTCGGCGCCGTGGCCGGGTCGCGGGGAGCGGCGGCCGTGAGCTCGAGCCCGCTGCTCGCCGTCGCGGTCTCGGGACGCGGGCTCGTCGAGCCCGGCGAGCCCGTGCTCGCTGCGGACGACGAGGGATTCACGCGCGGCCGGGCCGCGTTCGAGACGATGCGGGTCTACGACGGGCGACCCTTCCGGTTCGAGCAGCACCTCGCACGCCTCGCCGCCTCGGCGGAGCGGATCGGCCTCGAGCCTCCCGACGCAGGAGAGGCAGAGCGCCTGGCCGCGCTCGCACTGGAGCACTCCGGCACGCCCGAGGCGGTCCTGCGGCTGTACTGGACGCCCGGGCCACCGGGCGGCGAGCCGTGCGCGATCGCGCTCGTCAGCGCCATTCCGGACTGGATCGAGGGAGCCCGTCAGCGCGGGCAGCGGCTCGCCTCGCTGCTTCAGCCGCGCCGGTCGGCACCGTGGCTGCTCCCGGGGGCGAAGTCGACGAGCTACGCCGTCAGCATCGCTGCCGAGGCCGAGGCGAAGGCGCGCGGTGCCGACGACGCGATCTTCGTCGACCAGGACGGGATCGTCCTCGAAGGCCCCGTCACGAACATCTGGTGGCGTGAGGGCGACGTGCTCCTGACCCCGTCGCTCGAGGTCGGGATCCTGGCGGGTGAGACCCGGGCGGCCCTGTTCGAGCTCGCCGCGGGCAGCGGACAGGCCGTCGAGGAGGGCGTCTTCCCGCTGGAACGGCTCCTCGGCGCCGACGAGGCGTTCACCTCGTCGTCGATTCGGGAGCTGATGCCCGTCGTGGCGGTGGACGGCCGCCCCATCTCACGCGGCCCCGTCGCGTCCGCCCTTCAGGAGGCGTTGCGGCGAGCGGCGCGGGCCTGACGACATCGTCACTAGGAGTCGCCCGTGCCCAGCTCCTGCCCGCCGTCGACGACGAGATGCGCGCAGCCGACCGGATCGTCGCGCGCGACGTAGCGCGCCTCGGACGGCATCCAGACGTCGACCCAGGTGGCACGCGCCGCCTCGCCGTCCCGGGCCACACCGCGCGCGAGCCGCACGTCGTACGGAGCCTCGACCCAGATCCTCACGGCATACGCGTCGCGCAGGGTGCGGTGGAGCGCACACACCCCCTCGACGACGACGATGCCTGCCGGCTCGACCGCCCGGAGCCCGCGCGTCCTGCGGGCTGACCAGTCGTACGACGCGAACCGGGCAACGGCGCCGACGGCCAGCGGCGCCACGACCTCCCGCGAGAGGCGGTCGAGGTCGAACCCCTCGCCGGTCCAGAACTCGTCGGTCGACACGATCTGCGCGCCCGCGATCATCCGCGCGAGCGTCGTCTTTCCCGCCCCACCGTGCCCGCCGATCCCGACCAGGAGAACGTCGCCGTCCCCGCCTGCGGCTGCGATCAGCTCGAGCACCGGCCGTGCGTCCATCGCCTCACGGTACCCTCACCGCATGGAGAAGCTGCGGCTCGGAGGCATGGCTCTCTCGAACGGCGTCCTCGTCCACGGGCCCACGTCGTGGGGCGCGGCCGTGCGCGCTTCCGACGGCTCCATCCGCGCCGCCTCCGGTACCAAGCGACGCTTCGCGGCGAACGTCACGACCCCCTTCGTCAGAGGCCCCCTGCGCCTGGCCGAGGCGTTCGCCGTTCTTCCCGACGTGCGACGGACGTTGCCCGAGGCCCGCTTCCCGTTCGAGCGGCCACGCGTCGCGGTCGCAGTCGTCGCGGGAGCCGCGGCGGCCGGCATCGTGCGCCGCAGCGGGCTCGGCTTCGCCACTCGCGAGGCCATCGCTGCGCTTGCCTCGCTCGTTCCTGCCGCAATCGCGCTGAAGGGCGGCGAGCTGGCCTCCTATCACGGTGCCGAGCACATCTCGATCGGCACCTACGAGATGGGAGAGCCGGCTACGAAGGAGCACGACCGCTGCGGCGGTCACCTCGTAGGCCCGCTCCTGCTCACGAGCGCGGCCGCGAGTGCGCTCGCAACGCGCGCACCTGCCAGAGCACGACCCACTGCCCGTGCGCTCGGCGCAGTCGGCGCAGTCGGCGCCGCCGTCGAGATCTTCGGCTGGATGGGCCGCCATCCCGACCATCCCGTCTCGCGCCTGCTCGCGCGGCCGGGCCACGAGCTGCAAGCCCGCGTCTCCACCGCGGAGCCATCTGCGGCCCAACTCGCAGTTGCCGAGGCTGCGCTTGCGGCCTGTCTCGCCGCCGAAGCTGCGGCATGAGCCAGCCGCCCAGGGCGCGCGGAGAGAGACTCGACCCGGGAGTGTTCGACCTCCCGGTCGAGAAGATGCGGGAGGGCTACTACACGGACGCCTACTTCAACCACACCCGCTCCGCACTGCTCGCGGACGGCCGTCACCCGCGCGTCCTGATGCAGGTGTTCCAGCGCCGCAGCGCGATGCTCGGCGGCATGGACGAGGCGATCGCGATCCTCGAGCTGTGCTCGCACGACTGGGCTGCACTCGACGTCTGGGCGCTCCACGACGGCGACAGGATCGAGCCGTGGGAGACGGTGATGACGATCGAGGGCGACTACACCCTCTTCGGCCACCTCGAGACCGTCTACCTCGGCGTGCTCGCACGGCGGACCCTGATCTCGACCAATACGGAGCGAGTGCTACGTGCTGCGAACGGAAAGCCGATCATCTTCATGCCGGCGCGCCACGACCACCACCGTGTGCAGACGGGCGACGGCTACGCCGCCTATGTCGCCGGGGTGAGGTCGGGCGCCGAGGTCGGCGTCACCTCCGACGCGCAGGCTTCCTGGTGGGGCGGGCGCGGCGTCGGCACAGTCCCCCATTCGCTCATCGCCGCCTATGACGGCGACACGGTGCTCGCAGCGAGGAGGTTCGCCGAATGGGCTCCGGCAGACCTCCACATCACGGTTCTCGTCGACTTCGAGAACGACTCGGTAGCCACCGCCCTTGCCGTCGCCGACGCGCTCGGACCAGCGCTCTGGGGCGTGCGGCTCGACACCTCGAGCCAGCTCGTCGACCGCTCGCTGTGGGAGGAGATGGGCGACTTCGACCCACGCGGCGTCAACGAGCGGCTCGTGCGCAAGGTGCGGGGGGCGCTCGACGACGCTGGGCACTCCGGGGTGCGGATCGTCGTCTCCGGAGGCTTCTCCGTCGAGAAGATCGAGGAGTTCGAGCGCCGCGGCGTCCCCGTCGACGCCTACGGCGTCGGCTCCTCCCTGATCCGCGGCGAGAACGACTTTACGGCCGACATCGTCGTCGCCGACGGCAGACCGATCTCGAAAGTCGGCCGCCGCCTCCGCCCGAACCCCCGGCTCGAGCGTGTCACGTAAGCCGATCCTCTGGGACGTCGACACGCAGGTCGACTTCATCGTCCCGGGCGGCAAGCTCGTCGTCCCCGGTGCAGTCGAGACGGTGCCCGCGATGGCGCGACTCGTCACGTGGGCGCGGGGACGCGGCATCGTGCACGTCGCGTCGGCCGACGACCACGAGCTCACCGATCCCGAGATCTCCATGGCGCCGGACTTCGTGAGCACGTACCCACCCCACTGTCTTCGCGGCACGCGCGGCGCCCAGCGGATCCACGAGACGGAGCAGGTCGACCCGCTCCCTCTCTCCCACGTCGCCTATCCGCCCGGCCTTCTTCGTGAGCTCGTCGCCGGGCGCCGCGAGATCCTGCTGCTGAAGAAGAGCTTCGACGTGTTCACCAACCCCAACGCGGACGCGGTGCTGGAGGCGCTCGATCCCGCGGAGGTCATCGTCTTCGGCGTGGCGACCGACGTGTGCGACCACGCGGCGATCCTCGGGCTGCTGCGGCGAGGGCGCAGGGTTGCGTTCGTCGAGGATGCGGCACGAGGCCTCGACGAGGAACGGACGCGTGCGTGCCTTGCGCAGTGGCGCGAAGCAGGGGTGCGGTTCACGACGAGCGACGCTGTCGCGTCGCGGGCCTGATGGAGACGCCGCCGCTGGTCCTTCGCGCACAGGCGCTCGCCGCATCGCTGCGGTTCGAGAAATCGTGCCTTCCGGAGGACGGTGCGCTCCTCCACGTCCTCGCTGCCCGCCGCGGAATCACCCGCGCAGCGGAGATCGGCACCGGGGCAGGCGTCGGTGCGGCCTGGATCGTGTCGGCCCTCCGACCCGAGACACCGTTCTTCAGTGCCGAGCCCGATCCGGTCCTCGCAGCGCGAGCCGCGGAGATCTTCGAAGGCGATCCGAACGTGAGGATCCTCGCCGGTCCGTGGCAGGAGGTGCTCCCTCCCGAGGCACCGTTCGATCTCCTCTTCGTCGACGGAGGCAACGCGAAGGACGACGTCGACGGGGCGCTCGGCCTCCTCGCTCCCGGCGGCACGGCGGTGCTCGACGACTTCTGGTTCGACCCGGGGCTTCCCGATCCCCGACGCGACGCGTGGCTCCACCACCCGCTGTTGTCGACCATCGAGCTCTGGGTCACCCGTGAACGGCGCGCACTCGTGTCCGTTCGGCGGTAGCTGCGACCGGCTTTCCTTCAGTCCCCTGGACACCGTGCCGATAGAGAGGCCGTGGTCACCTGGCCCCATTCTGTCGACGACATCGGCGGCTTCCTGATCACGTGGCTGCCGATCATCTTCTTCGGCATCATCATCTGGCTGCTCCTGCGCACGATGGCGCTCGTGCCGAAGGTCAAGCCGGCGATGGTCGACAGGGATACGAGCGACGCGGTCGGCTGGGACGACGTCGCCGGTGCGGACGAGGCGAAGGAGGAGCTCAAGGAGGTCGTCGAGTTCCTGCGCGACCGCAAGAAGTTCGAACGACTCGGCGCACGTGTCCCCAAGGGCGTGCTCCTCTACGGGCCGCCTGGAACCGGGAAGACGCTGCTCGCGAAGGCTGCCGCGAACGAATCGGGCGCCAACTTCTACTCGTCGAGCGCCTCGGCGTTCGTCGAGATGTTCGCCGGGCTCGGTGCCGCCCGGATCCGCAAGCTCTTCGAGGAGGCGCGCAGAAACGCACCCGCGATCATCTTCATCGACGAGCTCGATGCCGTGGGCACGGCTCGTTCGGGCGGCTCCCACAACCGCGAGCAGGATCAGACTCTGAACCAGCTCCTCGTCGAGATGGACGGGTTCGGCGGCGCCGACGAGGTCGTGATCATGGGTGCCTCCAACCGGCTCCAGGACCTCGATCCGGCCCTGCTGCGGCCCGGTCGCTTCGACCGCCAGGTCAACGTCGCCCCGCCCGACCTGCACGGGCGCGAGGAGATCCTGCGCGTGCACACGCGCTCGAAGCCGCTCGGAGCGGACGTCGACATCTCGATCCTCGCCCGTCGTACCGCCGGCCTGACCGGGGCCGATCTCGCAAACATCGCGAACGAGGCGGCCATCTTTGCGGCTCGCCACGACCAGCAGTACATCAGGCAGGAGGACTTCGAAGGCGCCATGGAGCGGGTTCTGACAGGCCTCCAGAAACGTCGTGTCGTGACGGAGAAGGAGAAGCGGATTCTCGCCTACCACGAGGGCGGTCATGCGCTCGTCGCCTACTTGATGGGCGACGTGATGCCCGTCCAGAAGGTGACGATCGTCGGACGTGGTGACGCGCTCGGGCTTGCCTACTACCTTCCCGTCGAGGATCGCTACCTGCACACGAAGGAGGAGCTGATCGACGTGATGAAGGTGGCGCTCGCCGGCCGAGCGGCCGAGGAGATCGTCTTCGGCCGGGTCACGAACGGCGCCGCCAGCGACCTCGAGAAGGTGACGCAGATCGCCCGTTCGATGGTCTTCGAGTTCGGCATGTCCGACGTCGCTCCGTCTCGGACGATGAGGGCGGACAACTACGCGCTTTCCGAGGAGACGAAGCGCATGCGGGACAGCGAGCAGGCCCGGCTCACCGATCACGCCTACGAGGAGGCGCTCCGCCTGCTCGGCAAGCATCGTGGCTCGCTCGACCGGCTCGCCGGTGCGCTGCTCGAGAAGGAGACGATCGACCGGGAGGAGTTCCTCGCGATGATGGGCGACCTCCCGCGCGAGTCCCGCTCGGCCGAGACGGTCGGCACGATACGCGTTCTAGAGGGCTCCTGAGGATGCTGCGATTGAAGAGCGTGCCCCCTCCCTCGTCCGAACCCGACCGCGAGTAAGGCCCTATCGATGCGATCCTCCCCGTCCAGTCGCACCCGGGAAGTAGCATCGACGACGTGCGAACGAACGGTATCCACCACATCGGCCTTGCCGTCATCGATCTCGACGAAGCCGTCGAGACCTACGCGCGTCTCTTTGGCGGCGCGCTCGAGCATCGCGCTGTCGTCCCCGACCAGGGCGTCGAAGCAGCCTCTGTGCTCGTTGGAGCGAGCCGGATCGAGCTGCTCGCGCCGATCGGCGAGGACACCCCGGTGGGGCGCTTCCTCGCGAAACGCGGCCCCGGCGTTCACCACCTCGCCTACGAGGTGGACGACGTCGCGGCGGCACTCGGCGATCTCGCTGCGGCCGGCGCGGAGCTGATCGACACCGTTCCCCGCCGCGGCCTCTTCGGTCTGCAGGTCGCCTTTGTCCACCCCGACGCCGTCCACGGCGTTCTCACGGAGGTCGTATCCGTTGCCCGACTCACCTGATTCTGTTCGCATCGAGGTCGCCTTCGCCGGCGGCCCGATCATCGCCGCCAACGTGTCCCCGGCGAGCGCCGACGCGCTCGAGCACGCGCTGGCCTCCGGCTCTCAGGGCACTCACCAGCTCGACACCGACGACGGCCGCGCAGCGATCGTGCTCGGCCGGGTCGCCTACCTGAAGCGGTTCGCCCGCGACTCCCGGGTCGGCTTCGGCCTGTAGGGGCGCTCGCGGCATCGTCGCCCACCTACGGGCCGCCGCCTCCGCCCTCAGCCGACCCTGTTTACCGTGAGGACGACGTTCCCTGTCTTCTGGCACGTCTCGACGTACCGCGTCGCCTCGACCACGTCTTCCAGCGGGTAGGTGCGATCGATGACCGCCCGGTACTTCCCTGCCTCGATCAGCTCCTTGAGCCGGAGGACGTTCTCCTTCGTGTACTTCGGGATCGCGAGCGTCACCCTCTTGTCGCCGACCCACCGGCTCAACAGGGCCAGGAAGCGGGACGTGCCACATGAACCCGAGGTCGGTCTCGACGTAGAGCCCTCCTGGCCTCAGCGAGTGGCGACACCGTCTGAACGAGTGCAGGCCGACCGCGTCGAAGACGACGTCGTACGTCTCGCCGTTCTGCGTGAAGTCCTCCTGCGTGTAGTCGATCACGCGGTCGGCTCCGAGCGACCTCACGAGCTCGAGGTTCTTGGTGTTGCACACGGCGGTCACGTCGGCATCGAGCGCTCGGGCCAGCTGCACCGCTGCGGTTCCGATCGATCCGGAGGCGCCGTAGATGAGGATGCTGCGCCCCTGCCGGAGATCGGCCTTTGCCAGGCAGGCCATGGCGAGGATCGCACCGTCGCAGACTGCCGCCGCCTCCTCGAAGCTCAGGCGGGCAGGCATGTGAGCGAGGGGAGAGCTCTCACGCTCGCAGGCGAACTCCGCGTGGGCGTCGAAGCCGGTGGCACCGAAGACCCGGTCGCCGACCCGGAACTCGGTCACCGCCCCGCCGACGGCCTCGACCTCTCCGGCCAGCTCGCTGCCGAGGATCCGCTTCCTCGGGCGACGGAGCCCGGTGAAGTAGCGGGAGAAGAACGGCTTTCCCTGGCGCCAGCCGCAGTCCGTCCGGTTGACCGTGGTCGCACGGATCCTGATGAGGACCTCGTCGTGCTTCGGCACGGGCCGCTCGACCTCCTCGATTCGCAGGACATCCGGGCTGCCGTACCTGTCATAGACAACTGCTCGCATGGGCTCATTCCCTCTCTTCGCTTCGCGGTAGGTGGATCGGTCCGCCGTGCTTCCAGGCCCGCCCGGCCCGAAAGAGCTCTGCGGGCCTACCGCCGGCGGGGCCGGGCCGGGTGCGGCGCCCGGTCGGGATCACCCAGCCGTCCTCTGCGACGACGCTTCGCCGGAAGTTCGCGGCGTCGAGCTGCACGTCCCAGACGGCCTCGTAGACGGCTCTCAGCTCGGCCAGGGTGAACGTCGGTCCGACGAATGCCGTTGCGATCCCGCTGATCTCGAGCTCGACTGCGGACGCGCTCGATCGCGTCGCGCACGATCCGGAGGTGATCGAACGCGAGGGCGATCTTCTCGTTCAGCACGTCGGCCACCGGCACGAGGGCGGCGTCCGCAGCGTCCGTGCCCGCCACGACCCCCCCGACATCGCGCAGCACGGCGAGGTATCCGATCGTGACGACGTTCATCCGGGGGTCACGTCCGGGATCGCCGTACGCGCCGAACTGGGTCAGTAGCCGCGCCGCGTCGACACCCGTCTCCTCGGCCAGCTCCCGCCTCGCCGCCTCGTTCAGGGTCTCGGTGGGGCGCTTGAAGCCACCGGGGATCGCCCACATGCCCGCGAACGGCGCCTCGCGACGACGCACGAGCAGCACGTGCAGCGCGCCCTCGGACAGGGTCAGGATCACCACGTCCACCGTCACGGCGAAGGCCGGGAAGCTCGAGGGGTCGTAGCCCTGTGGCGTCCCGCCGTCACGCGTTTCAGTCTTCATGACCTTTACTCTAACACCTGGTTATGGTCTTGTCAACCTAAACTGTGACCTCTCACTGCAACTGGGATCGAGGGCGGCAGCGCTCGTGACACCTTGTCACGAGGTAATCGGGCGCGCGCGACGGGGCCGGACGTCTCCGCCAATCGGGCGTGCGGCGTCTGCCTCTCGGCGTGCGTGCGACCGGGTACCCTTCGCCGCCGTGGCACTCGAGGTCGGCATCGTGGGACTCCCCAATTCGGGCAAGACGACGCTCTTCAACGCCCTCACCAAGGCGGGTGCCGAGATCACCGCGTACGCGTCCCAGACGGACAAGTCGAACGTCGGCATGGCAACCATCGCGGACGATCGCCTCGACCGGCTCGCCGAGCTCGTGGGCGCGAAGAAGGTGACGCCGGCGGCGGTCCGGGTGCAGGACGTTCCCGGTACCGGGCCGGCGCTCCTCGGCGGCCTCCGCCAGGTCGACGCGCTGCTCGCGGTCGCGGACGGGTTCTCCGGCACCGGCGATCCGGAGAGCGACATCGAGACACTCAAGCTCGAGCTGCTCGTCGCCGACACCGATCACGTCGCGAAGCGGCTCGAGCGGATGGAGAAGCAGGCCAAGTCGGGCGATCCTGCCGTGCGCAAGGAGGCGGAGGACGCTCCGGGACGTCCTCGCGCACCTCGAGGCCGGGAAGCCGCTGACCGAATGGCCGCACGAGCTGCCGTCCGAGCTCGACCCGCTGACGACGAAGCCGCTGATCGCGATCGTCAACGGGCCTGCCGGGATCGACTGCAAGCTCGAGGCGGAGCTGGCCGAGCTCTCCGACGAGGAGGCTGCCGCCTTCCGCGACGGCCCATCGGCGCTCGACGAGGTGGTGCGGCGGCTCAAGGACGCCCTCGGCCTGATCACGTTCTTCACCGCCGGCGAGAAGGAGACGCGAGCCTGGACGCTGCGCGACGGCCAGACCGCGCTCGAGGCCGGCGGCACGATCCACTCGGACATCGCGCGCGGCTTCATCCGCTGCGAGGTGATCCGCTGGAACGACCTGCTCGATGCCGGCTCCCACGCCGAGGCGTCGAAGCGCGGCACGCAGCGGCTCGAGGGCAAGACCTACGTCGTGCAGGACGGCGACGTGCTCAACATCCGCTTCAACGTCTGAGCCCCGCCGGCCGGCTCACCCGGCGGCGATGAGCGCCGCCCCGCCGAGCGCGATCAGCCCGCCGACGGTGCGCGTCGTCCCGAGCCGTTCGTGCAGGATCGCGCGGGCGAGCAGGATCGTCGTGATCGGGTAGAGGGAGCTGAGGACGGCGACGATCCCGATCGAGCCCCGCGTGGCAGCGAGCGCGATGAGGGCATTTGCCGCAGCGTCGAAGACGCCGACGGCGACGATGAGCGGCAGCAGCCGCGACGACGCCCGCGGGACGGTACGGGTCGAGGCGAGCACGAGCACCAGCGCGCTGACGGCGCCGAGGCGGGCGGTGGCGGTCGCCCAGGAGGCGCTCTCCTGCGCCGCCTCGCCGAGCCCGACGATGAACAGCCCGAACCCGAGTGCCGCGACCAGCGCCAGCCCGACGCCGGCCGCGACGGGCCGGCGTGCTCCTCCTCCGGCGCGGGCGCTTCCCGGCTCGCGCGAGACGAGCACGATCCCGACCAGCGCGAACGCGATCCCGACCCACTGCAGCGGGGCGGGCGCGTTGCCACGCAGCAGATCGACGCCCAGCGGGACGATCGGTGAGGTGGCCGAGATCGGCGCCACGATCCCCATCGCCCCGACCGCCATCCCACGGTAGAGGCACCCGAGGCCGATCACGCCCGCGATCCCGCCCGCCAGGGCGAACCACAGCCCGGCGCCGGGTCGAGCCGCCCCGCTCGCCACGACCCAGACGGAGAGCCCCGCGAGGCCCACGAGCTGCGACCAGAAGAGGACGGTCAGCACGGAGACGCGCCGCGTGGCCAGCCCGCCCAGGAAGTCGCCGGTCCCCCACAGCGCCGCCGCGGCCAGCGCGAGCACCACCGCTGTCATCGGAGACAGCGCAGGTGCCGGACTTCAGTCTGGCACCCGCACATTCAGTCCTCGCCGACGGGCCGGGTCGCGGCCATGGCGTCGAGCTGGTTCGCGTGGTAGAGCACCGAGGCCTCGGCGGTGCGCGCGGCCTGGCGGTCGTGGTGGACGGCGACCGCGTGCAGCAGCTCGGCCCGAACGGCGGCGTCGAGGCTCGCGGCGCGCTCCTCGATCAGGCGCAGGCCGAGGTGGACGTGGCCGAGCAGGCGCCCCTCCTCGGTCTGGCGGAACGCCGGGCCGCGCCCGAGCTCGACCGTGCGCCCGACGTCGTGGAGGAGCGCTGCGGCGAGCAGGAGGTCGTGGCGGAGGCGCGGGTGGAGCTGCGCGGTCTCGCGGCAGAGGGTGGCGACGCCGACGGTGTGCTCGAGCAGTCCGCCGGCGTAGCCGTGGTGCCCGTCGGCGCCCGGCGGCGGGAAGCGCCCGGAACGACGCGCGCACGGCGTCGTCGGCGAAGATCGCCGTGACGACGGCCGCAAGGCCCGGGTGCGCGATCTCGGCCGCGAGGAAGTCGAGATACCCGTCCAGCTCGTCCGGCATCGCGGCGCATCGCGGGCGTCAGCGTCACCCGGATCGGTGTCGGGCGCGGCCTCGACGGCCCGCACCTGCACCTGCAGCCTGCCGCCGAAGCGCTCCACGCGCCCGAGCACGCGGACGGCGTCGCCTTCCTCGAAGCGGCCGTCGAGCAGCTCCACGTCGTCCCAGACCCGCGCCTCGATCCGCCCGCTCGCGTCGACGAGCTCGAGCGCGAGATAGGGCGCGCCGGCCTTCGTCCGGCGGCGCTCCTTGCGGCCGACGGCGTAGACGCCCTCGACGGTGCGGTCCTCGGCGAGCTCGGCAATGGTGGTCATGCGGGCAGTCTAGGGCTGCCCGGAGGTACGCTCGGGCCGTGGCCGACGTCGCCCCCTTCCGCGCGATCCGCTACGCCGACCCGACCGCCGGACGTGACGGCGCCGCCCTACGACGTGCTGACGCCGGAGGCTGCGTGACGAGCTTCCGCGCGCGCGACCCGCACAACGTCGTCCACCTGACCCTGAACGACTCCGAGGACGAGGCCGGGCGGCTGTTCCGGGCCTGGCTCGACGAGGGAGTGCTCGTCCGCGACGACGAGCCGGCCGTGTGGGCGCTGAGCCAGGACTACGTCGGCCCGGACGGGGTCGCGCGACGGCGCGACGGGCTCGTGGCGTCGCTGCGTGTCGAGCCGTACGAGACCGGCGCCGTGCTCCCGCACGAGCGCACCCACGCGGGGCCGAAGGAGAGCCGGCTGCGGCTGCTGCGCGCCGCGCGGGCCCAGCTCGAGCCGATCTTCCTCCTCTACGACGGCGACTCACCTGTCGCCGTGCCCGATCGTGAGCCCGACCTGGCGACCGAGGGCACGAGGCTCTGGCGGGTTGCCGGGCGAGGGCGTCGCCGAGGCGTTCGCCGGCCGGCAGCTGCTGATCGCCGACGGCCATCACCGCTACGAGACCGCCGTCGCCTACGCGGCCGAGGCAGGGACGCCCGAGAGCGCCCGGATGATGGTCGTGCTCGTCTCGACCTCCGACCCCGGGCTCGAGATCTTCCCCACCCACCGACTCTTCCGGGGCCACGAGGACGCGCTGCCGCCCGTCGGCGTCGGGGACTCGGCCTCTCCCGCTGCGGCCGTGACGCGCCTCGCCGGGCTGCCCTACGACCGGGCGCACGCGGTCGGCTATCGGAAGGGCGTCACCTTCCCGGTCGTCGGGGAACCGGGCGAGCTCGACGTCGAGCTCGTCGACCGGCTCGTCGGCCACGAGGGGCTCGGCTACACGGCCGACCTCGACGAGGCGATCGCGCGCGTCGACGCGGGCGAGTTCGACGGCGCCTTCCTGCTGCGGGCGACGCGGATCGAGGACGTGTTCGAGCGCGCGCGCCGCGGCGAGGTGATGCCGCAGAAGACGACCTACTTCTTCCCCAAGCTGACGAGCGGCCTGCTCTTCCACCCCGTATGACGGTCGACTGGCTCAGCCTCTGCCGCGACTGCGTCGCGGACATCGATGCGCGTCCTCGCCGAGCTCCCGACCCGCGCCGAGCGCGAGCCGGTGCTCCGGCGCGGCGAGGGCGGCGACGACACGACCGCGATCGACGCCGCCGCCGAGGATGCCGTCGTCGCCCGGCTCGAGGCGCTCCAGGCGGACTTCCTGCTCGTCTCGGAGGAGCTCGGCGAGCGCCCCTTCGGCTCGGGCGGCCCCGTCCGCGTGATCGTCGACCCGATCGACGGCTCCGTGAACGCCAAGCGTGGGATCCCGTTCTTCTCGCTCTCGCTCGCGGTCGCCGAGGGCCCGACGATGGGCGACGTCACGTTCGGCTACGTCTACGACTTCGGGGCCCGGGAGGAGTGGGTGGCCGAGCGCGGCCGGGGAGCACGCCTGAACGGCCGCCCGCTCGACACGCCGCCGCCGAAGGACCCGATCGAGATCCTCTCCTTCGAGGCGACGACGACCGCCTACATCGCCGACAAGGCCCCGTCGCTGCTCGGCGTCGCCGAGCGGCTGCGGGTGATGGGCTCCCTCGCGCTCTCCCTCTGCCATCTCGCCGCGGGCAGGGTCGATGCCGTCTGCTCGCTCAAGCCGGCGCGCTCGATCGACATCGCGGCGGCGCAGCTGCTCGTGCGCGAGCGCGGCTACGCGATCGAGCTGTTCGAGGATCCGCCCTTCGTCGCAGCGCCGCTCGACCTCGAGGGGCGCTCGCGCGTGGTGGCGGCCGCCACCGGCGCGTTGTGCGAGAGCCTCGCCGCAGCGCTGCGCTGAGGCGCAGAGCGGTCTTCAGACCGAGTCCGTTCGTTGGTGTGGAAACCCCTGAGCTAGGGCGTATTTTCCCGCAGTTCTACAGGGGCTATTCGCCGATGCGCCCGATGGGACCAGACACGACGATGGCGAACATGTGGAAAGGGCCAGGTACACACCAAGCACACAAACGAGCGCTACCGTCACAGCGGGGCTGCTGTGCAGCCCTCTCCGACACATTGACACCAGCACACTCACGAAAGGGGTCATCTTGACGAAATCTCGACTCGCACCGATTGCGGCGGTGCTCGCAGTGGCAGCCGTCGCCGCGGGATCGGCGCTCGCCGGTCCTGCCAAGAGCACGAAGATCGTCACCTTCACCGGCACGTATGCAGGCGCCGCGAACGTGACCGTCTCGGATACCGTCGCCACGCTCGGCGCGGCAGGCCCCGGGAAGGCAACCACGACCGGCGTCGCCCCCGTCCCCAAGTTCGGCGTTGGCAAGCTCACGGGGACCGGCACGAGCAGCGCCGACAAGTCCGCCAGCTGCCAGTCGTTCAACGGCACGGGCACACTGACCGGCCTCGCCGGCGCGAAGCTCAACTTCAAGATCACCGGCGCGCAGGCCTGCGGAGACTCGGAGACGGGCCCGTGGAGCATCTCCGGCCGCGCCACCGTCACGGGTGGAGCCGGGGCCTACAAGAAGGCGAAGGGCAGTCTCAAGGTCACCGGTGTCTACAACGGCTCCGACAAGAAGACCTTCTCGGTCAAGTTCGTCGGGAAGCTGACGGTCTAGTCGTGATGTATCCCAGAAGCAGCACTACGAGGAGGAATCGATGAGACGAAAGCTCGCCGTCCTCGCAGCCGGAGTCGCTGCGGTCGCGGCAGTCACGGCGACTGCTCTTGCGGTCGTCCCGGGCGAGACGCCGTTTCCCTCGCCGACCGTCGTGAGCCTGTTCGTCACGACGACCACGTACACCGGCGCCGGCGGCGCCGGCGGCGCGGACATCATGTCGAGCCGCTTCCCGCCCGGAGCCACGGTCGCCTTCAAGGTGTTCGCGGCCGACTCGAAGACGAAGAACGTCCTCACGGCAGACGACGTCCGGTACGCCTACATCAAGATCCCGGGCCAGCCGAACGTGAAGCTGACGTACGTCGCGCCGACACAGCGGAACGGCACGAACTTCACCGGCACGTGGACGGTTCCCGCGAGCTATCCGGCAGGGCTCGTGCAGTTCACGACCCGGTTCCAGTCCAAGAGCAAGAAGTACGGCAACTTCGTCCAGATCCCCGTCGAGACGTCGCAGCTGACGATCGTCAAGTAGGACGCGACTCGTGATGAACGCTCACCATTGGAGGCAATCGATGAAACGACTACTGCTCATGATGGGGCTCGCGGTCGCTGCCAGCGCGATCCTCGTCCCGTCGCTCGCCCAGGCGGCGGATCCACCCAAGAAGCTCGACGTGATGTTGTACGTCGACACGGTCAACGGCTCCCGGCCCTCCACCGGCGTGGCGCGGAGGAAGGTCAGCTGCACGCAGACGAACGTCTTCATCCGCGGAGAGCAGCAGGTCTTCCGGATCTGGGGCAGCGTCGCCGGCAGCGGTGACATCCTCTCGACCGAGAACGTCAAGTACGCGTACGTGACCGTCCCCGGGTCGCCGAACCTCAAGCTGAGCTGGGGCGCGCACGGTGCAACGTCCAACAGGGTCTGGTTCTGGACGGCTGCGTGGAACCTTCCGGCGGACGCTCCGCTCGGTGAGTCCACCGCGAAGATCGTCTTCAAGACCGAGGACGACGCGTTCGGGACCTACGAGTTCAAGTACTCCATCGTCCCGCAGTTGAACGTCACGGCAAAGAAGAAGGCCGCGACGGTCAAGGCTCGCTAGCCGAGCTCCACCACAGAGATGAAAGGAACGAGGATGAACCGCACACAGAGCAGCTGGAGGAGAGGAAGGAAGCGTGGTCGCCCTCGGCGGCGCATTGGCCGTCGGGGCGCTCGCGCTCCTTCAGGCCAGCGCTGTGGCGGCACCGATGCCTGTCACCGCCCCCGTCATCCCCGGGGCGCCGAAGCTGTTCGGCCCCGTGGTCGACGCGGGCGTCCCGTCGGACACCATGGCGGCGCTGAAGACGACACCTGACGTGGCGCCGGCAGGCACGAAGGTCACGATCTCGGGAACGGGGCTGCCGGCAGGCAAGGCGGTCAGCCTCGTCTGGATGACTGCGAACGTTCGCTTCGTCCTCGACCCGAGGCCCGACAGCCTCGACTACATCGGGCGCAAGGTCGACAAGATCGGGGTCGCGTTGGCGAACGCGACCACCGACGCGAGCGGCGCCTTCAAGGTGACGTTCGTGGCCCCGAAGGACTACGGCGGATTGCACGACATCTTCGCCGTGATCAACGGGAAGCAGGTCGCCAAGGGCGGCTACCTGCTCGAGCGGACGGTCAAGATCAGCCCGGCGAAGGGCCCCGTGGGCACGCCCATCACGGTGACCGTCAACGGCATGGGCTCTCCGACCTACGAGAGCGTCGGCGAGCATCCTCTACGACAACAAGTACGCCGGGGCGGTCTCCGCGAACACGACCCGTGGCTGGACGACCTTCAAGATCCGGGCCTCGGGCAAGCCCGGAACGCACTACATCTCGTACGAGGGCTCGAGCCACACGGTGCCGTACCTCAACATGGAGCAGTCGCCGGTGCCGTGGACCGGTGCCCACAAGCTGAAGTTCACGGTGACGAAGGACGCCGGTGCGCCCAAGCCCACGCTCGAGTGGCCGACGGCGGTGCAGCCGACGATGAGCGAGCGGACGACCGTTCTCTCCACCACCGTCACGGGCTCGGCAACGGCCAAGCTCGATTCGACCTCGGGCCCGATCCTCACCAAGGTGAACGTGACGGCTGCAGGGCTGATCCCGAACGTGCCGGCAGCGCTGCAGTGGACGAGCGTCGTCGGCAACCGGGTCAACTGCACCGGGCAGTGCTGGAACTTCGTCAACGAGCAGCTCGGATCGGCCACGGTTGGCGCCGACGGGACGCTGAAGACGGCGATCAAGGTCCCGGACGGCCTCGGCGGCTGGCATGCCGTCCAGATCGTCCAGAACGGGCAGATCAGGGCGCAGGTTCCGTACTACGTCAAGCGGAGCTTCGTCAACATCCCGAAGACCGTCAAGGCGGGAGAGCCCTTCATCGTCGAGATCAAGGGTGTCGGCTGGACGCAGATCGACAACACCGTTGCAGTGACGTACGACAACAGCTACATCGGGTACGCCTGTGGCTTCAACAGCAACGGCTACGTCCGGATTCAGCTGATGGCGACGGGCGAGCCGGGAACGCACCTGATCGATCTCTACCCGCTGCTCTACACGCAGCAGCCGGCGTACGCGTACTCGCAGCTCGGCATGGTGCCGCTGCTCGGGTTCGCGAACGACGCACCGGGACTGGCGGCAGGCTATGACCTGCCCGCCTACCGCCTGGCGATCACGGTCGTCGAGTAGACGAGCTCATCCGGGGGGAGGGGCATCGTGCCCCTCCCCTACGGAGGCCGACGCGGGCCGTAGAGGCGACGGCGACACGCGGACGAGCCGCGCAATCGGCGCGGGGAGCCACCAGCTCAGCCGGCCGCCGAGGTAGACGAGCGACGGGACGAGCAGCAGCCGTACCACGGTCGCGTCGACAAGGACGCCGAGGGCGAGCCCGAGCCCGAGCTGCTGCAGCCCAGGCACTCGTCCGGCGACGAAACCGGAGAACACGGCGACCATGATCGCGGCCGCAGCGGTGACGATCCGTCCGGTGCGGACGAGCCCTTGCTCGACCGCTTCTGCTCGGTCGGAGCCCCCGTCCCAGGCCTCGCGCATCGGCATCACGATGAAGACCTCGTAGTCCATCGAGAGGCCGAACAGGAGCGCGAAGAGGACGATCGGGACCCAGGCCTCGACGGCTCCCGCCTGCTCGATCCCGAGCAGCCGTGCACCGACCCCGTGCTCCACGACGAGGGTGAGGAGGCCGTAGGCGGCCGCGACCGAGAGGAGGTTGAGGAACACCGCCTGCAGCGGCAGGACGAGCGAGCGGAAGGCTCGCATCAGCATTGCGAACGTCAACAGGAGCACGGCTAGCGACGAGCCAGGGGAAGGCACCGTACGAGCGCGAGATGAAGTCGACGCCTTGTGGCGGCGGCCCGCCGGCGACGACGAGCGTGCCGGCCGGGAAGCGCGCCGCCGGGACGAGCTCGTCGCGGATCCGCTTCACGAGACTGCGCGTCTCCGGCGCTCCGTAGTCGTGGAGGCCGACCACGATCACCCTCGCGTGCCTGCCGCTCGCGTCGACGTACGGGCTGCGCCTACCGTACGCGACGGCCTGCGACCTCCCGGTCGGGGGCGAGTGCGTTGACGAGCCTGACGAGAGCCGCGCGGTCTGGCCCTGTCAGGGCACCGCCGGGAGAGCCTGTGTCGACGACGATCTGGGTGGGTGCGACGACGCCGGGGCCGAGCTGGTCACGGAGGAGCTCGAATCCTCTGACAGACTCGGAGCGGCCCGGGATCGACGCGATCGAACCTGGCGTCACCTCGAGCGTCGTAGCCGCCGCGGCCGCAGCGACAAGCACGACGAGACCCGTTGTCAGAAACGCCCACGGGCGCCTCGTGAGCGTCCGGGAGAAACGCTCCCAGCCGCGTGTCGACGTCCTCCCCGAGCCCCTGGCGGGACGGCCGAGCCGGGCGAGCAGCACGGGTTGCAGCGTCGTCACGCCTGCCAGCGAGACGAGCGGCACGAGCAGCCCGCCGAAGCCCAGAGAGCGGATGAACGGCACCGGGACGAAGAGGAGCGCCCCCAGGCCGATCGCGACGGCGAGCCCGGAGAATGCGACGGCCCGGCCCGCCGTCTCCATCGTGCGGACGATCGCATCGTCGCGCGAGCCCCCGAGACCGAGCTCCGAGCGGTACCGGTGCACGACGAGCAGCGAGTAGTCGATCGCGAGCGCAAGCCCGATGAGGACAACGAGGTTCGTGACGTAGGACGACATCGAGGTCACGTGCGCGAGCGCGTAGACCATCGCCAGGGAGCCCGCGATCGTGCCGGCTGCGAAGAGAAACGGGATCAGGACGGCCGCAGAGAACCCGAGGAGGGCGACGAGCACGGCAAGCGCGATCGGCACGGCGATCAGCTCGGCTCGTCGTAGATCGCCGGAGATGATCGGGTCGAGGTCGTGCTGCAGAGCGGGGGCACCGGTCACGACGGCCGGTGGCCCTCCGGGGCTGCGGAGCGCCCGGCGGACGTCGTCCGTGTAGCGCTTCGCCTCCTGGAGCTCGAGAGCCGTCGCGATGTCGCCGTAGACGAGGCCTCGAGCGGTGCGGAGAGGGCGAACCTGGGCTCCGGGGATCGTCTGGGCAGCTCGCTCGAGCCGCATCTCGATCGCCCGCTGTGTGGCCTTGTCGGAGGATTGCGCAACCTCGAAGACAGCTGTGAACGTTCCGTCCGGCCGTTCGTCGAAGGATTGCTCGAGCATGATCCGTGCCCTTTCCGAGTCGGTACCGGGCACGCTGAACGCGTTCGAGGAGATCCCGGGCAGCCGTGTCGAGGCAACCACTCCCACGGCGAGCACGACGAGCCAAAGGGCGACCACGAGCGTCTGGTGGCGGAGGACGGCTCGGGTCCAGCGCTCGTGCATCGCCCGCCTAGCCTATGCGACCCGCCCGCAGCACCGTTGCGGGAAACCCGGTCGATTCCGGACGGGGAGCGAAGCTACCATCGGTCGACGGTGATCGTCCGCGGCTCAGTGGCTCTCCTGTCGGCTGCCCTGCTCGCAGGGGCGCTCGTCGCTGCGAGCGGCGGGATGACCCGTGCCGCCACCACGGGGAGTCCCGACCGTGGGCGGGCCGTCTACGTCGGGCCGGGTGGGTGCTCCGGCTGTCACTCGGCGAGCGCTGATCCGACGGAGCCGTCCACCGGGCCGCAACTGACGCTCGCGACGCTGCAGGCCCATGCAGCCGACGCGGGCAAGCCGCTCGCCGCGTACGTCGCCGAGTCGATCCTCGTGCCCGGCGCGTACGCGGCACCGGGCTACGTCAGCGGCATGATGCAGCCGCCCCGAGGGCTTACCCCGCTGCAGATCGAGGATCTCGTCTCGTACCTGATCGGAAAGCCGTGGACGAGCCCGGCCGGAGGGCCGCTGCAGCTGCCGAAGAAGCCGGTCGCGGCATGCGAGGCGAAGGCATCGTGCCGGAGCACGGTCGCCCGGTGGGCAAAGGCCGAGCGGCTGCCCGCCACTGCACTGGCCGGCGCGAAGATCGCCGCGATCTCCGGCTGCCTCTCGTGCCACCGATACGCGGGCAGCGGTGTGAAGAGCGGCTCGGCGCCGGACCTGACGCGTGCGGGCGCCAAGCCGACGACGCGCGCCGCGCACGTGAGGCGGCTGCGGTGCCCCACCTGCGTTCGGCCGGGCTCCGTGATGCCGTCCTATGCGGCGCTCGGCGATGCCAATCTGCTGAGGGTGGCGGAGTTCCTGCGGGCTTCGCGCGGGATTCAGCGTTGATCATCTCGCGCTGACGCCCCGACTACCGCGGAGGCGTTCCCTGAGAACGACGAAGGGGCGGCTCGTGCCGCCCCTTCTGGTGTCCCGGGAGGGCTCTTGACGAGAGCTCAGCTCGATGCGGGCGCTTCGGCCCGTACGTCCGCCTTCGTATCCTCCTTCCCGTCCTCGGCCCGGCCCGTGCGGCCGAGCGCGAGAATGGCGAGGATGATGAAGCCGATCCCGCTGAGCAGCAGCGCGATCCCGACGACGACGCCGAAGAGGGCGAGGTTGTAGGCCATGAAGGAGACGTTCAGGGCAGTCGACAACGCGGTTGCGGTGACCCAGGTGTCCCGGACAGGGTTCGAGAGCGGCTTTCCCGCATCATCCGTCGCGGCAGCGGCGAAGTCGTTCGTGCCCTTCGGATCGCCGTCCTGCGCGGTATAGCGTCCCAGCTCCGAATAGGTCAGCCCACCCGCGGCCTCGAGGGCGTGGACGCGGATGTACTCGGCAAAGCACCGTGCCTTCGTGGCGCTGTCGATGTCCTCGCCTTCCACACTGCAGGTCGGGAGCGGCGTCGAGTCGGGGAGGCCCGCAGCCTTCGCGTCCTCCGCGATCTGCTCAGGCGTCATTCCCTCCGTTGCCGCGCTCGTGATCCGCTCCGCCCTGAGGCTGTCGTTCACGGTCCTGTAGCCGTTGATGCTCATCCCGATAGCGCCGATGCCGAAGGCGATCAGGATCACACCCGAGGCGATGCCGCCGTACTCGAGCCATTTTCGCTGTTTCACTGTGCTCTCCCTCCCGAACGTCGGTCTGCGTCGTGCCGCCGGGCTCTGGGTCCGGCCGGCCGGTGGCGCAGATGATGCCTAACCCTCGTCCAGGCGGTGCGTCGCTGCATCGGGTGACAGCCCGCGGCAGACCGCGGAAACCCCCCCGTCATTCCGCGGGCAACTACGTAGAGTTGTGGGAGAGCGCTGGTAGGCTCGGACGACGATGCTGCCGGCGAGAGATGCGATCCTGACAGCGCTCGAGTCGGTGATCGACCCCGAGCTCCACAAGCCCGTGACCGAGCTCGAGATGGTGCGCGACGTCGTGATCCACGCTGACGGCAGGGTGGAGGTCACCGTCGCGCTGACCGTCGCCGGCTGCCCCATGCGGGCGTCGTTCGAGGACCAGGTGCAGCGCTTTGTCGGCGCCGTCGAGGGCGTCACCGCGGTCGGGCTCCACTTCGACGTGATGAGCCCCGACGAGAAGGCGGCGCTGTCGTCGCGCCTCCGCGGGGGCAGACCCGAGAAGACGATCTCGCTCTCGCCCGGCACGCGCGTGATCGCCATCGCGTCCGGTAAGGGCGGCGTCGGCAAGTCGACCCTGACGGCGAACCTCGCTGCGGCGCTCTCGGCGGGCGGCGAGAGGGTGGGCGTGCTCGACGCGGACGTCTACGGCCACTCGATCCCGCACATGCTGGGCGTGCAGCAGCGACCGGTCGTCGTCGACACGATGATCGTCCCGCCCGTGCGCGGTGACCTGAAGCTGATGTCGATCGGGTTCTTCCTCGACGACAACGCACCCGTCATGTGGCGCGGCCCGATGCTGCACCGGGCGCTCGAGCAGTTCCTCTCCGACGTCTACTGGGGCGACCTCGACACGCTCGTCGTCGACATGCCACCCGGGACGGGCGACGTCGCGATCTCGCTCGGCCAGTTGCTTCCGCGTGCGGAGGTCGTGATCGTGACGACTCCGCAGCCCGCAGCGCAGCAGGTCGCCGTGCGCGCTGCCGGAATGGCGGAGAAGGTCGGTATGAGGATCATCGGGGTCGTCGAGAACATGTCGTACCTCGTCGGCACGGGACAGGAGATCTTCGGGTCCGGTGGTGGGCAGCGCCTCGCCGACGAGATCGGGGTGCCGCTGCTCGGGAGCGTCCCGCTCGACCCGGCGCTGCGCGAGGCGGCCGACGCCGGCACCCCGATCCTCGAGGCTGCACCCGACGCCGAGGCGACGGCAGCGATCGTCGCGCTCGCCGAGCGGATCCAGAAGACGCGCGTCGGCTCGATCCGCAAGCCGCTCAACGTCCTCTCGTAGGCGACCCTCGAACGACGGAGGGCGCCCGATGGGCGCCCTCCGCGGGTTCGATGCGTCGTACTCGTGCCGCTGTCTAGCTGTCCTTCTTCAGTCCGCGCAGGAGCCAGCCGCTGCCGGGGTTCTCGCACTTCATCTCGACCTTGTCGTCCTTCGCGAAGCCGTTCAGCGAGGGCGAGTCCTTGTCGACCGTGCAGGTCGCGGTGAGGGCGCCTCGGGTGACCGAGACGGTGCCCGTGCCGAGCGACAGGGTGCCGTGGATCTCGAGCCGCTTGGGCCTCGGAGCGGCCGGCGGCCCGTCCTTCTTCAGTCCGCGCAGGAGCCAGCCGCTGCCGGGGTTCTCGCACTTCATCTCGACCTTGTCGTCCTTCGCGAAGCCGTTCAGCGAGGGCGAGTCCTTGTCGACCGTGCAGGTCGCGGTGAGGGCGCCTCGGGTGACCGAGACGGTGCCCGTGCCGAGCGACAGGGTGCCGTGGATCTCGAGCCGCTTGGGCTTCACCGGCCTGGGTGACGGCTTGTGGCCCCTGCAGACCGGTCCGGCGATGACGGCGAGTGCGCCGGAGCTGCCCGAGCCGAGCGCGCCGCCGCTGAAGGCGGTGCTTGCGGCCGGGTCGAACGTGGCGCTCAGGTTGCCGAGCACCCTGGCGTGATGGCCCCTCGACGTGCCGGTCAGGAAGCCGACGAGCTTCCCTCCCTTGAGCGTCCCCGAGAACCTGCCGGAAACGCGACTGTCGTCGTCCTTGACCCGGAACGAGCCCTCCACGTAGCCGAGGGAGTCGCTCGCGCTGAAGGTCGTCCGCGCGTGGATCGTGAGCGGTCCGGCGAGAACGGCGTTCGTCGAGACCATGGTGCCCGTGTAGCGGGCCTCCGTGATCCTGAACGCCTTGCCGTCCGCACCGGTGCACTCACGTGCCTTCAGCCTCTCCACCGTGCTCGTGGAGAACGTGGCTGTTGCTTCGCTGACGCCGACCGCGGTCGGGACGACAGCGACGGCCACGGCGGCCGTGACGAGCGCGACTGCTGCGCCGATGGCGATGATGAGAGTCTTGCGCATGTGGATCCTCCTTCTCAGAGTTGCGTACCGTCGGAGCCTCGGCCCGATCTGTGTGGAAGTCGCGCGCGGAACGTAAGCGCTGCGTAAAGCGCCCCACCAGTAGGGTGATGCGATGACCCCGAACGAGGCACTGGCGTCGCTCCAGAGGCTCGGATTTGCGCCTGATGCAACGAAGGTGCTGTTCGACCACTTCGCGGATGCCGAGCGGCGCGGCAAGCCGGGGCACGGCTTCTCGCGCATCCCCTGGCTCGCGGAGCAGCAGTTCGACCCCGCCGCCAGGCCGATCAGGAGGGCCGGAGAGAATGGTATAGACCGATGGGACGGCAACGGAGCTCTCGGCTACCTCACCCTCGCCGCAATCTGTGACGACGTCGTCGCCGAAGGAGTGGACGGTGCCTGCCTGATCGTGGCCTCGCGCTGCTTCCCGACCGGCTCGCTCGGCTACTGGGTGCGGCGGCTCGCCGCGGCCGGCTACGTGGCCCTGCTGACGGCCACCTCGCCGCGGCGGTTGCCTCCCCCGGGCGGCGGCGAGCCGCTGACCGGGACGAACCCGCTGGCGATCGGGATCCCGTCCGGTCGGGGCGAGCCTCTCGTCACGGACGTGTCGATGGGTGCCGTCACCCACGGCGACATCCTGGCCGGCCGGGCGCAGCCCGAGGAGCTCGTGCCCTTCGGCGGCCCGCTCGCGCACAAGGCGTTCGCACTCGCTGTCGGGCTGGAGCTGTTCGTCACGGCCCTCGCCGGTCCGGAGCACTCGGCGGTCCTGCTCGTCGCGCGACCCGAGCACGATCCCGTGCCGGCGTTCCGCGACCTCGCGGCAGGCGTCCGCCTGCCCGGCGACGCATAGGAGGGGCTAGGCGGGAGGCCGTGGAAAGCGGTCGTCGTCGCGGATCGCGTCGAGGTCGGTGTCGTCGCGCGCGAGCGCTGCGAAGCTCGGCTCGCGCTCGATCGAGAGGGAGAGATGCTCGACCGCGGCCGCGTGATAGCCGGCCCGGCTCTCGGCGCAGGCAAGGTTGTAGAGCACGTTCGCATTGTCGGGATCCGCGGCACGTTGCGCCTCGAGAACCTCGATCGCACGATCCCACTCGCCGGTCGTCCAGAACCGGAGCGCCTCGGCCGAGCGCTCCCACGACGAGACCGAGAACGGCACGCCCGGGCGCCCGCCGATCACGAGGATCGTCGTGGCGGCCTCGTCGGCGACGGCGCTACGGCGCGTCCGCGGATCCTTCACGTAGACGAGCGAGCCCTCGGGCGCCGCCACCGGCTCTCCGTCCACCGTGAACGTTGCCCGCCCAGAGACCACGAAGTACAGCTCCTCGTGGCCACCCGCGCCGGGACCGAGCTCGTCGTGCTCACCGATGAGCACCTGCCCCGCCTCCGTCGCCCGCCAGGCGTTGATCCCGAACGACTCGATCCCGAGCATCGCCCGGATCATGTGCCAGCGCGGACGTCCCTCGTCGGCGTAGCCGTCGACCTCGTCGAGCCGCATCACCCGGTAGCGCTCCGTCATGTGGCGTCCCGCAATGCTGCCAGCACGACCGGATCGATCCGGTCGCTGCCGTCGACCCGCTCCTCGAGGTTCTCGACCCCGGCCCAGTCGTCGAGCGTCGCGTGGCCGAGGGCTGCCAGGCGCTCGTCGATCTCGGCACGGAGCGCATCGTCGACGGGAAGCCAGTCCGCGGGGGGCGTCTTGCCGAACAGCGCGTGATGAAGGCGGAAGAGGCGCTGCAGCTCCTCGACCGGTCGCTCGTGGTCGTCGATGCGGAGGTCGACGAGCGTGTCGGAGAGCCCGGCGTAGCCTCCGTCCCGCTCGACGACGAGCAGGGCCGCAGACTGCTGGCCGCGGCGGTCGCCTCCCGCCGCCTGCGCGGCGGCGAGGCAGTCGAGGAGCCGTTCGGCGAGCGGCCGGCCGGCCGACGCGAGGAACGTGTCCACCAGGGCGTCGACCGTGGCCGCCGAGACGAGGATGTTTCCCTGGGCGGCATATCCGTCACCCGCCCGTCCGCCGGCCCACGCGTGGCATTCCGAGCCGGTGTACGTCGCACCGCGTCCGGCGGCGTCGACGACGCCGAGCTGGCGCTGCTCACGGTCGTCATCGGCGGCGGTGAGGCGCTCCACGACCTCGTCGGCGGAGCAGCTCCGCAACAGGGCCAGCCCTTCGGGGCCGTAACGCGGATTGGCGTACGACTGGGTCGCGATCGCGCCCACCTGCGGGGCGGCCCAGGGGACGACCGAGCCGACCGCGAGGAACTTCGACTGGGTTGCGACGCCCCACTGGCCGGCGTCGAGATCGCAGGCGCAGATCGAGTAGGTCGCGACGACGGGGCGACTACCCATAGGTGAGATCGGCCAGGTCCACGTGCAGGAGGCCCGGGTCGGTGACGAGCACGCACGAGACCTCCGGTCGCGCGAGAGCCGCCGCGATCTCCTCGAGGGAGCCGGCGTGCACCACGACCGGGACGCCGCCTGCGTGGGCCGAATGCAGCGCGGCCTCGTCGTCGACACCGTCGAGCTCGAGCGCTCCGGTGACGTCGACCGTGCCGGCGAGCGCAAGCGCCGGGACCTTCCGGCCCGTCGCCCCGAACCAGCGCTCCCGCCCGGTCACAGCCACACCGTCTCGCCCGGAGCCGGAGCAACCAGCTCGATCTCGGCGGGCATCAGGCTGCGCAGCAGCTCCGGCGTTCCGGTCAACAGCGGGAACGTCCCGTAGTGGCTCGGGATGACCCGGCGGGCACCGACGAGCTCGGCCGCGACCGCCGCCTCCCGGGGGCCCATCGTGAAGTGGTCGCCGATCGGCAGAATCGCGACGTCGGGCGCGTAGATCCGCCGGATCAGAGCCATGTCACCGAAGACGTTCGTGTCTCCGGCGAAGTACAGCGTCGGCAGGCCCGCGGTCTCGACGACGAACCCACACGACTCGCCGGCGTACGAGCCGGCGTGCGACGACGAATGGTTTGCATGGGTCAACGTCACGCGAGCTCCGAGGAGGTCGACGCCGCCGCCCTTGTTGAGCGCCTGCGTCATGTCCGCCCCGATCTCGACCGCGAGGAGCTCGCGAAGCTCCACCTGGGCGATCACGGGGCAGGCGAACGCGCGCGCCAACGCGACGGCGTCGCCGACGTGATCGCCGTGGCCGTGCGTGACGAGGATTGCGTCGACACGCTCCGGCTCGAGCTCCGCAGCGGGGCAGGAGGGATTGCCGTTGAGGAACGGGTCCACGTAGACCCGATCTCCCGACGGCGTGTCGAAGCGAAACGCTGCGTGTCCGAGCCAGGTGAGCGAGCCAGCCACGACGTCCAGGGTACTTCAGGAGCGGCCCTCTGGGTGCGTTGGCCGGCGCCGCATCGTGCGCTTCTCGTCCATCCTCCTCGTCCCGCGCAGGGGCAGTCAGAAGGGGAGCGACGCCACGGCCCTGGTGGCCATGTCGATCAGAGGCTGCACGAAGAAGAACGTGCCGACGGTGACGGCGACGGCGGCACCGATCGCGAGCTCCAGCGCAGGGTCGGGCGGTGGCGAGCCACCGGCGACGACGAGGTCGGCCCGGGCCGACGCGGGCCGCATGTACATCGACCGCACGACGGCGAGGTAGTAGTAGACGCTGACGGCGGTGGCGACGACGCCGATCACGATCAGCCACCACCAGCCGGCCTCGTAGGCGGCACTGAAGACGTAGAACTTGCCGACCATGCCGCCCGTGAACGGGAAGCCGGCGAATCCGAGCATGAACACCCACATCGCGACGCCGTAGAACGGACGCTCCCAGCCCCAGCCGGCCATCGTCGCGAGCGTCACCTCCCGGCCGAGCTCGCGCTCGCGGGCGGCGACGACCGCAAACGCGCCGATCGAGGCCGCGCCATACGGGATCAGGTAGAAGAGCAACGCCTTCCCGCCGAGCTCGTTGTCGGCGGCGATCGCGATCAGCATGAAGCCCGCTTGCGAGACCGACGAGTACGCGAGCATGCGCTTGACGCTCGTCTGGGCGAGCGCCGCGAGGTTGCCGATCACGAGCGAGACGACGGCGAGGACGGCGATCGCGACCGACCAGATCTCGGCCTGCTCGGGGAACGCGGTCACGAGCACGCGCAGCGTGACGACGAGGGCGACGGCCTTGGTCGCAGCCGACATGAACGCGGTCACCGCGCGTCGGGGCGCCTTCGTACACGTCGGGGGTCCACATGTGGAAGGGCGCGGCCGAGGCCTTGAAGGCGAGCCCGGCGATGATCATCGCCATCCCGGCCACGAACAACGGGTCGTCCGCTCCCGTGGCATCCCGGATCGCGTTGAACCCGAGCTCGCCCGTGGCGCCGTAGGTCAACGCGGATCCGAACAGCAGGACCGCCGAGCCGAAGCTGCCGACGATCAGGTACTTCAGGCCCGCCTCGAGCGACTCCTTCCGGTGCGTGTCGAGCGCGACCAGGATGTAGAGGGCAATCGAGAACCACTCGAGGCCGAGGAACAGCGTCATCAGGTTCCCCGCCGAGACGAAGAAGGCCATGCCGCCACCCGCGGCGGCGAGGAGGGCGTAGTACTCCCCGACGTGGTCGCGGCGACGATCGCCCCAGGCGACGAGCACGGCGGCGAGGCCGAACCCGGCGACCAGGATCTGGGTCAGGGCTGCGAGGCGGTCACGCGTCATCGACTCGGCGATCAGCAGCTGCTGCTCGGGTGAGCGGTCGAAGAGGACGGCCGCAAGCACTCCCGCGGCGGCGAACCCGGCGCCCGCAACCGTGGCGGAGAAGATGCGCCGCGCCCCCGAGGGGACGAGGACGGCGCCGAGGAGGCAGACCGCGGCAGCAGCGAGGAGAGCCAGGGCGGGCGAGAGCGCGAGCCAGTCGACCTTGGGTGTGGCGATCGAGGCGGCGACGATCACGGCGCTGCCTCCGAGGAGGCGGAGGACACCGGTTGGCCGTCGGGGAACGAGCGCTCGCTGATCGATGCCGGCCAGGCCGAGAGGACGAGGAGGATGAGGACGAGCGGGACGACGAGGACGAGCTCGCCGAGGCGCAGGTCGAGCGACTCCTCGCGGACGGCGGCGCCCTGATCACGGTGGAGGATCGCCGAGATCAGCCGCAGCGTGTACATCGCCGCTAGCACGATCGCGGCCGCACCGATGGCGGCGTATCCCCAGCCCTGCGTGAAGACGCCCGCGAGGATCGAGAACTCGCCCACGAAGTTGGCCGAGCCCGGCACCGCGAGGGTCAGCATCCCGACGACCATCACGATCGTGGCGAGCGCCGGGCGGCCCCTGGCGAGCCCGCCGAGCTCGGCGAAGCGGTCGGTGCCGGTCCGCTGGATCAGCATCGCGGCCAGCAGGAACATCGCTGCCGAGACCAGGCCGTGACTGACCGAGTGCAGGACAGCCCCGGTGAGGCCGAGGTCGTCGGCCGCGAAGATGCCGAGCACGATCAGGCTCATCTGGCCCATCGAGGAGTACGCGATCACCCCGCGGATGTCCGGCTGCCGGAACGCCAGCAGCGAGGCGTAGACGAGCCCGGCGGCGGAGAGCACGAGGACGACGGTGCGCCAGTCGTCCATCGGCCCACCCGGCTGGCTGAAGTGCCGGAGCACGATCCAGATCAACCCGTAGACGGCGGCCTTGGAGACGACACCGGAGAGCAGCGCCGCCACCTCGGGCGGCGCCTCGGTGTAGGCCGTCCGCAGCCAGCCGTGGAACGGCAGCAGCGGCGCCTTTACCGCAAAGGCGACGAGGAAGCCGAGGAAGACCCAGTCGTTGCCGCTCGTGCCCGCGTCGATCAGGCTGAACGTGCCCTGCGAGAGCCCGAAGGCGACGATCGAGGCGAGCATCAGCAGCGAGCCTGCCATCGTGTAGATCACGAACGTGACGGTCGCCGAGACGCGGTTCGGGCCGCCCCAGACGCCGACGAGCACGTAGATCGGGATCAGCATCGCCTCGAAGAAGACGTAGAAGAGGAGGAGATCCTGGGACGCGAAGACGCCGACGACTGCGCCGATCAGGAAGAGCATCAGCCCGAAGTAGGCCCGGGCGCGATCCCGTCCGACCCAGGCGCCGAATCCGATCGCCGCCGCGCCGACGACGACGGTGAGCCCGGTCAGCCAGAGCGAGAAGCCGTAGAAGCCCACGTGGTAGCTGACGCCGAGGTCGCCGAACCACTCGCGCTGGGCGGAGTCCTGCAGCACCGGCGAGGAGAAGTCGAAGCCGCCGAGGACGACGATCCACAGCACCACCTCGGCGAGGGCGACGAGGATGGCGAGCGCTGCGGTCGCCTCCCGGGGCAGGGGGGCCGTCCAGACGACGAGAGCACCGACGATCGGAAGCACGATGAGCAGGCTCGTCAGCATCAGCGGACCGCCAGGAAGACGACGACCAGGATGGCGACCGAGCCCGCGATCACGAGCGCATACGAGCGCAGGAGACCGGTCTGCAACCGCGCCGTTCCGCCGCCGGCGGTGCGGACGCCGTCGCCGATCTCGACGAGCGACCGCTGCACCACCGGCACCTCGACGTCGTCGCGGAGCCGGTTCGCGATCACCTGGGCGGGGAGGGAGAAGAGCCTGTCGTAGAGCTCGTCGAAGTAGAGCTTGTGCTCGAGCGTCGTGCGGAGGGCTCCCGCGGCGACGAGCTCGCGGCCGGCCGCGAAGGCGCGCCGTGCCAGCCAGATGCCGATGGCGCCGAGCGTGACCGCGATAGCGCTGGTCCCGTAGTCCTGAGCGACGCGACGGTGTCACGAGCGGCTCGGCGACCCCGTCGATCCAGTGCAGGAACGGCTCCCAGACGCCGGGGATCGCGACGAGCCCGCCGATCGCCGCGAGGACGGTGAGCACGCCGACGGGGATCAGCATCGAGTACGGCCCCTCGGCGTGACCGTGCTCGTCATGGCCGTGCGCGTCCTCTGCCCCGTGCGAGTGGCCGGGGCCGTGGCCACCGGCGTGCTCGAGGACGAGGTCGGACGGAGGCCCGTGGAAGACGAGGTAGTAGAGCCTGAACGTGTAGGCGCCGGTGAGGAGTGCCCCGAGCAGCCCGAGCACGAACAGCGTGTACCCGAGCGCGCCGCCGTCGGCGAGCGCCGAGGAGATGATCCCGTCCTTCGACCAGAAGCCGGAGAGCGGCGGGATCCCGACGAGCGCCAGCGCGCCGACGAGGAAGGCGGCGTGGGTGAACGGCATCAGCCTTTCGCAGGCCTCCCATCCGGCGGATGTCCTGCTCGCCCGCGAGGTGGTGGATGATCACGCCGGCCGAGAGGAAGAGGAGCGCCTTGAAGAAGGCGTGCGTCATCAGGTGGAACATCGCGTAGCCGTACGCGCCGATGCCCGCCGCGAGGAACATGTAGCCGATCTGCGACATCGTCGAGTAGGCGATCACGCGCTTGATGTCCCACTGCACGAGCGCGATCACCCCGGCGACGATGATCGTGACCCCACCGATGACGGCCGAGAGGTGCTGCACGTTCGGGGCCGCCTCGAAGATGGCGTGGGTGCGGACGATCAGGTAGACGCCCGCGGTCACCATCGTCGCGGCATGGATGAGGGCGGAGACCGGGGTCGGGCCTTCCATCGCGTCCGGGAGCCAGGTGTGCAGCGGCAACTGGGCCGACTTGGCGATCGCGCCGACGAGCAACCCGAGGGCGACGAGGTTGGCGGTGCTCGACGAGAGCTCCCCGTTCTCGGCCGCGTCGAAGGCCGTCGAGAAGTCGAGCGAGCCGATCTTCGCGATCAGCAGGAAGAAGCCGAGCGCCATCGCGGCGTCGCCGATCGCGTTCATGATGAACGCCTTCTTGGCCGCGGCGACCGCCTCGGGACGATCGTGGTAGAAGCCGATCAGCAGGTAGGAGGCGAGGCCGACGAGACCCCAGCCGACGAGCAGCAGCAGCAGGTTGCCGCCCATCACGAGCATCAGCATCGCGAAGACGAAGAACGCCATGTAGGCGAAGTAGCGGCGCTCCTCGTCCTCCCCCTTCATGTAGCCCATCGAGTACCAGACGATCAGCCCGCCGACGCCGGTGATGATCAGCATCATCGTGAGCGAGACCGGGTCGACGAGGATCTGCATCGCGACCTTGAACCCGCCGGCCCCGAACCACGTGTAGGCGGTCGAGAGGTGCTCACGGTCGTCCGCGCTCTCCCCGGCCACCTGGAGGAATGCGACGACCGCGCCGGCGAAGCCGACGAAGACCGAGCCAGTGGAGATCCAGGCCGCTGCCGAGCGCGAGATGTGCGTGCCCGCGAGCGTGATCAGCAGCGCTCCCGCGAGAGGTGCGAGGAGGCAGAGCCAGGCGCCGGCGATCATCCGCGCAGCTCCGTCAGCGTGTCGACGTCGAGGGGCATCTTGCGCCGGGTGAAGGCGACGATCAGGCCGAGGCCGACGACGACCTCGGCGGCCGCGACCGCCATCACGGAGAGCGCGAAGATCTGACCGTCGACCGTGGCGAAATGGCGCGAGAAGCCGACGAGCGCGAGGTTCGACGCGTTGAGCATGATCTCGAGCGAGAGCAGCACGATCAGCGGGCTCCGCCGCAGGATCACGCCCGTCGTGCCGATCCCGAAGAGGACGCCGGCGACGGCGATGTACCAGGTGACCCCGGGCCCGAGCACTAGACGTCGTCCTCCGCGGAGGACTTCATGCCGAGCACGACGCCGCCGACGGCGGCGACGAGCAGCACGATCGAGGTGATCTCGAAGGCGAGCAGGTGGTCGGTCAGGAACAGCTCGCCGATCTGGGCCGGGCTCCCGAACGAGCGCGCGATCTCCTCGCTGTCGGAGAGGCCGCCGTTCGCCTTCGTCGCGAGGGCGACGATCACCTCGACGAGGATCGCGGCGCCGACGACGAACGCGCCGAGCTGGAGCCAGCGCGGCCCACCCGCCCAGGGTGCGTCGGCCCGCCCGCCGAGGTAGGCGAGCACGAAGAGGAACATCACCATCACGGCGCCGGCGTAGACGAGGATCTGCGCCGCGGCGACGAACTCGGCGGAGGCGAGCAGGAACAGCGCCGCCAGCGAGGCGAGGTTGCCGATCAGGCTCAACGCCGAGTAGAAGGGGTTCGTGAAGCTGATCACGGCGACGCCGGTGGAGATGCACGCGAACGCGGCCACCAGCCAGATCAGCCAGACGAGGAAGTTGCTCATCAGGACGACGACTTGTAGGCGGGGATCGGGGTGTCGAAGAGGTCGGCGTCCTGCACGGGCACGCGCTTGATCGGCTCGGTCAGCAGCATGTCCTTCGTGTAGATCAGGTCGTCGCGCGAGTACTCGGAGATCTCGAACTGGTTGCCGAGCGTGATCGCGTCGAACGGGCACGCGAGCTCGCAGTAGCCGCAGAAGATGCAGCGGCTCATGTTGATCTCGTAGATGCGCGCGTAGCGCTCGCCGGCGGAGACGCGGTGCTCGGCGGTGTTCTCGGCGGCGACGACGCGGATGCAGTCGGACGGGCACGCTGCCGCGCAGAGCGAGCAGCCGACGCACTTCTCGAGGCCGTTCTCGTGCCGGTGCAGCATGTGGCGGCCGCGGAAGCGCGGGTAGACGGCCCGCTTGAACTCGGGGTACTGCTGGGTGATCGGCTTCCGGAAGATCTGCCGGAAGGTGACGCCGAACCCCTTCAGGGTGCTGAACGGCTGCGGCATCAGATCGCCACCACGAGGATCGCCGTGATCACGGCGTTCAGGGTCGCGACCGGCAGCAGCACCTTCCAGCCGAAGCGCATCAGCTGGTCGTAGCGCAGCCGCGGCACGGTCGTCCGCACCCAGATGAAGACGAAGAGCAGCAGGAAGAGCTTGATCAGGAACCAGATCGGGCCGGCAACCCAGGGGCCGTGCCAGCCGCCGAGGAAGAGCGTCACGCAGAGGGCGGAGAGGGTGATCAGGTTGATGTACTCGGACATCGAGAAGAGGCCGAACCGCATGCCGCCGTACTCGGTGTGGTAGCCGGCGACGAGCTCCTGCTCGGCCTCGGGAAGGTCGAACGGCGCGCGCGCCGTCTCGGCGGTGCCGGCCACCAGGAAGACGACGAAGCCGACGAACTGCGGCAGCACGTACCAGGTGCTGTACCAGGCGCCGCCCGTCTGCGCCTCGACGATGTCGACGAGCGAGAGCGAGCGCGCCATCAGGATCACGCCGAGCACGCTCAGCGCGAGCGAGACCTCGTACGAGACGAGCTGCGCGCAGGTGCGCATCGAGCCGAGGAGCGCGAACTTCGAGTCGGAGGCCCAGCCGCCGAGGATGAACCCGTAGATCCCGAGCGAGCCGATCGCGAAGATCAGCAGGAGTGCGATCGGGAGGTCTGCGACGTAGCCGTTGATCTGGTAGCCGGCGACCTCCCACCCCGGCCCGTACGGGATCACGGAGAAGGTGCAGAGTGCCGTGAAGGCGGCGAGGAACGGCGCGAAGAGGTAGAGCACGTCGATCGCGGCGGCCGGGAAGAAGCTCTCCTTGCGGATCAGCTTCATGAGGTCGGCGATCGGCTGCAGGAGGCCGAAGGGGCCGGCCCGGTTGGGGCCGTAGCGCAGCTGCATCCGCCCCATGATCTTCCGCTCCGCGAGCGTCAGGTACGCGAACGTGACGAGCACGAGGTTGATCACGATCGAACGCCTTGACGGCCGCGATCCACCAGGGCTCGCCGTTCGAGCCGGACGAGAGCAGGAGATTCGGGAAGCTCACGAGAGCTCACCGCCGTCGGCGGCGGCGGCGACAGGCTTCAGCCTGTCGTCCGGGCTTTGCACGCGCCCGCTCACGGCTTCACGACCTCCACGAGCAGGTGCAGGTCGGCGGCGTGCTCGTCGGGCACGCGCGCCACGCCTTCCACGAGCCTGCGATTGACGCGCGCGCGCAGCTCGACCGAGGTGCCGTTCGACCGGACGACGACCGTGTCACCCGAGACGATCGTCCGCCGGGCCGCATCGGCTGCGGACAGCTCGACCTCGGCAGGCGGCCGTTGGAACGCGAGCTCGCCCACCCGCTCGACGAACGGCCCGGAGAACAACGGTCGGTAGCGGACGAGCCGGAGCTCGCCGAGGAAGTGCTCCCCTGCCGGCTTCGGCTGCACGATCGGCTTCGCCTCCGGGGCGGGATCAGGTGCCGCATACGGGGTCCGCGTGGGCAGGCCTGCGGTGCCGTCGAGCTCGGAGCCGTCGACGCCGCCGAACACGAGAGCGGAGAGCTCGTCGAACACGACGACGGCGTGCGGCGAGAGCTCGACGTCGAACCGCTCTGCGAGCTTCGCGATCCAGGCGAGCTCGTCCGGTACGGGTGCGATCACGGCGCGGCGCAGCCGCTGCAGGCGGCCCTCGAGGTTGAGCAGGGTGCCGTCGCGCTCGAGCGAGCTCGTCGCCGGCAGCACGAGATCGGCCCAGCCGACGGCGAGCCCGTGGAACATCGTGATCGCGATCACCGTCTCGGCATGCTCGGCGAGCGCGCGCACGGCCGGGTCGGCGGCGGCCTCGTCGCCGGAGACGATCAGGAGGCCGATCGGCTCGGGGTTCGCGTCGTCCTCGTCGGCCGCTGCGGCCCACGCCGCAGCGACGCCGCGGCCGTTCGGCGTCGCAGGCAGGTGGAAGGCGCCGCTGCCCGGCTTGCCCTCGAAGCCGAGTGCGTGCGCAGCCTCGGCCAGCCGTGCGCCACCCCCACCACCGCTGCCCGACCAGACGAGGATCGCCCGCTCGGAGGCTCGAAGCCGCTCGCCCAGCTCGTTGCCCGGCTCGACGAGCGCGCGGAGCGCCGCTGCGGCGCCGCCGGGCCCGGTCGGCACGGTGCCGGTGGGGCCGTAGTGCACGATCTCGGCGCCGTTGCGGCGACCGGCCCTGAGCCAGAGATCGACCACGGGTGCGCGCTCGGCCACGTCGTCGTCGCCCACGACGACGACGATCGCGGCGTCGGCGAGGGAGGAGAGCGGCAGCCGGAAGGCGTCGAGCGCATCGGAGGTCGACTCGGGCAGCACGGCTGCGTGCGCGCCGAGGCCGCCGCGCAGCAGGCGGGCGAGCGCGTAGGCCTGCTCGACCGTCTCCGAGCCCGAGAGCGCGGTGACGGTGCGGGTGCCGGCGCCACGGAGCAGCTCCTCCGCGCGGTCGAGTGCTGCATCCCAGCTGACGGCCTCGAGGCCGAGCTGCCCGCGGACGAGCGGCTCGGTGATCCGGTCCTCCGCGCGCAGGTGGGGGTACGTGAAGCGGCCCTTGTCGCAGAGCCAGCCGCCGTCCACCTCGGGGTGGTTGCGCGAGAGGATCCGCTTGACCTTGCCCTCACGGACGGTCGCGTTGACGTTGCAGCCGACCGGGCAGAGGCCGCACACGGTCGGCACGTTCTGGATGTCCCACGGGCGCGCCTCGAAGCGGTACTGCGTCGAGGTGAGCGCGCCGACGGGGCAGAGCTCGATCACGTTGCCCGAGAACGGCGCCCGGTAGGGGTCGCTCTCGAAGGTGGTGATCTCGGTGTGGGCGCCGCGGTTGCGCGCGACGAGCTGGTTGTCCTCGGCGACGTCGGAGGAGAACCGCGTGCAGCGATAACAGAGGATGCAGCGCTCGCGGTCGAGGGCGATCAGGGGCGAGACGGGGATCGGCTTCTCGAGCGTGATCTTCGAGAACGACATGCGCGTGTTGCCCGGCCCGTAGCGGAACGTGAGGTCCTGCAGCGGGCACTCGCCGCCCTTGTCGCAGACGGGGCAGTCGAGCGGGTGGTTGACGAGGATGAACTCGAGCGTCGCGTTCTGGCCCTCGGCGGCCTTCTCGGAGGACGCGGCAGTCTTGACGACCATCCCGTCCTGCGCGGTGAGGGAGCAACCGGCCTGGAGCTTCGGCAGCCCCTCGATCTCGACGAGGCACATCCGGCAGGCCCCGACGGGCGGGCCGAGCCGGGGCTCGTAACAGAAGACGGGGATCTCGATCCCGGCCGCGGCCGCGGTCTCGATCAGCCCTGTTCCCTTCGGCACCTCGACCTCGCGGTCGTCGATCGTGACCTTGACGAGGTCGCTCATGCGTGCACCGGGCGGCGTGGTCGTGGACGTGCATCGCGACGGGGGCGAGCAGCTGGTCGAGCGACGAGGAGCCGTGGAACGGACAGCCACCCTCGTCGATGTGGGCCTGGAACTCGTCGCGGAACTTGTCGAAGTAGCTCATCACGGCGATCGCGTCCGAGTCGCCGAGCGGGCAGAGGCACTTGCCGTTGATCCGCTCGGCCACCGACACGAGCAGGTCCATGTCCGCCTGCGTGCCGCGCCCGTCCTCGATCTTCTGCAGGATCGTGGTCAGCCACTTCGTGCCGACCCGGCACGGCGTGCACTTGCCGCACGACTCGTGCTGGTAGAACTGCGACACCCGGACGGCGAGCTGCACCATGCAGCAGCGGTCGTCGATCACGATCACGGCGGCCGAGCCGATCGCCGTGCCGGCACCGACGAGCGAGTCGAAGTCGAGCGTCACCCTGTTGGCCTCGTCCGCGGTCAGGATCACCGTCGAGGAGCCGCCCGGGATCACGGCCTTCAGGGCGCGGCCGTCTGCGATGCCGCCGCCGAGGTCGTTGATCAGGTCCCGCAGCGGGAAGCCGTGCGGCAGCTCGTAGTTGCCGCCGTTGACGACGTTGCCGGAGAGCGAGAAGACCCGGGTGCCGGTCGAGCTCTCGACGCCGAGCTTGGCGTACTCGGCCCCGCCGATCTCCATCACGGAGGTCGCGGAGGTGATCGACTCGACGTTGTTGACCGCGGTCGGCGACGCGTAGAGGCCCGCGATCGCCGGGAACGGAGGCTTCGTGCGCGGCTGGCCGCGCTTGCCCTCGAGCGACTCGAGCAGCGCGGTCTCCTCGCCGCAGATGTAGGCGCCGGCGCCGCGGTGGACGACGATCGTGACGTCCTCGAGGAGGCGCTTCGCCCGCATCTGCTCGAGCGCCGCCACGAGCACCTCGAACTCGGCCTCGTACTCGCCGCGGATGTAGACGAAGACGTGCTTCGACTCGATCGCGTGGGCTGCGATGAGCGCGCCTTCGAGGAAGCGGAAGGGGACGCGAAGCATGATCTCGCGGTCCTTGAACGTGCCGGGCTCGGACTCGTCCGCGTTGATCACGAGGTAGTGCGGCTTGTCGAGCTTGTCCGGCTTCGGGACGAAGCTCCACTTGCGGCCGGTGGGGAAGAACGCGCCGCCGCGGCCCCGCAGGTTGGAGGCGTTCAGCTCCGCGATCACGTCGTCGGGGGTCAGCGACCGCGCCTTCGCGAGCGCCTCGAAGCCTCCGACGGCCTCGTAGTCGGCGATCTCGGTCAGCGCGCCGCCGTTGCACCCGGCGAAGACGATCTCAGGCGTCGCATCGGCCTCGTCCTCCGCCTCGACCCATTCGATCGCCACGCAGCTCGGCCACGATCCGGGGCACGTCCTCGGCCTGCACGTGCAGGCGGTGCCGGTTGTCGACCGCCACGATCGTGGCCCAGCCGCAGCCGCCGAGGCACTCGACCGTCCGCAGCGTGAACTCATCGGTCGTCTCGCCCGCCTGCAGGCCGAGCTCGCGCTCGAACGCCTCGACCACCTGCTGCGCGCCCTTCAGCCCGCAGGAGATGTTCGTGCACACCTCGACCACGTGCTCGCCGACCGGCTCGAGCCGGAACATGTCGTAGAACGACGCGATCGAGAGGCAGTACGCGGGCGTCAGGTCGAGCGCGTCCGCCACCTCGCGGAACGCCTGCTCCGAGAGCCAGCCGCCGTTTCGCTCCTGCGCGAGTTGCAGCGCCGGCATCACGGCCGAGAGGCTCTCCGGATACGAGCGCCCGCATCTCCTGGATCTCGTCGTAGAGCGCGCTCACCGGTCGACCTCTCCCATGACGCCGTCGAGCGAGCCGACGATCGCGATCATGTCCGCGATCGCCGCGCCTCGTCATGCAGGTCGCCGTCGCCTGCAACGCCACGAAGCTCGGGGCGCGGAACTTGACGCGCCAGGGCTTCGGGCCGCCGTCGGAGACGACGTAGACGCCGAACTCGCCGCGTGGTGACTCGACGCACTCGTACACCTCGCCCTCGGGCACGACGTACCCCTCGGTGACGATCTTGAAGTGGTGGATGAGCGACTCCATCGAGGTGTGGAGCTCCTCGCGCGGCGGCAGCACGACCTTGCGGTCGTCGGCGATCCACGGCTCGCCGCGCATCTCCTCGAGTCGGTCGAGGCACTGCGAGACGATCCGCACCGACTCGCGCATCTCGTCCATGTGCACCTTGTAGCGCGCGTACACGTCCCCCTCGGGGTAGACGGGCACGTCGAACGAGACCTGGTCGTAGGCGAGGTACGGCATGTTCTTGCGGAGATCCCAGTTGACGCCCGAGGCTCGGAGCACGGGGCCCGACTGGCCGAGTGCGATCGCGTCGTCGGCCGAGAGCAGGCCGATCCCCTTCGTGCGCTTGAGCCAGATCGCGTTCCGGTCGAGGATCGCCTCGTACTCGTCGATCGCCTTCGGCATCTTCTTGCACCACTCGCGCGCCTGCTCGTAGAAGCCCTCCGGGATGTCCTCGGCGAGGCCGCCGGCCTGGAAGTAGCGGGTGTGCATCCGCGTCCCGCAGACCATCTCGAAGAGGTCGAGCGTCATGTCGCGGTCGTCGAACGTGTACCAGAACATCGAGATCGCCCCCAGCTCGAGCGCCGAGGTCCCGAGCCAGACGAGGTGGGAGTGGATGCGGGTCAGCTCGGACAGGCACATGCGCATCCACGTCGCCTTCTGCGGCACCTCGATCGCGAGCAGCTTCTCGATCGCGAGCACGAAGGCGAGCTCGTTGACCTGGAACGAGACGTAGTCGATCCGCTCCGGGTAGGTGATGCACTTCCACCACGTCTTCTGCTCCATCGTCTTCTCGAAGCCCGTGTGCAGGTAGCCGATCACCGCCGCGATGCCCGCCACGTGCTCGCCGTCGAGGTCGACGACGAGGCGGAGGACGCCGTGCGTGGACGGGTGGTTCGGCCCGAAGTTGACCGTGAGGATGTCGTCGAGCGCGTGCTCGTCAGGATCGACCTGGAGCACGGTCGGAATCGGGCTCGGGATCCGCGAGCCCTCGTAGATCTTCGTCGTGCGCTCGATCACCGACATCTCGCTATTCCTCCCCCGAGAACCGGACGGGCTCGCCGCCGATCGGGTAGTCCTTGCGCAGCGGGTGGCCCTCCCAGTCGTCCTCCATCAGGATCCGGGCGAGGTTGGGATGGCCGCGAAAGACGATCCCGAACATGTCCCAGGCCTCACGCTCGAACCAGTCGGCCGTCGGCCAGACGGGGACGACGGTGTCGATCTCCTCGCCGTCGTCGAGCCATGCCTGCACGCGCACCCGGACGGGATCGTCCGAGAGCCGCAGGAGGTGGTAGTTGACGGCGAAGCGGGCCGGCTTCGGGTCGGGGACGCGTGGCAGCCCCTGGGTGCCGGGGGCGTGCAGGTCGCGCCCGCCGGTCGTGCCGATGTAGCCCGAGACGCCCGCGCTCGCCCCAGCCGAGGTAGTCGGTCGGCGTCACGTCCGAGAGGAAGTTGAAGCCCTGCTCGTCGCGGAGGTGCAAGCACGCCTCGACGACGCGGGCGGCGTCGACGACGAGGGTCGTCTCTCCGTGTCCCTCGACCGTCTCGACGAGGCCCGGCACGCTGTCGTACGTCACGGTCACTGGGCGACGCCGCGAATCTGGTAGGCGGGCGGGATGCCGGCCTTGATCTTCTCGTGCAGCCGCACGATGCCCTCCATCAGCGCCTCGGGGCGCGGCGGGCAGCCGGGGACGTGGACGTCGACGGGGACGATCTTGTCGACGCCCTGCAGCACCGTGTAGTTGTTGAACATGCCACCGGAGCTGGCGCAGGCACCCATCGCGATGACCCACTTCGGCTCGAGCATCTGGTCGTAGACCTGCCGCAGCGGGCCGGCCATCTTGTGGGTCACGCGGCCGGAGACGATCAGGAGGTCGGCCTGGCGGGGGGACGAGCTGAACCGCTCCATCCCGAAGCGGGAGATGTCGTAGCGCGACGAGACGATCGACATCATCTCGATCGCGCAGCACGCGAGACCGAACGTGTCGGGCCACATCGAGTTGGACTGGGCCCAGGCGACCGCCTTCTCGACCGTCGTGATCCCGAGGGCGTCCTCGATCCCGTCGATCTCCTCCTCGAACACGCCGGGGCCCCTGTTCGGCATCAGCACCCGCTCGGAGTTGAGCCCGGCCTTGGCGAGCGGCCGGTCGCTGATCAGGGGCAGCTTGCGGGCTAGTGCCACTCGAGCGCCCCCTTGCGCCAGATGTAGACGTAGGCGACGAGCAGGATCCCGATGAAGGCGAGGAACTCGATCAGGCCGAACCAGCCGAGCGCGTCGAGCTGGATCGCGAGCGGGTACAGGAAGACGATCTCGATGTCGAAGAGGATGAACAGCATCGCCGTGAGGTAGAAGCTCACCGTGAAGCGACGGTCCTGTGCCGGAGGCCCCTCGGAGACGCCGGACTCGAACGGGATCATGCGCTGCTTCGTGCGGGTCGTCGGGCGCGTCGCGAACAGGAACGAGCCGACGATCATCGTGGCGGGAATCGCCGCTGCGAAGAGCGCGTAGATCAGAAACGGAAGCCAGTCCGAAAGCATGCGGGTCCCTCTCCGGCAGGAAGCCTGTTTGCGAAACCTAGCACCTTGCCCACTCGTCGCACGAAATGATGTGTGATCCGCTTGCCCATCGGGAAACGGGTGTTACAAAGTCCATGGTCCGTTCCGCCGCCGCCGCGTGACGGGGAGAGCGTGTCACACGGCTTTGGCGGCCCGGACGGGTCATGGCCCGTTGCGCGCTTCCGGTGACCCGAGGCCCGTTCGGCTACGATCAGGGGCATGGAGATCCAGGAGCGTCCCACCGAGACCCTGCTCTCGATCACGCCGACGGCCGCCGCGAAGATCCGCGAGCTGATGGCCGAGGAGCCCGACGGCGACACGATGGTGTTGCGCGTCGCGATCCAGGGCGGCGGCTGCTCCGGCTTCCAGTACGGCCTCGGGTTCGACACGGCCGCCGGCGGAAGGCGACCTGGAGCTCTCGCTCGAGGGCGTCACCGTCGTCGTCGACCCCTTCAGCGTCCCGTACCTCCAGGGCGCCACGATCGACTTCCTCACGGGGCTCCAGGAGTCCGGGTTCAAGATCGACAACCCGAACGCCGCCTCCTCGTGCGGCTGCGGCCACTCCTTCCAGGTGGAAGAGGGCGCGGAGGGCGACGACGCCCCCGCTGCCCAGGCCGGCGGCTGCGGCTCCGGCTGCTCGCACTGAGCCCGTGCGGAGCGTCGCGCTGATGTCCGGCTTCAGCCGGACGTCCGGGCTGCCGCACGGCTCCCCCGACCGGCCCACGCCTTGTGACACATTGTCACAAGGCCGGCGCTAGGATCGTCACCATGGCCCTCTGCGCGTCGCCATCGTCGGCTCGGGCCCGGCCGGCTTCTACGCCGCGGGCGCGCTGCTCGCGAGCGCCGACCCGCCCGTCGAGGTCGACCTCTTCGAGCGGCTGCCGACGCCGTGGGGGCTCGTTCGCCTCGGCGTCGCGCCCGACCATCCGAAGATCAAGTCCGTCTCGCGCGCGTTCGAGAAGATCGCGCAGCGTCCCGGCTTTCGCTTCTTCGGCAACGTCGAGGTCGGACGCGACGTCTCGCACGAGGAGCTGGCGGGGCTGTACGACGCCGTCGTCTACGCGTTCGGGGCGCAGGCCGACCGCCGGATGGGAATCCCCGGCGAGGACCTGCCCGGGTCGTGGCCCGCGACCGCGTTCGTGGCCTGGTACAACGGCCACCCCGACTTCCAGGGGATCCCGTTCGACCTCTCCTCCGAGCGCGCCGTCGTCGTCGGGAACGGGAACGTCGCGGTCGACGTGGCGCGGATGCTCGCCCTCACCCCGGACGAGCTCGCGATCACCGACACGACTGACGAGGCGATCGCCGCGATCGTCGGCTCGGGGATCACGGAGATCCTCGTGCTCGGGCGCCGGGGCCCGGCCCAGGCTGCGTTCACGCCACCCGAGCTGCAGGAGCTGACCGAGCTCGCGGGTGCAGATCTCGTCGTCGACCCGGCCGACCTCGAGCTCGACCCGGCGAGCGAGGCCGCCCTCGAGGACGACACCGCGATCGCGCGCCGGAACGTCGACCTCCTGCGCGTCGTGGCGGGCAACCCCGCCGGCGGCAAGCCGAAGACGTTGCGCCTCCGCTTCTGCGTCTCCCCCGTGGCGATCGTCGGCAACGGCCGCGTCGAGGCGGTCGAGGTCGTCCGGAACGAGCTCGTCGCCGACGCGAGCGGCCGCATCCGCGCCGTGCCGACCGACGAGCGGGAGGTGATCCCGTGCGGGATCGTGCTGCGGAGCGTCGGCTACCGCGGCACGGCGATGGCCGGGGTTCCGTTCGACGAGGACAGCGCGACGATCCGGAACGCAGACGGCCGTGTGCTCGACGACGCGGGTGCACCGATCCCGGGGGTCTACTGCACGGGCTGGATCAAGCGCGGCCCGAGCGGCGTCATCGGCACGAACAAGAAGGACGCCACCGAGACCGTCGAGCTGCTGCTCGAGGACGCAGCCGCGGGGCTGCTTCCGCCGCGTGGCGAGGGTGACGTCGCCCTCCTGCTCGCCGACCGGGGCGTGACACCCGTGACGTACGCCGGCTGGGAGGCGATCGACGCCGTCGAGCGGGCCCGCGGCGAGGCGCAGGGCCGACCGCGGGTGAAGCTGTGCCACTGGGACGAGCTGCTCGGCCGCCGCCCAAACGGACTAGACCTTCAAGCACCTCGAGCGCCCGCTCGACGTCCTCGTCGGTGTTGTAGACGTGCCAGGACGTCCGCAGGCGCCCGTTTCGCACCGCCGCCCTGATCCCGGCCCGCTCGAGCCGCTCCTCCGCGCCCGGCGAGTCGACGAAGACGATCGCGGAGTCGCTCTCCTCCAGGCCGAGGCCGGCGCGGAAGCGGTTCGCCAGCCGGAGGTCGTGCTCGTGGATCGCCGCAACGCCGAGCTCCTCGATCAGCGCCAGGGCCGGGGCGGCGCCGACCCAGGAGTGCCAGGCGGGTGAGGTATCGAGCCGGCGGGCGTCGGCTGCCAGGCGCAGCGGCGGGCCGAAGTAGGACGCGTGGACGTCCTCGCCGGCGTACCAGCCGGCCGCCGCCGGGACGATGCCTCCGAGGCGCGACGGCGCCACCGCCATGTAGGCGGTGCCGCGCGGCGAGAGGAGCCACTTGTACCCGGCGGCGACGACGATGTCGAACGCGGTGCCGTCGAGCGGTAGCCAGCCGCAGGCCTGCGTCGCGTCGACGAGGGTCAGCGCTCCGTGCGCGCGGGCGACGGCCGCGATCGCGTCGAGGTCGGCTACCTCGCCGGTCGCCATCTGCACGGCGCTGAAGGCGACGAGGTCGATCGTCTCGTCGACCGCCCCGGCCAGCTCCGCGGCCGGCACCGTGTGCACCGTGATGCCACGGCGCGCCTCGACGAGGAACGGGAACAGCGTCGAGGTGAACTCGATCTCGGGGGCGAGGACCCGCGCGCCGTCCGGGAGCGAGGACGCCACGAGCCCGACGAGCCCGGAGACGGTCGCGCCGACCGCGACCGTGGACGGTTCGACGTGAATCAGGCGCGCGAAGGACGCCCGCGCCGCGTCGGTCGCCTTGCCCCAGTGCTCCCAGCTCGTTCGCCCCGTGCGCCAGTCGTCGAGCGCCGTCTGGAGCGCGTCCCAGGCGGGCCGGGGCGGCAGACCGAAGCTCGCGGTGTTGAGGTAGGTGCCCGCGGGCTCCCAGAGTCCCTGCGCTGCGGCGATCGAGAGCGGCATGCCGCCATTCTCCCGTTTTCGGCCCGCGGGCGTCGAGCGGCGCCCGCGAGCGCGCGACTCCTGTCAGCCCGGGATCAGGCTTCGGCCTCGGCCTCCATCACGGCCAGCCGCGTGTAGTAGTCGGGCAGCTCCTTCAGGTGGGCCCAGGCGATCTTTCCGGTCGTCAGGTCGTCGTCGTCGGTCACGTTCGTCTCGGGATCGTGGGCGCCGTGCTCGAGCTCGACCTCGAGGCCGAGCAGGTACTGGCCGACGCCGAACGGCGAGGTCGCCCAGTCGATCCCGAGCTCGGTCCCGATCCGGCGCGCGTCCTCGAGCGTGAACAGCTTCGTGGTGGTCATCGTCGAGCCTCCTCGGTTGTCTGCTCCGATCGTCGCCCACCGCCGGCCACGGCGCAGCCGGTCCGACCACGGGTCGGGCTCAGCAGTTTCTACCGATCACGGCGTCGGCTCGCCCGCACGGACGCGTCAGCCGACGAGCAGGCCGGTCAGGTACATCGCCGCGATTCCGGCGAGGTAGCCGCCGATCACCCAGCCGGAGCGGAGGCCTCCCGGCGCGCGGCGCGCGACGAAGCGGCCGACCTCGACGACGACCTGCAGTGCGGCTCCGGCCGCGGCGCCGAAGAAGAGCACTCCGAGCACGTCGTTCGAGGCGTAGCCGCCGATCCAGGTGCCCAGGATCGCGGGGCCGCCGGCGATCACGCGCGAGGCCGAGCAGCTGCAGGAGCGTGACGCGCCGAGCCTCTGTCGCCGGGGCCGCGATCGCCGAGGCCCTCGGTGACGTTGTGGATCATGAAGCCGACGATCAGGAACGTCCCGAGCTGCAGCTCGCCGAAGGCGAACGACGTCCCGATCGCAAGCCCCTCGCCGAGGTTGTGGACGCCGATCCCGATCGCGACGAGGAGCGCGAGCCCGAGCCCTGCCGTGCCCGCCCTGCCACGGGCGAGGCGGCTCGAGAGGAACGTCATCCCGAGCGCGCTGAGCGCGACGCCGAGCAGCACGAGCCCCGATCCGCCGAGGGCCCCGGGAAGCAGTGCCTGGAGCGTGAACGCCTCCGCCAGCGACTCGACGGCGAGGAACGAGAGGAGCCCGCCCGTGAGCGCCATGAACGCCGCCAGCCACTTCGGGTCGGCGCGCCGCAGGGACGGCAGCCAGAGCAGGCCGAGCGCGACGGGGACGACGCCGACGAGGAAGCCGATCAGCCCGTAGCCGACGAACCCTCGTGCCGAGGCGGACGGTGTCTCGATCGCGGCCGCGACCCCGCCGACCGTCTCGATCCCCGTCGAGCTCGTCACACCGACGGCGAGCGGGCTCGTCCTCGACCCAGTCGTACGGCACGACGATCGTGCTCGAGCGCAGGCGCTTCAGCGTCGCGGGCCCGTCGAGCGAGAACGGGACGATCGCGTCGTCGACCGTGACCGAGGCGATCGTCAGCTCCTCCGGCTGGGGGTTGCGGACCACGGATCCGGATCTCGCCGGGCCGGAGCTCGATCCGGCCGATGTCGAAGACGTCTGCGGCCGGCGGGTTGCGTCCGATCAGGTCGACGATCGACGTCCCGGCGGAGACGAAGGCGCCGACGACGAGTGCGAGCAGCAGGATCGGCGCGAGGGTCCACAGCCGCCAGGCGAGCCCGGATCGCGGCGCGGCACCGGCCTCCATCAGTCGACGACCTCGAAGTAGCCCATCCAGCCGAGCTCGGTGAACTCCGACTGGTGCGCGTGGAACATGAACGTGCCGGTGTTGGAGAACTCGATCTCGAGGATGCCCCGCTGGCCCTGGCACTGCATCACGGTGTCCGTGTACTCGAACTGGTCGCTCGAACCGGTCGGGTAGTAGCGGAAGAAGTCGGCGTGCAGGTGGAACGAGTTGATCAGGTCGAACTCGGTCAGGTTGACGAGGTACAGGCGCACGAGCTCCGAGCGCTTGACCCGGATCGGGTAGCGCGCGTAGTAGAACGTGCGGCCGTTGACGGTGTAGAAGTTGTTGCTCCCGTCGCCGTCGGTGTCGTAGCCGTTCATCACCATCACGAGCTCCTGCGCGGGTGAGCGCGGCTCCTTCGGGTCGATGATCAGCGCGCCGTAGAGGCCCTTGTGGATGTGCTTCTTCAGCGGCGTCGCGTGGCAGTGGTAGAGCTGCAGGCCGTACGGCCGGGCCTCGAACTCGTAGGTGAACCGGCCGCCGGGCGGCACGATCTCGAAGACGCCGTCCATGTTCGTGGGGTGGATCCCGTGGAAGTGGATCGTGTGCGGGTGCGAGCCGGCGTTGACGAACTCGACGCGGAGGATGTCGCCCTCGGTGGCGCGGAGCACGGGGCCGGGCACGGTGCCGTTGTACGTCCAGGCGGGGAAGAACACGCCCGGGGCGACCTCGATCTCGCGGTCGGTCGCCGTCAGCGTGTACTCGCGCACGCGGCCCGGCGTCGTACGGGAGCGCCGGCGGCGGGTAGAGGAGCGCGTCGAGGTCGTTCGGGCCGCCGACGGCCGGGGCGCCTTCGCCGATCATGGCGGCGTGGCCCATGGCCGCATGCGTGCGCCGCGAGCCGTCGTGATCCGCGTGACTCGGCTCGCCGCAGCCGACGCGGGGCTGTCGAGCGCGTAGCGCGCCACCACGGGAGCCGCTGCGAGTGGAGCGGCGGCGGCCAGGAGGCGGCGGCGGGTGAAATTGTGTTTAGCCATAACTAATTCGAAGTTGCAGTGTACGCTGATCTCCGAGATCATGGAGGAGAAGAGCAAGGAGCTCACGAGCGCGGTCGAGGACTACCTCAAGGCGATCTACGCCCTCGCCGCCGAAGGCCGGCGGGTCACCACCTCCGCACTGGCCGAGCGGATGCACGTCAGCGCCCCGTCCGCGACGGCGATGATGAAGCGCCTCGCGGAGCTCGGCCTCGTCGAGCGGGCGCCGTACCGGGGCGTCGTGCTCACGGACAGGGGGCGTCTCTGCGCGCTCGAGGTGCTGCGGCATCATCGGCTGCTCGAGCGCTACCTCGCCGATTCGCTCGGGATGTCGCTCGACGAGGTGCATGCCGAGGCCGACCGGCTCGAGCACGTGCTCTCGGAGGAGCTCGAGGCGCGGATCGACGCGGCGCTCGGCTACCCCACCCACGACCCTCACGGCGATCCGATCCCCGACCGCGCCCTGCGAATCGCCGACGCCACCTCGCGCTCGGTCGCCGACCTCGGCCCCGGTGACACGGCGGTGGTGGCGCGTGTCCCGGACGGCGACCCCGAGCTGCTCCGGTACCTCGCCGAGATCGCACTCGTGCCGGGCCAGGAGCTCGAGCTGACCCGCTCGGCGCCGTTCGGAGGCCCGCTGACCGTGCGCACGGGCAACGGCGAGCACGCGATCGCCCGCGAGCTCGCGGCCGCCGTCGGGATCGCATAGCGCGCGGCGACAGGCTTCAGCCTGTCGTCCGGGCTCGTTCATGGCTGGAGCCTGCTCGGCAGACTCCGCAACCGGCACCGCGCTTTCTACTGACGTCCCGGGCACGGTGCTCGTCTAGGGTTGCGAGCATGACTACTGAAAAGCTCTGGGGCGGCGAGACCGACAAGGCCGTCGCCAACTTCCCCGTCTCCGGCGAGCCGATCCCGGCCGCCGTCGCGCACTGGCTCGGCCGGATCAAGGCCGCCGCGGCGCGCGCCAATGCCGATCTCGAGCTGCTCGACGCCGAGATGGCGGGTCGCATCGCCGCCGCCGCCGACCGCGTCGCGGCCGGAGAGGTCGACGACCAGTTCCCGATCGACGTCTTCCAGACCGGCTCGGGCACGAGCTCGAACATGAACGCGAACGAGGTGATCGCGAGCCTCGCCGGCGAAGGCGTGCACGCGAACGATCACGTCAACATGGGCCAGTCCTCCAACGACGTCTTCCCGTCCGCCGTCCACCTCGCCGCGCTCGGCGAGATCGCGCACGACCTGCTGCCCGCGCTCGAGCGCCTTGCGGCGTCCCTCGAGCGCAAGGCGTTCGAGTTCGACGACGTGATCAAGTCCGGCCGCACGCACTGGATGGACGCGGTTCCGGTCACGCTCGGCCAGGAGTTCGCGGGCTATGCAGCGCAGGTGCGCCAGGGAATCGCCCGCGTCGAAGGTGCGCAGCCGCGCCTCGGCCAGATCCCGCTCGGCGGCACGGCCGTCGGCTCGGGGCTGAACACGCATCCCGAGTTCGCGGCCCGCGTGCGCGAGTACCTCTCGCGCGACACCGGTCTCGCGGTCTCCGCGCCGGTCGACCACTTCGAGGCGCAGGCCGCCCGCGACGGGCTCGTCGAGGCGTCGGGCGCCTTGAAGGTGGTGGCCGTCTCGCTGACGAAGATCGCGAACGACCTCCGCTTCCTCGGGTCCGGCCCGCGCGCCGGGCTGGCGGAGATCTTCCTGCCCGAGCTGCAGAAGGGCTCGTCGATCATGCCCGGGAAGGTCAACCCGGTGATTCCCGAGGTCGTGACCCAGGTGTCGGCGCAGGTGATCGGCAACGACGTGGCGATCACGATCGGCGGCATGAACGGTCACTTCGAGCTCAACGTCTACATCCCGCTGATGGCGCGGAACCTGCTCCAGTCGATCTCGCTGCTCGCGAGCGCCTCACGGCTCTTCGCCGAGAAGTGCGTCGACGGGATCGAGGCGAACCGGGAGCAGTGCGAGAGCTATGCGGAGCTGACGCTCTCGGCAGCGACGGCGCTGAATCCGTACATCGGCTACGACAAGGCGTCCGAGATCGTGAAGGCGGCCGCCGCGAGCGGCCGCTCGCTGCGCGAGGTCGCACTCGAGGCCGGCGTGGAGGAGAGCGTGCTCGACGAGGCGCTCGACTACCACGCGATGGCCAAGCCGCACGGGTAAGGCCAGGGGCCGCTACGGCCGGTTTCTCCGCGTGCGCGGGGCCAGAACGCCTGTCGCCGCGATAGTGCGCGCGGCGGCGCACTGCGTCCGGAGGGGACCGCGCGCCGCCTGGTACAACTCGCAGATCGCCGGCGGCAAGACGACCGGCTCAGGATCGACGCAACCGCGAAGGTGGACCCCGACTACGACGGCGACAGGTAACTGACGAGCCGGACGGACATCGCTGTCGATCACCTGTCGGCGAGGAGACGGCGGCACCGGCCCGAGCTACAACAAGGGCGGTGGCGTCCAGGTCGGCGGCTCGAGCTTCTGGGTCGGCGACTACACGATCGAGCCCGAGAACGGCGGTGTCGGCGTGTTCTCGCACGAGTTCTGCGCACGACCTCAGGTCTTCCGGACGAGTACGACACGTCGGGCAACACGGGCGGAGCCGAGAACGGCACGGGCTTCTGGACGTTGATGTCGAGCGGCTCGTACGGCAGTGACGGCACGCCGGCGGACGGCATCGGTAACCGCCCCTTCCACATGAACGCGCTGGGACAAGTTCCAGCTCGGGTGGCTGAACTACGAGGTCGCCTTCGCCGGGAAGAAGTCCGAGCACAAGCTCGGCCCGTCGAGTCGCGAACACGAAGCAGGCGCAGGGCGTGTTCGTCGTGCTCCCCGACAAGCCCGTGGTCTTGAACCTCGGCGCTCCTGATGACGGCCCGGACTACTTCTACTCCGGATCCGGGGACAACCTCGACAACGCGATGACGAAGCAGGTCACCGTCGGTGCGGGCGCGTTCTCGCGCCATGGCACGCTACGAGATCGAGAAGGACTGGGACTATGCCTACCTGACCGTGCAACGGCAACCCGGTTGCGACGAACCTGTCGACGGCCACAAACCCGAACGGTCAGAACTTCGGCAACGGCATCACCGGCTCGAGCGGCGGCAGCTGGGTCAACCTCACCGCCAACCTGGCTGCGTACGCAGGCCAGTCGGTGACACTCGGCTTCCGCTACTGGACGGACGGTGCTGCGGTCGAGTCGGGCTTCCAGGTCGACAAGATCGTCGCTCGACGGAACAGCCCACGACACGGGTTGGGTGTTCGTGCCGGCCTCGGGCGGGTTCCGCGTCACGACCGGTACGGAGACGAGCTACTACTTCAACGCGTATCTCGCCGAGAACCGGCAGTACCTCGGGTACGACGCGAACCTCCAGCCCGGTCCGTACAACTTCGGCGGCACCGTCGGGCCGAACTGGGCGGAGCGGTTCCCGTACCAGGACGGCGTTCTCCTCTGGTACTGGGATTCGTCGTTCACCGACAACAACGTCGGCGACCATCCCGGCGGCGGGTTGATCCTCCCAATCGACGTCCGGCCGGCGCCGCTGCACTCCGCCAACGGTGCGGTTCTGCGGCCTCGGATCCAGTCGTTCGACGCACCGCTGACGCTCACTCCGACCGACGCGTTCACGCTCAACTTCGGTGGCGTGCCCGTGTCGATCCCCTCGCAGCCGGCGGTGTCGCTGTTCGACGACCTGAACGACTACTGGGTCGCGGGTGATCCGGGTGACGCTGCGGGCAACGCTCGCTATCAGGCGGAGTGGAACAGCGTCAACGTTCCGAAGACCGGCACACAGATCCGACTCAAGAGCCGTCACGTCGGGCGGGTTCGCCCAGGTGGAGGTGCGGCCCTCGAAGTAGAGCAACGGCTCGATCGAGATCCAACCGGACGGGCGGGGGTGACCCCGCCCGTCCGCGTTCTGGCCGCGTCAGTCGATCGGCGGCGGCACGCAGGGCGCGGCGGGCACGGACATCGTCGCCACCGTTCCGGTCGCACCGCGGGCGCGAACCACGTACGCCGCTGCACAGGGTTGGTCGGGAAGCCGGAAGACGAGCTTGAAGCTCCCGGCGCCACCGGCGGTGATCCGAGCGACCCTGGGTCCGATTGCCGTCATCGCCGTCACCGTGACGCGCTCCCCGGCGTGGAATCGCATGCCCTTGACGACGAGCGGGTGCTTCGCGACGAGAGCGAGCCCTGGCTTCGGAGCCGCAGTGGCCACCGGGATCAGCGTCGTAGTCGCGATCAGCGATGCGGCGAAGGTGGATCGTCTGCTCATGCAGGAACCATACGCCTGCGTCGTGAGGAATCCGTTAACGCAACGGCGACAGGCTCAAGCCTATTCGGGGTTGCGTCCGGCGACGGAACTGTCAGTACGCGACGACGCCGAGACCGCTGTCGGCCGCGTGCTTCTGCTCGTCGGCGCGGTAGCTCGAGCGCACGAGCGGGCCGGCGAAGACGGAGCCGAAGCCGAGCGCCTCGCCCTGCTCGCGGAGCCAGCGGAACTCGTCAGGGTGCACCCAGCGGTCGATCGCGACGTGCTTGCTCGACGGCTGCAGGTACTGGCCGATCGTGACGACGTCGACGCCGACGACCCGCAGTTCGCGCATCGTCTCGACGATCTCGTCGTTCGTCTCGCCGAGGCCCGCGATGAGGCCGGACTTCGTCAGCACCGGGTAGTCGGCGACCTCCTTGGCGCGGCGCAGGAGCCAGAGGGCGCCGTCGTAGCTCGCCTTCGCCCCTCGCATGCGCCGGTGCAGCCGGCGGACGGTCTCGATGTTGTGGCTGAACACCTCGGGGCGTGCTCCGAGCACGGTCGCCAGCGCGCGCTCCTCGTCACCGAGGAAGTCGGGCGTGAGCAGCTCCACGGAGCAGTCGGGCAGCTTCGCCTTCAGCGCCCGGGTGACGGCGGCGAACTGGCCCGCGCCCCTGTCGTCGACGTCGTCGCGATCGACCGAGGTGACGACGACGTGCTTGAGGCCCATCTGCGCCGCCGCCTGTGCCAGGCGGAGCGGCTCGAGCGGGTCGGGCGCGTGCTCGGGCCTGCCCGAGTTGACGTAGCAGTAGCGACAGGCGCGGGTGCACGTGTCGCCGAGGATCTGGAACGTCGCCGTGCCCTTGCCCCAGCACTCGGCGATGTTCGGGCAGCGCGCCTCCTCGCAGACCGTGTTCAGGCTCGCGCCGTGGATGAGCTTCTTGACGTCGAAGTAGCGCCCGTCGGGGCTCGGCGCCCGCACCTTCATCCACTCGGGGCGGCGCGGTCGGTCGGCGACGGGGAGCGAGGTCTCCACGGCTCTCAGTGTACGGGGGCGCGGCGCGGTCGGGTCAGGGGACGAGCGCGAACCCGTCGAGGTGAAGCGGCTTGACGACCGAGAAGCGACGGCGGTCGAGGGTTGCGATCGTGTCCTGTTCGAGGCGCTCGGCGATCGCCACGACCGAGGCGTCGACGAAGCTGAGGGGAAGGTCGTCGTACTGTTCGACGAGATCTGCGACGCGGGCATAGTCGGTCTCGTCGAGATTTGCGACGAGCGTCGAGCCGTCGAGGACGCCCGCGAGGAGCGTCTGCGCGGCGCCTCGCCGACCGCGAGTCAGGGCGAGCCAATCGACCTCGACGATCACCGGTGCGGGCATCACCACCGTCGCCCCGGTCGACACCGTGGCAGCACAGGCGGCGTGACACGGATCGAGGCGGTCCAGTGCACCGAAGACGACACTCGTGTCGACGACGAGCGTCTCGCTCAAGGACGCATGTCCCGGTCGGCCAGCCACTCTGCCCGGATCCGATCGTGCTTCGCCCGCGGCGCCTCGGCGATCAAGGCGTCGTCCGAGCCCTCGCGGAACGAGGCTGGTCTGACTCCCGGGTCATGTGGCAGGGGGAGCTTGCCGATGAAGCTCGGCACCCGTCGCCGGGTCTTCGCGCGCCACTCGAGCCCCTGCCGGATCACCTCACCGAGAGAGATCCCCTCCTCGGCGGCGATCTCGCGCAACTCGTCGAGGAGCGCGTCGTCGGCCATGATCGTCGTGCGGCTCATGCGCGCCACTATGGCACTCATTGCACATCTCTACGCCGGGGTTGGAACGGTCGGCGCTGCTGCTCGGCAGCCCGGTGCCCGGCTGAAGCCAGGCACCCCGAACCTGGCACCGGTGGCCCGCCTCGCGTCAGCGGGCGGCGAGGTGCTCGGGAACGGGTTGCGCCCAATAGCCGGCGCGGTCAGCGGCAGGAAACACGTCCAGTTCGAGGCCGAAGACCTCGGTGAGCGCTGCCAGCGCCGCCGGCTTGACCTCGGCGACCGTGACCGCGCGGCCGAGTTCGCGCGCCATCGTCGTGAACTCGGCGTCGTCGAGCCCGCAGGCGGTGATCCACTCCGTGAACGGTGTCGGGTCGAGGTCGACATTGAGCGCGTAGCCGTGCGTCGTCACCCAGCGTGAGACGCGAACCCCGATCGAGGCAATCTTGCGCGGGCCGCGCGAGCCGGCCGGCGGCATCCAGACACCCGTCAGCCCTTCGATCGTCGTCGCCTCCAGGCCGGACGGGGCGACGGTCTGCACAATCGCCCGCTCGAGGTCGCGCACGTACTGCCTCACGTCCTTGCCGTGCCGGGTCAGGTCGAGGATCGGGTAGCAGACCAGCTGACCGGGAGCGTGGTAGGTGGACTTGCCGCCGCGATCGGTCTCGACGAGCTCGACGTCTGCCCCCTCCGGGATGTGGAGCTCCTTCGCCTCCTCGGTGCGGCGCCCCGTCGTGATCACGGGCGGGTGCTCGAGCAGCACGATCGTCTCGGGGATCGTGCCCTCCAGGACGGCAGCAGCGAGCGACCGCTGCAGCTCGAGCCCGTCCCGGTACGGGACGAGGCCCGCGTCGAGGAGATAGGCTCCGCTGCTCACGAGAGGAGGGTAGTTGACGGAGATCGACGTCGTGCCGGCACGCACGCACGAGGAGCTGACGGCGTTTCGGGCAATCGGCAGCGAGGTGCACCCGGGACGCACTCCGAGCGTGGCGGCGCTCGAGCACGAGCTCGCGACGGGCGTCGGCACCGTGTTCCTCCTCGCCTCGCTCGACGGCAGTCCCGCCGGCAGCGGCGTCGGGAAGAGCTCGAGCGTGGGCGATTCGCTCTTCGCCATGGTCCGCGTGCTGCCGCCCAGCGGCGCGCCGGGGTGGGGGCGGCAATCCTCGCGGCGCTGTCCGGGCACGCGCGGGCCAGGGGGCACGGCTCGCTGATCGGCCGGCTTCGCGAGGACGACGACGACGCCCGACGCTTCGTCGAGCACCGTGGCTTCGGCGTGCTCTCCCGGGAGTGCCCGGTCTTCCTCGACCTCGCCCGTGTCGGCGGAGCCGGAGCCGCCGCCGGGGGTCGTGATCGCGAGCCTCGCGGAGCGGCCGGACCTCGTGGAGGCGGCCTACGCCGTGCACGCGGAGACTCTCCGCGACGTGCCGGTGGGCTCCGAGGCACCGACCGCGCGCCCCTTCGACGCGTGGCGTGCGGAGACGGTGGACGGGCCCGACGCCCTGCTCGACCTGTCGCTCGTCGCGCTTCTCGGGGACGACGTGGTCGGCTGGGCCGGGCTGGCGGCGCTCTCGGGAGAGCCGGGAGTCGCCGAGAACCTTCTCACCGGCGTGCTTCGTGAGGCGCGCGGTCACGGTATCGCGACGGCGCTCAAGCGTGAGCAGGCCTGGCGCGCGAAGCGGGCCGGCCTCCGGCGGATCGAGACGGTCAACGACGAGGCGAACGCGCCGATGCGCGCAGTGAACGCACGGCTCGGCTTCGAGGCCGAGCCTGTCTGGCTGCTCGTGCGCGGGCCGCTCCTCTAGACAGGATGGAGCATCCGGTCTAGTCGGCCTGCTCCCAGCCCTCGAGCCGCTCGCGCAGGTCGCGCAGGAAGCCGCCGCTGTAGGCGCCGTCGACGAGCCGGTGGTCGTAGGTGAGCGTGATGTTCATCAGCGGCCGGATCGCGATCACGTCCTGGCCGAGCTCGTCCTGCACGACCCACGGCCGTTTCACGAGCGCGTAGGTGCCGAGGATGCCGACCTGAGGTTGGCTGATGATCGGTGTCCCGTGGAAGGTGCCGAAGCCGCCCGGGTTCGTGATCGTGAACGTCCCGCCCTGGACGTCGTCCGGCAGGAGCTTCTTCGTGCGCGCTCGCTCCGCGAGGTCGGCGATACCACGGGCGATGCCGAGCAGGTTGAGATCCTGTGCGTTCCTGATCACCGGCACGATCAGCCCCTTGCCGTCGGCGAGCGCGACGGCGATGCCCAGGTTGACCCAGGCCCGCGTCACGATCGTCTCGCCGCGGATCTCGGCGTTGATCCACGGGTAGTCCCGCAGCGTCTCCACGGTCGCCTTGGCGATGAACGCGAGATACGTCGGGTTGACGCCGTAGGAGGCCTGGTACTCCTTCTTCAGCTGCTCCCGGGCCGCCACGATCCGCGACAGGTCGACCTCGATCGCGCTCGAGACGTGGGCCGAGGTGTCGAGCGAGCGGCGCATGTGCTCCATCACGCCGCGCCGCATCGCGGTCATCGGCTCCTCGACCTCTCCCACCTGGAGCGGGGCCGCGGCCGGTGTGGGCGCTGCGGGCTTCGGTGGCGCAGGCGGGGCGGCTGCGGGCGGAGGTGCGGTGGGCTGCGGCGGGGCCGGTTCGGCGGTCGCCTGTGGAGCAGCCGGGGCGATGGGGGCGGGAGTTGGCGGAGCGGCAGCAGCGGATGCCGGGGGCGCGGGTGCCGGTGGTGCCGGGGCCGCAGGCGCCTGCGCACCCGATTCGATATAGGCGAGGATGTCCTTCTTCGTCACGCGCCCGCCGGTTCCGGTTCCCGGGACGACGCCCGGATCGACGCCGTGCTCGAACGCGATCCGGGCGACGACCGGCGAGACGAACGTCCGGCCGTTTCCGGAGGCCGCCGCCGGCGGGGCAGGGAGGGCTTGTGGCGCTGAGTCAGTTGGCGCGACCGCCGGCTGCTCCGGGGCGGCCGGGACGGGCTGCTCGACCACGACAGGCGCGGGCGCGACAGGCTCGGGCGCGGCGGTGGGCTCGGCGACGGCGGAGCCGGCAGGCGCGATCACGGCCAGCACCGTGCCGACCTCGACCGTCTCGCCCTCGGCGACGCGGATCTCGGCGACGACGCCCTCGCCGGGGCTCGGGACCTCGGTGTCGACCTTGTCGGTCGAGATCTCGAGCAGTGGCTCGTCCTGGGCGATCGCCTCGCCAGGCTGCTTGAGCCACTTCGTGATCGTTCCCTCCGAGACCGAGACACCCATCTGGGGCATCACCACCTCGATCTGCGTTCCCGTAGCCAAGAGCGATCCTTTCTCGTTGGGGCGAGGCACACCCTCACCCATCAATAGGCAGCTAGGTGTCGGAGCCCGGCGACGACGTCGTCGACCTGTGGAATGAATGCCTGCTCGAGTGGGGGCGAAAACGGCACAGGTGTGTCCGGCGCCGCGATCCGCTTGACGGGGCCGTCCAGATCCTCGAAGGCCTCCTCTGCGATCGTGGCCGCGATCTCGGCCCCGAAGCCGCCGGTACGGGTGTCCTCGTGGAGGACGAGCACCTTCGACGTCCGCCGGGCGGCCTCGAGCACCGCCTCGCGATCCCAGGGGATCAGCGTGCGGAGGTCGAGCACCTCGACCGAGATGCCATCTGCCTCGACGACCTCCGCCGCCTCTGAAGCGGTATAGACCATTGCGCCCCAGGTCACGACGACGACGTCGTCTCCGGGCCGGTGAACGCGTGCCTTGCCGAACGGCGTCGCGTAGCGCTCGTCGGGCACCTCTCCCTTGATCCGGCGGTAGAGGTGCTTGTGCTCGAAGAAGAGCACCGGGTTCGCGTCCGCGATCGCACCCACGAGCAGGCCCTTCGCATCCTCGGGAGTGGCCGGGCAGACGACCTTGAGGCCAGGGACGTGCGCGAACAGGCTCTCCGGGTTCTGGGAATGGAACGGCCCACCGGAGAAGCCTCCGCCCGACGGGAGGCGCAGCACGATCGGGATCGGCGTACCGGCCCGGTAGTACTGCTTCGCGGCCACCGTGACGAGGTGATCCCAGGCGCACGAGACGAAGTCGGCGAACTGCATCTCGGCCACGGGGCGCAGGCCCATCAGCGCGGCGCCGGTGGCGCCGGCGACGATCGCCGTCTCCGACAGCGGCATGTCGATCACGCGCCACGGGCCGAACTCCTCCTGGAAGCCGTCCGTGACCTTGAACGCGCCCCCGTACACACCCACGTCCTCGCCGAGCACGAAGACCCGCTGGTCGTACCGCATCTCCTGCCGGAGCCCGTCGCTGATCGCCTGGAGGTAGGTCCGCTCGGCCATTACTTGTGGTGCGGGGTCTCGAGCTCGGCGGGGGCCGCGTAGACACCTTCGCGGAGGGTGGCGGGGTCGGGCAGCGGCGACGCCTCGGCCCGTTGCAGGGAGTCGGCGAGGAGCTTCTTCACGCCTGCCGTGAGCTCGTCTTCCTCCTCGATGGTCATCGCCGCGTTGTCGCGGAGCCACGTGCGGAACCGGTCGATCGGGTCGCGCAGGGCCCACTCCTCGAACATCTCGCGCGGTACGTAGGACGCGTCGTCATGGACGGCGTGGCCCTCCATGCGGAGCGTCTGCGACTCGATCAGCGTCGGGCCGCCGCCCTCGCGGGCCTTGTCGATGGCGCGCCTCGCCTCGCGGTAGACCGCGAGCACGTCGGTGCCGTCGACGACGACACCCTCGAAGCCGTACCCCTCGGCCCTGATCGCGAGGTGCTCGACCGCGTGTCCGAGGTGGGCAGGGGTGGAGTACGCCCACTGGTTGTTGTCGATCATGAACAAGACCGGGAGCCTCCGCACCCCGGCGAGATTCATCCCCTCGTGCGCGTCGCCGCGGGCGGCGGCACCTTCGCCGCACCAGGCGACTGCGACGCGGCTCTCCTCGCGGATCCGAAATGCCAATGCCATCCCGACCGCGACGGGAAGCATCGCTGGCAGGTGGCTGACCATGGCGTGCAGGCCGAGCCGGGCGTCGCCGAGATGGACGTTGCCGTCGCGTCCCCGCGTAGGACCGTCGGCCCGACCCATGTACTGGGCGAAGATCCGCCAAGGCTCCACACCGCGCGTGATGTGAACGCCCATGTCGCGCTGCAGTGGGCAGCCGACGTCCTCGGCGCCCATCGCGCTCGCAACGCCGACCGACGCCGCCTCGTTGCCCCGTCCGGTGTAGAACGAGCCGGGGATCTTGCCCTGCTTGTAGAGAAGGTGGCCGCGCTCCTCGATTCCTCGCGCCGTCAGCATGTTCCGGTACATGCCGAACAGGTCCTCGCGATCGAGGCCTAGCTCGCGCACCTCTTGAAGCGAGCCGAGCGGCTGCGCTTCCCGTACCGCCATGTGGAATCCCCTCGGGCCGTTGTCGACGGCACTCTACCTCCCCCTCCGGAGGCCAGAGGTAGGCTCAGTGGCGTGGAAGCGCGCGAGCGGCCGAAGCGGAACTGGATCCAGGAGGAGCGCCGCAAGACGCTCGGCGACTGGGTTGCGTTCTGCGTCGATTGCGGTTTCACGGTGAGGTACTTCGTCGAGCTCGAGCGCGAGCTCCCGGTCTCGTGCCCGACCTGTACCGGCGAGGTGCGACACCTGTGTCCCGCGTGCGGAGCCCGCTTCCCGTCCGCGTTCCTCGTGGAGTGCGAGGAGTGCGGCGCGGAGGTGCGCCCGAAGGAGCTGTTCGGCGGGCCGATCCGCAGGCCCGGGAAGTAGAGGTCGGAGGTCGAAGCCCGGACGACAGGCTGAAGCCTGTCGCCGCCGGCCGGTAGCTCCCGCTAGAACATGGTGCCGATGATCTGCGAGAAGCGGATCACGGTGACGGTGTCGGTCTCGGAGACCTCGCGGTTATAGAGCTGGCCGAGCCAGCGGGCGAGCTCGTCGACGCGACGGATCTCGGGGTTGTCGTGCTCGATCTCGCGCGGGGAGAGCTCGCCGAGCGCCTTCACCTCGACCTTGTCGACGACGGCGTCGAAGATCTTCTCCCTGGGGCCGTAGCGGGTGCCGACGAGCACGGTCACGATCATCCCCTTCTTGTACTTCGGCGACTTGTCGCCGAGCCGGATGGTGGCCGTCTTGCGGCCCGTCCGCAGCTGGTCGGCGACGACCGGAGAGTAGAAGTTGAGCGCGAACGTCGGCATCGCGCCCAACTATAGAGGTCGGACGGTTGGCGCTTGGCGCGAGCGACCAGCTGTGCTAGTTTGAGGGTGTTGGCACTCTCTACTGCTGAGTGCCAGCATGTAGGTCTATCTGCACCACACAACGTATTACAGGGAGGCACGTGCATGAATCTGCAGCCCCTAGGTGACCGCCTGATCGTGGAGGTCCTCGAAGAGGAGTCCACCACGGCGAGCGGCATCGTGCTGCCCGACACCGCCCAGGAGAAGCCGCAGCGCGGCAAGGTCCTGGCCGTCGGCCCCGGCCCTCGTGACGAGGACGGAAAGCGCATCAAGATGGATGTGGCGAAGGGTGACGAGGTCATCTTCTCCAAGTACGGCGGGACCGAGATCAAGGTCGGCGCCGACGAGGTCCTGATCCTGCGCGAGTCGGACGTTCTCGCGAAGGTCATCTAAAACAGTTCGACGGAAGGATTGACACATGGCTCACAAGGAGCTCAAGTTCAACGAGGACGCCCGGCGCGCGCTCGAGCGCGGCGTCAACGTCCTCGCCGATGCGGTCAAGGTGACGCTCGGCCCCAAGGGTCGCTACGTCGTGCTGGACAAGAAGTTCGGCGCGCCGACGATCACGAACGACGGTGTCACGATCGCTCGTGAGATCGACGTCGAGGACCCGTTCGAGAACCAGGGTGCACAGCTCGTCCGTGAGGTCGCGACCGCCACGAACGACGTCGCCGGCGACGGGACGACGACGGCGACCGTGCTCGCCCAGGCGATCGTCCGGGAGGGCCTCAAGAACGTGGCCGCCGGTGCGAACCCGATGGGCCTCAAGCGCGGCATCGAGAAGGCCGTCGAGGCGATCGTCACCGACCTCAAGAAGCAGTCGACGGAGATCTCGGGCAAGGAGGACATCGCCCGGGTCGCCACCATCTCGTCGCGCGAGCGCGAGATCGGCGACGTGATCGCGGACGCGATCGAGAAGGTCGGCAAGGACGGCGTCGTCAACGTCGAGGAGGGCCAGACGTTCGGCCTCGACCTCGAGTTCACGGAGGGCATGCAGTTCGACAAGGGCTACCTGTCCCCGTACATGATCACGGACGCCGACCGCATGGAGGCCGTGCTCGACGACCCGTACATCCTGATCGCGAATCAGAAGATCGGCGCCGTCAAGGACATGCTGCCGGTGCTCGAGCAGGTCATCCAGGCCGGCAAGCCGCTCGTCATCGTCGCCGAGGACCTGGAGGGTGAGGCGCTCGCGACGATCGTCGTCAACAAGCTGCGTGGCGTCTTCACCGCGGTTGCGGTCAAGGCTCCGGGCTTCGGCGACCGCCGCAAGCGGATGCTCGAGGACATCGCGGTGCTCTCCGGCGGAGAGGTCATCACCGAGGAGCTCGGTCTCAAGCTCGAGAACACGAAGCTCTCGCAGCTCGGCCGGGCCCGCAAGGTCGTCGTCGACAAGGACTCGACCACGATCATCGACGGTGCCGGCGACAGCGAGGCGATCAAGGCCCGGATCAAGCAGATCAAGGGCGAGATCGAGAACACCGACTCGGACTTCGACCGTGAGAAGCTGCAGGAGCGGCTGGCGAAGCTCGCCGGCGGCGTTGCAGTGGTCAAGGTCGGCGCAGCCACCGAGACGGAGATGAAGGAGAAGAAGCACCGGGTCGAGGACGCGCTGCAGGCAACGCGGGCCGCCCTCGAGGAGGGCATCGTCCCCGGTGGCGGCGTCGCGCTGCTGAACGCGGCGGACACCGTCAAGAAGGGCTTCGAGACGCTCGAGGGCGACGAGAAGACCGGTGCGAAGATCATCCTGCGTGCGCTCGAGGAGCCGCTGCGGCAGCTCGCCTACAACGCGGGCCTCGAGGGCTCGGTCGTCGTCAGCCAGGTTCGCGCGGCCAAGAAGGGCCAGGGCCTGAACGTCGACACGGGTGAGATCGAGGATCTCGTCAAGAACGGGATCATCGATCCGACCATGGTGACGCGCTCGGCGCTGCAGAACGCGGCCTCGATCGCGAAGAACATCCTCACCACCGAGGTGATCGTCGTCGACGCCCCCGAGAAGAACGGTGGCGGCGGTGGCATGCCCGACATGGGCGGCATGGGCGGGATGATGTAAGCAGTCCGCTTCTGCGGAGCTGTGTTTCCGAGGGGCCGGCGTGAGCCGGCCCCTCGGCGTTCTGCCCTCGCCGCGGCTGACCTGGTGACCCGATGGTCGAGGAGAGTCGCGAGCTCGCGACAAGCGCGCGGTGCGACGGGCGGTCTCAGCCGCCACCTTGCTTGGTGCCCGCCGGCGGATCGGTCGCATACAGCTGCCGGAGCCCGTCGACGAGTTGGCGGCGCTCGGCGTCGTCCAGTCGCGCGTTGCCGTGGAACAGCTTGTACTGGAGGGGCGGCATGGATCCCGACTCCACGGCTTCGACCACCTCGTCCAGCGCGGCCTGCGGCTTGTCCCACTCGGAGAAGTTGAGCGCGTTGCGGCCGCCGTTCACGTCGCTCTGGGCCAGCCAGGACGCCGGCGCAACCTCCGTCGCCCACCAGCGCTTGGTCAGGTTCGAGTGGCAGTCGTAGCAGCCGTTCTCGGCCAGCGTCTGCGCCTGCGCGCTCGGCCAGACGGCGGCCTTCGCCACGGGCGGGTTCTTCCCATGCCCGAACGGGACCAGCTGGATCAGGCCGAAGAGCACGACTGACGCCAGGGCGCCCCACATGAGCCAGCGCTTCCAGGGGCGGCGCCCACTCGGGGCGGGCGGGATCGTGCTCTCCTCGGTGTCGTGCGTACCCACGGGTCCTCCTCGTCGCCGCTCGCTGGTCGATGACTCGCCAGGAGGCTAGGCGTCGGAAGGCAAAGCCGGGACCAGGTTTCGGACAGGATTCGCGCACGTAGCCGGGCACGGCTCCTGCTCTACGACTGGAGCGTGTGGATCGTGGCGACCTCGACGAAGCCGAGTCGCCGCAGGGTCGGTGCCGAGGAGCCGTACTGCGCCTGCACGGCGAGCCCGGGAAGCCCGAGGCGCACGGCCTCGTCCCAGCGGGCGCGCACGAGCGCCCGGTAGCAGCCTCGGCCCCGGGCCTCCGGCAAGGTGGCGCCGCCGGCGAGGAAGAGCCCGGCGGACGCGCGTTCCGTGGCGGCCCAGGCGAGCGGCGTGTCGTCGAGGTATGCGAGCCACTGCCCGCTACCGCGGCGCCTGCGTGCCGCGAATCCCTCCTCGGCCCGGGCGCGCTTTCCGGCCCTGGCTGCCGCAGACCACGGGTCCGCCGCCAACAGGATCTCGAGCGCCGATCAGGTGCTCCTCGAAGGTCTCGATCCGACGCACGACGACACCGTCGACCGCCGCAGGGTCGGCCGTCAGGGTCATCGCGGCGACAACCGGGTCGAGCGGCGGATCGGGATCACGGAGGCCGAGTGCGAGGAGCCTCGCGGGCAGGTCGGGCGGCTGGGCCGACGACCCCACGTTCCAGACGACCCTCGACACGCCATCCACGAGTCGTCGGATCTCGTTCGACCACGCCCTCCAGGCGGCCGGGCGCGCCCGGGAGGCGCAGGTGACAGACACCCGCCGCTCGCCGGTCCGAATCGATCGAGAGGCAGAACCGGTCGTCCTCGATCCGCTCACCCGCCTCCGGCGGAGGGAGATAGAGCTCGGGATCCTCGGCGAGGAGGCTCAGCGCGGCGGTCAAGAAAGACAGCCCGGAGGAATCAGCGCTGCCATTGCTCAGGCTGCCTCGGCGGCCGGCGAGGGAGCCACCGCAGCTCCCGGATGTCTGGCGAGGCCGACGCCGAAAACGACCCAGCCGAGGCCGAAGAGGACATTCGAGAGGAGGCCGTACAGCCGATACCACTGGAACGTGTCGAGCGTCTCGAGCGGGATCAGGTTCATCGCGAAGGCAGCGCTCAGGAGGAGACCCAGCGCCAGCAGCGCAACCCGACAGGTGACCGGCAGGGCCGGGTCATGCCGATGCGCCGCGCGAGAAGGATCAACCCGATCGCCGCGAGGGGCATGAGGAAGGGCGGAACGACGTCTCGAATGGCGAGGTCGAGCCACCGCGGGGACGCCCAAGCCCGATCATGGTCAGCCGGTAGCCGATCCGGGCGCTGCGACCACCATGCCCTGCCAGCAGGGTGCGATGGCCGTACAGGCCCGAGCGACGATCAGCAGCATCGCGGGGCCCATCATGCTGCCCCAGAAGCTGGAGCTCCTGGCCGAGCCAGTGGCCGTCCTCGTCGAAGGAGGTCGGGCCGTGCAGGGTCGTGTAGCGCACCCACATGGGAACCATGAGCAGGCCGCCGGCGATGAGCGCCAGGTTCGGCCAGGGACGAGGTGGTCGAGCAGGAGCGTCTGCTCACGCCGACCAGTATCCGTGATCGGCCAAGAACCGGCCACCACCTGTCATGCGCCCGGCACGATTCGAACGTGCGACCTCTGCCTCCGCAGGGCAGCGCTCTATCCCCTGAGCTACGGGCGCGGGGAGGGAGAGTGTAGCTGCGTCGCCGCGCGCGAGCCCTGGAGGAGGCTGGCGTCGTCCGGGACCTCGCGGCGCACGTAGGCGAGCGCGAGCACGCCGTCGCCGTCGTGCAACGGCGCTCGTGATCCGACCGACGACCTTGCCGTCGAGGGTCAGCTCGGCGTCATAGGCCGGAAGGGCGTCGCCCTCGAGCTCGAGGACGCGCAGGCCCCGGTTCGGATGGCCGCGGTAGTGGAGCCGGGCCACCGGCTCCTGGCCGGGGTAGCAGCCCTTCGTGAAGCTGATCGCACGCTCCTCGAGACCGGCCTCGGCAGGGAGCACGCGGTCGTCGAGCTCGAGCCCCCAGGCGGGCGTGCGGGCGAGGATGCGCAGGCGCTCGAGCTCCTCGCTCCCGAGCGGGGAGGCGGCCGGCGCCTCGGCGTCGAGCAGCTCGTACGCGGGCACGCCGTAGTCCGGCGTGGGGATCGCCCCGGCCGGGGGAGGGCCGCCGAGGACGATCGTCGACGCGTGCTCCTCCTCCTCGATGGCGCACTTCGCGGCGAAGCGGAAGCGGACGCAGCTCCTTCGCGACGCGGTCGCCGAGCGTGGGCTCGGTGAGGAGGAGGAAGTCGTCGACTCCGCGGCGGAGCACCGTCAGCGGGGCGATCAGGCGCGCCTTCGCGGTGAGCAGCAGCGCCTGGCAGGCCTCGCCCGGCCCGAGCGCCTCGACGTCGTTCGAGACCATCCGCTGGAGATAGGACGCCGCATCGGGACCCGTGACGCCGACGTAGGCGCGGGGTCTCGCAACGGCCTGGTAACGCAGTGACGCTCACGCGGTCTAGTGTAGGAGCATGTTCCGGGGCAAGGCCGAGAAGAAGATGCGCGAGGCCGGGTACGACCCGGCGCGGCTGCCCGCCGGGCCAGTACCTGACCGAGAAGTGGCCGGTCCTGCACGCCGGCTCGGTCGCGACGTATCCCGCCGACCTGGCCGGCTGGGACTTCCGCGTCTCCGGCGAGGTCGACACACCGGTGACGCTGACGTGGCAGGAGCTGAACGCGCTCCCACGGGTCGAGGTGACGCAGGACATCCACTGCGTGACGCGCTGGAGCCGGTTCGACACGACGTTCACGGGCATCCCCTGGTCGGCGCTGCGCGAGCTCGTCGGGCAGCGCCCGACGGCGCGGTTCGCGATCGCGCACGCCGAGGCCGGCTTCAGCGCGAACGTGCCGGTCGAGTTCCTCGAGCGCGAGGGCGCGATGCTCGCGACCCACGCCGACGGCGAGCCGCTGACCGCCGAGCACGGCTGGCCCCTGCGCCTCGTCGTGCCGGGCAAGTACTTCTGGAAGAGCGCCAAGTGGCTGCGGGGGATCGAGCTCACGCGCGACGACCAACCGGGGTTCTGGGAGCGGCTCGGCTACCACAACGAGGCCGATCCGTTCCAGGAGCAGCGCTTCGGGTTCTAGCCGGGATCACCTGTCCGGGGGATGAGGCCTCCCGGTTCCCCCGCCGATGATTGGGTTGTCCCATCCTCCCTCCTGGTTTCACCCTCTGAAGCGGCCCTCCCCCAAGGGCCGCTTCGCTGTCTGCAGTCAGTCGAGACCCGGTGCAGGGCAAGCCCGTCACCTCGTCGTCACTCGTTCGGGGGATGGGGTGTGCCGGCCACCTGTCGATGAACGAGTCGTCCCTCCCAATCCCCCCGGTTCCACCCCCGAAGCGGCCCTCCCCCAGGGCCGTTTCGCTGTTGCGCAGTCGGCCGCCGCAGCAGGCGAACCCGGCGACAGGCTGAAGCCTGTCGCCGTGCGCCTGCGTGCCGTCAGCCGGGGAGTGAGGCCTTGGCGGCCTCGGCCATGTCGCCGCCGACAGCGTGGAGGATCTCCGGGCGGTCGAGCAGTCGGGCGCGCTGCTCCGGCGATTCGAGGCGGTTGACGACGTACTTGTCCTCGAGGATGTCGTGCAGGGAACGCCCGCGGTCGTGCTCCCGGATCACGTACTGCGCAACGCGGTCTTCCTTCGACGAGCGCTGGGAGAGGAACGAGAACAGATCTTTGAATGCCATCTCCTCAATCCTAGCTTCCGCGGGTCGCCGATCGCGGAGCCAACGACCGCAGAAGCCGCCGGTTCACCCCCGGGCGGTCGAGGGCAGGGTGCTACCGTCGCGTCGCTGATGCAGATCCGAGTCGGTCACAGTCCTGATCCGGACGATGCGTTCATGTTCTGGGCGCTGACGACGAATCTCGTCGACCCTCGTGGCTTCGAGTTCGAGCAGGTGCTTGCGGACATCCAGACGCTCAACCAGTGGGCGCGGGCCGCGCGGCTCGAGGTGACGGCGATCTCGCTCGCCGCGTACCCGTTCGTGCAGGAGGACTACGCCCTGCTGCCGCACGGCGCGAGCATCGGCACCGGCTACGGCCCGATCGTGGTCGCCCGCGAAGCGGCCTCGCTCGACGACCTGCGCGGCAAGGAGATCGTCGTCCCGGGTGCGATGACGACCGCGTTCCTGACGCTCCGCCTGGTGCTCGGCGACCTGCCGTTCCGGGAGCTTCCGTTCGAGCAGATCCCCGACGAGGTCGCCTCCGGCCGAGCCGACTACGGGCTGCTCATCCACGAGGGGCAGCTGACGTTCTCCGACCTCGGGCTGCACAAGGTGCTCGACCTCGGCGAGTGGTGGCTCCTCGAGACCGGGCTGCCGCTCCCGCTCGGAGTCAACGTCGCCCGCCGCGACATCGAGCGCCTCGACGACCTCTCGGACGTCCTCGCCGAGGCGATCCGCTGCGGGCTCGAGCACCGGGACGAAGCGCTCGAGTACGCGCTCCAGTTCGGCCGCGGCATCGACGAGGCCGTCGCCGACCGCTTCATCGAGATGTACGTGAACGAGCTCACCGAGGACTACGGCGAGGAAGGCCGCTCGGCCGTCGCCGAGCTGCTCCGCCGCGGCGAGGCGATCGGGGCGTTCCCCCGGCCCGTGCAGCTCGACTTCGTGTGACCGGAGGATGCTGCGATGGAAGAGCGTATCGCAGCATCCTCCGGTCATCGTCTGCTGCCGCGCTTCGCGCGGATCCTGAAGCCGGGAACCTCGGTTCCCCGGACCCCTCCGAGCGAGCGGTGACAGCTGATGGCTCCACCGAGCCGCTACTCGCTGAAGACGATCTCCTGCGCCCCCTCCCAGAGGAAGCTCTTTCCGAGCGCGCGCAGGTTCTCGTTGCCCTCGACGATCGTCGCGAAGTGGTTGCCGGCCAGCTGGCCGGCCTTCGAGGCGAAGTTGACGTAGCCGTACGCGAGCAGGATCTCGGTCTCCGAGACACCGCCCGGGTAGAGGACGATCTCGCCGGGATGCGGGTAGCACGTCGCGTTCTCGGGGCCGAGCCCGAGGTCGAGGTCGCCGAACGGGATCCAGCCGGCCTCTCCGCTCCAGCGGACGTGGATGATGCGTGACTCGAGCGGCAGCAGCCGCCGGAACGCCGCCACCGTCTCCGGGGCGTCCTCCTCCTCGAGGCGTGCCACGAACGAGAAGCCTCCTGCGGTGATTCTCAGCATCGGTCGTCTCACCTTTCCGTCGAGGCGCCCTGGGTAGTCCAGGCGACGACGAGGGCGCGCTCTTCGCTCGTCATGCCGGTGATGTTGCCGAGCGGCATCGTCTTCGACGCGACGACGCGCTCGATGTCGTCCGCCCTGGCCGCGATCTGCTCGGGCGTCTCCAGGACGACGCCCGCCGGCGGGCTCGAGAACCCGTCCTGGGTGGGGCTCTGCGCGTGGCAGGTCGCGCAGCGCTGCGGCGACCACGGGGGCGACCTCCGAGAAGGCGACCTGCGCGGCGCCGTCCCCGCCTCCTCCCGTCGTCCGGGCGGATCGCGACCGCAAGCACGACGAGCACGACCACGCCGAGGGCCGGGATCGCCCACATCGTGCGGCCCTGGTGACGCAGGTTGAAGAAGAGCCGCGAGAGGACGCCGAGCGAACATGATCACGAGGAGCACGAGCCAGGCACTGCCGGCGCCGTACGTGAACGCGAAGTGCCCGGCGATCATCGTGAACAGCACCGGCAGCGTGAAGTAGTTGTTGTGCACCGAGCGCTGCTTGGCGACGATCCCGGGCCTCGGATCCGGGTCGCGGCCCGCGCGCTTCGCGTTGATCAGCTCCCAGTGCGCCGGGATGATGTTGAAGAACACGTTCCCGGCCATGATCGTGCCGATCATCGCGCCGACCTGGAGGAATGCGGCGCGGGGCTGGAAGAGCTGGGCGCAGCCCCAGGCCGCGACGGTCGTGAACGCGACGATCAGGAGCCAGAGCACGACCCCGTGACCGACGAGCAGCCGGCAGAGGACGTCGTAGACGACCCAGGCGGCGACGAGCAGGCCGACGCTGATGCCGACGGCCTGCCACGGCGTCAGGTCGGCCACCGCCGGGTCGATCAGGTACGCGCTCGCGTTGAAGTAGTAGAGGACGACCATCAGCGCGAAGCCCGAGAGCCAGGTCGTGTAGGCCTCCCACTTGAACCAGGCGAGGTGCTCGGGCAGCACCGGCGGCGCCACCTTGTACTTCTTGACGTGGTAGAAGCCGCCGCCGTGCACCTCCCACAGCTCGCCGCCGACGCCGTCCCGGAGGTCCTCGACCTTCGTCGGCGACTCGAGCGACTGGTCGAGGAGGACGAAGTAGAACGAGGCGCCGATCCAGGCGATCGCCGCGATCACGTGCAGCCAGCGGATCAGGAGGTTGAGCCAGTCCGTCACGTACGGGTCGAGAAAGGCGGCCACCGCGGTCATGAGCGCTGCCACCGGTCGATCGCGATCGCGACGAGCTCGTGCAGCGCGGTCTCGAGCTCCTCGTCGGTCGGGTTGTCGATGCGCGCCCTCAGCACCTCGAGGATCTCCGCCTTCGGCCGGCGGTTGACGAAGACGACGAAGCGGAACCCGTGGCGCTCCTCGTACGCGGCGTTCAGGCGCGCGAGCTCGGCCAGCACCTCGGGATCGTCGTCCGCGCCCTGCTCGGCCGCCGAGCGGGCCGAGAGCCCGTCCTTCTGGCCGATCGCCGGGTGGGCGTCGAGCACCTCGTGCTTCTCGGCAGCGGAGAGCCCGTCGATCACGGCGGGGGCGCAGCCGAGCGGGTCGTCGTGCCCGGCGAGGAGCTCGACGAACCGCGTTCTGCCCCTCGAAGAGCCCGGCGAGCTCCTCGGCGCTCAGCTGCCGCGGTAGCTCGCGCACGAGAACGGGGAGACGAGGAGAGGAACGTGGTAGTGGCCTCCGTCCAGCTCGAGCTCGAGCTCGACGCGGCGGAAGAACGGCGACGGTGGGTGGAAGACGAGGCTGTAGCGGCCGGGCTCGAGCGACTCCGCAAGACGCGCGCGGCCGTCGCCGTCGGTCTGCGTGCTCGCGATCTGCTCGGCGCCGTGCAACAACTCGACCGTCACGCCCACCGCGGGCCGGCCGGCGGCCGTGTCGAGCACGTGGGTGGAGAGCGAGGCGCTCATCCGGAGAATGTTCGCGCCAGGGCCCGATGGGCCTGCGCGATCTCGTCCTCGTCGGCGTTCACGAGCCGGCCCTCCCGGACGACGTCCTCGCCGCCGACCACGACCCGGTCGGCGCGGTGAGGGCCGGCGAAGACGATCCCCGCCACGGGGTCGTCGGCCCCGCCGAGCTCGAGGCCGTCCGTGCGCCAGACGGCGAAGTCGGCGCACTTGCCGGGCTCGAGCGAGCCGATGTCGTCCCGGCGCAGCACGGCCGCACCGCCACGGGTACCGAGGCGGATCGCCTCGCGCGCCGTCATCGCGGCACCGCCGTCACGGCCGCGGGCGACGAGCAGGGCCTGCTTCACCTCGAAGAAGAGGTCGCTGCGCTCGTTCGAGGCCGAGCCGTCGACGCCGAGGCCGACGCGCATGCCCGCGTCGAGCATGTCGCGCACGGGAGCGACGCCCGCCCCGAGCCGCAGGTTCGACGTGGGGCAGTGGGCGACGCCGGTGCCCGTGCTCGCGAACTGTGCGATGTCCCGTTCCGAGAGGTGGACGCAGTGGGCGCACCAGACGTCGTCGGCGAGCCAGCCGAGGCGGTCGAGGTACTCGACGGGGCTGCAGCCGTAGAGCTCGATGCAGTACGCCTCCTCCTCGAGCGTCTCGGCCAGGTGCGTGTGGAGCGGCAGACCGAGCCGGCGGGCGAGCGTCGCCGATTCCTCCATCAGCCGACCGGTGACCGAGAACGGCGAGCACGGCGCCACCGCCAGCTGCACCCTGGCTCCGTGACCCGGCTCGTGCAACAGCGCGGCGAGGCGCTCGGTCTCCGCGAGCACCGCATCGAGCTCCTCGACCAGCTCGTCGGGAGGAAGGCCGCCGTCGGAGACGCCGAGATCCATCGAGCCGCGCGAGGCGACGATGCGCACGCCGAGCTCGCGCGCCGCCTGCACCTCGGCCTCGATCAGGCCCTCGCGGCCGCGCGGGAAGACGTAGTGGTGGTCGAACACGGTCGTGCAGCCGGAGAGGGCGAGCTCGGCGAGGCCCGTGCGCGCCGCTGCGTACTCGGCCTCGGCGTCGATCCGCGACCAGACGGGATAGAGCTCGCGCAGCCAGGTGAAGAGATCGGCCTCCTGGGCCCGGGCGCGGGTGAGGGTCTGGTAGAGGTGGTGGTGGGTGTTGACGAGGCCCGGGGTGACGACCGCGCCCTTGAGGTCGATGCGCGTCTCCGCCCCGGGCTCGACGCCCGAGCCGACCGCGGCGATCGTCGCTCCGTCGACGAGCAGCCAGCCGCTCCCGTGCTCGGTGCCCTCGTCGTCCATCGTGACGATGCAGCCGTTCGCGTAGAGCGTGCTCACGAGGCCCCCGGGTGCGACTCGCGCTCGCCGGCCTCGGTCTGGCGGACGAAGCTCGCCTTCTCCCAGAACTCCGGGATCGCTGCGGCGTCGACGTAGCTCATGCCGCTGCGGAGCCCGCCGTGCAGCTCCTCGACGATCTCGGCGACCGGGCCGCGCAGCGGGAACTCCATCTCCTCGCCCTCGGCCACGTACTGGTCGAGCGAGTCTCCACGGCCCTCGATCGCGAGCCTCGCGGCCGCGGCCGAGCGCGAGGCCATGCCGCGATAGACCTTGAACAGCTGGCCGCGGCGCCGGACGACGTCCCCGGGGCTCTCCTCCCGCCCGGCGAACAGGCTGCCGACCATCACCGTGCTCGCACCGGCGCCCATCGCGGTGGCGACGTGACCGGCCCGGCGGATGCCGCCGTCGGCAATCAGCGGCACCCCGGTCTCCCGGGCGGCGGCGGCGCAGTCGAGGACGGCGGAGAACTGCGGCACTCCGACGCCGGCGACGATCCGGGTCGTGCAGGCGAAACCCGGGCCGATCCCGACCTTGACGGCGTCGGCTCCGGCAGCCTTCAGGTCCCTGACACCGTCGCCCGTCGCGACGTTGCCGGCGACGACCTCGATATCGGGCCAGGCGCTCTTCAGCTCGGCCACGGCCTCGATCGCCGCGTCGGCATGACCGTGGGCGATGTCGAGGACGAGCGCATCGACCTCCGCGGTGATCAAGGCGGCCGCGCGCTCGAGGTAGTCGCCGCGGATGCCGATCGCGGCCGCCACGCGAAGGCGACCCTTGCCGTCCCGCGTCGCGCGCGGATACCGCTCTGCGAGCGCGAGATCACGCAGCGTGACGAGGCCGAGCACGCGGTCGTCGTCGTCCACGAGCGGCAGCTTCTCGATGCGGTTCGCGGTCAGGAGGCGCCGCGCCTCCGGGAGGTCGATCCCGGGAGGGGCGGTGACGAGCCGCTCGCGCGGCGTCATCAGCTCGCCGACACGCTGCCCGTCCTCGCCCGCGAGCATGTCCCGGGCCGTGATCAGCCCGAGCAACTGCTTCTCGGCGCCGACGACGACGAAGCCGGTGACCCGGAGCCGGGCAGCTTCGCCACGGGCCTGGGCGACCGTCTGCGCGGGCTCGATCACGTACGGCTCTGCCACGATGTGGGTCAGGTACCGCTTGACGCGCCGTACCTCGGCCGCCTCGTCCTCGATCGAGAGGAAGCGGTGGAGGACGCCGATGCCGCCGAGCTGCGCCATCGCGACCGCCATCGGCGCCATCGTGACGGTGTCCATGTTGGCCGACACGATCGGCACCTCGAGCTCGATCCCCGGCGTGAAGCCGGCACGCGTCGAGACGTCCTGGCGCGAGCGCACGCGCGAGCGGCGCGGCACGAGCAGGACGTCGTCGTAGGTGAGCCCGGTGCGGATCTCGGTCATCGGATCTCTAGTGGAACGATCTGGAACCGATCGACGTCGACGAGACCGCGGTCGGTGATCTTCAGCGACGGGATCACGGAGAGCGCGAGGAACGCCAGCGTCAGGAATGGCGTCGCCCCCGACCAGCCGAGCGCCGCGGCGGCCTCGTTGGTGGCGAGGCTCTGCTCGATCACCTCGGCCAGGGGGGCGTCGGAGAGCAGGCCGGCCACCGGCAGCGGGCATTCGGCCACGACGCGGCCGTCGTCGACCACGACGATGCCGCCGCCGATTTCGGCCAGGTGGCCGACGGCGAATGCCATGTCGTCGTCGCTCATCCCGACGACGACGAGATTGTGGGCGTCGTGTGCCACGGAAGAGGCGAGCGCGCCGCGCCCGAGACCCGAGCCCGCGACGAAGCCGAGCCCGATCCTGCCGGTCGCGAGATGCCGTTCGACGACGGCGATCTTGGCAAGGCCGGCACCGGCGTCCGCGACCGCGTGGCGGTCGACGACCACGGGCTCGCACTCGAGCGACTCGGTCACGACCTGGTCCTCGATCAGCCCGATCGCGCGGATCGTGGCACCGTCGGACGGGATCGCGAAATCGACGGGGGAGACGGGCTTCACCCGCACGGTCTGGCGAACCCACTCGGGTACTGCCACCGACGGGACGTCCACGATCGGCCGGCCGCGCTTGAGCACGAGATCGGGCATGAAGCCGACGAGATCGGGCAGCAGGAGCAGGTCGGCCTGGTACCCGGCTGCGACCGCGCCGAGGTGGTCGAGGCCGTGCCACTGGGCCGGGTGGAACGACGCCAGGAGCAGCGCATCCTCCGGCGTGACGCCGTGCGCCACCGCCTCGCGCACCATCCCGTTGACGTGACCGTTCGCGGCGATGTCCTCGGGGTCGCGGTCGTCGGTGCAGAACGCGATCCGGCCGGGGCCGTATTCGAGCACGAGCGGGAGCAGCGCCTGGAGGTTGCGCGCCATCGACGCCTCGCGGATCAGCAGCCACATCCCGGCGCGCAGCCGCTCGCGGCCCTCCTCGGCGGTCAGCGCCTCGTGGTCCGAGCGGATCCCGGCCGCGGCGTAGGCCTGCAGGCCCTTCCCGAGCAGTCCCGGTGCGTGGCCGTCGACGTGCTGCGCGCCGTCCAGCTCGAGCTTCTCGAGCTCCGAGGGCAGGCCGTTGACGACGCCGGGGAAGTTCATCATCTCCGCGAGCCCGAGCACCCTGCTGCGGCGCATCAGCGCCTCGAGATCGCCGGGGGTGAGCGCCCGTCGCGGCGACTCGTAGGGTGAGGCCGGCACGCACGAGGGCGCCATGAAGTAGACCTCGAGCTGCAGGTTTTCCGACGCGTCGAGCAGCCAGTGGACGCCGTCGGAGCCGAGCACGTTCGCGATCTCGTGCGGGTCGGCGACGACGGCGGTCGTCCCGAGCGGCAGCACGAGCCGCGCGAACTCGTCCACGAGCAGCTTCACCGACTCGAGGTGCATGTGGGCGTCGATGAAGCCGGGTACCACGAAGCGGCCGGTGGCGTCGATCACCTCGATGCCGTCGTACTCGCCGATCCCGGCGATGACGCCGTCGGCGATCGCGACGTCCGCGTCCAGCCACTCGCGGGTGAAGACGCAGAAGACGCGGCCGCCGCGGACGACGGTGTCGGCGGGCTCGTCCCCGCGTGCGACGGCGAGCCGTCTCGACAGGTCGGTCATGGTGCGAGCGTAACGCGTCCGCGCCGGCGGCGACAGGCTTCAGCCTGTCGCCGGGCTCCCGCTTCGGCCCGGGGTACAGGCTGAACTCCGTCGCTTGCCGTCAGTCTGCAACGATCCGCGTGCCCGTCTCGCCCGCGAGCGCCCGCTCCACGTTCTCCGGGTCGGTGATGATCGCGGTGCCGCCGCCGCGCTCGAGGAAGTCGACCACGGCCTCGATCTTCGGCGCCATGCTGCCCGGCAGGAAGTGCGTGCCCTCGGCGAGGTACTCCTTCGCCTGCGACAGCGTCATCCGGTCGATCCAGCGCTGCGTCGGCTGGCCGAAGTCGAGCGCGACCTTCTCGATCGCGGTCGTGATCAGCAACAGCTCCGCCTCGATCTCGTTCGCGAGCAGCGAGCAGGCGTGGTCCTTGTCGATCACGGCCGCGATGCCCGGTCAGCTCGCCCTTCTCGTCGGCGACGACCGGGATGCCGCCGCCGCCGACCGAGATCACGACGAAGCGGTTCTCGATCAGGGAGCGGATCGCGTCGACCTCGACGATCCGGATCGGCTCCGGGGAGGGGACGACCCTGCGCCAGCCTCGGCCCGCGTCCTCCTTCACCGACCAGCCGTCCTGGTCGCGCCGTCGCATCGCCTCGGCCTCGTCCATGAACGAGCCGATCGGCTTCGACGGGCTCCGGAAGGCGGGGTCGTCTCGCGAGACCTCCACCTGGGTCACGACGGTGACCGCGTGCCGGTCGATGTCGAGCCGGTGGAAGTCGTTCTCGAGGTTCTGCGCCAGGGCGTAGCCGATCGCGCCCTGGCTGTCGGCGCCGCAGACGTCGAGCGGCACCTCGTGCAGCTCGTGCGCGGCGAGCTCGGAACGCCGCAGGATGAAGCCGACCTGGGGGCCGTTGCCGTGGCCGATCGCCACGTCCCAGCCGTCCTTGATCATCGACGCGACGTGCCAGCAGGTCTCGCCGGCCGCGATGTACTGGTCGCGCACCGACTGGTGCTGCTTGTCCTTGATCAGCGAGTTGCCGCCGATGGCGACGACCGCGCTCTTGCGGCTCATCGCTCCTCGCTCTCCGTGAAGCCGCCCATCGTCAGAGCCATCAGCGCCTTGCCGGTGTGCATCCGGTTCTCGGCCTCGTCGAAGACGACCGACTGCGGGCCGTCGATGACCTCGTCGGTGACCTCGCGGCCGCGGTCGGCCGGCAGGCAGTGCATGTAGAGCGCGTCGGGCGCCGCGAGTGACATCCGGCGGGCGTCGCAGATCCAGTCGGCGAAGGCGCCGGACTCGGCGAGCGCCTTCGACTCGTCGCTGAACGCGTCGAGCCGGCCCCACGACTTCGGGTAGACGACGTCGGCACCGCGGAAGGCCTCGTCCATGTCGTCCATGAACGTGATCGTCGAGCCGGCCTCGGCCGCAGCCGCCTGCGCCTTCTCGATCACCTCGGGCATCAGCTCGAATCCGGGGGGATGGGCGATGACGACGTCCATGCCGAAGCGCGGCAGGAGCGTCGCGATCCCCTGCGGCACCGACAGCGGTCGCGCGTACGACGGCGCATAGGCCCACGTCATCGCGACCTTCATGCCGCGCAGGTTGTCGCCGCGCTGCTCGCGCAACGTCATCAGGTCGGCGATCGTCTGCGTCGGGTGGTCGATGTCGCACTGCAGGTTGATCAGCGGGATGTCGGCCCACTCGGCCACCTGACGCATCCACGCGCTGCCCTCGTACGGGCGCCAGGTCGTGCCGGATCGCGATCCCCTCGCCGTAGCGGCCGAGGATGATCCCCATGTCCTTCGGGCTCTCGCCGTGGGAGACCTGGGTCTTGTCCGCGTCGAGGAAGATCGCGTGCCCGCCGAGCTGGGTCATGCCCGTCTCGAAGGCGTTGCGGGTGCGCGTCGACTTGTCGAGGAAGAGCATGTAGAGCGTCTGGCCGTCGAGCAGCTTGTGCCGGCGGCCGGCCTTGCGGTCGGCCTTCAGCTCCAGCGAGACCGCGACGACCTCTTCCAGCTCCTCCACGGTCCAGTCGATCGTCTCGATGTAGTCCTTGCCGACGAGCGCGGCCTTGAGGGCCGTCCGGTCGGTGAGCGTGCTGCCTTCCATGTCTCCTCTTCCTCTCTCTTAGAACTGTCCGTTTGGCTGAAACATCAGAACTTGCCTTCGGCAAAGGCGTCGATCATCGCCGGCACGTCGTCGCCGAGCGGGTAGAGCACCGGGCAGGTGCAGCCGTGCTCGACGTACTCCCGCACCTTGGCGCGGCACTCGTCGGCCGTGCCCGACGCGGTGATCAGCTGGACGACCTCGTCCGGGACGAGGTGCATCGCCTTCTCGATCTGCTCCGCCGTCGCCGGCCAGGTCAGGATCGAGCCGATCTCCTCGAGCAGCTCGGGTGCGACGCCGCTCGCCTTCATGATGTGCGGCTGCTGGCCGAGGTACTGCGTCACGAGCTCGCGCGCCCGGTCGAGCGCGAGCGAGCGGTCGTCGTCGAGTGAGCAGACGACGAGCTGCGGGCGGTCGACGTCGTCGACCGTGCGGCCGGCGCGCTCGGCGCCGATCGCGAGGTGCTCCATCGCCTCCTTGTTGTAGCCGGGGCCGACGAGGTAGTTGAGGACGACGCCGTCGCCGATCTCGCCCGAGAGCTCCATCATCTTCATCGCGGTGGCGCCGATGTAGATCGGGACGTTCTTGGGCGAGCGGTCGCCGTGGACGATGTCGATCTCGACGTCGTCCAGGTGCACGAACTCGCCGTGATAGGTGACACGCTCCATCGCGAGGAGGCGGCGCACCGCCTCGACCGTCTCGCGCATCGCCTGCAGCGGCTTGCTGCGCGTGATCCCGACCTTCGCCGCGAGTGGATCCCACCAGGCGCCGATCCCGAGCTTGACGCGGCCCGGGGCGAGGTCGTCGAGGGTGGAGAAGGTGGCGGCGAGGAGACCGACGTTGCGGGTCCAGTTGTTGACGACGCCCGAGCCGACCGCGATCCGCGCGGTCACTGCCGCGAACGCCGCCATCGGCACGGTCGCCTCGCGCACGAGCCTGCTCTCGGCCTGCCAGACGGCCTCGAAGCCGTTCTCCTCTGCGAGCTTGACGTACTCCATCCCCTCGCGAATCGGGTGCTTGTCCTGCAGGTAGAGCGCCACGCGGCCTTCGCTCGTGACGGGCATCAGATACCTCCCTTGGAACCCATTGGCTCGAACTCGTGTGGCCCGATCTCGTCCAGCCGCCGCCACAGCCGCTCGGCCTGGCCGAGGGCTTCGGCGGCGAGCATCCGCTGGTCGGCGCTCGTGAGCTGGCGGTCGGTGACGACCCACTCGCCGGCGACCATCACGTCGCGGACGTGCCGCGACGAGAGGCCGAACACCCAGTGCCCGGCAAAGCTGCCGTCGTGCACGGGCGTCGGCGCGGCGTAGTCGAGCACGACCAGGTCGGCTGGGGCGCCATCGTCGAGCGTCCCGAGCAGCGGCTCACCGAATACCCGTCCCGCCAGGTGCGCGCTCTGGGCGAGGCGCTGCAGCGGCCAGTCGCCGCCGGTGCCGCCGTCGTCCTCGCGCAGCCGGAAGAACGCGGTGCGCGACTCCTCGAACATGTCCGAGCCGATGCCGTCGGTGCCGAGCGACACCCGCTCGCCCGAGCGCCGCGAGCCGGGCCCGGCCGATCGAGTTGTTCATGTTGGAGCGCGCGTTGTGGGCGAGGGAGGCGCCGGCGGCGTGGACGAGGACGATCTCGTCGTCGTCGAGGTGGACGCCGTGCGCCAGGAGCGTGCGCTCGTCGAGGGCGCCGGCGCGCTGCAGCCGGTCGGCGACGCGATGGCCGCAGCGGGCGACCGCGTCGCGCTCGTCGGCTCCGTCCTCGGCGGCGTGGATGTGGAGACCGACGCCGAAGTCACGAGCCGCCTCGCGTGCAGGCCGCAAGCGTCTCGTCGGAGAGCGTGAACGAGGCGTGGGCACCGACCATCCCGCGGGCGAGTGGCAGCTCGCTCGCGGCGGACGCGGTTCGAGGAAGCGCCGGTTCTCGCGCGACGCCGGCCGCGCGCGCGGTCGAGCCCGTCGCGGTCGGACGTCTCGTAGCAGAGCACCGAGCGCACACCGAGGCTGCGCAGGGCCTCCTCGACGATGTCGAGCGAGCCGTCGATCGCGTTCGGCGAGGCGTGGTGGTCGACGAGCGTGGTCGTACCCGAGAGGAGCGCCTCCATGCCGCCGACGAGGGCCGAGGCCCTGATGCTGTCCTCGTCGAGCGCCCGGTCGAGGCGCCACCAGATCCGCTGCAGGATCTGCGTGAAGTTCGTGGGTGGCGCGAGCGCGTAGGGCATGCCGCGCGCGAGCGCCGAGTAGAGATGGGTGTGGGCGCAGACGTTGCCGGGGACGACGAGGCAGCCCGAGCAGTCGCGGCGGCGCGCCGCCGCCCGAGGCTGCGATCCGCCCGTCCACGACGTGGACGTCCTCGCGCACGACCCGCACGGGATCGAGCGAGGTGACGACCGTGGCCCCGCCGAGGATCACGAGTGCGAGCCTCCGTGCCGCGCGAGGTGCGGCACCGCAGCCAGCGCCGCCGGCGACTCCTTCATCGGCAGGCGCGTGCGGCGAATCCCGTCGAACGCGTAGAGCGCGCCCGCGACCGCCGCGGCGGTCGGGACGAGGGCCGCCTCGCCGACGCCCTTGGCGCCGTAGGGCCCTTCCGGCTGGTGCTCCTCCACGAAGATGCACTCCACCTCCGGCATCCCGGTGGGCGGGATGATGTGGAGGGACTTCAGCGTCTCGGTGACCGGGAAGCCACCCTCGACGACGAACTCCTCCGACAGCGCCTGTCCGAGACCCATGTGCACCGCGCCCTCGATCTGCCCCTCGGCGAGCGTCGGGTTGATCGTCCGGCCGACGTCGTGGGCGGCGACCACCTTCGCGAGCCGGCCCTCGTCGTCGAGGATCGCGACCTGCGTCGCCCAGGCGTACGCGAGGTGCGTGACGGGCTCGTCGATGTCCGGCCCGAGCTTCGTCGTCCAGTCGACGACGAACTCGCCCCGGAACTCCTCGCCCGCGAGCTCCTCGAGCTTCCGGTCGCCGAGTGCCGCCTTCAGCTTCGCGGGCGGCGTCGATCACTGCGCGCCCACCGAGCACGGTGGAGCGGGACGCCGTGGTCTGCCCCGTCTCGAGGTCGCGGTCGGTGTCGACGGCGACGCGCACCTGCTCGGGCAGCAGCCCGAGCTCCTCGCACGCCATCTGCTGCAGGATCGTGTGCACGCCCTGGCCCATCTCCGTCCAGGAGTGGAACAGGGTCACCGAGCCGCCCGGCTCGACGCGCAGCACGGCGCGGCCGTACTCGGTCATGCCGTTGCCGATGCCGGTGTTCTTGACGCCGCAGGCGATCCCGGCGAAGCGGGCGTCGCGGTAGGCGTCCCTGACGGCGAGCAGGGTCTTCTTGAGCCCGACGCCCGGGCCGAGCTTCTGGCCGGTGCCGAAGCGGGAGCCGACCTCGAGCGCGTTGCGCCAGCGGATCTCCCAGCCGTCGATGCCGACCTGCTCGGCGAGCGTGTCGAGCACGCCCTCGACGGCGAAGTTGGACTGGTTGACGCCGAATCCGCGCATCGCGCCGCAGGGCGGGTTATTGGTATAGACCGCTACGCCCTCGATGTCGACGTTGTCGACCTCGTAGGCGCCGCAGGCATGACCGACCGCCCGCTCGATCACCTTGTCGCCGACGCTCGCGTAGGCGCCGGTGTCGCCGACGATGCGCGCCCGGATCGCGAGCAGCTTGCCGTCCTCGTCGCAGCCGACGGTGTAGTCGAGCCACATCGGGTGGCGCTTCGAGTGGAAGCGGAGGCTCTCCTTGCGGGTCAGCGTCAGGAGCACGGGACGCCCCGTCCGCGTCGCGAGCAGAGCAGCGTGGCTCTGGACGTTGAGGTCCTCCTTGGCGCCGAAGGCGCCTCCCGTCGGCACGTGCGTGACGCGCACGCGCTCCTCCGGAAGCCCCAGGAACGACGCGATCTGGCGGCGGTCGTCCCAGACGCCCTGGCCCTGGGAGTAGACCTCGAGCGGGCCGTCCCCGTCGGGCACGGCCAGCGAGGACTCGGGCTCGAGGAAGGCGTGCTCGATGACCTGGGTGCGGAAGGACTCCGTCACCACGTGCGCCGCCCCCGCGAGGGCGGCGTCGACGTCGCCGCGCTGCACCTTCGAGACCGACAGCACGTTGCCGCCCTCGTGCAGCGCGGGCGCCCCGTCGGCCAGGGCTGCGAACGGGTCCGTCACCGGCTCGAGCACCTCGTACTCGACCTCGACGAGCGCCGCCGCCGCGCGGGCCGCGTGGCGCGTCTCCGCCGCGACGGCGGCGATCACGTCGCCGACGTACGCGGTGACCTCGCCCTCCGCCACGAGCTGGCGCCAGTCGCGCTTGATCGAGCCCTGCACGCGCTCGCCGGGCACGTCGGCGGCCGTGAGGACGGCCACCACGCCCGGCTCCGCGAGCGCCTTCGAGGCGTCGATGCCGGAGGATCCGCGCCCGCGGGTGGTCGGAGAACCGGAGGGCGCCGTGGAGCATCCCCGGAACGTCCATGTCGCCGACGAACACGTTGTCGCCGAGCGCCAGCTCGGTGCCCTGGTAGCGCGCCGTGCGCGAGCCGACGCGGCCGCTGCGATCGGGCTCGGGGAGCGGCTCGCCGCGCCGCGCCGCTGCTGCGAGCTGGATCGCGTCGATCACCTTGACGTACCCGGTGCAGCGGCAGAGGTTGCCGAGCAGCGCGTGGGCGACCTCCTCCCGCGTCGGCTCGGGATGCTTGTGCAGCAGCACCTCGGCCTTCATCACGATCCCGGGCGAGCAGTACCCGCACTGCGAAGCGCCGGCCGCCACGAAGCTCTCGCTCCACCGCCGGCGCTCCTCCTCGGAGAGGCCCTCGTGGGTCGTCACGTGCTTCCCCTCGAAGCGGGTCGCCTTCTGCGCGCAGGAGACGACGGCCCTCCCTTCGACGATCACGGTGCACGCGCCGCAGGAGCCTTCCGGCGCGCACCCGTCTTTCACCGAACGCACCCCGAGCTCCGTGCGCAGCAGCTCGAGCAGGCTCGTGTCCTCGGCGGGCTCTGCCGAGACGGTCTTTCCGTTGAGGACGAACTCCATGGCTCCCGACTCCTTCCTGCGCTATTCCATGGCGCCGAGCACGAGGGAGATGAGGGCCATCCTCATCACGACGCCGTTGAAGGCCTCCGACCAGTACCGCGCGTGGCGCGTCCCGTCGACGTCCTCGGGCAGCTCGTCCATGCGGGGCAGGCTGTGGAGGACGATCGAGCCGGGCTTGCCGCGGTCGCGCAGCAGCTCGCGCGTGACCCGGTACGCCTCGGGGGTCATCCCGACGCTCTCGCCGCGCTCGTCGCGCGACTTCGTGTAGTCGGGCTGGACGACGGGCTCCATGTAGATCACGTCGCAGTCGTGGATCACGTCCGCGACCGAGGGAGCCTCCTCGTAGCGCACGCTGAGCTCGTCGAGCTCGGCCTTGAACTCCGGCAGCAGCGACATGTCCGGCGGCCCGACGACGTACGCCTTGATGTCGAACTGCGACATCGCGTAGAGGATCGAGTGCATCGTGCGCATCCGCATGTCGCCGACGAGCAGGAACGTGAGGCCGTCGAGCGTGCCGAGCTCGGTGCGGGTCGTGTAGAGGTCGGTCAGCACCTGGGTCGGGTGCTCGCCCCAGCCGTCGCCGCAGTTGATCACGGGCACCGACGACCACCGGGCGGCCTCGGCCGGCGCGCCCTGCTGGAAGTGGCGCATCGCGATGACGTCGCCGTAGTACTCGAGCATGTGCACCGTGTCCTTGATCGACTCCTGGTAGAAGTCGCCCGCACGCGTGTTCTTCGCGTCCGAGAAGCCGAGGACGTGCCCGCCGAGCCGGTGCATGGCCGCCTCGGTCGCGAGGCGCGTGCGCGTGCTCGGCTGGTAGAAGGCCGTCAGCAGCGTCTTGTCGGTCAGCAGGTCGGAGTTCTTCCTGCTGCGTGCGATCGGCTCGAGCTCGTCGCAAACCTGAAAGACGTGCTCGAACTCGGCGCGTTCAAAGCCCTTGAGCGACAGGATGTCGCGCCCGGCGAAGCTCCTCATCGTGATTCCTTCCGTTTGGTGTGTGTGATCGGATTGCGCCCGTGAACAGCACGGCGACGCGCTCGTCGGCCGAGACGCCGCCGGACGTGCGCAGTGCGAGCAGGCCGGCGAGGCCGGCGGAGCCCGTGGTGCAGACCTGGATGCCCGTCGCCTCGAGCGCGAGCGCGTGCGCCTCGGCGAGCGTGCCCTCGTCGACGACGAGCGGGCGACCGCCCGTCGCGAGCATCCCCTCGACGACGGCGAGCCAGTCGTAGGTCTCGTCGTCGAGGATGCCATGGGCGATGCTGTGAGGCTCGTCCTCCCACGGCCACATGAACTCCGAGCGGTGGTGGGCGGCGTAGGCGAGAGCATCCCGCGATCGTCGTCGTCGGTGCCGCTCTCGCAGCGCGCGGCGACGGCGTCGAAGGCGCGCCGGAGCGGCCAGGCGCCCTCGGTCTGCACCGTGTCGAGGCGGGGGGCCGCAGGAACGGCACCGAGCGCGGCTGCCTCGTGGAGGGCCTCGGAGCAGGCGCTCGCGAGAGCGCCCCCACCGACCTGCACGACGAGCCGATCGAGGGTCATGCCGGCCGCCGCGAGGTCGGCGACGAGCTCGTAGCCGAGCGTCTCGCCTCCTTCCACGGCGAGCCCGTTCAGGTTTCCCTGGCAGGTGAACGGGAGCGCTCCCCCGGCAATCGCCTGCAGGAGCCGGTGCACGGTCGGATCACCCGGCTGCCCTTCGACCCGCGGGCAGACGGTGAGGTTCGCCCCGAGCTCCTCCAGCCGTGCGAGAACCACCGGATCTGCGTCGACCGGGACGAAGACCCGAAGCGTGCGCCCACCGGCTGCGGCGACGACCGCCGCGGCGAGCGCGGCGTTACCGCAACTCGCGATCGCGAGGTCGGGGTGACGGGAGGCGTCGGTCAGCCCGAGGAGATCCGCGACCTCGAGGTACAGCAGCACCCCGAACAGGTGCCGGGCCTTGTGTGACCCGGAGACGTTCCCGGTCTCGTTCTTGACCCAGACGCCACCCCGCCCGGAGAACCCGAGCCGCTCGCTGAGCGCGTCGCTGCGGCCGAACGGCGTGGCGGTGAAGCCGTGCCCGTCGACGGCGGCGACCTGCCGGTCGAGCCGGCGCACGAGGGCGCAGAACGCCTCGTCCGAGAGGCCGCCGGCGATCGCGACGTGGTAGGCGCGCAGGAAGGCCCGGTAGCGGATGAAGGGGTTCGGCTCCGGGTCGTCCAGGGGGAAGCGCACGGCCGAGAGGTCGAGGTCGCGTCGCAGGACGTGGTCGACGTCGTCGTCCGCCCGGACGTTCGGGCACGAGAACGGATACGGGTCGCCCGGGTCCGGCTCGGCGCCGCAGCCGGCGCAGACGAGCCTGCTGGCGGCTGCCGTCACAGGGCCTCCAGGGCGCCGGTGCGGGCGTTGAAGTCGTCGATCAGCGCATCCCAGTCGCCGACGAGCTCGTGGATCCCGTTCCAGAACTCCGGCCTCCTACGGGCCTCGAAGTCCTCGAGCGTTATGCCCTGCTGCTCGACCCAGGTGTAGTAGCCGAGGTTGAAGATGCGGTCGCGGTCGACGCTCGTGAGCTCGAGCAGGTTGTCCGTCGCGGTCCCGAGCAGGTGCTCGCCGAACACCTCGCCGGCTGCCACCTCGTCGAATCCGCGGGAGAAGTACTTCGCGAGCGCGAGCTCGTGCTCGCTCTCGTACAGATTGGCCCCGTCGGTCGCGACCGACACGATCACGTCCTCGGGCCCGAGCCGATAGTGCTTCGCGGTCTTGATCGCCGCGAGCAGGTTGCAGATGCTCGAGAGCCCGAGCGAGGGGAGGCCCGCGAGGACGTCCGCGGAGACACCGCAGCGCTCCTCGAGGTAGCGGCGACCCACGTCGGTGTTGAACAGCACCCCGAGCCGGTCGGTCGCACGGTCCGACACCGCGATGGCGATGTCGGTGTTCAGGACGTTGTGGATCAGGGGGATGTGCTTGTCCCCGATCCCCTGGATGTTGTGCTCGCCGAATCCGTTGCGCAGCATCGTCGGGCACTCCGCCGCCTCGACGGCGACGATCAGCGAGCCGAGGCGCTCCTTGAGGTAGTCGCCTGCGCCGATCGTGCCGGCGGAGCCCGTGGCGGAGACGAAGGCGCGGAGCCGCAGTGCCGGCTCCTGCTCGCGCATCGACTCGAACACGCGCTCGAGTGCGGCGCCCGTCATCAGGTAGTGGGCGATGTGGTTCCCGAACTCCGCGAACTGGTTGAGGATGACGTTGTCCGGATCCTCGGAGAGCTCATGGCACTTGTCGTAGATCTCCTTCACGTTGCTCTCGGTGCCAGGCGTCCGGATGATGTCGCCCGGGTCGACGACCCAGCGCTCCAGCCAGGCGAACCGCTCCCGGCTCATGCCCTCGGGCAGGACGGCGACGCCGTGACAGCCGAGCAGGCGCGAGATCGCGACACCGCCGCGGCAGTAGTTGCCGGTCGACGGCCAGACGGCGCGATCGGAGGTGGGGTCGAACCTGCCGGTGACGAGGCGCGGCACCAGGCAGCCGTAGGCGGCCAGCACCTTGTGGGCCTCGATCAGCGGGAACCGGTTACCGAGCGCCAGCACGATCCGGGCCTCGACTCCCGTCAGCTCGGGCGGCAGCACGATGTGCTCGGGGACGTCGACGAAGTCGGTCCTGTTGGCGCCGTTGTGCCAGTGCACCCGGAACAGGTTCAGGGGGTGCGGGTCGTCCGGCCCGACCTCGGTGAGCGCCTCTCGCACGGCGGCCGGGATCAGCGTCGGATGGGCGAGCTGCGTGAAGGTCGGCAGCGCGATGCGCGCCTGCCTGAAGTAGTCCACGGTCCGCTCGAGTGTCTGGGGATCGGCCTGCTCGCGAGTCAGGCCGAGTCGGTCTGTGATCATTCCGCCTCCACGCTCGTTGTCTTGGCGCAAACGCTACGAGGCCGCGCGCCCGGGGTCGTCGGGGTTTCTCCCGAAGCCCGATCAGTGATTCCACTGTCCCGCGATTTCGACCCGGCTGCGATGCTGTCGTCATGCCGGTAGTCGACAGCCGCTGTCGAAACGGTCTTCACCGCCGACCGGTCTCGGCCGCGGGGGAGGGAAGCCGCTGAGCGACTTCGACCTCCTCGTTCGTGGCGGCACCGTGGTCACCCCGGCCGGGTGCGCGCACGGTGACGTCGGCGTCGTCGACGGCACGATCGCCGCCGTCGAGCCCGACCTCGAAGGGAGCGCGCGCGAGACGGTCGATGCAACCGGGCTGCACGTCTTCCCCGGCGTGGTCGACGCTCACGTCCACTGCAACGATCCGGGGCGCTCCGACTGGGAGGGGTTCGGCCACGGCACCGCCGCGCTTGCGGCGGGTGGGACGACCACGTTCGTCGACATGCCGCTGAACGCCAGCCCGCCGACGATCGACGGCGCCTCGTTCGATCTCAAGGCCGCAGCCGCGACGGAGACCGCGCGTCGTCGACTTCGCGCTCTGGGGCGGGCTCGTGCCGGGGGACGTCGACCGCCTCGACGAGCTCGCAGACAGGGGCGTCGTCGGCTTCAAGGCATTCATGTGCCACACCGGGATGGACGACTTCCAGGCCGCCGACGACGACACCCTGCATGCCGGCATGGCGCGCGCTGCGCACCTCGGCCTGCCGGTGGCCGTGCACGCCGAGAGCGCGGAGCTGACGTCCCGGCTGGCGGCTCGGGCCGTGAGCGAGGGGCGCACCACGATGCGCGACTATCTCGCCTCCCGTCCGGTCGTCGCCGAGCTCGAGGCGATCGAGCGGGCGATCGCGATCGCCCGGGAGACGGGCTGCTCACTGCACGTCGTTCACGTGTCCACGGGGAGCGGCGTCCGGCTGGTCGGCGCCGCCCGCGAGGAAGGAGTCGACGTCACCTGCGAGACCTGCCCGCACTACCTCGCGCTCGACGACGAGGACGCGCTGGCTCTGGGCATGGTGGCGAAGTGCTCGCCGCCCCTGCGTCCGCGGTGCCGAGCTCGACGACCTCTGGGACACGCTTCTCGAAGGGCTCGTCGACCTCGTCGCATCGGATCACTCTCCGAGCCCGCCCGAGCTCAAGCTCGGCGACGACGCCTTCGCCGCCTGGGGCGGCATCGCCGGCTGCCAGACGCTGCTGCGGGTGCTGCTGACGGAGGGCCCGTCCCGCGGTCTCTCGCTCGAGGCGATCGCGAGCCTCTGCGCCGAGGCGCCCGCGCGGCGGTTCGGCCTTGCCGGGAAGGGCTCGCTCGTAGCCGGCGCGGACGCAGATCTCGTGCTGGTCGACCTGTCCGAAGAGGCGGAGCTGACGGCCGCGGAGCTCCTCTCGCTCCACCGCCTCAGCCCGTTCATCGGACGCCGGCTGCGCGGACGTGTTGTCAGAACGATCCTCCGAGGCTCGACTGTATGTCTCGGGGGCGTTATGGTCGCCTCACCGGGAGGGCGTTTCGTACGTCCCGTTCCCGGACGAATGCTGGAGGCGAGGTCGTAGGAGCCAAGGACCGGCCTCGGGGGCCGGCCGCGAAAGGAGAAACGTGTCACGCACACGAGTACCAAGCACCAAGGCCCGGAGGAGCGCCCTCGTGGTGGCCCTGCTCGGCGCCCTCGCCGTCATGGCCCTCGCCCTGGCGGGCGGAACGTCCGCCAAGTCCAACGCCGAGCCGATCAAGGCCGCCTGGATCTACGTCGGCCCGACGACGGACGGCGGCTGGACGACAGCCCACGACAACGGCCGGAAGTACGTCCAGAAGATGCTCGGCTCGAAGGTGAAGACCACCTACAAGGAGAACATCCCGCCGGGCCCGAAGCTGGCCCAGACGGTCGCCAGCCTCGTTCGCGACGGCAACAAGATCATCTTCGCGACGTCGTTCGGGATGATCGACAAGAAGCTCGCGGCGAAGTATCCGGACGTGTACTTCGAGCAGGCGACGGGAACCGACCTGTCGAAGAACCTCGCGGAGTTCTTCGGCGCCGGTGAGGACTCGATCTACCTCTCCGGCATGGCAGCGGGCGCCGCGACGAAGAACGGGAAGATCGGCTACATCGTCCCGTTCGGCATCCCCGAGGTGATCCGGCACGCCAACGCGTTCGCGCTCGGCGCGCAGGCCGTCAACCCGAAGGCGAAGGTGAAGCTGATCTGGACGCTCTCGTGGTACGACCCGGCCAAGGAGAAGAAGGCGGCGGAGAGCCTCGTCAACTCGTGGGGCGCCGACGTGCTGGGCCAGAACGTCGACAGCCCCGCCGCAGGCCAGTTCGCGCAGTCGAAGGGCATCGCGTGGGTCGGCTACGACAACGACGCGCGGAAGTACGCGAAGACCTCGTGGCTCGACTGCGGCCGTCTACGACTGGGGCCCGTACTACCTGAAGCGCGTCAAGGCGGCGATGAACGGCAGCTGGAAGTCGGCCTTCTACTACGGGAGCATCAAGGACGGCTTCACGGACATCGCCCCCTACGGGCCGAAGGTGACCGCGGCCACGAAGGCGAAGATCGCGGCGAAGCGGGCCGCGATCGTGAGCGGCAAGTTCAACCCGTTCACCGGCCCGCTCTACGACCAGAGCGGCAAGGTGAAGGTGCCGGCCGGGAAGACGCTGAAGGTCCTCCCGGACCTGTACGCGATGAACTGGCTCGTCAAGGGCATCGAGGGAAGCGTCCCGAAGGGCTAACGGCTGCCTGCCGGGGGAGCGGCCCGTCCGCTCCCCCGCAGGCCGTCTCTCCTCCCATGGAGCCCACGGTGCAGTCGCAGACGGTCGCCCCCGCGGGCCCGCGGGCACGCCCGGCGATCGCGTGCCGGCGGATCACGAAGCGCTTCCCGGGCGTCGTCGCGAACGACCAGGTCGACTTCGAGGCGCTCGAGGGCGAGGTGCACGCGCTGCTCGGTGAGAACGGCGCCGGCAAGAGCACCCTCTCGAACATCTTCACGGGCCTCTACCGCGCCGACGAGGGAGAGCTCGAGGTCTACGGCATCCCGCGTCGCCTTCGACACCCCGCGCGACGGGATCGAGGCGGGGATCGGCATGGTGCACCAGCACTTCCGGCTCGTCGAGCCGTTCACGGTCGCCGAGAACGTCGATGCTCGGCGACACGAGCGACCTGGGGCGCTCCTTCCGCCTGCACCCGCGCGCGATCGAGGAGCGCGTGGCGGAGCTCGGCGAGCGCTACGGCATGGCAGTCGATCCCCGCGCGCGGATCTGGCAGCTCTCCGTCGGCGAGCAGCAGCGGGTCGAGATCCTGAAGGCGCTCTATCGCGAGGCCCGGATCCTGATCCTCGACGAGCCGACCGCGGTGCTGACCCCGCAGGAGGCGACGGCGCTGTTCGGGACGCTGCGGGCGATGGCCGACGACGGGCGCACCGTCATCTTCATCTCGCACAAGCTCCACGAGGTGATGGCGGTGTCCGACCGCGTCACCGTCCTGCGCGACGGCCGCTCCGTGGCGACCGTGGACACGTCGGCCTCGACGCGCGAGTCGCTCGCCGCGCTGATGGTCGGACGCGAGCTGAACACGTACGCGCGCCGCACGACGACGAGCGCGAGGTCGGCGAGCTGCTGCTCGAGGTCGACGGGCTCACGGCCGCGGGCGACCGCGGCAGCGACGCGGTCCACGACGTGACCCTGAGCGTGCACGCGGGCGAGATCCTCGGTATCGCCGGCGTCGCGGGGAACGGCCAGCGCGAGCTCGCCGAGGCCGTCACCGGGTCTGCGCCCCCTCACCGGCGGGGCGATCCGCGTCGGCGGCAAGGCCGTTCGCGCAGGCGACCCGCGGGCGGCGATCAGGGCCGGCATCGCGCACGTCCCGGAGGACCGCCTCCACACGGGCGTCGCCCCGAGCCTCAGCATCTCGTCGAACGTCGTGCTCAAGTCGTACCGCGACGACGAGAACTCGATCGGCCCGTTCCTGCGCTTCCGGCACATCCGCGACTGGGCCGTCGAGCTGATTCGCCGGTACGACGTGAAGGCGCCCGGCCCGGCCACGCTCGGCGCGCCAGCTCTCGGGCGGCAACCTGCAGAAGGTCGTGCTCGCGCGCGAGTTCTCCGGCGCAGCCCGCGCGTGCTCGTCATCGCCGCACCGACGCGCGGCCTCGACGTCGGCGCGATCGAGACCGTGCACGCCTATCTTCGAGAGGCCGCAGCAGCGGGCGTGGCCGATCCTGCTCATCACCGAGGACCTCGACGAGCTGATGACCCTGTCCGACCGGATCGCGGTCATGTACGAGGGCCGGATCGTGGGCGAGGTCGACGCGGCGCACGCGAGTCGTCGAGGAGATCGGGCTGATGATGGCGGCGGAGGCCGGGGAGCGGCTGACCGACGATCCGCATCGAGAAGCGCCTCTCGCAGCCGCGGTGGCTGATCGGTCGCCGTGCCGGTCGGCTCGCTCGTCGTCGCGTTCCTGCTGATCGCGATCGTCCTGCTCGCGCCACCGGGCACGATCCGCTCGAGACGTTCCAGGCGACTCTTCGAGGCAGCCTTCACTCGCCGAAGGCGCGCTCTCGCAGACCCTCATCGGCGCCACGCCGCTCGCTCTTCACCGGCCTCGCGGCCGCGGTCGCCTTCCGCATGAATCTCTTCAACATCGGTGGCGAGGGGCAGCTCTACTTCGGCGCGATCGGCTCGTCCGCGGCAGCGGTCTGCTCCTGGCGGGCCAGTCGACGCCGGTGCTGATCGCCGCGATGATGATCGCGGGGTTCGCGGCCGGAGCCGCCTGGGCGCTGATCCCGGGGTTCCTGCGGGCGTTCCTCTCGACGAACGAGATCATCACCTCGCTGATGCTCAACTACGTCGCCGGCCTGTTCCTCACCTACCTCATCTTCGACAGCCTCTCGTACTGGCGCGACACGACCTCGGCGAGCGCGGCGGTGTTCCCGGTCGGCAAGGAGCTGGCGGACGCGGCACGTGGCCGACGATCGGATCGAATGTCGTCGTCCCGTTCGGCTTCCTCGTCGGCATCGTCGCGGCGATCGGCCTGTGGGTGCTCTACTCGCGCACGCGATTCGGCTTCGAGGTGCAGGTGATCGGCGACTCGCCGCGCGCCGCTCGCTACGCCGGCATGCGCACACGACGCAAGATCCTCGCCGTGATGTGCCTGTCGGGCGCGACTCGCCGGCCTCGGCGGCGCGAGCCAGATCGGCGACTTCCGGCACGTGCTCGACGCCGATCCGAGCGGCCTCCAGCAGGCGAGCTACGGCTACACGGGCATCGTCGTCGCGGCACTTGCACGGTACAACCCGTTCGCGGTCGTCCTCGTCGCGTTCCTCTCGGGGGCCTCCAGAACGCCGGGTACACGCTCCAGGGGCGCCGATTTCCCGTCGGGCCTCGTCGGCGTGATGGAGGGGATGATCCTCTTCACGACGCTCGGTGGGGAGCTGCTCGTCCGCTATCGGATCCGGATCGGCAGCGGCCACGGCACCCAGGCGCCCGATGCCCCGGCCGAGCCGGCGACGGCCGCGGAAGCGGCACGGTGAACACCTCGATCGTCGTCGTCGTGCTCGCCTCCGGCGTCGCCTACGGCACCCCGCTGCTCTATCGCGGCGCTCGGCGAGCTGCTCGCGGAGCGCTCCGGCGTCCTCAACCTCGGCGTCGAGGGGATGATGCTCGTCGGCGCGGTGATGGGGTTCTGGCGCGTGCAGCGGATCGGCGGACCGAGAGGGATGGTGCTTCTCTTCGCGGTCGTCGTCGCGGCCCTCGCGGGTGCGGCGGTGGCGCTGCTCTTCGCGTTCCTCGTGGTCACGCTGCGCGCGAACCAGATCGTCTCGGGCCTCGCGCTCACGATCTTCGCCGGCGCGGCCGGGCTCTCGTCCTACCTCGGCAACGACTTCGAGCTGGCCGACGACGCCGGCGCGGTACTCGTTCGAGCCCGTCGACGCGTTCGGTCTCTCCGGACCTCCCGATCCTCGGGCCGATCGTCTTCGGGCAGACGTGGCTCGTGTACGCTCTCGTGGGTGCTGCGTCATCGCCATCGCGCTCTACCTGACTCGCGAACGCGGCCCGGGCCTCAACGTTCGCGCGGTCGGCGAGTCGCCCACGACGGCGGACGCGATGGGGATCAGCGTCACGGCGTACCGCTATGCTCCACACGTCGCCGGCGGGGCTTTCGCGGGGATCGGCGGCGCCTGCTTCAGCCTCGCGCTGACGCCGCTCGTGGGTGGACGGTCTCACGGGCGGTGCGGGCTGGATCGCGATCGCGCTCGTCATCTTCGCCTTCTGGCGGCCGAGCTCTGCCTCGTCGGCGCGTACTTCTTCGGGGCGTTCCGGCGCTCCCGCTCATCCTCCAGGCGCGCGGCGTCACGATCGCGCCCAGCTCTTCCAGGCGCTTCCCGTACGTGATGACTATCGTCGTGCTCGTGATCGTCTCGTCGGGCATCGCCAAACGTCGCCTCGGCGCCCCGGGCAGCGCTCGGAGTACCGTACGTGCGAGAGGAACGCTGATGGACGTCCACACGCCCCATACGCTCGACGAGGCGCTGCGCCTCAAGGCCGAGCTCCCCGACGCCCGCTTCGTGCAGGGCGGCACCGACGTGCTGGTCGAGCTCAACTTCGACCGCTCCCGCCCGCCTGCCCTGATCAACCTGAACGAGGTGGCGGAGCTGCGCGGGTTCAGCCGCGAGAACGGCACGCTTCGTCCTCGGCAGCGGTCTCACCTACGCCGAGGCGATGCGCGGTGCCGTCGCGGAGGAGCTGCCCGCCCTGGCGGAGGCGTCGCGCACGGTGGGCTCGCCCCAGATCCGCAACCGCGGCACGATCGGCGGCAACCTCGGCACCGCGTCCCCGGCGGGCGACGCGCTGCCGCCGCTGCTCGTCGAGGATGCCGAGGTGCGAGGTCGCGAGCGTGCGCGGAGAGCGGCGCATCCCGCTGCGGGACTTCCTGCTCGGCGTGAAGCGGAACGCGCTCGAGCCCGACGAGCTCATCACGGCCGTGCGCGTCGAGCCGAGCCGGGCCGGGCAGACGTTCATGAAGGTGGGGCCGCGCAACGCGATGGTGATCTCCGTCTGCTCCCTCGCTCTCCACGTCGACCGCGAGCGCGGTGAGCTACGCGCAGCGTTCGGCTCCGCGGCTCCGACGGTGCGGCTCGTCACGGCGCCGCTCGACGAGGCAGAGGGCTTCCCCGCACTCGTCGCGGGGCGCGCGAGCCCGATCGACGACGTGCGCGGTACCGCCGCCTACCGGCGGCACTGCCTCGGTGTGCTCACCCGCCGTGCCCTGGAGAGGTGCTTCGCATGAAGATCCGGCTCACGGTCAACGGCGAGAAGCGCGAGGCCGACGTCTGGGGCGGCGAGAGCCTCCTCTTCGCGCTGCGCGAGCAGCTCGGGCTCCCCGGCTCGAAGAACGCCTGTGAGCAGGGCGAGTGCGGCTCGTGCTCCGTCCTCCTCGACGGCAAGCTCGTCTGCTCGTGCCTCGTCCTCGCGGCCCAGGCCGACGGGCACGAGGTCGTGACCGTCGAGGGCGTCGCGGTGGGCGGGACGCTGCACCGGGTGCAGGAGGCGTTCGTCGCAGCGGGTGCCGTGCAGTGCGGGTTCTGCACGCCGGGCCTGATCGTGGCGACCGTCGACCTGCTGGAGCACGACCCGAGCCCGTCTGACGACGAGATCCGGGAGGCGCTGTCGGGCAATCTCTGCCGCTGCACCGGCTACCAGAAGATCTTCGACGCGGTCAAGGCGGCGGCGCGGGCATGAGCGCAACGGAGACCACGCTCCAGCTCGGGCACATCGGAGAGCTCGTGCGTCGCCCGGACGGGCCGCCCAAGGTGCTGGGCGAATTCGCCTATTCGAGCGACCTGAGCGCCGCGGGCATGCTCTGGGGTCACACGCTGCGCAGCCCGCACGCGCACGCCCGGATCGTCGAGATCGACATCTCGAGGGCCGTGACGATGCCCGGCGTCCATGCGGTGCTGACCCATGACGACGTTCCCGGCCGCAAGACCTACGGCCTCGAGTTCCCCGACCAGCCCGTGCTCGCGTTCGACCGCGTCCGCTACTACGGCGAGCCGGTGGCCATCGTCGCCGCCGAGCATCCTGAGGAGGCGCGTCGTGCTGCCGAGGCGATCGTCGTCACCTACGAGCCGCTCGAGCCGGTGGTCGATCCCGAGCGCGCGACCGAGCAGGAGCCGCTTCATCCCGACCGGCCGACGATGGGCCACGGCTACCGCGACGATCCCCGCCCGAACGTCGTCCGCTCGCTCGTGATCCGCCACGGCGACCCCGACGTGCAGGGCGACGTCACGGTCGAGGGCTTCTACGAGCTCGCCGGCCAGGATCAGGCGTTCCTCGGGCCCGAGTCCGGTCTCGCGATACCCGACGGGGAGGGCGGCGTGGACGTGCACGTCGCGACCCAGTGGCTGCACGTCGACCGCGACCAGGTGGCCCCCTGCCTCGGCCTGCGCCCGGAGCAGGTGCGGATCCACCTCGCCGGCGTGGGCGGCGCCTTCGGCGGCCGCGAGGACCTCTCGATGCAGATCCACGCCGCGATGCTCGCGCTCCACACCGACCGGCCGGTGAAGATCGTCTACAACCGCGAGGAGTCGTTCACGGGCCACGTGCACCGGCACCCGGCCAGGATCTGGGCCGAGCATCGCGCAACCCGCGACGGCCGCCTCGTGTGCGCGCACGTGCGGATCCTGCTCGACGGCGGTGCGTACGCCTCCAGCTCGACCGCGGTGATCTCGAACGCCTCTGCCTTCGCGCTCGGGCCGTATCGGGTCGACAATGCGCTGATCGAGGGCTCGGTGGTGTACACCAACAACCCGCCGTCGGGTGCCATGCGCGGTTTCGGCGCGGTGCAGGTGTGCTTCGCCGTCGAGGCGCAGATCGACCGGCTCGCCGAGGCACTCTCGATCGACCCGGTCGAGCTGCGGCTGCTGAACGCGCTCGAGCCCGGCGACACGCTGCCGACCGGGCAGGTCCTCAAGGGCTCGTTGCCCGTCGCCGACGTGATCCGCGCTGCGGCCGCGATCCCGGTGCCGGAGGCGGAGAGCCTGCCGCGCGACCCGATCCGCCTCCCGGGTGGGGCGGGCAACACGACCCACGGGGACGGAGTCCACCGCGGCGTCGGCTTCGCCGTCGGCTTCAAGAACATCTGCTTCTCGGAGGGGTTCGACGACTACTGCTCCGCGCGCGTCCAGCTGTACGTCGACGGGAGCGCGGTCGTGCACTGCGCTGCCGCGGAGGTCGGCCAGGGCGTCGGCAGCGTGATCCTGCAGGTGGCGCGGACAGAGCTCGCCACGAGCGACGTGACCCTGGCGCCGCACACGACTGCGACCGTGGGCTCGGCAGGCTCGACGTCGGCGTCCCGGATGACCTGGATGGCGGCCGGCGCCGTGCGTGACGCCTGCCGCGCCGCGCTCGAGGAGCGCGCTGCGCGCGGCGACGTCGACGTCGACGTCGAGCGCGTCTACCGGCATCTCCCGACGACGCCGCTCGACCCGGAGACGGGCCAGGTCACCGGCGAGCGGGCCCATGTCGCACTCGCCACCTGTGCGATGCGGGTCGTCGCCGAGGTGGACGTCGAGCTCGGCCTCACGCGCCTGGTCTGGATCGGAGTCGCCCAGGACGTCGGCAAGGCGCTCAATCCCCAGGGCGTGACGGGCCAGATCGAAGGGGGCACCGCGCAGGGGATCGGGCTCGCGCTGATGGAGGAGATCCAGACGCGCGACGGGAGGATCACGAACGCGAGCTTCACCGACTACCTGATCCCGACGGCGCTCGACATGCCGCCGGTCGAGTCGGTGCTGATCGAGGATCCGCAGCCGGATGCGCCGTACGGCGTCAAGGGCGTCGGCGAGCCGCCCACCGTCGTCGCAACCGCCGCCGTCGTGGCGGCGATGCGTGCCGCCACCGGCAAGCCGCTGCGCCGCGTGCCCGTGCCGCCGGACGAGATCGTCGGTCTCTAGCGGCGACAGGCTTGAGCCTGTCGTCCGGGTTCGGCCAACGAGCTTCCGCCTACGTCTCGATCAGCGGCGGGAGCACCTCGTCCGGCCGCCGCTGCATCTCGCGGCGGATCACGACGGCCACCGAGGTCAGGATCACCGCGGCACCCACGGCGATCTGCCAGGTCACCACCTCGTGGAGGAAGACGACGCCGAGGACGATCGCGACGAGCGGGTTCACATACGCGTAGGTCGCGACCGTCCCGAGCGGCACATTCGCAACCAGCCAGACGTAGGCCGTGTAGCCGAAGATCGAGCCGAACACGATCAGGTAGAGGAGGCCCACGAGCGAGCGGGTCGACCAGTCCGCGGGGTTGAGTGACTCGCCGTCCGAGAGCGCCATGCCGACGGGAATCAAGAGCAGGCCGCCCGCGAGGCCCTGGATGCCCGCCGTCGTGACTGCGTCGTCCGGCATCGGAAGCCTCGAGGAGAGGAACGTCCCGAGCGCCCAGGAGAGCGCCGCGGCCACGACGAGCAGGACGCCCGTCACGGTTGCCTCTCCTCCGGGCCGGAGCAGGACCGCCACCCCGATGAACCCGACCGCCGTTCCCGCGAGTGAGGCGCGTGGCGGACGGTCGCCGCTCGCAGAGCGAAGCACCACGAGCCACAACGGAACGGAGGCGAATATCAGCGAGGCGAGCCCGATCGGCACGCTGCGCTCGGCCACGAACAGCGTCGCGTTCGCGCCGATCAGCAGCAGCCCGCAGAGCACGGTCGACCCGGCGCGCGCCCAGCCCAACCGGAACGGTGCGGTGCCATGGCGGATCAGCATCCAGCTGCTCAGCACGACCCCGACCGTCGTGAACCGGAGGCCCGCCGCGAAGACGGCGGGATCGTCTCCCCGCGAGCTCGATCCCGAGGTACGTGGAGCCCCAGAGGATGTAGACGGTCCACAGCGCGATCCACGCGCGGGCGTCATCGCTTCAGCGCCAGTGCGGCGCCGTCGGCGAGCAGACGGGCGGGAGGCGTGCCAGCTCTCAGCGCATCGGCTCGAGCCGAAACAGCCGAACCGTCGATCACGCCGTGAGCGGAACTGACCCACGATCAGGAAGGCGGTCGTCGCGACGATGCCGATCGTCGGCCCGGCGACGGTGATCGCGACGCGATCACGACGCTCATCAGCGCGCCGAGGAGCATCCACTTCGGCGCGTCGAGCCCGCTCGCGCACGCCGTCGAGGCTCGGCGGGCGACGAGGACGCGACGAACGTCAGCGCTGCGTCGACGACGACGGCGCACGGCGAGGGCCTCGCAGCTTCGACCCGGTCGCCGAGCGCCCTGCGGCGATCTGCACCGCCCCGCCGAGGCCCTGCGCGACGGCGAGCGACTGGCGGCGACCGCGTTCGAGTTCGATGCGTCGACGCTCGCACCGGCGAGCTCACGCTAGGCTCGGCCATGAGCGAGGTGCTGACCGCCCGCGAGGGCGCGGTGCTGACGATCACCCTGAATCGGCCCGACGTCTTCAACGCGTTCAACCGGGCGCTGCACGCGGCGCTCCGGTCGGCGCTCGAGGAGGCCGGCGATCCCGCCGTTCGCGCGGTCGTGATCACGGGTGCCGGGCGCGGCTTCTGCGCCGGCCAGGACCTGCGCGAGTTCAGCGAGCTCGACGGCTCGCTGCGTGACTCGCTCGAGGAGACGTACCACCCGAACATCCGCCTCATCCGCGGGCTCGCGAAGCCCGTGATCGCCGCCGTCAACGGCCCGGTTGCAGGGGCGGGGCTGTCGCTCGCGAGCGCCTGCGACGTCCGGGTCGCGTCGACCGCGGCAGCATTCGTGCCCGGATTCGTCGGCATCGGCCTCGTGCCGGACTCCGGCGGCACCTGGTTCCTGCACCGCCTGCTCGGGTTCGCCCGGGCCTTCGAGTGGATGAGCTCGAATCGTAGGCTCGACGCCGAGGAGGCGCTCGCGTGGGGTCTCGTCTCCGAGGTGATCCCGGCCGAGAGCTTCGACGCGCGCGTGGCCGAGCTCGCGGCCACCTGGGCGGCGCTGCCGACCCTCGCCGTCGGGATGACGAAGCAGCTGTTCGAGCATGCCCACGACGCGTCGCTCGAGGAGCAGCTCGCGCTCGAGGCGGAGCTGCAGCAGACGGCCGTCGGCTCTGCCGACTTCGCCGAAGGAGTCACCGCGTTCCTGGAGAAGCGACCACCGAGCTTCACCGGCGCCTGAAGCCGAAGTCGCTGGTGTAGGCGAAGGTGACGTGTCCGGTTCGCCGGAGGCCGGTTTCGGCCGGTCGTTCACGCTCAACCCCCACCCCCGAAGGAGCACCGATGTCCGAGCAGCTTCCCGTCCTCGTCACCGACGCTCCGGCGCGGCACCCGATTCACCTCGTCGTCACCGACGACCTCGATCGCAGTCGGCTGACCGTCTTCTTCCGCCTGCTCCTCGCGATTCCGCATTTCATCTGGCTCTCGCTCTGGGGCATCGCCGCCTGGTTCGCCATCGTCGCCGCCTGGTTCGTCGGCATCTTCACGGGCCGTGTGCCGGACGGGTTGCACGGCTTCATCGCCTCGTACCTGCGCTATCTGACCCACGTCTACGCGTACTTCATGATCGCGGCCGACCCGTTCCCGGCCTTCAACGGCGCCCCTGGGTATCCGATCGACGTCGAGATCGCAGCTCCGGTGCAGCAGAGTCGGCTCACGATCTTCTTCCGGCTGCTGCTCGCGATCCCGGCGTTCTTCGTCCTCTGGGTGCTCGGGTACGTCGCCCAGATCGTCGCGTTCCTCGCCTGGATCTACTCGCTGTTCGCGGGCAAGCTGCACGTCGGCCTCCGCGACGTCCTCGCCTACTACCTCCGCTACAACGCGCAGACGATCGGGTACGTGGGCCTGCTGACGCAGCGCTACCCGAGCTTCTCCGACGAGTAGGGTCGAGACCCGCGTGACCGGAATCAGCATCGTCGACTATCACACCGGCGGTGAGCCGTTCCGGATCGTGACCGGCGGCGTCGAGCCGCTGCAGGGTGAGACGATCCTCGACCGGCGCCGCGACGCGCTCGAGCGGCTCGACCACGTGCGACGACTACTCGTCAACGAGCCACGCGGGCACGCAGACATGTACGGCTGCCACGTCGTGCCCCCGAACGACGACGGGGCCGACCTCGGGGTCGTGTTCTTCCACAACGCCGGGTACTCGACGGCCTGCGGCCACGGGACGATCGCCCTCGTCACCTGGGCGTTGGACGAAGGAGTCGTCGAGCGCCGGGAGGGCGAGAACCGGGTCGTCGTCGACGTCCCGTCCGGGCGGCTCGAGACGGTCGCAACCGTCGCGGACGGCCGGGTGCGCTCCGTCACCTTCCGCAACGTGCCGTCCTTCGTCTGGGCCAAAGACCTGCGTGTCGGAGACGCTACGGTCGACGTCGCCTTCGGTGGCGCCTTCTACGCCTCATTGCCCGAGCGGGTCGAGCCGGCCGAGCTGCCGCGGCTGATCGCGCGCGGCCGTGAGATCAAGCGCGCTCTCGAGGCGCAACACGAGATCGTGCACCCGCTCGAGCCGGAGCTGCGGGACGTGTACGGGGTGATCTTCTGGCAGCAGGAGGGCGAGCAACCACTGACTCAGCGCAACGTGACCGTGTTCGCCGACGGGGAGGTCGATCGCTCGCCGTGCGGCTCGGGTACCTCGGCCCGGCTCGCCCTGCTCGACGCCGGCTGGCAGTTGCCGCGCGGGGCCGAGCTGCGCCATCTCTCCATCGTCGGGTCGGTCTTCACCGGGCGCGTCGTCGACGAGGTGGAGGTTGCGGGGCGGCCCGCGGTCGTCACCGAGGTGACGGGGAGCGCGTACAGGACGGGGGAGGCGACGTTCCGCCTCGACCCGGACGATCCGCTCGGCGAGGGCTTTCTGCTTCGCTAGACGGCGTCGCCCTCCCGTACGCTGCCCTGGTGGAGAACGACGACGACCCGCTCGTCATGTACCTCGTCGTGCGCCGGCGGACGACACGTCCGTTCGCCGAGCTCGCGACCGCCGCGGCGCTCGCGACCCGGCGCTGCGCCCACCGGTACCGCGAGGACGACCGCTGGCGCGACGGCTTCGACGACTGGTGGCGTCACTCGTTCCGCAAGGTGTGCCTTCGCGCGGAGCCGCGCGAGTGGGAGGCGGTGCGGCTGCTCGACCACGAGCGGGTCGGCGACGTCGCCTGCCTGCCGCCGGTGCGCCGCTCGGTGCGCGATCCCGTGCTCGTGCGGATGCAGGCGCTGAGCGAGGAGGCCGGCCCGTTGCCTGAGCTCGACGATGACGATGTCGGCGCCGAGGGCCTGACGCTTGCGTCGCGACCGATCTCGGCATGAGCGCGGGGAAGACGCTCGCCCAGATCGGCCACGCCGCCCTGATGGCCGACCTCGACCGCGACCTCGCCGTGCGCGTGGTCGGTGCCGGAGGCGAGCGGTGGGCCGGGCTCGCCGACATCGCCGTCGCCGTCGTGCGCGACGGTGGGCTGACCGAGATCGTGCCCGGCTCGGAGACCGTCCTCGTGTTGGAGGCTTGATGAGAGGATGACGGGTGTGTCGAGGGTCCTGATCGTGAATCCGTTCGCCAGCGGAGTCAACGAGCGGAAGCTCGCCGCCGTCCAGGCAGCGCTGCCCTCCGGGACGGAGACCGTGCTCACCCAGGCACGCGGGGAGGCGACGGAGCTCGCTGCCGAGTGGTCGAACCGCGCGGAGGCGATCTACGTCTTCTCGGGTGACGGCACCTACAACGAGGTGATCAACGGCCTCCGCGCCGACGTCCCGGTCGGCTTCGTTCCCGGCGGCGGCACGAGCGTGCTGCCGCGAGCGCTCGGCCTGCCGCGCGACCCGGCCCGCGCGGCGGAGCGCATCGCGCACGGCAAGCCGCGGCGGATCTCGCTCGGCAGGGTCAACGGCCGCCGGTTCGCGTTCAACGCGGGGATCGGGTTCGACGCGGAGCTCGTGCGACGCGTCGACGGTCTCGGGCGCCGCGCCGACGGCAAGCGGCCCGGCGACATGGCGTTCGCCTGGACGCGTCGTCCGGACGCTGTCGGAGCACCGGCTGCGGTACGAGCCGGTGCTCGAGGTCGAGGGTCTCGGGCGTGCCGCCTTCGCGCTCGTTGCGAACTGCTCGCCCTATACGTATGCCGGGCACCTCGGGCTGCGCTTCGTGCCCGATGCCTCGTTCGAGGGCGGACTCGACATCGTCGCCCCGATCGCGGTGCGGGCCCGGGCGATCCCGCGTCTCGCCACGCAGGCGCTGCGCGGACGGCCGGGCGCCCGCGACGTGCTGCGTCGGCCACGACCTCGACCGGATCCTGATCCGCTGCGACACGCCACTGCCCGTCCAGGTCGACGGCGAGGACATCGGTGACGTCGAGGAGGCGGAGATCGTCGCAGAGCGCGACGCCCTGACCGTGCTCACCTGACGCGAGGTGGAGGTGTCTGACGTTAGTCGGACGCCGGGGTTTCGTCTGCCGTGACCCTGGCGCCCGGCTGAAGCCAGGCACCCGTTCGGACGCCGGGTTTCGTCTGCCGCGACCCTGGCGCCCGGCCGACGCCGGGCACCCACTACGCTGCCCACCATGGCGCACGCGTTCACGCTGCCGGACCTGGGCGAGGGCCTGACCGAGGGCGAGATCGCGCGCTGGCTCGTCCGCGAGGGGGACGTCGTCGTCGAGAACGAGCCGATCGTCGAGATCCAGACCGACAAGGCGACCGTCGAGATCGGCTCGCCGGTCGACGGCGTCGTGCTTCGGATCCTCGCGCAGGAGGGCGAGATCGCGGCGGTCGGCTCGACGCTCGCGCTGATCGGTGCCGCCGGAGAGCAGCTGCTCCGCTCCGTCGAGACGCTGCCGCTCGAGGAACCTGCCCCCGCCGAGCCGATCGTCACGGTCGTCGGCTCGGAGCCGCTCGAGGCGCTGACGCTCCACCGCTGGCGCGCGATCTCTCCGTCGAGTTCGCCTCGGTCAAGGGGACTGGCCCCGGTGGGCAGCGTGACCGAGGCCGACGTGCGGGCGGCGGCCGCTCCGCGGAGGGACGACGGGTGCCGGTGCGCGGGATCCGGCGGGCGATCGTCGAGCAGGTCGAGCGCACGCACCGCGAGATCCCCGCCGTCACGTTCGTCGAGGAGTGCGACTTCACGGGCGTCGACCTCGACCTGCTCGTGGCCACCGCGCTCGGCGCCGCCGCGGCCTCGCTGGCCGAGTTTCCGGAGCTGAACGCACGGATCGACGGCGACGAGATCGTGCTGCTCGACCGCTACGACCTGGGTGTCGCCGTCGACACGGACGCCGGGCTCGTCGTGCCCGTCGTCCGCGGCTGCGACCGTCTCTCGGTCGCCGAGATCGACGCCGAGATCCGGCGGCTCGCCGCAGGTGCCCGCGCCGGCTCGCTGCAACCCGACGAGCTCCGCGACTCGACCTTCACCGTCACGAGCGCCGGCAGGCTCGGAGGCCTCTTCGTGACGCCCTTGATCAATCACCCGGAGGTCGCGATTCTCGGCCTGCACCGGATCGGCCCGCGCGCCAGTCGTCCGCGACGGCGAGATCGTCGCGCGCAGGATGGGGAACGTGTCCGTCACGTTCGACCACCGCGTCGTCGACGGAGCGCGCGCCGGTGCATTCTGCGTCGACGTGATCCGCCGGCTGGAGGTTTGACGTGAATCAGGCGTCCATGCCCCCGACCGCGCGTGTGCCTGGTTCACGTCAAGCCTCCGAGGCAACCGTCCGTACACTGAGCCCTCGACATGGGTGACTGGTACGAGATCGGGATCACGGTCGGAATCGGGGTCGCCGCCGGCATCGCGTTCGCCGGAGTGCTCGCGGGCCTCCGGTTCGGCTTCGCCACCACACTGCTCGGGGCGCTCGTCGTCGGCGTCGTCGCGGGGCTGCTCGTGAACGGCTGGATCGGCGTCGCCGGCGGGGTCGTGGGTGGAGTGATCGGCTCGGTCTCGGCCGCCGCGATCGTGCGCGGCGCGGTCCGGCGGGGGGCGACTCTCGGCGGCACGGCGTTCCTCCTCATCGCGGCAGCGATCGTCGTCGGCCTGCTCGCGCTCATCCCCGTGGTCGGGTATCTCGAGGCCGTCGTGCTCCCCATCGTCGCCGCGCGGCGCGCGCGCGGCGGGCCCGAGAAGTACGCCGGGCTCCGCTCGCTCGCCAAGTGACCGCGCGCCCGCTGATCCTCGTCGTCATCGACGGGCTCACACCGTCGATGCTGGAAGGCGCGATCGGCTCCGGTGAGACCCCCACGCTTGCTGCACTCGCGGCCCGCGGTTCCTACCGCCGGGCCACGTCGGTGTTCCCGTCTCTGACCCCCGTCTGCCTCTCGTCGATCGCCACCGGCGCGCACGGCGACATCCACGAGATCCCGCATCTCGTCTGGTACGACCGTGACGAGCAGAGGGTCGTCGAATACGGCAGCTCGTTCGGCGCGGTCCGTGCCGCCGGCATCGGCCAGACGCTGCGGGACACCCTCGTCAACATGAACAGCCGGCATCTCGGGGCGAAGGCCCTGACGCTGTTCGAAGTCGCTCGCAGACGCCGGTCTCCGCACCGCAGCGGTCAACTTCACCGCCTATCGTGGGAGAACGCCCCATCGATCCCTCCTCCCGTTCCTCGGCGGACGTGAGGGCGCCGGAGCGGTTCTTCTTCTACAACCTCTTCAGCTCCGACCGGACCGGCGCCCCGCTCTCGTGGCGCAACCGGCCTGCGGGGTCGATCGATGCCTACGCAACGGCCGTCGGCCGCTGGCTCGTCACCCGCGACGCGTTCGACTTCCTTCTCTTCTACCTCTCCGACTACGACTACGCCTCCCACGAGCACGGTCCCGACACGGCGCTCGAAGCACTCCAGCGCTGCGACGCTTCCGTCGCCTCGCTCGCCGAGGCAGGCGGCGGCCTCGATGCGCTCCTCGAGCGGTACGCCGTCGTCGTCATGGCCGACCACGGCCAGACGCGCGTGCAGCAGGCGTCCTCTCTCGCCGAGGTCTACGCGGGCGTCGACGGTGTCCTGCCGCTGGCGTCGAACCGCGCCGCTCACGTCTACCTGCGGCCGGGATGCCGCCTCGACCCTCGGGCGGTCGCGGCCCGGCTCGACGGCCTCGCGGCCGCCGAGATCGTGCTGTTCCGCGAGGGCGGAGACGCCGTTGCCCGCCGCGAGGGCGAGGAGCTCGTGTTCGCGCCGGACGCGGGCGGAGGCTTCTCGCTTTCCGGCGATGCCTCGATTCTCGGGTATCCGGATGCCCTTTCCCGCACGTGGGCCGCACTCGCGAACCCGAACGCGGGCGAGGTCCTCGTCTCGGCGGCGGAGGGGCACGAGTTCGCCGACCTCGGCGGTGGCAGCCATGTCGGCGGTGGCTCGCACGGCTCGCTCGTGACAGGAGATTCGGAGGTGCCGCTGCTCACCGTCGGGGTCGAGGGCACCGCTGCGAGCATCGTCGAGGTGGCTCCGCTCGTCCTCGCGCATTTCGACGTCACCGCTCCCGCATACGCACTCGACCGCGCCGCCTGAGAACCGAGCCGCTACCCTCGCCCAACGTGATCGAGCCGCCCCCGACCACCGCCGGCCAGGGTGCCGCCCAGCGAGTCGGCAGCGCGCTCGGCCGACGGAGCAACTGGGAGCAACTCGTCAAGTTCTGCACCGTCGGCGCCGTCGGCTACGTCGTCAACCTCGCGGTCTTCACGATCCTCCTCGAAGGGGTCGGGTTGCACTACATTCCCGCGGCGGTCGGTTCGTTCCTCGTAGCGGTCGCGAACAACTACGCGCTCAACCGGGTCTGGACCTTCCGCGTCGAGCGCGGTCACGTCGGAGCGCAGGGGGGGCGGTTCTTCGTCGTCTCGACGGTGTCGCTGCTCGCGAATCTCGCAGTGCTGCACCTGCTGGTGACCGCGGGGGTCAGCGAGATCGCCGCGCAGGCAGTGGCGATCGTGCTGGTGACCCCGCTCAACTTCCTCGGCAACAAGCTCTGGTCCTTCCGCCGGTGAAGCGGTGGGCGTGCGCCGCGGCGCTCGCACTGCTGCTCGCTCCCGTCGCCGGAGCCGCGGACACGACCGCTCCCCTCGGTCCCGACAGCCGGGGCCGGACGGTCGAGGAGCCCTTCGCCCCGGTCAGCGGCGAGCCGAGGCTGACCGAGAAGGCAGTCGTGGCACGCTTTCTCGAGGACCCGAAGGTCGCCGCCTGGCTCGACCGGTATCCGCCGAACCCGCCGACGGAGGCGACATTCGACATCGCGTCCCGACGCTGGACGGTGAAGATCTGGTCGGGCAAGGCGGGGCAGATCGCGCTCGGCAAGGTCGAGGACGGTGACGGCCGTGTCACCGAGGCCTGGACGGGCCCGCAGGTCGCCTGGAGCATGGCGCGGGGGCGCGTCGGGTCGTTCGGCGGCAAGGTGCTGAACGCGTGGTGGACGTGGATCCCTCTCAGCGTCGTGTTCTTCCTCGGACTCGTCGACCGGCGGCGGCTCCGCTCGTGGCACACGCTCGACCTGCTCGCGCTGCTCTCTTTCGGCTTCTCACTCTGGTTCTTCAACCGCGGCGAAGTGTTCCAGAGCGCCGCGCTCGGAGCGATCCCCCTCGCCTACCTGCTCGTGCGCACGTCGTGGATCGGGTTTCGGGGGCGCACGTGCAACCCTGCGCTGTCGTGGCCGGTATGGCTCCTGGCTGCCGTCGCGGTCTTCCTCGGCGGCCTGCGGATCGGTCTCAACGTCGAGACGCCGCGCGGGGTGATCGACGTCGGCTACGCGGGTGTGATCGGCGCCGACAGGATCCTCGACGGCCAGGCCCCGTACGGGAACATGCCGGTCGCGGACACCGGCCGCTCCTGCGGCAAGGCCGACGCCGAGGGTGCGATCCGGGACTGGATCCAGTCGAACGGTCGCTGCGAGTCAGCCAACCCGCGCGGTGACACCTACGGCCCGACGGCCTACCTGGTCTACGTTCCCGCGACTCTGAGCCTGCCCTGGTCGGGGAAGTGGGACTCCCTGCCCGCGGCCCATGCGACAGCGATCGCGTTCGACCTGCTCGTCGTCCTCGGACTGCTCCTGATCGGGCGCCGGTTCGGCGGGCTGCCGCTCGCCGTCGCGCTCGCCTTCGGCTGGCTCGCCTTCCCGTTCACCGCCTACGCGATGAACTCGAACTCGAACGACGCGATCCTGCCCGCGTTCCTCGTCTGGGGGTTCTGGCTCTCGACGTCCGCCGTCGCGAGAGGCGCGGCAGTCGCGCTCTCGAGCTGGACGAAGTTCGCCTCGCTCCTGCTCGCACCACTCTGGCTCACGTACCCGAACGGGCTGAGCCTCCGGACAGCGGTGCGGTTCACGGCGGCGTTCGTGGCGGCGTCACTCGCGGTCTTCTCGATCCTCCTGCTCGAGCCGAGCCTCACCGAGGCGGTTCGCGTCTTCGTCGATCGCACGCTCGGCTACCAGCTCGACCGGCACTCGCCGTTCTCGCCCTGGGACTGGGGGCAGTACCACGCCCGCGGAATCCCCGACCTCCACGCCGTGCAGCTGATCCTCCAGGTCGCCGTGCTGGCGCTCGCCGGTGTCGTCGCGGTGATCCCACGACGGAAGGGCCCGCTCGAGCTCGCCGCCCTGAGTGCTGCGGTGCTGCTCGGCTTCGAGCTGGCACTCACGCACTGGTCGTATCTCTACATCCCCTGGTTCCTGCCGTTCGCGCTGCTCGCGCTGCTGCTGCCGCGGCGGGAGCCGCCGCTTCTCGCGGCGGCGCCGGAGGCGGGCGAGCCGTGACGGTGAGGGTCAGGTACCTCGTGGTGCTCGCCGCGGCCGCGGCGGCGCTGGCGGGCCTCGTGATCGTCGGCCTCGAAGGCGGACCCGGGATCTCGGACACGCCCGTCTACCGGATCTACGGCGAGAGGATGGCGAGCGGCGATCTGCCCTACCGCGACTTCGTGGTCGAGTACCCGCCCGGGGCTCTCGGTCCCGTTCGTTCTGGCGGCGCTCGTCTCCTCGACCCAGGATGGATTCGACGCCGTGTTCCAGTCGCTGATGGTGTTCTCGCTCGCGTTGGCCTCCGTGCTGATCGTTCTTTCGCTCGAGGCATTGCGCGCACCCACCGGTCGTGTCGTCCTCTCCGTCGGCGCCTTCCTCGCGGGGACGGCGCTGCTCGGGCCGTTCGTGCTGACGCGCTTCGACCTCTATGCCGCAGCGGTCACCCTCGCCGCGGTCTGTGCGATCCTGCACGGCCGCAGGATCCTCGGGCCGGCGCTGCTCGGGGCGGCGATCGCGACGAAGATCTATCCCGCGGTCCTGCTGCCGCTCCTCGTCACCCGGACCTGGAAACGGGACGGCGCAGCAGCAGCGCTGCGCGGGCTCGCGCTGACCGTCGGCGCCGCACTCGCGGTCTACCTTCCGTTCGCGATCCTGGCGCCGGAGGGGGTGGCGCGGAGCGTCTGGCGGCAGCTCGGGACGGCCGCTCCAGATCGAGAGCCTCGGCTCGGCAGTGCTGCTCGCGCTCCACAACGCGCTCGGGATGCCGCTGGCGTGGGCGTCGGGCTCGGGCTCGCAGAACCTGACGGGAACGGTCGCCTCGGTGGCTGCGGCCGTGACGACGCTCGTGGGCGGGGCTGCGCTCGTGCTCGTGTGGGTTCGATTTGCGCGCGGCGATACGGAGAGCGCGGCCCGCTTCGCACGCTACGGCGCGGCCGCGGTCGTGGCCTTCGTGGCGTTCGGCAAGGTCTCCTCACCGCAGTTTCTGATCTGGCTTCTCGCCGTCGTCGTGCTCGTGCCCGGTCGCCGGGGGATCGTCTCCACCGGCCTGCTGCTCGCTGCCTGCGCGCTCACGCGGCTGTGGTTCCCGCGCCACTACTGGGAGCTCGTGAAGGAGTTCGACCCCACCGCGTCGTGGCTCGTGCTCGCGCGCGACCTGCTGCTCGTCGGCGTGTTCGCCGCCCTGCTCCTTCCCCTGAGAGATGCGCAGGGCGATACCACGGTGGCCCGGCGGGGGAAGTCGCAGGGAGGCTAGGGCCAGGAAACCCGAACCGGGCTGATCGCGGTTGCCCGGCCGCTCGCCGCGTCGCACTCGACCAGCACGCCCTCGATTCGAATTCCGCCTGTCGCGACCTCGAACCGCACGGGCATCCCGGTGCGCATGCGGTGCGTTGCCAGCTCCGCCTTGACGCCGATCACCGAGTCGTGCGGGCCGGTCATCCCGGCGTCGGTGATCGCCGCCGTGCCGCCCGGCTGGACCCGTGCGTCCGCCGTCTGCACGTGGGTGTGGGTGCCGATCACGGCCGTGACCCGTCCGTCGAGCCAGCGCGCCAGCGCGACCTTCTCGCTCGTCGCCTCGGCGTGGACGTCGACGAGCACCACCGGTGTCGTCTCGCGCACGCTCGTCGACGAGCTCGTCGACGATCTCCCACATGCTTCTCGCGGGTTGCAGCGACAGCGAGCCCATCACGTTGACGACGGCGACCTTGGTGCCGTCCGCTGCGGCGACGATGGTTGTCCCTCGCCCCGGGGCAGAGGCCGCGAGGTTCGCCGGCCGGACGACCCGGTCGGACGTCGCGAGGTACGGGCCGATCTCCTGGCGGCGCCAGGTGTGGTTGCCGAGCGTGATCGCGTCGGCGCCCGCGGCGAGGAGTCGTTCGGCGAGCTTCGGCGTGATGCCGACCCCGTCGGCGATGTTCTCGCCGTTGACGACGCAGATCGCGACGTCGAGCTCCGCCCGCAGGGAAGCCAGCCGATCCTCGAGCGCCTCGCGCCCGGGGCGGCCGACGACGTCTGCGACGAAGAGGATGTTGAGCCTCACGGCAGCGACCCGGCTGCCGGATGGACGTCGATCGCAACGTTGTTTCCGCGGGCGCCGGCGTGCCGGGCGAGCGCCTGCCGCTCGACGGCGGCAACGTCCACGACCGTCCCGAGCTTGGACGAGGACGCGATCACCGGGCTGCCGACGGCGAGCGACGGGTCGGGCTCCAGGTGGCTCAACTGGACGATCAGCGACGGTGCCGCGCTCGGTCGCACGTCGATCCGCGACCCGAACGTCCTGCCGTCGATCACGAAGTCGGAGATCGAGACCACGGTTCCGTCCACGGGTGCGTAGACGTCGGTCCCCGGGCGCCGCGCCGACGTCGAGCACCTCGGTGCCGGGGCCACCCTCGAGCTGGTACCAGACGGGGCCGTCCTGGGCGGAGCCTGCGATCCGCCGCCAGAGCCGGGCCAGGAGGCCCTCGTTCGCCTGGCGACCGATCGGGTCGAGCTCCATCGCGCCACCGTCCGCGCCGTGAAACCCGATCGCCGTGACGGCCTCGGCCGCGATCGGCAGCCTGATCTGGAGGTTGCCGACGGTGGCCAGCACCTCCGGCTCCGGGGCGACCCCGGTTGCGACAGGCGTTGTCGCCGCCGATGTGGCGGCTCGGTCGGGAGCGCCCGAGCCGAAGGCGGTCAGAATCAGGGTGACGAGGGCGAGGGCGGCGACGATCCCGATCACGGCCAGGCGGCGGGCGCGGTGCTGCGCGCGCTGCCGTCGGGCATGGTGCCGGGCCGCTCGCCGGGAGCGCGGCGTGGCCATCGCGGTCACGGTAGCGGACGTCCGAGGCTGGTCGCGCCTGCAATCGTCCGCGAAGCGGGGTCGCGTCGCAGCGAGCCGCCGGTCGCACTCGAGGTCGCGGGCCGCTGCTCGGCCCGTGGCTACGATCCCGCGCATGACCGCACCGTCAGGACCGACGATCAGGGTCCCGCGCTGGATCCAGCTCGTGGGCCTGCCGGTCGGGCTCCTGTCGTCTGGATGCTCGCCGGCCTGCTCGGGCATGTCCTCTTCCTCTTCCTCACCGCGGCGGTGATCGCGTTCCTGCTCAACCCGCTCGTCCGCGACCTGCAGCGCATCCGGCTGCCGCGCGGCCTCGCGGTCGCGCTCGTCTTCCTCCTCTTCGCTGCCGCGGTGACGTTCGTCGTGCTCGCACTCGGAAGCGTCGTCGTCGACCAGACGCGCTCGGCGACCGACCGGATCGACGACTACGTCACCGTCGACGGACACCACCGGCCAGACCGGGGCGGAGCAGGACATCGACCGGCTGCAGGAGTGGCTCGACACCCACGGCCTCGAGCGAATCCGGATCCAGGAGCAGGCGACCGACTGGGTCGACAATCTCGGCGCCGGCGAGATCTCCGGCTACACCCAGGACGCGATCTCGTTCGCACAGGGTGCCGCGTTCTCGATCGTGGTGACCCTCTTCAATCTCGTCCTGATCGTGGTGATCGCGATCTACATGCTGCTCGACATGCAGCGGCTCGAGGACAGCGATCGACCGCCGGTTCCCGCCGGGCGACGGTCTGCCGCTGACGCTGCGGATCGAGAAGGCGCTCGCGGGCTACGTACGGGGGCAGCTGATCCTGTCGACCGTGATCGGCGCGCAGCGCCGGGATCGGGATGTGGATGCTCGGGAGCACGGGGCTCGTGCCGGGTGCCGAGCGGTACGCGCTCCTCTTCGGCGTCTGGACGGCGGTGATCGAGGTGATCCCCTACATCGGGCCCTGGCTCTCGGCCGTCCCGCCCACGATCTACGCGCTCGTCGTCGACCCGGTGTCGGCGCTCTGGGTGCTGGCGCTCTTCGTCTTCATCTACCAGGTCGAGGGGCACATCGTCGTCCCGAACGTGATGGCGAACGCGCTCCGCCTCCACCCGCTGCTCGTCATCTTCGGGCTGCTCGCGGGCGGCGAGCTGTACGGCATCGCCGGCGTGCTGCTGGCGCTGCCGACGATGGCCGCCGGCCGGGCGATCTGGGAGTTCTTCTCGGAGCGGCTCCGCTTCGACCCCTGGGACGACGACGGGGTCGCCGTCGGGGTGGACCTCGACGAGCCGCGCGGCAGCCCCGCTGACGTACCCTTGCCCGGATGACCGGGTTCCCCGTCACCCGCCTGCGCCGCCTGCGCCGCACGGACACGCTGCGCGCCCTCGTGCGCGAGACCCGCCTCTCGCTCGACGACGTCGTGATGCCGCTCTTCGCCTGCCCGGGCGAGGGTGTCGTCCGTCCTGTCACGGGTCTCGACGGGATCGCGCAGCGCTCGGTCGACGAGCTCGTTCGCGAGGCGACCGAGCTCGCGTCGCTCGGCGTGCGGGCCGTGCTGCTCTTCGGGATCCCGGAGGAGAAGGACGAGGAGGGCTCAGGCGCCTGGGAGGCCGACGGGATCGTGCAGCGGGCGCTGCGGGCGCTGCGCGCCGAGGTGCCGGCGCTGACGCTCGTCACCGACGTCTGCCTGTGCGAGTACACGAGCGACGGCCATTGCGGCGTGATCCGCGACGGCGAGGTCGACAACGACGAGACCCTCGAGCTGCTCGCCCGCACGGCCGTGAGCCACGTCGAGGCGGGCGCCGACGTCGTCGCGCCGAGCGACATGATGGACGGGCGCGTCGGCGCGATCCGCGAGGTGCTGCCGCAGACCCCGATCATCGCCTACGCCGCCAAGTACGCCTCGGCGTTCTACGGCCCGTTCCGGGAGGTGGCCGAGTCGGCCCCGTCGTTCGGCGACCGCCGCGGCTACCAGATGGACCCGCCGAACGTGCGCGAGGCGCTACGCGAGTGCGCGCTCGATCTCGAGGAGGGCGCCGACGCGCTGATGGTGAAGCCCGCGCTCCCGTACCTCGACGTGATCCGGGCCGTCCGCGAGCGGTTCGACTGCCCGGTCGCCGCCTACAACGTCTCCGGCGAGTACGCGATGGTGAAGGCCGCCGCGGCAGCGGGCCATCTCGACGAGCAGGCGGCTGCGCTCGAGTCGCTCGTCGCGATCAAGCGAGCCGGCGCCGACCTCGTGTTCACGTACTGGGCGAAGGACCTGGCGCGATGGCTCTGATCCGGTCGCCCCTCTACGACCGCGCCGCAGCGGCTGATCCCCGGCGGGGTCAACTCGCCGGTGCGCGCGATGCGCGCCGTCGGCCTCGACGAGCCGCTGTTCATGCGCAGCGGCGAGGGCGCGTTCATCGAGGACGTCAACGGCAACCGCTACGTCGACTGGGTGCTCTCGTGGGGGCCGCTGCTCTTCGGTCACGCCGATCCGTGCGACGCTCGCGGCGGTCGCGGAGGCGCTCTCGCGCGGCACGACCTTCGGCGCGCCGACGGAGGGCGAGGTCGACCTCGCCGCCGAGATCGTCGACGCGGTGCCGTCGATCGAGATGGTGCGGCTCGTCTCCTCCGGCACCGAGGCGGCGATGAGCGCCGTGCGCCTGGCGCGGGCCGCGACGCGCCGCGACCGGCTGATCAAGTTCGCCGGCAACTACCACGGGCACGTCGACGCGCTGCTCGCCAGCGCCGGCTCGGGCCTGATGACGCTCGGGATCCCCTCCACGCCCGGCGTCCCGTCGGGCGTCGCCGCCGACACGATCGTGCTGCCCTACAACGACGTCGACGCGGTCGCCGCAGCCGTGGCCGAGTACGGGGAGGGGCTGGCGGCGATCCTCGTCGAGCCGGTCGCCGGGAACATGGGCGTCGTTCCTCCCGCGCCCGGGTTCCTCGAGGCGCTCCGGCTGCTGTGCGACGCGTGTGGCGCGCTGCTCGTCTTCGACGAGGTGATCACCGGCTTCCGTGTCGCGCGCGGTGGGGCGCAGGAGCGCTACGGCGTCACGCCCGATCTCACGATCCTCGGCAAGATCGTCGGCGGCGGCCTGCCGGCGGCGGCCTTCGGCGGCCGGGCCGAGCTGATGGAGCGGCTCGCGCCGGTCGGCGACGTCTACCAGGCGGGCACGCTGTCCGGGAATCCGCTCGCGACGGCGGCCGGAGCGTCGGTGCTGCGGCGCCTCCGCGACCCGGCCGTCTACGAGGAGCTCGAGCGCCGCGGCGCGCGGCTCGAGGCCGGCCTCGCACCCTTCGGCACCGTGCAGCGGGTGGGGGCGATGCTGACCCTCTTCTGCCAGGACGACGGCCGTGCGCGACTACGACGACGCCGTCCGCTCCGACACCGACCGCTACGCGGCGCTCTTCCGCCACCTGCTCGATCGAGGCGTCTACCTGGCGCCGTCCCAGTTCGAGTGCATGTTCGTCTCGCTCGCCCACGGCGACGAGGAGATCGACACGACGATCGAGGCCGTTGGCGACTTCTTCGACAGCTGAGCGAGAAGGACTCTGGGAGACGCTCGCGGCCGAGGCTGCGGCGGAGAGCCCGCTCTGGGCCGACTCGCTGCGCCCGCCGAGCGAGCGTGAGACCGTGCCCGTCTTCTCGCTGCTGTGCGAGGAGCGGTTCGCGCTCGGCGTCGAGACGATCTACGAGGGGTATCTCCTCCACTACGGCCGGCCCCGGCTCTTCGAGCCGGCGGACACCGACACCGCGCTGCTCCTCGGCGACTACCTCTACGCGCACGGTCTCGTACGCGTCGCGGCGACCGGCTGCGTCGAGGCGGTGCAGCGATCTCGCCGAGCTGATCTCGCTCTGCGCCCAGGCCCGGGCCGACGGCCGCACCGGCGAGGTGGAGGCGTGGGCCGCGACCGCGGCGCTTCTCGGCCGCGGCGCGCTCGCGGAGGCGCGGGAGGAGCTGAGGGACCGCGGTGAGACGACGTCCCTCGCCGAGCTGGCCCGGGACGCTGTCGGTGCCGATGCCGTCGTGCGGGCAAGTTGCGCGCACGACCTCCGGGTGGGGTAAAGTTCCGCACGATGCTCGCTTCGCTCTGGTTCGTGGCGGATGCCGCCGAGGAAGGCCGGAAGGTCGTGCTCTCGATGCTCGTCGTCGGCCTGATCTTCGTCCTCGTGATCGCGATCGGCGAGCTGACGCACTTCCTCGCGCACAAGCGCAAGGAGCGCACCCCCTCCCGCACGCTGTAGCTGTCGAGGACGGTGTGTCGTGCGTGGTGTCCGGCTTCAGCCGGACAGCCGGGGTTCGCCGTTCCCGCATGACGGACCGGACCGCCCGGCCCTTCCACTCGCACCCCTAGACTGAGCTGCTATGGCGAGCCCGGCCTCCGACCTGCGCGAGTGGATCGCCCTCCTCGAGAGGGAGGGCGAGCTCGTCCGCATCTCGGCGGAGGTCGATCCCGACCTCGAGATCACCGAGATCGTCGACCGCGTCGTCAAGTCCGGCGGGCCGGCGCTCCTGTTCGAGAACCCGAAGGGCGCCGCGCATCCGCTCCTGATCAACCAGTTCGGGACCGAGAAGCGCATGTGCATGGCGTTCGGCGTCGAGAAGCTCGACGACCTCGCGGACAAGCTCGGTGAGATCCTCGAGCTGCAGCCACCGCAGGGGCTCGTGGACAAGGTGCGCTCGCTCGGGAAGCTGAAGTCGATCGCCGACTCGATGCCGAAGGAGGTGTCGAAGGCCGCCTGCCAGGAGGTCGTCCTCACCGGCGACGACGTGAACCTGGATCTGCTCCCGATCCAGCGCTGCTGGCCGCTCGACCCCGCCCCGTTCATCACGCTCCCTGCCGTGATCACGAAGGATCGGGCAACGGGGGTCCGCAACGTCGGCATGTACCGGATGCAGAAGATCGACCGGCGCTCCACGTTCATGCACTGGCAGATCCACAAGGACGGTCGTGCCGATCTCCGCGCTGCGCCCGACGGCCGGATCCCGGTCGCCGTCGCCCTCGGGCTCGACCCCGTCACCGCCTACTCCGCGAGCGCCCCTCTGCCCAAGCACATCGGCGAGCTGATGGTCGCCGGCTTCCTGAAGGGCTCGGCCGTCCAGCTCGTGAAGTGCAAGACCGTCGACCTCGAGGTGCCGGCGAACGCGGAGATCGTGCTCGAGGGCTGGGTCGACCGCAACGACGTCGGGATCGAAGGACCGTTCGGCGACCACACGGGCTTCTACACCCCGCCCGAGGAGTTCCCGATCTTCCGGATCTCGGCGATCACGATGCGCCGCGACGCGATCTACCCCTCGATCGTGGTCGGCAAGCCGCCGGCGGAGGACGAGTGGCTCGCGAAGGCGACGGAGCGTATCTTCCTGCCCGCGATCCGGATGAGCGTGCCCGAGATCGTCGACTACGACCTGCCCACGGCGGGCACCTTCCACAACTGCGTCATCGTCTCGATCCGCAAGCGCTTCCCCGGCCACGCACGCAAGGTGATGCACGCGATGTGGGGGCTCGGCTTGATGAGCCTGACCAAGTCGGTCGTCGTCGTCGACGAGCACGTCGACGTGCACGACTACGAGCAGGTCTTCTTCTACGTGTGCGCGAACGTCGATCCGGCGCGCGACATCCTGCTCAGCGAGGGGCCGATCGACCAACTCGACCACGCGACGACGATCCAGGCCTACGGTGGCAAGATCGGCTTCGACGCGACCGCGAAGGGCCCTGACGAGGGCCGCCGGGAGTGGCCGCAGGAGATCGAGATGAGCCCCGAGATCCGCGCGCGGGTCGACGCGCGCTGGGCCGAGTTCGGGCTTCCCGGCGCACCTTCCGGCCCGGATGTGCAGAATGAGGCCCGGGCCCGAACATTGACGCAGCTGTTGCGTCGTTGACAGGGATGCCTGCCGGACTGTTGAATCACGCGATGGAGATCGACGAGTGAGCGAAGAACCAGAAGAGACACCCCAGGCGCCGGGCCACAGCCTCTGGCCGGTCGGCTTCTCGATCGGCATCGCCTGCATCCTCGTCGGCCTGGTGATCAGCTGGCCGGCCGTCGTGATCGGCGCCGTGCTGTCGATCGCCTTCGGCGTGCTGTGGATCCGGGACGCCTCCCGCTCGCACGCCCCCGTCGACTCGGCACCGGCGCACGAGCTGATGGGCGACACACCGTCGCCCGGCCTGGCAGCCGCGGAGGAGCAGCACCTCGAGACCTACGGCCGCGCAGGATTCCTGACGCTCGCCACGATCGGGGTCGGCGGCGTGATCGGCGCCGCCGTCGTGCTGCCGTCACTCGGCTTCGCCGTGCTGCCGTCGTTCACGGGCGAAGGCATCGAGACGAACGACGTCGACCTCGGGCCGATCGAGAACTTCCCCGAGGGGACATGGGTGATCACGACCTTCATCGGCAACAAGCAACAGGGCGAGGTCTCCACGCGCACGGCCTACATCCGCAACAACGGCCTCAGCGCTGACAAGCAGCCGAGCTTCACGATCCTCTACAGCCGCTGTGTCCACCTCGGCTGCCCGGTGGCGCCGAACGGGCCCAAGTTCGAGGAGAAGGCGGTGACGTACAAGGACGTCTCCTTGACGCCCGTGCAGCCCGCCGGCTTCGGCTGCCCGTGCCACGGAGGCGCCTACGACACCGAGGGCAACCGCACCGCCGGCCCGCCCGTCCGCTCGCTCGACCGCTACGCCTTCTCGATCGTCGAACGGCAATCTCGTGCTCGGCAAGCACTTCAGCGTCGGGACGGTCGAAGGGACCGGCGCGGAGGCGAGGATCCAGCGCTACCCGGTGGCCTACCCGGGCGTGCACGTCGACGGCCTCTCGAAGTGGCTCTATCCGCTACCGGTACCGGGGGCCTGAGCATGGCCAAGTCAGCACGCCAGGCGCAGATCGAGAAGGCCGCCCTCTACCCGCTCGACTGGGTCGAGGAGCGCAGCGGCCTCGTCGGCTACACGAAGTGGTTCCTCTTCCGCAACGTGCCCCGTGACGTCAACTGGATGCAGACGCTCGGGGCGGCGACGCTGACCGCGTTCATCGTCCAGGCGACGACCGGCGTCTTCCTCGCGATGTACTACAAGCCGGACCCGGACAGCGCCTACCAGTCGATTCAGAACATCACGAACGACGTTACGCTCGGCTGGCTCGTGCGCGGGATGCACAAGTGGGGAGCCAGCCTCTTCATCATCCTGATGTTCCTCCACATGGCCCGGACGTTCCTGTTCGGCGCGTACAAGTACCCGCGCGAGCTCAACTGGATCATCGGCGTCCTGCTCCTCGTCACCGGCATGGCCGAGGGCTTCACGGGCTACCTGCTGCCCTGGGATCAGACCGCGTACTGGGCGACGGTGGTCGGCATCAACATCAACGCCACAGCCCCGATCGCCGGGCCGTTCATCGCCCAGTTCCTCCAGGGCGGAGCGCAGATCGGGCCCGACACGCTGGCGAAGTTCTACTCCCTGCACATGCTCGTCATCCCCGGCGGGTTCATGGCGCTGATCGGCCTGCACATGTACCTCGTCGTCCGGCTCGGTGTCACGTCGCCGCCCTGGTCGAAGGTGGCCGCGGGGCGCCCGCGTGACGTGGCTCCACCGGCAGGCTACGGCGAGTACCGCGAAGGGCTCATTCGCGAGCACGAGCACGAGGGCGAGGACTCCTAGTCGTGGCGAGCAAGCTGAAAAAGGAGAACCAGGCCGAGTTCAAGCGCTACAAGGAGGACGTCGCGAAGGAAGGGAAGCCGTTCTTCCCCTACGCGATCTTCCACGACACGGTGATGTCGCTCGTCGTCGTCGTCGTGATCATCGCGCTCGCAGTGATCTGGAAGTACACGAACGACGACGGCTCCGTCGGCGTGCTCGGTCCGCTCTACACCGAGGAGGCCGACCCCGGCACGACGAACTTCATCCCGCGGCCCGACTGGTTCTTCTACTTCCTCTTCTACCTGCTCCGCATCTTCAAGTGGCCCGAGACGGTCGTGCTCGGCACGGTCGGCGTGCCGACGCTCCTGCTCGTCCTCCTGCTCATGCTGCCGTTCTACGACCGGCGGCCGGAGCGCGCGGTCCTGCGACGCCCCGTCGCGTTCGTGGCCGCGATCCTCGTCGTGATCTCGATGGGGGTCCTGACCTGGAAGGGTGCCACCGCCAAGGAGGGCTCCGAGGCCGTCGGCGAGGTCCCGGCCTGGGCCGAGGAGCAAGGCTTCGCCGACGACCCGGTCGCGGTCGAAGGAGCGACGCTCTTCGCGGAGTCCGGCTGCCTCAACTGCCACGTCTATCTCGACGCCGGCGGCCAGAACCTCGGCGCGCCGGACCTGAGCGAGGAAGGGCTGAAGGGTCGCGGTATCGAATGGCAGGTCGAGCACCTGAAGAACCCGAGCAGCAAGGTGCCCGGATCCGCGATGCCGTCGTTCGCGACCCTCGGAGACGAGAACCTGACGAAGATCGCGACCTTCCTCGAGGCCTCGAAGGGGCCGCAGGGGTAGCAGGCCAGTAGCGACGGCGACAGGCTTCAGCCTGTCGTCCGGGTGCTGTTCGACCGCCGTCTACCGCTCTGTCGTGATGCGGGTCTTCCTCGGAGTCACCGGCGCCTCGGGCGCGCCCTACGCGGCCAGGCTGCTGCAATCGCTCGCGGCCGCCGACTGCGAGATCGGGCTCGTCGCCTCGGCCGCCGGGATCGAGGTGATCGCGACCGAGCTCTACGGTGACGCAGGCGCTGCCGCGTGCGGAGGTGCTCGACCGCTTCGTCGGCGCCGCCTCCGACCAGGTCACGGTCTACGGGATCGACGACTACAAGAGCCCCTACGCGAGCGGCTCCGCCCGGGTCGACGCCTACGTGGTGTGCCCGTGCTCGATGAGCACCGTCGGCACGCTCGCAGCGGGCGCGATGGCGAACCTGATCCACCGTGCCGCGTCCGTTGCGCTCAAGGAGCGCCGCAAGCTGGTGCTCGTCCCGCGCGAGACGCCGCTGTCGTCGATCCACCTGCGCGGGCTCGCCACGCTGCACGAGGCAGGCGCGGTGATCCTCCTCGCGGCCCCGGGCTTCTACCACGGCGCGAAGACGATCGACGACCTCGTCGACTTCGTCGTCGCGCGGGCGCTCGACCAGATCGGGGTCGACAACACGCTGATGCCGCGCTGGGGCCAGCCGTGACCCACGAGAGCGGGACGCTCGAGCCCGAAGGCGTCCGCAGCATGTTCGACCGGATCGCACCGGTGTACGACGTGATGAATCGCGTCATGACGGCAGGGCTCGACCGCCGCTGGCGCCGCCTCAGCGTGGAAGCGGTCGTGCAGCCGGGCGCGCGCGTCCTCGACGCCTGCTGCGGCACCGGCGACCTCGCGATCGCAGCCGAGCGCGAGGGCGGGATCGTCACCGGTCTCGACTTCTCGGGCGAGATGCTCGTCCGGGCGCGGCGCAAGTCCGACACGATCGAGTGGGTGCAGGGCGACGTCCTGGCCCTACCGTTCGGAGACGCCGGCTTCGACGCGGCGACGGTCGGCTTCGGGGTGCGCAACGTCGCCGACCTGAGGGCGGGGCTGCTCGAGCTGCGCCGCGTCCTGCGTCCTGGAGGCCGGCTCGCCATCCTCGAGATCACCCAGCCACGCGGGCCGCTGAAGCCGTTCTTCTCGCTCTGGTTCGACCGGATCGTGCCGCTGCTCGGCCGGGTCCTGCCGGGCGGCAAGGCCTACACGTACCTCCCGGCGAGCGTCCGCCGCTTCCCCGGGGCGGAGGACCTCGCCGCCCTGATCGACGAGACCGGGTTCGAGGGCGCTGAGTTCCGGCTCTTCGGCGGCACGATCGTCGCACTTCACACGGCGACAGCCCGATGACCGCAACGCTCGAAACCGTTCGCTCCGCCCCCGGTCTCGCCGAGTACCTGAACGAGGTCGAGGAGCTCCTCGACGCGTCGGTGGCGGGTCACCCGGGCCTCGTTGCCGAGATCGGCGCCGAGGCTCTCACCGCGGGAGGCAAGCGCCTGCGGCCGATGCTCACGTTCCTCTCCGCACCCGCCGGCGCCCGCCCGTCGGTCGCAGCCGGCGCGGCGGTGGAGCTCGTCCACATGGCGACGCTCGTCCACGACGACCTGATCGACGGTGCCCGCGTGCGGCGCGGCAGGGCCGCGGCCTGGACGGCGTACGGTGCCGACGCCGCGCGCGCGGCGGGCGACTACATCTTTGCGCGCGCCTTCTCCGAGCTCGCAGCCCGCGGTGACGTCGAGGCCGTGGCGACGCTGGCGGACGCGTCGCTCGCGCTCGCGCGCGGCGAGGCCATGCAGCGTCGGCAACGGTACGACCCGGACACGACGGTCGAGGGGTACCTCGAGCGCTGCGCGCTCAAGACCGGGAAGCTCTTCGAGGCAGCCTGCCTGCTCGGCGGCGGCAGCGGTGACTACGGCCGGCTGCTCGGCATCTCCTTCCAGATCGTCGACGACATCCTCGATTGTGCGGGCGACACGATCGAGACGGGCAAGATCCCCGGCACCGACCTCCGCGACGGCACGCCGACGCTGCCGCTGATCCTCGCTGCTCGCGAGGACGACGTCGTACGCTCGGCTCTCGCGGGTGGGTCGCTCGAGGGCGCCCTCGTTCGTGTCGTCGCGACCGGCGCGCTCGACCGTTCGCGCGAGATGGCCGTCGACTTCGCGCGGCGTGCGACGGGAGAGCCTGGACGGTGTCCCGCGCCGCGAGGAGCTCGAGGCCCTCGCACTCGCCGTCGTCGACCGGAACGGCTGAGAGTCGCTCGAGGCTCGCTCAGCCGATGCTGAACGCGGCGGGACGCTCGGCGCGGCGGTACTCGACCCGGTAGCCGAGCCGCCGCGGCACCTCGAGCAGGCTCTCGAGATCGAGGTCGATGCGGGCCCCGGCCTTCTGGGTCACCTCGTCCTCGATCGGCAGGTCGAAGTCGTCGGCGCCGTAGTCGAGCGCGCGGAAGGCGTCCTCGTTCTGGGTCAGCACCGACGTCCGGATGTGCTTGACGTTGTCGAGGAAGATGCGCGAGAGCGCGATGTGGCGCCAGTACTCGCGACGCTCGATCTCCCGGCCGCCGAGTGCTGTTCCGTAGGGCATGTACGTCCACGAGAGGAACGAGAAGAGGCCGGGGAGCCCGTCGCGAACGCACTCGTCCTGGAAGTCGCGCGTCCGTTGCAGATGCTCGAGTCGCTCCTCGAGCGTCTCGTCGAAGCCGATCACCATCGTCGCTGTGGTTCGCAGGCCGCTCTCGACGATCGCCCGCTGCGCCTCGAAGTACTCCGCCACCGTGTACTTGAACTTGGCGTGGCGCTCGCCGGAAGTCCTCGGTGAGGATCTCACTGCCTCCGCCGGTCACCCAGTAGACGCCGGCGTCGCGCAGTCGCGCCGCTGTCTCGGCGTACGAGAGCTCGGCCCGGTCCGCGAGGAACATGAATTCCGCCACGGTGAGGGCGTAGAACTCGATCTTGCCCTGGTAGCGCTCGCGCACCGCCGCGAAGAGGTCGCAGTAGTAGTCGAGCGGCAGCTTCGGGTTGAAGCCACCGTTGAACCCGACGAGATCGCCGCCCACCTCGAGCAGCCCGTCGATCTTCGCGAACACCTCGTCGCGATCGAGGACGTAGCCACCCTTCTGGCCGGGGAGCACGTAGAACGCGCAGTAGTCGCACTGCGCGACGCAGACGTTCGTGTAGTTGATGATCCGCATCACCATGTAGGTCGCGCGGTCGGGCTCGTGCCAGCGGGCGCGTGCCGCGCCCGCGAGATGGATGAGCTCGTCGTCGCTCGCGTCGTGCCAGAGGCGCGCAGCCTCCTCGACCGAGATCCTGCTCACGCCACCCGCTCCAGCCCGGACGACAGGCTGAAGCCTGTCGCCGGCGCGGCGTCCGGCTTCAGCCGGTCGTCCGGGCTCACGAGCTCATGGCTCATGCGGGCACCGCCTCCTCGACGGTGACCTCTTCCGGGTCGAGCGTGTCCATGAACGAGCTCACCGAGAAGACGGCGTTCCCGGCACCGGCGACCCCGTACCCGGGCGGCGGCCTGAGGCCGTGGCGCGAGAGCGCGGCCCGATACGCCTCCAGGAGCCGGACGTGGTACTCGAGCGGCGCGCCTTCGGGGTTGTCCCGGCCGAGCGGCGTGGTCGGCTCCGGGCACCAGGTCGTGAAGCGCGGCGTGATGCCGCGGCTCATGAAGTAGTCGAGCCCTTCCGTGGTGCTCGCGATCGCCTCGTCCACGGTCTCGAAGCCGAACGGCTTCGCCATCTCGACGCCGGCGACGAAGTTCGGGATCACGTAGCGGGCCCCGAACACCTCGGCAGCGTCGAAGATCCGACGATGCCACTCCTCCCGGCCGACGTAGCGTTCCTTGCCCGGTGAGATCAGCTCGAAGAGCCGCTTGTCCCAGACCTCGTAGTTCGGGTGGTAGATCGAGATCCCGTGATCCTTGAACCGCTGCACGTCGGCCCGGGGCAGGGCCTGCGCGACCACCTTGCCGAGCCAGCGACCCGGGAAGCGCTCCTCGATCGCCTGGGCGTAGCGTCCGTAGAACTCCGCCTCACCGAGCCCGTCGACCGAGCTCGTGATCGAGCCTCCGGTGAGCGTGTACGCCTTGCTCGTCAGCCCGGTGTCGTACCGGTCGATCAGCGCGAGGGCCTCGAGCACGTCCTCGATCGGCTTGACACCCGTGTAGGGGCGACCTTCCCGCTTGTGCTGGCGCCAGTTGTGGTTGATGTCGCAGAAGCCGCACTCCTCCTTGGCCCCGAAGTACTGGCAGAGCCGCAGGACGGTGAGGTAGATCAGGTAGCCCCACTGGATCGTCGGCGCCGTCTCCATCACCGTCTTGCCGTTCGCGAGCGTGTGGCGGTAGTACTCGGGCATCGGCGGTAGGTGGACGTCGGCGAGCGGCCGGCCGTCGACGGAGAGCCCGAGCGTGCCGTCCTCGGTCAGCGCGACGCGGTACGGCGAGCCAGGATTGACGCGCACCGAGACGATCGTGCGGCGGAGCTCGTACGGCCCGCCGGTCAGCGCCAGCTCCTCCGGCGGCCGCCGCCGTGCCGCCTCTCCGAGCTCCGCCAGCGGCTTCTGATCGAACGAGAAGATGAAGTACGACTTCGGCTTGATCTCGCCCTCGAGGTTGTCGCTGAGGGCCGAGCCGTCGAACGCAATCCCCGTCCGGAGCAGATCCTCCTTCAGCACCGCCTCCGGCGGAACGTTCGGGAAGCGCTCGACGAGAGACTCGAGGAGCGCGGTGCGGGAGCCTGAGGCCGGATCGCTCACGGCTCCACGGTATCGGCTGAGCACCGTCATGGCGCGGCTCAACAGGCGCCGTGCAGTTACGCTGACGGCGTGATCAAGCTCGGCCGCATCTCCTACGTCAACATGGCCCCGGTCTTCCACCGGCTCGAGTACGACGTCGAGGAGATCGTCGGCGTGCCGACGGAGCTGAACCGGATGCTGATCGACGGACAGCTCGACATCGCGCCGATCTCGTCGATCGAGTACGCGCGCCATGCCGACACGCTGCGGCTCCTGCCCCGACTCTGCGTCTCGTCGGAGGGTGCCGTCGACTCGATCCAGCTCGTCACCCGGTTGCCGCTCGGTCGCGTGCGGTCTGTCGCGGTCACGCCCGAGAGCGCGACCTCGGTCGTGCTCACGCGGGTGCTGCTTCCCGGCGCCGAGATCCGATCCTTCGAGGAGGAGGCGGACGCCAAGTTGCTGATCGGTGACGCGGCGCTGAAGAGCGCCTTCGAGGACCCGACGCCCCACTACGACCTGGGGCGTCTCTGGCTGGAGAAGACCGGGCTGCCGATGGTGTTCGCCGTCTGGGCCGCCCCCGAGCCGCTCGTCGACGGGATCGCCGACCTCGAGCACGCCCTCGTCGCCTCGGTGCGCCTCGCGCGCTCCGAGCCCGAGAAGCTCGCCTACGAGGCGAGCGAGCGCTACGGCTATCCGGCGGGCTTCCTCGCGCGCTACTTCGAGAAGCTCCGCTACAGCTTCGGCCCCCGCGAGCGGGCCGGCTTCTACACGTTCCTCGAGATGGCCCGCGACGTCGGCGAGCTCCACCACGTCCCCGAGCTCCGGTTCGCGCGGGACACGGGAGTGGCGCTGTGAGCTCCCGCCTCGCTGTCGCAGCCCTCTGACGACTCGAACGCAGCGCCACCGTCGGATCGGGAGATCGTGGGCGGCGCCCGCTGCGGTGTCCGGATCCACCCCTGGACCGGTGTGTGGATCCTGTTAGGCCGTCGTGTCACACACGAAGGGTCGGCTACCCTCCACAGCGGCTGATGAGACCTCGCCTGCTCGCCAGCGTGCTCTTCGCGCTCGTCCTCGCCGCCCCCGCGGTGGCTGCGCCGCGGACCCTCTGGCCCGGCGTCACCTTCGACACGGGCGTCCAGTTCACACCCAACGGCCCCGTCGCGATCAACATCCTCACCGGCCCTCGGCCGGGGGGAACGACGACGCTGGCCCCGGCTCTCTCGAACGACACGTTGACCGGAACGGAGACGCTGACGGCAATGCAGCGTCGGATCGCACCGACGGCGACCACCGCCGGCGTCAACGGCGACTTCTTCACGTTCGCGTCGGGGCTCCCGAGCGGGGTTCTGATGAGGGAGGGCCAGGTCGCGAGCCCGCCGTCCAACGACCGCGCAAGCGCGGGGGTGACGACCGACGGCACGCTCGACGTTCGGAGGGTCTCGTTCGTCGGCACCTGGCAGGGCTCCGGGGCGCGGCGCACGCTGAATCAGTTCAACAAGCCGCTCTCCGGGAGCGGGATCGCGCTGTACACGCAGGCGTGGGGGCCGGCCACCCCGGCTGTGCCCGGCGCCACGGCCGCCATCCTGTTCCCGTTCCCCGCGTCGGTCCCCAACGCCGACCTCACAGCACCGGTTGTCGAGGTGCGCCTCGGCGGCGGCCCGGTGCCGATCCCGCCCGGTGGGGCTGTGCTCGTCGCCGCCGGCCCCGCGGCAGCCGCGCTGAGCGCCGAGGCGCCGGCCGGGCAGCTCGTGACGTCGCGTCTCCTCTTCAAGCCCGACTGGCCCGGTGTCGTGGCGGCGATCGGCGGCGGCCCTCAGATCGTCCGCGACGGTGCAGCCGTCTTCCGGGCCGGAGAGCTGTTCGCCACGAGCCAGCTCGGACCGCGCGCACCCCGCAGCGCCATCGGCCAGCTCGCCGACGGGCGGATCGTCCTGGTGGCCGTCGACGGCCACCAGCCCGGGTACTCGATCGGGATGACGAACTTCGAGCTCGCACAGGCGCTCGTACGGCTCGGCGCAGTCACCGGGATGGCGTTCGACGGCGGCGGCTCGACGACGATGGCGTTCGACGGCGCCCTGCTCAATCGGCCGGCAGGCCCGGAGCGGTCGATCTCGACCGCGTTGCTGTTCGAGTACACCGGGGTCTTCGTGCAGCCGGCCGTGTCGGTCGTCTCACCCGACGGCGACGGGGTGGCGGATCGCCAGAGCCTCCGCTACAAGCTCGTGCGACCCTCGACGGCGACCGTGACCCTGACCGCACCCGACGGGAGCGTCGCGTACACCGCGACCGCGGCACGGCAGCCCGGAAGCTACAGACTCCCGTTCCCTCCGCCGGCGGCACCAATCCCGCCGCCGACAACGCCGCCCTCGCCGGCCACGCTCTCGCGCCGTGCCGACCCACAGCCGGCCAACGGCCGTTGGACGCTTGCCGTCGACGCGGTCGACGAGATCGGTCAGCCGTCGCGGATGGAGCAGTCGTTCACCGTCAACACGACCGTGGGGTATCTCGCCACGACGCCGCGCAAGCTCTTCCTGCCACCGTACGGTCGCGACCTCGCGATCACCTGGAAGCAGGCGCGGGCAGCCCGAGTCGTCGTCACGGTCGAGACGCCTGCCGGCGAGGTGGTGCGGACGCTCGCCAGGCGCTCATACCCGGCGAGCGACAGAGCCCTCGTCTGGAACGGCCTCGACCGGCAACGACGCGCCGTCAAGGGCGGCCGGTACGTCGTCCGGGTCGCGGCCCGGAACGCGCTCGGCACGGTCGAGCTGACCCGCGACGTCCGCGTCCAGCGGATCGTGGGCCGCAAAGGCTAGCCCGGCCGGGCTGCCGGGTAGAGTCGCCCCTCGATGGTGCTCTCCGTCCTCAGCGAGCTCACCGACGCGATCACGACGGCGATCGGGAACTACGGTCTCTACGCCGTCTTCTTCCTGATGCTGATCGACGCGGTCTTCCCGGCCGCGAGCGAAGTCGTGATGGTCTACGGCGGCGCGATCGCCTCCGGCGCGATCGCAGGCACCTCGGTGAACCTGTTCGGCCACACCTTCGAGCCCGGCTTCCCCGCCTACCTCGCGATCGCGATCGCCGGCACCGTCGGCTACCTGATCGGCGCCGTGATCGGGTGGGAGATCGGCCGCCGCGGAGGTCGGCCGTACCTCGAGAGACACGGGCGCTGGCTCCACCTCGACCACGAGAAGCTGGAGCGGGCGGAAGCATGGTTCCTGCGCTGGGAGGACTGGGCCGTCCTGCTCGGGCGGCTCACGCCCGTCGTGCGGTCGTTCGTCTCGATCCCTGCCGGCATCTTCGAGGCTCCACTGCGGCGCTACACGGTGCTGACCCTGATCGGATCGGCCATCTGGTGCTTCGTCTTCGCCGGCATCGGCTGGGCAGCAGGCGCGAGCTGGGAGGAGTTCCACCACGCCTTCCGCTTCGCGGACGTCGCCGTGGCGCTGCTCCTGATCGGAGCGGTGGCCTGGCTGGGCTTGCGGTTCAGGCGCAAGCGGGCGGCTGCCGAAGAGATCTGAGATGTGCCTCCTCCAGCCGGACGACGCGTCGGGGCTGAGGGCGCTCTACGGGCGTTGCGCCGCCGCCTGATCGGCCGGTTTCCCCTGCATCCTGCGGTTGCCACGCTCCCGGCCCGGTACACTCGGACGTCGTGATTCCGCTTGTCGACGTGAAGGCGCAATATGCGCCGCTGATCCCCGAGCTCAAGGAGCGCTTCGCCGAGGTTCTCGAGTCGGGCCGATTCATCTTCGGGCCCGAGGTCGAGGCCTTCGAACACGAGTCCGCCGCGTACCTCGACGTCCCGCACGCGATCGGCGTCGCCAACGGCACGGACGCTCTCGTCCTCTCGCTCGAGGCGATGGGCATCGGAGCCGGAGACGAGGTCATCTGCCCGTCGTTCACCTTCTACGCGACCTCGGAGGCGATCGCCCGGACCGGCGCGACACCCGTCTTCGCCGACATCGACCCCGTCAGCCTCAATCTCGATCCCGCCGACGTCGCCGCGCGCCTGACGACGCGCACGAAGGCGATCATGCCCGTCCACCTCTTCGGACGTCCTGCCCCGCTCGCCGAGCTCGCGAGCCTCGGGCTGCCGCTGATCGAGGACGCCGCGCAGGCGTTCGGCGCCGCCGGAGTCGCGAGCACGGGCGTCTGCTCCACGTTCAGCTTCTTCCCGACGAAGAACCTGTTCGCACTCGGCGACGGGGGCCTCGTCGCCTGTCGCGACGACGAGGTGGCCGAGCGCGTCCGGATGTTGCGCTTCCACGGCTCACGCGACAAGCAGACGTTCGAGCTCGTTGGCACCAACTCGCGGCTCGACGCGATCCACGCCGCCGCGCTGCGCGTCTTTCTGCCGCGTCTGGCCGGCTGGAACGAGGGTCGTCGCCTGGGCGCCGCCCGCTACGCGGAGCTCGGGCTCGGCGACGTCGTGGAGATACCGGTCGACGAGCCGGGGCACGTCTACCACATGTACGTCGTCCGCACGCAGGATCGCGCGCGGATCTCGGCCGCACTGAAGGAGGCGGGCATTGCGTCGGCGTCGTACTACGTGACGCCGTTGCACCTGCAGCCCGCGATGCGCTACCTGGGCTACGGGCCGGGGTCGCTGCCCGAGACGGAGCGTGCCGCCGCCGAGAACCTCGCGCTGCCCATGTGGGGCTGCATCGGCGCCGACGTGCAGGAGCAGGTCGCCTCGACCGTGCTCGCGTCGGCCGGGGTCGCGGCCGCATGAGATCACGAGCCTGAGCCGACGGGAAGTCGGCTAGTCCCCTGCCTCCGTCTCTCCGATCCCCCGACCTCGCGTGAGATCCCCTTTCAACCGGCACGCGGTGTGGCAGATCGCCGCCGATGCGGCGATCATCGCCCTGGCGTGGACGCTCGCCTGGCTGCTCCGGTTCGACCAGGGGCTACCGGTGTACTACGACCGGTATCTCGACTGGCAGATGTTCCTCATCGTCGTCGCGATCCAGCTGACGGTGTTCGCGCTCTCGGGCTTCTACAACCGCTGGTGGCGCTACGTCTCGACCCGTGACATGTGGTCGGCCCTGCGCGGGGTCGCGCTGGCCACGCTCGCCACGTTCCTGATCTTCACGCTGTTCGAGTTCCACCCGGCGCGCGTGCCGAAGGGAGTCTGGTTCATCGACCTGCTCCTGTGCCTCGCGTTCGTCGCAGGCTCGCGCCTGCTCGCCCGAACGCTGATCGAGCGGCCGCTCCCGGGTCAGGTCGTGGCCCGCGGTAAGGAGGCGATCATCGTCGGGGCCGGCGATGCGGCGCAGCTCGTCGTCAAGGAGATGCTCCGGAACCCGGGGCTCGGCTACACGCCGATCGGGATCGTCGACGACGATCCACGCAAGCGGAACCTGCGCCTCCACGGGATCCGGGTGCTCGGCACGACAGCCGACCTGCCGCATCTGATTCGCGATCGCCGGCCGGACGAGGTACTGATCGCGATCCCCTCTGCGTCGGGTGAGGTGCGTGGCAGGATCGTCGAGGCCGCACGGCAGGCCGGGCTGCCGGTCAAGACGCTGCCCGGTCTGACCGAGCTCGTCGCAGGCGACTCCGGCCTGGCGACCCAGCTGCGCCCCGTCCAGGTCGAGGACGTGCTCGGCCGGGAGCCGGTCGAGGTCGATCTCGACGGGATCGCCGGCTACGTCTCCAACGAGGTCGTGATGGTCACGGGCGCGGGCGGCTCGATCGGCGCCGAGCTCTGCCGGCAGCTCGCCCGGCTCGGTCCGGCGCGACTCGTGATGGTGGATCATTCCGAACCGGCACTGTTCGACATCGACCGCGAGCTCGCCCGGGAGCGAGGGTTCCTGGGTGGAGTGCCCGTCGTCGCGGACGTCAAGGACGGCGTCAAGCTGCGCCAGGTCTTCTCCACCTACCGGCCCGGCGTGGTCTTCCACGCGGCCGCGTACAAGCACGTTGCGATGATGGAGGCGAACCCGCTCGAGGCGGTGCGCAACAACACCCTCGGGACCCGGACCCTGGCCGACGTGGCCGTCGAGTTCGGTGCGAAGCGGTTCGTGCTCGTGTCCACCGACAAGGCTGCGAATCCGAAGACGGTCATGGGACAGTCGAAGGCGCTCTGCGAGTGGATCGTCGAGACGTGGGGACACCGGGCGGACGTCCCGACCCGGTTCGTGGCGGTGCGGTTCGGCAACGTCCTCGGCTCGTCGGGCTCCGTGATCCCGATCTTCCGACGTCAGATCGCCAGGGGAGGGCCGGTGACGGTGACCCACCCGGAGATGACCCGGTTCTTCATGACGATCCCCGAGGCCGTGCAGCTCGTCGTCCAGGCCGGAGCGATCGCCGAGCGCGGGCAGGTCTACGTCCTCGACATGGGGGAGCCCGTGCGGATCATGGACCTCGCGGAGAACATGATCCGCCTCTCCGGCAAGGAGCCCGGGAGCGAGATCCCGATCGAGGTGATCGGGCCGGCGCCGGGCGAGAAGCTCCATGAGGTGCTCGTCGGTGACGGCGAGGTGGTCTCGGCGAGCCCGCACCCGAAGATCGAGCGGATCTCGCGGCCACCGGTCGAGGCGGCGTGGCTCGACGCCGAGCTTGCGATTCTCGAGCGCCTCGTCGAGGCGGGTGACGCCCTCGGGCTCGTCGGAGAGCTCGGGCGGATCGTCGGCGAGCCGAGGCGGGTCGCCGTGGCAGTCGCAACCCCGGCGCCCGGCTGAAGCCTGTCGCCGCGGTGCTGGTGTCTGGCTTCAGCCGGACACCGGGGCTCGTCCCTCGAGAGCCGACAGGAGCAGCTCGAGCATCAGCTCCGGGTCGCGCTGCTCCACGACACCTACCGCCGTCTTCTTCGCGAGCACGAGTGCGTCGGCATCCGTCAGCTCCGCCAGCCGTCCATCCGCGATCAGGCCCTCGTCGACCGCGCCGAGCCTGCCGGCGAACGTCGTCCACACGGGCGTGCCCAGCGCGACCGCCTCTCGGTTCATCGTGCCGCCGGCCGAGACGACCAGATCGGCGAGCGCGATCAGGCTCTGCGCGTCGATCGCGTGCTCGGGGACGACGAGCGACGGCAGCGCCGCGTCACGGAGCCCATCTCGCTGGGCGGGAGTCCGTGGTAGGACGATCGCCTGCACGCCGCCGTCGCTCCCGAGCCGCTCGAGCACCGTGGTGAACAGCGGGTTGCCGTGGCGGTGGTAGAGCGAGACCTCGGGCGGGGTGCGCACGACGACGAGGACGCGGGCCGGGTCGAGACCGAGTGCGTGGAGCACGCTCGGGTCGGGCGAGCAGCCCGAGAGGTAGTACTCCTCCTTCAACCCGGGGTAGCGACGCACTTTCCCGGGCATCGCACCGAGCCGGTCGAGCCGATCCTGGGGGATCGCGTCCGGGACGACGACCCGGGTCGCCGCGCGCGAGCCGAGAGTGTGCTGGGCGCGCGCGAACTCGTAGTCGTAGGCGTACGACGACCGCACGCCGAGCGAGCGGGCCGCGAGCGGGAGCTCGTGTGACGCGTGCGAGAGTGCAAGGTCGAAGTGCTGCGGCCCCGCCCACCCGCGGAGGGCCCAGAGGCGCGAGCCCATGGCCCGCACCTTCCCCACCCGGCCGGCACCTCCGTGCGGCGGCCCCACGACAGAGTGCTCGATCCCGGCGGCGTCGAGGAGCTCGAGCGTCTGCGCGAAGTCGCGCGCCGAGACCCGGACCTCGTGGCCACGGTCCTCGAGCAGGCCGATCAGCGGCCGGAAGAACGGCACGTGCGGCGAGTTCGTGATGTCGATCCAGACCTTCATCTGCCGACCGTATCGTGTCGCACGGCCGCAGTCCGCGTGCGCAGCTCGGCCGACGGTCATTGCCGGCATCGCCGAAGTTGCGATCCTGGGATAAGGTTCGCTTATGGATACCCGTCAGCTCGCCGCGTTCTGTGCCGTCGTCGAGCTACACAGCTTCTCGCAGGCGGCCGAGCGACTCGGCGTCACGCAGCCCGCCGTCTCGCTGCAGGTGCGGTCGCTCGAGAAGCGGCTCGGGACCCAACTCCTCGATCGCTCCGGCCGCCGGGTCGAGCCGACGGAGGCTGGACTACGGCTGTTCCGTGGCGCACAGCGACTGCTTCAGCTCGAGGAGCAGATGCTCGACGAGGTGTCGGCCGAGAGCGCCGGCGCCCTCACGGGCGAGCTCTCGATCGGTGCCTCAACGGGCCCGGCTGCGGTCGCCGTTCCCATCCTCCTCTGCCAGTTCCAGCAGCAGCATCCCGACCTACGGGTTGCGCTCGAGGTGCACGACACCCAGACCGTCGTCGATCTGGTCGCCAGCCGCGAGCTCGAGCTCGGCATCGTCGGAGCGGCTCGGCGGCACCGGGCGGTCAGGTTCGAGCCGATCCTCGAGGACGAGGTGATCCTGATCTGCCTTCCGGGCCACTCCTTCGCCGGACGCACGATCGAGCTCGACGAGCTCCGCGAGGAGACGCTGATCGTGATGCAGGAGGGTGCCGGCGTGCGGCAGGTCGTCGAGGACGAGCTACGAGCGATGGGCGTCCGACTTCGCGATCTCGCGACCTCGCTCGAGCTCGGGCTGCAGGAGTCGGTGCGGAGCGCCGTGCAGGCCGGCTACGGCGTCACGTTCATCTCGCGGACGGCGGTCGAGTCGGATCTCGCCGCGGGCACGCTCGCCGAGGCGCGGCTCGCGGGGATGAACGCGACGCGCGAGATCTCGCTCGTGCGGGCGTCCGGGCGCGTGGCGACGCGGGCGGCCGACGAGTTCGTCGCGTTCGTGAACGCGCGGGGGTAGGTCAGGCGGGCGTCTGCGCCGCGCTGACGACGCGCCGCAGGCTGACGATGCCGACCACGCGGCCGTTGTCGTCCAGCACCGGCAGATGCCGGAAGCCGTGCTCGAGCATGACCCGCGCCGCCTCGTCGACGTCGGTGTCGGCGGAGGCCGTGACCGGATCACCCGTCATCCACTGGCGCACCCGCGCCTCGCTCGAGTGCACGCGCGCCGCCATCGCCTTGAGCAGGTCTCGCTCGGTGAGGATCCCGATCAACCTGCCGTTGTCCTTGACGGCGACGGCGCCCACGTTCTGGAGGGTCATTCGCTCCGCGACCTCGCCGAGCGTGTCCTCGGGGGCAACCTCGATGAAGTCCGGGCGCATGACGTCGAGGATCTGCGGCACGTCGCGATTCTATCGCGGCAGCGACCAGGATCTCCTCGCGAGATAAGGGACTGTAATGCAACGAATAACGAATGGTGGTACGCTTGCACGCATGCAGCCCCCGGCGCGATTCGACGTGCTCGTGATCGGCAGCGGAGCCTCGGGTCTCGCCGCCGCAGTCGCCGCCGAGCGGGCAGGCGCCCGGGTCGCACTCGCGACCAAGGGCTCGATCCAGGCGAACAACTCGTCCAAGGCGCAGGGCGGGATCCAGGCAGCCTTCGGCGCCGACGACTCGCCGCAGCTCCACGCCGAGGACGTGATCCGCTCCTCGCACGAGACGGCCGACCCGCGGCTCGTCGAGGTCCTGACGGGTGACGCGCAGTCGGCGATCCACTGGCTGGAGGAGCTCGGCTGCGCCTTCACGCGGGAGAACGGCGGCTATCGCCTCGCGCGCTGCGGCGGCGCCTCCCGGCAGAGGCTGCTCCAGGTCGGCGACCGCACCGGGCACGCGATCACGAAGGCGCTGCGCGAGGCCCACGAGGCGCGGCACCGCCACGACCTTCTCGGACCACGCGCTCGCCGCGCTCGAGCCGACCGCCGCGGGGTGGCGCGCCTCCTTCGACGTCAAGGACGGCGGCCCGGTCGTGATCGACGCCGGCACCGTCGTGCTGGCCGCAGGCGGACGCTGCTTCGCGGAGGCCGAGCGGCGCCACGAGCTCTCCACGAACCACCCGAACGCCACCGGCGAGGTGACGACGATCGCGCTCGACCTCGGCGCAGAGGCGCGCGACCTCGACGCGCTCCAGTACCACCCGAACGGCGGCGCCTGGCCCGTGACGATGCAGGGCTACTCGATTCCCGAGACGACCCGCGCCTACGGCGCCGTGCTCCTGAACGCGAACGGCGAGGAGTTCACCGACTCGCTCGGGCCGCGCGACGTCGTCTCGCAGGCGATCTTCGACGAGGTCGCCGCAGGGCGCGGCGTCGAGACCGAGGACGGCCGCCCGGCGGTCTACCTCGACACGACCCGGATCCCCGAGGCCGACGCCGACGTCTCGCTGCCGTACATGCTGCGGCGCTACCGCGGCGCCGGCATCGACCCGCTCACGGAGCCGCTCCTCACGTATCCCGTCCTCCACTACCAGAACGGCGGCCTCGTGATCGACGAGCAGCGCCGAGACCACGCTCGAGGGCCTCTACGCCTGCGGTGAGATCGCAGGCGGCACCCACGGGCGCAACCGCATGATGGGCAACTCGCTGCTCGAGTGCGTCGTCTTCGGACGCCGCGCGGGTCGGGCAGCCTCGGAGAAAGCGAGCGTATGAGCACGATCACCACCACCGACCTCGAGGGGGCCGTCGAGGATGCCGCTGCTCACCTGTACGTCTGGGCGCTGAAGGACATCCCGCAGGACCTCCGTGACGCACTCGCGGCCGCGCGCGACCGCGAGACGTCGAAGACCGGGATCCGGATCCTCGAGACGATCCATCGCAACGTCTCGATCGCCGACGAGCAGAAGAACCTCGTCTGCCAGGACACCGGGATCGCCGTCTACACCTGCCGCGTCGGCGAGCACTTCCCGCTCCACCCGACCCGCATCTACGCAGCCCTGAAGGCGGGGACGGCGCGCGCGACGGTCGAGCACCCGCTGCGCTCGAACGCGGTGCACGTGCTCACGCGCGAGAACACCGGCCCGAACATCGGCTACCGGCTGCCGATCGTGCACTGGGACTTCATCCCCGACTGGGACGGCCTCGACGTCAAGTGCGTGCCCAAGGGGTCGGGCTCCGAGAACATGAGCTTCCTCAAGATGTGCGTTCCCGCCGACGGTGTCGTCGGGATCAAGAAGTTCGTGCTCGAGTCGATCGTCGACGCCGGTGGCAAGCCGTGCCCGCCCGGCATCGTCGGAGTCGGGATCGGCGGCTCCGCCGACTACGCGATGTACCTCGCCAAGGAGGCGATCGCACGCCCGGTCGGCACCCGCAACCCGGATCCGCTCGTGGCGCAGCTCGAGGACGAGCTCTACGGCCTGCTCAACGAGACGGGTATCGGCCCGATGGGGCTCGGCGGCGACGTCACCGTGCTGCAGTGCCACATCGAGCACGCCGACACGCACATGACCCTGAACCCCGTCGCGGTCAACTACCAGTGCTGGGCCGCCCGCCGCGCCTCGGCGCACATCGCCGCCGACGGCACCATCGACTTCGACAGGGAGTTCTGAGATGGCCGATCAGACGACCAGCCGCACCTACCGGACGCGCCGGACTTTGTGGCTCAGAGCCACAAAGTCGCTTTCGCCCGTGATCGAGGAGCCGAGCTGATGGCCCACCACGAGGTCACGTTCCCGATCACGGATCCGGCCGAGATCCTGAAGCTCCGCGCCGGCGACGAGGTCACGGTGCAGGGCCACATCATCGGCATCCGCGACCGCACCCAGATCCGGATCTTCGACCAGGGCGTCGAGCCGCCGATGGACCTCGGCGGCGCGTTCCTGCTCCACACGGCGCCGAACGTGCGCAAGGTTGCCACCGATTCCGAGGGCAGAGGCACGTACGAGAAGATCTGCATCGGCACGACGACGAGCGCGCGCATGGTGCGCTTCACCGAGGGGCTCGGCGAGCAGTACGGCGTCCGCGCGATCTGCGGCAAGGGGGGCTTCCCCGACGTCGCGATCGAGCCGATGCAGCGCCTCGGGATGGTCTACTTCGCGATCGTCGGCGGCGCCGCGGCGCTCGAGACGACGCAGATCGAGGAGATCGAGGAGGTGCTGTGGGAGGAGCTGATGCCCGAGTGCCTGTGGAAGTTCCGCGTCAAGGACTTCGGGCCGCTGATCGTCGGCATCGACGCCCACGGCAACTCGCTCTACCACGACGTCCAGGCCCGTGCCCACGACAAGCTGAAGGAGCTCTATGCCCGGCTTTAGACGACGGTTGGCTGGGCGTTCCCTCCCGCCCGGGCAAGCCCCGGCAGAACGGGCTCACCCACGTGATGGACAAGGGCCTCAACATCCGCGACATCGAGGGGATGTTCGACACGGCGGGCGACTTCGTCGACATCGTCAAGCTCGGCTGGGGCACGAGCTACGTCACGAACAACCTCGAGAAGAAGATCGCGCTCTACCGGCAGCTTCCAGACGCCGGTCGTCTGCGGCGGCACGCTGTTCGAGGCGGTCTACGCAAAGGGCAAGCTCGACGAGTTCAAGACGTGGCTGACCGAGCACCGCTTCGCGCACGTCGAGATCTCGGACGGCACGATCGACATCCCGCGCGACGAGAAGCTGGAGCTGATCCGCGACTTCGCCCGGGACTTCACCGTGCTCTCGGAGGTCGGTTCGAAGGACTCCGAGGTCGTCTACGCCCCCTACCAGTGGGTGGAGTGGATCAAGGAGGAGCTCGAGGCCGGCTCCTGGAAGGTGATCACGGAGGCGCGCGAAGGTGGCACGGCCGGCATCTTCCGCAAGGACGGCGACATGCGCACGGGCCTGATCGACGAGATCGCCCACGGGGTCGCGCTCGACGACCTCATCTTCGAGGCGCCGACGAAGTCCTCGCAGGCCTGGTTCGTGAAGCACTTCGGCCCGAACGTGAACCTCGGCAACATCCCGCCCGACGAGGTGATCCCGCTCGAGACGCTGCGGCTCGGCCTCCGTGGCGACACCCTGAAGGAGATCCTCCTCGCGGCCCCGGGGCAAGTGGTCTAGTCCGTAATGGACTGGAAGCTCTCACTCGCCGGTCTCCTGATCGGTCTGCTCGTCGGGATGACCGGCATGGGCGGTGGCTCGCTGATGACACCGCTGCTCGTCCTCGTGTTCGGGTTCAAGCCGTCGGTCGCGATCGGTACGGACATCGTGCACGGGGCGATCTTCAAGTCCTTCGGGGCGGTTCAGCACCGCCGGCTCGGCCACGTGCACGCACGGCTGACCGCCTGGATGCTGCTCGGGTCGGTCCCGTTCTCGATCATCGGCGTCGCGGTCGCGTGGTGGCTGACGAAGCGTTACGGGGCCGGCTACGAGCACACCGCCAAGGTCATCCTCGGGATCGCGCTCGTGTTCTGCGGGCTCGGGTTCCTCGTCAAGGCCTACCTCCACACGGACTCCGACGACCGCCCCTTCATCCTCGGCCCGCGCGACCGGGTGATCGCCGTCGTGACGGGGATCGTCGGGGGCTTCGTCGTCGGGCTGACCTCGGTGGGGAGCGGCACGGTCTTCGGGCTCGTGATGCTGATCGCGTTCCCGCTCACCGCGGCCAAGATCGTCGGCACGGACATCTTCCACGCCGCGATCCTGCTCGCGGCGGCGGGCGCGGGGCATCTGGTCGCGGGCAGCGTCGACCTCAGGGCGACGGGGTGGCTGCTGATCGGCTCGATCCCGGGCGTCCTCATCGGCGGCAGGTTCACGGTGAAGCTGCCCGACCGCTCGCTCCGGATCATGCTCGCCGCGACCCTCGCGCTCGCCGGCGTCAAGCTCGTCGAGCCACCGGGTGCGAACGCGATCGTGCTCGTGGGCGCGCTGATCGGTGCCGTCGCGGCCATGGTCGCCCTCGCCCGCTGGCTCGGTAGCCGTGGCGCGCCGCCCGTGGCCGAGATCGAGACGTGATGGGCTGGCCGTCGGGCCTCCCGGTGATCCGCGTGCGTATCGCCAGGCCGACCGACCGGCTCGACGAGGTGGTCTCGTTCTACCGGGACGGGCTCGGCCTCCAGGAGCTCGGCCGGTTCGAGGCGCACTCGGGCTACGACGGGGTGCTGCTCGGCCTGCCCGCCAGCGACTACCACCTCGAGTTCACTGCCCACGCCGACGGCAGCCCGTGCCCGGCGCCGAGCGTCGACAACCTCCTCGTCCTCTACCTCGAGTCCGAGCAGGCGGCCGAGATCGTCTCCGGACGGCTCGCCGACATGGGCTACTCCGACGTCGAGCCGGAGAACCCCTACTGGGACGGCCGCAGCATCACGATCCCGGACCCCGACGGCTGGCGCGTCGTGCTCGACTGGGGCCTCGCCGAGGACTGAAGGCGACGCGGGTGGAGCCCCCGTGAGGGGTCTCACCAACCCTACAATCGACGGGCCGTGACCAGATATGCCCCAGCCGCCCTCGTCGCGGCTCTGCTCGTGGCAACAGGGGTTGCGTTCCTGCACACCGAGTCTCTCAAGCTCGAGACGAGCCCGATCCGTCAGACCCGCGTCACGAAACTGTTCTCCCCCGTGTGCAAGTGCGCGACGAGCAAGGCGCGCATCGCCTTTCGGCTTGCGAAGCCGGACGTCGTGAGCGTCTCCGTGATCGACGGGTCCGGCCGCGACGTGAGGCGCCTCGTGTTCGAGAAGCCGGCCCGTGGGCGCGTGGCCGTCCTCTGGAACGGACGCGACGACGCCGGACGGGTCGTCCCCGATAGCTTCTATCGTGCTCGTGTGCGCCTCGACCTGATCGAGAAGACGTTCACGCTGCCGAACCTGATCCGCGTCGACACGAATCGGCCCGGTGTGAAGGTCGTGTCTGTCCGACCTCGCGTCTTCTCGCCGGACGGGGACCGGCGGTCGGACCGCATCGGCCTGCGCTACCGGGTGGACGAGTTGGCCCGCGGGGCGCTCTACGTCGACGGCGTCAGGCGTGTCGTGGGCTCGAGCCTGAAGCCCACCGGCGAGCTGCGGTGGTACGGGAAGGTCGACGGCGTCTCGGTCCCGCCCGGGCGCTACGAGCTCACGGTGGTCGCCGTCGATCCGGCCGGAAACCGCTCGCTGCCCGTGGACGCCGGCCAAGCGACCGTCCGCTACGTCGAGCTCGCTCCCGCGCCGCTCCGCGCGAGGGCCGGCGGCACGGTCAGGGTCAGAGTGTCCACCGATGCACGCCGCGTCTCCTGGCGGCTCGGTCAGCGCAGCGGTACCGCCCGCCCGCCGGTGTTTCGCGTCCGGGTCCCGAACGCGGCGGGGCGCTACCTGCTCGTCGTCTCGGCCGCCGGCCACGGGGCCGGTAAGCGCGTGGTGGTGACGGAGAAGTGACCCGGCGACGCTGGGTCATCGCGCTGGTCTCGGCTTCGGTCGTGCTCGCCGCGGCAGCGATCGCGGGCGGCTGGTGGTACCAGGAGCAGTCGACGGCGAAGGAGGTGCGCGGATCCTCGACCGTCGAGTTCGTGCCGCGCGAGAAGCCCCAGGCGAAGCCGCGTCCAGAGAAGGTCGTCGACGAGGTGCCGTGGCCGACGTTCGGCTACGACAACCAGCGCACGCACCTCTCGCCCTTCAAGCACAGACCTCCGTACCGTCAGCTATGGCTGCTGCGTGCCCGCTGGCTGGTCGAGTTCCCCCCCGCCGTGGGGTACGGCAAGGTGTTCGTGAGCCAGCTCAGAGGCGTGTTCTACGCGGTCGACGCGAAGACGGGCGAGTGGCGTTGGCGGCGGAAGTTCGACTACTGCTCCGCCTCCTCTCCGGCACTCGCCCGAGGGCTCGTGATCGCGACGTTCATCCCCCAGCCGTGCACGAAGGGGCCGCGCGGCGTGCCGGGCCTCGTGATTGCGATGCGGCAGTCGGACGGCAGGACGGTGTGGAAGGCGCCCATTCCGTCGGAGACCTCGCCGCTCGTCGTCGGCGGGCGGGTGTACGTCGGTTCCTGGGACAGGAGAATCTACGCGCTCGGGCTCGGGACGGGAAAGGTCCTCTGGTCCGTACGGCTCGACGAAGAGGTCAACGCGTCCGGAGCCTACGCCGACGGCACCGTCTACTTCGGCGACAACAGCGGCACGGTGACGGCGCTGGATGCGCAGACGGGCGCGATTCGCTGGAAGGCACGGTCGTTCTCCCGCCTGCGCTCCGGGCGGGAGTACTTCTACGCGACGCCAACGGTCGCCTACGGGCGCGTCTTCGCCTCCAACACGGACGGTACCGTGTATGCGTTCGGTGCGGGCTCCGGCAACCTCCTCTGGGCGAGCCCGGTCGGGACGTACGTCTACACCGCGCCTGCGGTCTGGGAGCGGAAGGTCTACGTCGGCACCTACGACGGCAAGTTCCTCGCCCTCGACGCCGCCACGGGTGAGACGCTGTGGTCGAGGGAGATGCCCGCGTCGGTGCACGGCGCTCCCACGGTGATGGCGGGCCTCGTCTACCTGTCCACGTGCAAGTACTGCGGTCAGAAAGGCTCCCGCTACGCGAAGAGCGGGCCCAACGGCACCTACGCGCTCGACGCGCGCACGGGCAAGCTCGTGTGGAGCTTCCCGGAAGGGCAGTACTCGCCGATCGTTGCAGACCGGGAGCGGGTCTACCTCACCGGTGCGGCCCGGGTGTTCGCGCTGGAGGAGCGTCGACCCTCGCCCTGAGCGAGCAGGAAGGCGACCGCAACACCCGTCAGCGGCCAGACGAGATACGACGTCTGGAAGACCCGGGCGATGAAGACGAGGACGAAGACGGAGATCGCAAAGCCCGCGGCCGCCTCCCAGTCCCGGCCCGACCGCCGGACAGCCCATACGAGCCAGGCGGTCACCGGGAGCCAGATGAGAACCGCGAGCAGCCCGAACGGATAGGCGCCGTAGCGGTCGTCGAGCACGCCGGCGTTCAGCAGCAGGGCCGAGAGGCCGTAGCCGAGGATCCGGTAGGTACCGGTCCCGTAGCTGATCGTGTCGCGCCAGAGGGCGCCAGGATCGGCGATCAGGAACGGCAGGAAGCCGGCGAGGAGCACACCGGAGAACGCCGCCGCAGCGCGGAGGAGCGTCGTCCGAGGCAACCCCCGGGCGAGGAGCATGAGGACGAAGAACGGCAGCGCGACGAGGGCGAACTGCTTCAGCAGGATCGCTGCGGCGAGCGCAACCGCGGCCCAGACGAACCGGGAGCGCGTCAGGAGCGCGAAGGCGAGGAGCAGGGCGAAGATCGAGGTGGCGTCCGCGGTGCCGAACCAGGCTCCTCGCACGAGGAAGGGGCTGGCGGCGATCGTGGCTCCGACGACCAGGCGCCACGGCAGCGGGGCGTCGAACAAGAGCACCGCGAAGAAACAGCCGATCGTGGCGAGCAAGACGAGCACGCGGTAGTCGTCGAACGGAGAGGGGACGAAGCTCCAGGCGGCCGCGGTGAGCGCGGTGCCGGGGAAGTAGGCGAAGTGCGTCAACGCCACCTGCGGGCGCTCCGCCGACGGAGGGGCGCTCCCGTCCAGGCTGTAGAAGCGCTCGAGCCCGGAGCCCTCGTAGTCATGGCCGTACGGCGTCTGTCCGTGGCGTACGAGCTCTCCCGCCAGCTCGATCTGGTACGTGGAGTCGTTGACGTGGAACCACGGTGCCGAGCCGTCTCGCAAGCCGACCTGAAGCAGCGTGGCGGGAACGGCGACGAGGACGATGACTGCCGTGCACGCGGCCACGAGCAGTCCCGGGCGCCACGAGTCGGCCCGCCACCCCGCGATCGCGATGGCGGCGACGAGCAGGCCGGCGAGGACGGCGGGCGTCCGCACGACGCCCAGGTCCCACTGCCCGTCCGCGGCGCGCACGAGGGGCCCGAGCAGGCCGTGGGCCGAGACGGGCGGAGTGCGGAAGGGCCACGGATCCGATCCGAGCAGAGGCACGCTGACCGTGGCGAGCAGCCCGAGCACGCCGAGCACGGCGAAGGCCGAGCGGCGGTCGATCCGGCCGTTGCTCACGCCGGCGCCCCGGCGCGGGGCGCCCGCGCCGCGAGGAAGCTCGAGGTCACCCCGAGCACGAGCCACGTGAGCGGATCCTCGAAGAAGCCGGCGTACGACAGCGAGTGAAGGAAGAGCGCAGCGAAGACGGCGGCCAGGGCGAGGCCGAACGCCGCCTCGAGCCGGAAAACGCGCAGGAGTGCCTTCGCGGCCCCCGCGAGCAACGCGATGTAGAAGACCAGCCCGACGATCCCGAGCTCGGCGGCGACCGTGAGCGGCGTCGTATGGGAGTAGAACAGGCTGGGCGGGCCGCCGTTCTTCGAAACCGCCTGGCTCGCCCGTGGCTGCGAGCCGAGGCCGACGCCGACGAGCGGGTGCTGCGCGAAGACCTTCGTGGTCAGGTCGATGCGGCGTGAGCGGTCGCTCGTGACGCGTTGGGTCGAAGCCCCCGCGACCTTGTCGGCCACGAACGCCCCACCCCCCGCGAGCACGAGCACGGCGGTGATCGCCGCCACGAGCCGCACCGTGCGGTCGCCTGCCACCACGACGATGAACACGGCCACGCCGAAGAGCGCGACGAGGCTCGACTGGGAGTACGAGTAGAAGAGTCCGGCGAACAGGAATGCGATCACGCCGGTTGCGAGGAGCAACCCGATCTTCCGGTACCACACGGCCGTCAGCACGATCGCGATCCCGAGCACGAGGTGACGGCCGTAGAGGCTCGGGTCGCGGAACAGCGAGGTCACCCGGAAGAAGCTCGAGTACGCATTGCCCACCTCCACGGCCGGCGAGTAGAAGATGACCCGGTGCGTGGCTTGCTCCACGAGGCCCACGGCGGCGAAGAGCGCCGCTATCGCGACCGCCGCGATCCCCATCGCACGAGGCATCCAGGCCGGGAACGGCGACCGGGCGACGACCGCGACGAGCAGGGCGAACGGGAGCAGGAAGTACTGCAGCAGGTTCTGCGCTGCAACGTCGGCAGAGGACCAGAGGACGGAGAGTGCGGCGAACGAGACGAGCGCGCCGAGCGGGACGGCGATCTCGCGTGGTAGCGGTGGTGGCGGGTCCTGGGCGCGCTCCCGCACGAGCCTCCACGCCAGTGCGAGTGCCGCTGCCGCGACGACACCGTAGAGGGGCAGCAGGCGTCCGATCTGCCCGTTCTCGGGGAGGCCGACGTAGAAACGATGGCTCGCGCCGAAGTCGAGCGGCATCCGGAACGGCGCCGCGATCAGGATCACGAGCGGGACGAGCTCCGGCCTGCGGACGAAGCCGACCGTGAAGGCGACGAGACCTGCCAGGCCGACGATGCCGAGGGCGGCCCGGGCGGGGGAGAGGGCGCCCGGGCCGGACACGGCGAGCACCCCTTCCGCTAGCGCGATCAGGGCCAGCCCGGCGAGGATGACCGACCTGCGGCTCGGGACGAGGACGAGCGGCGCGCCGATCGCACCGAGGACAGCCGCGAGGTGAGCCATGGGTGCGCGAACAGTAACGCGATGTTCCCCGGGCCGCGCCGCCGCGTGTGACTCAGACGCCTGTCGCACGCTCTGGCACGGCGCCGGTCGCTACGGTTGCGCCGCCGAGCGTGATATGCATCTCTGATGATCGGAGACTGTCGACGCGCGCTCGTCCTCGCCCCGCACACCGACGACGGCGAGTTCGGCTGTGGCGGCACGACGGCGCGCCTGGTCGAGGCGGGGTGCGAGGTGCGCTACGTGGCGTTCTCGATCGCGACCCGCTCGCTCCCGGAAGGCTTCCCGCCGGACACTCTGGCGCGCGAGGTGCGCGAGGCGACAGCCGAGCTCGGGATCCCGGAGTCGCACCTGACGGTGCACGACTTCGACGTGCGCACGTTTCCCGAGCGCCGCCAGGACATCCTCGAGCTGCTCGTCGCCCTCTGGGAGGAGTGGCGGCCGGACGTCGTCTTCCAGCCGTCCCACCACGACGTCCACCAGGACCATCAGACGATCGCGCAGGAGGGCCTGCGGGCGTTCAAGCGCACCACGATCCTCGGCTACGAGATCCCGTGGAACAACTTCGACTTCTCCTACGGCGCCTACATCGCCCTCGAGCAGCGTCACCTGGAGCGCAAGATCGCCGCGGTCGAGAAGTACGCCTCGCAGCAGCATCGCCGCTACGCGAACGCCGAGTACATCTGGAACCTCGCGAAGGTGCACGGCACGAACGTCAACCGCGAGCTGGCCGAGGTCTTCCAGGTCTACCGCATCGTCGCGTAGAAGAAGAAGAAAGCGAGAAGGGCGGGGTGGGGGTGCCCGGCTTCAGCCGGGCGCCGGGCTCTCTACGAGCGCTCGCGCAGTACCGCCTCGATGCGGTCGAGGCGCTCTGCGATCTCGCGCAGTTCGCTCGTCGTGGCGGCGCCCTCGCCCGCTTCCTCACGGTCACGGCGTGAGCGCTCCACGAACGAGCCGGTGATCGACGCCGTGATCACCGTCAGGAACCCGATGCCGACCAGCATCACGAGCGCGGCGAGGCTCCGCCCGACCGCGTTCGTCGGCACGTGGTCGCCATAGCCGACCGTCGTCACCGTCTGGACTGCCCACCAGATGCCGGAGCCAACGGTCGGGAAGCTGTCGCGGTCGACCACGGTCATCATCAGGCCGGCGCCGACCGTCATCATCGTCGACACGCTGGCAATCACCATGGCGGCCGTGCGGGGATTCTGCGCCCGCGCGATGAGCCGGTCGAGGCGGCGTTCGAGGCGTGTCTCGCGGGGCATCGAGATCGATTTCGCACTGGCAGTTGTCTCTCCTGCCCAAAGGGACTCGAAGCCACGGTTGCCGGGAGCACGCGGACGCGGTAGCCTCTCGCCCATGTGCTGCCTCGCCCTCTCCGCCGGCTTCATCGGCCCGCGCTTCGCGCTCCTGATGTGGTGGATCTTCGGCGACAAGGTCGACGCGGCGTTCTCGAGCTTCTTCTGGCCGCTGCTCGGGCTGCTCATCCTGCCGTGGACGACGATCGCCTACGTCCTCGCCTGGGGCCCCGTGTACGGCGTCTCGGGCTTCTGGGCTGGCTGCTCGTCGCGCTCGGTCTCTTCGCCGACCTCGCGACGTACTCGTCGAAGGCCGCGCAAGCGCGCTACGCCACGTAGTCGACGGCGCAACGTGCGCGTCTTCGGGAGCGTTGCACGCGGTGACGACTCGGGCGCAAGTGACATAGACCTCCTCAAGCTGTCGCGCCGGTCTCAGCGCCTGACGCAGCGGAAGCCGATGTGGCTCATGCCGGTGTCCACCATCTGCGGACGCCGCGCGGCCGGCCGGTAGCGCATGCAGTAGCTGTCGGCACAGAGGAACGAGCCGCCCTTGATCACCTTGCGCGGGATCCGGAACTGCGGCTGGGCCGGGTCGAGGCTCGCCTCCTCGCTTCCGCCGCGCGGGTTCGTCGGCACGCAGCACGGCTTGCTCGCGTCCTCGGCGTGCTGCTGACGGAGTACCAGTCGCTCGTCCACTCCCAGACGTTGCCCGCCATGTCGAACAGGCCGTACCCGTTCGCCGGGTAGGAGCCGACCGGCGTGGTTGATCCGTAGCCCGGGTCGGCACACCAGGGGAAGTCGCCGTGCCAGTAGTTCGCGAGGCGCTCGCCGGGTGACTCGGGCTCGTCGCCCCACACGAACGTCGCTCCCTCCAGCCCTCCCCGCGCCGCGAGCTCCCACTCGGCCTCGGTGGGAAGCTCGAGGCCGGCCCAGGCGGCGTACGCCTCGGCATCCTCGTAGGCGACGTGGACGACCGGGTGGTCGTCGCGGCCCTCGAGCGTCGACCGCGGTCCCTCGGGCTGCCGCCACGAGGCGCCCGGCGTCCACGTCCACCACTGGTTCAGATGGCGCAGATCGACAGGCCCGGGCGTCATCGTGAAGACGAGCGAGCCCGGCTGCAGGTTCTCGGCCGGCGCGCCCGGGAAATCGGCCGGGTCGAGAGGGCGCTCGGCCACCGTCACGTACCCCGTCTCCTCGATGAAGCCGGCAAACCGGCGGTTCGTCACCGGGAAACGATCGATCGCGAACGCATCGACCCGGACCCGGTGCGCCGGAGCCTCCTCCGGGTAGTGCCCGTCGGAGCCCATCCGGAACTCGCCCCCGGCGATCGAGACGAGCTCGGCTCCGCTCACGGATCCAGCCCGTCGCCGAAGACGGTCGCCCAGTCACGCTGCATGCTGACGACCGTCCACCCGAATCGGGCTGCCGAGGACAGGATCGGCTCGGCGTGCGGGTCGGTCGCGGAGAGGCTCTCGTACGCGTACTCGCGCACGGCGTCGTCATGGTCGAGGACGATCCCGAGCGACGGCAGCGCGCCGGTTGTGACGTACTCGAGCATCTCGCGGTCGCCCGCCGAGTTCCCGGCCGCGAGGATCGGCCTCCGTCCGATGTGCTGCTGGATCGCGAGCACCTTCGGCTCGCCCTCGTTGGGCGAGCCGAGCAGTCGCGGCTGCCGGACGAGCTCGACGCGGCCCTCACGGCGCTCGAGCGACAGCTCGACCGCGCTTCCGACCACGTCGTCCGAAGCGACGTCGTAGAGCTCCTCCGAGACTGCGCGCACGAACTCGACGCCCCCACCGGTCACGACGAACACGCGGAACTCGTGCAGCCGGAGCAGGTCGATCAGCTCGAGCATCGGCCGGTAGGTCAGCGCCGTGTAGGGGACGCCGAAGCGCGGATGACGGGCTGCCTCGAACCAGCGAGCGGCGGAGGCGACGAACTCGTCCGTCGTCAGGCCCGCGTGCGTGCGGAGCAGCACTTCGGCCAGCGCGTCCTGCCCGCCGGCCCGCCGCCCGTTCGAGGTCACCGGCGAGCAGCGCCTCGACGACGGGGTCGGCGGCAAGGTCGGGATCGGCGGCGGCCTGCTCCCCAAGCCGATCGAGGAGGAAACACGCCTGGACGTAGGTCGGCCGCTCGCACCAGAGCGTGCCGTCGTTGTCGAGAACGGCGACCCGGGCGGCCGGCGGGACGAGATCCGCCGCACCGCCCGTGGTCACTCGTTCCAGGAACTCGAGAACCGCGGTCTTCACCGGGCCGTCGTTCCACGAGGGGAGCTCGGCCACTCGTCAGTGGCCTGCCGAGATCGCCGCTTCGATCCGCGCCTTCACCTGGTCGACCGTGAAGCTCGCCGGCTTCATCCGTGGCGGGTACTCGAGGAACGTGCTCAGGAAGCCTCCGACGATGTCGGCCATCGGGTAGAGCATGAACGCCCGGTCGATCATCCAGTCCCAGTAGGTGTTGGACGTGATGTCGGCCCGCTCGAACGGGTCGGTGCGGAGGTTGAAGATCTTGGGCACGCGCAACGCGACGAACGGCTCTGCCCACACCTGGAGCGTGCCGACGCACCGCTGCTCCATGAACACCAGCTTCCAGTTGTCGTAGCGCAGCGCCACGAGGTCGCCGTCGTCGGAGAAGTAGAAGAACTCCTGGCGCGGGCTCTTCTCGACCTCTCCCGTGAGATACGGGACGAGGTCGTAGCCGTCGAGATGGACGCGGAACGTCTTGTCGCCCACCTCGTGCCCATCGAGCAGCTTCTGCTTCACGTCCGGGTCGCCTGCAGCCGAGACGAGGGTCGGCAGCCAGTCGAGGTGGCTGACGATCTCGTTCGAGACGGTGCCGGCCGGGATCTTGCCGCGGCCAGCGGACGATCGCCGGCACCCGGAACGCACCTTCCCAGTTCGTGTTCTTCTCGCTGCGGAACGGGGTCGTCGCCGCGTCGGGCCACGAGTTCGCATGCGGCCCGTTGTCCGTCGAGTACATGACGATCGTGTCCTCGGCGATCCCGAGCTGGTCGAGCTGGTCGAGCACCTTCCCGACGCACTTGTCGTGGTCGATCATCGTGTCGTGGTAGGGCGACTGCCACCGCCCCGCCTGTCCAAGGCTCCGCTTCTTCGTGTGCGTGCGGAAGTGCATGTGCGTGGTGTTGATCCAGATGAAGAACGGCTTCCGGGAGTTGTGCTTCCGCTTGATGAAGTCGAGCGCCCCGTCGATGATCTCGTCGTCGATCGTCTCCATCCGCTTCTTCGTCAGCGGACCGGTGTCCTCGATCGTGTGCTTGCCGCTCTTCGTGACCCGGCACTTGAGGACGCCGCGTGGGCCGTACCGCTCGCGGAAGTTCGGGAAGTCCGTCGGGTTCGGGTAGTCCGGCAGCTCCGGCTCCTCGTCGGCGTTCAGGTGATAGAGGTTGCCGAAGAACTCGTCGAAGCCGTGGTTCGTCGGCAGGTGCTCGTCGAGGTCGCCGAAGTGGTTCTTGCCGAACTGCCCGGTCGCGTACCCGAGGGGCTTGAGCAGCTCTGCGATCGTGGGGTCGTCGCCCGAGATGCCGATCGGCGAGTTCGGCATCCCGACCTTGCTCAGGCCGGTGCGGTAGACGCTCTGACCGGTGATGAAGGCCGACCGACCGGCGGTGCAGCTCTGCTCTCCGTACGAGTCGGTGAAGCGGACGCCCTCGTCGGCCAGCCGGTCGATGTTCGGGGTCCGGTACCCCATGATCCCGTCGCTGTAGCAGCTCAGGTTGGAGATGCCGATGTCGTCGCCCCAGAAGACGACGATGTTCGGCCGTTCCGATTCCGCCACGTACCTGCTCCTTCCGCTCGTGTTCAGGTGCGAGCGAGCCGTCAGAGGCGCTGGTGCCGGGGCATCAGATGACGGCCTGCTCGACAATCCAGTGCTCGCTCCGCGCCTCCCTTGGGCAGGTGCCGTGATCTGCGCGTCTCCACGTAGGCGAGGCCACCTGGTTCGTCGGCAACCGCCCGGGTGGCCGACCGAGCCGAACCTAACAGATCCGCGACTGCCAGGATGTTGCCGCTTCCCCACCGGGTTGTTGCGAGAAGGTGAGCGCCCGCGGGCGAGGTGCGCCCGCGCTCGGCCGACAGCGATCCGGGTTGTGTGTATTCTCGCGCCATGATTCGCCTGCTTGTCCGGACAGCAGTCCTGCTCCTCGCCAACGCGGTCGGCCTGATCGTGGCGTCGCTCGTGCTGAGCGGCTTCGACATCGACGTGACGGCGTTCATCATCGCCGTCGTGATCTTCACCGTCGTGCTCGCGCTGATGCTGCCGTTCCTCGCCAGCATGCTGCGTCGTGGTGGATCGTCGGCACTCGGCGGTGTGGCGTTGATCGCGACGCTCGTCTCGCTGATCATCACGAGCCTCATCTCCGACGGGTTCTCGATCGACGGGATCGGCACCTGGATTGCCGCCGCAGTGATCGTCTGGGCGGCATCGCTCCTGGCCGCGTTCATCCTGCCGTACCTCGGTCTCAAGAAGTACCTCGAGAACAACTGACGTCGGCGGCGTCGGCTAGGACTCGTCGGCCGGTAGCCGTGCCAGCACGACGACGTCGAGCCGCTTCCCATCGATCTCCCAGTACGATCGCAGCACGCCCTCGCGCTCGAAGCCTGCGCGCTCCGCCAGCCGCAGCGCCGGGACGTTCTCCGGCGCGACGAACACCTGTACGCGGCCGAGGTCGAGCGTCGCGAACGCCCAGTCGGTGAGCAGGCGAAGCATCTCGGTCGCGATCCCGCCCCCACGTGCGGCCGGGACGAGACAGCAGCCGACCTCAGCGACCCGGTGCTCTCCCAGCGCCACCATCGCCTCGCCGAGATACGTGTCGCTTCCGGGATCGGCGATCACGAGATGGAGCAGGCCACCATCCTGGCGACACGCCTCGTAGAACTCGACCACCCCCGCACCGTCGATGGCGGGCAGCGCCGGTACCCAGCGGGCCGCCGCCGCATCCTGCTCGAGCTCGAGCGCAGCTTCGAAGTCGCTCTCCCGGAACGGCCGCAGCACGAACGACTCGCCGGTGAGCAGGGGCTCGGGATACGGGATCGCTGCGTCGATGAGGCCCATCCTACGGAGCGCGCAGCCCGTTCCGGTGCGCCTCGCCGGCTGATGCCCCTTCACATTTGCGCAACGTGCAACTGCGCTCCGGATCTCGCCGGATCGAATAGGCTAGCGGCGGGTTACGGCGCAGCCGTGACCGACGTACGACACGGAAGGAGAGACCAACATGGGTATGAGAAGAAGGCCACTCGCACGCGCGGCCGTCGTTGGCGGGGTTGCGTACCACGCCGGTAAGAAAGGGGCGCAGAACGCGGCCCAGGAGCAGGCACAGAACGACGAGATCGCCGACCTCCAGGCGCAGCAGGCTCAGCCGCAGTACGCACCGCCGCCGCCGCAGTACGCCCCACCGCCTGCCGCCGCCCCGGCGCCGACCGCCGGCAGCGACGACATGGTCGCCCAGCTCACCAACCTGAAGTCGCTGCTCGATCAGGGCATCCTCACGCAGGCCGAATTCGACATGCAGAAGCAGAAGCTGCTCGCCGGCGCGTGAGCAGGGAGGAGACGACGACTATGGCAATGGGACCCGTACAGATGCTCGTGCTCGGATTCGCCGAGCCGAACTTCACCGGCAAGATCGCAGCCGAGCTCGACCGGCTGCGCCAGAGCGAGTTCGTCAAGATCGTCGACGCGCTCGTTGTGAACAAGGACGCTGAGGGCAACATCACTGCTCTGCAGGTCAGCGATCTCACCGAGGACGAGTCGATCGAGATGGGCGCGATTGCCGGCGCGCTGATCGGATTCGGTTACGGCGAAGGCGACGAGGATGCGATCGAGGCCGGCGCCGAGCTCGGCGCCGAGGCAATGGCCGACGGCCACCTGATCCCCGAGGACGACGCCTGGTATGTCGCAGACGCGATCCCGAACGGATCTGCCGCGGCAATCGTCCTGCTCGAGCACCTCTGGGCGATCCCGCTCCGCGACGCGATCGTCGATGCCGGTGGCATCGCGCTCGCCGACGAGTGGATCCACGCGAGCGACCTGGTCGCCGTCGGCGTGGCTGCAGCAGCCGAGTAGCCCTAGACGTGTCGATGCGTCGGGTGCCGGGTTGACGGCGCCCGACGCATCGTTCAACCGACCGGAGGGGAAGCCACTCCGTTGCGATGGGCGACGCGATCACCTCGTCGCCCCAGGGCCAGAGCGTCAGGCGGGATCATCGCGCGATCCTCGGCGGCACTGCGTTAGTGTTCTCCGGGTTCCCGAAGCGGGACGAGGGACAGCGGCTGCTCGCCGGCTAACACTCTGCCGACACGGCGTGAAGGGAGCATGATGACAACGACGACATACGGAGAGCAGCCGGTCTGGGGGCCGCTGCGACCAAAGTTCCGCCCCGTTCGCCTACTCGTCTCCTGGGTGCTGAGCGCCTTCGCGCTGCTCGTCGCCGTCTGGATCGTCCCGGGCGCCGACGTGAACGCGTTCGGAACGGCGCTCGTCGCGGCGGCGGTGATCGCCGTCCTGAACGCGATCCTGCCGCCCGTCATCGCGGCCCTGCGGCTCCCGTTCATGCTCGTGCTCGGGCTCCTGCTGATCCTCATCGTCGATGCCCTCATGCTCCTCGCAGCCGACAGGATCACGAACGATGACCTCCAGATCGACTCGTTCTGGTCGGCTCTCGGAGTAGCCTTCGTCGCCTCGGCGGTGGCCGTGGTGCTCGACGTCGTCTTCGGGACGAACGACGACGACGCGTACACGTTACGCGTGATCCAGCGGATCGCGAAGCACTCGGGCGAACGGATCCAGACCGACGCGCCGGGGATCATCTACCTCGAGATCGACGGCCTCGCGCTGCCGGTGTTGCAGCGGGCGATGCGTGACGGGAACGCGCCGAACATGGCCCGCTGGCTCGTCGAGGGCGGCTACACCCTGACGGAGTGGGAGACGGATCTCTCCTCGCAGACCGGCGCCTCGCAGGCGGGGATCCTGCTCGGCTCGAACGAGGACATTCCCGCGTTCCGCTGGGTGGAGAAGGAGACGGCGACGACGATGACCTGCTCGGCGCCACCCGACTGCGCCGAGATCGAGCGTCGTCACGCGGGCAACGGGCTCCTGCGCGACGGTGGCGCGAGCCGCGGGAACCTCCTCTCCGGCGAGGCCGACCACGTGATCCTCACCGTCAGCCGGATGGAAGCGGAGAAGAAGGCGAACCCCGGGTACCGCGCGTTCCTCGCGAACGGGTTCAACGCGACGCGCGTGCTCGTGCTCACGTTCTGGGAGGTCGCGCTCGAGATCTCGGCCTCGAGCCGGGCGAAGCGGCGCGACGTGCGCCCGCGCGGGCATCGTGGTGGCTACTACCCGCTGATGCGCGGGGCGCTGTGTGTGTTCGTGCGCGACCTGATCGTCTACGGCGTTCTCCAGGACATGATGAAGGGCCGGCCCGCCGTCTACGCCACGTTCTCGAGCTACGACGAGGTGGCGCACCACTCGGGCCTCGAGCGCGCCGACACGCTCGAGGCGCTACGCAAGCTCGACCAGCAGTTCGGCCGGATCGAGCGGGCCCGACCCTACGCCGCGCGACCGTACGTGATCGTCGTCCTCTCCGACCACGGGCAGACGCAGGGCTCGACGTTCAAGCAGCGCAACGGCTACGGGCTCGACGAGCTCGTCGAGCGGTCACTCGCCACCGGGAACGTCAGCGGTCTTGCGGGCGGTGACGAGCAGAGCTCCATGGTCGGGAACGCGTTCAGCGAGGCGACCGGATCGAAGCAGAAGGAGAAGAAGGCAGAAGAACGACGTCTCCGACAAGGACGTCGTGGTGATGGGCTCCGGCAACCTCGGTCTCGTCTACCTGATGGAGGAACGCCGCCGCCTGACCCTCGAGGAGATAGACGAGCGCCACCCGGACCTGATCCCGGCGCTGCGCAACCATCCGCATGTCGGGTGGCTCCTCGTCCGATCGTCGGCGCACGGGCCGCTCGCACTCGGTGCGAACGGCACCCACTACCTCGCCGACGGGCGGATCGAGGGCGAGGACCCACTCGCACCCTTCTCGCCGACGGCACCGCAGCACCTCCTCCGCACCGACGGTTTCACCCATGTCGCCGACCTCATGATCGGCAGCTTCTACGATCCGGCGCTCGAGACGGGCTGCGCGTTCGAGGAGCTGATCTCGTTCCACGGCGGCATCGGAGGCCCGCAAACGCGCCCGTTCATCCTGCACCCGTCGGAGCTCGAGGTACCCGAGACGGAGCTCATCGGTGCCGCTGCGGTTCACGACGTTCTCGCCGCCTGGCGGGCGCAGCTCAACGGAACGGCGTCGAGCGCGTAGCACCCGATTTCCACTGCCGAACCAGAGATAGCTGACCCCGAGGAGGCACCCCATGGCCGAGCACAAGACAGACGTCCTGGTTGCGGGCTACCAGAGCATCGAGAAGGCAACAGAGGACTTCGACGCGCTCGTCGAGCTCGTGAAGGCGAAGCAGGTCGAGGTGGAAGGCGTGATCCTGATCACGCACGCCGAGGACGGCACGGTCAACGTCCAGCAGACCGGCGACAATCTCGGCCGTAAGGGCGTGGGATGGGGCGGCGGTGTGGGTCTCGCAGTGGGTCTCGCTGCCCCGCCGCTTCTTGCCGCGACGGCAGTGGGTGCAGTCGCGGGCGGTGCCATGGGCAAGTTCGTCGACCACCGGGTCGAGACGGGCCTGCACGACAAGATCGGCGAGAACCTCCCACCCGGCTCGGCCGGAATCATCGCCGTCTTCGACGACAGGCAGCGGCTCGCGGTCGAGCAGGCGCTTCCGGGGTCGCCGATGAAGTCGATCGTCCAGTCGGATGCGAAGGGAATGAAGGCGCTCAAGGACGGTCTTGCCGAGGCGATGCAGAAGTTCGTGCCCGATCGCACGGTGCTGCCGATCCCCGATCGTCCGTTCGGCGGCACGCTCGGGCGCACGATCGACAAGTCGGTCGGTGACTGGTCGATCATTCCCGGCCCGAAGGCGCCGGAGAACGCGCCGAACGTCCTGCTCGTGTTGATCGACGACGCCGGCTTCGGCGCGCCCGACACATTCGGCGGAGCGGTTTCGACGCCGAACCTCACACGCGTCGGTGAGATGGGTGTCACCTACAACCGCTTCCACGTCACGGCCGTGTGCTCGCCGACCCGTGCGGCACTGCTCACGGGCCGCAACCACCATCGCGTCGGCATGGGCTCGATTGCCGAGCTCCCCGGCCCGTACCCGGGCTATACGGGCGAGCGCCCGCGCAGCTGCACCGCCTTCCCCCGCATCCTGCGAGAGAACGGGTACGTGACCGCCGGCTTCGGCAAGTGGCATCTCACGCCCGGGAGCCAGATGGGGCAGTCCGGCCCGTTCGACCACTGGCCGCTGTCCTGGGGTTTCGACCACTGGTACGGATTCCTCACGGGCGCCGCGGGGCAGTACGACCCGATCATCACGGTCGACAACACGACGATGGGCGTGCCGGAAGGAGAGAACGGCGAGCTGTACTACTTCCCCGACGCCTTCACCGACAAGTCGATCGAGTGGCTCCACGCCGTGCGGGCGACGGACGCGCACAAGCCCTGGATGATGTACTACTCGACCGGCTGCGCCCACGCGCCGCACCACGTGGCGAAGGAGTGGGCCGACCGGTACAAGGGCACGTTCGACCAGGGCTGGGACACCTACCGCGAGGAGACGCTCGCCCGCCAGAAGAAGCTCGGGATCGTCCCCGAGGACACCGAGCTGACGGAGCGGCCCGACCTGTTCCCGGCCTGGGACTCGCTGAACGAGGCGGAGAAGAAGCTCTACGCCCGCCAGATGGAGGTCGTCGCGGGCTATCAGGAGAACGCCGACTGGAACGTCGGCCGGCTGCTCGACTCGATCGAGGAGATGGGCGAGCTCGACAACACGCTGGTGATCTACATCTGGGGCGATAACGGCGCCAGCATGGAGGGTACGCTGACCGGCTCGTTCAACGAGACGACGTTCTTCAACGGCGTCATCCTCGACGCCGACGAGCAGCTCGAGATCATCGAGAAGTTCGGCGGCGTCGACGCGCTCGGCGGCTTCCACACCGCCCCGCACTACGCGGCTGCGTGGGCACATGCGAGCAACACGCCGTTCCAGTGGGGCAAGCAGATGGGAAGCCACCTCGGCGGGACGCGCAACCCGATGGTCGTGTCGTGGCCGAAGCGAATCCCGGCGGGTGGAGACGTTCGACCGCAGTTCACGCACTGCATCGACGTGGGGCCGACCATCCTCGAGCTCGTCGGGCTTCCCGAGCCGGCGATGGTCGACGGGATCGCCCAGGAGCCGATGGACGGCACGAGCTTCGCGTATACGCTCGACGATGCGGCCGCCGCGGAGCAGCACACCGTGCAGTACTTCGAGATGCTCGGGAGCCGGGCGATGTACAAGGACGGCTGGTGGGCCTGTGCCAAGCTCGACAAGATCCCCTGGGACTTCGCGCCCGCGACGATGCAGCGATTTGCCCCCGGCGTCTACGACCCCGAACAGGACACCTGGGAGCTCTACTACCTCCCGGACGACTTCTCGCAGGCGCGTGACCTCGCCACGGAGCAGCCCGCGAAGCTCGCGGAGTTGAAGGAGCTCTTCTGGCAGGAAGCGGAGCGAAACCGGGCGCTGCCGCTGCTCGCGGCGTTCTCCGTGTGGCTCGGCGACCTGCCTCCGCTGCCGACGATCACGCGGTTCACGTTCGCCGGTGACGTCCAGAACATCCAGACGACGATGATCCCCCGCATCTACGGCCGGTCGTATGCGATCGAGGCGGACGTGAACGTGCCGGAGGGCGGAGCCGAGGGCGTCCTCGTCGCCTTCGCCGACTTCATCGGCGGGTTCGCGCTGTGGGTCGACGAGAAGGGCCTGCTCAACCACACCTACCAGTTCCTCGGCGTGGACACCTACAAGCAGACCTCGACCGCGCCCGTCCCGACGGGTGACGTGAACCTCAAGATGCTGTTCGAGATCGACGAGCCCACGCCGGGCTCGGGCGGCAAGGTGACGCTGTGGGCGAACGACGAGCAGATCGGCGAGGGCACGATGCCGCACTCGATCTCGCTGATCTTCACGACGTATGCCGGGATGGACATCGGCCGTGACAACGGCGGCGTCGTCGACCTCGCCTACGAGGACAGGGCCCCGTACGCGTTCACCGGGACGGTCAGGAACGTCGTCTTCGACCTCATGCCGATTCCGACGACGCACGAGGACGAGAAGGCGCTGCACGAGCACCACAGCCGGCAGGCCGTGACGGCGGGTATTCACGGCTAGGACGACGCACATCGGGGCGGCGGACCCAGTGGCTCCGCCGTCCCGCCTGCTCCTCACGGACGCGTACGGTCAATCGGTCGGGCGCCGCCAGCCGTTCCACGGCCACATGCCGTCGATCTCCACCTCGAGCGAGAAGCTGAGCACGATCCGGATCAGGACGATCCCACCGAGCACGGCGACGCTCTCGAGGGTCTGGTCGACGACGATCGTCCGGACGATGTCGGCCACGATCAGCACCTCGAGGCCGAGCAGGATCGAGCGGCCGAGGTTCCGGCGCAACTCCGGATACGAGCCGGGTCTGCGCTCGGGCTTCGCGACCCGCACGAGAAAGACGAGGAAGGCGCCGAGGCCACCGGCGATCATGATCCCCGCTCCGACCGCTTCCACGACGCGGACGACGTCGGAGACTGTGCTCTCGAACTCCATCTCGCGGCAACGCTACAGGGAACCCTCGGAGCCGCATCGATCGTGGACGCGATCCCGCGGCAGATCGCCTGAACCGCCTACGCCTTGCCGGCAACGAACGTCAGGGCCACCGTGGCACCCCCGCGCGTGATAGTTGTCCTCGACAGCCACTATCCAGGGAAGGTGCCACCATGGCCAGGCCGTTCAAGGGCGTCGTCAACATCGACATCAAGGATTCGACTCCGGACTGGGAGCCGTACACCCAGCCGATCGCGCCCGAGGGTGCGCCGAACGTCCTCTACGTCGTGCTCGACGACGTCGGCTTCTCGGCGATGGAGCCGTTCGGCGGCCTGATCGAGACGCCGAACATCAAGCGGATCGCAGCCCAGGGGCTGACGTACACGAACTTCCACACGACGGCGCTCTGCTCTCCGACCCGCTCGTGCCTGATGACGGGGCGCAACCACACGACGAACGGGATGGGCTGCATCACCGAGGCGACCTCCGGCTTCCCGAACGCGAACGGCCACATCCCGTTCGAGTGCGCGAACATCGCCGAGGTGCTCGGCGAGCGCGGCTGGAACACCTACATCGTCGGCAAGTGGCATCTCTGCGCCGAGGACGAGATGAACCTCGCCTCGTCGAAGCGCCAGTGGCCGCTCGGCCGCGGCTTCGAGCGCTACTACGGCTTCCTCGGCGGCGAGACGAACCAGTGGTACCCGGACCTCGTCTACGACAACCATCCGGTCGCCGCGCCGAAGACGCCCGAGGAGGGCTACCACCTCACGGTCGATCTCACCGACAAGGCGATCGAGTTCATCCAGGACGCGAAGGCGATCGCACCGGACAAGCCGTTCTTCCTCTACTACTGCCCGGGTGCCGCGCACGCGCCGCACCACGTCTCGAAGGAGTGGGCGGACAGGTACAAGGGCATGTTCGACATGGGCTACGAGGCGTATCGCGAGGGCGTCTTCGAGCGCCAGAAGAAGCTCGGGATCATCGCCGAGGGCGCCGAGCTGTCGCCGATCGATCCCTACGCCGACACGACGAGCCACGACGGCAAGCCGTGGTCACAGGGCGACCGCGTGCGGCCGTGGGAGTCGCTCTCCGACGACGAGAAGCGGCTGTTCGCCCGCATGGCCGAGGTCTACGCCGGCTTCCTCAGCCACGCCGACCACGAGCTCGGCCGCCTGCTCGACTACCTCGAGGAGAGCGGTCAGCTCGAGAACACGATCGTCGTGCTCGTCTCCGACAACGGCGCCTCGGGTGAGGGCGGCCCGAACGGCTCGGTCAACGAGAACAAGTTCTTCAACGGCCTCCCCGACACGATGGAGGAGAACCTGAAGTACCTCGACGAGCTCGGGAGCCCCCGGACGTACAACCACTACCCGACCGGCTGGGCCTGGGCGTTCAACACGCCGTTCAAGCTGTGGAAGCGCTACGCGAACTACGAGGGCGGCACCGCCGACCCGCTGATCGTCTCCTGGCCGGCCGGGATCGACGCGCAGGGGCGAGCTCCGCCGCCAGTACAACCACGCCGTCGACATCGTGCCGACGCTGTTCGAGTGCCTCGGCGTCGAGCTGCCGGACGTCGTCAACGGCTACACGCAGAAGCCGCTCGAGGGCGTCAGCTTCAGGAGCAGCCTCGCCGACCCGGAGGCACCGTCGAAGGAGACGCAGTTCTACTCGATGCTCGGCACCCGGGCGATCTGGCACAAGGGCTGGAAGGCCGCGACCGCCGTGCCTGCCGCGCCCGAGTCGTGGGGCGACTTCCACCAGCAGCGCTGGGAGCTGTTCGACACGACGACCGACCCGAGCGAGTGCCACGATCTCGCGGCCGAGCACCCGGAGAAGCTGCAGGAGCTGATCGCGCTGTGGTGGGTCGAGGCCGGCACCTACCAGGCGCTTCCGCTCGAGTCGCGCGGCGCGATCGAGATCCTCGGCGCCGAGCGGCCCCAGCTCTCGAGCCCACGCACGCGCTACACCTACTACCCGGGCGGCGCGGAGGTACCGGAGTCGGTCGCGCCGAACATCCGGAACCGCTCGTACACGATCGCCGCGGAGATGGAGATCGACACGGCGGAGGCCGGCGGCGTGATCTTCTCGCAGGGCTCACGCTTCGGTGGTCACGCCCTGTACGTCAAGGACGGGCAAGCTCGTGTACGCCTACAACTTCGTCGGCGAGCACGTCCAGACGATCGTCTCCGACGAGACGATCCCGACCGGCCACGTCGTTCTCTCGGCCACGTTCGAGCGCACGAACACGACGATGCCGACGCAGGGCACGCTCACGCTCCACATCCGCGACAAGGCAGGTGGGGGAGGCGACGATCATGACGCAGCCGGGCAAGTTCGGCCTCGGCGGCGGCGGCCTCGTCGTCGGCCGCTCCGGCGCCGAGCAGGTGACGGACGACTACGTCGGCGAGGCTCCGTGGCCGTTCGTCGGCGGCACGGTCAAGCGCGTGATGATCGACGTCAGCGGCGAGTCCTTCACCGATCTCGCGGCCGAGGCCCGCGCGGCGTTCGCGCGGCAGTGACCGGGGCGGTCTGACGCGTTGACAGCCCGGGTGGAAGGCGGTCTCGAAACGCCGGCGGTGCGCCCTGCGCCGCCGGCCTTCCACCTGCTCGCGAAGCCGACGGGTGCCGTCTGCAACCTCGACTGCTCGTACTGCTTCTTCCTCTCGAAGGAGATGCTGTACCCGGGCTCGCGGTTCCGGATGGCCGACGAGCTGCTGGAGCGAGTACCTGCGGCAGCTGATCGAGGCGCACGCGACGGTGCCGGAGGTCGCGATCGCCTGGCAGGGCGGGGAGCCGACGATGATGGGGCTCGAGTTCTTCCGCCGCTCGATCGAGCTGGCCGAGCGGTACCTGCAGCCGGGGCAGCGGGCGGCGTACACGATCCAGACGAACGGGACGCTCCTGGACGAGGAGTGGGCGGCGTTCTTCAAGGAGCACGACTTCCTGGTCGGGATCTCGATCGACGGGCCGCGGGAGCTGCACGACGCCTACCGGGTCAACAAGGGCGGCAAGGGGTCGTTCGACCAGGTGATAAAAGGACTAGACCATCTGCGGGCGGCCGGGCGTCGAGTGGAACGCGCTGACGACCGTGCACGCACGCAACGGCGAGCACGGCCGGGAGGTGTACCGCTTTCTCCGCGACGAGTGCGACGCACGCTTCATCCAGTTCATCCCGATCATCGAGCGCGTCGCCGAGGCCGCCGACGGGGAGGTGCCGTGGTCGTCGTGGCGCGACCGGCCGTTGTACGAGCAGAAGGGGGAGCTGGTCACGAACCGCTCGATCGGGGGCGAGCAGTACGGCCGCTTCCTGATCGACGTCTTCGAGGAGTGGGTGCGGCGTGATGTGGGCGAGGTGTACGTGCAGCTGTTCGACGTCACGCTCGCGAACTGGTTCGGCGAGCCGCCCGGGTTGTGCGTCCACTCGGAGACGTGCGGCCTGGCGTTGGCGCTCGAGCATACGGGCGACCTCTACTCGTGCGACCACTTCGTCGAGCCGGCCTACAAGCTCGGGAACATCAAGGAGCTGCGGATGCTCGACATGGTCGCCTCGCAGCAGCAGGTGCAGTTCGGGCTCGACAAGCGCGACACGCTGCCGCAGTTCTGCCGCGAGTGCGACGTGCGGTTCGCCTGCCACGGCGGCTGTCCCAAGGACCGGTTCATTCGCACTCCGGACGGCGAGGCGGGCCTCAACTACCTGTGTCCCGGCTTCAAGGCGTTCTTCCATCACGTCGACCCGGCGATGCGCTTCATGACCGACCGGCTTCGTGCCGACGGCGCTCCGTCCGAGATCGTCGCTCACTACGCCGCCGCGGACGCCAGGCGCGGTCGCAACGATCCCTGCACGTGCGGCAGCGGCCGCAAGTGGAAGCAGTGCCACGGTGCCTCGCGTTCCGGGCCTGCCTGAGCGGGCGGCTCCGTCGGCCGGTCTCTGACCCCGCTCGGCGCGCGGCACGATCCGCACATTGTCGACTGATCCTGGAGCCACGCGCCCGACGGATCGGGTAGGTTCCCCACCTTGAGCAACGCGCCGACAGTACCGTCATCGGGTCGTTCGGGTCTCTCCCGGTGGGTGACGGTGTTGCAGGGGATCCGGCCGTTCGACAAGTCGCTGTTGTCGAAGGACGTCGTGGCAGGTGTGACGCTGGCGGCGTTCGCGATCCCGGAGGTGATGGGCTACACGAAGATCGCCGGCACGCCGGTGATCACCGGTCTGTACACGATCCTGCTTCCTGCGATCGCGTTTGCGATTCTCGGGTCGTCGCGTCATCTCGTCGTCGGTGGCGATTCCGCGACGGCGGCGATCATGTACGCGGGTATCGCCGGCTTGAGTATCTCCGGCCTCAGTCCGGGCTCGGACGAGTGGCTGGCGTTCGCGAGCCTTGCCGCTCTGATCACGGGCGGCCTTTTGATCCTCGCGCGCGTTGCGCGACTCGGCTTTCTCGCGGACTTCATCTCCCGCACCGTGCTCGTTGGCTTCCTCACGGGCGTCGGGATCCAGGTGGCGCTGGGCCAGTTCGCCGGCATGCTCGGCGTGCCGTCGCCCAAGGTCGATTACGACCAGATCAGCGGCACGGTGATCAAGTTCTGGGACACGCTGAAGGAGATCCCCGACACGTCGCTTGCCACGCTCGCGGTCTCGCTCGGAGTGATCGCGACTCTGGTCGTGTTCGAGAAGTGGATCCCGATGATCCCCGGCGGCCTCGTTGCGGTCGTGGGAGCGATCGCGATCAGCTGGGGCTTCGACCTCGAGTCCCACGGCGTCTCGACGCTCGGCGTCGTGCCGAGCGGTCTTCCCAGTATCGGCCTCCCGAGTGGGGTCGGCTGGAACGACGTGGGACCGTTGCTCGCGACCTGTGTCTCGATGTTCCTCGTGATCATCGCGCAGAGCGCCGCCACCTCACGGGCCTACGCGGTCAAGTACAAGGAGCACTTCGAGGAGAACACCGACATCGTCGGCCTCAGCGCGGCAAGTATCGCGGCGGGCCTGAGCGGCACGTTCGTCGTCAACGGCAGCCCGACCAAGAGCAAGATGGCGGAGGAGGCGAAGGCTTCGAGCCAGGTCGCGATGCTCGCGATGGCGGCGATGGTCGCGATCGTCCTGCTCTTCCTGACCAAGCCGTTGCAGTACATGCCGAACGCCGTGCTCGCGGCCGTCGTGTTCGTGATCGGCGTCAAGCTGATCGACTGGCGACACATGAAAGAGATCTACTCGCTGCGCCGTGACGAGTTCTGGATCGCCGCGATTACGGCCGCGGTCGTGGTCGGCGTCGGGGTCGAGCAGGGCGTCATCCTCGCGATCGTGCTGTCGCTCCTCGACCACGTGCGACGGCACTACGACCCGCACGACTCGGTCATCACCAAGGACGAGGCGGGCAAGATCGTCTCCGTTCCCGCAGAGCAGGGTGCGGAGACCGAGCCCGGTCTCGTCGTCTACCGCTTCGGCGTCGGGCTCTTCTACGCCAACGCGGCGCGCTTCACCGAGGAGGCGATCGCTCTCGTCTCGGGCCCGCAGCCGCCGAGGTGGTTCGTCCTGCTCGCGAACGCGGTGGACGACGTCGACTACACCGGCGGCAAGACCCTCGTCGAGCTCGCCGGACAACTCGAGGCGCGTGGCGTCGTCTTCGCGGTCGCCGACGTCCGCGACGCCGTCCGGCCCGAGCTCGATCGGTTCGGGCTCACCGACGCGATCGGCGAGGACCACATCTTCGCCACGCTCGAAGACGCCGTCGCGGCCTTCCGCGCCGGCGAAGCCGGCGTAGGAGCGACGCACCGGCCGGATCACGCGTCCGGGAGAGGGTGCTGCGAGACCGTGACGTTGCCCGCTACCGTCGCTCGATGCGCGAGCCCCCGCCGGCCGTCCGGTGGCTCATCTCCCTCGTCCAGGAGGTGATCTCCCTCTACGGTCGTCTCGGCGGCTCGCAGTTCGCTGCGGCGATCTCCTACCGTGCGCTCTTCTCGCTCGTTCCCCTCGCGACCTTCGTGGCGACGATCCTCGCCCAGGTGCTCTCGTCGAGCAAGGTCGATCAGCGGGATCTCGTCTCCGCGATCGGCGACCAGTTCGATCTCTCGCCGCAGGGAGTCGCAAGGCTGGACACGCTGATCAGCTCGGTGCCTTCGCCCTGGAGCCTCGCCGGCCTGTTCACGCTCGGCCTCGCGCTCTGGGGCGCCACCGGCGTGATGAACTCGATGCAGAAGACGCTCGCCGTCGTCTTCGACGGCGGCGTCTCACGGAGCCTCGTCCGCGGAAGGCTCGTCAGCGGCCTGCTCGTTCTCGGGGCGCTCGGCGTGATCCTCGCTGCGGTGGTGCTCTCGATGCTCGAGAACGTCGCCCGGAAGTGGAGTGAACGACTCGACGAGGCGCTCGGCTGGCAGCCGTTCGGCTTCGGGCTGCTCTTCGGGGTCGTCGTGCCCGCGGCGCTCCTGTTCGGGATCCTCGTCCTGCTCTACCGCTACCTGCCACGCCGTCGCCCCGGCTGGCGCGCCGCACTTCTCGGCGGCGGCGCTGCAGCGATCGGGCTCCAGGGACTGCAGATCGGCCTCGGCTGGTACCTCTCCGGCCCGGCCGACTTCACCCAGATCTACGGCTCGGCAGCCGCGATCTTCGTCTTTCTCTTCTCCGTGTATCTGAGTGCCACGGTCTTCGTGATCTGCGCGATCCTCACGGGCGTGATCGACGATGCGCTCGGCGGCGAGTCGGTGGCAGGCGCCCCGGCGAAGCTTCCGCTCGCCGAGTTCGCGTTTCCCGGGCCCGCTGCGCGAGAGGCTCGTCGCCGCGATCCTCAGCGGCGAGAAGACGACGACGACCGGCCTCCACGAGGAGTATCTCCGGGAAGACGAGCCGCTCGAGGAGCCCGGCTCTCGATCACTCGTCGTCGACTCGGACGGCCGTCCCGTCGCCGTGATCGAGACGCTCGAGGTCGAGTTGCGCCGGTTCGCCGACGTCGGCCTCCAGTTCGCGATCGACGAGGGCGAGGGCTTCGAGACGGTCGAGGCGTGGCGTGAGGCGCATGCGCGCTTCTTCACCTCAGCCGGAGATGGTCGCTGCCCTCGGCGACCCGCCGGTCGTGATCGACGACGACACGATCGTCGTCTGCGAGACGTTCCGCCTCGTCGAGATCGTTGAGCTAGCCCGTCGCGCTCACAGCGCGAGGCTGACCGGGAACGTCACCATCCAGACGACGGCGCCAGGAATGCAGTCCAGCCGACGCGCGAGCGCGACGAGTCGGGATCCGGTCGTGCGTAAGCCGCGTGCTGATGCCCGCGAAGAACAGCGCCATCGCGAAACAGCACGACGCAGAGCGTGTACCGGTCGGCTCGTTGCACGTGCGCCTGCGATTCGCCTGCAGCGACGTCGGCCCGCGCTTCGAGTGCGTCTGCTTCGTCGGTCGCCGCTGACGTGTACTGCGGCATTGCAAAGGGCGTCAGGGGGGCGGTCGGATTGGTGAGCGGCTTCGTCGCGATCCACGCAGTGACGGCGGGACGGAACTCGGGCCGAAAGCGCCGGAAGTAGAACGTTGCCAGCTCCGCGTCACCCTGCTGGTAGGCGTCGACCCACTGAAAGAACGAGCCCACATCGATCTGGATCTGCCGGTTCGCGACCCCTGCGACCCGGTTCGCCTCGACGCGCGCGGCGATCGAGCGATTCCCGGCGAGCCCCTGCTCGCTCCGGTAGTGCGCTGCCTGATACGACGCCCAGGCGGTGGCCACGGCCGCCAGGGTCAGCAGCAGGGTCGCCAGGAGGTCGATCCAGTGCACGGTCGTCCGGGTGTCGGCCCCCGTCGGGCTCAGGTTGCAGACTCCCCGTTCGTCGCAGCTGCCCAGTGAGCTCGAGACCGACGATCTTCGCCTGCTCATCGAGGAGCACGAGTGTCCGTTCCATCGCCGTCGGCGGCAGCCCCCCGACCCCCGTGTGGTACGGGTTGTCGAGAAACCAGAGCAGGAGCATCATCGACGTGATCACGACCGCGACGCCTGCCCATCATCGTCGCCTGGACGCGAGCTCGCTCGCTGCTGTCGGCGAAGAAGAGCATGAAGACGAAGATGATCCCGGCCGAGATGAACAGCACGATCCAGAGCGGGGACGGGATCACCCCCTCGGCACCGTGGGTTCGGTCTGTGCGGGCGATCTGGCGATCGGACTGCTGGTCGAGCCACTTCCCGTACGCCGCCTGCTCGGACGCCTTCTCCGGCTCGATCGTCTGCAGCGTCCGGAACATGACCACGCTCCAGGGGTTGATCAGATCCTTGGCCGTGCCGCTTCGCATCGCCGGCCACTCCGCGTAGACGACGCTCCGCGCGTAACAGGCGAGGGCCTCCGACAGCGGCTCGCGCGCCGTCCTCGGGGAGGAGCTGCGCCGTCTGGAACTGCTGGGCGACGACCTGTGCCTCGGTTTCGGCGCCGCTGCGAGAGGTGTCGTAGCTCTCGAAGGCCAGGAAGACGACGAATCCGAGCAGGATCGCGAATCCGGTCGAGATGACGCCGAACACTCCGGCGGCGCGATCACCGTCCTCGAAGTAGCTGCCCGCAGGCGCCGTTCGCCGCACGAACAGCATCGCGGAGATCGTCAGCGCCGAGACGGTGACGACGACGAGCCCCGCCCAGAGAAGACTCATTGATCACTAGCGGTCGCTCACGGTTCGTGAGAGCCTAGCCATTCGCGCTCGAGGGCCGCCACGTGTCGCCTGAGACTACTCGGCGGAAGTGCGGCTTGCGATCGCTCGAGCACGGTTGCCGGTGGCGACGTGCGTGGCTCTGGTCGCGACGCCGTCAGCCCGGGCGCCGGCCGCTAGCGGGATGGGAAAGAATCGTTGCAGTGTGCCGGTCTTGAAGTCATCCGGAGAGACCGACACATCGCCCGAGAACGGGTAGCTGAGATCGGCGAGGACTACGAGCGAGAACGCGACGACGACTGCTATCGCTGCAGGCCCGAGCGCGTGGAACCAGTAGTTCGGCGACCCGACGAGGACGGCAAACGCGACGATGACGGCACTGGTCGAAAGAGGTGACGGCGAAGGAGTTGAAGGAGTTCGAGCGCGACGTCAAGAACCGCCACACGAAGGACAACGTTGCCGCGCTCAACAAGCTCACCTACCTCGTGGACGGGGAGCCGCGGATCGATCAGCGATCCGCCGCTGATCGTCCCGATCGAGGCCGTTCTTCGTCAGCGGACGATCACCTCGGCCTCGTCGGAGAGCGGCAACCGGCCCGTCTCGTACGCTTCCACGCCATGAGCGGGGTCCTCGATCGGGGGTGGTGCGGCACCTCCGCTCTGCGTGTGCCGGAGCCGAGTCGTCGGCGACGTGGTCGTTGCGAACGACCGGCACGTGTCGTAGTCTGCGCCGGTGGCGGACGTCCTCGCACTCATCGCAGCATTCCTCTTCGCTGTTGCGGCAACGCTGCAGCAGAAGGGGGCGCTGAATCTTCCGAAGATCTCACTTGCCGACCCACAGTCGCTCGTGCGCCTCGTCGGGCAGACGTGGTGGCTGTTCGGGACGCTTGCTCTCCTTGCCGGCTACGTCTTTCAGGCGGCCGCCCTCGATCGCGGGCGGCTCTCGATCATCCAGCCGCTGCTCGTCACCACGGTCATCTTCGCGCTGCCGCTCGGCTACTTCCTGACCCGGCAGCACGTCGGACGTCGTGAGGTGCTCGGCGCCGTCGTGATCGTGATCGGGCTCGGCCTCTACGCCTATTTCGGCGATCCGGCCGGAGGCAACACGAGCGCCCCGAACAGCGAGTGGGCGGTCGCGATCGGCGGGGTCGTCGCGGTCTCCGTGGTTCTGCTCCTCCTCGGCCGGGGCGGCAGCCTCAGCGTTACCGCGGCTGCCTACGGCACCGTCGCGGGCATGCTCTTCGGGGTTTCGGCGGCCCTGACGCCGTCGACGCTCGACTACCTCCACGAGAGCGTCGGCACGATGCTCTCGCACTGGGAGTGCTATGCGCTCGCGGTCGCCGGGGTCGGTGGCTTCGTGCTCCAGCAGGTCTCTCTCGGTACGGGGCGTCTTGCCCCATCCGTCGCGACGGTGTCGGTGGCGAACCCTGTCGTCAGCATCCTCATCGGCGTCCTCCTCCTCGACGAGACGCTCAGCCGGCCGACGTGGCACATCGTGGTCGCCGTGATCGGGCTCGGGCTGGCGCTCGCCGGGGCCGTCGTGATCTCGCTCGCGCACGAGGCCGCCAATGACGAGGCACCGACTGCAGATGCCGCAGAGGCGATCGCGACCGCATGATGGAGGAGTTCGGTGACGGGTGACCACCGAGGCGCACCCGCCCAGGTGCTGACGGCCGCGGGTCGCGACCTGCGTGCGCCGCGCGCGGCGGGCGTCGCCGGCCTCCTCTTCGCAATCCTGTTCATCGGCTCCATCCTGCTCGTCCGGGGCCAGCCTGCCGCGGAGAGCAGCACCGCCGAGATCGCCGAGTGGTACCTGAAGGACGACTCCCGGCGCATCGCGCTCGTCGGCCTCTACCTCGCCCCCTTCGCGGGCATCGCGTTCCTCTGGTTCATCGCCGTGATTCGGAGCCACCTCGGCAAACGGGAGGATCAGTTCTTCGCGACCGTCTTCCTCGGCAGCGGCCTGCTCTTCGTGGCGATGCTGTTCGGGGCCGCGGCCGCCGCGGGAGCACCGCTCGCAGCGGTGAAGTTCCAGGGGGCGCCGCTCCCGAGCCCCGACGCGATCGGGCTCGCACGCGCGCTTGCCTACACCTTCCTCTACGTCTACGGCGTGCGCGCGGCGGCCGTGTTCATGATCGCCGTCTCGACGCTGGCGTTGCGCACGGCCAGCCTGCCGCGCTGGCTCGTGATCGTCGGCTACGCGATCGCCGTGATCATGCTGTTCAGCGTCTCGTTCTTCAGGATCGTGGTGCTGCTCTTCCCGCTCTGGGTGGCTGCGGTGAGCCTCGTGATCCTGTTCACGGATCGGATGCCGAACGTTCCGGCCGTCCCCGAGACCGAGGCGTAGAGGCAGAGGCCGTCGCGCAGCACCGCTGCGCGACGGCCTCGAGCGACGGAGGTGCTACCGGGCCGACGTGATCTCGGCCTGGCTCTCGTCCCACCGCGCCGTCAGCGCGTAGAGGACGATCACGTTGAGCGTCAGGGCCGTGAGGGCCCAGAGCGGGTAGTTGCTGTTGCCGAGGAAGCCGAGCTGGGCGAAGAAGTTCAGGCCCACGAGAATGATCGTGAACCAGCGTGCCCAACCCTGCCCACCGAGCAGCCCGAGGCCTGCGAGCACGAGCAGCACGCCCCACAGCATCAGGATCCAGCTCCACGTCGTCAGGTTGACGGCGAGGTAGCCGGAGGAGGTGACGACGTAGTAGTCGTCCTTGAACAGGCCGATCAGACCCTGGAAGAAGTCGATCATCCCGATGATCAACATCAGGATCCCGGCGAAGCCGATCCAGCCTGCCATGCTCTTCGAGTTCATCCCTTGCCTCCCGGTTGACAGATTGCCGCGACTCGCGGCTGTTGTTGCGAGGTTTCCGGTCGACGTCCCGAACTCCTGCCTGCCAATTGCATATGCTCCGCCAGGCTCCACTCGACGCGGTTGTTGCATGAACCGGCGTGGAGAAGGGACCCATAGCGTCTTGCGTCGCAATCGGCGCTGCTCCAGTTGTGCTCACGAAGGGGAGGGTTGACGAATGAGCTCGAACGATGAGGATCTGACGATGGGCGCAAGCGGCACCGACATCGAGGAGAACGCCGGCCACCAGGAAGACGGTCACGGCGACGAGGGAGGGTCCGCGAAGCGATCCGCGGTCGGAGGCCGCGTCGAGCACTTCACGGTTGCCGAGCGCACTGCGCGTGGCAAGGCGACGCGTGCCGAGGTATCGCGTGCCTCACACGGTGACTGGGAGCCGGCCGCCGCATCGCCCCGACCCGGTCGAGCTGCTCGAGGAGCAGGCGCAGACGCCGCGTGCCCGAGCTCGTACCGATCCGCTACGGCCGCATGCTCGTCTCGCCGTTCACGTTCTACCGCGGGGCCGCGTACCTGATGGCGTCGGATCTCGCGACCGGCGCCCGGACCGGGTTGCACACGCAGCTCTGCGGGGACGCGCATCTGTCGAACTTCGGCGGCTTCGCAGCGCCCGACCGGAAGATGGTCTTCAGCCTCAACGACTTCGACGAGACCCTCCCAGGCCCGTTCGAGTGGGACGTCAAGCGGCTCGTCGCGAGCTTCGCCGTCGCCGGCCGCGACCGCGGCTTCGACGAGAAGCAGCGCACGTCGATCAACGTCGAGGTGGGCCGCTCGTACCGCGAGAGCATTCGCACCTTCGCCGCGATGCGGAACCTCGAGATCTGGTACTCGCGGATCGACGTCGACGATCTCGTCGAGCGCGTCAAGCAGGAGGCGGGACCGAAGGACGCCAAGGCGGAGAAGCGGCTCGATGCGAACCTCGCCAAGAGTCGTACGAAGGACAGCATGAAGGCCTTCGGCAAGCTGACGACGATCGTCGACGGCGAGCCTCGGATCACGGGCGACCCACCGCTGATCGTGCCGATCGAGGATGTCGCCGGCGACCAGGTGGGCCGGCTGCACGAGTTCCTCCACAGCGTCATTCGCTCCTACCGGCGCACCCTGGCCGGTGACCGGCGCAAGCTGCTCGAGCGCTACCGGTACGTCCACGCCGCTCGGAAGGTCGTCGGGGTCGGCAGCGTCGGCACGCGCGCCTGGATCTGCCTCCTGCTCGGGCGAGACGACGACGACCCGTTGTTCCTGCAGTTCAAGGAGGCGCAGCCGTCGGTGCTCGAGCCGTTCCTCGGCCGCAGCGAGTTCGCGAACAGCGGCCAGCGGGTCGTCGAGGGCCAGCGCCTGACCCAGGCGGCGAGCGACATCATGCTCGGCTGGATCAAGATCGAGGGCGTCGACGGCGTCAAGCGCGACTTCTACATCCGCCAGCTCTGGGATTCGAAGATGTCGGCGCAGGTCGAGTTCATGGAGCCGCGGGGGATGCTCGCCTACGCGCGCGTTTGCGGGGCGGAGCTCGCCCGGGCCCACGCCCGCGCCGGCGACGGTGTCGCGATCGCGAGCTACCTCGGGAGCGGCGACACCTTCGACCGCGCGATGGCGCGGTTCGCCGAGGCATATGCCGACCAGAACGAGAAGGACTACGCGGCCCTGAAGGCCGCGGTCGAGACCGGGAGGGTCGAGGCCGAGTTCGGCCTGTAGCCCCGGAAGCGACGTCACCGAACCTCGAGGCAGGACCGAAGGAGGACCGACCATGTGCCGCTGGCTCGCATATTCCGGCTCCCCGCTGGTGATCGAGCAGTTCCTGTTCAAGCCGAAGCACTCGCTGATCGACCAGAGCCTCCACTCGCGGCTCGGCGCGGAGACCACGAATGGCGACGGCTTCGGAATCGGCTGGTACGGGGTGGGCGACACCCCCGGTGTCTTCCACAGCACCGAGCCGGCCTGGAACGACCGCAATCTCCACGACCTCGCGCAGCACATCGTCTCGCCGCTCTACTTTGCGCACATCCGTGCATCGACCGGCGGCGCGATCCAGCAGACGAACTGCCACCCGTTCCGTCACGGACGCTGGCTCTGGATGCACAACGGCCTGATCCGGGACTTCCATGCCGTCAAGCGCGACCTCGTGCTCGCGATCGACCCGTCGCTCTACCCGGAGATCGAGGGCACGACCGACACGGAGGTCTTCTTCCACCTCGCGCTGTCGCTCGGGCTCGAGGACGACCCACCGGCCGCGGTCGAGAAGGCCGTGGGGCTGATCGAGAAGATCGGCCGGGCTCACGGGGTCGAGCACCCGATCCAGATGACGGTGGCCACGACCGACGGCGCCAGCATCTGGGCGTTCCGCTATTCGAGCGAAGGGAGCTCACGGTCGCTCTTCTTCAGCACCGCCGTCGACACCCTCCGCGCCCACTACCCCGACCTCGCGCTGCTCCAGGACCTGTCCGACGAGACGCGCCTCGTGGTCTCGGAGCCGCTCGGCGAGCTCGCGGGCGCCTGGAACGAGGTCCCGGAGTCGAGCTACTGCGTCGTCCAGGCGGGGCAGGACGAGCTACGGTCGTTCGCGCCTCGCTGGTAGGCGCAGAGAAGACAGCCTCGGATCAGCCGTCGGCCTCCGGCCCCGGCGACGCCCGGGACTCGTCGACCGCCGTGTTGCCGTCCGCCGGTGACACGGCGAGGGCCCGGCTCTTCCGCCTGCGTTCCTCGGAGAGCGAGGCATTGAGGATCGGCGAGGTCACCACGAGGCGTCCGGCGAGGTACATCCAGAAGAGCAGCGTGGCGACGGCGCCGAGGGGCCCGTACAGGGACGTCGAATTGTCGAGCTTGGGAACGATGAACCACAGCGTCGCGGCGTGGAGGACCTGGAGGCCGACGGCCATGAGCAACGCTCCGGGCAGCAGCTCCTTCCAGTCCGCCTCGCCGTGGGGGAGCTGCAGTGAAACGAGCACCCAGAACGCCGTCAGCGGGATCACGAGAACGATCGCGGCCGCGACTGCAGCCAACGCCGCGGTGTCGTAAAGCCACCAGGATCCCAGGACGGTCACGTAGAGGGTGATCAGCACGCCGCTGAACGCGAGGGATGCGTAGAACGGCCTGGCCAGCTTGGCCGGCGGCTCGTCCCAGATCAGTGCGTGCACGAGGCTGGCGGCCTTCGCTCCCGTATAGCCGCTCCAGAGCATCAGATAGAGACCGAGGGCGAGGATCCACCAGCGTGCCGTCCCGGAGTCGCTCGCGAACTCGCCCACCGACGCGACGACCGCACCGGGGATCCCCGCCGCGTCGAGCGCCTCCTCGGTCGATTCGCCGCCGAGGAATCCGAGCACGCCGCCTGCGACGAGGCCGAGGGCCAGCAGCCAGAAGAAGAGACGGTAGGCGAAGCCTCCCGCGAGCACGGCTGCGGCCACGCGCCTGTTCCGCTCTGCTGCGCGGAAGCCGAGTGCGATGCTCAGGTGGCGCTCGCTCGCCGAGAGGGCCCAGCTCATCGCCGAGCCGGAAAGGCGCGTGAACCGCTGTGCGCGTGTCTCGCCGCGGCGCTCTGTGTCGACCTCAGGCGGCGGTGCGCCCTCGTCATCGGTGGGTTGGGTGCTCACGTCTCGAGAGATCACATCGTCCGGATCGGACGGGGTCCGTCACCGGCGCACGGCGTGCGCCGATAGCCTACGCTTACTCCGATGTCCCGACGCGTCATGATCGCCGCTGTAGTCGCCGTCGCCGCGCTCCTTGCAGCCGGCTGCGGGGGCTCGAGCGACAGTGCCTCGAGCGATGTCACGCCGACCGAGGAGTGGGCGGACGGGCTCTGCTCGTCGATCAGCACCTGGACGTCGTCGTTGACCTCGATCGTGGACACGCTCAAGGGCGGCGACCTCTCGAAGGACTCGCTGACGAGTGCCGTCGACGACGCGAAGAGCGCCACCGAGACGTTTACGACCAGCCTCTCCGACCTCGGCAGGCCCGATACCGAGGCAGGCCAGGAGGCCAAGGACTCCGTCGACCAGCTCGTCACCGACATCCAGGCCGACATGACCGAGATCGAGGACGCGGTCAACGGCGCCTCCGGTGTCGCCGGAGTGATCGCCGCCGTCCCCACGATCAGCAGCACGCTGGCGAAGGCCGGCGAGCAGGTGTCCAACACGCTGTCCGGGTTCCAGGACCTCGACGCCAAGGGTGAGCTCGAGAGCGCGTTCGAGAGCTCGTCGAGCTGCCAGGACCTCACGGGCGGCAGCTAGCCGGAGGTGCGATGAAGGACTACACCACGCGCGTCGAGCTGATGGCGATTCCGATCGTCGCCGTGCTCTTCGGGATCGGTGCCGTTCTCTTCATCGCAGGGGCCGCGGGCGTCTGGGCCTGGGTCTTCGTCGGCCTCGCGGGACTGGTGCTCGCGGGGGCACTGATCGCCCGCTACACGAAGCACCATCCGCACCCGGCTGCGGAGACGCCTGCACCGGCAGCCGCACCCGCACCCGCGGCAGACGAGGCGTACCGGGTGCTCGTGATCGCCGACGAGAGCTGTGTCGACCCGGGATTCCCGGCTCAGCTCGCCGCCCACGCGGCGGGTCGCACGGTGGAGGCGCTCGTCGTTGCACCGGCGATTGGCTCCCGGCTCGCGCGCTGGACGGGCGCTGAATCGCAGTTCGTGGACGCGCGCAAGCATCTCGACGACACGGTTGCGGCGCTGGCTGCTGCGGGGATCACGGCGACCGGCGAGACCGGGGCCGACGATCCCTTGCAGGCCGCCGACGACGGCCTGCGGGAGTTCCCGGCGCACGAGATCGTCTTCGTCACGAAGCCCGGGACCGGCACCGACTGGGTCGAGCGGGGTGTGGTCGACACCGCGCGGCAGCGGTACGCGGTGCCCGTCACGCACATCGCTCTGTCGGCCGGCTGAGCAGCTCGCGCGGCACGATGCACGCGTGAGACGTCGCGACTATGTGGGACCCGTGATGTGCGCTCTCGGGGCGTTCTGCATGCTTGCCGCACTCTCGGTCGATCTCGACAGCACTGCGGCGAAGGGGCTGATGGCGGCCTCAGCCATCCTCTTTGTTCCCGGTGCCTACCTGACCCTCGCGCTCGTCCGGCGGGTCGCCGGGCCCCCGAACTGATCGTGCGCCTGCTCCTCGCGCTCGCCGCCGTGCTTGCCGTGACCGTGCCCGCGGCCGCAGCCGGAGATGCGACGCGGCCCGTGGTCGTGATCGACGCGGGCCACGATCTGCGGGCCAATCTCCAGACCGAGCCGATCGGGCCAGGCTCCGCGACGCGGAAGATCAAGGACGGGGGCGGCACGCGCGGCGTCGTCTCCGGCACGACGGAGGCGGAGCTCAACCTCGCGATCTCCCTGCGCCTGCGGACGCTCCTCGAGCGGGCAGGCGTGCGGGTGGTGCTGACGCGAAGCCGGACCGCCGGCACGAGCATCGGCAACGTCGCCCGCGCCGGGATCGCGAACCGTGCCGGCGCGGCCCTGTTCCTCCGGATCCATGCCGACGGCGCCCCGTCCTCGTCGGCGCGCGGGACACACACGCTGTACCCCGCGCTCCGCGCAGGCTGGACGGACGACATCTACGACCGCAGTCGCACAGCGGCGCGAACCGTGCAGCGCGAGCTCCTCGCCGCGCTCGGGTTCCCCGACCGCGGCCTCCAGGAACGATCCGACATGACGGGGTTCAACTGGGCCGACGTGCCGGCGATCCTCGTCGAGGTGGGATTCATGACGAACCCGACCGAGGACAGGGCGCTCGCCACCGCCGCCTACCGCGGGCGCGCGGCGCGCGGCCTCTGTCGCGGCGTCATGCGCTTCATCGGCCGTGTCCGGTCGGCCTGTTGACGGTAACGGGTCATATTTAGCTTCCTCTAAATCGAGGGCTAGAATGACGGGTGTGCGTGTCGATCCCTCTCCCCCGCCCACCTCCGAGCCCCGCTCCCGCCTGCTGCACCCCGTCCCACCCGGCTCGCTCGTCGTCGGCGCCGAGGATGCGCTGCCGGGCGAGGCGGCGGTGCTCCGGGCCGCGGAGCGCTCGCTCAGCGGCGAGCGGCGGGGCCTCGGCAGGTTCACCCCGTTCCTCGGCCCGGCGTTCATCGCCTCGGTCGCCTACGTCGATCCCGGCAACTTCGCGACCAACATGGCGGGCGGCGCCAAGTTCGGCTACCTGCTCCTCTGGGTCGTCCTCGTCGCGAACCTGATGGCGATGCTGATCCAGTCGATGAGCGCCAAGCTCGGGATCGCGACCGGCATGAACCTGCCCGAGGTGTGTCGCGAGCGGTTCCCGCGGACCGCCACGTTCCTGCTCTGGGTTCAGGCCGAGCTGATCGCGATGGCGACGGATATCGCCGAGTTCGTCGGTGCCGCGATCGGGATCAACCTGCTCACGGGCCTGCCGCTCTTCCCGGCCGCGCTCCTCACGGGCGTCGCCGCGTTCGCGATCCTGGCGCTCCAGTCCCGGGGCTTCCGGAAGCTCGAGGCCGTGATCGCTGCCTTCGTCGGCGTCATCGTCGTCGCCTTCGGGTTCCAGGTCTTCCTGGCCGATCCGTCCGCGTCCGACATCGCCCACGGCCTCTTCGTGCCCGGGTTCGACGGGACGGAGAGCGTCTTGCTCGCCGTCGGCATTCTCGGTGCCACCTGCATGCCGCACGTGATCTACCTGCACTCGGCTCTCACCCAGCAGCGCATCGTGGGGGCGACGGAGGAGGCACGGAAGAAGATCTTCCGGTTCGAGCTCGTCGACGTCGTGATCGCGATGACGATCGCGGGCCTGATCAACATGAGCATGTTGATCACCGCCGCGGCGGTCTTCCACTCCCGTGGGCTCGACGACGTCGGCGACGACCTGAACGCCGTCTACGACGGCCTCGACACGTACCTGGGATCGAGCGCGGCGATCATGTTCGGCGTCGCGCTGCTCGCGTCCGGCCTCTCCTCGTCGAGCGTCGGCACCATGGCCGGGCCAGGTCGTGATGCAGGGCTTCATCAACCGGCAGATCCCGCTCCCGCTGCGGCGGGCGATCACGATGGCGCCCGCCCTGCTGATCATCGCAATCGGGGTCAACCCCGCGAAGGCCCTGATCCTGAGCCAGGTGGTGCTGTCGTTCGGCATCCCGTTCGCGCTCATCCCGCTGGTGATGTTCTGTCGCAACCGGGAACTGATGGGCGGGCTCGTCAACCGCCGGTCGACGACCGTCGCGGCAGTGGTGGTGACGATCGTGATCGTTGCGCTGAACGCCTTCCTGCTCGAGCAGACCCTTCTCGGCTGAGCCCCTCTGCGGTCAGCGCGCGTGCCAGGCGGCGAGCAGCTCCGCCTCGCGCTCCGGCTCGAGCCCGAGTCCGGGGACGATCGCCGTGTACGCGAGCGTCGCCGCGACGGTGTCGTCGATCGAGCGAAACCGGAGGCCGGCGCCGATCGCCTTGCTGACGTCGACCTGGGCCCAGGCGGCCCAGTCGGGATCGTCCGCCCAGAGCGGCAGCTCGTTCTCGATCCCCTGCGCCGTGAGAAACGCATCGTCGACCACCTCGACGTTGAGGTCGGTGTCGCTCTCGCTTGCAGCAGCCTCGACGAGGTCGAGCATCGTCGCGGGCGGCACCGGCCCCGTCGCGTTGAACACGCCGGTGAGCGGGGAGCGGGCCCGCAGGAGCAGGAAATCTGCGAGGTCACGCGCGTCGATCGCCTGGAACGCACGCGCCAGCGATGCCGGCACGATCATCTCGCCGCCGCGCGCGGCGCGATGGGCCCACCAGGGGAAGCGCCCGGTGTGGTCGTACGGCCCGATGATGAACCCGGGCCGCACGATCGCCGCCCGCTCGCCGAACGTGTCGGTCACGCGCCGCTCGCAGAGGGCCTTCAGAGCGCCGTAGGTACCGCCGCCGATCTCCTCGGTCGTCTCGTCCTCGAGCGTCGCGAGCGGCCCGCTCTCGTCACGTGCCACGGAGAGGTCGGCATAGACCGAGATCGTGGAGACGTACACGTACCGCTCGACGCTGTCGCGGAGCGCCGTGGCCGAGTCGCAGACGAGGCGCGGTAGGTAGCCGGAGACGTCGATGCAGGCGTCCCAGGTACGACCGTCGAGGGCGCCCAGGCCGCCGTCGCGGTCGCCGAGCACGTGCTCGACCTCGGGGAAGAGACCCGGATTCGTGAGGCCGCGGTGGAAGAGGGTGAGCTCCTCGCCGGCCTCGAGCCCTGCTTCGACGAGAGCGCGCCCGACGAACTGCGTGCCGCCGAGGACGAGGATCTTCACGACAACCCTGCCACGCCGGCCAGCAGCCGGTCGACCTCGTCCTCGGTGTTGTAGTGGACGATGCCGGCCCGGACGGCCCCCATCTCGTCGTCGAGCCCGAGCTGTCGGATCGTCTCGAGCGCGTAGTAGTTGCCCCACCAGACCGCGATCTCGTGCTCGTCGGCGAGATGCGTTGCGACCTCCTCCGCCCCCCGGCCGGGGACGTTGAAGCAGAAGGTCGGCACCCGCCCCTCCATCGTCGGCAGGCCGAAGAGCTCGACGCCGTCGGGCAGGCCGTCGAGGAACCGCTGCCCCAGCGCGCGCTCGTGCGCGACGATCGGCTCCCAGCCGATCGAGTCGATGTAGTCGACTGCGGCGACGAAGCCTGCCAGGAGCTCGTGCTGGCAGGTACCGAGCTCGTACCGGTGCCCGACGGGGTGGTTCGCAGCCGGGCGCACCTTGTACGGGCGCCATGAGGCGAGCAGGTCCTGCTTGCCGAACGCCATCCCCATGTGTGGCCCGTAGAACTTGTACGGCGAGCAGAGGAGAACGTCGACGTCCCAGGCGGCGACGTCGATCGGCCCGTGCGGGCCGTAGTGGACTGCGTCGGCCCACGCGAGCGCCCCGGCACCGTGGGCGAGGTCGACGATCCGTCGGACGTCGGGTGCGGTGCCGACCGAGTTGGCGGCGACCGTGAAGGCAACGACGCGCGTACGGTCGTTGAGCTGCGAGGCGAGGCTGTCGTAGTCGAGCGAGAGGTCGTCGTGGACGTCGATCCGCCGGACGACGATGCCGAGGTCCTCCTGCAGCGCGAGCCAGGGCGCCACGTTCCCGTCGTGGTCGAGTTTCGTCACCAGCACCTCGTCACCCGCCTGCAGCTCGCGTGCGAGGGCGCGCGTGAGGAGGAAGTTGAGCGACGTCATGCTCTGGCCGAACGCCACCTCGTCGCCCGAGCAGCCGAGGAAGGAGCCGGCCTTCTCGTGGGCGAGGTCGACGAGCGCCGAGCTACGGCGTGACGTGGGGAAGGGGCCGCCGACGTTCGCGTTGTCGTGCCGGAGGTACCCGGCGATCGCGTCGATCACCTCGTCGGGGCACTGCGTGCCGCCGGGGCCGTCGAAGAACGCGAGCCTGCGCTGCAGGGCGGTGAAACGGGCACGAACGGCAGTGGTGTCCAGCAACGTGGCGCTCACCCACGATCCTTTCCGTTGACGGTCCAGCGGTAGTCCGGCTTGACCCGCAGCGAGGCACCGACGAAGCAGTCGCGCTCGCCCTTCATCGTGAGCTCGCCGATCGTGTCGGGCGTGGGCTCTCCGTCCAGGGTGACCTCGAGGTCGACGCGGATCTCGACGAACGCAAAGCGGCCGTCCTCCTCGCGCCGGGTCACGACACCGTGCGCCGCGGCGCCTGCGACCGGCTCGTGGCCGGCCCGGCGGGCGTGGTAGCGGAAGCTCGTGAGGATGCAGCGGCAGAGCCCGGCGAGGACGAGATGCTCGGGCGTCCATGACTCCTCCTCGTCGGCGATCGTGCTGCCGCCGAGCGCGCTATGGGCTGCCCAATCCTGGTCGAGGGAGACGTCGTAGGAGAAGACGCGGGCTCGTGCAGTCATCCCGGCAGCGTATACCGTCCGGACCGTCGCATACCTTTCGGTCCGTGCAACGGTTGAGGCCGCTGAGCGAGGACGAGTGCTACCTCCGGTGCTATGGCCAGAGGGGCAGCGAGGACACCGTCAAGGTCGTGCGTCCGGGTGACCCCTTGATCGAGGAGTCGACCTCCGCGCTGACCGAGCGCATCCGCCTCGCATTCGAGGCGCGCCTCGACGCCCGCGAGCCCGAAGCGGCATAGCCTCCGGCGAGCAGACACCCTCGGCCGTGCCGGACGTCCTCGCGCCCGGGCTGCAGGTCGTCTTCTGCGGGATCAATCCGGGGCGGTTCTCGGACAGCGCGAACGCTCACTTCGCGAATCCCCGCAACGACTTCTGGCGTCTGCTGCACGAGGGCGGCTTCACACCGCGTCTCCTCGACCCGACGGAGCAGTTCGACCTGCTGCCACTCGGGAATCGGCGTTACGAACGCCGCCTACCGGACGACACCCGGCTCCGGCGATCTCCGCGCGGGAGATTTCGCGGGAAGTGCGGAGCGGCTCGAGACGCTCGCGCGTGAGCTGAGGCCGGGCGTCATCGCCTTCGTCGGCAAGGAGGCGTATCGCGGGCCGTTCCGCGAGCGACCCGAGCACGGGCTCCAGAGCCGCCGCCTCGCCGAGACGGCGCTCTTCGTCCTGCCCTCGACCTCTCCCGCGAACGCCGCCGTTCCGTGGGCGGAGCGGCTGCGGTGGTTCACAGCACTGCACGAGCGCGTGGGCCCGGCGCCGTGAGCGAGCTTCGGATCCGGCCGGCTGCTCGCGCGATCGTGCTCGATCCTGATGACCGCATCCTGCTCGTCCGGTTTGTCTTTCCGAGCCGTAAGACGTTCTGGGCGACACCGGGCGGAGGGGTCGAAGCGGGGGAGAGCAGCGAGGACGCGGTTCGGCGCGAGCTTGCCGAGGAGACCGGGCTCGCGATCGTCGACGTCGGCCCGGTGGTCTGGACGCGCCTGCACGTCATCCCGTTGATCGGTGGCCGGTACGACGGGCAGCGCGAGCAGTACCACCTCGTCCGCACGCCGTCCTTCACGCCCAAGCCGCGTCTCTCGTGGGAGCAGCTGAACGCGGAGTACGTCTTCGAGCTGCGCTGGTGGTCGCTTGCCGAGCTCGAGGAGAAGGCGGACGTGGGGTTCGCTCCCCGCCGCCTCCCGGTGCTCCTGCGCGACCTGGTCGCCAATGGTGCCCCACTCGCTCCGATCGACGCCGGGGTCTGAGCTACAGCGCGAGGTGGAGCCGAAGCGCCTCGTCGAGAACTGCCATGAGCGCTGGCGGAAGAGCGCCGATCCTGTCTCCGAGGCGCTCTACTGCGACGGCGCGCACCTGCTCGGCCTGCGCCTTCGAGTCGCTTGCGAGCCCCGTGTCGAACGACGGGAGCAGGACCTGGAAGGGATACACGCGCGCTGTCGCCGTCGTCACGGGTACCACCGTGATGACTCCACGACCGAGTCGCGCGGCTGCAGCGTTTGCCCCGTCATTCGAGACGATCACGGCTGGCCGCCGTTTGTCGGCTTCCGAGCCTCGCGCCGGCTCGAGGTCGACGAGCCGGATCTCACCTCGACGCATCAGCTCCCAATCCGTCGGCGGCTGTCGTCTCCCACCCGGCCGCCGAGCCGGACTGATCCCACTCCGAGAACGCCTCCTCGTAGGCCGGCCCGAGTTGTGTTGCCCGGAGGAGCCGGACCGCGCTGTGCAAGGCGGCCGAGCGAGAGCCGAACCCTTCCGCCGCGGCGTACGCGTCAAGGAATGCGACGTCTTCTTCGGGGAGGCTGACGCTCAACTTCATACCATCATACTACCACTGGTAGGGCCGAAGTAGTGCCCGCTCCGGACATGATCGATTGGGCCACTCGTCCCAGGGCTTGGGCGGTGCGACGCCTGGCGGCGGAGGGACGGTCGCCTCCGCCGCCTCGAGGAGTCTGCGCTACGCGATATGTGCCGCGAAACGGCCGAGCACGTGATCCCAGCCCTCCTGGTAGTTCTCCCGCATTGCGATGCCGGCGTCACCGAGGCGCTCCCAGTGGCGATGCTCGATCTGCACCCGCGTGCCGCCTCCTTCGGCGAGAAACGACACGTCCATCTCGGTCGGCGCGGGTGCCTCCGGATTGACGTGCCAGGCGATGACGACGCGCGTGTGCGGCTCCCAGGTGAGCACGGTCGCCCAGTGCGCCCTCTCGCCGTCGTTCGAGATCTCGTAGATCTCGCCGCCGGCCCGCTCCTCCCACACGACCTCGCGCACTGCGCCTGCGTGGATCGCGTGCGTGTCGAGCGGCCACCAGCCGCCCACGCCACGCGTGAAGACACTGAAGGCATGCTCGGGCGTGCACGAGACGTGCACGGACTTCACGATCGGTTCGATTGCCACCGTCTCCGACATCGTTCATTCGCTCCCTTCCGCCGCCCGCTTGAAGCGGGCGAGCGCGTCGTCCCAGAAGGCGTCGAGCCAGAGGCGGAGCTCTGCGAGCCCGTCCGGCGCGACCATGTAGAGGTGCCGCGTCCCGCTCTTCGTGCTCGTCACGAGACCGGCGCCCTCGAGCACCCTGAGGTGCTGCGAGACGGCGGGTCGGCTGACGGGCAGCTGTGCCGCGATCTCGCCCACCGGCACAGGGCCGCGATCGCGGACGAGCGCGAGCACCCGCCGCCGCGTCGAATCGCCGAGTGCGTCGAGTGCGGTTTCAATAGCGTAAGCAGACACTTACCGTAAGCTACAACTTACAATAAGTTCCGTCAAGTCCCGCTCAGCCCTGCCAGCGCTTCGCGATCGGGAGCCGCCAGTCGCGACCGAAGGCACGCGGTCGTAGCTTGACACCTGGAGGCGCCTGGCGGCGCTTGTACTCGGACCGGTCGACGAGCGCGAGCACCTTCTCCACCGTCGCGGCGTCGAACACGGCCAGGAGCTCCTCGCGCGAGCGGTCGAGCTCGACGTAGGCCTCGAGCACCGGATCGAGCAGGTCGTAGGGCGGCAGCGACTGGTCGTCGCGCTGCTCGGCCCGGAGCTCGGCGCTCGGTGGGCGCTCGATCGTCGTCACGGGGATCAGCTCCCGGCCGGCGCGCTCGTTGAGGTGACGCGAGAGCCGGAAGACGTCGGTCTTGAAGACGTCCTTGAGCAGGGCGTAGCCGCCGACCATGTCGCCGTAGAGCGTCGCGTAGCCGACCGCCAGCTCCGACTTGTTCCCGGTCGAGACGACGAGCCAGCCGAACTTGTTCGAGAGTGCCATCAACAGCGTTCCTCGCGCGCGGGCCTGCAGGTTCTCTTCCGTCAGGTCCGGCGCACGATCGGCGAACGAGCTCGCCAGAGCGTCGCCGAACGCCCCGACGATGCCCTCGATCGGGATCTCGCGAAAGTCGACGCCGAGGTTGACGCTCACCTCGCGGGCGTCGTCGCGGGTTCCCTCCGACGAGTAGCGCGAGGGCATCGACACCGTATGCACCCGGTCGGGTCCGAGCGCGTCGGTGCAGATCGCAGCGGTCAGGGCGGAGTCGATGCCGCCCGAGATCCCGAGCACGACGTCGCGGAAGCCGCTCTTCACCACGTAGTCGCGGAGGCCGAGGCCCAGTGCAAGCCGCATCTGTTCGAGCTCCGGGTCGAACGAGACGGCGACGGTCTCGACGGGCCTCCTCTCGCCCGTCACGGCAGGGACGTCGATGATCGTCGCCGTCGGCACGCTCTCCCGGCTGCGTTCGAGCTCGCGCCGGCGGACGTCGCGGAGCCGCCGCCCGATCGCCTCGGTCGGGTCGAGGTCGACGACGAGCAGGCATTCCTCGAAGCCGGGTGCGCGCGCGATCACCGTACCCTCGTCGTCGAGCACGACGGAATGGCCGTCGAAGACGAGCTCGTCCTGGCCGCCGACCAGGTTGCAGAAGGCAAGGTACGAGGCGTTGTCGCGCGCCCGGGTGACGAGCATCTCCTCGCGATCCTCGGCCTTGCCGACGTGGAAGGGAGAGGCCGAGAGGTTGACGAGCAGCTGCGCACCGGCGAGCGCCAGGTCGGTGGCCGGTGGGCCCGGCTGCCAGATGTCCTCGCAGATCGTCAGGCCCGCGAGCACGTCGCCGCACCGGAGCAGGACCAGCTCGCGGCCCGCGGCGAAGTAGCGGTGCTCGTCGAAGACGCCGTAGTTCGGCAGGAACTGCTTGCGGTAGATCCCGCGCAACGCGCCGTGCGAGAGCACAGCGCACGCGTTCGCGAGGTCGCGCTCGAACAGCGGGCAGCCGACGAGCGCGGTGATCCCCTCGGTCGCGGCGGCGATCTCGTCGAGCGACGCGCGCGCAGCCTTGACGAAGCCCGGGCGCAGCAGCAGATCCTCGGGAGGGTAGCCCGTGACCGCGAGCTCGGGGAAGACGACGAGGTCGGCACCGGCGGCGTGCGCCTCGCGGATCGCTTCGACGATGAGGGCCCGGTTGCCGGCGAGGTCGCCGACGACGGCGTCGAGTTGGGCGAGGGCGAGCCTCACTGTGCCCTCGTGGCGCCGCGCCGCCGCGTGTGGTAGGAGGAGCGTGCCACACGCTTTGGCGCGACGCCGAGCCACCCACGTTTTCGACTCCAAGGCATAAACTGCACTCTACCGCCATGCTCGCACCTATCACGATTGCCCGCAGATTCCGCGGGCCCCGCACGTCGGCGAACGGCGGCTACGCCGCCGGGTTGCTCGCCCAGGCCGTCGGTGCTCCCGCCGTCGAGGTGACGCTGCGGCTGCCGCCGCCCCTCGAGCGCCCGCTCGCCGTGATCCGCGACGGCGAGCGCCTGCTCCTCCGCGACGGCGACGCGCTCGTCGCAGAAGCAGGGCCGGGCGATCCGGCGGTCTCGCCTCCCTCGCCCCCGAGCTTCGAGGAGGCCGTCGAGGCCGCCCGTGCCGTCGGCGGATGGGGTGCGCCCGAGTTCGACGAGTGCTTCGTCTGCGGCACCCGCGCCGAGGGGGACGGCCTCGAGATCCACGCCGGGCGCGTGCCGGGACGTGACGACGGTCTCGTCGCCACGACGTGGATCGCGCAGGACGTCAGCCCCGAGATCGTGTGGGCGGCGATCGACTGTCCGGGTGCGTTCGCCCTCCGAGGCGAGGGCCGCGGCGAGCCGTTGCTGGCGCGGATCACGGCGCGGATCGATCGCCTGCCCGAGGAGGGAGAGCGGTGCGTCGTCGCCGCCTGGCCGCTCGACGAGGACGGGCGCAAGCGTCATGCCGCGACGGCGCTCTACGGTGAGGACGGTCGGCCGATCGCCGTGTCGCGGCAGCTCTGGATCGAGCCCAGGACGATGCTGCGATGAAAGAGCGTATCGCAGCATCGTCCTGGGTATCTCTTTGTTGCCGCGCTTCGCGCGGATCCTGAAGCGGCCCGCCCGCGGGCCTGTCCTGCTGCCGGCCTTCTGCGGACATCCGCATCGGGGTTCGGGTCAGGTGAGCCCGGACGACAGGCTGAAGCCTGTCGCCGCCGCCGCGCGGGGTGTCCGGCTTCAGCCGGATGCCGGGGTTGCGTCCGGCGTCCTCGGCGTCAGCGCGACGAGCAACCCGCCGTCCTCGTCGTAGGCCGGGAAGAGGTCGACCGTGACGGGCTTGCGGATCGCAGCCCGGGTCGAGAGCTCGAGCGCGAGACCGAGCTTGCGGACGCCCCACTCGCGGACGACGGCGATCGGCTCGGGATCGGACAGGGCCAGTGCCTCAACGACGTCCTGCCCCATCAGATCACGGTCCTGGAACCCGGTCAGCTCGAAGACGCCGCGCCCGGCGGCGAGCACGCGGGCATCGCGGTCGCAGACGATGAAGCCGGTCGACGGGGCCGGGTAGTAGTCCTCCAGCAGCTGGAAGACGAAACCGAAGCCGCAGCGGCGGCACTGGAGGGCGTCTCTGTCGGAGAAGCCCTCGAACCCGTCGATGTCGACCGAACGGTTCTTGCAGTTCGGGCAGATGTAGACCGGCACGCATCCATCGTAGGGATCCGGTGGCACGCTGCCGCGCGAGAAGGCAGACTCGTGGCATGAGCGTGCCGCCAATTCTCTGGCGCCCCGATGCCGAGCGGATCGAGCGGGCGTCGATCACGGGGTACGCCCGCTGGCTGGAGCAGACGCGGGGGCTCGAGCTTCCTGACTATCAGGCTCTGTGGGAGTGGTCGACGACCGACCTGGAAGGGTTCTGGGCCTCGATCTGGGAGCGGTTCGACGTGGTCGCCTCGGTGCCGTACGAGCGCGTCCTCGGCTCGCGGGCGATGCCGGGGGCGGAGTGGCTGCCGGGCGCACGTCTGAACTTCGCGGAGCACGCGCTCCGCGCCCGGGACGCCGACGCGGTCGCGATCCGCCACGCGTCCGAGCTGCGGCCCCTGGCGGAGCAGACCAGAGGCGAGCTCCGGGCCGAGGTGGCGCGGCTCGCCGGCGGCCTTCGTGCGCTCGGGGTGGGGCCGGGTGACCGTGTCGTGGCCTACTTGCCGAACATCCCCGAGGCGGTTGCGGCGTTCCTCGCGTGTGCTTCGATCGGGGCGATCTGGTCGAGTTGCTCGCCCGATTTCGGGGCCCGGAGCGTGATCGACCGGTTCGCGCAGATCGAGCCGCGTGTTCTGATGGCGGTCGACGGCTACCGCTACGGGGGCAAGGACTTCGATCGCCTCGGTGTCGTGCAGGAGCTGGTCGCCGCGCTCCCGACGGTCGAGCACACGGTGGTGCTCGGCTATCTCGACCCCGAGCCGTCGCTCGTGGGCCTGCGTGGGCCGGTTCGCTGGCCGGACCTGCTCGCTGCCGGCGAAGGTGCGACGCTGGCCTTCGAGCAGGTGCCGTCGGATCATCCGCTGTGGGTGCTGTACAGCTCGGGCACGACGGGGTTGCCGAAGGCGATCGTGCACGGGCACGGGGGGATCCTGCTCGAGACCCTGAAGAAGATGAACCTCCATGTCGATCTCCAGGCCGACGACCGGCTGTTCTGGTTCACGACGACGGGCTGGATGATGTGGAACTTCGTCGTCGGCGGCCTCACGACGGACGCGTCGATCGTGCTCTACGACGGCAACCCTGGGACCCCTGACCTCGGGGTGCTCTGGGATCTCGCCGAGGCTGCGGGCATCACGTGTTTCGGGACGAGTGCGGCGTACATCGGTGCCTGCCAGAAGGCGGGGCTGCGTCCCGCGGAGGGGAGGGATCTCTCGAGGCTCCGGTCGGTGGGGTCGACGGGCTCGCCGCTCTCGCCGGAGGGGTTCGCCTGGGTGTACGAGGCGCTCGGCGACGACGTCTGGCTGTTCTCGACCTCGGGCGGCACCGACGTCGGTACCGCTTTCGTCGGCGGCGTTCCGACGTTGCCGGTCTACCGGGGCGAGCTGCAGGCCCGCTCGCTCGGTGTGCGGCTCGAGTCCTGGAGCCCTGAGGGGCGGCCGCTCGTGGGCGAGGTGGGCGAGCTCGTGATCACGGAGCCGATGCCCTCGATGCCGATCTTCTTCTGGGGCGATCCGGACGGCAGCCGCTACCGCGAGAGCTACTTCGAGATGTTCCCCGGGGTGTGGCGCCACGGCGACTGGATCGAGATCACCGAGCGCGGCACCGCGATCATCTCCGGCCGTTCGGACGCGACGATCAACCGCGGTGGGATCAGGATGGGAACGAGCGAGATCTACCGGGCGGTGCTCACCCTGGACGAGGTGGTCGACGCGCTCGTGCTCGATCTGCCGCTACCGGGCACCGACGGGTTCATGCCACTCTTCGTCGTGCTCCGCGACGGGGTGCGGCTCGACGACGACCTCGTGGCCAGGATCCGCGCCCGCATCCGCGAGGACTGCTCGCCCCGGCACGTGCCCGACGTCGTCGAGCAGATCGCCGAGGTGCCGCGGACGCTCTCGGGAAAGGCGCTCGAGCTGCCCGTGAAACGGATCCTCCTCGGGGCTGCCGCAGAAACGACCGTGAGCCGCGACGCGCTCGCCACCCCGGCAGCGCTCGACCCCTTCGAGGAGATGGCCCGCAGACCCCCCTACGCCCGCTGAGCCTCCTCGAAGTTAGTGTCTGCTAACGTAGTGGGCGCTAACAACCGAAGGGCACGGGACAGATGAGGACACGGCTGCTCGCGGAGGAGAACAGAAAGTGGTGGACGCTGGCCTCGGTCTCGTTCGCCCTGTTCATGATCATGCTCGACAACACCGTCGTGAACGTGGCGCTGCCGGCGATCCAGCAAGATCTCGCGATCGACGTGGCGGAGCTCGAATGGGTCGTGACGGGCTACGCGCTCAGCTTCGCGGTGCTGATGCTGACGGGCGGCAAGCTCGCCGACATGCACGGCCGACGTCGTGTCTTCCTGATCGGTCTCGCCGTCTTCACGTTCTCCTCGCTGCTCTGCGGCCTTGCCGGGACGGCAGAGCTCCTGACGGCGGCCCGTGTCCTCCAGGGTGTCGGGGCCGCGTTCATGATGCCCGCGACCCTCTCGATCATCACCGCCACCTTCCCGCCGAAGGAGCGGGGCGCCGCGCTCGGGATCTGGGCCGGTGTCTCCGCCATGGCGCTCGCGATCGGCCCGCTCGTCGGAGGCCTGGTCACCGAGCACATCGGCTGGAACTGGATCTTCTACCTCAACGTTCCCGTCGGCCTCGCCGGCCTCGTCGCGGCCCGGCTGATCATCCGCGAGTCGAAGGACACCTCGCACGAGCAGCGGCTCGACGTTCCAGGGCTCGTCACCTCGGGCATCGCGCTGTTCGCGCTCGTCTACGCGCTGATCGAGGCGAACAGCAAGGGCTGGACCTCGCCGCTGATCCTCGGTCTCTTCGCGGTCGCTGCGGTCTCGGGCACGGCCTTCGTCCTGCTCGAGCTGCACCAGCGGCTGCCGATGTTCGACATGACGCTGTTCCGCGATCCGACGTTCGCCGGTGCGAACACGGTCGCTCTGCTCGTCTCACTCGCGATGTTCGGCGTCTTCTTCTTCATCTCGCTGTACATGCAGAACGTGCTCGGCTACAGCGCCGTGCGGGCCGGTGTCGCCTTCCTGCCGATGACCGTGCTGATCATCCTCGTGGCGCCGTTTGCGGGCCGATCGTCCGATCGGCTCGGTTCGCGCTGGCTGATGACGGCGGGCATGACGCTCGTGGGTTGCTCGCTGCTGGTCTTCGCACAGCTCCAGCCCGACTCGTCGTACCTCCAGCTCCTGCCTGGGATGATCCTCGGCGGCGTCGGGATGGCGACCACGATGACGCCCATGACCGCCGCGGTGCTCAGCTCGGTTCCGGTCGACAAGGCCGGCGTCGGCTCCGGGATGCTGAACACGTTCCGCCAGGTCGGCGGCGCGCTCGGGATCGCCCTCATGGGGGCGATCCTGGCGAGCGGGTCCAACACGGCTCTGGCCGACGGCGCCTCGAAGACCGACGCCTTCATGAACGGGCTGCACCACGCCCTCTACGTCGCGGCGGTGATCGCGTTCGCCGCCGCCCTGACGGCGGCCGTCACGGTGCGGAGCCACGCCCGGTCGCACCGCGGCGTCGACGGGGTCGTGGAGAAGGCCGCGTGAGCTCCACCGCGCCCGTCCGGCTGCCCGCTGCGGAGCGGCGCTCGGCGATCGTCGCGGCCGCATTGCAGGTGTTCGGCTCGGGCAGCTACGCAGGCTCCACGACGGCGGAGATCGCGCGCGCCGCCGGCGTCTCGGAGCCGATCATCTACCGCCACTTCCCCTCGAAGAAGGAGCTGTGGTTCGCGTGTCTCGACGAGGCCTGGCGCGAGCTGAGGGCGGCGATCGAGCTGAAGGCCGCCTCCGTCGCCCGTGCCGGTGTGCTCGCCGACGTCGACACCGAGAAGCGCTCGCCGTGGTCGAACCCGCTGCTCCCGAACCTCTGGGTGCAGGGCGTCACCGAGGCGGGCGAGGACGAGGAGCTGCAGCGGTATCTGCGCGCGCACGTGCGAGAGGTGCACGAGTTCGTGGCCGGGATGATGCGGGGGTATCAGGCGGCAGGCGCGATGCCGGCCGACCGCGATCCCGCTGCGGAGGCCTGGGTGTTCCTCGCCGGCGGGTTGCTGCGGTCGTTCGCCGACCGGCTCGGCGGGGTTCTCGGCGCGGCCGAGTTCGCCGCGATCGGGCGCGAGCGCCGCCGCTGGCTCGCCGGCGATACGGATCTTCACGTATCAGGCTGAGGGCCTTGCGGGCGCGGTCTGGCCGGGACAGGCCCGCTTGCGGGCCCTTCAGGATCACGCGAAGCGTGCAGAAAGCAATGAAGTTGAGGATGCCGCGATACGCTCTTCCATCGCGGCATCCTCAACCTCACCAGGGGATCCGCAACAGCCAGAACACGGCCATTCCGACGACGATGGCCACCCAGAGCTGCCGGGTGCGCCAGGCGGCGAACGCAGCCGCGACCGCGGCGACAATCCGGATTCGCTGCTCTCCGAGGCCGCCCTCGACGTAGGGGGTGACGAGCGACGCGAAGACGGCGATCGGGACGAAGTGGAGGAAGCGGACCCAGAAGTCCGGCAGCTCGGTGCGGCGGACGAGACCGGCGTAGCGCGAGCCGAAGGTGACCGCGACCATGCCGGCCACCGTGAGCCAGAAGCTCATGCCGCCCGCTCCGGCCCGGACGACAGGCTGAAGCCTGACGCCGGCGCGGCGACCGGCTTCAGCCGGTCGTCCGGGCCCATCCCCGGCGCCACCGGCGCCCCGCCAGGGGTTGACACAGGGCGTCTCATGCGACCTCCCGGGCCGCGTCGTCGGCGTGGATCGTGCGATCCGGCGGAGCCCGGCGGGTCAGGTACGCACCCAGGAGGCTGCCGCCGATGCCCGTGAGCAGGATCGGGAGGCCCCCGGGCAATGCGCGGGCGAGCCCGTAGGCCAGAGCGCCCGAGGCGACCGCGACCGCGAGCTCGGCGCGGGTGCGGATGAGCGGCACGAGGAGCGCGAGAAAGGCGAGCGGGAAGACGAGGTCGACACCGAGCTCGGCCGGGTCGGGGATCGCCGCGCCGGCCAGGAAGCCGGCGAGCGTCGCGAGGTTCCACATCAGGAAGAGGCTCAGCTCGACGCCGAGCACGAAGGGGAAGGAGCGCTCCTTCCCGGCGGCGATGACGCCGAAGGCCTCGTCGGTGAGGAAGAAGGCGGCAACCGGACGCTCGCGCGGGCGGAGGTCGACCTCACGACCGAGGGAGAGGCCGTAGAGCACGTGCCGCACGTTGAGGAGGAGCGTCGTGAGCACGATCTCGAGCCCGACCACCCCGGCCGAGAAGAGCCCGACGGCGCTGAACTGGGCGCTGCCCGCGAAGACGAGCACCGACAGCGCCTGCGTCTCGAGCAGCGAGAGGCCCGCACCGCGGGCCGTGATCGCGTAGGCGAGGCCGAACGGGATCACGCCGAGCCAGAGCGGAGCGAGGGCCCAGAAGCCGCGGCTGAAGGCGCCATCGTTGTCCGGCCGCATCTGGTCTCCGACTCTAGTCGGACGCCTTGGACGAGCGAGAGGCGAAACCCTCGCGCCCGGCTCGAGAGCCAGGCACAGCGAAACGCCCCCGGCTGCGGCTTCCGGGGGCGTTTCTGTGAGGGGTGTCCGTTCGGGTGATGACAGCTGAAGCTCGTGACTCTGCGGCCCAGGCACGAGACTCCTTCTTGCTGCCACCGTTCCCTTCGGTGCGCCCCTCGCTCCACAACCTGGCGTTGGCTGCGGTGCTTGGTAGACAGCACTGTACGGGCCATGGCCGAGAAAGTCAAGTAGCTCGGTCAAGTGATTTGCGCTAGGCTTGACTTCACCCGCAAATCCCACGCTTGGGAGCCGGATCTCACCCCTTTTGGGGAGTGCACGGGAGCCGTGAATCGCCTTGACTGAACCACAGATGGACGCCGCCGCAGACATCTCTCGGCACGACGACGAGCTCGCGCCGTCCGTCACGATTCCGGCGGCGACGACCCCGGCCGCGCCGGCCTCTCGACTCGGCGAGCGGCTGCGCTCGCTGCGCCTGGCGGCAGGGCTGACCCAGTCCCAGGTTGCCGGCGAGCGATTCTCGAAGGAGTACATCAGCCAGATCGAGAGAGGCAAGACGCGCCCCACCTCCGAGTCCATCGCCTGGCTCGCCGCGCAGCTCGGTGTCGACCCTGCCTTTCTCGGCAGCGGGGTCTCGACCGACCTCCGTGGCCGGGTCGAGGCGCTCCTGGCCCGGGCCGAGGCCCTGACCGAGGCGCACCGCTACGTCGAGGCGGCCGAGCTCTTCGCGTCGGCCCGCCGTGACATCGGCGCCACCGGCTCGGCCGAGCTCGAGGTGCGCGCCCTCTCCGGCGAGGCCTGGGCGCAGGTGCAGGAAGGCGACGCCCGCGAGGCCGTCGAACTGCTCCTCGTCGCACGCGAGCTGGCCGAAGGGCCACAGTTCTCCGACGTCGACCGGGCCGACCTCCTGTTCCGGCTCGGTGTCTGCCGCTACAAGCTCTCGAGCATCGCCACCGCGGTGGGGCTCTTCGACGAGGCCCTGGCCCTGGCCGGCTCCTCGGGCCTGCCGTGCGACCTGCTCCGGGCGGACATCCTCGGCTGGCGCTCGCGCTGCCGGCGTCGCCAGCGCGATTTCGACATGGCGCGCGAGGACGTCGAGGCCGCGCTCGAGCTCGCGCAGGGTGTCGACGACCGACGCGTCGTCGCGAACACGTACTTCCAGGCCTCGCTCGTCGCGGAGCGGATGGGCCACTGGGTGGTCTCCCGCAACTACGCGCAGCAGGCCAAGGTGCTCTACCAGGAGCTGAACGACGAGCGCAACGTCGGCCGGCTGATGCTCAACCTCGGTGGGCTCAAGCTCGTGCTCGGAAAGCCCGGGCAGGCGATCGAGCATCTGAAGGCCTCGTTCGCGCTTGCCGTCGAGGCCGACTCGCAGCCGGATGCCGCGCAGGCGCTCGGGAGCCTCGCGACGGTGCACCTGCACCTCGCCGACTACGACGCCGCCGACGAGAATGCACGCAAGGCCCTTGCGCTGCTCGAGGGACGCGACGACTTCCCGGACGAGATCGGTCAGTCGCAGCTCGTGCTCGGCCGGGCGCTGCTCGAGCGGGGACGCCTCGAGGAGGCCGAGGAATGCTTCGAGGCTGCAGACGCCGTGTTCGAGCAGATGGCGTCCGTAGGGCACAGGGCGGGGGCATGGGTCGCGCGTGGCGACCTTGCGAGTCGCCGGGGAGACGATCGCGAGGCAGCTCGCTGGTATCGGAACGCCGCTGAGGCGCTCCAGGACATCCGGTTCTGAGGAAGGAGGTACGACATGCGTACAGCCCGATTGCTCCTGTTGCTGGCGAATCTCGCACTGTTCGCTGCATGGCTCGGCAAGTTCCGCCCCAACGGCTTCGACACCTGGTCGGACGGCCACTAGCGCCCCTCGCACGACCGGATCGCTGCGGGACTGCGGCTAGACTCGGGTGGTGTTCCGCCCGGCTGCGGCCCTCATCGCGCTCGGCTGCGCCGCCGTCCTCGGCGGCTGCGGGGGCTCCGGCAAGAGCGCCGACACCGACACGACATCGACGGCCGTGGCGCCTCCAGGAACCCTGGAGGCGCTCTGGCGTGCGCCCGGTGAGGATGTCGCCATCGTCCCCGGCACGTCCGACTACGGGCCGGGCCTGAACCGTGTCTCGTTCCTCGTCGTCGACAAGAAGTCCCAGCTGATCGAGCGCCCGAGCGCACGGGTCTGGATTGCGCGAGGGCGGCAGCAGAAGCCGTACGCCGAGACGACGGCGACGCTCGAGCCGATCGGCGTGCCCGGCGGCGCAGAGGCCGACGCACAGAACATCTACGTCGCCACCGTCGACACCCCGACGCCCGGCACGTACTGGCTGCTCGCGGAGCCGGTGGGCGGAAAATCCATCCAGGCGCTCGGGAACGTCGTCGTCCGGAAGCGGTCATCCGCGCCGGCGGTTGGTGAGCGTGCGATCCCGTCGCGGAACCCGACGCTGCGCCCGGGAGTCGACCCGAAGACGATAACGACGGCAGAGCCTCCCGACCGCGAGCTCCTTCGCACCACGGTGGCTGCCGCGATGGCCGCCAAGCGGCCGTTCGTCGTCACGTTCGCGACGCCGCTCTACTGTCAGACGCGCACCTGCGGTCCCGTCGTGCAGGTCGCCCAGTCCGTGGCGAAGAAGTGGAAGGGCAAGGGAGTCGACTTCATCCACGTCGAGATCTACCGCGACAACGACCCGGCGAAGGGCACGAACCGCTGGGTGAAGGAGTGGAACCTCCAGAGCGAGCCGTTCACGTTCGTCGTCGACAGGACGGGCGTCGTCCGCACCCGCCTCGAGGGAGCCTTCAGCCCTGCCGAGCTCGAGCGGGCTGTCGGCGAGGTGGCGCCGTAACCCGGGAGCCAGGCTGAGGCCCGGCGCCGGCGGCGCGCCCGGTCGCTCCTCCGACTACGCTTCTCGCGTGGGTCGAGTTCTCCAGTCGCTGCCCGTCGGCGAACGCATCGGGATCGCCTTCTCGGGCGGTCTCGACACTGCGGTCGCCGTCGCCTGGATCCGCGAGAAGGGCGGGATTCCGTACGCGTTCACCGCCGATCTCGGGCAGGTCGACGAGGTCGACGTCGCCCATATCCCCGAGCGTGCGCTCGCCTACGGCGCCGAGGCGGCGGAGATCGTGGACTGCCGCGCGCAGCTCGTGTACGAAGGGCTCGTCGCCCTGCAGTGCGGGGCCTTCCACGTCTCGAACGCCGGCAGGACGTACTTCAACACGACGCCGCTCGGCCGCGCCGTCACCGGCACGCTGCTCGTCCACGCGATGCACGAGCACGGCGTCGACATCTGGGGTGACGGGTCGACCTACAAGGGGAACGACATCGAGCGGTTCTTCCGCTACGGGCTCCTGACGAATCCGGCTCTCCGCATCTACAAGCCCTGGCTCGACGCGCAGTTCGTGGCTGAGCTCGGGGGCCGCAAGGAGATGAGCGAGTGGCTGCTCGAGCGCAGCCTTCCGTATCGTGCCTCGTCCGAGAAGGCGTACTCGACGGACGCGAACATCTGGGGCGCTACCCACGAGGCGAAGGAGCTGGAGCGGCTCGACCGCTCGATGGAGATCGTGCAGCCGATCATGGGCGTGGCGCACTGGGATCAGAGCGTGGCAATCGAGCCCGAGCGGGTGTGCGTCAGGTTCCACGAGGGTTGGCCGGTCGCGTTGAACGGGGTCGCGTATGCAGACCGGGTCGCGCTCGTCGAGGAGGCGAACCGGATCGGCGGCCGCCACGGGCTCGGGATGTCCGACCAGATCGAGAACCGGATCATCGAGGCCAAGTCGCGTGGCATCTACGAGGCGCCGGGGATGGCGCTGCTCTTCATCGCCTACGAGCGGCTCGTGAATGCGATCCACAACGAGGCCACGATCGACAACTACCGCACGATGGGCAGGCGCCTGGGACGGCTCCTCTACGAGGGCCGTTGGTTCGATCCGCAGGCGCTGATGTTGCGCCAGAGCCTGCAGAGCTGGATCGGGCTCGCGGTGAGCGGCGAGGTCACGATCGAGCTCCGGCGAGGTGACGACTACACGTTGCTCGACACCACGAGCCCGAACGCGACCTACCACCCGGACCGGCTCTCGATGGAGAACGTGGAGAGCACGTTTGGACCGGTCGACCGCATCGGGCAGCTGACGATGCGCCTGCTCGACCTCGAGGACTCGCGCGACAAGCTCGGGCTCTACGGCAGCCTCGGGCTGACGCCCGCGGGCCCGTTCGAGCTGCTGGCGGGCGAGGTCGAGGCGCTCGCGCACGAGCCCGTCGACCCCGGCGTCCGGCTGCAGCCGGACACCGCGCCCAAGGCCGCTGCCGACCAGGAGATGGACTGAAGGCACGGGCTGATCGTCGTACAGGAAGGACGAAGGCCGCCAGGGGGAGGGCGGCCTTCGCGTACATCAGGGTGGAGAGGGGGGGAAGGGGTATGACTCTCCGCCGTGTTGTTCGTCCCGGGCGGCATGGCTCCTTCATCGCACGCGTACACTCGATTGCGTGGCCGAGCCGCCGACGCTGACCTCGCTCGCCCGCGCCGGCGGGTGCGCCGCCAAGTATCCGGCCGCCCGGCTGGAGAAGCTCCTCGCAGGCTTCGTTCCGGCCGAATCGGCCGACCTGCTCGTCGGGCTCGACCCCGCCGACGACGCTGCGGTCTATCGTCTCGACGCCGAGCGCGCACTCGTCTTCACGGTCGACTTCTTCCCTCCGGTGGTCGACGACCCGCGGACGTTCGGCGCAATCGCCGCGACGAATGCGCTCAACGACGTGTACGCAATGGGCGGCCTGCCGCTGCTCGCTCTCTCGATCACGGCGTTTCCCGAGGAGCTGCCGACCGAGATGCTGGGCGAGATCCTCGCCGGCGCGGACGAGGTCGTGCGCTCCGCCGGAGCCATTCTCGCGGGCGGGCACACGATCCGCGACGACGAGCCCAAGTACGGCCTTGCCGTCGTCGGCACCGTGCACCCCGACGGGATCTGGCCGAAGAGCGGCGCCCGTCCGGGCGACACGCTGTTCCTGACCAAGCCGCTCGGCACGGGGCTCGTGCTCCAGGCAGAGCGGGACGGGAAGGCTCCGCCCGGTGCGCTCGACGCCGCCGTCGCGGCGATGCGCACACTCAACCGCGACGCGGCGGATGCCCTCCGGCCGTTCGGCCCGAACGCCGTCACCGACGTGACGGGCTTCGGCCTGCTCGGGCATGCGTACGAGATGGCCTCGCGGAGCGGCGTCCGGCTCGAGCTCGATGCCCTCGCGCTTCCCGCCCTCCCGTCTGCCTACGAGCTCGCCGAAGCCGGCGTCCGAACCGGGGGCGATCGCCGCAACCGCGACTACTCCGGCCCGCATGTCGAGAGCTCCGCGACGGATACCCACGAGGCGCTCGCGTTCGATCCGCAGACCGCGGGCGGCCTGCTCGTCTCGCTTCCCGCGGACAAGGGAGCGGTGCTGGCCGCCACGTTCGCGGCGGTGGGCCTCGATCTCTTCCGCGTGGGCCGGGCCGTCGAGGGCGTGGGCGTCCTGCTCCGGTAGCTTGGTGTCCAAGCCGGCCGGACGCCTGGCTTGGGCGTTGGCTCGCGGCTCTCCGTACACTCGCAGGATGCGCACACGCGCTCGATCCACCTGGGGCTATCTCGTCTCCCCGCGCGGGTTCATGCAGGTCGCTGCGGCCACGACCGTGGCGATGTTCTTCGTCATCACCTCGGGTGCGTTCGTCAGGCTCACGGCATCGGGACTCGGCTGCGAGAAGTGGCCACGCTGCGGGACGGCGCCCTTCCCGACCCAGGGCAACCAGCACGCGATCATCGAGTTCAGCAACCGGATGGTCGCGCTCGTCGGGATCGCGCTCGCGCTCGTCACGTGGCTCGCGAGCCGCAAGGTGCCGGGCCTGTCCCGCCTCGGTCGCATCGGCGCTCTCGGCGCGCTTGCTCGGTGCGCTCGCGCAGATTCCGCTCGGAGGTGTGACGATCATCCTCGACCTGCATCCACTGGCCGTGATGTCGCACTTCCTCCTCGCGCTCATCGTGCTCGGCCTTTCGGTCGTCGTGGCGCTGGAGGCCTGGGGGGGTGTCGCCGGCCGGGCGGCGGCACTCCGGCCGGCGTGGGTGCGTCGCGTGGTCGTCTGGGCGGGGCTGCCGCTCGCGGCGGCTCTCGTGATCACGGGCGCCGTGTCCACGGCATCCGGCCCGCACCCCGGCTCGGAGGAGGGCATCGAACGCCTGGGCGTTTCGATCGTCGACACCGTGTACGTCCACGTGCGCGTGGCGGCTGTCTTCGGCATCGGGTTCCTCCTGCTCGGCCTCGTCCTCTGGCGTAACCGTTCCGATCTTCCGGGCGTCTACCGGATCTGGGGCGCAGCCCTCGCGGTGCTCGTGGCTCAGATGATCCTGGGTGAGATCCAGTACCGCAACGCGCTGCCGTGGGGGCTCGTCCTCGTCCACGTCTTCCTCGCCGCGACGATCTGGTCGCTCTCGGTGGTGATCGCGTATGTGCTCTGGCGGCCACCGGCCGCGCTCGCCTCTGCGCCGGGGCGTGTGCCCGCGCCAGCGGTGACCGTCGGGCATCCCGTCCGTGAGTAAGGTCTAGGCATGGACGACCATGCGGAGCTACGCATCACGGAGCTGCCGACGCTGCGCCGCCCTGTCCTGATCGCCGCCTTTCGCGGTTGGAACGACGGCGGCCAGGCGGCGACCCTCGCTGCCGGGACGCTCACGCGCATCTGGGACGCTCGGCGCTTCGCCGAGATCGATCCCGAGGGGTTCGTCGACTTCCAGTCGTCGCGACCGACGGTCACGCTCGACGAGGGCATGACGCGACAGATCGAGTGGCCCGAGATCACGTTTCACGCAGCCGCGATCCCGGGTGCGAACCGCGACGCGGTGATCCTCCTCGGGGTCGAGCCCAACTACCGCTGGCGGGCGTTCAACGAGCTCGTCGTCGGCCTGGCCCGCGACCTCGGCGTCGAGCTCGTCGTCACGCTCGGGGCGCTGCTGGCGGATGTGCCGCACACCCGGCCCGCCCCCGTGACCGGTGCGGCGAGCGACCTCTCGCTCGTCGAGGAGCTCGGCTTGCAGCCGTCGCGGTACGAGGGGCCGACGGGGATCGTCGGGGTGCTCCACGACGCGTGCCGCCAGGCGGGGATTCCCTCGGTGAGCCTCTGGTCTGCGGTGCCGCACTACGTCTCGCTCGCCCCGAGCCCGCGGGCTGCCCGGGCTCTGTGTGACCGCCTCGGCGAGTTGCTCGGGGTCACGATCGACCTGACCGAGCTCGAGGAGGCGGAGGAGGTCTATGCCGAGCAGATCAGCGAAGCCGTTTCCACGGATCCCGAGACGGCCGCGTACGTCGAGGAGCTCGAACGCCGCGCCGACACGATCGACGACCTGATGGACGACGACGACGATCTCCCGACGGGGGAATCGCTCGCGGCCGAGTTGACGCAGTTCCTGCGCGACCGTGAGAGCGGCGACCCGCCGGCCGTGCCGTAGCCGGGCGAGCAACCCTGGCGTCCGGCTGAAGCCGGACACCACGCACCCCGGCCACCGCTGCGCCCGATGCCTGGCTTCAGCCGGGCGTCGGGGTTACGCCGCGTTCTCGGCCCGCGTTGCGGCGGGCGTCCCGACGACGGCCCCGCCGCCACTTCCCGGGCCGATCGCGAGCTGAGCCGGTGCCGCCCCTGCGGCGCCGTCCCCGGCGGCCTCCTGCCCGGGAGTTCCGGCCGCTGCCGCCGGGCGGCGCTTCTTGCGCCTCCGGCGTGACTTGCGGACGGGCGCCTTCGGCGCGGGCAGGTTCTCCGCCAGCGCGTTCGCGATCTCCTGGATCGGGCCGAGTTCCTCGCGCGCCTGGTCGAGCAGTGTGTTCGCCCGCGGCGTGTAGCCGTCCGCCGAGGCGAGCAACGCGGCCCCGACCGCCAGAGGAAGCGCCCTCGCAACCTGGACGAGCTTGGCGACATTGTCCTCGTGCCGATGGCCGCGCGAGTTGGCGACCGCTCCGAGCAGGCGCTTCGCCTCGGGGAACTCGGCGCTCGCTCGCCGATCCTGCACCTTGCGGGTGGCCCGCGCGAGCTTCCACGTCCAGCGAGCGAGAATCTGATCGGGCGCGTTCGCCTTGCCCTCGCCGATCGCCCGCAGGAGGATGCGCACGCCTGCGGAGCGGTCTTTCTCCCACGGCGGCGACTGACCGACCAGGGTGACGAGGTCGTCGAAGTCGGCACGCTCGACCGGAGTCGCGACACGGTCGGCGAGGGCCGTCATCCGCAACCGCCTGTTGGGGTTCTCGGCGGCGCACACGGCGAGGAACGTCTCGAGCGCGCCCTTGCCGGCGTGGCCCTCGGTGAACTTGCGTGCGAAGTCCGCCCGCTGGTCGAAGCGGATCTGCTTGCCCGCGATCCTGCCCCAGTAGCGCTGCTCGTCGTCGTCGAGGAACTTGGGGTCGACGCGCTGCCATTCGCGCTGGATCACCGTAAGCCTGCGCGCCACGTCCGCGGTGACGGGCACGAGCCACGGGACGGGCGAGAGGAGCCGCCGTGCCCGCCGTTGCTGGCGCCGGCGCGGGGCCGGCGTGACCCGGGCACCCTCGCGGTAGAAGTCGGCGTCGAGCAGCGAATGGAGCGAGATGACGCGGTCGTTGTGCGTCGACCCCTTCGTGACGAAGTCGACGACGATCCCGGCCTCCTTGCGCGAGTGCATGCGCATGATCCGGCCGATGCGCTGCTGGTAGACGCGACGCGACGCGGTCGGGGCGAGGTGGAAGCAGACGGTCGCGCGCGGTGAGTTCCAGCCCTCGGCCAGGAGCTGCGCGTTGATGAGGACGTTGATCTCGCCGCGCTCGTAGGCGGCCAGCGTCTCGGCGAGCTTGACGAGCGGCGTCTTGCCGGAGACGGCTTCGGCCTTGATCCCGGCGGCCCGGAACTCCTGGGCGAGGTTGTAGGCGTGCTGAACGCCTGCCGCGTAGACGATTCCGGGGGTCGAGCCGAAGCGCTCCCTGTAGAGGCTGGCAGCCGCCTGGTTGAGCGCGGAGTGGTCGAGTGCCGCGGCCAGGGCGCGCTCCTCGAAGTCGCCGCCGACGATAGGCACCGAGTTGATGGCGGCGGCAGGCGGCACCCGCAGGCAGCGCAGCGGCGCAATCAGGCCCCGGCGCGCAGCGTCGGCGAGCGGAAGGTCGTCGACCGAGGCCGGGAAGACGTCCGACACCTGCTTCGCGATCAGCTGCTCCGTCGCCGTCATGCCGATGTAGACCGGCTCGCTGAACGACCGGATCGCCGCACTCGTCTTCTCGCCGAGCGCCGTGTGTGCCTCGTCGCAGATGACGAGCTGGTAGGCGCTACGCGAGATGTCGCCCGCGTGGCGCGCGAACCAGGCGTACGTCTGGATCGTGATCGGGTCGTCGCGGAGCGGCTCCCGGCCCTCGTCGATCGCATCCGTGAAGCGGTCGCCGTAGCCCTCCGTCGTCAGGTCGCGCTGGAACTGCGAGACGAGCAGGCGCCGGTGGGTGAGGATCAGGATCCCGAGGTGCCGGGCGGACTCGACGAACCCCGCTGCAGCGATCGTCTTCCCGGAAGCAGTCGGGTGGCGGAAGCGGTAGCGGCGCATCGCGCCCGGGTCATCACCCTCGAACACCGGCTCGTCACTCTCGTCGTCGACGACGCCGGCATCGAGGTCGTCGTCCTCCTCCTCGAGCTCGGCGGCGTCGCCCTCGCCGACCTCGGGCGCGTGCCCGTTGCCGTTGCCGTTGCCGTTCTCCTCCGCCTGGCGCTGGTTCGATGCGATCAGCTCGGTCAGCATGCCCGCGAGCGCATCGACCTGATGGCGCCGGAGCTCGGTGCCCGAGGCCGTTGCCGGTGTCGGCGAGGCGAGGACGCGCTCGAGGCCGAGCATGAGACCGTAGCGCACGCGCCAGCGGGCCGACGGGGTGCGACGGCCCGCATCCATCTCCGCGACGGCATCGTCGAGCGCGCCTCGCCGTGCGGTGCCGGGTGCCAGCACGGCTGCGGGCTCCTCACCGGCGTGGAGGAACGGCTCGCCGTACCAGGCGTGTGCGCGGAGCGCGGCGGCCTCCAGGCCCTCTGCCGGCTCCGACAACGGTTGTGTCGGGTTGAGGTCGGTCTCGTACATATGCGCAGCACACGACTCAGGTGCTGCTTTCCTTGAGGATCAGCACACTTACGCGTTTCCGGCGCGTCAAGCGGTGCTGTGAGCGAAACTGTACCGGAATACGACGGGCGTCGTGCGTTTCCTATCTAGCCGAGAGGCCGGCCGGAGGACCGCACCGAGACCCCTTCCGTGTCCAGGTACTTCGTCAATCCGCCGTGGAAGAACGGGAAGCCGGCGCCGAGGATCAGGCAGGCGTCGATTTCTGCGGCGCTCGCGACGACGCCCTCGTCGAGCAGGTGCCGGCACTCGTCTGCGAGTGCGTCGAGGATCGACTCGTGGATCTCGCGCACCGTCCTGCGCGCGTCGCCGGTGAGGACGACCTCCATCTCGCCGTTGGCGAAGTTCTCGAGCGTGGGCGAGAGGGGGAAGCGGTCGGGGTAGGCGTCGTGGAGGGTGTTGAGCACGTGGTTCGCGACCCGCGGGCCGACCATGGCGAGGAGCGCCGACGGTGGCATCGGGATCCCGAGCATCAGCGCGGCCTCGTCGGTCTCCTCGAGGGTGTTGCCGTTCTCGAGTGCCTGCATGAGGACGGAGGACTGACGGGTGAGGAGACGGTTGACGACGAACGCCGGAGCGTCCTTGACGAGCACGCCGCGCTTGCCGAGCTTCTTCGTCACGTCCCAGGCAGTCGCGAGGGTGACGTCGTCGGTCGCGGCGGCGCGGACGAGCTCGACGAGCGGGAGGACGGCGACGGGGTTGAAGAAGTGCATGCCGACGACGCGCCCGGGGTGCTCGAGGTTCGCCGCCATGTGCGTGACCGAGAGAGACGAGGTGTTCGTGACCAGCAGGCACTCCTCGGAGACGACCTGCTCGAGCGCGCCGAAGACCTCCTGCTTGACCGCGATCTCCTCGAACACCGCCTCGATCACGAGGTCGCAGCCCGCGAAGCCGGAGGTATCGCCGACACCGCTGACGATCGAGCCGAGGAAGCGCGCCTTGCCCTCCGAGAGCCGACCCCTCGACGCCTGCTGCTCGAGATCGGCGCGGATCGCGGCGACCGCCTCCTCCACCCGTGCCGCATCGACGTCGGTGATCACGAGGGGCACCTCGAGGCGACGGAGGAACAGGGTGGCGAGCTGCGTCGCCATCAGTCCGGCACCGACGACGCCGACCTTCTGGATCCGGCGCGGCGGCGCGTCCGGGATCCCCACACCTCGCTTGATCCGCCGCTCGATCAGGTCGAAGGCGTAGACCCCGGCCTGCGCCTGCGGGCCCGGGAGGAGGTCGGCGAGCGCGTCCTCTTCGAGGACGTAGCCTTCCTCGACGGTGGAGGTTGCCGTCGCGGCGATCAGGTCGAGCGCCCGGTAGGGCGCGAGCGCGACTCCGTGGACGGCGTCGTCGACGGCGTACTTCGCCTTCGCGCAGACCTCGGGCGCGTCGGAGAGATCGGCGTCCTCGCGTGGCGCGCGCCCCTCCTCGATCGCGCGGACGAGCCACGCGATCGAGTCGTCCAGGAACTCGACGTCGTCGAGGAGCGCGTCGACGAGGCCGAGCTCGGCCGCCTGGTCGGCGCGGAGCATCCGGTTCTGCTTGAGCGGATTTGCGACGATGAGCTGGACGGCCGTCTTCGCGCCGACGACGCGGGGAAGAAGCTGCGTGCCGCCCCAGGCGGGGATGATCCCGAGGAAGACCTCCGGGAAGCCGATGTGGCGCACCGAGCGCGCGAGGGTGCGGAAGTCGCAGTGCAGGGCGATTTCGAGGCCGCCGCCGAGGGCGGCGCCGTTGATCGCGGCGAGCGTGGGGAAGGGCAGGTCGCGGATCGCCGCGAAGGCGTCGTGGCCGCCCTTGCCGCCCGCCCTGGCCAGCTCCGGCGTCGTCACCAGGTGGAACTCGCTCAGGTCGGCGCCGACGGCGAAGACGAACGGCTTGCCGGTGAGGACGAGGCCCTTGAAGGTGCCTTCGCGCAGATGCGGAAGGACGTCGTGCAGAGACTCGAGGGCAGCGCGGCCGAAGACGTTCGGCTTCTGCCAGTCCTCGCCGTTGTCCATCGTCACGAGGGCGAGCGGCCCGACTCTCGTCTCGATCGGCTGGAGGTAGAACTGCGTCGGGCTGTCAGCCATGCCGGGTGTTCTCCCAGAGGATCGCCGCTCCCATGCCGAGACCGATGCACAGGGCGGTGAGCCCGTAGCGCACGTCGGGGCGGCGCTCCAGCTCGTAGGCGAGCTGCGCCATCAGACGCACGCCCGTGGCGGCGAGCGGATGGCCGCATGCGATCGCTCCGCCGCTCGGGTTGAGCCGCGGGTCGTCCGGCGCGACTCCGACGCCGTCGCACCAGGTCAGCACCTGCACGGCGAACGGCTCGTTCAGCTCGAAGAGGCCGATGTCGTCGATACGTCAGCCCGGTCTGCTGGAGGACGTTCTGCGTCGCCGGGACGGGGCCGATGCCCATCAGGTGCGGCTCGACGCCGGTGTAGGCGAAGCCGACGAGCCGCATCGACGGCTCGAGCCCGAGCTCCGCGGCGGTGTGCTCGGAGGCGAGCAGGCCGGCCGTGGCGCCGTCGGTGAGGCCGGCGGAGTTGCCCGCGGTGACGCGGCCGCCGGCACGGAACGGGGTACGGAGGGCGGCAAGGCCCTCGAGGGTGGTGTCGGGGCGGAGGAACTCGTCGCGGGCGGCAACCCGCCAGCCTTCGTCCCCGAAGACGCTCATCGGCACAACGGTCTGAACCATGACCCCGTCTTCGTCGTCCCAGGCGCGGGCGGCACGGCGCTGGCTCTCGAGGGCGTAACGGTCGGCCGCCTCACGCGTCAGCTGGGGGAAGGTGTCGTGGAGGTTCTCGGCCGTCTGTCCCATCACGGCGGCGCTCTCGTCGATCAGTCGCTCGCTGACGAAGCGCGGATTGAAGTCGACCTCGGCGCCCATCGCGTGATGCCCCATGTGCTCGACGCCGCCGACGATCACGAGGTCGGCCGCGCCCATCGCGATCTCGCCGGCGCCGGCCGTCGTCGCGGTGAGGGCGCCCGCGCACATCCGGTCGACGGCGAATCCGGGAACGGTGTGGGGGAGGCCGGCGAGGAGTGCCACGTCGCGGCCGAGGGTGAGGCCCTGGTCGCCGACCTGGGCCGTGGCGGCGAGGATGACGTCGCCGATGCGCTCGGGCGGCACGTTCGGGTTTCGGCGCAGGAGCTCGCGGACGGCCTTGACGGCCATGTCGTCGGCGCGCGTCTTCCAGAAGAGACCGCCCGGACCGGCCTTGCCGAAGGCGGTGCGCACGCCGTCGACGAAGACGACTTCGCGGAGCTCGCGGGGCATGCGCTGGAGGATAACGGTTGACTGACCGGTCGATCAACGGCAGGTGCCGGGGGTGCCTGGCTTTGGCCGGGCACCTGGGTTTCCGGCGTTGGGTTGCGGTGGGTAACCCTGGCGTCCGCGGGGTGCCTGGCTTCAGCCGGGCGCCAGGGTTCTGGCCGGCACACCCCGGCGTCCGACTGAAGTCGGACACCGCCTCCGGGTGTCGCGGGGGTGCCTGGCTTTAGCCGGGCGCGCCGGGTTGCACTCGCCGCGCCGCTCGACTGCGCCGCCACCACGCGTCATCCTGCCGCCTCCGCCGAAGCCGAACCACCGCGTCGTCGACGAGCTCGCGATACGGCGCTCGCGGGCGACGACGACGCTCTTCCGGTCGCCCAGCGTCCCGAGGAGCAACGCCGGCTCGAGGATGCCAGCTCCCGGCCAAGACGCCGGCTGTCTCGCTGTAGCTGCTCCACTCGTAGGCGGCGGGACTGCGTGCACGCAGTAGGCGAGGCATTGCCAGCCGCCTCCCACGGTGTTGCCATACATGAATACAATGCGCAAGGCGGCTCTTCGGGACGTGGCCGCGCCGGGTGCCTGGCTTTAGCCGGGCGCCTGGGCTGCGGGCGTCGGGGATACTGTCGGCGGCGAGGAACTCCGGCGTCCGACTGAAGTCGGACACCACGCGCCCGGCCCGGGTGTGTGACGATTGCCCGCGGAGGCCGGCGGGCGGCGCCGGCCTCCCTTGCCCTCGCGACTACGGGCAGTGGCTGCCGAACTCCCGGTAGCGCGGCGGCTCCGACTCGTGGTACTCGTGGCACAGCGCCGTCAGCCGCTCCACGAGCACGTTGCACAGCCGCTCGCCCTTCTCGGCCGAGGCCGTGAACGGGTCACCCATCACCCCGTGCTCCATCTCGCGCCGGCGCTCCGGGAAGTGCGCATACCGCTGCACGTCCGTGCTGAACTTCTGTCGCCACTCGTCCTTCACGGCGAGCGACATGTCGACGAGGTCGTGCCGGAGGTGGAGCTGCAGGCTCGTCTCCCACTCGCCGCCGTGACCGATGCTGCCCTCGTCGGCCTCGCTCCAGGCGAGCAGCTCGTCGGTCGCCATGTTCCAGTACGTGATCGCGAGAGCCCACACGTCCTCCTCCGCGAGCTTCACCGAGGCCGTCCAGTTGGGGGCCTCGTTGCCGCCGTGGCCGTTGAGCATGATGATGCGGTGGAAGCCGTTCTTCCAGATCGAGCGGGCGATGTCGCAGAGCACCTCGACGAAGATCTCGAGCCGCAGCGTGAGAGTGCCGACCTCGCCCATGTTGTAGTGCGTGAACCCGTACGGGAGCGGCGGTGCCACGATCACCGGGAACCTGTCGATTCCCGCTGCCGTCCGGATCGCGAGGTGATACGGAATGCTGATGTCGACGTCCTGCGGGCAGTGCGGGCCGTGCTGCTCGACCGATCCGACCGGGACGATCACGACGGGGCGCTGCTCGAGCGCCGCCAGCAGCTCGTGGCGCAGCATCTCCTGCCACAGGACCTTCTTCCCGGACGGCGGCCTAACCAGCATGGCGGTGCGCTCCTTTCGAGGTCAGTGACTCACGGAGGCGGCGCCCGACGATCTCGGCCTCGGTGTCGGTGAGCCCCATCGCGTTGACGCTCAGCTCGTGGTGCTCCGCGCGCGACTCGGTGACTGCGACGGGCGGGCTGCCGTCGAGCAGGTCGGTGACGACGTCGTATGCCGTCACGCCGAGGAGATCCTCGTCCAGGGTCAGCACCAGCACGGGAATGGGCCTGTCGGGAGGGCACCGGCGCGTGGCCACGACGCCGTCCACGTCGCCGAGTGCAGCCGCGACGATCTCCAGCCGCCCGGCCCACACCCGGGCGTCCTCGTCGTCGGAGCCGGCCACGTAGCGCTCGAGCGCAGTGATCAGCCCGACGACCTCCTCGCGGCCCACCTTGAGAGAGCGGCCGAGCCCCTGGTGGGGCACGCCCCCGATCGCGCCGGAGCCGATCAGCGACCGCCTGTTCCACGTCTCTCCCCGCACGTCCATGTCCTGATGCTGCAAGGCGACGGAAGCGATCAGGTCGGCGCGGCCGGCGAGGATGCCGCTGGACTGCGGTCCGCCGATCGCCTTGCCGCCGGAGAAGGCGACGAGGTCCGCTCCCTCGGCGATGAACCGGCGCAGGTTGGCCCGCGGCGGGAGCTCCGCCGCGGCGTCGACGATCACCGGGACGCCACGGGCATGCGCGATCTCGGCGACCTCGGGCAGGCTCAGCGTGCCCGGCGTGTCGAGGATCGGGCACGCGACGGCTGCGGTGCGGTCGGTGATCGCCGCCTCGAGTTGCCAGGGCATCGTGCCGCCCGCGCCCGGGTAGCCGAGGTACCCGGCCTCGACGAAGGTGACGCCCACGGCCCGGATCGCGTGATCGTAGGAGTTGCGGTGTCCGCGCTGGACGACGACCTCGCTCTTCATCCCGGTGACGTCCGGGAGCCGATCCATCTTGCCGACGTCCATCCCGGCGACGCAGGCTGCAATGCCGAGCGTGAGGCCCGCCGACGCGCCGCTCGTGACATAGCCCGCCTCGGCGCCGGTCGCACGGGCCAGCACCTCACCGGCCCTCGCCTGAAGCTCGTCGATGTGGACGAACGACGCGGCTGCCTCGGCCATCGCTGCCAGCACCTCCGGGGCCATGCGGCTCCCGCCGACGCGCGTCAGGGTTCCGCTGGCGTTGATGATCGTGCGAACGCCGAGGTTCTCGTAGACGCCCATCTTCCCGCCCGGCGCCGGCGTCCTAGGGGTCGCCTGCGGCCAGCTCGCGCGAGCGCACCATGGCGGCCTGGATCGCGTTCAGAAACGCGGCCCGAACGCCTGCGATCTCGAGCTCGCGGATCGCGGCGATGGTCGTGCCGCCGGGCGAGGTGACCATCTCGCGTAGCTCGACCGGGTGCATCTTCAGGTCGCGCATCTGCTGCGCGGTGCCGAGCATCGTCTGGACGACGAGCTGGGTCGAGATCTCCCGCGAGAGGCCGAGCAGGAGGCCGGCTTCGATCATCGCCTCGGCGAGGAGCGCGAAGTAGGCAGGTCCCGATCCCGACACCGCGGTGACGGCGTCCATCAGCTTCTCGGGCACGCGGACGACTGCGCCGAGATGCGCGAGCGCCTCCTCGGCGAGCGTGACATGGGCATCGTCGGCATGGGCGCCGGCACAGAGCCCGGCCACTCCCTCGTGCACGACGGACGGCGTGTTCGGCATCGCGCGGACGACAGGAACACCCGGGGCGAGGTGTCGTTCGATCGCGGCCGTCGGGATCGCGGCCGCGACCGAGAGAATCGTCTGGTCGCCGGTGATCAGGTGGCCGATCTCGCCGAGCAGGGCCTCGATGTCCTGGGGCTTCACGGCGATCACGACGAGCGCTGCGCCAGCGACGGCCTCCTCGTTCGAGAGCGTGGCAGCGATGCCGTGTTTCTCCTCGAGCTCGCTCACGCGCTCGGCGCGGCGGCTCGAGGCGGCGATGTCGCCCGGCGCACGCCAGCCGGAGGAGAGCAGACCGGAGATGAGCGCCTCGCCGATCTTGCCGGCACCGAGTACCGCGATGCGTCGCTCGCTCACTTCCATGTGGCAAGTGTAGAGCGGACGTTCACGCGGCGCGCTTCGTGCGGAGTCGCGTGCGGCGGCCGAGGTCGGGATCGGCCCCGGGAATCAGGCCGCGCGACCACCCGAGCATCAGGATCTGACCGGCGAGCCCCTGCCATTCCTCGTACGGCGCGAGGAGTGCGGCCGTCTCGTTTGCATCCACCCAGCGGCCTTCGAGCGAGGCCTGCAGCTTGATCAGCCCGAGATCGCCGACGAGGCCGTGGTCGAAGCGCCCGAGCCCCTCGAGCGCGATGACGCCGATCGACCAGGGGCCGATGCCCCGCTCCCGGCCGAGCCGCTGCAGGACGACCTCGGTGTCGTGCCCGCGGAGCCGTTCGAGGTCGAGCGTGCGGACGAGGCGGACGAGCGTCGCTGCGCGAGAGGTCGCGAGCCCGCTGCGGCGGAGGTCGATGGGGGAGAGCTGTGCGAGGGCGTCGCGGGTGGCGACCGGGGCGCCGAGCCGGCGCAGGATGGAGCGCTCGATTGCAGCCGCCCGGCTCGCCTCGATCAGCTGGCCGCACACTGCCCGAAGCGCGGCGTGGGTGACGGTCGCAAGGCGCAGCGGGCGGTAGCCGACGAATGCGCGCGCAGCGTTCCCGAGGAGAGGGTCGCGCGCAAAGCGATGGTGGAACCCGGCCGTGTCGTCGTGCAGCGCCAGCATGAAGCGGGCGCGTTCGAGGCCCGCCTCGGTCGCGGCCCGAACGATCACCTTCCCGTCGGGCCTCTGCCAGGCGGTGGCCGTGGAGCCGTCGGCGAGCGTGCCGCGCCAGGCTCCGCTCCGGCTCATCAGGCGGAGCCGGTACGGGCCGCTCGGGGTGACGACGTCCTCGACCATGTGTGGGCGACGTTATCCTGCCGGGCGGACCGCCGCCTCGCCCGGTACCTTCGCCCGGATGAAGCTCGTGGACGCGGTCTCGCTCCGCTCTCGCCGGAGGAAGCTCCGGCTCTTTCTGGACGAGCTGCAGCCGACTGCCACCACGACGATTCTCGACGTCGGCGCCGACGAGGTCGGCTTCGGCGCCGAGGGCGGCCACTCGGGCTGCGGGACACACAACTTCTTCGAGGAGCTGTATCCGTGGCGCGACCGCATCACTGCGCTCGGGCTCCACGACGGAGCCGGCTTCCGCGCGAGCTACCCCACGATCCCCTATCTGCAGGGTGACGCGTGCGCCCTGCCGTTTGCGGACGGGTCGTTCGACATCGTCTTCTCGAACGCGGTCATCGAGCATGTCGGAGACATGGACCGGCAGCGGCTCTTCGTGGCGGAGGCGCTGCGCGTCGGCCGCCGCGTGTTCCTGACGACGCCCAACCGCTGGTTCCCGATCGAGGTTCACACGAGGCTGCCGCTCGTTCACTGGCTGCCGGAGCGCGCGGCCGGCCGCGCGTACGACCTGACCGGGAGAGGCTGGGCGCGGGAGAACCATCTCCTCGGCAGCGGCGACCTGCGAGGGCTGTTCCCGGGGCCGGTGCGGATCGTCAACCTCGGCCTCACGCTGGTGGCGATCACGTGAGCGAGCGGCTGCCGCGCGTCGCGCTCGCCGTGCTCGTCGTCGGGCTCGCCGTCCACAACCTCGTGATGGCGGAGCTGTGGGACGTGGGCCTCCGCGGCGCCTCGCTCGACATCGTCGCCGCCTGGAAGGACGTGCTGCTCGCCGCTGCCCTGGCAGTCGCGATCCTCGGCGCCCGCTCGCTGCCGGTACGGACCTGGGCAGACCGGCTCGCCCTCGCCTACGCCGTGATCGTGCTCCTCTACTGGCTCGTGCCGCAGGGCTGGCTGGACGGGGCGGCCACCCAGCGTGGCCAGCTCTTCGCCGCCCGGCACGACCTGATCCCGGTCGCCGCCTACTTCCTCGGGCGGCTGCTCGTGCTCACCCCCATCGCCTGGCGCCGTCTCTCGCTGGCGCTCGTCGGCGTCGCGGTCGTCGTGACGGCCTGGGGTCTCGTCGACGTCTACCTGGTGCCGCTGCAGTGGTGGCGCGACTCGGGGGTGCCCGGCTGGTTCGGTGAGCAGCTCGGGCTCGTCTACCGTGGGCTCTCCGGGCTGCCGGAGAACTGGGTCCTGAACACGGGTGACGAGGACAACCCGATCCGCCGGCTGGGGTCGACGTTCCTGAGCCCGCTCGCCACCGCGTACGTGCTCGTGATCGTCCTGCTCTTTCTCGTGGCGCGTAGGCGCACCGGGTGGACGGTGGCGGCCGCCGGCCTCGCCTACGTCGGCCTCCTCTGGACGCACACGCGCGCCGCGTACCTCGCGCTCGCAATCGGGCTCGTGGTGCTCGGCGTCGCGCAGCGGCGTGCCCTCCCGGTCGTGCTCGCCGTCGCCTCGCTCGTCGTCGGGGTCGGCTTCGTCAAGGCTTTCCCGCACATCGGGCCGTCCACGAGCTACACGCGGGCGGAGCTCGTGATCCTGCGGGCTCAGGGCCAGCAGAATCCCGGCGTGAGCGACGACCCGCTGAGCGCGGGTGATGCGTCGACTTCCAGCCACCTGCGGAGCCTTCGTGACGGCATCCGGACCGTCGTGCGCCACCCCCAGGGGTTCGGCCTCGGGAACGCCGGCGTGAGCGCGTCGCGAACCGGCGTCGAGATCAAGGCGGGTGAATCGACGTACACGGAGCTCGGCGTCGACACGGGCATTGCCGGTCTCGCGGTCTTCCTCGCCTGGATGGTGGCCGTGCTCGTGGCGTTGTGGCGGCGCTCGGCATGGCTGAGCGCCGCCTGGGTGGCGATGCTGGCGATCGGGGTGCAGACCGACGTGATCGGCGTCCACTGGGTCGCCTACGTGCTGTTCGCCCTCGCCGGTGCGGCGATCGGCGGCGGCCTGCACGACGACGAGGCGGCGGCCACGTGAGGGCACTGGGCGAGCGGATCGGCCTCTACCGCGTGGCCGCGCTCCTGATCGGCTGCGCGCTCGCCCTCGAGATCGTCCGCGTGCAGGTTCTCCCCGGAAGCACGATGGCGACGATCGCATGCACCCTGGGCGAGGTGGTCTTCGTCGCGGCGGCGGCGGGCATCTTCGTGACCGCCCGCAGGAGGCACGGTCGCTCCTGATCGTGAGAGAATCCTCCGATGGGCAAGGGATACGCCGAAGGCCCGGCGGCCGAGGAGGCCGAGCGGCGACTCGCGGAGCTCGCTTCCGGGCCGCACAGCATCGCGCCCGAGGAGCGCGCAGCCGTCTACGGCTCGACAGAGGACGAGCCGGAGCGTCACTTCCTCGGCTGGCTCGGTGAGGTCGACCCGGACGAGCTGTTCGCCTCGGGTGCCGCCTACGGGCTCACCGTCGTCCGGCGCGCAGCGGGATGAACGACCAGCGGGACCCGGGGAGCAGGCTGAAGAAGCCCGTCACCGCTGTCGCCTCGGGAGACTGCGGTCGGCCGAGCCGACCCTCCAGGGATCGTGCAGGAAAGCGAATCAGACGGGCTGAAGCAGGTCACCGACCGTGGCCGACCCCGACGCGCTACCTTTCGAGGCATAGCAATGTGGTGCGAGAACCCGTGAGCTCCAAGCCGGTCGAGCAGCTCGATCGTGTGATCATCCGGTTTGCCGGCGACTCCGGCGACGGGATGCAGCTGACGGGCGACCGCTTCACCAGCGAGACGGCCCTGATGGGCAACGACCTCGCGACGTTCCCCGACTTCCCGGCCGAGATCCGGGCGCCGGCCGGTTCGCTCCCCGGCGTCTCCGGGTTCCAGGTCCACTTCGCGGATCACGACATCTTCACCCCCGGCGACCAGCCGAACGTGCTCGTTGCGATGAACCCCGCCGCGCTGAAGGCGAACGTCAGGGACATGCCGAAGGGCGCCATGCTGATCGTCAACACCGACGCCTTCAACGATCGCAACCTGCAGAAGGCGGGGTACGAGGCGAGCCCGCTCACCGACGGCTCGCTCGAGGGCTTCCACGTGCACGCGGTCGCGCTCACGTCGATGACGGTCGAGGCGCTGAAGGCGGTCGAGGGCATCACTTCCCGCGAGGCGGAGCGGTCGAAGAACTTCTTCGCGCTCGGCCTGATGCTGTGGCTCTTCCACCGGCCGACCGAGGGGACGCTGGCGTTCATCGAGGAGAAGTTCGGCAAGAAGCCGGCGATCGCCGACGCGAACACGCGCGCCTTCAAGGCGGGCTACAACTACGGCGAGACCTCCGAGGACTTCGCCGTCTCGTACGAGGTGGCGCCGGCGCAACTCACGCCCGGGCGCTACCGGCAGATCACCGGCAACACCGCGATCAGCTACGGGCTGATCGCCGCCTCCAAGCTCTCCGGCCTGCCGCTCTTCCTGGGCGCCTACCCGATCACGCCGGCGTCGTCGATCCTCGAGGAGCTCGCGCGCCACAAGAGCTTCGGGGTGACGACGTTCCAGGCGGAGGACGAGATCGCCGCCTGCGGGGCGGCGCTCGGTGCGTCGTTCGGCGGCCTGCTCGGCGTCACGACCTCGGCCGGGCCGGGCATCGTGCTCAAGGCCGAGATGGTGGGCCTCGGCGTGATGCTCGAGCTGCCGCTGCTCATCCTCGACATCCAGCGGGCCGGCCCGTCGACCGGCATGCCGACGAAGCCCGAGCAGACCGACCTGCTGATGGTGCTCTTCGGCCGCAACGGGGAGAGCCCGGTGCCGGTGATCGCCGCCTCGAGCCCGTCCCAGTGCTTCCACGCCGCGATCGAGGCGGCCCGGATCGCGCTCAAGTACCGCACCCCCGTCTACCTGCTGTCGGATGCGGCTCTCGCGAACGGCTCCGAGCCCTGGCTGATCCCGGACGTCGCGAGCCTGCCGTCGATCGAGACCGAGTTCGCGACCGGCCCGAACGACGGCGATGCCTTTCACCCGTACCTGCGCGACCCGGAGACGCTCGCACGGCCGTGGGCCGTGCCCGGCACGCCGGGCCTCGAGCACCGGATCGGAGGGCTCGAGAAGGCCGACGTGACCGGTGGGATCTCCTACGACCCGGACAACCACGACCGGATGGTGCGGCTGCGGGCCCAGAAGGTGGCGAACATCGCCGCCGACATCCCGGAGCTCGAGGTCGACGACGCGGACGGCGACGCGCGCACGCTCGTGCTCGGCTGGGGGTCGACCTACGGCCCGATCGGCGCCGCCGTGCGGCGCGTGCGCCGGGAGGGCCACAAGGTCGCGAGCGCGCATCTCCACTACCTCAACCCGTTCCCCCGGAACCTGGGCGACGTGCTCCGGCGCTACGACAAGGTGCTCGTGCCCGAGATGAACACCGGTCAGCTGCTGCAGCTGATTCGCGCGGAGTTCCTGGTCGACGCGGTCGGCTACAACCGCGTCCGCGGCCTTCCCTTCCGCTCGAGCGAGCTGGCCGAGGCGATCACGGCCCTGGTGGAGTCGTGAGCTTCACGGCAGTCGTCACGAGGGACGAGCGCGTGCTCGTCTCCTGCGACGGACGTCAGGTCGTCGCGCTCGCGGGCGCCGATGCGCGCAAGGTGATCGAGCGGCTCGAGGTGGCCGAGAACGAGGAGGCGGAGCAGATGGTGCTCGCGAAGGCGACAGGCAACTTCAAGCGCGGGAACGAGCGATGAGCGACGGCAACGGCGGCCTCGTCCAGCTCACGGCGAAGGACTTCAAGTCCGACCAGGAGGTGCGCTGGTGCCCCGGCTGCGGCGACTACGCGATCCTCAACGCCGTGCAGGGGTTCATGCCCGAGCTGCGGGATCCCGCGCGAGAAGATCGTCTTCGTCTCCGGGATCGGGTGTGCGGCACGGTTCCCGTACTACATGGAGACCTACGGGATGCACTCGATCCACGGCCGGGCTCCGGCGATCGCGACCGGCCTCGCCACCGCCCGGCCCGACCTCTCGGTGTGGGTGATCGGGGGCGACGGCGACATGCTCTCGATCGGCGGCAACCACCTGATCCACGCGTTGCGCCGCAACGTGAACCTGACGATCCTGCTTCTCAACAACCAGATCTACGGGCTCACCAAGGGTCAGTACTCGCCGACCTCGGAGCGCGGCAAGGTGACGAAGTCGACGCCGATGGGCTCGGTCGACCAGCCGTTCAACCCGCTCAGCGTCGCGATCGGGGCCGAGGCGACGTTCGTCGCCCGCGCGATCGACACCGACAAGAAGGAGCTGACCGAGGTGCTTCGCGCCGCGGCCGCACACCGCGGGGCGTCGTTCGTCGAGGTGTTCCAGAACTGCAACATCTACAACGACGGTGCCTTCGACTTCGTCCGGGAGCAGAAGGAGAACCGCATCTACCTGAGGGACGGGGAGCCGATCGTCTTCGGCGACCGCGGTGTGCGCCAGGCCGAGGACGGGTCGGCCGAGGTCGTCGACGTGGCCGCCGGCGGCCTGCTCGTCCACGATCCGTCGCACGTCGAGCCGAGCGTCGCATTTGCGCTCTCCCGGCTGACGTACGACACGGTCGGCGCGACGCCGTTCGGCGTCTTCCGCTCGGTCGAGCGGCCCGTCTACGACGAGGCCGTCGCCGACCAGATCCGCGTGGCGCAGGAGCAGCGCGGGGAAGGCGACCTCGAGGCGCTGCTCCACGCCGGCGACACCTGGCAGATCGGGTGAGCACGCGAGCCCCGGCGACCGGCTGAAGCCGGTCGCCCGTCCACGCGCGAGGACGACGCGGACTAGGTCGTCCTCAGCACGTCCACCGAGACGATCGACTCGGGCTTCAGCATCCGGTCGCCGACGAGCGGCCACTCTCCGCCGGGCTCCTCGATCTCGGCGATCATCGTCCGGGCGAGCACGAGCGCGCTGTCGCGCGTGGGTGCCGTCCCCAGCTGGAGGATCTCGCCGTCGGTCATGCGGATGACCACCCGACGGAGCTCCGAGGGAGCCCACTCGCCTGCACGGTCGAGGGGCGGGGCAGATGTGCGGTCGAGCAGAGCCACGGCGTCCTCCAGAGTTCAGGGGTTCGGAGTGCCGCACGACTCCTGGGTACGAGGGTTATCGCCGATCCGGAGGCTCGCCTGTGTCCCTCGGATGGGCGATTCGGGCAGACGTCTATTCCGGGCGCTGGACGTCGATCGAGACGATCGCGCCGGGGCGGATGAAGCGCTCCTCGACCTGAGGCCACTCTCCCTTTGCCGCGGCCTGCTCGATGTGCTGCACCATGTTGCGGGCGATCAGAACCGCGTTGTCGCGTCCTTCGGCATTGCCGACGACGATGTTCTCGTCGCCGTGCACCCGCAGGATCACGCGACGGGTATCGGGCGCACCGAAGTCGCGCGTCGAGGTGGCGGGAGGGTCGAGGCCCTCGGGTGCTGCGACGGCATCGGCCACCGGGCTGCTCCCGTAGCCGGAATCGCGGTTCCCGAAGATCGTCATCCAGTTCCTCCTTGTTGCATGCGGGCACCCTGGATATCGGCGGGACGCCGTCAGCCGGCCTTCCCTCGTTCGAGGGGCGCCAGGCTCGCCGCTCCGGCGCCGAGCCGGCCGCCGGCCACCGCGAACGCGGTCGCCGCCAGCCCGACCGATCCCGCGACGACGAACGCGAGCCGGGTGCCGCCGAGCTCGACGAGCGAGCCCGAGAGGAGCGAGCCGATCGGTGCGAGGCCCACGAACGCGAACAGGTAGAGGGAGACCAGCCGACCGCGAAGGTGGTCGGGCGCTGCGAGCTGGACGAGCGAGTTGGCGTTCGCGGCAAAGAGCGTGAACGAGGCGCCGACGCCGACCAGGATCACTCCCGCCAGCCGTGCCTCGTGCACGGGGGCGAGCGCGAGCAGGAGGACGCTGAACCCGAAGGAGCCGGCAGTGAACGCCCGGAACGTCGCCCGCTTGAACGACGCCGTGGCGAGAGCACCGAGCAACGCTCCCAGCCCGAACGCCGCCGAGAGGAGCCCGAACGCCCGCGCGTCGACGTGCAGGGTGTCCGAGGCGAGGAGCGGGACCAGCGTGTTGAAGTTGAAGCCGACGAGCCCGACGCACGTCACCACGACGAGCACGATGCGCACCTGTGGCTCGTGCCACGCGAACGCGAGCCCCTCCCGCGTTCCCGCGAGGAGGGTGACCGTGCGATCGGCCGTCACCGCGTAGAGCTCCTCCTCGCGCATGGCGAGCAGCGCCACGAGGACGGCGACGAAGCTGAGCGTGTTGACGAGGAAGCAGACGCCGATGCCGGCGGTGGCGATCAGCACGCCGGCGATCGCCGGGCCGATCACACGGGAAGCGTTGAGGAGGCCCGAGTTGAGGGCGACCGCGTTCGGCAGCTCCCGGGGGCCGACCATCTCGAACGTGAGCGACTGTCGCCCGGGTGCATCGAGCACGAGCGTGATGCCGCCGAGGGTCGCGAGCGCGTAGACGACCGGCAGCGTCGCCGTGCCCGTCAGCGTCACGGCCGCGAGCCCCGCCGAGATCACCATCGCCGCGACCTGCGTCCAGACGACGAGGCGGCGCGTGTTCAGGCGATCGACGACCGAGCCCGCGAAGAGGCCGAAGAGGGTGTACGGGAGGAACCGGCAGAAGAGCAGCATCGCGACGGCGATCGGGGAGCGGGAGAGCGAGAGGACGAGCCAGGCGAGCGCGATGTTCTGCATCCACGAGCCTGCGAGCGAGACGACCTGCCCGGCGAAGAAGAGCCGGTAGTTGTGGTGCCGGCGGAGGCTGCGGAACGTCCGGGCCCGCAGCGCCAGGCGAGAGCGTGCTCATGCCGCGGTGACAGGCTTCGGCCTGTCTCCCGGGTCGGCTGGAATGCTCACCGGCGCTCCTCGAGCAGCCGGTGCAGCGGCTCGATCGCCTCCGCGATCGCCCGGAGGTCGTCCGGCTCGAGGTCGCCGAGGCGATCTGCGAGCCACGCGGTGCGCCGCTCGCGCACGGAGCGGAGGAGCCGCTCGCCCTCGGGGGTCAGCTCGAGGCCGACGCGTCGCCGGTCGACGGTCGAGCGCACCCGGACGAGCAGGCCGCGGTGCTCCAGACGGTCGACCTGGCCGGAGAGCGCCGGGGCCGAGATCGCCTCCGCGTCGGCGAGCGCCTTCAGGGTCAGCCCGGGGCTGCGCTTGACGAGCCAGAGCAGGGTCACCTGACGGGAGGTGACGCCGAACTGCTCCGTCTCCTTGCGCAGCTCGCGTGCGACCCGCAGCACGATCGGTCGTAGGTCGTTCGCCAGGTCGAGGGCCGTGATCCGTAGTCTGAATAATCATTAGTCTAGATAAGTATATCAGACGACCAGCCGTTGGCCGCCGCCGGCGTGCGGAATCCGTCAGGAGCACGTGGCTCGCAGGGCTGCCGGCTACGCGTGTCGCGGCGTGCTCGGCCTTGAGCTCGGGCTCGAGCTTGTAGCCGACGCCGTAGCGCGTCTGCAGGAAGGTGTGCGTCGACGACCGGTGGTCGATCTTCTCGCGCAGCTTGCGGACGAAGACGTCGACGGTGCGGTCGCGGTGCGAGGCGCGGCGGCCCCACACCCGCTGCAGCAGCTCGTCGCGGGTGAGCACGCGGCCCATCTCGAGCGCGAGCGCATAGAGCAGCCGGAACTCGGTCGGCGTCAGGTCGGCGCTGCGGTCGTCGACGTAGGCCTGCACGTTCTTCGTGTCCAGCCGGAGCTCCTCGATCACGATCTCGTCGCCGCGACGGGGATCCTGCGCGCGCGTGCCGCGCCGGGCGGCGGCGCCGACCCGGGCGACGAGCTCCTTCATCGAGAACGGCTTCACGAGGTAGTCGTCGGCGCCGATCTCGAGCGCGTGCACGCGGTCGTGCTCGGTGCCGCGGGCGGAGACGACGACGATCGGCGTGCCGATCCCCTCGCCGCGGGCCTGCTCGATCACCTTCCAGCCGTCGAGGCCCGGGAGCATCAGATCGAGCACGCAGACGTCCGGGCGCTCGAAGCGGAGGCGGGCAAGCCCGGTCTCGCCGTTGGCGACGCCCACCGCGTCGAATCCGGCGGCCTGGAGGTGGCGCGCCATGCCCTGGGCGATGACGTCGTCGTCCTCGATGATCAGGACCTTCGCCATTGAGTGAGATCATGGACGGCGGCCGGGTCCCCGGGGGCCGTCAGGTTGTGACCGGATGGTAACGAAGTGGTGAAGAGGCATGGCGGCAAGCCGGCCCGGGTGCGCCGGCTTCTGTTAGAACGTCGCCGAGCATGGACAGAGACACCCGCCGCGCCCGTGTGCTGATCGAGGAGAGCCGCGAGGCCGTGATCGTCGTCGACGACAGCGACACCGTCCTGCTCGCGAGCAGGCGGGCCCGGCAGTCGATCGACGGGATCGACGAGGGCGAGCGGGTGCCCGACGGTCTCCTCTCCGGCGACCTCGGGATCGTGCCGCTGATCGTGCCCTACGACCTGGGCGGGCGGCGCGAGCGAATCGTCTACCTCAGCCAGGCCGGCGACATGACCGCCTACGAGGAGCTCCGGACGGGCTTCACGGCGGCGGTCTCGCACGAGCTGCGGACGCCGCTGGCGCGCCTGCTGGCGCTGCTCGAGACGGCGACGCTGCCGGGCGAGGACGTGCACGCGCTCGTCGACCGGGCCCGCGCCGAGGTCGAGTCGGTGCGCGAGCTGATCGACGAGGTGCTGTTCCTCTCGGAGCTCGAGTCCGGCGGCCGCGTCGTCTCGCTCGGGCCCGTGCCGGTGCGGCCCGAGCTCGACATCGCCGCGGCCGAGCTCGAGGAGCGCGCGTCGCGGGCCGGGGTTGACGCTCGCGGTCGAGGGCGACGAGGGCATCGAGCTCGAGATGCGGCCGCGGATGCTGCGCGTGATCGCGCAGAACCTGGCGGAGAACGCGATCCGCTACGCGGGGCCCGGGGCGATCGTTCACGCTCGCGGTCGAGCGCGAGGGCGACACGATCGTGCTGCGCGGGACCGACGACGGCGTGGGCGTCGACGAGGACGAGCTGTCGCGGCTGTTCGAGCGCTTCTACCGGGCCGACCGCGCCCGTGCCTCACGCGGCACCGGGCTCGGGCTCGCGATCGTGAAGCACGTCGTCAGCCAGGCGGGCGGCACGGTCGAGGCGCGGGGCGGCAGCCGGGGCGGGGCTCGAGATCCGCTGCGTCTTCCCCGGCCGGTGACCGTTCACCGGTTTCTCACCACTCGTTAACCATTCCTCAGCCCACCGCTCTGCTCCGAGCCGGGAGACTCGTCCCGTGAATCGACTCCCGGGAGGTCAGATGCGGCTCTACCGAACCACGCTCGTGGCAGTTGTGGCGCTGCTCCTCGCGATTCTCGCCGCCGGTTGTGGAGGCGACGACGGGGGTGGCAACGTCACGGCCGACGGCTCGAGCACCGTCGGCCCGTACGTGACCTCCGCTGCCGAGGACTTCCAGAAGGCGAACGAAGGCCTCACCGTCACCGTCGGCATCTCGGGCACCGGCGGCGGCTTCGAGCGCTTCTGCCGCGGCGAGACCGACCTCTCGAACGCGTCCCGGCCGATCAAGGACGAGGAGGCGGACATCTGTGCGGAGAACGACGTCGAGTACCTCGAGCTCCAGGTCGCGAACGACGCCCTGACCGTCGTCGTCAACCAGGAGAACGACTGGGCCACCTGTCTCACCGTCGAGGAGCTGAACCAGATGTGGAAGCCCGGCTCGACGGTCTCGAACTGGAACCAGGTGCGCGACTCGTTCCCCGATGCAGCCGCTCAAGCTGTTCGGTCCCGGCACGGACTCCGGCACGTTCGACTACTTCACCGGCGAGATCAACGGCGAGGAGGGGGCCAGCCGCACGGACTTCTCCGCCAGCGAGGACGACAACGTGATCGTGCAGGGCGTCGCCGGAACCCCCGGCGGCCTCGGCTATTTCGGGTTCTCGTACTTCGAGGAGAACCAGGACACGCTCAGGGCGGTCGAGATCGACGGCGGCAACGGCTGCGTCGCGCCGAGCGCGGAGTCGGCGCAGGCCGGCGACTACACCCCGCTCGCCCGGCCGCTCTTCGTCTACGCGAACGTGGCTTCGCTCGAGCGGCAGGAGGTGGAGGACTTTCTCCGCTACATGCTCGAGAACGAGACCACGATCGCCGAGCAGGCTCAGTTCGTCCCGCTCAACCAGCAGCAGCTCGACGACAATCTGGCGAAGCTCGACGGTGCAACCGGGTAAGGGGGCGCCGTCGTGACGACAACCGACGCGACACTGCCGGCCGCTCCGGCAGCCGAGATCGACCTGAGCCCCTCGAGCCGCCGGCTCGGAGAGCTCCTGATCAGGATCGTCCTCGGCCTGGCGGCGTTCGTCTCGCTCGCCACGACGGTCGGGATCGTGCTTTCGCTGCTCCTGCCCGCGATCGAGTTCTTCCGTGAGGTGAGCCCGGTCGAGTTCTTCACGGGGACGAACTGGGCGCCGCTCTTCGAGCCGTCGTCGTTTGGCGTCCTGCCGCTGATCGCCGGCACGTTTGCGGTCACCTTCTGGGCGCTCCTCGTCGCCATCCCCGCGGGCCTCGGTTCCGCGATCTACCTCGCCGAGTACGCCAGTCCGAGGGTGCGCGGGCTTCCTCAAGCCGACGCTCGAGATCCTCGCCGCGATCCCCACCGTCGTGTACGGGTACTTCGCGCTGACCGCGGTCACGCCGCTCCTGCGCACGATCGGTGTCGAGGTTCAGATCTTCAACGTCCTGGCCGGAGGTCTCGTGCTGGGCGTGATGCTGATCCCCACGATCGCGTCGCTCTCGGAGGACGCGATGTCGGCCGTGCCCTCAGGCACTTCGTGACGGAGCCTACGGCCTCGGCGCCGACCGGATGCAGGTCTCGACTCGCGTCGTCTTCCCGGCGGCGATCTCCGGCGTCATCGCCGCGTGCGTGCTGGGCGTCTCGCGAGCCGTGGGCGAGACCATGATCGTGCTGATCGCGGTCGGGCAGCTGCCACAGCTCACGTTCGACCCACGGGAGACGGTCGAGACGCTGACGGCCTTCATCGGAGCGACCGGCAACGGTGACCTGCCGACGGGTTCGACGGAGTACAAGACGATCTTCGCCGTCGGCCTGACCCTGTTCGTGATGACACTCGTGATGAACATGATCTCGATCAGGCTCGTGCGCAAGTACCGCGAGGTGTACGACTGATGAGCAGGAAGACGAAGAGCAGGCTGTTCGTCGGCGCCATGATGCTCTGCCTCGCCGTTTCGTTCGGAACCCTCGGCTGGCTGCTCGTGACGACGTTCATCGACGGGATCCCGGGATTGACGTCAAAGCTGTTCACCGACCCGCCCTCGACCCAGCCTGAGGAGGCCGGCGCGCGTCCCGCCATCCTGGCGACGATCTACATCGCCGTGCTCCTCCTCGTGATGGCGGTTCCGATCGGTGTGGCCACTGCGATCTACCTCGAGGAGTACGCGCGCAAGGAGCGCTGGTACAACCGACTGCTCGAGCTCAACATCCAGAACCTCGCAGCCGTCCCCGCGATCGTCTACGGGATCCTCGGCCTGGCCTTCGTCGTCCGGGGTCCGCTCGGCATCGACCGGGTCCTGCTCGCAGGAGCGATCATCCTCACCCTCGTCGTCCTGCCGACCGTGATCATCTCGTCCCGGGAGGCGATCCGCGCCGTCCCGGAGTCGATCAGCCAGGGCGGGCTCGCCCTCGGTGCGACCAAGTGGCAGGTGATCTGGAAGCAGATCCTCCCCGCTTCCATTCCGGGTATCGCCACAGGCTCGATCCTCGCGTTGTCACGCGCGGTCGGCGAAACGGCGCCGCTGCTCCTCATCGGCGCGCTGCAGTACGTCGCCTTCGACCCCACCCTCTTGGGTGCGTTCACCGCGCTACCCGTGCAGATCTACACGTGGATCAAGCTCCCCGACCCTGCATTCCAGACGCTTGCCGCCGCCGCCATTATCGTGCTCCTGGCGATCGTGCTAGCGATGAATGCGCTTGCGATCTTCCTCCGCAACCACTATCGACAGAATTGGTGATGATGGGATGACGCAGATGGATCAGGAACAACAACCCGATACCCACGCACGCACGACCGCGAACGCGCCGTCCATCGACAGCTCGCGGATCGCAGAGGTCTCACAGGGCGCGACGAAATGGGATGTGGAGCAGCGCGAGCGAGTCTTCCATGTAGACAACCTCTCGGTCGCGTACGGCGGGAACGTTGCGCTCGACGGTGTCTCGCTCGACATCTACAAGAACTCGGTGACGGCGTTCATCGGCCCGTCGGGGTGCGGCAAGTCGACGTTCATCCGCTGCTTCAACCGGATGAACGACCTCATCGTCGGAGCCAGGGTCGAGGGCGCTGTCGAGTACCACGGCAAGGACCTCTACGCGAAGGACGTCGACCCGGTCGAGGTGCGACGGCGCATCGGCATGGTCTTCCAGAAGCCGAACCCGTTTCCGAAGTCGATCTACGACAACGTCGCGTTCGGGCCGAGGGTGCTCGGCCAGAAGAAGGGGCTCGACGACCTCGTCGAGAGCTGCCTCCGCCGCGCGGCGCTGTGGGACGAGGCGAAGGACAGGCTCAAGGACGGAGCGCTCGGCCTCTCGGGCGGACAGCAGCAGCGCCTCTGCATCGCGCGCGCGCTCGCGACGTCTCCGGACGTGCTTCTCATGGACGAGCCCGCCTCGGCCCTCGACCCGATCGCGACCGCGGCGATCGAGGACCTGATGCACGACCTGAAGCGTGAGTACACGATCATCGTCGTCACGCACAACATGCAGCAGGCCGCCCGGGTCGCCGACATGACCGCCTTCTTCAGCGTCAACGTCCACGAGGACGGCAAGAGCCGGCACGGCATTCTCGTCGAGTTCGACGCGACGACGAAGATCTTCACGACCCCGGCCGACAAGCGCACGGAGGACTACGTGACGGGGAGGTTCGGTTAGGCATGCGAGTCGAATATCAGGAGCGCCTCCACCTGCTCGAGTCCAGCCTCCAGGAGCAAGGGGCCCTGTGCCTACGGGCCGTTCGCGGAGCGGTCGACGCGCTCACGACGCAGGACGTCGAGCTCTGCGACGAGGTGATCGCCTTCGACGACGAGATCGACGAGCGTTATCACCGGATCGAGAAGCTGGTCGAGGAGACGCTCGCTCTCGAGACCCCGGTCGCCGGCGACCTCAGGCTGGTGCTCGCCGTCCTCCACAACTCGATCCACCTGGAGCGGATCGGCGACCAGTCCGTCACGATCGCGAAGCTGACGAAGCTGTCGGCGAGGTTCGAGCCGCAACACGAGCTCGTGGAAGGGCTGCGCGAGATGGGCGACCGCTGCGAGGAGATGCTCACGATCGCGCTCGACTGCTTCGCCGAGCGCAACACCGAGCGGGCTCGGTCGCTCGTCGAGCTCGACGAGCTGATCGACCGCACGAATCACCGCGTCACCGACAGGGTGCTCGAGATGGCGGCGACTCCGGGCCAGCAGGAGTGGGGGATGCGGATGATCATCGTCTCGCGGTGCCTCGAGCGGATCGGCGACAACGCGGTCGACATGGGCGAGCAGACGGTGTTCCTCGCCACCGGCGAGTTCGGCGAGTTCGAAGACGCAAGTCACTGAGCCGGCGGCGGTTCACCGGATCGTCACCGGTTGATCACCTGCGGGTACCCCACGCGATGCTCAGCCGACGGCACTCTCGGCCCGGAGGCAATCTCGCAAACGACTCAAGGGGTGGAGAACCGCATGAAGAACACGTCCCGGCGCCTGCTCAGGCTCTCGGTGCTCGGCTCGACGGTCGCGCTCGTCGCGGCGCTCGCGTCGGTCGCCGTCGGCGCCAACAACATTCCGCTCGACAAGGCTTCGCTCGGCAAGCTGAGTGGCACGATCAGCGCGGACGGCTCGTCGACCGTCGGCCCGTACACCACGGCCGCCGCCGAGCTCTTCCGCAAGGCGGGCGCGAGCAAGGTCAACATCACGGTCGGCATCTCCGGCACGGGCGGCGGCTTCGAGCGCTTCTGCCGCAACGAGATCGATCTCTCCGACGCGTCGCGCCCCATGAAGGCCAGCGAGGCCGTCAAGTGCAAGGCCGCCAACATCGGCGGGTTCCGCGCGTTCACGGTTGCGAACGACGCCCTCACGGTGGTCGTCAGCCGGGAGAACACCTGGGCGACCTGCCTGACGACGGCGGAGCTGAAGAAGATCTGGGAGCCCGGCTCCAAGATCAACAACTGGAACCAGGTGCGCTCGAGCTTCCCGAACGAGTCGCTCAAGCTCTTCGGGCCCGGCACCGACTCGGGCACGTTCGACTACTTCACCGAGGCGATCAACGGGAAGTCCAAGGCGTCCCGCTCGGATTACTCGGCCTCCGAGGACGACAACGTGCTCGTCCAGGGCGTCTCGGGCACGAAGGGCGGCATGGGGTACTTCGGCTTCTCGTACTACGACGAGAACAAGGACAAGCTGAAGGCACTTCAGGTCGAGAACCCGAAGACGGGTCAGTGCGTGACCCCGTCGGTCGCGACGGCCCAGAACAACACCTACAAGCCGCTTGCGCGGCCGCTCTTCGTCTACGTGAAGGGGCCGGCCTTCAAGCGCAAGGAGGTGCAGTCGTTCTTCGCCTTCATCTTCGCGAACGAGAAGGCGATCGCAACCAGGGCGGACTTCGTACCGCTCACCAATGCGCAGCTCAAGCGGGCAAAGATCAACTTCGATCTCGCAGTCAAGGCGGCCAACAAGTAGAGAGATTCACAGGCACGTTGGATCGCAGAGGGCGGCCCGAGAGGGCCGCCCTCTGTCGTCCTTGCAGGCCCCGGCGTCGCCCTCACGCCTTGATATATTCAGGTTCATCAATATGAAGGGATCGACCATGGCGAAGGCAACCGGGTTGGCGATGGTGAGCACAGCACTCGAGGCCGTCACCTGCTGCGCGCCGCTGTCGGCGCCGGTGATGACGGACGATGAGACGAACGCCACCGCCGAGCTGTTCAAGGTGCTCGGCGACCCGGCGCGGGTGCGGATCGTGAACATGATCGCCACCGCAGGCGTTCCGGTCTGTGCCTGCGACTTCTACGACTCACTCGGCCTGGGTCAGCCGACCGTCTCCTATCACCTGAAGAAGCTGACGGAGGCAGGGCTGCTCGAGCGCGAGCAGCGCGGGAAGTGGGCCTTCTTCTCGCTCAAGCGCGACGCGGTCGAGAAGCTCGCTGCGGTCGCCGATCTCAAGAGCGCGTGCTGCTGATGTGCGCCGGCCACCCTGCCCGCATGAAGCGAGCGTCGACTACGTGAACGACCCGCGCTCGGCGATCGTCGACGCCCCCTCCACGATGGTCGTCGCCGGAACCCAGGCGAAGGTCTACGTCTGGTACGACAACGAGTGGGGCTACGCGAACCGGCTCGTCGAGCTCGCCGCGAATCGTGGCGCGGAGCCTCGAGAGCCGCTGATGCGACCGGGCGCACGGCGATGACCAGCACAGGCACGCCGGCCGCTCCCCGCTCCGCCGACCTGCGCAACTACGCCATCGTCACCGGCGCCTACTGGGCCGACACGCTCACGGACGGCGCGCTCCGCGTTCTCGTCCTCTTCTACTTCTACGACCTCGGCTACACGCCGTTCCAGGTCGCGATGCTGTTTCTCTTCTACGAGATCTTCGGGATCGTCACGAATCTCGTCGGCGGCTTTCTCGCAGCCCGCTTCGGTCTGAAGGCAACGCTCGTCGGCGGCCTGGCGACCCAGCTCGTCGCCCTTTCGATGCTCGCCCTCGTCCCTGCTTCCTGGCTCGTCGTGCCGTACGTGATGGTCGCGCAGGCGCTCTCGGGCATCGCGAAGGACCTCACCAAGATGAGCTCCAAGAGCGCCGTCAAGCTCGTCGTGCCCGGCGACGCCTCCGACACGCTCTTCCGCTGGGTTGCGATGCTGACCGGCTCGAAGAATGCGCTCAAGGGCGTCGGCTTCTTCCTCGGCGGCCTCCTCCTGACGGTGATCGGGTTTCGCAGCGCGCTCTTCGTGCTCGGCGCGCTCGTCGGGACCGCGCTCGTCGTCGTCCTGACCATGATGCGCGGCTCGCTCGGGCGTGGCAGCGCCAAGGCGAAGTTCGCTCACATGTTCTCCAACACCCGCGCCGTCAACGTCCTCGCCGCCGCTCGCATGGCTCTCTTCGCCGCTCGCGACGTCTGGTTCGTCGTCGGCCTCCCCGTCTTCCTCCGCACGCAGGAGGGCTGGAGCTTCTGGGCGGTGGGTGCCTTCCTGGGAGGATGGGTCATCTTCTACGGGATCGTGCAGGCGTCCGCACCGTCGCTCCTGCGGCGACGTGGCCACGGCGAGCCGACCGGGCTCACCGCCACCTGGCTCGCATTCATCCTCGCCGCGATCACCGCCGGCATCGCGGTGGCGCTCCAGTCGGACGTCGACCCCTCTCTCGTCCTGGTCGTCGGGCTGCTCGTCTTCGGCGTCGTCTTCGCGCTCAACTCCGCGGTGCACTCGTTCCTGATCCTGCACTACGCCGAGGGCGACAGGGTCGCGATGAACGTCGGCTTCTACTACATGGCGAACGCCGCCGGGCGTCTCCTCGGGACGGTGCTCTCGGGGTTGCTCTACCAGTGGCAGGGGCTGACCGCGTGTCTCGTCGCCAGCGTCATCCTTCTCCTCGCCGCCGGGATGCTCTCGCTGCTGCTTCCCCGTGAGTTCACCGCCTCCACGCAGCAGCCCGTGCGTGGAGCCGCCTGACGCACGCCACGCCGACGGCCTGTCAGGGGGCGTAGAAGGAAGCACTCGTTTGCGGCAAATCACGCATCGACAAACATCGATGTATGGATAGTCTGTCCTCGTGACTCTCAACGCGCCGTTCGATCAGCCCGCGGCCGCCGACGACGAGCAGGCCGTGCTCGGCCGCCTGTCGATGCTCGATCGCTTCCTCCCGCTCTGGATCGCACTCGCGATGGTCGGCGGAGTCGCGCTCGGTACCGTGATCCCACAGCTGAACGACGGGCTCGACAGTCTGCGGGTCGGCACCGTCAGCCTGCCGATCGCGATCGGGCTCCTGCTGATGATGTACCCGGTGCTCGCCAAGGTCCGCTACGACGAGCTCGGGCAGCTTCGGGGCGAGCGTGGGCTGTTCGTGCGCCTCGCTCTGGCTCAACTGGGTCTTCGGCCCGCTGCTGATGTTCACGCTCGCCTGGCTGTTTCTCGCCGATCAGCCCGCCTACCGCACCGGGGTGATCATCGTCGGCCTCGCCCGCTGCATCGCGATGGTGCTCGTCTGGAACGACCTCGCCTGCGGCGACCGCGAGGGCGCGGCCGTGCTCGTCGCGCTCAACTCGCTGTTCCAGATCGTCGCCTACTCGTTCCTCGGCTACTTCTACCTGACGCTGCTGCCGGGCTGGCTCGGGCTCGACACCCAGGGCTTCGAGGTCTCGATCTGGGAGGTCGCGCGGACGGTGCTGATCTTCCTCGGCATCCCGCTCCTCGCCGGATACCTGACGCAGCGGATCGGTGTGAAGCGCCGTGGGCGCGACTGGTACGAGAACACGTTCATCCCCCGGATCAGCCCGATCACCCTCTACGGCCTCCTGTTCACGATCGTGCTGCTGTTCGCGATCCAGGGCGACGCGATCACCGCCAGCCCGCTTCGACGTCGCGCGCATCGCGCTGCCGCTGCTCATCTACTTCCTCGTCATGTTCGGCGTCTCGTTCGCGGTCGGCAGGAAGATCAGGCTCGCGTACGACCGCACGACGGCGCTCGCCTTCACCGCCGCCAGCAACAACTTCGAGCTCGCGATCGCGGTCTCGGTCGGCGTCTTCGGCGCCACCTCCGGGCAGGCGCTCGCCGGCGTCGTCGGGCCGTTGATCGAGGTGCCCGTGCTCGTCGGCCTCGTCTACGTGGCGCTCTGGTTGCGCCGGCGGCTCAGCTGGCCGGCCGCTGCCGACGACGGGCTAGAAGGCGCTCTCGCGCCGGTTTCCCGCTTCTTCCCTGCTCAGAGACCACATCTTCGCCCATCGCGGTGACGGCGGCGGGCAGAGTGAGGCTCGATGCGAAACAGGATCCAGCCGCTCCTCTGCGAGCTGCACGCACATACGACGTGGAGTGACGGCAGCCTCTCGGTGCGCGAGCTCGTCGACCTCTACGGCGGTAGAGGGTTCGACGTTCTCTGCGTCACCGATCACACCGTCCGCTCCGACGATCCCTGGCTCGATCGGTCGGAGTGGTCGACACGCGGCGTACGACGCGAGGTGCATGCCTCGTACGTCGCGGACATTCTTCGTGAGGCCGCACGGGGCCGAGCCCTGTACGACCTGCTCGTGCTTCCCGGCGTCGAGCTGACGTACAACGCCGAGAACGCCGACGAAGCGGCGCACGCGGTCGCCGTCGGCCTCAGCCGGTTCGTCTCCGTCGATGCCGGCATCGACGGAGCCATCGAGACGGCCCGTGGGGCCGGCGCCGCGATCATCGCGGCGCACCCGTTCGACGACGAGCCGTGCGCGAACGAGAGCCGCCGCACACGCAGGTTCACGGTCGATCCACACCTGCGTTCACTCGCCCACCGGTTCGAGCTCTTCAACCGGACGACGCTGTTCAGCTGGGTCGCTCGCGCAGGGCTCCCCGTCGTCGCGAACGGCGACTTCCACGAGCGCGACCACCTCGGGGGCTGGAAGACCCTGCTCCCGTGCGAGAGGGACGCCGAGGCGGTCGTCGCCTACCTTCGCTCTGCGCGCCCGGTCTATCTGACACGGGTCGAAGACGAGCTCGCCCTGCCCGTGGCCGCTTGAACGGGCGCACCGCCCAGCGACCCGGCCGGACATCACCAGGCCCTCGGGCGGTAACGGTCTGGTGTCGAGGCCTTGCGCCCGTCGCGGCGGTATGAGGAAATGCGCGACATGAGGCACGCGATCATCGCCTGGGAGCGCACGCCCACGAACGTGGCCCTCGCGCGCGCGGCCGACTGGCTGCTGCTCAACCCGGTACGCGCCTTGAAGGTTCTGCGATCAGGGGACGTTGCGCTCGCGCGACTCGACGTCCGCCGGACGCTCGACGGGATCGAGGTGGGCATGGAGGCGCTCGGAGAGCTCTCGGCGCGCGGAGTCACGATTCTGAACGACCCCTCCGTGCTCCTCTCCACGCACGACAAGCTCCTCACCGCGCGCCTTCTCGACGGAGCCGGAATCGTCCATCCCGAGACCCGCCTGGTCACGGCCGCCGGCTCCGCACCCGAGTGGGCCGCCCCGGTGGTTCTGAAGCCTCGCTTCGGCAGCTGGGGCCTGCATGTCGCCCGCTGCGACAGCGAAGACGAGTTGCGCCGGCAACTCGACGCGATTGCGGAGCATCGCTGGTTCCGATCCGGCGGAGCGCTCGTCCAGACTCTCGTGCCTCCGAGCGGCTTCGACCTCCGGCTCGTCGTCGCGCGGCGACGCGTCGTCGGCGCCGTGCTCCGTGTCAGCGCGGAGGGTGAATGGCGTACGAACGTCGCGCTCGGTGCCCGGCGTGTTCCAACCACGCCTCCGGCGGAGGCGATCCGGCTTGCGATCGACGCGGCTACTGCGGTGAACGGCAGCCTCGTCGGCGTCGATCTGCTCCCCGGCAGCGACGGTGGCTGGGTCGTGCTCGAGGTCAACGGCGCCGTCGAGTTCACGACCGAGTACTCGTTCGCGGGCGACGTCTTCGCCGCCGCCGCCGAGGCGCTCGCCGACCGCTTCGAAGAGGAGACTCGGCTCGTCAGGGCGCTCGCCTGAGCTTCCGCCACCGGCGCTGCCAGCCAGGTTGATCCGAGACATGTCGGCACCGGCTCCCGGTCGTCGGCCCGCTGTGCGTGTGACCTCGGGCTACGCGACTGCCGCGAGCTTCACCCTGATCGTCTCGTCGTCGTCGGCCAGCGTGACCTCCGGCTCGTAGCGCAGCTCGTCCAGCCACAACTCCGGAAACGCCGTCACCTGTCCGAGATCGTCCTTCGTATGCCACTCGCCGTCGGACAACAACTCGATGATCTGCTCGTACTTCGACATCGGGTCAACTCACCTCCGTGATCGAGAGCCGTACTGCCCCCTCGGGCATTGCCATCTTCCACCAACTGCATCGTAGAGGCACGCCCGCGACCCGGAGAAGAGCAAAGACGGCACCAGATCGACACCAGACGGTCTCCTCCCGGTCTCCAGACCGTGACCTTGCCGCGCTGCAACCGCGTCATAGTGGGACAGGTGCGAGTCGGAGTCGTCGATCTCGGTGGCAATACCGCCAGGCTCCTCGTCGCCAGACAGGGCCCGCTCGCGCTCGAGCGGATCGTCGAGGAGCGAGTCGTGCTGGGTCTCGGCGCGGAGATCGAGCGCCGCGGGCGCATCTCCAAGTCCAAGCTCGCCGCCGCGAGGGAGACCGTCGCGTCGCTTCATTCGCGCGCACAGCGGGCCGGATGCACCCACGTCGAGGTGCTCGTGACCTCGCCCGGCCGGCAGAGCGCCAACCGATCTGCACTCGAAAGGTCGCTCGCGTCTGGAACGCCGAAGCACATCCGCTTTGTCACTCCCGACGAGGAGGCACGGCTTGCCTACGCGGGAGCCGTCGCGGGCACCTCCTTCGGCGGGGTCCCGGTTGCGGTCTGTGACGTCGGCGGAGGCTCGACGGAGATCGCCGTCGGGTCGCCGGCGGCGACACCGCACTGGTGCCGCTCGGTCGATGTCGGCTCGCTACGCGTCACACAGCGTCACTTCCGGGAGGGTTCCCCCACGAAGCGCGAGATCCGGGAAGCTCGCGCCGCCGTTCGCAGTGCGTTCGTCGCACTCGAACCCGTGCCCGCCGCGATCCACGCTCTCGCGAGCGGGGGAACTGCGCGGGCCCTCCGCAAGCTCGTGGGCCACTCGCTGGGGGCGGACGAGCTGTGCGAGGCCATCGCGATCTCCAGTGCGACGCGGCCTCAGAAGATCGCACGCCGCTTCGACCTCCCCACCTGGCGCGCAGAAGTGCTGCTCGGGGGCACGATCGTCCTGGCCGAGATCCAGTCGCTTCTCGGCGTGCCACTCGTGGTGGCCACCGGCGGCCTTCGCGAGGGTGCCGCGCTGGCTCTCCTCTCGCAAACGGCCGCTGCCGCCTGACGTAACCCGCCCCTCGCCCGGGTGGCCCGCACGGGCTCGGCAGAGGCCCCGCCGATCCGAGGCGTCGGCGGGGCCTGTCGACTCGGCTATGCCTGGCTCGGCCGCCGGCGGATCAGGCTCAGCACGCCAGGACGACGCCTCTGGCGCCGCTCCGGGCGATCCTGCTTGACGGCCCGGCGCACGGCCTCGTGGATCGCACCCTCCGGCGTCCCGTCGCGCTGCATCCTCTCGATCATCCCCAGCAAGTGGTCGTGCTGATTCCGGTTCATCCTGGTCATCGTGCCCAACTCCCTCGTCGGTTTCGGGTTCGGGGGGCCGCTCCTGAACCGATCCGGTGGCCCCTCGCCGAAGGTAGACACCTCCCCGGGGGCGCCGCGGCTCGATCTGGCCTCCGGCTGGAGTCTGTCTGGCGCGCGGGACTCCGAGATCACAGAGCCGGTGCGGCGCGGCCCGGCGAGAACGGCGATCTGACTGCGTTGATCCCGATGTTCCGTCACCTCACGTCGTCCGGTGCTGACCGACGCGAGAGCCGTCAGCTACCAGGCACGGAGCGCCCGCAGGCGAGACGTCTTCTTCGCCTGGTGGCCCTCCATCCGGCCGAGGACATCGTCGAGGACGGTGACGGCCTCGGCCAGGTACGGGACCTTGATGAGCATCACGCACTCCGCTCGTTCGGCCATTGCGGCGTCGGTCATCTCGGCACGCGAGTGCACGCCTTTGTGAAGGAAGGTGTCCAGCACCTGAGTGGCCCAGATCACAGGAGTGTGGGCTGCCTCGCACAGCCACAGCAGCTCTGCCTGGATCTCTGCGAGGCGCGGGTAGCCGATCTCCACGGCGAGGTCGCCGCGAGCGATCATGACCGCCAGCGGCTGCTTCCCGGCGCTGCACGATGATCTCGGGCGTGAGCGCACTGCGAGACCGGCTCGATCTTCGCGATCAGCCCGAGCCGTCGGTGGTGCGAGCTGCGAGCTCGGCCTGAAGCAGCTCGACGTCGGCTGCGCGCTGCACGAACGAGTAGGCGACGATGTCCGCGATCTCCGCCACCGTGTCCAGATCGCGCAGGTCCTTTGCCGTGAGAGCGCTCAGGGCGAGCTCGGTATCGGGGAAGTTGAGGCCCTTGTCGGCGCGCAGACGTGCGCCCTTCGGGACAGTGCGTGTCACGCGGACGCGCGCCGCTTGCCCGTCGATCTCCTCGACGACGCCCCACATGCTGCCCTCGTCCACGCAGACCGAGTGATCGACGCGGAGCTGCTCGACGACGCCCGGAAGCGAGCACTCGACGTCGATCGCGTGTCGGCCTCGCTCAGGGGCACCTGGCCCCGACAGGGCGAGCTCCATGCCTCGGAGCACTCGCCCTCCCTCGGGCATCCGCGGACGCGGAAGGTGCGCGCGCGAGGGCCACCGAGGTCGATGCTGACCCGGCAGCGCTTGCCGGTCTCGGCCTCTGCCGGCGCACGTGGTGGCCATCGCCACCAGGTCGCGCCGTCTGCGAGCAGTTGATCTGACGTTCACGCCCAGGTTCGGGGGCGCACGAGGCGAAGTCCTCGTCGAGGTCCCCGGCAGCGCCGCGATGATCCCCATCGTCTGCTGTGGCGTCGGCCCGAACACTCGTCGCGTGCGTGCAGGAGCCGGCCGCACGGAAGAAAGCGCGCGAATCCGTGCCGGAAGACGTAGCTCGACCCGCGTTGCCGGAAGAGGATCGTGATCTTGCCGGCGATCGCCCGCTGATCACCCAGACGATCAGCGTCATCAGCGCGAACGCGAGCAGGAGCGCGGCGAACGGGGAAGCTTAGAATCGAGCAGCCGATGAGCGACGGCTTCAGGACCTTCTCCCAGAGGCCTGCCCACTCGATCACACCCCAGCCCTCCGCCACGATCGCCGACCCCATGACACCGCCGATGAGCGCGTGGCTCGAGCTCGACGGCAGTCCGAGGAACCAGGTGATCAGGTTCCAGGTGATCGCGCCGACGAGGCCGGCGAGGATGATGCTCAGCGTGATGGCGGCAGGGTCGACGATCCCCTTCGCAATCGTGGCGGCCACCTTGAACGAGATGAACGCGCCGACAAAGTTCAGCACCGCTGCCATCGCAACCGCGTTCCGCGGCGAGAGCGCCCGGGTCGAGACGCTCGTCGCGATCGAGTTCGCGGTGTCGTGAAAGCCGTTCGTGAAGTCGAAGAACAGCGCCACCGCAACCACGGCAACGAGGGTCACGGTCATCGAGCGCGACTACGCGTTCTTGACGAGGATGTTCGCGATCACGTTGGCGGCCGTCTCGCAGGCATCGAGCGCACGCTCGAGCGCCTCGTAGATGTCCTTCCAGCGGATCACGATCAGCGGGTCGATGCGATCGTCGCGGAACAGTGACGCCAGTGCATCGCGAAGAATGCGGTCGCCCTGGTCCTCGAGCGACTTCAGCTCGGCGAGGGCCTGTTGCACGCCCTTCATGCCCTTCAGGTTGTCGCACGCCGTCGCCAGCTGCTCCACCGCCTTGACGATGATCGCGCACTGCTCAACTGCATGGCGCGTCGGCATCTCGACGCCGTAGAGGCCGAGCAGGTCGGACGCCTCCTCGAGGAAGTCGACGACGTCGTCGATCTCCGTCGCCAGCTGGTAGATGTCCTCGCGGTCGAACGGCGTCAGGTACTGGGTGTTGAGGAGCACGACGAGATCGCGCGTGATCGTGTCGCCCGCGTTCTCTGCCGCCTTGACCTGCTCCTGGGTGACGCCCGAGTTCGGGTGCTCGCGGAAGCGCCGCTCGACAAGTCGGGCGACCTCGAGTGCGTTCTCGCCCGAGCGGGCGAAGAGCACGAAGAACTCGGTCGTCTTCGGCGTGAGCGAGATCTTCATATCGAACGCACGTTAACCAATTGGAGACATGTGTGAACCCGAGACCCGACTACCCTTGGTGGGATGCGAGAGACCCTCGAGCGCGAGATCAAGCTGGCTCCGGGTGAGGGGTTCGTCCTGCCCGAGCTCGGCGGCCGGCGGCTGCCGACGCGCGTCTTCATCTCCACCTACCACGACACCCCGGACCTGCGGCTCGCGCGGCACGGCGTCACGTTTCGCCACCGGGTCGAGGACGGCGCCGGGCTCTGGCAGCTGAAGCTTCCCCGTGACGCGGCCCGGCTGGAGCTCGAGCTGGCGGGACCACCGGCGCGGCCTCCGGCCGAGCTGATCGCCCTGCTGCCTGCCTATCTCCGTGGCGCCTCGCTCGTCCCCGTGGCACGCCTGCGCACCCGCCGCGAAGGGATCCAGGCCCGCGGAGCCGAGATCGTGGACGACAGCGTTGCCGTGCTCGAGGGTCAGCACGTGACGCGCCGGTTCCGCGAGATCGAGGTCGAGCTGCTCGATGGCGACGAGCGAACGCTGCGCCAGCTCGAGAAGGAGCTGCGCCGGGCCGGCGCCCGGGCCACCGGCGAGCTGCAGCCGAAGCTCTACCGCGCGCTCGACCTGGCGGGGGCCGTCGAGCCCCGGGTGAGCCGCAAGCGGACACCCCCCGGCGAGGCGCTCGCGATCGCGCTCGAGGCCGACTACCTGGCGTTGCTGGCGCACGACCCCGGCACGCGCCGAGGGGACGATCCCGAGGATCTGCACCAGCTCCGGGTGGCGACGCGCCGCCTGCGCGCGTTCCTCCGTGCCGCGCGCCCTCTCGTCCAGGCCGGTTGGGCGGCGTCTCTGCGCGAGGAGATCGGCTGGCTCGGCGGCCACCTCGGCCCCGCGCGCGACCTCGACGTCATGATCGGCCGCCTGCGGGCGGAGGTCGCGGCGCTCGGCGGCGACGCTGCGGCGGCGGCGAGCCTGCTGGACGCGCTTGCCGAGGAGCGCGCGGCTGCCTACCGCGACGTCGTCGAGACGCTCTGCGGCGACCGCTACTTCGCTCTCCTCGACCGGCTCGAGGCGGCTGCCGCGCCGCCGCTGACCGGTGACGAGACGTCCCTGGCGACGATCTTCCGCCGGCGAGGCGAAGCGGATGCGGCGCACGTTCGAGGCACTCGGCGAGGACCCGGAGGACGACGCGCTGCACGCCTCTCGGATCGCGGTCAAGCGGGCTCGCTACGCGGCGGATCTCGCTGCCCACGAGCTCGGGCGGCCGGGTGCGAAGTTCGTTGCCGCCGCGAAGCAGCTCCAGGACATCCTCGGAGACCACCAGGACGCGGTCGTTGCACAGGCGCGGATCCGGGATTGGGTCGCTACCACCTCCGACCCTGCGAGCGAGCTCGCTGCGGGCCGGCTCGTCCAGCTCGAGCGCGACCGGATGGCCGAAGCTCGCGCCGCCTGGCCCGCTGCGTGGCGCCGGCTCGACGAGGCGGCGCGGCGGGCGGCCCGCTGACCCCCGTCGTCCGCGCCGCCGGCGGGGTCGTCGTCCGTGGCGCGGGTGCCGAGGCGCCGGTGCTGCTCGTGCACCGGCCCGCCTACGACGACTGGACGTTTCCGAAGGGCAAGGTCGACCCCGGCGAGAGCGACGAGGACTGTGCCGTGCGCGAGGTCGAGGAGGAGACGGGGCTGCGCTGTGTACTCGGACGCGAGCTCCCCTCGACGGCGTACGAGGACGCAAAGGGACGACCCAAGGTGGTGCGCTACTGGGTGATGGCGGTCGGCGGCGGCGAGCTGCGCTTCGAGCACGAGGTCGACGAGGCGCGGTGGCTGCCGGTCAGCGAGGCGATCGAGCTCCTGAGCTACGAGCGGGACGTCGCCCTGCTTCGGGCACTCCGCTGAGCTGAGGGTGCCACCCGGCCGGGTGGCACCCTCGGCGTGACGACAGGCGATCGGTCAGAACGAGCCGGTAGCCCTGCAGGTGGCACCGTTGCGGCTCGTCGCGACGGCGACGATGCGATCCGCCACCCCCGCGGAGTCGCCGACGACCCGGCGCACGGTGAACGATCCGCTCGGTGCCCTGGTCGTCGCCGTTGTCGAGGCGACCAGCGAGCCGTTGCGGTGCAGCGTCACACGCCAGGGGACGCCGTTGCGGTTCTGGTCGACCTCGAACTCGACCTCGATGCCAGCGTCCTCGGCGCTGAGCTTCAGCTTCGAGGTGGCTGCCGTGGTGCACGCTCCCTTGATCCGGACGTCGCCGTCCTTGGCGAGTGCTCCGGGGGCCGCGACGACCGCGGCCACGGCTGCCACTGCGACGGCGAGAGCGGTTGTGGTGAAGCTGGACATCTGTTCTCCTCCTTGGTTGCTGACGAGGTGAACAGTCGTTGTCTGCGGGTCCGGCCGGCAATGGGACATTGGTCCCACCGCACCGCGAAGGACACACTGTTGCGGCCATGATGCTCTCGATGGCACATCGAACTCCACGAGACGGCGCCCGCGCGACGACCGCCCCGCCGAGCACCCGCTCGGTACTCCTGCGTTATGCGCTCGGCACCGTCGCTGCGACGATCGTGATCGTCGTCGGCGGTACCGTCGTCCTCCGATCCGTGGCGATCGACGAGGCGAAGCGGGACACGCGGACGAAGGTGCTCGCAGCCGGCCAGATCGTCGAGTCGGCGCTCGCCGACGGTCTCCTCGACGGTAACGAGGAAGCGCTCGCTGCGATCGACGAAGCGGTGCTCGGACGGGTGCTGAGCGGCTCGGTCGTCCGGGTCAAGATCTGGTCACAGGACGGCCGCGTCCTCTACTCCGACGACCCTGCCCAGATCGGCGGCCGGTACGCCCTCGACGCCGACCAGCGCCGGCTTCTGCTCGAGGGTGGCGCGGAGGTCGAGGTGAGCGCGCTCGATCGGCCCGAGAACGCACGCGACCGGGGCCAGGGCGAGCTGATCGAGGCGTATACGCCGATCAGGACACCATCGGGGACGCCCGTGCTGTTCGAGATCTACGAGCGACTCGATTCCGTCACTACAGGCGCCCGCAGGCTCCTCTCCGCGCTCGCGCCTCCGATCCTCGGTGCGCTTGCCCTTCTCGTGCTGGTTCAGGTGCCGCTGGTCTGGTCGTTGATCCGGGGCCTCCAACGGGGGCACGAGGACAGGGAGGCGTTGCTCGCGAATGCGATCGCTGCCTCGAACCGCGAGCGGCGACGCGTCGCGGCCTACCTCCACGACGGACCGGTGCAGGACATCGCGGGCGTCGCGTTCTCGCTCGCGCCCCTGGCCGACCGCGCCGTCGCGGGGGAGAGCGACGACGCGAGCGTGCTCTCGGCAGCGATCGCGAACCTGCGGCACAGTGTCCGCGACCTCCGGGCCCTGCTCGTCGACCTCCACCCCCCGCACCTCGCCGCCGCAGGGCTCGAAGCAGCGATCCACGACCTCGTCAGCCCGCTCGAGGCGCGCGGGCTCGAGGTGGTGTCGTCGGTCGTCGGGGAGGAGCACCTCGACCAGGCGCAGGAGGCGCTCGTCTACCGGGTGGCGCACGAGGCGCTGCGCAACGTGGCCGATCATGCGCACGCGACCCGGGTGCGCGTCGACGTCACGGGAGTGCCGGAGGTCGCACGGCTCGTCGTTGCCGACAACGGCATCGGCTTCAGCCCCGAGCAGCGAGCAGCGCGTGCCGAGGAAGGTCACCTCGGTCTCTCGCTCGCGGCCGAGGTGGCGCGGCAGTCGGGCGCGGTGCTCGACGTGCGATCGTCGCCCGGCGCGGGTACGACCGTCGAGCTCGAGGTGCCCCACCGATGACGCGGGTGCTCATTGCCGATGACCACGGCGTGCTTCGTGACGGGCTCGGTCGAGTCATCGCGGCCCAGGCGGACCTGGAGCTCGTCGGCGTCGCGGCCAACGGGGCCGAAGCGGTCGAGCTCTGTCGGCGGACCTCCCCGGACGTCGTTCTCATGGATCTCGAGATGCCGGTCATGGACGGCATCGAGGCAACCCGTGCGATCGTCCACGCGAACCCGGCGACGGCGGTTCTCGTGCTGACGTCCTTCGCCGACCGTCGCCGGATCACGGGTGCCCTCGACGCCGGCGCACTGGGGTACCTGCTGAAGGACGCGTCGGCGGACGACGTGGTGGAGGGCATCCGCGCCGCCGCCCTGGGAGGCTCCCCGCTCGATCCGCGGGCAGCACGCCTGCTGCTCGAGTCGCAGGCGGCGCCGGACCCGCTTGCGGCTCTCTCAGCCCGAGAGCGGGAAGTGCTCGGTCTCCTCCTCGAAGGGATGCCCAACAAGCTGATTGCCCGTCAGCTCGGGATCAGCGAAAAGACCGTGAAGTCGCACCTGACGAGCGTGTTCCGGGCAATCGGTGTCACCGACCGCGTGCAAGCAGTCCTCTGGGCGGAGCGGCTGGGACTCCGTGGCGATCTCGGTCGCTAGAGAGCAGCTGCCGGCGAGCTGATATATCGACGTGAAGAAGCTCGTCCGGATCGAGAGGGCCGGGCATAGAGTCACCGGCAACCGGCGCGGCAGCCGCAAAGGGATCGGCTGGGAGTACGTCCACGTCTGCGTCGACGACGCAACACGGCTCGCCTACGTCGAGGTGCTCGACGACGAGAAGGCCGCCACCGCGGTCGGCTTCCTGCGCCGGGCTGTCGCGCATTACGCCGCCCACGGCATCCAGGTGCAGAAACTGATGACCGACAACGGACCCGCCTACATCTCGATCGTCCACAAGATCGCCTGCACAGCGCTCGGGATCAAACACACCCGCACTCGGCCCTACCGGCCCCGAACCAACGGCAAGGCAGAACGCTTCATCCGGACAATGCTCGGCGGTTGGGCCTACGGCGCCATCTACGGCAGCTCCGACGAACGCCGACGAGCACTCCCCGGCTGGCTCGACTACTACAATCGCCGCGAACACGGGCTAGAGGCTTGATGCGAATTGGAAGCACGTCTGGCTGCGGCCCTGCACGCTGCGGATCGCGTCCGCCGAGGACGACCCCAAGGCAACCAGCCTTGCCGCCGCCCTCGTCGAACACGCTCCTTGGTGCAGAACCGCCCCAAACGCACTCCCAATCCACATCAAGCCTCTGGGACCAAAGTCCCGTTGCGCCGCGCAGGCGTGCCACGCACACTGCGGTCGTGACCCGACGCGTTCAGGCTCCCGGCAGGGCTTCCGCCGCGATCGTCGTGGCGGTTTCCTGCGCGATGCTCGTTGCCGCGCCCAATGCGGTCGCGCGCGGCGGAAAGGACGGGCGCGGCGAGGTGCGGGTCGTGGGAAGCTGCAGCGCCGCAGCAACCTCGAAGCTGAAGCTGAAGGCGCGCGACGGCAGCATCGAGCTCGAGTTCGAAGTCGACCACAACCGTGCCGGGTCGCAGTGGCGTGTGGCGATCGTGCACGAGCGCCGGGTGGCCTGGAAGGGCGCAGCGCGCACGTCGGGACCGAGCGGCGCCTTCTCCGTCGATCGCAGGGTGCCCGATCTCCTCGGCCCGGACACCGTGACCGCGCGGGCCTGGGGGCCAGCAGGCGTCACGTGCCGGGCGACTGCGACGCTTCCCGCCACCTAGATGGTTGATTCCGAATTGCCGCGAGCACGCCAATTCGGAATCGACCATCGAGTCGCATGCGGGGCCGGGCCCGGATCGCGGCGACGCGGTCGTCCGGCTGAAGCCGGACATCGCCTGGGTTGGTGCCCGCAGCCGCCCTGATGCCCGGCTTCAGCCGGGCGTCGGGGTTCGGCGCCCGCTAGCCTGCGTCGTCGATGAGCAGCGACTACGTCTACACGATGTACCGGGTCGACAAGTTCTACGGCTCCGACCGGCAGGTGCTCGCGAACATCTCCCTCTCGTTCCTGCCCGGGGCGAAGATCGGCGTGCTCGGGCCGAACGGGGCCGGCAAGTCGACGCTGCTGCGGATCATGGCCGGCCTCGAGGAGCCGTCCTCGGGGATCGCCGAGCTGCACCCGGGCGCGACGGTCGGCTTCCTCCAGCAGGAGCCCGAGCTCGATCCGGCCAAGGACGTCCGCGGCAACGTCGAGGACGGCGTCCGCGAGCTCCGCGACCTGCTCGACCGCTTCAACGCCGTCTCGGCAGCCTTCGCCGAGCCCGACGCCGACTTCGACGCCCTCCTCGCCGAGCAGGCGACCGTGCAGGAGCAGATCGACCGCCACGACGCCTGGGGCCTCGACGCCCAGCTCGACCGGGCGATGGACGCGCTGCGCCTGCCCGAGGGCGACCGCGACGTCACGACCCTGTCGGGCGGCGAGCGCCGCCGGGTCGCTCTCTGCCGGCTGCTCCTCTCCTCGCCGGATCTTCTCCTGCTCGACGAGCCGACGAACCACCTCGATGCCGAGTCGGTCGCCTGGCTGGAGCGGTTCCTCGAGGACTACAAGGGCACCGTCATGGCCGTCACCCACGACCGCTACTTCCTCGACAACGTCGCCGGCTGGATCCTCGAGCTCGATCGTGGCAAGGGGCTCCCGTTCGAGGGCAACTACTCGTCGTGGCTGGAGCAGAAGCAGGCACGACTCGCCGTCGAGGAGAAGACCGAGTCGGCGAGGCGGCGCACGCTCGCCCGCGAGCTCGAGTGGGTGCGCATGAGCCCGCGGGCCCGCCACGCCAAGTCGAAGGCGCGCATCGGCGCGTACGAGAAGATGCTCGCCGACGACGCGAACTTCAAGCTCGAGGGCGTCGAGATCCACATTCCGGCGGGCCCGCGCCTCGGCGACCTGGTCGTCGCAGCAGACCACGTGGTCAAGGGCTTCGGCGAGCGGCTGCTCGTCGAGGACATGACGTTCTCGCTGCCGCCGGGCGGCATCGTCGGCGTGATCGGGCCGAACGGCGCGGGCAAGACGACCCTCTTCCGGATGATCGCCGGCGAAGAGCAGCCCGACGGCGGCGAGCTCCGGATCGGCGACACCGTTCAGCTCGCCTATGTCGACCAGTCGCGTGGCGGCCTCAACCCGCAGAACACGGTCTGGAAGGAGATCTCCGAGAATCAGGACATCGTCCTGCTCGGCAAGCGTGAGGTGAACTCCCGCCAGTACACGTCCTGGTTCAACTTCCGCGGCGGCGACCAGCAGAAGCTCGTCAAGGATCTCTCGGGAGGCGAGCGCAACCGCGTCCATCTCGCCAAGCTCCTCAAGTCCGGCGGCAACGTGCTCCTGCTCGACGAGCCGACCAACGATCTCGACGTCGACACGCTCCGTGCGCTCGAGGACGCCCTGCTCGACTTCGCCGGCTGCGCCGTCGTGATCACCCACGACCGCTGGTTCCTCGACCGGGTTGCGACGCACATCCTCGCGTTCGAGGGCGACTCGCAGGTGACCTGGTTCGAGGGCTCGTGGGGTGAGTATGCCGCCTGGGTGACCGAGACCCGCGGTCCCGAGGCGCTCGAGCCGCACCGCATCGCGTACAAGCCGCTCGTCCACCCGTGACGCCAAAGCGTGTGGGACGCTTTTCTGGCACACGCGGCGGCGGCGCGGCCGCGGTTTCGGCCGTGACGCCAAAGCGTGTGGGACGCTTTTCTGGCACACGCGGCGGCGGCGGCCGCGTCGCCGCGGTGAGCTGCAGACGCCTTGATCGAGCTTCCGCTCGCCGATCCGGGGCAACCGGACACCCGCTCGCCCATGCGGCTGCTCGTCTGGGTGGGACGGCACCAGCTGGGGACGATCACGATCGCGATCGTCTTCGGGATCGTCTGGATGGTCGCACAGGCATTGATGCCGTATGCGATCGGCCAGGCGATCCAGCAGGGGATCGTCGACGACGACCAGGACGCGCTCGTCCGGTTCTGCACCCTGCTCGCCGTGCTCGGCATCGTCCAGGCCGCAGCGGGCGTGATGCGCCACCGCTATGCCGTCCAGAACTGGCTCCAGGCGTCGTTTCGGCTCGCCCAGGTCGTCGGCCACCACGCCGCGCACTCGGGTGACGCCGTGCGGGCCGAGCTCTCGACGGGCGAGGTCGTCGCGACCGTCTCGAACGACGCCCTGCGGGCCGGGGGCGCGTTCGACATCCTCGCGCGCCTCGTGGGCAGCGTCGTCTCGTACGCCGTCGTCGCAGCCATCCTGCTCACGACCTCCGTCGAGCTCGGCCTCCTCGTCCTGATCGGCGTGCCGCTGCTGACGGTCTCGCTCAGCTTCGTGATCAAGCCGCTCCAGCTGCGGCAGCGCGAGCAGCGCGAGGAGGTCGGCCTCCTCACCGCACTCGGCGCCGACACCGCCGCCGGCCTCCGCGTGCTGCGCGGGGTCGGAGGCGAGCAGGCCTTCTTCGACCGCTACCAGCTGCGCTCCGAGGCCGTCCGCGTGGCCGGCGTCCGCGTCGCCACGCCCCAGTCGACGCTCGACGCGGCCCAGGTGCTCCTGCCCGGGCTCTTCGTCGTCCTCGTCACCTGGGTCGGCGCCCATCTCGCCGCATCGGGGGAGATCACGGCCGGCGAGCTCGTCGCGTTCTACGGGTACGCGGGCTTCCTCGTGATTCCCCTGCGGACGTCGGCGGAGGCGGTCGAGAAGTTCACGCGCGCGCATGTCGGAGCCCGCAAGATGTTGCGCGTCCTCGCCGTCGAGCGTGCCGTCGACGATCCCGCCGACCCGCTGCCCGAGCCACCCGCCGGGGTGCCGCTCGTCGACCCGGATTCCGGCCTCACGATCGAGCCCGGTAGCCTGACCTGCCTCGTGTCGGCCCTGCCCGACGAGACGAGTGCGCTCGCCGACCGGCTCGGCCGCCTCGTCGACGACTGCGGCGTCATGCTCGGCGACACCCCGCTCGACCGCCTTCCGCTCGAGGTCGTGCGCCGGCGGATCCTCGTCAGCGAGCCCGACCCGCTCATCTTCTCCGGCACGCTCCGCACCGAGCTCGACCCGTGGTCGCGGGCGAGCGACGACGAGATCACGACCGCGATCGAGGTTGCTGCCGCGGAGGACGTCCTGGTGGCACTGCCGGCGGGCCTCGACGAGATCGTCGACGAGCGGGGCCGCTCGTTCTCGGGAGGGCAGCGGCAGCGGCTCGTGCTCGTGCGGGCCTTGCTCTCGAACGCGGAGATCCTCGTGCTCGTCGAGCCGACGAGCGCCGTCGACGCCCACACCGAGGCCCGCATCGCCCGCCAGCTCCACGACTTCCGCGCCGGCCGCACCACGGTCGTCGTGACGGCGAGCCCGCTCGTGCTCGACCGGGCCGACGCGGTGGTGCTCATCGCCGACGGGCGCGTGCGGGCGACGGGGACGCACCGCGAGCTGCTCAGGACGAGCCCGGCGTATCGCGATGTCGTGACGCGAGGGGAGGCGGCATGAGACGCCCTGTGTCACCCCGTGGTGGTGGGTCGACCGATGAGCTCGTGACCCCGGACGACCGGCTGAAGCCGGGCGCCGCGCCGGCGACAGGCTTCAGCCTGTCGTCCGGGCCGAGGCGGGTGGCATGAGCAAGCTCCTGCCGATTGCGAGTCCCAAGGATATGCGCCGCCAGGCTGCACTCCTCGCGGGGCGCCATCGGCGCGCGATGATCGGCGTGCTCGTGCTTCACGCCCTCGCGGCCGCCACCGGCCTCGTCGGCCCGCCACTCCTGGGGTCGCTCGTGCAGGGGCTCCAGACGAGCATCGACACGGCCGAGATCGACCGCGTCGTGGCGATCCTCGCCGTCTTCCTCGTGGCGCAGACGATCCTCACGTTCTTCGCCCGCCGGGCCTCGTTCGTCCTCTCCGAGCGGATGTTCGCGGAGCTGCGCGAGGACTTCATGCGCCGGGTGCTGGCTCTGCCGCTCTCGACCGTGGAGCGCGCCGGGATCGGCGACCTCGTCTCGCGCACGACCGCCGACGTCGATGCGCTCGCCCGGACGATCCGGTTCGCGATTCCCGAGACGTCGATCGCGTGCGTGACCGCGCTCCTCGTCGTCGGTGCAGCCGTCTGGGTGAGCCCGATCGCGGCGCTTCCCTGCATCGTCGGGGTGCCGATCCTGATCGTCGGCACGCGGTGGTACCTCCGTCGTGCCCCGGCCGGCTACCTGTGGGAGCGCGCCGCGTACGCGTCCCTCGCGGGCACGACCGGCGAGACGGTCGACGGCGGCCGCACCGTCGAGGCGCTCGGTCTCTCCGGCGAGCGTGCCGGCCGGATCGACGCGAATCTGGCCGACGCGTACCGCTCGGAGCGCTTCACCCTCCGGCTGCGGACGATCTGGTTCCCGACCGTCGACGTCGCCTACGTCCTCCCCGTCGTGGCCGCGCTCGCGTGGGGCGGCTACCTCGTCTCGACCGGGCAGGCGACGGTCGGCGAGGTGACCACCGTCGTGCTCTACATCCAGCAGCTCGCCGACCCGGTCGACCGGCTGCTCTCGTGGCTGGACGAGGTCCAGGTCGGCGGGGCGTCGTTCGCACGGCTCGTCGGGATCGCCGACGTCCCCTCCGACCGCGAGGCGACCGGAGCGGAGCCGGACGACGACTGGCTCCGCGCCCACGACGTGCGCTACGCCTACGTTCCCGGCCGCGACGTTCTGCACGGGATCGAGCTCGACCTCGAGCCCGGCGAGCGAATCGCCGTCGTCGGCCCGTCCGGGGCCGGCAAGTCGACGCTCGGCCGCCTGCTCGCGGGCATCCATCCTCCGAGGACGGGCTCCGTCGAGGTCGGCGGGGTGCCGCTCGTCGACCTCGAGCTGGAGACGCTGCGCCGAGAGGTCGCGCTCGTGACGCAGGAGCAGCACGTGTTCGTGGGCACGCTGGCGGACAACCTGCGCCTCGCGAGCGCCGGCTCCTCCGACGTGGAGCTTGCCGCGGCGCTCGACGCGGTCGACGCGACGGCCTGGGTCGAGGCGCTACCCGAGGGGCTCGAGACGATCGTCGGTGCGGGTGGCGCGCCGCTCACCCCCGCCCAGACACAGCAGCTCGCCCTGGCACGGCTCGTGCTCGCCGATCCTCACACGCTCGTCCTGGACGAGGCGACCTCCCTGCTCGACCCGCGTGCCGCCCGGCATCTCGAGCGCTCGCTCGCCTCGGTGCTCACCGGTCGCACGGTCGTCGCGATCGCCCACCGCCTGCACACCGCACACGACGCCGACCGTGTCGCCGTCGTCGAGAACGGCCTGCTCCAGGAGCTCGGTACGCACGACGAGCTGATCGCGAGCAACGGCGCCTACGCCGCGCTGTGGGAGTCCTGGCAGTCCTAGCCTCGACCGCTGAGCTACGCGGCCGACTGCCTCTCGCTCGCTCGCGAGCTCGAGCGCCGCTCCTTCCCGCAGGCCGCCGCGTCCCAGCTCGAACGACGTCCCGAGCGCCCGCCCCGCCCCGGCGAGCAGCAGCGCCCCCGCCAGCAGCGTCTCCGCACGCTCGGGGGTGATGCCAAACGTGCGCGCCACCTTCGTCGCCGGTCGGTGGGAGAGGATCGCCACGGCTTCCTGGAGGTCGTCCGCGCCGAACCGGCGGCCGACGATCCTCGCTACCGCACGGGCGCTGCCGCCGACGGCGAGCGCGATGTCGGGCACAGGCGGTCGCACCCCGGCGAGCGCGGCCGCGACCGCATCGGTCGCAGCGGCAACCTGTGCGGCGGTCGGCGGATCGTCTCCGAGGTACGCACGCGTGAGCCGCAACGAGCCGACGTCGGCCGACCGGATCCAGGCGGCCCCGAGCAACGGGGTGCCGACGGCGATCTCGGTGGAGCCGCCGCCGACGTCGACGACCGCGACGACCTCCGGCAGTTCGCCCGTGGCCCGGGCGACGGCGCCGTCGTACGCGAGCCGGCCCTCGCCGTCGGCAGTGAGGGCGCGGACCGGCAGGCCGGTCGCCTCGCCGAGCGCTGCCGTGAGGGCCGCCGCCGAGGCGCCTTGCCGACCCGGGGCAGTGACGATCACCGCCGACCGGGTTGTGCCCAGCTCCCTTGCCCGGCGCGCGAAGGCGCCACACGTCTCGGCCGCCTCCGCGATCTTCCGCTCCCCGAGCGTGCCCGTTCGCTCGATCTCGGCGCCGAGGCGGAGGTAGCTCCGCTCCTCGACCACCGGCACGATCGACTCGTCGGGGCCGACGTCCGCGACGAGGAGGCGTGCCGTGTTGGAGCCGACATCGATGACCGCGACGCGCATCTCCCTTTCATTCTCGCGGCTGCGCCGGACAGAGACAGAACCCGGCGGCTGCCGGCTCGTCAGAGGGTCTTGCGGGTGGTGCTGCCGTCCGTCTGGCGCCGCGCCCGCAGCTGCGCACGGCGCATCATCGCCGCCTGATGGTCGATCGGCTTCGACGGCTTCGCCGGTTCGACCGGCGACCAGGAGCCGTCGCTCGCGAGCGTCCAGGCACGCACGTCGGCGGCGAAGACGCTGCCGAGGACGGCCTGCAGCTCCTGCCGCGAGCGCGTGTTCTCGACCGGCACGAGCACCTCGACCCGGCGGTCGAGATTGCGCGGCATCAGGTCCGCGCTGCCGATGAAGATCGATGTGCTCGCCCCCGCCTCGAACGAGTAGATGCGGCTGTGCTCGAGGAACCGGCCCAGGATCGAGCGAACCCGGATGTTCTCCGACAGCCCTTCGACCCCGGGCCGCAGCATGCAGATCGAGCGGGCGCAGATGTCCACCCGCGCACCGGCTGCTTCCGGCCGCGTAGAGCTCGTCGATCAGCGTCGGGTCGACCAGGCTGTTGAGCTTCAGCATGATCCGGGCCGGCTCGCCGGCGTTCGCCGCCGCGGCTACCCCGCGGATCTCCTCGACGAGTCGCGCCCTCATCTCGAACGGCGCCACGAGCAGCTTGCGGAACTGCTGCGGCCGGCCGAAGCCGGTCACGTAGTTGAACACGTCGGCCACGTCCGCCGCGATCTCCTCGTCGGCCGTGAAGATCCCGACGTCCTCGTAGAGGCGTGCCGTCGAAGCGTGGTAGTTGCCGGTACCGATGTGGACATAACGCCGGAGGCCACCCGGCTCCCGGCGCACGACCAGGGTCATCTTGGCGTGGATCTTCATGTCCGGGAAGCCGTGGACGACGTGGACGCCCGCCTGCTCGAGCTCGCGGGACCACTCGATGTTCCTGCGCTCGTCGAAGCGTGCCTTCAGCTCGACGAGGCAGACGGCCTGCTTCCCGTCCTCGGCGCAGTCGATCAGGGCCGAGACGAGGGCGCTGTCGTCCGACGTGCGATAGACGGCCGTCTTCATGGCGATCACGTCGGGGTCGTCGGCGGCTGCGGCGGCGAACGCCTCGAAGCTCGTTCGGAACGACTCGTACGGCTGATGGACGAGCAGGTCACCCCGGCGGATCTCGTCGAAGAACCGCGAGGCGTCCTTCGCGCGGGCAAGGCGCGGCTGGGTGAGGGGAGTCCAGGGCTCGACCTGGAGATCGGGGCGGTCGAGGCGCGTGAGCTGCATCAGGTCGGCGAGGTCGAGCAGGCCATCGATCTCGTACGTCTGGTGCGCATGCACGTCCAGGCCTTTCCGCAGGCGATCGAGCATCGCGGGCGACGCCGAAGCGGACACCTCGACCCTGACGACGTCGCCGAAGCGGCGTCGACTGAGCTCCGACTCGATCGCCTCGAGCAGATCGTCGGCGTCGTCGGAAACCTCGAAGTCGGCGTCACGCGTGACCCGGAACAGCGCCCGCTCGGCGATCTCCATCCCGGGGAAGAGCGACGGCAGGAAGTGCGCGATCACCAACTCGAGAGGCACGAGGCGCTTCCCGGCCGCGACGAACCGGTCGAGCCCTTCCGGCACCTTGACGCGGGCGAATCGCTCCTCGGCCGTGTCCGGGTCGACGGCGAGCACGCCCAGCGAGAGCGACAGCCCGGAGATGTACGGGAACGGCTGGCCCGAGCCGACCGCGAGCGGCGTCAGGACCGGGTAGATGTCGCTCGTGTACACCGCCTCGAGGTGCTGCAGCTCCTTCGGCGTGCACTCCTCGATCGTGACGATCTCGATACCCTCGGCGGCGAGCGCCGGCTGCAGCTCCCGCTTCCAGAGCTTCGACTGTCGTCCCGTCAGCTCCGTGACGCGGGCCTTGATGCCCGCAAGCGCCTCGGTGGGGGAGAGGCCGTCGGCGGAGCGCTTCGCGAATCCCGCAGCCTCCTGGTCGAGGAGGCCCGCGACGCGCACCATGAAGAACTCGTCCAGGTTCGACGAGAAGATCGAGCAGAACTTGACCCGCTCGAGCAGCGGCTGCGCCTCGTCGTAGGCGAGGTCGAGGACGCGCGCATTGAACTCGACCCACGACAGCTCGCGGTTGAGAAGCCGATCTTCGGCTGCGAGGTCGCGGGTCGGCATCAGGTGAATCGTGCCTGAGCCGACGCAGGGCGACTCGCGGGCCCGGTGGACGCGACAGCGGCGTGCGATCGTGACCCCGACGCGTCCGTAGTTGCCCGAGGGACGTGAGAGGGGAGCCTCCGATGCAATCTCGCGCTCATGGCCGCACGATAGTCGTAGAGCGATGGCTGTCGATCCACAGTCCGCGCTGCCGCGCGACCCGCGGGAGCCGATCGAGCGACTTCTGCTCGATCTCGGCGTCCGCGCGGAAGGGTTGTCGGAGCGGGAGGCAGCGCGCCGTCTCCTCGCCTACGGACCGAACGAGCTACGCCGCGGCCGGGGCCGCGAGTGGCCGCGCCAGGTCCTCAACCAGCTGATCCACCCGCTGGCCCTGCTGCTCTGGGTCGCAGCCGGTCTCGCCCTCGTCGCGGGCACGCCGGTGCTCTGCGCGGCGATCGTCGCGGTGATCCTGCTCAACGCGGTCTTCGCCTTCGCCCAGGAGCGACAGGCGGGCCGGGCTGTCGAGGCGCTCCAGCGCTATCTCCCACAGCAGGCGACCGTCGTTCGCGACGGCCACGTCGGCGTCGTCGACGCGGCCGCGCTCGTGCCCGGCGACGTCGTGATCGTCAGCGAAGGCGACCGGGTCTCCGCCGACGCACGCCTCCTCGGTGGCGGGGTCGAGATCGATCTCTCGACGCTCACCGGCGAGTCGCAGCCCGTCTACCGCTCGGCCGATGCCGAGGACGAGCCCGGCGGCCCTGCCGTCGAGTCCCGCCGGCTCGTGTTCAGCGGCACGACCTGCGTCGGCGGGGAGGCCCGCGCGCTCGTCTACGCCACCGGCATGCACACCGAGCTCGGGCGGATCGCGGCGCTGTCGGAGGGCGTGCGCCAGGAGGCGAGCCCGATCGAGCGCCAGGTGCGGCGCGTGGCGTGGCTGATCTCCGGAGTCGCGGTCGCGGTCGGGGTGGCGTTCCTGCCGCTCGGGTGGCTCGCCGCCGGCCTGCCGCTGCACGATGCGGCGACGTTCGCCGTGGGCCTGATCGTCGCGAACGTGCCCGAGGGGCTGCTGCCGACGATCACCCTCGCCCTCGCGGTGGGAGTCGCCAGCCTCGCCCGCCGGGGCGCACTCGTGAAGCGGCTGAGCGCGGTCGAGACGCTCGGCTCCACGGCGGTGATCTGCACGGACAAGACCGGCACGCTGACGGAGAACCGGATGAGGCCGGTCCGCATCCTCACCGCGGCCGGCGAGGTCGACCTGGAGACGGACGGCGACGACCTCGCGGCCGCGGTCGCGGCCGATAGCGTGCTGGCGGAGCTGTCCTACACGCTCGCCGCCTGCACGACGGCCGACATCGACCGCCACGAATCGGGCAAGTCGCGAGGTGAGGCGACGGAGGTGGGGCTGCTCCAGGCCTCCGAGCTGCTGGGCGCGAACGTGACCGTCGCCCGCCGCGAGCGGCACCGCCGGCGCATCTTCCGCTTCGATCCCTCGCTGCGTCTGATGTCCACCGTCGACGACGAGGCGGGCCGTCTCGTCGTGAACGCCAAGGGAGCCCCCGAGGCGATCCTTGCCCGGGCGGTCGCGATCCTCCGCGTCGACGGCACCGAGGAGCCGCTCGACGACTGCCCGGCGGGCCGAGGTGCTGGAGCGCGTCGAGCGCTATGCCGAGACCGGGCTTCGGGTGCTGGCGGTCGCGCGGCGCGACCTGCCGGACGGGATGGCCCCACCGGAGACGCGCGAGGAGGCCGAGCGCGAGCTCGTCCTGCTCGGGCTCGTCGCGCTGTTCGACCCTCCTCGTCCCGAGGTCGCGGAGGCCGTCGCCCGCTGCCACGAGGCGGGCATTCGCATCATCGTGATGACCGGCGACTACGGGCCGACCGCCGCCGAGATCGCGCGCCGCGTCGGCATCGCGCCCGGCGGCGCGACCGTCGTGACCGGCGCCGAGCTCGAGTCGATGAGCGAGCGCGACCTCGACCGGCTTCTGCGCAAGGGCGCGGAGCTCGTGTTCGCCCGCAGCTCACCCGAGGCGAAGCTGCGCGTCGCCGATGCGCTCCGTGCGGAGGGACAGGTCGTCGCGATGACCGGTGACGGCGTCAACGACGCGCCGGCGCTGCGGCGGGCCGACATCGGCGTCGCGATGGGGCTCGCCGGAACGGATGTCGCGCGCGAGGCGGCGACGATGGTGCTGACGGACGACAACTTCGCGACGATCGTCGTCGCCGTCGAGGCGGGTCGTCAGGTGTTCGACAACGTCCGCAAGTTCATCGTCTACATCTTCGCCCACGCGACGCCCGAGGTGATCCCCTTCCTCGTCTTCGCGCTCTCGGGCGGCGCCGTGCCACTGCCCCTCACCGTCATGCAGATCCTGGCGATCGACCTCGGCACGGAGATCCTGCCGGCGCTCGCCCTCGGCCGCGAGGCCGCCGAGCCCGGCCTGATGGCCCGGCCTCCGCGTCCGAGCTCGGAGGGCGTAATCAGGCGCGCCATGCTCGTGCGGGCGTGGGTGTGGCTCGGGCTGATCGAGGCGGCGCTCGTGCTGGCAGGGTTCTTCGTCGTCCTGCGAGAGGGCGGCTGGAGCCCCGGCGACCCCGTCGGCGAAGGCACCCCGCTGCATACGACCTATCTGACCGCGACGACGATGACGTTCGCGGGCATCGTCGCCTGCCAGATCGGCACCGCGATCGCGGCCCGGACGGAGCGCGTGTCACTGCGGTCGATCGGATTCTTCTCCAACCGGCTGCTGCTCTGGGGGATCGCATCGGAGATCGTCTTCACGGCAGCGCTCGTCTACGCGCCACCGCTGCAGGACATCTTCGGGACCGCGGCGCTCGGGCCGGCAGAGCTCGCGTTGCTCGCGCCGATGCCGCTGATCGTGTGGGGCTCGGACGAGTTGCGTCGCTTCGTGGTGCGGAGGCGTGAGCGGTCGGCGGCCGGAACCCTGGCGTCCGGCTGAAGCCGGACACCGCGGCTAGCCGCCGGCGCCGAGTGCCTCGACGAGCAGGTGCTCGAAGTGGGTGATCAGGCGTTCGGACTCGGGCATCAGGGCGCCCTCGCCGATCAGGCCCGATCGCATTCCGAGCTGCACGCGCTCGACGAGCACGCGATCCTCGGCCCCGACCTGGTTGTCGAGCTCGAGGTAGTCGGCGATCCACTGCTCGTCGGTGTCCGGCAGGAAGAAGTAGTCGAGCCAACGGTAGGTGCGCTCTGCCCCGAGCGGCACGACGGGGCCGATCGAGAAGTTGCCCCGGCCGGGCATGACGTTGATCGTCGTGCCGGGGAAGAGCAGGTGGAACTGGCCGCGGTCGACCTCGCCGGTGGCGTCGTAGATGCCGCCGCCGCCGTTCTTCGCCGGCCCGTACTGGCTCGAGAACGTCGGATGCTCCTCGAGGGTGTACGCGCCGGGGGCGACGTCGATCGCCTTCGAGAAGCTCGGGTGGGCGACGGCGCAGTGGTAGCACTCGAGGTAGTTCTCGACGCAGACCTTCCAGTTCGCCTCGTACTCGCCCTCCGCCCGCTGGTGGAAGAGGAGCGCGTCGACGTCGACCCCACCCTCGGCGACGAGCCGCGGCAGGTCGCCCAGGTAGTCCGCGAGGCTGCCGGCGGCGGGATCGGGGTTGACGAAGACGAACGGCCCCCAGGTGTCGACCGCGACGGGGACGAGGCCGAGCGCGTCCCGGTCGAAGCCCGGCTCGCTGTCTCCGCGTGGTGCCGTGCGCAGCGACCCGTCGAGGTCGTACGTCCACGCGTGGTAGGGGCACTGCAGCGTCTCGCGCCGGCCGGCACCGTCGCAGAGCAGGTAGCCGCGGTGCCGACAGACGTTCACGAACGCCCGGAGCGCGTCGTCGCGGCCGCGGACGAGGACGACCGGGACGTCGCCCGCGCGGGTCGAGACGAACGACCCCGGTTCGGTCAGGGCCCCGGTGTGGCCGACGTACTGCCAGGTGCGCCGGAAGATCCTCTCCTGCTCGAGGCGGGCAACCGCCGGGTCGACGTACCAGTCCCAGGGGATCGTGCTGCTGCCGGTGGCGGTTGCCATGGCCGGATGGTAGACGGTGCGATCACTCGTGCTCGGCCGGAGCCGCCCACCCGTCTCGGCCCGGACGACAGGCTGAAGCCTGTCGCCGTGGCGGCGGCGACCGGCTTCAGCCGGTCGTCCGGGCTACGTCGATCTCACACGTTGGCCTCGCCGCGCGTTTCACCCACCATGATCAGACTCCACGACTTCGCGGCTTCGGCCAACTGCTTCAAGGTCAGGATGCTGCTCTCGCAGCTCCAGATCCCGTACGAGCGCGTCCCGGTCGACATCTTCGCCGGCGCCGCCCAGACCGCCGCCTACCTGGCGCTCAACCCGGCCGGCCGCACGCCGCTCCTCGTCACGGAGGACGGCTCGGCAATCCCCGAGTCCGGCGCCATCCTGCTCTACCTGGCCGAGGGCACGCCCCTCCTGCCGGGCGACCGCGTCGAGCGGGCGCGCGTCCACGCCTGGATGTTCTTCGAGCAGAACCTGCTCGAGCCCAACGTCGGCACCGCGCGCTTCTGGCGCCTGACGGGGCGCGACGGCGAAAGGCCGGAGGCGTTCGCGCGCCATCTCGAGGCCGGCGCAGGCGCGCTGGCAGCGCTCGAACGCGGCCTCGCCGGGAAGGACTTCCTCGTTGGAGACGTCTACACCGTTGCCGACTGCTCGCTGTACGCCTACACCCGGGTCGCCCACGAGGCGGGGTACGAGATAACGGCCTATCCGGCGGTGGCCGCCTGGCTCGCGCGGGTCGCGTCGACACCCGGCGCGATCGACGACCTCGAGCCCTACCCGGCGGCCGCCCACGCGGGCGCGGGTGGGCGTTCCGCGCACGACCTTCGCGCGGGCTGACCGTGCGCCCTCAGGCGCGCACCTCGAGCACGATCTCGCCGCTCGGGTGCACGACGCACGCGCCCTCGAAGGTCCCCGGCGAGGTGAATCGCTGCGTCAGCGTCCGGTGCGCGGCGACGTAGAACGGGCCGAGGAGGTAACCGCGATTGTCGCGGTTGACGATCCGGATCACCTCGCCGACGCGCGCATCGATGCGCGCCGGCAGGATCCGGACGGGCTCGTGCCTGTCGAGACGGGCCGCGGTGCCACCATGAGTGCTGCCTGGCGCGAAACCCGGCGTCCGGCTGCAGCCGGACACCGCCGCCGACCTGCCGCTACGCGGTCAGATCGTCGGCCATCTCCTCGAACGCCGCCACGAACCTGTTGCAGTCCTCGAGGGTGTGGGTGATCGACAGCGTCCACTCCTCCTCGCGACCCGGGGTCATGAAGATGCCGCGGTTCATGTTGTAGAGCCACGCGAGCTCACAGAGCTCTGCGTCCTGGTTCGCCTTGAACGAGGCATAGTCGGTAATCCGTTCCGGCGAGAACGTGACGCAGCCCTTCGAGCCGACGCCGACCGAGTAGCCCGGGAACGAGTACTTCTCGATCACCATCTGGCAGCCCCGCAGCAGGTGCTCGTTGAGCGAATCCAGATGGGCGTAGGCCGAAGGGGTCAGCACCTCGAGCAGGTTCGCGCGCGCCGCAGCCATCGAGAGGGGGTTGCCGTTGTAGGTGCCGACCTGGACGACCTTGCCGGCCTCGACCAGCTCGAACGCCTCGGCGGTGCCGCCGATCGCGCCCGAGGGGAGCCCGCCGCCGAGTGCCTTCGCGAGCGTGACGAGGTCGGGAATGACGCCAAAACGCTCGACTGCGCCGCCGGCGGCGATGCAGAGCCCTGTCTTGACCTCGTCGAAGATCAGCATGACGCCGTGCCTGCGGGTGATCTCGCGCACCGCCTCGAGGTAGCCGGGCTCGGGCAGCACGACGCCCAGGTTCATCATCGCGGGCTCCATGATCACGCATGCCGGCGGCCGTCCCTCCTCGACGAGCCGCTCGATCCGCCGTTCCATCGCCTCGGCGTCGTTGAACGGGACTGCGATCGTCAGGTCCGCGACGACCTGGGGAATCCCCAGCCCGTAGGGGATCGACTGCAGGTCGAGCCGGTCGCCGATCGAGTCGTAGTCGACGCCGATCGAGACCATCACGTAGTCGTGATGCCCGTGGTAGGACCCGAAGATCTTCACGATCGTGTCGCGGCCGGTCGCCGCCCGGGCGATCCGGATCGCGTCCATCGTCGCCTCCGAGCCGGAGTTCACGTAGCGCCACTTCGGTAGGCCCCAGCGGCGGGCGAGCTCCTCGCCGACGACGATCGCGTCCTCGGTCGGGGCGGCGAAGTGGGTGCCGAGCCCGATCCGGTCGGTCACAGCCTTCGAGATCGCGTCGTGCGCGTGCCCTTGCACCATCGAGCCGAAGCCGTTGTGGAAGTCGAGGTACTGGTTGCCGTCGACGTCCCACACCTGCGCGCCCTTCCCGTGCGAGAGATAGATCGGCCACGGATCCCGCGACTGGTACGACGAGGCGACGCCGCCGACGAGGCTCTCCTGCGCGCGCGCGTAGAACGCGCGGGAGCCCTGGGTGCGCCCGTCGAGTACCGCGGCCTCACGCTCGGTCAGCTCCCTGATCCGGGCGCGGTCGATCTCGACGTGCATGTTCGTGGCCATGACGGGCGTGCTCCTTGATCGGGGATGACCCCATTGTGGCGATTCCTTCGCGTCGTTGCGACTCGTCTCGCTCCGGTGAGCTCCTGCCCGCGTACACTCGTGCTCGATGACGAACGCGGCCGCCGTCGCAGACACGATCGAGAGCGAGCTCGCTCCACTCACCGTCGCCGTGTCCCACGCCTGGTGGGAGCTCAACGTCGCGGCGACCGACGAGAACGAGCGCCGGCGCGTGGAGCTCGAGACCGCGCTGTCCGACTTCCTCTCCGACGGCGACCGATTCGCCGCAATCGAGGCGGCCCGCGCCGAGGCCGACGGGCCTGCCCGGCGCAGGCTCGACCTGCTGCAGCACGCATTCCTCCCGCAGCAGATACCGGCCGATCTCCGGTTGCGCATCATCGAGCTCGAGGCTTCGGTCGAGACGCGGTTCTCGCGACATCGCGGCGAGATCGCCGGCCGCAGGGTCGACGAGAACGAGATCCGGCGGACCCTGCGCGAGAGTGACGATCCGGGCGAGCGCCGGGCCGCGTGGGAGGCGTCGAAGACCGTCGGCGCCGAGGTTGCCGACGACGTCCGCGAGCTCGCGCGGCTTCGCAACAGGGCAGCCCACACGCTCGGCTTCCGGGACTGGTTCGCCCTCTCCGTGGCGATGGCGGAGATGGACGAGGGCAGGCTGATCGCCACGCTCGACGAGGCCGACCGCGCAACCGCGGAGCCGTTCGCCCGCTGGAAGGCGGAGCTCGACGAGCGCCTGGCGGCGCGGTTTCGCAGCCCGGCGTCCGACCTCGAACCGTGGCACTACGCCGACGCGTTCTTCCAGGAGGTGCCGGTCGAAGGGGGAGTCGACATCGATCCGTTCCTCGCGAGCGCCGACCTCGTCCAGCTGTCGCAGCGGACGTTCGACGGCATCGGGCTCGAGACGCGCACCGTCCTCGAGCGGAGCGACCTGTTCCCGCGTGAGGGCAAGTGCCAGCACGCATTCTGCATCGACATCGACCGCGAGGGCGACGTCCGGGTGCTCGCAAACGTCGTCCCGGGGCAGCAGTGGATGGACACGATGCTCCACGAGCTCGGTCATGCCACCTTCGACGGCGGCTTCGACGACTCGATGCCCTGGCTGCTGCGCGACACGCATCTCGTGATGACGGAAGGGATCGCGATCCTGATGGGGCGACTCGCGAGCGACGCCGAATGGCTGGAGCGGGTGGCCGGCGTCGCCGCGGGTGAGGTGGCCGCACTCTCGGGCGCTCTCCGTTCCGCGCACGCGGCCGAGATGCTGGTTTTCACGCGGTTCGTGCTCGTGATGACGAACTTCGAGCGCTCGCTCTACGCAGATCCCGAATCCGATCTGGATGCGCGCTGGTGGGAGCTCGTCGAGCGCTATCAGCTCCTCACGCGCCCGGCCGGCCGGAGCAGCCCGGACTGGGCCGCCAAGATCCACATCGCGTGCGCGCCCGTCTACTACCACACCTATCTCTACGGGCACATCGTCGCCTCCCAGCTCGCCGCGACCCTCGCGCGCGAGTGCGGCGGGCTCGTCGATCGGCCGGCGGCCGGCACGCTCCTCTCCGAGCGGGTGTTCGCGCCGGGCCTGTCCGTGCGCTGGGATCGGCTGATCGAGCAGGCGACCGGCGAAGCATTGACCGCGGCGCACTTCGGCCGTGAGATAGCAGCCGTTTGACGCGGTTTGCTCTGCTATTTTTGTCCAGATAATGTCAAAGATAGCCGCCGTCGTCTCGGGTCGCCGCTCGAAGTTCCTCATGCTCGCGCTGTGGCTCGTGCTCGCCGCCGCGCTCGGGCCGCTCGCGGGCAAGTTCGAGTCGGCGCAGCAGAACGAGCCCTCCAGCTTCCTCCCGGGCGACGCCGAGTCGGTCAAGGTGCTGAACGCCTCCGACGGGTTCGCGTCGGGGCAGGCGACGCCGGCGATCATCGTCTACGACGACGCGGACGGGTTCGACCCTCTCACGCGAGCTGCGGTCGCGGAACGCCGTGCGGCGCTGATCGCCGCCGAGATCGAGGGCGTCAAGGGGGTCTCGCCGCCGGTCTTCTCGGAGGACGGCCAGGGGGCTCTCCTGACCGCGCCGATCGTCGCGGAGGGCGACGAGGAGGTCCTGATCGGTGCGGTCGAGAAGATCCGCGAGATCGCGGCGGAGGACCTGCCGCCCGGCCTCCAGGTGAAGGTGACGGGGCCCGCGGGCTTCTCCGCCGACGCGAGCAAGGCGTTCGAGGGGATCAACTCGACGCTGCTCTTCGCGACGGTCGGGCTCGTCTTCTTCCTGCTCGTGATCATCTACCGCAGCCCGATCTTCTGGTTCTTGCCGCTCTTCGCGGTGATCCTCGCCGAATCCGTCGTTCGCGGGATCGGGTATCTGCTCGCGTCCAACGGCGTCGTCATCAACGGCCAGGTCGGCGGCATCCTGCTCGTCCTGGTCTTCGGGGCCGGCACCGACTACGCGCTGCTCCTGACCGCGCGCTACCGCGAGGAGCTGCGCCTCGTGGAGGACAAGCACGAGGCGATGCGAATCGCGGTTCGCCAGGCAGGCCCTGCGATCCTCGCCTCGGCCGGGACGGTCGTCGCGGCCCTCCTCTGCCTGTCGCTCGCCCAGGTCAACTCCACGGCAGGGCTCGGCCCGGTCGGGGCGATGGGTGTCGCGGTTGCCGCAGCCGCCATGCTGACGGTGCTCCCGGCGCTGCTCCTGATCGGCGGCCGCCGCGCCTTCTGGCCCTTCGTGCCGCGCTTCGGCTCCGAGGACACCTCGCGGCGCGGTACCTGGCGACGGCTCGGCACCTGGATCGAGCGCCGCCACCGGCCCGTGTGGATCGTGACGGCGCTCGCTCTCGGCGCGATCGCGCTGGGCACGCTCACGCTGGACGACAACCTGACCACGTCGAACATCTTCCGTGGCGAGGTCGAGTCGGTGCAAGGGCAGGAGCTCGTGAACCGCTCCTTCCCGGCGGGCGCGAGCGCGCCGACCGTCGTGCTCGTCACCGACCCGGCCAAGGTCGATGCCGTCCGCGCGGCCGCGGAAGGATCGAGTGCCGTCGCCTCGGTCGGGGCGTCCGAGACGGGGGAGCCGGGAACGCGCTTCGGCGTCACGCTCGATGCCGACCCGTTCAGCAAGCAGGGGTACGCGGCGGTCGCCCTGCTCCGTGACGATCTCCGCGCGGTCGGAGGCGACGCCGTCCTCGTCGGCGGCCCCACGGCGGAGGAGGCGGACGTGCGCTCGGCGACGGAGCGCGACACGAAGCTGCTCGTCCCTCTCGTCCTCCTCGTCGTCTTCGCGATCCTCGTCGTCCTGCTGCGGGCGGTCGCGGCACCGGTGATGCTGATGGCCACCGTGATCCTCTCCTACTTCGCCGCGATGGGGCTCTCCCTGCTCTTCTTCGAGGTCTTCACGAGCTTCCCCGGGGAGGATCCGAGCTATCCGCTGTTTGCCTTCATCTTTCTCGTCGCGCTCGGCGTCGACTACAACATCTTCCTCATGGCGCGCGTGCGCGAGGAGGCGCACCGGATGCCGACGCGCGACGCCATGCTGACCTCGCTGGCGGTGACGGGGGGCGTGATCACCTCCGCCGGCGTCGTCCTCGCGGGCACGTTCGCGGTGCTCGCGGTGCTGCCGCTGATCGCTCTCACCCAGATCGGCGTCACGGTCGCGCTCGGGGTGCTGCTCGACACACTCGTCGTGCGCTCCATCCTCGTGCCCGCGCTCACCTTCGACCTCGACGAGCGGACGTGGTGGCCGGCCCGATTCGAGCGCGGCGAGAAGCCGCCCGACTGATCCGGCAGAACCCGGTTGCGGCGCGGAGGCGCCGCGGCGATGATGGGCGCGTGACGCCCGCGCTCAACCATGTCAGCGTGATCGCGACGGATCTCGAGGCGTCGCGGCGCTTCTACGTCGACGAGCTCGGGCTCGAGCCGCTGCCGACGCCGAACTTCGGCTTCCCCGTCCTCTGGCTGCGAGCGGGCGACTGCCAGCTGCATCTGTTCGAGCGCCCGGGAACGCCACCGTCCCATGCCCACTTCGCGCTCGAGATCACCGAGTTCATGCCCGTCTACCGGCGCATGAAGGAGCTCGGAGCGCTCGACCACGTCACCTTCGGCAACGCGATGTACGAGCTCCCCGACGGCGGCATCCAGATGTACGTCAGTGACCCGGCGGGCAACCTCGTCGAGCTCGACCATCGCGACGCATCGACCATCCCCCGCGACGAGGTCCCCGAGTACATGAGCCTCGCCGACGTCAACCCGCAGGAGGGGGAGGCGGCACGCGCCACCCTCTGGCACCTCCGGGGATCGGTGCGCGTACCAGGCTGAAGCCTGGATTCCAGCAGCTCAGGCCCAGAGATCGACCCAGCGGGAGAACAGGACGCGCCCGTCCGCCTGCATCTCGCCCATCGAGGCGCGGAAGTCGGCCAGCAGCCGGTCGAGGCCACCGGGGCCGAGCACCGCGTCGGCGGACGCGATGTACGCGGGTACACGCGCCCATTCGTCGGCCATGCTCTCGTCGACCTCGACGTGGAACTGGACACCGTACGCGAGCCGTCCGACCCGGAAGGCCTGGTGCGGATACGCAGGCGAGGTCGCGAGCAGGGTGGCCCCGTCGGGCAGGTCGAACGTGTCCTGGTGCCACTGCAGCGTCGGCCGTGGCCAGGCGAGCCCCGAGAAGACCGGGTCGGCCGCGGCGGCCTCGGTCGCGAAGACCGGCAGCACGCCTACCTCGGGGCTCGGGACCCTGACGGACCCGCGCCCCGAGCGCGGAGGCGAAGAGCTGGACGCCGAGGCACGACCCCCAGAACGGGAGACCTGCCCGCACGGCGCGGGCGATCAGAGCCTTCTCGGCCACGAGCCACGGATGCTCGGCCTCGTCGTTGACGCCCATCGGGCCGCCCATCGCGACGATCGCGTCGATGCCCGCGAGGCTCGCCGGCAGCGGCTCGCCTTCGTCCAGCTCCACGCGCCGGATCGTGGCGCCCCGCTCGAGCAGCACGTCCTCGAAGACCCCGGGTGGCTCGCAGGCGATGTGCTGGAGGACGAGGACGTTCACGGTGAGCCCGAGACTCTACTTGCCGGAGCCGCCTCGTCCGCGGTCGGGGGAGCGTGGCCGGCCGAGAGCTCCACCTCGAGCTCGTCGAGCGCCGCTCGGAGCAGCCCGATTCGCTCGACGACGGGCGCGGACGCGTCGAGATCGACGAGTGGCCCGCCTCGCTCGGGATGCCGCTCGCGCACTGCCTTGCGGCGCTCGGCCTCGCGGGCCTCCTCCATCGAGTTGAGCACGATCCCGATCAGCACGTTGAGCACGATGAACGCCGCCACCAGGATGAAGCTGACGAAGTAGAGCCACGACCAGGGATGGACGTCCATTCCCTCGTACATGTAGTTCGGGAAGTTCTCGAGCGTCAGCATCACGAACAGCGTCAGCATTGCGCGGCCGATGTTGCCCCAGTGCTCCGGGATCGCATCGGCGAACATCAGCCAGCCGATCATCCCGTAGACGAAGAGGATCGCCGCGGTGATCCCCGCGACCGAGAGGAGGGGCGGCACCGAGCGCCAGACGCCGAGCAGCAGGACGCGGAGGTCGGGCAGGAGCCGCACCACGCGCATCAGGCGCGCGAGCCGTGCGAGCCGCAGCAGCGTCGCGTTCTCGCGGACGCCGGGGATGAAGACGGAGCCGATCACGACGAAATCGAAGACGTTCCAGCCGCTGCGGAAGAAGTTCCACGGTCGGAGCCCGTAGGAGAGGATCCGCAGGGCGAGCTCGACGACGAAGATCACGAAGCAGAGGTCGCTGACGTGGTGAAGCGTCGATCCGTACCGCTCGTCGATGCTCTCGTACGTCCCGAGCGCCAGCACCAGAGCGTTGAGGAGGATCACCCCGACGATCACCGCCGTGAACGTCGAGGAGTCGACGAGCAGGGCGAGGCGATTGCGGGGGATGCCGTTCATCCGGGTATCAATACCGACTCGCTCGCAGTCGGCGCCCGAACGAACCGGGCGCCCGGCTGTTGCCGGGCGCCCAGGTGCCGCCGTCGTCGATCCTCGTTCGCGTGTCTACGCCTGCGCGCTCTGGGCGCCCTCCTGCGCCTTCGGCTCGCGATCGGCGACGCGCTTCGCTGCGGTCGCCTCGACCTGCGCGAGCGTTGCGCCGCGGTCGGCCCTGACGCGGATCACGATCCGGTCGCCCACCTTCAGCTGGGACGCGTCGATCACCGTCGGGATGCGCTTCGCCCAGTGGAGGAAGACCGTCTCGCCGCCGGTTGCGAAGGACTGCTGCGCGTCCTGCCCGATCATCAGCCGCAGGGCGTTCCGGTTGCCGCCGCTCACCTTGATCGTCACCTTGCCGGCGTCCGTGGAGACGAAGGTGCCGCGGAAGAGGTACAGCGGCTTGTCCGGCTTGTTCAGGGTCGGGCCGTGGTCGGCGACCGTGGCCGCAGGCGTTCCCTTGACGGTGTCAAGTGCGGCGTCGCGGCCCGCCCGCGTGTTGACCGTCACGTAGTCGTTCACGGCGAGGTCGCCGATGCCGACGACCTTCGGGATCCCGTTCGTCCACTTCAGGAAGACCGTCTTCTCGCCGGTCGCGAACGTCTGCTCCTGGCTCTGGCCGAGGAGCGAGCGGAGCGCGGCGCGGTTGCCGTTCTGCACCGTCACGGTGACGGACGAGCTGCTCGTAGCCTTGAGCTGGCCGACGTAGCGGTAGAGCGTGTTGCCCTTCGACTCGCCGGCGAATGCGGCGGTTGCGGCGACGAGCGTTGCCAGCACGGCGACAACGGCGACGACGATGGTGGAGCGCTTCATGTCACTGACCTCCAGGTCGTGGTGTGATTACACCCTTGACGCTATGACGTTCCTGTTCGCCGTCTTTCAGGGCTGCGTAAGCGGCGCGTAAGCCGTGCGGGCCGGCACCGGCACCGGCTCGAGCTCCAGCGTGAACGTCGAGCCCGAGCCGGGTGTGCTCGCGACGGTCACCCGGCCGCCCATGGCGGCGGCGAGCTCGGCGACGATCGCGAGGCCGAGCCCGGAGCCGACCGGTCGGTCGGCGCCGTAGCGGTCCCAGAGGTAGAACCGCTCGAAGGCGCGCCCGAGATCACCGGGCTCGAGACCCGGGCCGTCGTCGATCACCGCCAGCCGCCCCGGAGCGGCCACGATCTCGACCGTGCCGCCCTTCGGGGTGCAGCGAATCGCGTTCTCGACGAGGTTCGAGAGAGCCTGCAACGCGCGGCCCGCGTCCGCGATGGCTTCCGCGGTCGGCTCGACGCGGAGCTCGAGGCCGACGCCGTAGACCTGCGCCTGGTGGCCGTGACGGGCCAGCGCCTCGCCTGCGACCTCGCCGAGGTCGACGGGCACGAGGGTGACGTCGAAGGATCGGCGGCGCAGGCGGGCGAGATCGAGAAGGTCGCGGATCAGCCGCTCGAGCCGGTGTGCCTCGCGCTCGATCACCTCGCCGGCGCGCTCCGGCTGCACGACGCCGTCGGCGAGGCCCTCCGCGTGGCCGCGGATCGCGGTCAGAGGAGTCTTCAGCTCGTGGCTGACCGAGAGGAGGAAGGCGCGCTCGGCGTCCTGGGCGCGGTGGAGCTCCTCGGAGAGCTCGTTGAAGGCCAGTGAGAGTTGGCGGAGCTCTGTCGACCCCTCGATCGGGAGGGGATCGGGGCTCTCGCCCTCCGCCAGCCGTCGGCTCGCTGCTGCGACGCGGGTGACGGGCCGCGCCACCGCCCGCGCGAGGAGAAAGGCGACGACGGCCGCGAGGACGGCGCCGATCAGAGCCGCGATCGCGAGCCCGACCAGGAAGGGCTGCCAGTCGTCGGACTGATTGCGGGCCGAGCGCAGGAGCACGATCGCGTCGCCGCTTCCCAGTCGGGCGGCGTAGAGGAACGGCTCGCCGCGAACGTCGACGGTGCCGTCGGCACGCCCGCTCGAACGGAGCGTCTCCGCGGCCGTGGCCGGGAGGAGAAGCTCCGCCTGTTCGGGCGTCAGGATCGCCAACCGCTCCTGCTCGGTCGCGAGGAAGCGGCCAAGCGCCGTTTCGCCGCGCGGCAGCGGAGTGGCCGCGTGCTGGGCGACGATGAGGTCGACCTGCCGATCGAGGGCGCTGCGGGCGTCGTTGTCGAGCGAGCGACGGGTGAGCGCCGCGCCGACCGCGAGCATCACGATGGTCGACACGGCCAGGGTCGCGGCGATGCCGACGAACAGCCGGGCCCTCAGTGAGCGGGGCCCGTGCAGCCGGCTCATGCCACGGCCTTGTACCCGGAGCCGCGAACCGTTCGGATCAGGTCGGGCCGGTCGAGCTTTCTGCGCAACTGCGCGACGTGAACGTCGACGGTGCGGGTGCCGCCGGGGAACGAGAGGCCCCACACCCGCTCGAGCAGCCGCTCGCGCGACATCACGATGCCGGGGTGGGCGAGCAGGAAGGCCAGCAGGTCGAACTCCATCGAGGTCAGCTCGACCTCGCTCCCCGCGACGGACACGGTGCGGCCGGCGTGCTCCAGCACGATGTCTCCCGCGGCGACGAGATCCTCGCCGGCGTCGGGCTCGGCCCGCCGCAGGACGGCATGCACCCGTGCCACGAGCTCACGTGGCGAGAACGGCTTCGTCACGTAGTCGTCGGCACCGAGCTCGAGCCCCATGATGCGGTCGATCTCCTCGTCGCGGGCCGTCACGATCACGATCGGCAGCCTCGAGGTCAGACGGATCGTGCGGCAGAGATCGAGCCCGTCGGCGTCCGGGAGCTGGAGGTCGAGAATCGCGAGCCGGATGTCGTGCTCGTCGAGCGCCAGCAGCCCGTCTGCGCCGCGGGCGGCCCAGATCACCGTGAAGCCATCCCTTTCGAGATAGGTGCGAACGAGCGTCGCGATGTCCTCCTCGTCCTCGACGAGCAGGATCGTGCCGCCCCGCGCTGCTCCGCCGCTCACGCCCCCGCGCGCTTGAGCACGTTGACGACGAGCGCCGGTGCATCGGTGGCGTGGGTGACGGTGACGAGCGCTCCGGGGCGGGCGGCGAAGCGCCTCGCCGGCTGTCCCTGGAAGCGGAAGCGCGTGTTCCGGTCGAGCGTCACGGTGAGTGCGCCGCCGCCGGAGGTGCGCAGCGTGATCGCGGCGGGGGTGAGCGTGGTGACCACGCCACGGTCGGTGACCGTCGCCGGCGTACCGACCGCCTCGATCAGGACGGCGCGTGCCCTCCGGTCGTGAAAGACGCTGGCCACGAACCCGGGCGCGATCGCGCCGAGCGAGGCCCGTGCGCCGTTGAGTCGCACCCGGGTGGCGGGTGAGACGGAGAACGAGACGACATTGCCGTCGAGTGCGCGGAGCACGATCTGCGCCTGGCTGACCGACTGGACGACGCCCCGATCGACCGGCTTGTCTCCCGACGCGGCGACGCCTGCGGCCGGCAACGCCAGCGCCAGTACCGCGGCGGCGACCGTCAGAAGGCGGAGCGGGCGAATCGTCATGTGAGCATCGTCACTCGTCATGGTAAGCCAGTCGTGGTGCGTGCGTAAACGGCATGTAAAACACGTCGGCCGACGGAGCGGCGCCCGGGCGCCGCTACCCTGCTTCGGTGTCCGAGCGTCACGACATCCGCAACGTCGCCATCGTGGCACACGTCGACCACGGGAAGACGACCCTCGTCGACGCGATGCTGTGGCAGTCGGGGACGTTTCGTGCCAACCAGGACGTCGCCGAGCGCGTCATGGACTCGATGGACCTCGAGCGCGAGAAGGGCATCACGATCCTCGCCAAGAATACCGCCGTTCGCTACGGCGAGACCAAGATCAACATCGTCGACACGCCGGGCCATGCTGATTTCGGCGGTGAGGTCGAGCGCGGGCTGCGGATGGTCGACGGCGTCCTGCTGCTCGTGGACGCGAGCGAGGGGCCGTTGCCGCAGACCCGGTTCGTGCTGCGCAAGGCACTCGAGGCGCGGCTGCGCGTGATCCTCGTCGTCAACAAGGTCGACCGACCCGACGCGCGGGTCGAGGAGGTCGTGAACGAGGTCTACGAGCTCTTCCTCGACCTCGACGCCGACGAGAGCCAGATCGAGTTCCCGATCGTCTACTGCAACGCGAAGGCCGGCAAGGCCGGACTGAAGGTCGACGAGCTGGCGGATGACTTGCGCCCGCTGCTCGACCTGCTGCTCGAGACGATTCCGGCGCCGACCTACGAGGAGGGCCATCCCCTGCAGGCCCTCGTCACGAATCTCGATGCCTCCGCCTACGTCGGCCGGCTCGCGATCTGCCGCGTCCGTAACGGCACGATCGGCAAGGGCCAGCAGGTCGCCTGGTGTCGCGCCGACGGCACCGTCGAGCGCGCCAAGGTGACCGAGCTCTACGTCACCGAGGCGCTCGATCGGGTCGAGGCCACGGAGGCCGGCCCGGGCGACATCGTCGCCGTTGCCGGGATCCCCGAGATCACGATCGGCGAGACCCTGGCCGACATCGACGACCCACGGCCCTTGCCCGTCGAGCAGGTCGACGAGCCCTCCCTTTCGATGACGGTCGGGATCAACACCTCGCCGCTCGCGGGTCTCGAGGGAACGAGGCTGACGGCGAGCCAGGTGAAGGGCCGGCTCGACGCCGAGCTGATCGGCAACGTCTCGTTGCGCGTGATCGCGACCGAGCGGCCGGACACCTGGGAGGTGCAGGGTCGCGGCGAGCTCCAGCTGGCTGTCCTCGTCGAGCTGATGCGACGCGAGGGGTTCGAGCTCACGGTCGGCAAGCCGCAGGTCGTGACGAAGGAGATCAACGGGAAGGTGCACGAGCCGGTCGAGCGGCTCGCAATCGACGCGCCCGAGGAGTACATCGGCGTGCTCACCCAGCTGCTCGCCCTCCGCAAGGGGCGGATGGAGCAGATGGTCAACCATGGCACCGGCTGGGTCCGGCTCGAGTACCTCGTGCCGGCGCGTGCCCTGATCGGCTTCCGCACGGAGTTCCTCACGGAGACGCGCGGCACGGGGATCCTCCACCACGTCTTCGACCGCTACGAGCCCTGGTACGGCGAGCTGCGAACGCGGCCGAGTGGTTCGCTGGTGGCGGACCGGCAGGGCCCGACGACCGGGTTCGCGATCTCGAACCTGCAGGAGCGCGGGACGCTCTTCGTCGCGCCGGGGGTCGGCGTCTACGAGGGGATGATCGTCGGCGAGAACGCGCGCTCCGAGGACATGGACGTGAACGCGACCAAGGAGAAGAAGCTGACGAACATGCGGGCCTCGACCTCGGACGAGCTCGTGCGGCTGATCCCGCCGCGGCCGCTCTCGCTCGAGCAGGCGCTCGAGTTCATCCGCGAGGACGAGTGCGTCGAGGTGACGCCCACCTCGATCCGGCTGCGCAAGGTCGAGCTGGCCGCCGGCAAGCGGCAGCAGGCGTCGAGCCGAAAGGCCCGCCTGGCGACGGAGCGATAGAAGAGCCCTGGCGACGGAGCGATAGAAGAGCGTATCGCTCCGTCGCCAGGCGAATGCTTGCTGCCGCGCTTCGCGCGGATCCTGAAGCAGGCAGTCGCCAGGCGCATCTGTTGCTGGACGCTTCGCGTGGGGTTCCCCCTGACCCCGCCCTCGATCGACCCTGAACCCGTCCCGTGGATGTTCTACGGCTCCGCGCTCACCCGGGCGGGAACGGTGCGACCCGCACCCGGCCCTCGGCCTCGTGCCCCCGGAGTGAGACCGTCGGGGTCCACCGGCGCAGGATGTCGTCGGCCGTGACGGCCCCCTCGTGCTCGACGGCGTACTTGGCCTGGGCGAGGACGTCCAGCCCACCGGGGACGATCGGCTCGTACAGATCCGGCGCCAGGCGGGCCGGCTCGAGGACAGGTCGTGCGCAAGGGTGCCGTAGAGCCCGGCGAGATGCGCGGCGCTGCCCTCGGGTAACAGGGGGTGGAGGCGGAGGAGGTCGGCCGTCACGACATCCGGGTCGGCCGGCCCGACGAGGGGCGCCGGGTGGCATCGGGCAGGGTCCCCCCGACGGACGCGAGCGCCCGGGTCGCGACATCGACCCCGATGCGTCGCCACGTCGTCAGCTTGCCGCCGGCGACGCTGATCATCCCGGCCTTGCCGACGGTGACGACGGTCTCACGGCGCGTGCCGGCGGTGGACGTGCCTCCCAGCGGCAGGACGCGAAGTCCGGCAAACGCGGAGCGGACGCGGGCGGGGTCGACCACGTCCGGGGCGAGCGAGGTCGCAGCCTCCGCGAGAATCTGTGCCTGGTCGGCCTCGGTCGGCTGCACCGTGGCAGGGTCGCCTTCGAACGGCTCGTCGGTCGTGCCCAGGAGGAGCATGCCGTGCCGGGGATCGCGAACGAGACGCGGCCACCGGGCAGCGGGGACGTGACTGCGGCGTGCCACGGCTCGCTGCTCTCGAGCGCCGAGGTGGGATCCCTTCGACAGCCGCACGCTGGCGGCTGCGCCCGGATCTTCGAGCCGGCGGATGTGGTCGACCCGGGGCCTGTCGCGTTCACGACCGTCCTGGCGGGGAGATCGAGAAGCGAGCTGCCCCGAGACGACGTCGACGACGTCGGCACCGCCAACGGCGCCCCCCGCAATCCGGAGGCTTTCGACGCGCGCGTAGTTGAGCCAGACGGCGCCGAGGAGCTCGGCCGTCCGTAAAGCGGCGAGCACGAGGCGCGCGTCGTCGGTCTGGTGGTCGTGGTAGGCGACGTGGGTCCGCGGTCGTCACGGCGCAGACCGGGCGCCAGCGCGTAGGCCTCGGACGGATCGAGGCGTCCGGTGCGACCCGTCCCTGAATCCCGAGAGCGCGGCGTAGACGAACACGCCCAGGCGAAGCTCCGCGGGCCGGTGTGGGGAGTCGGCACCGACCGGCAGGATGAACGGGAGCCGCCGCGACCAGGTGCGGTGCCACCAGGCGGGCGTTCCAGCGCCGCTCCCTGTGGGCCTCGCGCACGAGCTTGACGTCGCCGAGGCCGAGGTAGCGGAGGCCGCCGTGAACCAGCTTCGAGGAGGCGCTCGACGTCGCGCCGGCGGCGTCGCCGCCGTCGACGAGCGCCACCCGTGCGCCGGCCCGCGCCGCTGCCCACGCAGTCGACGCTCCCAGGGCACCGCCGCCGATCACGAGCAGGTCGAACGGCTCCGTCGGCGAGCCGCTCGAGCCGTTCGGCTCGGCTCGGGGCCGCTGCGGCCACGCGACCGGCGGCTCGGGGGATGCTGCTCACGCCCAGTCCCGGGCTCGCTCGACGGCCCTCGGCGAGTCGGCGTACTCGGCCTCGCGGCGGGTGGCATCCCACGTGGGCTCGACGACCTCGACCGGGCCGCCCGTGTCTCGCAGCGCCTCCGGCCCGTCCCAGAGACCTGCGGCGAGCCCGGCGGCAAGAGCCGCTCCGCGCACGGTCGCCTCGGCGTCGGCGGCAGGCTCGACCGGGCGCCCGAGGGCGTCGGCCAGGGTCTGGACGAAGACGCGATTCGCGGTCATTCCCCCGTCGATCCGGAGCCTCGCAACCTCGACCTCGGTATTCCGCTCCGCCGCGTCCAGCACCGCCCGGGTCTGGAACGCGATGCTGTCGAGCGCCGCCGGACGACGTGCGCTCGCGTCGAATGGAGCGTCAGCCCGAGGAGCGCTCCCGCGCCGAGGAGTCCGCCCGGGCGCGTAGAGCCCCTGGAAGGCCGGCACGAACCGGACGCCGCCAGAGCCCTCGACCTCTGCAGCGATGCTCTCGGAGGCGGCCGGATCAGGGAGCGCCTGCAGCTCGTGGGCGAGCCAGCCGACCGCACGGCCCGCGACGGCCATCGAGCCCTCGACGCAGTAGACGGGGGCGCTGCCGGCAGCCTGATAGGCGGGACTGGCGAGGAGCGCTGCCCCTGGGGAGGGGCGTGTCGTGCCGGTGTTGACGAGCAGGAACGCACCGGTGCCGTAGGTGCACTTGGCCTCTCCGGGTGCGACGCATGCCTGGCCAACGAGGGCGGCCTGCTGATCACCGATCATCGCGAGCAGCGGGAGCGCGCAGCCGAGCGGGCCATCGGCCCGCGTGATCGCGACGCCACCGGGCCCCCAGGTGGGCACGACCGCGGGCAGCACCTCGGCGGGAACGTCGAAGAGCGCGAGCAGCTCGTCCGACCACGTGAGCGTGCCCGATCTACAGGAGCAGGGTCCGCGAGGCGTTCGTGACGTCGGAGACATGGACTCCCCCGTCGCTGCCGCCGGTCAGGTTCCAGGCGAGCCAGCACTCGATCGTGCCGGCGGGCGAGCTCTTCCGTGCTCGGCCCGGTCGCGTGCTCCGGGAACCGTTTCGAGCAGCCGGGCAAGCTTCGTGGCCGAGAAGTAGGGCTGGATCGGCAAGCCCGTCGGACTCGCGCACGCGGGTCTCCGCTCCGGCGGCGACGAGCTCGGCGCACCGGTCGGCGGTGCGCGTGTCCTGCCAGACGATCGCGTTCGCGATCGGAAGGCCCGTGGCGCGCTCCCAGACGACAATCGTCTCGCGCTGGTTCGTGATTCCCACGCCGGCGACGCGGGTGGGGTCGACCTCGGCCAGCACCTCGCGGGCGCAGGCGGCGATCGCCTCGAGGAGCATCGAGTGGATCGTGCTCGACGAGGCCCGGCTGCGGGTGGTGCTGGTGGTGCGGCAGCTGCCGTTCGGCGATCCGGCGACCCGCCGGATCGACGAGCGCGGCCCTGCTCGAGGTGGTGCCCTGGTCGAGGGCGAGAACGAGGTCTGCGGTGATGGCCCCTCCTGGACGTCAGTGGCGACGCTACCGGGTTCGGGCGTTCGTGGTGAGACAGAGGACGCAGGCTGCGCCGCGAGCAGGCAGGCTCGCGTAGGCTGGCCGCGTGCGCGACCTGGGGCCGCTCTTCGATCCGCGCTCGGTCGCCGTCCTCGGCGCCTCGAACGATCCGGCGAAGTGGGGCCAGTGGATCTCCGCGGGCGCGCTTCGCGGAACGCCACCGGCGCGACGTCTGGCTTGTGAACCGGAAGGGCGGCGAGATCCTCGGTCAGAGGCGTACCTCTCGCTCGACGAGCTGCCCGGAGCGCCCGAGCTCGTCGTCGTCGTGCTGCCCGCCGCGCGCGTTCGAGGAGGCGATCGACGCCTCGCTGGCAGCGGGCGCGCATGCGATCGTCGCGATCACGGCGGGCCTCGGCGAGGTCGACGACGCGGGCAAGGAGATCGAGCACCGGGTCGTCGAGCGTGTGCGCGCGGCGGGAGCCGTGATGCTCGGGCCCAACTGCCTCGGCGTCTACGACGCCGCCGCCTCGCTCGATCTCGGGCATGAATGAGTTCACGCCCGGGTCGCTCGGGATCATCTCCCAGAGCGGCAACCTCGCACTCGAGCTGAGCCTGCTCGCCGTCGAGTACGGCGTCGGGGTCTCTCGCTTCGCGTCGCTCGGGAACGAGGCCGACGTCGATGCTGCCGAGTTCGTCGAGGCGTTCGCCGACGACGAGCGCACGCGGGTGATCGGGGTCTACTGCGAGGATTTCCGCGACGGTCGGGCCTTCGCCCGCGCCGGGGATGCCGCGCTCGCGGCTCGGCAAGCAGGTGTCCTGCTCGCGGCCGGGGGCAGCGAGGCGGGCGCGCGCGCCGCCGCCTCCCACACGGGCGCGCTCGCGAGCGACGCGGCTGCTGTCGAGGCGGCCTGCCGGGCCGCGCAGATCCTGCGGGTGGCGACACCCAAGGAGCTCATCGACCGGGCGCTCGCGTGCCTGGCTCCGCACCGGCCGCGCGGCAGGAGGGTCGCGATCGTCGGTGACGGCGGCGGCACGGGTGTCGTCACGGCCGACCTCGTCAGCGCAGCCGGCCTCGAGCTCCCGATCCTCTCGGACGAGCTCGCCGCGCGGCTGCCGTGCGATCGCCCCCACGTCGTCACGACAAACCCGGTCGACCTCGCCGGTGCCGGCGAGCAGGACTTCTGGAACTTCGAGCGCGTCGACGCCGCCGTTCTCGAGTCGGGCGAGGTCGACTCCGTCATCTTCACCGGCTACTTCGGCGGCTACAGCCAGATGAACGAGGAGTTCAGCGTCCTCGAGACCGAGGTCGCGCACGGCATCGCCCGGGCCGCGGATGCGAGCGGATGCACCCTGCTGGCGCAGGCCATGTTCTGGGACTCACCGCCGGCCCGGGCGCTGCGCGCGGGCGGCGTCCCGGTGTATCGCGACATCGAGGGGGTCGTCGACACGCTCAGACAGCTCGTCGAGCAGCACGAGGGACTGCTTCGGGCATCCCCGATCCGGGAGCGACCGCGCCCGCCGTCGAGGGCGACGGGTACTTCGAGTCGCGAGAGCTCCTCGCGGCGGCCGGCGTACCGTTTGCGAGCTGCCCGCCGGGCAGCCACCGTCGACGGGGTGCGCGCCGCCGCCGCCGAGCTCGGCTACCCCGTCGTCCTGAAGGCGCTCGGCCTCCTGCACAAGTCGGACGAGGGTGGCGTTGCGCTCGGCCTCACCGACGACGCCGCCGTCCACGCTGCCGCGGCCGACATGCACGAGCGGCTGGCGCCGGAGGGGTACTCGGTGGAGACGCTCGTCGACACGAGCGGGGGCGTCGAGCTGATCATCGGCTGCCTGCGGGACCCCCGCTTCGGCCCCGTCGTCCTCGTCGGGGTCGGCGGCGTCTACGCGGAGCTGCTCCACGACGTCCGCCTCGCGCTCGCGCCCGCGGGCGCGGACGAGCTGGAGGCGCTCATCCTCTCGCTCCGCGGTGCCGGCGTGCTCACCGGAGCACGAGGCCGGACGCCGGTCGACGTTCGCGCCGCCGCCGAGGCGGCTGCCGCGCTCTCACGGGTCGCCGCTGCTCACCCCGAGATCGCGGAGATCGAGGTCAATCCGCTGCTCGTGCAGCCCGCCGGCGTGATCGGCCTCGACGCCCGCATCGTGCTCGGCTGACGTCGCTCTCAGGCGGGGACGATGCGCTGCGGGCCGTGGGTCGGCCGTGACAGTCCAGGGTTCTGCTCGCGATCGACGTCCACGAGCAGGACCGGCAGCGGCTCACCGGCGACCGGAGCTCGTAGCGCGCCTGGGCCGCGTCACCGGTGCCGTAGTCGCCGCCGTCGTAGCGGGCCCAGAGCGCGTCGAACTGTCCCACGTCGACCCGGATCGTGTCGCCGCCGCGGCCTCGCTCGACGATCGCGTCCGTCGCGAGCAGCAACTCACCGGCGATCTGTCGCTCGAAGCGGCCCTCGCTGTTGCGCTCGAACCGCTGCGTCACGAGCGAGCCGGCCTCGATCGGGCCCTCGACCGTCGCGAAGGCGGAGCGCGCCGTGCTCGTCGACCCCTGATGGCGCCCGTGGGTCGGTAGCGATCTTCCGGTCGGGTTCGCCTGGGCCGGCGGCTTGTCGGCGTCGAAGTCCACGCGCCCACCCTACCGCTCACTCGTCGTCGGTGACGATCTCGATTCCGGCGAGCGAGGCGAAGAGGATCGCGTTCTGGAGCACGTCGTTCCACGGCATGCGTGCGCCGCGCAGAGCCTCCGCGCCGCGGATCCCCGTCAGCTCGCACGCCCGGAGCTCGACCCGCTGCAGGCCGGCAGCCGAGAACGTTGCCTCGCGGAGATCGCAGCGCTCGAAGAGGACGTGCTTCAGCGTGGCCCCGGAGAGGTCGCATTCGCGCATCCGGCAGTCGCGGAACACGACCCGCTCGAGCGTCGCGTGGCGGAGCCCGACGAGGTCGACTCGACACTCGTCGAAGGTGACGTCGACGAGCGTCGCCTCCGCCAGCTCCACGCCCGTCAGCCGGCAGCGCCGCAGCTCGACTCGCCGGAGCGAGAGGCCCAACGCGCGCTGGCCCGCCCAGTCCAGATCAGACGCCGCGATGTCGACCAGGTCACCGAAGTCGACCCCGGCCGGCGCGGCGTCGCCGAGGTCGGGCGGATACGGCGAGATGGGAGGCTGCGACACCCCGGGGACGATACGTCGTCGGCTGTGTCCGGATCCATCTCAGCGGGCCGAGCTACAACGTGATCGTGTCGAATGACCTCGACATCAACGGCGAGCGTGCACGCATGGGCCGGCCTCGACGTGACGAGGATAGCGGGTGCCCCCAGGTGACCCGGCCGACGCGCGGCCTCGGCCAGTCGACGCGCGTCTTACGTGACCGAATCGAGGAGCTCGGCATGCTCGTCCTCGGCCGGGTACCCGTGGGCGTACAAGACGAGGTCACCTGTTCCGTGGTTCGCGGCCTGGAGTGCAGTACCGGGGTCGATGTGGATCAGCCCTCCCGCGGGAACATCCTGGCGTTCCGGCGGGTCGCCGAGCATGCATCGAGAGCGTGCCGGCGAGGACGACGAAGGTCTCCTCCTGCAGCGGATGTCGGTGACGGCGGCCCTTGGCTCCCGGCTCATAGCGCCAGATGTTCCCGCGCGTGTGCGCGAATCCGGCGAGTTCGCTCAGCTCGGCGGCGTGTCGCGCCGGCTCGCCCGGCTCGTGCGGCCGCGTGATCCACTCGAGCCTCGTCTGGCCGAACGGCACGGAATCCCATCCCTCCACCCTACGTGCCTACAGGGTCTGCCGATGGCCCGGGCCGGTGTCGCGAATGTCGCCCGAGAGGGCGATCCTCAGGAGCGCCGAGTCGCTACCCGCAGTCTGTTGCCGTCCGGGTCTTCAAAGTCACACTCGCGCCCGGCAAGGCCGTCTTCATCCACGGGGACGCCGAACTCCTCTGACACAGTGTCGATGTCGTTGACGTAGAGGTGGATGAGGGTATTCGGGCGCGCGTCACCTTTGTGTTCGGAGAGGTAGAGGCGCACACGCCCGCGCGCGACGGAAACGAACCAGGGAAATCCCGGCTCGAACTGATGCTCCCACTCCTTCTGGAATCCGAGGCGCCCGTACCAAGCAATAGCCCGGACCGCGTCCTCGACATACAGAACGGGTACTACGTCTTCGTCCACACCGCGGAAGTTACCCGAGAGCTCGAGGCACTGTGAGACTCGGCTGGGCCAGTGTTCGCGAATGTCACATGAGCGTTATGCCGCGGCGTGTCGGACTACCGCCCGCGATTGGTGGAGAATGCGGGTATGACGAGGTGGGCGGTTGGGGACGGGGACCGGGTGGTGCCGAGATTCGCTATGCGCGCAACGGCGGCGTCGCGATCGCGTATCAGGTGGTCGGGGATGGCGACATCGATCTCGGTGTATCTGCCCGACTACGTCTCCAATCTCGCGTGTGGCTGGGATTATCCGTTGTGGCGCGACTTCTATATGCGCCTCTCGCGGTCGTTTCGGCTGATCTTGTTCGACAAGCGGGGCACGGGGATCTCCGATCACGGCGGCCAGTTCGCGTCGCTGGAGACACGGATGGAAGACCTTCACGCCGTTCTCGACGCTGCAGGATCAGCGAACCCGGTGATCTTCGGCGCGCACGAGGGCGGTGGCATGGCGGTTCTCTTTGCCGCCACGTATCCGGAACGAGACCGTGCGCTGGTGCTCTTCCATGCGGAGGCGCATACCGACACCGCAGGCAGCGGGGCCGAGATGCAGGCGCTCGCCTCGACTCGACAACTGGGGTACGCAGGAATTTGCGGACGGACTGCTCGCAGAAGGTTGCCCTTCCCTCGCCGGTGACGAGGAGAGCCGCCGTTGGTTCGCCAACTCGTTGCGTGTCGGTGCCAGTCCCGCCGTCGCCTATGCGCTCAATCGCGCCTTCTATGAAACGGACCTCAGCGATGTTCTGCCCGCCGTGCACGTCCGACCCTGCTTCTGTACCGGTCGGTGATGGAAGCCGAAACGATGGAGGTCGCCGCTCGACTCCCGAATGCCCGCACCATGCGCGTCTCCGGCACTGACTACTTCGGCATCTTCCTCTCGCCTGACATAGCGGACGAGATCGAGCGGTTCGTAGGTGGCGAAGAAGCGCCCGAGGTGCCCGAGAGCGTTCTCGCGACCGTGATGTTCACCGACATCGTCGGCTCAACAGAACATGTCGCAGAGATCGGCGATCGCGCTTGGCGAGACCTTCTCGCCGAACACCATGCGATCGTGCGCCGAGAGCTCAGCCGCTTCCGAGGGCAGGAGCGCGACACCGCAGGCGACGGCTTCTTCGCGACCTTCGACGGGCCACCACGGGCGATTCGCGCAGCAGAGGCGATAGTCGCGGGCGTCCACACGATCGGGCTCGAAGCACGAATCGGTATCCACGTGGGCGAATGCGAGGTCCACGACGGCAAGGTCGCCGGCCTCGCAGTCGCGATCGGCGCTCGCGTCGCAGCGAAGGCCGGACCGAGCGAAGTCGTCGTCTCGCAGACGGTTCGCGACCTCGTCGCGGGTACCGGCATCGAATTCAGCGATCGCGACACCCACGAGCTCAAAGGCATACCCGGCATCTGGCAGCTCTTCGCACTCGCTCCATCCGGAGGCTAGACGGCGCCGTCGCCTGCGCCAGCATGTTCTCGTCTGACGGTCCGCCGACCGTGCTACTCCCAGCCGAGATACGGGGCCGCGCCGCGCTTCTCCAGCCCCCGCGCGATGATCAGCCGCTGGATCTCGCTCGTGCCCTCCCAGATCCGGTCGACGCGGAGCTCGCGGTAGAAGCGGGCTGCCGCAGTGTCGTGGCTGTAGCCGCGGCCTCCGAAGATCTGCACGGCGCGATCGGCGACCCGGCCCGCCATCTCCGACGCGTAGAGCTTTGCCATCGAGACCTTCCCGTGCACGACCTTGCGGTCGGCGAGCACGTCGAACGCGTGGGCCGCGTGGTAGGTCAGCAGGCGGGCGGCGTGCAGCTCGGTCAGCGAGTCGGCGAGCGGGAACGAGACGCCCTGGTTCTCGATGATCGGCGCCGCCGAACGCCTCGCGCTCCTGCGCCCAGCCCGTCGTCTCGTCGAGCAGCCGCACCGCCGCGCCACAGCAGCGTGCGGCGATGAACAGGCGCTCGACCAGGATCCATTCCTTGGCGCCCGCGTCGCCGCTCGCCGGATCCGGTTGGTCTCCGGCACCCGGCAGTCACGGAACACGACTTCGGGATGGAGGTCGAGGTACGGGTCGTGGAGGAAGCGCGGCGTCGCCTGGATCTCGATCCCCGGTGTGTCGGGCTCGACGAGGAACAGCGTCTGCTCGTCCCCCGTCATGGCCGCGACGATGTAGACGCCCGCCGTTCGCTCGCTCGTGACGAACCACTTCTCGCCGTTCAGCACCCACTCGTCGCCTTCACGGTCGGCGGTCGACTGCAGGCCGCCGAGATCGGAGCCGGCGCCCGGCTCGGTCAGGGCCCACGCCTCGCGGAACTCGCCGCGGACGATCGGCATCACGTACCGCTCGACCTGCTCGGGGGTCGCGATCTCGAGGAGCTCGCGCGGGCCTCGCTCGACGACGGCGAACCCGAGCCCGTTCGTCGCCTTGCCCGACTCCTCCTCGAGCGCGACCTGCCCGAGCATCGAGAGGTCACGCCCGCCGTTGGCGACGGGCATGTTCAGCATCGAGAACCCGGCAGCGCGCGCCTTCGCGAACAGCGCGTCGACCTCGCCGTGGTCGATCTCGTTGCGCTCCGCGATCCGCTGTTCCACCGGGTAGACCTCTGCCTCGATGAAGCGGCCGACCTGCCGCTTCAGCTCGGCGATCTCGGCGGGCAGCTCGGGCACGATCACGGACGACCTCCACGGTGTTTGACCGTCCGGTCAGGAACGTGGCGAGAGCATATCCGGTCGAGGCTCGTTGCGAAGACGGCGGAGAGGCGCGTCGGCACGAACGGAACGTAGAGAGCCCCCACCCGGGGACTACGCGCGTGCAGGATCTCCTCGGCCACCCGCAGTCCGCTCGCGAGCGCGCCGTCCATCAGGGCAGCGTGACGTCGCACGTGTGCTCACCGCAGACATGGAACGGTCCGGCCGGGGCCCAGACCGCCGGCGAAGGTCGTTCGCACGAGTACGCTGCGCCGACCCACGGGTCGTCGTCCCAGTTCTTGAGGACGGCGTCGTCGGGGCGCAGCGCGAGGTCGGGCCGAAGCCGTGCCAGCGAGGCGAGCCACGTGGCCGGCCCCGCGGCGACCTCGAGGCGCGCGAGTGCGGGCGCAGAGCCGGCGAAGGCGTTGACGACCGGCTGCACGCCGGCGCCGCCGTCGAGGTCCAGCTCCAGTACCGCTCGGGCACCGACAGCACGGCACTCGTCGCGGCTCGTCCGTGAGCGGCACGAAGAGCTTGGCCGCGTTGCCGTAGCCGACGGCGGCGTAGGCGGCGCGAAGCCGGTCGGGGAGCGGTGGGTCGAAGGCGATCCGGTCGACGACACTGGCGGGTACGGCGAGCACGACCCGGTCGGCCGTGAGCTCGGCGCCGGCCGCGGAGACGACCGACCGCCATCGGCCCAGGACATCCGCTCGACGGGACTCGAGAGGTGAACCGCCGAGCCGAGCTCGGCTGCGAGCGCGAGCGCGACGCGCTGGTTCCCACCGGCAACGCTCGGGCAGACGTCGGCCGAGTGGGCCGCCAACCCGGCGAGCGCCGTCGCGTCGACGCGGTCGGCCGTCGCCGCCGAGGAGACCTCGAGGCGCGACCTGATCGCCTCGCTCGCACCGGGGTCGAGCGGCAGGCTGTCGAGAAGCTCCGCAGCCGAGGCGCCGGCCGCGACCCCGGGCAGTGCCTCGCCGATCCGGGAGACCGCGGCCTGCATGGCGCCTGGAACGACGCCGATCCCGCCGCGCGGCTCGCGATCGCCGTACAGCATTCCCTTGTCCCACAGCCCGAGCCCGAAGCGGTCGACGTAGGAGAGGATGGTGTCGTTGCCGGGCAGGATGAACTCGGCGCCGAGCTCCACGGTGGCGCCGTTCGCGAGCTCGCGTGACCAGACCCTGCCGCCGACCCGGTCGCGGGCCTCCAGCACGATCACGTCGACTCCCGCCGCCGCCAGCGCATCCGCCGCAGCGAGCCCGGCGAACCCCGCGCCCACGACCGCGACCCGCACGCTCGCCCCTACCCCTGGCTCCCGGCGCCCGAGAAGGCAGCGCGCTCCGCCTCGGTGAGCGCCCGCGAGCGCCCGGTCTCGACGTCCCGTGCGACGAGCACGGCCTCGGCCTCGGCCGCCAGCTCGCCGCTGATCGTCCGGATCTCCTCGCGGAGGGTGATGCTCGAGTTGCCGATCCGCTCGACAGTGCATCGCACCACGACGGCATCGTCCTCCTGCGTCAGCTCGCGCCGGTAGTCGATCGCGACCCGGGCGAGCACGAAGTCCCAGGGGTCGCCGACACCGGCGAGTGCGTTCTCGGCGAGCTCGTCGCGGCACTCCTCGAGGTACGTGGCGTAGACCGCGTTGTTGACGTGCCGGTAGGCGTCGAGGTCGCGCCACCGGATCTCGATCTGCTTCTCGTGCACGATTGCGATCGTACCTCGCTTGACTTCCGGGTCAGGAGCGCTGTTGAATCGGGCAGGCCGATGGCGCATCCACAGGAGGGACGAGGCGTGAGTCGCCGCCGGCTGCTGCAGGGTGCAGCGGGTGGCGCTCTCGGCGTGGGCGCAATCGGGTTGCTCGCCGGGTGTGAGAACACGACGACGCCGATCGGCGCCTGCGAGGGCGACGGCTCCTCGAATCTCGTCGTGCCGAAACCCACCGGCCCCGGCGGCCTGCCGCTGCCGCGCCCCGACAACGCCGTCACGTGGGCGATCACCTCCGACAACGAGCCGATCGCGGACGACGTGCCCGACGAGAGCGGCCCGCTCGGGATCTACAACTACGCCGACTACCTCGACCCGGCCCTGATCGAGAAGTTCGAGAAGCTGACCGGCCGCAAGGTGCAGGTCGCGACCTACAACTCGTCCGACGAGGCGATCGCCAAGCTTGCCTCGGGTGCCGTCGGCTTCGACGTGATCATCGGCCTCTCCGGCTCGAACATCGTCAACCTGATCGCCCAGCAGCTGCTGCAGCCGCTCAACCACTCCTACCTCGGGAACCTCGAGCAGAACGTCTGGCCGGAGCTGCAGGACCCGTTCTACGACCGGGGCAGCCGCTACACGGTGCCGTACGTCGTCTGGTCGGACGGGATCGGGTGGCGCAACGACAAGATCGACGTCGACATCCCGGGGCTGACGGTCCCGTGGGACATCTTCTGGGAGTCCGCTCCGTACAGGGGCAAGGTCGCCATCCTCGACGACAAGCGCGACGCGCTCGCGATGCCGATGCAGCGTGACGCGATGCGCACCGGCCGTCGCCCCGACCTCAATACCGAGGACGGCACGATCGTGGCGCAAGCCGGTGAGGATCTCGGCCAGCTGACCGACATCGCCAACGTCAAGGTCGCGATCACCGACTACCAGACGCTCCCCGAGGGCAAGACCTGGCTCCACCAGTCGTGGTCGGGCGATCTCCTCGGTGCGGCGTTCTACTACATGCCCAAGGGCGTGCCGCCGAGCGTGCTCTCCTACTGGAGCCCGGACTCGAACGGGGTCGTCCAGAACGACTTCTTCTGCATCGGCCGCACGGCGAAGAACCCGGCGCTGGCGCACCGCTTCATCGAGTTCATGCTCGACGAGAAGAACGCGTACGACAACATGGTCAACTTCGTCGGGTACACGCCGCCGCAGAACGCGATCACCGCAGGCTCACTGATCGGCAGCGGGCTGATCCCGAAGAGCCTCACGTCTGCCGTCGTGCGCCCCGACCAGTTCGCCGCCAACCAGGAGCTGCTCCAGCTGAGCGTGGCCGGCGAGCGCTACTGGGACGAGGCCTGGTCGAAGTTCAAGGCGGGCTGACGGATGGGCTCGCGCTGGACGTGGCGGCTGCTCGCGCTCCCCGGCGTCGCCTGGCTGAGCGTGTTCTTCCTGCTCGCGTTCTACGCGGTCGTGGCGGTCGCGTTCGGGAACCAGAACACGCTCTCCGAGCCGGTGCCGTACTGGAACCCGCTCGACTGGAACGTCGGCTACATGCTCGCGACGCTGGAGAACATCTTCCAGGGCGGCCCGTTCCTGACCGTCTTCGTGCGCACGTTCGTGTTCGTCGCGATCGCGCTCTTTCTCGCGCTCCTGATCGGCTACCCGGTGGCGTACTTCACGGCACGCCATGCGGGCCGCTGGAAAGGGCTCGTCCTCCTGCTCCTGATCCTGCCGTTCTGGATCAACTACCTGATGCGGATGCTCGCGTGGATCAACCTGCTCGCGCCGGACGGGCTCGGGACGAGGTTCCTGAGCACGATCGGGATCGAGCGGCTGTTCATCTCCGCCGACCTGCTCGCGGCAAAGGGCGGCTGGCTCGAAGGGCAGCCGTTGACGGTGATCATGGCGCTCACGTACGGGTACCTGCCGTTCCTGATCCTGCCCCTCTACGCCTCGCTCGACCGGATCGACCAGCGCCAGATCGAGGCCGCGCGTGATCTCGGGGCGAGCCCGGCGGGTGCGTTCTTCCGCGTCACGTTGCCGCTCTCGCGGCCGGGGATCCTGGCCGGGATGGTGCTCATCGCCTTGCCGATGTTCGGCGACTACTACACGCCCGACCTCGTCTCGTCGTCGACGAAGACGAGCATGATCGGGAACCAGATCGACCAGCTGACGCGGCAGGGCTCCTCGAAGGTCGAGGGTGCCGCGTTGACCCTCGTCCTCGCCGTTGCCCTGCTGGGTCTGATGTTCTACTACCTGCGCTCGACCCGGAGCGCGGACGACCGGGCGGAGACGGCGTGATGAGCGGACTGCGCAATCCGTGGGGCAAGCCGCGGTTCCTCGTGCTCGTCACGGCCGTGTACATCCTGTGGTCTCTGATCCCGGTCGGGCTGGCCGTGCTCTTCGCGTTCAACGACGGCCGCTCGCGTACGACGTGGCAGGGCTTCTCGACCCGCTGGTTCACCGGTGAGTCCGGCAGCGTGCTCCACGATCCGGCCCTGCAGGGTGCGCTGAAGCACACGCTCTTCCTCGGCGTCGTCTGTGTGCTCGTGGCGACACCGATCGGCGTCGCGCTCGCTCTCGGGCTGCAACGCTGGCGCGGGCCCGGCGGCGGCACCATCAACACCGTGATGCTGCTGCCGCTCGTCACGCCCGAGATCGTGATGGGCGTGGCCCTGCTCCTGCTCTTCCTGCAGGTCCTGCCGTTCGTCGGGCTCGGCTCGACGGCGCAGGTGATCGGCCAGGTCACGTTCACGATCTCCTACGTGGTCGTGATCGTGCGGGGACGGCTCGTCTCGATCGGCAGGGACTACGAGGAGGCGGCCGCGGATCTCGGGGCACCGCCCCACGATCAGCTGCTCCGCGTCCTGCTCCCTCTCCTCGCCCCGGCGATCGTCGCCAGCGCCGCGGTCGTGTTCGCGATCTCACTCGACGACTTCGTCGTCACGCAGTACCTTTCCGGCGACGCGAGCACGACGACGGTGTCGATGCTGCTCTACTCGTCTGCGCGGGCGGCACCGACACCCGCCCTGAACGCGCTCGCCACGATCGCGCTGCTGATCACCCTTGCGACCCTCGGGCTCGCGTATCTCGTCTACCGCCGGTTCGCTACGAGCGACGAAGCCGCCGCCATGGCCGGCGTGGAGGTATAGAGACCTGATGCAGGGAGAGATCCAGCTCGAGAAGCTGACGAAGCAGTTCGGCGAGGTCGTCGCCGTCGACGGCATCGACGTGCGGATGCCGGGCGGCGAGTTCTTCACGATGGTCGGGCCGTCAGGCTGTGGGAAGACGACGACGTTGCGGATGATCGCCGGGTTCGAGCGGCCGACGAGCGGCCGGATCGTGCTCGACGACGTCGACGTGGCGCAGGTGCCGCCCCACAAGCGGAACGTCAACACGGTCTTCCAGAGCTACGCGCTCTTCCCGCATCTCGACGTCGCGGGCAACGTCGGCTTCGGGCTCAAGTACAAGCGGCTGACGAAGGCGGAGCACCAGTCCCGGGTGGCCGAGGCGCTCGCGCTCGTCCAGCTCGGCGACTACGCGAAGCGGAAGCCGAGCCAGCTCTCCGGCGGGCAGCAGCAGCGGGTCGCGCTGGCCCGGGCCCTCGTCCTGACGCCGCAGGTGCTGCTCCTCGACGAGCCGCTCGGCGCGCTCGACGCGCGCCTGCGCAAGGACCTGCAGGTCGAGCTCAAGACCCTGCAGGCCGAGCTCGGGATCACGTTCGTCTTCGTCACACACGACCAGGAGGAGGCGCTGACGATGAGCGATCGCGTGGCCGTGATGAGCGGCGGCCGCGTCGAGCAGGCGGGAACCCCGAGGGAGATCTACGAGGAGCCGGCGACACTGTTCGTGGCCGACTTCCTCGGCGTCTCGAACCTGATCGGAGCCGAGGCCTCGTCGGACGGCGAGGCGTGCGCGTTGCGCGTCGGCGAGCGGACGCTGCGCGCGCTCCAGGGCGAGACGGGTGCGCGCGGAGGCGTCAGGGCGATGATTCGCCCCGAGCGCATCGTCGTCGAGGCGCACGGCTCCCCGGGCGAGAACCGCCTTCCCGGCATGGTGGAGCGCGCGGTCTACGTGGGCAGCGCGCACGAGTTACACGTCCGCCTGGTCGGCGGTGACGTGCTGAAGGCGATGATCGCGAACGACGGGTCGACGCTCGACTACGGCGAAGGGACGCCGGTGACCCTCTACCTTCCTGCCGACGCGCTACGGGTGCTCACGCCGTAGCGTCCTCGGGCGTCGTCACGCCTCGGTCGGAGCGCCCTCGCCCGGCTCCCAGGCACCGTTCACCGGCCGATAGGGGTAGGCGAGCTCGACGAGCGTCCCGTGGCTGCTCTCCGGCGAGATGAACGTCCAGTGCTGCCACGGGATCTTGGGGTCGTTCTGCAGCTCGGTGCTCGTCAGCTTGATGCCCCGCTGCGCCAGCCGGGCGACCGCGTCGGGAAGGTCGGGCGCGGTGAAGCAGATGTGGTGCACGTGCTCGCCGCGCTTCGCGAGACGGCGGCCGAGCGGGCCGTCGTTGAGCGGGCAGAGGAGCTGGATCTCGGTCCCGTTCGGGTTCACGAACGTGGCCGAGGACATGACGTCGTCGCCCGCCTCCCAGCGCTCGACCAACACGACCGGCTCCTCCAGCTGACCGGGGTCGAGCTCCGCGAGGATCGCGCGCCAGTCCTCGAGGGCCTTGTCGAGGTCGGCGACGACGAGGCAGATGTGCGCGAGCGGTCCCGCCGGCATGGTTCCTCCCTGGTTAGCGTCTCGAGCTGATGCGGGGCGTGCTGCCCCAGGCGAAGTCGATCCCCTGCGCAATCGCCTCCCGCGTGCGGCGGGGGTCGATCACGTCGTCGAGGTAGGTGTGCGCGGCCGCCTCCCAGGGCTCGGACTCGTGCACCCAGTCGGCGGTCAGCTCCTCGACGAGGGCGTCGTGCGCCTCCTTGCCCTCCGTCTCGAGCACCTCGTCGAGGCGCCGCCGGTGCACGAGGCGGATGCCCGTCGTGGGCGCCATGAAGCCCATCTCGGCCGTCGGCCACGCGAGCACGAGGTCGGGACGCGTGGGGCGACCGCCGAGTGCGAAGTGCCCGCCCCCGTACGCCTTGCGCACGACCACCGTCACCTTCGGGACCTTCGCGCGGGCGAGCCGGCCGACGACGCGCTCGTAGCCGCCGAGGATGCCGCCCCGCTCCGCGTCCGAGCCGATCATCAGGCCGGGGACATCCTGCAGGAAGACGAGCGGCAGGTTGAACGTGTCGCAGAGGTCGACGAAGGACGCGAGCTTGGTCAGCGCCGGCACGTCCAGGACACCGGCCCGCTGCAGGGGCTGGCTCGCCACCAGGCCGACGGCCCCGCCTTCGATCCGGGCGAAGGAGCAGAGGACGCTGCCGCCGTAGCGCTCCGCCCAGGTCTGGATGCTGTTCGCGTCCGCGATCGCGTCGAGCACCTTGCGCATGTCGTAGCCGCGTCGCGGGTCGCTCGGCACGAGCGAGAGGAGTTGCTCCGCGTCGCGCGTCGGCGGTGCGGGTGCGGCGGCGGGGGCGGGCAGATCCGCGGAGTCCGGCAGGTAGCCGAGCACCGTGGCGTCGACCACGAGCACGCATACCTCGCGGCCGTCGACGTGCGCGAGCCCGGCGACGATCGCATCGGCCGGGGCCGGATGCTCGCGGCGGTGCTGGCCTCTGCGAGGAGGCCGAGCTCGTAGAATGAGCCCGGGTCGACGAGCGCGTCGAGGCGCTCTCGCGCGGTCAGCCGTCCCGACGCTTCCTTCGAGGTCGGCCATGATGTCACCCTAGTATTCCGTGCATGAGCGTTCTCGATCTCTTCGACCTCTCCGGGCGCGTCGCGATCGTGACCGGAGGCGGGAGCGGCATCGGCCGCCAGATGGCGGAGGCGCTGGCGGAGCTCGGCGCCGACCTGGTGCTGTGCGCGCGCCGGCCCGAGCGCTGCGAGCAGGCGGCGGAGGAGCTCGCGGCACTGGGAGTGCGCGCCCTCGGCCTCCGTTGCGACGTGAGCGACCGAGCCGAGGTCGAGGTGCTGGTCGCGCGAACGCTGGCAGAGCTCGGCCGGGTCGATGTCGTCGTCAACAACGCCGGCACGAGCTGGGGGGCTCCCGCGGTCGACCATCCCCTGGAGGCCTGGAACAAGGTGCTGGCCGTCAACCTGACCGGGACGTTTCTCGTCTCGCAGGCGGCCGGGAGGGCAATGATCGAGCGTGGCGACGGCGGCTCGATCGTCAACGTGGCCTCGACCGCCGCCTTCGGCGCCCTGCCACCGGAGCTGATGGACGCGGTCGCCTACACGGCGACGAAGGGTGGCGTCCTCTCGCTGACGCGCGACCTCGCCGTCAAGTGGGCCCGGCACGGCATTCGCGTCAACGCCGTGGCCCCGGGGTGGTTTCCCTCGGAGATGTCGCGGGCGCTGCTCGAGCGCCAGGGGGATGGCCTGCTCGCCGAGATCCCTCTCGGGCGTTTCGGCGGCCCGGGCGACCTCAAAGGGGCCGTCGCCTTTCTCGCCTCGGCCGCGTCGGCGTACGTGACCGGGCAGGTCGTCGTCGTCGACGGCGGCCAGACCGCCGGCTGAGCCGCCGGGCAGCGGGCCAAAGGTCCTCGTCGCGCTCGAGCTCGACGCCCCGGTCGATCCGCGGGGGCTGACGGAGCTCGACTTCGACGCCGGCGGGCACGCCGTCGTCGACGGCGCGGTTCGCTAGCGCCACGTCGCGACGGCCGGGCCGTGGGGTGACGGGTGGAGCGCAGTCGTCGGCGCGCAGCTACTCGTCGAGGCACTACGATTCGAGCACTGGTCCCTCGGTGACCACGTATTCATCGGACACGGCGGAGGTGCTGGGTGCTCGTCAAGGAGGCAGGGCTGTCGGACGACCGGCCGGGAGGCAGCGTGGGATCCGGGAGGACGACACGCCCCGTCGGCTTCGCCGAGGGAACCAACGGGCTCTGATGCGCGTCGTCTCTTCGATCCCGTCCGAGTGGTACACGGACCCGGCGCTCCTGGTGCGCGAGCGCACCCGCGTGTTCGCTCCGCACTGGCATTACATCGGCTCCGCAGCCGACGTCGCCGACCCCGGCACGTTCATGACCGCCGACCTCGGCGGGCTGCCGGTCGTCGTCACGCGAGACGTCGACGGTGTGCTTCGCGGCCTTGCGAACGTCTGTCGCCACCGGGGGCACGTGATCGCGGAGGGTTGCGGGCGCCGCCGCACGCTGCAGTGTCGCTACCACGGTTGGACCTACCGTCTCGACGGATCGCTGCACGCGGCGCCGGGCGCCGAGGTCGAGCCCGCTGACGGCCAGCTTCCCGGGATCGCCGTGGCCACGGCCGGGCCCCTCCTGTTTGCGTGCGTCGACACGAGCGTTGCGCCGCTCGAAGAGTTGCTCGCACCGTTCCTGCGCCTCGTCGACGACGTCTCGAAGCTCGACCTCGACCGGCTCGAGCGGCGCCGCAGCATCCTGCACGGGATCGATGCGAACTGGAAGATCGTGGCCGAGAACTTCATGGAGTGCTATCACTGCGCGCTCGTCCACGGCGATACGCTGCCCGGGTACGGAGACAAGGATTACGTCGTCGAGGAATACGGCACGCTCGTTACCCACCGCCTCGACCGTGACCTCTTCTCCTGGGCGAACCTCTTTCCGAACACCCAGCTGTCGGCCTACGGCGCGCACCGGCTGTTCATCGCTCGCCAGCTCGTGCCGGATGGCCCTGGCAGGACACGGGCGATGCTCGACTACTGGGTCGACCGCGACGTGGACGACGCAGCGTTCGAGGAATCCGTCACGTGGTTCGAGACGGTTGTCGCCCAGGACGTGCCGCTCTGCAATGCGGTTCAGGTCGGCTGCGAGTCCGGCTTTCTCGACAGGGGCCTTCTCCACCCGGAGCAGGAGCGCGGCCCCGTCCAGTTCGAGGAGATGCTGATCGCAGCCCTCGAGGCGGGCTGATCGCCTTTTGTTTCTGGTCCGGCGCGACGGTCAGCTGTGTGAGGGCAGCGTTGACAAGCTCGTGGGGGAACGCCCGCAGGCCTTCCTCGTCAAGGCCCCAGATCGGGTGGTGGACGCCGAGTGAGTGGTACCCGGGAGCGCCGAGGCAGGCCGCTGAGGTCCCGACGATCCCCTCCGTGATCAGCACCGTGGCCAGCGGCCCGGCCGGTTCGATGGGGAGATCACGGTGATCTTGCTCATGCGCTCTCCGTCGGCCAGGGCACGATGCATCCGTCCGGGCCGCGGCCGGGCCGTGCCGACCGCGATCGGCGCCGGAGGCAGCTGACGATGCCCGGGGCTCTCGACGGCGTCCGTGTGCTCGATCTCACGAGGCTTCTGCCCGGTGGCTTCGGGACGGGCCTGCTCGCCGATCTCGGTGCGGAGGTTGTCAAGATCGAGCAGCCCGGCGTCGGCGACTACATGCGGTGGATGGAACCGAAGCTCGGCGACGAGTCGGCGGCGAGCTGGGTCACCGACCGCGGCAAGCGCTCCATCGGCGTCGATCTCAAGACCCCGCAGGGGGTGGAGGTGGTGCGGCGCCTCGCCCGAACCGCCGACGCGGTCATCGAGAGCTTCAGGCCGGGTGTCGTCGACCGGCTAGGGGTCGGGTACGAAGCGCTGCGCGGCGAGAACCCCCGTCTCGTCTACTGCTCGATCTCGGGCTACGGGCAGGATGGGCCGCTGCGCCGCGAGCCGGGGCACGACCTGAACTACATCGGCCGGGCCGGGATCCTCTCCGTCACCGGAGCCCACGACGGCCTCCCCGCGATCCCCGGCGTCCAGGTCGCCGATCTCGCCGGGGGTGCCCTGCTGGCGATCGTCGGGCTGCTCGCGGCCCTCGTGCGGGCCGGTCGCACCGGCGAGGGTGAGTACGTCGACGTCTCGATGACGGACGGTGCCTTTGCCCTGCTGTCGGTGCACCTGGGGGACTACTTCGCGAGCGGGCTCGTGCCCGAGCGCGAGCGGATGCTCCTGAACGGACGGTATCCCGCCTACAACGTCTACGCCTGTGCCGACGGGAAGCACCTGACGGTGGGAGCGCTCGAGCCCCAGTTCTTCGAGGCGTTGTGCGAGGCGGTGGGACGTCCCGACCTCGCCTCGACGCATCTCGATCCCGAGGCTGTTCCCCTCTGGAGGGATCTTTTCCTGACCCGGTCGCGGGACGAGTGGCTCGAGTCGTGCGAGGGGACGGAAGCCTGTGTCGGCCCCGTCAACGATTTCGCCGAGGCGAACGACGACGCGCAGTTGCGCCACCGGCGGATGGTCGTCGAGCTGGAGCATCCGACGGCCGGGTCCTGGCGGCAGGTCGGTCCGCCCCTCAAGCTGCGAGAGCATCCGACCGAGGTCGGAGGGCCGCCCCCGAGGCTCGGCGAGGGAACGCGCGAGTTCCTGCGCCAGGCCGGGTACCTCGACGACGAGATCGAGGATCTGATCCGGCGGGGCGTCGTCTCCGAGCCCAGCTGAAGACGGAGCCCGCCCGGCAGGGAGGGCCCGGACGTGGCCCGCTAACGCGAGGCTGCCGGTGCGTCGCCCAGGAACGGTGCGACCCGCACCCGGCCCTCGGCCTCGAGTCCCCGCAGTGAGACCGTGGTACGCCGGCGCAGGATGTCGTCGGCCGTCACCGCCGCCTCGTGCTCGACGGCGTACCGCGCCTGGGCGAGGACGTCGGGCCCACCGGAGACGATCGGCTCGTACAGCTCGGGCGCAGCGCGGGCCGGTTCGAGCACCTCGTGGGCCAGGGTGCCGTAGAGGCCGGCGAGATGCGCCGCGCTGCCCTCGGGCAACCCGGGGTGGAGGCGCAGGAGGTCGGCGGTCACGACATCGGGGTCGGCGGCCCCGACGAGCGGCGCCGGGTGGGCGTCGGGCAGAGGCCCTCCGATCGACGTGAGCGCCTGCGTGGCGACGTCGACCCCGATGCGCCGCCACGTGGTGAGCTTGCCGCCGGCGACGCTGATCATCCCGGCCTTGCCGACGGTGACGACGGTCTCCCGTCGGGTACCTGCGGTGGACGTGCCTCCCAACGGCAGGACGCGGAGCCCGGCGAAGGCGCCGCGAACACGCGACGGGCTGACCACGTCCGGTGCGAGGGAGGTCGCGGCCTCCGCGAGGATCTGGGCCTGGTCGGCCTCGGTCGGCCGCACCGTGGCCGGGTCGCCCTCGAAGGCCTCGTCGGTCGTGCCCAGGAGGAGCATGCCGTGCCAGGGGATCGCGAACGAGACGCGGCCTCCGGGCAGGGGGGACGTGACTGCAGCGCGCCACGGCTCGCTGCTCTCGAGCAGGAGGTGAGCGCCCTTCGACAGCCGGACGCTGGCGGCCGCGCCCGGATCCTCGAGCCGGCGGATGTGATCGACCCAGGGGCCGGTCGCGTTGACGACGGTCCTGGCGGAGATCGAGAAACGGGCTCCCGAGACGACGTCCACGACCTCCGCGCCACCGACGACGCCTCCCGCAATCCTGAGGCTCTCGACGCGCGCGTAGTTGAGCCAGACGGCTCCGTCGAGCTCCGCCGTCCGCAGCGCGGCGAGCACGAGTCGGGCGTCGTCGGTCTGATGGTCGTGGTAGGCGACGTAGGTCCGCGAGTCGTCGCGGCGTAGGCCGGGCGCCAGCGCGTGGGCCTCGGAGGGATCGAGGCGCCCGGTGCGACCGTCTCGGAATCCCGAGAGCGCGGCGTAGACGAACACGCCCAGGCGAAGCTCAGCGGGCCGGTGTGGGGAGTCGGGCCCCACAGGCAGGATGAACTGGAGTGGACGGACGAGGTGTGGAGCCACCAGGCGGGCGTTCCAGCGCCGCTCTCTGTGGGCCTCGCGAACGAGCTTGACGTCGCCGAGCCCGAGATAGCGCAGGCCGCCGTGGACGAGCTTCGAGGAGGCGCTCGAGGTTGCACCAGCGGCGTCGCCGCCGTCGACGAGTGCCACCCGCGCGCCGGCACGCGCCGCGGCCCACGCAGTCGACGCCCCCAGGGCACCGCCTCCGATCACGAGCAGGTCGAACGGCTCCCCCGCGAGCCGCTCGAGCCGTTCGGCTCGGCTCGGGGTCGCTGCGGCCAGGCGATCGGCGGCGGGCGGGACACTGCTCATGCCCAGTCCCGGGCTCGCTCGACGGCCCTCAGCCAGTCGGCGTACTCGGTTTCACGGCGCGTGGCGTCCCACACCGGCTCGACGACGTCGATCGGGCCGGCCGTGGCTCGCAGCGCGTCCGGCCCGTCCCAGAGCCCTGCGGCGAGCCCGGCGGCGAATGCCGCTCCGCGCACGGTCGCCTCGGCGTCGGCGGCCGGCTCGACCGGCCGTCCGAGGACGCTGGCCAGGGTCTGGACGAAGAGTCTGTTTGCGGTCACTCCTCCGTCGATCCGGAGCGTCGCGACCCCGACCTCGGTGCTCCGCTCCGCCGCTTCCAGCACCGCCCGGGTCTGGAACGCGACGCTCTCGAGGGCTGCGCGGACGACGTGGGCACGGGTCGAATGGAGCGTCAGCCCGAGGATCGCTCCCCTCGCCGAGGAGTCCCACCACGGGGCGTAGAGCCCCTGGAAGGCCGGGATGAACCGGACACCACCGGAGTCCTCGACTTCGGCGGCGATGCTCTCGGAGGCCGACGGATCGGGGAGCACCTGCAGCTCGTCGGCGAGCCAGCCGACCGCCCGACCCGCGACCGCCATCGAGCCCTCGACGCAGTAGACGGGGTCGGTGTCGGCAACCTGGTAGGCCGGGCTCGCGAGGAGAGCCGTTCCCGGGGCGGGACGTGACGTGCCGGTGTTGACGAGCAGGAACGCACCGGTGCCGTAGGTGCACTTGGCCTCCCCGGGTGCGAGGCACGCCTGGCCGACGAGGGCGGCCTGCTGATCGCCGATCATCGCGAGCAGCGGGAGCGCGACGGCCAGGGGGCCATCGGCCCGCGTGGTCGCGACGCCGTCGAGCCCCCAGGTGGGGACGACCCCGGGGAGCAGCTCGGCGGGCACGTCGAAGAGCGCGAGCAATTCGTCCGACCACGCGAGCGTGTCCGTGTCCAGGAGCAGCGTGCGGGAAGCATTCGTGACGTCGGAGAGATGGGCTCCCCCGTCGCTGCCGCCGGTCAGGTTCCAGGCGAGCCAGCACTCGATCGTGCCGGCGGCGAGCTCGCCTCGGGCGGCCCGGTCGCGCGCTCCGGGAACCGTGTCGAGCAGCCAGGCGAGCTTCGTGGCCGAGAAGTAGGGCTGGATCGGCAAGCCGGTGAGCTCGCGCACGCGGGTCTCTGCTCCGGCGGCGACGAGCTCGGCGCACCGGTCGGCGGTGCGGGCGTCCTGCCAGACGATCGCGTTCGCGATCGGGAGGCCAGTGGCGCGCTCCCAGACGACGATCGTCTCGCGCTGGTTCGTGATGCCGACGCCGGCAACCCGGACGGGGTCGACCTCGTCCAGCACCTCACGGGCGCAGACGGCGATCGCCTCGAGGATCTCGAGCGGATCGTGCTCGACCAGTCCCGGCCGCGGGTGGTGCTGGCGATGCGGCAGCTGCCGTTCGGCGATCCGGCGGCCGGCTGCGTCGACGAGCGCGGCCCGGCTCGAGGTGGTGCCCTGGTCGAGGGCAAGAACGAGATCTGCGGTGATGGCCCCTCCTTCGACGTCAGTGGCGACGGTACCGGGTTCGGGCGCTCTCGGTAGCGCAGGCGACGCGGGTTGCGCCGCGAGCCCCGGGGCTCGCGCGGGCCCCTGCGTGCGCGACCTGAGGCCGCTCGTCTCCACGCTCGGCCGCAGCTCCCGGCGCTGGGGACGACGTCGCGGTCAGGCGTGGACGATACGCTGTGGGCCGTGGGTCGGCCGTGACAGTCCCGGGTTCTGCTCGCGATCGACGTCCACGAGCAGGACCGGCAGCGGCTCACCGGCAACGGTCAGCTCGTAGCGCGCCTGTGTCACGTCGCCGGCGCCGTAGTCGCCGTCGTCGTAGCGGGCCCACAGCGCGTCGAACTGTCCCACGTCGACCCGGATCGTGTCACCGCCGCGGCCCCGCTCGACGATCGCGTCCGTCGCGAGCAGCAACTCACCGGCGATCTGCCGCTCGAAGCGGCCCTCGCTGTTGCGCTCGAACCGCTGCGTCACGAGCGAGCCGGCCTCGATCGGGCCCTCGACGGTCGCGAAGGCGGAGCGTGCCGTGCTCGTCGACCCCTGATGGCGGCCGTGGGTCGGCAGCGATCGTCCCGTCGGGTTGGCCTGGGCCGGCGGCTTGTCGGCGTCGAAGTCCACGCGATCTACCCTACCGCCCGCTCGTCGTCGGTGACGATCTCGATTCCGGCGAGCGAGGCGAAGAGGATCGCGTTCTGGAGCACGTCGTTCCACGGCATGCGTGCGCCGCGCAGTGCCTCGGCGCCGCGGACGCCCGTGAGATCGCACGCTCGAAGCTCGACCCGGTGCAGACGGGCAGCCGAGAACGTCGCCTCGCGGAGCTCGCAGCGCTCGAAGAGGACGTGCTTCAGCGTTGCGCCGGAGAGGTCGCATTCCCCCATCCGGCAGTCGCGGAACACCACCCGCTCGAGCGTTGCGTGGCGGAGGCCGACGAGGTCGGCCCGACACTCGTCGAAGGTGACATCGACGACCGTCGCCTCCGCCAGCTCGGCGCCCGTCAGCCGGCAGCGCCGCAGCGCGACTCGCCGGAGCGACAGGCCCAGCGCCCGCCGGCCCGCCCAGTCCAGATCGGCGGCGGCGACGTCGACCAGGTCACCGAAGTCGACCCCGACCGGCGCGGCGTCGGCGAGGTCGGGCGGATACGGCGACGTGGGAGGCTGCGACACCCTGCGGACGATACGTATCAGCGAGCTCCGAGCTCCCCGACGATCGCGCTGCCGAGGAGCTCGCCCACCTGCTCGCGGTCGATCAGATCGAGGTAGAGCAGGGAATCGAGGCCGTCCGCGACGGCCGAGAGGCGCCAGCCGGCCGCGGTCGCGTCGACGGCGGCGGGGATCGACCCGTCCGCCCGCCCTTCCTCGATCAGGTTCACGAGGCGGTCGATCGACGCCCGGTAGGACCGCTCGACGAGCGGGCGTAGCTCGTCGTCCGAGCGGAGGCTCGACCACACCTCGTTCCAGAGCACCCGCTGCTCGTTGAAGGGCAGATCCGGCTCGACGCTGACGAGCAGCATGCGCTCGACGCTCGCGCGGCCGGTCGCGACGTCGACGAGCGCCGCGTTGACCGCGGCATGCCAGCGCTCGACCGAGAATGCGAAGGCGCTGCGGAGCAGTTCGAGCCGCGTCGCGAAGTAGTAGTGAACGAGCGCCTTCGAGACGCCTGCCTCCTCGGCGACGCCTGCCATCCGGAGCCCGTGGGCGCCCTCGCGCACGATCACGCGACACGCTGCCTCGAGGATGCCGGTCGTGCGCTCGTTCGTCGGTGGGCCTGCCGCCGTCGTCACCACCGTATCTTGACCGATTCCGGCCGGCGGGGTACCCTGACTGACCGGACAGTCAAAGATGACGATTCACACGGGCCCCGAGACATCCGTCGTGCCGCCGCTCGAGCATCCGCTCGAGGAGGGGTGGACGCTGCCCGCATCGTGGTACTCCGACGAGACCGTCGCAGCCCGGGAGCGCGAGCGCATCTTCGCGCGGTCGTGGCAGTACGCCGGCCCTGGCGAGCACGTCGCCGAGCCGGGGTCGTTCACGACCACGCAGGCCGGGCACATCCCGGTCGTCGTGACCCGGGACCGCCAGGGGGTGCTGCGGGCGTTCGTCAACGTCTGTCGGCACCGCGCCTACATGATCGCGCAGGGCAACGGCTGCCGCGAGACGCTCCAGTGCGCCTACCACGCGTGGACGTACGAGCTCGACGGCTCCCTGCGCCGGGCGCCGCGCTCGGAGCGCGAGGAGGGGTTCGACCGGGCCGACTTCTCGCTGCTCCCGGTCTCCGTCGACACGTGGGGGCCTTTCCTCTTCGTCAACCCGGACCCCGACGCCGCCCCTCTGGCCGAGACGCTCGGCGACCTGCCGGAGATCGTCGCGTCGAGCGGGCTCGACCTGGCGACGCTGAAGTTCCACTCGCATACGAGCTGGGAGATCGAGGCGAACTGGAAGGTCGTGCTCGAGAACTACCTCGAGTGCTATCACTGCCCGACGGCGCACCCGGGGTTCAGCAAGGTGATCGACGTCGATCCGGACGCCTACGCGCTCACGATCGCGCCGACCTTCTCGAGTCAGATCGGGCCGATCCGCGCCTCGGCACTGAGCGGCGACGGTCGCGCTCCGTACGTTCCGCTCGGCGCCGTGACGAGCTCCCAGTACCACTTCATCTGGCCCAACTCGACGATCAACATCGCCCCCGGCCCGTCGAACATCTCGCTCGAGCGCTGGGTGCCCGACGGCACCGGCCGCACGGTCGAGGCGACGGACTACTGGTTCGGCGCCGACGTGCCGCCGGAGATCGTGCAGGAGGTGCTCGACTTCGACGCCCAGGTCAGCCAGGAGGACACCGATCTCGTGATCTCGGTCCAGGCCGGGCTCCTCTCGGGCACCGTGCCGCAGGGACGGCTGATGCGGGAGAGCGAGCAGCTGATCGCCGACTTCCAGCGCCGCCTGTACGACGCGCTCGCCTGAGCTCCCGACGGCAGCCACGCGCTCGGCGGCTTCCGGGCCCGCCGTGCCGCGATTCATACATATAACATTCCTTTTCATTGTTTTATTCGACGTCCGGGGGAAGGGGCACCGTGGCATCCGTTGTCGACATCGAGTCGAAGTTCCACTTCTCGCGGGAGATGCTCGCGGGGCCGATCTACAGGAAGTACGAGAAGGCGATCCGTAAGATCTGGAGCGTCGAGGACCTCGATTTCGCGCAGGACGCGCGCGACTGGCAGCGCATCACGCCGGAGCAGCGCAGTGGTCTGCTCGGGGTGACAATCCGGTTTCTCGCGGGCGAGCAGGCCGTCACGGACGAGCTCGTGCCGATGCTTGCGGCAGCGCACGCACTCCGCCGCTTCGACTGGACGATGTTCCTGTCGACCTTCCTGATGGAGGAGGCAAAGCATGCGGAGTTCTTCATGCGCTGGCACGAGAACGTCGTGGGCATCCTCGATCCGGACGAAGTCGCTCCGCATTTCCTCGTTCGTGGCAAGACCGTCGATCCGACGGGTCGCTTCGAGGTGCGCGATGTGCTGCACGAGGCGCTCCCGTACTACGGTGGGCGACTGCTGGAGGCTTCGACGGGCGGCACCGAGGTCGAGATCGAGCGCGCATTCGTGCAGTTCTCGGCTGCCTACAACGCCTTCGTCGAAGGCGTCTTGACGATGCCCTCCTACGAGATCGTGATCGATACGACGGCGCAGTGGGATGCGTTCCCGACGCTCAACCAGGGGTTCAAGCTGATCCTCATGGACGAGGGGCGCCACATCACCTTTGGGACCGAAGCGTGCAGGATCCTGATCGAGAAGGATCCGTCGTACGAAGCCCTCGTTCACGAGATCTTCGATGCCTATCGCGGCAACGTCGTCGGCCTCGTCGAGTATCAGAAGGCGGTGCCGGGACTCGACCTCGCGAAATACCAGACGATGAAGGTGCGTCACTACCGCAACCGGTGCCGGGAGATGGGGATCACCCCCGACGAGACCCTGGTCGAACAGATCCTCGATCCGACGATCGACTTCGTGGTCGGCGTCGAGGCCGGTTGAGATGGCGGTGCGCTGGAGTTGCGTCGAGGCCGGGTGTGACTGGTCGGTCGAGGCCGCCGAGGCAGATGCGATCGTTCCGCTCGTCCAGTCGCACATCGCCGAGATTCACTCGAGCTTCGAGCTCGAGGACATGATCGAGGCCGTCCTCGAGGACGTACCCGACCGCGACGAGGGCGGCGAGCGTGGCTGAGGCCGATCCGGTCGTCCAGCGGATCCTCGACGAGACCGTCTTTGCCCCGGTGAAGAGGGGCGATATCGTGGCGGAGACAGTGGCCCGCCTCGGCCAGGCGATTGGCATGGGTCTGCTCCACCCTGGTGACCGGCTTCCAGCCGAGGCGCGGCTCGCGGATGACCTCGGGATCTCCCCGGTCTCCCTGCGGAGCGCCCTGACGATGCTCCGCGGCGCCGGCCTCGTCGAGACGCGACGCGGGCGCGGAGGTGGCACGTTCGTCACCGGCGACGCCCGGGGTGTGGCGTCGATCGATGACGATCCGATCCCGACCGAGGAGCAGTTGCGCGATCTCGTCGACTACCGCTGCGTCGTCGAGGGGGGTGTTGCCGCACTCGCCGCCGAGCGGGCGACTCCCGCTCAGATAGCGCACCTCCTGGACCTCGCGGCCGCAATGCGCGACGTGACCTCGTTCCCTCAGTGGAGCGAGCGTGACACGCTGCTTCACCTCGTCATCGCGGACGCCTCGGGCTCGCCCCGGCTGATGAGCGAGGTCGCCCGCCTCCGGAGTGAGGTGTTCAGGATCTCGCGGCTCGTGCCGGTGCCCGCCGGGGCTCGTGAGCTTGCCGACAGGGAGCACCGCACGCTGGTCCGGGCCATCGCGAAGCGTCAACCCGACGCGGCGCGTACGGCCATGGTGCGCCACGTCGAGTCGACGCGGGCGCTCTGGCTCGGGCTTGATGCCGGATTGCTCCAGTCGTCTGAGCGACCGAGGCGAGGCGCTTCAGGACTGCCGCTTCGGAGCGGAACACATACGCTGGGGCCATGCGCAACCGAGGATCCTGGGCATCGTCCTGGCCGGCGGTGAGGGCAAGCGGCTCTCGCCGCTGACACTCGACCGGGCCAAGCCCGCCGTGCCGTTCGCCGGCCTCTACCGGCTGATCGACTTCGCGCTCTCCAACCTGGTGAACGCGAGTCCTCAAGATCGCCGTGCTCACCCAGTACAAGAGCCACAGCCTGGACCGGCACATCACGATGACCTGGCGGCTGTCGAACCTGCTGGGCAACTACGTGACGCCGGTCCCGGCGCAGCAGCGGCTCGGCCCGCGCTGGTACACCGGGTCGGCGGACGCGATCTTCCAGTCGCTGAACCTGATCCACGACGAGCGCCCGGACCTGGTCGTGTTCGGCGCGGACCACGTCTACCGGATGGACCCGCGGCAGATGTGGGAGCAGCACCTCGACGGCGGCGCCGGGGTGACCGTGGCGGGCATCCCCGTGCCGCGGAGCGAGGCCACCGCGTTCGGCGTGATCCAGACCGCGGACGACGGCCGCAAGATCGAGGCGTTCCTGGAGAAGCCGGCCGACCCGCCCGGGCTGCCCGGTCGCCCGGACGAGACGTTCGCGTCGATGGGCAACTACGTCTTCAGCACCGACGCGCTCCTCGACGCCCTGCACACCGACGCCGCCGACGAGAGCAGCAAGCACGACATGGGCGGCAACATCGTCCCCATGCTCACCGGGCAGGGCGGCGCGCAGGTCTACGACTTCCAGTCCAACGAGGTGCCGGGCGAGACGGCGGCGACCGAGCGCTACTGGCGCGACGTCGGGACGATCGACTCGTACTTCGAGGCCCACATGGACCTCTGCGAGGTCGTCCCGGCGTTCAACCTCTACAACGAGCGCTGGCCGATCCTCACCCACATCCCCTCGCGCCGCCCGGCCAAGTTCGTCCACGACGACGGCGACCGGGTCGGCAAGGCGATCGACAGCATCGTGTCGAACGGCGTGATCGTCTCCGGCGCCTCGGTGAACGAGTCGGTGCTCTCGCCGGGCGTGCACCTGCACAGCTGGGCGAAGGTCGAGCGCTCGGTGCTCATGGACGGCGTGGACGTCGGCCGGCGGGCGGTCGTGCGCAACGCGATCCTCGACAAGAACGTCCGGGTCGGGCCGGGCGTGGAGATCGGCGTCGACAAGGACGACGACCGGGCCCGCGGGTTCTCGGTCTCCGAGGAGGGCGTCACCGTGATCGGCAAGGGCGTGGAGGTGCTGAAGTGACCGCGGCGCAGGATCCCGGGGGGAACCGGCTCAAAGTCGCGCTGCTGACCCGGGAGTACCCGCCGGAGGTCTACGGCGGCGCCGGCGTGCACGTCGAGTACCTGGCGCGCGAGCTCGCGCCGTTCGTCGACGTCACCGTGCACTGCCAGGGCAAGCCGCGCTCGACGGCCGTCGCGCACAGCCCGTGGAGCCTGCTGCCGGAGTCGAACGCCGCCCTGCAGACGATCTCGACCGACCTGTCGATGGTCGCCGCGTGGACGGCGCCCAGGTGGCGCACTCGCACACCTGGTACGCCAACCTCGCCGGCCACCTCGGCGGGCTGCTCCACGACATCCCGCACATCGTCACCGTGCACTCGCTCGAGCCGCTGCGTCCGTGGAAGGCCGAGCAGCTCGGCGGCGGCTACGCGCTGTCGTCGTGGGCGGAGAAGATGTCGGTCGAGAGGCGCGACGCGATCGTCGCCGTGTCGGAGGGCATGCGCGCGGACCTGCGTCGGCCTACCCGGCGTCGACCCGGGCAAGGTGCACGTGATCTACAACGGGCATCGACGCCGGCGAGTACTCGCCCGACCCGAACACCGACGTCACCGAGCGCTACGGCGTCGATCCGGGCCGGCCGTCGGTGGTGTTCGTCGGGCGGATCACGCGCCAGAAGGGCGTCGCCGGTGCTGCTGCGCGCGGCCGCCCACCTCGACCCGGAGGTCCAGCTCGTGCTGTGCGCGGGCGCACCCGACACGCCGGAGCTGGGGGCGGAGGTCGCCGGGCTGGTCGACGAGCTGCAGACCCGCCCGGGGTCATCTGGCTGTCGGGGATGCTGAGCAAGCGCGAGGTCATCCAGCTGCTGTCGCACTCGACGGTGTTCGCCTGCCCGTCGGTCTACGAGCCGCTGGGCATCGTGAACCTCGAGGCGATGGCCTGCGGGACCGCGGTCGTCGCGTCCAAGATGGGCGGCATCCCGGAGGTCGTCGCGGACGGCGAGACGGGCCTGCTCGTGCCGTACGCCGCGCTGGCCGACGGGACCGGGACGCCGGTCGACCCGGCAGGTCTCGCGGCCGACCTCGCCGGCGCAGCGGGTGAACGAGCTGCTCGCGGATCCGGCGCGCGCCGAGGCGATGGGCGTTGCCGGGCGCACCCGGGCCGTCGAGCGCTTCGGCTGGGACGTCGCCGCCACGGAGACGCTGCGCCTGTACGAGCGCCTGTGCTGACCTAGGGGGTGGCGACCGGCTTCAGCCGGTCGTCCGGGCCGCGACCGCAGAAGGAGCCCGGACGACAGGCTGAAGCCTGTCGCCGCCGGCTCGCGATAGGCTCCCACCCATGAGAATCCGCGCAGCTGTCCTCGAGGAGTTCGGCAGGCCGCTCGTCGTCCAGGAGGTCGATCTCGCCGAGCCGAAGGTGGGCGAGGTGCTCGTGCGGCTCGCCGCCTGCGGCGTCTGCCACACCCGACCTCTACACCGCCTCCGGCGCCGACCCGACCGGGTACGCACCGTGCGTCCTCGGCCACGAGGGAGCCGGTGTGGTGGAGGCAGTCGGCGACGGCGTCACGCTCGTCGCCCGCGGCGACCACGTCATCACCCTGTTCGCGCCGGAGTGCGGGAAGTGCGTCCACTGCCTCAGCGATCGCACGAATCGCTGCGTCGCGATCCGCGACCAGCAGGGGCTCGGCTACCTGCCCGACGGCACGGCTTCCTGTCGCGCGGCGGCGAGCCGCTGCGGCACTTCATGGGCACCTCGACGTTCGCCGAGTACACCGTGATGCCGGAGATCGCGCTCGCCAGGGTGAGCCCGGAGGCGCCGCTCGACGGCTGCGCGCCGTTCGCCTGCGGCCTCTCGACCGGGATCGGCGCCGCCCTCTACACGGCGAAGGTCGATCCCGGCTCGACGTGCGTCGTGTTCGGCTGCGGTCTCGTCGGGCTCGGCGCCGTGATCGGCTGCCGGCTTGCGGGAGCAGAGAGGATCGTCGCCGTCGA
>CAWBWA010000009.1:0-126601 GCA_963792455.1 uncultured Thermoleophilia bacterium
TCTCCTGCTCGTTGCCCGGTGGTCGTCATCGCGGGCGGACAGTGACGTTGTCCGATCAGGCGACTTCAATTGCTCCACGGTCGAGCATCCAGAGCGCGTCGGTGACCGCACGATACTCGCGCTGATGCTCGCACTCATCGACGCCGGCCTCGAGGTGTCCGCCTCTCCGTGATGCCTCGTCTAGGCGACCGGCCGGTAGACCAGCAGGAGCGCGCCGCTCGAGTAGCGTTCGAGCTCGACGAGCTCGTAGGCCGTTCGATCGGCGGTCTCCGGGAAGACCGAGAGGCCGCTTCCGATCGTGACGGGGAACACCATCAGTCGCAGCTCGTCCACGAGCCGGTGTCGCAGCAGGGTGTGCACGAGCGTGCAGCTTCCCGCGACCAGGATCGGGCCGCCCTCTCCCTGCTTGAGCTTCGAGACGGCTTCCGGTACGGCTCCCTCGAGCAGGGTTGCATTCCACGTCAGCTCGCGCAGCGTCGTCGACACGACATGCTTCGGCATCGCGTTCATCTTGTCCGCGAACTCCCCGTCCCGTGGGGGCCACGCCTCGGAGAACCCCTGGTAGGTGACGCGGCCGAGCAGGAGCGACTCGGCCTCCAGCGTCTCCTGCAGCTTGTACGCGAAGAGCTCGGGCACGCCGAACTCCATCATCCAACCGGCATGAGGATGTGTCGGCTCGCCGCCCGGCGCCTCCATCCGCCCGTCGAGCGTGGCGAACTCGGTCACGATGAGCGTGCGCATCAGGCGGCCGCGCCGTGAAGCTCGTCGAGGTACCGGCCCAGCTTGTCGAGCGTCTGCCCCCAACCGGGCTCGGCGCCGGCGGCGCCCGGGAAGCCCTCGTTCCTCGTCACGCGGTGCTCGAGCGTCAGCTCGGTCTGCTCGCCGCGCTCCGTGAACGTGACCGTCTGCAGCACCTCGAACAACACGGCGCCCTCGTGCTCGATCCAGCTCGTCATCACGATCCGCTCCGGCGGCGCGATCTCGACGTACTCGCCTCTGGAACGCGCTTCCTCACCGTTCGGCCCGCGCATGCAGAGCTCGAACCTGCCACCGGGGCGGAAGTCGATCTCGTAGGAGACAGCCGGATACTGATCCGGCCCGAACCAGCGCAGCAACCGCTCCTCGGTCGACCAGGCGTCGAAGACGTCCTCGCGGGAGGCATCGTAGAGCCGAGTCAGCACCACGTCGTAGCGGGCGAGCTCGGGCGGTCGTGTTGCGAGATCGGTCGTCATCAGCAGTTGTCGTCCTTTCCTGTGGATGGTTGCGAGCGGCGTGCCCGCCTTCCGCGCGCAAGCTCGGTTGCGAGTGCGTCGAGGCGCCGCTCCCACGAATCGCGGTAGGCGTCCAGCCAGCGGTCGATCTCCTGCAGTGGGGCGGTGTCCACGGCGTAGAGCCGGCGCACACCTTCGGGCCGTACCGTCGCGAATCCGTGCTCGCGCAACACCCGGAGGTGCTGCGAGACGGCCGGCTGGGAGATGCCGAACTCCTCCTGCACCACTGCACCGATATCGCCGGCCGCGCGTTCGCCCTCCGAGAGGAGCTCGAGGATGCGCCGCCGCACCGGGTCGCCGAGAACGTCGAAAGCGTGCATGTCACCATATATATCATTTTCTACTAATATAAACAAGTCGTGATAATATCGTCTCAGGAGAGTGCGACGAGCAAGCTCCGCTTCACCAGCTCGAATCTCACTCGACGGCTTCGTCGCCGGGCCATCTCAGAGCGTCGAGCACCCGATCGGCATCGGTGGCATGCGCCTGCACAAACGGGTGTTCCCGCTCGCCGTCTGGCACGACCCACACGGGCTCGCCGACGGCGAGGTCAGCGAGAGCAGTGCCTTCGTCCAGGAGCGCCTTGCGACCATTGGCGCGACGGTCCTCCACCGAGCCGTCGCCGACTTCGCTCGGCGGTAGCCCGCGGGCGCGGGCGGTCTCGCACCGGGTGCTCCTGGAGCATGTCCTCCCAGAGTGGCTCGATCAGGTGGTAGGTGACCCACCGCTCGAGGTCGTGGTAGCGATCGAAGCCGCGCTCGGTGAGGCGCAGGCGGCCGTCGACCGGCTCGAGGTGGCCGGTTCGCCGAAGCACCTGGAGAACGGGAATCACCCAGGGCGCGCCGGGGAAGAGCTGGCGGAAGCGGTCGAGGTCGATGCCCGGCGCGTAGAGCTGCCAGAAGGCGTAGTAGAGCGCCGCCCGGCGGGGATCGAGGTGTGCCCGGCGAGCGATCGGGAGCCAGGCCCCGGCGATCGCCTCCTCGTACGGTTCCAGCCCGAAGTGGTTCACGAGAAAGTCCGTCCCGGTGAAGGTTGCGGCCCCTGCACCGCAGCCCAGGTAGAGCTCGCGGGCGATCGAGGCGTACAGCGGCCCACCTCGCCGCGTAAACGTCCATACCGCTCGGCGCTCGTACCCCAGGCCGTCGGCGAGCTCGCACGCCCGCCGCAGCAGCTCGTGCTCTCGCCCCGGATCGTGCGCCGCGCTGCCGAACGGTGTGTAGCCGAAGTGCATCAGCGGGTAGGTCGAGATCTGGTCGACGCCCGCACGACAGCAGGTCTCGAGGTCGCCGAGGAAGACGCCGGGCTCGACGAAGGCGACGTCGAAGATGAGGTCGGCGTTGACGCAGCCGAAGTTGCCGACGGTCACCTCGAGGGCGCGCCGGTTGTCCTCGGCGGTGTTGAGCCGGCCGAGGTGACGGAGCATCCTCGGGTCGAACGACTGGATGCCGATGCTGACGTAGTCGAAGCCGAGCGCATGGAGCTCGGCCACGGTCTCGGGCGTGGCGTGGTTCGGCAGCACTTCGATTGCGCGCTCCCGCTCGATCGTCAACCCCTCGAGAACGCCGGCGAGCTCACGCAGGCAGAGCGACGGGGTGCCCCCACCGACGTAGAGCGAGGTGAACCGCCGTCGGCGGGCGTCGTACAGCCGCAGCTCCTCGCGCAGTGCTTCGAAATAGCGCGGCACCGCAGCGGCGCTGACCAGCACCTTGTTGTAGGGGCAGTACGGGCAGATCGACCGGCAGAAGGGGACGTGCAGATAGAGCCCGTACGGCCCGACGAACGACGCCAGCACATCACTCGGCCCCGGACGCATCCCGGCGCCCGCTGCAGCGCACGTGCGAGTCCGGTGCCGCATGCACGACCCTCCACCTCCTGTATCGCACCGATGGGGAGCGCGCGCATCGGGGATTCCCCCGAACTCGCCGACCGCCGGGCCGGGGTCTACAGCCTCCGCTCGGCCATGGGCGGCATCGGGCCGCTGCCGTCCATCCCGTGGATCTCGGCAACCGAGTCCCTGAACCACCGGTCGAACTCGTTGTCGGAGGTCATCACCGCCGCCATGAAGTCGTCGCCTCCCGGCCCCTCGTGGACCACGAGCACGGCGTAATTGCCGTCGGGCATCGGCTGCAGGTAGGCCCGGTGCTCCGTCAGCCCGTGCCGGGCGTTCATCTCCTCGAAGTCGGCCTTGCGCGGGCCGTTCAACTCTGCGATCCACGCCTCCCACGCCTCGAGCTTGTCCGCTGCGAGCGGCGCCACCATTCCTGACATCCTGTCCTCCTGTCTCGGGTACACGAGTGGTCAGCACGGGATCATGGCGAACGCGTATGTGCCTGGTCAACTCCGACCCGAGCGCGGCGCTCTTCGTGCGAAATGCCCGTTCGCCGACGTCGCCGCAGAGCTCGCGGATCGCCACCAGGACGAAGAGCCGCCCGACCCAGCGGTCGCGGGTCGAGCACCAGTCCGTCGTCGGACGTGGGGCCTTGCAACCCGCTCGCGCGGGGAGTTGAATCGACCACACAACGACCAGGAGGAGCCCATGCCTACCTACATCAGCCTCATCAACTGGACCGAGAAAGGCGCTGCCTCGTTTGCGGACACCGTCGATCGCGCGGCCGCCGCGGAAGCGCTCGCAGCGAGCTTCGGCGGGACGATGAAGGAGATCTACTGGACCGTCGGGCCGTACGACATCGTCGCAGTGACCGAAGCCCCGGACGACGAGAGCGCGACGGCCTTTGCGCTCAAGCTCGGGTCGATGGGCAACCTGCGGACGACGACCATGCGTGCGTTCTCGGGCGACGAGATGCGCGGCATCATCGCCAAAGCCGGCTAGCGAGGCGCCGACGTCGGCGCCGCCACCCGGCGGCGCCGACGGTCAGTCCGGCAGCAACGGCATCGTGACTCCGGGGTTGCGTCCGAGAAGCACGCCACGGGTGATCGCCGTCGACCCGAAGCGATCGCGGACCTCGTCCAGGGCCGCGTCGAGCGCCTCCCGGTCGACCCGGTCGAACGGCAGCACGAGCTGAACCGCGCGCGCATCCTCGAGGTTGGAGACGGAGACGCCGACGAGCGTCAGGCCGCGTCGCTCGATCTCGGGGAAGGCGGCCGCGAGGAGCGCTCGAGCGGCGGCGAGTACCGGCTCGGTGCCTGCCGTCGCCCGCGCCAGCGTATGCGAGCGGGTCGCTCGTGTGTAGTCGCCGAAGCGGAGTCGCAGGACGACGGTACGGCCCACGCGTCCGGCTGCCCGCAACCGCCGTGTGACCCGGTCGACGAGCGCGACGACGTCCGCGTCGACGGACTCGTGCGACCAGGGCGAGCGCCCTCGGGCGCGCTGTGAGCCGATCGACCCGCGCCGGCGCCGGCGTTGCACCGGACGCGGGTCGAGGTTGTGGGCGAGCGCATGCAGGTGCCGTCCCGTCGCAGGCCCGAGCATCGCCACGAGGGCCGCTTCGGGCAGGAGCGCCAGCCGGCCGACGGTCGTGACGCCCCGGTCACGGAGCCTGCCGGCGGTGACCGGGCCCACGCCCCAGAGCCGTTCCACCGGGAGCGGGTGGAGGAACGCGAGCTCACCGTCGGGCGGCACCACGAGGAGGCCGTCCGGCTTGGCGACCGCGCTCGCTACCTTGGCGAGGAACTTGGTCCTCGCCACTCCGACCGTGATCGGCAGGCCGACCTGGTCACGGACGTCCCTTCGCAACCGCGCGGCGATCTCGGTCGGCGAGCCGACGCTTCGCTCCATCCCGCGGACGTCGAGGAACGCCTCGTCGATCGAGATCCCCTCCACGACCGGCGCAACGTCGTCGAAGATCCGGAAGACCGCCTTGCTCGCATCGGCATAGGCGGACATCCGGGGTGGGACGACCGCCGCCCGGGGGCACAGGCGGCGGGCGGTCGACGCGCCCATCGCCGTGCGAATTCCGAAGGCCTTCGCCTCGTAGCTCGCTGCGAGCACCACCCCCAGCCCGACGATCACGGGCCGGCCCCGCAGGCGAGGGTCGTCCCGCTGCTCGACTGACGCAAAGAACGCGTCCAGGTCGGCGTGCAGGACCGATGCATCGCTCCGTGACACGAACGTATGTTCTCACAGACTCTCCCACCGCGCGAGCCCGGGACGGCGTCCGGCTTCAGCCGGACGCGACGTTACGCCGCCGCGACGACCTCGCGGCGGCTGCGGTGCTCGATCCGCTCCTCGATCTCCACGTCGACCTCCAGCGACTTCCGCACCGGGCACGTCGCACCGACCTTCTCGAGCCGCACGAGCTGCTCCTCCGTGAGATCGCCCGTGAGCGTGATCGTGACGTCGAACCGCCGAGGGGTCGCATGGTGGTCGTAGTCGACCGCGACCGAGACCTCGCCGAGGTCCCACTCCTTGGTGCGCGCGTACATGACGAGAACCGTCGAGATGCAGCTGGCCAGCGCCGCCGGGAGGAGCTCGTGGGGCGCGGGCGCGCTGTCCTCGCCACCGACCGACTCGGGCTCGTCCGTGACGAGATGGAACTTCCCGTTGACCAGGACGTCCTGCCGGAGCGTGCCCGGGATCGAGCGTGCGGTGGCGGTGAGGCTCATGCGGCCTCGACCGGGCCCACGTGGTCTGCGATGACGCCGTCGAGGAACCTGCCGATCGCCGGCGCGGGCTGGGCCCCGACGAATCCGGTGACGGGCTCACCGTTCGCGAAAACGGCCACCGTCGGGATGCTCTGGATCCCGTAGCGGGCAGCGATCGTCGTCTCGGCGTCCACGTCGACCTTGGCGAGCAGGATCTGCTCCGACCGCTTCGCGACCTCGGACTCGATCGCCGGCGCGAGCGCGCGGCACGGCCCGCACCAGGCTGCCCAGAAGTCGACGACGACGGGATGCTCTCGCGACTTCTCGATCACGTCGCGCTCGAAGGTGGCTGTGGTGACGTCCATGGGTGATCCTTTCGATTCTCGATTGTTCAGGAGTGCCCGAACGTGACGTCCGGGAGGATGCGGTCGAGCCAGCGCGGCAGGCCCCAGGCCCAGGTGCCGAGGAGGCGCAGGGCGACGGGAACGAGGATGAGCCGGATCAGGAGCGCGTCGAGGGCGACGGCGACGCCGAGGATGACGCCCATCTCTTTCGGTGGCAGCGGCCCCGAGAGCGCGAACGTGAGAAACACGGCCACCATCACGCCCGCGGCGGCGAAGATGACGCGCCCGGAATGTGCGAGGCCGCCGATCATCGCTTCGCGAGCGTCGTGGGTGCGGTCGTAGTGCTCCTTCGCCGACGAGAGCAGGAAGACGGTGTAGTCCATCGAGATCGCGAAGATCATGGCGAAGAAGAACACCGGCCCCCAGGCGTCGATGAAGCCCTGGGACTCGAAGCGGAGCAGGCCGGCACCGTGCCCGTCCTGGAAGATCAGACGGGCAACGCCGAACGCCGCCCCGACAGCGAGCAGGTTCGTGAGCACCCCAACCGCTGCGATCACCGGTGCCTGCAGCGCGAGGAGCAGCAGCAGGAAGCCGAGCACGAGAACGACGCCGACCACGAGCGGGGTCTTCTCCGAGAGAACCTGCTCGAGATCGTGGTTCTCGGCGGTCGCGCCTCCGACGAGCACGCCCGTCGGAACAGCCGCCCGCAGGCGGTCGATCGTCGCACCGACCGACGGGCTCGACGGATCGGAATCCGGAATCGCCTGCACGAGCACGAGCCCGCCTTCGCCCGTCTGCGCGGGCATCACGCGGGCGATGCCGGGATCGGCCTTCACGATCGCGACGGCCTTGGCGACGTCCGCCGCCGGGCCAACGACCTGGAGCGCGCCGGGCGCGCCCTCGCCGAAGGCCGACTGCACGAGCTCGTAGCCCTGCCGCGACGTGTCCTCCTGCGGCACGACCTTGATCGACGGCATGCCTGTCCTGAGCCCGAGCACGGGCAGGGAGAGCGCGACCAGGATCGCGACGGCGGCGGTGCCGAACAGCCACGGATGGCGCCAGAGGCGCTCGGCCCAGGCGGCGAACGCCGGTGAGCGATGCTCACCCGAGTGCACCCACTTGAGCGCCAGCTTGTCCACGCGAGGGCCGAGCTTGCCCAGCACGGCCGGCAACAGGGTCAACGACGCCAGCAGGACGAAGACGACCGAGACCATGATCCCCAGGGCCATCGACCGGAACGCCGGGCTCGGCACGAGCATCACGGCGGAGAGAGAGATGAGAACGGTGGCGCCGGAGAAGAGCACGGCCTTCCCGGCCGTGTCCATCGTCACGGCTACCGCCTCGCGCGCCGTCAGCTTCGAGCCGAAGAACGCTCCGCGGAAGCGGTGCACGATGAACAGCGCGTAGTCGATCCCGAGTGCGAGCGCGAACATGAGCGCAAAGTTCATCGCCCAGATCGAGATGTCGAAGAACTTCGTACCGAGGTAGAGCGTCCCGGCCGAGGCCACGAGCCCGAGGATGGTCAGCATCAGCGGCAGCCCCGCGGCGACGAGCGAGCCGAAGGCGAGCATCAGGATGACGAGCGTGACCGGCCACGAGATCAGCTCCGACTTCATCATCGCGCTGCGGTTGGCCTCGTTGAAGTCGGACCACATGCCCGAGGCTCCGGTCAGGCTCACCTGCACGGCCTCCGTCCCGGCGTCCTTCAGCTTCCCCTTCAGCTCTTCGGCGGCCGCGACCATCTCGGTCGTCGTCCCCTTCGCACCGGCGCTGACGATCGCGGTGTGGCCGTCCTGCGAGATCGAGAAGCCTGCCGTCGGGAGGGCGACCGAGGCGACCCGGGAATCCTCCTTCAGGATCACCGCCACCTTGTCCACGGTGGCCGTGAACGTCCGGGTCGCCCGACCGTCGCCGAGGGCGAGTGGACGACGACCATCAGCGCGGCGCTCGACTGGCCACCGAAGTTCTGGTCGATCAGCTCGCGCGCCTGCACCGACTGTGAGCCGGAGGCTTCCCAGCCGGCGCCGGAGAGGGCGTGCTCCACCCGGGGGGCGAGCACGCCGAGGCCGACGGCGAGCACGATCCACGCCACGAGAACGGCGCGGAAGTGGCCGGCGGTCCAGGCGCCGAGGCGTCCCATCGGGCCCACGGTCGTCATCGGAGGCACCCCCGCTTCACGTGGAAGAGGCGTTCGACGACGAGCGAGGCGGGGCACCATCCCACCGACACGTAGAGCCACTGACTGAGGCCGACGAAGGCCGTCAACAGCAGAAACCAGGGCGAGACGAGAACCGCCAGCGCGACGCTCGCGATCGTGACCGTACCGGCCATCGCAAAGAGCACCCGCTCGAGCGGCCACGAGGACCAGGTCATCGTCCTGCCCCCTCGAGGATCGCGTTCAGCTCGGCGACCTGGCGCTGGACGCTGCCGCAGACCGTCTCGCAGAGCTCGAACACGCCGTCGTCGACGACGCGGTAGAAGACCTGCGTCCCGTCCTTGCGCCGGGCCACGATGCCGGCGTCGTGGAGGACGCCGAGGTGCTTCGAGACGTTCTGCTGCGACGCACCGACGCCCTCCGTCAGCTCCTGCACGGTCGCCTCACCGGCGCGCAGATGGTCGAGCAGCCGGATGCGCATCGGCTCGCCGATGACGCGAAAGCGCCTGGCGACGAGCTCGACGAGCGCGTCCGGCAGCGGATGGGGCAGCGCCGAGAGCGGCTGCGTGGTCATTGGCTCACCTTTCCTGCGTGCATCACGATCCTCCTGGGTCGATTCCACTATGCAGTATACACAACTCTACGCTTGTATAACGTACGTAGTTGTTACGGATGGTCGTTGCGCCGTCTACCCGATGCGGCCACCCCCGCCCGGAACGCATACTGGAACGACGAAAGGCAAGGGCAAGGCACAGGAGGTGCTGAGCGATGGCGAAGAAGATCGTGATCCTGGGCGGCGGCACCGGCGGCACGCTGATGGCGAACCGCCTCCGCAAGCTCTACGACCAGGGTGAGCTGGAGATTGCCGTCGTCGACAAGGACGACCGGCACGTCTACCAGCCCGGGCTCCTCTTCGTCCCGTTCGGGCTCGCGAAGCCCGAGGAGATCGTGCGACCCCGGCACCGCCAGCTCCACAAGGGCATCGCCTTCCACGAGACGGAGATCGACCACGTCGCGCTCGACGACGACCGCGTGCACCTCGCCGACGGCACCGTGCTCCCGTACGACGTGCTGATCGTCGCCACCGGAACCCGCCTCGCCCCCGAGGAGACCGAAGGGCTCACAGGCCCCGGCTGGATGGAGCGCGTCTTCACCTTCTACACGCCGGAGGGCGCCGAGGCACTCGGCGAGGCGCTGAACCGGTTCGACAGCGGCCGGCTGGTCGTGAACATCGTCGACATGCCGATCAAGTGCCCCGTGGCACCGATCGAGTTCGCGTTCCTCGCAGACTGGTACCTGCGCGAGCGGGGAATCCGCGACCGGACGGAGATCGTCCTCGCGACGCCGCTCGACGGCTGCTTCACGAAGCCAATCGCCTCGAAGCACCTGACCTACCTGCTCGAGGAGAAGGAGATCGGCCTCGAGGTCGAGTTCGCCGCCGGCGAGGTCGACGGGAGCGGTGGCCGCCTCGTCTCGTACGACGGGCGCGAGATCCCCTTCGACCTGCTCGTCACGGTTCCCGTCCACGCCGGAGCGGAGTACGTCGATCGCTCACCGGGGCTCGGCGACGAGCTCGGCTTCGTGCCTACGAACCCCCGCACGCTGCAGTCGCTCGCCCGGCCGAACGTGTTCGCGCTCGGCGACGCGACCAACGTCCCCACCTCCAAGGCGGGCTCCGTGACGCACTTCGAAGGCGAGATGCTGACGAAGAACATCCGCCACTTCCTCGCCGGCGAGCAGCTCGACGAGTCGTACGACGGCCACGCCAACTGCTTCATCGAGACCGGCTTCGGCAAGGCGCTGCTGATCGACTTCAACTACGAGACCGAGCCACTCCCCGGCCGCTTCCCGTCGTCCCTCGGGCCGATGCCGCTGCTGCAGGAATCCAGGCTCAACCACATGGGCAAGCTGATGTTCCAGTGGATGTACTGGCACGTCCTGCTGCCCGGCCGCGACATCCCGGGGATCTCCCCGCAGATGCAGATGACGGGCAAGAAGCAGCCCGCCTCGACAACCGTCTAGACGAAAGGCAGATCCGATGACGACAATGGAGACCCTTGCCGGAACCACCGTCGAGGTCGACGCCGAAGGCTTCCTCACCGACCCGCAGCAGTGGAACGAGGACGTCGCGGCGACGATCGCGCGGGAGGCAGGCATCGCCGAGTTGACGCCACGCCACTGGCTGGTCGTCAACTACATGCGCGAGACGTACCTCAGGACCGGTGAGGCTCCCTCGATCCGCACGCTCGGCAAGGCGTCCGGCGTTCAGATCAAGGAGCTCTACGTGCTCTTCCCAAAGGGCCCGGCCAAGCTCGCCGCCAAGATCGGCGGCATCCCCAAGCCCCACGGCTGCATCTAGGAGGTTCGACGATGACGACGATGACCGACCACGACCTCGAGCAGTTCGTCGCTCCCGAGCCGACGGAGAAGCCCAAGCCGATCGAGAAGGTGTCGATCGTGATCTCCAAGGGCTCTCTGGAGGGCATCTACCCCGGCCTGATCATGGCAAACGGGGCCCGGATGGAGGGCATGGAGGCGAACGTCTTCTTCACCTTCTTCGGGCTCGATGCGATCACGAAGAAGCGGCAGGGAAGCATCAAGGTGGCGACCGTCGGCAATCCCGGCATGCACATCCCGACGATCATCGGTGCCATCCCAGGCATGTCCTGGATGGCGACGAAGATGATGTCGCGGAAGATGGAGAAGCTCGACATCCCGCCCGTCCCGGAGTTCGTCGAGATGATCGCCGACTCGGGCGCCGGCGTCTACGGCTGCAAGGCGACCGTCGACATGTTCGGCCTCTCCGAGGACGACTTCGTGCCGCAGATGACCGCCGTGATCACGGTGGGCGAGTTCTACGAGAAGGCCGCCGGCGGCGAGATCGTCTTCACCTAGGCCTCTGAGCGGCAGGAGCGAGGAGTCAGGGAGCGAGCCGCCCATCGGGCGGCTCGTTCTGTTGCCGGCGGTCAGCCCGCGGTGAGCGTGGGCAGCCCGGCCGCCTCCCAGGCGACGATGCCTCCGTCGACGTCGGTCACGCTCCCGAAGCCCTTGCCCGCCATCAGCGCGGTCGCCTGCCCACTGCGGTTCCCGGAGCGGCAGTAGACGACGTACCGCTCGCCCTGGTCGAGGGCGTCGAGCTGACCGGCGAAGTCGGCGGCGTAGAAGTCGATGTTCTCGGCGCCGGCGATGTGGCCCGCCGCGAACTCCTCGGGCGTACGCACGTCGAGCAGCTTCACGTCCCCGGAGTCGATCAGCGCCTGCGCCTCCTCCGGCGAGGCGAGCACGACCGCGGACGTCTCCCCGGTCACGGTCGCCGCACCGGTCGCGGCCCCGTCCGTCGACGAGCTCCCGCACCCGGCCAGCGCAACCGCCGCCAGCGCCACGAGCACCAGCTGCAGCACGCGTGCCGCCGACGACCGATTGCCCCGGTACGCAGTCACGAGTTGGATCGTATCTACCGCCGGGAGCGTGAGACCTCGCGCTAAGCCGGCACCGCGCGCGTCGCCTGGTGTGCCACGATCTTGCGCTTCACCCGCTGCAAGGCGTTGTCGATCGTCTTCGTGTCGCAGTCGAGCTCGACGGCCATCGTGTCGTACGACTTGCCGTCCAGGTAGAGGCGGAGAGCGTCGGACTCGAGCGACGACAGCGTCGCGCCGAGACAGCCGACGAGGCTCTGCAGCTCCTCGGTCGAGATCACGCAACTCGAGGGATCGTTCGTGCTCGGGCCGGGGAGTGCGTCGCCCAGGGTGCAGTCGCCGTCGTTCTCCTGGCCGGCGGGCGTGTGGCTGAACGAGACGTAGGTGTTCAGCGGCGAGTGCTTGAACCGCGTCGCCGTCTTGATCGCCGTGATGATCTGCCGCGTCACGCAGAGCTCGGCGAAGGAGCGGAACGAGGTCTCCTTGTCGTGCCGGAAGTCGCGCATCGCCTTGTAGAGCCCGATCATCCCCTCCTGGATCAGGTCGTCGGCGTCGCCGCCTGCGAGGAAGTAGCTGCTCGCCTTCAGTCGCACGAAACCGTGGTACCGGCGCATCAGCTGATCGAGGGCCGCCTGGCTCCCGTTCCGCGCCTTGAGGACGAGCTGCAGATCCTCAAGCTCACGTTGAAGCTTCTGGGGCGACTTGGGGGCTACGGCGGTGCGGGCGGACATCGACTCTCCCTGGTTTAGGCGGTTTCCGAGGGTATTCAATCCAGGGTTGAACCAAACTCTCACCCTGAAGTTGAGGGAGAACGTAGCACCTTCTTGCACGCGTTACAACCCCATTGCAAATCTTGCACTGTGATCAGAACAAGTGTTCGGGTCGGCGACAGGCTTCAGCCTGTCGTCCGGGCTCGTCGTCCGGGTGCACCTCCCCGCACCCCCCGCTACTCCCCGCGGCGCAGCCGTTCGAGTGCCGCCCGGGTCTCCGGGTCGATGCGGTCGCGCAGTCGTGAGGCCTCGTCCTCGACATGGGTCGGGCTCACGAGCTCGCGCAGGAACGTGCTCGACGCGACCTTGCGCACCTCCTGGCCGGACGTGCCACGGACGGCCAGGTCGGAGGAGACGAGGCACACGCTCTCCGTGTGCCGGTGGTCGGCGGCGAGCCGCTCGAGCAGCGTGTCCGCGTCGGGCGCGTAGCGCACCGAGAGCGGGCCGACGTCGAGCTCCTCACCGACCCCGTCGAACACGACCACCCCGCGGGCACCGCTCATCGCGACGAAGCTCGCGAGCTCGTCGACGAGCTCGCGCACGTCGGCGTGCCCCCCGGCATGGAGCAGGTTGTAGCCGTCGAAGAGGTAGAAGGTCGGCTCCGGCACGGAACCCATCGTAGGGGCCGGCAGCCGGAACCCGGGAGACAGGCCGGAGCCTGTCACCTCCGCTGGCGCCGCGCCTCGTAGAGCAGCACCGCTGCCGCGACGCTGACGTTCAGCGATTCGACGCCCGGCGCCAGGGGAATGGAGATCGCTGCGTCGCACGTCTTGCGGACGAGCGGCCGGACGCCCTTGCCCTCCGCGCCGAAGACGAGTGCGACGCCGCCCGTGAGATCGGCCTGCCACATCGTCTGCGTCGCGTCTGCCGTGGCGGCGTACGACCAGAGGTCGTCGCGCTTGATCTCGGCCAGGTAGCGGGCGAGATTCGGAACCACCGCAACCGGCAGGTGCTCCACGGTGCCCGCGGACGACCGGCAGACGGCCGGCGTCACCTGGGCAGCCCCGTGGGCAGGAACGATCACTCCCGTTGCGCCGGCGCCTGCTGCCGAGCGCACGACCGCGCCGAGGTTCCGCGGATCGGTCACCTGATCGAGGCACGCGAGCAGCGGCGCCTCGTGGGTCGCGAGCTCCCACGGGTCCGCGTAGGGGTACGGGGCCGCCCAGGCGACGACTCCCTGATGATCGGGGCTCCCTGCCGCCTCGGTGAGCTCCCGCTCCTTGACGACCTGCGCCCGCGGGCCTTCCCCGAGCCAGTCGAGCGACGCCGCTGCCCGCTCGGACACCCAGAGCTCGAGCACCTCGCGACGGCCACGCAACGCCTCACGAACGGCGTTGCGCCCGTAGACGAGCTCCCGGGTCACGGCAGCGGCACGAGCTCGAACCCGTCGGCCACGTCGCGCACCTCCCAACCGGCCGCGGCGATCTCGTCGCGCAACCGGTCGGATTCGGCGAAGTCGCGGGCAGCGCGCGCCGCAGTCCGCGCTTGCGCGAGCGCCACCACCCCGCCGGGTGCCTCGACGGCGTCCCCGAGCCCGGCGAGTCCGAAGACGGCGAGTCCGCGGCGCAGCTCGTCGAGAGCGCCTTCCCGCGCCCAGCGGTGGAAGACGGCGAGCGCTGCGGGCGTGTTGAAGTCGTCGTCGAGCACCGCCCCCAGCTCCTTCCAGTCGCCCGTCGAGCGGGCCTCGCCGCGCAGCGCGTTGCGGAGGCTCTCCACCTGCACGCTCGCGGCGGTCATCGCCCGTGGCGAGAACTCGAGCGGCTTGCGCCAGTGGCCCGTCATCAGGAAGAGCAGCGCCGCCTCCTTCCCCCATTCCGCGATCACCTCCTGGATCGTGGCGACGTTGCCGACCGACTTCGACATCTTCTCGCCGGTGAACCGGAGCAGGCCGTTGTGCATCCAGATCTTCGCGAAGGGGCGACCGACCGCCTGGGACTGGGCGCGCTCGTTCTCGTGGTGGGGGAAGACGAGGTCGAGGCCGCCGCCGTGGATCAGGAACTCGGGCCCGAGCGTCTTCTCGGCCATCGCCGAGCACTCGATGTGCCAGCCCGGCCGGCCGGGGCCCCAGGGCGAATCCCACGACGTGTCCTCGCCGTCCTTCGTCGCCTTCCAGAGGGCGAAGTCACGCGGATCCTCCTTCAGCGGGCTCGGCTCCTGATCCTCGATCTGATCGAGCCGATGGCCGGAGAGGGCGCCGTAGCCGGCGAAGCTCGCAACCCGGAAGTAGACGTCGCCACCCGCCTCGTAGGCGTGCCCGGCGTCGACGAGCTCCGCGATCAGCGCGATGATCTCGGGGATCGTCTCGGTCGCGAGCGGCATCTCGTCCGGCATCTCGAGCCCGAACGAGCGCGTGTCCTCCAGGTACCACGCCGTGGCCTCGCGCGCGCGGACGGCACTCGCCCCGGGGGCGGCCTCGTAGATCTTGTCGTTGACGTCCGTGATGTTGTGGACGTACGTGACGTCGTAGCCGCGCTCGCGCAGCCAGTTCCGCAGCCAGCCGAAGATGACGAACGGGACCGCGTTGCCGATGTGGGCCCGCTGGTACACCGTGGGCCCGCAGACGTACATCCCGACCTTCGCGGGCGGCTCGGGCAGGTCGACGAGCGACCTCGTCGCGGTGTCGTAGAGGCGCACGGTCATCGCGGTGTTATAGCCGCGGCAACACGTCGGAGCGCCTCGTCACGGGGGATCGCGGCGACCACGGTCCACAGCTCCGGGCCGCGCTCGGCGCCGGTCAGCGCCAGCCGCAGCAGCTTCAGGTTGCCGCCGACCGCCTTGAGCTCGCGCACGATGGCACGTGCGTCCCCCTCCGCGACGGGCTCGGGAACCGGGGCACGGAGCTCCACGAACCGCTCGAGGGTCGGCCGTGCCTCCTCCCCGAGCTCGACACCCGCCGGCTCGAGGATCTGCCGGGCGATCTGGCTCGCCTCGACGAGCGTGCGGGCGCCGCGGAGCGCACGCGCGAGCTCGGGCGGCGCCCCGGCCGCACCCGTGAGGTCGCTGTCCGACATGCCGGCGATCGCGTCGATCGCGAGTCGGTGGATGCGAGAGAGGTCGAGATTGACGTCGTGTCGCGGCAGGCCGAGCTCGTCGAGGTACGCCCGCACGGCCGCTGCCGGGATGCCCTCCTCCCGGAGATCCGCCACCGAGGCGTGCTCGGCGCGCTTGGAGAGCTTCTTGCCGTCCTCACCGAGCAGGAGCCCATGGTGGATCACCTCGGGCAGCTCGCTGCCGAGCGCCCGCGCGATGCGCTGCTGTACCTCCTCGTTGGGCCGGTGGTCGGAGCCGCGAATGATGTGCGTGATCTCGAGATCGAGGTCGTCGACGACGGTTGCGAGCTGGTACGTCGCGGTGCCGTCGGCCCGCGCGAGCGTGGTGCCGGCGAGCCGGATCGAGCCGTCCGCGTCGCGCACCGCTCCTGCGTCGAGCGTGAGCGCAGCGGCCTCGGCATGACGGGCCGCGCGGGAGCTCTGCCGGATCGGCCCCTCCTGCCACGTGATCCCGAGCCAGCCGAGGTCGGCGAGGATCGCCTCCTCGCCGCCGGGAACGGTGCGCTCGGGGTCGGTGTCGTCGATCCGCAGCACGAGCGCCCCGCCGTGCGCGTCGGCGAAGCCGCGGTTGGCGACGGCGCTGAGTGCATTGCCGAGATGGAGCGACCCGGTCGGGCTCGGGGCGAAGCGCACGCGGACGGTCATGCCGTTGACCGTATCCGACACCCGCTGTGGCTGCTCGCCCCCTGAGGGCGGGCAGAATGGCGCGGTGAGCGACACCGGCGACCCGTCAGTCACCGCCTTCGAGGCGTTCGGCGGCCACGCGTTCTTCGAACGCCTCGTGGCGGCGTTCTACGGGCGGGTCGAGACCGATCCCGTCCTGCGCCCGATGTACCCCGGAAGCGATCTCGCGCCCGCCGAAGAGCGCCTCCGGCTCTTCCTCGAGCAGTACTGGGGCGGCCCCACCACGTACTCGGAGCGGCGCGGCCATCCCCGGCTGCGCATGCGCCACGCGCACTTCCCGGTCGATGCGGAGGCGAGCGAGCGTTGGCTCGCCCACATGCGTGCGGCGCTCGACGAGCAGGCGCTTCCCGCCGAGCTCGACGCGCTCCTGTGGGAGTACTTCGAGGCTGCCGCGCCGGCGATGATCAACACGCCCGGCTAGAAGCGCCGGGTCAGGCGTCGATCGTGACGTGCCCCGGCTGGGCCGCCACCCGCTCGAGCCAGCCCCGGATCGCCGGGTACGGCCCGAGGTCGAACCCGCCCTCGTGGGCCACGTGGGTGTAGGCGTAGAGCGAGATGTCGGCGATCGTGTAGCGCTCGCCGACGAGGAACGTGCGGCCGTCGAGGTGACGCTCCATCGCGTCGAGCGCCGTGTAGCCGCTCGCGGTCTGCTCGCTGATCCGGTCGGCGTGCTTCTCGGCCTCGCCGGAGTAGGCGACCAGGAATCGGACGACCGCGATCGAGGGCTCGTGCTGGTACTGCTCGAAGAACTGCCACTGCAGCACCTGGGCGCGCTCGTAGCGGTCGTCGGGGACGTACGCCGTCCCGTCGCCGAGGTACCAGAGGATCGCGTTCGACTCCGCGAGCGGGCGGCCGTCGTCGAGCACGAGCGTCGGCACCCGTCGCGCCGGGTTGAGATGGCCGATCACCTCGGCGCGGTTCGAGCGGTCGACGACGCTGAGCTCGTGGAGCTCGAGCGGGAGGCCGAGCTGCGCTGCCAGCAGGCGCACCTTGTAGCAATTGCCGGAGACGGCGGAGTTGTAGAGCAGCATCCGCCAACTGTCGCACACGGCCGCGGCGACAGGCTTCAGCCTGTCGTCCGGGCTCTTCGCCCCGGCCTCGACTCGACCCCTGAAAAGTCCCTTAAACCTGCTCGAGTTTCCGGCACCAGGCCACGACGAGCAGCGATCCTTGCCGCACCAGGACATCGAGACAAGGAGTAACCACTCATGAAACGCATCGTCCTTCTGTTCGCCTTCGCGGCCGTCGCGCTCGTACCGACGATCGCCGCAGCACAAACCGCCACCGGCCCGCAGATGGTGTCGGGCACCAAGCCCGCGATCGTGATCAAGACCGACAACCTCGGCAAGGTCCTCGCGACGCCGTCGAAATTCGGCCTCTACTACTGGAACGTGGAGAAGAAGGCCGGCGGCAAGATCAAGTGCACCGGCCAGTGCGCCGTCGTCTGGCCCCCGGTCTACGTCACGGGCACGGTGCAGAAGCACGTCAAGGGAGTGATGGCGACCTTCGGGACGATCAAGCGGGGCTCGAAGCGCCAGCTCACCGTGAACGGGCTGCCCGCCTACACCTACCACGACGACCCCAAGGGCGTCGTCCTCTGTGACAACGTCGACGGCTGGTTCGCCGTTCGCCCGATCTAGGCGACCGCGGTGCTCCCGAGCCGGCGGGCTCGACCCCGCCGGCTCGGGGCCGCCGCGCAGGGACGGCGAGCGTCTCTACGCTGCTCGTGTGGAAGCACTGCTCCTCTCCTGGTACGCGCAGTCCGGCCGTGATCTCCCCTGGCGCGACACCCGCGATCCGTACGCGATCCTCGTCAGCGAGGTGATGCTGCAGCAGACGCAGGTCGACCGGGTCATCCCGCGGTACCTCGACTGGCTCGAGCGCTGGCCGACGGCACCCGCTCTCGCCGGCGCCTCGGCCGGGGACGTGATCCGCGCCTGGCAAGGGCTCGGCTACAACCGGCGCGCGCTCGCGCTGCATCGCGCGGCAGCGGTGATCGCTCGTGACGGCTGGCCCGACGACCTGACGCGTCTTCCCGGTGTCGGCCCCTACACCGCTGCTGCGATCCGGAACTTCGCCTTCGGCGAGGACGTCCTCCCCCACGACGTCAACGTCGACCGGGTCGAGCGGCGTACCGCGCATCGCTTCACGGGTGCCGCCGCTCAGGCCCTGATGGATCTCGGCGCCACGATGTGCCTCGCCCGGATCCCGCGCTGCGATGCCTGCCCGCTGGCGGGAACCTGCCCGTCGCGCGGCACGAGAGACGAGCCGGCGCGGAAGCAAGGCACGTTCGAGGGCTCGTTTCGCCAGCGGCGGGCCACGACCCTCCGCGCGGTGGCCGAATCCGCGCAAACGATCGGGGATCTCGACGACGAGGCCGTCCGCTCGCTGGCGCGAGACGGCCTCGTCGTCGTCGAGGAGGGAGTTGTGGCGCTACCCCGCTAGAGAACCGGGCAGTTGACGACGATCGGCTGGGCCGCGATCGTCACCTCGCCCGCGGTCGCCGCAGCCCGGAGGGCAGCAGCCGAGCGCAGAACGCGCACGCTCGCACCGGCCTTCCAGGTCACCGTCCGCACCGCCCAGAGTGGCGTGTAGTCCTTCCGCCCCGGAACGGTGTCGACGACGTTGCGCTGCCCCTCGTCACCGTTCGTGAACGCCCAGATCGGTGCGACCCTGTTGCCAGACTTCAGCTTGACGGGCCCGAAGTCGAGGTACGAGACGACCTGGCCCCTGTAGAAGCCGAGCGTCACATCCTGCGAGTACGTCTTCACGGGGCCGTCGGCCGCAAGCGCAGGCAGCGCGGATGCGATCGCAGCCGTCGCGATGACCGCTGCCAGAACCAGAACCTTCTTCATCGATCTCTCCTTGTCGTCGGTGGACTCCTCCGACGGTAGGAAACGGGTCTTACGTGCTCGTCACGCTTCGGTGAACAGGTGCTGAATTCATCTCCCCGTAAGACAACGGCCGTCACAATGAGCACCATGGCAACGGTTCTCATCGTCGACGACGAGCCGATCGTGCGTGAGGTCGTCGTGCGCTACCTCGAGCAGGAGGGCCACACGACCCTCGAGGCCGACCACGGCGACCGCGCGCGCGAGCTCCTCGAGCGGCAGACGCCCGACCTGGTCGTGCTCGACGTGATGCTGCCGGGCACCGACGGGCTCGAGCTCTGCCGCTGGATCCGCTCGCGCTCGGAGCTCCCCGTGATCCTCCTCACCGCACGCGGAGAGGAGGCCGACCGTATCGTCGGGCTCGAGCTCGGGGCCGACGACTACGTGACGAAGCCGTTTTCGCCCCGCGAGCTCGCCGCGCGGGTGCGCACCGTATTGCGGCGGGCGGCGCCGACCTCGGAGGCGACAGCCCGATTCTCGTTCGGCGACATCGAGATCGACACGCAGACGCGTGAGGTGCACAAGGCCGGGCAGGAGCTGCGCCTGACGGCCAAGGAGTTCGACCTGCTCGCCTTCCTCGCCGGCAACCCGCGGCGCGTGTTCGGGCGCGACCAGCTGATGAGCCGCGTCTGGGGCTACGAGGCGGCGCTCGACACGGGCACCGTCACGGTGCACGTGCGCCGCCTGCGCGAGAAGATCGAGACCGAGCCCTCGGAGCCACTCCACCTGCAGACGGTCTGGGGCGTCGGATACCGCCTGGTGCCGTGAGCCGATGATCTGGGGAGCCGTCGTCGTCGCACTGATCACGCTCGGCGTCGGGTTGATCCTCGCCCTGGGCCTGAGAGCGCTGCCGACCGTGCGTCTCCAGCTCACGGGGCTTGCCGCACTGGCCGTCTGCCTGCCCCTGTCGGTGGTGCTCCTCTCCGGCTGGGTCATGTTCCACATGGGAGACGACGTGAAGATCCTCGCCATGATCGCCGCCTCGGCGACGGTCGCGATGATCGGCGGCCTCTTCCTTGCGCGCTCGATCGCGGGCTCGATCGACAACGTCCGGGACGCCGCGGTCGCCCTCTCGCACGGCGACCTGACCGTGCGGGCACCCGAGTCGGGGCCGGCCGAGGTCGCGGACCTGGCGGAGTCGTTCAACGAGATGGCCGCGAACCTGGAGCAGCTCTTCGACGCCCGCCGCGAGCTCGTCGCCTGGGCGAGCCACGACCTGCGGACGCCGCTCGCAAACATGCAGGCGATGCTCGAGGCGCTCGAGGACGGGCTGGCCGAGCCCGAGGACTACCTGCCCGCACTCGGCGACCAGGTGCGCGGGCTGACGCTGCTCGTCGACGATTTGTTCGAGCTCGCCCGCATCGACGCCGGCGCCCTCACCCTCGAGCTCCACGCGGCGGCTCTGGACGATGTCGTCTCCGTGTGCCTCCGCGGCGTGAGCGCCGAGGCGGCGCAGCGCCACATCTCGCTCGATGCCGACGTGAGCCCCGCCGCAATCGCGTTGTTCGCCCCCGACAAGGTCGAGCGCGTGCTGCTCAACCTGCTCACGAACGCCCTGCGGCACACACCCTCCGACGGGGCGGTCGCGGTGCGCGTCGAGCCCGACGTCGACGCGGTCCGCGTGACCGTGGAGGACACCGGTGAGGGCCTCGGCGAGGAGGCGGAGCGGCGGATGTTCGACCGCTTCTGGCGCAGCGACCCGGCCCGCTCGCAACGCGGCGCCGGCCTCGGCCTCGCGATCGCCCGCGGCCTCGTCGAGGCACAGGGCGGCCGGATCTGGGCCGAGAACCACCCCGGCGGCGGGGCGCGCGTGAGCTTCACGCTGCCGGCCGCAAGGGGTAGGGACGTAGTGCCGCGCGACATGCTCCGGGCGGTTGTGCCTTCAACCTCCGCTCCCCCGTGCCGTGCGGCACGCGCCCCGGCACGGCGACGCACGTTCGGTCAGACGAATGTGCGCTCGAGCAGCGCCACGGCCTGCGCCGCGAGCCCCTCGCCCCGGCCGGTGAAGCCGAGGAAGTCAGTCGTCGTCGCACGCACGCCGACCCTGTCCGCGCCCACCCCGAGCACCGCCGCGAGCCGAGCGCGCCATCGCAGCGCGATACGGCGCGATGCGCGGCTCCTGGCCGATCAGGATGCAGTCGGCGTTGACGAGCTCGTAGCCGGCCTCCCGCACCTGGCGGTACGCCTCGCCGAGCAGCGCCAGCGAGTCCGCTCCACGGTAGCGCTCGTCGTCGGACGGGAAGAGCGCCCCGATGTCCGCGAGACCTGCCGCGCCGAGCAGGGCATCGGTGAGCGCGTGGGCGACCACGTCGCCGTCGGAATGCCCGGCGAGGCCACGAGGATGATCGATCGCAACCCCGCCGAGCACGAGCGGCACGCCCGCCTCGAAGGCGTGGGCGTCGACGCCGAGGCCGATGCGGAGGTCGCTCACAGGAGCGAGGCTAGCGCCTGCGGCACCGCGGCGAGGTCGTCGAGGCCGAGGGTCGCCTCGGGGGGCGTCCGCTGCAGACGCCCCCACGGGCCGCGACGAACGTGAACCGCCACGAGACCAGCGTTGGCGGCAGGGAGCACGTCGTTGTCGACCCGGTCGCCGACGTAGGCGACCTCGCCCGGCAGGCAGCCGGCGAGCTCGACGATGCGCTGGAAGAAACGGAGGTCCGGCTTGCGAACGCCGAGGCTGTCCGAGGACGAGATCACGTCCGCTGGCAGCGCCGCGTCGCGCGCCCACTGCTCGAGCGCGGCGGTCTGGTTGCCGACGATCCCGACGCGCAGCCCGAGCGCCCGAACGCCTTCGAGGCACGCGATCGCATCCGGGTAGAGGTCGTCGAGGTCGTACGGAAGCCGATGCCACCAGTCGTCGGGCCGCTCGATCCCGAGGTGGCTCCAGAGCTCGTTGTGCTCCTCGCCACGGTCGATCGTGACCCCGAGTGCCGCCCAGATCACGTGCGGCTGCAGGCCCGCCCGCTCGGCGAGCACTCTCCACCAGCGCTCCTCGTCGACCAGGGTCTCGCCGACGTCGAAGAAGACGGCTTTCAGAGCCATGATTCGACGAGCGCGAGGTCGGCCGCGGTCGTGATCTTCAGCAGGCGGAGGTCGCCGTCGACGACGCGGATACGGCCTCCACGCGCCTCGACGAGCGAGGCGCAGTCGGTCGCGTCGAGCGAGGCCGTCACCGCGGTACGCCGCCCGGAGGGCAGTGGCGGTGAACGCCTGCGGCGTCTGCACGGTGACGAGCGCGGACCGGTCGACCGTCGCCGCGACGACGCCTCCCTCGACCCGCTTGACGGTGTCGGCGAGCGGCAGCCCCGGCACGACGCCGTCGTAGCCCTCGGCGAGCGGCGCGAGCACGCGCTCGATCGACGCCGTCGTCGACGAGCGGCCGAGCCGCGTCGTGCACGATCACGACGAGGGCGTCGTCGGGGATCTCGGCGAGCGCAGCGCGCACCGAGTCGCCTCGCGTCGCCCCACCGGTGACGACCGCGGCGACCTTCGAGGCGACGAGCTCCTCGGCCAGGACGATCGCCGCCTCCTCCCAGTCGGCCGGGACGGCGACGACGACGGCGTCGATCCACTCGCTCGCATCGAGCCGCTCCAGGCTCTCGGCGAGAAGCACGCGTCCGCCGAGCGCGACGAAGGCCTTTGGCCGGTCGGCGCCCAGCCGCTCACCGGATCCTGCGGCGACGAGGATCGCCCAGGTGGTGCTGTCGTTCCCGTCACCGGCCACGGCGCTCACCTCCGCCGTGGCCCCCGCACGAGCACCGCCGTGGCGGTGCCAGGTCACGCGCTTGCGGCAGCGACCTTCGCCTTCGGCTTGACCTTCCGCTTGCCACCCGCTGGATTGGCGAGCACCTCGTCGAGCCAGGCGGCAGCCTCGTCCTCGTTCATGTCCTTTGCGTACATGAACTCGGAGGCGAGGATCTTCTTCGCCTTGACGTACATCTGCTTCTCGCCCGTCGAGAGACCCTTCTCGTGGTCGCGGAGCGCGAGGTTGCGCACGACCTCGGCCAGCTCGAGGATGTCCCCGGTCTTCATCTTGTCGCGGTTGTGCTTGAAGCGCCGATTCCAGTTCTTCGGCATCTCCGTCGACTCGCCGGAGAGCGCCTTGACGACGATCTCCACCGCGTCGAGCCCGATCACCCAGCGAAGACCGACCTTCTCGGCGTTCTCCGTGGGCACATTGACGGTCATGTCGTTGTGCAGGATCTTGATGGTCAGGTACTCGCGCTCCTGCCCGAGGACGACGCGCGATTCCTTGCTCACGACCGTGCCTGCCCCGTGGTGCGGATACACCACATTGTCGCCGACGTCGAACAAGCTAGCCCTCCCGTTATCCGCCCATTTCACGAAAACCGCCGGCGCTGTGACGCTGCCGGCGAGGGAACGTCATTCTAGCTGAGATTCGCGGTCCGTTCGAGGCGAATTTGGGCCTGCCTCCGACCGCTCACCGGCATCGTGTCGCCGCCCTCCGGGCTCCCGGCAGGCCGGGCCTCCACCCGCTACGCGACCTCGGCCACGGCATCGTCGAAGTCGGCTGCAGGCCGGGCGCCCGCCGTGTCGAGGCCCGCCGCAATCGCCTGGCGCAGGGTCTCCGCCCGCGTGACCGGGGGGCCGCCGCGACTCGTGGTTCCGTCCGGAGCGATCACCGTCCGGAGACCGAGCTTCGCGCACTCCTCGAGCCGGCGCTCGGCCTGCGCGGCAGGCCGAAGGCGACCCGTCAGGCCGATCTCGCCGAACACCGCCACGCCGTCCCGAACCGGAACCCCGCGGGCGGCCGACGCAATAGCGAGCGCCACGGCCAGATCGGCGCCCGGCTCGTCGATTCGCACACCGCCGGCGACGTTCACGAAGACGTCCGCGGCGCCGAGCGCGATTCCCGCATGGCGCGAGAGCACGGCGACGATCATCGCGAGCCGCTTCGGGTCGACACCCGTCGCCACGCGGCGCGGCATGGCGAGGTCGGTGCGGGAGACGAGCGACTGGATCTCGAGCAGGATCGGCCGCGTACCTTCGAGCGCACACGCGACAGCAGCGCCAACCTCGCCGCTGTGCGTCCGGCCGAAGAGCTCGGACGGGTCCGGGACACCGACGAGGCCGGCGCTCGTCATCTCGAAGACCCCCAGCTCGTTCGTCGACCCGAATCGGTTCTTCGCCGCCCGTAGGATTCGGTGTGCGTGATAGCGATCGCCCTCGAACTGGAGGACGCAGTCGACGAGGTGCTCGAGCACCCGCGGGCCGGCCACCGACCCGTCCTTGGTCACATGCCCGACCAGGATCGTCGCCACCCCCTGCTCCTTGGAGACCCGCAGCAGGCGGCCCGCGGCCTCGCGCACCTGGGCCACCGAGCCGGGCGCCGAGCCGAGCTCGGCCGAGTAGAGCGTCTGCACCGAGTCGATCACGCACACGTCGGGACGCTCCTGCTCCAGCGTCGCGCAGACGGAGTCGAGCTCGGTCTCGGCCAGGATCTCGACCTGCTCGGCACCGCCGAGCCGATCGGCCCGGAGCTTGACCTGCGCCACGGACTCCTCACCCGTGACGAGCAGCGCCCGCCGACCGGCGCGCGAGATGTTGCCGAGGGCAGCGAGCAGCAGCGTCGACTTGCCGACCCCCGGCTCGCCTCCGACGAGCACGAGCGACGCGGGCACGATCCCGCCGCCGAGGACGCGGTCGAGCTCCGGCACGCCGGTGCCGATCCGGGCCGCCTCTTCCGAGCGGACATCGGCCAGCCTGGCCGGAGCCCGCGCGACGCCGTTGCGGCCCTGAGCGGGCGCCTCACGGCCGGACAGCTCCTCGACGAGAGAGCCGAACGCGCCGCAGCCCGGGCACCTGCCGAGCCAGCGGCCCGTTGTCGTGCCGCATTCGGAGCAGACGTGCTGGACGATCACCTTTGCCATGAGTCGATGGTACGTGACGGATCGGACGTCATGTCGTCCGAACGGACAACAGATCCGAAGCGAGCTCAGCGCACGCCGGCAAGCGCCGGGAGCGGCACGCGGTCGAGCGCGCCCGAAAGATCGAGCCACAGGTCGTGGACGTCCTCGAGGCCGACGCTGAGGCGGAGCAGGCCGTCCGTGACGCCCGACGACTCCCTCGCGGCCGCGTCGACGAGCCGGTGCGTGAGCCCGGCAGGATGCTGGATCAGCGAGTCGGTCGAGCCCAGGCTGACGGCGGGCGTGACGAGCCGTACGGACTCCATCACGATCGCGGCGGACTCCCTGCCCCCGGCGACCTCGAACGCGAGCACGGCGCCGGGCCCTCGCAACTGGACGCCGTCCGCCTCGGGGTAGAGCACGCGCTCGACGGCCGGATGGCCGGCGAGCAGGCCGGCGAGCGCCTGCGCCCGCTCCTGCGCGGCGCGCACACGGAAGGGCAGCGTCGGCAGGCTCCGGTGGAGCAGATATGCGGCCAGGGGGTGGAGCAGCGCCCCCGTGAGGATCCTGACCTGCCGCAGCCGACCGGCCCAGTCCGCGTCGCACGCGACCGCCCCGGCGACGACGTCGCCGTGGCCTCCGAGGAACTTCGTCGCGCTGTGCAGCGTCAGCGCGGCGCCGTGCCGGGCCGGGTTCTGCAGGATCGGGGTGGCGAAGGTGTTGTCGACGAGCACGGGCACGTCACCTGCGGCCGCGACGGCGGCGGCGATGTCGACCTGGCCGAGGGTCGGGTTCTGCGGCGTCTCGAGCAGGACGAGGCCCGTCTCGGGCCGGATCGCCGCAGCGATCCCGTCGGCGTCCGTCCAGGTGACGTCGATCCCGAGCAACCCGCAGGCGAGCAGGTGGTCGCTGCCGCCGTACAGTGGCCTCAGGGCGACGACGTGACGGCGCTCGCTGCACGCGGCCAGCAGGCAGGCCGTCAGCGCCGCCATGCCGGAGGCGAAGGCGACGCAGTCCGCCGTGCCCTCGAGCTCGGCGAGCCCCTGCTCCAGGCGCCGCACCGTCGGGTTGAAGAGACGCGCGTAGACGGGGTTCCCCGCCTCGGCCGCGCCCGCCGCCAGCGCGTCGAGCGCGGCGACGCCCTCGTCGAGGTCGGGCACGGGGTAGGTGCTGGAGAGATCGATCGGTGGGGCGTGCACGCCGAGCGCGAGGAGGTCATGGCGGCCGGCATGGACGGCGATGGAGTCCACTTCCATGTCACAATCGTTGCTGTTCGTTCGTTGACATTCAATGCCTGCCGCATTATCTTCGGAATCAGTGCCGAAAGAGCGACTCGACCGAACCGACCGGGCCCTCGTCGCCGCGCTGCAGGAGGATGCACGGATCTCGAACAAGGACCTCGCCGAGCGCGTGGGTCTCGCGCCCTCCACGTGCCTCGAGCGCGTGCGCGCCCTCCGCGCCCGCGGCGTCCTGCGCGGCTTCCATGCCGACGTCGACCGTGACGCGCTCGGCCGCGGGCTCGAGGCGATCGTGGCCGTCCGGATCCGCCCCCACTCACGCGCCTACGTCGACTCGTTCCGCGACGCGGCCTTTGCGATGCCGGAGGTGATCGAGCTCTTCCACGTCACCGGGGCCGACGACTTCCTGCTCCACATCGGCGTCGCGGACACCGATGCGTTGCGCGACTTCGTCCTCGACCGCCTCACCGTGCGGCCCGAGGTCGGCCACGTCGAGTCGCGGGTCGTCTACGACCACGCCCGTCGGCCCGCCCTCGAGCCGCTCTACGACTGAGGCGGGCCGACCTCGACGACCTCGTCCACGGCGTCGTACTCCACCGTGTAGCGCTCGTTGCGGATCCGCTTGCTGCCACGGAACACCTGCCGCGTGTAGTCGACCGTGAAGCCGCCCTCCCCCGCCTCCTGCACGACGTCACGAGCCCCGGCAGGCAGCGCCGCATTGGTCACGGTGATCGTCTTCGGTGGCGTCGGAGCGTAGGGCTTTCCGGTCGTCGTCGTCACCCGGCGCCCGAGCTTCGAGGAGTAGAACCTGACCGTGATCCCGCTGTCGCCGGCAGCGAGCTTCATCAGGATCGCGGCCGGCCAGTCGTTGCGGAAGATCAGCTCCGGCCCACCCCACGAGACGGTCGCCTCGCGTCCCATCGGATACCGGGAGATGTAGAACTGGTGCGCCTGGTGGGCCACCAGCTTGATCCCCGAGAAGAACGCCGCGTTGAAGAGCGTCGTCGCGACCTGGCTGATGCCGCCGCCGACGGAATCCTCGAAGCGCCCGTTGAAGATCTGCGGGGCGGAGACGAACCCCTTCGCCTCGGTGCGCTTGCCGAGAGCGTCGTTGAGCGAGAACCGCTCGCCAGGACGAACGATCGTTCCGTCGAGGAGCTCGGCGGCACGCTTGATGTTCGTCACCCGCGGCGGGCAGCACGGGTAGTCCGTCGTGAACTCCGACACGAGCTCGGTGATCCGGAGCCTCTTCACGGCCTCGGTCGTCAGCTTCGGCGTGGCAACGACGAATCGGGCCCGATGGGCCTGCGCCGCGAGGTTCGTGACGAGGGAGATCGCGATCCGCTCGCCGTCGAGCCTACGCCCGGGGACGGCCGGGGCGACGCGCACACGATTGCCTTCGATCACGAGCCGCGCCGCCTCCGGCTCCCGCTCGAAGCGGCCGAGCCGCGGCAGGAGCGCTGCACGGAGGCCCGCGGGATCGAGACCGACCTGGAGGCGACCCGCGATGGCCTTCGCCGTGACCAGGTCGCCGAGCGCCCCGGCCGAGAGCACGGCCGAGGCGTCACGGAACCGAACCTCGCGTGGCCCGTCGAGGAGCCGGGTCGCCGTCCGCTGCGCGATCCGCGCCTCGGCGATGCCGACGACGGGGAGCCGACGGCCGAGCGGGATCCCGAGCTCGGACGGCAGAGTGCGGAGGCCCTGCCGCAGCGCGCCGCGGTCGACGAGCGCTCCCGGCGCCGGCGCGGACACCGAGACGACATTCCCGTCGACGACGAGCCCGGCATTCCGCGGCTGCTCGCCGAATCTCCGGTCGAGGCGGTTCGCGAGCTCCGCGGCGCGCACCGGCCCGAGCCGGTAGACGACCGTGATCGCCTCGGCCGCGCCGATGCCGGCGTGCCGCAGCAACCGCTCGCCGGCCCCTGCAGCGAGCGCCGTGTCGAGCGCGGGATCGAGGAGCGGCCGCGCCCCGAGCGCGCGTCCGCTGACACGCGCTTCGCCTCGCGGGCCGATCAGGCGGATCGAGCGGGCAACGCGGGCCTGCGCCACGGGCAGGACCGCGGCCGCGGCCTCGTCGCGCGTCATCCCGCCGACGTCGACGCCGGCGATCGTCGTTCCGACGGGGATCGTGCCGCGCTCCGACAGCGCGATGCCACCGAGGACGGCCGCTCCGAGCACGAGCACCAGGACGAGCACGCCGGCAACCAGCGGTGCTCTACCGCGCCGACGCGCGGGCCTCGAGCTCGGGAGAAAGAGGTCCGGCACCCGCCTGAAACTAGCCGAGGGGCTGTGAAGACCGTGTGAGGCCGGTGCTCAGCCGAGTTGCTTGACGAAGAGCACGCGGTCCTCGCCGGGGCCGTCGTAGTCCGAGGCCACGCGCTCGGCCGTGAAGCCGAGCGTCTCGTGGAATGCCACCGAGCCCTCGTTCGTCGGCGAGGTCACACAGCGGACACGTGACCGGCCTTGCTCTGCGACGGCGGCGAAGAAATGCTCGTAGAGGTCCCGCCCGATCCCCGACCCGCGGTGCTCAGGGGCGACGCCGACGAAGTGGATGTACGCCTCCTCCGGGTCGGTCTGCGACAGGAACCCGATCAGGAACCCGATCAGCCTGCCCTCGTCGTCCTCGGCGACGAAGCTCGTGCCCTCGAAGTGGAGGAAGAAGAGCTTCGGCAACATCGGCGCCATCTCGCGCCCGCCCCACCAGGCGTTGACGTGCTGGATCACGCGACCGTAGTCGGACGGGTTGGCGTGACGGATCTCCATTCCTCGAGGATATCCGGTGCGCGCTACCTGCGAAGCGCGGCGCGGGCAGCGTGATAGCCGCACATTCCGTGCACGCCGCCGCCGGGTGGTGTCGACGACGAGCAGAGGTAGACGCCGTCGAGCGGCGTCCTGTACGGATTCGGACGGGCCACGGGGCGGGCGAAGAGCTGTCGCAGGTCGGCGCTGCCGCCCGCGATGTCGCCGCCCACGTAGTTCGGGTTGCGAGACTCCAGGGCCGCCGGGTCGAGCACGCTGCGCGCGAGGACGAGATCCCGGAACCCGGGGGCGAACCGCTCGAGCTGGGCCTCGATCGCCGCGACCGCCTCGTCGGTCCGGGTCGACCCGTTCGGGACGTGCGTATAGGCCCACAGCGTGTGGCTCCCCGTGGGTGCCCTGGCGGCATCGAAGAGGCTCTGCTGGGCGACGAGCACGTAGGGGCGTGCGGGGATGCGTCCAGCGGCGACGTCGGCCTCGGCCGCGGCGATCTCGTCGAGCGTGCCTCCGACGTGCACCGTGGCTGCCCGCGCACAGTCCCTCGCGGCCCACGGCACCGGCCCGGAGAGCGCGTAGTCGACCTTCACGACGCCAGGCCCGTAGCGGTACTTCTGCAGCGCCCGCCGGTAGCGGGCCGGCGCCTCGTCGCCCGCGAGCGCCAGGAACTGGCGCGGCGTGACGTCGAGCAGCACGAGCCCGGCGCCTGCCCGCACCTCGCCGAGCGACGCGACCGGGTGCCCCGTCTCTATCTCGCCGCCGAGCGAGCGGAGGTACGAGGCCAGCGCGTCGGCGATCGCCTGGGAGCCGCCGCGGGGGAGCGGCCAGCCGACCGAGTGGCCGAGCATCGCGAGGATCAGCCCGAACGACGCAGTGGCGGTCGCCTCGAGCGGCAGCATTGCGTGCGCAGCGTTCCCCGCGAAGAGCGCGCGTGCCCGTTCGCCGTGGAACCGCGAGCGGGCGAGCCCGGAGGCAGAGCGGAGCGCGCTCCGGCCGAAGCGCGCCATGTGAATCGGGTGCCGGGGAGGCCGTGGGCCAGCGAGCGCACCCGCGACGAGGTCGTCAGACGCATCCACGAGCGGCTCGAACAGACGCTGCCACGCGTCGGCGTCCTCGCCCAGTCCCGCGCCGGTGGCAGCAAGCGAGCGCTCGAGGACGACCGCCGTGCCACCGTCGAGCGGGTGCGCGAGCGGCGCCGGCGGCTGAATCCACTCGACACCGTGCTCACCGAGCGGCACCGAGCGCATGAACGGCGATGCGACCCCGAGCGGGTGGATCGCCGAGCACGTGTCGTGCCGGAAACCGGGGAGCGTCAGCTCCTCGGTGCGTAGCCCACCGCCGATCGTGTCGCGCCCCTCCAGCACGAGCACCGAGCGACCCGCACGCGCGAGCACGATCGCCGCCGCCAGGCCATTGGGCCCGGAACCGACGACGATCGCATCGTGCACGCTGCCGACGTTACCCAGTGCGGCTCAGCCCGTGGTCTTCTTGCCGGGCTTGAGCATGTGGAGCGTCGAGCGGATCGCCACCGAGTGCTTCACGTTCTTCGCCTGCGACCACTGGCGCTTCTTGTCGACGCACGTGACCGTGGTCGTCACCTCTGGATCCTCGACGCCGAGATGCGTGGCGAGGTTCGCGAGCGTCTGCTCCCAGAACTTGTTCTCCATCCGGTGGCCGCCCATCGTCAACCCCATCTCGCTGATCGGGTCCTGTGCGCGCATCAGCACCTGGGTCTGCGCGACAGGACGCCCGTCCTCCACGTGGGAGCTGAACGTGATCCAGCCGGCGAACATGTGTCCTTCGGGCGTCATCAGCGTGAACGACTCGTTGTCGGAGTAGAGGACCATGACGCCGGTCTTGAACTTCATCCCTCCCGGCCCGGCGGCCTTGATCAGCGCCACCTCGCCGGGCTCGAGCCCCGTCAGCGGCGGATAGAAGTCGTTGCCCTTGGGCCAGAACGAGGGGAAATTGTCCCGCCACTCCGAGATCACTGCCTGCGGCGTCGTCTCGATCCCGTCGAGTGAGACCTTGTACGTCTTCTGCCACATCTTCCCGAAGCCCTGGACGGGGCTCAGCAGCCGCTTTCCCTCGACGAGGTTCGGGGCGCCATCGCGCTCGTCGGTCACCGTGAGGGTCGACGTGGGCTTCGCCCAGTTCCCCGTGTCGCGCGGTTCTTCGCTCATGGTTCCCTCTCCTCGGTCAGGCCGCCGCTGCGAGCGCGTCGGCCTCGGTCGCGTAGATGCCGATCGCCTCGTCGAGGCGTGTCAGCTCGAAGATCTCGTGGTAGTGCTCCGTGAGCCCGAACGCGAGCAGCTTCTGCTTCGCGCGGTTGGCCCGCACGAGGACGGTCACGAGCAGACCGATCCCGCCGGAGTTCATGTATTCGAGCCCGGTGAAGTTCAGGATCACGGTCTTGACGCCGTCACCCGTTCCGTCGGTGTACGCGTCCATCAGGGCCTCCTCGGAGAAGGCCGTGATGTCCCCTTCGATGTCGAGAATGCACGCGGATTCCTCGATCCGGCGCACCCCGAGCGACAGGGTTGCTTCGGTCATGCGGATCCCTCCTCTTCGTCGACGATCGTCATGAAATCGGACAGTCGGGTGATCTCGAAGATCTCCCGGTAATGCGGCGTCAGGCCGCGGACGCTCAACGTCTGGCCGTTCGTGCGGGCTCGCGCCAGGAGGCCGACGATGAGCGCGATCCCGGTCGAGTTCATGTAGGTGACGCCGTGGAAGTCGAGCATCACCGCGCTCGCCTCGCCCGCCTCCGTATAGGCGGCACCGAGCGCCTCCTCGGCCCTCCCGTCGACGTCGCCGGCGAGCTCGATCACGGGACCGCTGTCTTCCGTGCGCACCGTCGCCTCAAGCGCCATAGCTGCCATCACCGCCACCTCCTTCCAGCTGCAGGACGAGCTCGACCGTGTGCCGGCCGTCCGCGTCGATGACGCGGATCTCGTCGACCATGTTCTCGATCAGGAAGAGGCCCCAGCCGCGGGGCTTCTGCAGCCCGGCGAGCTTCGCCTCGATATCGGGCGACTCGACGTCGGTCGCCTGCGGGCCTTCGCCGACGTCGCAGATGCGCACGATCAGCTCGCCGTCTGCCGTGACCACCTCGACCTCGACCGGGATCTCGGCGCGGCCCTGGTTGCCGTGCTCGATCGCATTCATCGCTGCCTCGGACACCGCGGTGCCGAGCCGGTCGACACGTCGTTCGTCGAGCCCGAGAGGCGCGATGGCAGCGAGGACGCGCTGCATCGCCTCGCGCTCGTTGCCCGTCTCGCTCGGCAGCGTGAATCGGACGTCGAGCTCGGCGACACGGCCGTTCTGGACGCCGCTCGCCGAGCGTGCGGGTCAGGGTGACGAGCGTGATGTCGTCCTCCTGCTCCCAGTCGTCGCCGGTGAAGCGTCGCAGCTGTGTGAGCAGACCGTCGATCAGGTCACCCGATGCGGGGTCGGCGACGTGCTCGACGAGGCGCGGAGTGCCGAACATCTCGCGCTCGGCACCGTGCGCCTCGGTGACGCCGTCGCTGTAGAGGAGCAGGCCGTCTCCGGGGCTCATCGTCGCCTCGTGCTCCTCGTACCTCATACCGGGAAGAAGGCCGAGCGGCATGCCCTTGGCGCGCAGCTCCATCGACCCGTCTGCCGTGCGTGCGTACGGCAGGTTGTGACCCGCGTTCGCGTAGCGCACGTGCCCCGTCGCTCGGGTCGACGACGAGGTAGAGGCACGTCACGAACATCTTCTCCGGGATGTCGGGGCAGAGGAGGTCGTTGACGCGCTCGAGCACCTCACCAGGCGAGACGACGCGCTGGCCGGACGCGCGCAGGAGACTTCGCGCGGCAGCCATCACCATCGCGGCGGGCACGCCCTTGTCGGTGACGTCGCCGATGATCACCGCGACCTGGCCGTCGGGCAGCTCGAAGAGGTCGTAGAAGTCGCCGCCGACCTCGCGTGCCGGCTGGTAGTACGCCGCCACCTCCCAGCCGGGCAGGTCGGGCAGAACCCGCGGGAGGAAGTTCTGCTGGATCAGCGTCGCGACCTTGAGCTCCTGCTCGATCCGCTCGCGCGACCGCGCCTCCGCTGCCTGCTTCTGGACGAGCTCGGCGACCTGGAGGGCGGGAGCGGCCTGCGCGGCGAGCCCGTCGAGGAGGCGCTTGTCGTCGGTCGAGTACTGCTGGTCGGAGAGACGTGGCCCGAGGTTGAGCGTGCCGACGAGCTCGCCACCCGAGATCAGCGGCACGACGAGCGCGACGCCGGCCTCGCGAAGGGCCGTGACGCCGGGCGACTCGAGCTCGAGGCTCTCGACGTCGACCGCACCCCCCGCGCTCTGGAGGTAGGCGACGAGCGGGTCGTTCGGCGCGATCTCGACGCTCGGCGCCTCCACGGTGGAGATCGTCGCCGCGACCTCTTCGGTCGTTTCGGTCGTCTGCGCCTTGCCACCTTTGCGGGTGACCCTGCGCCAGGTCTGTGCGAGTGCGGTCATCTCACCGTCCTTTGTAGAGCGTCAGCGTCACGGGACCGTTACGGGGTCGCGGTCTCGTGGGTATCGTTGAGCCAGAGCGAGGCGGAGGCCGGCTGCATCGTCTCAGTGACGGCGCCGAGGAGGTCGACCGAGAGCGAGTCGAGCTCGACCTGTTCGCGAAGGCGAGAGCCGAACGCCCGGAGCGTGCGCTGCGCGTCGTAGCGGCGGCGGTAGAAGCGCCGGTCGACGAACCCCTGCACGCGGGAGCGAAGTGGGAGGAACAGTGCGGCCACGACCAGCGTCGACGCCGCGACCGCGAGGTTCGACCCACCGGCGAACGACGAGAACACCCACTGCCCCACGAGGACCAACCCGACGTAGCCGGCACCGAGCACGAGCGACAGCGTCACGTACCCGAGCGTCCGCGAGATCACACGGTCGACGTCGAACAGCTGGTGGCGTAGGATCGCGATCGCGCACCCGACCGGAATGGCTGCGAACGCGACGATCCAGCACACGGAGGCCACGGCGTTGCCGTCGAAGACCGCCGCGACGAGCGCGAAGGCCAGGGTCACGACGGCCGAGAGCACGACGAGCTTGAGCCGGTCGCGCTCGTCTGCGCCGCCACGGCGGTAACGGGCGACCATGGCTGCGATCGCGGCGATCGTCCCGACCGAGCACGAGGAGCGGCACGAACTTCTCGGATACGTCTCCGAGGTCGGCGATCCCGATCGGGTTGTCGACCACCGGCGCCGTCTCCGACGTCTGCACGGTGGTCTGGAGCGCTGCGAGGACGACCGCAACGCGGCACCGGCTGCCGAAAATGCCCACATCACGCGTCGCCAGAGCGGGGAGACGGTGCGACCGGTCGGGATCAGGAACAGGCTGGTGACCATGAGGACGAACCCCGCGATCCAGAACCACTCGCCGTACCACGAGACGAGCGTCAGCGCTCGCCCGTCGAAGGTCTCCACGGCTGCCGTTGTCGCGAGGCCCGTTACCCAGAGCACGCCTGCCGCGCCGAAGAGCCAGCCGACCGCGTTGCGGGGCCGAACGCGACGATCAGGGCGCCGACGAGAACCCACAGCGCGAGCATCGCCGTGAAGACGTCGAGCGTGCCCTCGCGCCGCCCCGAAGGCCACGGCGGCCGCCGCGACGAGCACCATCGCGATCGCGGCTGCGATCGCGGCCGTGCCGGCCCTCACTGCTGGACCTCGCGCCGAAGCCAGACCGAGACGTGGGCCGGCTGCATCGTGTCGCGGGCGACGCCCGAGAGGTCACGGGTCAGGGCGCCGACCTCGACCTGCCGGCGGAGGCGCGAGCCGAAGGCGTGCAGCGTCTGCTGTCCGTCGTAGCGGCGGCGGTAGAAGCGGCGGTCGACGAAGCGCTGGACGCGGGCCCGCGCGGGGAGGAAGAGCGCGGCAACGACGAGTGTCGACGCCGCGATCGCGAGATTCGAGCCACCGGCGAAGGACGAGAACAGCGCCTGGCCGCCGAGCACGAGGCCGACGTAGGCGGCACCGAGCACGATGGACAGGACGCCGTAGACGAGCGTCTTCGAGATCACGCGGTCGATGTCGAACAGTCGGTAGCGCAGGATCGCGATGCCGATCGCGACGGGAAGCAGCACGAAGCCGACGACCCCGGTCAGGAAGCCGATGTCGCTGAGCTACCGTGCCCGCGCCGACGAAGGCGAAGAAGAACCCGGCGACCATCACCGACCCGGCGTAGGCGACCCACTTCAGCTGCAACCGCTCGACACCCCGGGAGCGACGGAAACGCACGACGATCGAGGCGAGCGCGAGCAGGAGCATCGCCGGTGCGAGCGTCACCTGGCCGACGGAGTCGACGGTCGAGGCAATGTCCTCGAGAGGAGGGAAGGCCGCGGGGTTCTCGACGTCGGGGTAGCCCGCGAGCGGCCCGCCCTCGAACGCGCTGCCGAACGGCGCGATGATCGAGGCCCGCGGCGACGAACCACACCGCGTAGCGCCAGCGTGGAGTCAGCGGCGCGCCGGTCGGGAACAGCAAGGCGATCAGGCACGGCGCTACGAAGACGGGAGGGATGAACGCCCAGGCCGTGAGCCACGTGGCGACCGAGACGAGCGGCCAGTCGAAGCCGCCGTAGAGCACGAGATCGGCGTAGCCGTAGGCGCACCCGACGAGCGCGAGCAGGGCGCCGGCGGCAAGGAAGATCCAGCCGATCGGGTTGCGCTGCTGCCGACGGGCGATCAGCAGTCCGACGACGGCGAACTCGAGGGATGCGAACGCGATGACCAGCGCCTGCAGGAGCATCGATTCGCGACCTTCCGGCAGCACGAGCCCGTGCCGGTCGCCCGCGATGCCGAGGGCGGCGCAGACCGGGGCGAGCACGGCGACTGCGCCGAAGAGCGTCCAGGCGAGCGCTCTCATCGAGACATCCCGGTTCGCAGCCACACCGACGCGTGCGCCGGCTGCATCGTCTCGGTGACGACGCCACGGAGGTCGTGTTCGAGCGAGTCGAGGTCGATCTGCTCGCGCAACCGCGCTCCGAAGCTCTCGAGCGTGCGCTGCGCGTCGTAGCGGCGACGGTAGAAGCGCCGGTCGACGAAGCGCTGGACGCGCGAGCGCAACGGGCAGGAACAGGGCGGCGACGACGAGCGTCGACGCGGCGATCGCGAGGTCAGAGCCGCCTGCGAACGACGCAGAAGATCCACTGGCCGGCGAGCACGAGCCCCACGTAGGCGGCGCCGAGGATCACCGACAGCGCGCCGTAGACGAGCGTCTTCGAGATGATCACGTCGATCTCGTAGAGCCGGTACTTGAGCATCGCGATGCCCGCAGCGACGGGGATCGACGGTGATGACCAGGGCGAACATGAGGTTGACCGCGGCATCAGGGATGACGGGGACGGCCTCGGTGAAGACGATGTGGATGACCAGGAGCATCGCGGCGCCCATCATCCACTTGAGCTGAAGACGTTCATCCCCTCTCGAGCGGCGGAATCGCACGACCGCCGATGCAAGCGTCGCGAGCAGGATCCCGAGCACCGCGACGATACCGGCGCCGCTCGCAAGATCGAGGGCCTCCTTCAACCCCTCGACTCCCAGTGGGTTCTGCGGCTTGCCCGGCCACTCCTGGTCGATCGGGCCAGGGTAGATCGCCGCTCCGCCCACCCCGAGCACCGAGAACGCGACGTACGCCCAGAGGAGTGGCCGCCAGCGTCGGCCCGGCACGCGACCGTCCGGGAAGAGGAGCACGACGAGCCCGATCGCGATCAGCGCGGGAAACCACGTCCACAGGTAGAGCCACCCGAAGAGCGGGCCTGCGGGGACGCTTCCCGGGTCGGTCACGTACGCGCGGTACGCGTACTCCGCGGAGAAGCCGGCAACGGTCCCGAACAGCGGGCTCGTGAGGAACAGCCACCCGACAGCGTTCCGTGGCAACCGCGACGCGACGAGCGCACCGACCGTCGCGAACGCTGCGAACGCGATCACGATGCCGATGTCGCTCGTCAACGACTCGCCCTCCTCCTGCGGGGAGACGGTCGTCACGTCGATGATCATGGTCGCGGTGATCAGCACGACGAAGGCAGCCCAGAGCCCCCAGGCGAGCAACCACGTCCAGGGTCGCTTCACGACGTCGCTCCCGTTCGCAGCCACACGGAGGTGTGTGTCGGCTGCATCGTCTCGGCGACGACGCCCTCGAGATCGCGCTCGAGCGTGCTCAGGTCGATCTGCTCGCGCAGCCGCGCCCCGAAGCTCTCGAGCGTGCGCTGTGCGTCGTAGCGGCGCCGGTAGAAGCGCCGGTCGACGAAGCGTTGCACGCGCGAGCGCACGGGCAGGAACAGCGCGGCTACGACGAGTGTCGACGCGGCGATCGCGAGGTTCGAGCCGCCGGCAAACGACGAGAACACCGCACTGCCCCGCGAGCACGAGCCCGACGTACGCGCCGCCGAGCACCACCGTCAGCGCACCGTAGACGAGCGTCCGCGAGATCAGGCGGTCGATCTCGTAGAGGCGGTAGCGGAGCACGGCGATCCCGATCGTGATCGGGGCCAGACACAGCGAACTGAGCGCCAGAGGTTCGACGATCGTCTTCGCCTGCGCCGGCAGCAACGAGCCTCCGATCCAGAGGACAGCAGTTACGGCCACGGCCCAGGTGAACCACTTCAGCTGCAGCCGTTCGATCCCTCGCGAGTGCCGGAACCGCACGATCAAAGAGACAACCGGGCCGATTGCCGCGACGAGGAACAGCGGCATGAAGAGGGCGCCACGGTGCGATGCGAAGTCGAACACACCCGACAGTGGACCGATCCCGAAGGGGTTGTCGTACTCCTCGTAGTCAGTGATCGGCCCGGGCTTGAGGTTCGAGACCATGAGCCCAGCAAGGACGATGAACTGACTGATGCTGACGACCCGCCACCTCCGTGAGGGCAACTTCCCGTTCGGGAAGAGGAGCATGACCCGGGGGACAAGGAACCCGATCCAGAGCAACCAGAGTGCCCCGCCAAGCCAGGCGTTGAACGCTGCACCGGTGAATGTTCCAGCGTGTTGCCTGTCCCACTCGTAGAGGGCTGAGGTCGGGAGTCCGATCGCGGCCGTGACTCCGATCGTCAGCAGGAGCCAGCCGACCGGATTGCGTGGCCTGCCAGCGGCGACAAGCGCGCCGACCAGCGAGAAGGTTATCGCCGCAAGAACAGGGAAGATCCCTCCCTCGCCCGACTCACCGGATATCAGCAGAATCGCGAGTCCGGCCAGGCTGCACGCGGCCGCGAACCCAAGGAGAGCCCAGGCGATCCGCCTCAGGGCGGTCTCGCTCACGGTCTGACCGTCCGCGTTGATCGCTTGCAGTTCCGCGCGCTAGCCATCCCTGATCGACCTCTCGATTGTGGTTCGTCCTCGATGCGACAGTCTCCTCGATCCTGGGCTTCGCGTCTGCGGCGCCGCCGTGTGGTTTCGGAATTGTCTCTTCGTGCTCGAAGTCTCGGGTATTGCCGTTCCGGGATCGTTACGGGTCGCGCAAGGGACGGGACAGGTGTCCGCAGGGCGGGACAGGTCCCGTCTCTACTCGTACTGCAGGGCTTTGAGCACGTCGAGCTTCGCTGCCCGCCTCGCCGGCAGCACCGCCGCGAGCACACCGGCGACCGCTGCGACGACGACGTACGCGACGAGCGGCTTCACCGGCAGGTGGAACGCGACTCCGAAGCGCGCGAGCCCGCGCGTCACGACCCACGCCACCAGGATCCCGAGCGGGAGCCCGACTGCGGCACCGATCAGCGACGTCGTCACCGCCTCGTGGCGCACCATCCGCCGCGTCTGCCTGCGCGTCATGCCGACGGCGCGCAACGCACCGATCTCGCGCGTCCGCTCGATCACGGCGAGCGCGAGCGCGTTGACCATCCCGAGGAGCGCCGTGATCACGGCCAGGACGAGCAGCATCGTGAGCAGCGCCACGACCCCGTCGATGTCGCCCTGGCGATCCGCGATCATCGCGGGCGTCGTGCGCAGGACGGCGTCCGGGAACCCCTCCAGCCGGCCGCGAGCGCGGCCGTGTCGGCTCCGGCGCCAGGTCGACGAAGGTGAACATGTCGGCCGGCTGCGGGAACGACGCGTCGAACGCCTGCTGCGTGATCACGACGTGGCCGAGCAGCGAGTCGAGCCGCGCGGGCGCGAACACGCCGCGCACGACGTAGCTCCGCGTCGTGCCGGCAGCGCTGAGGACGGCGATCCGGTCCCCGACGACAAGATCCTTCTGCTCGGCCAGGTCGTCGCGGACGAGCGCTCCGGTCGTGCCGAGCGCGGCAAGGCTCTGCTTCGAGCCCTCCTGCCACGTGAAGCGGTAGGGACCGTCGATCGTGGCCGGGTCGATCCCGCTCACGTCGACCTGCTTCTTGCCGATCTTGCCGCGGTCGTAGCGGACCGAGCTGAGCGCGCTCACGCCGGGGCGGAGGCGATCGTCTTCGCCGCCGCCGGGGGCAGCGACTCCCAGCCCGTCTCCGACTGGAGCACGTGCGACGAGCCGATCTGCGACTCGACCGCCTCGACAGCGGTGATCTTGAGACTCCGACCGAGCACGGCGATTGCGGAGACGAGGGCGATGCCGATCATCAGCGCGGCCGCGGTCGATGCCGTGCGGCCCGGGTTGCGGATCGCGTTGTCGCGGGCGAGGCGCCCCGGGATGCCCGCGAAGCGGGCTGCGGGCCACCCGACGATCCGCGCGATCACCGGCACGGCGATCGGCACGAGCATCGCGGCGCCGATGAACAGGAGCAGCATCCCGCCGAGCGAGGACGCGAGCGTGCCGGCGACGCCGAGGCTGCCGCCCTTCAGCATTCCGAGCGCGAGCAGGGCGATCCCACCGACGAAGCAGGACCGTTCCGAGCACGCTCGCGACTCGCGCCATCCTGCCGCGCTGCTGGGTGGCGCCCTCGCGCACGGCCTCGACCGGCGAGATTCGCGTCGCCCGGGCGGCAGGGAGGAGGCCGGCGATCACCGTCACGATGACGCCGATCAGGAACCCGACGGCGAGCGTCTGCGGCGAGATGACGAGCGCGGTCTCGGGAAGCTGAGGTCGAACGCGCCGAGCAGCGCGCGCAGCCCGACGGCGAGCGCGACCCCGACGGCGACGCCGACGAGCGAGGCGAGGATCCCGATCAGGAGCGACTCGAGCACGACGGCCCGCCGCACCTGGGAGCGGGTGGCGCCGATCAGGCGCAGCGTCCCGAGCTCGCGCGTGCGCTGCGCGACGGTGATCGAGAGCGTGTTGACGATCACGAAGCCGCCGACGAACAGCACGACTCCGCCGAAGCCACGGAGGATCCACGTGATGATGTCGACGAACAGGCCGATCCCGGCCTGGTCGTCGGCGGCGCGTTCGTCGGCCGTCTGCACCTGCACTGGTCGAGGAGGCGAACGGCTGGAGCCGTTGCGCGAGCGCCTCGGCCGTGACTCCAGTCCGCCGCAGCGACCGAGACGACGTCGAGCCTGCCGTCCTTCTGGAGCAGGCGCTGCGCGACGGGAACGTCGAACACGACCATCGTCGCTCCACCGAGCGAGCTGACCTTGCCGAAGCGGCCGATCCCGACCACCGTGAACGGGGCGGAGGGCGTCAGCGCCGCGACCTTCACGGTGTCGCCGACCTTCACTCCGTGGCCGTCGGCGGTGCTCGCGTCGAGCACGACCTCGCCGTCACCTGCGGCCCAGCGTCCTTCGCGCAGCCGCAGCGGGTTGAACTGCTCGTCCTCGGGCTTGAAGCCCATCACGAACGACGGCTCGCCCGAGATCTTCTTCCCGTTCGGGGCGATCACGATCGCGGAGGGCGAGTTGCCGGAGAAGTCGAAGATCGCGCCGGCCGCCCGCGCGACACCGGGCGTCGCCCTGATCTCGTCGAGCATCGACACCGGCAGCGTCGGTGCGCTCGACTCCGACCAGTCGACGACGGGCTTCCCCGAGACGACGACGTCGGTCTGCTCGTAGGCGCTCGAGAAGACGATGTCGAAGGAGCGCTTCATCGTCGCGCCGAGCACCGAGCTACCCGTGACCATCGCGACCCCGAGCACGATCGCGAACGCCGTCAGCGCGGTTCGCAGCTTGCGGGCGCGGAGGCCCCGGAAGCGTGACCCGTCTCATTTCACCGCCTCCCTTGATCGCGGCAGCGACGTCGTCCATCGCGGACTGGTCGATCTCGCCGACGATGTGGCCGTCGGCGAGGTAGACGACCCGGTCGGCGATCGCTGCGGCGCGCTGGTCGTGGGTGACCATGATCGTCGTCTGCCCGTACCCGTCGACGGCGTTCCGGATCAGCTCGAGCACGTCGGCGCCCGACTGCGAGTCGAGGTTGCCGGTGGGCTCGTCGGCGAAGAGCACGGACGGCCGATGCACGATCGCCCGCGCGACCGCGACACGCTGCTGCTGGCCACCGGAGAGCTCGGCCGGCCGGTGCTTGCGCCGATCCTCGAGGCCGACCGATCGCAGCAGCTCGTCGATCCACGCCTGGTCGACGCGCTCTCCCGAGAGGTCGAGCGGCAGCGTGACGTTCTCCTCTGCGGAGAGCGTCGGCAGGAGGTTGAACGACTGGAAGATGAAGCCGACGTGCGCCCGGCGCAGCTTCGTCAGCTGGGTGTCCTTGAGCTGCGCGGGATCGACGCCGGCAATCGACACCGTTCCCGCCGCTCGGTCGGTCGAGCCCGGCGAGAAGGTGCATCAGCGTCGACTTGCCCGAGCCCGACGGGCCCATGATCGCGACGAGCTCGCCGCGCGTCACCTCGACGTCCACGGATCGCAACGCGTCGACAGCGGTCTCACCCGAGCCGAAGCGGCGCTGCAGGTCGCGGCAGCCGATCACGACGTCGTCTCCGAACGTCCCGTTCCCGTTGCTCTCGGTCTTCTCCGGCAGGCTCGTCATCGGGCTCAACCTCCTATCTCGGTGTTCGTCCCTGCTCGGGACCCTCGGTAGGAGCCTGCCCGGACGCCGTTCCGAGAACGTTACGGCTCTGCTGACCAGGCGAGAGCCGTAGCGGTACAGTCGCGTGCATGTCGGCGAACCCGCTGCGCATCGCGCTCCTCGGCCCGCCGCTCGTCGAGGTCGACGGCCGGCCGCTCGACGTCGACACGCGGAAGGCGATCGCGCTGCTCGCCTATCTTGCGTACACGGGACGCCCGGCTCGGCGCGACTCACTCGCAGCGCTTCTCTGGCCGGAGACCAACCCCGACCGTGCGCGCGCCACGCTCCGCCGCACGCTCTCCACGCTCAAGTCTGCGCTCCAGTCGCGGTGGCTCGAGATCGGCAGAGACACGGTCGCCCTCGCCGGGGAGGGCATCTGGTTCGACGTCGACGAGCTTCGCCGACTCGTCGCGACGTCGGAGAGCCACGGCCACGCGGCCAACGAGACCTGCGCGCGCTGCCTCGAGCCGCTCCAGCAGGCCGCCGCACTCGACCGCGGCTCATTCCTCGCCGGCTTCGGCCTCCGTGACAGCGCCGCGTTCGACGACTGGCAGCAGCTCGCCGGCGACGAGGTGCACCGGGAGCTCGCCTCGGTGCTCGACCGGCTCGCGGGTGCCCTCGCTGCGTCGGGAAGCCCGACACAGGGGATCGCGTGCGCACGTCGCAGGCTTGCACTCGATCCACTTCACGAACCGGCCCACCGACAGCTGATCAGGCTGCTCGCCGAGGTCGGCGATCGGCAGGCGGCCATGGAGCAGTACCGCGACTGCGTGCGCGTCCTCGACCGCGAGCTCGGCGTGCGCCCCCTCGACGAGACGACTGCGCTCTACCACGCGATCGTGGAGGGTTCGCCGGCGGCGCCATCACCACCGCCCGCCGCCGTGGCGGCGAGACCGCCCACCGCCGATGCTCCCTACGATCTCGTGGGCAGAGACGCGGAGGTGCGCGAGCTGCTCGCTGCCTACGACGATCTCGGCCCGGACGGGCGCGTCGTCGCGCTCGTCGGCGAGGCAGGAATCGGCAAGACGCGCCTCGCAGACGAACTGCTCGCCCACGTCGCCGCGCGCGGCCGGATGGCGCTCGCGGTGCGGTGCTACGAGGAGGAGCGCGGCCTCGCCTACGGCGTCGTCCTCCAACTCGTCCGGAGCGCAACCGCGGTTGCGCCCACGCTCGACGACGACGCCTGGTGGGTGGCCGAGGTGGCACGGCTGGCGCCCGAGCTCGGGGTTCCCGCAGCGCAGCCACTCGACAGCGAGGCGGGCCAGGTGCGCTTCTACGAGGCCGTGGCAGAGCTCCTCCTCCACGGCGCGGGGCCGGAGCCGGCTGCCCTCTGCATCGACGACGCGCACTGGGCGGACGAGTCGTCGCTCGCGCTGCTCGCCTACCTCGCGCACCGGCTCAGCGGGCGCCCGCTGCTGCTCGCAGCGAGTTGGCGCCCCGAGGAGGTCGCGCAGGACCACCCCGTGCGGCGCCTCGTCGCCGACGCGCAGCGCACGGGCCGTGCCAGCGTGATCGAGCTGGGACGGCTCTCGGGCGCGGACGTCGCGCAGCTCGTCGCGTCGACCGGGCGCAGCGACGCTCTCGGCGAGCGGCTGTACGTCGAGAGCGGTGGCCTGCCCTTCTTCGTGGTCGAGTACCTGGACGCACTCGCCCGCGGGGACGACGAGCCCGACTGGGCGCTCCCGGTCGGGGTGCGTGATCTTCTGGAACGACGCCTGGCCGGCCTCGGTGAGCTGTCGCTGCAGGTGCTCGCTGCCGCGGCGGTCCTGGGGCGGGCCTTCGACCCGGATACCGTCCGCGCCGCAAGCGGCCGGAGCGACGAGGAGGTCGTGCTCGCCCTCGAGGAGCTCGTCGGGTGCGGTCTGCTCGTCGAGAGCAGCGACGGTGTCGTCGACTTCCGGCACGAGCAGGCGCGCGAGCTCGTCGGCTCACGCATGACCCTGGCGCGGCGGCGCCTCCTCCATCGCCGCGCCGCGGCCGAGCTCGACAGCCGCGGCAGGCGTGAGAGCCAGGCGGCGATGACGGCCTACCATCTCGCCGCGGCTGGTGACGAGGCAGCGGCGGCCGAGCGCTATCGGGCGGCCGGAGACCACGCGCGGCGGCTCTACGCCAACGCCGAGGCGCTCGCCCACTACCGCGCCTCGCTCGCGCTCGGTCTGCCCGACGCAGCCGCCCTGCACGAGGCGATCGGCGACCTCGAGACGCTCGCAGGCAACTACGGGTCGGCGTTCGCGAGCTACGAGACCGCAGCGGCCCTCGCCGACGGCGCATCGCTGCCCGAGATCGAGCGTCGCATCGGCCTGCTCCACCTTCGGCGCGGCGAGTGGGAGCTCGCGGAGGCCTCGCTGGCCGCGGCGAGCGAGGGCCTCGAGCTCGCCAGCCGCTCGCTCGCCAGCGCCGACCGGGCTCTTGCAGCCCACCGCCTGGGTGACGAGACCGCCGCCCGCGAGCTCGCGGGCACGGCGCTCCACCTGGCGGAGGAGATCGACGACGCGGGCGCGCTGGCCCAGGCGCACAACATCCTCGGGATGCTGGCAGGGCGTCGCGGAGACGACGGCGAGGCGATCACCCACCTCGAGCTCGGAGCCTCGATCGCCCACGCCGCGGGTGACGCAGGCGCCGAGACCGCCGCTCTCAACAACCTCGCGCTCGCCGTGCGCGCCTCGGGCGACTCGGCCCGCGCGATCGAGCTCACCACCACCGCGCTCGTGCTCTCCATCCGGCAGGGCGACCGCCACCGTGAGGCGGCCCTACGCAACAACCTCGCCGACCTGCTCCGCTCTGACGGACGCGACGTCGAGGCGATCGAGGAGCTCAAGCGCGCAGTTGCGATCTTTGCGGAGATCGGCGAGCCCGGGAAGCTCGAGCCCGAGATCTGGAAGCTCAGCGAGTGGTGATCGTTACGCCGCGGCGGCTATCGAGAGAGACCCGGATGACAGGCTAAAGCCTGTCACCGTTCTCGGCCGGTGGCTCGTCGGTGAGCTCGGTGGCATCGTCGGGCGGCACCGTCACCGGCTCGGGCTCCGCCTTCACCGCGCCCTCGATCACCTGGATCTCGACGAGCGACTCGCCCTCGATCCCCGTCAGCTCACGCCGGCGGTCGACCAGGATCGTCGCCCCCTCGGAGAGGTCGCGGCCGAGCACGAAGTCGGCGAGCGGATCCTCGATCAGGCGCTGGATCGAGCGGCGTAGCGGCCGGGCCCCCATCGCCGGGTCGTAGCCCTGCTCGACGAGGAGCTCCTTCGCGTCGTCCGTGAGCTCGATCGTGGCACCGTGGACGACCATCTGGTCGCGCAGCCGCTTCATCATCAGGTCGACGATCTGCAGGATCTCGCTCTTCTCCAGCTTGTGGAAGACGATGATCTCGTCGATGCGGTTCAGCAGCTCCGGGCGGAAGACCTTCTTCAGCTCTCCCATCACGCGGCCCTTCATGTCGTCGTAGGTCAGCCCCGTCTCGTCGCCGAGCGTGAAGCCGAGCGACTGGTTCTTCGAGATCTGGGCCGCGCCGATGTTCGACGTCATGATCACGATGGTGTTCCGGAAGTCGACCTTGCGCCCCTGGGCGTCGGTCAGCTTCCCGTCCTCGAGGATCTGGAGCAGGATGTTGAAGACGTCCGGGTGGGCCTTCTCGATCTCGTCGAGCAGGAGCACCGAGTACGGCTTGCGACGCACCGCCTCGGTGAGCTGCCCGCCCTCGTCGTAGCCGACGTAGCCGGGCGGCGAGCCGACGAGCCGCGAGACGGAGTGCTTCTCCATGTACTCGCTCATGTCGATCTGGATCATCGCCTCCTCGTCGCCGAAGAGGAACTCGGCCAGCGTGCGGGCGAGCTCCGTCTTGCCGACGCCGGAAGGGCCGAGGAAGATGAACGAGCCGGTGGGGCGCTTGGGGTCCTTGATCCCGGCGCGCGCACGGCGGATCGCCTTCGAGACGGCCACGATCGCCTGCTCCTGGCCGATCACGCGCTTGTGCAGCTCCTCCTCCATCCGGATCAGCTTCTGCGACTCGGCCTCTGTGAGCTTGAACACGGGAATGCCCGTCCACATCGAGACGATGTCGGCGATCTCGTCCTCGCCCACCTCGGGCTGTTCCTCGTCGGCCTCGTTGCGCCAGCTCTCCTCGAGCTCCTTCTTCTTCTGGGTCAGCTTGCGCTCCTTGTCGCGCAGCGCAGCCGCCTTCTCGAACTCCTGCGCCTCGATCGCGTTCTCCTTGTCGCCGCGCACCTTCTCGATCTCCTCCTCCAGCTCCCGATAGCGGGGCGGGGCGGACATCGTCCGGATCCGCAGGCGTGAGCCGGCCTCGTCGATCAGGTCGATCGCCTTGTCCGGCAGGTGCCGGTCCTGGATGTAGCGGTCGGCCAGAACAGCCGCGGCGCGCAGCGCCTCGTCGGAGATCTTGCAGCGGTGATGCGCCTCGTAGCGGTCGCGGAGCCCGCGGAGGATCTGCACCGTGTCGTCGATCGACGGCTCCTCGACGCGCACCTGCTGGAAGCGCCGTTCGAGCGCAGCGTCACGCTCGAGGTACTTGCGGTACTCGTCGAGCGTCGTCGCGCCGATCGTCTGCATCTCGCCGCGCGCGAGCGCGGGCTTGAGGATCGAGGCGGCGTCGATCGCGCCCTCGGCGGCGCCCGCGCCGACAAGGTTGTGGAGCTCGTCGATGAACAGGATGATGTCGCCGCGCTGGGTGATCTCCTTCATCACCTTCTTGAGGCGCTCCTCGAACTCGCCGCGGTACTTCGAGCCGGCCACGAGCGCGGCCAGGTCGAGCGTGTAGATCTGCTTGTTCTTCAGCAGCTCCGGCACCTGGTTCGCGGCGATTCGCGAGGCGAGCCCCTCGACGACGGCAGTCTTGCCGACGCCCGGCTCGCCGATCAGGACCGGGTTGTTCTTCTGGCGGCGCGAAAGGATCTGCATCACGCGCTCGATCTCGGTCTGGCGGCCGACGACCGGATCGAGCTTGCCCTCCGTCGCCATCTTCGTCAGGTTGCGGCCGAACTGGTCGAGCAGCTTCGAGTTCTTGGTCTTCTCGCCGCCGGGGGCTGCACCGGTGCCCGCCTGCCGGCGGCCGGGGCCCGAGAGCATCCGGATGATCTCGTTGCGAATCTTCTCGGCGTCGGCGTCGAAGTCGAGCAGGATGCGCGCCGCCACGCCCTCGTTCTCGCGCACGAGCCCGAGCAGGATGTGCTCGGTGCCGATGTAGTTGTGGCCGAGCGACAGCGCCTCGCGCAGCGCGAGCTCGAGCACCTTCTTCGCGCGCGGCGTGAAGGGGATCTGGCCGGTCGTGACCTCGTCACCCTGGCCGACGATGCGTGCGACCTGCGCGCGCACCTCCTCGACCGTGATGTCGAGCGATTCGAGCACCCGCGCGGCGAGACCCTCCTCCTCGCGCAGCAGGCCGAGCAGGATGTGCTCGGTACCGATGTAGTTGTGCTTCAGCGCCCGCGCCTCGTCCTGGGCAAGGACGACGACCTGGCGAGCCCGCTCCGTGAATCGCTCGAACAAACCCCGACCCTCCTTTCGGCAAGATCCGAAGCTTGCGACGCCCGCGAGCCTCGGGTCGAGGTCATACCATCGTACCGGACGGGGTCGTCGTCAATGCCCGCCCTCCGCGACGGGCCCGCGTGCGTCAGCGCAACGCGGGGAACAGCACGACGTCGCGAATCGTCTCGCGGCCGCTCAGAAGCATCACGAAGCGGTCGATCCCGAACCCGAGCCCACCGGTGGGCGGCATCCCGTACGAGAGCGCCTCGACGTAGTCCGGATCTCCGGGCTCGCCCTCGAGCTGCTTCGCCTGCTGCTCGAAACGCGCCTGCTGGGTGGCCGCATCGTTGATCTCCGAGAAGGCGTTGCCGAGCTCCATCCCGCCGGCGAAGTACTCGAAGCGCTCGGTCAGCAGTGGATCGTCGTCGGTGGCACGCGCGAACGGGGAGAGCTCGATCGGGTAGTCGTAGACGATCGTCGGCTGGATCAGGTCCGGCTCGACGAAGTGGCCGAAAGCCTTGTCGACGAGCTGGGCCCAGTCGCGATCGGCGTCCGTGTCCACCCCACGCTCCGTCAGCCAGGCGCGTAGCTCCACCGCGTCGCGCGTCCAGAGCCCCTTTGCCTCGAGAGCGTCCGTGAACCGGATGCGCGCCCACGGCGCCTTCAACTCGAGCTCGTGGCCGCGAAACCGCACCGCCGTCGTACCGAGCACCTCCTGCGCCACCGTCTCGACGAGCGTCTCGATACGCACCATCGTGTCGGAGTAGTCGGCGTACGCCTCGTACCACTCGAGCATCGTGAACTCGGGGTTGTGCTTGAACGAGACGCCCTCGTTGCGAAAGTCCTTGCCGAGCTCGTAGACGCGCTCGAGCCCGCCCACGATGAGCCGCTTCAGGTAGAGCTCGGTCGCGATCCGCAGATAGAGATCGCGCTCGAGCTCGTTGTGGTGCGTCACGAAGGGGCGCGCAAAGGCTCCGCCGTAGCGCGGCTGCAGCACCGGCGTCTCGACCTCGACGAAGCCCTCGCCGTCGAGGTAGGACGCGCACGGCGGAGACGATGCGCGCACGCAGGACGAAGGCGGCTCGTGTCTCCTCGTTGACGAGCAAGTCCAGGTAGCGCTTGCGGTAGCGAAGCTCCACGTCCGTGAGCCCGTGAAACGTGTCCGGCAACGGCTGCGTGTTGCGGGAGAGCACCTCGACCGTCTCGGCGAGCAGCGACGGCTCGCCGCGGCGCGCGCGCCCGGCATGGCCGCTGACGCCCACGACGTCGCCGAGCAGCACGTCGATCTCGCCGGTCTTCGCAGTCTCGCAGATCACCTGGATGCGGCCCGTGCGATCGACGACGTCGAGGAAGACGAGCTTGCCCATGTCACGGCGCGCCATCGCGCGGCCCGCGATCCGGCGGCTCGCCTCCGCCGCCTGGCCCGCCTCGAGTGGCTCGCACTCCTCGCGGACCGCGGCGATCTCGGCCCGGTCGGGGAAGCGCTTGGGTGGGATTGCGGGGCTGGTCATCGGTTCGGAACCCCGGCGTCCGGCTGAAGCCGGACACCACACACCGCGCGTCAGGCTGCCTTGATCTCCATGATCTTGAACTTGATCTTGCTCCCGCGGGGCGTTTGCACCTCGACCGTCTCGCCCTTCTTGCGGCCCAGGATGGCACGGCCGACGGGCGACTCGTTCGAGAGCCGGCGCTCAGCCGGGTTGGCCTCCGCCGAGCCGACGATGTGGTACTCGACGGTCTCCTTGGCATCGACGTCGCGCAGCCGGACGACCGAGCCGACCGAGACGACGCTCGTGTCGACGTCGTTCGTGTCGATCACGCGCGCGTTGAGCAGGCGCTCCTCGAGCTGGGCGATCTTGTGCTCGAGCATCGCCTGCTCGTTCTTCGCGTCGTCGTACTCGGCGTTCTCGGCGATCTCGCCGAACTCGCGTGCGACGCGAATGCGATCGGCGACCTCTCGACGTCTGTCGGTTCGGAGCAGGTCGAGCTCCTGCGTCAACTTCTCGTAGCCCTCAGGGGTGAGGAGCACTTCCTTCAAGACACGGCCTCCAGGGTGCTGCGGCGGGGCGCTGGCCCGTTACCGGGCGTCACGACGGTCGTGAAGGGTAGCTGCCGCGGCGCCACGCGCGCAACCCGCACCCAACTACCATGCCGGGGTGGAGATCGATCTCAGGGAAAGCTGGCTCATCGACTCGGTCGAGGTGCCCACGCGCCTCGTTCTGGCGCCGATGGCGGGTGTCAGCGTGCAGGCCTTCAGGCGGCAGGGCCGTCGGTACGGAGCAGGGCTCGTCTGCTCCGAGATGGTCTCCTGCGCCGGGATCGAGCACCGCAACGAGAAGACGCTCGGCTACCTCCGAGTCGCCTCCGACGAGCATCCGCTCGCGATCCAGATCTTCGGCTCCAATCCCGGGACGATGGCGGAGGCGGCGCGGATGGTCGAGGCTGCCGGCGCCGACATCGTCGACATCAACTTCGGCTGCCCGGTGCGGAAGGTGACGAAGACGGGCGCCGGGGCAACACTGCTCGAAGATCCGGAGCTCGCCTGCCGCATCGTCGACGCAGTCGCAGAGGCGGTGGGGGTGCCCGTGTCGGTGAAGATGCGCCGCGGCCTGCACAACGGCTCCCGCGACTGTCTCGACGTCGGCCCGCGCCTCGTCGAGGCCGGCGCCTCGGTGCTGACGCTCCACCCGCGCTCGGCGCAGCAGATGTACACCGGCAGCGCCGACCACGCCCTCACGGCCGAGCTCGTCTCGCTGGTCGACGTTCCCGTCATCGCATCCGGCGACATCACCTCGCGGGCCCGCGCGCAGGCCGTCCTCGCGACGACCGGCGCGGTTGCGGTCATGGTGGGCCGCGGAGCCCAGGGCAACCCCTGGGCACTGCGAGAGATCGTCGACGGCGAAGCCGCCGAACCGAGCCGCGAGGAGGTCGTGGCGGAGCTCGTCCTCTTCATCCGCGAGACCGTGCGCGAGCTCGGCGAGCGGCGGGCGTCGGGCTTTCTGAAGAAGTTCTACGCCTGGTACCTCGGGCGGGGGCGCTTCCCGCGCCCGTTCAAGCAGGAGCTCGTCGTACTCGACTCGACGGACGAGGTCGAGCGGCGGCTGATCGCCGCTGCCCCCGGCGCGCTCCCGCTGCTCGAGCGGCTCGAGGCCGAGCTGCCGTCGGGAGACGAGATCACGCTCGCGCTTCCGATCTCGGCCTTCGGCGGCGGCTGACGCCCCTCCGCCGGCCGGGCGGCCGCCCTGACCTCCCCTTTCCGGGGGATACCCGGGTGCCGGCGGGTGCCGTTCTATGAACTGTCGTGAAGAACCCCGCTGCGGCACGCCGGGCACAGCGCCCGGGCCATCGACTCGTCCCACCCCCCGGTGTCGCCGATCCCTCCCGGGGCACCGGTGTCGCGATCGGTATCCCGCTGGTCGCCGCCCTCGCGACGGTGCTCTGGACGGCGGGAGCGGGCTTCTCGCTGGACACCTCGCTCCCGATCGCCGCCGGGCTCGTCCTCGCGGCCGCGGCCGCCGAGCACATCGTCGTCCAGCTCGGACCGCGGAGCTGGTACACGGCCTCGACCCCCGTCGTCGTGCTCGCCGCCCTCCTCGGCGGGCCCCTCCTCGGTGTCGCCGCCGGCGCCTCGACCCAGCTGATCCGCCCGGAGGCGGTCTGGCGCCGGCAGGCTGCCGAGGGAGGCGTGTCCATGCTGCAGGGGCTCGCGGCCGGAATCGTGGGTGCCGCGCTGCTCGCCGACGGCGGCGCAGCGGTCAGTGCCACCGCCGCCGTGGCACTGACCGCTGCGGTCGCCGTGAACACGATCGGCCGGTTCCTGATCATCCTCGAGCGCCACCCCGACCTCCTGCTCGAGCTGTGGCCGCCGGGCATCCGCGTCGACCTGCTCGAGGGCGTTCTCGTCGCCCCGCTGCTGGCCGTGCTCCTGATCGCCGACGGCGAGAGCGCGCTCCTCATGATCGCCACCGTCGTTTCACTCCTGGCCACACTCGTGATCGCCCAGCGCAGCCGGGCGTCCACCTCGGCCGAGCTCGCTGCGGAGCAGGCCAACGCCCGCCGCGATCCGCTCACCGGTGCTCCGAATCGCCGCGCCTTCGAGGAGGCGATGGCCGCCGAGCACTCCCGTGTCGTGCGAGGGGCCGTGCCGGCAGGGCTGTTCGTCGTCGACCTCGACCGGTTCAAGTCGGTCAACGACCGGTTCGGCCATGCGACCGGCGACGAGGTCCTGACCGAGGTCGTCCGCAGGCTCAGCGAAGGCCTGCGGCCCTCCGACGTGGTCGCCCGCTGGGGCGGCGAGGAGATCGCCGTTCTCGCCCCGGGCGTCAGGGGCCGACGCCAGCTGGAGCAGTTTGGCGAGCGCATCCGAACGCTCGTCGGCGAGCTGCCTGTCGCCACGTCGACGAGGGCGCTTCCACTCACGGTCTCGGTGGGCGGCACCCTGCTCGACGGCTCCGTGCCGCCGGCGACGGCCTTCGACCGCGCCGACCGCGCCCTCTACGAGGCGAAACGCACACGCGACGCGTCCGCGATCGTGTTGCCGCCGAGACCCACGCTACGGCTCGAGACCGCGTGACCGGCGACAGGCTTCAGCCTGTCGTCCGGGTTCGTGTTCCTACGACGCCTTGTGCGAGCCGGTGAGCGCCGTCACGACTCCGAGCCCGACGAACACCGAGCCCGACACGTAGCGCTGAACCTGCGCCCAGCGGCGGCTCTGGCGCAGAGTCTCGCCGGCCGCGCCCGCCGCGAGCGCCCACATCGAGTCCGTCACGAGGCCGAGCAGGATGAAGGTCAAGCCGAGCACGAAGATCTGCAGGGAGGCCTGCCCGAGTGCCGGGTCGACGAACTGCGGCAGGAAGGCGAGGAAGAAAAGCGCCGTCTTCGGATTCAGGACGTTCACGACCACGCCCTCGGCGAAGTCGCGGCGGCGGCGGCGCGGCGGCCGCTGCGGGTCGGTGTCGGCCGGGTCGGCGCGGCCGAGCAGCGTCCAGATCCCGATCACGATCAGATACAGCGCACCGAGCGCCTTGACGATCGTGAACGCCGTCGCGGAAGAGACGAGAATCGCAGAGAGCCCCACCGTCGCGGCCGTCAGGTGCACGAGGGTGCCGACGTGGATCCCGAGCACCGACGCCAGTCCGGCGCTCCGCCCCTGGTGGATGCTGCGCGTGACGATGTAGATCACGGCCGGGCCGGGCACGGCGAGGATCGCGAGCGCCGCGAGCGAGAAGACGGCGAGCGTCTGCGGCTCGACGATCACGCGTTGAGCGCCCAGACGAGCCGGAGCCCGTCGAGCGTGAGAGTCGGGTCGACCGTCGCGATCGTGCTCGAGTGCGGGGCGACGAGCTCCGCGAGGCCTCCGGTTGCGACGACCTGCGCAGCGACACCGAGCTCGCCGCGAATCGCGGCCACGATGCCGTCCACCTGCCCGGCGAAGCCGTAGACGATGCCGGACTGCAGCCCTCCCACCGTCGTCTTCCCGATCACGCTCGGCGGCTCCACGTAGTCGACCTTGACGAGCCGCGCTGCCCGGGCGAAGAGCGCCTCCATCGACGTCTCGATCCCGGGCGCGAGCACTCCGCCGAGGTACTCGCCGGCGGGCGAGACGACGTCGAAGTTCGTGGACGTGCCGAAGTCGACGACGATCACGGGGGCGCCGTACCGCATCTTGGCGGCCACGGAGTTGACGATGCGGTCGGGGCCGACCTCACGCGGGTCGTCGTAGCGGATCGGGATGCCGGTCTTGATGCCCGGGCCGACGACGAGGATCGGGGCTTCGGCCCAGCGGCGGGCCAGCCGCTCCCATTCGCGGATCAGCGTCGGAACGGTCGAGGAGAGGCAGATGCCCTCGACCGCGTCGAGGTCGAGCATGCCGCCGAGCAGGACGCCGAGCTCGTCGCCCGTGCGCGTGCGCTCCGTCGCGAGGCGCCAGTCGTCGGTGAGACGGTCGCCCTCGTAGAGGCCGAGAACGGTCTGGGTGTTGCCGACGTCGACGGCGAGCAGCATCGAGGATCTTTCGTCTGCGACGAGGGCGGGCCGAGCCTCGCCCTAGAGGGCTTCCCCGTCGTCCGGCAGGGTCTCTCCGATGCGATCGGCGAGCGACTGTGCGGTGAGCTTGGGCTCGTCGCCCTCGCCCCGCAACTCCTCGACGGTCATGTCGCCGGACGTGTAGACCTCGGCCTTCGGAATCATGCGCGTGGGCCGGTTCTTGTCCCACACCCAGACGTCCTCCATCTGCAGGTGGAAGAACGGATAGCTCGCCTGCGGCACGACCTTGAGGTCGAGCCGGTTGCAGAGGTACGTCGCATCCTGCGTCAGGATGCAATAGCGAAAGAGACCGAAGACGGCGGTGTACTCACGCTTCAGCTCGAGCTCGAGCTTCGCCTCGAACTCGTCGAGCTCGTCGAGATGGCTCATGGCGGGGATTCTAGAGGCGAAGCCTCCAGCCCGTCGAGGAGCTCCCGCACCGAACCGTGTCCGGGCACGACGAGCGACGGATCGAGCTCGGCGAGCGGTGCGAGCGCGAACACGCGCTCGTGCAGGCGCGGGTGCGGGAGCGTCAGGCCGGGCTCGTCGAGCGTCACCCCCTCGACCAGGAGCAGATCGAGGTCGACCGTTCGCGGCCCGAACCGGGGCCCTTCGCGCACCCGGCCGAGCTCGCGCTCGATGTCGAGCAGCGTGGCGAGGAGCGCCTCGGGCTCGAGAGAGGTGTCGACCGCGGCCGCCGCGTTGAGGAACCGCGGCTGCTCGAGGTAGCCGACCGGATCGGTCTCACGGAACGTCGAGACGGCGACGACCTCGGTTTCCGGCGTCCGGTCGAGGAGCTCGAGGGCGCGTGCGAGTGTTGCAGCCCGGTCGCCGAGGTTCGCTCCGAGCCCTACGTAGGCACGCTTCACAACCGAACCTTAAACGCCTCTCACACCCGGGAGCCACGTCTACGCGTACAACTCAGGCAATGCGCCTTTCTCCCGCCATTGCGGTTGCCGCACTCGCTGCCGCTCTCGCGGTCGCGCCCACCGCGGGGGCAGGCTCATCGACCGGTTCCACGCTCGTCGAGCTGCGCCCCTCGGCGCGCTGCACCGATGCCGCCCTCGTGACCGGCGCCGGCGGCACGCTCGTGGCGCCGTCGCTCGGCCTCTACCTGCTCCCGAACGCCGCCGCCGAACGCCTCGTGCCGATCCTGCGCGCCCGCGGCTCCCTCCGGCTCAGCACGCCGAACCGGGTCGCGGGCACGCTCTCGCGCCAGGACTTCACGGACCCTCTCGTGCCGACGGAATGGTGGCGCTCCGTGATCGGCGTCGACACCCTTACTCCGCCACCGGCGGGGCGCGCGGTGACCATCATCGATTCGGGTATCGACGTCACGCACCCCGAGTTCCTCGGGCGCGCCAACACGGAGACGCTGAACGAGCAGGAGCCGGTTGGCCTCGGAGGTGAGCACGGAACGGCGGTCGGGTCGGTGCTGGCCGCGCCCGCCAACGGGCTCGGGCTCGTCGGCGTCTACCCGGAGGCGGTGTTCCGCTCCTGGGACGCCGCCAAGGGACAGGGGACCCAGCTCGAGACGTTCGAGATCGTGCAGGGGCTCCTTGCCGCAGCGAACAGGGGGCCCGGCATCGTGAACCTCAGCCTCGGCTCCGACGGCAAAGAGCTGGTGATCGAGCAGGCGATCTACGAGGCGATCAGCAAGGGCACGCTCGTCGTGGCCGCCTCCGGCAACGACGGCGACACGGGGAATCCGCTCGGGTACCCGGCGAGCATCCCGCACGTGCTGACCGTCGGCGCAAGCGACCCTACCAACGGGATCGCGGACTTCTCGAGCAGGTCGCGCTTCGTCGATCTCGCCGCACCCGGGGTCGAGATCCCGATCGCGACGGCGCTCGGGAAGGGCTGGCGCACGGGCGACGGCACGAGTTTCTCGGCACCCCTCGTGTCCGGCGCCGCCGCGTGGGTCTGGACGGTGCGGCCCGAGCTCGATGCCACCCAGCTGTTCGAGGTGATGCGCCGCTCCGCGGTCGACATCGGGGCGCCGGGCAGGGACGACGCCGCCGGCTTCGGCCTCCTCAACGTCCCCGCAGCGCTCGCCTACGCTGCTCCCCTGCGCGACCCGCTCGAGCCGAACGACGACATCGAATTCGTGCAGCCGGAGCGCTTCTTCGACAACTCCATCCCACCGCTGACGACGCCGGCCGGGCGAACGACCGACATTCGGGCACGACTCGACCGGGTCGAGGACCCCCGCGACGTCTACCGCGTCTGGCTCCCGAAGAACGGGCGTTTCACGGCGACGCTGACGGCCGATGCGAATCTCGACCTGAGCCTCTGGAAACGGGGCAGCGTCAGCGTCATCCAGAAGCTCATCGGCAACGACCGGCTCGCTCGCGCGACGCAAGCCCGGGACGACGGAGCTGCTGACGTTCACCAACAAGGGGCCGGGGCGGTACGCGTTCCTCGCCGTCGTGTTCCCGAAGGACGGGCGGGAGGCAACGTATCGCCTCCGCGTCTCGTAACGCCCGCTACCGGCGGCGCTCCACGGACACGGCCGCGTATTCGACGGGTGGGTCGAGCACGACCTCGGGCTTTCGCACCCGCACGCGCACGCCGGTCACCGGCCAGTCGGCGACGAGTGCGTCGGCGATCGCGGAGGCGAGGGCCTCCAGCAGGTGGTAGGCGCGCGCATCCGAGACCTGCCTGACCCGGGCCACGACCTCCCGGTAGTCGACGGCGTCCTCGATCCTGTCGCTGCGCGCCGCCTGCTCGTGCTCGAGATCGAGCTCGACGTCGACGAGGAACCGCTGCCCGTCTCGGCGCTCCTCGGCGAGGACGCCGTGGTAGGCGTGGAGCACGATGCCGTGGAGCTCGATCGTCACGACGACGCGCCGCCCCGTTCGATCGCCGCGGCCACGGCGAGCGCGTCGACGTGGGCTGCCACGTCGTGGGCACGGAAGAGCGTGCCACCACGGTCGAAGGCGGCCACTGCGGCGCCCACGGATGCCGCGTCACTGCCCACCCGGGCGGTCGGATCTCCGAGCACGCGCGCCAGCGTACTCTTCCGCGACAGCCCGACGAGCACCGGGCGCCCGATGCTGCAGATCCGTGCGAGCCCGCGGAGCAGCTCGAGGTTCTGCCCCGGCGTCTTGCCGAAGCCGATTCCCGGGTCGAGACAGACGTGCTCCTCGGGAATCCCGGCCGCCACGGCAACCGCCAGGCGCTCTTCGAGGAAGCCGACCACCTCACCGACGACGTCGTCGTATCGCGGCTCGAGCTGCATCGTGCGAGGCTCTCCCTGCATGTGCATCAGGCAGACGTACGCGCCGGCGTCGGCGATCACGCCCGCGAGGGACGGGTCGCCGCGCAACGCGGTGACGTCGTTCACGAGTGCCGCCCCCAGCCCGAGCGCCCGGCGAGCGACCTCGGCCTTCGAGGTGTCGATCGAGACCGGCGCGTCCGACAGGCCCTCGAGCACGGGCAGGACACGCCGCAGCTCCTCGTCCAGAGTCACCGCGTCTGCGCCCGGTCGGGTCGACTCACCGCCGATGTCGACGAGCGCTGCTCCTTCGGCGAGCAGCCTGCGGCAGGTCGCCACCGCAGCCGCCGGATCGACGTTCTCCCCACCGTCGGAGAAGCTGTCGGGCGTCACGTTGACGACACCCATCACCGAGGGGCGCGGCCAACACTCTGCGAGCGGCGGACGTCTCACGAGAACGTGGAGGGTAGATGACTAGAAGCGCCTGGCAGCGCACCCTGGTCGGCCTGGCTGCGCTCGTTCTGCTTCTCGTTGCCGTCGCGGTCGCATCGACCGGATCGGTGCCCGCCGGCACGGGTGGCGCCCGGTCGCCCTCCGACCGTCTCCTCGACGTCCTGATCAGCCTCCTCCTCGTCTGGATGGCGTTCGGAGCCGTCCTGATCGTCTATCTCCTGCTGCTCCGCAGGGGGGCACCCGAGGAGACTGCCGCTGCCCTGCACAAGGGTGGTCCGTGGTCGTCGCTGCTCGGGCTGGTGCTCGCGTTCGGGCTGCTCGCCCTCCTCGTGCGCTGGTTCTGGGTCGACAGCGGACAGGGCCCCGGGATCAAGGACGGCCTCCTGCCCGGGCTCGGGGAATCGGGCGATGGGAGCCCGACCTCGCCCGGCAACTACGAGCCCGAGTTCGCCACCGGTCCCGTCCTCCTCATCCTGGGTCTGCTCGCGATCGTGCTCATGACCTGGGGCATCGCCTCTCGCGCGCGTCGGCGTCGCCTGCGCGGTTCGCTGCCGGTGTCGCTCCTGCCCGCCCTTTCGGACGTGCTCGACGAGACACTCGACGACCTCAGAGCGGAGGCGGATCCGCGGCGGGCGGTGATCGCCGCCTACGCCCGGATGGAGCGCGCGCTCGCCGCCTTCGGCCTCCCCCGCAGCCCCTCCGAGGCTCCCGCCGAGTATCTCGAGCGTATCTTCGCCGACCTGGACGTGAGCCGTCGTGCGACCTCCCGCTTGACGGCGCTCTTCACGTGGGCGAAGTTCTCCTCACACGATGTGGCGCCGGAGATGAAGGACGAGGCAATCGAGGCGCTCGAGGCGATGCGCGGGGAGCTGCGCGCGGCCGAGCTCCTGGCCGAGCAGCAGCGCGCCGCAGCGCCCCCAGGGCTCCCTGAGAGGGCAGGGGGCCGATGAGCCTCGCGCGGCGCGCGGTCGAGCTCCTGGCGCTCCCGACGATCGCGCTCGGGGCTGCGCTCGTGCTCGTTCCCGATCGCTCCAGGCTGGCATTCCACGTCTGGCTCCTCGTCGTCCTCGCTCTCGTATTGCTGGCGCTGCTGGGCCTCGCCCGGGCCGCCTATCCCCCCATGCCGTCGGCTTTCGTGGCCGGCCTCCGCCGGCCGCCGGTCGCCGCTACCCGCCCGGGCTCGCTCGCGCACCTGGAGCGAGAGGTCTCGATCGCGGGCTCCTCGGCGTTCGACGTGCACCAGCGCCTTCGCCCCGCGGTGACGGAGATCGCGGCCGACCTGCTCTCGTCCCGCCGTGGCATCGACCTCGACCGCGAGCCCGATCGCGCTCACGCCGTCCTCGGTGACGACGTGTGGGAGCTCATCAGGCCGGATCGGCCCGCAGCCGACCGACAAGCTCGAGCGCGGGATCGACGAAGCCGGCCTCGAACGCGTCGTCACCTCCCTGGAAGGCATCTGATGGAGATCCGGGATCTCGCCGAGCTGGGCGGTCGTCTCCTCGACGAGGTCGAGCGCGCCGTCGTCGGCAAGCGGGAGCAGCTCGAGCTCGTGCTGCTCGGCATGCTCGCCGACGGGCACGTCCTGCTCGAGGACGTGCCGGGGCTCGCGAAGACTCTTGCCGCGCGCTCCTTCGCGGAGGCGAGCGGGCTCGCCTTCAGCCGCGTCCAGTTCACGCCGGACTTGCTGCCGGCCGACGTGACGGGCTCGTCGATCTGGAACCAGCGCGACGGCGACTTCGAGTTCCGCTCCGGCCCGATCTTCACCCACCTCCTGCTCGCCGACGAGATCAACCGTGCTCCGCCGAAGACGCAGGCCGCGCTGCTCGAGGCCATGCAGGAGCGACAGGTGACGACGGACGGCGTCACGCGACCCCTCGAACGGCCGTTTCTCGTCCTCGCGACCCAGAACCCGATCGAGTACGAGGGCACCTATCCGCTGCCGGAGGCCCAGCTCGACCGCTTCCTCCTCCGCACCGGGTTCGGGTATCCCGCCGCCGACGACGAGTGGGAGATGCTGGCCCGTCGGATCGAGCGCGGTGGGGACGAGATCACGCTGAGGCAGGTGATCGACCGCATGACGCTGCTCGAGATGCAGGCGACCGTGGAGCTCGTCTACGTCGAGCCCTCCGTCGGACGCTACATCGTCGACATCGTGGCGGCCACCCGCGCGAGCACGAGCCTCGCGGTCGGGGCGAGCCCCCGAGGGAGCCTGGCGCTCCTGAAGCTCTCTCGCTGCCGGGCAGCGCTCGCCGGCCGTGACTTCGTCACTCCTGACGACGTCAAGGAGATCGCGATTCCCGCGCTCGCCCACCGGCTCCTCCTGAAGCCCGAGCTGTGGGTGCAGCGGCGCTCGGGCGAAGACGTCGTACGCGAGACGCTCGCGCAGGTGCCGACACCTCGGGCCGAGGACGTCGCACCGCCGGATCGACAGTCCGACACGTGACCCCGATCGCCTCGCCCCGGCTCGTTTCGTACCTCGGCCTGGCCTCGGTGTGCCTGCTCGCCGCCCTCGCGCTCCGGCGGCCGGAGCTCGTCGTGGTCGCGACGCCGTTCGCGGTCATCGTCGCCGTCGGACTTCTCTGGGAGGGTCGCCCGCAGGTGCGAGCGTGGCTCACGCTCGATCGAGACCGGGCCCTCGAGGGCGACGAGATCACCGCGGAGATCGAGCTCAACGCGATCACCACGATCGACCTGCTGGAGCTGCATCTCCCCCTCCCGCGCGGGCTCAGCGTCGTCGAGGGCGACAACCCGGGCGGCCTCCAGCTCCGGGCGGAAGAGGAGCGGACGGTGTCCCTCACGGCTCCTCTGCGACCGCTGGGGCTCGGTCGAGCTCGGCGAGCTGCGCGTGCGGGCGCGGGGCCGGATCGGCATGCTCGTCTGGGAGGGGCGCAGCAACCGCCCGCACCGGGTGCAGATCTATCCGCGCCCCGAGCTCCTGCAGAGCCTCGTGGCGCCCCTCCAGACGCAGCTGGCGACGGGCGATCTGCTCGCCCGCATCCGGGCCGACGGGCTGGAGTTCGCCGACACACGCGCCTTCGTGTCGGGCGACCGACTGCGCTCTGTCAACTGGAGGGCCAGCGCCCGCCGTGGCGAGCTGATCGTCAACGAGCGGCACCCCGACCGCAACGCCGACGTCGTCCTCTTCCTCGACAGCTTCGCAGAGGCCCGGAGCGCCGACGAGGCGGACGGCACCCTCGAGCGGGCCGTCCGGGCCGCTGCGACGCTCGCCGGCCGCTATCTCGAGCGCCGCGACCGCGTCGGGCTCGTCACGTTCGGTGGCGTTCTCCGCTGGCTCGAGCCCGGTGGGGGCCTCACCCAGCGCTACCGCCTGATCGACGCGCTGCTCGAGACCGGGGTCGAGTTCAGCTACGCGTGGAAGGACGTCAACATCATCCCGGCCCGCACGCTGCCGCCCGGCGCGCTCGTTCTCGCCGTGACGCCGCTCCTCGACGAGCGGTCGATCGCAGCGTTGTTCGACCTTCGCGCCCGCGGGCACGACCTCGCGGTCGTCGAGGTCTCGCCGGAGGACGTCGTCTCGCCCGGCCCCGGTGTGGACGCGCTCGCCTACCGACTCTGGCTCCTGCGCCGGGCAGGGCTCCGGGCGCGGTTCGAGCGCTCGGGGGTCGCCGTGGCTCGCTGGAACGACGACTACCCCCTCGATGCAGGGCTCGAGGGGGTGAGGGCATTTCGCCGCCGCGCGCGCCTCTCTCAGCGCTAGCCCTCGGGTCAGGCTCGATCGTGCTCGCGGCAGGATTGACGACCTGGCTCGCGCTCGCGGCAGGGCCCGATGCGGTGCGGCCTGTCGCCGGCATCGGCGCCGCGGCCGTGGTAACCCTCGCGCTGTCGCTCGCGATCGGCAGGCCCGAGCCCGTCGTGGCTGCGCTCGGACTCCTCGCGGCCGCCTACGTCGCTGTCCTCGTGATCGACGCCCCCTCGCTCGACGCCCGGTCGGCAGTCGTCGGGGCGACGCTGCTCGCGATCGGCGAGCTCGCACACCTGTCGCTCGAGGCTCGCCTTGCCGTGACGGGAGAGGGCGGCACGCTGGCGCGACGGGTCGGGTGGATCGCCGTCCTTGCGGTGATCGCGCTCGGGCTCGGAGCGAGCATCATCGCCGTGGTCGACGTTCTCCGCACCGGCGGCCTCGCAATCGAGGTGATCGGCGTTGCGGCCGCGGTCGGCGTCGTCGCGCTCCTGGTACTGGCCGCACGAGAGGCGCTGGCGCTCGCCGAGCGTGACCGGGTGAACTGAGCGGCAGGAGGTGGAGCGCGACGGCCGGGGTCAGCCGGCTGCGCCCTCGGGCGGCGGCTGCATCGCCGCTCCCGGGATCGTCCGCGGCGACGGCCGCAACGCGGGCTTCTTCTCGGGCGTCTCCTCGGGGGCGGGAGGCGCGACGGGCTTCGCCTCCTCCGGGAAGACCGTGGACGCGTCCTCGCCGGCCAGCAGGCGCTCGAACTGATCCTTGTCGACCGTCTCGCGCTCGATCAGGACGAGCGAGAGGTGATGGAGCTCGTCCATGTGCTCGCGCAGGACGCGGGTCGCCGTGTCGTGCGCCTCCTCGATCACGCGACGGATCTCGTCGTCGATCTCGCGGGCGATCTCCTCGGAGTAGTCGGGTGCCGAGCCCATGTCGCGACCGAGGAACGGCATGTCGTGGTCGCGGCCGAGCACGCGCGGACCGAGCTTCTCGCTCATTCCGAAGCGCATGATCATCTGCTTCGCGGTGTGCGTGACCTTCTCGAGGTCGTTCGCAGCACCGGTCGTGACCTCGTGGAAGACGAGCTCCTCGGCTGCCCGGCCGCCGAGTGTCATCGCCATCACCGACATCAGCGTGCCCTTCGTCGTTAGGTAGCGGTCCTCGCTCGGGAGCGAGATCGTGTACCCGAGAGCCTGGCCGCGGCTGACGATCGAGATCTTGTGGACGTCGTCGGTTCCCTCGAGGAAGTAGCCGACGAGCGCGTGCCCCATCTCGTGGTAGGCGGTGATCTTGCGCTCCTTCTCCGAGAACAGGCGCGACTTCTTCTCGGGGCCGGCGATCACGCGCATGATCCCTTCCTCGAGCTCGTGCTGCCCGATCGTCTTCAGCCCCTTGCGCGCCGCGAGCAGCGCGGACTCGTTGATCACGTTCGCGAGGTCGGCGCCGGTGAAGCCGGGCGTCTGGGCGGCGAGCACGTCGAGGTCGAGCTCCTTGCCGAGCGGCTTGCCTTTCGAGTGCACCTCGAGGATGTCGCGGCGGCCCTTGCGGTCGGGACGGTCGACGACGATCTGCCGGTCGAAGCGCCCCGGGCGCAGCAGCGCCGGATCGAGGATGTCCGGGCGGTTCGTGGCGGCGATCAGGATCACGTTGTCCTTCTGCTCGAACCCGTCCATCTCGACGAGGAGCTGGTTCAGCGTCTGCTCGCGCTCGTCGTGGCCGCCGCCCATGCCGGCGCCGCGATGGCGGCCGACGGCGTCGATCTCGTCGATGAAGATGATGCAGGGGCTCGCCTGCTTGGCCTGCTCGAACAGGTCGCGGACGCGGCTCGCGCCGACGCCGACGAACATCTCGACGAAGTCCGAGCCGGAGATCGAGAAGAACGGCACTCCGGCCTCGCCGGCGGTCGCCCGTGCGAGCAGCGTCTTGCCCGTGCCCGGAGGACCGTAGAGGAGAACGCCCTTGGGGATCCGCGCACCGAGGGCCTGGAACTTCTTCGGGTTCTCGAGGAATTCCTTGATCTCCTGAAGCTCCTCGACGGCCTCGTCTGCACCGGCCACGTCCTTGTAGGTGACCTTCGGCGAGTCCGGCGACATCCGCTTGGCCTTGCTCTTGCCGAAGCTCATCACCTTCGAGCCGCCACCCTGCATCTGGTTCATCAGGAAGATCCAGAACCCGACGAGAAGGAGGATCGGCAGCAGCCCGGTGAGGAGCGCCACCCACGTCGAGGTGCCGGTGCCCTTGGAGTCGAACTTGACGTTGTTCTTCTCGAGCACTTCCTGGAACTGGAACTGGGACTGTGCCGTCGGGTAGTTGACCTTCACCTTCTGGCCCGTGTCGAGCGTGGCGTTGATCGACTGCCGGTTCGGGTTGAACTTGACCTCGCTGACGTTCCCCTGCTTGGCCTGCGTGATCAGCTCCGAATAGGTGAGCTTGGCCGCGTTGTCACGCTTCGGGATCAGTGTCTGGCTCGCGAGATACACGAGCAGGACGATCACGACGAGAGGGAACAGCGCGCTGCGGAAAAAGCGATTCACAGGTATCCGAGAGGGTAGCAGCGTCCTCCCGGGCCACGCCGCCGCGCGCCCTCGCGTTCACCAGTTCCTAATGCTCGGCGCCGGGCACGAGATCGGGGTGCAGCACCCCGACGTACGGGAGGTTGCGGTAGCGCTCGGCGAAATCGAGGCCGTAGCCGATCACGAACTTGTTCGGGATCTCGAAGCCCACGTAGCGCACGGGAACGTCGATCTCGCGCCGTTCCGGCTTCGTCAGGAGGGTGCAGACCTCGAGCGTGGCCGGCTTGCGCGCCTGCAGGTTGCGCATCAGGTACGAGAGGGTCAGCCCCGAGTCGATGATGTCCTCGACGACCAGCACGTCCCGGCCGGAGATGTTGATGTCGAGGTCCTTGAGGATGCGCACGACGCCCGACGAGTCGGTCGCCGCGCCGTAGCTCGAGATTGCCATGAAGTCGATCTCGCACGGGATCGTGAGCTCGCGCATCAGGTCGGCCATGAAGAAGACGGCGCCCTTGAGCACGCCCACGAGCAGCAGGTCACGGCCGTCGTAGTCGGTCGAGATCGCGGCCCCGAGCGCCACGACACGCTCCTTGACGGAGGCCTCGTCGATCAGGATCTCGGCGACCCCGTGGTCGACCTCGCTCATCCGGCGCCTCCCCTCCGCGCGGTGACGACGCCGGCCCAGCCGGGAGCGGTGGCGATGCCGGGCACCGCGACGACCTCGCCGGCGCAGGTGACCACCGGCCAGGTCGCGCGCTCCGCCCTCGGTACTTTCGCGTCCACGAGGAGATCCTGCACCTTCTTGCGGCGTCCTGCCAGATGATCCCCCGGGCGCCGGGCCCGCACCTCCAGATCGGCCCGGTTGGCCTCGAGTGTCCACGGCCCCCAGGCGACCGTGCCCTCGAGCCGCAGCGTGTCGTACTCGCGTACGGCACGGATGCCGCCACCGAGGTCGGCGGCCTTCGTGCCGGCCCGTGACGCGAGCAGCTGGACGAGCGACGCCTCGAGGCCGCGCGGCAGGCACGGACGCTCGTCGCCGAGCGCGCGCAGGTTCGCGTCGGCGCCCGGGTGCAGCCGTCGCAGGAGCGGCAGGATCTCGTCCCGGATCAGCCCGCGCGAGGTCTCCGGGTTGGTCGCATCGACCCTGACGGCGAGGCTGTGCTCGGCGCAATAGGCAGCAGTCTCCTCACGGGTCACGTCGAGGAGCGGCCGCACGATGCCGTCCTCGCGGCGCACCTTGATCCCGCGGGCCGAGCCGCTCGCCACGATCCGGTAGAGAACCGTCTCGATCTGATCCGACGCCGTGTGCCCCGTCGCGCGGAGGCCCAGGCTCGCGGTGGCGGCGTAGCGCAGATCGCGCATGGCCGCTTCCGTGGCGGCCGGCGCGACGTGCACGATGTCGGCGCCCAGGGCGGTCGCGCAGTGCTCGGCGTCCTCGTCGGCTGCGGCGCCCCGCACCCCGTGGTGGACGTGCACGGCGGAGACCTCGTACCCGAGCGCCGCAAGCGCATGCCAGAGGCAGGTCGAGTCGGCGCCACCCGAGACGAGGCACGTGACCCGGCCGCCCGGCGCCACGAGGTCGTGGGCGCGGATGAACGCCTCGACGTGCGCTGTCAGCGACTCGCTCACACCCCTAGTGTGACGGACCTGCCGGTGGGACCTACCGCGTCGGCTTCAGCGTTGCCGCGTCGACGACCTGGTCGGCCGGCGGCAGCTCGACGGCGAGCGGGGTGCCGTAGTCGAACAGCTCGACGACGAGCGATGCCTGCACCGAAGCGTCGGTGCCGGGCTGCTTCGCGTCGAGCGCGATCGAGAGCTTCCGGATGCGCTGCTCGGCGTCGACCCAGACGTCGAGCGGGAGCTCGGTCAGCCCTGCCTGCTTGGCCGCCTGATCGACGCCACCGAGGCTCTGTCGTTGCGCCTCGGGGACGAGCTGCTGGATCTTGGCCAGATCGATCGTGGCCCGGTAGTGGCTCGTCTCGACTCCGCGGATCTCCTCGCTCCCGACGGCCTCGATCGAGCCCGAGACCGCCTTCAGGAGCCCGAAGACATCGCGCGCGTCGGTACCGGCGAACGAGCCGAACTGGCTCATCTGGCCTCCGTTGGCACGGGCGAGGTCCTTGGCGTCGCCCTTGATCCAGGTCTTGCCGTCGGGCAGGTCCTTCGCCATCAGGGGGAAGCGGATGTAGACGATGTCACCGTCCTGGATCGCCTCGAGCTTCCAGTCCTCGGGGCTCCCGAGGTCGCCCTTCACCGTGCCGCCGAAGCTCGAGCCCAGGCTCCCGAAGAGCTCGGCGAGCGAGGAGAGGTCGGCCGTCAGGTGGGAACGCTTCGCAGGCGTGTCGAAACCGCCGTCGACTCCGAGCGACAGTGCCTTGTCGGTGCCGGGCATCGTCAACTCGACCTTCAGGTCGAACTTCGCCGAATCCGCGGCGGAGCTCCTCTGCGCAACGGAGGTGAGGCTCGTCAGCTCGGGAACGGCCACGGTGGAGCCGCCGCAGCCGGCAGCCGCCACGGCGAGCAGCGCCACCAGGGCGGCGAGCAGGGTACGGGGGCGCAGAACGGTCATGCTTGAAGTATGCATCGGCGGCGCCCGCTCCCGCCGTCATCCACCTAACGGGGTATCCGCGAAGACCGGATCGGCCGCCCACGCCCTGAGTGCCGCAGCAGCCCGCACCACGGCCGCCCGCTCGAGCCGGTGAGCTGTCGCGTGCGCCACGGGCTCGAGGCGCTGCGACGGGACGCGGCCGGCTGCGGCATCGACCACGTAGCGGACGGGCAGCCCGTGGCTGACGGCCAGCACCGCTTGCTCGGGCCTGCCCAGCAATGCCTCGAGCCCGTCGGCGAGGCGAGCTGCGGCGTCTGCGCGGCTCTCGCCGCCGCCCGGGCAGTCGGCGCCCGCCTCATGAGCCCACGCCCAGGTGCGGTAGTCCGAGAGGGAGCCGCCCTCGAACGAGCCGAAGCCGATCTCGTCGAGCCGCGGCTCGACCACGCAGGGTGTCCCTCGCCCGGCGAGCGCGAGGGTCAGGGTGTCGTGCGCCCGGCGGAGGCGGGAGCTGACTCCGAGATCGATCGGCACCGCCGCGAGAGCGCGGCCGAGTGCGCGCGCTTCTTCGAGGCCCGCCGCCGAGAGACCCTCGCCCGGAGGCACGGCGTTGACGGCAACGGCCACGTTCGAGGCGGCGTGCGCGTGGCGTGCCAGGATCAGCGTGTTCACCGGAGCACGGGCGTCACAGCAGCACGGATCGGTAGTCCAGCACGTGGTGCATCCCGACCGACTCGTACAGCCTGATCGCCGGCGCGTTCTCCGCCCGCACGAACAGGCAGACGGTCGGGGTGCCGGCGAGCAGCAGCCGGATCAGATCCCGTAGGGCCCGACCCGCAAAGCCCTGCCTGCGGGCGGGCGGGTCCGTCCACACCTGCTGGAGCTGAACCGCCGCGGGCGTCCACGCGGACGCCTCGGCCTTGAACCGGATCACGCCACCGTCCGCCCACAGCCACGAGCGCCCCTCCTCGATCTGAGCCCGGGTGCGCCAGCGGAAGCCACTCGGATCGCGGCGTAGCGGATCGACGCCGAGCTCCTCGTGGTGGGCCGCCGCGCACGAGGGAACGAGCTGGTCGAGGTCGGCGAGCGTCGCCGGCCGCAGCCCGGTCCCACCCGCCGGGGGCGGCTCGGTGATCGCGAAGACCGGTTGCCCCGGTCGGTCGAGGCGGGGTCGAGGCAGTTTCTTGCGGGCCGCCTCCCAGAGGTCGGAGACGGCGCCGCTCTCGCCGATCAGCATCCGCGCCCCCGACTTCCCGGCCAGGTCGGCAAACGCCCCGCAGCCGGTTCCGGACGGGACCAGGTTGCTGCCGAGATGACAGAGCGCCGTCAACGCGCCGCTGCCGTCGGCGACCGCGGCGAAGCGGCCCTGCGCCCGGCGTGCGACATCCTCGAGAAAGACACGCTCGACGGGTGCGGCTGCGCAGTAGCGGAGGATCTGCTCGGTGGACGGCTCGATCAGTTTCGCGCGCATGGGACGAGAACACTAGGCAATCGCGCTCCCTTGCCCCGTTCTTCAGCTCTTTGCTCCTCATCTGCTGGAAAGCCCTAGAGGTTTGGTGTGGGTTGGAAGCACGTCTGGATACGGCCCTGCACGCTGCGGATCGCGTCCGCCGAGGACGACAGCAAGGCAACCAGCCATACCGCCGTCCTCGTCGAACACGCTCCTTGGTGCAGAACCGCCCCAGCCACACTCCCAACCCACACCAAACCTCTAGGCTTTCCGGCATGCCAATTCACGTGCGTGCCAACCCCGGCGACTACGCCGAAGCGTGCCTCCTCCCCGGCGATCCACTCCGGGCGAAGTACATCGCCGAGACCTTCCTCGCCGACGTCGTACAGCGGAACGGCGAGCGCGGGATGCTCGGTTTCACCGGAACCTTCAACGGCAAGCCCGTGTCCGTCCAGTCGAGCGGGATGGGATGCCCGTCGGCTGCGATCGTGATCGAGGAGCTCGTCCAGCTCGGCGTCGAGAAGATCATGCGTGTCGGCACGTGCGGCGGCCTCCAGGCGGACATGACGATGGGAGACCTCGTGATCGCGCTCTCCGCGACCGGCGCCGATTCGACCTCCTCGCACTACGTGCTCGGCGAGCCCCACGCCCCGACCGCTGACTTCGGCCTCGTGCACGAGGCCGTCCACCAGGCGAAGCACCTCGGCAAGCCCGTCCGCGTCGGGCCGATCGTCTCGAGCGACATCTTCTACCAGCCGGATCCCGGCCTCGCCGCCCGCTGGTCGGAACGCGGCATCCTGGCGGTCGAGATGGAGGCCGCGGTCCTGTTCACGCTCGGAGCTCTCCGGAAGATCCGGGCCGGCTGCATGCTGATCGTCAGCGACGTGATCGTGGAGGGCGAGTTCCTCCGGATCAGTGACGAGGACATGCGGAAGGCCGTCGACGAGATGACCGAGCTCGCCCTCCACACCGTGACGGCCTGAACGCCCTGAGCGACACCGTCTTCCTCGTCAATCCTGCCGCGGCGAACGGATCGACCGGGCGGCGCTGGCCCGAGATCGCCCACCAGGCGGCCGGCGTCGGGCTCGAGGGCGACGCGCTGATCAGCGAGCGTCGCGGCCACCTGGGGGAGCTCGCCCGGGAGGCCGCGCTCGGCGGCGCCCGCCTGCTCGTGGTCGTCGGCGGCGACGGCTCCCTGCACGAGGTCGTGAACGGGCTCGACGGGCTCGCCACTGCCCCGGACGTCGCGCTGATTCCGCGGGGCACCGGCGGCGACTTCGTCCGCACCTTCGGGATCCGAGACGACGTCGCCGCCGCAGCCCGGATCGCGCTCGAGGGCGTCACGCAGGCGGTCGACCTGGGCCGCGTCACCTACCGCGCCTGGGACGGCCATGAGGGCACGGCGCTGTTCGCGAACGTGGCGAGCGCCGGGATGAGCGGTGCCATCGCCCAGCGTGCGAACGACACCTCGAAGAAGCTCGGCGCGAAGGCGTCGTACCTCTGGGCTACCTTCGCCGTCTTCGCCGGCTGGTCCGCCGTCGAGACACGGCTCACGATCGACGGTGAGATCCGAAGCGGGCCGATGTTCGACGTGGTGGTGGCAAACGGCCGGTACTTCGGCGGCGGGATGAAGATGTGCCCGGACGCGCTGCCCGGCGACGGCCTCCTCGACGTGGTCACGATCGGCGACGTGACCAAGCGCGATCTCGTGCTGACGATGCCGAAGATCTACCGGGGCACGCACCTGCCACACCCGAAGGCCGAGGCGCTCCGGGGAACGGTCGTCACGGTCGAGACGGACGAGCCCGTGCCCGTCGAGCTCGACGGCGAGCAGCCCGGCACGACTCCGGCGCGGTTCGAGGTGTTGCCGGGAGCGCTGCGACTGCGGGTGCCCGCGGGCGGCGACACCCGGGCGACAGGCTGAAGCCTGTCGCCGGAGTCGCGCACGCTCAGCCGGCCGGCGGCTCGGGAGCTGTCTTCCGCTCGGGCGCGGCCTTCGGCCTGGGCGCGGCCTTGGGCTTCTGGGCCCGCTTGAGTGTGGCAACGTCCTTCTCGAGCTTGGCGACACGCTGCTCGAGCTCGTCGATCCCGCGCACCTTCTTCCCGAGCTCGTCGACCCTGGCGCGCAGGTCGTTCATCGCCTTCAGAGCCTTCGTCCCGCCCGGCAGGTCGGCGAGCCGTGCGATCGTCTGCTCACCGCGGTCGGCGAGCCGCGCGATCATGTCCCGTTCGTCCGTTGAGGTCTTCGTCGCTTGTGGCATACCTCAGTCATACCACCGTGGCAGCGGCGGTGGAAGCCCCGGAGCGTATTGTTGCCCTGTGCCCGAGGGATTCAGGAGCGCCTACGACGTCCGCGTGCGTTTCGCGGAGACGGATGCGCAGGGCATCGCGCACCACGCGTCGTACGTGGTGTGGCTCGAGGTGGCGCGGGTGGCGTACCTGGCCGACCACGCGGGAGGCTACCGGTCGATCCAGGCGCAGGGGCTCGAGGCGTTGACGACCGGGGTGCGGGTCGACTACCGCGCCGCTGCCGCATTCGACGACGTGCTGACGATCAACCTGCGGTGCGTCGATGTCCGCGGGGCACGCTTCAGGTACGAGTACCGGATCGAGCGCGAGGGAGAGCTCGTTGCCACCGCCGAGACGCAGCACGCGACCGTCGACTCCTCGACGCTCCAGCCGACCCGTGTTCCACCGTGGTTCGTGGAGGCGATCGCTACGGCCGAGCAGGAGTCGTAACCGCCGGTTCGACCGTCGCCGCGGAGCCCTCGACCGGCGTCGTGGTCGTGGCCTCGCCCTTCCCGGGCTTCTCCGGCTTGACCGCAGGCTTGGTTGCCGGCTTCTTGGGCGGCTCCTTGGTACCGACGCGCACGAGCGACGGCTCGCCGACGTAGTACGAGCGCCACGTGTTGTCGTACAGCAGCTTTCCGTCGGCGTCGTACACGAGCCGGCGCGCGCTCGTCTCACGCGGTGGCGAGCCGAACTCGTCCACGACCTTTTTCCCCTTCTCGAGCGCCGGGTCCTCGGTCTCCTCGACCGGGACGGGGCCTGTCTCCACGAGCGGCTCCGTGGTGCTCTCCACGCGCCGGTCGACGGCCGTCCCGTACAGGTTCACCGTCAGCGAGCCGGCACCGACGAACGTCCGCAGCAGGAGCCAGTGGCCGGTGTCGTTCGAGAAGCGCAGGTCGAGATCGGGGTAGTTCACGGTCGCGTCGCGGCCGAGCGGGTAGTGATCGATGTAGAGCGCGTGGTTCGCGCGGGCGTCGATCGGCAGCCCTCCCTCGTACGCGGCGTTGAACACCGTCGTCGAGACCTGGCAGACACCGCCGCCGAGCCCGTTCTGGAGCTCGCCGTTGATGATCACCGGAGCCTCCTGGAAGCCCTTCGCCTCGGTTCGCTCGCCGGTCGTGGCGTTGAACGAGAACGTCGCACCGGGCTTGATCAGGGTGCCGTCGATCAGCTTTGCGACGAGCTGCACGTTGTTCAGCCGGCCGGGCGTGCCCCCGTACGTCGTCGTGTACGAGGACACCACGTCCGTGATCCCCATCGTGCGAGCGATCTCCGTGGTGCGTGTGGGACTCGCGACCCGGACGACCAGGTTCGCGTTGCGCCGATCGGCGGAGAACGCGGCAGCGGCAATCGCCTTCACGGTCGCGGGGATGTCGAGCTGCAGGCCGGGCGCCGACGGCCTGATCACGATCTTGCCGGCTGCCGTGACCTGGAACCGGGCATCCTGGGGCTTGCGCGACACGGTCGCCGAGAGACGCTCGAGGTACTCCTCGGCCTGCCGCCCTGCGATCGAGACGTCCGTGCTGCCCCCGGCAGGCAAGGACAGGAGCGGCGCGATCCGCCAGCGCGGAACCCGCCAGCGCGTCTCGCCGTAGGCGAGCCGGAGCGGCGCCGAGAGCGCCGTGCGAGCCTGTGCCGCCGCTCCCTCGAGATCGGCGCCGCTGACCTTCGGCTCCGTCGCCGCAACCGGGAGCGCGACGGGCCGGCCACGGTCGAAGCTCGCGAGGGACTCGACGACGACGCCCTGGGCGGCTCTGCGATCGAGCTCACGGCCCGCCTGGCCCTCGACGACCTCGACCGAGAGCCCTTTCCGCACCAGCCTGGCGTCGACGCCGCGACGGTCGATCTCGCCGGCGATCTGGTCGAGCTTGTACGCCACCGCTGCGTCGTAGGCCTTGACGGGCGGAGAGACGTCCACCCCGAACAGCCGTGCGCGCAGGCGCCGGAAGCCGCGCACCGGCCCGAAGCCCCCGCCCTCGGCAGCCGCGAGCTTCACCGCCCGCTCCCAGTCTGGCTCGATCCCGAGCTGCGAGGCCGAGACGGAAAACTGCCGGCCACCCGCGATGAACGCGATCGGCTTCCGCTCGACGGCCGCTGCGCGCTCCGAGAGCACCCGCACCGCCTCACCCTCCGGCAGCCCGCCGACGTCGACTCCCGCCACCGTCGTCCCCGCCGCGAGCGTCAGCCGAGACCCGGCGAACGCGAGCCCCACGAGACCCGCGAGCAGCACGAAGACGGCCGTCAGGAAGACGGCCCGGCGCAGGGCAATCCGGCGAGGGGATTGACGCTGGCGCACGCGGGGGCGATAGATCGTCGTGTCGGTGCGCACCGAATCGCCGATTCTAGCGGAGCGCTCCAGGGGCGGGAACCGGTCTTCGGGCCAGACGATCCAGGTCCACGCCCGGGGCTTGCGGTGGCCGGGGCTGCGCCTCGGCCACCGCTCGGCTACCCGAGGTAGATCTCCTTCGCGATCACCAGGCGCTGGATCTGCGAGGTTCCCTCGTAGATCTGGAACAGCTTCGCGTCACGCATCAGCTTCTCGACCGGGTACTCCTTCATGTACCCGTACCCGCCGAAGACCTGCACGGCGTCGGTCGTCACCTTCATCGCGGTGTCCGCGGCGAAGAGCTTCGCGAACGACGAGAACTTGGTCGCCTTGCGTCCCCAGCCGGCATCGATCATCCAGGCGGCCTGCCAGGTGAGCAGGCGTGCTGCCTCGATCTCGGTCGCCATGTCCGCGACGAGGAAGCTGACGCCCTGGTTCATCGCGACCGGCATCCCGAACTGGACGCGCTCCTTCGTGTACTCGACCGAGAGCTCGAAGGCGGCCTGGGCGACACCCACCGCTCCGACCGCAGTCCCGGGCCGCGAGAAGTCGAGCGTTTGCATCGCGATCTTGAAGCCTTCGCCCTCGGCGCCGAGCCGGTTCGCGGCGGGCACGACGACGTCCTGGAAGGCGACCGCCGACGTGTCGGTCGCGCGCTGCCCCATCTTGTCGAGGTGTTTCTCGATCGTGACGCCCGGCGTGTCCATCGGGACCACGAACGCCGAGAGCCCCTTGTGCCCCTTGGTGGGGTCGGTCGAGGCGAAGCAGACCATCCACGAGGCATGACCGGCGTTCGTGATGAACATCTTGGAACCGTTGATCACGTACTCGTCGCCCCGAGGGATGGCCGTCGTCTGGATTCCCGACACGTCCGAGCCGGCGCCGGGCTCCGTGAGTCCGAAGCACCCGAGGATCGGCGCTTCCACGAGCGGTCCGAGCCATTGCTTCTTCTGCTCGTCGCTACCCGCGATCAGGATCGGACCGGCGGCGAGGCCGTTGGCGCCGATCGAGGTGCCGATGCCCGAGCAGCCCCAGTTGAGCTCCTCGCCAACCAGCATCCCGTCGAAGCAGGGGAGCTCGGGACCGCCGAGCCACTCCGGCAGGTGCACGTTCATCAGGCCGACCTCGTGCGCCTTGGCGACAATGTCTGCCGCATGAGTCTGATGCTCGTCACACTCGGCCGCCCGCGGCCTGATCTCCTTCTCGGCGAACGAACGCGCGAGCGCCCGCAGTTCCTTCTGCTCGTCGGTGAGGGCGAACGAGACGCCGCCGGCAACACCTGTCTCGACTGTGGCCATGATGCTGCTCCTCCGGATGGTCGCTGGGATCTGATTCGACGGGATCCGACGATGAATCGTGATACGGGAAGGTCTGTCGATTGACTAGTCAGTCAAGAAGTGTAGGCAGAGAGAGCGAAGCTGGTCAACCCCCGCCCGCCCTGAGCCTCGTGGACGTGCGGGTGTGGCGCTGGCACCAGGCGAGCGGCACCAGCAAGCTCCTGCTCGACGGCGTCTCCTGGACCGTGCGCGCCGGCGAGCGCTGGGCCGTGCTCGGGCCGAACGGCGCCGGCAAGACAACCCTGCTGACGCTGACGGGCGCGGCCGGGTTCCCGAGCAGCGGCACCATCGAGATTCTCGGCGAGACGATGGGGTGCACCGACGTCGCGCGCCTACGCCGGCAAATCGGGTTCGTCGACGCCCGCGACGGAGATCGCTTCGCACCGCTTCTGACGGTGCGAGAGGTAGTCCGGACGGGCGCAACCGGAACGATCGGCTACTTCGAGGAGCGACTCGCCATGCTCGACGTCGACCGCGCGGACACGTTGCTCGGCAGGTTCGGCCTCGGGCGCCTCGCCGAGCGCCGGTTCGGCGACTGCTCCGAAGGCGAGCGCAAGCGGGCCCTGATCGCGCGGGCGCTCGTCGCCCAACCGCGGCTGCTCCTCCTCGACGAGCCCGGAGCGGGCCTCGACCTGCCCGGGCGCGAGCTGCTCCTCGCGGCTCTGACGCGCGTCGCCGACGCCGATCCGGAGCTCGCCGTCGTCGTCACGACCCACCATCTGGAGGAGCTGCCCGCATCGACCACGCACGCCCTCCTCCTGCGAGACGGCCTCGTGCAGGCGGCCGGCCCCGTCGCGGAGACGCTCACCGCGGCGGGCCTCAGCGCGTGCTTCGGGATCCCGATCTCGGTCGCGCGCGCGGGCGACCGCTGGAGCGCGACGGCGTCTGTGATGTAGGTACGTTCCCAGCACGTTTCTCGACTTCGGAGGTTCCTGTCATGGCCGCCACTGCCGCCCCACCGGCGCTCGATCCCCTCGACTTCCTCGCGATCGACACGCTCCTCGACGAGGAGGAGAAGGCGATCCGAGACACCGTCCGGCAGTTCGTGCGCGAGCAGGTGCTGCCGGAGGTCGGTGACTGGTTCGAGCAGGGCATCCTGCCGCGCGAGGTGATCGCCGAGCTGGCCAAGCTCGGTCTCTTCGGCATGCACCTGGAGGGCTACGGCCTTCCCGGCGCGAGCGCGGTTGCGTACGGGTTGACGTGCCTCGAGCTCGAGGCAGGCGACTCGGGCATTCGGAGCGTCGTCTCCGTGCAGGGCTCGCTCGCGATGTTCGCGATCTGGCGCTGGGGCTCCGAGGCGCAGAAGGAGGAGTGGCTGCCGCGCATGCACGCGGGCGAGGTGATCGGCTGCTTCGGCCTGACCGAGCCCGACGCGGGCTCGGACCCCGGGACGATGCGGACGCACGCGCGGCGCGACGGGTCGGACTGGATCCTGAACGGGACGAAGATGTGGATCACGAACGGCTCGATCGCCGATATCGCGATCGTCTGGGCCCGGACCGAGGACGGCGAGATTCGCGGCTTCATCGTCGAGAAGGGAATGCCCGGGTTCACGGCTCCCGAGATCCACAAGAAGCTGTCGCTGCGCGCGTCGGTCACCTCCGAGCTCGTGCTCGACGGCGTTCGCGTGCCGGCCGGCAACATGCTGCCCGGCGCATCGTCGCTGAAAGGGCCGCTCTCGTGCCTCAACGAGGCCCGCTTCGGCATCGTCTTCGGCGCCGTCGGTGCCGCGCGGGCGTGCTTCGAGGAGGCGCTCTCGTATTCGAAGACGCGGATCGTGTTCGAGAAGCCGATCTCCGCCTACCAGCTGACCCAGCAGAAGCTCGCCGAGATGGCGCTCGAGATCAACCGGGCCTCGCTTCTGGCACTGCACATAGGACGGATGAAGGATGCCGGCACCCTCAGGTCGGAGCACGTCAGCCTCGGCAAGATGGGCAACGTCCGCGGCGCGATCGAGGTGTGCCGCAGCGCCAGGACGATCCTGGGCGGCAACGGGATCACGCTCGAGTACCCGGTAATCCGGCACATGAACAACCTCGAGTCGGTTCTCACGTACGAGGGCACCCACGAGGTGCACACGCTCGTCGTCGGTGGCGCGCTCACCGGCACCCCCGCCTTCCGCTAGTCGAGAAGCGACGGAGGGTCGGGCCGCGGGCCCGACCCTCCGTGCGGGTGTCGTCTTCTACGCAGGCGAGCCGGCGGGAGCGAACGCCGACGGCTTCGTGCTCCCTGACGGCGGGCCAAACGTGCCGTGCCCTTCCATGCCGCCATGGTGCCCGCCGGGGCCGCGGCCGGTTCCGTTGACGAGATCGTCCAGGTGCTCGGCCATCCGCGCCTGCATCTCGTCGGCCTGGGCCTGCGTCAGCCTCCCGGCCTTCACGGCCGCGTCGAGCTTCTTCTTCATCTCGGTCGCGAGCGACTGCTTGAGGCCGTCGACCGACTTTCCCTGCGCCTTCGCGATCTCGGCGAGACTCTTGCCCGACTCGAGCTGCGAGTGGAGCTCCGCCTCGGTGAGGCCGAGGTAGGTGGCCGCTCCCGCGAGCGACGCCGGCCCATGGTGGCCGAAGCCGCCGCGATGCCCGCCGCCGAACAGGGGCAGGCCGTCTGTCGAGGAGCGCTGCTTCAGCTCGGCGCCCTGCTCCTTGGTGATCTTGCCGGCCGCGACGGCGGCATCGATACGGGCGTCGTAGGCACCCTCGAGGGCAGCCTTCAGCTCCGCGGGGGTGACGTCGAGGCGCTTGGCAGCGTCGTTCAGGAATGCCTCCTGGTCGTTGCCGAGCGCGCCTCCTGCCACGGCCACGCCGGCCCCGATCGCGAGAACGGCGGTCAGGGTTGCGAGCACCACGATCTTCTTCATGCGATTCGTCACGTGTCGGTCTCCTCTGGTTCAGGGATGTCCACCACCAAGTACAGCACTCGAACCTATGAGCCAGCTGTGAATCCGGTAGACGCCTTCTCCGGGCCGATCAGCGAGGCGACGAGGGGAACGGCGAGCAGGATCGGGACGGCGAGGATCGGCCAGAGCACCTGGTAGCCGTCCGTCTCCGGCAGGTACGGCTGCAGGACGTCGATCAGGATTCCCGCCAGGAGCGTGCCGACGATGAGGCCGATGCCCTTGGTCGTCGTCGCAAGCCCCGCGATCGCGCCACGGTCTTCGCTCGGCATCAGCTTGAAGAGCAGGCCCCACGCGAGCGTCATCACGGCACCCGCGAAGATGGCGACGACGAAGATCACTGCGAGGTACCAGGCATGCCACTGCGTCGCAAGCCCACCCCCGAGGAGCCCGACCCCGTAGACGAGCGAGCACCACGTGATCACGCGCGCAAGGCCGAACCGGTCGCCCACCGAGCCCGCGACGAGGGCCGCGATCACGTAACCGCCGGCAACCGCGGCGAGGACCAGCGTCGAGGTCGAGAGAGGCTGGCCGAGACCGACGGTGATGTAGAGGACGACGAACGTCCTCGCTCCGGCGAACGTGCCCTCCCAGGCGGCGTTCGCGAGCAGGAAGCGCCCGATGTCGGGATTGCGGCGCAGGACGCGCCAGGAGTGACCGACGTACGTCGCCACGCCTTCGAAGACCCGCCCGTGGCCGCCGTCCTCGCGCAGGAACAACACGGGCACGAGCAGGGCGCCGGAGACGATCGCGGCCGCGAAGAGGAACGGCGCCGGCTGCCAGAGGTGGAAGAGGATGCCGCCGCCGATCAGCCCGCCGCCGAGCGCGATCCCGCGGAAGAGATGCTGGACTCCCTGCGCACGCCCGTAGACGCGCTCGGGCAGCAGATCGGGGTAGAGACCACGATAGGGCGGCTCGTAGACGTAGTAGGCGAAGAAGAACGCGAAGACGAGGAGCGCCGTCGTCCACAGGCTCGGCATGAACGCCATCAGCGCAAGGCTGAAGCCGATCGGCCCGACCGCGACGAGCATGAAGGGGCGACGCCTGCCCATCGGGGTGTGGAAGGTGTCGCTCCAGGGGCCGATCACGAGCGGCAGTGTCAGCGCAAAGACCCCTTCCGCCGCCAGCACAGCCCCGATCAGCGAGGTGGAGCCCGTGTACTCGCCGAGCACCGGGGGCAGGTAGGCGGCCGTCGTCGTCAGCGACCAGGCGAGGCCGAAGGCGCCGACCCCGAGCTTGACGACGGTGGCGACGCTCGCGGGATACTCAGGCGGCGGCATCGCCGCGGACGGTGAGACCGCCGCAGACGACGTCGATGATCGTCCGCTCTGCACGGGCGACCTCCTCGTCACCGTCGGGAAGCTGTCCGAGCACCCAACCGGTGAGGATCTCCTCGAGCCCACCGTAGAAGATCCAGGCGGCGAGCCGCGGGTCGAGGTCGGCACGGAAGACGCCCTTCCGCCTGTCCTCGCTCGATCACCCGCTGGATCGTCGCGAACCCCATCCGGATCTCGTCGACCTGCTCCTGCAGGTGCGAGCTGCGGGCCACCTCGCGGACCATCACGCGGACGAGGTCGGGATCGTTCCGCCAGGTGCGCAGCAGGATCTTGGCGATCCCGCGCAGCTGCTCGTCGGCGGGCTCGTCGGACTGCTCGACCCGCGCGAGACGCCCGAGCAACTCGCCCCAGTTCTCGCGGAAGAGCGTCGCAAGCACCTCTTCCTTGGAGGAGAAGTAGTGGTAGAGCAGGCCGTGCGCGACACCGGCTTCCTCCGCGATGTCGCCGACGCGCGAGGTGTGGTAGCCGTCGCGGGCGAAGACGCGCACGGCGGCGTCGATGATGAGGCGTCGCTTCTCCTCACCGGCGGCCTGCCGGTCGCGGCCCGGACGCTCGCGCGCGATTGAACGGTCAGTCAAGACTCGGTCAGAATAGGGATCGTGACCGTCGACGCGCAACCGCTGAGCGGAATCCCTGTGCTCGAGCTGGCCTGGTACCTGCCGATCGCCTTCGCCGGATCGGAGCTCGCGCGGCTCGGCGCCCGCGTCGTGCGGGTCGAGAGGCTCGAGCTCACACGGGCGGGGTGAGACCGAGCGCCGCCGGGAGCGCGTGGAGGTCCATGATGCGGTCCGGCTCCCCGGGGTGGCGCTCGTCGCGGTCGAGCAGGATGGCGCGCATCCCGAGGGCCCGGGCGCCCTCGATGTCGTCGGCGTACGAGTCGCCGACCATGACGGTCTCGGCCGGGCCGGTGCCGAGTGTCGCAAGTGCGCGCTCGAAGATCGAGGCGTGCGGCTTCGTCCGACCGTGTGCCTTCGAGCCGACGGCAACGTCCACGTCGAGCGCATGGTGGCGTGCGAACTCCTCGAGGTCGCGCTGCCCGTTCGAGATCAGGCCGAGCCGCAGGCCGTACCCCCGCAACGTCTCGATCACGGGCACGGCGTCGTCGTAGAGGTCGAAGTTCGTGTGGTCCTCCCACCGACGGACGATCTCGGCGGCGCACGCACGGGCGCCGGCGGCATTCCCGCCCATGCCGCGCACGATGTCCTCGGTGAAGGTCACCCAGATCTCCTCGTCGTGCGTCAGCTCCGGATGCGCCCGCAGGTCCTCGAATGCGGCGAGGCGCGCCTCCTCGTAGCGGGTCGGGTCGAGCGTGAGCCCGTATGAGGCGCCGACCCGGCGGTACGCCTCGGGCCCGAGCTCGGGCCCGGGCCGCGAGAGCGTGAAGTCGACGTCGAAGATGACTGCGCGGAGCATGGTTCGAGGATAGGGCTCCGCCCGGCGGGTGGCCGGTGGAGCCCTGGTCGCTCGTGGCGCCGAAGACGGGGCTGGTGGGGGAACCAGTGGCTCCCCCACCCCCAATCGGGGTGCCCAGATTCGAACTGGGGACCTCTCCGACCCGAACGGAGCGCGCTACCAGGCTGCGCCACACCCCGAGCGCCCACAGGGTACCCGCTCGACGACCACGGGCGTAGACTGTGCGCGTGGCCGAGCGGGACGAGATCGTCGCCTACGCAAACGCCCTGCTCGAGGTGGAGCGCTGGCCCGAGTTCGCACCGCCCGGTCTGCAGGTGGTCGGCGCCGACGATGTGACGCTGCTCGTGTGCGGCGTCTCGAGCTCGAGGGCGCTGTTCGAGCAGGCGGCCGATCTGGGAGCCGACATGGTGCTCGTTCACCACGGGCTCTTCTGGCGCAACGAGCCGCTCCTCGTCGACCGCCGTCAGCGGGGCCGGCTCGAGGCGCTGTTCCGCGCGAATGCGTCGCTCGTCGCCTACCACCTCGCGCTCGACGCGCACACGACACTCGGCAATGCCGCGCAACTGGCAGCGAGGATCGGAGCCCGGACCGACGGCCCGTTCGGCGACTTCGGCCTCGCCTGCGCCCTCGACGGCCTCTCGATCGGAGAGCTGGCGACCCGGGTGGCGGGCGCCGTCGACCGGGAGCCACTCGTTCTCCCGTACGGGCCGAACAGGGTCGAGCGCCTCGCCGTCTCGACGGGAGCGGCCGGGTACGACCTGATCCGGGCAGCACACGAAGGCTTCGACGCGCTGCTGACGGGCGAGCCCGAGGAGCCGAACGCGGCGACGGCGCAGGAGCTCGGCATTCACCTGATCGCCGCCGGCCATCACGCGACCGAGCGGTTCGGCGTCCAGGCGCTCGCCGCGCACCTCGCGGACACCTTCGCGATCGAGTGGCGCTACGTCGAGGTCGAGAACCCCGTCTGATGCCGAACGCAGGTGCGTCGGCTGAGAGATGCCCGCGACGCGGGTGGCCTTCCACGGCGAGCGCCGCAGGTTGCAGCCGTCTGACGCCGGGAGTATTCTGGATCCACCATGGTGCATTTCGGGAGGCGGGCCCGTTGACCCCCGTCAGTCACAACCGAGCGTCGAATCAGCCCGACCGCGCGCCTTGCGCCGGCGGGCTTTTTTCATGCTCAAGGGAGGCAACGAATGGCGAATCACCTGACGCCTGAGGAGCTCTCGCACGAGCTCGGCATGGATCGTGACGCGATCATCAAGGTCTGCATCGAAGAGGGCGTCCCCATCTACCAGGGCAAGATCGACAAGTACCTCTTCCAGGCGCAGCTCGAAGCGCTCGGCATGCCCGTCGCCCAGCACGCCTGACGACCGCCTTCTCGTTGCCGGGGTGTCTCCTCGCAGTGCCGGGAGACACCCTGCGAAACCGGGTAGTGCCTACTTCGACGCGCGGGCGCGACCCTTCGCGCGGGCTTTCGCCGCCGGCTGCTTCGCCTTCGCGGGCGCGTTCCCGGTGCCGGCCTTCGCCGCCTCGACGCTCGCCCTGAGCGCCTCGAGCAGATCGACCGCGGGGGCCTTCGGTGCCTCGGCCTCGCTCGGCGAGGGCAGTGCGCCGCCCTTCAGCTTGGCCTCGAGCAGCGTCCGCAGGTCGCGCCGATAGGAGCTCGTCAACGCTGCCGGCTCGAACGCACCGGCAAGGCTGTCGATGATCTGGTGTGCGAGCGCGAGCTCGGGCGCCTTGACCTCCGACGTCCCGACCGCCTCGACGATCTCCGCATCGGAGTACACGTCCTCGGCGAGGTACAGCGTCTCCAACACGAGAGCGTCGCCACGGGCCCGCACGAGGCACAGCGATTCCCGCCCGGAGCGCACGAACCGGCCGAGAGCGCCGGTTCCCGTCTCCCGCATCGCCTCCAGGAGCAGGCGGTACGGGCGCCGCTGTGCGGGGGTCGCACCCGGGACGAGGTAGTAGGTGCGGTCGCGGAAGACGGAATCGACGTCCTCCACCGCGACGAACTGCGAGATCTCGATCGAGCGGGAGTCGTCGTGCCCCTCGAGCGCCTCGAGCTCTGCCTCCTCGACGAGGATGATACTGGCCCTTCGCCGCCTCCCACCCCTTCACGATCTCGTCGGGGGCGAGCTCACGATCGTGCTGTGGGCACCAGCGCTTCTGCTTGATCGGTGTCAGGCATTCGCGATGAAGCAGCCTGAACGACACATCCGACTGGCGGGCAGCCGGCTTTGTCGCCGGCGCGAGGCCGACGGGGATGCTGACGAGCCCGAAGGTCAGTGATCCATTCCAGGTCGTGCGCATTGCACCTCGATCGATCCGGGGAGGGACTCATTCTGCCCTGATTTCGTGCTTCCTGCACATCGGGCAAGTAGATTTCTCTCCATGAGCACCGACCGCACGATCGCGCGCCTCTGGCGCGATGCTGTCGCCCGGGAGCGCACCGGTGCGGCCTACCTCGTCCAGCACGGCGACCACTGGCACGCGGTCACGTGGCCGGAGGCGGCCGAGCGGGTCGAGAACCTGGCGAACGGCCTCCTGGCACGGGGCGTTCGCAAGGGCGACGCGTTCGCGACGCTCGCCCGGACCACGCTCGAGTGGGCGTTGTTCGACTTCGCCCTGGCCCAGGTCGGGGCGGTTGCGACGCCCGTGTACCCGAACAGCTCGCCCCACGACACCGCGTACATCCTCGGGCACTCGGAGTCGGTCGGCGTTCTCTGCGAGAGCGCCGGGCAGGCCGCCGGCGTCGAGGAGCAGCGAGCGTCGCTGCCGCGGCTCCGGCACGTGCTCACCTTCGACGACCTCCCGGCGCTGGAAGCCGAGGGCGCGCGCTTCCGTGCCGAGCACCCGTCGGCGCTCGACGAGGCGGTCGCTGCGATCGACGAGGACGACCTGTTCACGCTGCAGTACACGTCGGGGACGACCGGCCCGCCCAAGGGCTGCATGATCCGGCACCGCAACTACTACGCGATGGTGTCGGTGATCGACCACCTCCCCGGATACGTGCACGACGACGACCTGATGCTGCTGTACCTGCCGCTGGCCCACAACTTCGGGCGGTTGATGCACCTCACCGGCCCGTACGTCGGTTACACGATCGCCTTCCTCCCCGATCCCCTGCAGACGGCGGACGCATTGCTGGCGGTGCGCCCCACCGTCCTGCCGAGCGTCCCCCGGGTCTACGAGAAGATCCACACTGCCGTCGTCGGCGCAATCGACGAGACGACGGGTGTGAAGCGGCGGCTGGCCGACTGGTCGCTTCAGGTCGGGAGGCAGGTCGGCAAGCGGCAGGAGATGGGTCAGCCGGTGAGTCGGGTGCTGCAGCTGAAGTTCGGCCTCGCAGACCGGCTCGTCTTCGCGAAGATCCGCGAACGCCTCGGGGGACGGCTGCGGACCCCGATCTCCGGGGGCGCACCGCTCATCCAGGAGATCGCCGAGTTCTTCGATGCGATCGGCGTCAGGATCCTCGAAGGCTACGGCCTCAGCGAGTGCACCACGGCTGCCACGACGAACACGCACGAGCAATGGCGGTTCGGGACGGTCGGCCCCGGACTCCCGGGCTTCGAGCTCCGCATTGCGGGGGACGGCGAGCTGATGATCCGGAGCGACACCGTCTTCGGCGGGTACTTCAAGGATCCCGAGGCCACCGCCGAGGTGCTCGACCCCGATGGCTGGCTGCACACGGGCGACATCGCCGAGATCGACGCGGACGGCTTCGTGAAGATCACGGATCGGAAGAAGGACATCATCGTCACGGCGGGCGGCAAGAACATCGCCCCGCAGAACCTCGAGAACGACCTGAAGGCGTCGAAGTTCATCTCCCAGGCGATCGTGGTCGGCGACCGGCGACCGTACCCGGCTGCCCTCGTCACGCTCGACGAAGGGGAGGTCGCGAAGTGGGCGACGGCACAGGGCCTCAGCAGCGACACGGCCGCCCTCGCTGCCGACCCGCGCGTGGTCGCCCTCGTGCAGGGCATCGTGGACGACGTCAACAGGGAGCGGTCACGCTACGAGCAGATCAAGAAGTTCGTGATCCTGCCGCGCGACTTCACGATGGAGCAGGACGAGGTGACGCCGACGCTGAAGCTGAAGCGGCGCGCGATCATGAAGAACTTCGCCGACGCGGTCGACTCCCTGTACGAGCCGTAGAAGGGCCTCCGCGCCTGCGCCAGTCGGTCAGAGGCGCTTGGCGCCGACCCAGCCGGAGCGATAGATGCTGGAGATCTTGACGACGTCGCCGGTCTGCGGCGCGTGGATGTACTGGCCGCCGCCGATGGCGATGCCCATGTGGCCGAGGCCGCTGAAGAAGACGAGGTCGCCGGGCTGAAGATCGGACTGGGACACAGGCGTGCCGTAGTTGTAGATGGAGGCGGCATGGTGCGGGAGCGAGACGCCGACCTGGGCGTAGACGTACGCGACGAGGCCGGAGCAGTCGAACCCACTCGGGCTCATGCCGCCCCAGACGTAGGGTGTGCCCAGGTACTGCATCGCGATCCCGACGACGCCTCCGTACTGCGACGGTGGGGCGGCCGGGATCAAGGAGGGGGTGAAGCCGCCGCCTGAGTCGGCATCCGAGGAGACGTCAGCAGCTGCGAGATCGGCGACCTGGACTCGCGCGGCCGACGCTGCACGCTGCTGGGCGGCGAGGCGGGCACGGGCCTGGGCCTCGAGCTGCGCCTGCCGGCGTGCCTCTTCCGCCTGGAGCTGCTTGATCTCGGTCTGGATCCCGGCGAGCATGCGCTCACGCTCGGCGAGCTGATTCTCGATGTACTGCTTCTGGCTCGCACGCTCGGAGACGACCTCGGCCTGCTTGGCACGCGCGCTCTTCAGCTTCGCCCGCCGCTGCGTCACTTCCTTGCGGAACTGCTGCACGTCTCCGAGCACCTTCGCGTCCTGGTCGCCGACCCGCTGCACCATGTCGAGGCGCCCGAGCAGGTCGTCGAGGTTCTGGGCGCCGAGGATGATCTCGACCGCGCCGCCGCCGTCTCCGTTGACGTAGAGCGCGCGCAGCCGGTCAGCGATGTGCACCTGGGCGGCGCCGAGGCTCTTCCGGGCCACGACGAGGTGGCGCGCGTTCGAATCGAGGTCGGCGTCGATCTGCCCGAGTTGGACGTTCGCGTAGTTGTACGACTCGATCGCCTGCTCGAGCGCGGGCGTCCGATTCGTGGATCTGCGCCAGCACGGCCTGCGCCTGGGCGCGCTTCGAGTCGATCGAGGGATTTGCGGTCGCAGACGACACGACCGTCAGCAGAACCGCGAGGAGCGCCGCTGTGGCGAAGATGATGGCCGGAGCCTGTCGCGTTCTCGAACTATTCATGAGTCGGTTCGATCGTCGAATGGGCTACCGGACACAGCAGAAACCCTCCGAGGGGAGCATGATAGCAGCGGTGGTCACCGGGTGCAACCGACAAGTGGCTAAAATCCCTGCAAAACGCCGCTTTCGTACCCGTTGACGACCGTCTTTTTGCTACGGTCTCCGCCTTGTGCGACCGCTGACCCGAAGGTGGCCACTGCTCGGTGCGGCCCTTGTCGCCGGCGCTCTGATCACCGGTTCGACACCTTCGAACGGTGCAGCGGAGACGGCCGCGGAGTCCTCGGCGCTCCTGCAGCTGTACGCGGCCGAGTCGGCCCTGGCGCGTGCCGAGGCCGGCCTGGCGCGCCTCCAAGAGCGCTCCACGGAGCTCGCCCGCACCGAACAGGGAGCCCGCCGGAAGACGGAGATCGTACGCCGATCCCTCGCCGCCTCCCAGCAGCGCGTTGCGGCGCTCCTCCGCGAGCTCTACATCCAGGGTGAGCCGGATCCGATTGCCGTGATCCTCGGCGCCACCTCGCTCGACGAGGCGGTGGCGGGGATCGAGGGCCTTTCGCGCGCGACGGCGCTGAACGAGCGACTCGGCGTCGAGGCGGAGCAGCGCACGAGGAGGCTCGCGCGACTACGCGCCGACCTCACGGTGCAGCGCCAGCGCCTGGACGCTGCCCGCAACGAGGCCCGCCGGGGCGCCGCGCAACTGGCCACGGCCGTCGCGGGGCAGCGCGAGACGCTCGCCGCGCTCCGCAGGCGCCAGTCGTTGACGGCGCAGCGGCTGGCCTCCCTGCAGTCCCGCGCGCGCGAGGCAGAGCAGCGCTCGGCAGGCATCACGCAGGCCGCTGCGGCCCGGAGCACCCCTGCGCCGCCGCAGGAGACCACGGACACAGCGACGGACGCGCCCGCGGCAGCGACTGCCCCGGTTACCGCCGGCGGAACGCGGTCGTTCGTCGCCGACGCCGTCGCCTACCACCTGCCCGGCAAGACCGCGAGCGGCCTCCCGGTCGGGGTGGGAGTGATCGCAGTCGATCCGACGGTGATCCCCCTCGGCACCCGTGTCTTCATCCCGGGGTACGGTCCGGCCGTCGCCGCCGATGTCGGCACCGCGATCAAGGGAAACATCATCGATCTCTGGATGCCGAGCACGGCTCAGGCCCGTGCCTGGGGGCGACGTACCGTCACGATCACGATCTACGGTTGAGCCGTTGAGACGCACACTCGCGCTCACCGCCGTGTCTGTCGCCCTGGCCGCGGCCGTGGCGACCGCGACCGCCGCCGGGCCTGCGGCGATCGAGCCGAAGCTGACGAAAGCCCTGGGATCCCCGTCGCTCTCGCTGCGCCGCACCTCGGCGCTCGCCGTGGACCTGTCGACGGGAGCCATCGTGTTCGCGCACAATGCCTCGTTGCCGGTAGCACCGGCGTCGAACGAGAAGATCCCCGTCTCGTGGGCGGCGCTCACCCGACTCGGGGCCGGGTACCGGTTCCATACCGAGGTGTACGGCGTCGGCGGCCGTGACGGAGCCGAGTGGGACGGCGATCTCGTCCTGAAGGGGTTCGGCGATCCGACACTCTCGACCTCCGACCTCGAGCGCCTCGTGGCGACGATCCGGGGGCGCGGGATCCGCTCGGTGAGCGGCAGGATCCTCGGCGACGAGTCGTTCTACGACAAGAAGCGCGGCGTGGCAGGCTGGAAGCCGTACTTCGTCGGCGGCGAGGCTCCCCCGCTCTCGGCCCTGGTCGTCGACCGGGCGCCTGGCTGGCCGGCGCTCTCGCCGCCGCTCCTCGCCGCCCGCGCGCTCCGGGACGCGCTCGTCCGCCACGGCGTCTCGGTGGGCGGCCGGCCGGGCCTCGGCGTCGCACCTGCGGAGGCGGTGTCGCTGGCCTCGGACGTCTCCGAGCCGCTCGCCCGGATCGTGCAGCGGATGAATCGTGAGAGCGACAACTTCTACGCGGAGATGCTGCTCAAGCAACTGCTCGCCGCAACGGGCAAGGTGGGGACATCTGCCGGCGGCGGCAGCCTCGTGGTCGCCACGATGCGCGAGGCCGGGATCCCGGTCCGCGGCGTCCGCATCGTCGACGGCTCCGGGCTCTCGAGCCTCGACCGCCTGACGGCCGAGGCGCTCGTCGGCGTGCTGCGGGCGGGCGCGAGCGACCCGGCGATCCGGGCGGCCTTCCTCGGCTCGCTCGCGGTGGCGGGCGTGAACGGAACCCTGAGCAGCCGGCTCCCGGCGCTGCGTGGGAGGGTGAAGGGGAAGACGGGCACGACAGACCTCGCCTGCACGCTCTCCGGGCTGATCGGCGGCAACATGGCGTTCGCCGTCCTGGAGAACGGGAGCCCGGTCTCGTCCTGGGCGGCCCGCGAGGCCCAGGACCGGTTCGTCACGATCCTGGCGTCGGGTCGTACGTAAGGCGAGGCGTTCCTCGCCTACGACAGCAACTCCCGCAGATCTGCCTCGCCGAGGATCGGCACGCCTGCCTTCTCCGCCTTCGCGGCCTTCGACCCCGGGCTCTCCCCGACGATCACCCCCGTCGTCTTCTTCGAGACGGAGTCCGAGACCTTCGCACCGAGCGCCTCGAGCGCGGCCTTCGCCTGGTCGCGGCTCCATCCCTCGAGCGTGCCGGTGATCACGTACTGCTTGCCGGTCAGCGGCCCCTCGACCGGCCGGTCCGCCTCCCCCACCTCGAACCGCAGCCCGAGCCCGCGAAGGTCCTCGACGAGGGCGCGGTTCTCGTCGTCGGCGAACCACTCGGCGATCAGCTCCGCCCGGTCGGGGCCGATTCCCTCGGCCTCCTCGAGCTCCTCCTGCGTCGCGGCCATCAGGGCGTCGACCGCGCCGAAGTGACGTGCGAGGTTGCGCGCCAGGACCCACCCGACCTTCGGCATGTTGAGTCCGAACAGCACGCGGGAGAACGGCTGCGCCTTGGAGCGCTCGATCGCGTCGATCGCGCGGGCGGCCGAGATCTCGCCGTAGCCCTCGATCTCGAGCAGCTGCTCCGGCGTCAGCCGGTAGAGGTCGGGCATCGAGCGGAGCAGCCCCTCGTCCCAGAGCTTGCGCACGAACTGCTCGCCGACGCCCTCGATGTCCATCGCAGCGCTGACCCAGTGGATGAGCGTCTCGAGGCCACGCGAGGGGCAGGCGCGGTTCGGGCAGCGGTGCTTCACCTCACCCTCGGGCTTGATCACCTCGACGCCGCAGAGCGGGCAGTGCGACGGCATCGTCCAGTCGGTCGTGCCCGGCCGGTGCTCGCCGGCCGGCCCGACGACCTGCGGGAATCACGTCACCTGCACGCTGGACGATCACGAGATCGCCCTCGCGGATGTCCTTGCGGTTGATGTCCTCCTCGTTGTGCAGCGTCGCGGTCGAGACGGTGACGCCGCCGACCTGGACCGGCTCGAGCTCGGCCCACGGGTTCAGGGCACCGGTACGTCCCACGCGAATGTGGATCCGGTTCAGGGTCGTGACCGCGGTCGACGGCGCCCACTTGAACGCCCGCGCCCAGCGCGGCCGCTCGTGCAGTGCCCCGAGCCGCTGCTGCTGCGCGAACGAGTCGATCTTGATCACGATCCCGTCGATCTCGTAGTCGAGCTCCGCGCGCCGGCTCTCCCACCGCTCGCAGGCTGCAGCGACCTCGTCGATCGTCTCGAACCGCTCTGCGTGAGGGTTCGTCCGGAAGCCGTGGTCGCGCAGCCACGCGAGCATCTCGAACTGCGTGCCGGGCGCCGGGCCCTCGTGCACGCCGGCCCCGTAGACCCAGATCGAGAGCGGCCGCTCGGCGGTGATCGCCGGGTTGAGCTGTCGCAGCGAGCCGGCCGCCGCGTTGCGCGGGTTCGGCGCCTCCTTCTTGCCGGCCGCGAGCTGCGCAGCGTTGAAGCGGGCGAAGCCGGAGAGCGGGAAGTAGACCTCGCCACGCACCTCGAACAGCGCCGGCGCCGCTGACCCGTCGCGGAGCCCGCATCCGCAGCGGAACCGCCTCGATCGTGCGCACGTTCGCGGTCACGTCCTCGCCCCGGAAGCCGTCGCCGCGGGTCGCCGCCGCGCACGAGCACGCCCGTGCTCGTAGACGAGCGAGATCGCCGAGCCGTCGATCTTGGGCTCGATCACGAAAGCGACCGGCTCGTCGGTGCCGAGGCGCTTGCGCACGTCGGCCGCCCACTTCTCGAGCGCCTCCTGCGTCGTCACCTTCTCCAGCGAGCCCATCGGAGCCAGGTGCTCGACCTTGGTGAAGCCCGCAGCCGGAGCCGCCCCGACCCGCCGGGTCGGGGAGTCGGCGGTGACGAGCTCGGGATGTGCCTCCTCGAGCGCCTGGAGCTCGTCGTAGAGGGCGTCGTAGCCGGTGTCGGAGATCTCCGGGTCGTCGAGGACGTGGTAGCGGTAGGCGTGGTGCTCGACGAGCCGGCGCAGCTCCTCGATCCGGGCCGCGTCGTCAGACAAGCGCGAGGAGCTCCTCCGGATGCTGGACGAGGGCGTCGGGCTCCTCGGCGAGGAGACGCTCGTCGGGGTGGATGCCGCCCCAGCCGACCGCGATCGCGAATGCCCCGGCGGCCTTGCCGGCCCGGATGTCGAACGGGGAGTCCCCGACGTAGACGGCCTCCTCGGGGGTCGCCCCGAGGCGACGGAGCGCCTCCAGAAGCGGGTCGGGGTCCGGCTTGTGGCGCTCGGTGTCCTCGGCCCCGACGAGCACGTCGGTCAGCTCGCGGAGCAGCGGAAAGCGATCGAAGGCGAGTTGCACGGTGGCGACGCGCTTCGCCGTCACGATCCCGAGCCGGTGGCCGCGGCGCTGGAGCTCGGGCAGCAGCTCGAGGACGCCGTCGAAGGTCTCGAGCGTCGCGTGGAGCGGCTCGTTGTGCGCCCGGTAGACGGCGACGAGCTCGTCGACCCGATCGGGGTCGAGATCGCGCATCTGAGCGGTCAGCCCGGGCCCGCCGATCGCGGCGCGCACGAGCTCCTCGTCCGGCTCACGGCCGAGCACCGTCACGGACGCGTGGCGCATCGAGGCCATGATGATCGGCCCCGAGTCGATCAGCGTGCCGTCGAGGTCGAAGAGGATGACGGGGTACCTCACGGCACGATCGTATCGACGCGGGCGCGGCGACAGGCTTCAGCGTGTCGCCGGGATTTCCTCCGGATACTCCACCCGCTCGAGGTACAGCCCCCACGGTGGCGCGGTCGCCCCTCCCTCCAAGCGCGGCCGTCCCTCGAGGAGCCGGGCCATCCGCTCGGGGCTCGCGCTCGTCTGCATCATCGTGCCCACGAGCGTTCGCACCATGTGCCGGAGGAAGGAGTCTGCTGTGACGGTGAAGTGGAGGTGGTCGCCGTGGCGCTCCCAGGCGGCCTCGCGGATGATGCGGACAAAGACCTCGTGCTGGCTCTCGCTCGGGGTGAAGGCGCTGAAGTCGTGCTCGCCGGGGAGGAGCGCGGCACACGCCTCGAGCCTCGCGAAGTCGACGGGCCGCGGCCACCAGAGCGATCGCCTCGCCTCGAGCGCCGATCGCGCGACGCGGTTCAGCACCAGATACCGATACGAGCGGGCGGTGGCGGAGAACCGGGCGTGGAATCCCTGCGGTGCCTCCTCCGCCGCAAGCACCGACAGATCGGGCGGCAGTGCCGTGTTGAGAGCCTCTGCTGCGCGGTGGGCGGGGGCGCCCCCGGTCACGCCGACGCTCGCGACCTGCCCCGTCGCGTGGACGCCGGTGTCGGTCCGGCCCGCGACCGCGAGCCCCTCCCAGCCACGGGGGTAGATGACGTCGAGGGCCTCGCGAAGCACCCCCTCGACGGTCCGCTGGCCCGGCTGCCGGGCCCACCCGTGGAAGCGATCGCCGTCGTACTCGAGCGTGAGCTTGAGGGTGATCACTACCGCTCGCTCAGCCGCGCCGCTCGGGCTCGACCTCGAGGATGAGCCCGTCGACGGCGGTGACGATCACGGTGGTGCCTGGATCGACCGGCTTCGCGGCGCGGGCGCTCCAGATCTCACCGTCGACTCTGATCTGACCGACGGAATCGTGCCCGCGAGCGTCGAGGCGATCGAGCGCAATCCCGGAGCGGCCGACGATCGCCTCGGTCCCGACGGCCGCAGGGCCGAGTCGGCGGCGACGCCGCGACCACCAGACGAACCCGCCGGTCTCGGCGAGGTCGACGATCGCGGCTGTGACGACGAGCACCACGTTCCACGGCGAGGAGAGGAACAGCACGGCGACGACGAGCGCAATGATCGTCAGCATGGGCAAAGAGTACGGGCGCCGCCGCGACGTCAGCGCGCAGAACGACGAGAGGCGCCCGCAGGCGCCTCTCGAAGCAGTCGCTGTCGCGCCGGATCAGGCGGCGGCAGCGGGGTCGTAGTCGACGAACTCGAGCAGCACCATCGGCGCGTTGTCGCCCTGTCGCGGCCCCAGCTTGACGATCCGCGTGTAGCCGCCGTCTCGCTCGGCGAACCGCGGCGCCACGTTGAGGAACAGGTGGTGCACGACGTCGTTCGAGCGCAGCTCGGCCATTGCGAGCCGGCGGGCGTGGAGGTCACCACGCTTGCCGAGCGTGACCATCTTCTCGGCGTACGGCTTGACCGCCTTCGCCTTCGCCTCGGTCGTCTTGATCCGACCGTGCTGGATCAGCGCACCCGCGAGGTTCGAGTACAACGCCTTGCGGTGGGCGGAGTCCCGGCCGAGCTTCTTGCCTGCGCGTGCGTGCCGCATTTAGACGAGCTCCTCGCCCTTCAGCGTCAGTCCGTGGGCGGCGAGCGTCTCGCGCACCTCTTCGACCGACTTGCGCCCGAAGTTCGGGATCGCGGCGAGCTCTGCCTCCGATTTCGAGGTGAGGTCGCCGATGGTCTCGATGCCGACCCGCTTGAGGCAGTTGTACGAGCGGACGCCGAGCTCGAGCTCCTCGATCGGGAAGTTCTCCATCCCGTGCGAGGTCGTCGCCTCCTGGGCCGCCTCGATCTGCGGCCTCGCTGAAGCCCTCGATTCGGTCGAGGTCGGTGAAGATCGCGAGCTGCCGGATCAGGATCTCGGCGGCCTGGCCGATCGCGTCACGCGGCTCGATCGAGCCGTCGGTCGTGACGTCGAGGACGAGCTTGTCGTAGTCGGTGCGCTGGCCGACGCGCGCCGCCTCGACCTCGTAGGAGACGCGGCGCACGGGCGAGAAGATCGAGTCGATCGGGATCACCCCGATCGTCGTCTCGGAGCTGCGATTCAGCTCGGCAGGCATGTAGCCCCGGCCGCGACCGATCGTGAGCGTCATCTCGAGCTTGCCCTTGGCGGCGAGTTGCGCGATCTCGAGCTCCGGGTTCAGGATCTCGAGATCGGCAGGCGCCTCGATGTCGGCGGCAGTGACGGTGCCCGGGCCCTTCGTCGAGATATGGACCTCGACCTCGGGCGACTCGCCGTGCAGCCGGCAGATCAGGCTCTTGAGGTTGAGAATGATGTCGGTGACGTCCTCGCGCACGCCGGGAAGCGTCGTGAACTCGTGCGAGACGCCCTCGATCTTCACGGCCGTCACGGCCGCCCCCTCGAGCGAGGAGAGCAGGACGCGGCGGAGCGAGTTGCCGAACGTGTAGCCGAAGCCGCGGTCGAGCGGCTCGATCGCGAACACGCCACGGTGGTCGTCGCCTTCTTCGCTGACGATGCGGGGAATCTGGAAGTCCATCAGGCTGGTGCGGGTTGCCAAAGCGATCCTTTCGTATGCTTCACAACGGGTGAGGCTGCGCCTCACCCGTGCGATGGAGGAGAGAGGCAAGCCTCTCCGTCATCTATTTCGAGTACAGCTCGACGATCAGTGATTCCTGCACGGGGGTGTCGATCTCGGCACGCTCGGGCCACCGCAGGACCTTGCCGGCAAGGCCCTCGTGGTCGGCCTGCAACCACGGTGAGACGGACGCCGTCAGGTCGGTCGCGTCGCGCACGAGCGGGGCGGCGGCGCTGCCCGACTTCAGCGTGATCACGTCGTTCGGACGCACGCCGTAGCTCGGGATGTTGACGCGGCGGCCGTTGACCTGGAAGTGGCCGTGGCGCACGAGCTGGCGCGCCTGGGCCCGCGAGCCGGCGAAGCCGAGCCGGTAGACGACATTGTCGAGCCGCGTCTCGAGCATGCGCAAGAGGTTCTCACCCGGGGCGCCGCTCCCGCGACGGGCCTTCTCGTACGTGTTCCGGAACTGCTTCTCCAGCAGGCCGTAGTAGCGGCGCGCCTTCTGCTTCTCGCGCAGCTGCACGAGGTACTCGCTCTGCTTGATGCGGCCGCGGCCGTGCTCTCCCGGGGGATACGAGCGGCGCTCGATCGCACATTTCTCCGTCAGGCAACGCTCGCCCTTGAGGAACAGCTTGATGCCTTCACGCCGGCACATCCGGCACTTGGGACCGAGATCGCGGGCCATCAGACGCGCCTCCGCTTCTTCTGGCGCACGCCGTTGTGGGCCTGCGGCGAGACGTCCTTGACGCCCAGGATCTCGAGCCCGGCCGCCTGGAGCGAGCGGATGGCGGTCTCACGACCGGAGCCGGGCCCCTTGACGAACACCTCGACCTTCTGGAGGCCGTGCTCCATCCCCTTACGCGCGCAGTTGTCGGCCGTGACCTGTGCCGCGAACGGAGTGGACTTGCGCGAGCCCTTGAACCCGGCCGAGCCGGCGGACTCCCAGGCGATCACGTTGCCGTCCTTGTCCGTGAGCGACACGATCGTGTTGTTGAACGACGTCTTGATGTGCGCCTGGCCGATCGCGATGTTCTTCTTGACGCGGCGGCGCGTGCGGCCGCGAGCAGCCGCTGCCTTGCGAGGAGGTGCCATTTACTTCCCCTTCTTCCCGCGCCCGACAGTCTTCTTCGGGCCCTTACGGGTACGCGCATTGGTCTTGGTGCGCTGCCCGCGGGCGGGCAGGCCGCGCCGGTGCCGGAGGCCGCGGTAGCAGCCGATCTCCGACAGGCGCTTGATCGCCTGCGAGCGCTCGCGCCGGAGGTCGCCTTCGACCTCGACGTTGTCGTCGATATAGGCGCGGAGCTTGGTGACCTCGTCGTCGGTGAGATCCTTGACCTTCTGATCGGGGTCGAGGTCCAGGCCCTTGCAGATCTTCTGCGCGGTCGACTGGCCGATCCCGTAGATGTACGTGAGCCCGATCTCGAGACGCTTCTGGTTCGGGAGGTTGACGCCTGCGATGCGAGCCAAAGTGCTAACCCTGCCTTTGCTTGTGCCGGGGGTTGACGCAGATCACCATGGTGCGCCCGTGCCGCTTGATCACGCGGCAGCGCTCACACATTGGTTTGACGGACGGGCGAACTTTCATCGTGATCCCTTGCTGTTCATGAAGTTCAGCGGTGACGGAACGTGATGCGGCCGCGCGTCAGGTCGTAGGGAGAGAGCTCGACCTTGACCCGGTCGCCCGGAAGGATGCGGATGTAGTGCTTGCGCATCTTCCCTGAGATCGCGGCGAGAACCGTGTGCCCTTCGTCGAGCTGCACCCTGAACATCGTGCTCGGGAGCGCCTCGACGACCTCGCCTTCGACCTCGATCTTCTCTTCCTTGACTGCCACCCTTCCCTCGCGCGAACGCCTTGTTGACGTGGAGAGCCCCGTGGGCCCCGAACGAATCCCATCGCGCAGCAAGACGGCCGCGCCGCGGGCCGCTTACTGTAGCAAACTCGACCTCTCCACGGCGATCCCGACGCGGGGGGTCAGAATCCGGGGCCCCGTGGCCGTGATCGCGACGGTGTGCTCGAAGTGGGCGGCGAGCGAGCCGTCCTCCGTGGAGATCGACCAGTGGTCGTCGTGCAGGTACACGTCGGGGGAGCCCGCGGTGATCATCGGCTCGATCGCGATCGTCATCCCCTCCGAGAGCTTCGGCCCCCGGCCGGGCTGCCCGAAATTCGGAACGTGCGGGTCCTCGTGGTAGTGGCGACCGACGCCGTGGCCGACGAGGCTGCGCACGACCGCGAATCCGGCGCCTTCGACGACGGTCTGCACGGCGTACGAGATGTCTCCGATCCGGTTGCCCGGGCGCGCCTCGGCGATCCCGGCGGCGAGGGCATCCTGGCACGTGTCGAGCAGCCGCTGGGCCTCGGGAGTGATCGTCCCTACCCCGAACGTGTAGGCGCTGTCGCCGATCGCTCCGTTCAGCACGACGCCGACGTCGACCGTGATCAGATCGCCGTCCTCGACCCGGTACGGCCCGGGAACGCCGTGGACGACCATCGAGTTCGGGGAGATGCAGATCTCCGCGGGGTAGGTGCCGTGGTAGCCCTTCGAGGCCGAGGTGCCACCGTGCTCCGCGATGAACGTCCCTGCGATCACGTCGAGCTCACCGGTCGTGATGCCCGGCCGCAGGTGCTCGCCGACGTGCGCGATCGTGGCCGCCACGAGCTCACCGGCCCGGGCGATGCGCTCGATCTCCTCCGGCCCCTTGCGAATGATCATCGGTGCAGCGCCGCCTCGATCTGGGCGAAGACGTCATCGACCGATCGGCTCGCGTCGAGCACCCGAAGCGTTCCCGCGGCCCGGTAGCGCTCGACGACCGGCTCGGTCTGCTCATGGTAGATCGCGAGGCGTCGTGCGATCACCTCGGGTTGCGTCGTCGGCGCGATCCTCGTCGCGCGCTCGCCCGTGCATCCGCAGGGTCGCCGTCTCGTCGTCGAGGTCGAAGAAGAGGACGGTGTCGAGCGGGCGTCCGATCGCGACGAGCATCTCGTCGAGCTCCTCGGCCTGGACGATGTTGCGCGGGAACCCGTCGAGCACGAATCCACTTGACGCGTCGTCCTGGGAGAGCCTGTCGCGGATCAGCGCGACCGTGAGCTCGTCGGGAACGAGCTCACCGGCGGCGAGGATCGGCTCGACCTGGCGCCCGAGATCCGTGCCTGCTGCCACGGCAGCGCGGAACATGTCGCCGGTCGACACGTGCGGCACACCGTGGACAGCGGAGATCCGCTTCGCCTGCGTGCCCTTCCCGGATCCCTGGGGCCCGAGAACGAGGACGTTGATCGGTGCTATTTGAGGAAGCCTTCGTAGTTCCGCATCATCATCTGGCTCTCCATCTGCCGCATGGTGTCGAGCGCGACACCGACCGCGATCAGCACGGATGTGCCGCCGAGGGCTCCGGAGCTCGCCTGGGAGAACCCGCCGTACTTGATGAAGAGGCTCGGCGCGATCGCCACCGTGGCGAGGAAGAGCGATCCGGGCAGTGTCAACCGCGTCAGGACACGGTCGAGGTACTGGGCCGTCGGCGGCCCCGGCCGGATCCCGGGGATGTAGCCGCCGTACTTCCTGAGATTGTCGGCCTGCTCGACCGGGTTGAACTGCACCGCGGTGTAGAAGTACGTGAAGAGGATGATCAGCGCAGCCTCGATCAGCAGGTAGGTGAGGTTCCCGGGCTGGAAGTGATCGTCGACGAACTGCTGGGTGCCGGGGAAGTACTGCGCGATCGTGGCCGGAAACGCGAGCAGGGCCGCGGCGAAGATGACCGGGATCACGCCCGCCATGTTGACGCGCAGAGGCAGGTAGGTGGCACCGCCGGTGGTCATTCGCCGCCCGACCATGCGCTTCGCGTACTGGATCGGGATCCGGCGCTGGCCCTCCTGGACGAAGACGACCGAGGCGACGATGCCGACCGCGATCAGCGGGAAGAAGATGCGCTCCATCGGGCCGCCGTTCCACCAGGCGCTGAGACCGAGCGGAAGGCTCGTCAGGATCGAGGCGAAGATGAGGATCGAGATGCCGTTGCCGATGCCGCGCTTCGTGATCTGCTCGCCGAGCCACATCAGCAGCACCGTGCCGGTGGTCAGGGTGACCACGATCAGCGTCATCCGGCCGGCGTTGGCCTCGAGCGCGTCCTGGCGCTGGAACAGGACGGCGTACCCGAACGCCTGCAGTGCGGCGAGCACGACGGTGAGGTAGCGCGTGTACTGGTTGATCTTCGCGTAGCCGGCTTCGCCCTCCTTCTGGAGCTCGCTCAGGCGTGGGATCACCACGGTGAGGAGCTGGACGATGATCGATGCCGTGACGTACGGCATGATCCCGAGCGCGAAGAGCGAGAACTGGGAGAGCGCGCCACCCGAGAAGAGGTTGAGCAGGCCGAGGATCGAGCCGCCGTTACCCGAGAAGTAGTTCTCGATCGCATCCGCGTCGACGCCCGGGGCAGGCAGCCACGAGCCCAGCCGGTAGATCGCGAGCACGAAGGCCGTGAAGAGCACGCGCCGCCGTAGCTCCGGGACGCGCCAGGCGTTGCCGAGCCAGCTCAGCATTACTCAGCCGTCGCCTCGTCGGCCTCGGCCGGCGTTGCCTCCTCGGCGATCTCGACCTCGTCGCTCGTGACGGGAGCCTTCGCCTTCGACCGTTTGTGCTTCTTCTCGACCGGCTCGCCGCGCAGCCAGCTGACGCTGCCGCCGGCGGCCACGATCTTCTCCTTCGCCGTCTTCGAGAACCCGTGGGCGGTGACGGAGAGCTTCTTGGTGAGCTCGCCGGAGCCGAGGATCTTGATATCGGTCTTGGTGTTCTTGATCAGCCCGACCGTGACGAGCGCGTCCGGGGTCACCTCGGCACCCGCGTCGAAACGGGCCTCGAGATCTCGCAGATTGACAGGCTGCGTCGAGGTCCTGAACGGTCCGATCGGCATGGCGTCGGCGGACGTGTTGCCCCGCAGCTTCGGAAGGCGCATGTCGATCGGCATCTGACCGCCCTCGAACCCGGCCGGCATGTAGTGAGAGCCCGAGCGCGACTTCTGACCCTTGATCCCGCGACCCGAGTACCGCCCCTTGCCGGAGCCCATGCCACGACCGACGCGCTTGCGGTCCTTCCGCGGCTGCGCCGGCTGAAGGCTGTGGAGATTGAGCTCCTCGGCCATGTCTACGCGTCCTTCCCTTCGACCTTGACGAGATGAGCGACGTGCCGCAGCTGGCCCGCCAGCACCGGGGACTCGACGTGCTCGGCGCTACGGCCGATCTTCCCGAGGCCGAGCGCCCGAATCGTGCCCTCGTGAGCCTTGCTCTGACCGATCGTGCTCCGCACCTGGGTGATCTTCACCGTGCTCACGCGGTCACCTCCGCAACGAGATCGGACGGAGGCTCTGCGTCGGCCGCCGCAGCCGCTTCGACAGCCGCAGCAGCGGCGACCTTGACCGCGTCGTAGCCCCGCGGTAGCGGCAGCACCTCGCGAATCGTCTTGCCACGCTGGCGGGCGACGTCCTCGGGCCGCCGGAGGTGCTTGAGCCCGTCGACCGTGGCCTTCGCCATGTTGATCGGGTTCGTCGTACCGAGGCTCTTCGCGAGCACGTCGCGGATGCCGGCGAGCTCGAGCACGGCACGCACGCCGCCGCCCGCGATCACGCCGGTTCCCTCACTGGCGGGACGCAGGAACACGCGTGCGGCACCGAACTCGCCGAGGATCTCGTGCGTGATCGTGGTGCCGTGCTTCGGCACCGTGAACAGGTTCTTCTTGGCGTCGTCGACGGCCTTCGAGATCGCGAGCGGAACCTCACGCGCCTTCCCGTATCCGACGCCGACCCGGTCGGTCTCGTCCCCGACGACCACGAGCGCGGTGAACGAGAACCGCCGGCCGCCCTTGACCACCTTGGCAACGCGGTTGATCTCGATCACACGCTCTTTCAGCTCGCGTGACTCGGCTACTTCAAACGTGCTCAAAACTCAAGTCCTCCTTCGCGTGCGCCGTCTGCAAGCGCCTTCACGCGTCCGTGGTACAGGTAGCCGCCGCGATCGAACACGCAGGTCGTGACGCCCGCCGCCTTCGCGGACTCGGCGAGCTGCTTGCCCACCTCGGTTGCCTGTTCGGTCTTGTCGCCCGAAAAGCCCTTCAGCTGCAGCCAGCTCGCGGCGGCAAGCGTGTGGGCATTCCGGTCGTCGATCAACTGGGCGAAGATGCCCCTGTTGGAACGAAACACTGCGAGACGAGGCCGCTCCGCGGTACCCGCCACCTTGCCGCGGATGCGGCGATGCCGGCGGAGTCGCGCTTCGCGCGTCGACAGAGAGCTCATGCGCGCTTACCAACCTTTCTCCGAACCTGCTCGTCGCGGTAGCGAATGCCCTTGCCCTTGTACGGCTCCGGCGGACGCACCTTGCGAATCTCCGCGGCGGTCTGGCCGACCATCTGCTTGTCCGTCCCCTTGACGACGATCTGGGTCGGGATCGGAACCTCGAACGAGACGCCGGTGCGCGGGGTGATCGTGACCGTGTGGGAATAGCCGACGGCGAGCTCGAGATCGTTTCCCTTGAGCGCTGCGCGGTAGCCGACACCCTGGATCTCGAGGTGCTTCTCGAAGCCCTTGGTGACTCCCTCGACCATGTTCGCCACGAGGGTGCGGGTAAGACCGTGCAGGGCGCGATCCGGACCACGGTCGGTGGGCCGCGTCACGTTGAGGAAACCGTCCTCCTCGACGATCTGGATCCGCACCGGAACCTGCTGCTCGAGCGAGCCCAGCGGTCCCTGGACGCTGACGGTCCCTCCCGGTGACACCTGGACGCTGACGCCGCTCGGAACCTCGATGGGCTTTCTGCCGATCCGACTCATGGCGCTACCAGACGAACGCGAGAACCTCGCCGCCAACGCCGCGCTCCGCGGCTTGACGGCTGGTGATCACGCCGGTCGAGGTTGACAGGATCGCCGTGCCGAGGCCGCCGAGCACCCGCGGCAGCCGGTCCTTGCGTGCGTACACGCGCCGGCCCGGCTTCGAGATGCGCTTCAGGTCCGTGATCACGCGCTCGCGGTTGCGGCCGAACTTGAGCTCGACGACGAGGGTGGAGAAGGGCGTGCCTTCGACGACCCGGAAGTCCTTGATGTAGCCCTCGTCCTTGAGGAGGCGTGCGATCTCCTCCTTCATCCGCGAGGAGGGCATCTGGGTGCTGTCGTGCATCGCCTTGTTGGCGTTGCGGATCCGGGTCAGCATGTCTGCAATTGGGTCAGTCAGCATTTTCGCTCCGTGAAACACGCTGCATTGTCGCTTCGCGAAACACTGGCTGTTTCACGGAGCGAAAATGCTAGATGGGCGGGATAATTGTCGGTTCGAACAGAGCCGAATCTCTTCCCTGGAAGGTGACTACACGAGCCCGTCCCGCCGAAGGCGGGACATGCATCGAAAGCTCATGGTATACGGTTTTTCATCACCACGAGCTCTTGGTCATTCCGGGGATAGCTCCTTGGTGCGCCAGCTCGCGCAGGCAGATCCGGCAAAGCTTGAACTTCTTGTAGACGGCACGCGGCCGGCCGCACCGGTTGCACCGCGTGTACGCCTGCGTCTTGTACTTCGGCGTCCGCTTCTGCTTGACGCGGAGGGAGGTCTTGGCCATGCCTAGTCCCTTCTACTCTCGGTGGCGAACGGAAGGCCGAGGTGGCGCAGGAGCGCGCGCGCCTGGTCGTCCGTCTCGGCCGTGGTCGTGATGGCAATGTCGAGGCCCCGGATCGACTGCACGCTGTCGTAGTCGATCTCGGGAAGATGATCTGCTCCTTGATGCCGAGCGAGTAGTTGCCCCGGCCGTCGAACGAGTCCGGGTTGAGGCCCCGGAAGTCACGGATGCGCGGCAGGGAGATCGACACGAGCCGGTCGAGGAACTCGTACATCTTGGCGCCGCGCAGGGTCACGCGCGCGCCGACGGCCATCCCCTCACGGAGCTTGAAGCTCGCGATCGACTTGCGGGCGCGCCTGATCTGGGCGTGCTGGCCGGCGATCGTGGAGAGCTCCTCGATCGCGGCGTCCATCGCCTTGGCGTCCGTCTTCGCGTCGCCGACGCCCATGTTGAGCGTGATCTTCGTCACCTTCGGGACGCGCATGATCGAGTCGAGCTCGAGCTCGTCCTTGAGGGCCGGCCGGATCTCGTCCTCGTAGCGCCGCTTCAGGCGCGGGAAGTATGTCTCGGTCTCGGTCGCCATCAGCGGTCGATCTCCTCGTTGCAGCGCTTGCAGAAGCGGACCCGAATCGTCTCGCCCTTGAGCTCCTTGACGTGGACGCCGACGCGCGACGCCTGCCTGCACGTCGGGCACACGAGCATCACGTTGCTGATCTCGATCGGCGAGGGCTTGTCGAAGATGCCGCCCGGGCTCATCTGGGAGCCTCCCATGCGCGACATGTCCCGGATCGGGGCCGGCTTGCGGTGCCGCTTGACGAGGTTCAGGTTCTCGACGACGACGCGGCCCTCGCTCGGGCGTGCCTCGATCACACGGCCCTGCTTGCCGCGATCCTTGCCGGCGAGCACCTGCACCGTGTCGCCCTTCTTGATCTTCATGGTTGTTGCCATCTCTAGAGAACCTCGGGGGCCAGGCTGACGATTTTCATGAAATTCTTCTCGCGCAACTCGCGGGCGACGGGCCCGAAGATGCGCGTACCACGGGGGTTCAGCTGGTTGTCGATGATGACGGCAGCGTTCTCGTCGAAGCCGATCAGCGTGCCGTCCGTGCGACCGTAGGGCTTCTTCGTCCGGACGACGACGGCTTTCACCACCTCGCCCTTCTTGACCGTGCCCTGCGGCGTCGCGGCCTTCACGGTAGCAACGATGATGTCGCCGACGCGTGCGTAGCGACGGTGCGAGCCTCCCATCACACGGATGCAGAGGATCTCGCGGGCGCCCGTGTTGTCGGCGACCTTGAGGCGGCTCTCCTGCTGGATCACTTGGCTACCTCGACGATCTCGGTCAACCGCCAGCGCTTGGTTGCCGACAGCGGGCGCGTCTCGACGATCCTGACGGTGTCGCCGACCTTGGCCGTGTTGCCCTCGTCATGCGCGTGGAACTTGACCGACCGGCGCACGACCTTCTTGTACTTCCGGTGCGACTTGATCACCTCGACCTTGACGACGATGGTCTTGTCCATCGCCGCGGAGACGACGGTGCCTTGCCGCTCCTGGCTCCGGCCGCGCTCGTGCTCCGGCTTCTCGAGCCTGACGATCGGCTTGCGCTCCGTCGCCTTCTCGCGCTGCGGACGGGTCTTCTGCGGTCGCTGCGAACGGGGCAGCCGCTTCTTCTTCGGCTTGGGCCCCGACTGGGGCGCAGGCACAGGCACCGCGGGCTGCTCGGCGGCGGCCTTCTCGATCGCCTCCTCGGCGACAGCGGCCTCCACGATCTCCTCGGCCACGACCTCGGCAGCAGCCTCCTCGACCGCCTCCTCCGCGGCTGCAGCCTCCACGATCTCCTCGGCCACGACCTCGGCAGCAGCCTCCTCGACCGCCTCCTCCGCGGCTGCAGCCTCGACGACGACCTCGGCCACCGCCTCGGCGACGGCCTCCTCGATCGCCTCGTCGGCCTCGGCGCCCTCCTCGGGCGTGATCGCGCCGTCGGCGACGGCTTCGGCGACGACCGCCTCGGCCTCCGCGCCGGCCTCGAGATCGGCCGCGATCTCTTCCGCAGCTGCCTCCTCGATCGCCTCCTCGACGACCTCGACCTCAGCCGCGATCACCTCGACGTCCTCGACCACAGCCTCCTCGATCGCCTCCTCGACGACCTCGACCTCGGCCGCGATCACCTCGACGTCCTCGACCACGGCCTCCTCGATCGCCTCCTCGACGACCTCGACCTCGGCGGCGTCGACGGGAGCCTGCTCGGTTGTCTTCTTCTTTCGTTCTGCCATCTCAGATCTTCCCCAGTCGTTCACGCTCGGTCTTCACGGTCAGGATGCGGGCGATCTCGCGCTTCGCCGACCGCAGCCGGGCGCTGTTCTCGAGCGCGCCGGTGGCCGACTGGAAGCGGAGGTTGAAGAGCTCTTTGCGGGTCTCGCCCATCTTCTCCTCGAGCTCCTCGTCCGTCAGGTCACGTAGCTCTCTAGCTCTCAAAGAGATCAGCCTCCCGCCGTACGAACTTCACCTTGATCGGCAGCTTCTGGCCGGCGAGGCGCAGAGCCTCTCGGGCGAGAGCCTCGTCGACGCCTGCAAGCTCGAAGAGCACCCGACCGGGCTTGACGACGGCGACCCATCCCTCCGGGGAGCCCTTGCCGGAGCCCATCCGGGTCTCGGCAGGCTTCTTGGTGAACGGCTTGTCCGGGAAGAGGTTGATCCAGACCTTGCCGCCGCGGCGGATCTTGCGCGTCATCGCGATCCGGGCCGCCTCGATCTGGCGGTTCGTGATCCAGCCGTCCTCGAGCGCCTTGATCCCGTAGTCGCCGAACTGCACGGTCGACTGGCCCTTGGCGAAGCCGCGCCTGCGGCCGCGATGGTGCTTGCGGTGCTTCGTCCTGCGGGGCAGCAACATCAGCCGTCAGTCCCTTCGGGCGTCGTCGTGGGCACGTCGGGCGTGGTGTCGAGCGTGGGCGCGTCCGTCGACTCGGGCGCCTTTGGCTCCGTCGGGCGCGGGGGCCGCTGGGAGCGCTGGGCGGGACGAGGGCTCCCACCCTGTTCCGGCCGCGGGGTACCGCCGCCGGGAGGACGACCGCCCTGACCACCCGGACGCGGGCCGCGCCCGCCGCCAGGACGACCACCGGGTCGCCCGCCGCCTGCGCCACCACCGGGAGCGCCGCTCCCGGGACCACGCCGGCCCTTCTTGACGAGCCCGAGGCCCTCGCGATCCTGACCCCGGCCGCGGCTGCTCTCGCGCGAGGCACCAAGGCCTTCGGCGGCGCCACCACGCTTGCGTCGCGCCTGATCCTGGTCGCCGAGGCGCGTCTCCTTGCCCGTCGAGGTGCCTTCGTACCCCTCGGGCATGATCTCGCCCTTGTTGACCCACACCTTGACGCCGATGCGACCGTACGTCGTCTTCGCCTCGGCGAAGCCGTAGTCGATGTCCGCACGGATCGTGTGCAGCGGGACGCGACCCTCGGTGTAGCGCTCCGAGCGGCTCATCTCGCCGCCGCCGAGCCGGCCGCCGCACTGGATCTTGATGCCCTGGGCACCCGACCGCATGGCCGAGGCCAGCGCGCGCTTCATGGCACGCCGGAAGGAGACACGGTTCTGCAGCTGCTCGGCGATCGACTGGGCGACCAGCTGGGCGTCGAGCTCGGGCCGCTTGATCTCGTTGATGTTGATGTGCACCGACTTGCCGGTGATCGCGTGCAGCTCCTTCCGGAGCGCATCGACCTCGACCCCCGACTTGCCGATCACGATGCCCGGGCGCGCCGTGTAGATGTCGACCGTGATCCGCTGCTTGTCCTTGCGGATCAGGATGTCGGACAGGCCGGCGTGGGACAGCTTGCCCGTGATGTGCTCGCGGATGCGGACATCCTCGAGGATGTAGTCGGCGAACTCCTTCTTGCCGGTGTACCAGTTCGACTTCCAGTCGTGGATGACACCGACGCGTAGGCCGCCAGGATGGATCTTCTGGCCCATCAGGCAACAGCCTCCTTCTTCTTCGCCGGCGCACGCTTCTTCGGGCTCGGCTTCGGCTTCTCGTCGCCGGCGGCTGCCTCGGGATTCGGGGCGGCAGCGGCGGCGGGCTTCTCGGCCGACCGCTTCGGCCGCGCCTGGGCCTTCGGGTTCTCGCTGACGATCAGGGTGATATGGCACGTGCGCTTACGAATGCGGTTGACGCGACCCCGGGCGCGGGCGCGCCAGCGCTTGAGCGTGGGGCCCTCATCCGCGTAGGCGGCGGAGACGATTAGCTCGTCACCGTCGAGCGCATGCGTCGACTCGGCGTTCGCCACGGCCGAGCGCAGCACCTTCTCGATGTCGACGGCCGCCGCGCGTGGCGTGAAGGCGAGGATCGTGCGGGCCTCCGGGACGGTGCGGCCGCGGATGTGATCGAGCACGACGCGGGCCTTGCGGGCCGAGAGGTGGACGTACTTCGCCTCTGCGCGCGACTGGGTGAGCTTGGGTGTGTCCGTGGTCGCCATCTAGCGCTTCTTCACCTGGGTCTTGTTGTCGCCGGCGTGGCCGCGGAACGTGCGGGTCGGTGCGAACTCGCCGAGCTTGTGCCCGACCATCTGCTCACTGACGAACACGGGAACGTGCTTGCGCCCGTCGTGGACGGCGATCGTGTGCCCGACCATGTCGGGGAACACGGTGGAGCTGCGCGACCAGGTGCGGATCATCCGCTTCTCGTTGGCGGCGTTCATCGCCTCGATCCGGCCGAGCAGCCGGTCGTCGATGAACGGCCCCTTCTTCGATGATCTGGACATGAGTGGTTAGCGCCTTTCCTTGCCACGGCGACGGCCGCGGACGATCAGCTTGTCGGATTCCTTGTGCTTGCGACGGGTGCGCTTGCCGAGCGTCGGCACGCCCCACGGGGTGACCGGATGGCGGCCACCCTTCGACTTGCCCTCGCCGCCGCCGTGCGGGTGGTCGACCGGGTTCATCGCCGAGCCGCGGACGGCGGGGCGCTTGCCCAGCCAGCGGCTCCGGCCGGCCTTGCCCGACTGCTCGTTGGCGTGGTCGGAGTTCCCGACCTGGCCCACGGTGGCACGGCAGGTCAGGAGGACGCGCCGCATCTCGCCGGAGGGCAGGCGGAGGACACCGTAGCCCTGGTCCTTCGCGACGAGCTGGACGCCGGCACCGGCCGAGCGTGCCATCTTGGCGCCCTGGCCCGGCTTCAGCTCGACGTTGTGGACCAGCGTTCCCGTCGGGATGCTCTCGAGGGGCAGGGCATTGCCCGCCTTGATGTCGGCCGTTGGCCCCGACTCCACCGACGAGCCGACGCGAAGCCCCTGGGGCGCGATGATGTAGGACTTGGCACCGTCGGCGTAGTGGAGCAGCGCAATCCGGGCCGACCGGTTCGGGTCGTACTCGATCGCGGCCACCTTCGCCGGCACGCCGTCCTTGACGCGCTTGAAGTCGATGACGCGGTACTGGCGCTTGTGCCCGCCGCCCTGGTGGCGCGTCGTGATGCGGCCGTTGTTGTTCCGGCCACCGGTCTTCTTGAGCGGCTCGGTGAGCGACTTCTCCGGCGCCTTCTTGGTGATCTCCTCGAACGAGGAGACGGCCATGAAGCGGCGTCCCGGGCTTGTCGGCTTGTACTTCTTGACTGCCATGACTAGACCTGAGCCCCCTCGAAGATCTCGATCGTATGACCCTCGTGCAGCTGAACGACGGCCTTCTTCCAGCCCGGGCGGACACCCGCGAACACGCCGCGGCGCTTCGGCTTGGCCGGAACCTTGATGATCCGGACGCTGTCGACCTTGACGCCGAAGAGCTGCTCGACGGCCTGGCGCACCTGTGTCTTGTGCGCGTCCTTGTGCACCTTGAAGGTGTACTTGCGGTCGGCGAGGCCGGAGTAGCTCTTCTCGGAGACGACCGGGGCGATCAGCACGTCGGCAGGATTCACGATGCCTTCCCTTCGACGAGCTGGAGCGCGGCCTCGCTGACGAGGACGGAGCGCGCCCAGACGATCGGCGCGACCTCGAGCTCGGACGGAACCGTGACGAGGACGCGGTCGAGGTTCCGGAACGACTTGATCAACCCGATCTCGTCCTCGTGGGCGACGACGACGAGCGGCGTCTCCTTTCCCCATTTCTGAACGAGCGCCAGTGCCTGCTTCGTGGAAGGCGTCTCGAACGCCGTGCCGTCGACGAGCGCGAGCGTCTCGTTACCGACGTGGTTCGACAGCGCTCCGCGGAGCGCTGCGCGACGTACCTTCCGGTTCACCTTGACGTCGAAGCTGCGCATACCGGGTGCGAACGCGACGCCGCCGCCGGTGAAGTGTGGTGCGCGGATCGTGCCCTGACGCGCGCGGCCGGTGCCCTTCTGGCGCCACGGCTTGGCACGCCCGCCGGACACCATGCCGCGGGTCTTCGCGCCGCGGGTGCCCGCGCGGTGCGCGTTCAGCTCCGCGCGCACGACCTCGTGCACGATGTGCCGCTTCAGCTCGGCGCCGAAGACGGCCTCCTCGAGTGTCGCGCTCCTGGCGGCCGCACCGCCGAGCACGTCTGCCTTCAACGCAGCCATCAGTCGGTGCTCCTGATCTCGACGATGCCGCTCTTCGGGCCGGGAACCGAGCCCTTCACGAGCAGCAGGTTGCGCTCGGCATCCACCTGGTGGACGACGAGCCCGAGCTGGGTGACGCGGACGCCGCCCATGCGGCCCGACATCTTCTGTCCACGGAAGACGCGGGACGGAGTCGCCGAGGCGCCGATCGAACCGGGCGCCCGGACGTTGTGCGAGCCGTGGGAGACGGGGCCGCGCTTGAAATTGTGCCGCTTGATCGTGCCGGCGAAGCCCTTGCCGATCGACGTGCCTGCGACCTTGATCTCGTCTCCCGGCTCGAACGCCTCGACCGTGACCGTGTCACCGACGCTGAGCTCGGTATCGCCGCGGAACTCGGCGAGATGACGGTGGGCTGACGCGCCGGCCTTCTTCAGATGGCCGAGCTCGCCCTTCGTGATCTTGCGGTCGACGACCGGCTCGTAGGCGAGCTGCACGGCGGTGTACCCGTCGGTCGCCTCGCTGCGGACGTGGGTCACGGGGCAGGGGCCGGCCTCGATCACGGTGACGGCGGTGACGCTGCCCGTCTCGGGATCGAAGATCTGGGTCATCCCAAGCTTTCTGCCCAGAATTCCCTTCACGACATCCTCCCGTATTTCGGGGCAGAAAGCCTAGGTGTGACGTTCATTGTGTGATGTTGAAATCTCATGATTTTATCTAGGACTCTAGAAATTGCCTCGGCAATTTCTAGAGTTTTATTTCGATGTCGATGCCGGCGGGAAGATCGAGGCGCATCAGCGAATCCACCGTCTTCGGCGTCGGGCTGTGGATGTCGATCAGCCGCTTGTGCGTGCGCACCTCGAAGTGCTCGCGCGAGTCCTTGTCCTTGAAAGGGCTGCGGATCACGCAATACACGTTCTTCTCGGTGGGCAGGGGCACCGGGCCGGTGATCGTCGCACCGGTGCGCTGCGCCGTCTCGACGATCTGCGACGCCGAGCGGTCGAGCTGCTGGTGGTCGTAGCCCTTGAGCCGGATACGGATTTTCTGTTGCGCCATGTGGTTGGTCTCTTCTCTTCGAGAGGAGAGGTAGCGCCTCGCCCCTGCGGATCCAGGGGCGAGGCGCGAGCCTCGCTCCTACTTGATGATCTCCGTCACGACACCGGCGCCGACGGTGCGGCCACCCTCGCGGACGGCGAACCGGAGGCCGGCGTCCATCGCGATCGGCTGACCCATCTCGATCTCCATCTGCGTGTTGTCGCCCGGCATGACCATCTCCTGGCCGTCCGGCAGCTTGATCGAGCCGGTCACGTCGGTCGTGCGGAAGTAGAACTGCGGCCGGTAGCCGTTGAAGAACGGCGTGTGGCGGCCACCCTCGTCCTTCGAGAGCACGTAGACCTCGGCCTTGAAGTGCGTGTGCGGCGTGATCGAGCCCGGCTTCGCGAGCACCTGGCCGCGCTCGACCTCCTCACGCTTGACGCCGCGGAGCAGTGCGCCCGCGTTGTCGCCGGCCTGCGCGAAGTCGAGCACCTTCTGGAACATCTCGAGCCCGGTCACGGTCGTCTTCTCCACCTTGTCGTGGATCCCGACGATCTCGATCTCCTGGCCGACCTCGATCTTGCCCTGCTCGATGCGGCCCGTGACGACCGTGCCGCGACCCGTGATCGTGAACACGTCCTCGATCGGCATCAGGAACGGCTTGTCGGTGTCGCGCGTCGGCTCGGGGATGTACGAGTCGACGGCCTCCATCAGCTCGAGGATCTTGGGCGTCCACTCGGGGTCGCCCTCGAGCGCCTTGAGCGCCGAGACCTGGATCACCGGGATGTCGTCGCCCGGGAAGTTGTACTTCGAGAGCAGCTCGCGGACCTCGAGCTCGACGAGCTCGAGCAGCTCGGGATCGTCGACCATGTCGGCCTTGTTGAGGGCGACGACCATGAACGGCACCTCGACCTGGCGGGCGAGCAGGATGTGCTCACGCGTCTGCGGCATCGGGCCGTCGGCGGCGGAGACGACGAGGATCGCCCCGTCCATCTGGGCGGCGCCCGTGATCATGTTCTTGATGTAGTCGGCGTGCCCCGGGCAGTCGACGTGCGCGTAGTGCCGGTTCTCGGTCTCGTACTCGACGTGCGCGGTGTTGATCGTGATGCCGCGCTGCCGCTCCTCGGGAGCCGCGTCGATCGAGCCGAAATCGCGCGCGGCGGTGCCCGTCCCGGACTCGGACAGCACCTTGGTGATCGCTGCCGTCAGCGTCGTCTTGCCGTGGTCGATGTGGCCGATGGTGCCGACGTTGACATGCGGCTTCGACCGCTCGAATTTCTGCTTGGCCATCCTACGATCTCCTTCTTACGAGCCTGACTGCGAGTCGACGATGTCGCTCGCGATGGACTGGGGTACTTCGTCGTACCGGTCGAACTGCATCGTGAAGGTCGCCCGACCCTGTGACATCGAGCGCAGGTCGGTTGCGTACCCGAACATCTCCGACAGGGGCACGCTCGCCTTGATCGACTGTGAGTTGCCGAGCGGCTCGAGTGACTCCACCCGTCCGCGCCGGCCGTTCAGGTTACCCATCACGTCACCGAGATAGTCGTCGGGAGTGACGACCTCGACCGCCATGATGGGCTCCAGCAGCTTCGGCTTGGAGCGCTTCAACGCCTCCTTGAAGGCCATCGAGCCTGCGATCTTGAAGGCTCGCTCGCTGGAGTCGACATCGTGGTAGGAGCCTTCGATCAGCTCGATCTTGACGTCGACGACCGGGTAGCCGGCAAGCACACCGGCGTTCATCGCCTCCCGGATGCCCTCGTCGACCGGCTTGATGTACTCCTTCGGGATCTTGCCTCCGACGATCTTGTCGACGAACTCGTAGCCGGCACCGGGCACCTGCGGCAGCAGGTTGATCGTGACGTCGCCGTACTGGCCGGAGCCACCGGTCTGACGCACGAACTTGCCCTGCACCTTCTCTGCCGGCTTGCCGGCGGTCTCGCGGTAGGCGACCTGCGGCCGGCCGACGTTCGCGTCGACCTTGAACTCGCGCATCAGGCGGTCGACGATGATCTCGAGATGCAGCTCGCCCATGCCGGCGATCAGCGTCTGCCCGGTCTCCTCGTCGGAGGTGACGCGGAACGTCGGGTCCTCCTCGGCGAGACGCTGCAGGCCCTGCGAGAGCTTGTCCTGGTCGCCCTTGGTCTTCGGCTCGATCGCGACCGAGATGACCGGATCGGGGAACGTCATCCGCTCGAGCACGATCGGCGCGCTGTCGCTCGCGAGCGTGTCGCCGGTGGTGGATTGCTTCAGGCCGACGGCCGCGGCGATCTCGCCCGCGCCGATCTCGTCGCGCTCCTCACGGTGGTTCGCGTGCATCTGGAGGATGCGGCTGACCCGCTCGGTCTTGCCGTTCGTCGTGTTCAGCACCCGGTCGCCGGACTTGATCTGCCCGGAGTAGACACGGAAGTAGGTGAGCTTGCCGACGAACGGGTCGGACATCACCTTGAAGACGAGGGCCGAGAACGGCGCGTCCATGGCGGCGGGTCGGGTCAGCTCCTCCTCGGTCTTCGGGTCGATGCCCTGCACGGCCGGCACGTCGAGCGGGCTCGGGAGGTAGTCGATGACCGCGTCGAGTAGCGGCTGCACGCCCTTGTTCTTGAAGGCGGAGCCGAGCAGGACCGGTGTGAAGGCGCTTGCCAGCGTGCCGGCGCGGAGCGCCCGGCGGATCATCTCGGGGGTGACCGAGTCCTCGTCCTCGAGATAGCTCTCCATCAACTCGTCGTCGAACTCGGCGACGGCGTCGATGAGCGCGTGATGGTGCTCCTTGGCGAGCGTGAGGAGCTCGGCCGGGATCTCACCGACGGTGAACGACTCGCCGAGGTCGTCGTCGTAGGTGATCGCGTTCATCTCGACGAGGTCGACGACGCCGCGGTGGTGCTCCTCCTCGCCGACCGGGATCTGGATGCAGACGGCGTGTGCGCCGAGGCGATCGCGCATCGTCTGCACGGCGTTGAAGAAGTCGGCACCCGTGCGGTCCATCTTGTTGATGAACGAAATGCGGGGAACGCCGTAGCGATCGGCCTGGCGCCACACGGTTTCGGACTGTGGCTGGACACCGGCCACGGAGTCGAACACGGCCACTGCGCCGTCGAGCACGCGCAGGGAGCGCTCGACCTCGACCGTGAAGTCCACGTGCCCGGGCGTATCGATAATGTTGATCCGGTGGTCGCGCCACTCGGCCGTTGTCGCCGCCGAGGTGATCGTGATGCCGCGCTCCTGCTCCTGCGCCATCCAGTCCATCGTTGCGGCGCCCTCGTGCACCTCGCCGAGCTTGTGCGTGCGGCCGGTGTAGTAGAGGATCCGCTCCGTCGTCGTCGTCTTGCCGGCGTCGATGTGCGCCATGATGCCGATGTTGCGGACGCGGTCCAGAGTGATGCCAGGTGGTGCTCATAGTCGTAGCCATCTACCAGCGGTAGTGAGCGAAGGCCTTGTTGGCCTGGGCCATCCGGTAGATGTCGTCCTTCTTCTTGTAGGCGCCGCCCTGCTGGTTGAGTGCGTCCATCAGTTCACCTGCGAGCTTGTCACCCATGTGCTTCTCCCGGCGGTCACGGGCGAACTGCACGATCCAGCGGATCGCGAGGGTGCGCGCCCGGCGCTGCGGCACCTCGATCGGGACCTGATAGTTGGCTCCGCCGACGCGACGAGAGCGCACCTCGAGGACGGGCGTGACGGTCTTGACCGCCCCCTCGAGGATCTCGAGTGCAGGCTTACCGGTCTTCTCGGACGCGAGCGCGAGCGCGTCGTAGACGATGCGCTCTGCGGTCGACTTCTTGCCGTCGAGCATGACGCAGTTGATCACCTGGGTCACGAGCACCGACCCGTGGACCGAGTCGGGCTCGAGCTGGCGCGGCTGGATCTCTGCTCGGCGAGGCATGACTTAGCTCGAGCCCTTCTTGGCGCCGTACTTCGAGCGGGCCTGACGGCGGTCGGAGACACCGGAGGTGTCGAGGCCGCCGCGAATCACCTTGTAGCGGAAGCCCGGCAGGTCCTTGACGCGGCCACCGCGGATGAGGACGACCGAGTGCTCCTGCAGGTTGTGCCCCTCGCCGGGGATGTAGACACCGACCTCCATCCCGTTCGTCAGCCGCACGCGCGCGACCTTGCGCAGCGCCGAGTTCGGCTTCTTCGGAGTCGTCGTGTAGACGCGCGTGCAGACGCCGCGCTTCTGCGGCGCGCCGCGGAGGGCCGGGGTCTTCGTCTTGGCCACGGGGGCCTTGCGGCCTTTGCGGACGAGCTGGTTGACGGTAGGCACGCTGCTCCTAAGGGGGTCGATCATCACAGGCAAAGAACACACAGGCACGGCAGGACTCGAACCCCGCCACCTGCGGAAGCGGAGTGTAGCTGACGCCGCTCCCCTTCGGCAAGAGGGCATGAGTTCACCCGGTCCCCCGTATACAAGACCCTGCTTCGTGCATAGAGTTGGCCCAGGGGAAGGGAGAGGGGATCACGACTGCGATCGCCGTTGCGGCTTTCGGTGCCATCTGTGTTGCCGGCGTGCTCGTCGCGCTCTGGGCCACCCTGCGGCGGCCCGTAGATGCGCGTGTCGTCAGGGCGGTCGAGCAGGTCGACAGCCGGCTCGCCGCGATCGACGCGCAGATCTGGGCTGCGGAGCAACGGCGCGGAGAGCCCAGGGACACGCTCGGCGACGCGATCGGCTCCACGCTCGAGCTCGAGGCAGTCCTGCAACGAGCGCTGGCCGCCACCGAGACGCTCCCGGCGGTCGATGGGAGCCGCATCAGCGTTCGCCGTGCCGACGGGACCGTTACGACCGCCGTCCGCGGGAGCTTCGTGCAGGGTCTGGAATCGTCCCTCGCCGGCCCGCCGGACGGGGGACCATACATCTCCGGGGTAGCCTCGTGGGACGTCGCAGGCAGCGACGCGCTACGAACGGGGCTCGTCGTCCCCCTCGGGCCCGAGGGCTCCGGATCGCTTGCCGTCTTTTCGCGGTTGGAGAGCGCGTTCGACAGCGAGGCGGCGAACATCCTCAGGGCAATCGCGCGACGGACGGAGCCGGCGGTGCAGAACGCCTTCCGCTACCTCGAGGTGCAGGAGCTCGCGGCAACCGACTCGCGCACAGGGCTGGGAAGCGCGAGCGCGTTCGAGGAGGCCCTGCCGCGGGAGATCAGCGCCGCCCGCCGCCACGGCCGCCCGCTTTGCCTGATCCAGATCGATCTCGACGACTTCGGGGAGATCAACAAGCGCACGGGATCCCTGGATGCGGGGAATGCCGTCCTGGCGGAGTTCGGCGAGCGGGTTCGGGCCACCATCCGGGGGAGTGACGCCGCGTTCAGGAATTCGGGCGGCGCGGACGAGTTCTTCCTGATCCTGCCGGAAACCACGAGGGAGCTCGCCGAGCGCCTCTACGCGCGACTCCGCTTCGAGATCGCGACGCCGCCGCTCGGCAGCGTGATGCCTCCGGTGACCATGTCGAGCGGCCTCGCCGAGCTCCGTGCCGACGATACGGCCGAGTCGCTGCGCGAGCGCGCCGGAGCGCGTCAGACAGTGGCCAAGCACAGCGGCAAGGATCAGCTGCGAACGGATGCCGACGGTCTCGCACTCCCCGAGTAGGCTTACGAGAAGCCCATGAGCACCGGCGCCCTCGCACTCGTCGCCGCGGTCGCGGCACTCGTCGCTGCGGGCATCGTCGCCGCGATGGTGCTCCGCACGCGGCGCGCGGCGGACAGACGGCTCGACCACGTGCTTCTCAGCATCGGCGGACAGATGGACGCACTCGCCGACGAGCTGGCGACGACCGTCGAGAAGGTGCGCGAGGATGCCGTCCGCGCGCGCATCGTCGAGTCGCTCGGGCAGGCACTCGACCTCGACGAGGTGCTCGCCCGCTGCGCCGAGGCGGCCACGTCGATCAACGGCGTCGCCGGGGCGACGATCGCTCTCCGGGTCGACGGCGCTCTGGTCTCGGCTTCCGCCGGCCTCGCCGCCGGGACTCGCGACACGGCCGGCGCCGGAGCGGTCGGCGGCCCTCCGGACGGCAGCCGGGTGCGCGCCGTGGGGATCTCGTACCACTACCCGGTAGGGGTCGCGGAGCCGACGGCCATGCGGTCGGCGATCGCCGTGCCGGTCGAGTCGGAGAACGGCCACCTGGGGTTCCTGACCGTCTTCGGTCACGACGAAGAGCCTCCGGTCGCGGGCAGCGACTTCCAGGCCCTCGAGGCCATCGTCCGACAGGCGGGGCCGGCGATCGAGGCGGCCCATTTGCGCGGCTCCGTCCGGCGGCTGCCGGACACCGACGTCTTGACCGGGCTCGCCAACCGGCAGGCGCTCCACGAGACGCTCGCGCTCGAGGTCGCGCGCGCGCACCGCCACGGGCGCAGGTTGGCCGTCTGCATCTTCGACCTCGACGACTTCAAGCGGACGAACGGCCGCGTCGGACAAAGCGCAGGCGACGGCCTTCTCGTCGAGGTCGCCGATCAGCTCCGCGTCGCGATTCAGCCCTCTGGACTCGCCTTCCGCAGCGGCGGCGACGAGTTCGTCGTGATCCTCCCGAGTGCCGGGCGAATCGACGCCGAGGGGCTGTACGCCCGTGTCCAGGCCACGCTCGGCCGCCCAGGCTCGCTCCGCCCCGGCCTCAGCCTGTCGGCCGGTATCGCCGAGCTGAAACCCGACGACGACGGCGTCTCGCTGTTCGAGCGTGCAGAGCGGGCGCTGCGACACGCCAAGGAGTCAGGCAAGGGGACTGCGGCGTAAGACGTGAGATCCAGGAGACGGCGATGGGGGTGTCTCCCGAAGAACACGGGAAGACACCCCCTTTGCCATTGCTTTCGCTCTACTCGTCTTCGGCGGGCGGTGCGTCCTCGACGGGCAGCTCGCCCTCGAACCCGAGGCCGAGGGCGGTCAGGTCGATCTCGCCGTCGCCGATCTCCTCGAGGGCCGCGAGCAGCTCCTGCGCCTCGGCAGCGAACATCGCCGACGGCAGGGGCTCGGCCGGCTCGATCGTGATGCCCCGGTACTTCTTCAGGCCCGTCGCGGCCGGAATCAGCTTGCCGATGATGACGTTCTCCTTGAGGCCGAGCAATCGGTCGATCTTGCCCTCGATTGCGGCGTCCGTGAGCACCTTCGTGGTCTCCTGGAACGAGGCGGCGGAGAGGAACGACTCGGTCGCGAGCGACGCCTTCGTGATCCCGAGGATCAGCGGCTCGAACGTCGCCTCCTCCTTCTTCGCCTTGCGCGCACCCTCGTTCGCCCGGGCGAGCACGGCCTTGTCCACGAGCTGACCCGGGAGCAACGCCGTGTCGCCGGCGCTCTCGACCCGCACCTTCTTCAGCATCTGGCGGACGATCAACTCGATGTGCTTGTCGTGGATGTCCACGCCCTGCGACTTGTAGACCTTCTGCACCTCACCGACGAGGTACAGCTCGGTCGCCGTCGAGCCCTTCAGGGCGAGCAGCTCGGCCGGGGCGATCGACCCCTCGTTCAGCGGGTCACCGGCCTCGACGACGTCGCCGTTCGCGACGAGGAACCGTGTCCGGCGGGGGAAGCTGTACTCCTTGGCGGGAATCGGCTCACCGTTCTCGTCCAGCGAGTTCGGGACGACCGTGACCTTGATCGTGCGGTCCGCATCCTCGATCTCGATCTTGCCTCCGGCCTCGGCGACCGTGGCGGCGCCTTTCGGGTTCCGGGCCTCGAAGATCTCGACGACACGCGGGAGACCGTGGGTGATATCCGCTCCAGCGACGCCTCCCGTGTGGAACGTGCGCATCGTGAGCTGCGTGCCGGGCTCGCCGATCGACTGGGCGGCGATGATGCCGACCGCATCGCCGACCTCGCAGATGTACCCGGTCGCGAGGAACGTCCCGTAACACGTCCGGCACACGCCATGCTCGCTCTGGCACTTGAGCACCGACCGCACCGGCACGAGGTAGTTCTCGGCGTGCTCCTCGAGCCCGTCGAGCAGCTCCTGGAGGTGCGGCAGGGTCAACTCGGTTCCGGCCGCCGTGAGGAGCGTCTTGCCCGGCTTGCCGTCCTTGAGGGGCTTGAACACGTCGACGGCGAGGATCCGACCGGCCACGCTCGAGTTCAGCTTGTCGTCGAGCATCGCCGGCAACTCCACGTAATCGGTCGTGCCGCAGTCGAGATCACGGATGATCACGTCCTGCGAGACGTCGACGAGACGCCGCGTCAGATAGCCCGAGTCGGCGGTTCGGAGCGCGGTGTCGGCGAGGCCCTTGCGGGCACCGTGGGTCGAGATGAAGTACTCGAGCACCGACAGGCCCTCCATGAAGTTGGCCTTGATCGGCCGCTCGATGATCTCGCCCTTCGGATTCGCCATCAGGCCGCGCATGCCGGCGAGCTGGCGGATCTGGTTGAACGAGCCTCGGGCGCCCGAGTTGGCCATCATGAAGATCGAGTTCGTCTTGTGGAGGTTGTCCTTCATCGCCTGCGCGACTTCCTCGGTCGCCTCCGTCCAGACGGCCACGATCCGCTCGTGTCGCTCCTCCTCGGTCATCAGGCCGCGCTGGTACTCGCCCTCGAGCTTGCGCACCTGCTCCTCGTAGCCGACGAGGATCTCTTCCTTGCGCGGCGGGATCACGATGTCGTTCTTCGACACGGTGATGCCGGCCTGGGTGGCGTAGCGGAACGCGAGCGCCTTGATCGTGTCGAGCACCGTCGCGACCGCGTGGGCCCCGTAGAGGTCGACCAGGCTCGCGATGAAGATGTCGAGCTCGCGCTTCGACAGCGGCTGGTTGATGAACGTGTGAGCCACGGGGTCGTCGCTGTGCACCGCGACATCGAGTGACCGCTCGATCTCCACGTTGAAGATCACGCGGCCCGGCGTGGTGAGGACGATCTCGCCGTGCCAGTGGTACTGAACCGGCTCCTGAAGGTGCACGAAGCCAGACTCGACCGCGAACTCGACCTCCTCCTCGGTGCGGAACCGCTTCAATCCCGGCTTGCCGAGAACCTTGGCGATCTCCTCGGACGTCGTGGCGGGCAACTCGTGGTCGCAGTAGGTCAGGTAGTAGGCGCCGAGCACCATGTCCTGCGTCGGCGTCGCGAGCGGGCGCCCGTGGGCCGGCGAGAGGATGTTGTTGGCCGACAGCATCAGGATCCGGGCCTCGGCCTGGGCCTCTGCCGAGAGCGGCAGGTGCACGGCCATCTGGTCACCGTCGAAGTCGGCGTTGAACGCGTGACAGACGAGCGGGTGGACCTGGATCGCCTTGCCCTCGACGAGGATGGGCTCGAAGGCCTGGATCCCGAGCCGGTGGAGCGTCGGTGCGCGGTTCAGGAGCACCGGATGCTCGGCGATCACCTCTTCGAGGACGTCCCAGACGTCCAGAGACATCGACTCGACGTGCTTCTTCGCCGCCTTGATGTTCTGCACCGCCTTCCGCTCGACGAGCCTGCTCATGATGAACGGCTTGAAGAGCTCGAGGGCCATCAGCTTCGGCAGGCCGCACTGATGGAGCTTGAGGTTCGGGCCGGCAACGATGACCGAGCGCCCCGAGTAGTCCACGCGCTTTCCGAGCAGGTTCTGGCGGAACCGGCCCTGCTTGCCCTTGAGCATGTCGGAGAGCGACTTCAGGGGCCGGTTGCCCGGGCCCGTCACCGCGCGGCCGCGGCGGCCGTTGTCGAACAGCGCGTCGACGGCCTCCTGGAGCATGCGCTTCTCGTTGTTGACGATGATCTCCGGTGCCCCGAGATCGAGCAGCCGCTTGAGCCGGTTGTTCCGGTTGATCACGCGGCGGTAGAGATCGTTCAGGTCGGATGTCGCGAAGCGGCCACCGTCGAGCTGCACCATCGGCCGGAGCTCCGGCGGGATCACGGGCACCGCCTCGAGGATCATCCACTCCGGCTTGTTCTCGGACTTGATGAACGCCTCGACGACCTTCAGCCGCTTGATCGCGCGCTGCTGCTTCTGCCCCTTCGAGGTCTTGATCATCTCGCGCAGCGTGATGGACTCCTCGGCCAGGTCGAGATCGCGGAGCAGGTCGCGGATTGCCTCGGCGCCCATGCCGCCCCGGAAGTACTGACCGAAGCCGTACGGGGAGCCGAACCGGTCCTTGAGCTCCCGGAACAGCTGCTCGTCGTTGACGACGAGCTTGGGCTCGAGCTCGCGGAACAGCTTCCACGTCTCCTCGAGCCGGCGCACGCCGTCGACGGCCGCCTCGCGGGCGTCGTCGCGGCGTGAGTCCATGTCCTGCACCATCTCGCGCACCTTCAGTGCCCACTGGCCGACGACGTCGAGGTCGTCCTTCTTCGCACCCGGGAGCAGGCAGAGGTCGTACGCGAGCTCGCGCACCTCGTCGACGGTCTGGCCGACGTGCTCCTGCGTGAGGACGTCCGCCAGCAGGCCGTTGCCGACCGCGCGTGCCTTGTCGAGGTTCTTCGCGTCGACGTTCGCCGCGATCTCGGCATCGTCGGCGGAGAGCTCCGTCCCGCTCGTGAGAGCATCGACGAGCTTGTGAATGTGCTTGGTGATCGCACCCTTCTTCGATCCGGTCGCGGTCTCGAGCTCCGCACGGAGCGGGTCGAGAGCCTCGTGGATCTCCTGCGCGGCGGTCGCGACGGACTCGATCTCGCGCGGGGCGAGCTTCCGGTCCTCGCGCGTCGCGGTCTGACGGACGAGCTCGCGGATCTTCTTGCCGTCCTCGGTCGTCAGCGACTTGGCAAGCTTCGGGAAGATCCCGCCGGCGAGCTGGCGGGTCTCCTCGAGCGTCGGCAGCAGCTGATCCTCGGCCCAGTTGTTGAGCCCGCGTGTCCAGAACTCGTCGTCCTCGTCGAAGTTCTTCTCCTTGCCGGCCGCGAAGTACTCGCGCCGGCGGGAAAGGCGCTCCTCGACCGCGAGCACGTGCTCGTCACGGTCGACATAGATCTGCTCGGACTCGGCGCGCACCTTGTCCTCGAGGTCCGCGAGATCCTTCGCCCGCGCCTCGTTGTCGACGCCGGTGACGATCGATGCTGCGAAGTAGAGCACCTTCTCGAGCTCGCGCGGGGCAATGTCGAGGAGATAGCCGATCCGGCTCGGCACGCCCTTGAAGAACCAGATGTGCGAGACGGGCGCGGCCAGGTCGATGTGGCCCATCCGCTCGCGCCGGACCTTCTGGCGCGTGACCTCGACGCCGCAGCGCTCGCAGATGATGCCCTTGTAGCGGACGCGCTTGTACTTCCCGCAGTAGCACTCCCAGTCCTTCGTCGGACCGAAGATGCGCTCGCAGAAGAGACCGTCACGCTCGGGCTTGAGCGTGCGGTAGTTGATCGTCTCCGGCTTCGTGACCTCGCCCGACGACCAGTCGCGGATCTTCTTGCTCGACGCGAGCCCGATGCGGATCGCGTCGAATTCATTGATATCGATCACGTGTGTCCTTCGCCTCTTTCCGTTTACTCAGTGGTCGTCAGGGTTCAGTCTTCGAGCTCGACGTCGGCCAGACCGACCTCGAGCTCCGCGTCGGCTTCGACGCCGTCGAGCGATTCGTCGGCGGCGACGGCAACGTCGCCCCCTTCCTCGACGGCGGCGGCGCCCTCCTCGATCTCCTGGGCGGAGAGCTCGCCGGCGGCGGCGCGCACGGCGGCCGGCGACAGGTCGATGCCGAGCTCTTCCGCCGCGCGGAGCAGCTCGTCGTCCTCCTCCCGGACCTCGACTTCACGCCCGTCGTTCGACTGGACGTGGACGTCGAGCGCCAGTGACTGCATCTCCTTGAGCAACACCTTGAACGACTCGGGGATCGACGGCTCGGCGATGTTCTCGCCCTTGACGATCGCCTCGTACGCCTTGACGCGGCCGATCGTGTCGTCGGACTTGATCGTGAGCATCTCCTGCAGCGTGTAGGCGGCGCCGTACGCCTCGAGCGCCCACACCTCCATCTCGCCGAAGCGCTGGCCGCCGAACTGCGCCTTGCCGCCCAGCGGCTGCTGGGTGACGAGCGAGTAGGGGCCGGTCGAGCGAGCGTGGATCTTGTCGTCGACGAGGTGGAGCAGCTTGAGGATGTACATGTAGCCGACCGTGACCTTCTGCGCGAAGGGCTCGCCCGTCTTGCCGTTGTACAGCTGCACCTTGCCCGAGGCCTTGCGGCCGGCAGGGCGCGACTGGTCGATGTTCATCTTGATCGGCGAGTCCGTCGTCTCGGCCCAACGGACGAGCGCCTCGTCGACATCGGTCTCGGTGGCACCGTCGAAGACGGGCGTCGCGACCGGATGCGGGTTCGGCGCGTTGATCGGAGCGCGCGGGTTGACGCCGATGCGGGCGTCGGACTCCGCGAAGACGCCGTGCGCGGCGGCCCAGCCGAGGTGCGTCTCGAGGATCTGACCGATGTTCATCCGGCTCGGCACGCCGAGCGGGTTGAGCACGACGTCGACCGGGCGGCCGTCCTCGAGGAACGGCATGTCCTCTTCCGGCACGATCTTCGAGATCACGCCCTTGTTGCCGTGGCGGCCGGCGAGCTTGTCGCCCTCCGAGATCTTGCGCTTCTTCGCGACGAAGACGCGCACGAGCTCGTTCACGCCCGGCTTCAGGTCGTCGCCCTCGTCGCGCGAGAACGTCTTGACGCCGATCACCTTGCCGCCCTCGCCGTGCGGCACCTTCAGGGACGTGTCGCGCACCTCGCGCGCCTTCTCCTTGAAGATGGCGCGGATCAGCTTCTCCTCCGCCGTCAGCTCGGTCTCGCCCTTCGGCGTCACCTTGCCGACGAGGAGGTCGCCCGAGGTGACCTCGGCCCCGATCCGCACGACACCGCGCTCGTCGAGGTTCGCGAGCGATTCCTCCGAGCGGTTCGGGATGTCGCGCGTGATCTCCTCGTCACCGAGCTTCGTCGAGCGGGCGTCGATCTCGTACTCGTGGATGTGGATCGAGCTGAGCACGTCGTCCTTGACGAGCCGCTCGGAGAGCACGATCGCGTCCTCGAAGTTGTAGCCCTCGAACGGCATGAACGCGACGAGCAGGTTGGCGCCGAGCGCCAGCTCGCCACCGTCGGTCGACGACCCGTCCGCGAGCACGGTGCCCTCCGCCACCTTGTCGCCGAGCTTCACGACCGGCTTCTGGTGGATCAGGGTGCCCTGGTTCGAGCGCATGAACTTCGTGAGGTTGTACTCCTCCCGCGTCCCCTTGCCCTCGACGACGATCGTCTCGGCGTCGACGTCGATCACGGCCCCGGCGCTGCGGGACATGACGACATCGCCCGTGTCGACCGCGGCGCGGTACTCGACCCCGGTGCCGACGAGCGGCGCCTGCGGGATCATCAGCGGCACGGCCTGCCGCTGCATGTTCGCGCCCATGAGCGCACGGTTGGCGTCGTTGTGCTCGAGGAACGGGATCAGCGCCGTGGCCACCGAGACGATCTGCGATGCCGAGACGTCCATCAGCTCGACGTCCTTCGGCGACACCATCACGGCCTCGCCGGCGCGGGAGCGACAGAGCACCTGCTCCTGGACGAACTTGCCCGTCTTCTCGTCGACCCGCTCGGAGGCCTGGGCGATCGTGTACTGCGCCTCCTCGGAGGCGTCGAGGTAGACGATCTCGTCCGAGACCTTGCCACCCTTGACGATGCGGTAGGGCGTCTGGATGAAGCCGAACTCGGATACGGTCGCCATCGAGGCGAGCGAGCCGATGAGGCCGATGTTCGGGCCTTCCGGCGTCTCGATCGGGCACATCCGGCCGTAGTGGGTCGGGTGCACGTCGCGGACCTCGATCGGGGCCCGCTCGCGCGTCAGGCCTCCGGCACCGAGCGCGCTGAGGCGGCGGCGATGCGTGAGGCCGGCGAGCGTGTTCGTCTGGTCCATGAACTGCGAGAGCTGCGACGAGCCGAAGAACTCCTTCAGCGCCGCCACCACGGGACGGATGTTGATGATCGTCTGCGGCGTGATGGTGTCGACGTCCTCCGTCGTCATCCGCTCCCGCACGACACGCTCCATCCGGTAGAGGCCGATCCGGAACGCCTCCTGGATCAGCTCGCCCGTCGTCCGCAAGCGGCGGTTGCCGAAGTGCTCGTACTCGTCGAGCTCGGCGCGGATCGGGTCGCGGTTGAGCTGGGCCGCGTCGGCGGCGTAGTCCTTCGAGTCCTCGGGCACCCCGAGGTTCGTCGGCAATGCGATCAGCCGGCGCACGAGCGCGAGGATGTCCTCCGTCGTGAGCACGCGCGTGTCCTCGGGCACCCCGACGCCGAGCCGCTGGTTCAGCTTGTAGCGACCGACCTTGGTCAGGTCGTAGCGCTTGGGGTCGAAGAAGAGCGCCTTCAGAAGATTGCGCGCGTTGTCGAGCGTCGGCGGCTCACCCGGACGCTGCTTCTTGAAGACCTCGATCAGCGCCTCTTCCTCGCGCGTGGTCGTGTCCTTGTCGAGCGTGTTCTGGATGTACACCGAGCCGTCGAAGAGCGCGAGAATCTTCTCGTTCGTGCTCGTGTCGAGCTGGAAGCCCGTCGTCGGATCCTCGAGGGGAAGCGCCCGCAGGAGCGTCGTGATCGGGAGCTTGCGCTTCCGGTCGATGCGCGCGTAGGCGATGCCCTTCTTGTCGATCTCGAGCTCGAGCCACGAGCCCCGGGACGGCATCAGGTTGGCGATGAACACCTGCTTGGTGGCGTCCTTCGGCTCCATCAGGTAGGCGCCGGGCGAGCGGACGAGCTGCGTCACGATCACGCGCTCGGTGCCGTTGATGATGAACGTCCCCCATTCGGTCATCATCGGGAAGTCGCCCATGAAGACCCGCTGCTCGCGGATCTCGCCGGTCTCCGTGTTGACGAAGCGGACCGTCATCGACAGCGGCGCCTGGAACGTCATGCCGTTCTCGCGGCACTCGTTGATCGTATGCCCGGGGTCGCCGAACGCGTAGTCGCCGAACTCGACGGCGAGCGTGCCGGTGTAGTCCTCGATCGGCGAGATGTCGTCGATCGTCTCGCGGAGGCCCTCGTTCAGGAACCACTCGAACGACGCCTTCTGGATATCGATCAGGTTGGGGAGGTCAAGGACATGCTTCAGACGTGAAAAGCTCGTGCGCGCGCGCGGCGCAACAGTAGTGCTGCTCAAGATGCGACAGCCTCCCTTAACGGCGTACAGGGTCGGAGGAGCAAGAACGCTCGGGGCGGAACGTGGGATAATAGCGGACGCGCATGCGCCGCCGCAACCGCTTTGGGGCGGCGTCGGCGGAACGTCCGCGGCAAGCATAGCGGATCCAGCGTCCGGGATGCCTCACGTGTTGCACGGGAGACACCCCGGACACCGATCCGCGTCGTGGGCCCGCCCTACTTGAGCTCCACCGACGCGCCTGCTTCTTCCAGCTCGGCCTTCAGCTTCTCGGCCTCGTCCTTGGTGACGCCCTCCTTGACGGGGCCCGGGGCACCGTCGACGACGTCCTTCGCCTCCTTGAGACCGAGGCCCGTGATCGCGCGCACGACCTTGATCACCTGGATCTTCTTGTCGCCGGTCGCGGTCAGGATCACGTCGAAGGAGTCCTTTTCCTCCGCCGCGCCCGCGTCGCCGCCACCACCCGCAGGGGCAGCCGCTGCAACCGCGACCGGAGCGGCGGCCGTGACGCCCCACTCCTCCTCGATCGCGTTCTTCAGCTCGACGAGCTCGAGCACGGTCATCTTGCCGAGCGTCTCGAGCACCTTCTTCGTATCCGTTGCCATCTCGTTTCGTTTCCTCTCACGTGTGTGGATGTCGGCCAGGGGAGGCGATGCCTCCGTCTATGCCTCCGGGGTCTCTTCTGTCGCCTCGGCGACGGTCTCCGCGGGCTCCGCCTCGACGGCACCCTCTTCGGCTGCCGGCTCCTCCGGCTCCTCGGCCGGGGCCACGTCGGCCAGAGCCTCCTCGACGGGAGCCTCCTCCACCGCGACCTCCGCGGCGGGGACCGACGTGTCGCCGCCCTCTTCGAGCTGCGTGATCCGGGCGTCGATCAGGCCGACCAGGTTCTGCAACGGTGCGTTCAGCACCGCAGCGAGCTGGCTCAGGGGGGCCACGATCACCCCGACGAGCTGCGCCTGCAGGACCTCGAGCGGCGGCAACTTCGCGAGCTGCTCGATCTCCTCGCCGGTGATCGGGTTGCCCGAGAGCACGCCGCCTCGCAACGCGAGGATCTTCGTGTCCTTGGCAGCGTCGCTGAGCGCCTTGGCCACGGCGACCGGGTTGCCCTCCGCCTCGACGAACGCGATCGCGGTCGGCCCCTCGAGCAGTGCGAGCAACGCGTCCGAGCCCGCTGCCTCGGCCGCCCTCCGGGTGAGCGTGTTCTTCACCACGGTGAACTTCGCGCCGTGCTTCAGGAGCTCGACCCGCAGGCCCGCGAGCTGGCTGTTCGTCAGCCCCCGGTAGTCGGCCACGAGCAACGCGTCCGCCGAGCGCAGGCGCTCGGTCAGCTCCTCGATCACTCGTTCCTTGTCTGCTTTCTGCATCTTCCACCTCCTCTCAAAGCATCGAGCCCGCACGGAGGCGGGCTCGAGCGAGTGACGGCGACGGTGCAGTCATTCGTGCGAGGCCACCTCGGCCGGGCCTATGTCTTTTTGTGGGCCCGTGCCGTCTCGCCGCCGCCGTATGACGAAGAATCGTGTCATACGGCTTTGGCGATTCGGCGCAGACCCACCGCGACTGCCGGCTGTCTTTGGCGACGGGCGTTGTTGGAAAAACTGACGGGCAGGGTACGCCTCGCCCCTAGGCCGTAACGGCCTCCTCGAGCTCTTCGACGATGCCGCGCGTGCGCGACGGGTCGACGTGCAGGCCGGGGCCCATGGTCGAAGTCAGCGTGATGCCCTTGATGTAGCGGCCCTTCGACGAGGCGGGCTTCGCCCGCACGATCTCCTCCACGAGCGCGGCATAGTTCTCGACGAGCGACCGCTCGTCGAAGCTCTTCTTGCCGATCGCGACATGGACGTTCGCACCGCGATCGGTGCGGTACTCGAGCTTGCCCGCCTTGGCGTCGGAGACCGCCTTGCCGACGTCGAACGTGACGGTGCCGGTCTTCGGGTTCGGCATCAGGCCCCGGGGGCCGAGAACGCGCCCGAGCTTGCCGACGTTGCCCATCTGATCCGGAGTCGCGATCGCGACGTCGAAGTCGACGAACCCGCCCTCGATCTTGGCGGCGAGATCGGCCGAGCCGACGATGTCCGCGCCCGCTTCCTCGGCCTCGCGGGCCTTGTCGCCCTCGGCGAACACCGCGACGCGCGTGACGCGGCCGGTGCCGTGGGGCAGCATCAGGGTGCCGCGCAGCTGCTCGTCCGCGTGGCGGACGTTCAGGCCGAGCCGGAAGTGCACCTCGACGGTTTCGTCGAACTTGGCGCCCTCGATCTCCTTGAGGATCTTGATCGCCGCGACCGGCGAGTAGAGGGTCTCTCGGTCGATCTTGGCCCGCGCCGCGGTGTACCGCTTGCCGTGGCCGCTCATGCCTCCACCTCGACGCCCATCGACCGCGCCGTGCCGGCGATCACCTTCATCGCCTCTTCGACGTCGTGGGCGTTCAGGTCGGGCATCTTCGTCTCGGCGATCGAGCGCAACTGATCCTGGGTGAGCTTCCCCACCTTGACCCGGTTCGGCTCGGCCGAGCCCGACTCGAGGTTCAGCACCTCCTTGATCAGCACCGCGGCCGGCGGCGTCTTCGTGATGAAGGTGAACGACCGGTCCTCGTAGACCGTGATCTCGACCGGGATGATACGGCCGTTCTCGTGCGCGGTCTGCGCGTTGAAGGCCTTCGTGAACTCGACGATGTTGACGCCGTGCTGGCCCAGTGCCGGCCCGACCGGCGGCGCCGGGTTGGCCTGGCCACCCGGGATCTGGAGCTTGATGAGTGTGAGAACTTTCTTTGCCATATGCGTGAGTGCAGTCGGGGCTGCTCGCCCCTCCTCCCGTCTTGTCTAGGTGATCCTGTCTTCTTGTCTCTTGCCTAGCGGATTCGCGAAGCGAATCCGCTAGTCGATCTTCTTGACCTGGTCGAAGCCCAGCTCGACCGGCACCTGCCGCTCGAAGATGTCGACCAGTACTTTCAGCTTCTGCGCATCCGGGTTGACGTCGACGATCTCGCCGTCGAAGTCCGAGAGCGGGCCCGAGGTGACCTTGACGGACTCCCCGAGCGAGAACTGGGCCTGCGACTTCGCCGCCGGGCCGCCACCAGCACCTGCCGTGTGGAGGATCCGGTCGACCTCGCCCTGGGAGAGCGGCACGGGCTTCGCGCCCGCGCCGACGAACCCGGTGACACCGGGCGTGCCCTTCACGACCGTCCACGCCTCGTCGCTGAGGTCCATGTTGACGAGCACGTAGCCCGGCAGCACCCGCTTCTCGATCTGCACCTTCTGACCGTCCTTGGTCTCGATCACCTGCTCGGTCGGCACGACGACGCGCCGGAACCGCGGTGACTGGTTCATCGAGACGATGCGGTGCTCGAGATTCGTCTTGACCTTGTTCTCGTGCCCGGAATAGGTGTTGATCACATACCAGAGAAACATGTCAGCCTCACTGCCCGAGAAGGACGTCGCGAACGAGGGGGCGGATGACCTGATCGACGCCCCAGAGATAGGCACCGACGATCAGGACGGCGATGATGACGACCACCGTGCCCTGGATCGTCTGGGCGCGGTTGGGCCAGTCGACCTTGCGAAGCTCGGCCACCGACTCGCGCAGGAAGCTGCCGCGCCGCGGGGCCTCGTGCTCGGGGGCGACCGGCGCCCCTCCGGCTGCGGCCGGCTGCGGGACACCGAGTGGCTCGCTCGCCGGCTGCTCCCCGGCCGCTCGCCGCGCATCGCGCCGCTGCCTGCGGGTCTCGTCGGCCACGGCTAGCGGGTCTCCCGATGGATGGTGTGGGAACCGCACCAGCGGCAGTACTTCTTGAACTCGACCCGGTCGGGCGAGTTCCGCTTGGACTTCTCGGTCTGATAGTTCCGCCGCTTGCATTCGGTGCAGGCGAGCGTGATTGCGACTCTGACTCCGGTTGCCATGGCTTCTTCTCGTGTGGTGGAAGGAAAAGGGCGTGCGAGGTAGCGGCGGTAGGACTCGAACCTACGACACGCGGATTATGATTCCGCTGCTCTAACCAACTGAGCTACGCCGCCGAGCAGTCCCGCAGTCTAGCAGCGTCCAAGTCTAGCAAGGCTGCGGATTCGGCGGCCGCCGATGGCGGCATCCTAAGCGCCCGACGGGCAACCGCGCCCTGCTCGATCGTCCGACCGACACGGGGTGTAGCCTCTGCCACCGTGATTCGCATTCCCCCCCAGCGCGGCGGTTGGCTCGAGGTGATCTGCGGGCCGATGTTCTCGGGCAAGAGCGAGGAGATGATCAGGCGCCTGCGGAGGGCCGAGATCGCCGGGCAGCGCGTCGTCATCTTCAAGCCTCGCATCGACGACCGCTACGACGCGACCGATGTCGTCTCGCACGCGGGGGCACGGATGCGCGCCGTCGCGGTCGAGAGCGTGCCCGAGCTCGTCGCCCGCTCGGCGGGCCATGAGGTGGTCGGGATCGACGAGGTCCAGTTCTTCGACGGCTCCGTCGTCGACGCGGCGCTCGCTCTCGCAGACCGCGGCATCCGGGTCGTCGTCTCGGGCCTCGACCAGGACTTCCGCCGGCTGCCGTTCGGCGTCATGCCGGAACTGCTCGCGCACGCCGAGTTCGTCGACAAGCTGCAGGCGGTCTGCCACCGCTGCGGCGGCACGGCCACGACGACGCAGCGGCTCGTGGACGGAAGGCCGGCGCCGTACTCGGGTGAGACGATCGTCGTCGGTGCGCTGGACTCCTACGAGGCACGCTGTAGGG
>CAWBWA010000010.1:0-655755 GCA_963792455.1 uncultured Thermoleophilia bacterium
ACGCCAGCTACATCGCGACGCAGATCTGCTTCGACTCGAGCGTCACCGCGGCCTGGATCGACTCGACCTGGGCGAGCGGCGTCCGGCTGCCGGTCTACGTCGGGATCCCCGGCGCCGTGCAGCGGGCGAAGCTCCTGCGTGTGTCGGCCCGAATCGGGATCGGCGAGTCGATCAACTTCCTGCGCAAGCACGGCAACTTCGTGACGCGGTTCCTGCAGCCCGGCGGGTTCAGCCCCGACCGGCTGATCAAGGGCCTCGCGCCGGTGCTCGCCGATCCCGAGCAGAAGGTCGCCGGGTTCCATATCTTCACGTTCAACGACCTCGCCGACACCGAGGCGTGGCGGCAACGCAAGCTGGCCGGAGGCTGATCCCCATGAGCGCGCACTACGACTTCGTCATCGTCGGCGGCGGCTCCGCCGGCTGCGCCCTCGCCAATCGGCTCAGCGCCGACCCGTCCACCCGCGTGCTCGTGCTCGAGGCGGGCCGCAACGACTCCAAGTGGGACGTCTTCATCCACATGCCGGCCGGGCTCGCGACGCCGATCGGCAACCGCTTCTACGACTGGAAGTACGAGTCGGAGCCCGAGCCGTCGATGAACGGTCGTCGTATCTACCACGCGCGGGGCAAGGTGCTCGGAGGCTCCTCCAGCATCAACGGGATGATCTTCCAGCGCGGCAACCCGCTCGACTACGAGCGCTGGGCCGCCGACCCGGGCATGGAGAGCTGGGACCACGCGCACTGCCTGCCGTACTTCAAGCGGATGGAGGACTGCACCGCTGCACCACCCGACGACGCCTTCCGCGGCCACGGTGGCCCGCTCGGGCTCGAGCGGGGCCCCGCCGCGAGCCCGCTCTTCGAGGCGTTCTTCGAGGCGTGCCGGCAGGCGGGCCACGTCGTCCACGACGACGTGAACGGCGTCCGCCAGGAGGGGTTCTCGAAGTTCGACCGCAACATCCGGCGGGGCCGCCGTCTCAGCGCGGCGCGCGCGTACCTCCATCCCGCAATGGGACGGCCGAACCTCGAGGTCCGCACCCGCGTCCAGGTCGCGCGTCTCCTGCTCGAGGGCACGCGCGCCGTCGGCGTCGAGACGGTGAAGGGCGAGCGGATCCGCGCCGGTGAGGTCGTCCTCTGCGGGGGTGCGATCAACTCACCGCAACTCCTGCAGCTCTCCGGCATCGGCGACCCGGCGCATCTGCAGGCCGCGGGCGTCGCGGCCCGGCACGAGCTGCCCGGGGTGGGCGAGAACCTGCAGGATCACCTCGAGGTGTACGTTCAGTACGCGTGCGCGCAGCCGGTCTCGATGCAGCCCGCGCTCGACAAGTGGCGCGCGCCCTGGATCGGCTTCCAGTGGCTGTTCTTCCGCAAGGGCCCGGCTGCGACGAACCACTTCGAGGCGGGCGGCTTCATCCGCTCGAACGACGACGTGGCCTACCCGAACCTGATGTACCACTTCCTCCCGCTCGCGATCCGCTACGACGGCACCAAGCCCGAGGGCGGGCACGGCTACCAGCTGCACGTAGGGCCGATGTACTCGGATGCCCGCGGGTGGATCCGCATCCGGAGCGCCGACCCGACCGCCAAGCCGGCGCTGCAGTTCAACTACCTCTCGACCGACCAGGACCGGCGCGAGTGGGTGGAGGCGATCCGGCGAACGCGCGAGATCATGGAGGAGCCCGCGCTCGCACCGTTCAACGCGGGCGAGGCCTCACCCGGCCCGCACGTGCAGACGGACGAGGAGATCCTCGACTGGGTGCGCGCCGACGCCGAGACCGCGCTGCACCCCTCGTGCACCTGCCGCATGGGCGTGGACGAGCTGTCGGTGGTCGACCCGCTCACGATGCGCGTGCACGGGCTCGAGGGCCTTCGCGTCGTCGACGCCTCCGTCTTCCCCTACGTCACGAACGGGAACATCTACGCGCCCACGATGATGGTGGCCGAGAAGGCCGCCGACCTGATCCTCGGCAACACCCCGCTCGAGCCGGAGCGGACGCCGTTCTACCGGCACGTGCCTGCTGCCACGGGATAGGACGCCGGCGCAGGCGACGGTTCCCTCACACGGCGAACGGATTCTCGATTCGTACGCCGGCAATCGTTGACCCGTGCGACAGATCCTCGGTCAGAACCACATCGCACCCCGCAGCACGAGCGGCAGCGAGAATCAACTTGTCGTTCGTCCTGTCATTCGCTTCTGCCTCAGCTAGATCCCGCGACGCTCAGCACGGCCTTGACGATGCCGTCGTAGCCCGTGCAGCGGCAGAGGTTGCCGGAGAGCCCGATCCGCACCTCGTCCTCGGTCGGCGCGGGGTTGGCGGCGAGGAGCGCCGTCGCCGAGACGAGCATCCCGGGCGTGCAGAAGCCGCACTGGACGCCGCCGAGGTCGAGGAACGCAGCCTGCAGCGGGGCCAGCGTGTCGCCGTCGGCGAGACCCTCCACGGTGGTGATCTCGCTGCCCTCGGCCTGGAGCGCGAGGTACGAGCAGGCGTTCACCGGCCTGCCGTCGAGCAGCATCATGCAGGCGCCGCACTCGGAGTCGTCGCAGCCCTCCTTGGATCCCGTTAGGCCGATCACGTCTCGAATCGCCGTCAAGAGGTTCGTGCCCGGGTCGAGTTCGACCGGGTAGGCGATCCCGTTCACCATGAGTGTCGCTGCGACCTTCATGCGTCCTCCTGACGGGCGCGCGAGAGCGCCGTTGCGATCGCGCGGCGGGCGATCACTGCCGCCATCGCCCGCCGGTAGTCGGCCGAGCCGCGGACGTCCGAGATCGGCGTCGCTGCCGCGGCCACTGCCGCGCCCGCTGCCTCGATCGCGTCGGCGCGTCCCTCGCTGCCGACGAGAGCGGCCTCCGCCTCGGGCACGCGCCTGATCGTGGGGGAGAGGGCCGTCATCGCGATCCGCGCATCCGTCACCGTCCCGTCCACGACCGTCACGACGGCGGTCGCACCCACGACGGCGATCTCCATCTGGCGCCGGTACTCGAGCCGCAGGTAAGCGCTGCCGGTCCCCGCGGCCGGGGCGGGAACGTCGACCGCGACCAGGAGCTCGTCGGCGTTCGCCGTCGTCGCGCCGGGGCCGGCCCAGAGATCCTCGATAGCGACCCAGCGGGTGCCCGAAGAGGAGCGCAGCGTCGCCGTCGCGCCGAGGCAGACGAGCGGCCCGCCCGTCTCCATCGCGGGCGACGCGTTCATCAGGTTGCCGCCGATCGTGCCCTGGGCGCGGGTCGCGTGCGAGCCGACGATCGCGCTCGCGTCGCTGAGCGCCGTGAAGCGCTCGCGGACGTCCTCGCTCGCTGCGATCTCGGCGTGGCAGGCGAGGGCGCCCAGGCGGAGGCCGCCGTCGTCGAGGAGCTCGACGCCGTGCAGCTCCGCCACCCGGTGGATCGCGACGACGCTGTCGGGCAACGGCGACTTGCCGGAGCGGGCGCCCACGACGAGGTCGGTGCCGCCGGCAACGGGGCGAGCGCCCGCCGCGATCGCGGCCACGGCGTCCTCGACGCTCGTGGCGGTGGTGAACGTCTGCACGCTCATGCTCGTCGCTCCACGCCCGGCGACCGGCTGAAGCCGGTCGCCTCGCCGGCGGCGACAGGCTTCAGCCTGTCGCCGGGGGTTCGTCCGCCGCTCACGACCCCGCCTCCCAGACCCGCTCGGGTGTCATCGGCAGCCTGTGCACGCGCGCGCCGATCACCTTGGCGATCGCGTTCGCGACGGCACCCGCCGTCGGTACGCACGGCGGTTCGCCGACGCCCTTGGAGCCCTTCGGGCCTGCGTTCGGGGTGTCGGTCTCGATCCAGGCGATGTCGATCCGGGGTGCGTCCGAGGCCGTCACGAGCTTGTAGTCCGTCAGGTGCGCGTTGCGGTGGCGCCCGCTGGCGTCGAGTTGCGTTCCCTCGGAGAGTGCCTGGCCGATGCCCATCACGACGCCGCCGTAGACCTGCCCGTCGGCGCCGATCCTGTTCAGGATCATGCCGCAGTCGTGCGCCGCGGCAACCTGCAGCACGCGCACGACGCCCGTGTCGCGATCGACGCGGACCCGCACCGCATGCGCGATCAGCTGCGGCGCGTGGAACGACTCGAGCCCGAGCCGCCCGACGCACCCCTCGGCGGGAGCATCCGGCGCGGCCGGCACCTCGCCCGCGCCCTTGCCGTGGAAGGTGCCTTCGCCCGCGAGCTCGGCGATCGTGACCGACTTGTCGGGCGATCCCTTGACGAGGATCGACCCGCCCACGAGCTCGAGATCGTCGCGGGCCGCCTCGAGCTGCTCCTCGGCGGCGTCGAGCAGCTGCTCGCGCAGGTCGACCGCTGCGGCGATGACGGCCCGGCCGCTGTTGAACGTCGTCTGCGAGCCGCAGGAGCCCATGTCGTTCGGCGCCGCGTCGGTGTCTTGGTAGAGGATCGAGAAGTCCTCGGGCTGCATGCCGAGCTGCTCGGCGACGTACCGGGGCATCGCCATCACCGAGCCCGTGCCGTTCTCCTGCGCTCCGGTGATGATCGTGCCGGTGCCGTCGGGGTTCAGCTTCACGTAGGCGCCGCTCGGCGATGCGAAGCAGGGCCACCAGCCGACGGCGACACCGATCGCCTCGTCGTCGGGCAGCTCCTGTCCGTAGCCGATCAACTCGACCGCCTGCTCGAGCGTCTCCTTCATCGCGATCCGCTCCAGCACCTGGCCGGTCGCGGTCACGGAGCCGCTCTCGATCAGCGTCCGCCGTCGCAGCTCGACCGGGTCCAGCTCGAGCGCTGCGGCGAGCTCGTCCATGTGCTGCTCGAGCGCCCAGCACACCTGTGGTGCCGTCGGGGCGCGGATCGAGGACGACGGCTGGTTGTTGGAGTAGACGAGCGACGACTCGACGTGGACGTTCTCGAGCTCGTACGGCCCGAGCGCGTGCATCGCCGCCATCTGCGCGAAGAAGCCGCCCTCGCCGCAGTAGGCGCCCTTGTCGAGCACGAGCCGCGCCTTGCGGGCGACGAGCGTGCCGTCGGCGCGGGCGCCCGTCTCGAATTCGATCACCATGCCCTCGCGCCGGTGGCCGACGGCGAAGAACTCCTCGCGCCGCGAGAAGACGAGCTTGACGGGGCGGCGTGCTGCCCGCGCGAGCGCAGCCACGTGGCCCTCGAAGTGGAAGTCGCACTTGGCACCGAAGCCGCCGCCGAGGAGCGGGACGACGACGCGGACGTGTGACTCGGGGATCTGGAGCGTGTGGGCGACGCCGCCGCGGGCGGCGTAGGGCACCTGGGTCGACGTCCACACCGTCACCTTGTCGCCCTGCCACTGCGCGACGACTGCGCGCGGCTCGATCGGGACGCCGTTGACGGGATCGGTCACGTAGCGGCCCTTCACGACGACGTCGGCGCCCGCGAGCGCCGCCTCGGCGTCGCCCTTCACGATCGTCGAGTAGCCGAGCGTGTTGCGGTGGCGGCCGAGCGACTCGTCGCCCTCGTAGCTCTGCCAGTCGGGGTGGACGAGGGTCGCGTCGTCCGCGAGCGCCGCCTCGAAGTCGGTCACGACCGGGAGCGGCTCGTAGTCGACCTCGATCAGTGCGACTGCCTGCTCGGCGATCTCGGCCGTCGTCGCCGCAACGCCCGCGATGATGTCGCCCTCGAAGCGCACGGTGTCCTTCGCGAAGAGCCGGCGGTCCTTGACCATGCCCCCGTAGAGCACGTCCGGCACGTCCTCGTGGGTCACGACGGCCAGCACGCCCGGGAGCGCCCGCGCCTTCGAGACGTCGATCCGCGTGATTCGCGCGTGCGTGTGATCGGTGTAGCGGAACTTCGCCACGAGCTGCCCCGCAAGCACGAGGTCGGCCGTGTAGCGGCCCGTGCCGGTCACCTTCTCCTTGCCGTCCGGGCGAATGAACGTCCGTGGTTCCTCGGCCGTTGCCACTGTCAGCTCCCCTTCGTGGGCGGATGTGGCCCTATCCAATCACATGGCCTAGGGCCAGATCGGGTTCGTCCAGGCCCGCTTGCCACGCGCGTCGGTCACCTCGACGCGAGCGTAGGGCGCCGTCTCCGGGAGGTCCAGGCGCGCGGCGGTGATCTGTCCGTCCGTCGTCGTGGAGAGGATCTCGCCGCCGTACCGGTAGCCGAGACGACCGGCGTGGACTGCGGCGCCGCTCGAGACGCCGAACACGACGGTGACGCTCTGGCAGGGGTCGCACTGCACCTCGACGGCGCCTTCTCCGGCGCTGACCGATGTGATGCGCGGCCCCGTGGTGCCGTAGAAGCACCCCGTCCGGAGTGCGTCGAGCACGCCGGCGACCGTGGGCTCCGAGCGCACCCACGTCCAGGCGAGGTCGGAGTCGAATCCCGGATGGTGGCTGTCGTCGGTGGCGAGCGCGAAGCACGGCCGCCCGGTCCCGAGCAGCTCGTCCCAGTGCACGGCGGACAGCCCTCGTCCGATCTCGAGCTCGCAGCCGGCGTTGTAGACCTCGATTCCGGAGACCGTCTCCGGCAGCTCGAGTGAGCCGGGTATGGCCCCCGTCCAGTAGGGGTGGGCAAGGTAGGCGACGCCGCCGTTGCGCGTGATCCAGTCGGCCGTCCCCGCGAGGTCGCGCCGCTCGCCTTCGAGGGACTCGAGTGCGTCCGCGATCCCGAGCGCGAGGACGTGGCCGTCGCGGTCGCCCGGGAGCACGCAGTTGAGCTCGGCGCTCGGGAGCACGAGCACCCGCTCGGTCGAAGGGGGGTCGCTGCGGAACCAGTGATCGGTGACCGCGAGCACGTCGTACCCCGCGCGCTCGTAGTGCTTGACGAGCATGCGCGGCGCGAGCTCGCCGTCGGAGTTCGTCGTGTGCGCGTGAAGTGCGCAGCGGAGCCACGCTCCGGATGACGACCAGGGATGGTGCATTTGTGGTGCACCCTATTGCACAACCCCCTGTCTGGACGTACGATCGCGTCGTTCACAATTCCGGCGACCGCCGGACGAACGAGAGGAGCTACGTGGAAGATTTCCAGGAGCAGGAGTACGAGTTCCTGCGCAAGCTCGACGAGGAGAAGGTCGGACGGCGGACGGTGCTGAAGAGGGGTCTTGCAGCCGGTGCCGGTCTGACCGTGATGTCGTTGTCGCCGGCCGCACTCGCAGCCCGCAACAAGGCACTTGCCGACCCGCCGATGATCGGCCGGCTGGCCAAGCTGTCCGACATCGTCAAGGAGGCGAAGAAGGAAGGCCGGCTCAACGTGATCGCGCTGCCGCCCGACTGGGCGAACTACGGCGAGATCATCAGCACCTTCTCCAAGAAGTACGGGATCCCGATCACGAGCGACAACCCGGACGCCTCCTCCGCCCAGGAGAACCAGGCGATCCGCTCGTTGAAGGGCGACCCACGCGCTCCCGACGTCCTGGACGTGAGCGCATCCCAGGCGATCGTCGGTGCGAACGAGGGCCTCTACGCGAAGTACTTCACGACGAACTTCCGGAAAGTGCCGCGCGCGATGAAGGACGGCCGGGGCTTCTGGGTCGGCGACTACTGGGGCGTCACGTCGTTCGGCGTCAACGGTGCCGTCGTCAAGAACGCGCCGAAGAGCTGGAAGGACCTGCTCAAGCCGGAGTACAAGAACCAGGTGGCGTTGAACGGCAGCCCGCTCTCGTCGGGATCGGCCGTCGCCGGCGTCTTCTCGGCCTCGATCGCGAACGGCGGCGGCCTGAGCAACATCGGCCCGGGGATCGACTTCTTCGCACAGCTGAAGAGCGTCGGCAACTTCCTCCCGGTGCAGGCGACGCCGCAGACGATCGCGTCGGGGCAGACTCCGATCACGATCGACTGGGACTACCTGAACCTCGCCTACGGGAAGAACTTCCCGGCGTCGAAGATCACGACCGTGATCCCGTCGGACGCCGTGTACGGCGCGCACTACTGCCAGGCCATCAACGCGACCGCCCCGCATCCGTGGGCGGCACGGCTCTGGCAGGAGTTCCTCTACTCCGACCAGGGGCAGCTGCTCTGGCTGAAGGGGTACTCGCACCCGGCGCTGTTCACCGACATGGTCGGGCGGAAGGTCGTGCCGAATGCGCTCATCAAGGCGCTGCCGAACCCCGCCTCGTACTCGAAGGTGAAGTTCGCGAGCGTCTCGCAGAACAACAAGGCGCGGGCCACGATCACCACCGACTGGCCCAAGAAGGTCGGCTCGTAGGCCTCTGAGCACGTCGGCCGACACAGGACGACCTCTCCCGGCCCGCTCCGGCGGGCCGGGAGAGGAGGCTCTCCCTCGCCTGGCTGGGCGTGGTCCCGTTTCTCGCCTACACGACGGCGTTCCTGCTGCTTCCCGCTGCGAACGTCCTGATCGGGGCCTTCCAGTCGCCCGACGGCGGCTACACGCTCGACAATGTCCGGACGCTCTTCGACGAGCCGTACCGCACGGCGTTCAAGAACAGCATCGAGGTGAGCCTCGTGACGGCGTTGCTCGGCGGGCTCTTCGGGCTGCTGATCGCGTACTCGGCGATCCGGGAGGGTACGCCGCGCTTCCTCCGCACCGGGTTGACGACCTTCTCGGGTGTCGCGGCCAACTTCGCCGGCATCCCCCTGGCCGCCGCGTTCGTCGCGACGCTCGGCGTGCTCGGCGTCATGACGCAGTTCATGACCAACCAGCTCGGGTGGAACCCCTACGACCACGGGTTCTCGCTGTTCACGAAGACGGGCATCGAGCTCGTCTACCTCTACTTCCAGATCCCGCTCATGATCCTGGTCATCGCTCCTGCGATCGACGGGCTGCGGCGGGAGTGGCGTGAGGCCGCATCGAGCCTCGGGGCGAGCTCGTGGCAGTTCTGGCGCCACATCGGCGTGCCGATTCTGCTGCCGTCGCTCCTCGGCGCGATGGTGTTGCTGTTCGGGAACGCGTTCGCGGCCTACGCCACCGCCTACGGTCTGACGGGCGGGAGCGTCGGTCTCGTCCCGATCGTGATCGGCTTCTTCCTCTCGGGCGACGTGCTCGACAACCCGCACCTCGCTCAGGCGCTCGCGTTCGGCATGTTCGTGGTGCTCGGCCTGATGATGCTCGTGTACCTCCCGCTGCAGAAGGTCTCGTCGAGGTGGATGAAGTGACGCCGCGCCGCCGCATCGCGCCCTCGGCCGTTCTGTGGCTCCTTCTCGGGGCCGCGTACTTCCTGATCCCGCTGGTCTCGACGTTCGTCCTCAGCGTCCGGAGCGACCAGACGGGGACGTGCTGCACCTTCGCGAACTACAGCTACATCCTCAACGACCCCGAGTTCTGGCGGACGATCAGGCTCAGCTTCGTCGTCGCCCTGGAGACGATCGCGCTCACGCTGCTGCTGCTCGTGCCGACCGTCTACTGGGTGCACCTGAAGCTGCCGCGGATGCGCCCCGTGATCGGCTTCCTCGCGCTGATCCCGTTCGTCGTCGCGCCGATCATCCTCGTGGTCGGACTGCTCGACGTCTACCGGGGAACGCCGTACTGGTTCTACGGCGACCCGCACGGCTTCCTCGTCGCGGCCTACGTGATCCTGGCCTTCCCGTACATGTACTTCTCGCTCGATACGGGGTTTCGCTCGATCGACGTGCACACGCTGACCGAGGCCTCGCAGAGCCTCGGCGCGGGGTGGCCGACGACGCTCGTGCGCGTGATCCTCCCGAACATCAAGGCCGCGGCGCTCGCCGGCTCGTTCCTGACGCTCGCGATCGTGATGGGCGAGTACACGATCGCGAGCCTTTCCTCGTTCAACGTCTTCTCGGTCTACGTCCAGTACATCAACCAGAACAAGGCGTACCCGGCGGCGGCGGTGACGTTGCTCGCGTTCGGGATCACCTGGGCGGCGATGCTCGCCCTGGCGATCGTCGGCCGGGGTCGCCGGACGCCTGTCGCAGAGGGGGCGCGCTAGGAATGGCAGAAGTCGAGCTGAGGCAGTTGCACCGGCGGTTCGGCGAGGTCGTCGCCCTCGCCGGCATCGACCTCGATCTCGCGACCGGTGAGTTCGTCTCGCTGCTCGGGCCGTCGGGCTGCGGCAAGACGACCGCGCTCCGGCTCGTCGCGGGCTTCGACCGGCCGACTTCGGGGCGGGTGGTGATCGACGGCAAGGACGTGACCGATGTGCCGCCGAACCGCCGTGACATCGGGATGGTCTTTCAGGCCTACAGCCTGTTCCCGAACATGACGGCAGTTCGGAACGTCGAGTTCGGCCTCCGCGTGCGCAAGCAGAAGAGCAGCGATCGCAACCGCCGCGCGCTCGAGCTGCTCGACCTCGTCGGCCTCGCCGACGCCGCGGACCGCTACCCGCATCAGCTCTCGGGCGGTATGCAGCAGCGGGTCGCCCTCGCCCGCGCGCTCGCGATCGAGCCGCGGCTGCTGCTGCTCGACGAGCCGCTCTCGGCGCTCGACGCGAAGGTACGGGTGCAGCTGCGCGAGGAGATCCGTCGCATCCAGCTCGAGCTCGGGATCACGACGATCTACGTCACCCACGACCAGGAGGAGGCGCTCTCGATCTCCGATCGCGTAGCGGTCATGTACGGCGGCAAGATCGAGCAGATCGGGCCGCCGGCCGAGATGTACGGGGCCCCGGCGACGCCATTCGTGGCCGAGTTCATCGGCACGATGAACCGCCTCGTCGCCACGGTCGCCGACGACGGGATGGTCGATTACGAGGGGCTGTCGCTTCGGGTCGACGCCGCCCGCGGGCTGCCGAGGGGCGAGCGCGTCCTCTGCCTCGTCCGCCCCGAGACGGTCGACATCGTGCCGGTGAACGGCTCCACCCCGCCGAACGCGGTTGCAGGTGAGGTGATCGCGAATACGTTCCTCGGCTCCGTGACGCGCGTGCGGGTGGCCGATGCAAGCGGCGTCCGGACGCTCACTGCGGATCTCTCTACTGCCGAGGCGGCGCAGCTCTCGGTCGGCACCAACGTCGTCGCGAGCTTCCCGCCCGACAGCGCGCGGCTGCTCAGCCTGGCCGACCAGCCAGTGCTTCCCGTGCCAGACCCGGACGGTCGGTGAACACGCCGTCGACGCCGTTTGCCTGCAGCGCGAGCAGGCGTGACGGCTCGTTCACCGTGTAGACAAGGGCCTGCAGCCCGAGCGCGTGCGCTCTGGCGACCCCGCGGGGCGTAACCCGGCTGTCCTCGAAGCCAGCCGCCCACGCGAAGGCAGCGGCGGCCCGGATCGACGTCCCGTACCCGACGTGCTGCACCGTGCGCAACGACGGTCGTAGGCGGCGGGTTTCGAGGATCGCGCCGCGCGAGAACGAGACGACGACGGCAGCGGGGTCGAGGAGCCGCACGGTGCGACCCACGACGTCGTGGCGCCGGAAGAGCCACGGGCTCTTCAGCTCCGCCATGACGCCGATCCTGCCGGCGGTCAGTTCGAGCACCTCCTCGAGGGTCGGGATCCCGAGCTCGCGAAGCTCGGCCAGGGGGCGGGCCCGTAGCGGCCCGCTGGCGGGGGTGAGCCGATCGAGGCGGAGGTCGTGGAACACGACCAGGCCGCCGTCGCTCGCCGCCTGCACGTCGAACTCGACGTAGTCGGCGCCGAGCTCGATCGCCCGCTCGAACGCAGGCAGGGTGTTCTCCTGCTCCTCGGCAGAGGCGCCGCGGTGGGCGATCACCAGCGTCACGAGCCGACGAGTCGCCGCACGAGGGCGACGTCGATTCCGTCGACGAGCTCGTCTGCCTGCCGCAGCCGGGCATCGGGGAGGGTGCCCCGGACTGCGACGCAGTACAGGCCGGCGGCCTTGGCCGAGGCGACCCCGGCCTCGGTGTCCTCCAGGGCGACCGCCTCCGGAGCCTCGACGCCGAGCCGCTCGAGTGCGAGCAGGTACCCCTCGGGATGTGGCTTGCCGTGCGCCACGTCGTCGGCCGTGATGATGGCGGTGAGCTCGGTGGCGAGGCCGGAGGCCTCGACGACCGGCACGATCTCGGCCCTGTAGGCACCCGAGACGATCGCTACCGGGACGCGCTCGGCGGCATGGCGAACGGCTGCACGCACGGCTTCGGTCACGGTGGAGCCGTCCGCGGCGGCGACATAGCTCTCGATGCGCTCGGCCATCAGCGCTTCGAGCGGAGCGCCCGTGACGCCGAGCCAGCTGCCGATGATCGCCTCCTCGGACAGACCCGCGAGCTGTCCGAAGTACTGCTCCTCGGTCAGGGGCCGGCCCTGCCGGGCGAAGAGCCGCTGGTAGATCGCGAGAAGCAGAGGCTCGTCGTGTGAGAGCGTGCCGTTGAAGTCGAACATGAGGGCGCGGGCCGTTCCCATCCGGCCCGGAAGACTACTGTGCTCGCGCGATGCCACCCCTGGCGTTCACGCTCGCGCTCGCTGCCGCCGTCCTGCACGCGTTCTGGAATATCCTCCTCGCGCGGGCGCGCGATCCCGAGAGCGCGACCGCGGTCGCGCTCGTCGCCGCGGTGATCGTCTTCGCCCCGGTCACGGCCCTGCGCTTCGACGCCGAGTGGGCCGTGTGGCCGTTCATCGTCGCGACCTCGATGCTGCAGCTCCTCTACTTCGCGCTCCTCGCGACCGCCTATCGCAAGGCCGAGCTGTCGTTCGTCTACCCGGTGGCGCGTGGGGTCGCACCGGCGATCGTGCTCGTGGTCTCGGTCGCCGCGCTCGGGCAGGGGAGCTCACCGGCCCAGGTCGCCGGCGTCGCGCTGGTCGGGGCCGGCGTGCTCCTCGTCCGCGGCCTCCGACCGCCGTCCGACCCGCACGCGCTCGCGTTCGCGCTGGGGATCGGCTGTGTGATCGCCTCCTACACGCTCCTCGACAAGCGAGGGATCACGCACGCGAGCCCGATCACCTACCTGGAGCTGAGCATGATCCCGGCGGCGCTCGGGTACGCGGGGGCCACCCTGGCCGTCAAGGGGCGCGCGCGGGTGCGAGCCGAGCTCGGCGCCTCGGCCGTCCTCGCGGGCCTCGCCTCCTTTGCCGCCTACGCGCTCGTCCTGGCCGCGCTCGAGCGCGCCTCGGCCGCATCGGTTGCCGCGGTGCGCGAGACGAGCGTCGTGATGGCAACCGTCTTTGCGGCCGTCGTGCTGCACGAGCGCGTAAGCCGGGCGAGGCTCGCCGGTTCGGTGCTCGTCGTCGCCGGGATCGCGCTGCTCGCGCTGCGGTGAAGGCCTATCCGGACAGCAGCGAGCGAACCGCGGCCGCGATCTCTGCCGGGCCCGGTAGGGTCGCGAGCTCGAGATCCTTCTGGTACGGCATCGGATGGGACGGCGCGCCGACGCGAACGACCGGAGCGTCGAGCTCCCAGAAGCAGTGCTCGCCGATGTGCGCGGCGATCTCCGAGCCGAACCCGCAGAACTGCACCGCCTCGTGCGCCACCACGACGCGGTGGGTCTTTGCGACCGACGCGGCGAGCGTGTCCGTGTCGAGCGGCACGAGCGTCCGGGGGTCGACGACCTCGACGCTGAGCCCCTCGTCCTCGAGCTCCCGCGCGACCCGGAGCGCGTGGGTGACCGTCGCACCGAGCGCCACCACCGTGACGTCCGTGCCGGCCCGCACGACGCTTGCCCGGCCGAGCTCGATTGCGTAGCGCTCCTCGGGCACCGGCACCGGGTCGCCGAAGAAGAGCAGCTTCTGCTCGAGGAAGATCACGGGGTTGTCGTCCTGGATCGCAGCGGTCAGCAGCCCCTTCGCGTCGAACGGGTTCGACGGCATGACGACGACCAGGCCGGGGATGTGGGCGAACAGGGCCTCGAGGCTCTGCGAGTGCTGGGCCCCGAGCCGGAGCCCGCCGCCCGAGGCCATCCGCAGCACGAGCGGCATGTTCGGCGTGCCTCCCATCATGAACCGGAGCTTCGCGGCCTGGTTCATGATCTGGTCGAATGCGACGCCGGCGAAGTCGGAGAACTGGAGCTCGACGACGGGGCGCAGCCCTGTCAGCGCCGCACCGACCCCGCAGCCCACGAAGCCACTCTCGGTCAGGGGTGTATCCCGGATGCGCTCGGCCCCGTACCTCCCGTAGAGATCCTCCGTGGCCCGGAAGAGGCCGCCGACCCGACCCACGTCCTCGCCCATCACGATCACGTCCGGATCGGCGGCGAGCTCGAGGTCGAGAGCTTCGCGGATCGCTGCCACGAATCCGAGCGGCCGGTTACCCGGCTCCGGCGGCGTGGGATAGCTTCGATGGGCACCGAAGACGGCAGGCAGCAGGTCGTCGGGGCTCGCGTCCTCGTCGCCGAGCGCCGCTGTCACCGCTGCCTCGACCGCTGCCTCGACCTCGTCGCGGATCGAGGCGATCATCGCATCGTCGAGCTCTCCGGCATCCCGGAGGACGTTCTCGAAGCGCGGCAGCGGATCCTTCGGCTCCCACTCCTCGATCACGGCCGGGTCACGCACGTCGGGGAGATTGGCCCTCATCGAATGCTGCTTCCGCCGGAAGGTCTTCAGCTCCAGGAACGACGGGCCGCCGCCTGCCCGTGCGAGCTCGAGAGCTCGCGCGACGGCGTCCTCGACGGCGATCAGGTCGTTGCCGTCGACCACCTCGCCGGGCATGCCGTAGCCTGCGGCCCGGTCCGCCAGGTCCTCGACCGCGCGGAGTGTCCGCCAGTCCGCCGAGAGGGCGAACTGGTTGTTCTCGCAGATGAAGACGACGGGCAGCTTCCAGGTCGCGGCGAGGTTCATCGCCTCGTGGGCTGCGCCCTGGCCGGACGCACCGTCACCGAAGAAGGCCACAGTCGCCTGGCCGGTGCCGCGCACCGTCGCCGTCAGCGCGGCACCGCAGGCGTGAGGGAGCCCGGCGCCGACGATGCCGTTGCACCCCAGGATGTCGAGCGAGAGGTCGGCGATGTGCATCGAGCCGCCGAGCCCCTTGCAGTAGCCCGTCCGCTTGCCGAACATCTCGGCCATCATCCGGTGCAGGTCGGCCCCGGCTGCGATCAGGTGCCCGTGCGAGCGGTGGTGACCCACGAGGTAGTCCGTCTCGCGCATCGCGCCCGCGGCGCCGACCGCGATCGCCTCCTGGCCGACGCAGCTGTGGGCGGTGCCGAAGATCACCCCCTGCTCGAAGAGCTCCGCGGCGCGCTCCTCGAAGACCCTGATCAGGAGCATCCTGCGGTACTGCTCCACGAGCGGTGGCCTACCCGGCGGGCGCCCGGCCACGATCGTTGCGTCAGACGGTGGCATGGGGCGGCCGCTGGTGGAATTCGAGCACGTACCCGTCCGGGTCGAGCGAGTACAGGCTCTTGCCGCCCGCGTTCGGGCCCGTCGGCATCTCGACCGGCCCGTCGGAGCGGAAGCTCACGCCCGCCGCGGCGAGATCGGCGTAGAGGGCGTCGATGTTCTGGACGAAGACGCAGAAGTGGCCGGTGCCGTGCCGTGCCGGGGAGGTGGCCCCTGACTCCTGCTCGATGCCCCGGTACTCGAGCAGCTCGACCTGCGTCTCGCTGCCGGGGATCCGGAGGAACGCGATGTCGAAGCCGGTCGCCTCGGGTACGCCCACGATCCGGCCGACCACCGGGGCGGGGAGCTCTCCCCGCCAGACGAGCTCCAGGCCGACGAGGCCGCAATAGAACTCGAGCGAGCGATCCAGATCCGAGACCGTGATCCCTCCGTGCCGGGCTCCCGTGATCGCCCAGGTCGCTGCCTGCTCCTCCGTTGCCTCCACATGCGCGATGCTACTGGGAGAACTGTCCCGCCGACGCAGAAGTGGAGGACGACGTGCTCCTGACCGACAGGACCGCCGTGGTGACCGGTGCCGGGAGCGGCATCGGGCGCGAGATCGCATTGCTCTTCGCCGCCGAGGGCGCGCGGATCGCGGTCCTCGACCGCTCGCAGGAGGCGGGGGAGGCGGTGGTCGAGGCGCTTGGCGCGTCGGGAGCCAGAGAGTCTCTGTTCGGTCAGGTGGACGTGCGCTCGGCCGCCGCCGTCGAGGAGGCGATGGAGCACGTGTCTGCGACGGCGGGCCGGATCGACATCCTCGTCAACTGCGCCGGAGTCCGCGAGATCGGCGACGTCTACGCGATGCCCGCGGAGGAGTGGGAGAACGTGATCGCGGTCAACCTCAGCGGCACGTTCTACTGCTGCCAGTCGGCGGCCCGCCGGATGCGTGAGAGCGGCGGTGGCTCGATCGTCAACCTCTCCTCGGTCGGCGGGTTGATCGGCCTCTCGCACCGGCCCGCCTACACCGCGACCAAGCACGCGATCGTCGGCCTGACCAGGAGCCTCGCCCGCGACCTTGCACCGGCCGGGATCCGCGTCAACGCACTCTGCCCCGGCGTGATCCGGACCCCGATGACCGAGCAGTACTTCTCCGACGACAGCTTCGAGCAGGAGCTCGCTGTCTCCGTGCCGCTCGCGCGCTACGGCGAGGCGAGCGACGTGGCGCAGGCCGCTCTCTATCTCGCGAGCGAGATGGCGTCGTACGTGACCGGTGTGGCTCTCCCCGTAGACGGCGGCTGGCTGGCGGAGAAGAGCTTCGTCTCGGGCAGCGGCGCATCGTCGTTCCTTGCGGGGCGGGACACGCGATCCTCCGAGTAGAGTCGCGGGCCAGCGAGGCGGAGGAGGGACGGGCACGTGGGTCAGGCGATCGGGCAGATGTTGACGATGGCGGTCGGCGTGGCGTTGAGCCCGATCCCGATCATCGCCTCCGTGCTTCTGGTCAGCTCACCTCGCGGCCGCGTCAACGGACCGGCGTTCGTCCTCGGGTGCGTGGCGAGCACCGCCGTCATCGGCGGGATGCTGCTCGCAATCGGGGTCGGGTCGGGGACTGACGAGTCCGGTGACCCTGCGACGGCGACCACGGCACTGCGGTTCGTTCTGGGCTCCCTGCTCGTTGTGCTCGCCGCGAAGAAGTGGCGCGGCCGGCCGGATCAGGGTGAGGAGCCGGCGATCCCGAAATGGATGGGCGCCCTGGACGGATTCTCGCCCGCGAAGTCCCTCGCAGCCGGAATCGTCGTCACCGGCCTCAACCCGAAGAACCTGCTGCTCGTGACCGCCGGCGCCGCCGCGGTTGCAGGGGCAGGAGCGACGGCCGGCGAGGAGGCCGTCGCCTGGGCGATCTTTACGGTGATCGCGGTCGTGGGCGTCTCCACTCCCGTCGTGATCTCGTACGCGATGGGCGACCGCTCCGAGGAGCTGCTCCGGCGACTCCGAAGGTGGATGGCGCATAACAACGATGTGATCATGGCCGTGATCCTGCTGCTGATCGGCGTGAAGGTGCTCGGCGACGCCATCGCCGGCCTCTAGTAGTAGAGGCTTGGTGATCAGCTACAGCTTGGTGATCGTGTCGCCGGCGCGCACCGCCGCCAGGCGTCACGACGCGGGCGTTGACGCCGCGCAGCCGGAGCTCGCGGCCCGGGGACTTGTTCACGAACTTGAGCGCCTCGGTGCCGAAGCGGGCGCTGAACTTCGCGCACCCGGTGTGCGGTTCTGGCGTCACCTCGACGACGGCGTCGCCGACCGCGAGTTGCGTTCCGGCTGGAAGGTTGTCGACGCTGAGGTCGAGGTCGACGTAGAGCTGGTCGCCGGCGAGCGGCCAGCGATCTCTGCTCGCCCGTGATCACGTCGGCGGCGCGCGCGTTCATCAGCGTCAGCTGCGCGTCGGGGTTGGCCGAGCCGTCGGGTCGGCTCCTGCTGCCGCGCGCGAGCCACGCATCGCCGACGAGACCTTCCGTCGAGGTCGAGGACGCACTCGTCGAGCACCTCGCGCTCGTCCTCGGCGGGCCGGCGGACGATCAGCTCGACCGTGCCCGCTGTGGCTGGTGACTTGCGGATCTCGTCGAGTGCGGCCGTGAGCTCGTCTGCGGTGCGGTGCTCCATCGCGGGAAATCTACACGGGCCGATGCCCGGATGACAGGCTGAAGCCTGTCACCGCGCGCGCATCTGGTTGTTGCGCTTCTCGTGGGTCAGCTCGGCCAGGCCGAGGGCCTCGAGCAGCGGTGGCAGGTAGACGCCGAAGCGCCCGCGCAGGCCCTTCTTGAGCCCGTACCAGCCCTCGACGGGATTGTCGGCCGCCCGGCCCCACGCCTCGACGGTGCCTTCGGCGGCCGGCTTCTGCTCGTCGGCACCGCCGAGCGGCATCCAGTCGCCGTGCGCCTGCAGCATGGCGTGCAGGTCGTCGATCGCGCTCAGGTGGTAGCGAAGCTGCGTCGAGCCGACCTGGCAGACGAGCGCCGGCGGGTCGGCCGTCTCGTCTCGGTACATCGTGTACGCCGAGCTGCCGGGCGGAGTCGTGAGCTGCCACGGATCGTCCTTCGTTCCCGTTCCTGCCGGATCTGCCATCGGGCTCCTCTCGCGCGGGTGAAGCATCGCGGAGCGTACCGTGGCGATCGATCCGGTGAAGCGAGTGACGTTTGCGGAAGGATCGCCAACTAGTGTCCGCGCATAGTGTCCGGCGCAGGAGAGTCACCAGGATCCCAGGAGGTATGGATGAGCTCGGACAGCACCGCCGACCCGCAGGCCGAGAGCATCGCGATCGCCCGCGCCGTCAGCGAGCTGATGCCGCAGCTGCGGCAGGATCTCGCGGACATCGTCGCAATTCCTTCCGTCTCGGCGGTGGACTATCCGGAGGAGACGCGACCCGCGCTGCTGCGGGCGCACGATGCGATCGCCGCGCTGTTCCGCGAGGTCGGCGTCGACGTCGCGGTGCTCGAGTTGGAGAACACGGCGCCCGTCATCGTCGGCGGGATCCCCGCCCCCGAGGGTGCTCCGACGGTTCTTCTCTACGGTCACTACGACGTCGTTCCCGCCGGCCCCGACGAGGAATGGGAGTCGCCGCCGTACGAGCTCACGGAACGGGACGGTGCGCTCTTCGGACGAGGCTCCGCAGATACGAAGTCGAACATCGTCGCCCACGTCGGAGCGCTGCGCGTGTGGAACGGCAAGCCGCCCGTCGGGATCAAGCTCGTGATCGAGGGGCAGGAGGAGGTCGGCGGCGGCGCGCTCCTCGACCACCCCGCGAAGGACCCGGAGTTGTTCCGGGCGGATGCGATGCTGATCGCGGACATGGGCAGCGTCAGGCCGGGCGTCCCGACCCTGACGATCGGCCTCCGGGGTATGGCTCTCACGACGATGGAGGTCGAGACGCTCGCCGGGCCGAAGCACAGCGGCCAGTACGGCGGCGCTGCACCGGATGCCGTGGGCGTTCTCGTGCAGGCCCTCGCGACGCTCCACGACGAGAACGGCGATGTGGCGGTGGAGGGCCTCCGACGTGAGCCATGGACAGGAGACGGCTCCACCGAGGAGGAGTTCCGGACGCTCGCCGAGGTGGTCCCCGGGCTTCCACTCGTCGGAACGGGTGACCTCGGCTCTCGCGTCTGGACTGGCCCCGCGATCACGGTTACGGGCATCGACGTCACGCCGGTCGACGACGCCTTGAATGCGGTCAACGCGTACGCCCGGGCGAAGATCAACACGCGCGTGCATCCGGCGCAGGACGCCGACGAGGCGCAGGCCGCGGTCGTCCGTCATCTCGAGGCGGTCAAGCCGTTCGGGATCGGACTGACGGTGCACCCCGGAGCGACCGGCAACGGTTTTCTCGCCGAGACGACGGGGCTTGCGTACCAGGCCGCGCGAGATGCGATGCGTGCTGCGTGGGGCATCGACGCCTCGTACGCCGCGAGCGGGGGCTCGATCCCGTTGGTGAACGCCCTGCAGCAAGCGGTACCCGAGGCCGAGCTGCTGTTGCTCGGTACGACGGACGGGTACGCCAACATCCACGCGCCAAACGAGCGCGTGCTGATCGAGGAGTTCGAGAAGGCCGTGATCGTCGAGGCCGAGTTCCTGGGACGCTTTGCCGCGGCCTTCGCCGCCCGCGACACGACGGACGACGCATGAGCGAGACGCCGGCCGCTCCCGCACAGCCGGGGCCCGGGATGATGGAGCGGATCCTCGGTGCGATCGAGCGCGGCGGCAACCGGATGCCCAGCCCGGCAATCCTGTTCGTCTGGCTCTGCGTCGGTGTGATCGCCCTCTCGGCGCTGCTCTCGTGGGCCGACATCAGCGTCACCTATCAGGTCGCGAAGCCCCCGTCGGTACCCGTCGAGGAGGTCGTCCAGGGCGGCTCGACGCAGCCCTCGGGCGGGCTGCCCGATGCGTCGGTGCAGGAGGGTGAGTACGAGATCGTCGAGCAGACCGCTGCGATCCAGAGCCTCGTCTCCGCGGACGGGATCAGGTTCATGTTCACCTCGTTCGTCGCCAACTTCCGCAACTTTGCCGCCGTCGCAATCATCCTCGTCGTGATGATCGGCGTCGGGTTGGCCGAGGCATCGGGGCTGATCGGCTCCCTGATCCGCAAGCTCGTCGCCGCCACGTCGGCGGCGTTGTTGACGCCGATCCTCGTGTTCACGGGCGTGCTCTCGAGCATTGCCTCGGATGCCGGATATCTGGTGTTGATACCCCTCGGGGCCGCCGCATTCAAGAGCGTCGGCCGCAATCCGCTCGCGGGGATGGCAGCTGCATTCGCGGGGGTCGCGGCGGGATTCGGAGTCAACTTCATGATCACCCCCCTCGACGGTGTGCTCACCGAGATCACGAATGACGCGATCGCCCTCGGCGACCCGACGCGCACGATCGATCTCGCGGCCAACCTCTACTTCGGCATCGGTTCGACCATCTTCGTCACCCTCGTCGCCTCGCTCGTCTCGATGTTCATCGTCGAGCGCAGCCTCGGAGCACACGATCCGAGTGGCGAGAGCGACGACGCGTCGCTCGACGCCGATCAGGGCGTCGAGGTCTCTCCGGAAGCCGACGCCAAGGGGCTCAGGTACGCGCTTCTCGCGACGGTGGGCGGTGCTCGTCGCGATCACGTTGCTCACCGTCTTCCCGGACGCCCCGTTGCGCGATCCGGTCACGGGCTCGATCATCGGCGACTCGCCGTTCATGGACAGCCTGATCGTGATCATCACGCTCGTCTTCTTCGCCGCGGGGCTCGCCTACGGGCGCGGTGCGGGGACGATGAAGACGAGCGACGACGTGATCGGGTCGATCACGAAATCGTGGGCCGGGCTTGCCGGACTCCTCTTTCTGTTCCTGCTGATCGCGCAGTTCATCGCGTACTTCAACTACAGCAACATGGCGCAGGTCGCAGCGGCGAGCCTCGGCGACTGGCTCGAGTCGGCGAACATCGGTGCCCTCTGGCTGCTGATCGGCTTCGTCTTCGTGACCGCGCTCGTCAATTTCATCATGCCCCAGGCGATCGCAAAATGGGCGATCCTCGCTCCGATCTTCATCCCGCTCTTCCTCCGGCTCGACGTCGCGCCGCAGACCGTGCTTGCGGCGTACCGAGTCGGTGACTCGCCGTCGAACGTGATCACCCCGCTGATGGCGTACTTCCCGCTGATCGTGATCTTCGCCCAGCGGTACAAGAAGGACGCCGGGATCGGCACCGTCGTCGCGATGATGCTGCCCTACGTGATCGTGCTCTCGGTCGTGTGGACGCTGTTCTTCGTCGCGTGGTACCTCCTCGGGATTCCGCTCGGCCCGGGATCGCCCGTCCATCTCGACTAGTGCGGCCTCTCAGAACGGTTGATTCGAGACTCGACGCCGGCGGCTGCGGCCGCACTGGACATGAGTAACAGCACGATCACGTTCCTCATCCTCGCGGTCGTCGTCGTCGTCTTCGTCTGGGATCGACTGCCTGTTGCGGTCGTCGCGCTCGGCGTCGCGCTCTCGCTGTGGGCGACGGGGGTGCTCGATCTCGAACAGGCACTGGCGGGCTTCGGTGACCCGGCCGTCATCTTCATCGCCTCGCTGTTCGTCGTCAGCGAGAGCCTGGACGCATCCGGGATCACGGCCTGGGCCGGGCAAGAGCTGACCGCGCGGGTGGGGGAGAGCCGACGACGGACGATCGTGCTGATGATGCTCCTCGTCGCACTACTCACGGCACTGATCAGCGTCAACGGCGCCGTGGCGGCGCTCCTGCCGATCGTCGTCGTCATGGCCGTCCGTCTCAAACGCCCGTCGTCGCAGCTCCTGATGCCGCTCGCGTTCGGCGCCCATGCGGGTTCGTTGCTCGCGCTCACGGGGACGCCGGTCAACGTGATCGTGTCGGAGGCAGCCGAGAACGCCGGGGTCGGAGGGTTCGGATTCTTCGAGTTCACGCTCGTCGGCGCCCCGCTCCTCGTCGGGACGATCGCAATCGTGCTCCTCTTCGGAGAGCGACTCCTTCCTCATCGCAGCGGCCGGGCGATGCCGCACGACTTCGGGGATCACGCTCGCACCCTCGTCGACCAGTACGAGATCGAGGACGAAGCCGACACGCTCCTCACTCCGCGCTCCGGGGTTGCCGAGGTCGTGATTCCTCCGCGCTCCGGTCTGATCGGTGAGACCGTCTTCCCCGGGATGGTCACCGACAGCGGCGATCTCGTGGTTCTCGCCGTCCAGAGGCGAGGCGAAGACAGGCCGGGTGAGCACGTGCTTGCAGCCGGTGACACGATCCTCTTCCAGGGGTCGTGGGACGCGCTCGACGAGAACCTCGACGATCCGGATGTGCTCGTGGTCGACACGCCCGAGCTCGTTCGAAGGCAGGCCGTGCCGCTCGGCGCCGGAGCGAAGCGCACGATCGGCGTGCTCGCTGTGATGGTCGTGCTCCTCGCGACCGGCGCCGTGCCCGCCGCTGTGGCAGGCCTCCTCGCAGCCTGCGCCCTGGTGCTTTCGGGCGTTCTCTCCGTCGAGCAGGCGTACCGTGGGATCTCCTGGACGACGGTCATCCTCGTCGGCGGGATGCTCTCGCTGTCGACCGCGATGGTCGAAACGGGAGCCGCGAACGACATCGCGGACAGGATTGTCCAGCTCGTCGGAGACGCAGGGCCACACGCTCTCCTTCTCGCCATCGTTCTCCTCACCGTCGTCTTCGGCCAGCTGATCAGCAACATGGCAACCGCGCTGATCGTGATCCCGATCGCCGTCTCGGCCGCGGCCGACCTCGACATCTCGGCGAAGCCCGTCCTGATGGCCGTCACCGTGGCCGCCGCAGCCTCGTTCCTGACACCGGTCGCGACGCCCGCGAACCTGATGGTGATGGGCCCCGGTAGCTATCGGTTCACCGACTACTGGAAGCTCGGCCTGCCGCTGCTCATGCTCTTCATGGCCGTGGCGGTGTTCCTCGTCCCGGTGATCTGGGGGTTCTAGGACGTGCGTGATCGTACTGCCGACCGCGGCGTTCACGCTCCGTCCCAGCTGCTCGCGCGTGGGCTGAAGGTCTTCGCATCGCCGCGCGGTGAGCCGAGGGCGCGACGTGCGACCGATCTCGTGCTGCTCGTCCGCGCGCTCGTCGGGCTTGACCGCAGCGGTGATCGCGTACCCGCCGAGCGGCTTCGAGCTCGCGCTGCAGCGATTTCTCGCGAGCGTGCCGGGCTGGCTCGACCCCGTCTGGGGCTTCCTCTCCGATCTGACCTGGCTGTTCGCGCTCTCGCTCATCGTCGTCGCTCTCGTGCGGGGCCGATTCGTCGTGGTTGCGCAGGCCGTTGGGTCGCTCGTGCTCGCGGCCGTCCTCGGGATCGCCGTCGTGCGGTTCGCGGTCGGCACCTGGCCCGACATCTCGGACGCAGTGATCGGAACAGCCGCCGCGCCTTCCTTCCCGAACGTACGCCTCGCCGAGGCAACCGCGGTGATCGTCGCCGTTTCGCCGCACCTCGCGCGCCCCTGGCGGAGAGTCGGTCGCTGGGTGGTGGCGCTCGGTGTGGTCGGATGCATGATCGTTGCCGGAAGCACCCCCCTCGGCACGTTGGCCGCGCTGTTGATCGGCGTCGCGGCGGCGGCCGCAGCGAGGCTTGCCGGTGGCACCTCGGCGGGACGACCCGGTCTCGATGAGGTCGAGGCGGGGCTCCTGCAGCTCGGCGTCGCGACCGCGGGGCTCGAGATCGCCGAGCAGCAGGTCGCGGGCGTCTTCCACGTGCGAGGGCTCGACGATGGCGGACGGCCGCTCCTCGTGAAGGTCTACGGGCGCGACGCCCACGACAACCAGCTCGTCTCGGCCATCTGGAGAAGTGTCTGGTACCGCGGCGGGGGTATGCCGCTGCGACTTGGCCGCCTACAGGCCGCCGAGCACGAAGCGTTCGTGACCCTCCTCGCCGAGCGCGCGGGCCTCGCCACCCGGGAGGTCGTGACCGCGGCTGCGACGATCGACGACGACGCGCTGCTCGTCCTCAGAGGAGAAGCGCTCCCCGCGGCCGACCTGCCCGTCGAGCAGATCGACGATGCGTTCCTCGGCGGCGCCTGGCGCGCGCTCGCACTTCTCGACGGCGCGAAGATCGCCCACCAGCAGATCGATCCGACCACCCTTGCCGCGGTCGACGGCGTCGTCGGATTCGTCGACTTCGGGCGCGCGAACGTCGCGCCGGACGCCATGCGCCTCGTGACCGACCGCGTCCAGCTTCTCGTCACCACCGCGAGCCTCGCAGGGAACGAGCGGGCGCTTCGGAGCGCGATCGAGGCTCTGGGAACCGATGGCCTGGTCGAGCTGCTCCCGTACCTGCAGGAGGCAGCCCTCAGCCCACAGCTTCGCCGGCAGCTGAAGGCGACCGAGACCGACGTCGACGATCTCCGCGACGAGGTCGTGGCCGCGACCGGCATCGAGCCGCCCGAGCCGGTCAAGCTCCGTCGTGTCACCTGGTGGGCAGCAGTGCAGCTCGTGCTGCTCGCGTTCGTGAGCTACACGATCATCGATGCGGCAAGCGGGGTTGACTGGGACGAGGTCCGGTCGAGCATTGCCGAGTCGGCGTGGGGCTGGATCATCGCGGGCCTGCTCGTCGCGCAGCTCCCGCGTCTGACACAGGCGCTGACGACGCTCGGTTCGGTCCCCGTCAGCCTCCCGTTCGGTCCCGTCTACACGATGCAGCTTGCGATGGGATACATGAACGTCGCGCTGCCCTCGAATCTCGCCCGCATGGCGGTCAACATTCGCTTCTTTCAGCGGCAAGGGCTCTCCGCGCCGATCGCGGTCGCATCCGGGGCGATCGATTCCTTCGTCGGCACGGTCGTGCAGGCTGTGCTGCTCGGGATCCTCCTGCTCTTCTCGGAGTCGACGCTCGCGCTCGACCTGCCGACTCCCTCGGGTGGCTCCCAGCGGCTGATCTGGATTCTCGTGGCGATCGTCGTCGCTTCGGTGGTCGTCCTCGCCGCGGTTTCTCGCATTCGCAGGCTGATCGCCGACCAGGTCAGGCGCTGGTGGCCCGACGTCCGCTCGGCCCTCAACGCGCTGCGCGCCTCACACAAGCTGGCCCTGCTCGTGTTCGGAAGCCTCGGTACGGAGCTCCTCTTCGCCGTCGCGCTCGGTCTCTTCGCCCGCGGCTTCGGGTACGACATCTCGCTCACGGAGCTCCTCGTGATCAACATCAGCGTCTCGTTGCTCGCGAGCTTCGTGCCCGTGCCCGGAGGGGTCGGCGTGGCAGAGTTCGGGCTCACCCTGGGCCTCACTACGGCGGGCATGCCGCCCGAAGCGGCAGTGGCGGCCGTGCTTCTCTACCGGATCTCGACCTTCTACCTCCCGCCGCTGTGGGGCTTCTTCGCGATGCGGTGGCTGCAGAGGAACCGCTACCTGTGATCGCGGGGCAGTGATCGTGCCGGGCTTTCTCGCGAACCTGGCCGCCGACGACACCGCGATCGTCGTTGCCATCGTCGCGGCGCGACTTCTCGTGCCGCTCCTGATCCCGCGGTTCCCGCTCGTGATCATCGTCGCCCTCGCGCTCGACGGCGTCGACAACTCCCTGCTCGCTCGGTCCACGGAGATCGACCTCACGGCAGATGGGCCGTACCAGAGCTGGGACAAGGCGCTCGACATCTACTACCTCGCGATCGCGTATCTCTCGACGATGCGGAACTGGACGAGCGATGCCGCGTTCAGGATCTCCCAGTTCCTCTTCTACTATCGGCTGGTCGGCGTCATGCTCTTCGAGCTGCTCGACTCCCGCCTGATGTTGCTCATCTTCCCGAACACGTTCGAGTACTTCTTCATCGTGGTCGAGGTGATCCGGCTCAGGTTCGACCCGAGCCGGGTGTCGGCACGCTTCTGGCTGCTCACGGCAGCCGGGCTCTGGGTGTTCGTGAAGCTTCCGCAGGAGTACTGGATCCACATCGCCCAGCGGGACATGACGGACACGATCGCCGAGAACCCTGCCGTCGGGGTCGTGATCGCGCTCGGCGTGATCATCTTGCTCGGAGTGACGCAGTTCGTCGTTCGCCCGCGGCTCCCCGAGCCCGCTTGGGGGTGGCGGTTCGCCGCTGATCCGCTCGTCGCGTCGGTTCGGGATGCGCATGAGCGCTACTCCAGGCGTCTGCGCCGCGGCCGGGTGGTCTGGGGCGAGCTGGCCGAGAAGGTCGCGCTCCTCGGGCTTCTGGGCGTCATCTTCGCGTCGGTCATCCCGAACGTCGAAGCGCCGCCGCTCCAGGTGGCCCTCGGCGTCGTCCTGATCGTCGGCGCGAACACCGCAATCAGCATGCGCTTTGCCCTGAGCGGGCGTGCCGGCGGAGAACGGGCGGTCGCACGGTTCGCAGTTCTCGTCGTGGCAAACCTCGCGCTCGTCTTCCTTGGACACACCCTGCTCGCCGGTGACTCCTTCCAGCTCGGCACAGGGCTGTTCTTCGCCGGCCTGATCACGCTGATCCTCTGGCTCTTCGACGTGTACCGGCCGATCTACGACGCACGCTTCGACAGCTCGCCGCTCGGCGTGACGTCGGTGACGGACTTCGTGCGCCGCGTAAGGGCTGCGACGCCTTGACCGGCACTGTCGTGCCTCCAGAGCAGCACGAGGAGGAGCCACGCGGTTCGTCGTCGCGGCCTGCCCTCGTCGCCACATACGCGATCGGCGGCCTCCTAGGCGGTCTCGTCGGCGCGACCACCGCGGTGCTCGTGACGCAGGTGATCAAGGCGCTTCTGGCCGTCGTGACGCGGCAGGAGACGTGGGTCACGATCGTCGTCCCGCTCGTGGGCCTCGGGTTGTCGGTGCTCGTCCTGAACGGGTACAGGCGCGGTGCCGCCCTGCAGAGGCTCACGCCGGAGACCGCTCCGTCGACCTCCGGCCGGTCGGGGCTGCTCGGCTGGCGGCCGACGGGGCGCGACGTGATCCGGGCCGACCTCACATCGGACGTCCTCGCGACGGCAGGCACCGAGGAGCGGTTCCCCTACCGCCTTGCTCCACCACGCATCGCCGCAATCATCGCCACTGTCGGCCTCGGCGCGCCGATGGGGACCGAGTCGCCTGCGGCCCACATGGGGGTTGCGGCGGGGGCTTTTCTCGGCGACCGCGGTCGCTTGCTCCGGCGCATCGCACGCCCGGCCGCTGTCGGGGGTGGCGCCGCCGGTGTGGCCGCATTGATCGGCAACCCGCTCGTCGGCGCAGTGTTCATCCTCGAGCTCGGACGGCGAAAGCGTGTCGCGCTCAGCGTGGAGCGTTGTACCGCGGCGCTCGTCGGCGGTCTTGTCGGCTGGTCGATCAACGCCGCGTTCGACCTCGCGCTGATCCGGCTCAACGTTCCCGACGTGGCACCCGAGGATCTTCCGGAGGCGCTCGCGACGGCCGTTCTCGTCGGACTGGTCGCGGGTGCGGTCACATCGCTCACCGGGGTCGCCATCTACCGGGCGCGAGGCTGGCAGGCGCCGCCGGTGCTTCGACTCGTCCTCGGCGGCCTGGCCGTGGCGGCGGCGGCGACGGCGCTCGCAGCTATCGCCTCTCCTGCGGCAGCCGTCGGTCCGGGCACCGGCGCTGCCGTGTGGGCCGAGACGGCGGACGCCGCCGCGCCGACCCTGCTTGCCGTCGCGCTCCTGCGTGCGGCCGCAACGACGGCGGCGGTCGCGGCGGGTGGCTGCGGAGGCCTCTTCGTCCCGTTCCTCGCGATCGGCGATGTTGCGGGTCGAGCGCTCGCCCCGACGTTCGGCGTGCCGAGCGACCTCGCCGGCGCGGCGGGCGCGGCCGGCGGCATCGCCGGTGGCTACCGGCTGCCGTTCACCGCGGTCGCGCTCGTGCTCGGGCTCGGCGGGCCGCAGTCGGCGACGCTGACGTGCCTCGCGACCGTCGGCGTGGCAACGCTCGCGGGGGTCGGCGCAGGGATGGTTCTCGATCGGTTGAGCGCCATGCGCGCTGGCGCAACGGGTGGAAGTGCCTGACGCGGCCGGACCGCGGCGCGCAGAACCGCTAGAACACGCTCATGAACACGGTGGATCCGCTTCGAGCACCAGGCTTCGTCTCGACGGGGCTCCTGCCCCGGCCGGAGCTCGTACAGGCGCTCGTCGAGGAGGCCTACGAGCGGCACCGCGGCGGGACGGGGGGCGAGGTCTCTCAGGTCTATCCGGCGCTCGCCCGTGTTCCTCCTGACCTCTTCGGGATCAGCGTGGTCGGGGTCACTGGTCGCGTCTTCTCGATCGGCGACGCGGAGGTGGAGTTCACGATCATGAGCGTCGCGAAGCCCTTCGTCTTCGCGCTGATCTGCGACGTGCTCGGGCCCGAGGCCGTGCGCGATCGGATCGGTGTCAACGCGACAGGCCTGTCGTTCAACTCCCTGACAGCCGTCGAGCAGAGCACCGACGGCCGGACGAACCCGATGGTCAACTCGGGCGCGATCGCGGCGACGAGCCTCGTCCCGGGTGGCGGGCTCGAGGAGCGGTGGGGGTTCCTCCGCGACGGTCTGTCGCGTTTTGCGGGCCGCGAGCTCGACCTGGACGACGAGGTGTATGCGTCGGCGTCGGCGTCGAATTATCGCAACCGGGCAATCGCGCGTCTGCTGCAGGACCGCGCCCGGATCGACGGCGACCCTCTGGACGCGCTCGACCTGTACACGAGACAGAGCTCGTTGCGTGTCACGGCCACGGACATCGCAGTCATGGGTGCGACGCTCGCCGACGGCGGCGTGAATCCTGTCACGGGGGCACGGGCCGTCAGCAGCGTCTCCGGCCGGAACGCACTCGTGGTGATGACGACGTCAGGCCTCTACGAGACGTCCGGGGACTGGCTCTACGACGTCGGTCTGCCGGGCAAGAGCGGGATCGGCGGCGGGATCGTGACGATCTCCCCGGGCAAGGGCGGTCTCGGGACGTTCGCGCCGCCCCTGGATGCCGCAGGGAACAGCGTCAGGGGGCAGCTCGTCGCGCGCGACCTCTCCCGGAGCCTCGGCCTGGATCTCTTCGTCTCGGAGCCGCGAGACGAGCCGGGCGCATAGGATTTGCTCCAACTCCTACCGACAAGGACATCTCCGTGAACCTGCATACCGACTTACCGACACGCACCCAGATCGATCGGCTCCTCGAGAGCAGGCACACCGCAAGCGTGTCGATCTACCTCTCCACGAGCCCGATCTCGAATGGTGACGCCGAGCGCATCGAGCTGAAGAACCTCGCCGCCGAAGGCAGGCGCCAGCTCGAGCTTGCCGGTCTCGACAGAGCAGGCCTTGCGGCGATCGACGAGGCCATTGCCGACCTGGCTGAAGACGACACCTTCTGGCGCTACCAGGCAAGGAGTCTCGCGATCTTTGCCACGCCCGAATCGCTCACGACTTTCAGGCTCCCGAACCAGCTCGTCAACCTTGTCGAGGTGTCCGACCGCTTTCACGTCAAGCCGCTCCTGCGCGCGCTGACGTTTCCGCACGTTGGATTCGTCCTCGCGCTCGCCCAGGGCTCCGTGCGCCTGCTCGAGGTGGTGGAGGGCCTCGCGCCCGCCGAGGTTCACGTGCCCGAGCTTCCCCGCGATGTCGCGAGCGCGGCCGGCAAGTCCTCGATCACGGATCGAGCACCAGGCGGCAGGATCCAGGGCTCGGAGGGCCAGAAGGTTCGCATGCGGCAATACGCACGGCAGATCGATCAGGCGCTCCGGCCGCTGCTGAACGGCGTCGATGTCCCGCTGATCCTCGCTGCGACCGAGCCTCTGGACAGCATCTTCCGGTCGGTGAGCACGTATCCCCAGCTGGCACCGACGACCATTGCCGGGAATCCCGAGGCGACATCGGACACCGACCTCGTCGCGGGCGCACGCGTCGTCCTCGACGAGCTGTATGCAAGTGAGCTCGACGCGATCCACGAGCTCTATCGGCGCCGAGCATCGGAGCATCGTGCCGCCGCGGACATCGTCGACGTCGCCCGCGCGGCCACTTTCGGGGCCGTGGACACCGTGTTGGTCGATATCGACGAGGTCGTTCCGGGTGTGGTCGACGAGGAGACGGGCAAGGTCACGTTCGCCGAAGCAAGCGACGCGGTCAGCTACGGCGTCGTCGACGAGATCGCGCGCAGGGTCTGGCTCACCGGCGGACGCGTGCTCGCGGTGCGTCGGGAGGATATCCCGGCCGGCGGCTCGGTCGCGGCGATCCTCCGCTACGCGCTCTAGCGAGCCACGCCTCCCGTCAGGTGCGCTCGCGTCAAGACCGTTAGCGTGAGCACCGAACCTCCGAGGCCGGAGGCGCGGCTCGCCGGCGGTCGATGGTGCTTCGCACACTTCGCGACCCTCGGCCTCGCTCTCACGCAGTGGTTCGAACGCGTCACTCCCTGCCTCGTGACGAGACTACGATCCTCGGGATGACCGCCGGTCCGGATCCCGAGGAGCCGACCTCTTTCGAGCTCGACGTCGCTCCGACCGTGCTCGGCCGGATCGCCCGAGGAGCGGAGCGGGCTCGCCTGCTTCGGGCTCAGATCGAGGCCGCGCGCGCGCGACACGCATCGGTCGATGTCGCCCTCGGCGGGATAGAGCGCGACTCCACGATCGGCGGCGGGATGCTGGGCGGAGCGCTCGCCTACCGTTTGTTCGTCTTCCTCCTCCCGCTGGCGCTCTTCTTCGTCGCCGGAGTGGGGATCTATGCGGACACGACCGACACGCCGCCGTCCGAGGTCGTCGCGGATTCCGGCGTGACGGGTCTGATCGCCTCCCAGGTTGCGTCGGCCGCAACCAGCTCGGCCCGCTGGGCGATCTTCATCGTCACGCTCCCCGTTCTGCTCTACGCCGCGTGGATGCTCTATCGGGCAATTGCGATCGTGCACGCAATCGCGTGGCACGGATCGGGGCGCGCCGTCAAGGTGTCTCCCAGGGGATTCGCGGTTTTCGGGGGGCTCCTGGTCGCCCAGTTCGCGTCACTGTTCATCGTCGGCTGGATCCGCCGAAGCGATCAATTCGGCGGCGTCGCGGCGCTCCTGGTCTATTGCGTTCTTCTCGGCGGTGCCTGGCTCGGCTTCTCGTCCGTCCTGCCTCGTCGCGGCACCGGCTGGCACGAGCTCCTCCCCGGCGCGGCGCTCGTCGGCGTCGGCATGTTCGGGATCAACGCCTTCAACGTCTACATCACGTCGCGCCTCGTCGAGGAGCGCGCCGACACGTACGGAGCCCTCGGTGTCGCCGCGGCCCTGCTCTTCTCGCTCTACCTCGTAGGTCGTCTGATCGTCGGCTCGGCCGTGCTCAACGCGACGCTCGATACGCGGCGAACCGAACGATGGCGGGTGTGATCTGTCGCGGCGAGCCGGGACTTGACCTCGCCGCGTCGAAAACCCGAAGCGTGAGGCGACTGCTCGATATCCCGGTGCGCGTCCCCGCGCTCGCTTTGGCGGCACTCGTCGCGTTCGTCCTCGTGCCGGCGGCAGGTGCAACGGTCGCGGAGGAAGCCGCTCTCGCGGGGAAGTACGCCCCTGTCGTCCGTCTCGTCGAGCAGCCGGAGGAGTGCGGCCCCGGCGAGCCCTACATCCCAACCGACGTCGACACGCTTTTCGGCGAGCCGACCGTCGCCTTTCGCGGCCCTTGGAACCGAACGGATCTCGTCGAAATCGGGCCGCAGGCGAGTGATCTCGTCGACCGCTACGAGTATCACCTCGACTTCCCCGGTGACCCGCTCGACGCGGGTTGCAGCTACGAGCGCTGGTCGCGCCGCCTCACCGACGGCACGAAGCCGACCGTCTACGCCCACGTCGCCACCGATCCGGGCTATCCGGTGAAGCTTGCGCTGCAGTACTGGTTCTTCTACCCGTTCAACGACTTCAACAACACCCACGAGGGCGACTGGGAGATGACCCAGATCGTCTTCGCTGCCGCAGATGCAGGCGAGGCGCTCACGAAAGAACCGACCGAGATCGGTTACAGCTCCCACGAGGGCGCCGAGCGCGCCGCCTGGGGGGACGAGAAGCTCGAGATCGTCGACGGCACCCATCCCGTCGTCTATCCGGCCGCAGGCTCGCACGCCAACAAGTTCACCTCCGCGCTCTACCTGGGCAGCTCCGCCGACGCGGGAGTCGGCTGCGACTACACGCTCGGGCCGCACCGCGAGGTGAAGCCGGTCGTGAAGACGATCCCGAGCGACCCTACCGCGGCGCAGAGCGCCTTTCCCTGGATCGCGTTCGAGGGGCGCTGGGGCGAGCTCCAGAAGGCGTTCTTCAACGGGCCTACGGGCCCGAACATGAAAGACCAGTGGACGCATCCGATCGAGTGGTCGCGGGACTGGCGCGAGCAGGGGTACGCGGTGCCGGCCGGCGGCATCTTCGGAACCGGCGCCACCGACCTCTTCTGCAGCGGCGTCGCCAGGGGATCGAAGGGTCTCGTGCTCTTGCTCCGAAGCCCCACGCTGACGCTGCTCGTGATCGGCGCCTTCCTCGCCCTGGTCGTGTTCGCGGCGGTGCGCGCAACGTGGACGCCCGTAGCTCCGCTCCGTCTCGCCCGCCGCAGGTTCTGGGGGCAGATCATCTCTGCCTCGCTGCGCATGTACCTGCGCCGCGCCCGCCTCTTCCTCGGCATCGGCCTGCTCGTGTTCCCGTTCGTCGTCGCGATCACCTTCCTGCAATGGCTCGTGTACCGGGCGGTCGATCTCATCGGCGTCGTCACCGGCCAGGGCGCCGGGGTGTTCGCCGCCCTCGCGCTGGTGATCGGCACCACGCTGACGCTCCTCGTCCTCGGGCTCGTGCAGGCCGCGACCGCGTGTGCGCTCGTCGAGATCGACGAGGGGCGACCGGTCGGCGCTGCTGCCGCCTACCGACTCGCGCTCCGCCGCCTCCGCCCGCTGCTGCGGACGATCGCCCTCTTCGTCGCTGTCTGGCTGGCCCTGACTCTGACCACGTTCCTGATTCCCGTCGCGCTCTGGCTCGCAGTCCGCTGGTGCCTGCTCGCGCCCGTCGTCGAACTGGAGGGCCGCGGGGGCGTCGCGGCCCTGCGTCGAAGCGCGGGCCTCGTCCACGGCCGCTGGATCAGGGTCGGCTCGCTCGTCGGCGTCAGCGCCGGAGTCGCGCTCGTCGCCGGCCCGCTGCTCGGGGTGGCCCTGATCTTCCTCACCGAGATGCCGTTCGCGTTGCTCAACATCGTCGCGGGCGTCGTCTACGCCCTGGCGCTCCCGTACGTCGCGCTCGTCACGTCGTACGTCTACTTCGACGCCCGCGCGAGGGGCGAGCTCGAGCCCGTCGAGCGGCCGGCACAGCTGCCCGCCGAGATCGAGCTTCACCCCTCCTGAGCGGGATCAGTAGTCGTTGCGCTCGATCAGCTCGATCCGATAGCCGTCCGGATCGCGGACGAAGCAGAGCAGCGAGCCGCCCTCGCGGACCGAGTACGGCGGCCGCTCCGGCTCGATCCCCTGCGCCGCGAGCTTCTCGAGCGTGTCGCTCATGTTCTCGACGGTGAGCGCGATGTGCCCGTAGGCCGTCCCGAGCTCGTACGAGTCGACACCGAAGTTGTAGGTCAGCTCGAGCTCCGGCACCTCCTTGCCGGGGACGCCGAGGAAGTAGTTCATCGCCTCCTCCCGGATCGGCAGCTCGCGCCGCTTCTCGAGGCCGAGCGCCTCGTAGAACGCGATCGACTCTCCGGGTCGGTGATGCGGTAGCAGGTGTGGATCAGCTCCATCGTGCTCTCCTTGTCGGGTTCGGCGTCCAGGCGGATGATCTCGACGTTCGTGTCGTCGCCGAGCACGAGCTCGTCGTCGACGATCGCCCAGCGCGCGACACGCGCGAGATCGCCGAGGAAGCGTTGCTCGCTTCCATCGCGTCGGGCGGGCCGGCCATCATCGTCGTCGCCACAGGGCCGAACGTCGAGCGAGCTCGCCGTCGAGTCGGTAGTCCCCCATCAGCCGGTTGATCCCACCGGTTCCGGAGATGCGGCCGTCCTCGAGCCGGAGCGCGACGGCGTCGCAGGTCCAGTCGATCCGCTCGATCGCGAGTCGTTGCCCATTGGAAGCGAGCCTAACGCGTGGCTTCACGAGCAGGCGATGTCGACCGAGCCCGCAGCAGGGCTGACAGAGTACGGGTTGCCGTACCCGTCGCCCACCGTCGCGCTGATACGTTCGAGCGATGACCGCACGCGTCAACCCCTGGCTCGTCCTCGTCCTCGTCTGCCTGGCGCAGTTCATGGTCGTCCTCGACGCGACGATCGTGAACGTGGCGCTGCCGACGATCCAGCAGGACCTCGACATGACGGACACCAACCTGCAGTGGATCGTGAACGCGTACACGCTGATGTTCGGCGGCTTCCTCCTGCTCGGCGGGCGCGCCGGCGACCTCGCCGGGCGCAAGCGGATCTTCCTCGCCGGCGTCGTCCTCTTCACCGTCGCCTCGCTCCTCTGCGCGCTCGCGCAGGGCGCCACCTGGCTGATCATGACCCGCGGCCTCCAGGGACTCGGAGCGGCGCTCGTCTCACCGGCCGCGCTCGCGATCGTGACCTCGACGTTCAGGGAGGGCTCCGAGCGCACGAAAGCACTCGGCGTCTGGTCTGCGATCGCGGTCGGCGGCGGCGCCGTCGGCCTGGTCCTCGGCGGCGTCCTCGTCGACGTGCTCTCCTGGCCGTGGATCTTCTTCGTCAACGTTCCCGTCGGGATCGTCGCCTTCGTGCTCGCGCTGCGGTTCGTGCCCGAGTCGCGCGACGAGCACGCCCACAAGAGCTTCGACGTTGCCGGCGCGGTCGCGGTGACGGGCGGCCTGATCGCGCTCGTCTACGGCATCGTCCGCTCTGCCGAGTCGGGCTGGGGCTCTGGCGAGGTGCTCGGCATCCTCGCCCTCTCCGCCGTCCTGCTCGTCGGGTTCGTCGTGATCGAACGCCGCTCCGCCGAGCCGCTCGTCCGCCTCTCGATCTTCGCGATCCGCACCGTGCGCGGCGCCAACGTCGCGATGCTCGTGGTCGCGTGCGGCCTCTTCGCGATGTTCTACTTCAACACGCTCTTCCTGCAGCGCGTGCTCGGCTACTCGGCGCTCGAGGCGGGTCTCGCCTTCCTTCCCTTCACCGCCGGCATCATCATCGGCGCCACCGCCTCGCAGCAGCTGATCCCGCGGTTCGGTGCCCGGGAGGTGCCCGTGATCGGCCTCTCGATGGCCGTTGTCGGAATGCTGCTCTTCCTGCGCCTCTCGCCCGACAGCACATACGTCGTCGACTTCCTCCCGGGCATCATGCTCGCGTCGATCGGGATGGGGCTGACCTTCGTGCCCGTGACGCTGATCGCGACGAGCGGCATCCCCGTCGACGACGCGGGGCTCGCCTCGGGCCTCTTCAACACCTCGCAGCAGGTCGGTGGAGCGCTCGGTCTCGCGTTCCTCTCGACGTTCGCGGCGAACAAGACCGCCGACGTGCTCGCGTCGGCGGGCAGTAGGCCGACCCAGGCCGAGACGGCGCAGGCGCTCGTCGACGGCTTCCACGTCGCGTGGCTCGGGTGCGCCTTCTTCCTCGCCGCGGGTGCGGTGCTCCTCTTCACCATGCTCCGCCGCGGTGACGTGCTCGCCGTTGCCGAGGGCGAGGCGCAGCCGGTCGTGACGTAGTGTCCCGACCGTGAAGATCGCGCCCTTCCGGATCGAGCAGTACTACGCCGAGCACGAGTTCACTGCGCCGTTCATGCTCTCCTCGAGCGACGCCGAGTCCGTGTCCGTCGCCGACCTGCTCGCGCTCGAGCCCGACGCGGGCGAGAGGCTGCTCACCCAGCGGCTCGGCTACACCGAGTCGGCGGGCGCGCCCGAGCTGCGCGCCGCGATCGCCGCGATGTACGAGACCACGGAGCCGGACGACGTCGTCGTCGTCGCGGCTGCCGAGGAGGCCATCTTCGTCGCCTACCACGCCCTCCTCGAGCCCGGCGACCACGTCGTCGTCGAGACACCGTGCTACGAGTCGGCGCTCCAGATCGCCCTCTCCGCCGGTGCCGAGGTGACCGAGTGGCGACGGTCGGCCGCAGATGGCTGGGCTCACGACCTCGACGCGCTCGAGCGGGCGCTGCGACCGGAGACACGACTCGTCTACGTCAACACGCCGCACAACCCGACCGGCACGCTGATGCCGCGGGAGGTGCTCGACCGGGTCGTCGAGCTCTGCGCCGAGCGGGGCGCCTGGCTCTTCTGCGACGAGGTCTACCGGGAGCTCGAGCACGACCCCGCCGACCGGCTCCCGGCGGCCTGCGACCTGTACGAGCGTGCTCTCTCCCTCGGCTCGATGTCGAAGACGTACGGGCTACCCGGCCTCCGCCTCGGCTGGCTCGCCTCGCGCGATCGCACCGCACTCGCGTCGCATCGTCGACCTCAAGCACTACACGACGATCTGCTCGAGCGCACCGAGCGAGCTCCTCAGCGCGCTCGCCCTCCGGCACCGAGACGTTCTCGCGGAGCGCAACCGCGCCATCGTGCTGGCGAACCTGCCACTCCTCGACGCGTTCCTCGAGCGGCACGGCAGCGTTGCTCTCGTGGACGCGTCCCACAGCGAGCCCGATCGGCTTCCCGCGGCTGCTCGGGGTCGAGGACACGACCGGCTTCTGCGAGCAGCTCGTGGCCGACACGGGCGTGCTGTTGCTCCCCGGCCGGGTCTACGACGAGCCGGGGCACGTCCGGATCGGGTTCGGCCGCTCGACGATGCCGGAGGCGCTCGGCCTCCTGGAGCGCTGGCTCGACACACGTTCTTAACGTGGCGATTCACCCTGCGCAACTCGTGTGCAAGGTTTCCGAACATCCTGCCGATACACCTTCAGCAGACAACACGACCCCCTCCAGAAGGGCGCGGCAATGGGTGACGCACAGAGGCTCACGACGTGGATCGAGTGGTACCGCTTCGCGCGGCAAGCCCTCGACCTCGGCCATGCCGAGGCATCCGAGTACGCGACTGCCCGCTACGTCGAGGAGCAGAATCGTGTGCACACCCGTGAACGGAGAGCGGCATGAGCGGCGATCCGACGCTGGAGCTCCTGCAGACCGACGCGATCGAGGAGAGCGGGCCCGATCCTGCGGCGCGAGTCCTCGGCTGGCGGATCGAGCAGCTGATCGCCGTCGGCTTCGACAGCGACGCGGCGCTCGTGCTCGCGCTCGACCGCAACGTCGACCTGCACCACGCGGCGGAGCTCGTCAAGCGCGGCTGCCCGCCCAAGACGGCATTCCGCATCCTCATCTAGAGGCCGGGGCGCACCGCCGAGACCGCGCGCCGGCGGCGTAGCCGGAGCGTGCCCGAGCCGAGCGCCACCCCGAGCAGGATCAGCCCGAGCCCGATCAGGGAGGCGGCGTTGATCTGCTCGTCGAGCAGCAGCGCGCCGTAGGCGAGCGCGAAGCCGGGCAGGAGATAGGTGACGAGGCTCAGGCGGCGGGCTCCGAACAGCGCGATCACGTGGAACAGGATCAGCTGGGCGAAGGCCGTGCCGAGCAGCGCCAGGAGGAGTAGCGAGCTGATCGCCCCGAGCGTGGGCATCGACGTGGGAGGCTCCGCGAGCGCGAGCGGCAACAGCATCACGCCGCCTGCGAGCATCGAGCCGGTCGCGAGCACCGGCCCCGAGACGGTTCCGTTCAGGCGGAGCTGACCGTAGATGCCGGCCGAGGCGTAGAAGACGGAGGCAAGCACGACGGCAAGCGTGCCGGCGATCGCCCACGCACCCCCCTCGGGCGCGCCTCCGGCGACGAAGGCCACGCCGACGAGCCCGAGGCAGACACCGGCGACCCTCGCCGGGCCGATCCGCTCGTGCGGCAGAAAGCGAAGCCCGATCAGCAGCGAGAAGATCGGCACGGTCGCCTGGGCGATCCCCGCCGGGCCGGAGTCGATGTGCTGCTCGCCCCAGGCAACGAGCCAGAAGGGCAGCGCCGCGTTGAGCAGGCCGAGCACCAGCGACGGCCGCCAGGCTTCGCGCAGGCGCGCGACCGCCGTCGCTGTGCCGATGGTCGCCGCGAGATACCCGAACAGGACGAGCCCGGCGAGCAAGGCTCGCGCCGCCATCAGCGCTCCGGGGGAGAGCCCGCCGTCGACGCCCACCTTGATGAAGAGGTACGAGGCGCCCCAGAGGGACGCGAGCGTGAGGATCAGGGGCCAGTATCTGCGCGTCACGTGCGGAGGCTACCCGCACGCGCTCGCGCGAGCCCGGTCGCGAGCGCCGTCCCCGTCAGCACGAGCGCCAGGCCTACGAGGGCCGTCGCGGTGATCGCCTCGTCGAGGAACATGGCCCCGTATGCGAGCGCGAAGGCGGGCACGAGGTAGGTGACGAGGATCGCCCGCGACGCTCCTGCGCTCGCGATGATCGCGAAGTAGAGGAGGTAGGCGATCCCGGAGCCGAGCACGCCGAGGGCGAGCACGGCGAGCCACACCTTCGCCTCCGGCGCGGTCGCCGGCAACTGGCTGAGGCCGACCGGCGCGAGCAGCAGCGAAGCGCAAGCGAGCTGGCCGAACGACACCTGCAGCGGCGGTGTCCCCCGCATCGTGCGGCCGGCGTACAGGACCGAGAACGCGTAACAGAGGGCGACGCCGATCACCGCAAGGGCGGCGACGACGTCGTCGCCGCTCTGCACGCCGACGAGCAGCGCGACGCCGCCGAACCCGATCGCGATCCCGACCAGGCGCACCCCGGTGACGCGCTGCGTGACGTCGATGCGGGACGCGAGCAGCACCGTGAAGATCGGCGCCGCCGCCTGGATCACGGCGGTGAGACCCGAGTCGAGGCGCGTCTCCGCGAAGCCGAGCAGCCAGAACGGGACGGCGTTGTTGAGCGAGCCGAGCACGACGATCGGCCCGAGGCGACCCCGAAGCGGCGTCAGCCCGCCCCTGCCCGGGAGCAGGGCGACGAGGAAGAGGGCCCCGAAGAGCAGCCGTCCGAACGCGACCACCGAGGGCTCGAGCACCTCCACCCCGACCTTGATGAACAGGAACGATGAACCCCAGATGGAGGACAGCAACAGCAGGAGGAGGGCGTCGCGGCGACTCACGGCTCGTCGAGGGTAAACGCAGGGCAGGGCACCGGCGTGAGGAGTCCTGAGAGTCGGTCGTGTACTGCGCTGCGCGTCGCGCTTCGAAGGGCGATGATCATCCTGTGACCGAACCGAGGCTGCAGTCGGCGTACGCCCTGGATCCCGAGCGGGTCGCGCTCGAGCTCGGCACCGATCCGGTGCGCGGCCTCGATGCCGCAGAGGCCGCGGCCCGGCTCGAGCGGGACGGGCCGAACGAGCTCGGGCGCGCTCGCGGCCCGGCCTACGGCCGCATCGCCGCCCGCCAGCTGATCGAGCCCCTCGTCGGCCTGCTCGTCGCGGCGGCGCTGGTCTCGGCAGCGATCGGCGAGACGGTCGAGGCGGCGGCGATCGGCCTGATCGTCGTTCTCAACGCCGCGTTCGGCTTCACCCAGGAGCTGGGGGCCGAGCGTGCCGTCCTCGCCCTGCACGCGTCGCTCGAGAGCTTCGCCTCGGTGATCCGGGACGGCAGTGAGCGTCCCGATCCCCGTCCGCGAGCTCGTCACGGGCGACCTCGTCCGCATCCGCGAGGGCGACCGCATCCCGGCAGACGCCCGCGTGCTCCACACCCACGGGCTCGAGGTCGACGAGTCCCTGCTGACGGGCGAGTCGGCGACGGTCGCGAAGGGATCGCCCGCCGTGGCGGCCGGGGCACTGCTCGCGGAGCGGACGTCCATGGTCTTCGCCGGCACCGGCGCCACGCGCGGGAGCGCGACGGCCGTGGTCGTCGCGACCGGTGCGCGCACCGAGCAGGGCGCGATCGCCCAGCTCGTCGACGAGGCCGCAGCCGCCTCCGACCCCGCTGCAGGCCCGGCTCGGTGGGCTGGCGCGCTGGATGGTGGTGCTCGGCGTCGGTGTCACCGTCGTCCTCGGCGCCGCCATGCTGGCGCGCGGCGAGTCGCTGCGAGACGCGTTCCTGGTCGGAGTCTCGGTCGCGGTTGCCGCGGTGCCCGAGGGGCTTGCCGCGACGGTGACGATCGCGCTCGCGCTCGGCTCTCGTGAGATGGCGCAGCGCGGCGCGATCGTGCGGACCCTCTCGGCGATCGAGACGATCGGCGAGGCGACCGTCATCTGCACCGACAAGACCGGGACGCTGACCGAGAACCGGCTGCGGCTCGAGCGGCACGAGCCGGCCGCGGGCTGCGGGCCGGACGACGTGTTGTGGGCTGCGGCCGCCGCATCTGCGGCGGAGGTCGATCCCGTCGATCGCGCGCTGCTTGCGGCCTGCGCCGAGCGTGGCGTCGCGACCGAGATCGAGACGCTCCACTCGCTTCCGTTCGAGGCGTCGCGGAAGCGGGCCACGGTCGTCGTCCGCCAGCGGGGACGCGGCCGTCTCCGTCGTCAAGGGCGCGCCGGAGGTGGTGCTCGCCCGCTGCGTCGCCGACCCGGCCGAGCTGGAGCGGCTGCAGGCCGTCGCCGAACGATGGGCAGCGGAGGGAGTGCGCGTGCTCGCCGTCGCCTCGCGACGTGTCGATCCGACCGAGACGTCCGAGGAGACGCTCGAGTCGAACCTGCAACCGCTCGGTCTCGTCGGCCTCACCGATCCGCTGCGCCCCATGGCAGCCGCTTCGATCCGGTCCGCGCGCGAGCTCGGCCTCGACGTGAAGATGCTCACGGGCGACCACGCGCTCACCGCGGCCGCGATCGCGCGGGAGCTCGACCTCGAGCCGGCGGACGGTCCACGCGCGGTTCACCCCTGCCGACAAGCTCGAGCTCGTGGCGGCCCTGCAACGGGCCGGCGAGGTCGTGGCGGTCACCGGGGACGGCGTCAACGACGCGCCGGCGCTGCGCCAGGCGGACGTCGGCATCGCGATGGGCGCCTCCGGCACCGAGGCCGCGCGGGAGGCATCCTCGCTCGTGATCACGGACGACGACTTCGCGACGATCGTGGCCGCGGTGGAGGAGGGCAGGCGGATCGCGGGCAACCTGCGCTCGTTCCTCGCCTTCCTGCTCTCGGCCAACCTCGGCGAGGTGCTGCTCTTCGCCGTCGCGATCGGCGCCGGCCTCGGCCCTCCGATGACGGTCGTCCAGGTGCTCGCCGTCAACCTGCTCACCGACGGACCGCCGGCGATCGCCCTCGCCCGCGACCCCGCCGGATCGCACGCCCGGCCCGAGCAGGGCAAGCTGTTCGGCAGGGGCTACGCCACCGCACTCGTCGTGATGGGGATGCTCGTCGGGCTCGCCGCGCTCGCAGCGTTCCTCGTCGTCCGTGAGCTGCGGCCGGAGGCGGCCCAGACGGCGGCGTTCGCCACGGTCGCCCTCGCCGAGCTCGCACTCGTCTTCTCCTGCCGCTCGGTGCGGCTGCCGTCCTGGCGGCTGCCGCCGAACCGTCATCTGCACCTCGCCGTGGCCTTCTCGCTCGCGGTCGTCGTCGCGCTCGTGTACCTGCCCTTCCTGCAGGGGGCGATGGGCACGGTTGCACTGAGTGCGGTCGAGATCGCCCTGGTCGCCGCGCTCGCGCTGGCCCCGGCGCTCCTGACCGAGCTCGGGAAGGCCGTCAGGCGGCGAAGCTAGACTGACGTTCTGAGCTCTGTTGCGGAACAGCCACTCCACCGCCAGCTCGGCCTCACGGACGGGGAGCATGCGCGTATCGTGGAGCTGCTGGAGCGCGAGCCGAACCATTTCGAGCTCGCCGTCTTCTCCCTCCTCTGGTCGGAGCACTGCGGCTACAAGCATTCGGCCCTGCTTCTGAAGCGGCTGCCATCGAGCGGCGCGCGGGTGCTGCAGGGGCCCGGCGAGAACGCGGGCGTGCTCGACCTCGGCGACGGGCTCGCGGTCACCTTCAAGGCCGAGAGTCACAACCACCCCTCGGCGGTCGAGCCCTTCCAGGGCGCCGCGACGGGGGTCGGCGGCATCCTCCGCGACATCATCGCCATGGGTGCCCGGCCGATCGCGCTCCTCGACGCCCTGCGCTTCGGCGCTCCCGACGACCACTTCTCGCGCGCCGTCGGCGGCATCGGCACCTACGGCAACTGCGTCGGCGTGCCGAACGTCGGCGGCGAGGTCGTGTTCGACGACGTCTACGCCTCGAACTGCCTCGTCAACGCGATGTGTGTCGGCCTCCTGCCCGCCGACACCGTGATGAGCGCGCGGGCAGACACGGCCGGAGCGCTGGTCGTCCTCTACGGCGCCACCACGGGCCGGGACGGCATCGGCGGCGCCTCCGTGCTCGCGAGCCAGGAGCTCGGTGAGGAGGCGGCCGACAAGCGCCCGTCCGTCCAGGTCGGCGACCCGTTCACGGGCAAGCGGCTGATCGAGGTGTCGGTGGAGCTCGTCGAGCGTGGGCTCGTGCTCTCGCTCCAGGACTGCGGCGCCGCCGGACTCGCGTCGTCGCTGTCGGAGATGGCGGCCGACTACGGGATCGACGTCCATCTCGACCGCGTGCCCCAGCGGGAGGAAGGGATGGAACCGTGGGAGGTCATGATCTCCGAGTCACAGGAGCGCATGGTGGCGATCGTCGCTCCCGAGCGCCTGGCCGAGGTCGAGGCAGTGATCGACCGCTGGGCGCTACACCGCGCTGTGATCGGCGAGGTGACCGAGACCGGGGAGCTGCGTGCGCTCTGGCACGACGAGACGGTCGGCACGATTCCCGCCCGCTTTCTCACCGAGGACTGCCCCCGCTATGCAGTCGAGCGTGTGCCGCGGCGGCCGCCGGCCGAGGTACCGCTCACGGAGCTGCCTGCGCCCTCCGAGATCCTGCTCGGCCTGATCGGCTCCGACGCGCTCCGCTCGCGCGCGTTCGTGACGCGCCGCTACGACCAGCTCGTCCAGTCGCGCACCGTTCGCCGCCCCGGCCTCGATGCCGCCGTGCTGCGGCTGCGGCCGTCGTACCGCGGCCTTGCGCTCACGCTCGACGGCACCGGTCGCGTCGGCTCGCTCGATCCGTTCACCGGTGGTGCCGCGGCGATCCTCGAGGCGGCACGCAACGTCGCCTGCGCGGGTGGCGAGCCGCTCGGGTTCACCGACTGCCTCAACTTCGGCAACCCCGAGAAGCCCGAGGTCGGGTGGGAGCTCGCCGAGTCGATCGAGGGGATGGCGCAGGCGTGCGAGGCGCTCGGCCTCCCGATCGTCTCCGGCAACGTCTCGCTCTACAACGACACCGACGGCCGCTCGATCCATCCCACACCGGTCGTCGGCTGTGTCGGGCTCGTGCCCGACGTGCGCCGGGTCCCCGGGCGCTGGAACGCGGGGGACGCGATCGTCGTCGCGTCGACCGGGTCGCCGGCGCTGCCCGGCTCGGAGCTGCAGGCGCACTACGGCACCGTCTCCGGCACGCCGCCGAGGCTCGACCTGACGGCCGAGGCGGCGCTCGTCCGGTTCGTCGCCGACGCCGCCCCCCGCTGCTCCCTCGCCCACGACGTCGCGGAGGGTGGCCTCGCCGTCGCGCTCGCGGAGGCTGCCCTGCATTCGGGTGTCGGCGCCGTGCTCGATCTTCCGCTCGACCCTGTGACCCTCTTCGGGGAGGGATGTGGCCAGGTCGTCCTCGCCCTGCCCTCCGGTCAGGTCGAGACCGATCCGCTCGGCTCCGACGTCGCGGTGCGCCGGATCGGCGAGGTCGGCGGCGACGAGATCCTCGGCGTCGCCCTCTCCGAGATCCGCGCCATCTGGGAGCGCGCGGCCTAGTCATGTGTGGCGTCTTCGGCATCCGCTCGGTCGACCGCGATGTGGCGCGGCTCACGTACTTCGCCCTCTTCGCGCTGCAGCATCGCGGGCAGGAGTCGGCCGGGATCGCCGTCTCGGAGGGCGGCCGACTGACGGTGCTCCGTGACATGGGGCTCGTCGCCCAGGTGTTCAACGAGCAGCAGCTGCAGGCGCTCCCCGGCGAGGTCGCGATCGGCCACACCCGCTACTCGACGACCGGCGGCGTGCACTGGTCGAACGCCCAGCCGCTCGTGCACCACGGGCGGGCGCGCACCGTCGCCCTCGGCCACAACGGCAACCTGACGAACGCCGGCGTCCTGCGCGACGAGCTCGTCGCGGACGGGATCCGGCTCGGGTCGACGTCGGATACCGAGGTGATCGCCGCCCTGATCGCGCGCGATCCCGCCCCCTTGCCCGAGGCGGTGGCCGCCACGATGCAGCGCCTCGAGGGCGCGTACTCCGTGGTCGCGCTCGTCGACGGCACTCTCGTCACGTTCCGCGATCCGCATGGGATCAGGCCGCTCACGCTCGGCCGCATCGGCGACGACTGGGTGGTCGCCTCGGAGAGCTGCGCGCTCGACCTGATCGGCGCCGTCGTCGACCGCGACGTGCGCCCCGGCGAGGTCCTGTGGCTGGACGAGGCCGGAATCCACAGCCTGCAGGCACTGCCCGAGAGCCGTGGAGCCTCCTGCATCTTCGAGCACGTCTACTTCGCACGGCCCGACTCGCGGCTCGGCGGCAGCGAGATCCACGCGAGCAGGGTGCGCATGGGGCAGAGGCTCGCCGAGGAGGCGCCCGCCGACGCCGACCTCGTGATGCCGATCCCCGACTCGGGCACGCCGGCCGCGATCGGATTCGCGAAGGCCTCTGGCATCCCCTTCGAGGAAGGGCTGATCAAGAACCGGTACGTGGGGAGGACGTTCATCCAGCCGGACCAGGAGCTGCGCCGGCAGGGAATCAAGCTCAAGTTCAATCCGCTCGACGAGGTCGCGGGGCAGCGGGTGGTGATCGTCGACGACTCGATCGTCCGCGGCAACACGATGCAGCAGCTCGTGTCCATGCTCTTCGACGCGGGCGCCGCCGAGGTGCACGTGCGCATCTCGTCCCCTCCCGTCGTCGCGCCGTGCTTCTACGGCATCGACATGGCGGACGCGGACGAGCTTGCCGCTGCCCACCGCTCGGTCGAGGAGATGCGAGAGCGGATCGGGGCGACGTCGCTGCACTACCTCTCGCTCGATGGCATGCAGTCGGCGACACGCCTGCCGGAGGGGGCGGTGTGCCGCGCCTGCTTCACGCGGGAGTATCCGACCGCGGTGCCCGTCGGGGGGCGCACCAAGATGCGGTTCGAGGCGGTGGCGGGGTGAGCGGGCGGTGACAGGCTTCAGCCTGTCATCCGGGCTTCGCTCCGAGGCCCCGGCGGCGTGAGCACCGAAGCCCGGAGTCCGGCTGAAGCCGGACACCCCGCACCCGGGCAGACCTACGCGGCCGCCGGGGTGTCGCTCGCGACCGCCGACGCGATCGTCGACCGCCTTCGCGCCGCCGTCGCTTCGACCGCGACGCCCGGCGTCGCCGGCGCCTTCGGTGCCTTCGCAGGCCTCTTCGCGATCGACGACCGCCGTCTGCTCGCCGCCTCCACCGACTCGGTCGGCTCGAAGCTCGTGCTCGGGCGGCGCGGCGACCGGCTGCGCTGGTGCGGCGCCGACCTCGCCGCCCACTGCATCAACGACGTCCTCACGACCGGAGCCGAGCCGCTCTTCTTCCTCGACTACGTCGCGGCCAACACGATCGACGTGGAGCAGGTCGCGGAGCTGATCGAGGGCGCCGCCGACGTCTGCCGCGCCGCCGGCTGCGCGATCCTCGGCGGCGAGACCGCGGAGCTTCCCGGCATCTATCGCGACGACGAGCTCGACTTCTGCGGTACGGCGGTCGGGGTCGTCGACCGCGACCGGGTGGTGGACGGGTCGCGCGTGGAGGCCGCGGACGTCGTCGTCGGGTTCCCCTCGGCGGGGATCCACGCGAACGGCTTCTCGCTCGTCCGGCGCATCGTCGGCGACCGTGAGTTCGACGCCGACCTGCTCCTGCCGCCGACCCGCCTCTACCTCGACGAGGTCCGCGCGCTCCGCGCCCGCGCCGACGTGCGTGCACTCGCGCACGTGACCGGCGGCGGCATCGCCGGGAACCTCGCGCGCGTGCTGCCGGACGGTCTCGGCGCGGTGGTCGATCCAGCCTCCTGGGAGCGGCCCGAGGTGTTCGGCGTGGCTTGCCGCCAACGGCGTCGCCGAGGACGAGCTGCGGCGCGTCTTCAACATCGGGATCGGCTACTGCGCCGTCGTCCCGGCCGCGGACGTCCGCGACGGCGACCTGGTGATCGGGACGGTCGGCCCGGGCAGCGGGGTGACCTGGGCGTGACGCGGGCCCGAGGAGTCGGAGTGCTCGTGAGCGGGAGCGGCACCAACCTGCAGGCCCTGATCGATGCGGAGATCCCGATCGCTGGCGGTGGCGTCGAACGTGGCGGGAGTGCGGGCGCTCGAGCGGGCCGTGAGGATCGGTGTGCCGACCGCGGTGTTCGCGCTCGACGACTACGCCGACCGCGATGCGCGCGACTCGGCGATGGCGGCGTGGCTCGTGGGGGAGGGGGTCGGCCTCGTCGTCTGCGCCGGGTACATGCACCTCCTGCGCCCGGCGTTTCTCGCCCGCTTCCCCGGTAGAGTCGTGAACGTGCACCCGGCGCTGCTCCCCGCGTTCCCCGGAGCCCACGCCGTCGAGGAGGCGCTTGCGGCAGGCGCCACGGAGACGGGGGCGACCGTTCACCTGGTCGACGAGGGCATCGACACGGGCGCCGTCCTGCGGCAGGAGGCCGTGGCCGTGCTCCCCGGCGACACCCCCGAGACGCTGCACGCACGCATCAGGGCCGTCGAGCACCGGCTCCTGCCGGAGGTCGTGAGGGAGTTGATCGCCGCATGAGGCGCGCACTCCTCTCGGTCTACGACAAGAGCGGAATCGTCTCGTTCGCGCAGGAGCTTCGCCGCCTCGACTGGGAGCTCGTCGCGAGCGGCGGCACGGCGCGGTTGCTCGCCGACGAGGGCATCCCGGTGATCCCGCTCGAGGAGCTGACCGGCTTCGCCGAGATGCTCGGCCATCGTGTCGTCACGCTGCACCCGGCCGTGCACGGGGGCATCCTCGCCCGTCGCGACGTCCCGGAGGACGTCGCCGATCTCACCGCTCACGGGATCGAGCCGATCGACCTCGTCTGCGTCAACCTCTACCCCTTCGAGCAGACCGTCGGCCGGCTCGACGTGGAATGGGACGACGCGATCGAGCAGATCGACATCGGCGGGCCCGCCCTCCTGCGCGCAGCGGCCAAGAACCACGCGCATGTGATCACCGTCTGCCGCCCGACCGACTACGAGCTCGTGCTCCACGAGCTGCGCGAGCGCGACGACGTGTCCGTGGAGCAACGCCGTCAGCTCGCAGCGCGGGCGTTCACCCGCACTGCCGCCTACGACAGCGCGGTGGCCGGCTGGATGCTGCGCGGCCAGGGATTCCCGGAGACGCTGCTCCCCGTCTTCGACCGGGCGCTCGATCTCTCGTATGGTGAGAACCCGCATCAGCAGGCGGTCTACTACGCGCAGCGTGGGCAGCGCACGCACGTCCTGGCACGGGTGGAGCAGCTGCACGGGAAGCCACTCTCGTACAACAACGTCAACGACCTCTCGGCCGCGCGCGTGCTCTCGATCGAGCTCGACGGCCCGGCGTGCGTGATCGTCAAGCACGCCAACCCCTGCGGCGTGGGCGTGGCGGAGACGATCGAGGAGGCGTACGCGAAGGCGATCTCCGCCGACCCGGTCTCGGCGTTCGGCGGCGTCGTCGTTCTCAACCGCCCGGTCAGCGCAACGCTCGGCGAGCGGGTCGCAGAGCAGTTCGTGGAGGTGCTCTTCGCACCGGGCTACGACGCGGTCGCCGTCGAGGCGCTCGTGCAGAAGCCTTCGATCCGGATCCTCAACGACATGGAGCGGCGCGCCTTCGACCCCTCCGAATGGGACCTGAAGCGGGTGATGGGCGGGATGCTCGTGCAGGAGCGCGACGTCGAGCCCGACCCGCTGGACGAGATGGAGGTCGTCTGTGGCGAGGTCGAGACGCCGGTATGGGACGACCTGCTGTTCGCCTGGACGGTCGTCAAGCACACGCTCTCGAACGCGATCGTGATCGCCCGCGGCGGCCAGACGCTCGGGATCGGCGCCGGCCAGATGAGCCGCGTCGACGCGGTCGCGGATCGCCGTCGAGAAGGCGCGCGAGCACGGGCACTCGCTCGTGGGTGCGGCGCTGGCCTCGGATGCGTTCTTCCCCTTCGCCGACGGCCCCGCGCTCGCCCTCGAGGCCGGGATCTCGCGCGATCATCCAGCCGGGCGGCTCGAAGCGTGACGACGAGGTCGTCGCGGCAGTGAACGAGGCGGGCGCCGCGATGGTCTTCGCCGGGCGCCGTCACTTCCGGCACTGACGTCAGGCGAGATCACGTTGGCCCGCGCCTCCCGATGTCGGCGAGCGGTGTCCCCGGCTGGTGGGTTGCGCTCATGCAGCTGCGATGCGCGCTGTGATATCTCGTCGCTAACCGCAACGAGGGAGGGATTTCTGAATGGCCGTCAAGGCAATCTCCGAGTTCACGCTCCAGCCGGGCCGACGTGACGAGTTCGTGCGTCTGTTCGAGGGCCTCGTGGGACAGCATTTCGAGTCGATGCGTGCTGGCGGCTGTCACAGCGCCACCATCTACGTGGTCCTCGACGAGCCGGACAAGGCCATAGAGATCAGCGAATGGGAGTCAGCCGAGGCGCGCGAGAGGATGATGCAGAGCGAGGCCATGGGCGCGTTCGCGCCGATGTTCGACCTGCTGGCAGCTCCCCCCAGCGCAACGGTGGTCGGGCAGTCGCACTAGCTGGTGATCGGTTCGACGGCTGTCCGTGCGTCGATATCGCGGGCGTGGTTCAGCTCAGCACGGGGGTCGGGCAGGCGGGCGCCGCCTCTCCGCGGCTGGAGTCGGCCGCCGCCCCGGTGAGGCCGACGCCAGGGCAGGGTGCATCCACATACACTTGTTCCCGAGTCCGTCCGAGCGTGGAGAAACGACCGGTTGCGGGGGGTGACGTCCCAGGACACCCGGGCAGGAAGCGGAGAGGAGACCGAACATGAGACACATTGCACTCGGCAAGCTCGACGTGTCCCGGCTCGGCCTGGGCTGTATGGGCATGTCCGCCTTCTACACGGGAGCCGCCGTCGACGACGCGGAGTCGATCCGCACGATCCACCGCGCACTCGACCTTGGCATCACGTTGATCGACACGGCCGAGATCTACGGCCCCTACGTCAACGAGGGGCTCATCGGGCGCGCGATCGCCGACCGCCGCGACGAGGTCGTACTCGCGACCAAGTTCGGAGTGATCTCCCACCGCCACGGCGGTGCCTACCAGCGGGACAGCACGCCGGAGAACATCCGCGTGGCCGTCGAGGGATCGCTCGAGCGCCTCGGCACCGATCACATCGACCTCTACTTTCAGCACCGCGTCGACCCGAGCACGCCCATCGAGGAGACGGTCGGCGCTCTGAGCGAGTTGGTCGCGGAGGGCAAGATCGGACAGATCGGGCTGTCCGAAGCAGCACCCGAGACGGTCCGCCGCGCCCACGCCGTGCACCCTGTCGCGGCGCTGCAGACCGAGTACTCGCTGTGGACGCGTGACCCGGAGGCGGAGATCCTGCCCTTGGTGCGTGAGCTCGGGATCGGCTTCGTCGCCTACTCGCCGCTCGGCCGCGGCTTCCTGACCGGCCGCCTTCGTTCGCGGGACCAGTTCGACACCAACGACTTCCGCGCCGACAACCCACGCTTCACCGAAGGCAACTTCGAGCACAACCTGCGGATCGTCGACGAGGTCGAGGCTGTCGCGAAGGAGGCAGGCGCGACACCCGCCCAGGTCGCGCTCGCCTGGCTCCTCGCCCAGGGAGACGACATCGCCGCGATCCCCGGCACCAAGCGCGTCGCGCGGCTCGAGGAAAACGCAGCTGCCGACGACCTCGAGCTAACCGCCGACCAGCTTGCGCGCCTCGCAGCCATCGAACCGCCGGTCGGCGACCGCTACGCGGATATGACCACGGTCAACCGGTAACGACGAGCTCGTCGATCGCTGAAACGCCTGCGGGACCGTGTTTCCGACGAGTGCCGGGCGGGCGGCGACGACCGTCGTGGCTACGGCGCCAGCGTCTCGCCCGTTTCCGCGTCGGTGACCGAGATCGCCTCGAACGGGCAGTTCAGTGCCGCCTCGACGATCTCGGCCTCGGAGGCGGCGGCCGGATCGATCACCTCGGTGCGCAGCTGATCGTCGGAGCGCCGAAAGACGGACGGAACCTCGAAGATGCAGCTCTGCTTGCCCGAGCAGAGGTTGTCGTCTACGACGACCTCCAGGATACGAGCCATAACGAAGACCTCCTCGGCTGAAGACGGATGACGCTCGCTGCTGCAACGCGCGTGGCTGATGCGCCACGGGCACAGGATACGCGGGAACGTCCAGGCGGGCGTCTCGACCGGGCCGAGGAGCCCGGACTCCATCGGATCCGGCCGCTCAGGGGTCGATCGGCTTCTCCATCGTCAGGCACGGGATCGAGACGCCGTCGGGCATCGTCACGTCGGCATCACCCGTGGCCTCGAAGCCGTAGGCGCGGTACAGCGGCACGCCGGGCAGCGTCGCGGTCAGGATCAGCGCGGAAAACCCCTCGCTCCGCGCCGCCGTCTCGCACTCCTCGAGAATGCGGCGGCCGAGGCCGCGACGCGTCCAGTCGGCCCGGACGAACATCGCCCGGACGCGCGCCGGCTCGGTCGCCGGATCGAGGGCGCGCGCGTCGTCTGCGGAGTTACCGCTCCCCGTGTGGAGGCGGTCGCGCCTGCTCCAGCCGCCGCAGGCGACGATCTCGCCATCGGTCTCGAGCACGAAGTAGGTGCCGTCGGCGAGCAGCAGCGGATCGGCCTGCGCGACGTAGCGGACGGCGCTCGCAGCCTGCCGTTCGTCGTAGAAGCGCGGGAAGAGGACGGCGGCCGACGCCTTCATCAGCGCGTCGACGGCTGCCGCGTCGTCCGGGGTCGCATTTCTGAGCACGGGCTCGTGGGCGTTCACGGTGCCACCAGGGCTCAGCGGTTGGCGTCGTTGTCGAGCCATTGCCCGACGACGGTCGAGAGGAACTCGGGCTGCCGCCGGAAGCCGAGCGCAGCGTAGAGCCCCTGCGCGTCGTCGGTCTGGAGGCCGACGTGCTGACCCGGAACGGCATCGAGCAGGAGCCGCACCAGCGCCGAGGCGATGCCCTGCCGCCGGTAGGCCGACAGTGTCCAGACGTCGACGAGGTAGGCGTTGCAGACACCGTCCGAGAGGAGGCGAGCCATGCCGACCACGCGGTCGCCGTCGCGGGCGAAGGCGACGTGCTGGGACTGCTCGAAACTCCGGCGCAGCGCCTCGGCGGAGCGCCCGTTGTCGAAGCCGTCGGCGGCGAGATCGGCCTTCGCCCGGGCCCAGTCGATGCCGTCGAGGGAGGCTTCGATCCGTACCGTCATCGTCCTCAGCATCCCACAGCAAGCGGCGCGGTGACAGGCTTCAGCCTGTCTCCGGGGTCGCGCTCTCCCTCGTACGGGGCACGAACACCCTGTAAAGAAGGTGTTTCGAGTTTCCGAGAGCCCCTGCCGGCCCCGGTATGGTGCGCGGGTCACTGCGACGCGGTGGGCCCGTTTCCGGCGCCCGAGCCGCCTTCCAGTCACCCTCTCATGGCCCTCTCTGCCCGCATCTGCCTGCTCGCGCTCGTTCTCGTGCTCGCCCCGGCTGCGACGGCGCTGCGACGGCTGCGACGAAGACCGGGTCGCTGCCGTCGGTCCCGAATCCGGCTCGCCTCGCAGGCTCCCTGGCCCTCGCAGCCTGTTCCGAAGCGCAAGCCTCCGTCACTCGGCCAGCGGGCGGTGCGGATCGCCGCCAGGGAGCTCGGTGTGCCCTATCGCTACGGCGGCAGCTCTCCGAGCGGCTTCGACTGCTCCGGCCTCGTCGCCTATGTGTACGGCAAGCTCGGTGTCAGGCTTCCGCACAACGCCGCCGCTCAGTACGGGTACGGGCGCCCGGTTGCGCGCGGCCGCCTCAGACCCGGGGATCTCGTCTTCTTCCACGGGCTCGGACACGTCGGCCTCTACATCGGCCGTGGCCGGATCATCCACGCTCCGCAGAGCGGGGAGCGGGTCGAGATCCAGAGCCTTGCCGTACGCAGCGGCAGCGTCGAGGGTGCCCGGCGCCTCGTTCGCGCCTGACCGTGCGCTCCCGTCAGAGCGGTGCGTCGATGCCTTCCTCGTCGTTGAGGATGTGCGCGAGGGTCGCGCGCGCCCGCTCGAGCTCGATCGGAGTGACCTGCCTCGAGCGCGCCGCGCAGGTCGAGCAGCAGCTGGGCCACCTCGGGCCTGCCGTCGAGCTCCAGCTCGACCCGGGTGAGCACGCAGCCACGATCCCAGAACGCGCACCCGTCGCCGGGGCAGCGCGCGGCGTGCCCCTCCGCGATCAACTCGATCGTGCACAGCGGCCGATGCTCGGTCTCGCTCCGGTCGTGCATGGCGCGATCGTGCCCTCTCCGGAGGCGCTGTGCCATCCGACCGGACTCGGATCCCGGTGCGGGAAGGTACGCATCCACTCCTGGCACAGTCCCGGCCGCGTAGTCTTCGCCGCGTGAGCCGTAGCTACCCGACTCTCCTCGACCTCGTCGGCTCGACGCCGATCGTGCGACTCGACCGTTTCGGCGCCGATGTGCCGCCGGCACTGCTCGCGAAGCTCGAGTTCCTCAATCCCGGGGGGTCGAACAAGGACCGCATCGGCCTCGCGATGATCGAGGCGGCGGAGCGGGCCGGAAAGCTCCGCCCCGGCGGCACGATCGTCGAGCCGACCTCGGGCAACACCGGCGTCGGGCTCGCGATCGCGGCCGCGCAGAAGGGCTACCGCTGCATCTTCGTGATGCCGGACAAGATGAGCCAGGAGAAGATCTCGACGCTGCGCGCCTACGGGGCCGAGGTCGTGATCACCCCGACCGCCGTCGATCACGACTCGCCCGAGTCGTACTACTCGGTCTCGGATCGCCTGGCCGAGGAGATCCCCGGCGGCTTCAAGCCCGACCAGTACTCGAACCTGTCGAATCCCGAGGCGCACTACAAGACGACTGCGCCCGAGATCTGGGAGCAGACGGAGGGCGGTCAGATCGACGCGATCGTGATCTCCGTCGGCACCGGCGGCACGATCTCCGGCGTCGGGCGCTACTTCAAGGAGCACCGCCCCGAGGTGCTGATCGTCGGCGCCGACCCGGAGGGCTCGGTCTACACCGAGGACGCCGACCATCCGCTCGGCCCGTATCTCGTCGAGGGGATCGGCAAGGACACGTGGCCTGCGACGATGAGCCCCGAGGTCGTGGACGAGTGGGTGCGCGTCTCCGACCGTGACTCGTTCCTCACCGCGCGGCGCCTGGCGCGCGAGGAGGGCCTGCTCGTCGGCGGCTCCTGCGGCTCGACGGCGTGGGCGGCGCTCCAGGTCGCCGACCGCTTCGGCCCGGAGGCGCAGGTGTTGATGCTGCTACCGGACGGCGGCCGCTCGTACCTCTCGAAGTTCTACGACGACAACTGGATGATCCAGTACGGCTTCATGGAGCGGACGTCACCGACGCCGGCCGTCGACGAGGTGCTGCGCTTCAAGCGCGGCGAGGAGTCCGATCTTCCCGACCTCGTCACGATCGAGTCGACGAAGAAGGTCGGGGCGGCGATCGAGCTGATGCAGCGCTACGGGATCTCCCAGCTCCCGGTCGTCCGCCACGGCACCGCCGAGGCTCTCACCGACATCGTCGGCTCGATCCAGGAGCGCAGCCTCCTCGACCGGGTCTTCAAGAACCCGGACGCGCTGAACGAGGACATCGCGGTCGCCATGCAGCCGCCGCTCGCCGCAGTGGACGTGCGAGCCTCGCTCGACGAGGTGTTCGCCGATCTCTCGGGCCCGAGCGCGGCAGTCGTCGTCGGCATCGCCGGCAGGCCGGCTGCGATCCTGACGCGCTCCGACCTGCTCGAGTTCCTCTCGCACCGCCGCACCCACGTCGAGCCGGCGTAGCTCACTCACCGGCGGATGAAGCTCGCGGCGTGGCCGCGGGCGTTCGCCTCGCGCAGCTCGTTCGCGTCGAGGGCGCCGATCCGCTCGAGCAGCTCCAGCTCGTCCCGGAGGTGCGTCCGCATCATCTCCGGCCCGTCGGTGGCGATCGTGAACGCGACGCCGTGGTCGACGAAGGCGCGGAAGGTCGCGCGGATCGCCTCCTCGTCGGGCAGCGCCTTCGTCAGGAGGTTCGAGGTCGGGCAGATCTCGAGCACCGTGCCGGCCTCGCGGAGCAGGCCCATCAGGGCCGGGTCGCGGGCGGCGAGGATGCCGTGGCCGATCCGGTCGGGCCGGAGATACTCGACGACCTCGCCGATCTCCTCGGCGCCCGTCGCTCCCTCCTCGCCGACGTGGATCGTGACGCCGAGGCCGGCGGCGCGCGCCGTCTCGACCATGGGCTCGACCGACCGTGTAGTCGTAGCGCATGCCGCCCGGGCGCGGGCCGGCGATGTCGACGCCGACGACGCCGCGGTCGGCCCAGGCGATCGCCTTGTCGACGATGATCGAGTTCTGTCGCGCGTCGAACGTGCGGTCCATCATCAGGATCAGGCCGGCGCGGACCTGCGGGTATTCGAGCCGTGCGCGATCGAGGCCGCGGATCGCGGCCAGGATGATGTGGTCGAGGTCGCGCTCGCCGCCCCGGTTGCGCTTCATCGGGTTGAAGCGGAGCTCGAGCGTCGTGATCCCCTGCGAGCGGTAGGCGCCGCCGATCGCGCTGTGCACGGAGCGCTCGACCGCGAGTGGGGAGGACTGGATCAGCTCCGTCCAGTGGTAGATCGCGTCGAGCGCGTCGAGGTTCTCGACGCCGCGCGGATCGGAGACGGTGACGAGCTCGTCGAACTCCCAGTAGTCCTTCACCGGCAGCGCGATCCCCTGCTCGTGGGCGAGGCTCCAGAGGATGTCGGAGGCGACCGAGCCGCCGAGGTGGGTGTGGAGCTCGGCGAGGCCCTCGTCGGCGGCGAACATCGTGTCACTCTACGCGGAGGCCAAGCCGTACAGCGAGCGGGAGCGGAGCCCGGTCGACAGGCTGAAGCCTGTCGCCGCGCCTCAGGCGATCGCGGCCGCCACGAACGCCTGCAGCTCCGGCAGGACGCGCGGGTCGATCGTGTGCGGCACCGGGGTCTCGCGCCACAGCAGCGCAGCGCCTGCAGCCGTCACATGCGTTCGCCGCAGCGCGGCTGAACTCGACCGGGATCACGGGATCGAGCGAGCCGTGCGCGATCGCGATCGGATAGCCGTCGAGGCCGGTCAGGTCGAGCTCGAAGCCCTCCACCTCCGGCATGAAGCCCGACAGCGCGATGATCGCGGCAGGGCGCGGCCGGCCCTGACCGAGCCCGAGCGCCCAGCTCATCACGGCACCCTGTGAGAAGCCGCCGAGGACGACCCGCTCCATCGGCACCGGTAGCGCGTCGAGGAATGCTGCGGCTGCCTCGAAGGTGGGGAAGAAGGTGCCCGGATCGGGCGTGGGGATTCCGCCGAGCCGGTACCAGTGGGCCCCGCCGGGCGGCAGCGAGAGCGGGGCGCGGGGCGTGATCCCGAGCAGCCGGCGCTCGGGATCGAGCGCGTCGAGCAGCGGGAAGAGGTCGCCCTCGTCGGCCCCGCGGCCGTGCAGGAGCACAAGGGCGCCTTGCGGCTCGCCCTCTGCGGGCCGCTCGAGGGTGCGCAGCGGTTCCGTCATCACCTCACCCACGAGGCACGCGGGTCGGGCAGCGGCGTCAGCACCGGCTCGATCTCGGCCCGCAGGTGCTCGAACGCGGGCGGCAGGATCAGCGACTCGCCGAGATGGTCGGCGTCCTCGTCGATCGTGAAGCCGGGGCCCATGGTCGCGATCTCGAACAGCACGCCGCTCGGCTCGCGGAAGTAGATGGAGCGGAACCAGAACCGGTCGATGATGCCGCTCGCGTGCGCGCCGGCGCCGCGCACCGTTGCGAGCCACCGATCCTGCTCGTCGATGTTCGAGGCCCAGGCGACATGGTGCACCGTCCCGGCGCCCGGGATCCCTGCGCCGAAGGCGGGCGGCGGGTCGTACGCGTAGAGACCGCCGCGAACGGCCCCACGCGCCTCCCACACGTGCTCGCCGGCCGGGGTGAAGCCGAGCGTGCCTTCCAGGAGCCCGCGGCTCCTCTCGGGGGCGCTCGCGAAGGCCCGCACGCTGTCGAAGCCCTGCAGTGCCTGCTCGGGCCGAATCTCGGGGTGCCGTGCGGCCAGCGGCGCGTCACCGGTGGCGACGACTGCGAGCTCGAGCCCGAGGCCCTCGGGATCGTCGAAGCCGAGCCGGCCCGTCGCTGCGACGCGTTGACGATCCCCTCCGCTGCGATCCGGGCCTCCCAGAAGTCGAGTGCGTCCTCCGAGGCGACGCGGAAGCTGATCGTGTGCACCATGCCGGCGCCGGCCCGGCCGCGGCGGGCACCCGGATACTCGAAGAAGGTGATGTCCGCTCCCGGGCTGCCGTCCTCGTCCGCGTAGAACAGGTGATAGACGGTCGGGTCGTCCTGGTTGACGGTCTTCTTGACCAGGCGCAGGCCGAGCACGCGGGTATAGAAATCGACGTTGCCCGGGGCGTCGCCGGTGATGCAGGTCACGTGGTGGATGCCTTCGAAGCGCATGGGTCTCCTCTTGCCTTTCCGCTTGCCGTTCGGTGGGGTGGACGAAACTCTCTCTATCAGGGATACTTGCTGCGTCAAGTAGTATAATTGCACATGCAAGAATCTCTCGAGTCGACATGACCCCTCTCGCACCCTTGGAGCTCGCCGCGTGGCGCGGCCTGCTGCGCGCCCACGGCGCCCTGGTGCACGACCTCGACGCGGAGTTGCGGGCCGCCCACGACCTCTCGCTGCACGAGTACGAGGTGCTGCTCGTGCTCGGAGCGGCGCCCGGGCAGCGGATGCGGATGTCCGACCTCGCAGCCGCCGTCCTGCTCAGCCAGAGCGGGTTGACCCGGCTCGTCGATCGCCTGGTGGACGCCGGCTCGGTCGAGCGCACGCGCTGTGAGGACGATCGGCGCGGGCTCAACGCCGAGCTCATCCCGGCGGGCCTCGCCCGGCTCGAGCAGGCGAGGCCCACGCATCTCGCGGGGGTGCGCAGCCGGTTCCTCGACCGCTTCGACGAGGCCGAGCTCAGCGCTCTCGCCGGCTTCTGGGAACGCGTCCTCCCCGGCGCGACCGCGGAGTGAATAGGCTCCCCGCGTGAAGATCGGCATCGTGGTGCCGTTCTCGTGGTCGTTCTGGGGCGCGGTCGTCGAGCATGCCGAGCTGCAGGCCGAGGCGCTCGAGGCGCGCGGGCACGAGGTACGGCTGGTGATGGGCAACGACCCGCCCGGTCAGTTCACGCGCGCGCTGCACCCGAGGGTCGGACGCCACGGCGACCCGCCTGCCAACGTGATTGCGATCGGCCGCTCGGTGATCGTGCCCGCAAACGGCTCGCTGCCGAACATCATCCTCAGCCCTCGCGCCATCTTCCGGATCCGGCAGGTGCTCGAGCGGGAGCGGTTCGACGTGCTCCACCTGCACGAGCCGATGACCCCCGTGACCTGCATCTCGGTGCTCGCGATGGCGACCGCCCCGATCGTGGCGACGCATCATGCGTCGGGCGACCTCGGCTACATGAAGCTCGGCATCCCCGCCTGGGGCTTCCTCGCCGGCCGGATCGACGAGCGGCTCGCGGTCAGCGAGCGTGCGCGCGACTCGGCGGCGCGCTGGCTTCCCGGTGACTACGAGATCGTCCCGAACGGCGTCCTCATCCCCGAGGCCGTCGAGCCGGCGGGTCGCGAGCACACGGTCACGTTCGCCGGGCGCCAGGAGGCCCGGAAGGGGCTGCAGGTCCTCCTGCGGGCGTGGCCCGAGATCCATCGGCGCAGCGGTGCCCGGCTCCAGATCTGCGGCTCCGACCCACTGGCGGTCAGGCTCCTCCTCACCCGGCTGCGCGTCTCCGACGAGGGCATCGACATCCTCGGCTTCCTGCCGCAGGAGGAGCTGACGGCGCTGCTCTCCCGCACCAAGGCGCTGGTGGCGCCGTCGCTCGGCGGCGAGAGCTTCGGCATGGTGCTGACCCGCGCGTTCGCGTGCGCCCTGCCGGTCGTGGCGTCCGACATCCCCGGCTACCGCGAGGTGACGACGCCGGAGACGTCGGTCACCGTCGCGCCCGACGATCCGGCGGTGCTCGCCGACGCGGTCACGGCGCTCCTTGCCGACGAGCCGCGCCGCGTCGCGATGGGGGCGGCCGCCCGCGCCCTCGCGATCGAGTGCTACGCGTGGGCCGACATCGCGCGGCGGCTGGAGGGCATCTACGAGCGGGCCATCGCGAGCGACCGGCGTCCTGCCGCATGATCCGCCTCCGCGGTCTCGCGCACAACCCCTGGGCCCGCGGCATCCTGGTGCTCGCGATGCTCGCGTCCGCGCTCCTTGCGATCTGGTGGCGCGGGCCCGACTGGCCAACCGTCTACCACGCCTTCGACTTCGTCTCCTGGCGTTGGGTGGTCGTCGGTGTCCTGCTCAACCTGCTCTCGGTGCTGGCGCGGTCGCTCTCGTGGCGGCTGACGATCAACCAGGCGCTGCCGGAGCCACATCCGACGTTCGGCCAGGTCTTCTCGGCCTTCGGCATCGGCCTGCTCGGCAACGCCGTGCTCCCCGCCCGGGCGGGCGAGCTCGCCCGCGTCGCGGTGTTGCGCCAGCACCTGCCACACGGCAAGGGCACGAGCGCGACGCTGCTCGGCACCGTGTTCGCGCACCGGCTGTTCGATCTCTTTCCGGTCGCGATCCTCGTCACGTGGGTGCTGCTGACGGCGAAGATCCCGCACTGGGCCGTGACGAGCCTCGTCATCTTCGGCGTCGTCGGGTTCGTGTTGCTCACCGTCGGGCTCGTCTCGGCCGGAACCGGTCAGGGGCGCGTACACGACGGCATGGGGAGCCTCGGCGCGGTGGTCACGATGGCCCGGCAGGGCCTCGCCGTCCTCCGCCGGCCGCTTCCGGCGCTCGGAGCTGCGATCTTCCAGTGCGTCGGCTGGCTGATGCAGCTCTTCGCCGTGTGGGCCGTGATGGAGGCGTTCAGCCTCGACCTGCCGTTGCCTGCCGCGGGTCTCGTGCTGGTGCTGATGAACGTCGCCACGATCTTCCCACTCTGGCCCGGCAACATCGGCCTCCTGCAGGCCGCGGTGGCGCTGCCGCTCGTGCAGTACGGCGTGCCCTACGGGACTGGCTTCGCCTACGGGCTCGTGCTCCAGGCGGTCGAGATGTCGGTCGGCGTCGGAGTCGGGCTCATCTTCCTCGCCCGCGAGGGCATCTCGCTCGCGTCGCTGAAGTCGATGGAGGAGGAGCAGGAAGCCGAGGAGAACGCGCTGCTCGCGCCGGAAGCGGCACGAGCCGACGACGTCGCCGATCGTGAGGACGCGCCGGTCCCGTTCGGCTAGCGCCGGGATCAGACGGGTGCAACGCTCGGGTTGAACGCCTCGAGCCGAGCCGCGATCACGGCTTCGGCGGCTGCATTGGCAGGCTCGTGCCCCGTGACCGCCGCGATGAACTCGTCTCGCTCGAGTGCGTAGAGCGTGACGTCGGTCACGGCGGTGACCGACGCGGTCCTCGGCACGTCCTGCAGGAGAGCGATCTCGCCGAACCCCTCGCCGGGCCCGAACTTCTTGCCGCTGATCTCCACCTCACCCACGCCGATCACATAGAAGCGATCGCCCGGCTCACCCTCCCGGATCACGACCGCACCGGCCGGCTGCACGACCTCGGTCAGTGACCGCGCGAGATGCTCGAGGCTCGGCTCGGGCAGTGGGGCAAGGAACTCGACCCGGCGCAGGAGCTCGAGGCCGGCGGGGGCCGCCGCCCGCCCGTCGATCGCCCGCAGGCGTCCTGCTCTGAGGAGCACGAGAACGGGCAGCAGGAGCCCCGTGAGGACGAGCGCGTCGTCGATCCCGACGACGTGAATCAGCGCCGGTGCCAGGAGGGCGCCGACACCGATCGAGCCGAGGAGCATGCCCTGGAGGGCTCCGAGCGCCCGTCCGAGCACCTCGTCGGGAACGATGCGTTGCATGATCGTCAGCGCGTTGACGTCGACGAGCGAGTTGCCGAGCCCGATGATCGAGAGAGCGATCAGGGCGGAGAGAACGGACGGCGCGAGCCCTACGACGACGAGAGGGACGCTGTAGAGGCAGACCCCGATCCCGAAGACCGCAGCGAGGCGGCCGCCGGCGGCCGCGATGAGCGCCACGAAGCCGCCGATCAGCCCTCCGACTCCGAGTGCGGCATTGAGGTAGCCGACGCCGGCGTCGCCCATGTCGAGCAACTCGAGCGAGGACACGACGACGAGAACGCTGAGCGCCCCGGCGACGAGTGTTTGCCCCGTGTAGAGCCCGCACAGCGTCCGCAGGTCGCGGTTGCCGAAGATCTCTCGCAGCCCGGCCGACATCTCCGCACCGAGGAGGCCGCCGCGGCGCCGCGCCTGCTCTCGCGACCGGGAATCGCTGCTCCGGATCGCCGCCACGAGGGCGGCCGACCAGACGAACGTGAGGCCGTTGAACAGGAAGACGGTCTCTGCATTCGTCGCGGCGAGCAGGAGCCCGCCGAGTGCCGGCCCGGCGAAGGAGCCCACCGACTCGAAGGTGCTCGAGGCCACATTGGCGGCAGTCAGCTCGGCGGGTGTCCGGGCGAGCGAGGGCAGGAGCGCGGCCTGTGCGGGCCGGAACACGGTCCCGACGACGGTCGCGAGAGTCACGATCAGATAGACGACCGGAGCCGGTCCATCCAGGAAGATCGTCAGCCCGGCGAGCGCCATCAGGACGGCCCGGATGAGATCGGAACCGATCAGGACGAGCTTGCGGGGGTAGCGGTCGGCGAGGGTCGCGACGATCGGGGCTGCGAACGCCGCGGGGAGCATCCTCAGGACGCCGACGATCCCGACTGCCGCCGGGCCTCCCTGGTCGTACGCGTAGACGACGAGCGCGACGAGGTACGCCCAGTTGCCGACGATCGAGCCGATCCACGCGAGCTGCAGCCGGCGCAGATCGCGGTTTCGGAAGACGTCGACGAGCGATCGCAGCGACTCCGAGAAATGCCCTCTCATGTCATCACCACGCCTTCGTCGACGATACGTCGCCTAAGAAGATCACATCCGCGGGAAGATTTCTGCGGCCACGGCCGTCTATCATGCATAGGTGGTCGATCGATCGGTCGCCGCAATCTTCGAAAAGGAGTCTCACGTGTCGGATTCGAGAGCACAGAACGTCGACCAGCACATCGAGCAGAACGCCGACCAGCACGCCGACGACTTCGAGGGGCACGGCAGGCCCGGTCAGAACGCCGATCAGAACGTCGACCAGCACATCGAGCAGAACGCCGACCAGCACGCCGACGACTTCGAGGGGCACGGCATGCCCGGCCAGAACGTCGACCAGCACATCGAGCAGCACGTCGAGTAGCTCGCGGTCGGCACCGAGCGAGATTCGACCAACGGGCCCGGTACAGCCGGGCCCGTCGTCGTTCTACCGGTCTACGACGCGAGACGCGCCAGCACCGTCTCGAGCGCCTCGAGCAATCGCACTCCTGCCACGTCGTCCTCCGCCCGTCCGAGGAGGCCCGCAATCCGGGCCACCACGGCCTCGCTGCCCTCGCCCTGCTCCGCTACGGCCCGGGCGCGACGCGCCGTCTGCAGCAGGTCGAGGCCGATCGCGGCCTGGTTCGCGAACAGGATCAAGAGGTCGATCTCGCCGAGCGAGAACGCCCGGTCGGTCGAGCGGTCGAGTACCTGGAGCACGCCGAGCGACGTCTCGCCGTTCGAGAGCGGCACCGCCATCAGGGCCTGTGGGACGTAGCCGGTGGTTTCCGCCGTCTGCCGCGCGTGACGTGGGTCCTGCTGGAGGTCGTCGATCACGATCGGCTGGCCGGTGACGAGCACCCAGCCGGCGATCCCCGTACTCGAGGGAATCCGCATCCCGACGAGGTCACTCTCGCCCTCACCCGAGACCGCCTCGAAGACGAGCTCGTCCGTCTCCGGGTCGAGGAGGAAGATCGACGAGGCCCTGGCGCCGAAGATCGCGCGGGCGACGTCGACGATCGACTGCAGTAGCGCCCGATGGCTCTCCTCGGACGGGAGCATCCCGGCCGCGACCGCCTCCTGGTAGCTCGAGCGTTCCGTCATGTCGTGCCTCCCGTGTTCGATGCCGTCAGGTAGAGGACGCTCTTCAACTGAAAGGGTGTCAGCCCCGGGTGCTTGGAGAGCACGAGCGCCGACAGGCCGGCGATGTGCGGGGCGGCGAAGCTATTGCCCGTGCACCGCAGCGTGTTGCCGCCGGCCCACGCGACGTCGATGTCGATGCCCCGGGCGAAGAACTCGACCGGCGGGTTGGGATTCGCGTACCACTCCCACGAGTCGGCTCCCTCGTGACTCCCCACCGAGATCACCGACGAGAACCGCCAGGGGTAGCTCTCCACCGGCATGTTGTGCGCAGAGGCGACGAGCACGGTTCCCTGGAAGTACGCGCTGTCTGCGAGCTCGTGCAGCAGCTCGGCGAACTTGCGCTTCGTCGTCGAGAGGCTGAGGTTGACGACGTCGTAGCCCTGCTCGATCGCGTAGCGGAGGCCGCCGAGGATCAGGTCGGCGCTGCCCGTGTTCCCCGCTCCGAGCACCCGCACGCTGTGGAGGCGGCAGGCGGGCGCAAGCGACCGGACGATCCCGGCGCAGGCCGTGCCGTGCCCGCAGACGTCGCCGAGCTCGTCCTGCCCGATCGAGACCTCCTCGCCGTCGAGGCTCACGGCGACGGCACTCGCGAGCCCTCCGACGAGGGGGTGGTCGCCGTCGACGCCGCTGTCCAGGATGCAGACGTCGACGCCCTCGCCCGTCGCGCCGCCGATCGCCCAGTCCTTCGTCACCTGCTCCGGCCATGCGGCCGGGATCCCGATCGTGGCCTGCGCCTCGGCGGTGAGGCTCCAGGCGGGAATCAGACGCTCGCTCATGGCACCCGCTCCAGCCCGGACGACAGGCTGAAGCCTGTCGCCGGCGCGGCGTCCGGCTTCACGCGGCACCCAGCGCCCGCTCGCGGGCCCCGGCCGCAGCGGTGACGAGCAGAGCGGCGCGCTCCGAGTGCCTGTCGCCGGGGACGATCGCGAGATTGATCTCGACGAGGTGTGCCGCCGCCCGCGTCGCGGCCTCGGCAAGCGCCGCGGCTGCCGTCGCATCGGGGCGGAGCTGCGGTGACCCCTCGGCCGCGGCGGTGGCGGCGAGCTCCGCCACGTCGGCGGCGGTCTCGGCGATGCGCAGGGGCACCTCTGCCGCCCGCAGGAGCGCGCTGCCGAGCGCGAAATCGCGTTGCTCGGGGCTACCGGAGCGGTCTCTCATGGCCACCAGGACCTGCTCGAACGCCGTTGCGTCGTCGTCGCCGAGCGCGGTCAGGCGCGAGCGGAGTGCCCGCGCCTGCGACGCCACTCCTGCGCCGTCCGCCCAGCCGGCGGAGCCGCGGGCGACCATGGTGACGAGCGCAGCCGCCATCGCCGCGGTGGCCGCAGCGGCCGTGCCGCCGCACGGCGAAGGCGCCGGCGCCTCGAGCTCGTCGAGGAAGCGATCGAGCCGGCCTTCCGTCGCGAGCGGGGGCAGCGGCTCAGAGCCCGGCGTCGCGTCCGTCACGTCGCGAGGCGTCTGCGCAGGTGCTCGACGACGACAGGGCGTGGCTCGACTCCGGCGACGCGCAGGGCGTCCTCGAGGTCGTCGACGAGAGCCTGGCGGAACGCCGCATCCTGCGCGGCGCGCTCCACGAGCGCATCGAGCTCCGCGCGCGCCCGTGGCAGCTCCTGTGCCGCTTCGACCCAGCCGACCGGGGCCGGAGGGAGGAGGCGTAGCAGCTCGCCGAGGCGCTCTTCGTCGTATGTCGTCATTCGATCACCATGTCTACACGACGGGGGAGAGGGGTGGATTCTTCCATCAGCGATCGAGCTCTGTCCGCAAGCGGCCGAGGCAACGCGAGATCCTGCTCGCGATCGTCCCTGCGGGGATCGAGAGCGCCTCGCCGATCGTGCGGTAGCTCTCGTCCCGGGCGAAGAAGCGGTCGAGGATCTCCCGACACTCGATGCCGAGGTGGGAGAGCCCTTCGCGCACGGTCATCGCCTCGTCCAGCCTCGCGATCGCGTCGTCGGCGACTTGCTCCTCGACCTCCTCGACCGGCACGACGCGGCCCGAGGCCCGGATCACGTCGAGGCAGCAGTTCCGCGTCAGCTGCCCGACCCAAGGCCGGACCGCGTCGTCGGAGCGGAGCGAGCCGAGCCGCTCGTAGACGCGCAGGAAGACGCTCTGGAACACGTCCTCCGCGTCGTGGGGGGGCAGGCGGAACGCCTGGGTGGCAATCGCCGAGACGTACCGTGAGAACCGCTCGACGAGCGCGTTCCACGCATCCGCATCGCCGGCACGGCAGCCGGCGACGAGCTCTGCGTCGGACGGGGTGGCGTCCAGCGTGTCGGCCACGGCCGGCTCAGCGGGACTGTGCTGCGCGGAGCCGCTCGGCGAGAATCTCGAGCAGTTTCCAGGCCAACTCGGGGCGGTGCTCGACGAAGGGGCGGAAGCTCCAGACCGGGAGCGCATACGCCACTATCGGCGACGCCGCCGTCACCGTCGCCGAGCGGGCCGACTTGTCGACCAGCGCGACCTCACCGAACGAGCTGCCCGGCCCGAGCGTGCCGACGGCCTCGCCGTGGACCGTGACGGTCGCTTCGCCGCTCTCGACGATGAAGAAGTTGAGACCGTCGACGCCCTCTGTCGCGATTTCGACTCCCTCGTTGAAGCGGCGCTCGACGAACTCGAGAGCGAGGTTCTCGACGGTCTTGTCATCGAGGTCGGAGAAGAGCGGCACGCCGCGGATGAGATCGGCTGATGGTTGGGACATGGGGCGGACCTTACAGCTCCGGCGCGCCCGTGTCACCTGGAGGCTTGATGTGGGTTGGGAGTGTGGCTGGGGTGGTTCTGCACCAAGGAGCGTGTTCGACGAGGGCGGCGGTAAGGCTGGTTGCCTTGGGGTCGTCCTCGGCGGACGCGATCCGCAGCGTGCAGGGCCGCATCCAGACGTGCTCCTTACCCACATCAAACCTCCTTGTCCGCAGTCAGCTCCTCGATTCGGCCCTCGGCGGCCTCGAGCCGTGCCGCGCAGAGCCGGTGGAGCTCCTCGCCCCTCTGCCAGAGAGCGATCGCCTCGTCGACCGCGACGTCACCGCGCTCGAGCGTCCCGACGATCTCCTCGAGCTCGCGCCGCAGCTCCTCGAAGCTCTTCGCGTCCGCAGGGCCGGCGTCGCTCATGCCACCCGTTCCAGCCCGGACGACAGGCTGAAGCCTGTCGCCGGCGTGGCGCCCGGCTCCAGCCGGTCGTCCGGGCTCACGGCTCCAGCGCCACCAGCACCCCGCCGAGAGTCGACCCAGGGCGTCTCATGCGCGTACCTCCACGACCGTGGCCGTGAGCCCGCCCGCCGCGAGCTCGATCTCGAGCCGGTCTCCGGCAGCGGTCGCGGTCGCCTCGCGCAGGGCCTCGCCGCCGGCACGGACGACCGCGTAGCCGCGGGCGAGGGTCGCCCGGGGCGAGAGCGCCTGCAGGCGGGCGGCCGCATGGTCGAGGGCCACTCGCCGGCGTTCGAGGAGGAGGAGGGGAGCCGCCCGGAGCCGCTCTCGGTCGCGGACGAGCCGCTCCCGGTCGCGGGCGAGCGCCCGCCGCACGGAGGCGTCCATGAGCTCGCGCAGCCGTCCGAGCCCCACCTGCAGCTCGGCGAGGTCCGGAACGACGAGGCGGGCCGCGGCGGTGGGGGTCGACGCGCGGACGTCGGCGGCGAGGTCGCACAGGGGCGTGTCCTGCTCGTGGCCGACCGCCGAGACGACCGGCACGGGGCAGGCGGCGAACGCGCGGACGACGGTCTCGTCGCTGAAGGGCAGCAGGTCCTCGAAGCTCCCGCCGCCGCGCGCCACGATGACGACGTCGACCAGGGGATGGGCGGCGACGCGCCGGAGCGCGGCGGCAATGCGCGGCCCTGCGGCCGCACCCTGCACGCGGGTCTCGGCGACGACGATGCGGGCCGCGGGGAAGCGGGAGCGGATGCCCGTCACGACGTCGCCTCGTGCCGCGGCGTCGGCACCCGTGACGACGCCGACCGCGCGCGGGAACCGCGGCAGTGGGCGCTTGCGCTCGGCGCCGAACAGCCCCTCGGCGGCCAGGGCGCGCTTGAGGCGCTCGATCGCGGCGAGGTGGTCGCCCAGCCCGATCCGCTCGATCGTCGCGGCGCGGAAGCTGAGCTCTCCACGTGCCTCGTAGATCTCGGCCTTGCCCTCCACGAGCACGCGCTCGCCGTCGCTCAGCCCGAGCTCGAGGGCGTCGAAGCGCCGCCGTGGCATCGTCGCCTTCAGGCACGCTCCGCTGGCCGGGTCCTTGAGGGTGAAGAACACGAACGCCCACGCCTCGTTCCGGCGTAGCTCCGTGACCTCTCCCTCGACCCAGAGCGCGGGGAGCCTGCCGAGGTAGATCCCGATGCCCTCGTTGAACGCAGAGACGCTGAAGACCTTGCGGTCGCCGTGGAACGTCGCTTCGACCTTCACCCCTGCAGGGTAAGGGTTGCGAGGGTGCCAGGCTTCAGCCTGGCTTCCTCTCAGTTCTGGAGCGAGGGCGCCAGGCTCAGCCTGGCTTCCTCCGTCCTACAGGAGGATCTCTGCGGCCGTGGCCGGCGTGCAGCCCTGGCGCAGCAGGTCGACGCACGTGTGCAGGTCGGCCTCACTCGCGGCGAGGCGTTCGGCGAGCGGCAGCGTGAAGCCGGCCTCGATCAGAACGTGCAGGCGCCAGCTCTCGACCTTGGCCTGTTCGTTCTGGCGTTCGCCGTTGTCTCGGTGATCTCTGTCATCTCGTGTGCCGGGAGGATTCGTGATCGCTGAGACGATCCCTCCAGCAATTGGTTTGCGAATCCGCGCCGAGCGCTCGGCGGCCCGCGCCTACGAGCCGCCGTCGAGGCGCCGCCCGAGCTCCTCGCGCAGCATCACCTCGACCGCACGGTCGAGCTCGCGGGAGAGCCTCGTCGCCGCCTCTTCCCTGATCTCGCGCATGCGCTCGTCGAAGGCGGTCGCGGCGATCTGGGCGTGGCGCTCCACCTCGCGCTCGGTGACGCGCTCGAGCCGTTCGGTCTGGCGCCGCTCGAACTCGATCAGCGTCAGCTCGAGCCTGGCCCGGGCGTCGGTCTCTGCCTGCTCGATCCCCTCGGCGATCGCCGCCTCTCGGGCCCGTAGCCTCTCGGTGATCTCCTCGATCGAACGCCGCCTCTCGATCGTGTGCGACTCGAGCTCGTCGAGCGCCTCCGTGACCGCAGTTGCCGCGGCGCGGTCGAGCTCCTCGCGGAGCCGGATCACGGCCTGCCGTTGCTCGTCGCTCGTCGACCCGAGCTCGGCTGCCTCGCGGTCGATCCGGGCCTCGACATCGGCGACGGCCTGCTGCTGGCGTTGGGTCAAGCGGGCGAGCTGGGTCTCGACGTGGCGTTGCGCGCGCTCGAGGTCGTCGACGATCCCCTGCAGGCGCTCGTCGAGCCGTCGCTCCACCTCGACGAGGGTGTCGGTGAGCTCCTCACTCGTCCGTCGCTCGCGCTCGGCAAAGGTCGCGCGCCGCTCCTCTCCGAGGCGGCGCTCCTCCGCAGCGAGCTGGGAGATCGTGTCGGCCCGCTCGCGGGCGACCGTGCGGCGGATCTCGTCCACCTGTGCCGCGGTTTCCTCCTCGACGGCGGCATGGATCTCGGCGCGGGCGGCGGCGACGAGCGCATCGGTGTCGCCGGCACGGCTGCGCGCACGCCGGAGCGCGAGCCACAGGGCGAGGGCGGCCACGAGCGCGACGCCGAGGCAGATGGCAAGGATCCAGACGGCCACGCCGGAACGCTATAGGCGAAGCGCGACGAGCGCGGCCGCCAGGAGGACGGTCGCCACCGCAAGGAGCCGCAGCGCGGCCTCCGGCGCCGCGACGAGCGTCTCCCGCGTGACCGCTTCGCGGTCGCCGTCTGCGAGCTCCAGCTGCCCGGTCATCGCGACGACGTCTCGCCGGGCGCGGCGCACCGGTGTCGAGAGCCGTCGCTGGGCAAGCGAGAGGGACGTCGCCCAGGCCGCTGCGATCACCGCCGCAGCCCGGATCGTCCCGGTGCAGGCGACGTAACCGGTGACGACCGGGAACGCCCCCCAGGCGAGGGCGAACCAGAGGTCGGAGTGGAAGCGTCCGCCGAAGAGCTCGAGGTTGTAGGCGGGCACCAGGAACGCTCCCACGGCGATCAGGGGCAGGATCCAGAGGCTGAAGCTCAGCGCGACGGCGACCCCGATCGCGCACGCGGCGGTGACCGAGAGGGCGGCGAGCCCGACGAGCACGGGCGAGGGAATCGCCGTCCGGAGCGGTCGCCCCGCGAGCTCGTCGAGCGCGTGGGCGCCGATGCCCATCGCCAGAAAGAACGCCAGCACGGTCAGCCCGAGCCGACCCCACGCCACCTCGGCGGCGAGGCAGCCGCCCACCACGACGTAGGCGAGGTGCCAGGCGGTGTAGGGCAGGTGGAGCAGCGTCACGTAGTCGCGCCAGCCTCCCCGCGGGAGGGCGTAGAACGCCGGCCTCACCCGCGAATCCCCCAGATCACGACGCCGCCACCCAGGCTCATCCGTCGGGCCCGCACCTCCGCGACGCCCGCCCGCTGCCACAGCTCGAGCTGGCGCTCGAGCGGCCACCGTTCGTAGAACCCGCGGATCGACGGGCCCAGAAAGCGCCCGACCTCGTACCAGCCGCGCGAGATCACGCTGCCCGCTGCGGGTAGGCCGACGCCGACGTAGAGATCCCAGAGCGGCCGCCAGACGCCGCGCGGAAGGCAGAACTCGAGCGAGGCGATCGTGCCGCCGGGGCGAACGACGCGGGCGAGCTCCACGAGGGTGGCGCCGGGGTCGTCGACGTACCGCAGCAGGTAGGTGAAGGTGAGGTGGTCGAAGGAGGCGTCCGGGAAGGGGATCTCGGTCGCCGACGCCTCGACCAGTTCCACGCGGCCACCGAACCGCTGCCGCGCGACGGCGAGCATGTCGGGGCTCTGGTCGAGCCCGGTGACGCGATGTCCCCGGGCGAGCAACTGCTCCGCGACGAGACCGGTTCCGGTGGCGACGTCGAGCACGGTGCCGCCGTCGTGGGGGACACGCGAGACCATCGCGCGGCGCCAGCGCGGATCCTGGCCGAACGACAGCGTGGCACCGACCCGGTCGTACTGCGGGCCGAGGGGTGCGAAGAGCTCGCGGGCATGGGTGCGGCGCTCGGACATCGCTGTACCCTGCCATGTTCCCTATCCTGGGGCGGTGACACTGCTCGCCGATCTCGAGCGGATTGCGACGGTCGCGGTTGCCCACGCCCCGGAGGAGGGATCCCTCAGCGCGGTGCTCGGCACCGAAACCACGCCGGGTCTGCGCGCCTATCTGTGCGCGTTCGAGGCCGATGACGGCTCGCGCTCCTGGATCGCGCTCGACGACGAGGGGATCCCGATCACCGTCAGGCGCGACCTCCGAGACGTCGTCGCCATCGCGGCCCTCTGCGAGATCGCCGAGGAGTCCGCCGCGGGCGGCGACCTCGACGAGCTCCTCTCGCAGCTCGTCGCCCTGCGCCTGACCGAGAACCCGGAGGGGATCGACGAGGCCGAAGCTGCTCTGCGTGCGCTCCAGCGGACGGTCGGGACGCCGCCGCAGCTCGCCTCACCGGCGCGGCTCGACGAGATCGGCGCTGCCGACGCGGCGGCTCGAGCAGGCGCTCGATCCCGCAGCCGCATCCCCGTTCACTGCGGCGCTGAAGGGCGCCCAGGGAACGATCGACGAGCTCCTGCGGGAGATCGAGCAGACGTACCGCGTGCCGCTGGCCCCATGACCTGGCCCCATGGCACTGCGTCACGAGGTTCGGGGCCGGTAGGCTCTCCGGTCATGGAAGGTGGTGGCTTCTTTCCGTTCGGCGGTGATCCCGAGGAGATCCTGCGGGGGCTCCGCGAGTTCGCCGAGACCCAGTCGGAGAGCGTCAAGGACGCCCAGCGGGAGCAGTTCGCGACGCTGACGCTGAGCACGGCCGTCGAGCTGACTGCAGCCGCCCTGAAGCAGGTTCAGCCGACCGGCGGCCCGGACGAGCAGGCGGCTGCGTTGCGCGACGCGATGCGCGTCCTCTTCCCCGAGGCGGTGGCGCTCGTCAGCGCTGCCCGCCAGGGGTTCATGCGCGAGGGCTGACACCGGCGCGCTTCCGTGCCGGTCGTGGCCGCGGAGGCGGATCGGGTGGGTGGGAGCGGCGATACAATCGGCGTGCCTTGGGACTCCTCGATCGCGCTGTCGCCTCCGTCCTCCCGGCCGTTCCCCGCTCGGTCGTCAAGCGCGTCTCGGCGCCGTACATCGCCGGCCCAGCGCTCGACGATGCTCGCCGCACGGTCGCGTCGCTGAACGCGGCGGCGAAGTCCGCGACGATCGACGTGCTCGGTGAGGAGGTCAACACCGCAGCGGAGGCAGAGGCCATTGCGGCCGCCTACGGCGACGTCTTCGCGGCGATCGAGGCCGACGGCCTCGATGCCAACGTCTCGGTCAAGCTTACCGGCCTCGGCCTGAAGCTCGACCTCGAGCTCTGCCACTCGCTCCTCGCGGCCCTCGTCCGCGACGCCGGTGCACGCGGCTCCTTCGTTCGGATCGACATGGAGGACGCGTCCTGCGTGGACGACACGCTGGCCCTGTACCGCACGCTCCGCGGCGCGGGGCTCGACAACGTGGGGATCGTCCTGCAGTCCTGTCTCAAGCGCACGCTCACGGACATCGGGGAGCTGCGCGACCTCCGGCCGAGCGTGCGGCTCTGCAAGGGGATCTACCTCGAGCCGGCGTCGATTGCCTTCCAGGACTCGGAGGTCGTGCGACGATCGTTCGTCTCCTGCCTCGAGGCGCTCCTGGAGGGTCGCTCACGGGTTGCGATTGCGACCCACGACGAGCTCCTACTCGGGGCGTCTCTCGAGCGGGTGGCGTCGCTTCGGCCGGAGGAGTACGAGTTCCAGATGCTCCTCGGGGTGCGGGAACGTCGCGCGACAGAGCTTGTCGCGGCGGGGCACGGTGTTCGTATCTACGTCCCGTACGGGCAGCGGTGGTACGAGTACTCGGTGCGCCGGCTGCAGGAGAATCCGCGCATGGCGGGAACGATCGCGAAAGCGACGCTGGGGCGCCTGGCGGGCCGGGGTTAGCCGGGAATCACGCTGCCCGCGCCGTCCCGGGACGTTCGTCGGGAAACGGGACGGAGCGTCAGCGGCCGGGCTCGGAGAGCCAGCACTGCAGACCGGTTCCCCGGTAGACGGCGAGGCTTCGATGAGAGGCGATCTGGCGCGAGAAGGTGGCGCGCCGAAGGGCGATCGCCTTCCCGTTGACGAGCAATCGCACCGTGACGCGGATCCCGCTGACTTGCGAGCCGGCGCGCATCCGGATCTGGCAGGTGAACGAGCGCGACGCCGGTGTCCGGGTGAGACAGCGCCCGATGCGGCTCGAACCCTTCCAGGCGCTGATCTCGACCGTGCCGGCCTTGCCGCTCGAGGCGCCGATCACGAGGACATTGCCGCGCCGTGCGAGGGTCGGGGCGGCGAGCAGGGGAAGGGGCTTGAGCGACGCGACGCTCGGCGGCAGCAGCGGGGCGCTGATCGACAGCTTCTCCGGGGCGGGCGATGGTGCCGGCGCCGGGACGGGTGTCGGGTCGGGCGCCGGAGTTGGCGTTGGTGTAGGCGTGGGCGTCGGGGAAGGTGCAGGCACCGGTGCCGGTTGCGGGTCGATCCGGATCGTGACCTCACTCTGGGCGCGAGCGCTCGTCGCTCTGATCGTGACGATGCCACCAGGAGGCGGCGTCGCCGGCGCGGAATAGAGCCCGGCGGTGGTGACCGTTCCCGTCTCCGTCGTGCCCCCCGAGCACGCCGTTGACGCGCCACTGCACCGACGGTGGGTCTCCCGTCACGGTCGCAGTCAGCTGGACGCTCGTCCCGGTGAGCATGCTCGCCGGTGCCCCCGAGATCGAGACCGTCGGAACCGTCGGCGCGACCGTCAGCGTGACTGCTGCGGCACTGGGTGTGCGCGGGAACTCGCTGCTCGCATCGACGGCAACGTAGGTGAAGGAGTCCGATCCCGAGTAGCCGCCGAGCGGCTGTGTACGTGACCTCCGGTCCCGCGAATGCCTGACCGACTCCCTGGTCGAGCGTTCCGTGTGCAGGCGCACTCACGATCTTGAACTTCCGGGCTCCGACCGGCCCGAAGACTCTGTGCGTCGAGCGTGATCTGTCTGCGGTGCGGCGGTCACGTTCGAGACGCTCACGGGACGCGCGACGAAGCCCGGGACAACCGACGCCGTCGCCGCGAACGTGACTCCGTTGTTCGACTCGTTCGATTCGAGCGACGGCGTTGGTCGGGTCGGACGAGGCGGCGAGCCAGTAGGTACCCGGCTTGACGTCGGACACGTCGACCCACTGGAACGCCACGCCGGACCCGTACACGTCGCGCCAGCCGGACGAGATGCCCATCGTCACCGACGCCGTCGTGGGCTTGTTCTTCTCGCAGAACGAGCCGAGCAGGTACACCTTCTGGTCGCCGGCCCGTCGCCTCGATCCGCTCCGAGTCGATCAGGCAGAAGCCGACCTTCTGGGAGGGCGCCACCTCGAAGCTCTTGTTGGCGTCGTAGAGCGCGTACCGCATCGCCGCGCGCAGGTGCCAGTGGTTGTGGCCGTCGGCGGTCTCGTAGATCGTCGACCGGGTTGCGCGAGGTGTCTTCACGGACGACGGCTCCGCTCGTGTCGTAGATCCGCTGCGCGGAGGCCGTCATCGTCCCGTTCACAGGGTTTCGACCGACGATCTCGAGCGGGCCCGTGCCCTGGTTGTGGACGTAGCCGTTGAAGCGGAGCAGGAGGCGGCGCTGCCCCGAGGGTCTGCGTCGACGTACGTCTGGAGCACTTCGCCTGTCGGTGCGTCCGAGACGAGGTCGGGCAGCGCCTCTGCAGGGCCGACACCGGTCGCGCCGCTCGCGAGGACGAGTCCGCCGATCACCGTGACTGCGATTCCAGCCGCGACCAGACGAAAACGACGGTTCTTCCCCCGGGAACCCACCAGCTGCTCATAGGCCTCCATTCTCGCACGCGTGTCAAACGGTAGCCGTGCCGTCGGCCGTGACGACCCGCGCGCTGGGCCGTAGTCAGGCCGTCAGGCTGAAGCCGCCGTCGACGATCAGCGTCTGGCCGCGCACCATCTCGGCGTCGGGCGAGCTGAGGAACGCAACGGCTCCCGCCAGGTCGTCGGGTGTGACCATCCGCCCGGCCGCGTTGCTCGACCCCATCTCGAGCATCTCCTCGCGGTTCGGGAAGTGGTCGAGCGCGCCGGTGTCGACGACGCCGCCCGAGACCGCGTTGACTCGGATCCCGGCCGGCCCGAGCTCGACCGCCAGGTAGCGAACGAGCGACTCGAGTGCAGCCTTCGAGGTGCCGACGAGGGCGTAGTTCTCGAGCACGCGGATCGAGCCGAGGCTCGAGATCGCCACGACCGACGAGCCGGCGGGCATGGTCGGGGCGATCGCGCGGGTCAGCGACAGGAACGCGCGGGCGTTCGCGTTCAGCGTCCAGTCCCAGTGCTTGTCCTCGGTCTCGAGCGCCGGCCGGATCACGCCCGTTGCCGCGTTGTGGACGAAGACGTCGAGCGGCCCGAGCGCGCGAACCTGCTCCAGCAGGCGGTCGGAGGTGACGTTGCCGCGGACGAGCACCGGTTCGGCCCCGAGGGCCTGCAACTCGGCCGCCGTCTCCTCCGCGGCCGCGTCCGACCGCATGTAGCCGATCGCCACCCGGGTGGCGCCGTCGCGCGCCAGCCGGAGCGCGATCGCCTTGCCGATCCCGCGTGAGCCGCCAGTGACGAGGACGGACCTGCTCATCAGCCGGTGTGCGGGAGAGGCCGAGCCGCCGGAGCCGACGACGGGATCTCGTCCCAGCCGATCCGGGTGCGCGGCTCCTCGGGCTCGTCGTCCTCGGCCTTCGACGACGCGTGGCCGAGATCGTCGAGCAGGCGGATCTTCTCCTCGCCGAATCGCCGCACCGGGTCGTCGGCCGGCAGGCCGGCGATCAGCTCCCGCACGCGTGCCCTGATCTGGAACGCGAAGTGAGGAGTTGCGGGCCCGACGAGGGCCTCGATGTCGTCGAAGGTCGGCTCTGCCATCGCGCCGCAAGCCTAACGACTACGTTCAGCCGGATGCGTAGACCGACCTCCGTCGAGGTGATGCTGCTGTCGGCGATCGGGCTGTGGGCTCTCAACCTGACGGTCAGTCGCTACATCCTCACGCACGGCTTCCAGCCACTCGCCTACTCGACGGTGCGCTACGGCCTCGCCTCGATCGTCTTCATCGGCATCGCTTTCGTGGCGGAGCGGTCGCTGCACGTCGAGCGTCGCGACCTCCTGACGGTGGCCGGCGCGGCCGTCGCGCTCTGGGTCAACCAGATCGGGTTCGTCTACGCGCTGAAGACGACGTCCGCGTCGGTGATCGCACTCATCCTCGCGGCGACCCCCATCTTTGCGGCGTTGATCGGGCTTGCCTTCGGCACCGAGGTGCTGCCAAGGCGCTTCTGGCTCGGCGCGGCGCTGTCGTTTGCCGGCGTCGGGCTCGTCGCACTCGGTGCGAGCGGCGCGTTCGGCGCCGACGCAGCCGGGATCCTGTTCGGCATCGTCACGGCGGCGACGTGGGCGGTCTACTCGATCCTGATCACGCCGCTGATGCAGCGGTACTCACCGTCGCGGATCAGCGCCGTCGTGCTGCCGCTCTCCTGGGTCGGGATCGCCTTGATCGGCTGGCCGCAGACCAGCTCGCAGGACTGGCAGCTCGGCTGGGAGGTGTGGGCGCTGCTGCTCTTCGCGACGCTCGGCCCCCTCGTGATCACCAACGTCCTCTGGTTCAAGTCGCTCGACCGCATCGGAGCGTCGCGCGCGACGCTCGCGACGAACCTGCAGCCGTTCGTCGCCGCGGTGTTCGCCGTCGTGCTGCTCGGCGAGACGATCGACGCCGTGCAGATCGTCGGCGGCCTGCTGATCGGCGCCGGGATCCTGGCGGCCCGGAGGCGGTCGCCCGTCACCCCCGGGGAGTGAGTCGGGTGGCCGCGGAGTACGCTGCGCCGATGAGCCCGCAGCGACGCACTGCGCTCGTCTCCGTCGGTGCCGCGGTGGCGCTGATGTGCATCAAGCTCGGGACCGGTCTCGCGAGCAGCAGCCTCGGGCTCGTCTCCGAGGCGCTGCACTCGGGCACCGACCTCGTGGCCGCGCTGCTCACGTTCTTCGCGATCGGTGTCGCCGGAAGGCCGGCGGACAGCTCGCATCCGTACGGCCACGGCAAGGCGGAGCACCTGGCCGCGCTGGCGGAGGCCGGCGTGCTGCTGCTCGTCAGCCTCGCGGTCGGAGGGCTCGCCATCGCCCGTCTCGTCGGCTGGATCGAGATCGAGACGTCGACCGCCTGGTGGGTGTTCGCCGCCGTGGGCGTCGTGATCGCCATCGACGTCTCCCGCACGGCTGTCTCGGCACGGGCGGCAAGACGGTTTTCGAGCCCGGCGCTGGCCTCGAACGCTCTTCACTTCGGCAGCGATCTCGCCGGCACGCTCGCCGTCCTCATCGGCCTCGCCGCTGTCCGAGCCGGCTGGCCGGCCGGCGATTCGCTGGCCGCGCTGTTCGTCGCCTTCCTCGTCGTCACGGCAGCAGCCCGACTGATCCGGCGGAACGTCGACGTGCTCATGGACCGGGCTGACGCAGATGCGGTGAGTGCGGCGCGGGCTGCGATCGCGACCCTGGATCCGCCCGTCGAGGTGCGTCGGCTACGTCTCCGCGAAGCCGCGGGACGGACGTTCACGGACGTCGTGATCGGCGTCTCTCCGGGCGCTGCTGTCGGCCAGGGCCACGCCGTCGCGGACCGCGTCGAAGCGGTCGTCCACGGAGCGCTCCCGGGGAGCGACGTCGTCGTCCACGTCGAGCCCGCGGGGATCGAGGCAGCCCTGCGCGAGCGGGTGCGCGAGGCGGCGATGTCGGTCGCGCGCGTCCGCGAGATCCACAACCTCTCGGTGATCGAGTTGCCCGACGGGTTCCACGTCTCGCTCCACCTCAAGCTGCCCGGCGAGCTCGCTCTCGACGAGGCGCACGGCATCGCAGAGCAGGTCGAGCAGGCGATCGTCACCGGCGTGCCCGAGATCGTCGACGTGCAGAGCCATCTGGAGCCGCTCGCCGAGCCCGCCGCAGGGCGTGAGGCCGACGACGACCCTGCTGTGATCGAGCGTCTGGTACGCGAGGCGACGGGCGCGCAGCCCCGGGCAATCCGCTTCCTCCACACCGACGAGGGCCTCGTCGTCTTCCTGACCCTCGCGCTCGACCCGGCCGGGAGCCTGGCGGCGGCGCACGCGACGGCCTCGAAGGTCGAGGAGCAGATCTGGCTCAGCGTGCCCGACGTCGCCGAGGTGATCGTGCACACGGAGCCATAGACAAGTGGCTTGCAGCTTGCAACAGGTTCAATAGGGCCGATGCGCCTCTGCATGTTCCACCCCGACGATCATCCGATGGAGCGCGGCTGGGTCGGCCGCATCGACGGTGACCGCGTCCTCCACCTCGCGGCCCAGACGCTGCAGTCGCACTTCCTCGGTGGCGGCGGTGCCCGGGAGCACGCCGAGTACGCCCTCGCCGACGTGACGCTGCTCGTGCCGGTGCAGCACCCGCCGACGGTGCGGATCTTCGACGGCCAGGAATCCTTCACGTTCGCGAATGCGACCGCGATCTGCGGTCCCGGCGCGACGGTGACGGCGCGTGGTGCGCCCCTCGTGCTGCTGCCGCGCCTCGCCTGCGTGATCGGCGCGGAGGGGCGGATCGGCGGCTACACGCTCCTCGCCGAGTGGCGCTCGGTGGGTGCAGGGCCGCCGAAGGATCGGGATTTCGCCCTCGGCCTCGGGCCGGTCGTGGCCACTCCGGACGAGCTCGATCCCACCCCGGAGGCCGTCGTCGTCCGCGTCGGAGGCATCGAGCGACTCCGGGCCGAGCTGCCGCCGTTCGACTGGGAGGCGGCGGTCGCGTTCGCCTCGGCAGGGACTGCTTTGCGCCCGGGTGACGTGCTTGCCGGCCCGCGTGCCGGATCCGTCGATTCCGTCGCGGGGCCTGTCGAGCTCGAGCTGCGCGGCATCGGCGCGTTGGCGCAACGCGCCGCGTGAGCATCCCGCTCGTCCTCGACTGGGACGGCACCGTCACCGAGACGGACACGCTGCACATGACGATCGAGCGCTTCGGCGACCTCGACGTGTTTCACGCGATGGAGGCCGAGATCGGCCGCCGCCTGACGCTGCGCGAGGTGATCGCGTGCGAGCTGGAGACGATCACGGCGCCCCTCGACGAGGTCGTCGGCTGGCTCCTCGAGCACGTGCGCGTGCGTCCGGGGTTCGCCGAGCTCGTGGCGACTCACGACCCTCTGATCGTCTCCGCCGGCTTCCACGAGCTGATCTCCCCGATTCTCGCCCGCGAGGGGGTCGAGGCACGCGTTGTCGCGAACACGATCGGCGCGCAGGCGTCGGGGTGGCGTGCGGTCTTCCCGCCGGCGGTCAGGTGCGCGACGTGCGGCGAGGAGTGCAAGCGGGCCGCAGTGGCCCACCTGTCGCAGTTCGCCTACGCCGGCGACGGCATCTCCGACCGGTGCGTCTCGCTTGCCGCCGTGCGTGTCTTCGCCCGGGCCGGGCTCGCGCAGTACCTCCAGGATCTCGGCGTCCCCTACCTCCCTTTCGAGGACTTCCACGACATCCGCTTCTAGCTCGCCTTCCGCGGTGGCGTCGTCTATTCTCGGTTCGAGTCTCTCCGCGAGAGGAGCCCCTTCGTGAGCAAGATCGTCCTGGAGAACGTCAGCAAGGTGTACCCCGGCGACGTTCGGGCCGTCGACGACGTCTCGCTGACGATCGAGTCGGGCGAGTTCATGGTGCTCGTCGGCCCGTCGGGATGCGGCAAGTCGACGCTCCTCCGGATGATCGCCGGGCTCGAAGACATCACCGAGGGCACCGTGTTCATCGGCGACCGCGACGTCACGCACCTCGCGCCGCGCAACCGCGACATCGCGATGGTGTTCCAGAACTACGCGCTGTACCCGCACATGTCGGTCCACAAGAATCTCGCGCTACGGCCTCAAGGTTCGCAAGACGCCGAAGGCGGAGATCGAGCGGCGCGTCGGCGACGTCGCGAAGATGCTCGGGCTCGAGCCGTACCTCGACCGCAGGCCCGCGAACCTCTCCGGTGGGCAGCGCCAGCGCGTCGCGATGGGGCGCGCGATCGTGCGGGAGCCGGCCGCGTACCTCATGGACGAGCCGCTGTCCAACCTCGACGCGAAGCTCCGGGTCGGGATGCGTGCCGAGCTCTCGCGCCTCCACGATCGCCTCGGCACGACGACCGTCTACGTCACGCACGACCAGATCGAGGCCATGACCCTCGGACAGCGCGTGACGGTGATGAAGGACGGTGTCATCCAGCAGGTCGGTGAGCCCCAGGCCCTGTATCGCAACCCGGCGAACCTGTTCGTCGCGGCATTCATGGGCTCACCGTCGATGAACCTGGTCGAGGCGAACGTCGACCGGCGACCACGTCGAGTTCGCAGGCTTCCGGCTGCCGCTCGCCCCCGAGTGGAGGCCCACGAAGGACGGGGCGGTGATCCTGGGCATCCGGCCGGGTGACTTCGAGGATGTGGCCCACGCCGACGCGGGGCTGCCGGAGCTGGAGGTCGACGTCGCGGTGCTCGAGGAGCTCGGCGCCGAGTCGCACGTGATCTTCTGGGTGGATGCCGCTCCCGTGGTGACGGACGACACGAAGACCGGAGACGACGAGGACGAGCGGGCGCAGCTCCTCGCCGACGACCGGCGGTCGCTGTTCACGGCGTCGGTCGACGCGCGGACGACCGCCCGTCCGGGCGGCAAGCTGAGGCTCGCGATCGACCCGCGCGCGTTCCACTTCTTCGACCCGGACACGGGCCAGTCGCTTCGTGCCCCGGAGAAGGAGCTCGCGGGCTCGCCGGTCTAGGCCCGTCTAGTTGAATCCGACCGCGTGGGCCCAGTAGTCCACGAGCCAGCGGCCGTCGCGCTTGAGCAGGACGATCTCGAACGTGCGGGCCTTCCGGTCGGGTGCGGCGAGCGTGATCCAGCTCCCGACCTGGTCGGAGAGCCGCACGCGGGGCGTGAGCTCGAGCGAGACCTTCTTCGGCTTGCGCGTCGGATACGGCGTCACCGCCTTCCCCGAGGCGAACGACCGCCCGGGTTCGGCTCTTCCGCAGGCCGGTGGTGACGAGGTCGTACGCGCACCCGGGGTTCTGCCGCAGCACGCCCGACGTGATGAAGAGGACCGCCACCTCCTCCGGGGTGCCGCTGCGGGCCTCCGCGCGTACCCTGGCGCACGACGATGCCCCGGCTGCCGCCGAGCCCGTTCCGGCGGCAAGCCCTGCCGCCACGGCGAGCACGAGCAGCGCGAGCAGAGGGCGTGCGACCAGGAACGGCATCGAGAGGCAAGGGTAGCCAACGCGTCCCGGCTCGCGGCCCCGCGCTGACCCACCGCGCGCCTAGGGGCGCGTCAGCGTCCGGGGCGCCGAGACGGCGACGGCACCGGACGAGCTGCGCGCGATCGCGACGATCGAGATCGGGCGACCCTTCGTGAACCGGCCGGGCTCGAGCACGAGCCGGAACGGCCGGGCGTCGTCGGTTCCGAGCCGCACCCACCCCTTCGTTCCGCTGGACCGGAAGGCGAACGTGACGGTTGCGGGGTCCGGGCCGGGGACGTTCGCCCGGAGGCGGAACACGCCGGCAGCGGCGTCGTAGGCGGGCGACGCGAGAGTGGCGCTGGTTCCTGGGGCGCGGGGCAGAGCACGGGTCGCGCGCTGGACGACGGCGCCGTGGGCAGGAACGGTGAGCCGGAGGAGCTCCTGCGCCGTCCGACCTCGAGCCGCTGCCGACGGCGGGCCAGAGGGTCGCGAAGGTCGTTCGCGGTGACGAGGTCGGCACGGGCACGGTACGTGCCGTCGCCCCGTTGTTGAAGGCGACGACGTACTCGATCCGGCGAGCCGCGTCGATCCGGCTCACCGCGAAGACTCCGGCGGCCCCGCCGCTACCGGTGAAGCGGGTGATCTGCGCCCCGTCGCGGAGCGCGGGATGCTGCACCGCGAGGGCGGAGAGCGCTGCGATCCTCCGCGCGACGGGATTGCCGAGGTCGTACGACGCCGTTCCCCCGACCGGCGTACCGCCGATGCGCGGCTGTGTCCGCCACGCGGGAACCCGCGTCGGGAACATGTCCTGCCGCGCCTCCTTGTCGTTCCCTTCGCCCGCTGCCCGTCATCCCGACCTCGTCGCCGTAGTAGACGACGGGCGCGCCGCGGAGGAGGAAGAGCAGGTCGTGGGCGAGGAGATCGCCGGGGAGAGCCTTCCGGGCGTTCCACCCTGCGGCGCGGAGCAGCGTGAAGCCGACGCGGCCGATGTCGTGGTTGCCGAGGAAGGTCGCGAGGCCGTACGCCGAGCTCCTGGCCGTGGTGTACTGGTCGTCCTGGTCGAAGAGGCCCGCGAGGTCGGACGCCGATCCGATCCCCGCGGCGTAGGGAACGGTCGTCGAGGCGAACGAGAAGTCGAGCACGCTCTCCAGGCCCAGGCGTCGCACGGTCGAGGCGGTCGTGGCCGGGTCGAACACCTCGCCGAAGATGCTGAAGTCCTCGACGCCGGCATCGCGGGCGGCCTCCTCGATCTGCAGGGAGGAAGGCTCGCCAGAACGCGGGGTTGACGTGCCGGACGGTGTCGAGACGGAACCCGTCCAGCCGGTAGTCGCGGATCCACTGCGACCACAGGTCGATCTCGCCCTCGACGACCTCGGGGCGCTCCGTGAAGAGGTCGTCGAGCCCGTAGAAGTCCCCGTACGTGTTGCTCTCGCCGTTGAAGCTGGAGTCGCCGCGGTTGTGGTAGTTGCGCACGTCGTTGAGCCACTCGGGCCTCTTGACGCTCGCGTCCTCCTCGGCGACGACGGGCCGGTACGGGAAGCTGCGGTCGTCCGGGTACAGGTCGGGGAAGTCGTCCGTGCCTGCGACGGGCGCGGGATCGAACGCCTCCCCGTCGGTGTCGCGGTACGGCTTCGTCGCCTGTTCCACGTACGGGGCGCCCGGCCCACCGACGCCGCTGTAGGCGATCACGTCGCCCGTGTGGTTGACGACGACGTCCAGGATCACCTTCAGGCCGAGCGCATGGGCGCGCTCGACGAACCGCCCGAAGTCGTCGCGGGTGCCGAGGTGAGGGTCGATGCCGCTGAAGTCGATGCCCCAGTAGCCGTGGTAGCCGGCGCTCGTTCCCTGCACCGTGCGCTGCACGACCGGCGGTGTGACCCAGATCGCCGTCATGCCGAGCCGCTTCACGTACGGCAGCCGTGCCGTCAGGCCGGCCAGGTCGCCGCCGTGGAAGTAGCCCGGGTCGGATGGATCGAAGCCGGTCAGCCCCGGGGTCCCGGTGATGCCGCCGCGGTCGTTCGCAGTTCTCCCGTTTGCGAAGCGGTCGGACATCACGAAGTAGATGCGCTCGGAGGCGAGCGCGCTGCGCGGCGGCGGAGCGGCCAGGGCGGCGAGCTCCTCGCCCACAGGTGCGGCTGCGGGCTCGTCGCCCGCGGCAGCCGGCACCGCGGCGGCAACCGCGAGCACGGCGAGAGCCGTTGCGACGACGAGTGACCGACGGCTCATGCGACCAGCGCCCCCTCACGGCCGGGCCGGGTCACCGGACAGGGGCCGCCGTCGTGCCGCCGAGGCGGAGCTTCGGGTGGAAGACGTAGTTCGGCTGCGCTTGATCGGGCGCCTCGATCAGCTTGCGCAGGGCGTCGATCGCCGTCTCGGCGATGTCGTCGATCGGCTGCTCGACCGTGGTCAGCTGCGGTTGCGTCCACGTGCCCGCCTCGATTCCGTCGAAACCGACGATCGAGAGGTCGTGGGGAACGCGCAACCCGAGCTCCGCCGCTTCGAGCATTGCGCCGATCGCCATCAGGTCGTTCGAGCAGATGACGCCGGTCGGTCGGTGCTCGGGGCTTTCCATCAGGGCTCGCAGCGCCCGGCGGCCGCCGTCGACCGTGAAGCCGGCATGGGCGACCGTGCCGTTGAGCTCGATCCCGGCGTCGAGCAGGGCGTCGTCGCGGCCCGCGAGCTTCTCGCGCGTGGCCTGCGCGAACACCTCGCCGGCGACGAAGCCGATGCGCTCGTGGCCGAGCTCGAGCAGGTGCTCGGTAGCCAGGCGCCCGGCCGCCCGCTCGTCGACTCCCGACGGTCGTCGAGGCCGGCGATGCAAGGCCGCCGTTGACGAAGACGAGGTGCGCCCCCTGCTCGAGGAGCTGTGCGTAGTGGCCGTGGTCGCCGCGGACGTCCGTGATCTCGGCGCAGATGAACACCATTCCCTCGACCCGGCGCTCGAGCAGCATGTGGACGTAGCCGGACTCGCGCATGGCCGAGCCTCGCGTGTTGCAGAGGATGGCCGCGTACCCGGCGTTCGTGGCGTGCGTCTCGAGCGCCTGCGCGAGCGCGGCGAAGACGGGGTTGCCGAACTCCGGCACGAGCAGGCCGATTGCGCCCGAGTCGGGAGCGCGACCCGGCGGCACGTAGAGCAGCTCGCGCATCGCGGTCTCGACCCGGTCGCGCGTCTCGGGCCGCACGAAGGTCGACCCGGTCGCAACCCTCGATGCGGTTGCGACACTAACTCCTGCCCTGTTCGCGACGTCTTTAAGAGATGCCATCGCCGGAATTGTAATGACGGTGAAAGGTCAACGCACGATCAATCGCACAGGTCATGAGGCATGAAAGGGTGGAAAGTACTGACGTCACGGCAGAGGATCCTCGCTTGACGAGCCGTCGTCCGGAGCCGTTACGCTCTCCGCGATTTTCATGATCATGAAACATCAACTCATACCGTCGGCGTCGTTGCCGGCGTCACCAAGGAGGACAGACGGATGAAAACCATCCGATTGCGTGCCCTCGGGCTCGCGCTCGTCGCAACCGTGGTCGTGGCCGCGGCCGTCGTCGCGACGGCTGCTGCTCGCCCGCAGGCGACGACGCTCACGCTCTGGAACACCATGAACGACGAGGAGACCGTGACGTTCAAGTCGGTTCTCGCCACGTACGAGAAGGCGAACCCGGACGTCAACGTCAACCTCGTCCAGGTGCCGTTCGACCAGCGCGACCAGAAGTTCACGACCGCGGTTCAGGCCGGTCAGGGCCCGGACATCATGCGCGCGGAGATCGCCGACGTCGCCCGCTGGGGCAGCCTCGGCCTCCTCACGGACATCACGTCCAGGGTCTCGGCCGCCGACAAGCGTGACTTCCTGCCGGCCGCCTGGGCGTACTACAACTACGCCGGCAAGATCTGGGGCCTGCCGCAGGCACCGGACGCGCTGACGATCTTCTACAACAAGGCGCTCTTCAAGTCGGCCGGCATCAAGAACACGCAGCTGCCGGCGACGCTTCCGGCCCTGCAGTCGTTCTGCCAGAAGTTCCCCAAGGGCGCGGGCATCTTCCTGCGAGCCGACTCGTACTGGGTGCAGCCGTGGGTCTGGGGCTACGGCGGCGGGCTCGTCGTCCCGGCCTCCAAGCAGATCCTCGTCGGTAACACGAAGTCGACCGCGGGCATGCAGGCGTACAAGAACCTGTTCTCGTCCAAGTGCGCGTTCCCGAACAAGGACTTCTCGAACGACTACGGCAACGCCCAGACGGCGTTCAAGAACGGCAAGGTCGCGATGATCGTCAACGGCCCCTGGTCGACGGCGGACATCCTGCAGGGCCCGGCCTTCAAGTCCTCGTCCAACCTCGGCGTCCTCGTGATCCCGAAGGGCCCGGGCGGCCAGGGCTCGCCGGTCGGCGGCAACGGCTTCGTGATCTCGAAGAGCACGAAGAACGCCGATGCTGCGTACAAGCTGATGTCGTACCTGACCTCGGGCCCCGCGCAGGCGGCCTGGGCGAAGAACAACAACCTCCTCCCGTCGCGTGCCTCGTCGTACAAGCTCGACGCGGTCAAGTCCAACCGGCTCATCACGGCGTTCCTGCCGCAGATGAAGGTCGCTACGGCCCGCCCCGTGATCCCGCAGGGCGGCCAGATCTACTCGGACTTCGGCCCGAACGTGCAGAAGGTCCTCAACGGCTCGGTGACGGCCAGGGTCGGAATGCTCGGTACCGCGAAGTCCTGGAAGCTGAAGCTGTTCCCGGACTACACGGTCGTGGTCAAGTAGGCAAGTAGTCAGGACTGAACCAACGATGTAAGGTCGTCTCACGATGACCACGACGGATCAGAGTCTCCCCGCCTCCGGCGCCCAGACGGGCCGGAAGCGGGGAGATCCGTCGTTCCGGGAGCGTTTCCGGCGCAACTTCGGCCGCTGGTGGTTCGCGTACGCGATGCTGACGCCCGTCTTCATCGTGATGGCGCTGCTCGTCTTCTACCCGCTCGGGAAGGGCATCTACTTCAGCTTCACGAACGCGGACCAGTACAACGCGCTCAACCCGCTTCTGCCCTCGACCTACGAGTGGATCGGGCTCGAGAACTACACGAACGTCCTCAGGAGCCAGGAGTTCCGTGACGTCCTCGGCTTCACGGCCGTGTGGACGTTCGTCAACGTCTTCTTCCACTTCACGATCGGGCTCGCGCTCGCGCTCGCGCTGAACCGGACGCTCAAGTTCCGCGGTACCTACCGGATGCTGCTGCTCGTGCCGTGGGCGGTGCCGTCGTTCATCTCGGCCTTTGCCTGGCGCTTCATGTACAACAACCCGTACGGGTTCTTCGACCAGCTCCTCGTCAAGCTCGGCTGGGAGAGCCCACCTGCCTTCCTCGGCGACCCGACGTGGGCCAAGTTCGCGGTGATCACCGCGAACGTCTGGCTCGGCGTGCCGTTCATGATGGTGGCGCTGCTCGGCGGCCTGCAGGCGATCGACTCCGACCTGCTCGACGCCGCCGCCGTGGACGGCGCGAATGCCTGGCAGCGCTTCTGGTCGGTGACGTTGCCCGGCCTCCGTCCCGTCGCCGCCACGGTGATCCTGCTCGGCCTGATCTGGACGTTCAACATGTTCAACGTCATCTACCTGATCACCGGAGGCGGGCCCGGCACCTCGACGCAGATCCTCGCGACCTACGCGTACTCGAATGCCTTCGACTTCAAGCTGTACGGCGTCGCCACGGCGTACGGCGTGATCATCCTCTCGATCCTGCTCGTGTTCACCCAGTTCTACAAGTACACGGTCAAGCGCATGGGCGAGGAGACCTGGTCATGAGCAGCGCCGGGATGCCGCCGACACCACCGGTCTCGGCGGCGAGGAGGTTCTCACCCCGCAGATGCTCGCCGCGACGCGGAAGGCACCGTCGCGACGTGGACGCCGGCGCGTCCGGCCGTGGTACATGTCGGTCGTCCTCCACGGCAGCCTGATCGCCGCCACGATCATCGCCATCTTCCCGGTCTTCTGGATCGCGATCTCCTCGTTCAAGCCGCGGGAAGAGATCATCAGCAGCGTCACGCTCAACATCCTCCCGGACGACTGGACGCTGTCGAACTACCGGGAGGTGATCACCGCCAACGACTACGAGTTCCTGACCTGGTTCGGGAACTCGATCGTGATCGCGATCCTGACCACGATCGTCGGCGTCTTCCTCTCCGCGACGGCAGGCTACGCGCTCTCGCGCTACCGCTTCCCCGGCTACCGGCCGGCGCTCAACTCGTTCCTCGTCACGCAGATGTTCCCGGCCGCGATCATCATCGTGCCGATCTACCAGATCATCACGAACCTCGGTCTGATCAACCAGCAGCTCGGGCTGCTGCTCGCCTACTCGACGGTGGCGGTCCCGTTCTGCACCTGGATGCTGAAGGGCTACTTCGACACGATCCCGATCGCGCTCGAGGAGGCGGCGCGGATCGACGGGCTGACGCCGTTCGGGACGTTCTACCGGATCGTGCTGCCCCTCTCGACACCGGGCCTCGCGGTGACCTGCTTCTACACGTTCATCACCGCCTGGAACGAGGTCGCGTTCGCGAACATCATCCTGCTGTCGCCCGAGAAGTACACGCTCCCGGTCGGCCTGCGGACGTACGTCTACCAGTTCGACCAGGCGTGGGAGAAGCTCACCGCCGGAGCGATGCTCGTCACGATCCCGGCCGTGCTCGTGTTCCTCTTCGCGCAGCGGTACCTCGTCTCCGGCCTCACCCGCGGCGGCGTCAAGGGCTAGACGGTGTCCGGCTTCAGCCGGACACCGGGGTTGCCGCTAGCATCGCCCCATCGCCCTCGTCGCCCTCCCGCAGCCCTACGATTTCCTCGCCTCGACCGAGCGCTTCCGCTCCTACGGCGCCGACCGCGCGAACCTGTGGCACGAGGGCGGGTTGCACCGCGTCGTCGCCGGCCGCGAGGTGCGCATCGAAGCGGCGTCCGGGGGCGTCCGGATCGAGCCGTACGACGACGAGGTCGCCCGCCAGGTGTCATGGCTCCTCGGTGCTCCACTCGATCTCGGAGCATTCTGGGCCTGGGCCGCTGCCGAGCCAGTCCTCGCGGCGCTGCGGGAGCCGCTCGCGGGCTACCGGCCGCCCCTCGTTCCTGACCACTGGGAGATGCTCGTCACCTCGATCACCGCGCAGCAGGTCTCGCTCCACTCCGCCTTCGCGGTTCGCTCCCGCCTGATCGAGCGCTTCGGGATCCGGCACGAGGTGGCCTGGGCCTTCCCGTCACGGGAGCGGATCGCCCAGGCGCCCGAGAGCGCGATCCGCGAGGTCGGCTTCTCGACCCGGAAGGCCGAGTACGTGGCGGGCCTCGCCCGCGGCGACCTCGACCTCGACGGGCTCGCCCAGCTGCCCGATGCGGAGGTCATCGAGGCGCTCACCGCGCAGCGGGGCCTCGGCCGCTGGACGGCGGACTGGTTCCTCGCCCGGGCGCTCGGTCGCCCCGACGCCTGGCCGGCCGGCGACCTCGGCGTGCGCAAGGCGGTGTCCTTCTTCTACGGTTCCGGCAGAGAACTCGACGAGACGGAGGTACGCGAGGTGGGAGATCGATTCGGGTCGTGGCGCAACATCGCCTGTCACATGCTGCTCGCGGGAGCGAGGCTGCACGGATGACCGTGCGCAGCGCCACGCTCGACGACCTCGCCGTGCTCGAGGAGTTGTGGCGCGCGTTCGAGACCGAGGTGCCGCCGCCGGCGCACGAGGAGGTGGACGTCGCGACGGAGCTGGCCGAGATCCGAGCGATCGTGGAATCCGGGCTCGGCTGGGTCGCCGAGCGCGACGGTGTCGCGGTGGGAATGGCTCTGGCCCGCCGTCGCGGCCCGCGGGTCGGGCGCATCACCGACCTCTACGTGACGCCGCCCGCCCGCCGCGGGGGGGTGGCCGAGGCGTTGACCCGAGCTGTCGCCGCCCGGTTTCTCGCCGACGGGGTGGACACGGTCGACCTCGAGGTGACGGCGTCGAACACGGCCGCCCGGGCCGCGTACGCGCGCTGGGGCTTCCGCGACGAGGTGCTCGTGCTCGCTGCACCGGTGGCGGCGCTCGCAGAGCGGCTCGGCGAGACCGTGACGCCCGAATCGTTCGGCTCGATCCACGCCCAGACGGACGACGTCGACGTGATCCTCACGGCCGTCGAGATGTACGTGCCCCGGCTGCCGGGGCGGTCGGCCGGCTCGATCGTGACCCAGCCGCGGGGCGGGTACGTCACGGTCTACGACGACGTCTGCGACCGGGATCCTGCGATGCTGCGGCGGCTCGCGAAGGAGATCTCGTCGAGAACAGGGCTGGTGGTGATCTCCGTCGGGGTCGAGGAGGAGGCGCTGGCCCGGATGATCCTGTTCGATCGCGGGGGGATCGTCGACGAATACGCATCGGTGCCCGAGTTCCACGGCCCGCTCCCTCCGGGAGAGGTCGTGGCGCTGCACGCGAACCCGGTCGTGATCGAGCGCTACACGGGTGCCTCGCAGGCGTCCGTGCGGACCGCCACCCCGGTGGCCGGTGTCCCGGCCGACCTGCCGCCGGCCCGCGATCTGCTGGCCGGCCTCGCCGGCGCTCTCGGCCTCTCGGGTGCCGAGCACGGCTGGGCCGACGCGCCCGAGGACGTCGCCGCCTTCAGGATCGACCGTTGACGCTGCGCCTGATCGACGCGCCCCGCTGCCCGTACTGCGCCCGCGTCCGGATCGCGCTGGCCGAGAAGGATGTCCCGTACGAGACGGTCGTGATCGATCTCGACGATCGTCCCGCGTGGCTCTACGAGCTGAATCCCGTCGGCCGGGTCCCGGTGCTCGACGAGGAGGGCTGGGCGCTGCCGGAGTCCGCCGTGATCAACGAGTTCCTCGAGGAGCGCTACCCCGAGCCACCGCTTCTACCCTCGGATCCGGGTGCACGGGCGGCGGCACGCCTCGCCGATCTTCCGCTACGACGACTTCACGCGCCCGTACTACGCCCTCCGGCGTGGCCAGGAGGGAGCGGCTGCCGCGTTCGCGGACGCGCTCGCGGCCCTCGACGCGACGCTCGCCGGAACACGCTATCTGACGGGCGCGGCGTTCGGCCTCGCAGACGTGGCGTACGTGCCCTGGGTGATCCGCGCTCGCGACCTGCTCGGGGTCTCGCTCGCCCCGTATGCCCATCTGGATGCATGGCTCACCCGGCTCGCCGAGCGGCCTTCCGTGGCCGCCGAGATCGCCGTCGTGGCACGACTGTGAGGTGCAAGTGAACGACGTCACACGGGATGAGCTCGAGCGACGCCTGGGTGAGGAGGGTCTCGTCCTCGTCGACGTGCGATCGCACGTCGAGTTCAGCGGGCAGGGTGGCTATCCCTGCGACGTCAGGCACGGGCACGTCCCCGGGGCGCGGCACATCGACCTGCAGGTGCTGCTGCAGCTGCCGGACGGGGAGACGATACGGGAGTACGTCGGCGCGCCCAAGGGCGCCGAGGTAATCGTGTACTGCCACTCCGGCAGCCGCTCGGCGATGGCCGTGCGCCTGTTCGAGGCCGCGGGCTACCGGGCGCGGAACTACGCAGGCTCGTGGCACGAGTGGTCCGCGAGCCCGGAGCTGCCGATCGAGTAGCCCCGGCTCAGCCCGCGGCGAAATCGAGGAATGCGTTGCACAGCCGCCGGCCGTGCTCGTTCCAGGTGCCGAGGAACGCGTCCGTCTCGGCGCGGACGGCGGCGGCGTCCGGCAGCTCGGCCTCCCCCTCCACGAACCAGAAGTCGAGCATGTGGCGCGTCACCTCGGGATGGAACTGGACGCCCCAGGTGCGCTCTCCGAGCCGGTAGCCCTGGCGGGCCGCGTCGTTGTCGGCGAGCAGCTCGGCGCCCGGCGGCAGCTCGAAGCCGTAGTAGTGCCACTGGAACGCGTCGATGCGCCCGGGCAGCACGCCGAGCACCGGGTCGGCCCGGCCGGCGTCGTTCACGTGGACGGCGTGCCAGCCGACCTCTGCCGTCGTCGCGGGGCCGATGCGCGCGCCGACGGCACGGGCGATCAGCTGCGCCCCGAGGCAGACGCCGAACAGCGGCACCTCGTGGTCGATCGCCTCGCGGATGAAGTCGGCCTCGTCGGCCAGCCACGGGTGCTCGCCGTCCTGGTCTGGATGCATCGCCCCGCCGAAGACCATGATCGCGTCGTAGTGCCGCGAAGCGTCGAGCGCGGAGGCGTCGTGGGCGATGCTGACCCGCTCCAGCCGGTAGCCGCGCTGCTCGACGACGTCCTCGAACAACCCGCCGCCACCCGTCGAGGTGGGCTCGTGGACGATCGAGAGCACGCGCATCACGCGAGCCTAGCGCGCGGCGACAGGCTTCAGCCTGTCGTCCGGGCTCGCGTGGGGTGCATCCCCGAGGCTCGGGCGATACCGGACGTCGACCGATCAGAACAGCGTCAGCTCGGCCGGCGGCAGGTCGAGTCCCACCGGTCGCGGCGATCCCGGCCTCGTCGAGCAGACCCGCGGAAGATCACCGCGCTCCGCGGCGCGAAGTCGTCGCGGTTGTTGTTGAACAGGGCGTACACCTCGTCCGCCTGCTCCGCCAGCCGGCGTGTCGGCTCGACCCACTCGGCCAGCTCCTCGGCGGCGTACATCCAGTCGAAGCGATCGGCGGCGCTCCCGCCGCGAATGTTCCACGTCTGCGCATTGCGGCCGTGGAAGCGGATCACCGATACCGGGTGCGTTGCCGCCGCCACCCGGGGCGCGACGTTCGTGGCCCGCGTCAGCGGAGCGTCGACCGAGACGTAGGCGAGCCCCTGCTCCTCCAGAAACCCGAGCGTGTCCGAGCGCTCGTCCGGCTCCATCCAGGAGCGGTGGCGGAACTCGATCAGCGGCACGAGCGGCTCGAGCCGGCCGCGAGCGCGGGCGAGCTCCTGCTTGGCCGCCTTGGACTTGACGAAGCGCGGGTGGTACTGGAGCAGGACGCCGCGAAGCTTGCCCGAGAGCTCGAGCGGCTCGACAGAGCGCACGGAAGGCCGCGAACGCCGCGTCGGTCGGCTCGCCCTCGTGGAAGGTCATCGCCGCGCCGGCCTTGACGTGGAAGGTGAAGTGATCCGGCGTGCGCTCTGCCCAACGCCGGGTCACGTCCGGGTCGGGCAGCGCGTAGAACGGGGAGTCGACCTCGACCACGTCGAACCGCTCCGCGTAGTAGCGCAGTCGCGCTGCGGCCGTCGACACCCCGCGCGGATACCACACCTTGAGAAGCCCTTCGTCGGCCCAGCTGCACGTCCCGAGGCGAACGGTCGCAGGCATGGACGGACGATAGAGGACGCCGCGTCGCGCTCGGTGGACGTTCGAGGGGGGAGGCCGGCGCGCGGCCTCCCCCCTCTCGTGTGCTCGGTTACGGGCCGACGATCCGGCCGTCGACCACCGGAGCGACGCCGGGCGGCGAGTTCGCGTCCACGTAGTCGATCGCGACCTCCAGCAGGCCGTCGCCCGGCTGGAGGACGTTCGTCCCCTGCGTGAACACCGTGTAGCCGTCGCCACCCGTGTACATGAAGTCGTTGGTGACGAAGCGGACGGAGTCGGCCGGGCCGATCGGGGTCAGCGTGCCGCCGACGCCGTTCGGCGCCTTCCACATGCCGTCGATCACGGCCACCAGGCCGTTGCAGTGGTACTGCACCTTCAGCCCCGAGATCTGCGGGAAGCGTCCCGTCGCGATCGCGACGTTGCACTTCGGCGAGAAGCCGTTCAGGAACGCCTGCTCGAGCTGCGCGCCCGTCAGCGTCTCGATCACGGAGCGGTTGCCGAACGGGAGCACCGCGAACATCTCGCCCCAGGTGATCTCACCCGGCTGCTCGCCCGCCGTCGGCGGTGTGAGCAGGAGGTCGGCCCGCAGGCCACCCGAGTTCGTGATCGCCGCATCGACGCCCGGGTACTTCAACCGCATCGAGTCGGCGACCATGTTCCCCATCGCCGACTCGAACAGGCGCGACGGCGCCCGCTTGATGTCGATCGACTGCGTGCCGATCACCTTGTTGCGCAGCACGGCCGTCTTTGCGTTGGCGTCGTCGACGATCGCCTGCACGTCGGGGCGCTTGGCGACGCCGAGGTTCTTGGCGACGCGTGTCGCTGCACCGGCCCACTCGACGTCGTTCGCGTTGACGACCATCTGCACGACCGAGTAGCTGGCTCCCGCGTTCAGTCCCTCGGCCACCAGGATGTCACCGACCATCACGTTGGAGACACGGTGGGTGTGCCCGGCCAGGATCACGTCCACCGACGTGTCCTGGAGGGCCTCGGCGATCGTCACGATCGGGCCGTCCCACGGGATCGGCGCGGCGCCGTCGACGGCGTTGGTGCCGTTCGCGGTGCCCTCGTGAATCAGGACGATCTGGGTCTGAACCCCGAGCGAGCGAAGCGTCGCGGACTCGGTCCTGATCGTGTCGATGGCCGGCAGGAACTTGAGGCCGGCCGTCGCACCCGCCTTGACGAGCTCGGGCGTGTTCTCCAGCTCGATGCCGATCACGCCGATCTTCAGCTTGCCGCGGCTGAAGATGCGGGTTCCCTCGACCCAGGCAGGGTTCTTACCCGTCGACGCGTCGACGATGTTCGCACCGAGGAACGGGAACTTCGCCCGCGCCTGGTGCCGCAACAGCCTCTCGACGCCGTAGTCGAACTCGTGGTTGCCGTACGAGGTGGCGTTGAGGCCCCATGCGTTCTCGACGTCGATCGCGGGCATGTCCTCCAGCAGGCCGGAGTTCGCCGGCGAGGCTCCGACGTTGTCACCCGAAGCGAACAGGTACGACGCGGTGGGCAGTTGCGCTGCCTCCTCGCCGAACAGCGTCGCAAGCTGCGGGGCGCCGCCGACGGACACGTTGAAGCCGTCGTTCGGGGCGGTGGTCGGGTCGAGCTGCCCGTGGAAGTCGGTCAGGCCGATCACCGGCACGAGGGTGCGTGACCAGCCACCGTCGAGCAGGTCGAGGCGCACCACGCCCTGCGAGTGCTGCGGTTCCGGGACGCCCATGAGATAGGCGATCGTGGGTGCGAGGTCGATCGTGCGCACCCCGCTCACCTTCCCGGACGGGTTGATCGCCTCGCCGCCCGCGATGAACGTGGCCCGCATGTTCACGCTCGCCGCGAGGTTCTGGACATCCGGCACGTACCCGTGCTGGCCGAAGAAGGCCGACCGGGCGACCAGCGTGCCCGGGGTCGCCGCGTCGAACTGGTACGGCGGGTACGAGAAGACGACGAGATCGCCGGTCCGGGTCGGGTGCGCCATGTCGGCCGTGGAGCCGGCACCGTTCGGGATGTACCGCGCCTCGGCCTTCGTGAACGCACGGTCGATCGTCTTCCAGCCTTCGGGCGTCGCGTCGCCGGTCCAGTCGTTCGGATCCGCGAGCGCGAGGAACGCCGCCTTGATCGCTGCGACCGTCGTCGCCTCCTGCGCCGCCGGCACCTGCTGGAGCCCGCCGCCGGCCGCGTCGCGGCCCACGAGGTTGAGGTAGATCTGGACCGTTCCGCCGGCCCAGCAGGCCTTCGCCTTGCCGATCGTCTCACCGGTGGCGACCCTGCAGTTCGACGTCTGCGGCTTCGAGAGCAGGCCGAGGTCGACGAGCACCTTGCTCGCGTCGATCGCGGCGAACTGCGGCGCAAAGCCGTGGTCCGAGGCGACGAACGTCGAGGACTCCTTCGGCATCAGCTTCTGGACGAGGGCGAGCGTCTTGTCGGCTGCCTGGTACGCGCCCCTGATGAAGGCCGTGCGCTCCGCGACGCGCCCGTCGGGCGTTCCGTTCACCTGGACGTCGTCGTACGCCGGGTTGGGTGCTCCGTTCGGGAGCTTCGGCGTGATCAGCCCGAGGAACTGGTGCTGGAACTCGTCCGTCACCGGGTACCCGATCATCGCGAGATCCGGCTTGTAGCTCTCGAGGATGTACTTGATCAGCGGGTGGTGCCCGGTCTCCCAGTACATCCCCTGCTCGACGTAGGTCTCCTCGCTGACGATGCCGGCCTCGAGGACGGCGAAGTCCGCCGCCGTCGAAGTCGGGAACTTCTGGGCCACGTACTCCTCGAAGTCGCCCGCGAAGCCCGTCGGCGCAACCCAGCCCGGCCACGTCGCGTTCGCCCGGGTAACGGACGTGTGGAAGAGGCGGACCTTGCTCAGGTCCGGCGTCAGCGTCTCGACCTTGATGAGCAGGCCGCCGGTCTTCCCGGCGAGTGCGCCGCCGACGATCGCCACCTTCACGTCGGCCCATTGGCCGGCACCGAGTGTCGCGACCTTGGCGGCGCCGTCCTTCGTCGGCGAGAACAGCACCTTGTCGTACTTGACGGCGCGGTCGTTCTTCGAGTCGAACAGGTAGGCGTTGAGGCCGTACTTGTCCGTGCCGAAGTCGAGAACACGCAGGCGCATCTCCTGCGCAGGGCTGTACGAGCGGGGCACGTTCACCCAGCCGGCGGCGGGAGCGGGGGCGGCGGCGGGAAACGCCGGCTGCCCGGCAAAGCCCGCCGGATGGTCGAACTGGAGGCCGAACGAGGCCGTGAAAGCGGCGTCGTCGGTGGGGCTGATGTAGTTCGTCGCCACGCCGCGGCCGGAGTAGAAGCCGCGGTAATCGACGGTGGGGCCGTTGATGGCGCCGACGCGGCCGCCCGCCCACTCGATCTGCGCGACCTTCTTGCCGCCGCGTTCGGCCGACTGGGCGATCGTCTCGGCCTGGAGCACGCCCGCGTCGAACGCGGCCTTGCGAGTGGCGAACTGGCCGTTGATCGAGAACGTGTTGTTGGTCGAGCCGTGAACGCCGGGCCACGCTCCGGTCGCAAGGCTGTACCAGCCAGCACCCGTGTTCGGCGGCGCCTGCGTCAGCAGACCTCCGTCATTCGCGGCGACGCCGCGCGCCAGCAGGTCGGCGAACGTCGGCAGGCTCTTCTTGGCCGCCCACGACTCGACCAGGTCCTGGCGTAGGCCGTCGGCTGCGAAGAAGATCACGGAGCTGTTGTCCGCTTTCTTCGCGGACTGCGAGGCCTGACTGGTGGACGCCGGTCCCGCGCCGGCCGCCACGAGCACGGCCAACGCCGCGAGCGCCACGACGAGTGGTGCAAGCAGGCGCGCTGTGGGTTTACGCATGGTTCTTCCCCCCTGTGATTGGAACGTGTGATGACGAAGGTCGGGGCCACGCGAGGACGTTGACTCCGGGCGCGTGGCGACTGTCGGTCGAGAATCGGAGAGCCGAGGGCGAGCAACGCATCGGCGAGCAGCGGCACACCACGGAGCCGCGTGCAGCGGCTGCTTTCGTCCCGGACACCCTCGCGAGCACGTCGTCCCCCTCCGACCAGTCGTGACCTCGTCACCATATCGCGATCGGGGAGGGGTTTCATCTCTTTGTGGTTCGTTTCGTGGGAGTGAATGGAGCGGAGCGCCCTGTCCCTCCCGCGACGACCGGCGGCCTCTACACTCCCGCCCGTGGATGTCCGCCCGATCGGCGTGTTCGACTCCGGTGCCGGTGGGCTCACCGTCCTCCACGAGTGCCTGGTGACGATGCCGCACGAGGACTTCGTCTACCTCGGCGACGGGGCGCGCCTGCCGTACGGGCCGCGACCGCTCGAGGAGATTCGCCGCTTCGCCGGCGAGATCGCCCGCTACCTCGAGGGCCAGGGCGTCAAGCTCGTCGTCGCCGCCTGCAACTCGGCCACCGCGGCGGCGCTGCCGGACCTGCAGCGGGCGCTGTCCGTCCCGGTGCTCGGCGTCATCCAGCCCGAGGCCCACGCGGCCGTGCGCGCGACCCGCAACCGGCGCGTCGGCCTGCTCGCGACCGAGGCGACCGTGGCGAGCGGCCGCTACGAGGCGCTGATCTGGACGCTCGACGCCGGCGTCACCGTCGTGCCCGTCGCGTGCCCGAGGCTCGTGCCGCTGATCGAGGGCGACGACCCGTTCGGCGAGGCCACGGTCGCCGCCGTCCGCGAGGCCGCCGCGCCGCTCAAGCTGGCGGGCGTCGACACCGTCGTCCTCGGCTGCACGCACTACCCGCTGATCCGCCCGATCCTGCAGCGCGTGTTCGGTCGCGACGTGACGCTCGTCTTCTCCGCCGACGAGACCGCGCGCGAGGTGTCCGAGACGCTCGCCCGCAAGGCGATCGAGAACGACACCGCCCGCGAAGGCACCTACCGCTTCCTGACCACCGGCGATCCCGACGCGTTCCGCGAGATGGGCAGCCGCTTCCTGCAGCTGCCGATCGCGGACGTCGAGCACGTGACCGTGGCCGACCTGGAGAGCGTGGCCGCATGAGACGCCCTGCGTCATCCCCTGGTGGTGGCGAGTCGGTCGAGGCGCCGCTGCCGGCGGCTCCGACATCGTTGGAGAGACGCGTTCCACCGGCCCTCTCGCACGGAGGCGATGAGCTCGTGAGCCCGGACGACCGGCTGAAGCCGGTCGCCGCGCCGGCGACAGGCTTCAGCCTGTCGTCCGGGCTGGAGCGGCTGGCATGAGGCACGACGGCCGCCGCCCAAACGAGCTCCGCGCGCTCGACATCCTGCCCGACTTCCTGGAGCAGCCGCACGGCTCGGTGCTGTGGTCGCAGGGCAAGACGCGGGTGCTCTGCACGGCGATGGTCGAGGAGGAGATCCCGCGCTGGCTGCGCGGCAAGGGGCGCGGCTGGATGACGGCCGAGTACTCGATGTTGCCCGCCGCCACGGGAGAGCGCTCGCAGCGCGGCGTCACCCGTGGCCGGCCGGACGGCCGTACGGTCGAGATCCAGCGGCTGATCGGCCGTGCCCTGCGTGCGGTCTGCGACTTCGAGGCGCTCGGCGAGCGCACGCTCTGGCTCGACTGCGACGTGCTCCAGGCCGACGGTGGCACGCGCTGCGCCGCGATCACCGGCGCCTACGTGGCCGCCTACCGCGCGCTCGACCGGATGGGGCTGTCGAAGGCGTTGCCGCACTCGGTGGCAGCGGTCTCGGTCGGCGTCGTCGACGGCGTCGCCGTGCTCGACCTCGACTACCCGGAGGACTCCCAGGCCGACACGGACATGAACGTCGTCATGACGGCCGACGGGCGGCTCGTGGAGGTACAGGCAACGGCCGAGCGGGACCCGTTCACGCGCGACGAGCTCGACGAGCTGCTGGACCTCGCCGCCGGCGGGATCGAAGAGCTCGCGACCGCGCAGCGCGCGGCCGCCGAAGCACCGCGCGAGTGAGAGCCCGACTCGCCTCCGGGAACCCGCACAAGCTCATCGAGCTGTGCCGCGCCCTGCCGGACTGGGAGATCGAGCTGGTCGACGATCGGGCATTTCCGGCGGAGACCGGCACGACGTATGCCGAGAACGCCCGTGGCAAGGCCGTGCACGGACGCGCCGGCACCCCCGCCGACGCGTGGGTGATCGGCGAGGACTCCGGCATCGAGGCCGCGGGCCTCGGAGGTCGGCCCGGCCTGGCGTCGGCCCGCTGGGCGGAGGACGGCGTCGCTCGCCTGCTCGACGAGCTCGCGGGGGTGCCCGATCGGCGGGCGCGGTACGTCTGCGTGATCGTCGCGATCGGCCCCGAAGGCGAGGACGTCGTGGCCGAGGGCACGCTTGCCGGGACGATCGCGACAGGTCGCCGTGGCACGGGAGGATTCGGCTACGACCCGATCTTCGTTCCCGAGGGTGAGGAGCTGACGGTCGCCGAGCTCGGCGACGCCTGGAAGACGGCCAACTCGCACCGGGCGAGGGCCGCTGTCGCCTTGGCGGCCGCGCTGCCGCGACCCTAATCCCCGCCCCCTCCGGTGCCGATCACTGGGGGATGCCCGATCCACGCCTGCTCGACGATCTCCGCCGGGAGGCGCTCGATGCTGCCCGCGGCCTCTTCGAAGGGGAGCAGGCACTCGTCGTGGCGCTCGCCGGGATCAGTGAGGAGCGCAGCCGCGCAGCCGAGGCCTACGGGGCCGTCGTTCGCTCCCTCGCGGTGGCTCTCAGCGCCCGTGACGGCTACACGGGCGAGCACTCCGACACCGTTCGGGACCTCTCGGTTGCCGTCGGACGTGCGCTCGGGCTGGGCGGCAAGTCGCTCGCCGAGGTCGAGGCCGGCGCGCTGCTCCACGATGTCGGGAAGATCGGCATCCCGGACTCGATCCTGCACAAGCCAGGGCCGCTCGACGCCGCCGAGTGGGCCCTGATGCGCGAGCACCCGATCATCGGCGAGCGGATCCTGCTCCCGCTGCCGGGCCTCGGCAACGTCGCGAAAACGGTGCGGCACGAGCACGAGCGCTGGGACGGGAGCGGCTATCCCGACGGCCTCGCGGGCGACGAGATCCCGCTCGCCTCGCGCATCGTGCTCGCGTGCGATGCGTTCAACGCCCTCGTGTCCGACCGCCCCTACCGACGGGCGCTGCCGGTCGACCGGGCCGTCGCCGAGCTCGAGCGGTGCGCCGGGACGCAGTTCGACCCCACGGTGGTCGCTGCGCTTCTCGGCTGCCTGCGCGCCGACGGGTCCGTCGAGCCCGGCGCGGTCGAGGCCGATCTCGCCGAACTGCTGGCGCCGCCCGAGAGCGACGGTGATGCTCGCAGGCTCGAGCGCGAGCTGCACGCGCTGATCACGATCGCCTCGGCCGTCGCTGCCGTCGAGGAGCTCGACGATCTCGTCGAGTTCGCCGCCGAAGAAGCACGCCGCTCGGTCGGCGCCGACACGCTCTCTGTCTCCCGGTGGGAGGCCGACACTCGCGTGCTCCGGGTCATCGTGAACACCGGTGACCTCGCGGCATGGGAGGAACGGCGCCCGGCCGACGAGACGTACACGCTCGAGCACGACGACGCACTCCGGGTGCTGCTCGTCGAGGGGCGGTCGTACACGACCTCGCTCGACGACCCGGATGCGTTCGAGGCCGAGGCCGAGCTGCTGCGCCAGGTCGGTAAGCACACCTGTGTGGCCGTGCCGATCATGCTCGGCGGGTCGGCCTGGGGTGAGCTCTGGGCGGCCCGCGGTGAGGGCCTCCCCTCCTTCGGCCCGCGCGATATCCGTTTCCTCGAGACGATCGCCGGGCAGATCGCCGCGGCCGTCGGTCGGACCGAGCTCTACGCGAGAATGGCCGACCTCGCGTTCAAGGACCCGCTCACCGGCGTCGGCAACCGCCGCGCCCTCGAGGAGCGGCTCGAGCTCTGTGCCAGGGAGGCCCGCGAGAGCGGGGGCGACGTGGCGGTGCTCCTCGGCGATCTCGACAACCTCAAGGAGCTGAACGACACGCTCGGTCACGCCCGGGGCGACCAGGCGCTCGCAGCGGTCGCCGCGGCTCTGTGCGCCGAGGAGGAGGGAGCAGGCCGGACCGTCTACCGGCTGGGCGGCGACGAGTTCTGCCTCCTGCTTGCGCCCGGGACCGCCGAGGAGGCACACGCGGCGGGGGAGCGGGCGATCACCAGGCTTGCGAGCGGGCGCCGAGCCGGTCGTCTCCGCCTCGTTCGGTGTGGCGTCGATCGGGCTCGGGGCGGGCCGCCCTGCAGACCTGCTGCGTGCGGCAGATCATGCGCTGTACGTCGCCAAGCGGACCGGCCGCAACCGTGTCTGCGTCGCGGACGCGAGCCACGACGCGGTGTGGGACGGCGTCGTCGACCGCAGCGCACATCCGCGTCGCCACCGCCGTGGCGGAGACTCGCTCGACCCCGCTGCGCTGCTGCGCCGGGCGCTCCATGCCCTCGACGGCGAGCTGTCGGCGGCCGGGCCGTTTCAGCGTCTCCAGGCCATCGTCGCCCACGTCTGCGGTGCCGTCGACGCCGCCCGCGCTTCGATCTCGTTCGAGGCCGGCGGGAGCGGAACGCTCGCGACCTTCTGGACGGTCAATCTCCGGGCCGGCAAGACGTGGTCGAAGGGGGCGGGCCCGGGGGCCGACGCCTACGCGACCGACGACTATCCCGAGACCGCACGGATCCTCGGCGCGGGCGGCAGCTTCGTCATCTCCGTCGACGATCCGGACGCGGATCCGGGCGAGACCGACCTGCTGCAGGCGTTCCGGATGTCCGCCGTGCTCGCGGCGGCAGCCCCGGCCGACGGGGGAAGCTGGCTCGTCGAGATCTACGCCGACAGATCGGCGGAAGCGCTCGAGCAGGCAGAGCCGACGGTGCGTCTCCTCGTCGCAGAGGCCGTGCGTCGCCGCGCAGGGGTCGCGTCGTTGCGTTCGGCCGTGGCCTGACACCGGCCAACCGAACCGTGAGGACGGGCCGAGCCTGTCGCCGCCAGCGAGGTAGAGTCTCGTCGTGGAGCCGAGCGAGGCACTTGCCGAGTTGATGCACCTCTCGTCCCAGATCGAGGACGTTGCGATCGTCGGCGGGTCGGGCTTCGTGCTCGCGGCCTCCGGTGCGCCCGAGCGCGGAGAGCAGCTGGCGCGTGTCGCCACGGAGCTCCTCGCGGCAGCGGGAGACGTGCGGCCCTCCGTCGACGTTTCCCGGATCGAGATCTCACTCGGCGCGACGAGCGTGTTCGTCGTGGCGGAAGGCGGCCGTCTCGCGGTTGCCACCACCGTCGCCGAGCCGATCGCGGGCCTCGTCGTCTACGACCTGCGAACGGCACTCCGCCGGCTCGACGACGAGCCTGCGCGCACGTCGCCGGGCAAGAAGAAGAGAGGGACGGCCGATGCGTAGGCTGCTGTTGCTCGCGCTCGTCGGCGGGCTCGTCTGGTGGTTTCTCGGCCGGCGCCGCACCGGCGTCCAGACCGGCGTCACGATCGGGTATGCGGACGGCTCCTCCGTGATCCTCGACGCGGGCTCCCCCGAGCTCGACCGCCTGCTGCAGATCGCCGCCGGGGCGCGAGCAGCGTGACCGACGACCTCGGGCGTCTCCTCGTCGAGCACGCGCTGCTCGAGGGGGACTTCCTGCTCCGGTCCGGCAAGCGCTCCAGCTGGTACCTCGACAAGTACCGGTTCGAGACGCGCCCCGACCTCCTCCGCGCGCTCGGGGAGCGACTCGCCGAGATCGCGCGCGAGGTGGAGCCGGAGACGGTCAGATTCGCCGGACCGGCTCTCGGAGCCGTTGCCCTGGCCGCTTCGGCGTCCATGGCGTCCGAACTGCCGTTCATCATCGTGCGCGGTGAGACCAAGGAATACGGCACAGCGAATCGGATCGAAGGCCCGTTCGACCGGGGGGATCTCGTGTGCCTTCTGGAGGACGTCGTCACGTCCGGTGGCGCTCTGGCCGAGTCGGTGTCCGCGCTTCGGGATGCCGGTCTCGTCGTCCGCCACGCGGTGTGCGTCGTGGACCGTGAAGAAGGTGGGGCCGACGCCCTCGCCCGGTTGGGGGTGCGGCTCCGCTCCCTCTATCGCGCGAGCGACCTCCTCGCCGGGCGCGCCCCGGACGGGTAGCCCGGCGCAGGCAGAGCGTTCGACCGCGTCGAACGGCTCGGAAGGAGCCTCGGATCCGCATGGTTGAGCCGAAACGACCGACCGGAGTGTTAGGGTTTCCGTCGGTCCCGACAACGACCATCTAGCAGGAGGAGTGGAGTGACGAAGCAGGAGTTCGTAGACGCAGTGGCCGGCAAGACCGGCCTGTCCAAGCGCGATGCAGGCGCGGCCGTGGACGCATTCCTCGACACCGTCGAGGGTGCGCTCAAGGCGGGCGACACCGTGACCTTCACGGGTTTCGGCAAGTTCCACACGACCCATCGTGCGGCTCGCATGGGTGTCAACCCGCGCAACCCGAGCGAGAAGGTTCAGATCAAGGCGGCGACCGTGCCGAAGTTCTCGGCCGGCTCCGTGCTGAAGAAGGCCGTCAACTAGCTGACGCGCCCTCCTCCGAGGTACGCGAGAGGGCCCCTGACGGGGCCCTCTCTCTTTGCCCCTGGACACGAACACCTGTTCGCGTAGAATGGCCGGGTGCAGCTCTCCTTCGACGCAGCCGACCGGCTCGTGGAGCTCGTCGAGGCGAGCCACGGCCCGATCCCCGCAGGCGAGGCCGCCCGTTCGCTCTTCGCCCTGGCGTCGGCGCCGACCGCGATCGCGCGCTCGCTGCTCGACGACGTGGTCTCGGGCGACGCACGGCTCGCCTGGCGCGGCGCCGCCGTTGCGCTCGCCGCGCAGCCGGGTGCGCGGACGGCGCTCGAGACCGCGACGTTCGTCGTCTTCGACCTCGAGACGACCGGTCTCTCGCCGGCCCGCTCGCGGATCGTCGAGATCGGCGCCCAGCGGGTCGACGCGCTCGAGGCGGGCGCGACCTTCGAAACCCTCGTCAACCCCGGCGTACCGCTGCCCGTGGCGATCACCGCGCTCACCGGGATCGGTGCAGCCGAGGTGCGCGGGGCACCCGGGGCCGACCTGGCGGTGCGGCAGTTTCTCGCCTTCGCCGGCGACGCGGTTCTCGTCGCGCACAACGCCCGGTTCGACATGGGGTTCCTCGACCGCGCCGTCGAGCGCCTCACGGGCAGGCGGGTGGCAGCGCCGGTCGTCGACACGGTCTGGCTCGCCCGGCGCCTCCTGAGCGGGCGGACGAGCCGCTTCGGCCTCCAGCCGCTGGCCCACTTCTTCGGCACCTCCGTGGCGCCGTGTCACCGGGCGCTCGCCGATGCCTCTGCCACCGCGGAGATCCTGATCGCCCTGATCGGGCTCGCGCAGGAGCGGGGCGCCGAGACGGTCGCCGATCTCGTCGAGCTGTCCGCGCCACGGGCCCGGCGCCTCCACGCAAAGCGCTCGCTCGTCGCGGGTGCGCCGACGACGCCCGGCACCTACCTCTTCCGCGATACCGGGGGACAGGTGCTGTACGTCGGTCGCGCCCGCGACCTCCGGGCCCGGCTCCGCTCGTACTTCTCGGGCGAGCGGCAGAGGCCCGCCGTCGAGGCCGCCCTGGGCGCGCTGGCGCACGTCGAATGGCAGCGCTGCGGCAGCGAGCTCGAGGCCGCACTCGACGAGCTGCGGCTCCTGCGCGAGCTCCGCCCGCCTGCGAACGCGCGCGGGACGCGTCCTGACCGCCACGTCTATCTGCGTCGCCGCGGCGCCCGCTGGGTCTGCGGGCCCGAGCCGACCCCTCACGGCCCGATCGCCGGGCGCTCGCTCGCCCGGCGTGCGGCCCAGGCGCTCGACGGGTTCGAGGGCGACGATCCCCGCGACGTCCTGCCCGGGCTGCGACTGCGGCTGCGGCAGCTCGCGACGCAGCTGCGCTTCGAGGACGCCGCGCGGCTGCGCGACCGCATCGCGGCGCTCGAGCAGGTGGTCGAGCGGATCGACGAGCTCGACCGACTGCGTGACCTGCAGGCCTGTCTCGTCGTGCCGGCGCTCGAGCACGGGATGGCAAGGGCCGTTTTCGTCGCCGGAGGTGTCGTTGCGCGCCGCACCGTCCCGCGTGGGGGAGGAGGCAGCGTCGAGGTCGATGCCGGGCTGGCGGACGTGCGCAGAGGGCTCCCCGCGGCGCTCGAGGCGGCGTCCGCGGACGAGCTCCTCCTGATCGCAGGCTTCCTGCGGCGACCGTCGCCCGAGCTCCGCGTCGTGGCGCTCGATCGCGACGCGATCCTCGCCGCGGCGAACGGGGTAGCCTTGGCGGCGTGAGCACCCGACCGGACGCCGAGCCGACTGCGGTCGTTGCGTTCCCCGACCGGGTGGCCGAGGCGGTCGAGCGCAAGCGCAGTCAGCTCGTCGTCGGGCTCGACCCGCGGATCGACCTCCTGCCCGTCGAGCTGCGCGGCGAGGCCCTGCTCGGCCGGGCGGCCGCGGCCGCGGCGATCGAGCGCTTCTGCAAGGGGATCGTCGACGCCGTGGCGCCGTACGTCGTCGCGGTGAAGCCGCAGGTCGCGTTCTTCGAGGCGCTCGGGAGTGACGGCTGGCAGGCGTTGGAGGCGGTCTCGCGGTACGCCTCCGAGGCGGGTCTCCTCGTGATCGCGGATGCGAAGCGCGGCGACATCGGCTCCACGGCCCGCGCCTACGCCGCCGCGTTCCTCGAGCCCCGTGGTGCGGAGCCGGCGCTCGCCGACGCTCTCACCGTCAACCCGTACCTGGGATCCGACTCGATGGATCCCTTCCTCTCCGCGTGCCGCAACCACGGCGCCGGCATCTTCTGCCTCGTCCGTACCTCGAACGCCGGCGGTCGCGACCTCCAGGACGCCGTCCTCTCGGACGGGACTCCGGTCTGGCGCCACGTTGCCGGCCTGGTCGCCGAGTGGGGCGCCGATCTCGTCGGCGAGCGCGGCATGTCGAGCGTCGGCGCGGTCGTCGGCGCCACGGTGCCGCGGCTGATCGGCGACGCCCGGCGGACGATGCCGCAGGCGATCATCCTGCTCCCCGGCGTCGGGGCGCAGGGTGCGACGCCCGCCGATGTCGCACGGGCCTTCACGAGCGGTCCCGCGAGCGCACTCGTCAACGCCTCCCGCTCGGTGATCTTCGCCTACCGCGACACCGAGGACGACTGGCGCGCCGCGGCGGGCGGCGAGGCCGCCCGCCTGGCGGCCGAGATCTGGGCCGCTGCAGGCTGGTAGCCGTCGTCTACCCTCCGGCGTGATGCGTGGAGGCCTCCTTGCCCTGGCCGCGACGGCGCTCGTCGCGTGCTCTGCCACCGCAGCCGCGGCGCCTCCGCCGGTGGCCGCGCCCGCCTACCTCGTGCGCGGAGGGCCTGATTCGGTGATCCTGGCCGTGCGGGCTCCCGACGTGCAGCGGGCACCGGCCAGCATCACGAAGCTCATGACCGTGCTCGTCGCCCTCGAACGCGCCCGCCTTGGCGACGTCGTCACGGTGACGCCCGAGGCGGCCGGGGTCGGCGAGTCGAGCGCGCGGCTCCGCGTGGGCGAGCGGCTCACCGTGCGCGACCTCGCGATCGCCACCCTCGTCCCGAGCGCAAACGATGCCGCCACGGCGCTGGCCGTGCACGTCGGCAGAGGCTCGGTGCCCCGGTTCGTGGGGCTGATGAATGCCAAGGCGCGGTCGCTCGGTCTCGCGTCGACGCACTTCGAGAACCCGCACGGGCTCGACCAGCCCGGCCATGTCTCCAGCGCCCGCGACGTGACGACACTGCTCTCGGCGGCGCTCCGCAAGCCGTTCATCCGCACGTGGTCGACGAGGCCGCAGGCGACCATCGCGGGCGGCAGGACGCTGACGTCGACCGACGGGCTGATCGGGAAGCTGCCGCTCGTCGGCGCGAAGACGGGGCATACCAACGACGCAGGCTGGTCCCAGGTGGCGGCGGCCGAGCGCAACGGTGTCCGGATCACGGCATCCGTGCTCGGCTCGCCGAGCGAGGCACAGCGCGACACCGACCTCGCCGCGCTCCTGACCTGGGGTCTCGCGCAGTACCACCCCGTCAAGGCGGTGGCGAACCGGGTCTACGCGCGCGCCGAGACGGGCTACGGCAGGCCGCCGGTCGAGCTCGTGGCGCCGAGCGAGATCGTTCGCAACGTGCGGGTGGGTCGCCCGCTCGTCGAGCGCGTCGTCGTCAGCTCGGCCCTGGCGCTCCCGGTCACGCGCGGCCAGAGAGTGGGCGAGGTGAAGGTGTTCGCGGACGGTAGGCTGATCGCGCGCGCACCGCTCGTCGCCGCCGCTTCGGTCCCGGCCGTCGGGGCTCCGGGGAAGGTCGCGTGGTACGCGCGCCGCACGGTCCACCATCTCGTCGGGCTCGTCTCATAGCCTCACCGACAGCAAGGAAGGGGCAGGTTCCGTGATCGTCACCGTCACTCTCAACGCCGCGCTCGACCGGTCGCTGACCGTCCCGATCTTCAAGCTCGGGCACCGGCATCGCGCGAGCAGCGCGCTCGTGCTGGCAGGTGGCAAGGGGATCAACGTGGCGCGCGCCCTGAAGCGGCTCGACGTGCCGGTCGTGGCGACCGGCCTCGCCGGTGGGAGGACGGGCACGCGGATCGTCGAGGAGCTGACGGAGGAGGCGATCCTGAACGACTTCGTCCGGATCCGGGAGGAGTCGCGGACGTCGACGGCCGTGGTCGATCCGACCTCGGGCACCTACACCGAGATCAACGAGTGGGGCCCCAAGGTCTCCGGGGACGAGCTCGAGATCCTGCTCGACAAGCTCCGCTACCTGTCGCGAGGAGCGTCGACGGTGGTCTTCGCCGGCTCGTTGCCCCGCGGCGTCGACGAGGGCTTCTACGCCGACGCCGTGCGCGAGATGACCAGGCTCGGCACGCGGGTCGTGCTCGACGCCGAGGGCGAGCCGCTGCGCAAGGGGATCGAGGCCGAGCCGTGGCTCGTCTCACCGAACCAGCACGAGGCGGAGCAGCTCGTGGGCCAGGAGCTGGACGACGACGACGATTTCGTGATGGCACTCGACCGGATCGCCGAGATGGGCGCCCGCAACGTGCACATCACCCTGGAGACGGGCTGCTTCGCGCTCGTTCGGGAGGAGCGCCAGACGCGTCGCTACCGGGTACGGGCGCCGCAGCTCGAGCCCGTCTCGATCCTCGGCGCCGGCGACGTCTTCCTCGCCCGCTGGCTCGCGGCGCTGGCCGAGGAGCGTACGGCGGAGGAGTCGCTGCGGCTCGCCGTCGCGGCCGGCTCGGCGTCCGTGCTCGAGGTCGGCGCCGGCCGCTTCGATCTCAAGGAGGCCGCGCGCCTCGTGGCGCTCGTCGAGGTCGACGAGCTCCAGCCGGTGGGCTAGCCCGGACGACCGGCTGAAGCCGGTCGCCGACCCGGTTGGTAGAGTCAACTGACTCTTGGAGTTCGAGCTCGATCGCGACGGCAAGTTCGGCAAGGAAGGCCTCGCCTTCGACGACGTGCTGCTCGTCCCCGCCGAGTCGGCGGTGCTCCCGAACGACGTCGCCACCGCGACGCGGCTGACGCCGACGATCGCGCTCGAGATCCCGATCGTCTCCTCCGCGATGGACACGGTCACCGAATCGCGCCTCGCGATCGCCCTTGCACGGGAGGGCGGGATCGGGATCATCCACCGCAACCTCGCGATCGAGCACCAGGTGGCCGAGATCGACAAGGTGAAGCGCAGCGAGGCCGGGATGATCGTGGAGCCGGTCACCCTCGGCCCCGACGACCTCGTCGCCGACGCGCTCGAGCTGATGGCGCGCTACAAGGTCTCGGGCGTGCCGATCACGAGCTCCGACGGCATCCTCGTCGGCATCCTCACGAACCGCGACCTCCGCTTCGGCGCCCGCCCCGAGCAGCGCACGCGCGAGCTGATGACGAGCGAGAACCTCGTCACCGCACCCGTCGGGACGACGCTCGCCGAGGCGGAGCTCCTGCTCGGGCGCCACAAGATCGAGAAGCTGCCGATCGTCGACGCCACCGGGCACCTGAAGGGCCTGATCACGGTCAAGGACATCCAGAAGCGCGAGCGCTACCCGCTCGCGACGAAGGACGAGCGCGGGCGGCTCCGGGTCGGCGCCGCGGTCGGCGTCGGCACGGACGCGCTCGAGCGCGCTGCGGCCCTCGTCGCGGCCGAGGTCGACGTCATCGTCGTCGACACCGCGCACGGCCACTCGCGCGCCGTCGTCGAGATGGTGCGCCGGATCAAGTCCGAGTTCGACATCGAGCTGATCGCCGGCAACATCGCCACCGGCGAGGCGGCCGAGGCGCTGATCGACGCCGGGGCGGATTGTCTAAAGGCAGGAGTGGGCCCTGGGATCAATCTGCACCACCCGCGTCGTCGCCGGCGTCGGGGTGCCGCAGGTCACGGCCGTCTTCGACGTCGCCGAGGTCGCGATCCGCCACGGGATCCCGGTCATCGCCGACGGCGGCATCACCTCGTCCGGCGACGTCGCGAAGGCGATCGCCGCCGGTGCCGACACCGTGATGCTGGGCTCGATGCTCGCCGGCACCGACGAGTCGCCCGGCGACGTGATCCTCGTCCAGGGCGAGCGGTTCAAGGAGTACCGCGGCATGGGCTCGCTGGGAGCGATGAAGGCCCGCTCGTTCTCGAAGGACCGCTACTTCCAGGGCGACGTCGAGGACGTCGACAAGCTCGTGCCCGAGGGGATCGAGGGGCGGGTCCCCTACAAGGGGCCGATCGCGCCGATCGTCTACCAGCTCGTGGGCGGCCTGCGGCAGGCGATGGGGTACTGCGGCGCCGCCACGATCGAGCAGCTGAAGACGGAGAGCCGCTTCGTGCGGATCACCGGCGCGGGCCTGCGCGAGAGCCATCCGCACGACGTCACGATCACCAAGGACGCACCGAACTACCGGCGTGGCTGAGCAGCGCCGGAGGTCCTCACGCTTCCCGGCGCCGCCCGCCGGCGCCGGAGGAGCGCCCCGTCCTCGTGCTCGACTTCGGCGGCCAGTACAGCCAGCTGATCGCGCGGCGGGTGCGTGAGGCCCGCGTCTACTCGGAGCTCGTCAGCCACAGGCTCACGGCCGACCAGATCAGGGCGAAGAACCCGCTGGCGCTCATCCTCTCCGGCGGCCCGGCCTCGGTATACGCAGAGGGCGCGCCGGAGATGGACATCGAGGTGCTCGAGCTCGGGATCCCGACGCTCGGCATCTGTTACGGGATGCAGCTGATGGCGCGCGACCTCGGCGGCACCGTCGAGTCGAACGACGTCTCGGAGTACGGCAAGGCCGACGCCGAGCTCGGCGAGTCGGCGCTCTTCCACGACCTGCCGCCCGAGCAGGTGGTCTGGATGAGCCACCGCGACTCGGTCACGGCGCCGCCGCCAGGTGCACGCGTCACCGCCTCCTCGCCGAGCACGCCGATCGCCGCCTTCGAGGACGTGAGCAGGGGCCTCTACGGCGTCCAGTTCCACCCGGAGGTCGTCCACACGCCCGACGGCCAGGAGATGCTGAAGAACTTCCTCTACGAGGTCGCGGGGGCGCCGCCGAGCTGGACGCCGGCGGCCGTGATCGAGGAGCAGGTCGAGCGGATCCGGGCCCAGGTCGGCTCGGAGCGCGTCATCTGCGGTCTCTCCGGCGGCGTCGACTCCGCGGTCGCCGCGCTGCTCGTCTACAAGGCGGTGGGCGACCAGCTGACCTGCGTCTTCGTCGACCACGGCCTGATGCGCGAGAACGAGGCGGAGCAGGTCGTCGAGACCTTCGGCGGCCACTTCCACGTGCCGCTCGTGCACGTGCGCGCGGAGGAGCGATTCCTCACGAAGCTCGCCGGCGTCAGCGACCCGGAGACCAAGCGCAAGATCGTGGGCGAGGAGTTCATCCGCGTCTTCGAGGAGGAGGCCGGCAAGCTCGGCGACGTCCGCTTCCTCGTCCAGGGCACGCTCTACTCGGACGTGATCGAGTCCGGCGGAGACGACGGCGTCGCGGCCAAGATCAAGTCGCATCACAACGTCGGCGGCCTGCCGGAGGACATGCAGATGGATCTCGTCGAGCCGCTGCGGCTGCTGTTCAAGGACGAGGTGCGGCGCGTCGGCGAGGAGCTCGGCATGCCCGAGCGGATGGTCTGGCGCCAGCCGTTCCCCGGCCCGGGGCTCTCGATCCGGATCATCGGCGACGTCACCAAGGAGCGGCTCGACATCCTCCGCGCCGCGGACGCGGTGCTCCAGGAGGAGATCCGCAAGGCGGGGCTCTACCGCGACCTCTGGCAGAGCTTCGCGGTGCTGCCGGCGATCAAGTCGGTCGGCGTCCAGGGCGACGAGCGCACGTACGCGTACCCGGTCGTGATCCGGGCCGTCACCTCCGAGGACGCGATGACCGCCGACTGGGCGCGGCTCCCCTACGACGTGCTCGAGGCGATCTCGAACCGCATCATCAACGAGGTGCCCGGCGTCAACCGTGTCGCCCTCGACCTCTCCTCCAAGCCGCCTGCCACGATCGAGTGGGAGTGAGCACCGGAGCGAGCCTTCGCCGAGCTGCTGAAGCGTCGCCGGATGGTGCGCAGCTACCTGCCCGACCCGATCGACCACGCCACGGTCGAGCGGATCGTCGGCACCGTGCGCCGCGCCCCGAGCGCGGGGTTCAGCCAGGGGCACCGGCTCGTCGTCGTCACCGAGCCGGAGACGCGGCAGGAGCTCGCGCGCCTCGCGGGCGAGGAGCAGTACGTCGCGATGGGGATGCCGCCCTGGATCTCCGTCGCGCCGGTGCACGTCGTCGTCGGCGTCCGCGAGGAGAGCTACCACGAGCGCTACCGCAAGGACGACAAGCTCGTCGACGGCGGCGAGATCGCCTGGCCTGCCCCGTACTGGTACGTCGACGCCGGCTCGATGTTCATGCTCCTGCAGCTCGCAGCGCTGTCCGAGGGGCTCGGCGCCGGCGTCTACGGCGTGCCGGGCGAGGACGTGCCCGCGCTCAAGGAGTTGCTCGGCCTCCCGGAGGACATCCATTTCGTGTGCGTGGTCACGATTGGCCGACATCCTCCCGACACCGACGACAGCCCGCTCGTGTCACGCCTGACGGAGGCGCGAAAGCCGCTCGACGATCTCGTCCGCTGGGAGCGCTGGGGAACGTGAGCGCGGCGCGCTCGTCGACGAGCACGGGCACGATTCCACGCGGGCTACACGCCGCGGGTCAGTCCGCTGCCGCGTCCGCTGACGGGAGTGGTGCCGCGCCCGACGCCGTCGGAACCTCGACCACGGCTCCGGGGCTGATCTCGACCGTCACCCGCGTCCCGGGTGTGGGTGGGGCAAGACCCGTGTGGGCGGAGACGATCTCGCGCCCGTCGTCGTAGCGGGCACGCAACGTCACGACCGGCCCCTCGCGGTGGGCCGACCCGACGACTGCATCGCCGTGCGGGTCGGCGCGGAACAGCACCGCCTCGGGGCGGGTCACGAGCGATGCTGCGCCTCGCTCCTCGACGTTCGCGAGCCCGATGAATCGCGCCACCCACGCGTCGGCCGGCGATTCCCACAGCCGTTCGGCCGTCGCAACCTGCACGATCGCTCCTGCCCGCATCACCGCGACCCGGGTGCCGACCGCGAACGCCTCCGCTACGTCGTGCGTGACGTACAGGGCGGTCTGCCCGATCTCGTCGAAGAGGTCCCTCAGCTCGGCGACCAGCCTGTCGTGCAGCGGACGGTCGAGCGCTCCGAGCGGCTCGTCCAGCAGCAGCACCCGCGGTGCCGGCGCAAGTGCCCGCGCGAGGGCGACGCGCTTGCGCTCACCGCCCGAGAGAGAGGCGATTGTCCGGTGTTCTCTGCCGCCGAGCCCGACGAGGTCGAGGAGCTCGGCGACCCGCGCCGCGGCGGCGGTACGGGAGACCCCCTGCATCCGCAGGCCGAAGGCGACGTTCGCGGCGACGTCGCGATGCTGGAACAGGGCGTCGTCCTGGAACATGAGACCGATCCCCCTCCGGTGTGGCGGTATTCCGGCGAGCGAGCGGCCGTCGAGAGTCACCGAGCCCCGATCGAGGCGTTGCAGGCCTGCGATCGCCCGCAGCAGCGTCGACTTGCCGCTTCCGCTCGGGCCGAGGAGAGCGATGATCGACCCGCCCGTCGACCTCGAGATCGACGCCCGCGAGCGCGTCGTGGCCGCCGAGCACGACGCGAGCGCCGTCGATCCGCAGCACTCAGAGCGCCTGCTCTCGTCCGCCCGCGACGCGCTCCGCAGCGAGCGCGGCGCAGACCGTGATACCCGCGAGCACGACCGCGAGCGCTGCCGCCAGCCCCTGGTTCTCCGCTCCCGGGCGACCGAGGAACCGAAAGATGGCGACCGGGAGGGTCGGCTGCTCGGCGCGGGCCACGAACACGGTGGCGCCGAACTCTCCGAGCGCGATGGCGAACGCGAACCCGGCGGCGACGGCGAAGGCGCGACCGGCGAGCGGGACGTCGATCTCACGCCAGCCGCGCGCCGGCGAGGCCCCGAGCGTGGCTGCGACCTCTCGCAGCCGCGGGTCGATCGAGCGCAGCGCGGGCGCCACGATCCGGACGACGAACGGGACTGCCACGAGAGACTGCGCGACCGGCACGAGCCACCAGGACGACCGGAAGTCGAGCGGCGCGGTGTCGAAGGCGATCAGGAAGCCGAACCCCAGCATCACGGCCGAGGCGCCGAGCGGGAGCAGCACGAGCCCGTCGACGACACCCGGCGGCCTCCGGGCGAGCGTCACGGCGGCCAGCCCACCGACGACGAGCGCGATCGCGGCTGCGACGCTCGCGAACGCGACCGAGTAGACGGCGGCCTGCCACGGCTCGACGAGGAGCGCGGGCGTCTCCCGGAACAGCGCTCCCCAGCTCCCGAGGGACCGGCGGACGAGGACGGCAAGGGGGAGCACGAGCACGAGGGCTGCCACGGTGAGGATGGCGACGACCGCGGCGCGCTCCCGCCCGGTTGGGCGGCGGAGGACGCTGCTCTCGTCGGCGAGTGCGCTCGCTCCGGCCGTGCGCGCCTCGAGGATGCTCGCGACGGTCAGCACGACCGCGACGGCGCCGAGCTGCAGCAGCGACAGCGCGGCCGCGGCCTGGAGGTCGAACTGGCGTGCCGCCTGGTTGTAGATCTCGGTCTCGACCGTGGCCCGCCCGGGGCCACCGAGGATGAGGATGACGCCGAACGAGGTGAAGCAGAAGAGGAACGTCAGCGCGGCCGAGGCAGAGAGGGCCGGCGTCAGCTGCGGCAGGGTCACCTCCCGGGCCCTCCGGAACGGTCCCGCTCCCAGGACGGCTGCGGCCTCGGCGCTCGCTGGGCCGATCGTCGCCCACGAGCCCCCGACGATGCGCGTGACAACGGCGACGTTGAAGAACACGTGCGCGGCGAGGATCGCCCACAGCCCGCGCTCGTAGCCGTCCGGGAGGAGCTCCAGGAACGCAGTCGCCACGACGACCGTCGGCAGCACGAACGGCACCAGCACGAGCGCCCGCGTGAGCGAGCGGCCCCGGAACCGGAACCGCCCGACCACCCAGGCGAGGGGTAGCCCTGCCGCAAGTGTGAGCACGGTCGATACGGCCGCCTGCCAGGTCGTGAACCAGAGCAGCCCGGCGGTGCCGGCGGGCAGCGAGATCCCTCCCGCCGAGCCGAGACCGCGCTCGAGGATCGCGCCGAGCGGGTAGGCGAAGAACAGCGCCACGAACGCCGCGGGCACGACCGCGGCGGCGAGGTGCCAACCGCGGCTCAGCCCAGGACGACCCGGGTCCACTCGTCGATCCAGCGGTCGCGGTTGCGCCCGATCTCGGCCGCCGGGAGCGCGTGGGGGTACCGCGGCGACACGGCGTAGCGGCGAAACGCGTCGGGCAGGGGTGTCCCCTCGCGCACGGGGAGCACGAACATGCTCTCGGGCACAGCTGCCTGGAAGCGCTCGGAGAGCAGGAAGTCGATCAGCTGCCGCGCGCCGTCGGGATTCCGGGCGCCGGCGAGGACGCCTGCGTACTCGATTTGCCGGAAGCAGCTGTCCTCGATCGCAGCAGTCGGCGCCTCGGCCGGGGGCTTCGTCGCGAACATGACCTCCGCGGCGGGGCTCGTCGCGTAGGAGACGACGATGGGTCGCTTTCCTGGGCTACCGGCCGCACCGGAGAACTCCTGCGTGTAGGCCTCCTCCCACCCGTCCACGACCCGGACGCCGTTGGCTCGCAGCCCGCGCCAGAGAGCCTGCCAGCGCTTCTCCCCGTAGCGGGCAATGGTTGCGAGCAGGAAGGCGAGCCCGGGGCTCGAGGTGGCAGGGTTCTCGACGACGAGCAGGTTGCGGTATCGATTCAGGACGAGATCGTCGATTCGACGTGGCGGGGCGACGCCGCGGTCGCGGAACCAGGCGCGGTCGTAGTTGAGGCAGACGTCGCCGTGGTCGACGGGCGTGACACGGTCGTCCGGGGGAATGAAGTCGGGATCGACGGAGTCGAGCCGCTGCGAGCGGTACGCATCGAACAGGCCCTCGTCCAGGGCCCGTGCGAGCAGGTTGTCGTCGATCCCGAAGAGGACGTCTCCCTGCGGGTCGCCCTTCGTGAGCAGCGCCCGGTTGACCGTCTCGCCGGCGTCGCCCCCCTGGAGGATCCGGAGCTTCAGCCCGCTCTCCCGCTCGAACGCGGCCTTGACCTGCTTCGGGATCGCGAACGAGTCGTGGGTGACGAGCACGACCTCGTCGCTCGTGCCGCTGTCCCCCGAGCCGCCGCACCCGGCGAGGACTGCGACCGCGACGAGAGCGAGGAGCGCCCCTTGCTTGTGACGAAGTGTCACGATGATCCCGCGCTCTCGCGTCCGGGGCGGACGGCGAGCACACAACCGCGTTCGACCGTGATGCGTGCCTCGGCGGCGCTGAAGACGTTCGAGACGCCGCGGCTCGGGCCCGGCGGCAGCGACTCGCCCCGCAGCGGGTACTCGAGCCCTTCGGTCGTGACCCCCACCGCTGCACCGTGCGCGGGCAGCAGCGAGATGAGGTCGCCCGGTACGCCTGCCAGCGTACGCGAGCCGCGGACGACGTGGATCTGCGCCTCGCCGAGGTACGCGTCGATTGCCGCGTCGGCGTAGCGCTCGTCGGCGAGGAGCAGCACGGAGCCGAGCAGGTGGTCGAGCCGGCCGCCGCCCGAGCCGACGACGACGATCCGGGCAGGGCCGAGCGCGATCGCGGCGTCGAGCGCGAGCTCGAGGTCGGTCGCGTCCTTCGCCGCCGGGTGCCGCTCGACCCGCGCGCCCGCAGCCTCGGCCACCGCGAGCCCTGCCGCCGAGACCGAGTCGAAGTCGCCGATCGCGAGGTCGACGTGCAGCCCGAGCGCGAGCGCCCGGTCGACGCCGCCGTCGGCGGCGATCACCATCGCGTCGTGCGGGAGCGGCGGCACCGTGCCTCCGAGGGGGTGCCCTCCGGCGACGACGACGATGGTCTCGGGCTTCACGCGCATACCTCCGCTGGCATTACCCAGATCAGGTTCTGCGGGTCGGTGGCGCGTCGAGCCACCCTCTCAGCCCGGTCGTTGCCCGAGCTCCCCGTTTCGCTTCGACCATCCTAGCCTGACCCGGGTCGGGCGGAGAGCGAGGCGAGCAGATCGCGTGCCCAGGCGCTCGCCGGGAGTTCGCCCTTCGCCCCGGCGTGCTCGCCGCAGAAGGCGAACCGTCAGGGCTCTCCCGGCCGCACGACTGGCACGTCAACACGCTACCGAGCCTATCTCAGTCGGGCTCGAGCCAGTTCTCGATTCGCAGGCCCGGCACGCGCTCGAAGTGGCGGACGTTGCCCGTGACGAGCGTGAGGTCGCGGGAGAGGGCGATCGCGGCGATCCGGAGGCGTCACGCTCCCTGCGGCGTCCGTCTCCCCGGATCGCTAGCGTGCCGACCAATCGCCAACACCGGAGAGGATCGCGTGATGACACAGGTAGCCCCGACCACACCCCAGCGCCTTGCCGCCGAGTTCCTCGGCACCTTCGTGCTCGTCTTCGGCGGGTGCGGCTCGGCCGTCCTGGCCGCCACGTTCCTGTCCGGCGGCGTCCAGCTCGGGATCGGCTTCGTCGGCGTCTCGCTGGCCTTCGGGCTCACCGTGCTGACCATGGCCTACGCGTTCGGCCATGTCTCGGGCGGGCACTTCAACCCGGCCGTGACGCTCGGGCTCGCGGCAGGCGGCCGGTTCGCCTGGAAGGACACGGTCGGCTACGTCGTCACGCAGGTCGTCGCGGCGATCGCGGCCGCCGCCGTCCTCTTCGTCGTCGCTTCGGGCAAGGACGGCTTCTCGGCCAAGGCCTCCGGCTTCGCCACGAACGGCTACGGGGACCGCTCGCCCGGCGGCTACGACCTGTTCGCCTGCCTCGTGATCGAGGTCGTGCTGACGGCGGTCTTCCTCTACGTCATCCTCGGCGTCGTCGACACCCGAGCTCCGAAGGGCTTCGCGCCGCTCGCGATCGGGCTCGCGCTGACCCTCATCCACCTGGTGTCGATCCCGGTCACGAACACGTCGGTGAACCCGGCCCGCTCCATCGGCCCGGCGCTCTTCGCGGGCTCGGCCGCGATCGAGCAGCTCTGGCTCTTCATCCTCGCTCCCGTGCTCGGGGCGCTCATCGCGGGATTCTCGTACGCGTTCCTCGTCGGCGAGGGCGCGCCGGCGGCCCCGCTCGAGGAGGCCACCGCCGGCTGAGCGCCGCGTCGCACGTCGATTCACGCGTCGCGCCGGACCCGCGCCTGCGGGTGTCGGCGCGGCCGGTCCGCTGCTACACTCCGCCGTCGTGCGGTCGCCCGACCGCGCTTCTTTCTGACTGATGAAGACCTACACCGCCAAGCCGGGAGAGATCCAGCGCGACTGGTACGTCGTCGACGCCGAGGGGAAGACCCTGGGCCGGCTCGCGACGCAGATCGCCGACACGCTGCGCGGCAAGCGGAAGCCGCAGTACACCCCGCACGTCGACACCGGCGACTTCGTGATCGTCGTCAACGCGGAGAAGATCCACGTCACGGGGCAGAAGCTCGACCAGAAGATGGTCTACCGGCACTCCGGCTTCCCCGGCGGCCTGAAGACGCGGACGCTGCGCGAGCAGCTCGACCGTCGGCCGACCGAGGTCATCCGCAAGGCGGTCAAGGGCATGCTGCCCAGGAACAAGCTCGCCGCCGCGCAGCTGACCAAGCTCAAGGTCTACGCAGGCCCCGAGCATCCTCATGCCGCGCAGGCGCCCGAAGGACTCTGGAGCTGGCGTAATGGCTGACATCGCTCAGTATCTCGGTACCGGCAAGCGCAAGACGTCGGTCGCGCGCGTCATCCTCCGGCCCGGCGACGGCAAGACCTGGATCAACGGCCGCACGCTCGAGGACTACTTCCCGCGTGCCTCGCACCGCACGTCGGCGCTCGGTCCGCTCAAGACCGCCGGCGCCGACGGCACGTACGACCTCCGCGTTCGCGTGCACGGCGGCGGCATCAGCGGCCAGGCCGGCGCGGTTCGCCACGGCATCGCCCGGGCGCTCGTCGAGGCCGATCCCGAGCTTCGCGTGGTGCTGAAGCGCGAGGGCTACCTCACGCGTGACGCCCGTCAGGTCGAGCGCAAGAAGGCCGGCCTGCACAAGGCGCGCAAGGCGCCGCAGTTCTCCAAGCGCTAGGACGGTACCGACCGGACCGAGCGTGCTCGCCGCCGCCGACCGGCGACTCTCACCCATGTCTCGTACTCATTTCGGAACAGACGGCGTGCGCGGGATCGTGGGCGACACGCTCACCCTCGAGCTCGTCGAGCGGCTCGGCCGCGCCGCCACCGGGTGGTCGGGGCGTGGCCGTGTCTTCGTCGGGCGTGACACGCGAGGCTCCGGGCCGGATCTCGAGGAAGCCGTCGTCCGGGGAATCGTCTCCGCGGGGGGGACAGCCGTCGTCGGTGGCGTCCTGCCGACACCGGCCGTCGCCCTGCTCGCGCAGGATCTCGGCATCGTCCTCTCCGCCTCGCACAACCCGCCCGAGTACAACGGAGTCAAGCTCTTCGACGCCGAGGGGCACAAGCTCTCCGACGCCGACGAGGAGGCGATCGAGGCCCTGCTCGAGGCGCCCCTCGTCGGGGGAGGCTCGGTCGAGGTGGCCGAGGAGGCCGCCGATGGCTACGTCGAGCACATCCTGGAGCACTTCGGCGCCCCGCTCGACGGTCTGAGGATCGCGGTCGACTGCGCGAACGGTGCCTTCTCGGCGATCGCACCGGACGTGTTCGAGCGCCTCGGCGCGCAGGTGACGACCGTTGCGGCGGCACCCGACGGCACGAACATCAACGTCGGCTGCGGAGCCACGGACCTCGGCCTGCTGCAGGACGTCGTTCGGAACGGCGACTACGACCTCGGCGTGGCCTTCGACGGCGACGGCGACCGGATGCTCGCCGTCGACGAGACGGGCGCGGCGCTGGACGGCGACCAGATCCTGGCCGTGCTCGTGCTCGCGCTCGGCGTCGACACGGTCGCGGTGACGACGATGACGAACCTCGGCTTCCATCGCCTGATGGCCGAGCGAGGCGTCCGAGTGCTCACCACCGACGTCGGCGACCGACATGTGCTCGCGGCAATGCGGGCCGAGGGAGCCGTGCTCGGGGGCGAGCAGTCCGGCCACGTGATCTTTCTCGACGGTCACGTGACCGGCGACGGGTTGGCTGCCGCGCTGCTCCTCTGCCGTGCGCTTCACGGCGGCTCGCTCTCGGCGGCGGCGTCCGTGCTGGAGCTCCTGCCCCAGGCGAAGCAGAACGTCCCGGTGGCACGGCCGGGGCTTTCGCCGGCAGTCGTCGAGGAGGTCGACAGGCTGGGCGACGAGCTCGCCGGACGTGGGCGGATTCTCGTGCGCCCATCCGGAACCGAGCCCGTCGTGCGCATCCTCGTCGAGGCCGAGAGCGAAGAGGAGGCCGCGGATCTCTGTGGTAAAGTCGCCCTTCTCGTCCGGTCGGAGCGCGACCATTAGCTTCGGGTACGGGCCGCACGGGAGACGTCCGAGGATGCGGCGGAGTCAACCCCCACGCCGGCGGTAGGCGGGGACGACGAAGGAGAATCGCCAGTGTGTGGAATCATCGGATATGTGGGGCCCCGGGAGTGCAAGCACCTGCTCCTCTACGGGCTCGAGCGACTCGAGTACCGCGGCTACGACTCGGCCGGGATCGCGCTGCTGGAGGACGAAGGGCTGCGCTACACCCGCGCCGTCGGCAACCTCCAGAACCTGAAGCTCGCCGCCGGCGAGGACGACTCTCCGGCGACGACCGGTCTCGGGCACACGCGCTGGGCGACGCACGGTGGGGTCACCGTCGAGAACGCCCATCCGCTTGCCGGGGACGACCCGGAGGAGCTCGCGATCGTGCTCAACGGGATCGTCGAGAACTACCGCGAGCTGCGCGATCGTCTGCGCGCGGCCGGCCACGAGTTCACCTCCGAGACGGACGCCGAGACGGTCACGCACCTGATCGAGGAGTACTACGAGGGTGATCTCGTCGAGGCGACGCGCCGAGCGTTCAACGAGCTCGAGGGCCACTTTGCGTTCGTCGCGATCCACCGTGATCATCCGGGCCTGCTCGTCGGGGCGCGACATCAGTGCCCGCTCGTCGTCGGCATCGGCCGCGGGGAGATGTTCCTCGCCTCGAACGCGTCCGCCTTCCTGCGCGAGACCCGCGAGGTGCACTTTCCGGAGGACGGCGACCTCGTGGCGATCAGCCCGGACGGCGCCCGCTTCGTGCGCGCCGCCGACGGCCAGGCGATCGAACGGGATCTGATCGAGCTCGACTGGGACGACGAGAGCGCCGAGAAGGCCGGGTTCGAGACGTTCATGTTGAAGGAGATCTACGAGCAGCCCGACGCCGTTGCGGAGACGATTGGCGACCGGGTGCGCCACGGCCGGCTCGAGCTCGAGGGGCTGCTCGACGACGGCGCGCTCAGGGTGCTGCGTCGGATCGTAATCCTGTCGGCGGGCACGTCGTACCACGCCGCCGTCGCGGGTCGCTATGCGATCGAGGAATGGGCGCGGGTGCCGGTCGAGCACGATATCGCTTCGGAGTGGATCTACCGCAACCCCGTGCTCGACGCGAGCACGCTCGTGATCGGGATCTCGCAGTCGGGTGAGACGCGCGACACGATCGCGGGGATGAAGCTCGCTCGCGAGATGGGTGCGCGCACCGTTGCGATCACGAACATGATGGGCTCGCAGATCACGCGCGAGGTCGACTCGGTGCTGTATACACGCGCCGGGCTCGAGGTGAGCGTTGCGGCCTCGAAGACGTTCACTGCCCAGGTGAGCCTGCTGTTCCTCGTCGCGCTGAAGCTGGCGCAGGTGCGGGAGACGCTGCCGACCGACGAGCTCACGTTCATCCTCGACGAGGTCTACCTCCTGCCGGAGAAGATCCAGGCCTTCCTTGACGGCGACCACCCGATCGACGAGATCGCGCGCCGCCACTTCGACAAGCCGTTCTTCCTGTATCTCGGCCGTCACATCGGCCTGCCGGTCGCGCTCGAGGGCGCGCTGAAGCTGAAGGAGATCTCCTACATCCCGACCGAGGCGTACTCGGCGGGGGAGATGAAGCACGGCCCGATCGCGCTGCTCGACGAGTCGACGCCGGTCGTCGTCGTCGCCACGCGGAGCCACGTCTACGACAAGATGGTCTCGAACATCCAGGAGGTTCGCGCCCGCGGCGCGCACGTGATCGCGATCGCGACCGACGGCAACGAGGACATCCAGCATCACGCCGACGACGTGATCTACATCCCGCGCTCGCCGGCGTTCCTGCAGGCCGTGCTCGCGGTGGTGCCGTTGCAGCTGCTCGCCTACCGGATCGCCCGGCTGCGAGGGCTCAACGTCGACCAGCCGCGGAACCTCGCGAAGACCGTCACCGTCGAGTAGGGGGCGAGGCGCCCCTCGCCTGTGGCGACAGGCTTCAGCCTGTCGTCCGGGCTGTGCAGGGCACCGACGTGCGGTAGCTCGTTGTCGCGTCACACTCGTGCGACAAGGAAAGCCCATCTTGCCTTGCCCTGGTCGGTCTCCCCTGGGCGCCCGACCGTTTAGGGTTGGCGGATGCCTACCGCCGCATCGCTCCCGTCCGACCCCGACGGCCTGATCCGTAGTCGCGAGTACCGCGTGCTGCTCGTCGTGGCGTCGCTGGTCGGCCTGGTCGTCTCCGCTGCGTCGTGGTGCTTCCTCGAGCTCGTGCACGAGCTCCAGGTCGGGGTCTACGAGGAGCTGCCCGACCGCCTCGGCTACGACAGCGTGCCCGCGTGGTGGCCGCTTCCCTGGCTTGCGCTCGCCGGTCTCGTGACGGCATTCGCGATCCAGCGGCTTCCCGGGCACGGAGGTCACGTTCCGGCCGAAGGGCTCAAGACGGGCGGCGGCCCGACGCGGCCGATCGAGCTTCCCGGCGTGCTGCTCGCGGCGACCGCGACCCTGGGGCTCGGTCTCGTCCTCGGCCCGGAGGCTCCGCTGATCGCGCTCGGGATGGGCCTTGGAGTCCTCGCCATGCGGCTCCTGAAGAAGGACGCGCCCGAGCAGGCACTCGGACTGATGGCCGCGGCCGGGAGCTTCGCCGCCGTCTCCACGATCTTCGGCTCGCCCGTCATCGGCGCGGTCCTGATCATCGAGGCGACCGGCCTCGGCGGGGCCGTTCTCCCGCTCGTGCTGCTGCCCGGCCTCCTGGCGGCGGGGATCGGGTCGCTCGTGTTCATCGGCCTCGGATCCTGGTCGGGCTTCAGCGATGCCGCCTGGCAGCTGAGCCCGTTCACGCTGCCGCCGTTCGACGGCCCCGGCTGGGGCGACTTCGGCTGGACGATCGTGCTGGCCATCGCGGCCGCGGTCGTCTCCTTCGCGATCATGGAGCTCGCCCGCCGGACGCAGCGCCTGGTCGAGACCCGCCGCTATCCCCTGACGATCGCCGCCGGCCTTGCCGTCGGCGCGCTCGCGATCGCGTTCGCGCAGACGACCGACCAGTCGGAGAACGCGGTGCTGTTCTCCGGCCAGGAGGCGTTCGGCTCGCTCTTCGCCTCGACCACGACCCTCTCGGTCTCGACGCTGGTGCTCCTCTTCCTGTTCAAGGGGCTCGCATGGAGCATCTCGCTCGGAAGCTTCCGCGGCGGCCCGACGTTTCCGGCGATCTTCCTCGGGGTCGTGGGTGGGCTGATCGCAGCCCATCTGCCCGGCTACGCCGAGACCCAGGCCGTGGCCGTCCTCGTCGGGGCGATGTGCGTCTCGATCCTGCGGCTGCCGCTCTCGTCCGTGATGATCGCGCTCCTGCTCACGGTCAGTGCCGGGGTCGCGGTGGCGCCGTTGATCATCGTCGCGGTGGTCGTCGCGTACCTGACCAGCCTTGCTCTCACCGCCTATGTCGACGCGCGCATCGGTGCGGAGCCGGCCGCAGGCGGTAACCACGACTCGGCCCACACGTAATCGCGTCGGCGGCGGAGGGCCGCTCAGTACTCTTGACCGATTCCAGAAGATGGGGTCTAGACTGGGAGGGTGCCCACGACGTCGGAGGTCGAGCAGTTGTTGCGTGGGGCCGCCCTGCGCGTGACGCGTCCCCGGGTGGCGGTGCTGACCGCGGTGGTCGGGCACCCGCATGCCGACACGGACTCGATCATCGGTGTCGTGCGTGAGGATCTCGGTGAGGTGTCCACGCAGGCCGTCTACGACGTGCTGCGCGCGCTCACCGCGGCGGGCCTCGTGCGTCGCATCCAGCCGGCGGGCTCCGTCGCGCGCTACGAGTCGCAGACGGGCGACAACCACCATCACGTCGTCTGCCGGTCGTGCGGCTCGATCGGCGACGTCGACTGCGCCGTCGGCGACACCCCCTGCCTCACTGCTTCGCACGACCATGGCTTCGCCATCGACGAGGCCGAGGTCGTGTACTGGGGCCTCTGCCCCGCCTGCTCCGCCCTGCCTGCGTCCTGACGCACCGACCCGGAAGGAAGACCATGCCCGACACCCCCGAGACCGCCGAGACCAACGGCTCCTGCCCCGTGACCGGCCACGGCACCCGGCCGCGGACGAACCGCGACTGGTGGCCGAACCAGATCGACCTGGGCGTGCTCCACCAGAACCCGCCCGCCGCCGACCCGATGGGCGAGGGCTTCGACTACGCCGCGGAGTTCGCCACGCTCGACCTCGCCGCCGTCAAGCAGGACATCGAGGCCGTGATGACGACCTCGCAGGACTGGTGGCCCGCGGACTACGGCCACTACGGCCCGCTCCTGATCCGGATGGCGTGGCACAGCGCGGGCACCTACCGCATCAGCGACGGGCGCGGGGGCGCCGGCTCGGGCGAGCAGCGCTTCGCGCCGCTCAGCAGCTGGCCCGACAACGCGAACCTCGACAAGGCGCGGCGGCTCCTCTGGCCGGTCAAGCAGAAGTACGGCCGCAAGCTCTCGTGGGCCGACCTGATGGTGTTCGCCGGCAACTGCGCGCTCGAGTCGATGGGGTTCGAGACGTTCGGCTTCGCCGGCGGGCGCGAGGACGTCTGGGAGCCCGAGGAGATCGACTGGGGCACCGAGGGGACGTGGCTCGACGACGCCCGCTACAGCGGCGAGCGCGAGCTCGCGAACCCGCTCGCGGCCGTCCAGATGGGGCTCATCTACGTGAACCCCGAGGGGCCGAACAGCGAGCCGAGCGCGCTCGCCGCGGCCGTCGACATCCGGGAGACGTTCCGCCGTATGGCGATGAACGACGAGGAGACGGTCGCGCTCATCGCGGGCGGGCACACGTTCGGCAAGACCCACGGGGCGGGCGACGCAGCGCTCGTCGGGCCCGAGCCCGAGGCGGCGCCGCTGCAGGAGATGGGCCTCGGCTGGACGAGCGGCTACGGCAGCGGGGTCGGCGGCGACGCGATCACGAGCGGTCTCGAGGGCGCGTGGACGCCGACGCCGACGACCTGGGACAACAGCTTCTTCGAGACGCTCTTCCGCTACGACTGGGATCTCACGAAGAGCCCGGCCGGCGCCTGGCAATGGGTGCCGACCGACCCGGCGGCGGCGGGCACCGTGCCCGATGCGCACGACCCATCACGCGGTCACACCCCTGTGATGCTGACGACCGACCTCGCGCTGCGCATGGACCCGGCCTACGAGAAGATCTCGCGCCGGTTCCTCGAGCACCCCGACGCGTTCGCCGACGCGTTCGCGAGGGCGTGGTTCAAGCTGACGCACCGCGACATGGGGCCGATCTCCCGCTACGTCGGCCCGCTCGTCCCGTCCGAGCCGCAGCTGTGGCAGGACCCGGTGCCCGTGGTCGACCATCCGCTCGTCGGCCCAGGGGAGATCGCCGCGCTGAAGGCCGACCTGCTCGCCTCTGGGCTGTCCGTCTCTCAGCTCGTCTCGACCGCGTGGGCATCCGCCTCGACCTTCCGCGGCACCGACAAGCGCGGAGGGGCGAACGGGGCTCGGATCCGGCTCGCGCCACAGAGCGGCTGGGCCGTCAACGACCCCGGCACGCTCGCCGCGGCGCTCGAGGCCCTCACCCGGGTCCAGGATGCGTTCAACGCCGCGCACGCCGGTGGCGCGCAGGTCTCGCTCGCCGACGTGATCGTCCTCGGCGGCTGCGCGGCCGTCGAGCAGGCTGCCCGCGACGCGGGGTTGGAGGTCGAGGTGCCGTTTGCACCGGGCCGCACCGACGCCTCGCAGGAGCTGACCGACGTCGAGTCGTTCGCGGTGCTCGAGCCGACGGCCGACGGGTTCCGCAACTACCTCGCCGACGGCCACACCCGCCCGGCCGAGCAGCTCCTCGTCGACCGCGCGCAGCTGCTCACCCTGACGGGGCCCGAGACAACCGTGCTCGTGGGTGGCCTCCGCGTCCTCGGGGCGAACACCGGCGGGTCGCAGGTGGGTGTCTTCACCTCGCGGCCGGGGGCGCTCTCGAACGACTGGTTCGTGAACCTCCTCGACCAGGGCGTGCGGTGGGAGCCGACGTCGGAGGCAGAGCAGGCGTTCGCGGGGCGCGACCGCGCGACCGGCGAGCTGCGCTGGACGGCGAGTCGGGTCGACCTCGTCTTCGGTTCGAACTCCCAGCTCCGTGCGCTCGCGGAGGTCTACGCGAGCGACGACTCGAAGGAGAAGTTCGTGCGCGACTTCGTCGCCGCGTGGGACAAGGTGATGACGCTCGATCGATTCGACCTCGCCTGATCCCGACGTTCGGGTCGGCCTTCGTCGGCCGACCCGAACGTCCGCAGTCTCGCCTACTCCGGAACAGCTGAGGGCGGTGAGCCCTTGCCGAGGACCGCTCGCAGCGCGGTCAAGCGGGCATCTTCCGCGAGGCCTGCGGCGGCTGCGAGCACGAGTGTCTGCGTCGCCAGCGGGATGAGCTCGACCGGCTGACCGGAGCAGGCGGAGAGCGAGCACACCGCGCAGTCGGCGGCGCCTGCGGCGACGGCCGCCACGGCGGCGGCGTGGGAGCGTGCCTCGCGGTGGTAGCCCGTGACGGCATCCGGGTCGATGGAGCGTTCGGCGAGGAGCTCGTCCAGCAGCCGCCTGGACGCAGAGCCCTGCTGACGGTTGACGAGCCTGACCTCACGCCGCCGTAGCCCTTCGACGCCGCCGATCGCAAGGGGGTCACCCGGCGGCCACGACGAGCCCGAGGGTGCGCTCCCAGGTCGAGATCACGGCTGCGGCGGGCGGTACGTCCTCCATCGCGACGAGGGCCAGATGGCAACGCCTCGCGACGAGAGAGGCCGCGCCGTTCGCCGAACCGGCGCAATCCGCGAGCAGCTCGAACCGGGTCGCGAGCTCGTCCAGCAGGGGATCGGTGGAGCCGCTCACGACGAGCGACCGCTCGATCTCGACGAGCGGCCGCAAGAGCTCGACCTCGATCTCCTCGCCTTCGGCGACCAGCGCCGAGCCGATCGGGACGCAGGTGAGGCCGTCAGCCCGCGCGAGCGAGCTGAGCACGCCCGCGCCGCGCCGCAGCGGCGTCGCGACGAGGCCGCTTCCCAGCCGGGCCAGGCGGAGCCGGATCCACTCGTCGCTGGCCGGGGTGGAGCGCAGCTCGACCGCGGCCGTCGCGCGCACCCGTGGCCGTGGCGTCATCGCCCGCCCGCCCAGCTCTGCCAGCAGCGGGACGCCGAACAGCTCGAATGCGAGCGCGGCCGAGACGGGGTAGCCCGGCACGCCGATCACCGGGACGGGGCCACAGTGGGCGAGGACGACAGGGTGCCCGGGCTTGACCGCTACGCCCCGAGCGACCACGTGGCCGAGCCGCTCCATGACGGAGACGGCATGGTCTCCGGCGCCGCCCGCCGAGCCGGAGAGGAGCAGGACGAGGTCGGCCTCCGCGGCTGCGGCCGCGAGCGCCTCTGCGAGCAGGCCCGGGTCGTCGGCGACGATGGCGGCCCGTGTCGCGACCCCGCCGGCCTCCTCGACCATCGCCGCGAGCATCAGCGAGTTGGTCTCGACGATCTGGCCGTCGTGCGGCAGCGTGCCGATTGGCACGAGCTCGTCGCCGGAGGGCACGATGACGACGTGCGGCCGCCGGCGGACGCTCACGGTGGTCTCGCCGACGGACGCGAGGACTGCGAGATCGGCCGGCCGGAGGCACCGGCCCGTGGCGAACAGGAGGTCGCCGGCCGCGACGTCCTCCCCCACCTGGCGCACGTTCGCGTACGGAGAAATGGGCCGTGCGAGCCGGAGGCCGGCGTCGACGACCACGTCCTCCCGCCTCGCGACCGCATCGGCATCGGCCGGCAACCGGTCGCCCGTGTCGACGTGCCGGAAGGCCCCCTCGGGCAGGACCACAGGCGCACCCGCCGTCGACGCGGCAGCCACGGCGTACCCATCCATCGCGGCGGCGTCGAATCCGGGGGTCGAGCGACTGGCCCGGATCGGCTCCGCGGTGACGCGCCCGAGCGCTCGGGCCAGCGCGATCACCTCGGTCCCGGGCGGCCGCAGACCGCCCGCTCGGCGCACCGCGTCGAGCCAGGTCGCGAGCGAGACGGCGACGTCCGCGCCGTGGAGTGGGGTCATCGAAGCACCTCCGTGGCGCGCGGGCCGGCGGCCGCGCGGCTACGGTTGCGGCACGATGAAGCGGAAGCGGGAGGCGCCACCGCCCTACAGTACCGCCGCCGTGCGTGTGCTCGGCCTTCCCGGTGGGGAGGAGTTCGACGACCGGGTCGCGGTCGAGGAGCCGCTGGAGCTCCGCATCGGAGGCGTGCCGGTTGCGGTGACGATGCGGACACCGGGGCACGACGAGGAGCTGGCGCTCGGATTCGCGCTCTCCGAAGGCTTGCGGCCGCGGGCCGCACGGATGCCTGCCGATCTCGCGGCGAACACGATCGAGCTCGAGGCGCCCGGATTCGACCCCGACCGGCTGGCGCGCTCCTTCTACACGACCTCCTCCTGCGGCGTCTGCGGCAAGGGGGCGCTGGAGGCGATCGCGGTCGAGTCGCCGCCGGTCGAGAGCTCACTCGCCCTCTCGGCTGCGGTCGCCGGGGCATTACCCGCGCGACTGCTGGAGTCGCAGGCGGCGTTCGCCTCGACCGGAGGGCTGCACGCCACGGGGCTCTTCACGGCCGAGGGCGCGCTCGTCCATGCGCGCGAGGACGTCGGCCGGCACAACGCGATGGACAAGGTGATCGGCAGGGCCTTCCTCGACGGGCTCCTCCCTCTCACCGATCACGTCCTCTGTGTCAGCGGACGCCTTTCCTTCGAGCTCGTCCAGAAGGCGGCCGTCGCCGGCTGCCCGGTCGTCGTGGCGGTGGGCGCGCCGTCGTCGCTCGCCGTCGAGCTTGCCGCCGATCGCGGCGTCACGCTCTGCGGCTTCGTCCGCGACGGCCGCCTGAACGTGTACTCGCGGCCCGAGCGCATCACCGGCTGAGGGCGCGCTCGAGGTCGACACCCGCCGCGACCTCGAGGAGCGCCCGGGCCAGGATCGGCTCCGGGTCGCGGTCGAGCCAGACCAGGCCGATCGTGCGCGTGGTGGCGGGTGCGACGAGCGGTATCGCCTTCATCCCGTGCGGCACGTCGAACGCGCGCAGCCAGGCATGGGCCATCACGGCCGACCACGGCCCGTCGCGCACGTGGGCGGCAAGGGTCGAGATCGAGTTCGTCTCGACCGCCGGCCTCGGCTCGGCGCCGGCCTCGTGGAAGATGCCGTCGACGATACGTCGGTTCTGCATGTCGCCGGTCAGCAGGCAGAGCGGCAGCGTCGCGGCCTCGGCCCAGGTCACCTCGTCGTTCGCCTCCCAGGCGTCCGTCTCGGTCGGTGAGAAGGACGTAGTGCTCCTCGTAGAGAGCGAGGGTGCGCACTCCGGTGAGCGGCTCCGAGTCGAGGTAGGTGATGCCGAGCTCGAGCTGGAACTCCAGCAACCCGCGCTCGATCTGCCTCGAGTTGAGCGAGTGCACCGCCACCGTGATCCCGGGGTGGCCGAGCGCGAGCGGCGTCGTCAGGAGCGAGACGGAGGGGAGGGCGGTCGGGATCGCCCCGATCCGCAGCTGCCCCGAGAGCCCACCGCGCATGGCATCGAGCTCCGCGTCGAGCCCGCCCACGTCGGCGAGGATCCGCCGGGCCCATTCGAGCACCTTCTCGCCCTCGGGCGTCAGCCCTTCGTAGCGCTGCGAGCGCCGCACGATCGGGAAGCCGACCTCGCTCTCGAGGCGCCGGATCCCCGACGACAGCGTCGGCTGCGAGACGTGGCACGAGCGCGCAGCGCGGCCGAAATGCTCTTCGCGGACGACCGCCACGAGGTATTCCAGATGGCGTAGATCCATCCGCGCATGATAGATCACGTCTATCATGCGGTCGATCCGGTCACTTTGACGCGATCGGGTCGGGTCGCCATTGTGTGGGGTGACAGAGGGAGAGAAGCCCGGACGACAGGCTGAAGCCTGTCGCCGCCTGTCGCCGCCACAGCTGCCGACGAAAGACGAGGACGCATGCGCAAGACGAAGGGCCGCCTGACTACCCCGCTCGTCCGCGAGGACGGCGTTCTGCGCGCCGCCACGTGGGACGAGGCACTCGACCGCGCCGCAGCCGGCTTCGCCCGCGCGCGCGAGGCCGACACCTCGACGTCGTTCGGCATCTTCTCGTGCTCCAAGGCATCGAACGAGATGAACTTCCTCGCAGGGAAGCTCGCCCGTCAGGTGATGGGCACGAACAACATCGACTCCTGTAACAGAACCTGACACGCCCCTAGCGTCGTCGGTCTGGCGACGGTGTTCGGAGCGGGCGGCGGCACGTCGTCCTACGCAGAGATCGAGGAGACGGACGTGATTCTCCTCTGGGGCTCGAACGCGCGCGAGACGCACCCGATCTTCTTCCACCACCTGCTCAAGGGCGTTCACAACGGCGCGCGGCTCTTCGTCGTCGACCCCCGGCGGACGTCGTCGGCGCAGTGGGCCGACCGCTGGCTCGGGCTCGACGTCGGCTCCGACATCGCGCTCTCGAACACGATCGCGCGCGAGATCATCCACGCCGGCCTCGCGAACCGTGCCTTCATCGACCACGCCACCGAGGGCTACGACGCCTACGCCGCATCGGTCGAGCCGTTCACGCTCGCGGAGGGCGAGCGCCTCACGGGCGTCCCGGCCGAGGTGATCCGCGAGACGGCGCACGCCTTCGCCCGCGCCGACCGCGCCATGATCTGCTGGACGCTCGGGATCACCGAGCACCACAACGCGGTCGACAACGTCCTCTCGCTGATCAACCTCGCCCTGCTCTGCGGCCACGTCGGCCGCTTCGGCTCGGGGCTCAACCCGCTGCGCGGCCAGAACAACGTCCAGGGCGGCGGCGACATGGGCGCGATCCCGAACAAGCTGTCGGGCTTCCAGGACATCGAGCGCGACCACGAGGCGCGCGCCCGGTTCGAACAGGCCTGGGGCGTGACGATCCGGCCGCACTACGGCTGGCACCTGACGCAGATGTTCCACGGGATGGAGCGCGGCGAGCTCCGGACGCTCTACGTGATCGGTGAGAACCCCGCGCAGTCCGAGGCCGACATCAACCGCACGCGCAAGCTCCTCTCCGAGCTCGACTTCCTCGTCGTTCAGGACATCGTCCTCACGAGGACGGCCGAGATGGCCGACGTCGTCTTCCCCTCCGCCGCCTCGTGGTGCGAGACGGACGGCACCGTGACCAACAGCGAGCGACGCGTGCAGCGCGTGCGCAAGGCGCTCGACCCGCCCGGCGAGGCACGCGACGACATGTGGATCATCACCGAGATCGCCCGACGCCTCGGCCACGACTGGCCCGACCCCGTTGCCGAGGACGTGTGGGACGAGCTCCGCTCGCTCTCGCCGATGCACGGCGGGATGAGCTACGAGCGGCTCGAGGAGCACGGCGGTCTGCAGTGGCCGTGCCCCGACGAGGCGCATCCCGGCTCGCCGATCCTCCACGAGCGCCTCTGGGCCGACCCGCTCGTCGGTCCCCCGGCGCCGTTCACCGTCGTCGTCGCGAAGGGCCCGTTCGAGGAGCTCGACGCCGACTACCCGATCCGGCTCACGACGGGCCGACGGCTCGAGTCGTACAACACCGGCGCGCAGACGAACCTCTATTCCTCGCCGCTCCATCGCGGCGAGTCGCTCGACCTCTCGCCGGAGGACGCCGAGCGGCTCGAGCTCGCAGACGGCGAGATCGCCCGCGTCTCCTCCCGCCGAGGCTCGGTCGAGGCCCCGGTCCGGATCGACCCGGCCCTGCGCCCCGGTCTCGCCTTCATGACCTTCCACTTCCCCGACCAGGTCGACACGAACCAGCTCACGATCGACGCCACCGACCCCAAGTCGGGTACGGCAGAGTTCAAGGCGGCGGCGATCCGCGTCGAGAAGATCGAGCCCGCCGAGGTCGAGGAACGGGCCGGGATCGCCGAGCCGGCAACCGTCGGGGGTCAGAGCTAGTGGATCTCCACCTCGTACCCGGCGCCGAGCCGACACCCGCCGAGAGCGCCGCGCTCGACTCCGTGCTCGGCCCATCGGTCGACGGCTGGGACGGCGGCGCCCGCCTCGACGGGCCTGACGGGAACACGGCGAGCACCGGCCATGCCGCGCGAGCGCGCCGACACCTGCTGCTCCCGGCGCTCTGGGCGCTGCAAGAGCACATCGGCTGGATCAGCCCCGGCGGCATGAACGAGCTCTGTCGCCGACTCACGCTGCCGCCTGCCGACGTCTACGGCGTCGCCACGTTCTACGCGATGCTCGCGGTCGAGCCGCGACCGCCCCGTGTCGTTCACGTCTGCGAGGACATCGCCTGCAAGTGCATCGGCTCGGACGACCTGATCGCCCAGATCGAGGAGCGGTTCGGGGCGGAGGGTGAGCTCTCCGACGACGGCTCCGCGACCTGGTTCCGCAGCCCGTGCCTGGGTCAGTGCGACCGCGCGCCCGCAGCGCTCGTCAGCGATGCCGGCGACGAGCCGCACGAGCGCACGCTCGCGTTGACGACGGCCACCGCAGTTCTCGACGCCCTCGCGGGCGGCGACCCCGGCCCGGCGCCCGTCACCGTGCTCCCGCAGGCCGGCGACCCGTCGCTGCGGCTGCTCCGCCGTGCCGCATCCGGCAGGTCGGTGAGCCTCGACGAGTACCGGGCGCAGGGAGGCTACGCCGCCTTGCGGCGCGCGATCGAGCTCGGCCCCGAAGGTGTGATCCGCGAGGTGAAGGACTCGAAGCTCCAGGGCCGCGGCGGCGCCGCCTTCCCGACGGGCGTCAAGTGGGATGCGGTTGCGCGCCAGCCGGCCCGTCCGCACTACCTCGTCTGCAACGCCGACGAATCGGAGCCGGGCACGTTCAAGGATCGGGTTCTGATGGAGCGCGACCCCTTTTCTCTGATCGAGGCGATGACGATCGCGGCGTTTGCGACCGGCTGCGAGCGCGGTTTCGTCTACATCCGCGGCGAGTATCCCGAGCCGCAGCACGCGCTCGAGGCGGCCCTCGAGGAGGCGCGCTCGCGCGGCTACCTCGGTGACGCCATCCTCGGCGAGGGCTTCTCCTTCGAGATCGAGATTCGCAAGGGTGCAGGCGCCTACATCTGCGGCGAGGAGACGGCGATCTTCGAGTCGATCGAAGGCAACCGCGGCGAGCCGCGCAACAAGCCGCCGTTCCCCGTGGTCGAGGGCCTCTTCGGTAAGCCGACCGTCGTCAACAACGTCGAGACGCTCGTCAACGTGCTCGACATCGTCTCCCGCTCCGGGCCTGTCTACGCGGAGACCGGCACGGAGGTCTCGGCCGGAACGAAGCTGTTCTGCGTCTGTGGCCACGTCGAGCGCCCGGGTGTCTACGAGGTGCCTTTCGGGACGACGCTCCGCGAGCTGTACGACCTTGCGGGCGGCGTGACGGGTGGCAAGGCCCTGCAGACGATCCTCATGGGCGGCGCCGCGGGTGGCTTCCTGCGCCCGGACGAGCTCGATCTCCCACTCACCTTCGAAGGTGCTCGCGAGGCGAAGACGACGCTCGGCTCCGGTGTCGTGCTCGTGCTCGACGAGACCGTCGACATGCCGCGGCTCCTGATGCGCCTTGCGGCGTTCTTCCGCAACGAGTCGTGCGGCCAGTGTGTTCCCTGCCGGGTCGGCACCGTGCGTCAACAGGAGGCGCTCGCGCGCCTCGTCTCCGGGAAGACGCGCGGCGGCGTCCAGACCGAGCTCGCGGTGATCGCCGAGGTCGGCCAGTGCATGCGCGACGCGTCGATCTGTGGCCTCGGCCAGACTGCGTCGAGTGCGATCGAATCGGCGATCGGACGACTTGGGGTTTTCTCGTGAGCGACATGCTGCTGGCGCCGAAGCGGATGATCGAGCTCGAGATCGACGGGCAGTCCGTGCGCGTCTTCGAGGGAGAGACGATCCTCGGCGCCTGCAGGAGGCTCGGGATCGACACGCCGACGCTGTGCTACGGGGACACGCTCGAGCCCGCCAACGCCTGCCGGGTATGCGTCGTCGAGGTCGAGGGATCGCGGGTGCTCGCTCCCGCGTGCTCGCGCAAGGCCGAGGCCGGGATGAAGGTGCAGACCGACTCCGAGCGCGTGCGCCACTCCCGCAAGCTGGTGCTCGAGTTGCTCGCCTCGTCGGTCGACCTCTCGACCACGGACGTCGTCCCGGGGTACCTCGAGCGGTACGACGCGCAGCCGGAGCGGTTCGGCCCGCCGGCTCCGCCCGATCCCGCGCGCGACCGGAAGCGAACGGGACATCACGCCGAGCCCGACGGCCAGACCGCTGCAACGGTGTACGCGCCGATCAAGATCGACAACGACCTGTACGTGCGCGACTACTCGAAGTGCATCCTCTGTTACAAGTGCGTCGACGCCTGCGGGGAGCAGTTCCAGAACACCTTCGCGATCCACGTCGCGGGCCGGGGCTTCGACGCGCGCATCTCGACCGAGTACGTGGCCGAGCTGCCCGAGTCGGCCTGCGTCTACTGCGGCAACTGCATCGCCGTCTGTCCGACCGGCGCACTGATGTTCCGCTCCGAGCACGAGCTCCGCGAGGACGGCAACTGGCGAGAGGACGACCAGACGGTGACGCAGACGATCTGCCCGTACTGCGGCGTCGGCTGCAACCTCGAGCTCCACGTCCAGGACAACACGATCGTCAAGGTCACGAGCCCGGACGACCACGACGTCACGCGGGGCAACCTCTGCATCAAGGGGCGCTTCGGCTTCCAGCACGTTCAGGCGCGCTAGGTTGACACGGCCGACGACTTCGCGGCCGGCTGCTTGTTGGGCGCGTAGCTCCACTTCGCGGAGGGCCGCTGCGCGGCCTGGGGAGTCGTGGTGCCACAGGTGAAGGCAGGCGCAGTCGTCCTCGCGGGCGGTCGTTCGAGCCGGATGGGGCGGCCGAAGGCGCTGGTCGGCTGGCACGGGGTGACGGCGGTGGCCCATGCGGTCGACGTCGTCCGGGACGGTGCAGACGGTGGCCCGGTGTGCGTCGTCCGTGCTCCCGGTCAGGACTTGCCTCCTCTTGCCGCGATCGTCGTCGACGATCCTGTCGCGTTTGGAGGGCCGCTCGTCGCGTTGCACGCGGGGCTCCTCGCGCTGGAGGGTCGCTGCGAGGCTGTGTTCGCCTGCGGGGTGGACACGCCGCTGCTTGCGCCCGCGTTCGTCCGGGCAGTGCTCCGGGCACTCCGCGGTGGGGACGATGCCGTCGTGCCCGTGATCGGCGGCCGGGCGCAGCCCCTGCTGGCGGCGTACCGGATCGGGCTTGCACCCGTTCTCGGCGAGCTGCTCGAGCGCGGCGCCCGCGGCCTCAGGGAGATTCCCGGCGCCTGCGCAGCGCGCGCCCTGTCGGAGCAGGAGTTGCTGACGGACGCCGACCTGGCGGCCGCCGACCCGGAGCTGCGCTCGGCGCTCAATGCGAACACCCCGGAGGAGTGGGCCACGCTCGAGTGAGGCCGGCGCCAGGCTTCAGCCTGTCGTCCGGGCTTCCCCATCCGGCGAGAGCTCGACCTCCCCGCTCTCGACGAGCAGGCTGTCGCCCCGGTCGAGCACGATCGTGAGCCGGCCGTCAGGAGCGATGGCGCCCGCCGTGCCCGCAAGGCCGTCTACCCGCACCCTGCGGCCGCGTAGGGCATTCCGAGCGTCGAGCTCGCCTGCGAGCACTTCCAGCCCCCCTCCGAGCCAGTCTGCGTAGCGGCGTTCGAGTGCGACGAGCACCGCGGCGAGCACCGCTCCCCGGTCGAGCGGCCGCCCCGCGACGATCCGGAGCGACGTCGTCGGCGTTCGTGCCGCGCGTGGCAGCTCGCGTTGCTCCTGGTTGACGTTGATCCCGATCCCGCAAACGACGACGCCGCCGGAGGCCTCGAGCAGGATCCCCGCCACCTTGCGGCCGTCCACCAGCACGTCGTTCGGCCACTTCAGCAGGGTGCGAGCCCCGACCTCCGGCTCGATCGCGGCGGCGACCGCGAGCCCGGCGACGAGCGAGATCTGCGGCAGCGGGGCAGCCCGGACGACCGGCTGAAGCCGGTCGCCGCGTTCAGCCGCCGGCGGGCGCAACAGCACCGAGAAGAGGAGTGCGGCCCCCGGCTCGTCGTCCCAACGCCGGCCCGAGCGGCCGCGGCCCGCCGTCTGGTGCTCGGCCACGCAGACGGCGCCGTGCGGGTAGTCGCCGTCTCGGAGGGTGTCCTGGGTCGAGGACGTCTCGACGAGGTAGAGGTACGGCTCCCCGAGCGTGCCGCCGCGCAGCAGGGGGTGGAGCCGCTCCGGCGCGAGCTCACTCACCGTCGTCGACCCGCCGCAGGCGCTTCACCGCGCCCCGCCGCTTCTTCGACTCGAGGCGCTGCTCCTTCGCCGCCCGGGACGGCTTCGTGGGGACGCGCTTGCGCTCGACCCGCAGCGCCTCGGCGAGCCGGGCCACGAGCCGGTCGATCGCGAGCTCGCGGTTGCGCAACTGGCTCCGCTCGTCCTGTGCGACCGCGCGCACGATCGGGCCCGCCTTCGCCGTTACGCGGCGCTTCTGCACATCGGTGAGCGCCGTCGAAGCCTCGACGTCGAACACGGCCTCCACGCGCGACTCCGTCTTGTTCGCATGCTGCCCTCCAGGGCCGCTCGACCGCGAGACGCGCAACTCGATCTCCGAGAGCGGCAGGACGACAGAGCGCGTCACTCGCCGACTCGTCCGCTCCTCGTCGTCGGTCACGACCGCACCGGCGGGGAGATCGTCAGCAGCGTGTCGACGTGATCGTGATCGACCTGGAGCGTCGTGTGGGTGATCGCAAATCGCTCCTCCAGCATGTGTTCGCTGGCACGGCGGATCCCGTGGCAGTCGTCCCCCTCCCGCACGAGCACGTGAGCCGAGAGGCACGGGAACCCGCTCGTGATTTGCCACACGTGGAGGTCGTGCACCTCGACGACCCCGGGTTGAGAGACGAGCGCCCGCCCGATCTCTTCCGCATCGAGCCCTCGTGGGGTCGACTCGAGCAGCACGAGCACCGACTCCCGCAGGACGCCCCACGAGCTCACGATCAGGTAGATGCCGATCAGGACCCCCATGATGGGATCCGCGTAGCGCCAGCCTGTCGTGACGATGACGATGCCGGTGACGATGACCGCGATCGAGCCGAGGGCATCGCCGACGAGGTGGATGTACGCCGCGCGGAGGTTGATGTCCTCACCGCCACGACGGAAGACCGCTGCGGCCCCGATCGCGTTGACGAGCAAGCCGATGCTCGCGACGATGATGAGCCAGCCGCCGGGCACCGACGCCGGATCCGCGAATCGACGCGCGGCTCCGGCGAACACGATCAGCGCAATCACGATCAGCGAGACGGCGTTGAAGAGCGCAGCCAGGATCTCCGCCCGCTTGAATCCGAAGCTCCTGTTCGGCGTCGTCGCCCGTCGCGCAAGCATGACCGCGCCCGCCGCAACGGCCAGAGCGACCACGTCGGAGAGGTTGTGGCCCGCATCGGCGAGCAGCGAGAGACTGCCTGCGAGGAACGCGGCGATCACCTCCACGAGCGTGTACGCGGCATTGAGAACGAGCGCGATCGTCAGCGACCGAAGCGAGCTGTTCTCCGGCGCGTGGAGATGGAGGCCGTCGTGGCCGTGGTCGTGCACGCGATCCGCGCTCATGGGGAGACGGTAGCGTGGATGGATGCGAGGCCCGCCACGCGCGCGGCCGCGTCTGGGAGAATGGCCGTGATGGCCTGCATCCTGCTCGATGTCGACGGTGTCCTCCATGTCTCCGGCGAGCCGATCCCCGGTGCCGTCGAGGCGGTCTCCCGGCTCCGCCGGCAGGGTCACTCGCTCCGTTTCGTGACGAACAACTCCACCCGGCCGCGTGCCACGCTCGCGGAGGAGCTGCGCCTGCTCGGGTTCGAGCTCGAAGACGACGAGCTCCAGACGACGCCGGGGGCTGCCGCCCGCGAGCTTGCGGGCAAACGCGTGCTCGCCCTCGTGATGGGTGCGATCGTTCCCGACCTGGAGGGCATCGAGCTCGTCGGCGACCGTGCCGACGCGGTGCTGCTCGGCGGCTGCGACGAGACGACCGAGCCGAACCAGGTGTTCTCGTGGATGAACCTCGGCCGCGCGTTCGCCGAGCTTCAGATGGGCGCCGAGCTCTATTGCCTGCACAAGAACAAGTGGTGGCAGACGAGTCGTGGCCCCCTGCTCGACGCCGGTGCGTTCGTGGCGGGTCTCGAGTACGCGACGGGTGTCGACGCGACGATCCTCGGCAAGCCGAGCCCCGCCTACTTCGCAGCCGCGCTCGATGCGCTCGGAGCCCAGCCGGAGCTGACCTGGATGGTCACCGACGATCTCGAGGCCGACGTCCGTGGCGCCCAGTCGTTCGGGATGCGAACCGCGCTCGTCCGCACCGGCAAGTTCAGGCCCGAGACCCTCGAGGGCTCCGGGCTCGTGCCGGAGATCGTCCTCAGCTCGATCGCGCAGTTCCCCGACTGGCTCGAGCGGTCGCTGTAGCCGTGCCCGTCAAGATCGGCACCGACCTGATCGAGCTCGAGCGCGTCGTGCGGGCGCTCGAGCGACCCGGTTTCCGCGACCGCTGCTTCACGAAGGCCGAGCAGGAGTACTGCGAGGCGCGACGCAACCCGGCAGAGAGCTACGCGGCCCGGTTCTGCGGCAAGGAGGCCGTCGGGAAGGCGCTCGGCTGCGGTGTCCGCTTCACCTGGAAGGACATCGAGATCGTCGGTCCGCCCAAACCGGGTGTCACTCTGACGGGGCGCACCGCGGGCTACGCCGAGAAGGTGGGCATGTGTGAGATCGACGTCTCGCTGACCCACTCCCACACGATGGCGGGTGCAACCTGCGTCGTGCGGCTCGAGGGCTGATGCCCGGGCCCGGCCTCGAGGCGCTCTGCACCGCGGCCGAGATGCGCGCAGCCGAGGAGGCGTACCCGGGCTACCCGGACACCGTGCCCGAACTGATGGAGCGGGCCGGCGCCGCTGTCGCGTACGAGGCCATGCGGATGTTCCCGTTTGCGCGCCGCTTCGCCGTCGTGTGCGGTAGCGGCTCGAACGGCGGCGACGGGAGGATCGCTGCGCGCGTGCTGCGAGAGGCGGGTCGCGAGGCGGTCGAGACCGACGCGGTCGAGGGCTGCGACGTCGTGGTCGACGCACTCTTCGGAACCGGCTTCCACGGTTCGCCGCGCCCCGAGGCCGACGCGCTGATCGAGCGGATCAACGGGTGCGGGCTGCCGGTCGTGGCGGTCGACCTGCCGTCGGGCGTCAATGCCTCGACCGGCGAGGTCGCGGGCGCGGCCGTGAACGCCGCGCTCACCGTCACGTTTCAGATGGCCAAGGTCGGGCTCCACGTCGGCCCCGGCCGCTTCCACGCCGGCGAGATCGTGATCGCCGACATCGGGCTCGACGCCATCGGGACCCTGGCCCTGCGTGCCACACCGATGCTGCTGCAGCGGGTGCCGCTTCGTGCGTCCCGCGACTCGAAGTTCACCGCGGGCACCGTGCTCGTCGTCGGCGGCGCTCCTGGGACGACGGGAGCGCCCGTGCTCACGGCGACGGCTGCGCTGCGCGCCGATGCGGGCTACGTCACGCTCGCCGTCCCGCGTGAATGCCTCGCCGTCGCCGAGAGCCTCGCGCTCGAGCCGGTCAAGCGCGGCTTCGGCTGGGACGATGCAGAGGAGGCGATCATGTCCGAGGCGGCGCGGGCGGACGCCGTCGCGCTCGGGCCGGGACTTGGCCGCAGTCCCGAGGCGCACGCGCTCGTGGCCCGGCTGCTCGAACGCCTCGAGGTTCCCGTCGTCGTGGATGCCGACGCACTCTTCGGCCTCGAGCCGACGGCACGCGCATACCCGACGGTTCTCACCCCGCATGCCGGCGAACTGGCGCGCCTCCTCGACAGTGACTCGGCCTGGGTCGATGCCCACCGGCTCGAGGCGGCCAGGCTGGGAGCCGAGCGGTACGGCGCGGTCGTGCTCCTGAAGGGCGCGGGCTCGATCGTGCAGGCGCCGACGGGCGGACCGGTCGTCTGTGACGCGGGGCCGCCGTCGCTCGCGACGGCGGGCACCGGTGACGTGCTGACCGGCGTGGTGGCGGCGTTTCTGGCCAAGGGCCTCGACCCGGTCACGGCCGCGGCTGCTGCTGCCACGGCCCACGGTCTTGCGGCAGCGGCAGAGCCACATCAAGCCGGGCTCGTAGCGAGCGACGTCGTCGCCGGGCTGCCGGCCGTTCTCTCCCGCTGATCATCCAGAGGCGCGATTGGTAGCCTCGGACGGGTGAGGGTCGAGATCCTGGGCTCCGGCGGTGCGGCGACGATCCCCCGCCCGGGCTGCCGCTGTCGCGTCTGCGTGGAGGCCCGCGAGCAGGGTGGCCGGGCGGCGCGCACCGGGCCGTCTACCTTCGTGCACGGGCCCAACATCCTCTTCGACACCCCGGAGGAGTCGAAGCTCCAGCTCGAGCGCGCCGGCATCGGCGAGATAGCTGCCTGCTTCTACTCGCACTGGCATCCCGACCACACGATGGGGCGGCGCGTCTGGGAGACCCGCAACGGCGACTTCCGCACCTGGCCCCGCGAGGCGAAGCGGCCGCTCGTCACCGACGTCTACCTGCCGCAGCAGGTCGCGGCCGACTTCCGTACCTGGCTCGGGGGTATGGCGCATCTCGAGTTCATGCGCGACCGCGGCTGGATCCGGATCCACGAGCTGCAGGACGGGGACGTCGTCGAGATCGGCGGCGTCACGGTGCGTCCGTTCCGGCTGGCCGAGGACTACGTCTACGCCTTCGAGCTCACTGACGGGGCCGCCAGGCTGCTCGTCGCGATGGACGAGCTCAACGGCTGGTCGCCGCCGGCCGTGGCACGAGGTTGCGGCGTGGCGGTGCTGCCGATGGGTATCTGCGAGTTCGACCTCTTCACCGGCGAGCGGCTGATCCACGAGGATCACCCGGTGCTCGTCTACGAGGCGACGTTCGCGGAGACGCTCGCGATCGTGGCCGGACTCGACGCGGGCCAGGTCGTGCTGAGTCATGTCGAGGAGATGGACTGCATCTCCTACGAGGACCTGCTGCGCGTGGAGAAGCGTCTGCAGGGTGAGGGCAGAAACATCCGCTTCGCGTGGGACGGGATGACGATCGACGTCTGACGACCAATGCTGCAGCCTCTGCAGCCACAATGGGTGCGATGCCCCGCTCGCTCGTCACCATCGACCTCGCCGCGATCCGTCACAACGTGCGGACGTTGCGTGCGCTGCTGCACGGCGCAGAGCTCTGGACGGTCGTCAAGGCCGACGGGTACGGCCATGGCGCGGTGGACGTCGGGCGCACGGCCCTCGAGGCCGGAGGTACCGCGCTTTGCGTCACGACCGTCGGCGAGGCGCTCGAGCTGCGACGGGCGCTGCCCCTCGCGCGCATCGTCGTGCTCGGCCCGACGGCCGCTGGCGAATTCGCGACCGCGCGCGACGCGAGGCTCGAGCTGTGCGTCTCCACCGCCGCGATTCCCGAGGGGATTCCGGTCCACCTGAAGCTCGACACCGGCATGGGGCGCTGGGGGCTCACGGAGCTCGGGCAACCCGGCTCGAGCGTGGTCGGCCTGATGAGCCACTTCGCCTCCGCGGACACCGACCCGGCGTTCACCGAGATCCAACTCCGACGGTTCCTGGCAGCGATCTCGCCGTACCCACACCTGACCCGGCACATCGCGAACAGCGCCGGCACCCTCCGGCACCGCTCCTCGCACCTCGACGCCGTTCGCTGCGGGATCGCCGTGTACGGCATCTCGCCGTTCGGCACGGACCCCGCCGCCGACGGCCTGCGGCCGGCGCTGCGCTGGGAGTCGACCGTCGCGCGCGTGAAGATGCTCGAGGCCGGCGAGAGCACGGGCTACGGGCGCCGCTTCGTCGCAGCGGAGCGCACCCGGATCGGACTGGTGCCGGTCGGCTACGCCGACGGCTTCCGGCGCGATCTGACAGGCACCGAGATCGTCGTCGCCGGACGGCGCGTCCCCGTCGTCGGCACCGTCTCGATGGACGTCATCGCCGTGCACCTGCCGGACGAGGCGGGGGAGGGTGACACCGTTACGCTGGTCGGCGAAGGGATTCTGATCGAGGAGCACGCGCGCGTCTCTGGCACCATCCCCTACGAGATCGCCTGCGGGATCGTCTCGCGGGCCACCAGATCGGAGCGTGAGGTCGTCGATGAGTGACGTGGTCGGATATCGCGTGGCGATCCAGGAGGAGCGGGGAGAGGCACTGCGGCATCGCGTGCAGCAGTTGCTTGCCCCGTTCGCCGGCAACGAGCGCGCGCTCGACAGTGGCTGCGGCGCGGGTGCGCTGGCGTTCGCGCTCGCTCCGCTCGTGGGGAGCGTCGTCGGCGTCGATCTCTCTGCCGATCTCGTTGCCGCAGGCCGGGAGCTCGCTCCGGCGAACTGCGAGCTCACCGTCGGAGACGCGGCCCATCTGTCCTTCGAATACGGCTCGTTCGACATCGCGGGCTGCATGCGTGTCCTGCATCACGCGCGCCGCCCGGAGCTCATCGTCTCCGAGCTCGCGCGTGTCACGCGCCCGGGCGGCCGGATCCTGGTGATCGACCAGCTCGGCTTCGTCGATCCGGTCGTCTCGGCCGAGACCGACCGCTTCGAGAAGGCGCGCGATCCATCGCATCAACGGCTCCTGCCCGATCAGGACATCCGCTTCCTGCTCGACGTCAACGACCTCGACGTGCTGACGAACGAGATCACCCACGAGCAGCGCGACCTCGAGCGCTACCTCGACCTCGTCGGGCTGCAGGGCGAGGAGCGGCAGCGCGTGCGAGGGATGGCGCCGGGCGCGACCTACGAGGTCGAGATCGGCTGGTACGTCGCCCGCAAGCGCGGCGGGCTCACCCGGTGACGGGCTTCGGCGCGGTGACAGGCTTCAGCCTGTCACCCGGGCTCGATCAGACCGCGTCGCCCTTGTAGTCCGACATGCCGACGAAGCGGGCCACGACCCCCGGAGCGACGGCCTGGGCGATGCCGACGAGCCGGTAGGGGAACCACGGCACGACGCTCTCCGCCTTGCCCTTGTCGATCGCCTTCAGGATCGCGTCGGCGACGTCCTCGGGCTCGATCACGAACCTCCGCAGGAGCCCGCTCTTGAGCACGTTCTTCTGCGGGAAGCCCTCGGTCTCGACGAAGCCCGGCAGGATCGAGTGGACGGCGATCCCGGATCCGCGCAAGGCCGCCGAGAGCGAGCGGCTGAACGCGAGCTGCGCGTGCTTGGATGCCGCGTAGGCGCCGGCGGGCGCGAACGACACCGTCCCGGCGACCGAGACGACGTTGACGATGTGCGCGCCGCCCTCCGACGCGGCCGCCTCGAGCCCGGGCATGAACGCGCGGGCACACCAGACGCCGCCGAGGTAGTTGACCTGCGTCACACGCTCCACGAGGTCGAGGTCGACCTTGAGGTACGTTCCGCGGGCGGGCATGCCGGCGTTGTTGACGAGCAGGTGGATCGTGGGATGGCGCTCGAGCACGCGCACCGCAAGCGCCCCGACGGCAGCGCGATCACCGACGTCGCAGAGCTCGACCTCGGCGCCGATCTCGCCGGCGAGCGCCCGGAGCCGATCCTCGCGGCGGGCGACGAGCACGCAGTGCCAGCCCGCTGCTGCGAGCGCGCGGGCGGTCGCCTCGCCGATGCCCGACGATGCTCCCGTGACGACGGCGACGCGTTGCATCCGTCAAACGTAACGCAGATGGGGCTGCCGAACGCGCGGTGACAGGGCTTCAGCCTGTCTCCGGGTCTTGCCTCCCGGGCCACGTGCCGCTGTCACAGAGCGTCGCCCCAGCGAAGCTTCCGCGCCCGCCGGTACGCGTCGCCCTCCTTCTTCGAGACGGTCCGCCGCTCGAGCCCTGAGGGCGTGCAGAGGTCGAGCACGACATGCCCGGGCCGCGGGTCGGGGCGCCGGAGCACGCGCGCCTCGGCCGGTACGTGGGGCTCGCGGCAGAGCACGGCGTACGAGAACTTCTCGTCCTCGAACCCCCGCTCGGCGTCCTTCGCCAGCCGGTGCGTTCGGCTCCGCGGTAGGCGCACGGAGAAATGGCACCAGTCGTCGTCGGGAAGCGGGCAGGGGGCATCGTGGGGGCATGGCGCGAGGGTCGAGCCGCCCGCTGCGATCACAGCGGTGCGCGCGGCAAGTGTCCGCCGGTAGCCCGCCGTCGTGCCCGGCTCGACGATCACGAGCGTGTCGGCCGTTCGCTCCCAGGCGTGGCGGACGAGCTCCTCGACTGCCGTCGCCTGGAGCTCCCCGATCACGTAGGAGACGACGACGAGATCGGCCCGGGCACCGTCGGCACCCGCGGCGGCGACGGTCCAGCTCGCCCGCCGCAGCGCGTCGGGTCCGTGCTCCGCGAGCGTCCTGCCGGCGCGTGCCATCTCCGGCTCTGCCTCGACCAGTGCCACCCCCGAGATCTCATGCCAGGCCTCGAGCGCGGCCCAGGTGGCGATCCCCGGCCCTGCGCCGAGATCGAGAACCGACACGGGCGCCCAGTCCGGTCGAAGCACACGGATCTGCTCGAAGACCTCCGCCGCCGCGGCGTACGTCGCCGGCGCGCGCGTCGCGAGGTAGGCCGCAACGTCGCCGACCGTGCTCGCCGCGCGCGACGCAGGAGAGCCTCCGGCGCGATACGCAGCGGAGAGGGCGCGTGACGATCGTTCGAGCTCCTGCGGGCCGATTCCCCGGACGAGCTCGTCGATGCCGGTCTGCAGCGCGGGCGGGAGCGTCACAGTAGGATCGTCGCATGGCCGGGAGGTTCGAGGGCAAGCAGGCGCTGATCCTGGGGGTCGCGAACAAGCGGTCGATCGCGTGGGCGATCGCCAAGCGCCTCGCACGACGAGGGCGCCGAGCTCGCGTTCACCTACCAGGGGGAGCGGATCGAGAAGAGCGTCCGCGAGCTCGCCGACTCGGTCGGCGCGAAGCTCGTGACCGAGTGCGACGTCCGCTCGGACGACGACGTCGCGCGTGTCTTCGCGGAGACCGGCGAGGCATTCGGCGGCGGGCTCGACCTGCTCGTCCACTCGGTCGCGTTCGCCGCGGCAGAGGATCTCGAGGGCCGCTTCATCGACACCCCGCGCGACCGCTTCTGGATGGCCGTCGACATCTCCGCCTACTCGCTCGTCGCCTGCGCGAAGGCCGCGGAGCCGCTGATGCAGGCACGTGGCGGCGGCTCGGTCGTGACGATGACCTACCTCGGTGGCGTCCGTGCGGTGCCGCACTACAACGTGATGGGCGTCGCCAAGGCGACGCTCGATGCGAGCATGCGCTACCTCGCCTGGGATCTGGGCCAGAGCGGGATTCGCGTCAACGCCGTCTCCGCCGGCCCCGTGCGAACCCTTGCCGCCCGCTCGATCGCAGGCTTCACGACGATGGAGGAGATGTTCGAGCAGCGCGCACCTCTGCACCGTCAGATCGACGCGGACGACGTCGGCGGTGCTGCCGCCTATCTGCTCTCGGACGACGCGGCGAACGTGACCGGGACGATGCTGTACGTCGACGCCGGCTATCACGCGATGGGCATGTAGCGGGCTCTCCGGCTAGCGCCCGACCTCCAGCACCTGATTCACGCCGACTCCGCGCAGCCGCGTCTCGTGGCCTCCTGGATGGCGCACGATCAGTTCCTGCACGGTCTTCGCCTTGCCGAGCCCGAAGTGGGCGCGCGGATCCTCGGACGAGAGGTAGCTGCTGCCGGCCCTCAGCTCCTGGACGAGACGCCGCCCGTTCGGCAGCACCGCCGTGACGACCGTCCCCGGTGCGAACACCCCGAGCTTCACGATCGAGCCAGTTGCCCTTTGCCCCGGTGTTGCGCAGCAGCATCAGCTTGCCGCCGATCGAGCTGACCGCGATGTCCATACTGCCGTCGTTGTCGTAGTCGGCGGCAGCGAGGCCGCGCCCGATCACCCGCGGCGCCGCGGCCAGCCCGACCGCACGGGTGGCGTCTGCGAATTGGCCCGGCCGGTCGTGCGCCGTCAGGTTCTCGAAGACCTGAACCGGCTCGGCGCTCGCCTTCAATCCCACCACGGGGATCGAGCCGTTCGCGAGCACGAGGTCGAGGTTGCCGTCGAGATCGAGATCGACCCATGACGCACCCCACCCGGCAAGCCTCGTGTCGAATGCGCCGGCGATATCCGAGCGTGCATCGCTGTACGCCGGCCCGGCAGCGACCGATGCGTCGCTGCGGAAGACTGCGTGCAGCTGCTTGTGGGAGTTGGTCACGAGCAGGTCGGTGCGGCCGTCCCCGCTGTAGTCGGCGGCCGCGATCCCCATCCCGGCATTCGGGTCGGCAATCCCCGCGGGCCCGGCGCGCTCCTCGAGCCGGAAGCCGAGCCGGTTCGGATCGGTCCGGGTCGCGCCGGCGGCTGCACGGTTCAGGTAGAGGCGGTTCGGGTTCGCGTCGTTCGCGACGTAGAGGTCGAGACGGCCGTCGTTGTCGATGTCGGCGAACACCGCCCCGAGGCCGTGCTCGACGCGGGTGTCGATGCCGACCATTGTCACCGACCTCCCTGAACCGTGCGTGGCCGTTCGGATCGTTCCCCGTGTTGAGGTAGAGCAGATCGCGGACGCCCTGGTGGTCGTTCGGGAACCCGGAGGCCGAGCTCGGAATCGGAGCGTTCACGTCGGTGTAGCCCGCGACGAAGAGATCGGGTCGCCCGTCGCCGTTGACGTCGCCGACTGCTGCTCCCGAATGCCAGCCCCAGGCCGTGATGCCGGCGGCGCGGGCGCCTTCGCTGAAGTGGCCCTTGCCGTCGTTCCAGAGGAGCGCGTCGTTTCCGGCAGCCGTCACGTAGATGTCGCTGAAGCCGTCGCCGTTGAAGTCGCCCGCGACACAGCCGTTCCCGCGGATCCGAACCCCGGCCCCGGAGGCCCGGCTCACGTCCGTGAACGTCCCGCTCCGGTTCCGGAACAGCGCGCTTCGTGGCGGTCCGCCGTGCTCGAGCCAGTAGCCGTAGTCGGGATCGGAGTAGGAATTGACCGCGAAGAGATCCAGCCAGCCGTCGTTGTCGATCTCGACCCAGCAGACCCCGCCGCCCATCATCGCGATCGTGTCCGTGGTGCGCGGAGTCCGGAACGCGCTCTGGCGGAAGTCGATTCCGACCCGTGCAGCCACATCCTCGAGCTGGATGCCCGCGAGGCCGGAGGAGGCGAGTTGCGCCGACACTCCCGCGGCCGCGGCCTCGGGGGTGCCTCCCCGCATGCCCACGATGACGTAGCGCCCGCGATCGAGCCGAAGCTCCAGTGTCCGCGTGAAGGGCGTCTCGTTGCCACGGAAGGCCACCGTCGGCGGCGTCCCTTCCACCGTGAGCAGCCGCTCGGTGCCCGTGACGGTGGCGATCACGAGCGGCGGCGCCTGGCCCACGGCGGCCTCGAGGTTGAGCTGCAGGCTCTCGACGCGGCGCTCCGGAACGATCAGTGCACGGTTGCCCGCGAGGCCGATCTGCTGCCAGAGGCCCTGCAGCCGCGTGCCTCCGGCCGCCGCGGCGGCACGGCTCTTGTCCCGATTGCGGAGCGCCTCGGCCTCGAGCCTGAAGTCGGCCACGAGATCGCGCGGTGATCTGGCGTGCGAGCGATGGGGTGAGCTGCGTTGCGACTCCTTGCGAGGGAAGGATCGTCGCGGGCGGGAGCACTCCCGTCGCTGCCGGCCCGGCGAGCGCCACGCTCGGCCGTGCCGGAAGGCCGGCGAGAACGAGCAGTCCGGCGAACGCGATGCAGCCCCCCACCGCGAGGGCGCCGAGAACGGGCCGCCTCGGAGTGACGAACATCGGCCCGACGCGCGGGGACAGCAGCGCGATCACCGGGCGCGACGCGCAGACGATCGTCAGCGCGCGCGAGTAGAGCGACCTTCGTCCAGAACTCCTGTGTCGTCGGCGCGATCAGCAACACCGCGAGGAGCCCGATCGCCAGCGCATAGACACGGCGCTGGCGGCTCCCCGACGGTGACGTCTTCGGGATCGGTGATCATGAAGAAGAGGAAGATGAGCACCTCGGGCGAGAACACGAGGACGCGCCAGAACTCGAAGCCGGTGATCGGCCCGAGGTGCCAGCGGGCGGTCATCTCGTGACCGGCGGCGGCGATCACGCCGATTCCGATGGCGAACGTGACCCAGAAGGTGACGGCGATCTCGAGCAGGTGGAGCCGCAGCAGGATCGTGAAGACGCCCACCACGATGATCCCGAGCGCGAGCGCCATCCACGCCGACATCGGCCCCCACCAGAGGGCGAGCGGATCGGCCCGCGTCGACCCGAGCAGCACGAAGCAGAGGACGAGTGCGAAGTTCGAGGGGTTGAGGAAGTGGTGTCCGCGGAAGCGGATCAGGTGCTTCGAGAGGATCGCCACGGCTGCCGTGCCGGCGTAGATCCACCAGCCGTTCATACTCCACCAGTCGCCGTGCTCGGTTCCGGGCACGCGCAGGACGAACGCGATCCCGTTCCCCGTCAGGAGCGCGCTCGCCGGCCACATGATCACGCGGTGCTGGCGAAACGTGATCCCGAACTCGAGGATGGCGCAGGTCAGCAGCGAGACGAGGATCTGGGCGATCGAGAGCTGGAAGCCGAACGCCGTCTGCCCGAGGACCTGCAGCGACGTGATGACGGCTGCGAGCCGGAGCCGGGGGTCGCGCGCCTTCGGCAGCAGCACGGGGTACGCCGTGCCGCGAATCGTGAGTGTCCGCCCCGCCGTCGGGTCAGCCAGGATCGATGCCCCCATTCGGGCCATCGTAGCGTCGAGAGGCCCCGATTCCAGGCCGTTTTTCGACGCCGGCGCCCGACCCGGCGTGACCGAGTGCGTCGCGGTCCGGGCCGTTGCTTTATTCTTTGAAGCATGCTCGACGTTCGCGCCCGCACTCGACACCGCTAGGCCAGGAGACATCGTGCGCGTGAACCCGCGGCTTTCGGTGCCGGCGACGATCCATCCCCTCCGGGGCCGTCGGCCATGAGGGCAGCGCAGGGAGCGGAGACGGGCCTCTACTCGGCCGAGTACGAGCACGATGCCTGCGGGGTCGCGTTCGTGGCCCGCCTCGACGCGAAGCCGCTGCACGAGACCGTGCGGAAGGCGCTCGAGGCTCTCGAGAACCTCGAGCATCGCGGCGCTGCCGGAGCCGACCCCGGCACGGGCGACGGCGCCGGCATCCTGATGCAGATCCCGGATGCGTTCTTCCGCGCGGCCGTCGGGGACGAGCTTCCGCCCCCGGGCCGCTACGGCGTCGCGATGTGCTTCCTGCCGGTGGATCCTGGTCGGAGGCGCGAGCTGGAGGCCCGGCTCGAGGCGATCGTCGCGGAGGAGGGCCAGGAGCTCGTGTGCTGGCGCGACGTGCCCGTCGACCCCGCGTTCGTCGGCCGGACTGCCGCCGAATCCGCCCCGTTCGTCCGTCAGCTGGTCGTCTCTGCCGGGGGCGCCGTCGTCGACCAGGACGCCCTCGAGCGGAAGCTGTACGTGATCCGCCGCCGCTTCGAGCTCGAGGGCGGCGCCGACGCTGTCGTCCCGAGCTTCTCGTCCCGCACGATCGTCTACAAGGGGATGCTCACAGCACCGCAGCTGCGCGGGTACTACCCGGACCTGCAGGACGAGCGTACGGAGTCCGCGCTCGCGCTCGTCCACTCCCGCTTCTCGACGAACACCTTCCCGAGCTGGGAGCTCGCGCACCCGTATCGGATGATCGCCCACAACGGCGAGATCAACACGGTGCGCGGGAACATCAACTGGATGCGGGCCCGGGAATCGCAGCTCGCCTCGGAGCTCTTCGGGGACGACCTCGAGAAGGTGCTCCCGGTCGTCCAGAGCGGCGGCTCGGACTCGGCGACGCTCGACAACGTGCTCGAGCTGCTCGTGCTCGGCGGCCGCTCGCTCCCGCACGCGATGATGATGATGATTCCCGAGGCGACGGCCGGCAGGGCCGACCTCCCGCCAGAGCTGCTCGGATTCTACGCCTACCACCAGTGCCTGATGGAGGCGTGGGACGGCCCAGCCGCGGTGTCGTTCACGGACGGCCGCGTGATCGGCTCCACGCTCGACCGCAACGGCCTGCGGCCCGGACGGTGGCTCGAGACGCGTGACGGCTGGGTCGTGCTCGCCTCGGAGACCGGGGTGCTCGACATCCCTGCCGCGAACGTCCTGCGCAAGGGACGCCTGCAGCCGGGCAAGCTCTTCCTCGTCGACCTCGAGCAGGGGCGGATCGTCCCCGACGACGAGGTCAAGCGGGGAATCGCAGCGCAACAGCCGTACCGGGAGTGGTTCGACCGCGAGGTCGTCCGTCTCGCCGACCTGCCACAGCGGCAGCCGCAGACGGTCCCGACCGAGTCCCTGCGTCAGCGTCAGATCGCATTCGGCTACACGATGGAGGACATGAAGGTGATCCTCGCGCCGCTCGCGCGGAACGCCGAGGAGGCCGTCAGCTCGATGGGGAACGACACGCCCCTCGCCGTCCTCTCGGATCGCCACCGGCTGCTCTACTCCTACTTCAAGCAGCTCTTCGCCCAGGTCACGAACCCGCCGATCGACTCGATCCGGGAGGCGATCGTGATGAGCCTGCAGGCGAGCATCGGCTCCGAGAAGAACCTCTTCGACGAGACGCCCGAGCATGCCCGCCAGCTCGTCCTCGAGAGCCCGATCCTGCTCGACTCCGAGCTCGAGCAGCTGCGCCAGGTGCACTCGGCGATCTTCAAGGCACGGACGCTCGACGTCACCTGGCCGGTCGCCGAAGGGCCTGCAGGCATGGACACCGCGCTCGAGCGGCTCTGCCGCGAGGCCGATGCTGCGCTCGCGGAGGGCACGAACATCCTGATCCTCTCCGACCGTGCGGTGTCCGCGGACCGCGTGGCGATGCCGTCGCTGCTCGCCGTCGCCGCCGTCCACCACCACCTCGTCCGCGAGGGAACGCGCCTCCAGGCCGGGCTGGTGGTCGAGTCGGGCGAGACGCGCAGCGTCCACAGCGTCGCCACCCTGATCGGTTACGGCGCCGCCGCCGTCAACCCGTACCTGATGCTCGAGACCGTGGGCGAGCTCGTCGAGCTCGGCTGGCTGCCGGACGGCATGACCGCGGAACAGGCAAAGCTGCGAGCCGTGAAGGGTCTCGGCAAGGGCCTGCTGAAGACGCTCTCGAAGATGGGGATCTCGACGATCCCGTCCTACTGCGGGGCACAGATCTTCGAGGCCGTGGGGCTCGCTCCCGCGCTCGTCGAGCGTCACTTCACCGGCACCGCATCGCGGATCGGCGGGGTCGGCACCGACGTGTTCGCGAGCGAGATGCTCGCACGGCACGCGCGCGCCTACCCCGGCAACCCGGAGACGCTGCTGCCGGTGATCGGCCTCTACGCCTGGCGGCGTGACGGCGAGCACCACCAGTGGAACCCCGAGACGATCGCGCTCCTGCAGGATGCGGTGCGCAACGGCAAGTTCGAGACGTACGAGGCCTACTCCCGCGCCGTCAACGACGACGCCGTGCGCCGGCTGACGCTCCGCGGCCTGTTGCGCTTCCGTGAGGCCGAGGACGGCGGCATCCCGCTCGACGAGGTCGAGCCCGCGAGCGAGATCGTGAAGCGGTTCGTGACCGGGGCGATGTCGCTCGGGTCGATCTCCCGCGAGGCCCACGAGACGCTCGCAATCGCGATGAACCGGATCGGTGGCCGCTCCAACACCGGCGAGGGCGGTGAGGACCCCGTTCGCTTCACGCCCGACGCGAACGGCGACCTGCGCCGCTCCTCGATCAAGCAGATCGCCTCGGGTCGCTTCGGCGTCACGATCGACTATCTGACGAACGCCGACGAGCTGCAGATCAAGATGGCCCAGGGTGCGAAGCCCGGCGAGGGCGGCCAGCTGCCGGGACACAAGGTCGACCGCTACATCGCGAGCGTGCGGCTGACGACCCCGGGGGTGGGGCTGATCTCGCCGCCGCCGCACCACGACATCTACTCGATCGAGGACCTGAAGCAGCTCATCTACGACCTGCGCTGCGCGAACCCGGCCGCCCGGATCTCGGTGAAGCTCGTCGCCGAGGTGGGCGTCGGCACGGTTGCGGCCGGCGTCGCGAAGGCGAACGCCGACCACGTGCTGATCTCGGGCCACGACGGCGGCACGGGCGCCTCGCCGCTGTCGTCGATCCTCTTCGCGGGCATTCCGTGGGAGATCGGCCTCGCCGAGACGCAGCAGACGCTCGTGCGCAACGACCTGCGCTCACGCATCTGGGTGCAGACGGACGGGCAGCTGAAGACGGGCCGCGACGTGGTCGTCGCGGCGCTGCTCGGCGCGGACGAGGTCGGGTTCGCGACGGCCCCGCTGATCGCGAGCGGCTGCGTGATGATGCGCGCCTGCCACCTCAACACGTGCCCCGTCGGGATCGCGACCCAGGATCCGGAGCTGCGAAAGCGCTTCACAGGCCAGCCGGAGCACGTCGTCAACTTCTTCTTCTACGTCGCCGAGGAGGCGCGCCAGATCATGGCACGGCTCGGGATCCGGCGGTACGAGGACCTGGTCGGCCGCGTCGAACTGCTCGAGGCCGACGATGCGATCACCCAGTGGAAGGAGCGCGGGCTCGACCTCTCTGCGCTCCTCGCGCGACCGGAAGCCCCCGCGGGAACGCCCGTGAGGCGGGTGCGGGCGCAGGATTCGCCGCTCGGCGACGCGCTCGACTGGCAGCTGATCGAGGCGGCTGCACCCGCGCTCGAGCGGCGCGAGGCGGTCGAGCTGTCGTTCGCCGTCCGCAACGTCAATCGCACGGTCGGCGGCCTCCTCTCGCACGAGGTCACGAAGGCTCACGGCCGGGCCGGCCTGCCGGAGGGCACGATTCGCGTCACGCTGACAGGGTCCGCCGGCCAGTCGTTCGGCGCGTGGCTCGCCCCTGGGGTCGAGCTCGGCCTCGTCGGCGACGCGAACGACTACGTGGGCAAGGGGCTCTCGGGCGGAACGGTCACCGTCCGGCCGCCCGACGACGCGGGCTTCCTCGCCGAGGAGAACGTCGTGATCGGGAACACCGTGCTGTACGGGGCCACCTCCGGCAAGGCCTTCTTCCGGGGTCTCGCAGGCGAGCGTTTCGCGGTTCGCAATTCGGGCGCCTCCGCGGTCGTCGAGGGAGTCGGCGATCACGGCTGCGAGTACATGACGGGCGGTGTCGTCGTCGTGCTCGGCCCGACGGGCCGCAACTTCGCGGCCGGGATGAGCGGCGGTGTCGCCTACGTGCTCGACCACGACGGCACGTTTGCCTCGCGCTGCAACATGGAGCTCGTCGGCTTCGACCCGGTCGAGGAGACGGACGTGGCGGCGATCGTCACGCTCGTCGGCGAGCATCTGGAGCGGACCGGCTCACCTGTCGCGGCGGGGGTGCTCGCAGATGCCGCCGCGATCTCCGGGCGCTTCGTCAAGGTGATGCCGCACGACTACAAGCGCGCGCTCGCCGACCTCGAGATCGAGCGCAATGCCCATCCCGTCTCGACCGGCGGCGGCGGCTTCTTCACGGCCGAGACCGAGAGCGAGGAGGCGGCGTAAGTGGGTGAGCTGGGCGCCTTCCTCAAGATCGACCGCGCCGAGCCGCTCGAGCGGGATCCGCAGGAGCGCGTGCACGACGTGCGCGAGTTCGTACGGCCGCTGCCGCTGCTCGAGCTTCGCAGCCAGGGTGCCCGCTGCATGGAGTGCGGCGTGCCGTTCTGCCATCACGGCTGTCCGCTCGGGAACCTGATCCCGGACTGGAACGACCTCGTCTACCGCGACCGCTGGCGTGAGGCGATCGACCAGTTGCATCGCACGAACAACTTCCCCGAGTTCACCGGTCGCCTCTGTCCCGCACCCTGTGAGGCAGCGTGCGTGCTCGAGATCCGCGAAGGTGAGGCGGTCACGATCAAGCAGATCGAGGTGTCGATCATCGACCGCGCCTGGGAGGAGGGCTGGGTCGTGCCGTCCCCGGCGGCGCGCCGCACCGGCCGCACGGTCGCCGTGATCGGCTCCGGCCCTGCCGGGCTCGCCTGCGCACAGCAGCTCGCCCGGGTGGGGCACTCTGTCACCGTCTTCGAGCGGGACGAGGCCGGCGGCGGGTTGGTGCGGTTTGGCGTGCCCGAGTTCAAGATCGAGAAGCGCCTCGTCGAGCGGCGGTTGGCCCAGCTCGCCGCCGAGGGCGTCGGGTTTCGCTACGGCGTCGACGTCGGAGTCGACATCGGTGCGGACGAGCTCCGCGCCTCCTACGACGCCGTCGTCGTGGCAACCGGATCGCGGGTACCGCGCGACCTGCCCGTCCCCGGCCGCGAGCTCGACGGCGTGCACTTCGCGATGGACTACCTCTACGAGCGTGCGCGGGCGATCGCGGCCGAGGTCGGCACCGCCGGACCTCTCGCTCCGGCCGCTGCCGAGAGGCCGCTGACCGCTGCCGGGAAGCACGTGATCGTGATCGGTGGCGGCGACACGGGGGCCGACTGCGTCGCGAACGCCCTCCGCGAGAACGCCGCCTCCGTGACCCAGATCGAGGTGCTCGACGAGCCACCGGCGAAGCGCCCGGACGACCTCACGCCGTGGCCGCGCTGGCCGATGAAGCTCCGCACCTCGTACGCATTGAAGGAGGGCGGTGAGCGCGACTTCGCGATCTCGACGACGCACCTCTCGGGCTCGGACGGCAAGGTCGAGCAGATCCACTGGGCCCACAACGACGGCACCCCCCCGTTCGCGCCGATTCCCGGCACGGAGGAGTCACGGCCCGCACAGCTCGTGCTTCTGGCGATGGGGTTCCTCCATCCCGAGCAGGGACTGCTGGAGCAGCTCGGCGTCGAGCGTGACGGGCGCGGCAACGCCGAGGCTCCGGCCTACGCCACGTCGGTGGACGGCGTCTTCGTGGCCGGCGACGCCCGCCGCGGACAGTCGCTCGTCGTGTGGGCGATCAACGAGGGACGCCAGTGCGCCGAGCAGGTCGATCGCTGGCTCGGCGCGAAGCACCACCGTGACCACGCGCGGTCGATCCTGTCGGCGGTGCGGACGCCGATCGGACGCTACGGCGGCGGGCTTGCAGCGGTGCGACCGGACGACCTCGCCGCGCTCGCGGTGGCCGCGGCCGTGGAGCGCGCGGGCGTGGACGCGAGAGAGATCGAGGACGTCTGGCTCGGCTGCGCGAACCAGGCCGGGGAAGACAACCGCAACGTGGCCCGGTTTGCGGCGCTGCTCGCAGGACTGCCCGACTCGGTCGGCGGCGTCACCGTCAACCGGCTCTGCGCGTCGGGGCTCGCTGCCGTCGTCGGCGCCTGCCACGCCGTGATCGCCGGCGACGGAGACCTCTTCGTCGCCGGTGGCGTCGAGTCGATGACGCGCGCGCCGCTCGTCACCGCCAAGCCCGAGGCCCCGTTCGCCCGCGGCGAGCGACCCCTCTACGACTCGACGCTCGGCTGGCGGTTCGTCAACCCGCGCTACGAGGAGACGTACTCGACCGAGGCGATGGGCGAGACGGGCGAGAACGTCGCCGAGCGCTGGGGTGTCTCACGCGAGGACCAGGACGCGTTCGCGCTGCGCTCGCAGGAGCGGTGGGCGGCCGCCTCCGCAGCCGGCCGGTTCGACGACGAGTTGGTTCCCGCCGGCGACCTCGTGCGGGACGAGCACCCGCGCCCCGAGACGACGCTCGAGAAGCTCGGCGCGCTTCGGCCGGCGTTCCGCGAGGGCGGCACCGTGACGGCGGGGAACGCGAGCGGGATCAACGACGGCGCCGCGGCGCTCGTGATCGCGAGCGAGGAGAAGGCGCGCGCGCTCGGGATCGAGCCGCTCGGGATCTTCGGCGGCTCGGCCGTGGCCGGGGTCGACCCCGCCGTGATGGGCATCGGCCCCGTGCCGGCGGTGCGACGGCTGCTCGACCGCGCCGGCGTCTCGATCGAGGAGATCGATCTCGTCGAGCTGAACGAGGCCTTCGCCTCGCAGTCGCTCGCCGTCTGCCGCGAGCTCGGCCTCGACGAGGAGCGCGTCAACGTCAACGGCGGCGCGATCGCGCTCGGCCACCCGCTCGGGATGAGCGGCGCCCGGCTCGTCGTCTCGCTCCTGCACGAGCTCCGTCGCCGCGACGGTGACCTCGGCCTCGCGACCCTGTGCGTCGGCGTCGGCCAGGGCCAGGCGGCGTTGTTCTCGCGCTGAAGCCAGGCACGCCGGACGTCGGACAGAGCTACGCCCCGAGGAACAACCGCGCCGCGGGGTTCCCGGTCTCCTCCACGTACGGGATACCCGAGCTTCCGTAGCGACTCCCGGAACGCGCGCCGCTCGCCCGGCGGCACCTGGATCCCTGCGAGCACCCGCCCGTAGTCGGCGCCGTGGTTTCTGTAGTGGAAGAGGCTGATGTTCCAGCCCTGGCTCATCGCGTCGAGGAACCGCATCAGCGCTCCCGGCCGCTCCGGGAACTCGAAGCGGTAGAGCACCTCGTTCGGTGCCGTCGCGGGGCCGCCGACGAGGTGGCGGACGTGGAGCTTCGCGAGCTCGTTGTCGGTCAGGTCGAGCGTCGTGATCCCCGCCCGTCCGACCGCCCGCAGCAACGTGTCCTTCTCCGTGCGGTCGCTCACGCTGAGGCCCACGAACACGTGCGCCTCGCTCGGGTCGCCGAAGCGGTAGTTGAACTCGGTGATGTTGCTCCGCCCGAGCAGGCGGCAGAACTCCTTGAAGCTACCGGGCCGCTCGGGGATCGTGGCCGCGAAGACGGCCTCGCGCGCCTCGCCGAGATCGGCGCGCTCCGCCACGAAGCGGAGCCGGTCGAAGTTCATGTTCGCCCCGCAGAGCACCGTGACGAGGTTTCGCCCGCTGATCTTCTCCTGCTCGACCCACCGCTTCGCGCCGGCGACCCCGAGCGCAGCGGACGGCTCCACGATTGCGCGCGTGTCCTCGAAGACGTCCTTCATCGCCGCGCAGAGCTCGTCGGTGTCGACGAGGATCATGTCGTCCACGTAGCGGCGGGCGAGCCGGAACGGCTCGACCCCGACCTGCTTCACCGCGACGCCGTCGGCGAAGAGGCCGACGTGGGGGAGCGTGATCCGGCGGCCGGCCTTCAGCGAGCGCTCCATCGCGTTCGCGTCGGTCGGCTCGACACCGACGATGCGGATCTCCGGGCGGAGGCGCTTCACGTACGCGGCGATCCCGCCGATCAGCCCGCCGCCGCCGACGGCGACGAAGATCGTGTCGATCGGCTCCCGCAACTGGCGCAGGATCTCCATCGCGATCGTGCCCTGGCCGGCGATCACGTCGACGTCGTCGTAGGGATGCACGAACGTCAGCTTGCGGCGGCGCATGATGCGCATGGCCTCGGCGTAGGCGTCGTCGTACGAGTCGCCCTCGAGCACGACGGTCGCGCCGAGCGCAGTGACCGAGTCGACCTTGATCTGCGGCGTCGTCACCGGCATCACGATCGTGGCCTTCGTGCCGAGCTTCTGCGCCGCGAGCGCGACGCCCTGCGCGTGATTGCCGGCGGATGCCGCGACGACACCTCGGCGCAGCGTCGCCTTCGGTAGGCGCGACATCTTGTTGTAGGCCCCGCGGAGCTTGAACGAGAAGACCGGCTGGAGGTCTTCCCGCTTCAGGAGCAGCCGGTTGCCGAGCCGCTCGGACAGGAGCGGCGCCTCCTGCAGCGGCGTCTCGATCGCGACGTCGTAGACGTTCGCGTTGAGGATCGCCTCCAGGTAGTCGGTCTCGGGTGCGCTCATTGCGGCTTGACGGTATCTGACTGCCGCTCAGCGACGTCGCCAGCTCGAGATCGCACCGTCTCGTGCGAGCAGCCTCCAGCCGGCTTGCTGTAGGGCAGACTCCGCCCGGGCGGCACAGCCGGCCGCGAAGAAGCCGCTCTGCGCGTAGAGCCCGCGGTGCACGGCTACGAAGCGCACGCCGAGCGCCGGCGGGATCGACCCCCGACCGCAGGAGACGGCTCGCAGCTGCCGCGCCAGCCGGTCGGCGGCCGGTGGTGCCGTGGTCGAGTAGCCCTGCGGCCGCTCGCGCGGCGACTGGCGTGCATAGCCGAGGTACACGGAGCCGAAGTGGATGTCCGGCCGGAAGACGGGTAGCTCGAGCAGTCGCCCGTCGCCGCGGATCGCGGCGTAGGCGCTGTTCTCGCTGTCGGGCGCGACGGCGCCGAACACCGGCGCGTGAAGGTCGATCGCCAGGGCCAGCATTGCCACGGCGCCCGCGAGCGCGATCGGCACACGAACTTTGTGGCTCTGAGCCACGAAGTCCAGCGCGCACGCGACGAGGGCTGCGAGCGCGAGGCAGGCGATCGGCAGCAGGCGCTCCGGGACACGGGCGAACCGGAGCGGGGGGAGGATGCGCCAGAGCGGCTCGTACAGCGGCAGGTTGGCGCCGAGGGCGAGCAGGCACGGGATCAGCGCGGAGAGGCCGAGGAACCACGCGAGGCCGCCTCTCCGTCGGATCGCCCAGAGGCCGGCGAGGGCGAGGACGGGTGTCAGCCAGCCCAGGAAGACGTACTCTTCGATGCCGGCCCCGACGCCCCGCGTGACGAAGTCGGAGAGCTCCGCCGAGTAGCGGCGCACCTGCCCGAACGAGCGGCCGCCGTCGGCGATCGAGCCCGCGACGACGATCTGCTGGACTCCGATGGCCGCGGCTGTTGCGACCGCTGCTCCGGCACCCGCCTTCCACCAGTCGGACCGCGGCACGCGCGCCCACGTGTAGCCGAGCGCGAGGGCGACCGCCCCCATCGCCAGGTGGATCTGACCCGAGAGCGGGATCGCGGCGAGGGCGATCGCGGCCCAGACGAAGCGGCGGCGCTCGAGCGCGAGCAGCACCGCCGGCAGGAGGAAGGCGATGAGGCCGAGGAGGTGACCCGTCGACTGGCCGACCCGGTACGGGGCAAGCGCGAACACGAGCCCGCCCGCGAGCGCCGCGGATCGCGCGAGGCCGAGAGACCGCAGCCACCAGCACGCGACCCCGCCGGCAGCGACGACCGACAGCAGCACGATCAGGTTGTAGGCCCAGATGTTCCCGAGGAGATGCCGGAGTGGCCAGAACGGAGCTCCAAAGAGCCAACCCTGCAGGTTGGGCCCTGCTTTCGCCTCCGGCCGGAACGAGTACGGATCCACCGAGGGAGCAGCACCGTTCTCGAGCTGGTGGCCGGGAAGCCAGAAGGCCCAACCGAGCTGCAGGTGGTCGCCGGCAGCTGCCTCCCCGTCGCCGACGGCCGGGCGGGCGAGGTAGCGGGCGTCGATGTGCTGCACCGCGGGCCAGGTGGCCCAGATCGCGCAGGCGGCGTAGACCGCTAGGCCGAGAGCGACGAAGCCGCCGCGATCACGGCGTCGATGTCCGGCATGTCCAGTCCGAGCAGCCATGAGGCCCTGACCGTATCGCCCTCGATCAGGAACGCGCTGCGCGTTGCGACGTCCGCCATCCCCCGCAGCTCGAAACAGACGTCGAAGCCGCGTGTCGCCTCACCGCTCCAGTCGGAGAGCAGCGGCACGTTCTCGACGCCGAGCGTCGTCGCCCACGCGACGTGCGACCAGGGTGAGTCGCGTGAGATCGCAAAGGTGCGTATGCCTGCTTGCTCGAGGTCGGGGCTCCTGTCACGCAGGAGCAGCAGCTCGTTCGTTCAGCCGGCCGACCAGTCGAAGGCGTAGAAGCAGAGCAGCGCCAGGCCGGAGCCGGCAATAGCGTCGCCGAGGTCGACCGGTTCCTCGAGCGGGGCACCCCAGACGCGGGCGGCGGGTATTCGATCGCCGGGCTGGAGCATCAGGTGATCCCGGCCGGCAGCGTCTCGGTGGCGATCGCGATCTCCTCGACGACCTCGCGGATGTCGCGGTTCGCGTTGAAGATCCGCAGCTGCCGGTCGGCGCTGTTGCCGCGCGCGAGCAGCTCCGCGATCCCCTCGAGCTCCCGCTCGGAGCCGAGCTCACGCGCGTGCCCCTCGATCTCGCGCACCGTGCGCCGCACGAGCTGCGCGATCGGGATCCGGTTCCGCCGCCCGGTGGCGAGGTCCATCACCGGCGCCTCGAGCCCGTAGCGCGCGGCGAGCCACTTGTTCTCGGTCGTCAGGATGCGGTGGTAGGTGGGGATCTCCTCGCCCGCGTCGTAGCGCTCCGAGAGCTGCTTCACGAGTGCCTGGCAGTACGCGGTGATCGCCACGGCATCCTCGACGCGCGTGACCGCGTCGCAGATGCGGATCTCGATCGTGCCGAGGCGGGGATGCGGTCGGATGTCCCACCAGATGTGCGTGTAGTCGGCGATGCAGCCGGTGCGCTCGAGCTGCCCCACGACCTCGGCGTAGTCGGCGTAGTCGCGAAAGCGCGGCGGCGGGCCCGAGCGCGGGAAGGACGAGAACACCATCTGGCGGCTCGACATCAGCCCCGTGGGCTCGCCGCGCCAGAAGGGTGAGCTTGCCGAGAGCGCGAGCAACGGCGCCAGCTGCGGCAGCAGGCCGTTCATCACCTTGATCGCCTTCTCGGGGTCGTCGATCGCGACGTGGATGTGCATGCCGAAGATGAGCTCGCGGCGCGCGATGTACTGGAGCTGGTCGACGAGCTGCCGGTAGCGGTCCTTGGCGGTGATCCGCTGGCGCTCGAAGAGGCTGAACGGGTGGGTGCCCGCCGATCCGACACGCAGCCCCTTCGCCCGGGCGATGCCGCAGACGTAGCTCCGGAGCTTCGTCAGCTCGCCCATCACGTCGGCCGGCGTGTGGCACACCGGTGTCGCGATCTCGAGGACCGACTGCATGAGCTCCGGGTTGATCTGCGCCGCGAACTCGTGTCCCGCGATCGCCTCGAGCACCGTGTCGATGTGCTGGACGAGGTCGAACGAGGTGCCGTCGAGGAGCTGGTACTCCTCCTCGACACCGAGCGTATACGGGTCGCTCTGCCCGAACGTGTGGTCGAGCACGCTCGCGCGCGTCCCCGTCCCGTGCGAGGTCATCCCCGTGATCTCCGAGGGGATCAGCTGCTTGCCGGTGGCAGGCTGCTCCGTCGCGCTCATCCGATCACCGCCTCCGCCTCGATCTCGACCTTCCACGAGGGATCGAGGAGTGACGTGACGACGCAGGTCGCGGCCGGCCTGACGTCGCGGAACACGTCACCGTGCGCGCGCGAGACGTCGCCCCAGTGCGCGGCATCCGTGATGAACATCCGCGTCCGGACGACGTCCTCGACCGACGATCCGGCCCGGCCGAGCGCCTCGGCGATGATCGAGAGACACAGCCGCGCCTGCTCGTAGGCGCTCTCCGGCGTCGGCGAGCCGTCGGGCGGGATCGGTGCCGTGCCGGCAACGTGCACCGTCGCGCCGACGACCACGGCACGCGAGAAGCCGGCGACGGGCTCGAACGGGGAGTATCCCGAGATCAGGCGGCGATCCATGCCCCGGTAGTATCGCCCGCCGTGGAGGCTCTGTGCCAGATCGACGGCTGGGATGTCCCATTCGCCGCGGCCGGAGTGACCCGCGGCGACGCCACCGTCGCGACTCGTGGGGATGTGCGTCGCGCGGTTCGGCTCGCCTCGGTTTCGAAGCCCGTCAGCGCGCTCGCCACGCTCGTTGCGGCGGAGGAGGGCGTGGTCGACCTCGACGAGCCGGCCGGCCCGCCCGGCTCGACGGTGCGACACCTGCTGGCGCACGCGTCCGGGCTGCCCGTTTCGAGGGCACGGTGCCGATCGCGCCGCCCGGGCCGCCGACGCATCTACTCCAACGAGGGCTTCGGCGTCCTCGGCGAGCACGTCGCCGCCCGGGCCGAGATGCCGTTTGCCGAGTACGTGCGCGCCGCCGTGTGCGAGCCGCTCGGGATCGGCCTCGATCCCGAAGGCCATCCAGGCGCCGGGATGCACGCGTGCCTCGACGACGTGCTGGCGCTCGGCCGGGAGCTGCTCGAGCCGACGCTCGTCGCGCCCGAGACGCACGCCGAGATGGTGGCGGTCCAGTTCCCGGGTCTCGACGGCGTCCTGCCGGACTTCGGCCGCTTCAGCCCGCTCGACTGGGGTCTCGGCGTCGCGCTGAAGACCGCGACGCCGGGGCACTGGACCGGCTCGCTCACCTCGCCCCGGACGTTCGGCCACTTCGGTGGCAGCGGCACTTTCCTCTGGGTCGACCCGGATCGGGCGGTCGCCTGCGCCGTGCTGACGACGAGGGAGTTCGGCGAGTGGGCGAAGGTCGCGTGGCCGCTGCTGTCGGACGCGGTGCTGCGGGAGCTCTCTCGCCCTAGTCCGCGTACAGCGGCCGCAGCAGCTCGTCGAACGTCTCGCGGTCGCAGCTCGCGACGACACACGTCGTCATCGCGGTCACGGTGGCCGTCCGCTCGATGCCCATCAGCGGCGCGACCTCCCCGAACGTCTCGCCCGGCCGCATCACGCCGCGGGCACCGCGACCCACCTGGGACACGCCGGCGAGCCCGGACAGCAGGACGTAGAAGCGGTCGGTGCGCTCGCCCTCCGTCACGATCGCGCGACCGGCCGCGAACTCCTCGCGCGCCATCCGCTCGCCCAGCTTCGCGATCGTCTCGCCGGGAAGCGAGCCGAACAGGCCGATGCGCTGGAGCTCGGTGACCGAGGCCGGGACATGGCGAGGGCTCATGCTGCGTACCGTAGCGCCGGAGCCCGGAGGGAGAGGTCGAAGTCGCTGCCCGACACGCAACGAGCCGGCGAGGGTGCCGGCTCGTCGCGAGGAGGATGGGGAGGGAGAAGCGTGGTTCAGGCGCTGAGGCCGAGCGTACGCTCGATCGCGCCCTTCGGCTGGGCGCCGATCACGGAGACCGACGGCTCGCCGTCGCGGAACAGGATCATGGTGGGGATCGAGGCGATCCCGAAGCGCTCGGCGAGCTCGCGCTCCTCGTCGATGTTCACCTTGACGAGCTTCAGCCCGCCTGCCTGCTCCTCGACGATGCGGTCGAGGACCGGGGCGACGGCGTGGCACGGGCCACACCACTCGGCCCAGAAGTCGACGAGCACGGGAACGTCGCTCTGGATCACTTCCTGCTCGAACGTGTCGTTCTTGACTGCAGTTGCCATTGATTCCTTTCAACGTTTCGCAATTTCGGTTTCACCCTTGTACAACGAAGGGAGCGACCCGGCTGTTCCCGAGAGGCGTGATGCGAGTTGCATCCCGCCCCTAGAATCGGACAATGTTCGCACCGCTTCCGGACAAGCCCGACCACGACGCGCTCGAGCGGGAGATCCTCGCGCTCTGGGAGCGCGAGGCGACGTTCGCGCAGTTGCGGGCGAAGAACGCAGACGGCCCCCGGTTCAGCTTCTTCGACGGCCCGGTCACCGCGAACAAGTCCCTGGCCGTCCATACGGCCTGGGGACGGACGCTCAAGGACGTCTTCCAGCGCTACAAGGCGCTGCGCGGGTACCACCAGCGCTACCAGAACGGCTTCGACTGCCAGGGCCTCTGGATCGAGGTCGGCGTCGAGCGCGCGCTCGGGCTCAACTCCAAGCGTGAGATCGAGGAGTACGGCCTCGCAGAGTTCGCTCGCAGGTGCCGTGACGTCGTCGTCCGCTCGTCGGAGGAGTTGACGAAGGGCTCGATCCGGCTCGGGCAGTGGATGGACTGGGGCAACGACTACTTCACGTTCTCCGACGCGAACATCGAGTACATCTGGCGCTTCCTGCGGATCGTCCACGACCGCGGGTGGCTCGTCATGGGCCATCGCTCGACCGAGTGGTGCCCGCGCTGCGGCACCTCGATCTCCGCCCACGAGCTGCACGGCCACTACGAGGACCGCCTCGACCCCTCGCTCTACGTCCGCTTCCCGCTGCTCGACCACGAGGGGGAGTGGATCGTCGTCTGGACGACCACCCCGTGGACGTTGCCCGCGAACGTCGCCGCGGCGGTCAACCCGGACGCCGACTACGGCCTGCTCGAGAACGGGGAGTGGATTGCCTGTGCGCTCTTCCCGGACGAGCGCTTCACACGGGTCGTCAAGGGAGCCGAGCTCGTCGGTCTGCGCTACGGCGGCCCGTTCGACACGCTCGAGCCCGGCGCGGAGGTCGAGCATCGCGTGATCCCGTGGGACGAGGTCGCCCTCGACACGGGCACCGGCATCGTCCACATCGCGCCCGGCTGCGGCGGCGAGGACTTCGAGCTCTCGAAGGTGCACGAGCTCGACGTGCTGGCACCCGTCGACGAGGCGGGCCGGTTCTATCCCGAATACGGCTGGCTGCACGGCCTCTCGACCGTCGAGGCGGCGGAGCAGATCGTCGGCGACCTCGGCGACCGCGGCCTGCTCGTGCGCGCGGAGACGTCGGAGCACAGCTACCCGTTTTGCTGGCGCTGTCACACGCCGTTGATCTTCCGCCTCTCGGACGACTGGTTCATCGCCGTCGACGAGCTCCGTCAGCCGCTGCTCGACGCCAACGCGACGGTCGAATGGACGCCCGGGTACATGGGCAAGCGCATGGACGACTGGCTGCGCAACATGGGTGACTGGAACATCTCGCGCCGCCGTTACTACGGCCTGCCGCTGCCGTTCTACCCGTGCGCGTGCGGGCACCTGAACGTGATCGGCTCGCGGGCCGAGCTCGAGGAGCGGGCGCTCGGCGGCCTCGACCAGCTCGAGGAGCTCCGGCGCCCCTGGATCGACGCTGTCCCGGTGCGTTGCGAGGCATGCGGCGAGGCCGTGCAGCGGGTGGAGGAGGTCGGTGACGTCTGGCTCGACGCCGGCATCGTCCCGTTCTCGACACTCGGCTGGGAGAATCCGGAGTACCTCCCCGAGGGGTACGCAACGGGCGCCGCTCGGGGCCTGACGACGGCCGACCTCCCCGATCACGCGACGTGGGAGCAGTGGTTCCCGGCCGACTGGGTGTCGGAGATGCGCGAGCAGATCCGGCTCTGGTTCTACTCGCAGCTTCTGATGTCGGTCGCGTTGACCGGGCGGGCACCGTTCAGGAAGGTCCTCGGGTACGAGAAGATGCTCGACGAGCACGGCAAGGAGATGCACGGCTCGTGGGGCAACATGATCGACGCGGAGGATGCGTTCGCGCGCATGGGCGCCGACGTGATGCGCTGGCAGTACTGCGCCCAGCCGCCCGACCGCAATCTCCTGTTCGGCTTCGGTCCGGCACAGGAGATCAAGCGGCGGCTGCTGACCTTGTGGAACTCGGCGAAGTTCCTCGGCGACTACGGCGCGATCGAGTCGTTCCAGCCCGTCTACGCCGATCTCGAGCACGGCGGGCCCGGCAGCGGCACGGCGGCGGCCGACCTGCAGCCGCTCGACCGCTGGCTCGTCGAACGGACGGCCCAGCTCGTCTCGGAGGCGGAAGCCGGATACGAGCGCTGGCTCACGGTCGACGTGACGCGCGCCTTCGACGCGTACGTGGACGACCTCTCGAACTGGTACATCCGCCGCTCGCGGCGCCGGTTCTGGGACGGCGACGACACGGCGCTCCGCACGCTGTGGTTCGGGCTCGTCCAGGGGCTACGGGTGATCTCACCGGTGATGCCGTTCCTCGCCGAGCACCTCTGGCAGGTCCTCGTCACCGACGTCGTGGAGGGAGCGCCGCGCTCGGTGTTCCTCGCCGGCTGGCCCGAGGCCCGCCCGGCGGACGCTCTCCTGCTCGCCGAGGTCGCGGAGTTGCGCAGGGTTGTCGCGCTCGGCCACGGGGCGCGCTCGGCCTCGGGCCTGAAGCTCCGGCAGCCCTTGCGGCGGATCGTGGTCGAGGGCGCGCCGCTCGCGGCCGCGCACGCAGACGAGATCGCCGAGGAGCTACGGGTCAAGGAGGTCGAGTTCGGGCACGTCGACGCCGAGTTGCGGGTGAAGCCGCACCTGCCCGTGCTCGGGCCGAAGCTCGGCAAGGAGCTCGGAGCGGTGCGTGCAGCCCTGCAGGCAGGCGAGTTCGAGGAGCTCGGCGGCGGCCGGTTCCGCGTCGCCGGTCACGAGCTCGGCCCGGAGGAGGTGCTCGTCGAGCGGGCCGGCAAGGACGGCTGGGCCGTCGCCGGCGAGGACGGCATCACCGTCGCGCTCGACACGGCCGTCGACGAGGAGCTGGCGCGGGAGGGTCGCGTCTACGAGCTGATCCACCGTGTCAACTCGATGCGCAAGGACGCAGGGCTCGAGCTGACCGATCGCATCACCCTGACGATCCCCGGGGATGACCGTGATCTCCTCGAGCATTCGGACTGGATTGCCCGGGAGACGCTCGCGGTGGTAGTCGAGGTGAGCGACGCGGACGCGCCCACGATCCAGGTCGCCTGACACCCCGCAGGCGTTCGGGGTCAGTGCTGCTGCTCGGCGAGGATCAGCTCGCGCCGGAGCTCGACCGGCAGCTTGAACGTGACGTCCTCGGCGACCATCTGGAACGGCTCGATGCTCTCGACGCCGCGATCACGGAACCAGTCGCAGAGGCGGGTGACGAGGCGCTCGGGTGCCGACGCGCCCGACGAGATCCCGACGGTGCGAACGCCCTCGAGCCAGCGCTCGTCGATCTCGGTCTCGTCGTCGATCAGGTGCCCGGACACTCCAGACGCGCGGGCGACGTCGACGAGCCGGTTCGAGTTCGAGGAGTTCTTCGAGCCGAGCACGAGCAGCAGGTCGATCTCGGCCAGCATCTCCTTCACTGCCCACTGGCGGTTGGAGGTCGCGTAGCAGATGTCCTCCTTGCGCGGTGCGTAGACGTGAGGAAAGCGCCGGCGGAGCACGGCGATGATCTCGGAGGTCTCGTCGACCGAGAGCGTCGTCTGGGTGATGTACGCGATGCGGGTGCCGGCCGGTAGGTCGAGCGCCTCGGCTTCCGCGACGTCCTGCACCAGGATCGTCGCCTCCGGCGCCTCGCCCATCGTGCCGACGACCTCCTCGTGGCCCTCGTGGCCGATCAGGATCACCGTGTACCCGTCGTCCGCGTAGCGTCGGGCCTGCACGTGCACCTTCGTGACGAGTGGGCACGTCGCATCGATCACGTTGTGCCGCAGCGCTGCGGAGTTCGCGTGCACGGTCGGGGCGACGCCGTGCGCCGAGTAGACGACGGTCGCGCCCGCGGGCACTTCCGTCTCCTCGTCCACGAAGATCGCGCCGCGGGCCTCGAGGTCGCGGACGACGTGGATGTTGTGGACGATCTGCTTGCGGACGTAGACGGGCGCGCCGTAGTGCTCGAGCGCCTTCTCGACCGTCTCGACCGCGCGCTCGACCCCGGCGCAGTAGCCGCGCGGCGATGCCAGGAGAACGCGTTCGACCATGGCGACAGGGTATCTGTGCAGGGTGTCCGGGCTTCAGCCGGACGCCGGCGTACCGGTCTGTCCTCCGCGCGAGGTCTCGGCGAGCACGATCCCGACGAGGACGACGATGCCGCCGACGATCTGCACCGCGACGAGCACCTCCCCGAGCCAGACCCAGGCGATCACCGCCGCGGCGACCGGCTCGAACGTCGCGACGATGCCCACCGTGGTCGCCGGCAGGTGTCTCAGCGCGGAGACCGTCAGCAGGTAGGGCGCGATCGTCCCGAGCACGATCCCCCACAGCGCCAGAGCGCCGACCGTCACCGTGAAGAGGCCGTGCGGCAGCTCCACCGTCGTTCTGCAGCTCCTCGGTCGGGAAGCTCCACCAGGGCAGGACGATCGCCCACGCGAGTGCGGCGAAGCCGAGCCCGAAGCAGGTCACCGAGATCGGGTCGCGGCGTGCCGACGAGCCGCTTGCTCATCAGGTAGAAGGCGGCGAGCGCGACCGCCGCCAGAAGGCCCGCCACCACGCCGACGCCGTCGAGCGTGAGGCCCGTCCCAGAGCTGCGCGACCAGCGAGAGCCCGACGATCACGAGCCCGAGCGCGGGCCAGACGCGGCGGCGGACCGGCTCGTGCCAGACGAACCGGGCCCAGAGCGCGATCAGCACCGGCGCCGTGAACTCGAACAGCAGGCCGATCCCGATCGGCAGCCGGTCGATCGCGACGAAGTAGAGCCACTGGACGAGCGCGAAGCCGACGACGCCGTAGATCGCGAGCCGGCCGAGCTCGCGGCGCGTCCCGATCCGGAGCCGTCCCGGAGCGACGATGGCGAGCCCGACGGCGATGCCGAGGAAGCTCCCGGTCGCACGCAGCTCCGTCCACCGCAGCGTGCCGATCCCGCTTCCGTCCAGCGCGAGCTTCGAGACGGCGCCGTTGAGCGCGAAGAGCGTCGCGGCCGTGATCGTGAGCGCGTAGCCGAGCCGCGGCCGCCGGTGATCGGAGGGCGATTCCGGCGGGTAGCGCGAGCTCGGTCACCGAGCGAGGCTACCCGTCGACCGGGAGCCGTCGGCCGAGTAGGCTCAGCGGGCGATGATCGACCGGGTTGCCCTGTTCGTCACGTGTCTCGCCGACACGCTCTATCCCGGAGGTCGGCAGGGCGACCGTGACGGTGCTCGAGCGGCTCGGGATCGAGGTCGTGTTCCCGGTCGAGCAGACGTGCTGCGGCCAGATGCACGGGAACTCCGGGTATCCGGGGGAGGCGGAGCTCCTCGCGCGCCGGTTCGTGGAGGTCTTCGCGCCCTACGACGCCGTCGTGACGCCCTCCGGCTCGTGCGCGGCGCAGGTGCGAGAGCACTATCCCGGGCCTGCTCGGCGGCGACGACGGCGGCGTGCCGGCGCGCACCTGGGAGCTCTCGCAGTTCCTCACCGGAGTCCTGGGCGTCGAGGACGTCGGCTCGACGTTCGAGGGCACGGTGGCGTACCACCCGACCTGCCACTCGCTGAGGCTCCTGCGCGTCGGCGACGCACCGGAGCGGCTCCTCCGGGCGGTGCCCGGTCTCGAGCTCGTCGACCTCCCGCAGGCCGAGGAGTGCTGCGGCTTCGGAGGGACGTTCGCCGTCAAGAACGCCGACGTCTCGGCGGCGATGCTCGACGAGAAGCTGGCGGCGATCGTCGCGTCGGGCGCGGACGGCATCTGCGCCTGCGACAGCTCGTGCCTGATGCAGATCGGCGGCGGCCTGCGGCGCCGTGGACTCGGCCGTGCGCCCGCTGCACCTGGCGGAGATCCTCGCCTCGTGAGACGCCCTGTGCCACTCGGTTGAGGCCGCGGCCGGTGGCGCGGCGACCGGCTTCAGCCGGTCGTCCGGGCTGGAGCGGGTGGCGTGAGCAACCCCGGACACAGCCTTCGGCCTGTCGGCGCTGCCGCCCGCGATGCCCGGCCCGAGGGCTTCCCGCACGCGGCGACGGCGGCCCTGGCGAACCCGCAGGTGCGGGCCAACATCCGGCACGCCACGACCACGATCCGCGCCAAGCGGGCGGCGGTCGTGGCCGAGGTGCCCGACTGGGAGCTCCTGCGGGCCGCGGGCGCGGCGATCAAGGACGAGGCGCTCGCCCGTCTCGACGCGGTGCTCGTCGAGCTGGAGTCGTCCGTCCAGGCGGCGGGCGGCACGGTGCACTGGGCGCGCGACGCGGCGGAGGCGAACGAGCTCGTGATCGCGCTCGTCCGGGCCGAGGGGGCGGACGAGGTCGTGAAGGTGAAGTCGCTCGCGACCGACGAGATCCGCCTCAACGAGGCGCTCGAGGGGGCGGGGATCCGACCGCTCGAGACCGACCTGGCAGAGCTGATCGTCCAGCTCGCGGACGAGCGGCCGTCGCATCTGCTCGTACCGGCGATCCACAAGAACCGGGCCGAGATCCGCGATCTGTTCCGCGACCGCCTGAGGTTGCCCCAGCTCGGCGACGACCCGGCCGAGCTCGCGGAGGCGGCACGGCTCCACCTGCGCGAGGCGTTCCTGCGGGCCCGGGTCGCGATCTCGGGTGCGAACTTCGCCGCCGCGGACACGGGCACCATCTGCGTCGTCGAGTCCGAGGGCAACGGCCGCATGTGCACGACGCTGCCCGAGGTGCTGATCACCGTGATGGGGATCGAGAAGGCGATCGCGCGCTTCCGCGACCTCGAGGTGCTCCTGCAGCTGCTGCCGCGGTCGGCGACGGGTGAGCGCATGAACCCGTACACGTCGTTGTGGACCGGTGTTCGCGACGGTGACGGGCCGCAGCGGTTCCACCTGGTGCTGCTCGACGCCGGCCGCACCCGGGTGCTGGCCGACCCGGCGGGGCGGCCGGCGCTCCGCTGCATCCGCTGCTCGGCGTGCATCAACGTCTGCCCGGTCTACCGGCAGACGGGCGGCCACGCCTACCACTCACCCTACGCGGGCCCGATCGGCGCGATCCTGGCGCCGCAGCTCGAGGGTGAGACCGGCGCCGTCGGATCGTTGCCGTTCGCGTCGTCGCTCTGTGGCGCCTGCTACGACGTCTGCCCGGTGAAGATCGACATTCCCTCGATCCTCGTGCACGAGCGGGCGAAGGTCGTGTCGGGCGAGCGCCCGGGTGCCGAGGGCCGGGCCCTGAAGCTCCTCGGACGCGCCTTCGCGACGCGCGCGGGCTACGAGCGGGCCCAGAGGGTCGGCCGCTCGTTGCAGCGGCCCGTCGCCCGGGACGGCTGGATCACGCACTTCCCGCCCGGGCCGCTCGCTGCCTGGGGGCGCTCGCGCGACCTGCCGGCGCTTCCGGCCCAGACCTTCCGCGAATGGTGGGAGAGCCGTGACGACGGCGCGTGAGGCGATCCTCGCACGCATCGCGGCCGGCCTCGCCGACCGGCCCGCGGCGCCCGAGGTCGCTCGCACCTACCGGCTCGCCGGCGAGCTCGACGCCGATGCCGTGCTCGCTCGGTTCGTCGAGCGCGTGCGGGACTACCGCGCGACGGTCGTCGTCACCGTCGATCCGCGGGCGGCGGCTGCGCGAGGCGTTCGCCGCGGCCGGAGCCGCGCGGGTGGGGATCGCAGCCGACCTCGACCCGGTCCTTCGCCCCTCGGGCTTCGCGCTCGTCGAGGACGACGCCCTTGCACCGCACGAGCTCGACGGGCTCGACGGAGCGCTGACGACCAGTGCGGCCGGGTGCGCCGAGACGGGCACGATCGCCCTCGACGGCCGCCCCGGCCAGGGCCGCCGGGCCCTCAGCCTCGTGCCCGACCTCCACGTCTGCATCGTCCGCGCCGAGACGATCGTGGAGACGGTGCCGGAGCTGATCGCCGCGCTCGAGCCGAGCGCGCGGGAAGGCCGGCCGATCGTCCTCGTCTCCGGCCCGTCGGCGACGAGCGACATCGAGCTGCAGCGGGTCGAGGGCGTGCACGGGCCGCGGCGGCTCGTCGTGATCGTCGCTACGTGCGTGCCGTCCGATCAGGTGTCTAAAATGACAACATGGAAGACGAATCGTCGTATGCAGCCGAGTGCGGCGAGCGCCAAGCCGTGTCTCGGAGTTTCACCATGTCATCGGCCGGGGAAGGCAGGCGTGGTGCAAGCGCGTGCCGGAAGGCCTACGACGCCGCCTACGGCGGAGAACGCGCGCACGCGGTGTGACGGCGTCGAACCGCGCTGCGCCAGTCGCGTCATTCTCGAGCCTGGTCACCGGCGGCTCAAGGATACGACTCCGTGCGTCGGACTGCGGCGGCCAGTTCCATCCACGCTGCGATGCATTGGGATCACCTGCCTGGCCACGACGAAGCGAGCTCGATGTCGAGCACGGCTCGTGCACCGGGGACGGCGCCGGCGTGCTGTCATGGCGCGAGATTCACGAAGTGCGAGCTCGTCTGTGCGAACTGTCATGCTGTGCGCACGTACGAGCGACGACGGGGTGTAGCTCAGCCTGGTAGAGCGCTCGTTTTGGGGACGAGAGGTCGTCGGTTCGAATCCGACCACCCCGACTGATCGATGAAGACGATCCTGCTCCTCGCCGCCTGCGTCGTCGCAGGCGCCCTCGCGTCGACGGCCTCGGGCTCGGCCACGGCGTTCCGCGGCTCCGTCACCACCATCTCGCCGGCGCTCGCCCGTCAGATGACGGGCGTCTCCTGGCGTCCCGGCTGCCCGGTGCCGCTCCGCGACCTCCGCGTCGTCACCGCCACGCACCATGGCTTCGACGGGCGCGACCGCATCGGCCGCGTGATCGTGCACCGTGACGTCGCCACGCAGATGCTGCGCGTCCTGCGCACGCCTCTACGCCGAGGGCTTCCCGATCCGCCGGATGGTCCCGATCGACGCCTACGGCGGCAGCGACTTCCGCTCGATCGAGGCCGACAACACCTCTGCCTTCAACTGCCGCTTCGTCGACGGGACGACGCGCTACTCCGAGCACGCCTACGGCCGTGCGATCGACGTCAACCCGATCGAGAACCCCTACGTCACGAGCTCGGGCACGACCTCCCATCCCGCCAGCCGCTCGTACGTGCGGCGCACGCCGTTCCGGCCCGGGATGGCGGCCGAGGGCCACGCGCTCGTGCGCGCGTTCGACGCGGCCGGCTGGGGCTGGGGCGGCCGCTGGTCGGGCGTGAAGGACTACCAGCACTTCTCCGCGTCGGGCCGCTGACGTCCAACGAGAAGGGGCCCGCCCGAACGGGTTTCGTGCTTCCCGGGTGGAGCCCATGCCGCCTGGACGGGCGCGTCCACGAGTGAGAACCCGCTCGGTAGTTCCGGGATAGGCGGGGTCAGCGGCGGTGCCGCGCACCTCCTTGTCGCTTGGCGGCGTCGTTCGTGCGTGTTGCTCGGTCAGTGCGGCTTGGCGTAGTTCTGGATCTGGCCGAAGTCGATCATGATGCAGGCTTCGTCACCGACGGTCCAGGCATCGTGGCCGGGGGCGATGTGAACTGCGTCGCCGGGACCACACTCGCCTTCGCTGCCGTCGTCCATGACGATGTGCATTCGTCCCGACACGACGTAACCGAGGTGTGCCGTCTGGCAGCTGTCGGTGCCTGCGATCGGCTTGACGTGCTCCGACCAGCGCCACCCCGGCTCGAACACCCCGCGCCCGACGGGACCAGGCGTGAGGGTGACGACGTTGGCCGCGCCCTTGCCGTCCTGGAAGGGCCGTACCTCCTCGGGGCTGGACAACGCCTTGATCTCAAGACCGGCCATCATGCTCCTCTCGTTGAGTAGTGGAGACTGAGCTCTGGCACCACCACGCCTTCAGTTGTCTGTTGGCGCAGAGGCGGGGCAGTCGAACGTGAGAGTGTACGCATCATCACAAGCCGAAGTCAACCCTGCGACTCCATGCTGACTACCGCTGGAGGTTACGCAGCGGCTGACGGGTCGGTAGTTCGGGGTAGTACTCAGCGGCGGCGAGGATGCACCCCGGCTATCGACCAACCAAGATCGGCCGATCTGGCGCGTCGCGCCCAGCTGTGACCACCAGAGGGGCTTCTGCAGCCAAACGGGCCATTGGATGCGCCCGGAACATCAGAACCCGCTGTTTCCAGCGGGTTCCGAGAGAGAGCGGGTGGAGGGAATCGAACCCTCGTAATCAGCTTGGAAGGCTGGGGCTCTACCATTGAGCTACACCCGCGTACCCGGTATTGAAGCAATCCCTGCCACCGTCCGCTCGCACCTCTACTCTGTGAGCCAGTGTTGCCGAAAATGAAAATGCCCTGGTTTGGCCTCGTCGTGACGGTCTGCGCGCTCGCCTGGGTGCCGGTCGCGCTCTCGTCCTCGGCCCCCGGGGTGCTGTGCACGCTGAAGCCCGGACAGGAGGCGTTGCCGCCCGAAACCCGTCATGGGCTCGCGCACCACCTGCAGCAGTACCCCGACCTCGCGCTCGCCACCGCGGGGCAGCGCCGGGCCGCAGAGCGGCTGCTGGCGCAGGCGCGCGATGCTTCCCTGCGCTGGCGTACCGTGCGGGCGGCCGCGGCGAGCGGGTTCGACACGCACCTTGCGAAGCGCGCTCCCGGCGACGACGCCGTCGGCTATCTGCACGCCGAGCACCGCCGCAACAGCGCCGACCGGCGCGATCTCGCGCCGGGCCGGCCCGAGTCGCTGATCTACGCGACCGAGCCGGGGCGCACGCCGGTGCTCGTCGGCGTCATGTTCAGCGTGCGCCGCGGCGTGCTCGGGCCGACGCCCGCCGGTGCGATTGCCCGCTGGCACTCCCATCTCGTCTGCATACGGGGCAACAAGCGCGGGCTGACCCCGCCCGCGAGTGGCTGCCCGACCGGAACGAAGGAGACGCAAGGAAGCGAGATGTTGCACCTGTGGTTCACGAACGACCTGCGAAGTGCCTTCGCGGTGCACGCGCCCGTGCCGGAGCTCTGCCGCGACGGCCTGCTGACGCCGAAGGCGTGCCGGTCGGGCGCGAGCCGCCGCGAGATGTAGGCGGCACAGCCGCCGGGCCGGGGTGGGGCCGTCCAGGCCTCCCCCTATCCTCGAACCATGCTCGACGAGCGACTCGTCCGTTTCCGGCCGCGCGCGATCCTGACCGTGATCGGGGTCGTGCTCGCTGCCGCGATCGTGCTGCAGGTCCTCTGGGTGACGCGGTCGGTGATCATCTGGGTGCTGATCGCGCTCTTCCTGGCGATGGCGCTCAACCCCGCGGTCGAGCTCCTCGTCCGGCGGGGGATGCGCCGGGGGCCTGCGGTCGGGATCGTGTTCGTCGGGGCGATTCTCGTGATCGTCGGGATCGCCGCCACGTTCGTGCCGACCCTCGTGCGCGAGGTCAACGACCTCGCCGACGCGATCCCGGGGTACATCGACGACCTGACGAGCGGGCGGGGCAAGCTCGGCTTCCTCGAACGCGAGTACCAGATCGTCGAGAAGGTGCGCGAGGCGATCGAGAAGAGCGGTGCCGGCGGTGTGCTCGGGCTCTCGAACACCGCGTTGAGCGTGACGAAGAGCATCCTCAACGCCGTGGTCGCGGTTGTCACGATCGCCTTCCTGACCCTCTTCATGCTGCTCGAGGGCCCCGTCTGGGTCGAGCGGATCTACAGCCTCATCTCCGAGCCGGCGCAGCCGCGGTGGCGCAAGGTCGGCGGCGACATCTACCGCACGGTCGGCGGGTACGTCACCGGCAACCTCACGATCAGCCTCATCGCAGGCGTCGTGTCGACCGGCGTGCTGCTCGTGCTCGGCGTCCCGTACGCGGTCGCGCTCGGGCTGATCGTCGCCCTGCTCGATCTGATCCCGCTCGCGGGGGCAACACTGGCGGCGATCATCGTCAGCGCCGTCGGCTTTCTCCATTCGACGACCGCGGGCATCGTGCTCGTGATCTTCTTCGTCCTCTACCAGCAGCTCGAGAACCACGTGCTCCAGCCGCTCGTCTACGGTCGCACCGTTCGGCTGTCGCCGTTGATCGTGCTCGTGGCCGTGCTGATGGGCGCCGAGCTCGCCGGTGTGATCGGCGCGCTCGGAGCTATCCCCGTCGCCGGCTCGATCCAGGTGATCGTCGTCGACTGGCTCGAGCATCGCCGGCAGAGGGCCCCGGATGCTGCCGGGCCGCTGTCGGCAGCGGCCGACCATCCTTCCTGAGCGTGGCTCACCCACCCGAGACGCGAGGGGTCGCGCGCTACCGCGAGCTCTTCGCCCATCAGCATGCGGCAGCTCTGTTCGCCTGGAGCATCGTCGCCCGGCTGCCGCAGGGCATGGCGGCGCTGGCGCTCGTGCTGCTCGTGCGGGGAGCGGGAGCGAGCTACGGAGCGGCGGGTCTGGTCGCGGCCGCCTACGGAGTCGCGATCGCGATCGGAGCCCCGTACGGAGGCCGCCAGGTCGATCGGCGCGGCGCGCGGCTCGTGCTCCGGCGCCGGATGATCCTGTTTCCGTCGCTCCTCGGCCTCGTCGCGGTGCTCGGCCAGATCGAGGCGCCGATCGCCGCGATCGCCGTCGCCGCTGCGGCCGCCGGCCTGACGATGGCGCCGGTCTCGTCCGTGTTGCGCTCGATCTGGCCCGTCGTCGCGGGTGTGGACGGCGCCCGCACGGCGTACGCTCTCGACGCAGCGCTCCAGGAGGTGATCTTCGTCGGCGGCCCGCTGCTCGTCGCCGTCCTCGCCGCGATCGACCCGGTCGCCGCCGTCGCGGGCGCCGCTGTGGTCGCTGGTGTCGGGACCTACGCCTTCGCGCGACTGCCACCGGTGCGCGCGGCCGGCCCGGCGGAGGAGAGGCACAGCTCCCGACTCGGCGCTCTCTCCGCCGTCGGCGTGAGGACGATCGCCCTTCTGAGCATCTGGCTCGGGCTCGGGTTCGGGGCCGTCGAGATCGCGGTCCCCGCCTTCGCCGAAGGCGAGGGAAACAGGGCCCTCGCCGGCATCGCACTCGCGGGCTTCTCGGCCGGATCGCTCGTCGGGGGTCTCCTGGCGGGCCTGCGGCCGTCGCGCGACGAGCGCAGGAGGATCATCGTCGGAACGTTCATCCTCGCAGGCTCGCTGGCCCTGCCGCTGGCGGCGCAGTCGATCGGCACGATGGCGGTGCTCCTGTTCTTCGCCGGAGTGCCCATCGCCCCCGTCGTCGCGGCGCTCTACGGCCAGATCGGTCGCGTTGCCGCGGCCGGGTCGGTGGCGGAGGCGTTCTCGTGGTTCGGCACCGCTGTTTCGATCGGGATTGCCGGCGGAAGCCTCGCCGGCGGCTGGCTGATCGACGACCAGGGCTGGCAGGCAGCAGTCGTGCTCGGCGTCACCTGCGTCGCCGTCGGTGCGGTCGTCACGGCCCTCCGGCGCGGGACGCTCGCGCCGCCGCTCGTCGACGCAGGCCTCGAGTGGGAGTAGGCCGTACGCCGTTCCTCAGGTTCCGACGACCTTTGTCATGAGTGGCTTGTGGATCCGCGAGAACGCAGGGTCGACCTTCTGTGTTGGAGCCGAACCACCAGAGCACGAGGTTGGCGCCGTACTTCTTCTTCGCGAGCCAGTAGGTGCCGCCGCCGAGGTAGCGACCGCTTTCCCAGTAGATGTTCGACGCGCCCGGCGTCCCGAGCGCGCCCGTATGGCCGTCGGCGAGGAGCTTCGTGACGTCGTCGGCGGTCGTCGAGGGGCCGATCACGTAGAGGGTGAAGCGGCCGTAGCGGCCCTGGTTCGAGATCGACGGCGACAGCGAGAGGGCGGTGTAATGGCCCGGGTAGGACGATCGTTTGTCGACGAGCAGTGTCGATCCGGTCGCCGCCTTGAAGCGGGCGATCACCTGTGGGGCGGTCAACGCCGTCGCGCCCGAGGCGGGGGCGACGGCGACCGCAAGGGCGACGAGAGTCGCCAGGAGCGCGAGTGCAAGGTGTGCGCGCTGCATCACCAGAGCATGGTCGCACCCGTTCGGGGGATGCAATCCCTCGTTCGAGGGTCGTCGGGCCTTGCCGCCGCCCGCGCCGGATCGACCGTAGGGCTCGTTGCTACTGATCGTGGCTGTGGCTTTTCACCGATGCCGGTCGCCCCCTCCGGGCGGAGAATGCGGGTGTGCTCCCACCACCCTGGAAAGCCAAGGTCGTCGAGCCGATCACGCTGCCCTCGCCGGAGCGGCGCGCCGAGACGATCGCCGCGGCGGGGCACAACACGTTCCTGTTGCGGGCGGAGGACGTCTTCATCGACCTGCTCACCGACAGCGGCACGTCGGCGCTCTCCCAGGAGCAGCGCGCCGCGATGGAGCTCGGCGACGAGTCGTATGCCGGCTCGCGCAGCTACTACCGGCTCGAAGCGGCGATGCAGGACCTCTACGGGTACCGGCACCTGATCCCGGTGCACCAGGGTCGTGGCGCCGAGCACCTCCTCTCCCGCGTCCTCGTCCAGCCCGGCCGGCTCGTCCCCTCGAACCTGTACTTCACGACGTCGCGCGAGCACGTGACGCTCGCCGGCGGCACCTGGGTCGACGTGGCGATCGCCGAGGCCTCCGAACCGGAGTCGCTCTACCCGTTCAAGGGCAACATCGATCTCGACCGACTCGACGCGGTGCTCTCGGCAGCCGCGCCGGGGGAGGTCGCCTTCGTCCGCCAGGAAGCCTGCCTGAACATGGCGGGCGGACAGCCGTTCTCGCTCGAGAACCTGCGTGCCGTGCGCGAGCTGACCCGAAGCCACTCCGTTCCGTTCATCCTCGATGCGACGCGCATCTCCGAGAACGCGCTGTTCGTCAAGGAACGCGAGCCGGGGAACGAGGGGAGGCCGCTGCCGGAGATCATCCGCGAGCTCGCCTCGCTCTCCGACGGCGCCGTCTTCTCGTCCAAGAAGGATCACTTCGTCCCGATCGGGGGCATGCTCTGCCTGAACGACGACGACATCGCGCAGCGGGCCCGCGAGCTGCTCGTCGTCTACGAGGGCTTCCTCCACTACGGCGGCATGGCCGGGCACGACATGGAGGCGCTCGCCCAGGGCATTCGCGAGTCCTCCGACGAGCGGATCGTGGCCGCCTACGTGGCGCAGGCGCGCTATCTCGGCCGACGGCTCGAGGAGCTGGACGTCCCGATCGTCGAGCCCGTGGGAGCGCACGCCGTGTTCCTCGACGCGAAGCGGTTCCTGCCTCACCTGCCCCAGGGGCAGTTCCCCGCCCAGTCGCTCGCGGCGGCCCTCTACCTCGCGGGCGGCGTGCGGTCGATGGAGCGCGGGATCGTCTCGGGCCAGCACGGCGACGCGCCCTACGACGGCCTCGAGCTCGTCCGGCTGACACTGCCGCGGCGGGTGTACGGCCAGGAGCATCTCGACTACGTCGCCGACACCGTCGCGGCCGTGCTCGCGCGTGGCGACGACGTGCCCGGCCTCGAGATGACCTACGAGCCCGAGTTCCTGCGCTTCTTCCAGGCGCGCTTCGAGCCACTCGCTCCGTACCCGCGGTTCGAGGATGCGTCCGAGGGGTCGCACCTGACGCACGCCTGAGCGGCGCCGGCCCGTTGTGAAAAACCCACGGCAGGACCGTAAAAACCGCTCGAACTGGTAGAAACTACTGACGGGCCTGCGGAAGCTCGCCGATGCGACCATCGTCGCCCGCCGCGAACGTCTCCTCCAGATGGCGTCGCTCTCCCGCCGGCAGCTTCTCGCTCGAGCACTCGCAGCAGGCTCGGGTGCCACGCTCGCGGAGCTGCTCGGGCCCGCCCGCTTCCTCTCCGTGGCGAGCGCTGCTCCGGCGGCCGGCTCCACACCGAGCGCGTTCATTCCCGGCAATCCGCTTCAGGTCATGCCCGATCGCGGCTGGGAGCAGGTCTACCGCGACCAGTTCGCCGAGGACTCGTCCTTCGTGTTCACGTGCGCGCCGAACGACACCCACAACTGCCTGCTGCGCGCCCACGTCAAGAACGACGTCGTCGTCCGGATCAGCCCGACCTACGGCTACGGCAAGGCGACCGACCTCTACGGGAACCAGGCGTCGCACCGCTGGGACCCGCGCGTGTGTCAGAAGGGTCTCATCCTCAGTCGCCGTTTCTACGGCGACCGCCGTGTCAAAGCGCCGATGATCCGCAAGGGCTTCAAGCAGTGGGTCGAGGCCGGCTTCCCCCGCAACGACGACGGCTCGCCGAAGTCCGACCTGAGCCTTCGCGGCACGGACGATTGGATCAAGCTCTCCTGGGACGACGCCACCGCGATCGCCGCGAAGACGCTCGAGAACGTCGCCCGCACCTACAACGGCGAGGACGGCGCCGAGAAGCTGCTCGAGCAGGGCTACGACCCGAGCATGGTCGAGGCGATGCACGGTGCCGGCGTGCAGGCGATCAAGATGCGCGGCGGCATGCCGCTCCTCGGGGTCGGGCGCATCTTCGGCTTCTACCGCTTCGCGAACATGCTGGCGCTGCTCGACGCGAAGGTGCGGCCCGACGCCGCTCCGGAGGAGATCGTCGGTAGCCGAGCGTTCGACAACTACGCCTGGCACACCGACCTGCCCCCGGGCCACCCGATGGTGACCGGCAGCCAGACCGTCGAATTCGACCTCTTCGCGGCCGAGCACACCGACCTGCTCGTGATCATCGGGATGAACTGGATCTGCACGAAGATGCCCGACGCTCACTGGATCGGCGATGCGCGGTTGAAGGGGACGCGTGTCGTCGTGATCAGTGCCGACTACATGCCGACCGCGAACAAGGCCGACGAGGTGATCATCCTCCGCGCCGGCACCGACACCGCACTGTTCCTCGGCGTCGCACGCGAGCTGATCGCGAAGAACCTCTACGACAAAGCGGCGGTCGCCGAGCGGACCGACCTGCCGCTGCTCGTCCGGCTCGACACCGGCGAGCGGCTGAGCGCGCGCGACGTGTTCCCGGGCTACGAGCAGGCGAAGCTCGAGAACTACGTCGTGCTCAAGCCCGCCGACGAGATCAAGACCTCGCCGCCGCCACCCCCGTTCACGGTCGGGAAACAGATCGTCTCGAACGAGCTCCGCAAGGCGTGGGGCGACTTCGTCTACTGGGACCGCGACTCGGACGAGCTGAAGGCCGTCTCACGCGACGAGGTCGGCGGCAAGTTCCCCGGCGAGCCACGCCTCCTCGGCGAGCGCGAGGTGACGCTCGTCGACGGCACCACGGTGACGGTGCGCCCGGCGTTCGACCTGCTCAAGGAGTACCTCGACGAGAGCTTCGACCTGGCGACCACCGCCGAGGTGTGCCGGATCCCGACCACGGCGATTCAGAGCCTCGCCCGCCAGCTCGCCGAGAACAAGGGCAAGGCGCTTCTCGCCGCCGGCATGGGCCCCAATCACTACTTCAACAACGACCTCTTCGGACGCGTTCACTTCCTCGTCGCCGCCCTCACCGACAACATCGGCCACATCGGCGGCAACGTCGGCAGCTACGCCGGCAACTACCGGGGCTCGCTCTTCCAGGCGATGCCGCAGTGGATCCTCGAGAACCCGTTCGACATCGAGCTCGACCTGACGAAGCCCGCGCGTGTCAAGAAGTACTACAAGGCGGAGTCGGCCCACTACTGGAACTACGGTGAGCGGCCGCTGCGTGCGGTCAAGACGGGCGAGGACGTGCACGAGGGCGAGTCGATCACGGGCAAGAGCCATATGCCGACGCCGACCAAGGTGATCTGGTTCGGCAACTCGAACTCGCTGCTCGGCAACGCCAAGTGGTCGTTCGACGTCGTCAAGAACACGCTGCCGCGGCAGGACGCGATCTTCTGCAACGAGTGGCACTGGACGAGCTCGTGCGAGTACGCGGACCTGGTCTTCCCTGCCGACTCGTGGGCCGAGTTCAAGCTCGCCGACATGACGGCGAGCTGCACGAACCCGTTCCTGCTCGCGTTCCCCGAGACCCCGCTCGAGCGGATCCACGATTCGCGCTCCGACTACGAGATCCTCGCGCTCACGGCGGCCGAGCTCGGCAAGCTCGTCGACGAGCCGCGGATGGCCGACTACTGGAAGGGCGTCCTCGACGGTGATCCGTCCCCGTACCTGCAGCGCATCCTCGGCGGCTCGAATGCAACCCGCGGTGTGAAGTTCGAGGACCTGCACGCGTCCTCGAAGGAGGGCACGCCGCTCCTGATGAACCCGCGCACCTACCCGCGGGCAGCCGGCTGGGAGCAGCGCCAGGAGGACAAGCCCTGGTACACGCCGACGGGGCGGCTCGAGTTCTACCGCCCCGAGCGCGAGTTCCAGGAGGCAGGCGAGTCGCTGCCCGTCTGGCGCGAGCCGGTCGATGCGACGTTCTACGACCCCAACTCGATCCTCTCGAACAAGAAGCACCCGTCGATCACACCGCGCGGGCCCGAGGCCTACGGCGTCCCCGTCGACCAGCGCGACGCCGAGACGCGCCAGTACCGGAACGTCGTGCACACATGGGCCGCGCTCAAGGAGACGCAGCATCCGCTGCACGAGGAGAACCCCGACTACCGGTTCATCTTCCAGACGCCGAAGTACCGCTGGGGCGCGCACTCGACCGCCGTCGACGCCGACTGGATCGCGATGCTGTTCGGCCCGTTCGGCGACCCGTACCGCCGCGACCCGCGGAGCCCGTGGACGGGGGAGGCGTACTTCGAGATCCACCCGAAGGACGCGGTCGAGCTCGGGCTCAACGACGGCGACTACGCCTGGATCGACGCCGATCCGACCGATCGCCCGTACCGCAACTGGAAAGACGACGACCCGTACTACGACGTCGCCCGGGCGATGATGCGCGCCCGCGTCTACTCGGGCATGACCCGCGGCCTCATCCGCACGTGGTTCAACATGTACGCCGCCACGCCGGGCACGGTCGCGGGCCAGGCCGCAGCCGAGGGCAACCCGGCCCAGAACCTGGCGACGAACTACGTCGCGCTGTTCCGTCACGGCAGCCATCAGTCGGGCACGCGCGCCTGGCTGCGCCCGACCCAGATGACCGAGACGCTGACGCGCAAGAACTACTTCGGCCAGGTGATCGACGTGGGCTTCGAGGCCGACGTCCATTCGGTCTCGGGGGCGCCCAAGGAGGCGTTCGTCAAGATCGAGCGCGCCGAGGACGGCGGTACCGGCGCAGAGAAGCTCTGGCGCCCGGTCACGCTCGGGCTCCGCCCCGAGGCTGCCGGCGAGCAACTTCTCGCATATCTCAAGGGCGAGTACGTCACCCGGACGAAGGGAAGCTGAGCCGTGCCGAAAGTAGACAACTGGCAACTCGGGCGGGACATGGAGTACCCGTACGAGGGCGCGCGCCCCGAGAAGCAGTTCTGCATGATCATGGACACGAACAAGTGCATCGCCTGCCAGAGCTGCACGATCGCCTGCAAGAGCACCTGGACCTGGGGCAAGGGTCAGGAGTACATGCTCTGGAACAACATCGAGACGAAACCGTTCGGCTTCTATCCGACCGGCTGGGACGTGAACGTCCTCGACAAGCTCGGCGAGCAGTCCTGGAACGGCGGCGTGTACGAGGGCGAGACCCTCTACGAGGCGGCGCCGGAGGGCGAGCGTGTCCTCGGCTGGACGCCCGACGAGGCGGACTGGAACAACCCGAACCTCGGCGAGGACGAGCCGACGGGCGACGCCGAAACGGTGCCGTACATCGGCGACACGCCGCACTCGATGATGTGGATGTACTACCTGCAGCGGATCTGCAACCACTGCACCTACCCGGCCTGCGTGGCCGCCTGCCCGCGTGAGGCGATCTACAAGCGGCCGGAGGACGGCATCGTGCTCGTCGACCAGGAGCGCTGCCGCGGCTACCAGGAGTGCCTCACGGCGTGCCCGTACAAGAAGACGATGTTCAACCTCGAGACGCGCGTCTCCGAGAAGTGCATCGGGTGCTACCCGAAGATCGAGCAAGGGCTGCAGACCCAGTGCACCACCTCGTGCATCGGGCGGCTGCGCCTGACGAACTTCCTCTCCCGCCCGGACGAGGTCGACCCCCGCAAGCCCGCCGACTACCTCGTGCACGTGAAGAAGCTTGCGCTGCCCCTCTACCCGCAGCTCGGGCTCGAGCCGAACGTCTACTACGTCCCCCCGGTGCACGTCCCGATCGACTACCTGACGCAGATGTTCGGGCCTGGCGTCGAGGAGGCGATTGCGACCTACAAGGCCGCGAAGGACGATCCCGAGCTGCTCGGGCTGCTGCTGCTGTTCGGCTCGACGGAGCGGATCATCGACACGTTCGACGTCAAGGCCGGGGTCGCGCGAGGCTACGACGAGGAGGGCAAGGAGATCGTCGCCGTGCCGCTTGCGCGAGCCGACGTTCGTCCGCCCGCTCGAGTTCGTGTCCGAGCTCAAGGGTGAGCAGGTCACGGGCTACCGCCACAACACGTGAGGTGACGATGTCCGAGGAAACGACGATCACTCGCAGGGACGCGCTCCTCGCGGCGGGCACGATCGGCGCCGTCGGGGCGGGCGCGCTCGGCGTGGCCGGCGTGATCGGCCTTGCGAGCGCGGACGAGCCGACCGGGGAACCGGAGCTCGTCGCCGCGTTCGCGACCGGAGGCGTCCCGGCGGACGATCCGGCCGCGGCGGCGTGGGACGATGCGCCCGAGGCCGTCATCCCCGTGCAGGCGCAACAGATTGCGCCGCCCGTGCTGCCCTATGCCGGCCTGCTCGGGCTGCGTGCGCGCGCCCTCCACGACGGCGAGACGGTGGCGTTCCGCCTGCAGTGGAACGACGAGGTGGTCGACGATCTGGACGCGGTCTATCGGTTCCACGATGCGGTGGCCGTGATGCTGCCGATGAGCCCCGGTGCCCCGCCGGCGATCACGATGGGCACGAAGGGTGCGCCGACGCACATCCTCCAGTGGCGCGCGACGTGGGAGCGCGACCTCGCCGGCAAGACGGGCGTCGACCAGATCTACCCGCGCGTCGTCCACGACGTCATGCCCGACGACGTGCTGCCGCCCGAGACCGCAGCCCTCTACTGGGTCGGCCGCTCTGTCGGCAACCCGCTCTCGCAAACGGAGCGCACCACACCGATCGAGCAGATCGTGGCCGAGGGGTTCGGCACGACGACCCACCTCCCTCGCACCGATGCCAAGGGGCGCGGTGTCAACGACGGGTCGACGTGGACGGTGGCGCTGGGGTTCCCGGCGAATCGGGAGGGGATCGGAGCGCCTCTCGAGCCAGGCTCCACCTGGAGCATCGCCTTTGCCGTCTGGCTCGGTCACCAGGCGAACCGCGGCGGGCGCAAGCACTACGCCGACTGGGTCAAGTTCACCCTGGCGCCGCGCCCGTGAGCGTCGGTGTCGACGACGCCGGGCGCCGAGCTCGCCGCCGTCGCCGTGTGGCGGCTGCTGTCCCTCGGCCTCGCGACGCCGTCGCCCGACCTCTTCGAGGAGATCGACGCCCTCGCCGAGGTCATGGCGCAGCGCCCGGACGCCCCCGCCGGGCTCACCGGGCTGCGCGAGGCGGTTGCCTGTTCCACCCCCGAGGAGGTCGCGGCCTCGCAGGCGCGCCTGTTCGGCGGCAAGGTCGAGGTGGCGCCCTACGAGGGCAGCTACGAGGACGACCCGTTTCGCCAGGCCCGCCAGATGTCGGACGTGTCAGGGTTCTACCGCGCTTTCGGCGCCGACGCGCACGGCCCCGCGCACGAGCGGCCCGACCACGCAGGCTGCGAGCTCGAGTTCCTTGCGTTCCTGGGTGCGCGTCGGCTCGCGGCGGAGGACGCCGGTCGGAGCGGCGAGGCCGACCTCTGCGCCGAGGTGGAGGAGGCATTCCTCCGTGAGCACGCAGGCCGTTGGCTGCCCGTGTTCTTCCGCGCCGTCGAGAAGGCGGCGACCGACCCCTTCCACACGGCACTCGGCCGGGTGGGCGCGGAGTCGTTCGAAGCCGAGCTGGCCCGCCGGAGCATCGAGCCGGAGCCGCTCGGCCCGCGTGCGCGGAGGCTCTCCGTCGAGGCGGACTCCCTGGAATGCGCGGCCGGCAACGAGCCCGTGACGCCGCTCCTGCCGCGGAAGCGCAAGCGCGCCTGAGCCGCGCGGCGACAGGCTTCAGCCTGTCTGCCGGGTTCGGCCGGGCGGCGACAGGCTTCAGCCTGTCTGCCGGGTTGACGTAGGCTTTCGCCGACAGGAGGTTCCGCGATGCCCTCGATGCAGTCCGTCCGCCGCCACGCCGTCCTGCCGCTCTGCGTGCTCCTGCTCGCGGGCCTCGGCACCGGCTGCGGCGGTAGCGACGGGGAGACGAAGCCGCCCGTCGCGGACATCGTCGCGCGCTCGACGGCTGCGATGCAGGCGCAGAAGCGCTTCCACTTCGTCTTCGACGAGAAGAACGGGCCGAAGTCGACCTCGGGGATCCACCTCGTCTTCGCGGAGGGGGACATCGCCGTCCCGGACCGGGTCAAGGCCGACGTCTCGGGCACGCTCGCGGGCGTGCCGTTGCGCACCCGCCTCGTCGTTGCCGGCGGGAAGTACTACATCACCGATCCGTTCACGGGCAAGTGGCGCGAGGTGAGCATCGACCTGAACCCGGTCGCCTTCTTCGACCCGGCGAAGGGCGTGCTGGCGGTGATCAAGGCCGCCTCGCAGCTCGAGCTCGTCGGCAGTGAGGAGGTGGACGGGGTGGACACCTACCACCTGCAGGGAAAGACGACGGTGGGCTCGATCACGCCGCTCCTCGGCAACCCGCCGGGTACGCGCCTCGTCGACCTCGAGCTGTGGATCGACAAGGAGACGGATCGCCTCGTCCGCCTGCGCCTCTCCGGCGAGGTAGAGGATGGCGATCCCGCGGACGCGGAGCGTACGATCGAGCTCTCCCGCTTCGGCGTCGTCGTCCCGATCGTGGCGCCGCAGACCGGCTCGTAGCCGATGTCCGGCGTGCTGCTCTCGGCCCGGCACGTCACCCGCCGGTTCGGGCACAGGGTCGTGCTCGCGCCGCTCGATCTCGAGCTCGGCGGCGGCGAGGTCGTCGCGCTCGGCGGGCCGAACGGTGCGGGCAAGTCGACCCTGCTCGCGATCCTCGCCGGCGCGCTTGCTCCGAGCGGCGGCGAGGTTGCGGCCGCCGAGCCGCGCCGGGTCGGCTGGATGCCGCAGCAGCCTGCCCTCTATCGTCGGCTCACCGCACGTGAGAATCTCGAGCTCTTCGCCCGCCTCGCGGGGATCGACGAGCCGGGGAACGCGGTGGAGGCGGCCCTCGAGGCGGTCGGCCTCGCAGCCGAGGATCGGCGTGCGGCCGAGCTCTCCGTCGGCAACGTCCAGCGCCTGAACCTCGCGATCGGGCTCCTCGGCGATCCGAGCGTCCTGCTCCTCGACGAGCCGACGGCGTCGCTCGACGTGGCTCACCGGCAACGGCTGTGGCAGCTCGTCGACGGGCTTCGCGCCGCGGGCGGCGCCGTGCTCTTCGCCACGCACAATCTCGAGGAGGCCAGGAGATCGGCCGACCGTCTGCTCGTCCTCCAGGACGGCAGGGCCACCTACGTGGGGCCACCCGGCGCCTATCGCGAGGACGTCTCGTGAGGCGGGTAACGCTGCTCCTACGGAAGGACATTCGGACGCTCGGGCGCATGCCGGCGCTCGCCCTCGCGCTCGTCGCCTACCCGCTCGTGATCGCGCTCGTCGTGGGCCTCGTCGTGCGTTACGCGGGCGAGCGCCCGCGCGTCGCGCTCGTCGACGAGCAGGGCGCCCTCTCGGGGCTGCTCGTCGTGGGCGAGTCGCGTTTCGACGTCGAGCAGCGGCTCGAGCAGGCGACCGAAGTGGACCTCGTGCGCATGACACGGGCCCAGGCCGAGCGCGACCTCGAGACCGGCCGCGTGGTGGCGGCGCTGGTCGTGCCCCCCGACTTCATCACGAAGCTCCGCGGGCTGCGCGAGAGCCCGACGCTGGTGCTGCGTACGACCAGCGGCGGCCTCGGCACGCGTGTCGTCGAGAAGATGCGCTCGCTCGTCTACTCGACGAACCTCGAGCTGCAGCAGGCGTACATCGATGCGAACCTCGGTGCCGTCGACCTTCTCCTGCGCGGTGGCAGCGGCACGATCGGGAGTACCCCGTTCACTCTCCTCGGCATCCAGAAGGCCCGGGTGCAGCTTCGCGCCCTGGAGCGGTCATCCGATCCGCAGGCAGCGGCGCGGGCGCGGGAGCTCGACGTCTTCATGGGACAGCTGCAGGGGGCGGTCGGCCAGGTCGGCTCCTTCCTGCGTGCGACCGCGAACCCGATCGAGCTCCGGCAGGAAGAGCGGGGTGGGCGGACGTGGCTGCTCTCGGCCCAGGTGCAGGGGTACGCGCTCGCGCTCGCGGTCGCTTTCGTGACGGTGCTCCTCGGGGCCGGGGCGCTCGTCGCCGAGCGGGAGGAGAACGTCCTCGGGAGGCTCGCCCGAGGGCTCGCCGGGCTCGGGCAGCTGGTCGCGGAGAAGGTCACGTTCGTCGCGCTCGTAGGCACCGCCATGGGCTTCGTGCTGGCGGTCGTCTTCGGGATCATCGTCGAGCTCGGCGACGTCAGCGGCGGTGAGCCGTGGCTGCGGCTGCCGCTCCTGCTCGCGGGGCTCGTGCTCGCCGCGGTCGCGTTCGGCGCGTTCGGCGTCATGATCGGCGCGCTCGCGCGCGAGGCCGCGACCGCGTCGGTCGTCGCCCTGCTCGTCGCACTGCCGCTGATGCTCCTCTCGCTCGTGCCGGAGGGCTCGGTCGCGGCAGCCGGCTGGCTCGGCGCCCTCTTCCCCTTCGGGCACGCGCAGGCGGCGCTGAGCGCGGCGCTCTACGACGAGCAGCCTGCGGGCACCTTCGTGCGGGAGGCTGCCTGGCTCGTGGGCCTCGGCCTCGCGTACGGCGCGGCGGCCCGCATCGCCGCCCGGCGCATGCTGGGCTGAAGGCGGTCACCGTCCAGCCCGCGGTGTGTTAGCCAGCCTCGGGGGGCCGGGGCAGACGCCAACTGGTTGAACGTGCCTGGCCGGAGACACGGGAAGCGGTACGAACGAGCTAGAGGAGCTCGGCGATCACTGCCGCGGCCCGTGCAGCCCCGTTCGGGTCGACGGGCAGGTAGTCGACCGACCGGCCGATCTCCTCGACGATCGCTCGCGCGATCTCGGCTGGGCCGTCCGTCTCGAAGTCCATCATCCGGCCGGCGCCGTACCGCTCGAGTCGGTGCCGGACGTGGAAGTTCTGCTCGAAATGGTGGCGGAGCGGGAAGCTGAGGAAGGGGCGCTGGTTCGCCGTCAGCTCCATCGCCGTCGTCAGGCCGCCCTGGACGATCGCGAGATCGCAGGCCGCGAGATGCCGGTAGAGCTCATGGACGTACGGGCGCACCTGCAACCCCGCGTGCGCGGGCAGCGAGCGCGGGTCGATCCGCGGTCCCGCGACGACGACCATCCGCAACTCGGGAACGAGCCGCTTCGCCTCCGGGAACGCGGCGATCACGCGCCGCAGCAGGTCGGCGCCGACACCGGAGCCGCCGACGGTGACGATGCAGACGGCCTCGTCCTCGCGGTAGCCGAGCTCCGCACGCAGCCGCTCGCGATCCGCGAAGTCGGCGGGGTCGAAGCCGGTGACGTAGCCGGGGAAGGAGAAGTTCTGCTCGGTCCAGTCGCGGATAGCAGGAAGCTCGGGGCCGAAGTGGTCGCCCACCACGTCGTCCGGGTCGCCGACGAAGAGCGCGAGATCGCGCAGTCGTGGGTACCTGCCGATCTGGTCGATCATCTCTGCGTTGTAGTCCGCTGTCAGCGCTGCCTCCTGTTCGCCGCCGTCCGGCATGGGTAGCCAGCCGACGAAGTCGGTGAGCCAGACGTACGCCGCGGTCTTCAGCTCCGGATTCTCGTGGAGGAAGTAGTCGAGCTCCCACGCCTCGTCTCCGATCCAGAGGTCGTACGGGTCGTCGCGGACGAGGTCGTGGAAGACCATGAAGTTCGAGACGAGGATCTCGTCCATCCTCCGCCACGTCTGGAAGCAGTGGAGGTCGTGCTCGGCGGACTCGGACTCGAAGTGGCCGGACTCGCTGGCGAGGAACGCGCTCGCGGGGTGGATCCGCTCGCCGCGTGCCTGCAGCACCGACGTGACCGGGTTCTGCCCCAGCCAGTCGATCTCGAGATCGGGATGAAGCTTCCGCAGCTCGTCTGCGATCGCGACGTCGCGCTGCGCATGGCCGAGCCCGATCGGCGACGAGACGAAGAGCGCGCGCTTACGGCGGCCGCGGCCGCGAAGCCAGCGCGCGGAGGGCGCCGGCGGGCACGCGAAGTCGCGTAGCAGCAGGTTCACCTTCACCGGGTCGCGTGCGTGAGGCAGGTGGCCGGCGCCCTCGAGCGTCACGAGCGTCCCGCCGGTCGCCTCCGCGAGCGCCGCGCCCTGCGCGTGCGGGCGGATGCGGTCGTCATCGCCGTGGATCACGAGCACAGGGCAGCGAACCCGAGCGCACGTGTCGCGGAAGCGCTCCATGCGGCAGAGCGAGATCGCGCGCGACGTGTCGGCGAGCGTCTCCGGGTCGGTCTCGAGCCCCCACCCCACGCAGTCCTCGATCTGCTTCGTCGAGTGGAGCTCGGGAAAGCACTTGGTGAAGAAGAACTCGAGAAAGTCGCGATACTCGCGTGCCCAGTAGTGGCTGTTGTACTTCGCCCAGCCTTCGTACACGTCGAGCTCGTCGTCGAAGGCGTTGGGTACCTGCCGCTCTGGATGGCCCGGCGCGAGGGCGACGGCCGGCCCGATGTAGACGACCCCGTCGACTCGCTCGGGGTGGTCGGCGGCCACGATCGTCCCCCAGAGCGCGCCGCAGGAGAGTCCCACGAGGGTCGCCTGCTCGATCCCGGTCGCGTCCATCACGGCAAGCGTGTCGGCGGCAAACTCGTCCTCGAGGTAGGCCTCGACGCCGGCCGGTCGGTCGGAGCGTCCGTTGCCGCGGCCGTCGAACGTGACGACGCGCGCGTGCCGGGCGAGGTAGGGGATCTGCGCCTTCCAGTGGCGCGAGTGGATGATCGACCACGTCGGCAGCAGGAGGATCGTCCGCTCACCCTCGCCGTAGACTTCGTAGAAGACGCGCACGCCGTTGCGCTCGACGAAGCCCTCGCGGTCGGGGTAGCGGGCGCGCGACTGCTCGCGCGCCCGCCCTACCTCGATTCTCACGTCCGCCGGTGCCGTCACGGCCGCGCCTCGAAGACCATGTTGAACGGCGTCTCCGCTACCCGGCGAAAGCTCGAGAAGCCGGCCCCGACGACGATCTCGCGGATCCTCGCCTCGCCGGCCTGGGCGCCGAGCGCGAGCCCGACCTCCTGCGCGAGCGAGGACGGCGTGCAGAGCAGCGTCGAGAACCCGTAGTACGCACGGCCGACCGGATTCAGGTTCTCCTCGACCCGGTCGCCGGCCCTCGGCTCGACGATCATCCAGATCCCGCCCGGCGCGAGCGATGCCCGGACGTGGCGGGCGGCGCCGGCGGGATCACCCATGTCGTGCAGACAGTCGAACATGGTCACGAGGTCATAGCGGTTACCGGAGTATGACGCTGCCGGCGAGGTTTGGAATTCGACGCGGTCTGCGACGCCCGCCGTCCGCGCCACGCTCCGTCGCTGTCGTGATCGACCCGTCGTGAGAGTCGAAGCCGTGGAAACGCGAGGCCGGAAATGCCTCCGCCATCAGGATCGTCGAGGCCCCGTGGCCGCAGCCGACGTCGGCGACGGTCGCTCCGCGCTCGAGCTTCTCGACGACTCCGTCGAGTGCGGGCAGCCACTCGGAGAGCAGATGCGCGTGGTAGCTCGGGCGGAAGAACCGCTCACAGCCCTCGTGGACGTCGTGGACGTGATCGCCCCAGCCGATCCCTTCCCCGCTCTTCGCCGCTTCGGTGATCCGCGGGGAGTCGATCACGGAGCCGAGCGCGATCTGGAAGAAACCGGGCAGATAGGCAGGGCTCGACTCGTCGCAGAGCGCGACGGCATGCTCCGGCGGCAGCGAGTAGCGGCCGCTGTCGGCCTCGTACTCGACGTAGCCGCCGGCGGCCTGGGCGTTCAACCATTCGCGGACGTACCGCTCGGCCGTTCCGGTGCGGCCAGCGAGCTCCGCGGGCGCCAGCGGCCCCGCGCCGGCCAGCGCCTGGTAGAGCCCGAGCCGGTCGCCCATCACGACGAGGGCACTGTTGAGCGTCGCGCCGACCTCGTCGACGGCGCGGAAGACGAACTCGTTCAGCTTGTCGAAGTCGAGCGGCTGTGTTTCGATGGTGGCCATGTGGTCCTCCTGGTTCGGTTCCAATCGACCCTAGGGCGCTGCTTCGGGACTCGCCTCGGGCCCCCCACCTGGTCCGACCCCCTGGGCAGTACAATCGCCAGATGCTCCTCGGTCGTGAGCGGGAGCGGCAGGCGCTGGAACGGTTGCTCGGAGAACGCCCGCGCAGGCCGGAGCGGCGTGCTCGCGCTCGTCGGCGAGTCGGGGATCGGGAAGTCCGCGCTGCTCGACACCGCCGAGGGCGCTCGCGGTCGGGATGCGCGTGCTCCGGGCACGCGGTGTCGCGTCGGAGGCGCAGATCCCGTTCGCCGGGCTTTTCGAGCTGCTCCGTCCCGCCCTCGATTGCCTCGAGCGGATCCCGGCACCCGCAGGCGGCCGCGCTCGAGAGCGCTCTCGCGCTGCGGCCGGCGCGGACGGACAACCGGTTCGCGGTCGGGGCCGCGACGCTGAGCCTGCTCGCCGCGTACGCCGAGACGGAGCCGCTCGCCGTGCTGGTCGACGATGTCCAATGGCTCGACGGCTCGAGCGCCGATGCCTTCCTCTTCGCGGTCCGGCGCCTGCTCGCCGAGCCGATCGCCGTCGTCCTGACAGCGCGCGAGGGCGAGTCTTCGCTGCTCGACGGCGCCGACCTGCCGACTGCTGCGGGTCGAGGGGATCGACGCGCGCGCGGCGGAGCTGCTGCTCCGCCGGGAGGCTCCCGACAGCGGTGCCGATACCGCGGCTCGTCTCCACCGCGAGACCGGCGGCAACCCGCTCGCGCTGCTCGAGCTCGCACGATGAGCGAGCGCCGGAGCTCGATCCTCGACGCGCCCATCCCCGTCGTCACGAGCGTCGCCGAGGTGTACCTGCAGCGCGCGGCCGGCCTGCCGGAGCGAACCCGAGACGCACTCGTCCTCGCCGCTGCCACCGACCGCGGCGAGCTCGCGTTGCTCGCGCGCGCAGCCGCCGCGCTCGGCCTCGAGGTAGCCGATCTGGCGCCGGGAGAAGCTGCGGCGCTCGTGTCCGTACAGGACGCACGTCTCGAGTTCCGACACCCGCTCGCACGGTCGGCGATCTACGGCGCCGCCACGCCGGAGCGCCGACGGGACGTTCATCGGGCGCTCGCCGGCGCACTGCCCGACGCCGACGTCGACCGGCGCGCCTGGCACCTGGCGCTCGCCGCCGCCGGCCCCGACGAGACCGCCTCGTCCGCCCTCGAGCAGGCGGCCGTGCGCGCACACGAGCGAAGCGCCTACGACGTCGCGTCGCAGGCGTTCGAGCGGGCGGCGCTGCTCACGGTCGCGGACGAGCGCCGCGGCCTCCTGCTGTATTCGGCCGCCGACGCGGCGTGGCTCGGTGGGCTGGCCGACCGCGCGGTCTCGCTTCTCGACGAGGCGTCGCGCGTTGCCGGCGACCGGCAGCTCGCGATCGAGATCGAGCACCTCCGGGGGCACATCGCCCTCCGTCGCGGGCCGCTGGCCGAGGGGCGGGCCATCCTGCTGTCGGCGGCGGAAGAGGCGGATCCGGCGGCAGCCGTCGTGATGCTCGCCGAGGCCGCGGAGGGAGCCTTCTACGCTGCCGACGCGGCCGGGATGCTGGAGTGCGGTCAACGGGCGAGCGCCCTCGCCGCTCGAGACGCGAGCGGCCGCACGACGTTCTTCGGCAGCGATCACGGACGGGATGGCTCGCGTGGTCTCCGGTCAGGGCGAACGGGGCGCTGCCGCGATTCGCGAGGCCGTCGGCCTGCTCGAACGCTCGGATGAGCTGCGCGCCGATCCGCGGCTGCTCGTCTGGGCATCCATGGGGCCGCTCTGGCTACGCGAGACCGACGCCGGACGCGAGCTCATCGACCGCGTCGTCGCGACGGCACGCACCCGGTCGGCGGTCGGGATCCTCCCGCACCTGCTCACCCACGTCTCGATCCAGGACGCGGCTACCGATCGCTGGGTCGAGGCGCAGGCAGGGTTCGACGAAGCGATCCGCCTGGCGCGCGAGACGGGGCAGCAGGTCGTGCTCGCAGCCGCCCTCTCGCGACTCGCGCGGCTCGAGGCGAGACTCGGGCGCGAGGACGCGTCCCGTGCACACGCTGCCGAGGCGCTCACGCTCGCGCGCGAGCGCGGAGTCGTCCTCTGCGAGATCTGGGCGCTCGCCGCACTCGGCGACCTCGAGCTCGGGCTCGGCAACGCCGACGCTGCGCTCGCGTGCGTGGAGGAGCAGCAGGCGGTGATCGAGCAGCAGGGCATCGCCGACGCCGACCTCTTTCCCTCGCCCGAGCAGGTCGAGCTCTACCTGCGTCTCGGCCGCCTGGACGACGCCGTTGCCGTATCGAGCCGGTTCGAGCGGGTGGCCACGGTGAAGGGCCAGCCGTGGGCGCTCGCGCGCGCCGCGCGCTGCCGCGCCCTCCTTGCCGACGAGAACAGCTTCGACGGCTGCTTCGAGGAGGCGGCAGCGCTGCACGCGAGGACACCCGACGTCTTCGAGAGCGCCCGCACCGAGCTCGCTCGCGGCGCCCGCCTCCGGCGAGCGGGCCGGCGGGTCGTCGCGCGCGAGCGGTTGCGCGCCGCAATCGTACGTGTTCGACGATCTGGGCGCCGTACCCTGGGCCGAGCTCGCGCGCGCCGAGCTCGCCGCCACCGGTGAGATAGCCCGCCGGCGCGACCCGAGCAGCCTCGACGAGCTGACGCCGCAGGAGCTCCAGGTCTCGCTCTTGCTTGTCGAGGGCAGGACGACGCGCGAGGCGGCCGCCGCGCTCTTCCTCAGTCCGAAGACGATCGAGTACCACCTGCGAAACGTCTATCGCAAGCTCGCGATCCACTCCCGTGACGAGCTTCGGGACGCGCTGCGCTCGAGAGGCGTGTAGTCCGATCCCCGACCCGCGATGTCCCCGACCGTTCGCACCGCGTGGCACGGCAGCCGAAGAGCTGGCGGTTCAGTACTGACCCGCGAACCGATGGTGGTGCTCCCCGATGGCCGAGCATGGCAGGTGCGCGATGCTATTCAGGGGTCTTAGCCGAAGGGGCCGGAGAGACCCACCGAAAGGACGGTGAGAGCGATGAGAGTTCTTACGGGGTCTGCCCGCCCGAGGTCGGCCTCGTTCGAGCCGGCGTTGCGCGAGTGGTTCACAAGCCGGCTCGGGGACGCCGAAGAGCTCAGGACAAGGGCGATCGCCCTGCTCGACCCGGCGGATCACGTCCAGACGGGGTTGGCCTTTCGATGCGCCCGGGAGGATTCGAACCTCCGACCCGCGGATTAGAAGTCCGCCGCTCTGTCCACTGAGCTACGGGCGCTTTGTCGTAGGGTAATCGGCCGACACGGCCGTTGCGCTCGCTCGCGGAGTAGGCTCGCTGGGTGATCACGGTCGGCATCGTCAGCCCGGGTGCGATGGGTGCCGCGGTCGGGCGCGTCCTCGCCGCAGGGGGCGCGCGGGTCGTTGGCACGATCGCGGGACGGAGTGCGCGCACGGCGCAGTTGGCCGAGGGGATCGAGCTTCTGCCGACACTCGACGACGTCGTCGCTGTCTCGGACACGATCCTCTCGATCGTCCCGCCCGGTGCTGCGCTCGAGGTCGCGGCTGCTGTGGCCCGCTCGGCCGAGCGGGTCGGCGCACGACCCCTCGTCGCCGACCTGAACGCGATCGCACCGGCAACGATGCACGCGGTTGCGAGCCGGCTCGGTGAAGCGGGCCTCCTCGCGGTTGACGGCTCGATCTCCGGTCCGCCACCGCGGCTCGCCGGGACGACGATCGTCTACCTCTCGGGCGGCCGCGCCGCCCAGATTGCGAGCCTCGACGCACCGGGGCTCGAGCTCCGCGTCGTCGGCGAGGCGATCGGGGCGGCGTCGGCGATCAAGATGTCGACCGCCTCGTTCTACAAGGGCCAGACGGCGCTCTTCGCCCAGGCCCTTCGCGCCGCCCGGGCGAACGGCGTCCTCGAGCTCGTGCTCGACGACCTCCGCCGGCACTATCCCGACTTCGTCGACGACGCGCCGCGCCTGCTCCAGAGCATTGCCGCCAAGTCGGGGCGCTACGTCGCCGAGATGGAGGAGATCGCCGCGGCCCAGGAGCAGGCGGGGCTGACGCCGGAGCTCTTCGCTGGGTTCGCGACGGTCTACCTCGAGCTCAGCCGCACCGCGGCGGCAGGACGCTCGCCGGAGGAGACCGACGCCGAGGCACGCCTCGAGGACGTCCTCGCCGACCTCGACGAGCCCGTCGGCAGCTGACCGACACAGCGCTCGTGGCTCTGAGCCACAAGCGCCTTCGGCCACGCTAGCGGGGGAGGCGGAGCCCGACGCGGCGGGGCAGCGACGCGACGAAGCCGGTGATCGGGTCGGGGTCGTCGCCACGGTCGTAGGCGTCGTCCCGCCTGACGAGAGCCGCCCGGATCGCGGTGCCGCCGAGCCAGCGAAACGGCTCGGGCGGGAAGAGCTTGCGGTCGGGCTCGACGATCGCGAGCCCGGTGATCTCATCGCGGCGGTCGAGCGCGAGCCGGGCGAGGATCTCGCCGCCGAGATAGGTCGGCCCGACGCCGTTGCCGGTGAAGCCGAAGCCGTGGTGCACGCTGCCCCGGGATCCGAAGATCGGCAGGTGGGTGGGGGAGACGTCGATCGGGCCGCCCCAGGCATGGGTGATCTGGCGGCCGACGAGCTGCGGGAAGAACCGGTGCAGCGCCGCCACGGCGTGCCGGGCGGCGTCCGGGTCGACGTCGAGCAGGCCGCGGTGCCACCCACCGACGCCCATCCGCCCGCCGCCCCAGCCGAGAGCGATCCGGTCGTCGCCCGTCGTGCGGAAGTAGTGGAGCAGCGTGCGGCAGTCGTGGATGTTCTCGCCGCCGGTCCAGCCGGTCTCCTCGATCACGTCGGGCACGGGCTCGGTGATCACCATGTGGCTGGAGGCGACCGCCAGCGCGTGGCGATAGCCGCCGAAGCCCGCCGGTGGCGCTGTTCACCGCCAGGACGGCAGCGCGCGCGCGCACCGAGCCGCCCCGTGTCGTTGCGACGGCGTCGTGCGACAGCCCTCGCACAGGGGTGCGCTCGTGGAGGCGAACGCCGGCCTCGATCACCTTCGCGCGCAGGCCGAGCGCCAGGCGCGCCGGCTGGACGTTGGCGGCCGTCCGCAAGACCATGCCGCCGAGGAAGGCCGGTGAGGCGCACCTGGCGGCGACCGCGTCAGCGGACAACCCGGTCGCCTCCGCGGGCGCGCCGACCGCCGCGCAGGCTTCGACGACCTCGTCCCAGTCGCCGAGCTGCGCCTCGCTCGTCGCCACCTGCAGCGTGCCGCCGGGGCGGTACCAGGCGTCCACGCCCTGCGCCTCGCAGAAGGCACCGATCCCGTGCACGGCACGCTCGGACGCCCGGCAGACCTGGACAGCACGTGTGTCACCTACCTTGTCTCGCAGGATCGGGAGGTCGTCCCAGAGCGTCGAGACGAAGCCGCCATTACGTCCGCTCGGGCCGTGGCCGGCGAGACCAGCGTCCAGCACGACGACGTCGAGCGCAGGCTCGAGCTGCTTCAGCTGCCAGGCCGTCCAGAGGCCGAGGTAGCCGGCGCCGACGACGACCACGTCGGCCGTCGTGTCGCCGGGCAGTGGCGGCGTCGGCTCGACAGGCCCCGCCTCCTCGAGCCAGTAGCCGTAGCGCGTGTGCCGCATGCCGGTGATCCTACGACGGCGCACCTGACCGACGTAGGTTCCTACCTCTCGGGGTTGTGGCGCGCGGGGAGGAGGCAGAGCCTTGCCTGCTGCGTGGGTTCGAACCCGGGCGTCCGGCTGAAGCCGGACACCGAGACAGGGTGGCGGACGGGACTTGAACCCGCGACCACCGGGATCACAACCCGGGGCTCTACCAACTGAGCTACCGCCACCACGCGCCCTCACAGGATACCGTGCATCCGAGCAAGGCCCCGTAGCTCAGTGGATAGAGCGGTGGACTTCGAATCCACGCGCGGAGGTTCGATTCCTCCCGGGGCCATCCTTGCTGCCTCCGGCGACGCGTCGGACGTCCGGTGACGTCGGCATGGCGTCGTACGATTCGTGCCTGCCGCAGGACCGGCGGCGCTATCCGACGGAGGTATGCGATGACCTGGTACGAGCTGTTCCTGTTCCTCCACATCTCGATGGCGATCGTCTGGGTCGGCGGCGGCTTCTTCCTCCAGATGCTTGCACTGCGCATCGTCGGCACCGACGACCAGGCGCGTATCGCAGCGTTTGCCGGCGACGTCGAGGTGCTGGGAATGCGGGTCTTCACGCCCTCGTCCGTCGTCCTGCTGCTGACGGGGATCGGCCTCGTCCTCAACGGCAACTGGGAGTGGAGCGAGCCCTTCATCTCCGTCGGGCTGCTCGTCTGGCTCATCTCGTTCGTCGCAGGGATCGCCTACCTCGGCCCGACGTCCGGCAGGATCAAGTCCGAGCTGCAGCAGGGCGGCGCCACGCCGCGGGCGCAGCAGCTGATCGCGAACGTGCTGCGGTACTCGCGCATCGAGCTCGTGCTGCTGTGGATCGTCGTCCTCATGATGGTCGTCAAGCTCGGCACCTGACCGGCGCGCCGACGCATGCGGAGAGGTGCGGGCGAGAGGACTCGAACCTCCAAGAGCCGAAGCCCAACGGGACCTAAACCCGCCGCGTCTACCAGTTCCGCCACACCCGCGTGGTGTGCCGAAATCTAGCGGCAGAGCGCCCGTCCCTCGGAATGACTAGCGGCCGAGCAGGAGCCCGACCGTCTCGAACACCGAGTCCACGACGAGCCCGGTGAAGGCGATGAGCGCGAAGACCGCGAAGCCCGCCAGCGGCTCGTGCGTCTGCACGACGAGCAACGCGACGAACGCGGCCACCACGAGCGAGGCCGTTGCCAGGGGTCTGCGGGTCACCGTTCCCAGGGCGAGCCCGACGAGGAACACGGCACCGAACACGACGATTCCAAGCAGCATGTGGCGAGGGTAGGACCCCCGTCGGACGGAGCGGACCGACCGGCACCCCGGCCGGATGGCCCACTGTCTCTGCTTGAATGGCTCCCTGATGTCCGCTCAGGTGGAAGAGCTCGGCGAGAACCGCGTCCGCCTGACGGTGGACGTGTCGCCGCACGACCTCGAGCACGCGGTCGAGCACGCGGTCAACGACCTGTCGGAGTCGGTCAAGATCCCCGGTTTCCGGAAGGGGAAGGTCCCGACGCCGGTGCTGGTCTCGAAGATCGGCAAGGAGCGGATCTGGGTCGAGGCGGTCGAGTCGCATATCGGAGGCTGGTTCTGGGCGGCGGCGTCGCGCACGCGGTTGCGCCCCATCACCCCGCCCGAGTACGACTTCGAGCTGCCGACGACCGAGAAGGAAGCCTGGTCGTTCGCGGCCACGATCGAGGTGCAGCCCACTCCCGAGATCGTCGACTGGACGACGCTCGAGGTGCCGCGCGCCGAGGCCGAGGTTCCACAGGAGCTCGTCGACCAGGAGCTCGAGGCCCTGCGACAGTCGGTCGCAGAGCTCGTCCCGGCCGACGACCGCCAGGCCCGGGAAGGCGACACGCTCGTCGTCGACCTGCAGAGCCCTTCGGGCGAGGCCCAGTCGGACACCGTCGTCGAGCTCGGTGGGGGACGTCTCGTGGAGGAGATCGAGGCCGCTCTCATTGGCGCGAGCGTGGGCGAGACGAAGGAGGTCTCCTACGAGCTCGCGGACGACTCCGCGGCCGCCGTCAAGATCACGATCAAGCACATCAACGAGAAGGTGCTGCCCGAGGTGGATGACGAGCTGGCCCGTTCGGCCAGCGAGTTCGACACCCTCGGCGACCTGCGCGCGGACATCGAAGGGCGGATTCGCGTCGCGGTCGAGGACGAGATCGACGGGGCGTTCCGAACGGCCGCGGTCGACGCCCTCGTGACGGCATCGAACGTGGTGGGCGCAGGCCCACTCGTCGAGACGCGGGCGCGGGAGCTGCTCGACGGCTTCGTGCGGTCCCTGGGGCGGCGGGGTATCGACCCCAACACGTATTTCGAGGTCACCGGCCAGGCGCCCGACATGCTCGTCGCCCAGATGCACGCGGAGGCCGGCCGGTCGGTCGCGCGCGAGCTCGCGCTCGAGGCGGTCGCAGACCGGGCCGGGATCGAGATCTCCGACGACGACGTCAAGGCACTCATCCGTGAGCAGGCCGAGGCGGCGGACGACGACCCGGATCAGGTCATCGCAGACATCTGGTCGCACGGCCACCAGGAGTCGCTCCGGGAGGACCTGCGCCTTCGCGCCGCGCTCGACCGTCTCGTCGCGGACGTGAAGCCGATCTCGCTCGACCTCGCGGAGGCGCGCGACAAGCTCTGGACGCCAGACAAGGAAAACACCGAGCCGGAGAAGAAGTTGTGGACACCCGGCAGCAAGGAGCCCGAATGAGCCCGTTGATTCCCATGGTGATCGAGCAGACCTCGCGAGGCGAGCGCTCGTTCGACATCTACTCACGCCTGCTGAACGAGCGGATCATCTTTCTCGGAACGCAGGTCGACTCGCAGATCGCGAACCTGATCAACGCCCAGTTGCTCCACCTCGAGTCGGAGGATCCCGACAAGGACATCTCGCTCTACATCAACTCCCCGGGTGGATCCGTCTACGACGGGCTCTCGATCTACGACACGATGCAGTTCATCAAGCCGGACGTCTCGACGATCTGTGTCGGGATCGCAATGAGCATGGGTGCGCTCCTTCTCGCCGGTGGCGCGAAAGGGAAGCGGATGGCGCTGCCGAACTCCAGAATCCTGATCCATCAGGTGTGGGGCGGCTACCAGGGACAGGCGTCCGACATCGAGATTCATGCGAGGGAGACGATCGCGCTGAAGCGAAGGCTCGAAGAGATCATGGCCGATCACACCGGCCAGGATGTCGAGAAGGTCAAGCAGGACATGGACCGCGACTACTTCATGACCTCGCAGGAAGCGGTCGAGTATGGCCTCATCGACCGGGTGATCGCACACCGCTGAACCCGGTGCTCTAGCCAGACAGGCGATTTCGGAGTAAAAGGAGAGACGTGGCCCGAGCGAGCGACGGAAACGAGCAGCTGCTCTGCAGCTTCTGCGGCAAGAGCCAGCGGCAGGTGAAGAAGCTCATCGCCGGCCCCGGCGTGTACATCTGCGACGAGTGCATCGATCTCTGCAACGAGATCATCGACGAGGAGCTCACCACCCCCGTCTCGCTCGATCTCGACAACCTGCCTCGGCCGAAGGACATCTACGCGGTCCTCAACGACTACGTCGTCTCGCAGGAAGAGGCCAAGCGCACGCTCTCCGTGGCCGTCTACAACCACTACAAGCGCGTCCGCATGGGACACGTCGAGGAAGGCGAGGTCGAGCTCCAGAAGTCGAACATCCTCCTGCTCGGCCCCACGGGCTGCGGCAAGACGCTGCTGGCGCAGACGCTCGCGCGCATCCTCAACGTCCCGTTCGCGATCGCGGACGCCACCGCCCTCACCGAGGCCGGGTACGTCGGCGAAGACGTCGAGAACATCCTCTTGAAGCTGATCCAGGCGGCCGACTTCGACATCAAGAAGGCGGAGACCGGGATCATCTACATCGACGAGGTCGACAAGATCGCCCGCAAGGCCGACAACCCGTCGATCACCCGGGACGTCTCGGGGGAGGGCGTGCAGCAGGCGCTCCTGAAGATTCTCGAGGGGACCGTCGCCTCGGTGCCACCCCAGGGTGGGCGCAAGCACCCCCACCAGGAGTTCCTCTCGATCGACACCACCAACATCCTCTTCATCTGCGGCGGTGCCTTCGCCGGGCTCGACCGGATCATCGAGCGCCGGATCGGCACCAACTCGGTCGGCTTCGGCGCCAACGTCCGCTCCAAGCACTCGGACGAGGGCGCGGAGCTGCTCTCCGCCGTGATGCCCGAGGATCTCGTCAACTTCGGGCTGATCCCCGAGTTCATCGGGCGCCTGCCCGTCGTCTCGGCCGTGCACCAGCTCCGGCGTGACGATCTCGTGCAGATCCTGACGGAGCCGAAGAACGCGCTGACGCGCCAGTACCAGCGATTCTTCGGGTACGACACGATCGAGCTCGTGTTCACCGATGACGCGCTCTGGGAGATCGCCGAGAAGGCGCTGCAGCGCGAGACCGGCGCCCGCGGGCTGCGCTCGATCATCGAGGCTGCGCTGCTCGACGTGATGTTCGAGCTGCCGTCGCGCAAGGACGTCTCCAAGTGCGTGATCACGAAGGAGACGATCTCGAAGGGGCTCAACCCGACGCTCGTCACGAGCGGAGCCGCCGAGGAGGCGGACGACTTCGAAGCGGCTGCCGGTAGCGCAGCCTCCTAACCCGGCCGTGGCTGCGCCGCGGTGGTTCACGCTTCGCTACGGACGGTATTCGCGGCCGTTCCTGAAGCTGCTCGCACTCGGCCCCGACCGTTCCGGGCTCGCGGTCGGCGATGCCGACGTGGCCGTCCAGATGGGCTCGTGGGGCTTCAGTGGGCGTGCCTCGACCGGAAGCATCACATCGGCGTGCGTGCTGCCCGAGACGGTGTCGCTGACCCGGGGCGTCCACGGCTGGCGCGGCGACTGGCTGGTGAACGGCGCAGGTGACGGCCTCGTCGAGATCCTGTTCGACCCGCCGATGAGGGCGCACGTGGTCGGGCTTCCTGTGCGCGTCCGGCGATTGCGCATCGCGGTCGACGATCCGCAGGGTCTCGTGGCCGCTCTCGCGGAACGGGGGAACGGTGGCTGAGCGGACGCGAACCTACTACGTGGGACGACCCGCGGGAGACGCACGCGCGGGCGGCCGGCCTGCCGGGGCTCGAGGCGCTTCGAGCCTGGGCCGCGGGTGAGTTGCCGCCTCCCCCGATGGCACAGACGCTCGGAATCGACCGGTATCGAGGTCGAGGAGGGCCGGGTGACGTTCATCGTCGAGCCCGCGGAATTCCACTACAACCCGATCGGTGTCGTCCACGGCGGGCTCGCTCTGACGATGCTCGATTCCGCGATGGGCTGCGCGGGGCAGACGCTGCTGCCGGCCGGCGCCGCCTACACGACGCTCGAGCTGAAGGCCAACTTCGTGCGCCCGCTGACGCTCGACACGGGCCTCGTCCGCTGCACGGGAACGATCGTGCACCCGGGACGAACGGTCGCGACCGCGGAAGGGACGCATCGTGGACGCCGACGGCAAGCTGTACGCCCACGGTACGAGCACGCTGCTGATCATGGCGGGCTGAGGGCGGTTCGGCGTCCGTGAGGCGCGGCGGAGCCGTGCCGCCGCTCCCCGGGTGTCGATAGAGTCGCGCCTTCCGATGCAGTCGCCAGGCCAGATGGAGTCGCTCTACAAGCCCGCCGGGGTCGAGGCGCGCTGGCAGGAGACCTGGGAGGCCGAAGGTCTCTACGCGGCCGGCGCCGGAGCAACGCGGGACGAGAGCTACGTCATCTGCGTGCCGCCGCCGAACGTGACCGGCGACCTCCACCTGGGGCATGCGCTGAACGGCTCGATCCAGGACGTGCTCGTTCGCTGGCACCGGATGCGGGGCTACCGGACGCTCTGGCAGCCGGGCTACGACCACGCCGGCATCGCCACGCAGAACGTCGTCGAGAAGCAGCTCGCCCAGGAAGGGCTGACCCGGCACGACCTCGGCCGCGAGGCGTTCATCGAGCGCACGTGGGAGTGGCTCGAGCAGACGGGGCGCACGATCATGGGCCAGTACCGCCGGCTCGGCGCCTCGCTCGACTACGGCCGCGAGCGCTTCACGCTCGACGAGGGGTACTCGCGGGCGGTGATGGTCTTCTTCGTTCGGCTCTGGGAGCGGGGCTGGATCTACCGGGCGAACCGGATCGTCAACTGGTGCCCGTTCCACCAGACGGCGATCTCCGACCTCGAGGTGGCGCACGCCGACATGGACGACGTGCTCACCTACGTCCGCTACCCGTTCGTCGACGGCGACGGAGCCGACGGCATCGTGATCGCGACCGTGCGACCCGCCACCATTCTCGGGGACGTCGCCGTTGCCGTGCACCCGGACGACCCTCGCTATCGCGACGCAGTCGGCCGCGAGGTCGTCGTCCCCTACGTCGAGCGCGCGGTGCCGGTGATCGCGGACGAGCGCGTCGATCCGGCGTTCGGCTCGGGCGCTCTCAAGATCACCCCGGGGCACGACCCGCTGGACTTCGAGATCGGCCGGGACCACGAGCTGCCCGAGCCGATGGTGATCGGGCTCGACGGCCGGATGAGCGACCAGGCCGGCGACCTCGCGGGCCTGACCCAGGCCGAGGCCGACGCCGCCATCGTGGCCTGGATCAGGGAGCGTGGGCAGCTCGTCAAGCGCGAGAACTACCGGCATGCGGTCGGAACCTGTGAGAGGTGCCACACGCGGATCGAGCCGCTGATCTCGCTCCAGTGGTGGTGTCGGATGGAGGAACCGGCGCAGCCGGCGATCGAGGCGCTGCGCGCGCGGCGCGTGCGCTACCACCCCGAGTCGCAGCACCGGTTCGCGATCTCGTCGCTCGAGGAGAGCCCCGACTGGTGCCTGTCGCGCCAGCTCTGGTGGGGGCATCAGCTTGCCGCTCTGGACGACGCCGGACGGCGAGGTGATCTGCGCGGCCACCGAGGAGGAGGCGCAGGAGCGCGCCGGCGACGGGGTGCAGCTGACCCGCGACCCGGATGTTCTCGACACGTGGTTCTCGTCGGCCCTGTGGCCGTTCGCCACGCTCGGGTGGCCGGACGAGACGCCCGAGCTCGCGGCCTACTACCCCGGGAACGTGAACTCGACGGCGCGGGAGATCATCCGGCTGTGGGAGAACCGCATGATCTGGGCTGGTCTCGAGGTGATGGGGGAGGTTCCGTTCACGGACGTGATCATCCACTCGACCGTGCTCGCGGCGGACGGGCGGCGGATGTCGAAGAGCCTCGGAACCGGTGTCGATCCGCTCGAGATGATCGATGCGCACGGCGCCGATGCGACCCGCTACGGGTTGCTCAAGATCTCGTCGACCCAGGACGTGCGCTTCTCGCCCGGGGCGATCGAGGAGGGGCGGAAGCTCACGAACAAGCTCTGGAACGTCTCGCGCCTGATCCTCCAGAACGCGGTCGGGGCCGAGCCTGGCATCGAGCCGACGGCGCTCGAGGAGCGCTGGATCCTCGCTCGGATCGACGATGCGCGGGCGCAGGTCGAAGAGGCCTGGGGCGCCTTCGATTTCGCGACCGCCACGAACGTGCTCTACCACCTCACCTTCGACGACTTCTGCGACTGGTACGCGGAGGCGGTCAAGCCGCGTCTGTACGAACAGGAGCCGGCGGCCTGCGCGACGGCCCTGGCCTCCCTCGAGCGACTGCTCGCCCTGTTGCACCCCGTTCTGCCGCACGTGACCGAGGAGATCTGGTCGTTCCTGCCCGGTAGCCGGGAGCGCCTGATCGTGTCGGCGTGGCCGGCGCCCGACGGCAGCTACAGCACGGACGCAGCAGCGCTCGAGCGCGTGCAGGAGGCGGCGGTGACGTTTCGGCGCAGCGGCGTGCAGGTGGCGCTCGATTCGGACGACGAGCGACGGGTCTTCGCCGCCGTCGTCCGGCCGGAGCGGCAGAAGGCACCCGCCGACGCCGGCCCGGAGATCGCCCGCCTGCAGAAGGAGATCGCCCGGGCGGAGGCAATGCTCGCCAACGAGCGATTCGTCGGGAGCGCCCCACCCGCCGTCGTCGAGGCGGAACACGCCAAGCTCGAGCGCTTCAGGCGCGAGCTCGAGGCTCTGGCCGGCAGCGGAGGCTGACCGGTGCGAAGGGCCGGTTCGTGCGGCATCCCGATCCGGCATGTCGCGCAGGACGGGGGCTTCCGATGACCGACGGGCGGAGGGCGACCCGAGATCGTGTCTGACGACGTCGCCTGGCTCGCCGCGCTCAGCCCGTGGCCCGAGGACGGCTTCGGGCTCGAGCGCATGCTCGCGCTGCTCGCCGCGCTCGGACGACCCTCAGCTGCGGTATCCCGCCGTTCACGTCGTCGGGACAAACGGCAAGTCGACAGCCACGGTGACGTCGAGCAGCTGCTTCTCGGCGAAGGGCTCTCTGTCGGCGCGACGATCTCGCCGCACGTGCGCTCCTGGGACGAGCGGATCCGGCTCGGGGGCCGCCCGGCCGACCTGCCGGCTGCGCTGCGGCGCGTCCGGCGGGCGGCGGAGAGTGTCGGTGCCACGCAGTTCGAGACGATCACCGCCGCGGCGCTCACCGCGTTCGCCGACGCGGGCGTCGATGCAGCGGTCGTGGAAGCGGGTCTCGGTGGTCGCCACGACGCGACGAACGTGTTGCGCTCCCGGGTCGTCCTGCTGACGAACGTCGGGCCTGGAGCACACCGATGTGCTCGGTGAGACAGTCGAGGAGATTGCGGTCGAGAAGCTCGCTGTTGTCCATATGAAGACAGTGTAGTTGTCTTGCCGGACGACACGTTCGCGCCGCTCGTGTCGCGCGGCCGGATCGTCGTCGGTGGCGCCAGGGAGGCGGCCGAGGCCTTCGTCGGTCATCGGCTCGACGGCATCGTGGAGGTCGCCCTACCCGGCCGGCTCGAGCGGCGGCGGGGCGAGGTGCGGGACGGCGCCCACAACCCTGACGGCATCGCCTGGCTGCGTGAGCGCCTGCCCCGGGCCGACTACACCATCTGCGCCTCGATCCTCGCGGACAAGGACGTCGACGAGATGCTGCGCGGGCTCTCCTCGCTCGGTAGCCGGTTCGTCGCGACGGAGTCGTCCAACAGCCGCTCGCTCCGCGCGTCTGCGCTCGCCGAGCAGGCCCGAGGGCACTTCTCGCACGTGGAGCCGATCGCCGATCCTGCCGCGGCCGTCCGCCGTGCGCATGCCCTCGGCGAACCGGTGCTCGTCGTCGGCTCGCTGTACCTGCTCGCCGATCTCGAAGCGACGGAGGGCCGGTGAGCCGCCGGTCCCGCACCCGGGAGCGGATCACGGTGCTCGCCTTCGCACTGGTCGTTCTCGCCGGCCTCGTAGGAATTGCGTTCGCCGCCGGGTATATCCTCGGCAAGCTCCTTCTCTGACGTTGACCTGACACCGTGCCAATCGCCGACACCTTCTTCGACTCGAGCACCTGGATGCTCGCGCGCAACCTGACCGGGTTCTTCGTCGTCGTCTTCTGGCTCGCGACCGCCTTCTGGGTCTACAAGGACGCGCGCCGCCGCATCGACGACCCGTGGCTCGTCGGCATGGCGGCCCTGCTCGGGCTCGTGCCGCCGTTCGTCGGGCCCGATCGTCTACCTCTTCCTGCGCCCGCCCGACTCGATCGAGGAGCGCCGCGATCGCGACCTCGAGAACCGCGCCCTCGAGGAGCGGCTCGCCGAGCGCGATCTTCGCTGCCCCGTCTGTCGGGGCCAGGTCGACGCCTCGTTCCTCGTTTGCCCGGTTTGCACGACCCGCCTCAAGCAGGCGTGCGGCTCCTGCGGGTCTCCGCTCGAGCCGATCTGGCAGGCGTGCCCGTACTGCGCGACGCCGGTGCCCCCGGCCGCGGTCGCCGGCGAGGAGTCGTTGCAGCCCCTGCGCGTCCGCCGCAACAGCTAGCGGCGGCGACGTTCCCCCGACCGGCGCACGAACGCAGCGACTACGCTTCCGCGCCTATGGCTACCGAAACCACACTCGTCCTCGTCAAGCCGGACGGCGTCCGTCGCGCACTCTGCGGCGAGATCGTCTCCCGCTTCGAGCGCCGCGGCTACGAGCTCCGCGGTGCCCGCCTCCTGAAGGTCACCCGCGCGCTCGCGCAGCAGCACTACGCCGAGCACAAGGGCAAGCCGTTCTTCGGCGAGCTCGTCACGTTCATCACCTCCGGCCCCGTCCTCGCGCTCGCCGTTCGCGGCGAGAATGCGATCCTCGGCGTCCGAGGCATGATGGGCGCCACGAACCCGGCCGACTCGGCGCCGGGCACGATCCGCGGCGACTTCGCGACGCTGCTCTCGGAGAACATCGTGCACGGCTCCGACTCGAAGGCGAGCGCAAAGCGCGAGCTCTCGCTCTTCTTTCCGGACGGGCTGCTCTAGAGGCCGGCTGTCTCTCCCGGGGCTGCCCGCCCCGGGGGAGCAGTACCATTCCGGCTCATGACCGACATCTCGGACGACGCAAAGCGGAATCGCGAGGACTGGACCGAGGCGAACGCCGAGCACACCGACGCCACGGCGAGCGAGACCTGGGCTGCGCACGAGATCACGTGGGGGGTCTTCGGGGTGCCCGAGGATTCGCTCGCCACGCTCGGGGACGTCGACGGCCTCGACGTCGTCGAGCTCGGCTGCGGCACGGCCTACGTCTCGGCGTGGCTCGCCCGAAGAGGCGCGCGCCCGGTCGGCGTCGACGTGACCCCGGCGCAGCTCACGACGGCTCGTCGGTGTCAGGCCGAGTTCGGCATAGACTTCCCGCTCGTCGAAGCGAGCGCCGAGGACGTGCCCCTTCCCTCCGAGAGCTTCGACCTCGCCGTTTCCGAGTACGGGGCGAGCATCTGGTGCGATCCGCACCGCTGGCTTCCGGAGGCGTACCGGCTGCTCCGGCCGGGCGGACGCCTGTGGTTCCTCCGCAACAGCCCTCTCTCGATCCTCTGCGCGCCCGACTGAAGGGCCGCCCACCGAGGCGCTGCAGCGCCCGCAGCGTGGGCTCGGGCGCCTCGAGTGGCCGGGTGAGATCGGCGTCGAATGGCAATTGCCGCACGGCGAGCTCTTCCGGCTCCTCCGGCGTACGGGCTTCGACGTCGTCGACCTCGTCGAGCTCTATCCGCCCGACGATGCCGTCGATCATTCCTACTACGACGCGTTCTCGGTCGAGTGGTCGAAGAAGTGGCCCAGCGAGGAGATCTGGGTCGCGAAAAAGCCCGGATGAGGCTCGTCCTCGCCTCGACATCGCCCCAACGACGGACGATTCTCGAGCAGCTCCGCATCCCGTTCGACGTCGTCCCTCCCGCGTACGAGGAGCACGACCCGCCCGATGCCGACCCCGTCGAGCTCGTTCGCGCCCATGCCGAGGGCAAGGCCCGCTCCGTCCATGCCGAAGGCGCCGTCACCGTCGGAGTCGACACGACCGTCCATCTCGACGGTCGCGTGTACGGCAAGCCCGTCGATCGAGGCGATGCGCGGCTGATGCTCCTCGGCCTGGCGGGCCGGACACACCTCGTCGTCTCGGGACTGTGCCTCCTCGGCCCGGGGTTCGCCGTCGTCGGGCACGAAGTCACCGGCGTCACGTTCCGCGAGCTCACCGGGGCCGAGGTCGACACGTACGTCGAGAGCGGCGAGTGGGCGGGACGTGCAGGCGGCGTATGCGATCCAGGGCTTCGGCGCTCGCCTCGTCTCACGGATCGACGGCGACTACCTGAACGTCGTCGGGTTACCCGGCGCGCTCCTCGTGGAGACTCTCGCCTCGAAGGCCCCGAACCTGCTGCAAATACGCAGCTAGACTGCTGCGTCCATGAGCTGGTTCAACGCTCTCACCGGCTTCGGCGGTCGCGACATGGCGGTCGACCTCGGCACCGCCAACACGCTCGTCTACGTGCGCGGCCGTGGCATCGTGCTCTCGGAGCCGTCCGTGGTTGCGATCGACCAGCGCACGGGCGACGTCCACGCTGTCGGCGTCGAGGCGAAGCGGATGCTCGGGCGCACGCCGGGCACGATCTCGGCGATCCGCCCCCTCAAGGACGGCGTCATCGCGGACTTCGACGTGACCGAGCAGATGCTGCGGCACTTCATCCAGAAAGTGCACCAGCATCGCTTTGCGCACCCGAGGGTGATCGTCTGCGTCCCCTCGGGCGTGACGGGAGTCGAGAAGCGCGCCGTCGAGGACGCGACCCTCGCCGCGGGCGCGAGACAGGCCTACCTGATCGAGGAGCCGATGGCGGCGGCGATCGGCGCCGGCCTCCCGGTCGGCGAGCCTACCGGGAACATGATCGTCGACATCGGCGGCGGCACGACCGAGGTTGCGGTGATCTCGCTCGGCGGCATCGTCGTCTCGCAGTCGCTTCGCGTCGGCGGCGACGAGATGGACGACGCGATCGTCACCCATATCAAGAAGGAGTACAAGCTCCTCGTCGGTCAGCAGACAGCCGAGGAGATCAAGCTCGAGGTCGGCTCCGGCTACCGGCTGGCGGAGGAGGTGCAGGCAGAGGTGCGCGGCCGTGACATGCTCACCGGGCTACCGAAGACGGTCGTGATCTCGTCGGAGGAGGTCCGCCGCGCGCTCGACGAGCCGGTCTCCCAGATCATCGACGCGATCAAGTCGACGCTCGACAAGACGCCGCCCGAGCTCGCTGCGGACATCATGGACCGGGGCATCGTGCTCGCCGGCGGCGGCGCGCTCCTGCAGGGGCTCGACGAGCGCCTGCGCCACGAGACGCAGATGCCGGTGCATCTCGCCGAGAGCCCGCTCACCTGCGTCGCGGTCGGCTCCGGGCGCAGCCTGGAGGAGTTCGAGGCGATCCATCGCTCCGAGCGGTCGCGCAAGCGGCGCAGCGGCAGCAGGCGGTAGGAGGAGGTGTCCGGCTTCACCCGGACACCCGGGCTGGCGGCAGGGCCGGGAAACCCTGCCGTCCGGCTGAAGTCGGGCACCGCGGCCGGTACAATCGGCATCTGTGCCCCGTCATCGCACCGCACGCACGGCGGTGCTGGGCGTCAACGTCCGGCGTCCCGGTACCGGTAAGCCCCCCTCTCGAACGACCTCCGCCTTCCGCCGGCGCGTCGTGGTGGGTGTCCTGGTCGTGCTCTCCCTGGCGCTGATCACGTTCTCCTTCCGCAAGCCCGACGACGGCCCGGTCGCGTCGGCCGAGAGCGCTGCCGCAACCGTCCTGCGGCCGTTCACGATCGCCGGAGAGCGCGTCGCGCAGCCCTTCCGGGACGTCTACGTCTGGGCCGACTCCCTGCTCACGGCGCGCTCGGACGCGAAGCGGCTCCGGGCCGAAAACGAGGCGCTCCGCCAGCAGGCGATCCAGAACCAGTTCGCAGCGAACGAGAACGACAAGCTGAAGGCGTTGCTCGCATTCCGGGACGGCCCTCGCTTCCCGGACGACTACACCGGCCTCGCGGCCGCCGTGATCGCCCGGCCGACCGGCAGCTTCGCGCAGAACGTCGTCGTCGCAGTCGGGTCGAACGACGGTGTCGCCCTCGACGCCCCGGTTGTCACGCAGGACGGGTTCCTCGGCCGCGTAACGCGGGTCTACTCCCGCTCGGCGCGGGTGACGCTGCTCACCGACGAACAGCTGGCGGTGTCCGCCCTGGACGTCAGGTCCGGCGCCTCGGGCATCGTCAAGCACGGCCGCGCATCGGCGTCGACGCTCATCTTCGACCGCGTGCCGAAGAAGCTGAAGGTCTCCGTCGGAGACACGATCGTGACCGCCGGCTGGCGCTCCAGCAAGCTGGCGTCGCTCTACCCTCGGGGCATCCCGATCGGACGCGTGACGAGCGTGGGTCAGGCGGATACCGACCTCTGGAAACAGGTGCAGGTCGAGCCGTTCGCCGACTTCGATCGCGTCGACACCGTGCTCGTCCTCGTCCGCAAGGACGAGCCGCGGTGAGCCCGAGCACCGGGATCCGGGTTGCAGCGATCCTGTTCGTCGTCGCGATCCTCCAGGTCTCGGCGTTCTCGTCCGCTCTCGACGGTCGGCGGTGGGCCGAACGTCCTGCTCGTCACCCTCGTCTCGATCGCTCTGCTGCGTGGTGCCGTCACCGGGGCGGTCGCCGGCTTCGCCGCCGGGCTGGTCGTCGATCTCGCCACGCTCGGGACGCTCGGCCTGACAGCGCTGCTGCTCACGCTCACGGGCTACTGGGCGGGGCGGTACGGCGAGACCACGGGTCGCGCCCGTGCGCACGCGCCGCTCGCTGCCACCGTCGCGGCGACGCTCTTCGTCGAGTTCGGTGGCTACGCCCTCACCTCGTTGCTCGGCGAGCCGGTCGAGACCCACGCCGTGCTCGCGGGGCTGCCTGCCGCGCTCGTCTGGAACGCCGTGCTCACGTACCCGGTCTTCGGGCTCGTCCGCAGGCTGGTCGGAGCGAGCGAGCGCGGCGAACGGGCCCGGGAGGTCGAGATCCTTGTCTGACGCACCCTACGGCGAGAGACGCAACCCCTCGTCCCGGTTCCTGCCGCCGGATCCGAGCGTCAGCCCGCCCTACCGCCTCACCCCGGGGCTCGCGCTGAGGGTCGGGATCCTCGGCGTCGTCGCGCTCGCGGTCTTCGCAGTCCTCTTCTTCCGGCTCTGGTCGCTCCAGGTGCTCTCGAGCGCGCGGTATCTCGACGCAGCCCAGAACAACCAGCTCCGCACGATCAGGGTCGAGGCGCCGCGCGGCCCGATCCTCGACCGCCAGGGCAAGGTGATCGTCGGGAACGTCCCGGGTACCGCGGTCAAGCTATGGGTCGGCGACATGCCGAAGGTCGGCCGCTACCGCATGATCAAGCGCCTGGCCGCGGTCCTCGACGTGCCGGTGGCCCGCCTCGCGCGCGAGGTCGAGGACCGTCGCGTCGATCCGCTCACGCCCATCACGGTGAAGACGGCGGTCCACGACGATCAGGTCTACTACCTGCAGGAGCACGCGTCGGAGTTCCCGGGCGTGCAGATCCAGCAGACGTACCTGCGGAGCTACCCCTACCAGTCGCTCGGCGCGCAGTTCCTCGGGTACGTGGGCGAGATCTCCCCGACCGAGCTGAAGCGGAAGCTGCAACAGAAGGCGGACTATCGCGGCGGTGACAAGGTCGGCAAGTCCGGAGTCGAAGCAACGTTCGACGAGTACCTCCGGGGCGACTCGGGAGCTGCCCAGATCAGGGTCGACTCGCTCGGCCGGCCCCAGAGCCCACTCGAGATCAGGCGAGACGCCAGGCCGGGCACGGCGGTCAGGCTGACGATCGACATGCGCGTGCAGCGCGCCGCCGAGCGCGCGATCCGGGAGGGCATTGCCCTTGCCAGGGCCAACAAGCAGTACAACGTCGCCGGCGGTGCGATCATCGCGCTCGACCCTCGCGACGGGGCCGTGCGGGCCATGGCGTCGTACCCGACCTACAAGCCGTCCGTCTACGTCGGGCGCATCGACCCGGACAAGCTCGCTCCGCTCGTCGACGACGCGGCCGCGAAGGAGGCGAACTACCCCGGGCTCAACCGCGTCACCCAGGTGGCCTACCCGCCGGGCTCGACCTGGAAGCCCGTCACCGCCCTCGCCGCGATGCAGGAGCATCTCCTCTCGCCCTACGCGTCGATCCAGTGCACCCCGACCGCCGAGTACGGGCGCGACAAGCAGAAGTTCAGGAACTGGGACCCGTACGTCAACCGGCCGATGAACCTCGCGGAGGCGCTCGCGACATCGTGCGACACGTACTTCTACACCGTCGGCAACCGGTTCTACGAAGGCGGTTCGGCGGCGCGCAGCCGCATGCAGCAGTGGGCCCGCAAGTTCGGCTTCGGCGCACCCTCGGGGCTCGACATCGGCAACGAGGCTCCGTCCTGGCAGACGATCGTGCCCACCCCGGCCTGGCGCAAGCGGACCTTCGAGAGCGACTGGGACAAGGCCTGGAATCCCGGTGACTCGATCCAGCTCGCGATCGGGCAGAAGGACGTCACCGTGACACCTCTGCAGATGGCCCGCTTCTACGCGATGATCGCGAACGGCGGCAAGCTCGTGACTCCGTACGTCGTCTCCGGCGTCGAGCAACCGGGCTCGAACAGGCAGCAGCCCGTCACCCTGCAGCAGTTCCCGCCGGATCCGCCGCGAGATGCCGGCGTCGACCCGGCAGCCCTGCAATCCGTCCGCGACGGCTTGTGGGCAGCGACCCACTCCACCAACGGGACGTCGTCGGGCGTCTTCGGCACCTATCCGATCTCGATCGCCGGCAAGACGGGAACCGCGGAGAAGGTCGTCAATCTTCCCGGCTACCCGGCAGGGCATCTCGAGGATCAGTCCTGGTGGTGCGGCTACGGGCCCTCCGAGGCGGCCGAGCTCGTCGTCTGCGCCGTGATCGAGAACGGGGGCCACGGGTCGTCGGCCGCGGCACCCGCGGCGCTCCGCGTCTTCGAGAAGTACTTCAACCGCAAGGGCGGCCCCCAGGCTCTGGTGAACGTCGATTGATCGCCGACACGCGTCACCGGCCGGCCGGACTTCGGTCCTCCTCCCTCGGCATCTTCGACATCGGCGCTGTCCTGCGCCGACTCGACTGGCTGTTGCTGCTCGCTGTCGCGACCCTCGTCGGCTACGGCCTCTGGGCGATCGGCGGGATCACCCGGTTCGACGTCCCGGGCAATCCGGACTACTTCGTGATGCGCCAGGCGACCGCCGCCGCGCTCGGGACGGCCGCCATGCTCGTGGCGATCTTCATCCCCCCGTCCCTCTACCTCCGCCACTGGAGGTTCCTCTACGCCGGCACGATCGGGGTGATGGTCTTCGTCTTCGCCTTCGCCGAGGCCGTGCGCGGCTCGAAGCGCTGGATCGACCTCGGGCCGTTCCAGTTTCAGCCGTCCGAGTTCGGCAAGCTGTTCTTCGTGCTGGCGGTTGCCGGCTTTCTCGTCGAACGTGGTCGACGGGTCGGTGAGCTCGGAACCGTCGCGACCGCCATCGGCCTCGGCCTGGTGCCGATCTGCCTCGTCTTCGTCCAGCCCGACCTCGGGACCGCCCTGGTCTACGGGGCTGCGCTCACCGCCGTGCTCTTCCTCTCCGGCGTGCGCTGGCTGCACCTGATCCTGCTCGGAGTCGCCGCACTCGTGCTCGTCACGAGCGTGCTGTGGGTGCTGCCGGCCGCTGGCGTCGAGGTGCTGAAGCCGTACCAGACCGCCCGCCTGACGGGCTTCACGAACCCGGACAGCGATCCCGGCGGCCTGACGTACAACGTCACCCAGTCGAGAACCGCGGTCGGTGCCGGAGGTCTCTCGGGCCGCGGCGTCGAGGGGGCGAGTCAGACCCGTCTCGACTACCTCCCCGAGCACGCCACCGACTTCGTCTTCGCATCGCTCGCAGAGCAGCGTGGGTTCGTCGGCAGCTCGATCCTGCTGTTGCTGTACCTCCTCGTCGTCTGGCGCGGGCTTCGGATCGTCACGGTCGCCGGAGACCTCTACGGCGCTGTCGTGGCCGGGGGGATCGTCTTCGCCTTCCTCTTCCAGGTGTTCGTCAACGTGGGCATGACCATGGGCATCGCTCCCGTGACGGGGATTCCGCTTCCCTTCCTCACGGTCGGCGGCTCCTCGGTGGTGGCGAACCTCCTTGCCGTCGGCGTGTTGCAGGCGATCCACGCCCGCGGCCGTGACGAGAGGGGGATCTAGTGCCGCTCGGCATCGGCATCGGCCAGGCGATCGGGCTCGTCCGAGAGGCTCGCAAGATCGAGGGCTCGTCGGGGTACGTCGCCGTCTCGGGCGTCGGAGCCCACGAGCTTGCTGCCGCTCTGGCCGCGGGCGGCGACCGCGGCGCCGTTGCCGTCGACGGCGATCCCGTCCGGGCCGCTGTTGCGATTCGCCTCGTCGACGGCGAGCCTGGGGCTGCCGAGACCGCGGTGCTTCGGCAGATCTCGAGCGCGGGAACACCGCTGCTCGTGGTGCGGCGCGGTGGGGCGCAGCGTCTCCCGTACGTGCTTCCCGGCGACGTGCTCGAGGTGGGGGGACGGAGCTGCCGGTCGCCGAGGTCGTGGCCGCGTTGGCGCGCGTCGCGGGTGAGTCGGGCCCGGCTCTGGCGGCCCGCCTGCCGATGCTCCGGGCTGCCGTCACACGACGGCTGATCGGCACGACCTCCCTCGCCAACGCGGCGATCGCCGCCTCGCCCTGGACGAAGCAGGCCCAGCTCCCGCTCCTGACGATCGCGCAGAGCCGCATGCTGTTGCGGCTCGGGCTCAGTCGAGGCGACGTCCTCCCGCGTGACCCGAAGGCACTGGCTCTGGCCGCCGGGCCGGCAGTGCTGTCACCGGTAGCCGTCGGCCTCGGAGCCCGCGAGCTCGTCCGGCGGTTGCCGTTCGGTGGCCCACTCGTCCGGGCCGCCGTGGCCTACGCCGGCACCCGGGCGCTCGGCGCCGCCCGCCTTCGCCTCTGAGTCACCCCTCGGCGGAGGGGTGTCCGTCCGGACCGGGTCCTAGGATCGCAGCGACCCCGACAGGCGAAGGGAGTGCCGGTGCCGGACACAGAGCTCGCGGAAGAGCTGTTGCAGATCGAAGAGGCCGATGCTTGGTTCGAGTACCTGGAGGCGACGCGCGCGCAGTCCGCGACGCGGTACTCGGAGGTCGAGTCATGGGCCTGGGCGCGCCTCAACCAGCGGCTTCGCGCGGTGCGGGCCCGCCGGGCGCGACTTCGCCCCGCAGCTGCCTGAGACGGCGATTCCCGGCGCCATGGTGGCCACGCGCCCGGTTTTCCTCCGCGTCGAGCCCCCGGGCCCGTGCACTGATACCCTGCAGCGCGAGGCCCAACTGAATATGGCCATGGTTTTCGACATCCGCTGCGCGAGGCCGGCATCCCGGTGGGTTGCCGCACGCCCGCGCGCGCTACAACGAAGAGAGGCACTCTTTGCCCTGGTTTCGATGGAAGAACAAGAAGAACGAGCAGAACGCGCCCGCGAGCGCAACGACAGAAGCTCCTGCCGCCCCGGCTGAGCCGGAGGCCGTGCCGGAGAGCACGACGACCGAATCGACCGCAACAGGTGCGGAAGCCGAGGCGCTGCGCAGTAAGCGGCGACGCGGCAGCCGCGGCGGCCGAGGTCGGAAGCGGCCGGCTGCCGATGGTGCTGCCGAGGCCGAGGCCGAGCCGAGCGCCGAGAAGCCCGAGAAGCCCGGGAGGGCTGCCAAGGAACCCGCGCGGGAGAAGCCGGAGCGGAGCCAGCGGGCAGAGCGGGCGGCCGACCGGCGGCGCACCGGGCAGAGCGGCGGCACCCAGCGACGCCGCCAGCCTCCGCGCCGGGCACCATTGCCCGCCGCGAAGCGGGAGCTCCTGATCTCGGTCGACATCGGCGAGCAGCGCGTCGCCGTGATCGAGGACGACCGGGTCGCGGAGGTGTACCTCGAGCGGCCCGAGCGCCGGTCGATCGCCGGGAACATCTACCTCGGGGTCGTGGACAACGTGCTTCCCGGGATGGAGGCCGCATTCGTCGAGATCGGGCTCGAGAAGAACGGGTTTCTCTACGTCGACGAGATCGTCGTCCCCGAGCTCGAGGGCAAGCGGCACGGCAAGAAGATCCAGGACCTGATCTCCCGCGGTGAGAAGCTGCTCGTGCAAGCGGTCAAGGACCCGATGAAGACGAAGGGCGCCAGGCTGACGACCGAGATCTCGCTGCCGGGCCGTTTCCTCGTCTACGTCCCGAACGGCGAAGGGCTCGGTGTCTCCCGCAGGCTCGAGGACGCCGAGCGCGCGCGGCTGAAGGACATCATCAAGGGGCTCGAGGTGAAGGAGGGCGGCGTCATCGTCCGCACCGCCGCCGAGGGAGCCTCGGCAGAGGACGTCGAGCGGGATCTCGTCTTCCTGCAGCGGCTCTGGAAGACGATCCAGGCCCGCGCGAAGGGGGCGACCGCGCCCTCGCTCGTGTACCAGGAAGCGGAGTTGCCCCTGCGGATCGTGCGCGACCTGTTCGCCGGCGACTTCGTCTCGGCCCAGGTCGACAACGAGCGGACCCACAAGCGGATCGTCAGCTACCTGAAGAAGACGTCGCCGCACATGATCGAGCGCGTCCACCGCTACAAGGAGAAGGAGTCGCTGTTCGAGAGCTCGGGTGTCGAGAAGGAGATCGCCTCGACCCTCGACCGGCGCGTCGACCTTCCCTCGGGCGGCTACCTCGTCTTCGACTACGCGGAGGCGTTCACCGTCATCGACGTGAACACCGGCCGCTTCGTCGGCTCCCGCTCGAAGAACTCGAACCAGCGGCTCGAGGACACGATCACGAAGAACAACCTCGAGGCCGTGAAGGAGGTCGTCCGCCAGCTGCGCCTCCGCGATATCGGCGGGATCATCGTGATCGACTTCATCGACATGGCGAACCCGAAGAACAGGGCGTCCGTCGAGGACGCGCTGCGGGGCGAGCTCGAGCGCGACAGGACGAAGACGTACGTCGTCGAGATCTCTCCCCTCGGACTCGTGGAGATGACGCGCCAGAACGTCACCGACGGGCCGCGCGAGATTCTGACCCGGAAGTGCCCGACCTGTGCCGGTGACGGCATCGTCGTCTCCGATCATACGGTGGCGATGCAGATCGAGCGGAAGCTGCGGGCGCTCGCGTCGCCCGGGAACCGCGTCCAGGCCTACCGCGTCGCGCTGCACCCCCGTGTGCTCGAGCTGGTCGCGGGCCCGGGCGGCGCCCGGCTCGCCGCGATCGAGGAGGCGACCCGCCGTCGCTTCTTCCTGGTGCCGGCGGAAGGGCACATTCACACGGATCACTTCGACGTCGTCGCCGAGGGCAAGCTGATCGACCTGCAGCCCGTCTCGCAGCTCGTCGAGGGCGCCACCGTCGGGCTGAAGCTCGGCGAGGTGGGCCGGTACGACGCCACGTGGGCGGCCGGCAAGGTCGACGGCGTCGACGTCCTCGTTGCCGGCGCGGCCAAGCTCGTCGGCAAGAAGGCGACGGTGACGATCGGCCGCGTGCTCGAAGGGCAGGCGTTCGCCACGCTCGTGCCCTCCGGCGAGGTGGGTGAAGGGCCGATCACGTTCGAGAGCGAGGCCGAGAAGCCGACCCGCGCTCCCGCCAGGCGCAAGGTCACCGTGCCGGCGGACGGCGCAGAGACGTCGCTCGACGAGGTCGACGTTGCCTCCGCCGAGGAGCTCGATCCGGGCCACGACATCGACGTCGAGGAAGGCGGCGAGTCTGAGAACGTTGCCGACGCGACCGAGGACGGCGAGCTCGCCCCGAGCGTCGTCGAGGGCGAGCCGGGGATCGACGGCGTGACGCCCGCGAAGAAGCGGACGCGCCGCGGTTCACGCGGCGGCCGCCGCAGGCGCAAGCCTGCCGGCGCCGGGGTCGACACGGCCGGCGCAGACGAGACAGACGGCGCCGTAGACGGAGAACCCGACGCCGGCCTCTCGGACGACCTCGTCGCACCGGCGATCGCCGCCGTCTCCGGTCCGGACGGGAACGGTTCCGTGAGCGAGAAGCCCAAGGCGCCGGTCCGTCGCCGGGCACCGCGAATCCACGTGCCCGGCGATTCGGACGGCCAGACGGCCTCGCCGGACGTGATCCAGGACGCGATCGTCGAGGTGGCCGATGTGACCGAGCTCGACGGTGACGCCGGACCCGATGGCGCAGCGGCCACCATCGCCGAGGAGGGGGACGGGACGGTCGTCGTCAAGCGCAAGACGCGGCGTGGCAGTCGAGGCGGGAGAAACCGCCGCAAGAAGCCGGCGGCCGTCGAGGGTGCCGAGATCGCCGACGCCACCGCCGTCGCGGCTGTCGCCACCGTCGTCGTGGACGGTCCCGCGGAGGACGGGCCGGAGCTCGCCACCCCTGCTCCCGTCGTCGAGCCCGCTGTCGAGCCCGAGGGGGACGCCGACGAGTTCGTGGCCGAGGCGCCGGTGCCGAACGAGTCGGTCGCAGACGAGCCGGACGTTCCCGGCTACGTGCCGATGTCCGAGTGGCTCGACGATTTCGACCGCAGATGATCGGCCCGTTTCGCTACACTCCCTGGGCTTGCGGGCGCCTGCCCGCATTTTCCGCGCCAGAGAGCACCCTCGTATGAGCTACGCAATCATCTCCCTCGGTGGCAAGCAGTATCGCGTCAGCGAAGGGCAGCGGCTGCTCGTCGACCGGCTCGCGACGGAGGACGGCAAGACCTTTACACCCGCTGTTCTGCTCGTGGGTGGCGACGGCGCGCCTGCGCTCGCACCGAAGGACGTGACCGTGACGGTCAAGGTGCTCGGCCAGCAGCGTGGCCCGAAGATCCGCATCGGCAAGTACAAGAAGCGCACCGGCTACAAGCGTCACACGGGCTTCCGCTCTGCTCTGACGCAGATCGAGATCGAGTCGATCGGCGGCAAGAAGAAGGCGGCGGCGAAGCCGAAGGCCGAGGCTGCTGCAAAGCCTGCGGTCGAGGCCGAGGTCGTGGAGGCGGCAGCGGTCGAGGTGGAGGCGAAGCCGAAGGCGGCGGCCAAGCCGAAGGCAGCGCCGAAGCCCAGCGCGGCCGCGAAGCCGAAGGAAGAGCCTGCGGCGGAGCCGGACGTGGCAGCCGAGACCGTCACGGAGGAGGAGAGCTAGATGGCACACAAGAAGGGGCTCGGCTCCTCGAGGAACGGTCGCGACTCCGAGAGCAAGCGCCTCGGGGTGAAGATCTTCGCCGGCCAGGAAGTGAAAGCCGGAATGATCATCGTCCGCCAGCGCGGAACCAGGTTTCGGCCCGGCGACGGTGTCGGTCTCGGCCGCGATCACACGATCTTCGCCAAGCGCGAGGGCGTCGTCGAGTTTCGTCGCTCGGGCGACAAGCGCTTCATCTCGGTCAACGAGCTCTCGGGCTAGTCGCTCGCGCCCCGGTGGCGCGTCGGCACGGCATGGTTCGGTGAGAGAGGTGAGCAGGTGAGCATGTTTCGCGATCGCGCGCGCATTCGCGTCAAGGCGGGTCGCGGCGGTGACGGGGGGCTCAGCTTCCGCCGCGAGAAGTTCGTGCCGAAGGGCGGGCCCGACGGCGGCGACGGCGGCCGCGGCGGCGACATCGTTCTCGTCGCGGATGCCGACCTGCGCGACCTCTCGGCGTTCCGCGCGAAGACGGTCTTCGCAGCCCGGCGAGGCGGCAACGGCCGCGGCACCCGCAAGCACGGCGCCGACGGCGACGACATCGTCCTCACCGTCCCCGTGGGAACGCAGGTGACGAATGCGGAGGACGAAACCCTCGTCGCAGACCTGCGTCTGGACGGGACGAGGCTCGTCGTCGCGCGCGGCGGCGGCGGCGGCCGCGGGAACTCCAACTTTGCGACGCCGACCACGGCAGACGCCGCGCTATGCCGAGACGGGGATGCCGGGCGAGAGCCACGAGCTCGAGCTCCACCTCAAGCTGATGGCCGACGCCGCCTGTGCCGGGCTGCCGAACGCCGGCAAGTCGTCGCTCCTGCGGCGGATCTCGAATGCGAAGCCGAAGGTGGCCGACTACCCGTTCACGACGCTGGCGCCGATGCTCGGCACGGTCGACGGGCCCGACGGCCGGCAGCTCACGGTTGCGGACGTGCCGGGCCTGATCGAGGGAGCGAGCGAAGGGATCGGGCTGGGACACGAGTTTCTCGCCCATCTCGAGCGGGCCCGCCTGCTGCTGCACGTGATCGACGCGTCCGAGGGCGACGCCGACGAGCGCTACGGCGTGATCGACCGCGAGCTCGCCGCCTACGGTGCCGGTCTCGGCGAGCGCCCGCAGCTCGTCGTGCTGAACAAGTCCGACCTCGATCCCGAGCCGGCGCCGTTCACGGTGGAGGACGAGCGCATCGTTGCCGTGCACCGCATCTCGTGCGCCACGGGAGCCGGGATCGACGAGCTGAAGGCGCTGCTCTTCACGCTCTGCCCCCAGGAGGTCGAGGCGGCTGCGCCCGTCGTGGACGAGCTGCCCGACTTCCTCGAGTACCGCCCGCGCCCGCCAGAGCGCCGCCGGTTCAAGGTCTTGCGCACGGGTCAGGGATTCCGGGTCGTCGGGACCGCGCCCGAGGGCGAGGAGCTGGAAGCGGCCCTGCGGGACGCGGGGGTCAGGCCCGGCTCGGAGGTCGAGATCGGCGACGAGGTCATGATCTGGCAGTGAGCGATCGAGTCGGGATCTTCGGTGGCGCCTTCGATCCGCCGCATGTCGGACACGTTGCGCTCGCCCGCGAGGCGGTCGACCACTTCGGGCTCGACCGGCTGCTGATCCGGGTCGTCGCCGACCCGGGCCACAAGGAGGTCGACACGGCGGCGGAGATCAGGCTTCGCCTCGCCGAGCTCGCCTTCGCGGCGATCCCCGAGGCCGAGATCTCGCTTGACCCGTTCGCGCGCACGGTCGATTCGCTCGAGGCGCTCTGCCTCGACGATCCCGTCTTTCTACTCGGCGCGGACGAGCTCGTCGCGTTCCCGACGTGGACGCAGGCCCGACCGCGTGCTCGAGCTCGCGCGCCTCGGCGCGGCGACCCGGCCCGGGACGGACCTGGCGGAGCTGGAGCGGATCGTCGCCAGGCTCCCCCGGCCCGACCGGATCGAGCTGTTCCCGATCACGCCGCTGGCTGTCTCGTCGTCGGATATTCGCGACCGGGTCGCTGCATCGCTGCCGATCGACGGCCTCGTTCCGGCCCCGGTCGCGGCCGAGATCGGTCGCCTCGACCTGTATCGCGGCGAATCCCGCGCCTGAACCACCGCTACACTCCGATCCACCGATCCGGGGCAACACCCGGGTCGCCCGTCCCGACCGAGGAAGCTGACCGACCTGACATCGCTCGAGCAAGCTCGCCGCATCGCCGCCCTCTGTGAGGAGAAGCTCGCGACGGACGTCACCATCCTCGACATGCGCACGGTGTGCGACTACACCGACTTCTTCGTCATCGCAACGGGCGGCAACACGCGCCAGACGAAGGCCATCAGCGACGAGGTGCACTTCGTGCTCAAGCGCGACCACGGCCTCCTGCCGCGTGCCGTCGCCGGTGAGCGCGAGGGAACGTGGATCATCGCCGACTACACCGACTCCGTCCTGCACGTCTTCACCGAGGAGACGCGCGAGTTCTATCGCCTCGAGGATCTCTGGAACGACGTGCCGAAGCTCGAGGCCGCTGCTTCCGGCCTGATCGCGTTGCCTTCGGAGATGAGCGATGACATCCGATGTGTTCTCTATTATGAGAACATGGATGTCGGGCGTCGAGTGATCAGAAGGGCGCGATCGCAGAGCTCGCGATCGCGAAGGCTGCGATCAAGCTCGACGAATCGGTGTCTACCGACCGCTCGACGTGACGGTGAGCGCTACGACCTGATCTTCGACTTCGGAGATCGACTCGACCGCGTGCAGTGCAAGTGGGCTCCGCTCCATCGCGACGTGATAACCGTGCGGCTGTATTCGAATCGCCGTACGGCGGACGGGTCGAGGCGGCGAGCCTACGCGATGGGCGAGATCGACGCACTCGCCGCATACTGTCCGGAACTCGATCGATGCTTCTATCTCTCCGCCGATCATGTGGCGACGCGACTGCAGTTGTCACCTTCGCATTGCACCGAGCCGCAACAACCAGGCTTCCGGGGTCAACTGGGCAGACGACTTCGCCTTCGAAGGGCTACAATCCGCCCCTCTGGGGCCGTAGCTCAGCTGGGAGAGCGCCGCGCTGGCAGCGCGGAGGTCAGGGGTTCGATCCCCCTCGGCTCCATCCGAGACCCGCCCTACGAGGCGGGTCTCGTTTTTCGTTGGCGTCGCAGCGCTCGACGTCACTCCGCTGGCGGATCGAAGCGATACCCCATCCGCGCCTCGGTGATGAAACGACCGCGGCCGCGACGGGTCCGGCTCGAGCTTGCGCCGGATCTGCGCCATGTAGACACGAAGGTAGTTCGTCTCGGTCGAGTACTGCGGCCCCCAGACCTCGTGCAGCAGCTGGCGCTGCGTGATCAGCCGGCCAGGGTTGCGCACGAGCATCTCGACGATCTCCCACTCCGTCGGCGTCAGGCGCACCTCGCCCTGCGCGTTGGTGACGCGCTTGGCGGCCAGATCGACCGTGAAGTCCGGGGTGACGACCTCGGCGCTCTCCTCTGCGGGCGCCGCCCGCCGCAGCGCCGCCCGGAGCCGCGCCAGCAGCTCGTCCATCCCGAACGGCTTCGTCACGTAGTCGTCGGCACCCGCGTCGAGCGCGGCGACCTTGTCGCGCTCGCCCTCGCGAACCGAGAGCACGACGATCGGCACCTGCGTCCAGCCGCGGAGGCCCTGGATCACCTCGATCCCGTCGATCCCGGGGAGCCCCAGGTCGAGGATGACGAGGTCCGGATGGTGGCGCGCCGCGAGCGTCAGCGCGGCCTCGCCGGTCGGCGCCAGGTCGATCTCGTAGCCGCGGGCCTTCAGGTTCGTGCCGAGCGCCCGCAGGATCTGGGGCTCGTCGTCGACGACGAGGATGCGCGTCATCGTCGCCGCCCGCAGGCGGAACACCATCGTCAGGCCTCCACCCGGGGTGTCCTCCAGCTCCACTTCGCCTCCGATCGCCTCGACGAACCCTTTCGCCACGGCGAGGCCGAGTCCCACCCCTTCGCCGCCGCCGGCGTCGCCGAGGCGCTGGAACGGGAGGAAGACCCTGTCGCGGTCGGCCGGCGGAACACCCGGCCCGCGATCGACGACGCGGACGTCGACGGTGTCGCCCGCCACGCCTGCCACGACGCGCACCCGCGCCCCGTTCGGGCTGTGGTTGAGGGCGTTCACGATCACGTTTGCGAGCGCGCGCTCGAGCAGACCCGGGTCGGCAAGCACGCGCGGGTGCGTCTCGTCGAGCGTCGACGTCGACATCGGCCGCACGCGGGCCGATGCTGGCGAGCGCGCCGGGGATCACCTCGTCGAGACCGACGGCGGTCAGGCTGACGTCGAGCGCTCCGGTCTGGAGGCGGCTCATGTCGAGCAGGTTGCCGACCAGGGAGTTGAGGCGGTCGGATTCCTCGTCGATCGTGACGAGGAACTCGCTGCGTCTCCGCCGGCGTCCACTCGACGTCGTCCTGCAGCAGGCTCGTGACCGAGGCCTTGATGCCGGAGAGCGGCGTCCGCAGGTCGTGAGAGACGGCTGAGAGGATCGCCGTTCGCAGGTCGCCCGCCGCGGCGAGCGCGCCGGCCTCGGAGGCCTCCGCCTCCAGCTCCTCGAGAGCGAGTGACGACGCGATCTCGCGCGCGAAGGCGTCGAGGATGCGGTTGTCCGCCTCGGACTCGATCTCTCTCCCGACGACGAGCGAGCACGTGGACATCGTCCAGCTCGACCCGCCGTCCCGTCGGGGCTGTCGGGCACAGGCGCCCCAACGGCCTGGTCGACCGCCCAGCGTCCCTGTCACGTCGTGAAAGACCACGACGGCGTCGAGCCCGAGGATCCGGCGAAGACCCTCCAGCAGCGTCGGCACGGGCGCCGCGCCGGCGAGTCCGGCGAGTGCCTCGGCTTCCGCGCGGGCGCGCGCCCCGTCCGCCGCACGCCGGGCGGCGAGCGAGACGAAGGCACTCATCGACGGCAGCCACTGCGAGGAAGACCGACAGCGCCAGCAGGTTCTCGCCCGTCGGCGATCGTGAACGTGTGAACGGGCGGCGTGAAGTACCAGTTGACGAGGAGGAAGCCCGCGACGGCGGCCGCGAGTGCGGGCCAGACGCCGCCGACGGCCGAGACCACGACGACGAGCAGCAGGAAGAGCAGCAGGATGCTCGGGAGCGCCGAGGTGGGTGCGGAGGTTCGTCGAGCACCCAGGTCAGGAGCGGCAAGCCGACGGCGGCGAGCAGGAACCCGAGGCGAACGCGTCGCCGCGGGAGAGCGCCGGGCCGACGGGTTCGCGAGGTCGTGGCTGCGGCTCCGTCGTCTGCGCGGCTGATCACGTGGACGTCGAGACCCACGCCGGAGTCGCGGATGACCCGGTTGATCACCGAGCCGCGGGTGAGCTCGGCGAAGCGCGAGCGGCGCGTCGCGCCGAGGACGATCTGGGTCGCGTTGAGGGTGTGTGCCGCCGCGACGAGCGCCTCGCCGATGTCCGCGCCGACGACCTCGCGGTAGCGTTCCGCCGAGCTCCTCGACGAGCTCGCGCTGCTCGGTCGAGCTGGTCGGCCGCTCCGCCCGCGAGGCCGTCCTGCGGGCCGCACGTGGACGGCGAACAGATCGCCTTTCGACCGCGTCGCCATGCGCGCGGCGCGGCGCACGAGGCGGTCGCCGTCGGCGGAGCCCGTGAGCGCGACGACGACCCGCTCGCGCGTCTCCCAGGGCCGGTCGATCCCGTGCCGCTCGCGGTAGTCCTGGAGCGCGTCGTCGACGCGGTCGGCGACCCAGAGGAGCGCGAGCTCGCGCAGGGCACCGAGGTTCCCGGTGCGGAAGTAGTTGCCGAGCGAGGCGTCGATGCGCTCGGCGGGATAGATGTTCCCGTGCGCCATGCGGCGCCGGATCGCCTCCGGCGCCATGTCCACGAGCTCGATCTGGTCGGCCCGCCGGACGACCGCGTCCGGGATCGTCTCCTGCTGCTTGATCCCGGTGATCTGCTCGACGACGTCGTTGACCGACTCGAGGTGCTGGACGTTCAGGGTCGAGATCACCGTGATGCCGGCGTCGAGCAGGTCCTCGACGTCCTCCCAGCGCTTCTCGTGCGCGAGCCGGGGACGTTCGTGTGCGCGAGCTCGTCGACGAGCGCCACCTCGGGCCGGCGGGCGAGGATCGCGTCGAGGTCCATCTCCTCGAACGTCGTGCCCCGGTACTCGACGCGTCCGGCGCGGTACGACCTCGAGGTCGGCGACCTGCTCGGCGGTCTTCGGTCGGCCGTGCGTCTCGACGAAGCCGACGACGACGTCCGTGCCTCGCTCGGCCCGGCGGTGCCCCTCGCCCAGCATCGCGAATGTCTTGCCGACGCCGGGCGCGGCACCGAGGTAGATGCGTAGCGTCCCGCGGGCCATGGACGAAGAGTGACCTATTTCGTCTGCGTCGAGCGCCAGGTTCAGCTCGAGCACGTTGACGCCGGGCTCGCCGAGGAAGCCGAGCGAGCGGCCGTCGGTGTGCTCGGACACGAGGTCGAGCACGTCGGAGAGCGCCAGGCTGCGCTCCCTGGCGACGCGCAGCGGCCTGGATCCGCGCGTCGGCGGGGGAGATGTGCGGATCGAGCCCCGACGCCGGACGACGTCACGGCTTCGACCGGCACGGGCGCCCCCGGGGCGAGCCCGTTCTCGCGACGGTAGGCGACGATCCGCCCGCCGACGTCCTCGACGAGGGTCGGGGTTCGACGGGCCGAGGTTCGAGGCGCGAGCTCGAGGTTCCGTCGTAGCCGTCGCCGGCCGCCGAGGGGCGTGGATGGAAGTACCTCGGCGCCGTGAAGCTCTGGCCGATCAGGCTCGAGCCGACGACGACACCGTCGCGCTCGACGAGCGAGCCGTTCGCCTTCGACGGAGAACACGAGCTGCGAGATGCCGGTGATCGCGAGCGGGTAGACGACGCCGAGCAGGACCGTGAAGACCGACGAAGGCGAGCGAGGGCGGGGAGAAGCTGCCGACGCATCAGACGAGTCCCAGTCGCGCCGACGACGAGGTCGATCAGCTTGATCCCGACGAACGGGAGCGATCACGCCACCGGCGCCGTAGATGAGGAGGTTGCGTCGCAGCATCGCTGCCGCCGAGGCGGGCCGGAACCGCACGCCGCGGAGCGCGAGCGGGATCAGCGCGACGATCACGAGCGCGTTGAAGATGACGGCCGAGAGGATGGCGCTGCGCGGGCTGTCGAGGTTCATCACGTTGAGGCTGTCGAGCGCAGGGATGCGCGCCGGCGAACATGGCCGGGATGATCGCGAAGTACTTGGCGATGTCGTTGGCGATCGAGAACGTCGTCAGCGAGCCGCGGGTGATCAGCATCTGCTTGCCGATCTCGACGATCTCGATCAGCTTCGTCGGATTCGAGTCGAGGTCGACCATGTTGCCCGCCTCCTTGGCGGCCTGCGTGCCCGTGTTCATCGCCACGCCGACGTCGGCCTGGGCCAGCGCGGGAGCGTCGTTCGTCCCGTCGCCCGTCATCGCGACGAGGGCGCCGCCTTCCTGCTCGCGCTTGATCAGCGCCATCTTGTCCTCGGGCGTCGCCTCGGCGAGGAAGTCGTCGACGCCGGCCTCGTCGGCGATCGCCTTCGCGGTGAGCGGGTTGTCGCCGGTGATCATCACCGTGCGGATTCCCATCGCCCGCAGCTCGGCGAAGCGCTCGCTGATCCCTTCCTTGACGACGTCCTTGAGGTGGACGACGCCGAGGGCGCGCCCGTTCTCGGCCACGACGAGCGGCGTGCCACCCGACGAGGCGATCCCGTCGATCGCTGCGCCGAGCTCGGCGGGGATGCTGCCACCCTGCTCCTCGACCCAGCGGCGGATCGCGTCGGCTGCGCCCTTGCGGATGCTGCGGCCGTCCGTCTCGACGCCGCTCATGCGCGTCTGGGCGGTGAACGGGACGAGCTCGGCGCCGTGCAGATCGCGGCCGCGGAGGTCGTAGCGCTCCTTGGCGAGGACGACGATCGAGCGCCCCTCGGGCGTCTCGTCGGCGAGGCTCGAGAGCTGAGCCGCGTCGGCGAGCTCCTGCTCGGTGACGCCCGGGGCGGGGATGAAGTCGGTCGCCTGCCGGTTGCCGAGCGTGATCGTGCCGGTCTTGTCGAGCAGGAGGGTCGAGCAGTCGCCGGCCGCCTCGACGGCGCGGCCGCTCATCGCGAGCACGTTGCGCTGGACGAGCCGATCCATGCCGGCGATCCCGATCGCGGAGAGCAGCGCGCCGATCGTCGTCGGGATGAGGCAGACGAGCAGGGCGATGAGCACGATCACGGACTGCTCGGCGCCCGAGTAGACGGCGTACGGCTGCAGCGACACGGTGGCGAGGAGCAGGACGATCGTGAGCCCGGCGAGGAGGATGTCGAGTGCGATCTCGTTCGGCGTCTTCTGGCGGCTCGCACCCTCGACGAGCGCGATCATGCGGTCGAGGAAGCTCTCGCCCGGCCCGGCTCGTGACGCGGACGACGATCTCGTCGGAGAGCACGCGGGTGCCGCCGGTGACCGCACAGCGATCGCCGCCGGACTCGCGGATCACCGGAGCGGACTCGCCGGTGATCGCCGACTCGTCGACGCTCGCGATGCCCTCGATCACGTCTCCGTCGGCGGGGATGATCTCGCCGGCCGTGACGACGACGTGGTCGCCGACCGCGAGCTTCGAGCTCGGCAGCTCCTCGATCGAGCCGTCGGCGAGCCGCCGCCGGGCCATCGTCTCGGCGCGCGTCTTGCGCAGCGTCGCCGCCTGCGCCTTGCCGCGCCCCTCGGCCATCGCCTCGGCGAAGTTCGCGAAGAGGACGGTGAACCACAGCCAGGCCGCGACGCTGCCGGCGAAGACGTTCGCCTCGGTCGTCGCGTCGCCGAGGTCCTTGAAGAAGAGGATCGTGGCGAAGGCGGCGCCGACCTCCGTCACGAACATGACGGGGTTGCGCGCCATCCGCCGCGGGTCGAGCTTGCGGAAGCTGTCGAGCGCTGCCGGCGCGGCGATCGCCGGATCGAAGAGGGAGGACGTTGCTTGCCGGTGCTCACAGGGTCAGGTGCTCCAGGACCGGGCCGAGGGAGACGACGGGGAAGTAGGTGAGCCCGACGACGGTGAGGATCACCGCGAGGAGCAGCACGGCGAAGAGCGGCGTGTTCGTGGGGAAGGTGCCCGGCGGTGGCCGGAACCGACTGCTTGCGCGCGAGCGAGCCGGCGATCGCGAGCACGGGGACGATCAGGAAGAAGCGGCCGAACAGCATCGTCAGCCCGAGCGTGGTGTTGTACCAGTCGGTGTTCCCGGTCAGGCCGCCGAAGGCCGAGCCGTTGTTGTTCGCCGCCGACGTGAACGCGTAGACGACCTCGGAGAGCCCGTGCGGGCCGGGGTTGAGGATCGACGACTTCGGGTTGGCGAGCACGACCGAGATGGACGAGAAGCCGAGGATGAACAGCGGCATCACGACCAGGTAGACGACGACGAGCTTCATCTCGGTCGCCTGGATCTTCTTGCCGATGTACTCCGGCGTCCGGCCGACCATCAGCCCGGCGATGAAGACGGCGAGGAGGGCGAAGACGAGGATTGCGTAGAGCCCGGCGCCGATGCCGCCGGGGCTGACCTCGCCGAGCATCATGTGCACGAGCGGCACGGCGCCGCCGAGGGGCGTGTAGCTGTCGTGCGCGCGAGTTGACCGCGCCCGTCGACGTGCCGGTCGTCGAGGCGGCGAACAGCCCCGACGATCGCGGTGCCGAAGCGCACCTCCTTGCCCTCCATGTTGCCCCCGACCGCGCCGATCGCCTGGAGCTTCGGGTTGCCGTCCGTCTCTCGAAGTGCATGGCGAGGCCGGCGCGCGCCGATCCAGATCGAGAACATGACGGCGAACAGCACCCAGCCCTGGCGCTGGTCCTTGACGAGCCGGCCGTAGGTGTAGGTGAGGGCGAACGGGATCATCAGGAGAGCGAGGATCTCGAAGAAGTTCGTGAACCCGTTCGGGTTCTCGAACGGGTGGGCGGAGTTGGCGTTGTAGAAGCCGCCGCCGTTCTCGCCCAGCTCCTTGATCGCCTCCTGGCTCGCGACCGGGCCGCCCGGGATCGACTGCGTCGCTCCCTGCAGCGTCGTCGCGTTCGTGAAGCCGTGGAGGTTCTGCACGACGCCCTGGCTCGACGAGCACGAGCGCGAACGACGATCGCGAGCGGGAGGAGCACGCGGATGCGTGCCGCGCGTGAGGTCGACCCAGAAGTTGCCGATCGTCGTCGACGCGCGCGGCGCACGAGCCCGCGGATGAGCGCGACGGCGACGGCAGAGGCCGACGGCGGCCGAGACGAAGTTCTGCACCGCGAGCCCCGCCATCTGGGTGAGGTGGCTCATCGTCAGCTCGCCGCCGTAGTTCTGCCAGTTCGTGTTCGTGACGAACGAGACGGCGGTGTTGAACGCGAGCGCGGGCGGCACTGCACCCGCGTCGGTCGGGTTCAGCGGCAGGTGGCCCTGGAGGCGCTGCAGGGCGTAGAGCCCGAGCACCGACACGAGGCTGAACGCGATCAGCGCGAACGCGTACACGGGCCACGTCTGCTCGCGCGTCGGATCGACGCCGCAGATGCGGTAGATCACGCGCTCGACCGGGGCGAAGACCCTGTCGCCCCGCGCGGCACCGCCGCCGAAGACCCCGGCGATGTAGGCGCCGAGGACGCGCGTCGTGACGAGCAGGATCGCGACGAGCACGCCGAGCTGCAACCAGCTGTACGACGGTCATCCGAGCCGCTCCGGGTAGACGAGCGCGAAGATCAGGTAGCCGAGCACGAGGACCGCGAGGACGAGCCCGACGGCGTTCTCGAGGCTCATTCGTCGACCTGCTCGTGCTGCAGGGCCGACGATCGCCTCGCAGATGCGGACGAACAGCGCCGTGAGGAGGAAGAAGCCCACGACCACCAGGACGAAGACGATGTCCCTCACCGGTAGCCCCGGTGGTTCCTGTGGCGTGTCCGAAGGGGGGGCCGATGCTGCTCCTCGACGACCGAGCGTACGATCATGACGATCACGATCGCGAGCAGGGCGAGCCCCACGACCGCCTCCAGCTCGAAGACGCCGACGAGCACGTTGCCGATGGTGTCGATCTCCATGACCACGTGATAGCGCGTTCCTCGTGCTCAGGTGTCGTCCCTGACGGACTCCCTACGCTCGGGTGCCGAGCCTTGACGGATCCTTGACGCCCGTGCGCCCGGGGTGGCGCCGCAGCGTTTCTCTAGGCTGGATGCCATGTCTGCCGACACCGCGTTGCGGGCGAACGTCCGACTGCTCGGAGACCTGCTCGGGCGGGTGCTCGTCGAGCAGGAGGGCCAGGACCTGCTCGACGACGAGGAGCGGATCCGCGCGCTCGCGCGTGATGCCCGCGCCGGAGGATCGCGCGACGCGCTCGGCACGGCGGTCTCTGCGCTCGGTCACGACCGGCAGGCCGCAGTGCTGCGGGCGTTCGCGCTCTTCTTCCAGCTCGTCAACATCGCCGAGCAGCACCATCGCATCCGCCGCCGCCGCGAGTACGAGGCCGAGGGGCGGATCCCGCGCGAGTCGCTCGCCGAGGCGTTCGCGCAGCTCGACGGCGGCGGCGTCGAGGGCGGCGCGCTCCAGGCGGCCGGCTCGCGCCTCCGGGTCGAGCTCGTCCTCACCGCCCATCCGACCGAGGCGACGCGCCGGACAGTGCTCGAGGCGCACCGGCGCGTCGCCACGCTCCTCTCCCGGCTCGACGACGACGGGACACCCGCGTCCGAGCGGTGGCGCGTCGAGGACGGCCTCGCGGAGGAGATCACCCTGCTCTGGCAGACGGACGAGATCCGCTCCAAGCGCCCCCGCGTCGTCGACGAGATCCGCCAGGGCCTCTGGTTCTTCGAACAGAGCCTCTGGAACGCGATCCCCGACCTCGAGCGGGCTCTGGCCGAGCGGCTCGAGGGTGCCGAAAGGGCGCTGCGGTTCGGTAGCTGGATCGGCGGCGACCTCGACGGTAACCCGAACGTCGGCCCCGCAGACGATCGAGGATGCCCTCGAGCGCGCCAGGCAGCTCGCTCGGACGCTCTACCGGGCCGAGCTGACGGCGCTCGGTGCGGCGTGGGGGATGTCGACGACCGTGATCGGCCGGGTGCCCGAGCTCGGCGATGCCGACGAGCCGTTTCGCGCTGCGCTCGTCGCGATCTGGGAGCGGCTCGGGGCCGACGAGTACCCGGACGGCGCCGCGCTGCTCGAGGATCTGGACGAGCTCGATGCGTTGCTCCGCGCCCACCGGGGCAAGCGGATGGCGGACGGCCGCCTCGCCGACCTCCGTGCCCGGGCGCGCACGTTCGGCCTTCACGTCGCAAAGCTCGACCTTCGTGTCCACGCCTCCGCGATCCAGGCCCCGGACGAGCGTCTTCGCGGTACGCTCGCAGCCGCGGCGGCGGCGCAGGCAAGGCACGGAGCCGCCTCGATGGATCGGTTGATCGTCTCGATGACGCGCACGGCGGACGACGTTCTCACCGCTGAGGAACTCGCGCGAGAGGCCGGCGCGGCGTTGCAGGGAGTGCCTCTGCTCGAGACGATCGCCGACCTGCGGGCTGCCGGCATGCTCGTGGAGGAGATTCTCGACCGCAGCCCTCGGAAGCGCCTCGAGGTGATGGTGGGCTACTCCGACTCGGGCAAGGACGGCGGCTACCTGACGGCACAGTGGGAGATCTATCGCGCGCAGGAGGAGCTGGCGCGGATCGCCGGGGCTCGTGGCGTCGAGCTGACGGTCTTCCACGGGCGTGGCGGCTCTGCCGGACGAGGCGGCGGCCCGACGCATGCCGGCATCCTCGCGCAGCCGCGTGGCGCCGTCGACGGTCGCCTCAAGCTGACCGAGCAGGGCGAGACGATCGCCTTCAAGTACGGGCTTCCGGGGCTCGCGGAACGGAACCTCGAGGCGGCCGTCTGCGGGACGCTGCTGACGATGTTTCCCGACGTCGGCGGGGCTCGAGCCACCGAACGCCGGTGCACGCGACACGATGGACGAGCTCGCCGGCGTCGCGCTCTCCACGTACCGCCGACTCGTCTGGGACGATCCTGGCGTTTCCCGCCTTCTTCCGCTCCTTCACGCCGGTCGACGAGCTCGCGCTGCTCGAGATCGGCTCCCGGCCCGCTTCGCGGCCGGAAGCGGCAGCAGCCGGAGAGCTCGAGGCGCTCCGCGCAATCCCCTGGGTCTTTGCCTGGACGCAGAATCGCTGCCTGCTCCCGGCGTGGTACGGCTGTGGCACTGCCTTCTCTGCCTACGGCCTCGAGGGGGAGCGGCTCGCCTGGCTTCGGCGTCTCTACGCCGAATGGCCCTTCTTCCGCGCGCTCGTCGAGAACCTCGAGATGACGCTCGCGAAGTCGAGCTTCGAGATCGCGGAGTCGTACGTCTCGCTCGTGCCGGCGGGGGACGGGCGCGACCGGTTCTGGGCTGCGCTCGCAGACGAGCATCGGCGAACGGTGAACGCGGTGCTGATCGATCGTCGAGGCGGACGAGCTGCTCGACCGGCACCCGGTCGTGCAGCGCTCGATCCGCCTGCGCAACCCGTACGTCGATCCGATGAACGCGATCCAGGTCGAGCTGCTCCGCGCCTGGCGCGCGGGTGACGAGGCTGCCAGACGCCCTCTGCTCCGGTCGATCGCGGGTATCGCTGCCGCTCTCCGCAACACGGGCTAGAGCGATGCGCATGAAGCACGTCTGGATGCGGCCCTGCACGCTGCGGATCGCGTCCGCCGATCAACCATCCAGGGAACGACGAAAGGCCCGCTGTTGCGGGCCTTTCGTGCCGCTCGGGTGCTGCCGAGCGCTACGCGGCCAGGACGACGTCGGCGCCGTCGGCGCGCACGACGTCCTTCAGCTGGTGCTGGAGGCGCGTCAGGGCACGGGACTCGATCTGGCGGACGCGCTCGCGCGTGAGGCCGAGCTCCTTGCCGATCGCCTCGAGCGTCCACTGCTCGCCGGTGAAGCCGAACCGGAGCTCGAGCACGCGGCGGTCCGGCTCCTGCAGTGCCTCGACGGCGCGACGTACCTCGAGCCGCTGCAGCGTCTCGTCGGCCTCGTCTGCCGGGTCGACCGCGCTGCGGTCGGCGAACAGGTCGCCGAGCTCGCCGTCGCCGTCCGAACCGACCGACTGGTTCAGGGAGACTGAAGCATCCGCCGTCGAGAGTGCTTCCTCGATGTGCGACTCCTTCAGGCCCGTCTCCTTGGCCAGCTCCTCGATCGTCGGCTCGCGCTCGAGCTTCACCTCGAGGCGCTGACGCGCCCGGGCGAGCTTCTGCTGCCGCTCCTGCACGTGCACCGGCACGCGGATCGTGGCGCCCTGGTTGGAGATCGCCCGCTGGCAGGCCTGGCGGATCCACCAGGTGGCGTACGTGGAGAACTTGTAGCCCTTGCGCCAGTCGAACTTCTCGACAGCCCGGTTGAGGCCGATGACGCCGTCCTGGATCAGGTCGAGGAACGGGACGCCGTGGCCGCGGTACTTCTTCGCGATCGAGACGACGAGGCGCAGGTTCGCGTTGATCATGCGCTCCTTGGCCGTCTTGTCGCCGCGCTCGACGCGCTTCGCGAGCGCGACCTCCTCGGCAGCGGTCAGCAGCTTGTGCTTGCCCACGTCCTGGAGGAACAGCTGGAGCGAGTCGGTCAGGACCTGGGAGGTGTCCGCGGTCCACGCGGCCTCCTCCGCTGCGGCGACCGCATCGGTCTCGTCGGCGTCGTCGACGGTGTCGACGGGGATGGCGCGATCGGCGAGTGCCGCGCGCACCTCGTCCAGGGCGGGCTCGTCGAGATCGAGCTCGAGCGCAAGCGCCTCGAGTTCGACGGTCTCGACCCGGCCGCGCTCCTGCGCGTCGGTGAGGAAGGCGTCAATTGCAGGGATGTCGATCGTGGTGGTCAGGGTGAATCCTTTCGCTCTGTAGTCGTCGTGCGCGCGCGTGCCTGGAGCGCTGGGTATCGTCGGGGAGTCCGTTACATCGCTCGCTTCGGAACCCGCTGCGCGCGGCTCCGTCAAACGCGTTCCCGCGGGAACGATGTCGTTACAGTGTATAACGGTTTGACGGCGAATGGAATTCCCGGTGAGCGGGACTTTTCCTTCTCCTTACAACTTCACCCCGGGGCTCGGCAGCTACAGTTTCGCCGAATCGCGCCGTTGTCCATCGCGAAACGCGCGTTTCTCCGAGTATGACCGACCTCATTGCCGGCCGCTACGAGCTGCGTGCTCGCATCAGCAAGGGAGGGATGGGGGCCGTCTGGCGCGCATCCGACCGGAGGCTGCAGCGGGACGTGGCCGTCAAGCTCCTGCACGCCTGGATTGCCGACGATCCCGAGCTCAGGCGGCGCTTCGCCCGTGAGGCGCGCGTGCTCGCGCCCCTCGAGCACGAGCACATCGTCCGGCTCTACGACTACGGCGAGGATGGCGAGACGCCGTTCCTCGTGATGGAGCTCGTCGAGGGGGCCAACCTCGGGGACGCCGCGCGAGATCGCTCGTTCACGTGGGAGGAGGCGCAGGAGATCGCGCTACCGATCGCGTCGGCGCTCGCCTACGCGCACGCTCGTGGGATCGTCCACCGCGACCTCACGCCCGGGAACGTCCTGATCGAGAGTGCGACGGGCCGCGTCGTCGTCTCCGATTTCGGGCTCGCCCGGCTGGCCCGGTCGTCGACGAGCGTGACGACCCAGGGGATGCTGCTCGGGACACCGGAGTACTGGTCGCCCGAACAGGCCCGGGGGGGTGACAGCGAGAGTGCGACCGACATGTACGCGCTCGGCTGCCTGCTCTTCCGGCTGCTCTCGGGACGGACGCCCTTCGAGGGCGAGGACCGCCTGGCGGTAGGGCTGCGCCGTGCGCACGAGGCGGCGCCGCTCCTTGCATCGTGCGCGATCGGTGTCCCCCACGACGCCACGGTGCTCGTCGACGCCCTGCTCGCACCCAATCCGGCCGACCGGCCGACCGCGATCGAGGTGCTCGAGCAGCTCGGTGCAGCTGCTCCGGCGATCGCCGAAGCCGCCACCCAGGCATCCGAGGCCGTGGAGCGATCCACGGTGGTCTTCTCCGAGCCGCTCGCGACGGCCGTGCTCGAGCCGCCGACGCGGCACGTCGCTCGTAAGCGACGGGCCAGCCGCCGGATGATTCTCGCCGCAGCCGGCATCGTGGCCGCCGGCGGCCTCGCCTTCGTGGGCGCCACGATCGCGAACGCAGACCGGATCGTCGAGGTGCCGCGGGTGACGGGGATGACCGTGTCACAGGCGCGCGAGGCACTTGCGGAGGCGGCCCATGTCGACCCGGCCGACGCGCCGCTGACCGTGGGGAGCAGGGCCTACTCGGAGTCCGTCGCAGCGGGCCACGTGATCGCCCAGACACCGCCGCCCGCCGAACGCGTCGAGCGGACAGCCCTCGATCTCGTCGTCCGGGTCAGCCGCGGCACGGCCGTGGCCACGGTGCCCGACGTGGAAGGGGCGACCCGGAAGGAGGCGGTCGCGCTGCTCAGGAGCACCGGATTCGCGGCCAGCATCCGATCCGAGGAATCGTGGGAGGTGCCGGAAGGCCGGGTCGTCTCGAGCGACGTCGCCGGCGGTGACGAGGCCCGGAGGCCTGGGCCGATCGGCATCGCGGTGTCGAGTGGGCCACCGCGCGCTCCGGTCCCCGACGTACGTGGCGCAGCCGTCGACGACGCGGTCGCTCGGTTGGACGGTAGCTTCGAGTCGGACGTCGTCGAGGAAGGATCGGAGACGGCAGCAGCCGGGTCCGTGCTACGCCAGGCCCCCGAGCCCGGCACCCGCGCGGTGCTCGGCTCGACCGTGACGCTGACCGTCGCCCGCGCGCCCGAGTGGGCGACGACGTGGTCGCAGAGCGGCAGTGGCCCCTACGATTCCGACCCGATCGAGGTCACGGCCTCCCAGGGCAAGTGGCGCATCGTGGTCGATCTGCGCCCGCGCTACCTGATCTTCGGCTCCGGCTCCGCCGCCGTCTCGTGGGAGGGGCAGGGCGCCGGACAGATCGGCCTCGACGAAGTGGGGTCGGACGAGGTCTCACCCCTCAGCGGCGCCGGTTCGTATCGGTTGCACGTACGTCCGAGCGGCAGCGTCAGCTGGACCGTGCGCGTCGAGCAACTCGGGTAGTCCCGCCGCCGACTACGCTGGCCGCATGCGCAGCATCTGCGTCTTCTGCGGTGCGTCCGCGGGGCACGACCCGTTGTATGCGACGACCGCCGAAGTCCTCGGTCGCGAGCTCGCGACCCGGGCGATCGGGCTCGTGACCGGCGGCGGCAGGGTCGGGCTGATGGGCGTGGTGGCAGACGCGGCGCTCGCGGCGGGAGGCCGGGTGACGGGCGTCATCCCGCGGAGCCTGGAGGAGCGAGAGGTGGCGCATCGTGGGCTGACGAGGCTCCACGTCGTCGAGACCCTGCACGAGCGCAAGGCGATGATGCACGGGCTCTCGGACGCCTTCGTCGCCCTCCCGGGAGGCTTTGGCACGCTCGACGAGCTGTTCGAGGCCGTCACCTGGGCACAGCTCGGCATCCACGCGAAGCCGATCGGCCTCGTCAACGCCGGCGGCTACTTCGACGACCTGCTCGCGTTCGTCGAGGGTGCCACCGCGCAGGGCTTCGTCTCCGGCGCGAATCGGGCGCTCCTCACCGTGCGCGAGGACGTGCCCACGCTGCTCGACGCGCTGATTCGCTAGCCGCACAGCGTCCGGGGCGAGGCTGACAACCTCGCCCCGGACGCGAGTCGCGAGCGGTCAGACGCCGACGATCGTGATCGTCCGCGTCGCCGCGTTACCGTTCTTCGTGTTCGCCTTGACGGTGACCGTGTACGTCTTTCCCTTGGCGACCGTGAGGCCGGTGACGCGGTAAGCCACCGTGCAGTCGATCGCAAGGGACACCTGCGGCTGGGAGTAGGCAACCGTCTTCCCGGCGAGAGTCGTGGTCGACTCGATTCCGACCGGCGCACCGATCGGCGTGTTCGCGCAGAACGACCGGAGGTAGACCGTGACCGAGGGGTTCTTGACGCCGCCCTTGACGCTCAGCTTGCCGTTGACCGGGCTCAGAGGCGCCGCAGCTGCGGCGAACTTCGGCTGGGAGGGCTTCGCTGCACCTGTCTTCCGGTAGATCCCGCTCTGCCAGAGGCTGCCGGCGGAATCGCGCATGACGAACCAGATGAACATCGGCACCCGCTTGTCCTTCTTCGCGATGTCGATCGCCTGGGTCACGTACGTTGCCTGCTGCGACTCCGTGACGCCGTTCGGCTCGCCGGGCTTCGTCTCGCTGCCGTACTCGGTGATCCAGACCGGGATGTTCTTCCGCCCGAACCACGTGTCGAGCGACGTCTCGAACTGCGGGAGCGAGGTGAGGGCGACGTTCGGCCACTGCACCTTCTGGGTCGGCTTCTGGTTCACCGGCACGGGGTACGGGTGCTGGGCCCAGGCGTCGAACTTGAGGTTCTTGTTCGCCTTGGCAACGAGCCGAGCGAACGTGCCGGGTTTCACCGCATCGGTTGCGCCCGCCTTCTTCTTGTCGCGCCCGTTCGACGATGTCTCGCCGATCGCGACGAGGGCCTTGGAGTTGCCGGCCTTGATCCCGGCGTAGCCGGCCGCAGCGAGCTTCGCGTAGGCCGCCGGGCTGACGATGTCACCCTTGGAGTTGAACTGCGGCGTCAGGAAGAGCCCCAGGTTCGACTCGTTCCAGATCCCGAAGAATCGCACGAAAGGGTATCCGGCGGTGCGCCCGGAGTAGCGCGTTGCGACCGCCTTGGTGAAGTTCTGGAAGTCGGCCATCGACGTCGGAAGGTAGTTGCGCGTCTTGTTGCCGTTCGCCCACTTGGGTGTTCCCCAGATGGTCATCAGGATCTCGCTGCCCTGCACTTGCGCGCTGCGGACGAACTCGTCGATGTCGTCGAAACGATACGCGGGGTCGAACGGGTTGGCCGCGTTCGCCGGCTTCGTCGGCGCGACATCGGCCCATGTCACGAGCGTCCGCAGGATCGCCGCGTTGTTCGTCGACGTGGCTGTCTCGAGCTCGCTCTGGCGGTCCGGGTCGAAGCGCAGGACCGGGTCGTCGTGAAAGCCCACCCACATCCGGTCTGCGGATGTGGCGACGGGAGCGAGAACGGCCGCGACGAGAATCGCGACGATGATCGGAACGTGACGCACGGGCTTCCTCCTTGAGAGCTGGTTTCGCCCCAACGGTACCGGGAGGGCTGTGAGGGGTCTGTAAGTGACGGTGCGCCGGGGCACACTTTCGACACGAAGCCGGCACACACGCGCGCGTGTTGCCTCCCTAGCGTGAGTGGCGTCAACCAACGCATTCGAAGGAGGGAACATGGAATCAGCACTCGCGCTCGCGGGACCGTATGCGCCACCGGCGCTCGCCTTCGCCGGCGAGCCGGCCGAGACCGAGGACGTCGTCTGGTGGGTCGTGGTCGTGGGCTTCGCCTACGCCGTCGCGCTCGCCTGGGCGACGTGGTGCCGCCGCGGCGGCGGCAGTGCCGAGATCTCGTTCGGCTGGACGGGGTTCAAGGTTGTCTGCCGTAGCAGCTAGGTGCGCGACCGACGGGAGGGCGGCCACGGGCCGCCCTCCCGTCCTGGCGCGCGCCGCACTGTCGGCAGAGGGCATCTGCAAGCGCTTCGGCGCGGCGACGGCTCTTGCCGGCGTCGACCTCCGCGTCGACGCCGGCACCGTCGTCGGGCTCGTGGGGCCGAACGGATCGGGCAAGACGACGCTTCTCCACGCTGCGGCGGGCCTGCTCTCGGTCGATGAGGGGTCGATCCGGGTCGCCGGGCTCCCGGCGGGCTCCCGTGCGGCCCGCGCGGCCACCGCCCTCGTCCCGGACGAGCCCACGGGCTTCGACGAGCTGACGGTGGCGGAGCTGGTCGCTCTCGTGCACGCCCTCTGGGGCGCAGACGAGAGCGCGGCGGGCCGGGCCCGGGTGCTCACGACCGCGTTCGGCCTTGGCGGCCGTCGAGACCAGCAACTCGGGAGCCTCTCTCGGGGCCTTCGTCGCCAGGCGAGCGCGGTTGCCGCCCTCTCGCTCGCCACGCCCCTCGTCCTCGTCGACGAGGCCACCGCGACACTCGACCCCGAGGCGGTCGTGGTCCTCAGCGAGGCCGTGGCGATGCTCGCGAACCGTGGCTGCGGCGTGCTGCTCGCCACCCAGGATCTCCACTTCGCAGGGTCTGTCTGCGACGAGATCGTGCTGCTCGATCGCGGCGTCGTGATCGACCGAGGCGAGCCCGGTGCACTGCGCGCGCGTCATTCCGCCTCCACGCTGGAGGGCGTCTTCCTCGCCGCACTCGGGGACAGCGGGCTTCGCGAAAGGGTCAGAAATGCGTTCGACGCTCTCTGAGGCCGTTGTGCGATGCCACCTGCGGCGGTTGCGGTCGATCGTTGCCGAGGCGCCGTTACCGGCGGCAATCGTCGGACTCGTCGTCCTGCTGGCACCGTTCGCCCTCGTCCGCGTTGGTCGGGCTGTCGGCACCGAACTCGCAGGTATGACGGGCGCGGACGGTGTTTCGGCGGCCATCGTCCTCGGCCCCGTGCTGGCGGCGGCCGTGGGCGGCGCGGCGCTCGCTGTCTCGCTCCCTGGTGTCTCTGCCCTCGGACGCCAGATCGCGGCGGGCCCGTGCAGCCGGCGCGTTGCCGTCGTAGCGGGCCTGATCGTCCCAGGGGCGGTCGGCGCCGTCACGGTGCTCCCGTCGCTCCTCGCGGCCTGTGTCGCCATCGCGCTCGAGTTGCCCGGCGGCCCGGTGGCCGGCGTTGCACTGGCGACCGCGATCGTCGCCGCCGTCCCGGCGGGGGCCGTCGTGGCCGAAGGTGGAGTGGCCGTCGTCCGCGGTAAGCGCCGACGCCCGCTCGGAATCGCCGGTGGAGCCCTCGCATGGGCAGCGATCGGCACAGGCCTGGGTGCAGGCCCGCTCGGGCCACTCGCTCCTGTCGCGACAGCGCTTCGCGGAGCCGGGTCTTCCTTGCTCGCCCTCGCTGTCGCGGGTGGCGTCGGTGTTGCACTCGCGCTCTCGTGGGTCGAGCTCGCCGCCACCCGGGTGGAGCCGCGGGCCGCGGAGACCCAGACGGGTCGGGAGGCTCGTTCCCACCGGACAGCTCCCCGTTCCAACGGCGCTGGCGGCGCTCCTGGCGCGGAGGAGCGACGTGCGCCTCGCGGCGGCCGGAGCGGTCGGCTTCGGCGCCGCCGGGATCGCGATCGCGATCGTCGAGGAGGCGCCGTCGCCGAGCGCCTTTCTGCTCGCGACGACGACGGCGCTCCTCGGTGCGGTTCTGTGCCCGCTCGCCCTCGGTGGGCTCCTCCTCGACGGCAGCTGGCTCTGGCGGGCGGGCCCACGCGACCGGCGCGCGATCGTGGGTGCTGCCGGGCTCGCCGGCCTGGTCGGGTCGGCCCTTCCGGTGGCCCTTGTGGGTTGCGTTGCAGCCATCGTCTCGGGCGTTTCCTGGAGCGCGCTCGGGATCGTGACCGCGTTCGTGGTCGTCGGATCTGCGGCCGCGCTCCTGGCCGGTTGCATCGTGCCGTGGAGAGGCGAGGGGGTCGGTGACCAGTTGGCGACGTTCGCCGTCTTCGCCGGCATCGCGATCGCAACATCGCTTCTCGTGGGACTCGCTGCCCCCCGGCTCGTCTCCCTCGGCGTTCCCGACATCGTCGTCGTCGCACTGGTCTGCGGTGCGTCCGCCGGAGTGGCGCTCCATGGGCTTGGTCGCCGACTCGGGAGGACACGGGCATGATCGCCGCACGTGACACGCTCTCCCTCGCTCCCGGTGTCACCGTCGAGCACGGGCGGCTGACCGATGCCGTGCGCGGTGACTCGTGGCCGCTCAACGCGAGCGGGGTATTCGTTCTCGCCCGCACGGGTGATCCCGTGGGCCTGATCGTGGAGGAGTTCGCCGACGTCTTCTCGCTCTCCGACGAGGTCGCGCGTGCGGACGTGTTGCGGTTCGCCTGGAACCTGAACGCACTCGCTCTCGTCAACATCGAGAGCGGAGTGTCGCGCTCGAGGCGCCTGGCCGACTGGATCCGGCTGGCGGCACGGCTCGCGCCGGGGGGTGCGCTACCGGCGGTCGCCACGCGCCGGCGCGCGATCGATACCCGCACCGTCCGGCGGGCGTTCGGCAGCTGCCTCGCGGCGATCAGCGCCCGTGTGAGCGTGGTCGCGGGCGTCGGAATGGCCGTTGCCACCCAGCTCTCGTTGCTCGCCGGAGCCTCCGGGCTCATCGTCCCTCTCACGCTCGGGCTCGGCACGGGTGTCGGGCTCGGCTTCCACGAGGCGGCACATGCGGCATCACTTCGCGGTGTTCCGAGCGCTCTCGTCACGCGTGGTCGTCGGACATACGTCCTTCACGCGGCTGTCAGTCCGTCACGCCGCTCGATCGTCGCTCTGGCCGGTCCGCTGGCGGCCGCCGGTCTGGGCATCGGGCTCGTCGCCGCCGGGTCGATCGTCGTCGCGCCGGCTCTTGCGATCGCCGGCTGCCCGCTGGTTGCGCATGCCCTGGCGCTCACCGTCGTGGGCGGCGACGGGAGGGTGGCATGCGGGCTCTGAAGCCGTTTCTCCTGGGAGCGCTCGCCGTCGGTGCCCTCGGATACGCACTGCTGACCACGCTCGCGCTCACGGCCCAGGCCGGAGGCCGCACGCTCGACGTCACCCTTGGGCCGCTCGTGTTCGTCACGGTCGGCAAGGAAACAGATGCGATCGTCACGACCTTCGGCCCCGGGGTCGTCGTTCTGGCGCTCGTCGGTGGCCTGGCCAATCTTGCCGCGGCCGTCCTCGTCCGACATCGCGCCGCCGGCAGGGCCGATCGCGTAGACTGACGCCCCATGGCCTTGGAGATCGTCTTCATGCTGCTGGTCCTCAAGATTCCGATCGTCTACCTCTGCGTCGTCGTCTGGTGGGCGATCAAGGCCGAGCCGTCACCTCCCGAGCTCGCGGGGGTGGCAGTGGTGGCAGACACGCCGCCGGCGGGCGCGCCTCCGAGGCGTCGGCGAGCGGGACGACGACGGCCGACCCGACCACACGTTCCCGGCCGTGGCGGCGCCACGCCGCAGTCGCAGAGAGAAGGGATGCGCGCGTGAGCACCCTCGAAACCCGTTCGGAGCGCCACTCTCCGGCCGATGTCGTTGCCGGCTTCCTCGCCGTCGGATCCATCGTGCTCTCGGCCCTCGCCATGGGACTCGGCCTGATCCTGGAGCTCGACGCGAGACCCGCCCGGACGGCGTTCGTGGCGATCATCCTCGCTCTCGTGGCGGCGCGGCTGAGCGGTCGCTACCAGTCTCTCGCCCTCAAGGCAGCCCTCTTCGCGATGTTCGCCTGGGTGGTCGGCATGACGATCGTCGTGCTGACCGAGAACCCCCTGATCTAGCTCCTGGCGTGCCGCGTCCGTCGGGACCGGTACAACACCTCGCATGACCAGAGTCGATCCGAGCGGCCTCAACGCCGGGTATGTCGCCCAGATGCTCGAGGCGTATCTCGACGCCCCCGCGAGCGTGCCGAACGAATGGCGCGAGCTGTTCGAACGCGACCCCGACGCGTTCGTCGGCGCGCTGCCCGGCCTCGCAAGCCTTCTGCAGGAGCGGCCGAACGGTGCGCCGCCGACGGCGCCGTCGAGCGCCGTGCCCGTTGCGGCAACCGCAGTGGCCCCCGCGCTCCCATCGAGCGCGACCGATGAGCCGGCGGCTGTCCCGGACGAGCTGCCTGCGCCATCGAAGCCGGCGGCCGCGATCGTCCCAGACGAGCTTCCTGCTGCACCCGGGAGGGACGTTGCTCCGTCAGACGTCGAGCACGTCGACGAGACGCTCCTCGGGGCCGTGGCGGCGGCTATGGCGCTCGTCAAGGCCTACCGGATGCACGGTCACCTCGCCGCCCGGCTCGACCCTCTTGGTTCCGAGCCCATGGGCGACCCGGCCCTCGACGAGTCGCGCCTCGTGCCGTCGCTCACCCCCGAGCTCCAGGCCCGTATCCCGGCGTCGCTGCTCCGCCTCTACGTCGGGGGTGACACGCTGCTCGAGGCGCTGCCGCTCCTCCGGGCCGTCTATACGGGCTCGATCGCCTACGAGATCGAGCACATCTCCGACCACGCCGAGCGCGTGTGGCTTCGCCAGGCGATCGAGTCGGGTCGCTTCCGCCAGCCCCTCGGCGAGGAGGAGCGCCGGTCACTGCTTCATCGCCTCTCGCAGGCGGAGGGGTTCGAGCAGTATCTGCGCCGCTCGTTCCTCGGCCAGAAGCAGTTCTCGCTCGAGGGCCTCGAGTCGCTCGTGCCGATGCTCGACGAGACGATCTCCCTGGCGGCCGCCGGGGGCGCGCACGAGGTCGTGATCGGGATGGCACACCGCGGCCGGCTCAACGCCCTCGTCCACACGGTCGGCCGGTCGTACCAGTCGATCCTGCGCGAGTTCGAGGGCGAGCGCTCGATCGACGCGCTCGTCGTCGATCCCGAAGGAGGCACGGGAGATGTCAAGTACCACCTGCCGGCCTCGGGAACGAAGGTCACGGCGGCAGGCGAGATCGACGTCACGATCGTCCCCAACCCGAGCCACCTCGAGGCCGCCGACCCCGTCGTCGAGGGACGCGCGCGGGCAGAGCAAACCGACCGTTCCGCGGGTGCGGCCACCCACGACCCCTCGGTTGCGTTGCCCGTGCTGATCCACGGGGATGCCGCGTTTCCCGGGCAGGGCGTCGTCGCAGAGACCCTCAACCTCCAGTCGCTCGAGGGGTACTCGACGGGCGGAACCTTGCACGTGATCACGAACAACCAGGTCGGGTACACCACCGATCCAGCCGAGAGCCGCTCGACACGGTACTCGAGCGACCTCGCGAAGGGGTTCGACGTGCCGATCGTGCACGTCAACGCGGACGACCCCGAAGCGGCCCTGTCCGCCGTCAGGCTCGCGCTCGCCTACCGGATGGAGTTCGGCCACGACTTCGTGATCGACCTCGTCGGGTATCGCCGCTTCGGCCACAACGAGCAGGACGACGCGTCGTACACGCAACCGCTGATGGTCGAGCGCATCCAGAGGCAGCCCACCGTTCGGGCGGTCTACGCCTCGCGGCTGGTCGAGGAGGGGGTGATCACGGCGGAGGGAGCCGAGCAATACGTCGCCGACGTGACGTCGACGCTTCGCGCCGCACACGAGCAGCTTCGGACGGCGATCGGCCGTTCTCTCCCGTCACCCCCCGCCGGCGGCGAGCCCATGTCGGCGGCGACGACGGGCGACGCGGTTGTCACCGCGGTGGCCGCCGACCGCCTGCGCTCGCTGAACGAGCAGCTGCTGTCGGTGCCGGCCGGGTTCACGGTCAATGCGAAGCTCGCGAAGCAGCTCGAACGGCGCCACGAGACGATCGAGGGCGGCGGCATCGACTGGGGTCAGGCGGAGGCCCTCGCCTACGCCTCCTTGCTCGAGGACGGCATTCCCGTGCGCCTCTCGGGTCAGGACGCCGAGCGCGGCACCTTCGCCCACCGGCACCTCATGTTCCACGATCCGTACACCGGAGAGACGTACGCGCCGATCCAGCACCTGCCGGGGGCCAGCGCCTCCTTCGAGGTCTACAACTCGCCGCTCTCCGAGTATGCTGCGCTCGGCTTCGAGTACGGCTACTCGGTGGCAGCACCGGACGCGCTCGTGCTCTGGGAGGCGCAGTTCGGCGACTTCGTCAACGGCGCCCAGATCGTGATCGACCAGTTCCTCGTCGCCGGCCGGTCGAAGTGGGGTCAGACCTCACGGCTCACCCTGCTGCTCCCTCACGGCTACGAGGGCAACGGGCCCGAGCACTCGAGTGCCCGGCTCGAGCGGTTCCTCCAGCAAGGCGCCCAGGACAACATCCGGATCGCGAATTGCACCACGGCGGCACAGTTCTTCCACCTCGTCCGTCGCCAGGCCCTCGACGCGACGGCCCGCCCGCTCGTCGTGATGACACCGAAGGGGCTGCTCCGCCTCAAGCACGCCTCGTCGACGCTGGAGGATCTCGCGACCGGTTCGTTCCAGCCGGTGATCCCCGAACCGAGCGTCGGAGCGGATGTGCGCCGGCTCGTCCTCTGCAGCGGCAAGGTCTATTACGACATCATCGGCCACGGCGCACGTCCCGGTGCGACGGACGTCGCGGTGGCCCGGCTGGAGCAGCTCTACCCGTTCCCGGTCGACGCGGTCGCCGCGCTGATCTCGGGTCTGCCGCGCGTCGAGGAGATCGTCTGGGCGCAGGAGGAACCGCAGAACATGGGGGCCTGGCGGTCGATTCGGCATCGGCTCGACGACGCTGCCCGCTCGAGCTCGTCCGTGGACGGCGTCACGTACGTCGGGCGCTCGTGGCGGGCCTCCCCGAGCGAGGGGTACCCGACCGCGCACCAGCTCGAGCAGGACCGCATCGTGCGCGTCGCGCTCGGCGTCTAGTGCGGCAGGAGCTGCCGGCGTCGGGCTTCGCGTCAAACGCTGTGAGCGGCCGCACTCGTTGCCGGCCCGAGCCGTCAGGGTTTCTTGCGGGCCTTCGCAGCCGCCGCAGCTGCTGCCGCCACCCGAGGGCCGTGGGTCCGGGCCGCCTCGAGCAGCAGACGGCGCTGCGCGGGCGGAAGCTTGCGCCACATGGTGTAGGCGAAGAGCCCTGCAGCCACGGGGTTGTTCGGGATCAGGCGTGGCATCTCGGTGCATGGTGACACATACCTGCCAGGTCGCGCCGAGGGCGTCACGGCTTGCCAGGGAATCCGCATCGGCTAAGATTTCACGTGGCGCCAGAAGCCGTAGCACCAGAACCCGTCCCCGAGCCAGGAGGCTCTATGCCGGTTGACACCGCATCGGAACCCGTCGCATCACCTTTTGCCAGCGTCATTCAGGATCATCTCGAGCTGAAGAAGCAAAACGCAGAGCTCGACGGTGACATGCCACTCGACCACTACCAGATCGAGGATCCGTTCGAGAACCACCCGCTGTTCAAGTCCGAGGAGCAGGCACGCATCGAGGAGACCCTCGACGGCGAGCCGGCCGTTGAGCTGCACTCCCTCGCGTTGCCCTGGCCTGGCGAGGACACCGTCGAGGAGGCCGTGAGCCCCGAAGGGCCGGCGCTCGACGGCGATCTCTGGGGTCGCTCGCGCGACTTCGACTGGGGCGAGTAGCGCCAACGCCGGTGAGGAGCCGTCGCATGCAGCGTTGCGCCGCGCCCTCCCGGTTCCGTCGATGGTGAGCGAGATCCCGCTACCCCTGGACGCGGACGAGCGGCTGCGCCGCTACGCAGAGCTCGCCGTCAGGGTCGGGGCGAACGTCCAGCCCGGGCAGGAGGTCGTGGTTACCGGCCTGGTCGAGCATGCGGCGATCGTGCGTGCCGTGACCCGTGAGGCCTACCGCGCGGGTGCGACGCGTGTCACCGTTCGCTACGGGGATCAGCACGTCCGTCGTGCCGCGATCGAGCTCGGCCCCGAGGCGATGCTCGGCCAGAGCCCGCAGTTCCTGCTCGATGCGACAGCGCGCTGGCGCGACGAGCGACCCGCGGTGATCCATCTCACGGGAGACGCCGACGCGGAGCTCCTCAGCGATCTCGACCCGCTGCTCGTGGCGCGGTCCGAGCCGACCGATCTCCGCGCCGTCTACATTCCGTTGGTCTCCGAGCGCCTGATCAACTGGGTCATCGTGGCGGCGCCCAACGAGGGCTGGGCGCAGACGGTCTTCGGGGAGCCGGATCTCGAACGGCTCTGGGGAGCCGTCGCGACGGCAACGCGCCTCGATGCCGACGATCCGGTGGCCGCCTGGCGGGAGCACGACGCGAACCTCAAGAAGCGAGCGGCGACGTTGAACGGCCACGGTTTCGATGCCGTCCGGTTCCGCGGGCCCGGCACAGACCTGACGGTCGGGCTCCTTTCGGCATCCCGCTGGATGTGCGCAGCGTTCACGACCGCGGGTGGGATCGAGCACATCCCCAACCTCCCGACCGAGGAAGTGTTCACTTCACCGGATCTGCGCCGCAGCGAGGGCATCGTCCGGTCGACGTACCCGCTGGCGGTCGCCGGCACGACCGTCCGTGATCTCGAGCTGCGCTTCGAGCATGGCCGGGTCGTCGACGTTCGAGCCTCACAGGGCGCCGACCTCGTCCGCGGGCAACTCGAGGCCGACGAGCAGGCCGCGTTCCTCGGCGAGGTCGCCCTCGTCGACGGCAGCTCGGCAGTGAAGAAGACCGGGCTCGTGTTCTCGAACACCCTCTTCGACGAGAACGCGACGTGCCACATCGCCTATGGCAACGGCCTGCCGATGGCAGTCGAGGGGACCGACGGGCTCACGCGCGACGAGCTGCTCGCGATGGGCGTCAACGTCTCGCCGCGGATGCACACGGACTTCATGATCGGCGGTCCCGAGGTCGACGTCGACGGGCTCGACCGCGACGGTCGCGCCACACCGATCATGCGCGACGACGTCTTCGTGCTCTGACTCGACGGCAGGCTCTGACGCCGCGCTGATCCCCGGGTTCGCGCGCCGGCCCCCTCGCTCAGGCGACGTCGCGGATTGGGGGGCCGTGCATCGTCTCGGCCAGCCGACGGAACGGACCGTCCTCGGCGAGCAGCTCCGCCTCGCTGCCGCGTTGCGTGACGCGGCCCTTCTCGATCACGAGGATTTCGTCGGCGCGGCGTACGGTGGCGAGCCGGTGTGCGATGATCACGGAGGTTCGTCCCCGGAGCAGCGTGTCGAACGCCTGCTCGATCAGAACCTCGCTCGGGCGATCGATGTTGGAGGTCGCCTCGTCCAGGATCAGGATGCGTGGGTCTGCGAGCAACGCGCGGGCAATCGAGATCAGCTGTCGTTCGCCCGCGGAGAGCCCGGAGCCGCCCTCCCTGACGACGTGGTCGAGCCCGCCCTCGAACCGGGCCGTGATCCGGTCGACGCCGATCGCATGCGCCGCTTCGGCGACCTCCTCGTCGGTTGCCTCGGGGCGGCCGAACCGGATGTTGTCGGCGATCGTGCCGCTGAACAGGAACGGATCCTGGAGCACGACGCCGAGCTGGCGCCGGATCGACCTCAGCTGCACGTCGCGGAGATCCGTCCCGTCGATGCGGACTGCACCCTCGAGCGGGTCGTAGAAGCGAGCGATCAACTTCGCCGTCGTCGACTTGCCGCCGCCCGACTCTCCAACCAGGGCAATGCAGCCCCCTTCGGGCACGTCGAGCGAGATCCCGTGGAGGACCGGCTCGTCGCCGTAGGCGAAGACGACACCGTCGAGCTGCAGGTGGCCTGCGATTCGGCCGATCTCGGGTGCGCCGTGCTTGTCGGTGATGTCGTGCTCGGCGTCGAGCACCGTCGAGATCTTGGTCATTGCGGCACTTGCCGCCTGCACCTGCCCGTAGAGCTCCGACAACTCCTGCAGCGGCTGGAAGACGAGCTGCAGCATCCCGATCGCCGCAACGAGGGTGCCGATCTCGAGCGAGCCGCCGTCGATCAGCTTGGCGCCGGTGAAGAGCACCATGACGACCGCGATGACACCGAGGAACTCGATCGCGGGGAAGAAGAACGACGACAGCTTCTGGGCGTAGACGTTCGAGACCCGGTTCGCCTCGTTGAGGTCGCCGAACTCGCGCTGGAAAGCGCGTTCGCGCCCGAACGCCTGGACGACGGCCATGCCCGAGACGGACTCCGCCAGTTGCGCGGTGACGGCAGCGATCCGCGTGCGCACGTCCGCGAAGGCCACGTGCGAGGTGGTCTGGAACCACCGCGTCACGACGATTCCCGGCGGCAGGACGACGAGCGCCACCACGCCCAGGCGCCAGTCGAGCAGGAACAACCCACCGACGGCGGCCACGAGCGTCATCGAGTTGACCACGAGCGTCGTCAAGCCCTGGTTCAGGACATCCGAGAGGGCGTCGACGTCACTCGTCAGGCGGGCGATGATCCAGCCGGCCTTCTGCTGGGAGAAGTACCGCAGCGACAGCGACGTCAGGTGCTCGAAGAGGTCGCGGCGAAGGTCCAGCACGATCTGCTGCCCGATGCCGGCCAGCATCAGCCATGTCGTCGTGCCGAGGATCCACGCCGTCAGGCCGACCGCGATATAGAGCACGACATCCAGCGTCAGCCGGGTCGGGTCCGACGCCTTGATGCCGTTGTCGATCGCATCGCCGACGATCATCCAGCCGAGGACCGGAGCTGCCGCGAAGATCGCGGCCAGGACCATGACGAAGCCGATCCGCCTGCGGCGGCCCACGGTGTAGCGCCCGAGCCGGGAGAGACCGGTGCGGTGCCTATGCGGCAAGGGCCTCGTCCCCGAAGAGCGCGGTGAACGGTCCGCCGAGGCGGATCAGGTCCCGCGGCAACCCGCTCTCGACCACGCGGCCGTCCTGGAGGACGATCGCGCGATCCGCGACGAGGATCGTCGAGAGGCGCTGGCCGGCGATCAGCACGGTGCGTCCCGCCACGGCGGGGCGGAGCGTCGCCACGAGGTGGCGCTCGGTCTCGGTGTCGACGGCCGACATCGGGTCGTCCAGCACGATCACGCGAGCCTCGGCGATGAGGGCGCGGGCGAGTGCAACGCGCTGACGCTGCCCACCCGAGAGGTTGACACCGCGCTCGCCGATCAGGGTGTCGTAGCCGTCGGGCAGGCCGTCGACGAAGGTCGCCACCCCGGCCGCCTCGCACGCTGCCAGCACGTCCACCCAGTCGGCGTCTGGGCGCGCGGCGAGCAGGTTGTCGCGCAGCGGTACCGAGAACAGGACGGGCTTCTGGGTCACGAGAGCGACCGACCGCCGCAGGTCGGCGAGCGCCACGTCGCGGCTGTCGACGCCTCCGATCAGCACGCGGCCCGAGGTCGGGTCGTAGAAGCGCGGCAGGAGGTTGAGGAGCGACGTCTTCCCGGCACCCGTGGCGCCGCAGACGGCGACGATCTCGCCGGGTGACACCTCGAGGTCGACGCCCGACAGCACCTCGCTACCGACCCCGTAGCTGAAGTGGACGTCTTCCATCCGGATCGGCAACGGCCCGTCCGGAAGACGAACCGGCTGCGCGGGCTCGGGGAGCGGCTCGATCGAGTCGAGCCAGGCGAAGGAGCGCGCCGCGGCCGCTGTCGCCCGCTGGCCCAGGTTGATGATCCAGCCGAGCGCCTCGAGCGGCCAGACGAGCTGCAGCAGCAGCGTGATGAAGAGCGTGAACTCGCCGATCGTCAGCGTGCCGTCGATCGCGTCGCGGCCGCCGAAGTAGAGGACGGCGGCGATGCCGAGCGAGGGCAGGAAGATCAGACCGGGCAGGAAGCGCGCCTCGATCCCGGCCTGCCGCATCGTCTCGTCACGCACGGCCTCGGCGCGCCCGCCGAAGCGCTCGCGGACGTCGTCCTCGCGGCCGAACGCCTGCACCATCTCGATCCCCACGACGGCCTCGTCGGTGGCCTCCGTCAGGTGCCCCTTCTTCGCCTGCACGACCCGCGAGATGGGGAACACCTTGTGCGCGAATGCGTAGGTCAGGACTGCGATCGCCGGCATCACGAGCGCGGCGTACAGCGTCAGCCGAGCGTTCACCGACACGAGCACGATGGCGGCGCCGATCAGCATCATCGCGCTCTGGAGCGCCTGGACGACGCCCCAGCCGATGAAGTAGCGCACGGGGTAGATGTCGTTCGTGGCCCGCGAGATCACCTCTCCGGTGGCGTGGCGGTCGTAGAACGCACGGGGAAACCGGAGATAGGCGTCGTACATCATCCCGCGCAGCCGCGCCTCGACGGCGATCCCGATCCGGGCGGTCGCGTAGCGGCGGGTGAAGTTGACGCCGAAGCGAGCCGCCGCGATCAGCGTGATCAGGCCGAGGTAGGGGAGGAGGAGCGACGTGTCGCCGCCGTCGATCGCGTTGTCGATCGTTCGCTGGATCAGGATCGGGATCGCGAGCGAGAGCCCGGTGAAGACGAGCGCGCAGGAGAGGCCGATCAGGACCAGGCGCCACTGGGCCCGCCAGAGCGGGTACAGGTGGCGCAGGGTCGGCCAGAGCTTGAGATCGGATGGGTCGACATGTTGCACGCGCGGTGGAGTCTCCTGGCTGCGTGCCGGGTACAGCACGCGATCGGCGGGGCATCGACAGCCGCTTCGGCCTCACGGGGCGAGCGGCAAACCGCCCGGAAACGAGGCTCCGAGGCGGCAGGACAGCGCACTCTACCAGCCCTTCAGGCTGAGACATCGCTGTGACTTCGAGTAGGCACTTGACAGACATCATTATGATGTCATATACTCGTCACATGGACATCGAACGACACGTTCAGGCCATCCAGTCCGACCTCGCGGCAGCCGCCGCACTTGGTGACGAGGCTTCGGCCGTCGCCGGCGAGCGCCTCGCCGCGGCCGTCGGCTCGTCGCTCCAGCTTCGGCTCCTCGACGTCCTCACCGAGGCGACGCTGGCGCTCAACGACCAACTCGCCTCGGGGCACGTGGAGGTCCGCCTGGCGGGTCGCGATCCCGAGCTCGTTCTCGTCGAGGACGGCGCCGGCCAGCCGGAGGCGCCGCCGGCGCCCGGCGACGATCTCAGCGCCCGCATCACCCTTCGGCTCCCGGAGGCGCTGAAGGTGCAGGTCGAGGTCGTCGCGAGCGGCGAAGGAGTCTCGGCCAATGCCTGGATCGTCAGGGCGCTCGCCCGCGCCCTCGAGCCGCAGCGGGGCCGGACGCGCAGCGGGAACCGCCTTCAGGGCTTCGCCCAGACCTAGAGAGAGGAGCACGCCATGACCATCTATCCCTCACTGTTCGGCAGCGTTGAGCTTCCCGGCGACGACAACCAGCGGCCGCCGCGACATCGCCCCGACGGTGTTCGTGTCGTTCGCCGGCCGCAGCCCCGTCCCGAGGCACGGTCGTGACCGCGTTCGAGACCACGGGCCACGTCGCGTTGCGCGTGACGCTCTCGGGCGGCGAGGTCACCGTCGAGGCGGCCGATCGGCCCGGCGTCGAGGTCGAGCTCGTACCACTCCGCGACAACGAGGTGACGCGTAAGGCGATCGCTGAGGCTCGCGTCGAGATGACGGACCGCGGAGCGGGGCACGAGGTCGTCGTGCAGGTTGCGAAGAGCACCGGTCTCATGATCGGACGGGGCGCGAAGGTCGGGGTTCGGGTGCGCTGCCCCGTGGGGAGCGATCTCACGCTCCGGGCGAGCTCGGCGGATCTCGATGGAACCGGCCCGCTCGGCGAGGTCGACGCGAAGACCGCGTCCGGCGACGTCACGCTCGAGAACGTGGGTGCCCTGGAGGTCGACACGGCCAGCGGAGACGTGCGCGTTCGGGACGTCGAGACGACGCTGACGGCGCGCACCGCCTCCGGCGATGTGACGGTCCGCCGCTGCCTCGGCCCCCTGTCGGCCAATCTCGTCTCGGGAGACCTCTCGATCGGGGAGGCTGCGGCCGGCCTCGCCGTGACGACCGTCTCCGGCGACGTACGGGTGAGCGCGGCGGGAGGCGGTGACATGCGGATCCAAGCGGTCTCCGGCGATGTGCACCTCGCGATCAGGCCGGGCGAGCGGCTCTACATCGACGCAGGCTCGGTCAGCGGCACGATGCGGTCGGAGCTCGGCCTCGACGATGCGCGACCGGCCGATTCCGCCGGTCTCGTCCACGAGGTACGCGTTCGCACCGTGAGTGGCGACCTGCACCTCGATCGCGCAGCTGCCGTCGGCGCGTAGGGCGAGGCGTAAGCCTCGCCCTGGGCTCGCCTCAGTCCTCGGCGGCAAGCTCCTCGGCGAGGAGCGCCATCGCGTAGCACTGCCACGCGAGATCGGTGTCCTCGAGTAGGAGCCGCAGCGCCTCGGTTGCCCCGCGCAGACCGCCGACTTCGGCTGTGAGCGCGACGAGGCCGGCGGCGAGCTGTGAGCGCAGGGTCGGGTCGTCGAGCTCCCGGGCGAGGGCGGTGACCGCCCGCCCGAAGGGCTCGAGTCGGCGCCGCGGATCGCCGCCGGCCGCGAGCAGCAGCTCGGAGCGCCGGAGCGCACCGTTCAGCTCGTTCTCGTCGACCGTGAGGTCGCGGCCGGCGAGGAAGCAGAGCAGCGCCCACTGCTCGGGCGGCTCGGCGTCCTCGGCGGCACGGATCGCGACTCGGAGCCCGTCCTCCGCCATCGTCTCGTCAGCCCGTCGCAGCCGACTTGCGCTCGAGCCAGGCCGAGTAGCCACCGTCGGTGGCGCGGACGCTGCCGTCGACCTCGACGATGCGATCGGCGACGCGATCGAGGAAGTAGCGATCGTGCGAGATGGCCACGACCGTGCCGGTGTACTCCTCGATCGCCGTTTCGAGCACCTCGACGGATTCGATGTCGAGATGATTGGTTGGCTCGTCGAGGACGAGGAGGTTGGGTCGCGCCAGCATCAACAGGAGCAGCTGAAGTCGCGTGCGCTCCCCGCCCGAGAGCAGGTGGTTCGCCCGGCGGACCTGCTCGTAGGGGAACAGGAACTTCATCAGGAGCGAGACGGCATCGGCCTCGGAGACGGGCACGGCGCGGCGGATGGTGTCGAGCGGGGTCGAGGCAGGATCGAGCGTGTCCTGCTCCTGGGCCAAGTAGCCGATCGAGATCGACGGGCCGACCCAGACCTCTCCCGAGGTGGGCGTGATCTCGCCGACCAGGGTCTTGAGCAGAACCGACTTCCCGGCGCCGTTCCGCCCGACCACGCCGACCCGCTCGCCGTGTACGACCTCGAGGTCGACCTCCCGGAGCACTGCATCGTCGCCGAACGTGACGCTCACCGAGCGCAGCTCGAAGACACGCTGCCCGCCTCGCGCCGTCGGCCGGAGCCGGAGAGCGATCTTGCGGCGTTCGAGGGCCGGTCGATCGACCGCGTCCATGCGGTCGATCTGCCGCTGCTTGTTGTTGGCCTGGCGAATGTTCCGCTTGTCGGGCACCCAGGAGGCCCAGAGCTTGAAGCGCGCGATCGCCGCCTCGAGCCGCTCGATCTCCTTCTGCTGCGTCACATACGCCTGTTGCTGGCGCTGGAGCTCGAGCTCGCGCTCGAGCGTGTAGGCCGAGTAGTTCCCGGGCCAGAGCCGGATCCGGCCGCGGTCGAGCGAGGCGATCTGGTCGACGATCTCGTCGAGGAGGTAGCGGTCGTGCGAGACGGCGACGATGGCGCCGTCGAAGCGGCGGGCGAGCAGCTCGACGCGGGCGCGTCCGTCGTTGTCGAGGTGGGCCTCGGGCTCGTCGAGCAAGAGCACGTCCGGCTGCTGCTCGAGGCAGGCCGCGAGCGCGATCAGCTTGCGTTGTCCTCCCGACAGAGTGCGGGTCGGGAGGACGAGCTCGTCGGTCGTGAGCCCGATCTCGAGGAGAGCCGCGCGGGCGCGACCCTCGGCGCTCGGTCCGCCGGCCGCCTCGAACCGTTCGAGCGTCTCCTCCTGGCGGGCGAGGATGCGGGTCATCCGACCGAGATCGGCGATCACCTCGCCGCTGCCCAGTTCGTCCGCGAGCGCCACGAGCTCGCTCTCCAGCTCGGCGAGATCGGGTCGTGCCGCGAGAACGGTCTCGAGCGCCGTCCTCGAGTCGCCGGCCGGGTGCTGGTCGAGGTACGCGACCCGGGCTCCGCGACGGCGAGAGACCTCGCCGCCGTCGGGGGTCTCCTGGCCCGCGAGGATCTTCAGGAGCGTCGACTTGCCGCTGCCGTTCGGCCCCACGACACCGATTCGGGCCTGCGGCTCGACCGACAGGTCGGCGCTGTCGAGGACGAGGCGCGAACCGAACGACTTGCTGATTCTTCGACCGGCGAGCAGGGTCACTGTGTCCGGAGCTTGCGCTTCAGCGCGTTCCACAGGGCCGGGGTGCCGGCACCCTGGAAGCCCGCGACATACCTGCCCTTGGCGTCGACCAGGATGACGGCCGGCTGGTACGTGGCCCCGAACCGGCGTGCCAGCGTTCTCTGTGGATCGGAGATCGACGGCCACGTCCACCCGTACCGCTTCAGGAAGGAGCGAGCCCGCGCGTTCGTGTCAGCCGCGTTCAGGCCGAGGAAGTGGTACGCAGCGCCCTGCTGCTTCACCCAACGCGCGTAGGCACCCGCCTCGCCCTGACACGTGCTTCACCAGGACGACCAGACGTTGACGAACACCGGCTTGCCGCGGAGCGCTGCGAGCGATGCCTTGCCGCCCGTCACCGTCGGACCCACCGTCGCCGGTGCCTGCTGCGGCGCTGCCGCGAGCGCGGCGCCTGCGAAGGCGATCGCGCCGACGAGGCACGTGAGGGTAACCAGGCGAATCATGCGCCCAAATGTACCCGCGCGACCCTCGCCTGCCGCGTCCGGTGCTCAAGCCTGCTCTTTGGTGGCCGATACAGAGGGTATGAGGCGTGCTCTTGCCCTGGCCTCGACGGTTCTCCTTGCCCTCGGCCTCACCACAGGTGCCGCTCGGGCGATTCAGCCGTTGGCGCCCTCGACCGTCGTCCCCGCGAAGAAGGTCGCGCTCTCGTGGGCAGATCCCCAGATTCGGGTTGTCACGGCGGCCGCGATCCTCGGAGACGACCCGGCGAGCTTCAGGCCTTCCGACCCGTTGACCAGCGGAGAGCTGGCGGACGCGCTCGCCGCCTGGGGGAAGTCGGCGGCCGTACCCGCCGATCCGACACGTCTCGTGACGATGCGCGAGCTCGATGCCCAGATCGTGGGCGCGCTCGGGCTGCTGCCCGCGGCGAAGCGAATCCGCGTCGCCGCGCGTGACGCGGGTCTTGTTCCGACGTCGATGCTCGGCACGGAGACCGTCGCGCGCCTGCTCGGCCTCCGGCTCAACCATCCGTATGGCTCCGACGACCTCGAGTTGCTGCCTTCCCAGCCAGCCTCCCGGGCCGAGGCCGCCTTCTCGCTGGCGACGGCGCTGAAGCTCACGGCAGGCGCAGGTCTCCTGGCTCGATCAGCTCAGCCGGACGTTCTCGCCGCCGGAGCTCGACGACTGGCAGCGCGCCGTGCTCGGGCGCGCTCTCCGTTTCGTCGGATACCCGTACGTGTGGGCGGGCACCTCCGAGTCGACCCAGAAGCTTTGGAGCGCCACGGCCCCGGGCGGACTGGTGACGGTTCCGGGCGGCTTCGATTGCTCGGGGTTCGTGTGGCGTGTCTACAAGACGGAGCCGTTTGCGGGAGCGCCGCTGCTCGGCGACATCCTGCGCGGCAGAACGACGTACGCGATGAGCGCCGAGGTGAAGAAGCCCGCCCGGATCGGCAGCGCCGACCTGCTCCCCGGGGATGTGCTCTTCTTCGGCAGCCGCGGGACTCGCTCCAAACCGGCCGAAGTCGGTCACACGGGCATCTATGTCGGGAACGGCTGGTTCGTCCACTCGTCGAGCGCCGGTGTCACGTTGCAGCCGCTGCAGGGCAGGTACACGTCGACGTTCGCGTGGGCCAGACGCCCACTGCTGGAGGCCGGGATCACGGCCTAGCGTTGCGGCATCGGCCGATCGTGTCTGCCGGCCCACTCTCGACTGACGTCCGACCCACACCGGTCCCACTTCCGGCACAGTCAGGTCACATGATCCGGGGTACCGTTCGCTCAGGGAGCATTTCCCCCCATGGGACCCTTCTGCGGGGAGGGCTGGCGGCCGTGGGGCGGCGGAGCGTCGGGTGGCTCGACCCTCTGCACCTCGGAGTGCTTCTGGGGCTCGTCCTCGCCCTCGTCCTGGTCGTCGGCCCAGCTCGCGGGAGCGGGAGGGGCGGCGCAGCTCCTGCGTCCGAGTCCCCGTCTTCGCCGACCCGGTCGGCACTGCAGCCGGGGGCCGTCTCGGACGGCATCGAAGCGCTCGGGCCGGATGGGCGGCTTTCGTCAGCGCGTGTGGCGGGTGCGCCGACCGTGCGCGAGCTCGTTGGCCAACGGTTCGTGGTCGCGCTGAGCGGGACGACGCCCTCGCCCGCTCTGCTCGGACGCGTTCGGCGGGGGGAGATCGGCGGCGTGATCCTCTTCGGGGCGAACGTCGTCGGCCAGGCCCAGCTCCGCCGTCTCACCGCGACCCTGCAGACTGCCGCGCGTGAGGCGCGACGCGCGCCACTACTGATCGCCACCGACCAGGAGGGTGGGAAGGTGCGCCGCCTCCCGTGGGCCGGTCCGCTTCCGAGCGCGAAAGCGCTCGGCCGGCTGGAGCCGAGGTCGATCCGGTCGGAAGGGCTGGCGTCCGGGAAGGCGCTCCGGCTGGCGGGCGTGAACGTGAATCTCGCCCCGGTCGCCGACGTGCCACGGTCGGGGTCGTTCATGGCGCTCGAGGAGCGGACGTTCGCCGGGAGCCCGGCAGCGGTCGCACGGGCGACGGTCGCGTTCGCTGGAGGGCTCGCCGGGGCGCGCGTCGCTGCCGCCGTGAAGCACTTCCCAGGGATCGGACGGGCGTCGCGCAACACCGACCGGACGGCCGTCGAGCTCGCCGTCAGCCGACTGGAGCTCGACGGTTCCGACCTCGTGCCCTTTCGGGCTGCAATTGCCGGTGGCGTGCCGATCGTCATGATCTCCAACGCGACCTACCCGGCTCTCGACGCCAAGCCGGCACCCTGGTCGACGAAGATGCAGTCGCTGCTGCGAGATGATCTCGGCTTCCGCGGCGTCACGATCAGCGATGCGCTCGACGGTGCGGCGGCGACGAGGGGGCGTGCCCTGGCCTCCGTCGCGGCCCTCGCTGCCGGAGCGGGTGTCGACCTTCTGCTCGTGACAGGAAGCGAGGCCTCGAGTGCTGTGGCCTTCGACCGTGTTGCCGACACGGCCGAGCGGGGCCTGATCTCCCGCGCTGCGCTCGAGGCGAGCTATGCCCGGATCATGACGCTGAAGCGCGCCTACGGATAGAGACGCGCCTGCGGCGTCCGCTCGCTACGCTCCGAGCACACCTTCAGGAGGCTGACATGACGGAACTCGCACCGGTGCAGGCTGAGCGCACGACAGGCATGGACGACACGGGCATTGCACCGATCCACCACTGGATCGACGGGGCCACCGTTGCGGGGACGTCGGGGCGCACGAGCCCCGTGTTCAACCCGGCAACCGGCCGCCAGAGCGGCGCCGTCGACCTGGCGTCGGTGGAGGAGATCGACCGGGCGGTGCAGAGTGCGAAGCAGGCGTTTGTGTCGTGGCGGTCGGTTTCGTTGGCGCGGCGGGCAGAGCTGCTGTTCCGGATCCGCGAGCTCGTGTTTCAGAACAAGGAGGAGATCGCGAAGCTCCTGGTCGCCGAGCACGGCAAGGTGCTCTCCGACGCGATGGGTGAGGTGACGCGCGGTCTCGAGGTGATCGAGTTCGCCTGTGGGATCCCGACCCTGTTGAAGGGCGAGTTCTCGGAGCAGGCCTCCACGGGCGTCGACGTCTACTCGATCCGGCAGCCGGTGGGTGTAGTGGCGGGCATCACGCCGTTCAATTTCCCTGCCATGGTTCCGATGTGGATGTGGGCGCCGGCGATCGCGTGCGGCAACACGTTCGTGTTGAAGCCGTCGGAGAAGGATCCGTCGGCGTCGGTCTTCACGGCCGAGTTGCTCAAGGAGGCCGGTCTTCCCGATGGCGTCTTCAACGTCGTCCACGGAGACAAGGTCGCGGTCGACGCGCTCCTCGAGCATCCCGACGTCGCTGCTCTGAGCTTCGTCGGCTCGACCCCGATCGCGCGCTACATCTACGAGACGGGTACCAGGCACGGGAAGCGGGTGCAGGCGCTCGGCGGTGCCAAGAACCACATGATCGTGCTGCCCGATGCCGATATCGAGATGGCGGCCGACGCCGCCGTCAGCGCGGCCTACGGCTCGGCCGGTGAGCGGTGCATGGCGGTGTCGGTCGTCGTCGCGGTCGGCGACGCGGCCGATCCCCTCGTCGCCGCGATCCGGGAGCGACTCCCCAGGATCACGGTTGGCGACGGCATGGATCCCGCGTCGGAGATGGGCCCGCTCGTCACCCGTGAGCACCGTGACAAGGTCGCCGGGTATCTCGACTCCGGTTTGGCTCAGGGCGCGAAGGTCCTCGCTGACGGGCGTGAGACCGCGCCGGACGGCGACGGGTTCTACCTCGGCGTCTCGCTGCTCGACGAGCTGACGACCGAGATGGACGCCTACCGCGACGAGATCTTCGGGCCTGTACTCGGCGTCATGCGCGTCGGCACCTACGACGAGGCGCTGAAGCTGATCAACGACAACCCGTACGGGAACGGCACCGCGATCTTCACCCGCGACGGCGGGGTCGCCCGCCAGTTCCAGTTCGACGTCGAGGCCGGCATGGTCGGGATCAACGTCCCGATCCCGGTGCCGGTCGCCTACTACTCGTTCGGCGGCTGGAACGCGTCCCTCTTCGGCGACAGCCACATCTACGGCCCGGAAGGCATCCACTTCTACACGCGTGGCAAGGTGATCACGAGTCGCTGGCCCGACCCTGCGACGAGCAAGGTCGACCTCGGGTTCCCACAAACGCGCTAGATGATCAGCTGGTGACGATTCTCATCGAGGGGTTCGACCCGGACGCGCTCGCCCTCGCGCGGCGGTTTGCCGCGGAAGGGCACATTGTGCGCCTCGCGGGCGCGGCTGCCGCGCCCGAGAACACGGCCGCCCTCCGCGAGCTCGGAATCTGCGTCGAGCCCGACACCGATCTCGACGCCGACCCGGGGCCGGCCGAGGTCGCCTACCTCGACGTCTGGACGCCCGACGTCGCGCCTCGCACACAGCGCCTCCGCGCGCAGGGCACGCGGATCTCGTGCCTCGGCGACCTGCTGCTCGAGCGGTGGGCGGGGCCGACGATCGCAATCACCGGCACTGCCGGCAAGACGACCGCCACCGCGCTCGCCGCGGCGCTCCTGCGTGCCGCCGGGATCGACCCCGCCGTCTCCTCCGGCGCGAGAGCCGGCAACCTGTGGCCCACGGCCGACCTCCTCGACAGAGCCGACATCGTGGAGACACCGCTCCTCCTCGAGCTGACGAGCTCCCACCTCGCGTTCATGGCCACGAGCCCGACCGTCGCCGCCGTCACCTGCTTCTGGCCCGACCATCTCGAGCTCCACGGCTCCCTCGCCGCCTACCTTCACGCGAAGGAGACGATCGTACGCCACCAGCGCCCCACCGACAGGCTGGTGCTCGACACGACCGACGAGGCCGTCGCCTCCTTCGCGAGGCTCGCCCCCGGTGAGGTCGTCGCGTTCTCCGCGACCGGCGCGGTCGAGCGAGGCGCGTTCGTGCGCTCCGGCATGCTCACCGTCCGCTGGGACGACGCGGAGACCGCGGTGGCACGACTCTCCGATCTCGCGCTCCCGCAGGCACACCTGGTGAGCGTGCTCGCCGCGGTCACGATAGCGCTCGCAGCGGGAGCACCGCCGTCGACGCTCGCCGACGGCCTCCGCGCTGCCCGCCCTCTGCCGTACCGCGCGGTCCAGGTCGCGACGATCGGCGGCGTCCCGGTCGTCGACGACGGCCTCGCCGCCACCCCCGCGAAGACGTCGGCGACGCTCGCAGGCTATCCGCGGCAGAGCGTCGTGCTGATCGCAGGGGGCGTGGGCAGCCTCGGAGCCGGTGCCGTCCACGCCGCACCCGAGGAGCAGCCGCTGTTCGAACAGGCCTGCGACGAGATCGCGCGCGCCGTGCGTCTCGCGGTCGTGTTCGGGCCTGCCGCTGCGCGCCTCGAGGGAGCGCTCTCGGCCAGAGGCGTGCCGCTACGCACGACCGCCACGCTCGACGAGGCCTTCGAGCTCGCAGCCGCCGCAACCGGAGCACAACAGCCTCTGCGGGTGGCGACATGTCGGTGCTGCTCTTCTCTCCGCTGTTCCCCGTCGACCTGGCCGACCGCGAGCGCTTCGCGGCGCTCGCACGAGCCGGATGTGGCGCAACGGCGCGCGCCTGATGCTACGAGCGGTAGGAGAGCCGCAGCAGGTCGCTGCTGAGCGTGAAACTCGAGAGGGAGAACACGATGCTCGAGCACGAGGCACGAACGCGCACCTGCCCGGAGCTCTGGAGCTCTGCAGCGGGGATGGTTGACGACGGCGCGGCGTCGCTCAGCGTGACGGGCGAAGTACCCAGGGTGACCGACGATCCCGCTGGCACCCAGGTGCCGGTCGTCCACCGGTAGACAGCAAGTGACAGGCTGCACGACCGGCTCGACTTGCCGCTGTAGGTCACCTTCAAGTCGGACGCGTTCGGGGCAACGCTGAACGTGCCGTACCAGCTCGGAGCGCTGAAGAACGACGACCGCAGCGCGTAGTAGCTTCCGTCGATGCCGGCGAGGCTGGTTGCGTTGCCGGTCGGGGAGGACCCGCTGAGGACGGTCACGCTGGCCGGGAAGGCGAGCGTCAGCGAAGCTGGAGGGGGAGGCGGCGGCACGGAGGAGGTGACGAAGGACGCGTCGCCTCCGTAGGTCGTGCCCGTCGCGTTGTTGGCCACGACGCGGTAGTGATACGTCAGGTTGGCGCCGAGGCTGGTGAGGAGCGTCGACACCGGCTGGCTCGAGGTGCCCGAGCCGGCCGACTGCGGGGCGGTCTGGAAGGAGTACGGAACGCCTGTGCCGTACTCCACCCACCAGGTGGTGGCGCTGCCGTTGGGGTTGACGCTGCCGCCGACGGTCGCCTGCGCCTGGCCGATCCCGCTGGCGGCTCCGGTAACGACGGTGGGGGAAGCGGCTGGTGGTGGTGGCGATGGCGTTCCGCCCCCGCTGAGCGCGCGGCTCACGTTGATGCGACCGTAGCCGAAGGCCGACGACCAGGTGCATCCCGTGCACGTACCGTACGGGTCGGACCCGTAGCCGCTGCCGATCTTGTCAGACGTGGTGGCGAGGATCGTCTTCACGCTCGAGACGGAGATCCCGGGAGTCCGTGTCTGGAGCAGTGCCACCAGGCCGGCAACGTGCGGCGCGGCCATGGAAGTGCCGTTGTACGTCGCGTAGCCGCTGCCGGCGACCGTCGAGTAGATCGCCGAGCCGGGCGCGGCCAGGAACACGTTCGGCGACCCGTAGTTGGAGTAGCTCGCCGCAGCATCGTTCGAGTCGGTTGCGGCGACGCCGATCGAGCCTGGGCACGCGGCCGGGTAGGCGGAGTACGAGTACGAGCTGTTACCGGCTGCCGCCACGACGACGACGCCGGCGGCGACGGCGTTCGAGACCGCCGAGCAGAGCGTCGACGAGTACGACGAGCCCGAGAGGCTCATGTTGATCACCCGCGCGCCGTGGCCGACGGCCCAGTTGATGCCCGCAGCAATGCTGGCGTACGACCCCGAGCCGCTCGAGTTGAGCACCTTGACCGGAAGGACCGGCGACGTGAGCGCGAGGCCGGCGATGCCGACTCCGTCGTTCGTCCGCGCTGCGGCGATGCCGGAGACGTGGGTGCCGTGTGAGTTGTCGTCTTCGGAGCCGCCGGCCGCACAGAAGCCCGTGAGACAGTTCGCGCCCGCCAGCACCCTGCCACTCAGATCGGGGTGCGTCGATTGAACGCCGGTGTCGACGATCGCGATGGTGGCGCCTGCGGTCGTCGTCGGGTAGCTCGGGAACATCGTCGACCAGCCGCTCACGGCCGAGATCTTCGTGAGGCTCCACTGGCTCGGGAACGAGGGATCGTTCGGGGTTGCGAGCGCGGCTGCGGTCGCGATGAAGTTCGGTTCGGCGAAGTCCACGCCGAACATGCCCGAGTACCGTGCGACGGCCGCGTCGACAGACGTGCCGGCGGGAAGCCTTACCATCAGAACGCCATCGCCGAGCTGCGCGCCGAGCCGGTCGCCGAAGGCCTGCATGATGCCGCTCGCCTGCGAGGGGATGGAGAACCTGACGAGGATCGTGGACGGTTCGCGGTCGGCCGCGTTTGCCGGCGAAGCGATGACCCCGACGAGGAATACGGCAGCCAGAGCCGCAGAGACTGCCCACCGTAGCGTTCGTCGTCGCACCTGTCGCTCCCCCCCGAGGCGTCCGCGGCCCATCGCAGCCTACTGACCCTTATAGCATCCGGGAACGGCAGTTGCGAGGCTAGGTTTTCGGGCCGCGCCCGCCGTGGCGGGCACGTCGTCCCGGGAAGTCGCCCGCCGCTGCAGGAGGGAGCACGCGCATCCGGGGGCCGGAAGGTCGCTCAGCGCTCGAGGGGAACAGGCGCAGAGCCACGCTTGACGTCTTTCCGGTACCAGAACTCCCCGCCCACCCAGATCGCTCCGTCGGAATCGCGCCAGCGATGCCCGGGGCCTTTCGACGTGAGGCGGACGAGACCGCTGGGGAATCGGGGCGACTTGCCGGGCCTGACCTCGTCGCCGGTCTTCGGGTTCACGAATACTTCCATCACCGCTCTCACAATGTACTCCTCCTGACCGCGAGAGACCGAGCGTGCGTCCCGCATGCGATCACCGGCATGTGCAAGAGTGCACGCCGTGAAGGTGACAATGCTCCTCGCCGACTTCGCACAGGTTGCGGACGGCAAGCTCACGGTGGTCGGAGGCGGCTGGTCGTTGACGGGCCCCGAGCCGACGCCGTTCGGGATCGCGATCCTCGTGCACGTGCCCTGGGATCAGGCGAACCGGCGCCACACCCTCCGTCTCGAGCTCGTCGACGCAGATGGGCTGCCGGTGACGACCCCCGGTGACGACGAGGGGGAGGAGCGGCCGATCGTCTTCCTCGACGACATCGAGTTCGAGGTGGGCCGTCCCGCCGGCATCAAGCCGGGGACCCCGCTGGAGCTGCCACTGGCGGTCAACTCCGGCCCGCTGCCGCTCGAGCCGGGTTGTCGCTACGAGTGGCGGCTGACGATCGACCGCGAGAGCGACGAGGACTGGCGGCTCGCTTTCAGCGTTCGGGCGGAGGAAGAAGCGGCCTAGCGGGGAGCCTCTGGGCTCTGCACGTCGGGCGTCAGCCCGGCGCCGCACCTGCCCACGGACTCGGGCGTCCCGTGCCGGGCAGACAGCAATCCACCGGGCACACGTCATGGCTTGCGGCGAAGTGGCCGACGGCGGTCCGGTTCCGCGAGCCGGCGAGGCGCTCCTCGATCAACTCACGGATCATCGCGACGAACCGCGGGTGCGTCCCGGCGCTCGCCGCACGGATCAGGTTCAGGCCGAGCTCGGCCGCGGTGTCGCGCGCCTCGACGTCGAGGTCGAACAACACCTCGAGGTGGTCGGAGACGAATCCGATGGGCGAGATCACGACGTTCGTGCTCCCACGTGCGGCGACGTCGCCGAGGTGATCGAGGATGTCCGGCTCGAGCCACGGCACCTGGGGAGGCCCGCTGCGGCTCTGCCAGACGAGCTCCCAGCCCGTCACGCCGACCGTCTCCGCGACGAGCCGGCACGACTCGCGCAGCTGATCCTCGTAGCGACACGCCTGCGCCATGGCCAGGGGGATCGAGTGCGCGGTAAACGCCACGTGCGCCTCGCCCCCCGGGATCCGGGCGAGCGCAGCGCGCACGTGCTCGGCGTTCGTCTCGATCCAGCCTGGATGGTTGAAGAACATGCGCGTTCGGACGACCTCGGGCGCCCGGGGCCCGACCGCCTGCTGCGCGTTGAAGATGTCCTCGCGGTACTGGCGGCAGCCCGAGTACGAGGAATATGCGGACGTGAGGAACGCGAGGGCCCGCTCGACGCCGTCGTCGGCCATCTCCCGCAGTGCGTCAGCGAGAAACGGATCCCAGTTGCGGTTACCGAAGTAGATCGGCAGCTCGACGCCGTGCGCGTCCAGCTCCATCCGCAGCGCGGCGATCAGCGCGCGGTTCTGGGCGTTGATCGGGCTGACGCCGTCGAACAGCTCGTAGTGGTGCGCGACCTCCTCGAGCCGCTCGCGCGGCACGTTGCGCCCGCGGGTCACGTTCTCGAGGAACGGGATCACGTCGTCCATCCCCTCCGGCCCGCCGAACGAGACGACGAGGATCGCGTCGCAGCGGGTGTCGGGGAACGGGGAGACGAACCCGTCGGCAGGTGCCTTGAGCGCGGTCTGGCTCATGGGCCGAGCCTAGCCGCACGCAGGATGCCGACGGGCCGGGAGCGATCGTCGCTCTCCGGCGGATGAGCTAGCGTGCCGACATGCAGAGCGACGGGTTCCGTGCGGCCGCCGAGAGCAAAGACTTCTCTGCCTTCGAGGAGATCTTCGCCGAGGACGTCGTCTTCCGCAGTCCTGCGGTCTTCAAGCCGTACGAGGGGCGTGGAGCGGTTGCGATGCTGCTTGCGACCGTGAGCGAGGTCTTCGAGGAGTTCCGCTACACCGACCAGGTCGAGACGGGCGACACGGCGATGCTCGCCTTCAGCGCCAGGGTCGGCGACCGCGAGCTCCAGGGTCTCGATCTGCTCCGGTTCGACGGCGAGGGCAGGATCCGCGAGATGGCGGTCTACGTTCGCCCCCTCAGCGGCCTCAACGCCCTTGCCGAGGCAATGCAGCGCATGCTCGAGGAGCTCGGCAAGCCGGCATAGGCCGGCCCGGACGCGGTCAGCAGCTCGGAGGACGAACGGGGCTCGCCTGGCCGGCAAGAACGACCGCCCGCGCGAACCGTACGTGTATGGAGCGTATCGGGATCGAACCGATGACCTCCGCCTTGCAAAGGCGGCGCTCTCCCAGCTGAGCTAACGCCCCGAGCGCCCTACAGGGTAGCGCCCTTCTTCGGTCAGCCGCGCCGTTGCGGCCGCGTTCCCTGCTGCGAGCTTCCGCAGCCCGCCGGAGAACCCGAGTGTCTGCTCGCCGGGCTGCTGCTGCTCGAGCCGACTCAGGCGTGCCTCCATCTCCGTGAGCTCCCGGGGCGCCCACTCACCTTTCGCGTCCTCGCGGTCGTCGAGTTCCCGCTCCTTCTGGGCGACGAGCCGCTCGCGGGCCGCTACTGCCTCGCTGCGGGCGGCGAGCTCGTCACGGGTGCGGAGGAAGAGGCTTTCGGCGTCGCGCAGCTCTGCCAGGCGGGCCTCGATCTGGGTGAGTCGCGCGGCATCTGGCCCCGGCTCTTCGGGCTTCGGGATGCGGGAGAGCGCGGGCCGAGTGCGGCGATCTGCTCGGCACGCAGCTCCAGCTCGCGCTCCCGCTCGGCCAGCAGCTCGCGATCCTGCGCGGCCCGGAGCTCGAGCTCGCGCTGCCGCTTGGCGAGAAAGGCCTCCTGCAGCGCGATCGCCTGCTCGCGCTCCTGCAGCACGCGCTCGCGGCGTTCGGCCTCGAGGGCGTCCTCGCCGGTGTCCGCCTCGGTGGCGGCGAGGACGGGGACACCGGGAAGGGGTGCCGACGTGGGGGGCTGCTTCGGCCGGGAACCGGCGGCCTCCGCGAGCGCGTCGCGCAGTTCGAGCTCCCTCTCACGGACGGCGTCGACCCGCTCGGCGAGCTGGCGTTTGAGGTCTTCGAGGGCAGCATGCTGCGCCCGCAGGGCGTCGCGCTCGTCCTCGATCGTCGTCGGCTCTCCGCGTCGTTTGAACGACATCGCCCGATTGTACGGCGGGGGCGCCGGCAACCCTGCCGCACCCCCGCCGGAAGTCGCGTCAGGCTGCGCGCTCCAGACGTTCCTCTGCCCGGGCCCGCTTCACGATTTGCTCTCGCTCGCCGAAGCGGATGAGGCTACGGACGGCGCGGTGCTCGTTCCAGAGCGCCTCGAGCTTGTCGTCGAGCTCCTTGATCTGCTGAACCAGTTCCGGGTTACGGCCATTCGAGAGGCCGTACCAGAGCTCGGCCCGCCGCTCGCTGAGCTCGTTGATCTCTTCGTGGATGGTCGTGATGATGTTCATGCTTTGTCCAACGCCGGCCCCGAGCCCGGCATTCCCGTCAGTCCGGGCGACGCAACAAAAACGCAACGATCGCGAAAACGCCTGCCACGAAGGAGAGCCAGAGGATTGCGATCAGCACGTGCGTCACTCGTAGCCCAGGTCGGCGAGGCGCTCCTCGTCGAGGCCGAAGTAGTGACCGAGCTCGTGCAGGACCGTGATCCGGATCTCGCGCTCGAGCTCTCCCGGGTCGCCGAACTCCTCCTCGAGCGGCAGGCGGAAGATGGTGATCCGGTCGGGCAGTGCGCCCGCCATGTCGCCGCGCTCGGGGAGCGGGATGCCCTCGTAGAGGCCGAAGAGGTCAGGGTCGTCCGGGTGCTCGTCCTCCACGACGACCGCGACGTTGTCGAGCGCGGCGGCGAGGTGGGGCGGCAGCGAGTCGAGGGCTGCCTTGACATGATCGTCGAACGTCACCGCGCCCCCCGGCTACCGGATCACGAGCGCCATGATCGCCTTCTGGGTGTGGAGGCGGTTCTCGGCCTGATCCCACACGAGCGACCGCGGTCCGTAGAGGACGTCGTCGCTGATCTCCTCTCCGACATGGGCGGGGAGGCAGTGCATGGCGACTGCCTCCCGGCTCGCGACCGACAGCAGTTCGCCGTCGAGGCTGAAGCGCTCGAGGTCGCGTAGCCTCTGCGCGCGCTGCTCGTCCTGGCCCATGCTCGTCCAGACGTCGGTGTAGAGGACGTCGGCGCCGTCGGATCCTTCCAGCGGGTCGGTCGTGAGCCGGACGGAGCCGCCGCTCGCGGCAGCATCCGCCTGTGCGGCCGCGACGACCGTCGCAGACGGCTCGTAGCCCACCGGGCACGCGGCCGTGAAATGCATGCCGAACCGGGCCGCGAGCCGCATCAGCGAATGACAGACGTTGTTGCCGTCGCCGAGGTACGTGATCCGGACGCCCTCGAGGCCGCCGAGCCGCTCGCGAATCGTCATCGCATCTGCGAGCGCCTGGAGCGGATGTGCGAGGTCGGTGAGCCCGTTCAGCACCGGGATCGACGCGTGCTCGGCGAACGTGTCGACTTCCGCCTGGTCGAACGTGCGGATGAGGAGGGCGCTGACGAAGCGCGAGAGGACGAGAGCCGTGTCGCGGTAGCTCTCGCCGCGGGCGAGCTGGAGGTCGGCGGCCGGAAGATACAGCGCCATGCCGCCGAGCTCGGCGATCCCGACCTCGAACGCGACACGGGTGCGCGTCGACGGCTTGTGGAAGATCATCCCGATCGTCCGGCCCGGCAGCACCCGGAGCTCCTTGCGGCGGAGCCGTTCCTGCTTCAGCTCGTCCGCAAGGTCGAGCGCGAGCGCGAGCTCGTCACGGGACCAGTCCGAGACGCGCGTGTAGTTGCGGCCCTTGAGGCTGTCGGGGATGCCGGCCATGCGGAGATCGTACGCGCGATCCTCTTTCGGAGCGGTTGCTGCCGACACGGGGCAGACAATCAATACTTGACAATGATATGACTCATATTTCATAATGGTTAACAGACGCATATTCCTACGACCAAGGAGGTAAGTCCATGGCAACCCTCGTTCGCTGGGAGCCATTCCGTGAGCTTGCCTCGCTCCAGAGCGAGATGAGCAGGATGATGAACGGCATCGCCGAGAACCAGGGCCGGGCCGCTGGATCGGCGTGGGCGCCGGCACTCGACGTCTGGGAGACCGACGCCGAGCTCGTCTACGCGTTCGACCTGCCAGGCGTGCCCGAGGACGCGATTCAGATCGAGGTCGCGGACGACACGCTGACGATCACGGCCGAGCGCACCCGCGAGGAGGAGAACGCAACCGACCGCTTCTACCGCTTCGAGCGCCGGTACGGCTCCTTCAGCCGGGCCGTCGGGCTTCCCCAGGGGGCCGACGAGACGAAGATCTCGGCCGTCTCCAAGGACGGTGTCATCGAGATCCACGTCCCCAAGCCCGAGGAGCAGAAGCCGCGGCGGATCCCGCTCGGATCGGCGCCCGCCGATCTGGAAGCTTCGGCCAACTAGCGCCCCTCACTCGATGCGCCCCGACGCCAGGCTCGCCCGGCGTCGGGGCGGCGCGCTAGATTCCATCCCATGCCCACTTTTCAGGAGAAGCTCAACGAACAGATCGCGTACGAGTTCGCTGCCTCGCAGCAGTACATCGCGATCGCCGTCCACTACGACGCAGAGACCCTCCCGCAGCTTGCGGCGCACTTCTACCGCCAGGCGGTCGAGGAGCGCAACCACGCGATGATGATGGTGCAGTACCTCCTCGACTCGGGTGACGACGTGATCGTCCCGGCCGTCGCCGCGCCGCAGGTGACGTTCGCCGACGACATCGCCCCGGTCGCGCTCGCGCTCGACCAGGAGAAGCGCGTGACCGCGCAGATCTCCGAGCTCGCGGTGACCGCAAGGGAGGCCGGCGACCTCGTTGCCGAGCAGTTCATGCACTGGTTTCTGCAGGAGCAGCGCGAAGAGGTCTCGTCGATGTCGGCGCTGTTGCAGGTCGTGGAGAGGCTCAGGGACAACGTGATGCTCGTCGAGGACTACCTCGCCCGGGAGTCCGGAGGCGAGAACGCGCTCGAGGCAGGGGCGCCGCCCGCCGCCGGCGGCGCGCTCTAGTCGCGTCGTGGTCGAGCTCAAGGTTCGGACCGAGCGGCAGAGCCAGCTCGTCGACATCACCCGGCTCGTACGGGACGCCGTCGCCGGCCAGAGCGGCGCGGCTGCGCTCGTCTACGTCCCTCACACGACCGCGGGCGTCACGATCAACGAGCACGCCGACCCGGCCGTCGCGCGGGATTTCGAGACTGCACTCGAACGCATCGTGCCTGCGAGCTGGGCCTGGCAACACGTCGAGGAGGGTGAGGAGAACGCACCGACCCACATCCGTGCGGCCTTCATGGGGCCGAGCGTGGTGGTGCCGCTGCGGGACGGCGGAGAGCTCGCCCTCGGCACCTGGCAGGGTATCTTCTTCTGCGAGTTCGACGGGCCGCGCGAGCGCTCGGTCTACGTCAGCGTCCTGCAGTAACGCGGCGCTCTGCCCCGCCGCCGCTACGCTCCGCCGTTGATGGCCGCCCCAGTCTCGAACGGTGAGGAGCTCGAGCTCCACGTCGACTCGCTCGCCTACGGCGGCAACGGCGTCGCGCGCCTGAACGGATTCGTCGTCTTCGTCCGCCGCGGCCTGCCTGGTGACACGGTGCGGGCCCGGGTCACGAAGGTGAAGCGCGGCTTCGCCGAGGCGACCATGCTCGAGGTCCTCGCGCCGGGGCCCGACAGGGTCGTCGCGCCGTGCCCTCATTTCGGCGCCTGCGGCGGCTGCCGCTTCCAGGACTTCGCCTACGACCGCCAGCTCGAGGCGAAGGAGTCACAGGTGCGCGATGCCCTCGTGCGCCTCGGGCGGATCGAGGACCCGCCCGTCGAGCCGATCGTCCCTGCGGCGTCCCAGTACGGCTATCGCAACAAGCTCGAGTACTCGTTCACGCAGACCCCGGACGGGCCGGCGCTCGGTTTCCACCGCGCCGGGCGCTGGGACGAGGTGCTCGCGCTCGAGGTCTGCCTGCTGACCACGGATCTCGGCAACGCGATCCGCGACGCCGTACAGGCGTGGGCGCGGGAGGAGAAGCTCGAGGCGTACGACCAGGCGGCTGGTAGTGGCTACCTCCGTCACCTCGTGATGCGCGAGGGCCGTAACACGGGACAGGTGCTCGTGCAGCTCGTCACGGCGAAGGGGCGGAAGTTCGAGGAGGGGTACCTGATCGAGGTGCTGCGACGCTTCCCTGAGGTGCGCTCGATCCACTGGGCGGTCAACGACACGCCGGCCGAGGTGACGAACCTGCCGACCGTGCTGCTGTGGGGGGAGGACGCGATCGAGGAGGAGATCCTCGGGCTCCGGTTCCGCGTGCGGCCGAACGCGTTCCTGCAGACGAACACCGAGATGGCGGAGACGCTGTACTCGATCGCGCGTGAGTTCGCCGGGCTGACCGGTAGCGAGACGGTGTACGACCTGTACTGCGGCACCGGGACGATCGGGCTCGCGCTCGCCCCGCGGGCGCTGACCGTGTGGGGCGTCGAGATCTCCGAGGAATCGGTCGCCTGCGCGATCGAGAACGCCGAGCTGAACGGGATCACGAATGCGGCGTTCTTTGCCGGCAACGTGTCGCTGGCACTCGAGGAGCTGCTCGAGCGGGCCGGCTCACCCGACGTCGTCGTGGTCGATCCGCCCCGCGCCGGTCTCGCCGGGAAGGCGCTGCGGCGGATGGCGCGCCTGCGGGCGCCACGGATCGTCTACGTGTCGTGCAACCCGACGACGCTGGCCTCGGACCTGAAGGCGCTGCGCGAGGACTTCGGCTACGAGCTACGGCGCTGCCGGCCGGTGGACATGTTCCCCCACACGCCGCACATCGAGAGCGTCAACCTGCTGGAGCTGGTCGAGCCCGGAGCAGCTGTCGCGTCCGGTGCACCGTCCGACGAGGACTGACCCCGGGCTCAGCCGCTCCGCATCTCGAGGCCGCGCTCCCGCCACGCGCGCCAGAGCAGATCGACGTTCGGGAGCAGGAACCCCACCGCAACTGCGGGCAGTGCAGGGAGCCCGTTGATCTCGAACACGGAGGTCAGCGTCAGCGTCAGCGAGAGCAGGCCGACCATGGAGATCCAGGTCCAGCGCACTCTGAGGCCGAACCGGTCTGCCGTGGCGAGGAAGAGCGCGAAGAAGAGGATGTCCGGAGGGCCGATGTTCGCCGACCCTTCCTCACCCGGGAGCCGGAACGCGATCGAGACGCGCTCGAACAGGCCCGGCTGCTCGGATACGACGTATTCGGTCGGCCCCCGCCAGACCGAGATCGCGTCGACCCAGGGGATGACGACGGCCACCAGGACCACCCACGACAGGGCCTCGAAGAGCTGCATGAAGAGGAAGCCGATCGCGGTCAGCGCCACCAGCTTCGCGACGTTGAACAGCGAGCCCATCCCCGCCAGGTCGCACAGGACAGCAAGCAGAGCCGCCGCCACCGCGATCGGAATGACGCGGTGCGTCATCGCGACGGGAAGTGCGAGCCACGGTACGGCGAACGTGAGCGGCAGTACCACGAGCGCGACGACGAGAACATCCGGCCGGTGGCCGAGTTCGGGGAGCGCCCCCGCCCCGGCGTCCCAGGCGAGCAGTGCTACGAGAACGGCGGCGAGCGCCGCAGCCCGCCGGCGCGTCAGTACGGCGGCAGCTGTGCCCACCACGGCCCGAGCGCCTTGAACGCGTTCCAGAACGCCGTCTTCGCGTGCTGCTCGTCGAGCGCGGAGTCGATGTCCGGTGTCACGAGCGCGTCGATCGTCGGCGTGAAGCGCCGCACGACCCCGGTCTCGGCGCCTTCCAGTCCGTCGGCGAGGGGGAATTCCAGCGCGTCGAGGAACCGTGCGGCCTCGTCGCCCATCACGACCAGGAGCTTCGGCTGCACGATGTGGAGCTCGCGCGTGAGCCACGGTGCCGCCTGGCCGGCGTCCTCTGTTCCGAACTTGAGGCAGTTGGTGCCGTAGATCGCGAGCGGGTCGACCTTGAGCCGCTGCAGCGACTTGAGAATTGCGTTGCCGGAGCGGCCGAAGAACGCGACGCCCTCGGCGATCTCGGCCGGGAGTGGAGCATGCTTGAGGAGGAACACGTCGCCCAGCGGGTGGCCCGAGCCGAGCACGGGCACGTGCGTCTCGTCGGCGAGCGCGAGGAGCTCGTGTTGCAGCTCGTTGATCTCGCTGATCGCCTTCTGGAGATAGCGTTCGTAGATCTCGTCGGTGGGCACGGCAGCAGACACGGGGCACCGTCAACTTCTGCTCTAGCGGACCTTCTCCTTGACCTGGGCGACCCATTTCAGCGACTGCAGGTAGGCGAGGGACTTCGGGCGCCGCAGCACCTCTGCGCTCCGGAGAGCGAGCAGGAACTCCTCGGGGCCGTCGAAGCGGCGCATCCGCAGCGCCCCCGTTCCCACCCCCTGCAGCACGTGGGCGTCCGAGCCGGCGCCGGCGAGGAGGCCGTACTTGCGCTGGAAGCGCAGCGCTTCCTCGTTGTAGGCATCGAACATCAGCCGCGCGTTGTACACCTCGAGCACGTCGATCTCGGGCAGATGGCGAAGCAGCGTGGCAGGCGCTGGGATCGCGTGCATCCGGTCGAACGGATGTGGGACGTAGACGATTCCGTCCTGCTCCCGGATCGCGGCGATCGTCTCCGTGAACGTCATCCCCCGCGGGATCTCCTCTCGCAGGAAGAGCCCGATCACCTCGCCCTGGTCGTCGGTCTTGACCTCCTCGCCCGGGATCACGATCAGCGTCCGGTTCCGGGCGAGCTCGACCGTCTCGAGCGCGCCGCCGAAGACGTTGTGATCGGTGACGGCGATGGCTCCGAGCCCTTCGGCCTCTGCGTGCTCGACCAGCGCCTCCGGCTCGATCGAGCAGTCGTGCGACCAGTGGGTGTGCATGTGGAGATCGACCACGATCCAGTCACGGTCGCCGAGCGGGTCACCGCCGGGATGCGCGGCGGCCGCCGGCCGCCGCCGTCCGGCGACTCTTCCGTAGACGTGCTCGAGCCGCTCTGCCAGCCGATCGAAATCCGCGGCCGCGGCCCGCGCGCGGGACTCCGTTCCGGAGCTCGCGCGAAGCCCTTCGTCCTCGGCCAGCCGAGCCACCGAGGCAGCTGCGAGCTCGGGCTGGTCGGCAACGCTCGCCGGGTCGGCGATCGCGCAACCGCTGGCTCTCGCCTCGAGCAGCAGCCGGGCGCTGCCACCCGGCGCCGGCACGAAGATCGACGCCTCGGCCAGTGCCGCTCTGCGTGCCTCCGGCTTCACGAGCGACCGTGTCCGCGCCCGGTCGCGAATCGCCGCCGGGATCGTCGGCCGGCGCGTCAGGGGCGCCGTGCGCGCGAGCACGACCTCCCACCCGGGCAGTGAGGGCAAGAGTCGCAGCACTGCTCGGGCGACGGCGCTCTGGCCGGGTGCGAGCTCCACGACGATCAGCTGCCGCTTCGCGGCCGGGGCGAAGGTCGAGGTGTCGACGCCGAGTGGGATCGTCTCGTAGTCGCCCGGGAACCGCTCGGACGCGCGCTCGATTGCGCCCGCCGACGTGCCGAGGAGCGCGTCGACGCGGGCAAGGAGCTTCGCGCGCTGGTTCTTCCGTGGCGGAACCGCAATCCGGTCGGTGGCGAAGAACGTGGCGGCCGTCGTCGTCTCGGCCTCGAGCAGCGCCGCCGAGGAGAGGCTCGGGAGGCCAGGCTCGAATCCGTGAACGACATCGAACGCTCCGATCGCAAGAGTGGCCGCCAGGTTGGCGCGGACACCCATCGGCAGGGCCACGCGCTCCGTCAGGGAGGTGGGGACGGCGGCGCCGATCGCGACGACGTCTCCGACCACACCTCGCTGGAGGGCGCGGCGACCCTCGAGAAGGTCGGCGGCACGCGATGAGGGGGCAACGACCGTCACGAAGTGGCCGCGGCGGCGCAGCGCCTCCGCCGCACCGCGCACGTGCTCGTTGACGTCGTTCGGTTGTGACCACGAGAACGGCGTCACGAAGCAGATCCGGAAGCTCATCGTGGCAGGGATTCTAGCTTCGGCCGGGTGACGGCTAGAGTGGGGCCGATGACCGACGTGACGATCCAGGTTCGAGCGAACGGGCCCCTCAAGGTCACGGGGCCGATCACCGTCGTGGATGCCGAGGGCGTGCCGTTCGAGCTTCCGGCCGGGAGCTCGATCGTGCTCTGCCGCTGCGGCCACTCGAAGAACAAGCCGTTCTGCGACACGACGCACCGCGAGATCGAGTGGGCCGCCGACGAGGCCGCACCACGGGCGAGCTAGCCCCGGAACGCAATCGCGTCGAGCCTCTGCCCGGGGAACGGCGAAGGGCCCACCGAGGTGAGCCCTTCTCGTCGAACGACGGCTGGTCGAGCAGGACCTACTTCGCGGCGGTCTTTGCCTTCTTCTCCGCCTTGAGGCCGTACTGCTTGATGAACGTCTCGGTGTTCCTCGTGCGCCTCGTCGTCGACGATCTGGACGGGCGGCGACTTCATCAGGTAGCTCGACGGAGCCTCGAGAGCACCCGAGATGCCGTTGTTGAGCGCGAGCTTCGCCATCCGGACGGCGTCGATCACGATGCCGGCCGAGTTCGGGGAGTCCCAGACCTCGAGCTTCAGCTCCAGGTTCAGCGGCACGTCGCCGAAGGCGGTGCCCTCCATGCGGATGTAGGCCCACTTGCGGTCGGTCAGCCACGGCACGAAGTCCGACGGCCCGACGTGCACGTTGCCCTCGCCGAGGTCGTAGTCGAGCATCGAGGTGACGGCGTTCGTCTTCGAGATCTTCTTCGACTCGAGGCGCTCGCGCTCCAGCATGTTGCGGAAGTCCGAGTTGCCACCGACGTTCAGCTGCATGGTGCGGTCGAGGTGGACGCCGCGCTCGCGGAACAGGCTCGTGAGGACGCGGTGCGAGATCGTAGCGCCGACCTGGGACTTGATGTCGTCGCCGATGATCGGCAGGCCCGCGGCCTCGAAGCGCTTCTGCCAGTAGTGCTCGCGGGCGATGAACACCGGCATGCAGTTCACCATCGCGACGCCCGCCTCGAGGATCTGCTCGGCGTACCACTTGGCCGCCATCTCGGAGCCGACGGGGAGGTAGTTGACGACGACGTCGGTGCCCGTCTCCTTCAGGATCTTGACGATGTCGGCTGTCTCGCCCGGCGCCTTCTCGACGATCTCGGAGAGGTACTTGCCGATGCCGTCGTGCGTCATGCCGCGCGAGACGGTGATGCCGGTCTTCGGCACGTCGGCGAACTTGATCGTGTCGTTCGGGTAGGCCCAGATGGCGTCGGCGAGGTCGACGCCGACCTTGCCCTTGACGACGTCGAAGGCGGCCGTGAACTCGATGTCCGAGATGTGGTAGCCGCCGAGGTCGACGTGCATGAGACCCGGGACGAACGCGTCGGGGTCGGCGTCCTTGTAGTACTCGACGCCCTGGAGGAGGGAGTTGGCGCAGTTGCCGACGCCGATGATGGCGACGCGCACCTTGTCCTTGGAGCGGGCCTTGCCGTTCGCAGAGCCGTTGGTAGCGGCCATGGGTGTGTCCTTTCCGCGGCCGCCCCCGAATGGGACGGACCGTGCTGCGGTTCGATTGAAACGGAACGCCGAGCTCGTCCGAGAGCGCGGCGAGGATGACGTCGTTCGTGTTCGAGCCGAGGCGAAAGGCCTCGGCCTGGATCGACGGTCTTGAGCTGTTCGGGCATGCGGAGGAGCACGACGGGGCTCGAGCCCGGCAGCGGGCTCTTGCGGTTCGTCGGGACGTAGTCGACGCCGAACGCTGTCGGCGAGAATGCCGACCGCAACGTCGTTCAGGCTGGCACCACGGCGGGCGGTCTCGCGGACGAGCGCCTCCTTGAGGGAGGAGGGAGTCCGGACGAGAACACCCTTCTCGCTCGCCAAAGTGCTAGCAGTCAAAGTGCTAGCAGTATAGCTATTCGTTCGAAGTAGCAGCTACGGCACTGTTGACCGTCGCGAGCTCGGCCCGCCGACTGCAGACGGCGGCCTGCACGCTGCGGATCGCTGCCGAGGACGACGCCAGGCACCAGCCTTGCCGCCGTCCGGCGACACGCACCTTGGTGCGGACACCCCAGCCACACTCCTACCGCGCGTCAAGCCTCTAGGGTGCCTGTGCGATTTCGCGCAGCTGGCGCCGCACGAACAGGATTCGCTGGATCACGGTGATCCAGGCCATCGCGGCGAGGAGGTAGATCGGCCACTGCAGCCAGCCCCACGGGGCGAGGGCGAGGCCGACGGAGATCAGGACGACGCGCTCGACCCGCGAGCCGAAGCCGACGTCGCCACGCAGGCCGAGGGCCTCGGCCTTCGCGCGCGTGTAGGAGACGAGGAACGACCCGATCACGGCGGCGAACGAGGCGACGAGGGCGATGTCGTTCCCCTCGCGAGCGAAGACGAGCCCGATCGCCGCCAGCATGGCCGCTTCGCCGAGTCGGTCGAAGGTCGAGTCGAGGAAGGCGCCGAAGACCGTGCCCTTGCTCGCGGCACGGGCCAGGGCGCCGTCGAGGATGTCCGCGACGGAGCCGACGATGAAGAGGATGCCGCCGACCCAGAAGTAGAGCTTCGGGTTCCGCTCCTCGAAGCCGACGAGCACCGCTCCGACGAGGCAGAGCGTGACGCCTGCCAGGGTCAGCATGTCGGGCGTCAGCTTCGTCTTCGCGACGCCCTTCATCGAGCGCTGCAGGATCTGCCGGGCGGCCTGCGTGTACTCCTGCTTGACGCGGTCGAGCTCGCTGACGCGGGCCCCCTGCGCCGGGGGCTCGCTCACGTCAAGCCTCTGGCTCTCGCCAGCGCCGGAACATGCTTCGGCGGAACAGGACGAGCCCCGTGACGAGTGCGATCGCGACGCCGGCGACGACGTCGAGCCAGTAGTGGTTGCCCGTTCCCATGACCGAGAACCAGACCCAGGCCGGCCAGAGCAGCCAGAGCACCCGGACCCAGAGGGCGCGGCAGACGCCGAACATGACGATGCCGACGATGAACGCGTCCATCGAGTGCAGGGACGGCATCGCCGCGTACGGGTTGGCGGTGAGCGCGATCAGGCCGCTCGAGTGGTTGACGCCGGAGTACTGCGCCAGGGTGTCGACGAAGCCCCAGGCCGGGAACATCCGCGGCGGCGCGGTCGGGACGAGGACGTAGCCGACGAGCCCGACGACGTTCGCGACGATCAGCCAGTTGCGGAAGCCGGCGAAGCGCTCGTGGTGCCTGAAGTAGACCCAGAGCAGCGTGGCGCCGACGACGACGAACTGGGAGAGCCAGTAGGTGTAGGTCGTCGCCGTGATCAGGAGCCTGGACGAGGAGACGAAGCCCTGGATCGTCGGCTCGAACAGCGTGCCCGACCATTGCTCGATCCGGATCACGTGAAGCCCGTTCCAGAACGCGGTCGTGACGTCGCGGTCGGCCAACCCGCGCGCGATCTGATAGACGACGTAGAACCCGAGCCAGAAGGCGATCTGCAGCGCGAGATGCCGCCAACCGCGCGGCAGCCGCCGGTTCACCGATTGGGTGTAGCTCGTCACCTCATCGTAGTGTAACCGCCCGGGACGACTATTCGATCGTGCGGCCGCGCAACTGGTAGTCGACGATCGCGCGGACGTACTGGGCGCGCTCGAAGGCGCGGGAGTCGCCGCACGACTCCTGGCTCATGCTGCCCTTCAGCTGCTCGACCGAGCTGTACTCGCGCTCCGTGAGCCACGCCGACAGGCCGTCTGTCAGCTCGCCGAGCAGCTCTGGCCCCCGGCGCAGCAGCGCGGAGGCGAGCATCACGGCGTCGGCACCCGCGAGCAGCAGCTTGACCACGTCGTCGGTCGTCTGGACGCCGCTCGTCGCGGCGAGGCTCACCGGGACGCGCCCGCGGAGGATCGCGATCCACCGCAGCGGCAGCTGCATCTCCTCGTTCCGGGAGAGGTGGAGCTCGGGCTTCACCGTCATCGTCTCGAGGTCGATGTCCGGCTGCAGGAAGCGATTGAACATGACCAGGCCGGCAGCTCCCGCGTCGGCGAGGCGCGATGCGGTGTTGGCGAAGGCGGTGTAGTACGGCCCGACCTTGACCGCGAGCGGCACGGTGAGTGCGCCGTGCACCTTGCTGACGAGTCTGAGCGTCCGGTCCTCGACGCTCGCGGACGAGGCGTAGGGATCGGTCTCGACGGCATAGACGTTGAGCTCGATCGCATCGGCTCCCGCCTGCTGCAGCAGCTCGGCGTAGCGAATCCAGCCGCCGGGGGAGACGCCGTTGATCGACGCGATGACCGGGATCGAAAGCGCCTCCTTGGCCGCGGCGACGTGCTCGACGTACGCCTCGGGGCCTGTGTTGTAGTCGTCCATCTCGGGGAAGTACGTGAGTGCCTCGCCGAAGCTCTGGGCGCCACGCTCGAGCACCAGGTCGACGGTCGTTCCCGTCGTGCTCGATCTGCTCCTCGAAGAGCGACGGCAGGACGACGGCGGCGGCGCCCGCGGCCTCGAGGGCGCGGAGCGAGTCGAGGTTCCCGGTCAGCGGCGATGCCGACGCGATCAGCGGGCTCTTCAGCTGCAGCCCGAGGTACGTGCTGCGCAGGTCGGGGCTCATGCCTCCTCCTCAGTGGTCGCGGGGTCGTCGGGCTCGTCCGGCTCGTGCTCGATCTCGGCCATCTGCTCGTAGACGAGGCGGCGCTCGTCGACGTCGTGCTGGGCGAGGCCGCCGAGCCGCTCGGCCTCCTCGGGCCGCGAGCGGCGGAGCATCGAGAAGCGCGCCTCGTTCGCCGTGAACTCGGTCAGCGGCAGCTTGGCCCGGCCGGAGTCGAGGTGGAACGGGTGCTCGCCCGGCCCCGCGTGGCGCGGGTCGTAGCGCCACAGCGGCCAGTACCCGGTGTCGACGGCGAGCTTCTGCTGGCGCATGCCCTTCACCATGTCGATGCCGTGGGCGATGCAATGGCTGTACGCGATCACGAGCGACGGCCCGTTCCACGCGTCGGCCTCCGCCAGGGCCTTGACAGTCTGCGGGTTGTCGGCGCCGAGCGCGATGTGGGCAACGTAGACGTTGCCGTAGGCGGTTGCGAGCATGCCGAGATCCTTCTTGCCGGTCTGCTTGCCGCCAGCCGCGAACTTGGCGACCGCCCCGCGCGGCGTCGCCTTCGACGCCTGGCCACCCGTGTTCGAGTAGACCTCGGTGTCGAGCACGAGGATGTTGACGTCGCGGCCGGAGGCGAGCACGTGGTCGAGGCCGCCGAAGCCGATGTCGTAGGCCCAGCCGTCGCCGCCCACGATCCAGACGCTCTTGCGGACGAGCGTCCCGGCGAGCGCTTCGAGCCGGCGTGCCTCCTGCCGGTCGCTGCCCGCGAGGCGGTCGCGTAGCTCGGAGACGAGTCGGCGCTGCTCCGCGATCCCGGCCTCGGTGTGCGGGTCGGTGCCGGCCAGAGCGTCGCCCAGGTCGGGCGCAAGCTCGACCGTGAGGGCGCGAGCCTGCTGCGACTGGGCGTCGAGGGCGAGTCGCATCCCGAGGCCGAACTCGGCGTTGTCCTCGAACAGCGAGTTCGACCAGGCCGGGCCCCGTCCGTCGCCGTTCGCGCTCCACGGCGTCGTCGGCAGGTTGCCGCCGTAGATCGACGAGCAGCCGGTCGCGTTGGCGACGATCATCCGGTCGCCGAGCAGCTGGGTGAGCAGCTTCAGGTACGGCGTCTCGCCGCAGCCCTCGCAGGCACCGGAGAACTCGAACAGCGGCTCGAGCATCTGCGAGCCCTTCACGGTGGCCGGCTCGACGAGCGTCCGGTCGATCTCCGGGATCGAGAGGAAGAAGTCGAACCGCTCGCGCTCGACGTCGAGATGGTCGCGCTTCGGCTCGAGGTTGATCGAGCGGTGCCCGACGGCCTCCTTGGCGTGGGCCGGGCAGGTGTCGACGCAGATCCCGCAGCCGGTGCAGTCGTCGGGGGCGACCTGGATCGTCATCTTCATCCCGGGGAGGTGCCGGTCGCGCCAGTCCTTCACGAGGAAGCCCTCGGGAGCCCCTTCGAGCTCGTCGGGCGGGAACACCTTCATCCGGATCGCGGCGTGCGGGCAGACGATCGCGCACTTGGCGCAGTCGATGCAGATCGACGGGTCCCAGATCGGGATCTCGTCCGCGATCGAGCGCTTCTCGAGGCGGGTGGTGCCGACCGGGAACGTCCCGTCGACCGGAAGGGCGCTGACCGGGAGAGTGTCGCCACGCCCGGCGAGCATCGTCGCCGTCGTGCGGGCGACGAGGTCGAAGGCCTCTGCTTCGGGGGGGACGAGCGGTCGCGGGCGGGGTCACGACTGGCCGGCACCGCGACCTCCCGGAGACCGTCGAGCGCCGAGTCGACCGCAGCCTCGTTGCGATCGACCACCGCCTGGCCGCGCTTGCCGTAGGTGCGCCGGATCGCTTCCTTGATCGCGAGGATCGCCGAGTCGAGCGGAAGCACCCCGGCGAGGGCGAAGAAGCACGTCTGCAGGACGGTGTTGACGCGGCGGCCCATCCCCGCCTCCTGCGCCACGCGGGTCGCGTCGACGACGAAGAGCCGAAGCCGCTTCGCCACGATCTGCTCCTGGACGCCGTGGGGGCAGGTGCTCCCAGACCTCGTCGGACCCGAAGGGTGCGTTGAGGAGGAACGTCGCGCCCTCGGCCGCGACGTCGAGGACGTCGATCTTCTCGAGGAGGCCGAACTGGTGGCAGGCGACGAAGCCGGCGCTCGTGACGAGGTACGACGAGCCGATCGGACGCGGGCCGAAGCGGAGGTGCGACACCGTGACCGAGCCGGACTTCTTCGAGTCGTAGACGAAGTAGCCCTGGGCGTGGCCGTCGGTGTGCTCGCCGATGATCGCAATCGAGTTCTTGTTCGCCCCGACGGTGCCGTCCGCGCCGAGGCCGTAGAAGACCGCGCGGACGACATCGTCCGGCTCCGTCGTGAACGAGTCGTCGACGGGCAGCGAGAGCCGCGAGACGTCGTCGACGATCCCGACCGTGAAGCGCCGGCGCGGCTCGGGCTCGGCGAGGTGGGCGAGGACGGCCTGGGCCATCGCCGGGGTGAACTCCTTCGACGCGAGGCCGTAGCGGCCGCCGACGACGAGCGGCATCGTGCCGCCCCGCTCGGCGAGCGCGGTGAGGACGTCCTGGAAGAGCGGCTCGCCGAGCGAGCCCGGCTCCTTGCAGCGGTCGAGCACCGCGACCCGCTCCACCGTCGCCGGGAGCGCCGCGACGAAGGCGTCGGCGGCGAACGGCCGATAGAGCCGCACCGTGAGCACCCCGACCTTCTCGCCCCGGGCGACGAGCGTCTCGACCGCTTCGGCGGCGGCAGTGCTGCCGGATCCCATCATCACGATCACGCGCTCGGCGTCGGGAGCCCCCGCGTACTCGAAGAGCCGGTAGCGGCGCCCGGTGCGCTCGCCGAGCGCGTCCATGTGCCGCTGGACGATCCCCGGCAGCGCGTCGTAGTAGGGGTTGGCCGCCTCGCGGGCCTGGAAGAACACGTCGGGGTTCTGCGCGGTGCCCCGCAGCACGGGGTGCTCCGGCGACAACGAGCGGGCGCGGTGAGCCGTCACGCGCGCCTCGTCGAGCAGTGCCCGCAGGTCGTCCTCGTCGAGCCGCTCGACGGTGTTCAGCTCGTGCGAGGTGCGGAAGCCGTCGAAGAAGTGGAGGAACGGGACGCGCGCCTCGAGGGTCGCCGCGTGTGCGACGAGAGCGAGGTCCTGGGCCTCCTGGACCGACGATGAGCAGAGCAGCGCGAAGCCCGTCGACCGGGCAGCCATCACGTCGGAGTGGTCGCCGAAGATCGAGAGCGCGTGGGTCGCGATCGCGCGCGCGGCGACGTGGATCACGGCCGGCGTCAGCTCACCGGCGATCTTGAACATGTTGGGCAGCATCAGCAGCAGGCCCTGCGACGACGTGAACGTCGTGGCGAGCGCCCCGGCCTGGAGCGCGCCGTGGACGGCGCCCGCGGCGCCGCCCTCGCTCTGCATCTCGATCACCTGCGGCACCGCGCCCCAGGCGTTCGGGACGCCTGCGGCCGACCACGCATCCGAGAGCTCGCCCATCGGCGACGCGGGCGTGATCGGGTAGATCGCGATCACCTCGCTGGCGCGGTAGGCGACCCAGGCAGCCGCCTCGTTGCCGTCGATCGTGGTGCGGGCGGCCATGCCCCCAGACTCACCGCCGCGGAAGGAACCTGCATCGGGGCCGGCGCGGAGAGCATTTCGGTGTTTCCGCAACCGCCTGGCGTCGACTATCCCCCGATGTAGGACATCTCGACGCGCGGCAAGCTGCGGCCGTCTGCGACGAGCGCTCCTCCGAGTAACGGTCGGTGCGACGGCCCCAGATCCGGCCGATCGTGTCGTGGAGCACCGCGTCGTCGGTGTTCGCGCGGACGAGTGCGCGGAGGTCGTGTCCCTTCGTCGCAAACAGGCAGGTGTAGAGCCTGCCCTCGGCCGAGATGCGCGAGCGGGTGCAGTCGCCACAGAACGGCTGGGTGACGGACGCGATGACGCCGATCTCGCCGCTCCCGTCCCGGTAGCGTAGCGGCGGGCGACCTCGCCTCGGTAGTTCTCCTCGGCGGGCTCGAGCGGGAGCTGCAGCATCGACGAGGGCGACGATCTCGGCGGCCGGGACGACGTCGTCCAGGCGCCACCCGTTCGTCGCCCCCACGTCCATGTACTCGATGAACCGGAGGATGTGCCCGCTCCCCTGGAAGTGGCGGGCGAGCGCGACGACCTGGTGGTCGTTCACGCCGCGCTTTACGACCGCGTTGACCTTCACCTTCAGGCCGGCCGCCGCCGCAGCATCGATCCCGTCGAGGACGCGGCTGACGGGGAACCCGACGTCGTTCATAGCCCTGAACGTCGCGTCGTCGAGCGAGTCGAGGCTCACCGTGACCCGCGTCAGCCCCGCGGCGACGAGCGCCTCGGCCTTCTGGGGCAGCAGGGCGCCGTTCGTCGTCAGTGCCACGTCGAGGTCGCCGATCGCGGTCAGCCGCCCGACGAGCACCTCGAGGTCGCGGCGCAGGAGCGGCTCACCGCCGGTGATCCGGATCTTCTCGACGCCGTGGGCGACGAAGATGCGGGCCAGCCGCTCGATCTCCTCGAACGTGAGCAGTTCCTTGCGGTCCATGAACCGATAGCCGCGCCCGAACACCTCCTTCGGCATGCAGTAGACGCAGCGAAAGTTGCAGCGGTCGGTGACCGAGATCCGCAGGTCGCGGACGGGCCTGCCCAGGGTGTCGATCGTGGTCATCGTCGCCGCTCAGGTATCCGCCAGTCAGATGGTCACTCATCTAGCCTGCGCAGATGGTCGGGCCACGCCTTTCGCCGATGTTCGCGCTCGTCTGCGTGACGGCGATCTGGGGCTACACGTTCGTCCCGGTGCAGGAGGCGATTGCGGTGTATCCGCTGTTCGCGTTCCTCGCCGTGCGATTCGGGATCTCGACGATCGTGCTGGCACCGTTCGCGTGGCGTTCGCTCGGGGTGCTGCCGCGCCGGGGGTTCGCGGCCGGCGCCGGCGCCGGCGTGCTTCTCGCGGCCGCCTACGGCCTGCAGACGGCGGGGCTCGAGCTGACGACGGTCTCGAGCACCGGCTTCATCACCGGGCTGTACGTCGTCCTGACGCCGGTGATCGCGCTCGCTGCTGTTTCGCACCCCGGTCGCGGCGGCCGCGTGGGCGGGCGTGGCGCTCGCCGTCGCGGGGCTCCTGCTGCTGAACGGCGTGCCGGGCGGGTCGGCCCTCGGCAACGCGCTCGTCCTCGGGAATGCGGTCGCGCAGTCGTTCCAGATCGTGGCCATGGAGCGGTTTGCCCCCCGCTACGACGCGCGCGCGCTCACGTTCCTGCAGATGGGGGTGTCCTGCGTCGGCTTCACCGTGATCGCGCTTGCCCGCGGTGAGCTCACGACGCCGCACGGCGGCACGGTCTGGTTCGCCCTCGTCGTCACCGGGGTGTTCGCCGGGGCGCTCGGCTACCTCGTCGCGACCTGGGTGCAGTCCCGCACCACGGCGGCGCGGGCAGCGCTCGTCTTCACGCTCGAGGCGCCGTTCGCGGCGCTGTTCGGCGTGCTGCTGCTGTCGGAGCGCCTCGGCGTCGTCGGCTGGCTGGGCTGCGGCGTGATGCTCGTCGGGATCGTTCTGGCCGAGCCGGCTGCGGCGACGACGCTGCGCCGGCTCGGTCGGCGTCCCGGGCCCGCCTGATGGACGCCGTCGCCCTCGCTCTCCTCTCGGCCGCGCTCTTCGGAGGGATGACGGTCGCGCTGCGGCCCGCGCTCGCCCGTGGCGACGACCCGTTCGTCGGCGCTCTCTTCACGATCGCACCCGCGCTCTGCGTCGCGCTCGTCGCGGCCACGGTCGTCGGCGACTGGGACGTGGCTGCCGTGTGGCCGTTCGCGATTGCGGGGATCCTCGCGCCCGGTGTCTCGCAGATCCTGTTCACGGTCGCGATCCGCGACGCCGGACCGTCCCGGACGTCGGCGACGGTGGGGATGGCGCCGCTCTTCGCGGTGACGTTCGCGGTCGTGCTGCTCGGTGAGCCGCTCGTCGCCGGCATCGCGCTCGGCTCCGTCCTGATCGTCGGCGGCGGGGTGGTGCTGGCGAGCGAGAGCGGCCGCCCCGATCACGTGAAGACGGTCGGCCTCGTCCTCGCGCTCGCCGCGGCGCTCGTCTTCGCGCTCCGTGACACGCTCGTGCGCTGGGTCGCGGTCGACACGGACGTCAGTCCCGAGCTCGCGATCAGCGCCACCCTGCTCGCCGGCACGCTGACGATCCTCCTCGCCGTGCTCGTCGGCCGCCGGCGCCTGAGCGTCCGGGCGCTGCCCGCCTTCCTGCCCGCCGGGCTGCTCTTCGGGCTCTCCTACGTCTCGCTCTACGAGGCGTTCTTCCGTGGGCGCCTCAGCGTCGTCGCACCGCTCGTGGCGACCGAGTCGTTGTGGGGGGTAGGGCTGTCGGCGGTGTTCCTGCGGCAGATCGAGGGCGTCGGCCGGAGGCTCGTGCTCGGGGCGCTCTTCATCGTCGTGGGCGGGATCCTGATCGGTCTCTCCCGCTGAGCACAACCGCTCCTGTAATCTGATATGATCACGCTAAGATTTATGTGAGTCACTCAGGCTCAAGGCCAACGCGACGTAGCTCGAACAGGAAGGAAACACAACCACATGGGCAAGACAATCGGAATCGATCTCGGCACCACGAACAGCTGCATGGCGGTGCTCGAGGGCGGCGAGCCGACCGTGATCCCGAACGCCGAGGGCGGCCGCACGACGCCGTCCGTCGTCGCGTTCGCGAAGGACGGCCAGCGGCTCGTCGGCGCGCCCGCGCGGCGCCAGCAGGTGACGAACCCGCAGAACACGGTCTCCTCGATCAAGCGCTTCATGGGGCGCAAGTGGGAGGAGGTCTCGGACGAGATGACGATCGTCCCCTACGAGGTCGTCCAGGGCGACAACGGCGATGCGCGCGTGGCCGCCGACGAGCGCCAGTTCGCCCCGCCGGAGATCAGCGCCATGATCCTCCAGAAGCTGAAGACCGACGCGGAGGCGTTCCTCGGCGAGCCGATCACCGACGTCGTCGTGACGGTTCCCGCGTACTTCAACAACGCCCAGCGCGAGGCGACGAAGGACGCCGGCAAGGTCGCCGGCCTCAACGTCGTCCGCATCATCAACGAGCCGACCGCGGCGGCGCTCGCCTACGGTCTCGACAAGGAGGGTGCCGACCAGACGATCCTCGTCTTCGACCTCGGCGGCGGCACGTTCGACGTCTCGGTGCTCGAGCTCGGCGACGGCGTCTTCGAGGTCAAGTCGACGAACGGGGACAACCACCTCGGCGGCGACAACTTCGACAAGGCGATCGTCGACTGGATGACGGCCGAGTTCAAGAAGGACCAGGGCATCGACCTCGGCGCCGACAAGATGGCGCTGCAGCGGCTCTACGAGGCCGCCGAGAAGGCGAAGATCGAGCTCAGCTCGACGATGACGACCCAGATCAACCTGCCCTTCGTCACCGCCACGGCCGAGGGGCCCAAGCACCTCGACCTGCAGCTGACGCGGGCCAAGCTGACAGAGCTGACCGGCGCGCTGCTCGCGCGCACGGTGGCCCCGACCAAGCAGGCGCTCGCCGACGCCGGCCTCGATGCCTCGGGCATCGACCACGTCATCCTCGTCGGCGGCATGACCCGCATGCCTGCCGTCCAGGAGAAGGTCACGGAGCTGCTCGGCAAGGAGCCGCACAAGGGCGTCAACCCGGACGAGGTCGTTGCGGTCGGCGCCGCGATCCAGGGCGGCGTGCTCAAGGGCGAGGTGAAGGACGTGCTCCTGCTCGACGTGACCCCGCTGTCGCTCGGGATCGAGACCAAGGGTGGCGTGATGACGAAGCTGATCGAGCGGAACACGACCATCCCTACCCGCAAGTCGGAGACGTTCACGACGGCCGAGGACAACCAGCCGTCGGTCGAGATTCACGTCCTTCAGGGCGAGTCGGAGATGGCCGGGTTCAACAAGACGCTCGGCAAGTTCCAGCTCGTCGGGATCGCCCCCGCGATGCGCGGGATGCCTCAGATCGAGGTCTCGTTCGACATCGACGCGAACGGGATCATCCACGTCGCCGCCAAGGACACGGGCACCGGCAACGAGCAGCAGATCAAGATCGAGGGCGGCTCGGGCCTGTCCGAGGACGAGGTGCAGAAGATGGTGAAGGACGCCGAGGCGCACGCCGAGGAGGCGCACAAGCTGCGTGAGCTCGCCGACGCGAAGAACATGGCGGAGACGCTCGCCTACCAGACCGAGAAGTCCCTCGCCGAGCACCGCGACAAGCTCGAGGCTGCCGATGCCGCGACCCTCGAGGGCCGCGTCATGGAGCTGAAGCAGGTGCTCGAGAGCGGTGACCTCGAGACGATCCGTGAGAAGACGCAGGCGCTGAACGAGGCGGCCCAGCCGCTTGCCCAGGCCCTGTACGCGGACGCGCAGGCCGGCCCGGGGCCCTCGGGTGACGGTGGCGCGGCCGGAAACGGTGGCGCCGCGGACGAGGTCGTCGAGGATGCCGACTACGAGGTGATCGAAGACGACGAGACGGCGACGAAGGCGTGAGCGACGAGCTGCACACCGAGGTCAGGGGAACCTGGGGTGAGGCTGAAGCCTCACCCCGACCCGGGACGGCCGAGGAGGACGGTGCAGCGGGCGAGGCTTCAGCCTCGCCCGCTCTCGATCCGCTCGCCGCGGCGGAAGCCCAACGGGACGAGTACCTCGCCGACTTGCAGCGGCTTGCCGCGGACTTCGACAACTACCGCAAGCGGGCACTCCGCGACCAGCAGGCATTCGTCTCCCGGGCTGCCGAGCGGCTCGTCGCCAAGCTCCTGCCGGTGCTCGACGATCTCGAGCGGGCGCTCGAGGCGGCCGAGCATCACGAGGAGGCGCAAGGTGGTCGCGGGCGTCGAGATGACGAGGTCGGCCCTGGCTGCGGCGCTCGCGTCGGAGGGGCTCGAGGAGATCGACGCCGACGGGGCGTTCGATCCGCACGTCCACGAGGCGCTCCTCGCCCAGCCCGTCGAGGGCGTCGAGCCCGGCTCGATCGTGCAGGTCGTCCAGCGGGGCTACCGGCTCGGCGATGCCGTGCTCCGGCCGGCCCGCGTGATCGTCGCGGAGTAGTCATGGCCCGCAGTGCGTACGAGGTGCTCGGTGTGCCGAAGACGGCGACCGACGACGAGATCAAGAAGGCGTACCGCAAGCTCGCGCGCGAGAGCCACCCCGACGCGAACCAGGGCGATGCGGCGGCCGAGGAGCGGTTCAAGGAGATCCAGGGCGCCTACGACGCGCTGTCCGACCCGGAGAAGCGCAAGCAGTACGACATGTTCGGCTCCAACGGACCGCGTGGTGGCGGCAGCCCGGGCCAGGTCCCGGCGGGTTCACGTACGAGAACGTCGATCTCTCCGATCTCCTCGGCCAGTTCGGCGGCATCTTCGGCCGTGGCGGCGGGCGCCGAGGGAGGCCGCAGCCGGAGCGCGGCGCCGACCTCGAGTCCCGCGTGCGGCTCTCGTTCGAGGATGCGCTGACGGGCGCCCAGGTACGGGTGCCCGTCGAGGTCGATGCCGCCTGCCGCACCTGTCACGGGACCGGTGCCGAGCCCGGCACCTCGCCCGTCGGCTGCCCGCAGTGTGGTGGCTCCGGAACGGTGTCCGACTCGCACGGTCTGTTCGCGCTCTCGCAGCCCTGCCCGCGCTGCCGCGGCAACGGGGTCATCGTCGAGAAGCCGTGCACGACCTGCCGCGGCGCCGGTCGGGAGCGCGTGACCAGGCGCTATGCGGTGAAGATCCCCGCCGGGGCGAGGGACGGCACGCGGGTGCGTTTGCGAGGCAAGGGTGAGGCAGGCGCGCACGGCGGCCCTGCCGGAGACCTCTTCGTCGTCGCCTCCGTCGACCCGTCCCCGCTCTACGAGCGCCGCGACGCCGACCTCGTGCTGGAGGTGCCGGTCACCTATCCCGAGGCCGCGCTCGGCGCCACGATCGAGATCCCGACGCCCGAAGGGCCCGTCAACCTCAAGGTGCCGGCTGGAACGGAGAGCGGCAAGCTCCTGCGCGTGAAGGGGCGGGGCGCCCCGAAGCTGAGGGGCGGCGGCAAGGGCGACCTGCTCGCCCGTGTCAAGGTGACCGTGCCGCAGAAGCTGACGAAGGCCGAGAAGGAGGCGCTCGAGGGATACGACAAGGTGCTCCGGGAGCGCCCCCGCGATAAGGCGTTCAACCGATGACCGACCGTCCGCGCTACATGATCTCCGTCGCCGCCGAGCTCGCCGGCATGCACCCCCAGACCCTGCGTGCCTACGAGGCGAAGGGCCTCGTCGCACCAGCGCGGACGCCCGGCGGTACCCGGCTCTACTCCGAGGAGGACGTCGAGCGGCTGAGGCTGATCCAGCAGCTGACGACCAAGCTGGGGCTCAATCTCGCGGGCGTCGAGCACGTCCTGCGGCTCGAGGACGAGCTCCGGCGGCTCCGCACCAGGATGGAGCACCTGGAGGCGACGCTGCGAACCGAGATTCACGAGACCCACCGGCAGTACCGGCGCGAGATCGTCCTCTACCGACCGCAGCCGCCTGCCAGGCAGCGCTGAGCGAGCACGAAGGAGTAGCCATGGATTTCAACAAGCTGACGATCAAGTCGGGCGAGGCGGTCGCCGGAGCGCAGGAGCTCGCGCGCCGCGCCGGGAACCCGGAGCTGACCCGCGATCACCTCCTCGTGGCGCTCCTCGAGCAGGAGCTGCCGCGCACCCTGCTCCAGCGCGCCGGCGCAGATCCGGGATCGGTCCTGGCCGAGGCGGAGGCGCGCCTGCGGGCGCTGCCCGCCGTCTCGGGCGGCAACGTCCAGCCACACGGAGGACGGAGTTTCCAGGAGGTCCTCTCGAGCGCCTTTGCGGAAGCAAAGGCGCTCGACGACGAGTTCGTGTCGGTGGAGCATCTCGTCCTCGCTCTGGGCCTCGTGCCGCGAGAGGCGCTGCTCGGCACGTTGAAGGAGGTGCGGGGCGGCCAGCGGGTGACGACGCAGGATCCGGAGGGGACGTACGAGGCTCTGACCAAGTTCGGCCGCGACCTGACCGCGGCCGCTGAGGCGGGCAAGCTCGATCCGGTGATCGGCCGCGACGAGGAGATCCGGCGCACGATCCAGGTGCTGTCCCGCCGCACGAAGAACAACCCCGTCCTGATCGGCGAGCCGGGCGTCGGCAAGACCGCGATCGCCGAGGGGCTCGCCCAGCGCATCGTCGCCGGCGACGTGCCGGAGGGCCTGAAGGGGAAGCGGGTCTGGGCGCTCGACGTTGGCGCGCTGATCGCCGGCGCGAAGTACCGGGGCGAGTTCGAGGAGCGCCTGAAGGCGGTCCTGGCCGAGATCACCGCGGCAGAGGGCGAGATCGTCCTCTTCATCGACGAGCTGCACACGATCGTCGGAGCCGGCGCCGCGGAGGGCGCGGTCTCGGCCGGCAACCTGCTGAAGCCGATGCTCGCGCGCGGCGAGCTGCGTGCCGTCGGGGCGACGACGCTCGACGAGTACCGCAAGCACATCGAGAAAGACGCGGCCCTCGAGCGCCGCTTCCAGCCCGTGCTCGTGGGCGAGCCCTCGGTGCCGGACACGATCGCGATCCTGCGTGGACTGAAGGAGCGCTACGAGGCCCATCACGGCGTTCGCATCCGCGACGCGGCGCTGACCGCTGCGGCCGTCCTCTCGGAGCGCTACATCACCGACCGGTTTCTGCCCGACAAGGCGATCGACCTCGTCGACGAGGCCGCCTCGCGCCTCCGGATGGAGATCGACTCCTCTCCCGTCGAGCTCGACGAGGCCGAGCGCCGCGTCACCCAGCTCGAGATCGAGCTGACCGCGATGGCGAAGGAGACCCCCTCCGTGCGCGAGCCGGTCGAGCGGGAGCTCGCCGAGGCCAAGACGCGGCGCGACGAGCTCGCCGCCCGCTGGGCGGGGGAGAAGGACGTCCTCGACCGGGTCAAGGAGATCACGCGGCAGATCGACGAGCTGCGGATGGAGGCCGAGCGTGGCGAGCGCCTCGGTGACCTCCAGCGCGTGGCCGAGATCCGCTACGGCCTGCTGCCGGCGCTCGAGCGCGAGCTCGCCGAGCGCGGAGAGGCTGTGGGAGCCGTGGAGCCGATGGTGAAGGAGGAGGTGGACGAGGACGACATCGCGGCGGTCGTGGCGGCGTGGACCAAGATCCCGGTCGACCGGCTCCTCGAGGGCGAGGTGCAGAAGCTCGTACAGATGGAGTCGCGGCTGCACCAGCGCGTCGTCGGCCAGGAGGCCGCGATCGACGCTGTCTCGAATGCGCTCCGGCGCGCTCGCTCGGGCCTGCAGGACCCGAATCGCCCGATCGGGTCGTTCGTCTTCCTCGGGCCGACGGGCGTGGGGAAGACCGAGCTCGCGAAGGCCCTGGCGGAGTTCATGTTCGACGACGAGCGCGCGATCGTGCGCCTGGACATGTCGGAGTACATGGAGAAGCACACGGTGTCGCGCCTCGTGGGCGCGCCCCCCGGCTACGTCGGCTACGACGAGGGTGGACAGCTGACCGAGGCGGTACGCCGCCGCCCCTACTGCGTGATCCTGCTCGACGAGATCGAGAAGGCGCACAGCGACGTCTTCAACGTGCTGCTCCAGCTGCTCGACGACGGGCGCCTGACCGACGGCCAGGGGCGGACGGTCGACTTCCGCAACACGGTCGTGATCATGACCTCGAACATCCGCTCGCAGGAGCAGCTGCTCGACCACTTCCGGCCCGAGTTCGTCAACCGCGTGGACGAGATCGTCGTCTTCGAGCCGTTGACCCGCGACCAGATCGGGGCAATCGTCGAGCTGCAGCTGCAGCGACTGCGCAGCCGGCTCGCCGACCGGAAGATCGCGCTCGAGCTCTCGGACGAGGCGGTCGCGCTGATCGCCGAGGTGGGCTGGGATCCGGCCTTCGGCGCCCGCCCGCTGAAGCGGGCGATCCAGCGGCTGGTCGAGAACCCGCTCGCGCTCGAGCTGCTCGAGGGCCGCTTCGGCGACGGGGACACGGTGCGGGCCGAGGTGGACGGCGAGACGATCCGGTTCGAGACGGTGCGCGTGCCCGAGCCGGCGACCGCGTGAGCCGGTGAGCGCGCCGTATCGCCGCAGCGTCTGGCGGCGAGCGCTGAACGCACTCGTCCGTCCGCTCGCCCGGCTCGGGCTGACAGGGCCGCGCACGTTCCTGCTCACGGTCCCGGGCCGGGTCAGCGGCCGGCCCTGGTCGACGCCGGTCACGATCGTCGTCGAGGGCCGTGAACGGTGGCTCGTAGCGCCGTACGGCGAGCGGAACTGGGTCAAGAATGCCCGCGCGGCCGGCCGGGTCGAGCTGCGCCGCGGTCGGCAGCGTGTGCGGTACGAGATCGAGGAGCTCGCGCCGGCGGCTGCGGCTCCCGTCCTGCGGCGCTACTACGAGCGCAACCGCGTGACCCGGCCGTTCTTCGACGTCTCGCCGGCCTCGACGGACGAGTCCTGGGCGGCCGAGGCGCCGCGCCACCCCGTCTTCCGGCTGCGACCTGCGGCCGACGCCGAGCCCGCCCCGTAGGATCGGGCGGTGCAAGAGGTTCTCCTCGTCGCTGCGACGGAGCGTGAGCTCGACGGTCGCGACGGCCTCGTCTGCGGCATCGGGCCGGTCGAGGCTGCGGCCGCGACAGCCCGCGCGCTCGCCGTGCGCGAGTGGGCGGCAGTGCTCCACGTCGGGGTCGCCGGAGGCCACGGCCTGGCCGCCGGCTCGCTCGTGATCGGCAGCGAGGCCGTCTACTGCGACCTCTCGGCCGCGATCCAGCTCGTCGACCGCGTTGCCGCGGACCCGCGGCTCGTCGCGGCCACGAGCGAGATCCTCCCGGGAGCGCCGATCCTCCCGATCGGGACGAGCGCCGCCGTCGGCGGCACCGGCCACGATCTGCGCGTCGAGGCGATGGAGGGCTTCGGCGTCCTCCGCGCCGCCGCACTCGCGGGCGTACCCGCCGTCGAGGTGCGCGCAATCTCGAACGAGATTGGCGAGCCTGACCGCAGGCGCTGGCGTATCGCCGAGGCGATCGACACGCTGTCGATTGCCGTCCCGGGGCTGCTTGCGAGGATCGAGGGCTCGATGGTGTGAGGTTGGCGCAGCGTGCGTGCGTTACGGCACCGTCCTTGCCTATGAGATTGACGACCTGATCCTGTTCCCGCGCGCTCTCGCGCGTGTTAGTCGAATGCGCTCGTGACTGCGGCGACGACGCGCTGGAGGTCGAAGTCGCCCCAGCCGGCGGTTCGGTGGGTGTCGGGGTCGATCCGGAGTCCGTGTGCGTGGTTGTCGGCGAGGAGGTCGTCTGCTCGTGCGGGCTGTGGTCGTGGTGGGGCGAGCGGCCAGACGATGCCGTGGCGGTTGCGGAAGCGGACGCCGCTGTCGGCGTCACCCTCGACGGTGTAGCCGCCCTCGTGCACGAGCCGGTGGTGCTGGTAACAGAGCAGGACGAGGTTGGCGAGGCTGGTCTCGCCGCCGTGCGCCCAGTGAGTGCGGTGGTGGGCGTGGAGGTGGTGGCGGTGCTCGCAGCCGGGGAAACAACACGTGTGGCCGTCGCGCGCCTCGAGCAGCCGGCGCAGCGCGGGAGGCACCGTGCGGCGGCTGCGGCCGACACTGACGGGGAGGCCGTCGCGCTCGATCTGTGCCACGAGCTCGGCGTCGCATCCGAGCCGGCGGGCGGTCTCGGGCGCGATCGGGGGGCCGTCCTCGAGCTCGGAGCGGCCACGACCATCGGCGCTGAGCGCGGCCGCGTCGACATGAACAACAACACGCGCCCGCGCGCCGCGAGGCTCGCCCTCCGCTGCCAGCGACACTTCGGCGAGATCGAGCAGCGCCTCGACACGCGCAGGACGCGGCGGATCGACGACATGGCAAGCAGACTCGCGGTCGGGCTCCGAGCCTGACCCATCGCCGGCTCCCGCCCCGACGCCGTTCTGCGCGCCGTTCGCCGCCGACGCGCGTTCCTCGCGGCGGCGCTCGCGCACCCGCTCGCGCGCCGCCTCGAGCGCCTTGATCAGCAGCGTGCCGTCCTCGGCCGCGAGCCGGGCCCGCAGAAACAGCGTCCCGTCGTCGTCGAGGTAGTAGTCAACGTACTCGAGCTCGTGCGCCTCCCGGGCGTCCTCTGCTGCAACCCGGCGGAAAGCACGAAGCGCCCGCTCCAATTGCGACGCCGTCAGCGCCCCTGCCAGCTCCAGAAGGCTCTCCTCCGACGACCCCGTCGCGACCCTGGTCAGCGCCCGCACCTTCGAGAACGTCAGCTCGCCACGGGCGAACGCCGCCCGGATCGCCGGCAGCTCCCGCAGCGCCTCCGCGACCCGCAGGAACTCCCGCGCCTCCCGCCCCGTGATCCCGCAACGCCAGGCGAGAAAGCCCCGCAGGTCGCTGCTGTCGCCCAGCTCCTGCAGCTCCCAAACCAGCTCCAACCAACGCGCCGTCGCCGCACTCAAATGCGCCGACAGACACGCCAACTCGTCCACACGGCGCTCGGTCGCGGCCTCAAGCGCCGCACGATCCTCCTCTAACCGCTCCAAGAACGTTGTCTCCATAGAGAACAAGAATACAAAGCCCGTCGGATGGAGCCCGGTGTGCGCGCCAGACAACCCGAGCGTTTGGCGAGCGCGGGCATGTAGGGCTCGCCACCGAGCCGGGAGACAAGTCTCTTGGATGACGGAGAACGCGAGCCCACGTCTGCTCGATCGAGGTCAACGTCGACGACGTCCTGATGCTCGTCGAGTGCTACCGCGAGGAGCGCGGCACCGGCAGCGATCGCGAGCTCGAGGCGCTGGCGACGATCCGGCGGGCCATGGAATAGAGCCCCTCAGTGGTAGCGCACGCCCTGGCGGTCGAGCTCGCGCTGGACGGCGTCGATCCGCACCTCGTGGAGAGCGCAGCCGTCCCTGATGGATCGAGCCGCAGCGATGCCGGCGCCCTGCCCGAGCACGGCACAGCACGACATGTTGCGGGTCGATGCATGTGAGACCTGGTCGCCGCCGGACGAGCGCCCCGCGACCAGGAGGTTGCGAACGCCCCTGGGGAGCAGGTTGCGGTACGGGAGCTGGAAGTAGCGGCCTGTGGTGGGGAGGATCAGGATCCCGTAACCGTCGATGAACTCGGGGTAGATCCCGATTGCGTCCTCGAACCGCCCCTGCTCCCGAACGTCCTGCTCGGACATGTTGTAGACCGCGTCGATCTTTCGCGTGTCGCGAATGCCGAGCGTCATCCCGAAGTTCCTGAGGCGGACGCCGTCGCAGCCCGGGGTGAACCGGCGGAGCGCTTCGATCGCGTGCATTGCCTGCCGCCGGCCCTCGATCTCTCCGCGAGTGAGGTCGTCGGGGTCGGTGCCGTCGATCCCCGCGAGGTGGACGAGGTTCATGTAGGTGAGCTCGCCGGTGTCGTGGACGGCGCCCCAGGTGCCGCCGATCGTGGTCAGGCCGGGAGGGATCACCCCCTGCTCGATCGCCTTCTCGAAGGGCTTGCGGAGAAACGGCGAGAACATCCCGTCCTCCTTGCCGGAGGTCTCGATGTCCCACTCTCCGGGGCCCGCCCAGTCTCCGTAGGTCTGCGGATCGGCGGCGACGCCCGCGAGGAACGCGGCCTTGTCCACGCCTGCGACGTGGAACATCACCGACGCCGCCAGCATCTGCTCGCGTGGTGTGAGGTGCGTCGGGGCGCCGGCCCGGTGGGCGATGTCGGCGTCGCCCGTGGCATCGACGATGCGACGGGCGAGGATCGCCTCCCGGCCCGCCTTCGACTCGGTCACGATGCCGATCAGCGTGTCGCCGTCCAGCACGGGTGCGACGAACGTGCGGTGGAGCATCGGGCGGATGCCCGCCTCCTCGACGAGGGCGTCGGCGACGAGCTTGAAGCCCTCGGCATCGAGCTCCAGTGAGAGCGACTGGCTCTCCGGCACCGCCGCTCCCATCTCGTGCGCGCGCGTCTCGAACTCGAGGGCGATGCCCCCGGCCTCGACGGTTGCCTCGTGCCGGTACCACGCCATCCCCTCGACACCGACCGCCGTGATGTTGCCGCCGAAGCAGCCGAAGCGTTCGACGAGGGTCACCTCGACCCCGGCCCGGGCCCCCGCCAGCGCAGCGGCCAGCCCCGCCGGGCCCGACCCGACGACGAGGAGGTCGGTGTCGTGGACGACGTCGATCTCCCGGGCGGGCTCGGAGATCGTGCCCAGCGAGCGGCGCGTCGTCATCCGCCTCAGCTTAGAGGCTGTCAGAGCTCGCGGATGCGAACGGCGACCTCGAGCTCCTCGTTCGCCTTCCCCTTGTAGACCCCGCGCGTCGGAGGCACGTCCGCGTAGTCGCGTCCGACGCCGACGCGCACGTAGCGGTCGGTCTGCTCGCGGTCGTGAGTCGGGTCGAGCGAGACCCAGCCCCGGTCGGGATCCCAGACGTCGACCCAGGCGTGCGAGGCCGAGTTGCCGTTGCCGGCCGCGTTCGGGTCGTAGAGGTAGCCGCTGACGTATCGCGCCGGAATCCCGTGCAGCCGGCAGACGCCGATCAGCACGTGCGCGAAGTCCTGGCAGACGCCGTGCCCCGCCGCGAGCGCCTCGTCGGCCAGCGTGCGCACGTGCGTGGCGCCGGTCTCGTACTTCATCCTCCCCCGCACAGCGGTCATCAGGAGATGCGCCGTCTCGAGCGTCGGCCCGGCGGCCTCGACCGCTCCGGCGAGCTCCGCGATCGAGCCCTCGAGCGGGACGTACCTGCTCGGGCGCAGCAGATCCCAGCGATCGAGCAGCGAGGGTGCGGCCTCGTCGTCGACGAACTGCTCCGGCGTCCACACCTCACTACGGGCCGTGACGCCCAGCGTCTGATGCGGCTCGAGGATGTCGAAGTGGTGCACGGCGTTGCCGAAGCGATCGCGGTACTCCGCAACCGACACGCCTCGCGGTTCCGTCGCGAGCGTGAACGACGAGCACCTCTGCCCGTCGCGGTGCGCGGGCTTGAGGCGGATCTCCGTGTACGCCTCGTTGATCGAGCCGTCGTAGGAGAAGCGGGTCACGTGCTCGACCGTCAGCCACATTGCTGCTGCTGCGCCTCCTGCATCGCGAGGGCGCCCGCCGGGAGGGCCCTGCTCGAGAAGTACGCCTTCGTGACGGCCTCGCCCGCGGCGTGGACCCCGCTCAGCAGCTCCCGCAGGGTCTCGGTCATCGCCGGGCCCGAGACGTCGCCGGCCTCGCCGTACTCGAGCCCTGCGACGAGGCGGCCGAGGATCCGGTGGGGTGCGCCCTGGTCGCTCGAGATGCGCGACACCGCGTCGAGGCTGCTCGCGAGGCAGTACCGGACGGCACGGGGAAAGTCGGCGGAGCGGATCAACTGCTCCGCGATCGCGGGCGGCTCGAAGAGGGTGCCGTGCCGCTTGACGAACGCCTCGAAGGCGCTGCACGACTCGAGGATCGCGATCAGCTGTCGCGCCCGGGCGGGATCGTCCTCGTCCAGTGCGACGGCCACGGGGTACCGCGACGCGACGATTCGAACCGTCTTCGCCGCCCGCTCCAGCTGGAGGCCGAGCCGGATGAACTCGTAGGGGTCGCCGTGCGTCATCGTCGCATCGGCCGTCCCCTGAAACACGGTGGGCTCCGTTGCGGAGCTCCTCGAAGAAGGCGTGGGGGCCACGCGAGACCGCGCGACGGTTCGCTCCCCGCACGAGAAGGAACAGCGTGTTGATCGCCTCCCACATCTCTCCCGAGATCTGCTCCCGCACGGAGCGGGCGTTCTCCCGGGCGAGGGTGATGCAGTTGGCAACCGCGTTCGGGTTGGCGTCGTGCCACAGCACCCAGTCGCTCACGTTGACCGCGGTGGCCTCGTCGTAGTGCTCTGCATAGCGCTCCCCGTCCCCGAGCAGCTGCACGATCTGCAGCCACGCCTGCCCGCGATCCTCGACCTGCGTGTCGAGCAGGGCATGGAAGTTGACGTCGAGGATCCGCGTCACGTCCTCGGCGCGCTCGACGTAGCGTGCCGTCCAGTACAGCGACTCGGCGACCCGACTCAGCATCAGGCGAGCACCCAGGTGTCCTTGCTGCCGCCGCCCTGCGACGAGTTGACGACGAGGGATCCGGGCCGCAGGGCGGTACGGGTCAGGCCTCCCGGCACGATGCGCGTCGCGTCGGCGCCGGAGAGGACGAACGGGCGCAGGTCGACGTGGCAGCCGCGCAACGCGCCGTCGACGAAGGTGGGGTGACGCGAGAGCGCGATGGTCGGCTGCGCGACGTAGTTGCGCGGGTCGGCGACGATCAGGCGTCGGAACTCCTCTCGCTCGGCCGCCGTCGAGGCCGGGCCGATCAGCATCCCGTAGCCGCCGGACTGGTCGACCGCCTTGACGACCAGCTCCTCGAGATGATCCAGGACGTAGGCGAGATCGGCCTCGTCGGTCGCCTGGTAGGTCGGCACGTTCTCGAGGATGGCGTCCTCACCGAGGTAGAAGCGGATCATCTCGGGGACGTACGGGTAGATCGCCTTGTCGTCGGCCACGCCCGTCCCGATCGCGTTCGCGAGGGTGACGTTCCCGGCCCGGTACTGCGTTGAGGAGGCCCGGGACGCCCAGAAGGCTGTCCTGGCGGAAGGCGAGCGGATCGAGGAAGTCGTCGTCGATCCGCCGATAGATGACGTCGACGCGCTGCATGCCGCGGGTGGTGCGATTGAACACACGGTTGCGGTGGACGACGAGGTCACGGGCCTCGACGATCTCGATACCCATCTGCCGCCCCAGGAACGAGTGCTCGAAGTACGCCGAGTTGTAGGCGCCGGGGGTGAGCAGGACGATGCTCGGCTCGCTCCCTGCTGCGCGTGGGGCAACCGAGCGAAGCGTCTCGAAGAGCTGGCGCGGGTACTGGTCGATCGGTCGCACGCCGTAGCGGTCGAACAGCGCGGCGAAGATGCGCTTCAGGGCCTCGCGGCTCTCCAGCATGTAGCTGACGCCCGACGGGGTGCGCAGGTTGTCCTCCAGCACGAGGTAGCGCCCGTCGCCGTCGCGGACGAGGTCGACTCCGCCGACATGGGCGTAGATGCCGCCGGGAACGTCGAGGTCGATCATCTCGCGACTGAAGTTGCGTGACCCGAAGACGAGGTCGGCCGGGACGATCCCGGCCTCGAGGATCTGCTGGCGGTGGTAGATGTCGCGCGAGGAAGAGGTTGAGGGCGTGCAACCGCTGCACGAGACCGCGCTCGATCACGCGCCCACTCGTCCGCCGGGACGATGCGCGGGATCAGGTCGAACGGGAAGATCCGATCGGTGCCCGCATCGTCCCCGTAGACCGTGAACCCGATCCCCTGGGTGAGGAAGAACGCGTTCGCGACCCTGATCCGCTCCTCGAGCCGCCCGGCGCTCATCGCCGCCAGGCGTTCCGCGAGCAGGCGGTAGTGCGGCCGCGGCCGGTCCGGGCCCTCGAACATCTCGTCGAAGAACGCTCCGAGGTCGTAGCCGGCGGTCAGGCCGCCGTCGGCCCCGGCCGCGACATCGGCTCCGATCACGGGGCGATGTGCGTCCACCCTTCTCCTCTCACGTGATGTGCCCGTCGCTGCAGAGGCGACAGCCTAACGGCATTCCACCGCTACCGTCTCGCCCATGGCGCGCCCCAGGTACCCGAAATCGAGCGGCCCTCTCCCGCCTCCGCTCTCTCCCGCGACCCGCACGGTCGGGCAGCTCGTGGCCGAGACGCTGCGGCTCTACGGCGACCGCTTCTTCCTGGCGCTGCCGCTCGGTCTCGTGATCGCCGTCGCCGACCAGGCATCGCTCGGGCTGGACATCGCAGGGCGGATCATCGTGCTCGTCGTGGCGGCCCCCTTCCTCAGTGCCGCCTACGCCGCCGCGGCCGCGCTTGCCGTCGCGAGCCGACCGGGTCTGTCCACCTGGGTGTCGGCGATCGGCGTCGGCACAGTCGTCTTCCTCCCTGCCGCGTTCCTGTTCCCCTGGTTCGCTCTCGCGGCGATCGTCGTGCTGGCGCTCTTCGGCAACGCCGTGCCCGCGTCCGTGATCGAGGGCTGCCGGCCACTCGCGTCGTTCAGGCGCTCGGTCGAGGTTGCCCGGGCCGATCTCGTCCACGCGCTCGGCGGCCTCGCGACCCTGGTGATCATGTTCGGGCTCTGCCGCCTCGCGATGGGGTTCCTGCTCCGCCAGCAGGCCGACAACACCCTGCGGGTGGCGATCTTCCTGGCCGACACGGTGCTCGGCCCGATCCTCTTCATCGGCGGCGCGCTCCTCTTCGTGGATCTCGCGGCCCGGGTCGGGACGACTCGGGCCGACCGGCTTGCGGCTCGTGCCGCCGAGCACGGCGCCGCGAAGTAGTCTCTCGGGCGCGAACCGAACCCGAGGAGGAGACCATGGCTCTGTACCTGATGCTGACCACGCTGACCGAGAAGGGCGTCCAGACCCTGAACTCGAATCCGGCCAGGCTACGCGAGGTGAACCACGACGTCGAGGAGCTCGGCGCCAAGATCCTGCACCAGTGGGCCTCGCTCGGCGCCTACGACTTCGTCAACGTCGTCGAGGCGCCCGATGACCTGACGATCGCGAGGGTCTCGGTTGCGCTCGGTGCGCGCGGCAGCTCGAAGATCGAGTCGCTGCCGCTCGTGTCGGTCGACGATCTGCTCGCGTCGCTCGAGCCGTAGCGGCCTCTACGCCGTCGCGAAGCCGGTCGCGCGCGCGACGACGTCGAGCGGGCTCGACGGCAGTCCTGGCTGTGGGTCGACGTTGAACCCGCCGGGTGCGACGTCGTTCGGCGTCCCCGGGTGGAAGAGCGAAGCCAGCAGCTGGATCTGGTCGCGTCCGACGCCGAGCTCGAACTGACCGCCGCCGTAGGCGCCGATCCCGTGCGCGGCGCAGTGCTCGTAGGCCGCGAAGAGCCGCTCGACCGAGCCGAACCGCGACGGCTTCACGTTGACCGTCCGCGGTGGCCAGCGCAGGGCCTCGATGTCGGCGACCGAGTGGATGATGGCATCCCACGTGACCCGGTCGTGGTTCGGCTCGAGCACGGCCACGGTCTCCGGCGTGAGCGCGGGGTCCTCGAGCCACGCGTCGGGAAGCCCGGCGACGATCGCGCTGGTAGAGGGCGGCATCGGGCACGGTGTCGACGGACGTGCCGTGGTACTGGCCCTTGAAGTCGACCGAGTCGACTGCTCCGGTTGCCTCGAGCTCTGCGATCAGCTCGCCGGTCCAGTCGGGCGTCGCGTCGAGCTTGAAGCGCAGGGTGGGGTAGAGGTCGAGCCACGCGCGGAGGCGCTCGGTCGTAGCGGGCTCGCCGAGTCGCATCGAGACGACGAACGTCAGCGGCTGCGGCGTCCTGCCGACTGCCTCTCCGAGCGACTGCCCGGCCTGACGGAGTGCCAGGTCGAGTGCCGCACTCTCGAATGCCCAGCGCCGGTAGTCGAGGTAGGCGTGCTGCTCCGGCTCGTGATCGAAGAGCGACAGCGTCGCGAGGTGGTCCGAGAACGTGGCGAGCGTCCAGGCTCCGTCGAGCGGCAGGTCCGGCCCTCGGCCCTGGAGCAGATCGTGCTCGGCGGCGTCGTAGGTGACGTCCTCCCCGAGCCCCTCCTCGCCGGCGCCGGCGAGGCGGATCACGGTCGTCTTGCGCAGGAAGCCACTCGAGACCTGGAGCTCGAGGCCGCCGAGGGCGTAGCCCTCGACCAGTAGAGGGAGGTCGCGGACGCTGGCGTAGAGGCTCACGGGCGGCTCCTTGTCACAGGGTTGCGTAGGCGGCCGCGATCGCTCCGGCGAGGCCGGCGTTCGCGACGATCAGGTCGCGGTTGACCCGGCGCGTCTCGCCGCCGGAGTGCTCGTGGAGATAGGCAAGGACGAACGGGGTGACCGCCTGGCCGCTGGCGCCTGCCCGTTCGGCGGCGGCGACGGCCTCCTCGATCAGCGGGGCCACGTCGAGGCTCTCCGTGGGTGGGCGCCCGACGAGGATCGCGTTGCCGCCCAGGCGCCAGTGCGCGTCTGCGATGCGCGCGATCTCGGTCACGTCGTCCGCCCGCGCCGACACGGGCGGCCCGCCGGCAGCGTCGTAGAAGAGCGGCAGGGTGTCGGTGCGGTAGCCGATCACGGGAACACCGAGAGTCTCGAGGAGCTCGACCGTGGCCGGGACGTCGAGGAGCGACTTGACGCCCGACGACGCGACGAGGGCTGGAATGCGGGCAGCGGCGGCGAGATCGGCGGAGACGTCGGGAGGCGTCGGGAAGCCACGATGGACACCACCGAGGCCGCCGGTGCCCATGAACCGGATTCCCACCGCGGCGGCTGCGGTCAGCGTGCCGCCGACCGTTGTCGCCCCGACCGCCCCCTGGACGGCGCAGACGGCGAGGTCGCGCGGCCCGAGCTTCCGCGCGGCGAGAGTGAACCGCTCGAGCTCGGACCGGACCAGCCCGATCCGGATCGCCCCGTCGAGCACCCCGACGGTCGCCGGCACCGCGCCGGCGGCCCGTACTGCTGCCTCGCTGGCGAGCCCGGTCTCGACGCCGTCCGGCGCAGGGAAGCCGTGCGCCACGAGCGTCGTCTCGAGGGCAACGACGGCGCGCTCCTCCTCGAGCGCCGTCTGCACCTCGTCGCTGACGTGAATCAGGTCATGCATCACGGTCGAGCCTAGCTACGCGTCTCCGGCATCGACCCGGCGTGCTGCACGCATCGTGCTCCGGCCTCGAGGGCGAGGCCAGGCCCGCCGACGAGCCACCCGGCCGCGAAGGCGTCACCCGCGCCGGTCGAGTCGACGACCGTGTCGACGGCCACCGCCGCGCGCTCGTCGCCGTCGAACGATGCGCCCGCCGGGCCACGTTTGACGATCCAGGTGCAGCCCGCGATCGGGCCGCCGACCATGCGATCCTCGGCCTCGTTCGCGAAGACGACGTCGGGCCCGAGGTGCTCGAGCTGCGCGCGAAACCGCCCGGCGCCGAAGTCCCGGATGGCGCTCCACGACGAGAGGTCGACGCTCACACGGGCACCGTGGGCGCGGGCGTGCTCGATCGCACGGGTTGCGGCGAAGCGGACCGGCTCGCGGAGCAGCGCGTACCCCGACACGTGGAGATGCCCGCAGTCCGCGAGCCACGCCTCGTCGATCTCCTCGGGCCTCAGCTCGGTTGCGACGCCGCGGTCGGAGCACATGCTCCGCTCGCCCGAGGGGTCCACGAGCGAGACGATGACGCCATTCCCCGTGGGCTCGACCGGGCCGACGAGCTCGACGTCGAGGTCGAGTAGACGCGACGCGGCGAGGATGCCCGCGTCGTCGGCTCCGCGCTTTCCGATGAACCGCGCTCGAGCCCCGAGGGCTGCGATCCAGGCCGCGACGTTGGCCGCCTGGCCCCCCGGGCGGAGCGCGATCCGCGAGGTCGCGTCGGCGCCGGTCGCAAGGGGCTGCTCGAGCCGGACGATCACGTCGAGCACGAGGTCTCCGAGGCAGCAGATCGTCATCGCCTACGATCCTCGCATGGAACGTGTGCGGCCTGTCGTCGTGGCGTCGGCCCGTAGGGGAGGACTCTAGTGCCCCGGGGCGAGGGAGCCGGCCGCAGGAAGATGCGGACGTTCGTGATCGGGGGACTGGTCGGAGCGTCGGCCGCGGCTGCCGCCAGGCGGCTGCGACCCCGGCGGCCACGGCGCGAGACGCCTGCCGGGCTCGGGGCGTTCGAGAGCGCCCCGTGCTACCGCGAGGTTTCGGAGCGTAGGCGCAACGAGGGCCCGTAACCGCGCAGGGCGCGGTCGGCCCGCTCGATGGTCTGCATGTTGACGTCGGCGTCGCCGATGCCGAGCGATCGTCCCGCGAGCACCGTTCGTGCAGCCGCGGCCAGGTAAGCGTCTTCCGTCTGCACCGGCTCGCGGGTGCGAATCACGAGGAAGGGGCCGAAGACGTGCGTCTCGAAGAGACCCGGCGGCCCGGGGTCGCGGTTCTCCATCTCGAGGCGGGGGCGGAGGTTGTTCCGCTCGCTCGCGTCGAGGATCCAGACGCCACGGCCGAGCGGCTTCGGTTGCCGCTCGAGCGTGCGGAGCGCGAGGGCCGCATCTGCGCGAGGCAGGACGACGTCGGAGAAGGAGCGGTTGCGCTCCCACGCGCCGAGGTACAACGGCTCGTAGCCGAACAGGATGTCGTCGGGCCGGCTCGTCTCGGCGAGGAAGCGCTCCGCCTGGGCGCGTGTCGCCTGGCGCTTGTTGGGCTCCCAGTTGAACAGCTGCGGGGTGCGCTGCGAGGCCCAGCCGACCTCCAGCACGACCAGGACGCAGGTCAGTACTCCCGCCGCCCAGGGGGCCCGCCGCGTGCTGCGGAGGATCCCCGCCCCGACCAGGATCGCGAAGAACGGGAGCACGAAGATGAGATGGCGCGACTCAGGTGATGTCGATCCTCCGAGCCGTGCGGCGAAGAACGCCGCCACGGGCACTCCGATCGCACACAGCGCGAGCGCGCGCGCCTCGGATCGCACGGTCACGAGCCCCATGAGCGCGAGCCCGAGCACGACGACCAGTGCGGGCCAGCGCCCGGTGCTGAAGTCCCCCGCCGTCTGCCAGAGATACGTGACGATCGCCCAGGGGCCGCCCAGCTTCGCCCCGCGGCCACCGACGCCGACGTCGAAGCGCCCTGCGAGGACGAGGTCGGTGAGCCAGAACGGCGTGCCGACGACAAGCACCAACGCGAACGCGATCACGGCCTGGCGCAGCCGGTCACGGCGCGCGACGAGCACGAAGACGCCCTGCGCGGCCAGCACGAGCGCCCCGTACGGGTGCGCTGCGACCGCGAGCAGGATCGCGCCACCCCACAGGCGCCCACGAACGCAGCGTGCCGCGGTCGAGGGCGCGGAGGAGGAAGACGAACGCGAGCAGCGTCAGGAACAGGAAGAGGCTGTACATCCGTCCGTAGACACCGTGGAAGAGGAAGACCCAGCTGCCGGCCACGAGTGCGGTCGCGATGAGCGCCGTCCGGCGGTCGACGAGCCGTCGGCCGAGCAGGGCGACCAGCGGCAGGCTGCCGACCGCGAATGCCGCCGAGACGAGGCGGAGGCTCCCGAGGCCGAGGCCGAGATGCGCGACGGCGTAGGCGAACAGGAAGTGGAGCGGCGCGCCGCCGCGCTCACGGGTCACGTGCTCGACGACCCCGGCCAGGCTGTCGCGGCCGACGAAGAGCGCAAGCGTCTCGTCCTCGTGCGGCGCCCAGGCCATCAGCTGGTGCAGCAGGAACGCCGAGGCGGCGACGGCGATCGCGCCGACCCCGATCCAGAGACCGTGGCCGGCCACGAACGCGCGCGCCGAGTCGGTCAGCGGACGGTGGCGGGGAGAGGCTTCGGCAGTCTGGGTCATCGGGCTTCGGCCCGCATCTTCGCTGGTAGATTGGCCCCCTGATGCCGATCTACGAGTACCGGTGCCCGAACGGCCACACCTTCGAGCTCTTCCAGAAGATGAGCGATGCTCCGGCCGAGAGTTGCGAGTCCTGCGGCGCGAGCCCGGTCGAGAAGGTGCTGTTCCCGGTGGCTGTCCATTACAAGGGCTCGGGCTTCTACTCGACGGACTACGGCAAGGGGTCGCGCAAGAGCGTGGCGAAGGACGGCGACGGCGGTGGCTCGGGCGAGAAGAGCGACACGAGCGAGAAGAAGGAGCCCGCGAAGGACTCGGGCTCGGGCGACAAGAAGCCGGCGACGGCCGACTGAGCCCTGCTCATAGCCTGCGCTCTCCGACGACGCAGCCGGGAGCGTAGGGCAGGCCCTTCGGCGGCGCCAGCGGCGCCGACCGGCCCGTGAACATGGCAAGGGTGGCGACGTTGTCCTCGGAGCCGAAGATGACGGACTGGCCGTCGGCGCTGCCCGGCTCGCCGCCGAGGCGGCAGTGGAGGGCGCTCTTCGTGTTCGCCCGGAAGTAGGCCCAGCCGAGCTGCATGATCTGTCCGGCGCTGAGGTCGGTCGCGAGGGGTTTCACGATGCTTCCGGCGCGAAACGGCAGCTTCACCGCGGTTCCGACCGACGTCACCTTGTCGGCCGTCGCCTGGATCACCTGTTGCTGGCGGCGGGCCCGGTCGAGGTCGGTCTCCGAGGGATCGAGCTGGTTCTCCCGGATGCGCGCGTAGACGAGCGCGCGCTGCCCGTCCATGTGCTGGCGGCCCTTGCCGAACCTCCAGCCGTCCCACGACCGGCAGCGCTCCGGCGCAGTACGGGCAGTCGAACGCGATTGGCGAGGATCGGCCGGGGCACGTCGATGTCGATGCCGCCGACCGCGTCGATCAGGTCCCGGAAGCGGTCGAAGTCGACGAACGCGACGTGGTTGACGTCGAGCCCGGTCAGGTCCTTGACCGTCTTGCAGCGCCAGCGCCGGGCCGCCGAGCTGGTACGCCGCGTTGATCTTGGCGGCGCCGTGGCCGGGGATCTCGACCCTCAGGTCGCGCGGGATCGAGAGGTATGCGAGCCGGTGCTTCCCGGGATCGGTGCGGATCAGCATGACCGAGTCGGAGCGGCGTGCATCGCCGCGACCGGGCTGGGTGCCGCCGTCCGTGCCGAGGACGAGGATCGTCGTCGGCGTCGAGGTGAGCAGCCCGTCCTGACTCGTCAGCTCGCTCGTCACCGCCGCGGGCACGCGGGCGTTGGCATCGGAGATGCCGCCCGAGACCGACACGTAGCTCGCGACGAGCCAGACGACACCGAGGAGCGAGCACGACGGCGAGCGCGATCGTGATGCGGCGCCCCACGCGCCGTTGGCCGCGCTTCCGGGGCGGTGCTGCAGCCCCGGAATCCGTGCGCCGGTCGGCCGGCGGACGCTGCAGCGGGACCTTGCCCTTTGCCCGACCACCCTTGTAGACCCGGTAGGGCTTCTCTTGTTCGGGCATTCGGGCGGTTATCGTAGCCGCGACGTGCGTGAAGAACGTGTTATCGGAGTCGATCTCGGCGGGACGAAGATCCTCGCCGGTCTCGTCGGGCGCGACGGCACGATCGGCCGCACGATCGAGATCCCGACCCCGGACGGAGCCCAGGAGCAGGTGCTGGCCGCGATCGACGGGGTCGTCGAGGACCTGCTCGGCGACGGGGCGGCCGCGATCGGGTACGGCGTCCCGCTCAACATCGATCGCCGCACCGGTGTCGCGTTGCGCGCGACGAACCTGCCCCTCGCACGACGTGCACTTCCCGGATCGCGCCCGCGAGCGTTACGGGCTGCCTGCCGGCGTCGAGAACGACGGCAACGCCGCGGCGCTCGCCGAGTGGCGACTCGGGGCGGGGAGGGGGGCTTCGGACCTGATCATGCTGACCCTCGGCACCGGCGTCGGCGGCGGCCTCGTGATCGACGATCGTCTCTACCGCGGCTGGGCGGAGCTCGGCCACGTGGTCGTCGTCGCCGGCGGCCAGCCGTGCCAGGGGAACTGCCACGGGCGAGGGCATCTCGAGGCGCACGCGTCGGGGCTCGCAGCCGATCGGGCGGCCGCCGAGCTCTACGGGCCGGGCGCCGACGCGCCCGTCCTCGTCGCGCGCGCCCGATCGGGGGACGCCCGCGCGATCGAGGCCCTGGGAGAGATCGGCAGGCTGCTCGGTGCGGCGATCGGGTCGCTCGTCAACATCTTCGATCCGGACGTCGTGATCGTCGGTGGGGGGTTCGGCGCGGCCGCTGGCGACCTCGTGCTCGAGCCGGCCCGGATAGCGGCACGAGCCGACGCGATCCAGCCCGCCGACGAGACGCTGCGGATCGTCGAGGCAGAGCTCGGCGACGAGGCCGGTCTGATCGGGGCGGCGCTCGTCGCGTTCGAGGCGCTCGACGGAGTGCGGTGGAGGCAGGGGTGCCGCTCGCCGTCTGCGCCACGCCGATCGGGAACCTCGCCGACGTCACGCTGCGCGTGCTCGACGAGCTCGCCGCCGCCGACACCGTGCTCTGCGAGGACACCCGCCACACGCGCGTGCTCCTGCGGCGTCACGGGATCGAGGCCCGGCTCCTCTCCTACCACCGGCACAACGAGGCGTCGCGAACCGCCGAGCTCGTGCCGCGGCTCGTCGCGGGCGAGCGGATGGCGCTCGTCTCGGACGCGGGCCTGCCCGGGGTGAACGACCCCGGCGCGAGGCTCGTCGCCGCCGCGCTCGCGGCCGGCGTCGCCGGTGACGGTGCTGCCGGGCCCGTCGGCCGTCGAGACGGCGCTCGTCGCGAGCGGTCTCGCCGGTGAGCAGTACCGGTTCGTCGGCTACCTGCCGCGCGGCGAGCGGGAGCGCGCGGCGCTCTGGCAGGAGCTGCGTCGCGTGGCCGCATCCCACGGTCGCCTTCGAGTCGCCGAAGCGCCTGCCGGCGCACGCTCGCGAGCCTCGCAGCCGTCGAGCCCGAGCGGCCCGGTCGCGGTCTGCCGCGAGCTGACGAAGGTATTCGAGGAGGTCGTGTGCGAGGCACGGCGCTGGAGCTCGCCACGCGCTTCTCGGAGCCACCGAAGGGCGAGGTCACGCTCGTGATCGGGCCCTCCGGCGCGAGCGCCGGCCCGACGACGCGGCGGCCGTCGCGGCTGTTGCCGAGCTCGTCGCTGCCGGCACACCGCGCGCGCGTCGCGGTCGACGTCGTCGCCCGGCTCACCGGGTCGTCGCGCAACACGCTGTACCGCGCCTCGCTCTAGCACGCTTCCGTCGTCGAAATTGACAACGTCCGAGTCGGCCCGCTACAGTTCCTCTCGATCGTTGTCAATTATGAGAACAGGAGGTGGAACGTGCGTCGTCTCGCCCTCTGGGCTCGCGCTCGTCGCAGCGCTCAGCCTGGCCCCTCTGCGGCGGCTGCCTGGACGTGGCCGCTCGGGGGGACGTGCTCCGTCCCTACTCGCTCGGCCCCGACGCGTACGCGGCGGGTCAGCATCGCGGCGTCGACGTCGCCGGGTCGACGCGGCGAGCCCGTGCGCGCTCCGGCGTCGGGCATCGTCTCGTTCGCCGGTGTCGTCCCGACCTCGGGCCGCACCGTGACGATCCAGCTCGACGGGTACGCGGTCTCCCTGACCCACCTCGGCGAGATCTCGGTCGGGAAGGGGACGACGCGTCGCCGAGGGTGACCCCGTCGGGGTCGCCGGGACGAGCGGCGAGACCGGAGTGGTCGTCGCCCTACGTCCACCTCGGGCATCCGGGTGTCGGCGGCGGCCGACGGTTACGTCGACCCGCTCACCCTCCTGCCGCCGCGGGCGGTCGTTCCGCCGCCGCCGCGGCTGCGACCTCGCCGCGCTCCGGCGCCCGCGCCGGCGCCGGCTCCGGCCACCGCCGCTCCAGTCCCGGCACCGCCGGGCCGACGACTGCCGGTGGTGGCCCGGTGCGCCGAGCCGATCGTGAGCAGCTCCCGCGCGCTGGCCCGCGCCGCATCCGGCGGCGCTCCGTCCGCCGATCGGCCGCCGACGGTGCTCCGGCGCCGCGTCGCCGCTCGCGGCGGCCGCGGATTCACCGACTGCAACGCGCGGCGGCACGCGAGCGGCCGGCGAGCGCGCGCCGCCGCAGGGCGCCGGGCGCCCGGCGGCTGTCGTCCGCGCTGCCGCGATCGCCGATGCTGCGCCGGAGCGGCGACCGTGTCGCCGCGCGTCGGCTGCCTTCCGCATGCGGCCCACTGAGGCAGCGGCGACACCGCGTCGCCGTCCGGCGGTCCGGTCGCGGCGCCGGCTGCCGGTCGGCAGCCCTCGATGCGGCTCTTGCCGCGGATCCGGTCGTCCGCGCGGCGGTGTCGCCGCCCGGCAGGCCCCGTACCGGCAGCGCCGGTCGGGCGCAGCGCGCCCGGCGCCGCTGTATGCACGACGGCCGGGCCCGCGTCGACGCCCGCCGGCCGCCGCACCTCGGTCGAGGGCGCGCCGCGGCGGCGGTCGCCGCGGCATCGATCGCGGACGCCGCCCGCGGCCACGGCCGTCGTGGCCGCGGCGGCAGCGCGCTCGTGAGGCCGAGTCGTCGAAGCTCTCGGGCTGGTGCTCTGCGTCGCGGCTTCGGAAGCGCGGGCGTGGCTGCTGGCGCGCCACCGTAGAATCAACGGCGATGGAGCGCTACTACGTCACGACGCCGATCTACTACGTGAACTCGACCCCGCACATCGGGCATGCGTACACGACGATCGCAGCGGACATCCTGGCCCGCAACCGGCGGCAGCGTGGCGCCGAGACGTTCTTCCTGACCGGGGTCGACGAGCACGCCGCCAAGGTCGCCCGCGTCGCCGCGGAGCAGGGCTTGTCGCCGCAGGAGTACGCCGACCAGATCGCGGTCGTCTGGCGTGAGCTCCCGGAGCGCCTCAACGCGTCGAACGACTTCTTCATCCGCACGAGCGACGAGGAGCACAAGCGATTCGTCCAGGGGTTCCTGCAGCGGCTCTACGACAACGGGCACGTCTACCAGGACGTGTACGCCGGGCTCTACTGCGTCGGGTGCGAGGCGTTCAAGACCGAGGCCGACCTCGTCGACGGCAAGTGCCCGGAGCACGACCGCGAGCCCGAGTGGATCGAGGAGCGCAACTGGTTCTTCCGGCTCTCGTCGTTCCAGCAGCAGCTGCTCGATCTCTTCGAGCGCGCCGACTTCGTCCAGCCCGGGTTCCGGGCCAACGAGGCGCGGAGCTTCATCGAGGGAGGGCTCCAGGACTTCTCGATCAGCCGGGCCGGGCCAGACCTGGGGGATCCCGATCCCGTGGGATCCGGATTCGATCGCCTACGTCTGGGCGGACGCGCTCGTCAACTACCTGAGCGCGCTCACCTACGCCCGACCCGGGCGAGGATCTGATCGAGACGTTCTGGCCGTCCGTGCGGCACCTGCTCGCCAAGGACATCCTCCGCTTCCACTGCGTCTACTGGCCGGCGATGCTGCTCGCGGCGGGGTACGAGCCGCCTCGGCAGCTGTTCGTCCACGGGTACCTGCTGCTCGACGACAGAAGATCTCGAAGTCGCTCGGGAACGTCGTCGATCCGCTCGACCTGATCGACGTCTACGGTGCCGACCCGGTGCGGTTCTGGTGTGCGCGGGCGGTCTCGTTCGGCCAGGACGGCGCGGCCTCGATCGCGGGCATCCACGAGCGCTACGAGCGCGAGCTCGGCAACGACCTCGGCAACCTGCTCTCGCGCACGACGGCGATGGTGGCCCGCTACCGCGGCGGCAGGCTGCGCGCGCTGCCCGTCCCCGGACGGGGCCGTCGCGGCTGCGCTCGCGCCGCTCGCGGACGACGTCGCCGACCGGCTCGACGCCTTCGACGTCACCGGTGCGCTCGAGCGCATCTGGGAGGTCGTGCGGGTGCTCAACCGCGAGGTCGAGACGCACGGCGCCCTGGCAGCTGGCGAAGGACGAGGCGCGCGCCGACGAGCTCGATCGCGTGCTGTACGACCTCGTCGACGGCCTCCGTGCGGTGGCGGTCGCCCTGTCGGCCTACGTCCCGGACACGGCCGCCGCGATCCTGGCGGCCCTGCGCCAGCCGGCATGCCGTCGACTGGTCGCTCGTCGCCTACGGTCTCACGGGCGAGACGGAGGGGATCGAGGCGGCGCCGCCGCTCTTCCCCCGGCTCGAAGCACCCGTCGGCGTGAGCGCGCGACGCGTGACGACGCCGTGATCGACACCCACGCCCACCTCGACGGGTGCGACGAGCCCGCCGCGTTCCTCGTCGAGCGCGCCCGTGCGGTCGGCGTCTCGCGGATCGTCACGATCGGCACCGGGATCGCCTCGTGCCTCGCGGCGCTCGCGATCGCCGAGGCCGAGGAGGGGGTCTCGGCGGCACTCGGGATCGACCCGCACCAGGCGGGAGGCGCCGAAGCGAGCCGGGTCGACGAGCTCGTCGAGCTCCTCGCGCATCCGTCCGTCGTGGCGGTCGGCGAGACCGGGCTCGACTACTTCCACGACCTCGCTCCTCGCGACTGCGCAGCGGGCGCTGTTCGATCGTCAGCTCGAGCTGGCGGCATCGCCGGGCCTGCCGGTCGTGATCCACACGCGGGACGCCGACGCCGACACGGCCGCTGCGCTTGCCACGCTTCCCCGGCACCGTGATCCTCCATTGCTTCTCCGCTCCCGGGCTGCTCGAGACGGCGATCGAGCGAGGCTACTACGTGTCGTTCGCAGGCAACGTCACGTACCCGAAGGCGACCGCCCTGCGCGAGGCCGCCGCCGCGGTGCCCGCCGACAGGATCCTCGCCGAGACGGACAGCCCCTACCTTTCCCCGCAGCCGCTGCGCGGCAAGCGGAACGAGCCGGCGAACGTGCTCCACACCCTCGCCGTGCTCGCCGAGGCCCGGGGCGAGGCGATCGCGGCGCTCGAGAGCCAGATCGACCGGAACGCGACCGCGGCGTTCGGCCTCTCGCCGCCGTGAGCGGCCCTGCCGCCGAAGAAGTCACTCGGCCAGCACTTCCTGACCGACGACAACATCCTCGCGCGTCATCGCGCGCCTCGCGGAGCTCGGCCCCGACGACGTCGCCCTCGAGATCGGCCCGGGCCTCGGCGCCCTGACGCAGGTCCTCGCCGACCGCTGCGCCACGTCCACGCCGTCGAGCTCGACCGGCGCCTCGAGCCTCATCTTCGCGGCATCGCCGCCCGTCCGAACGTCTCGCTCCACTGGGGCGACGCCCTGCGGCTCGATCTCGCAAGCCTCGACCCGGCTCCGACGAAGCTCGTCGCGAACCTCCCCTACAACGTCGCGACCCCGATCGTCGCCGAGAGCCTCGCCGGCCTGCCGACGGTCGACCTCTGGTGCGTGATGGTGCAGCGCGAGGTCGCCGATCGCTTCTTCGCCGTCCCGTCGACGAAGGCGTACGGCGCCGTCTCCGTGCTGATCCAGCTCGCCGCCACGCGGACGGGGTTCCATCCTGTCTCGCGCACCGTCTTCAGGCCGCCTCCGAACGTCGACTCGGCGCTCGTCGCCTTCCGGCGGATCCCGCTGCCGGACGACTTCGCCGGGATCCGGCGCGTCGTCGAGGGTGCGTTCGCGCACCGCCGCAAGACGCTCGCCAACTCGCTCCAGCTCGCCGGCGTGGCGACACGAGAGGAGGCGGTGGCGGCGCTCGCCGCCCTCGGCCTCGACCCGTCCGTGCGCGCCGAGGCGCTCGACCCGCCCGTGTTCGTCGCGCTGGCGCGGAGCCTCGCATGAGGCACCTTCGGCGCACCGGCGAAGATCAACCTCGCGCTCGTCGTCGGGCCGCTCGCCGAGGACGGCAAGCACGAGGTGGCGACCGTCCTCCAGCGCGTCGGCGCTCGCGGACGAGATCGCGCTCGCGGCCGGCGATCGACCTGACCGTCTCCGGGCTTCGACGACGACACGATCGTGACGGGCGCACTCGCGGCGCTCGCGGCGGCCGCCGGCGTCGAGCCGAACTGGCACGTCGAGATCGCGAAGTCCGTTCCCGTGGCGGCCGGGCTCGGGGGCGGCAGCTCCGATGCCGCCTCCGCGCTCACGGCTCGCGAACGAGCTGCTCCCCGAGCCGCTCGCACCGCACGGGCTCGCCGCGCTCGCGGCGACGATCGGGGCCGACGTCCCGTTCTTCCTCGCGGACGGCCCGCAGCTCGGCACCGGTGACGGCAGCCGTCCTCGAGCCGCTCGACCTGCCGCAGGACTTCTGGGTCGTGCTGGTCGTCCCGTCCGGCGCGGTCAAGACGTCGACCCGAGACGTGTACGCCGCCTTCGATGCTCGCGAAGGGGCAGTCGGGTTCGAGGCCCGGCGCACGAAGTTGCTCGAGGCGCTCGCTGCAGTCCGCGTTCCGCGCGACCTCGCGGAGCTGCCGCCGAACGACCTCGCGTCGTCGCCGCTCGCCCAGAGACTCCTCGAGGCAGGCGCGTTCCGGGCCGACGTCAGCGGCGCCGGCCCGTGCGTGTACGGCCTCTTCGCCGATCACGGCGACGCCGACGCGGCGGCTCACCTCCTCCGGCCCGAGGGGCACACGTGGGTCACGGCGCCGGTGTGGTCGGCGTGATCGCTGCTCCCCGAGGCGGACGGAGCGTCTCGTCGCGCTCGTCGGCCTGCTCGCGCTGGCCGGGCTGAGCGTTCTCGCCGTGGTGGCGCTGACCGTCGATCCTGCTGGATCGGCGGTGAGCCTCCCGACCGGGGTGACCGGGTGTCCGGGTACACTCGGCGTCCCGATTCACTGGGGCGTGGCCAAGTGGTAAGGCAACGGGCTTTGGTCCCGTGATCCCAGGTTCGAATCCTGGCGCCCCAGCCAACGTGTCGACCGTGTCCGAATCCCGCCCCAAGCTCGCAGCCGTCGTCATGGCCGGTGGCCGTGGGACGCGCATGCGCTCTGCGACGCCCAAGCACCTGCACCCGATCCTCGGGCGGCGGATGGTCGACTGGATCGTCGAGGCGGCCCGGCCACTTCGCGCCGAGCAGCTGGTCGTCGTCGTCTCGCCCGAAACCGCCGACGTGTTCGAGGGATTGGCCGTCGCGGTACAGGAGCAGCCGCTCGGAACGGGGGACGCGGTCCGGAGCGCCCGCGAATCCCTCGCCGGCTCGGACGAGGTGCTGGTTCTCTCGGGTGACACGCCGCTCCTCACGACGGCGCTCCTCGAAGCCCTGCTCGCGACCCACCGGTCGCAGGCAGCGGCGGCGACCGTCCTCTCGTTCATGCCCTCCGACATCCGCAGCTACGGCCGGATCGTCCGCGGTGCCGGCGGCGACCTCGAGGCGATCGTCGAGGCCGCAGATGCGTCTGCCGAGCAGCTCGCAATCGGCGAGGCGAACTCCTCGATCTACGTCTTTCGGGCAGACCTGCTCTGGCCCGCGCTCGATCGGCTTCGCCCCGTCAACGCCCAGGGTGAGCTGTACCTGACCGACGCCGTTCGCGACCTCGTCGAGGCCGGGCACCGCGTCGCCGTGCACGTCGCGCCCGATCCCGACGAGACGGAGGGCGTGAACACCCGGATCGAGCTCGCCGCAGCCGCTGCCGCGCTCCGCGACCGGATCAATGCGGAGCACATGCTCGCCGGGGTCACCATCGTCGATCCGCAGACGCACCTGGATCGAGCCGACGGTGACGCTCGCGGTCGACACCGTGGTGCATCCGTTCACCCTGCTCCGAGGCGCGACCGCGGTCGCCGAGGGCGCCGAGATCGGCCCGCACGCCGTCGTCGTCGATGCCGAGATCGGACCGGCTGCGATCGTCGGACCGTTCTGTTACCTTCGCCCAGGAACCGTTCTGGGCGCACGAGCGAAGGCAGGCACGTTCGTGGAGCTCAAGAACACGCGGTTGGACGAGGATGCGAAGGTGCCACATCTGAGCTATTTCGGCGACGCGGAGGTGGGAGCAGGCACGAACGTCGGTGCGGGATCGATCACGGCGAACCTCGATCACCGCCGCGGGGTTCCCAAGAAGCGCACGGTCGTCGGCCGGAACGCCAGGATTGCCGTCGACACGATGTTCGTCGCCCCGGTCACGGTGGGCGACGACGTCTGGACGGCCGCAGGGACCGTCGTCACCGAGGATGTTCCGGACAACGCTCTCGTCGGGTTTCCGCCGAGGCAGACGATCAAGGAGGGTCGGGGTGGAAAGCGGGACGGTTGAGCAGACGCTGCCGGGGCTCGGTGCACCCGACCTGCCGGCCGCCGAGCCCGGTCATGGGGCGCGCGATCGGCGTGACGCCGAGCAAGCGGCTCATGATCGTCTCGGGCCGGTCGAACCTTGCACTGGCGGAGAAGATCGGCCTCCAGATCGGCTGCGACCTGGGCGAGATGACGCTCAAGACCTTTGCCAGCGGCGAGACCTACTGTCGGTACGAGGACTCGATCCGCGGCGCGGACATCTTCATCGTGCAGACCGCGTCGATGCCGGTCGACCAGCACCTGATGGAGCTCCTGATCATGATCAACGCCGCGAAGCTCGCCTCGGCGAAGCGCATCACGGCGGTGATTCCCTGGTACTTCTACGTCCGCCAGGACAAGAAGTCCCGGCCGCGTGAGCCCATCACCGCGAAGCTCGTCGCCGATCTCCTCCAGACTGCCGGGGCCGACCGTGTCCTGACGATGGATCTCCATGCCGGCCAGGTCCAGGGCTTCTTCGAGATTCCCGTCGACCACATGACGGCCGTGCCGATGTTCGCGCAGTACGTTCGCGACCTCAATCTCGGGGACGGCCTCGCCGTCGTGTCGCCCGACACCGGCCACGCCAAGATCGCCGGCAAGTTCGCGGAGATGGTGGCGGGTGACCTCGTCATTCTCAACAAGGTGCGACCCGCGCACAACCAGGCCAAGATCACGACCGTGATCGGCGATGTCGAGGGCAGGGTCGCCGTCATCATCGACGACATCATCGACACCGCCGGCACGCTCGTCGCCGGCGCGCAGGCCCTCAAGGACGCCGGCGCGACGAAGGTCTACGCGTGCGCCACCCACGGCCTGTTCAACGGGCAGGCGCTGGAGCGGATCGCCGAGAGCGAGATCCACAAGCTCGTCGTCACCGACACCGTCCCGCTCGACCCTCTCGCGCAGCCGGACAACATCCAGGTGCTCTCGATCGCCGGCATCCTCGCCGAGACGATCTCGAACGTCTTCGCGGACGACTCGGTGTCTGCGATCTTCGCCGGCGAGAATCAGCTCTTCTGAAGCGAACCGTGCGGCCGCACACGGCGGAGAGGCCCGGCCGGGTGGCCTGCCGACGGCACCCCCTGAGAGTGCCGCCGGCGCCAGAGTCGTTTTCGGCAACTCGAGCGCCTTCCTGAAATGCCTCGTCCTTTCGGGGAAGGGGCTGCCGGACGGCTGGCGAACCGTTACGCAGGCCGGGCCGGCCCAAGGCGTCCGCACCCATCCTCCCCTGAGGGGTGCGGAGTGCGTCCGCCGGTCCGGCCGCCGTCGCTCGAACCATCCGATTCGCGGGCGGGGATCACCGGGCGACCGGGATCGGGCGTCCGGGAGCATGAGGCGCGCGAGTGTCCCCGTGCCGTTTCGAGGGCATTCGCTACACTTCGCCGCCGTGTCCGGGGACAGAATCATTCTCGAGGTCAAGGAGCGCGGAGCCGACCAGCTCGGCACCCGCAACGTCAAGCGCCTGCGGCGTCAGGGCCTGATTCCCGGCGTGCTCTACGGGAAGGCGAACAAGGCCTTCGTCGTGGGTGAGCGGGAGCTCCGGATCGCCCTGACCGGGCCGTCCGGCCTCAACGGGATCGTCGATGTCCTGATCGACGGCCAGAAGACACCGCACCATGCCGTGCTCAAGGACTACCAGCAGCATCCGGTCCGGGGCACGATCACGCACGTCGACTTCCACGAGGTCCGTCTCGACCAGCCGATCCAGGCCACCGTGCTCGTTCGCCTCGTCGGCGAGTCGCCTGGTGCGAAGCTCGGCGGCGTCGTCCAGCAGGTCACACGCGAGCTCAACGTCGAGGCTCTGCCGTCGGACGTTCCGGAGTTCATCGACGTCGACCTGACCGGTCTCGAGCTCGGCGAGAGCCTGCGACTCCACGATGTCGGCGCGGTCAAGGGCGTGACCTTCCTCGACGACCCCGACGAGACCGTGATCGCCAACTGCTCGAGCCCGCGCGGGCTCACGGAGGCCGAAGAGGCAGCGGACGAGGCCCTCGCCGCCGAGGCCTCGGCAGAGTCGGCCGCTGCGGCAGACGCCGCCGCACCAGACGAGGAGTAATCCTTGCCGCTCTTCCGTCGGGGCGAGGCTGCCTCGACGCTCGACCTGCTCGTCGTCGGGCTCGGCAACCCGGGTCGACGCCACGAGCGCGATCGACACAACCTCGGCTTCATGGTCGTCGACGAGCTCGCGCGCCGCCACGGCGGCGCGTTCAAGGGCAAGTTCAGCGGCCACCTGGCAGACGTCCGCGTCGACGGAAACCGTCTCGCGCTCCTGAAGCCGGACACGTACATGAACGACTCCGGCCGTTCCGTGCAACCGGCCGTCGCGTTCTACAAGGCGCCGCTCGAGCGCCTACTCGTCGTCCACGACGAGGTCGACCTCGACCTCGGCCGCCTCCAGGCCCGGCTGGGCGGCGGGCTTGCCGGCCACAACGGCCTTCGCTCGATCGCCGGGCGCCTCGGCAGCCCCGAGTTCCTGCGGTTGCGTGTGGGCGTCGGCCGCCCGGGGCGAGGCGATCCACGCGACATCGCCGATTTCGTGCTTGCCCCGTTCGCCCCCGAGGAAGACGCAGAGTCGATCGTCGCGCGTGCCGCCGACGCGGTCGAGTCGCTCGCCTCCGTCGGGCTCGACGAAGACACAACGCCTCTTCAACTGAGCCGGCCGGGGGCGCGACGGGCCGGGAGAAGATGGCGCGAAGTCGGCTCTGAGACGACACACGCCCGTCACAACTCTGTCGCTAGCGTGCCTGTAGGGGCACGGGGGTGCCCCTGGGGGAGGTTGGGGCCGGGTGCGATGGGGGGCAGTAGGATTGCCCTGCGGGGCTCGCTTCCCGCCATTTGCATGGACCTGACGCCCCTTCACGCCTTCATCGCCGAGCTCGCAGCCAGCGATCGCTTCCAGGCGTTCACGAAAGCGCTGCCCGCCCGGGCTCGGGTGTCGGAGCCGGCCCTCCCGCTCGTGCTGGCCGCGCTCCACGAAGAGCTCGGCCGGGGCCTCCTGATCCTGCTGCCCGAGGACGCCGACGCGCGGGATGCGGCGGAGGGTGCATCGTGGTTCCTCGGCACCGACCGGGTGGCTCTGCTGCCGAGCCGCGGCGTCTCGCACGCATCGGGCCTCGAACCGCCGCCGCACCTCGTCGGCGAGCGCGCCCGCGCGCTCGACGTTCTCGCCGCCGGCGGGCTCGTGTGCGCCTCGGCCGCGGCGCTCGCCGAGGGGATGCCACCTCAGACGGCGAGGCCGCAGCCGGTGCGGCTCGTGATCGGCGAGGAGCCTGGCCTCGACGGCCTCTCCCTGGCCCTCGCGAGCGCCGGCTACGAGCGCGTCGACCGGGTCGACGAGCGCGGCCAGTTCGCCGTTCGCGGCGGCATCGTCGACGTCTTTCCGTCGACCGGACGCGAGCCGCTGCGGGTGGAGCTGTTCGGAGACGAGATCGAGCAGGTGCGCTCGTTCTCGCCCTTCACCCAGCGTGCGTTACACGCGGTCGCGGAAGCGAGCGTGTATCCCGCCGCCGAGCGCCGCAGCGAGAGCATCGAGCTGGAGGCGACGGCCCACGGCTGGGAGAGCGACGGTGTTACCCGCAGACGTCAGGGGGCCGTGCCCGCCGACCTCGTCCCTCCGGTCGACCGCGCCCCCGACTTCGTCTGGCAGCCGGACGAGGTGCGCGCCGTGTGGGCGGAGGAAGGGCTCACTCCGATCGGGCTCGACGGCGCGACCGAGCTCGACCCGTTCCCGCGTGGACAGGCATTCCAGTTCGAGGCGCAACGCCCGGCGATCGCGGCCCGTGGCCTTGCCGAGGCCGAGAACGAGCTCGCCGGGTTCGTCCGCTCCGGCAACCGTGTCGTCGTGACCTTCCCCCACCGCGGCGAGGCGCTACGGCAGGGTGGGCTTCTGCGCAAGGTCGAGAGCACGATCCACCCCGACGGCGCTTCGCTTCCGCGGGAGGCGGCTGTCCGGTTCGCGGTCTCGCCGGCGCGCCGGGGGTTCGTCTGGCGCGAGCTTCAGCTCGTGCTTCTGCCGGACACCCAGGTGTTCCGCAAGCGGCCGCCCCGTGCAGATGCGCGTCTCGGCCGGGCTCTCGCCTCGTTCGCCGACCTCCGGGTCGGCGATTTCGTCGTCCACGAGGATCACGGCGTCGGCAAGCTGCTCGGGTTCGAGACGAAGGCCGTCGCCGGGGTCACCCGCGACTACCTCTTCCTGGCGTTCCGCGGCGAGGACAGGCTCTACGTCCCCCACGAGCAACTCGGCAAGCTCTCCCGCTACATCGGCGCCGACGCCAAGGCGCCCACGCTCTCGAAGCTGGGAGGCAAGGCCTGGCAGAACCTCAAGACCCGTGCCCGCGAGTCGGTTCGCGAGCTCGCAGGCGAGCTCCTCGCGCTCTACGCCCAGCGGCAGCGGGCCGAGGGCTCGAGCTTCGACCTCTCGAACGAGTGGCTCGAGCGGTTGGAGGCGTCGTTCCCCTACCGCGAGACCGACGACCAGGCGCGGGCGATCGAGGCCGTCAAGGAGGATCTCGAGTCGACGCGACCGATGGACCGACTCGTGTGCGGGGACGTCGGCTTCGGCAAGACGGAGGTCGCGGTGCGGGCCGCCTTTGCCGTGGCCGTGAACAGCCGGCAGGTGCTCGTGCTCTGCCCCACCACGATCCTCGCCGAGCAGCACTGGAACACCTTTCGTGAGCGCTTTCGCGACTTCCCGCTCAACGTCGAGATGGTGTCGCGGTTCCGGAAGCCCACCGAGACGAAGAAGGTGCTGGCGGATTTCGCCACCGGCAAGGTCGACGTGCTCGTCGGCACCCATCGCGTGCTCTCGCGTGACGTGATCCCCAAGGATCTCGGCCTCGTCATCCTCGACGAGGAGCAGCGCTTCGGAGTGGCCCAGAAGGAGCTGCTCCGATCCCTCCGGCTCGAGGTCGACGTGCTGGCGCTCTCGGCGACACCGATCCCGCGGACGCTGCACATGTCCCTGTCCGGCCTGCGTGACATCTCCATCATCGAGACACCGCCCGAAGGGCGGCGCCCGATCAGGACGAGCGTGGGGGAGTACGACGAGGCGCTGATCAAGGTTGCCCTCGAGCGGGAGCACTCCCGCGGTGGTCAGGCGTTCTACCTCCACAACCGGGTCGACACGATCGAGGAGATGGGCGAGAAGCTCCGCCAGCTCTGCCCCGGGCTCCGCTTCCTGGTCGCGCACGGGCAGATGAACGAGCGCGAGCTCGAGGAGCGGATGCACGCATTCCTCGCGGGCGACGCCGACGTGCTCGTCTCCACCACGATCATCGAGTCGGGCATCGACATCCCGCAGGCCAACACCCTCATCGTGGAGCGAGCCGACGTCCTCGGGCTCAGCCAGCTCTACCAGATCCGCGGTCGCGTCGGCCGCTCCGACGTCACGGCCCACGCGTACCTCTTCTACCCGGACGCGATGGAGCTGACACCCGAGGCGCGCGCACGCCTTGCGACGCTCGCCGACCACACGGAGCTCGGGGCCGGCTTCCAGATCGCGATGCGCGACCTCGAGATCAGGGGTGCCGGCGACCTGCTCGGCGCCGAGCAGTCAGGCCATGTCGCCGCCCTCGGCTTCGAGCTCTACGTCGAGATGCTCAACGAGGCCGTAGCGGAGCTTTCGGGCCAGGCCCGCGCCGCCGTTCGCCCGATTCGCGTCGACGCGCGCGTCGACGCATTCGTCCCCGCCTCGTACGTCGCATCCGAGGCGCTCAAGATCGATCTGCACCGGCGGCTCGCGCTCGTCGAGCACGACGACGAGCTCCGCGAGCTTCGCGCCGGAGTGGAAGACCGCTACGGGCCTCTGCCCGAGCCCGTCGAGAACCTCTTCTCGATCCAGGAGGCCAAGCTGAAGCTCGCGCTGATCGGAGCGGACTACCTCGTCTATCGCGGCGGTCGCGCGACCGTCGGCCCGCTCGCGCTCGGCTCGGAGGAGCTGCGGTCACTCAGAGCCGTCGCCGATACGCTCGTCTACACGCAGGCGAAGCGCGAGGTGAGTCTGCGCACGGACGATCTCAAGGGGGCGCTGGGACTTGCCGATGCTATAGTCGCGGCCCGCTCGGCGGCCTGAGCCTCGCCCTTTGCGAGGGGCGTAGGGTGAATTCCGAACACGCCACAACGGTGAATTAACACGCCCTCGTCTATACCTTTGAGCGACACTTTCCAGCCACGCCGACAAGAGAGCCTTTTCACATGAAGCCCACCCGCATCGTCCTTGCCGTCCTCGTCGCGCTCGCCGTGCTCGTCGCAACCGCCTGCGGGGGGAGCGACACGCAGAGCGTCCCCGACGATGCCGTTGCCGTCGTCGACGGGACGCCTGTGACGAAAGCCGAGCTGGAGGGGTTGCTGGCACGGGCGAAGGCGACGTACAAGTCCCAGAAGCGGGCCTTCCCGAAGGCAGGCACGGCCGAGTACCAGTCGCTGCAGACGCAGGCGGTCGCATTCCTGGTGCAGCGTGCCCAGTACGACATCAAGGCCGACGACCTCAAGCTCGCGGTCACCGACAAGGAGATCGACGCCCGGATCCAGCAGTACAAGACGCAGGCGTTCGGCGGGAGCCAGGCCAAGCTCGACAAGCAGCTGAAGTCGCAGGGCTACACGATCGAGACGCTCCGCGCGGACGTCAAGGCGCAGCTGCTCTCCGAGAAGATCTACGACGCGGTCACGAAGGACGCCAAGGTGCCCGACTCCGAGATCACGAAGTACTACAACGAGAACAAGAGCCAGTTCGTCATCGCCGAGAGCCGTGACGTGCGCCACATCCTCATCGCTCTCAACAGCAGCGGCAAGCCTGCGGACACGGCGGCCGGTGAGAAGGTCGACTACGCGAAGTCGAAGGCCCTCGCCGACAAGCTCTCCAGCCAGATCAAGGCAGGCAGCGACTTCGCGGTCCTGGCGAAGAAGTACTCGGCGGATCCAGGCTCGGCGGCCAACGGCGGCCAGCTCACGATCGTGCGCGGGCAGACCGTGGCACCGTTCGACAAGACCGCGTTCCTGCTCAAGACGAACACGGTCTCGGCGCCGGTCAAGACCGAGTTCGGGTACCACGTGATCACGCCGGTCTCCGCCGTCAAGCCGAGCACGACGACCGCGCTCAAGGAGGCCAAGGCGCAGATCCAGGCTCAGCTCCTCGACAAGCAGAAGACCGACCTGATCACGAAGTGGACGGCCGACACGAAGGAGTTCTTCGCCAAGAAGGTCGCATACGCGACCGGGTTCGCTCCGCCCGAGGCTGCGACGCAGTCGGCCACGACCCAGTCGACGACCACCGGCTGATCCCAGAGTGCCCCTCGCGCAGGCGCTCGTCGAGCTGCAAGAGCTGACGAAGCGCCTGCGCCGCGACTGCCCCTGGGACCGCGAGCAGACCGCGCGCACGATCGTTCCGCACACGGTCGAAGAGGCCTACGAGGTCGCCGACGCCGCCAACGCCGGCGACCCGGCCAAGCTTCTCGACGAGCTCGGGGATCTGTTGTTCCAGACCTACTTTCTCGCGCTATTGCTCGAGGAGCAGGGCCACGGCGACCTGGAAGCCGTCGCCAGGGCCGTGCACGACAAGCTCGTCCGTCGCCACCCCCACGTCTTCGGGGAGGCCGAGGCCGACTCGGCGGGTCGGGTGCGCGAGCGGTGGGAGGCGATCAAGACCGAGCAGGAAGGGCGTTCGGGGATCTTCCACGACGTGCCGGAGGCGCTGCCCGGGCTGCTTCAGGCCCGCAAGGTGCAACGGCGGGCGGCCACGGCGGGATTCGACTGGCCCGACCTCGAGGGGCCGCTTGCCAAGATGCGGGAGGAGATTGCGGAGATCGAGGTCGAGCTCTCCCGTACCGGTCGGCCTGCGCCCGAGACGGAGGCGGACCCGCAGGTGTTCGCCGAGCTCGGAGACCTCCTGTTCACCGTCGTCAACCTGGCGCGGGTCGTCAACGTCGACCCCGAGCTCGCCCTGCGCGCCACGAGCAGGCGCTTCGTGGCCCGGGTCGAGCTCGCCGAGCAGCTTGCGGCGGATGCGGGGGAGACCTGGGTCGACCTCGACCTCGAGACGCAGGAGTGCTGGTACACGCGTGCCAAGGCACTGCTCACCGGCAACCTGCCGCGATCGCAGGCCTGAACCGATGGTCGTTCGGCCCGGCGCGGCTAGGCTGTCGGCATGAGCGCGATCGTCCACGTCCACGCCCGGCAGGTGCTGGACTCACGCGGGAACCCGACCGTCGAGGTCGAGGTCGGTCTCGAGTCGGGTGCGTTCGGAGCGGCAGCGGTGCCGTCGGGCGCATCGACGGGCGAGCATGAGGCCGTCGAGCTTCGCGACGGCGGCGACGAGTGGCTCGGCAAGGGCGTCAGCCGCGCCGTCGCCCACGTCAACGGCGAGCTCGCCGATCGTGTCGGAGGCATGGACGCGCGCGAGCAGCGCGCGGTCGACGGCGCGATGATCGAGCTCGACGGCACGCCCACCAAGGCGCGCCTCGGCGCGAACGCCATTCTCGGTGTGTCGCTGGCGGTCGCGAAGGCGGCAGCCGCAGAGGCCGACCTGCCGCTGTACCGGTGGATCGGCGGCACCAACGCCCATGTCCTGCCCGTGCCGCTGATGAATGTCGTCAACGGCGGCGTCCACGCGCAGAACTCGCTCGACTTCCAGGAGTTCATGCTCGTGCCGGCCGGCGCGACGTCGTTCTCCGACGCGATCCGCGTCGGCGTGGAGTGCTACCACTCGCTCAAGGCGCTCCTCAAGGAACGAGGGCTCTCGACGAGCGTCGGTGACGAGGGGGGCTTTGCGCCCGATCTCGGGTCGGCGTCGGACGTCTGCGAGGCCATCCTGGAGGCTGCCGAGCGGGCGGGTCACCGCGATAAGGTCGCGATCGCGCTGGACCCCGCCACGAGCGAGCTGTATCGGGACGGTGCGTACGTCCTCGAACGCCAGGGCGGCACGTTCGACGGGAACGGGATGATCGGTCTCTGGACAGACCTCGTCGACCGTTTCCCGATCGTCTCGATCGAGGACGGCCTCGCCGAGAACGACTGGGCCACGTGGCAGACACTGACCGAGCGGCTCGGCGGGCGCATCCAGCTCATCGGCGACGACCTGTTCGTCACGAACGTGGACTTCCTCCGGCGCGGCATCGCGGAGAAGGTCGGCAACGCGATCCTCGTCAAGGTCAATCAGATCGGCACCCTCACGGAGACGCTCGACGCGATCGAGCTCGCGCACTCGAGCGGGTACGCGACGATCATCTCGCATCGCTCCGGCGAGACCGAGGACGCAACGATCGCCGACATCGCCGTGGCGACGAACAGCGGTCAGATCAAGACCGGGGCCCCCGCCCGCTCGGACCGCACGGCGAAGTACAACCAGCTGCTCCGCATCGAGGATCAGCTCGGCGACCAGGCCGTCTACCCGGGCTGGAGCGCGTTCCCCCGAGCCGCCTCGGTCGCCTGAGACACGCGTGCGTCGCACGAAGATCGTCGCCACGATCGGCCCTGCCTCCTCCTCGCCGGAGGCGATTTCCGCACTGATCGCTGCCGGCATGGACGGCGCGCGACTCAACATGTCGCACGGTACCCACGACGATCACCGAACGTGGGGTACACGGGTTCGTGAGGCCGAGGCGAGCGCGGGCCGGCCGATCGCGCTGATCGCCGACCTGCAGGGACCGAAGCTCCGCCTCGGCAATCTCGATGTGCCGATCACGCTCGAGCGCGGCACGACGGTCGTCATCGCCGGCGAAGATGCGGCGCTTGACGACGATCTGCCGATCAGCCCCGCCGTCCTCGGCTCCGTCCTCCAGGTCGGCAACGACGTCCTGATCGACGACGGCCACGTCAAGCTCCGGGTCGAGGCGGTCGAGCGAGGCCGGGCGCGTTGCGAGGTGATCGTCGGCGGCGTGGTCTCCTCGCACAAGGGAGTCAACCTCCCGGGCGTCCCGCTCCCGATCCCGTCGATCACCCGCAAGGACCTCGACGACCTCGAGTTCGCAATGGAGCTCGGGGTCGACTTCGTCGCTCTTTCGTTCGTCCGCTCGGCATCGGACGTGCGCGCCCTCCGCACGCTGATCGAGGCCCGCGGCTCGACGGCGCACGTGATCGCGAAGATCGAGAAGGCCGAAGCGATCACCGTGCTCGACGAGATCCTGGCCGAGTCGGACGCCGTCATGGTGGCGCGCGGCGACCTCGGCGTCGAGATCGGGACGGCCGATGTCCCGCTGCTCCAGAAGCGCATCATCACCAGGGCGCTCGAGCGTGGCCGCCCCGTGATCACCGCAACCCAGATGCTCGAGTCGATGATCCACCAGACCGAGCCGACCCGGGCCGAGGCCTCCGACGTCGCCAACGCGATCCTCGACGGCACCTCCGCGATCATGCTCTCGGGCGAGACGGCCGTGGGCGAATTCCCGATCGAGGCCGTCGAGGTGATGAATCGGATCGCATGTGCGGTCGAGCCGAGCCTCGACTACCGGCACGAGATCCCTCATGCCGACGACGTGCCGACGATCGGGCAGGCGATGTCGAATGCCGCCTGCGACATAGCCGAGGCGCTCGAGGCCCGCGCGATCCTCGTGCCGACCTTCACGGGCCGCACCGCGTCGGCCGTCGCCCGTCTCCGTCCGCGCCGTCCGATCATCGCGGTCACCCACCGTGCGCACTCGCTCCGCCACATGGCCCTCGAGTGGGGTGTTACCCCGCTCGAGATAGCCGCCACGGACGATGTCGAGGATCTCTGGACGCGCGCGCTCGGCGTCGCCCGCTCCAGCGGGATCATCAAGGCCGGTGACCGTGTCGTGATCACCGCGGGCACGGCCGTCAACATCCCCGGCTCCACGAACGTGATCAAGGTCGATATCGCGTAGCCGGGGAGATTCCGCGATGGAAGAGCGTATCGCGGAATCTCCTCAGGCGTAATGCTTGCTGCGCGCTTCGCGCGATCCTGAAGGGCCGGCAAGCCGGCCAAGACCTGAGGAATGCGCGGCCGGCGACAGGCTTCAGCCTGTCGTCCGGGCTTCGCGTGCGGAGGAATGTGCCCGTCCGGGCGCGAAGGAGGCGCGGTGGCACGCACAGCGTCCAGAGCACGGCCGCGCAGGCGCCGGTTGCGCCTGCTCCTGCCCGTCGTGGTCCTGACCGTGATGGCGTTTCTCTACTACCGACCTCTCGCGAGCTACCTCGAGACGCGGAGCGAGCTGGGAACGCGCCAGGCCCAGGTCGTCGCGTTGCGCGCGGAGAAAGCACGTCTCGAGCGGAGGCTGGCACGGAACACGAGCGACGCTGCGCTTGCCCGCGAGGCTCGACGGATCGGGTACGTCAAGCCGGGCGAGCGCCTCTTCATCGTCAAGGGCATCGCCACCTGGCAACGTCAGCATCACGCCGCAACGCCGTAGGCTGCATGCGTGCATGATCGCGACGTCGTCGAACGCCAGATCGGTCGGCGCCCCAGGGCGTTCCGCCGCGTCGCGGCCCGCTGTCCGTTCGGCCTTCCGGCCGTCACCGAACAGGAGCCCTACGACGACACGGGTGCCCCGTTCCCCACCACGTACTACCTCACCTGCCGTCACCTGATCGCAGCGGTCTCTCGTCTCGAGGCGAGCGGGGGTGTGGAGCGCTGGAGCGCCGCCGTCGCCTCGAGCCCGGAGCTGACCGACGACCTGGCGCAAGCGACCGCGGCGCAGCGGCGCATTCGCCGTGCTCTCGCGGCCGGCCGCACCGGTGCCGACGAGGGCGCCTCGCTCGACTCCGGCATCGGCGGCTCACGGAACCCCGCCCAGCTCAAGTGCCTCCACGCGCACGTCGCCTTCGCGCTCGCGCAGCCCGGTTACCGGATTGGCGAGCTCATCCTGGCGGAGCTTCCCGAGCAGTGGCCACCGCACCGTTGCTGCTCCGAGCCCGGGCAGGCTGGGGTCTGATGGGAGACCTCGACAGTGCCCGCCGCGACTGGGAGGATGGCCACGCTCGGTTCGAGCGCGCCTCCCGGGATGATCTCCAGGCCGAGCGTCTTCGCCTCCAGTTCGACCTCATCTCGGCCGAGCTGCGCCGCCGTGTCGGCAGCACGTTCACGCTCGCGATGCTCGCGGATGCCTACTCCGATGCGGATACGTGGACGCGGCAGGCAGTCGAGGAGCGTGCGGCGACACCGGGGTGGGCCCGCTCCGTCTCGATGGTCGGCGACGCTGCCTTCCACATCTATGCGCGTGGAGCTGTTGACTACACCCCATGAGTGAGCCGACCTCCCGCCGGCGCCGGCCTCGCCGCAACCTCTGGCCGCGCCGCGCTCTCGTCGTGGCGCTTGCGCTCGCCGTCTTCGTCCTCGGGATCGCGCTCGGCCAGGCGCTCGACGACGGCCCTCCATCGTCCTCGACGGTGACCTACGTTCGTACCCTCGAGCCGCTCCCGCAGCAGCCGGCCACCACCGCGCCCTGATCGCGCTAGAGCTCTTCGGAAGCCTGCAGCAGGCCGGCCACGATCACGCCGATCGCGGCGACGAGACTGATCCAGATGCCGACGCCTCGGCCGGCGAAGAAGAAGTCCTCCGGGATCGAGATCGCGCGTACGAGCACGATGACGGTCGCCACCGACCCGAGGGCGATCGTGAGCAGGCTCTCCGGGACGGCCGCAGGCTGCTGAACGCCCGCCTCGCGCAGAACCACGACGATGACCACCGCGACGCCGAGGAAGAACACGGCCTTGCCGCCGATCCCCGTGTCCCAGCCCAGTGACCGAAACCTGGACGCCCTCACCCGTGCCCGCGTACCAGCCCGTGAAGGCCGAGACGGCGAGAACGACGCCTGCGAGCAGCCCGAGGCGGTCGCCGATGCCGAGGAGCCCACGCTCGAGGAGCGAATCGCCACGGAGATCTCGATCTGGAAAGCCCATCGGCTGCATAGTATGGAGCATCCCACGGAGGAGTTGCGCCCCTACACTTCAGGCGTGGCACGACAGATGCGTGAGGTGGGGTCCGAGGACGTCCCGGTCGTCGACCACGAGGCGGTCCGTGACACGGTGCGCCTGCACCGGGCGCGCCGAAAGGCAAGGACCGAGCATCGCAAGCGCACGCGCCGCGCCGGAATTCGGTTCTGGCTCGTTCTCCTTCTTCTGCTGGTGGCGAGCGTCGTGCTCTCGGTCACCATCTGGCATGAGATCCAACGCCTCTTCGGCCTCTGAGACGTCCGGCCCGACCGACGCTCGGCGGCGATCGCGATCGCCATCACCCTGATCGCGGTCTCGATGACTCCCGTCTTCGTCGTGAACGCGTTTCGCGTGCTCGCCAATGACTGGTTCGTCCGCTACGAGCTCGAGCGTGAAGGCTTCCCGGCGGATCGGTACGGGTTGAGCCGTCCGCAGCGCCTCGAGCTCGCGTTGACGGGGCTCCGCTCGATTCAGCCGGAGAGCGACGGGATCGTCCTGCTCGAGCGGGCGACGTTGCCCGACGGGTCGCCCGCATTCGACGGCCGGGAGCTACGGCACATGGCCGACGTGCGGAGCCGTCTCGGAGCGGCATTCACGGCCCAGCTCGCCGTGGTCCTGATCCTCGTCGTCGCTGCGCTCGCGTTCTTCCGGTCACCGCGGTGGCGCACGGTCGTCCCACGAGGACTGCTGATCGGCTCTCTTGCCACGCTCGGGATCGCCGCGTTCGCCGTGCCGGTGATCCTGCTCGGATTCGACGGGTTCTTCCTTCGGTTTCACGAGGTCTTCTTCAGCGGCGACACGTGGCGCTTCTCGGACACGGACACGCTGTTGCGGATCTATCCGGAGGTCTTCTGGCAGGACACGGCGCGGCTCGCTGCCGGGATCGTCGTCCTCCAGGCGGTCGGGGTCGCCTGCGCAGCCTGGTGGTGGCTGCGCAGGCTCCGCACTGCGGCGCGGAGCCCCGCGTGATCGGGCTCGAGCGTCCCGCTGCCGGGGTGCTGCGCATCGGTCATCGCGGTGCGGCTGCCCTGGCCCCCGAGAACACGCTGCGCTCGTTCAGGGCGGCGGTCGAGGTCGGCGTCGATCTGATCGAGTTCGACGTGCTCGATCTTCCCCTGGGCCCGCTCGTGGTCGCCCACTCGGACCACCTCGACGAGGTGAGCCATGGAGCCGCAAGCGGCCGGGTCAGCGCTCTCACCCTCGACGCGCTGCGCGAGATCGCACCGGAACTGCCCACCTTCGACGAAGCCCTGGCCTTCTTCGTCGACGAGGCCCCGGAGGTCGGGTTGCACGTCGATCTCAAGCTGCGCACCCGGCTCGACGAGCTGGCAGCAGCGATCGAGCGCCACGGGCTCGAGCGCCGCACCGTGGTCAGCGGGGTGCACGTTCCGAGCCTGCGGGCGATCCGGAGCCGTGCCCCGCAGGTTCGGGTCGGGCTCACCTATCCGGAGGACAGGCTCTCGATCTCGCGCAAGCCTCACCTGTGGCCCTTGGTCTCGCTCGGGCTTGCGTCGATGCGTGCCTCGATCCCGATCCGCCTTCCTCGACTCGCCCGCCGTGCCGGTGCCGGCGCAGTGATGCTGCAGCACCGCCTCGTGACGGCGTCTGCGGTGGGGCGGGTGCATGCCGCCGGGCTGCCCGTCCTGGCCTGGACTGTCGACGACCCGGCCGACCTCGCCCGCGTCGTGGCGGCGGGCGTCGACGGCGTGATCACGAACGATCCCCGGATCTTCGTGGCTACACTGACAGCGTGAAGCGCGGGCTGACGATCGCAGCTTTCTTGACCTGCGCCGCCGCCGGGCTGCTTGCCGCGGTCCTGCTCGCAGCCGCGCCGAGCGCGGGCGCCGACGACGGCACGACGACCGCGGCAGCCGACCACGACGGCGCCGACCACCACCACGGCGCCGACGACGACGACCCCGACGACGACCCTCCCGACGACCCCGACGACTACGACAAAGACGCCGGTGCCGCCGCAACCGAAGCTGATCGCTGCGGGGGTGACGATCGGACGCACGCTCGTCGGCGGCCTGACTGCGGCAGAAGCTCGGGAGGTCGTCAAGACGCGATTCGCCCGGCCGCTCACCCTCTCGGGCGGCCCCGGCGCCCGGATCGTCGTGACCCCGAAGGAGCTCGGTGCGACACCCGACGTGGAGCGGGCGGTCGCGCTCGCAGCCCGGGTCAGGCGCCCGGGCTACGTCGTGCCCCTCGACGTCGACGTTTCCAGGCCGAAGGTGGAACGCCTCGTCGCGTCTCTCGGCAAGCGCTTCCACCGCGAGCCTGTCGATGCGACGCTCAAGCTCCGCAACCTGGCGCCCTTCGCGACGAAGGACGTTCCCGGGCGCAGGCTCAAGGAGGTCGTTGCCGCACGCGCGATCGTGCTCGCGCTCAGGACGCAGCAGCGTGGCCCGCTGGAGCTCCCGTTCGAGAAGGTGGACGCCACGGTGAAGAGCGACGAGCTCGGTCGCGCGATCGTGATCCGGCGCGGTACGAACCAGCTCTACCTGTACAAGGTCGGGTCAACGCCGAAGTTGATCCGCGAGTTCAAGGTGGCAACGGGGCGCTCCCAGTACCCGACACCGCTCGGGAGGTACGAGGTCGTCAACAAGCAGCTCAACCCATGGTGGTACCCGCCGGCCGGCTCCGACTGGGCGAAGGACGCGGAGCCGATCCCGCCCGGGCCGGGGAACCCGCTCGGCACGCGGTGGATGGGGATTTCGGCGCCGTACGTGGGCATCCACGGCACGCCGGACGCCGCCTCGATCGGCTACTCGGCCTCCCACGGGTGCGTGCGGATGCTGATTCCCCAGGTCGAGTGGCTGTTCACACAGGTCGACGTGGGAACGCCGGTCTTCATCGTCGCTGCATGACCGGTCGGGCGAAGACGGTCGGTCAGGGCATCGCGATCGCGGCCGTGGCCGGCCTGCTCGCGCTGCTCGTCTGGAAGCTCGCGTTCGGCGACGGCCAGGGTGTCGCGGGCTCGCTCGCCAAGGGTGAGAACCCCGTCGCCCCGGCCTTCACGCTGAGCCGCCTCGACGCTGCCGACGGCAAGCTGTCTCTCGCCGACCTCAAGGGCAAGGCGGTCGTCGTCAACTTCTGGGCCTCGTGGTGCATTCCGTGCAAGGACGAGGCGCCGGCGCTGCAGAAGACCTACGAGCAGTACAGGAAGCAGGGGCTCGTCGTGCTCGGCGTGGACGCCCAGGACTTCCGTCAGGACGCCAAGCGCTTCGTGAAGCGCTTCGGGATCACGTATCCCATCGTCTACGACGGCTCCGGCTCGACGCTCGGGAAGTGGGGCGTGACAGGGTTCCCGGAGACGTTCTTCGTCGACCGCGACGGGCGGCTCGTCGGCGAGCGGATCCAGGGAGGCATCGACACCGAGCGCAACCGGAAGGCATACGCCGAGGGCGTGCGCCTGGCACTCGGCGAAGCGCCGTGACCCGATTCCTCGCGGCCGCGCTCGCCGCGCTGGCGCTCGTCGGCTCGGCAGTGGCGGCAGGGCGGCCCGTCCAGGCCGATCTGGAGGCAGAGATCGTCTGCCCGACCTGCAAGACGACGCTCGACCAGTCGAGCTCTCCGATCGCAACGAGGATGAAGGACTACATCCGGGTGCAGATCGCCGCCGGAGACAGCGCGGCCGAGATCAAGGCGCAGCTCGTCGAGCAGTTCGGCCCGGCCGTGCTCGCGGAGCCGCCGAAGCGCGGCTTCGACCTGCTCGCCTGGCTCCTGCCGCTCGGGGCGGTCGCGGTCGGCGTGGTGGTCGTTGCGGGCCTCGCGTGGACGTGGAGCCGGCGGCGCGACAGCGAGGGCACCGCGGAGCGCGCGCTCGACCCCGACCTCGAGCGACGGGTGGACGAGGAGCTCGCCCGCTTCGACGACTGACCCGTGCGTCCCACCGAGCCCCTCGTCGCGCTTGCTCGCGGGATTCGTCTCGTTCCTCGCGCCCTGCGTGCTGCCGCTCGTGCCGGGCTACCTCTCCGCCGTCTCGGCCGTCGAGGCGGATCGGCTCGGAGACACGGGCTCCGCGCGGCGCGTGGTGCTTGCCAGCATCCCCTTCGTGCTCGGCTTCACGGCCGTCTTCGTCTCGCTCGGCATCGGCGCCCAGCTGCTCGGAGCCGGCCTCTTCCGCGACCAGTTCCTGCTCGAGCAGATCGCGGGCTTCGTGCTCGTCGTGTTCGGGCTGGCGTTCATGGGCCTGCTGCCGTGGCCCGAGCGGCTCGTCGGCGCCGGGCTCGTGCAGGGTGCACGCAGCCGCGGCTCGCGCGTTCTTCTCGGCGGCGCGTTCGCGATCTGCGCGGCACCGTGCATCGGCCCCGTGCTGGCCGCGATCCTCGTGCTCGCCGGCACCTCGGACACGGTGCTGCAGGGCGCGTTTCTGCTCGCCTGCTACTCGCTCGGCCTCGCGATCCCCTTCGTCCTCGCCGGCGCGATCTTCACGCGCGCGATGGGCGCCTTCCGCTGGCTGCGCGACCACTTCGTGGCGATCCAGTTCGTCAGCGGGACGATCATGGTGGCGCTCGGCCTGCTGCTCTTCTTCGGGCGCTTCTACGTCCTCCGGATCTATCTCAACCGCGGCCTCGAGCGACTCGGGATCGACGGCTTCTTCTAGAGGCACGTCCGGTCTGACCGTCCTGCTGCACTGGTAGCGTCCACGCATGGCGACGATCCTGCTGGTGGGGGTCGATCTCTTCTTCCGCGGCAAGCTGGAGGGGCTGCTCGCCGACCACCAGCTCGTGACGAAGGACTCGGTCGACCCGCCCGACCTCGTGATCTGCGACATCGCGCGCATCGATCCCCTCGACGTGGCCGACAACTGGCCCGACATCCCGATCCTCGGCTACACGAACCACACCGACACGGCGGGCCTCCGTGCCGGCCACGCGGCCGGGTTCGACCAGGTGATCGTCAAGTCGGCGCTCGTCGAGCGGGCGCCGGAGCTCGTGGCGGAGCTGACGGGCGAGTGACCCGACGGTTCCCGCGGTGGGGCGTCGCACCTCCTCGCTAGGATTGTCCGCACGATGACCTACATCATTGCCGAGCCCTGTATCGACATCCAGGACAAGTCCTGTGTCGACGTCTGTCCGGTCGATTGCATCCACGAGTTCGGCCGCATCCTCGTGATCGACCCGGAGGAGTGCATCGACTGCGGCGCCTGCGAGCCGGAGTGCCCGGTCGAGGCGATCTTCCCCGAGGACGCGCTGCCCGACAAGTGGGAGCCGTTCGTGAAGATCAACTACGCGTTCCCCGAAGGCGCGAGCGTGATCGACGCGCTCGTCGACGCGTACGCCACCGAGCACAACGTCCAGAACGAACCGCTGCCGTGAGGAAAACCGCGATGGAGAAGCGTATCGCGGTCTCCCTCACGCTGTTGTTGTCTGCACGCTTCGCGTGATCCTGAAGCCGGGAACCTACGGTTCCCCGTGATCCCTCCCTCCTGAGCGGTGAGATCTGCGGTAGGTGGCCGCACAGCGTACGCCCGCGCCTGCACGAGCTCCTCGCCGAGGGGGAAACCACGCTCGGCGACAGGCTTCAGCCTGTCGTCCGGGCTTCAGAGCTGCGCAGCAGACGGCGGTAGCCGCACCGCAATCCAGGTGCCTGTCGCGGCCGTCTCGCTCGAGAACGTGCCGTTGAGCTCGGCCGCCCTCCCGGCGAGAGCGTCGAGGACGGCCTCGCGCCGCTCCTGCGCCCCGTCGTCGGCGATCCGCAGCTCGACGCCGCCTGCGGCCAGCGGGGTGATCGAGATGCTCACCGTCGTCGGCGGCCCTCGGCGCACCGCCTGGTCGAGCGCGTCCCGCACGATCTGGTAGAGCCCCGACTGGGCCCCGTCGCCGATCTCGTCGCCTGCGGCGACGTCGAGCTCGAATGCCACGCCACGCCGGGCCGTGTGACGCTCCGTGAGCTCGCCGATCGCCGCCGCGAGACCGAGCTCACGGAGCGCATCCGGCTCGATGCCGCTGACGATGTCGCGCAGGTCGACGCTCGCCTCGCGGGCAACCGCGAGAGCCCGTTCGACGATCGGTGCGCCGCTCGCGACGTCTCCGGCGGCAAGCGCATGATGCGCGGCGTCGAGCATCTGGGCGATCGCGGCGACGAGCTGGACGGGCCCGTCGTGGATCAGCTCGGCAAGCCGCCGACGCTCGTCACGTTCGGCCCGCAGCCGCTCCCTGAGCGCCCGGCCGTCGGCGTCCTGCGTCAATCGATCATCGCGTCACGCAGGGCGATCGCAACCGCCTGGGTGCGCGTGTCGGCCTCGAGCTTCGTGAGGATGTGACGCACGTGGCTCTTGACCGTCTCCTGCGAGATGAACAGCTGGGCGGCGACGTCGGCGTTCGACATGCCGTCGGCGAGAAGCTGCAGGATCTCGCGCTCGCGGGCCGTGAGGACGTCGCTGCCGTCACGACCCTTGGTCAGGGCGGACATCAGCGAGGGATCCACGAACGTCTCGCCGGCGGCGACCTTCTCGATCGCGCGCAGGAGCGTCTCGTGGGGAGCCTCCTTGAGGATGTAGCCGCGGGCTCCTGACTCGAGACCGCGCTGGAGGAGCGCCCGCTCGGAGTAGGCGGTGAAGATCAGCACCTTGGCATCGGGGATGATGCGGATGATCTCCTCGGTCGCTTCGATTCCGTCCATCCCCGGCATGCGCAGATCCATCACGATCACGTCGGGCAGGCGGCGCTCGGCGAGAGAGACCGCTGTCTCGCCGTCGGCGGCCTCGCCGACGACGCGAATGTGCGGCGAGCGCAGCAGTGCGAGGCGGAGGCCTTCGCGGACGACCTCGTGATCGTCCGCGAGCAGGACGGTGATCTCGGGAGTTTTCGTCACGGGGCGATTCTACGGGTGCGATCAGACGAGCCGGGGCCGAGCTCCGAATGCGAGCACCGCGACGGAAGCCCGGACGACAGGCTGAAGCCTGTCGCCTTGCTGCGGCTATGCGGTTGCGGTGCGGACCATGCCGGCGGCGACGGTGTCGTTCGTCGCCTCGTCGACCAGGATGAACGCGCCGGTCGCCCGGTTCTCGGCGTACGGGTCGACGAGCAGCGGGGCCGAGAGGCGCAGTCGCACCGTGCCGATGTCGTTCAGCCGCATCTCGTCGGCGTCGTGGTGTTCGAGCGTGTCCATGTCGACGACGCCGTCGATGCCGTCGACGACGGCACGCACGGTCCTGGTGGTGTGCTTGACACCCAAGCGGGTGCCGGCCCGGAGTGGACGCTCGCTCATCCAGCAGACCGTCGCCTCGAGAGCGCGCGCCGTTACGGGCTGATCCTCGGGGTCGACGAGCATGTCGCCCCGCGGCACGTCGATCTCGTCCTCGAGCCGGATCGTCACGGACATCCCGGGCGTCGCCTCGTCGATCGGGCCGTCGGACGTCTCGACCGACGCCACGCGGGTGCGCAGCCCCGACGGGAGGACGAGCACGTCGTCGCCCGCGCGCCAGATGCCGCCCGCGACCTGCCCTGCGTAGCCGCGATAGTCGTGGAACTCGTCGGACATCGGCCTGATCACCCATTGCACGGGGAAGCGGCGCTCCTCGAGGTTGCGATCTCCTGCGAGCTCGATCGCCTCGAGATGCTGCAGCAGGGTGGCACCCTGCCACCACGGCATCCGGTCGGACGGCTCGACGACGTTGTCGCCGTGCAGCGCCGCGATCGGGATCGCCACCTCGTCCTTGACGCCGAGTGCGGCGGTCAGCTCGTCGAGCTCCTGCTCGATCACGTTGAACCGCGCCTCGTCGAAGTCGACGAGATCCATCTTGTTGACCGCGAAGACGAGGTGGGGGACGGCAAGGAGCGAGGCGATCAGCGTGTGCCGGCGGGTCTGCTCGATCACTCCCTTGCGCGCGTCGACGAGGACGACCGCGACGTCTGCGGTCGAGGCACCCGTGACCATGTTGCGCGTGTACTGCACGTGGCCTGGCGCATCGGCCAGCTGGAAGCGGCGCTTCGTGGTGACGAAGCCGCGGTAGGCGACGTCGATCGTGATCCCCTGCTCGCGCTCGGCACGCAAGCCGTCGGTCAGCAGTGCGAGGTTGACGTAGCCGTCGCCGCGCCGCTCGCTCGTCTCCTCGACCGCCTCCATCTGGTCGACGAACACCTGCTTCGTGTCGAAGAGCAGCCGGCCGATCAGCGTCGACTTTCCGTCGTCCACCGAGCCGCAGGTGACGAGGCGCAGCAGGTCGGACGCCGCCGCCGTGTCGCTAGAAATACCCGACACGCTTCCGGTCCTCCATCGCGGCCTCGGAGGCCCGGTCGTCGGCGCGCGTCTCGCCGCGCTCGGTCACACGGGTCGCGGCGATCTCGGCCACGACCGCGTCGAACGACGTCGCGTGCGAGCGCACCGCCCCGGTGCAGCTCATGTCCCCGACGGTGCGGAAGCGCACCCACTCGGTGAACGGCACCTCGTCGTCGGCGCGCTCGATCACGTCCGAGGTCGCGTACAGCATCCCGTCGCGCTCGAACACCTCGCGCTCGTGAGCGTAGTAGATCGACGGCAGCTCGAGGCTCTCGCGGGCCACGTACTGCCAGACGTCGAGCTCGGTCCAGTTCGAGATCGGGAACACGCGCACCTGCTCGCCCTTGCGGATCTTCCCGTTGTAGAGGTTCCAGAGCTCCGGCCGCTGGGCGCGTGGGTCCCACTGGCCGAAGTCGTCGCGGAAGGAGAAGATGCGCTCCTTCGCCCGGGAACGCTCCTCGTCGCGTCTGGCGCCGCCGATCGCGGCGTCGAACTGGTTCGACTCCATCGCGTCGAGCAGCGTCGTGGTCTGCAGCTGGTTCCGTGAGGCGCGGGGCCCCGTCTGCTCGACGACGCGTCCGGTGTCGATCGACTCCTGCACCGAGGCGACGACGAGCCGCTCGCCGAGCTCGGCTACGCGCCGGTCGCGGTACTCGATCACCTCGGGGAAGTTGTGCCCCGTGTCGACGTGCATCAGGGGAAACGGGAACCGGCCCGGCCGGAACGCCTTCTCGGCCAGCCGCAGCAGCACGATCGAGTCCTTGCCGCCGGAGAAGAGCAGCACGGGGCGCTCGAGCTCGGCCGCGACCTCGCGCATGATGTGGACGGCCTCGGCCTCGAGCTCGTCGAGGTGGGAGCGGTGAAGGCGGGTGGTCATGCGTCGACGTGCAGCCCGCACTCGGTCTTGTCGGTGCCGCTCCAGCGGCCGTCGCGACCCGTTCCGGGCGCGGTGCAATGGATGCATCCGATCGAGGCGTAGCCCTTTGCGTGGAGGGCGTTGACGGGCAGCTCGCGGTCCTCGATGTAGGCGTCCACGGCCTCCTCGCTCCAGTCGGCGAGCGGGTTTGCCTGCCAGAGCTCGTGGCGCTCGTCCCAGCCGAGCTTCGGGGCGTTCGCGCGGGTGGGGGACTGCTCGCGCCGCATGCCCGTGATCCAGCCGTCGAGTCCCGCCAGGGCGTGCCCGAGCGGGCCGACCTTGCGGATCGCGCAGCAGAGCGACGGGTTGGACGCCCACAGGGCATCGCCGTGGATCGCTGCCTGGCGGCCGAGCGACGGGCCCTCGTACACCTCGACCTGGATCCCGTAGCGCTGCTCGACCTGCCGCCAGACGTCGTAGGTCTCGGGGAAGAGAACGTGGGTATCGAGTGCGAAGACGCGGGCGTCCGGGGTGATCGCGAGCAGCATGTCGAGCAAGCACCGCCTCTTCCTTCTGGAAGGAGCATGCGAGCGAGAGCCTCGGGTGGAAGTGCTCGACCATGACGCCGAGCACCTCGGGCGCCGTCAGCGTCTCGGGATCGGTGTCACCGAGGAGGGTCCTGATCTCCGTCTCCATCGGCCAGACGATACCAGTTTATGAGAAGTGGTTATTCGTTGCATAAGTCAACGTCGCTGATTGGAAGTCATCTACAGTCGTCGCGTGGACGAGCTTCCGGGAGGGCTGTGGCGTGTGACGATGCCGTTGCCCGTGAGGCCCGGCCACGTCCACTGTTACCTGCTTCCCGTCGCCGGCGGCTACATGCTCGTCGACACCGGTCTCGGGCTGCCCGATGCGGGGGAACGGTGGGCGGCGGAGCTGGCCCGTCTCGACGGCCCGGTCCTCACGATCTTTCTCTCGCACTTCCACCCCGATCACCTCGGGGCGACCGCGGACGTTCGCGAGCTCACGGGCGCGCAGGTCTGCCAGGGGCGGGTCGATGCCGAGCAGTCCGAGCTCGTCTGGCAGAACGACGGGTGGCCGGGCGTCCTCGCGGACTGGTTCCATCTGAACGGCGTTCCCGAAGCGGTCACCGAGGAGCTGATCGGGCAGGGGCTGCTGTACCGTCCGTTCATCAGGACGGTCGCCGACCCCGAGCTCGTCGAGGACGGCGATCACCTTCACGGGTGGGAGGTCGTAGCCGCCCCGGGGCACGCCGACGGCCAGCTGACGCTGCTCAGGGACGGCGTCCTGATCGCTGCCGACCACGTGCTGATGCGGATCACGCCGACGGTCGGCCTCTGGCCGGCGAGCCGCCCCGACCCGCTCGGCGACTACCTCGACGCCCTCGCGCGGACGATCTCGCTTGCCCCGGAGATCGCGTACGGCGGCCACGGCGACACGATCGTCGATCCGGTCGGGAGGGCACGCGAGCTGATCGCGCACCACGACGAGCGCCTCTGTCGGGCAGCCGCTGCTCTCGGGCCGGAGCCGCGAACCGGCTACGAGGTCTCGTACCCGCTCTTCGGCGAGGAGCTCCGGCCCGCTGCCCGCAGGTTCGCCGTCTCCGAGACGCTGTCTCATCTCGAGCGGCTCGTCCGCGACGGCGTGCGCCGTGCGTCACGACGACGTCGAACGTCGTCTCCTATACTGCGGCCTGAATGGAAGGCGAGCTGCCGCCCAGTACCTGCGCCCCAGGCCCCGGGGCGTATTCCCTCGAGACGACCACCGGCCGGGCGAGGCGGGTTGCGGCGTGAGCGACGCGGCCCGAGTCACGCTGGTCCTCCTGCTCGTGCTCGGGAACGCCGTCTTCGTGGCGGCGGAGTACGCGCTCGTCACGGCTCGCCGTGGACGGCTCGAGGACCGCGCGACAAGGGTGGGCGCGGTGCACGAACGGCGCTCGACCTGATGGACGAGCCGGTTCGCTTCATCAGCTCGGTGCAGGTCGGGATCACGATCTTCGGGATCGCGCTCGGTGCCGTCGGCGAGCCGCTCGTCTCGAGCTACCTGGAGTTCCTCCCGCGCGGGGCCGCCTTCATCGTCTCCTTCATCGTGCTCACCTATCTCAGCGTCACGCTCGGCGAGCTTGTCCCGAAGGCGATCGCGCTGCAGAAGGCCGAGCGCATCGCGGTGGCGATCGCAGCACCGATCAGCCTGCTTTCGCGCATCGCCTATCCCCTCGTCTGGGTGCTCAACCACTCCGCGAATGCCGTCCTCCGGCTCCTGCACGTCAAGCCCGCGCCTGCCGGGATGATCGCTTTCACGCGAGAGGACATCCGCCACTCGGTCGCCGCGGCGGAGGACGTGGGCGAGATCCAGTCGGCCGAGGAGGAGATGCTCTACAAGGTCTTCGACTTCGCCGAGAAGGAGGCCTCGGACGTGATGGTGCCGCGGCCCGACGTCGTCGGCATCTCGATCGAGATGGCACCGGAGGAGGCGCTTCGCGCCGTACTCGAGTCGCCATACACGCGCTACCCCGTCTACCAAAAGTCGCTCGACGAGATCGTCGGGATCCTGCACGTGCGCGATCTCGTCTCGGCGCTGCACGACAGCACCCTCGCCGAGGTCGAGCTCGCGGCGCTCCTGCGACCGGCGTACGTCGTGCCGGAGACGAAGGATCTCGCCGCCCTCCTGGCGGAGTTCCGGCGCACGAACCAGCACATGTCGGTCGTCGTCGACGAGTACGGGTCGACCGTCGGCGTGGTCACGCTCGAGGACCTGCTCGAGGAGATCGTCGGCGAGATCGAGGACGAGTTCGACCTGCCCGACGAGTCCGTCGAGCGCGTCAACGAGACGACGGTGCGGATCGACGGCACGTTCCCGATCGACGACTTCAACGAGGAGCTCGGGACGACGCTCGAGCACGAGGACTACCACACGGTCGCCGGCTACGTCTTCGACCTGATCGGCCGGGCAGCCGCGCCCGGCGACGAGGTGCGCTCCGACGGCCTGCGCTTCACCGTGCTGGACGTCGAGGGCTCGCGCATCCTCCGGCTCGAGGTGGAGTTCCTTCCGTTGCAGCCGCCCTCCGACGAGGAAGGCGAGGCGGCGTAGACCGCAACCGCTCGACCCCGGCAGACGGCGACTCGCCGCTCCGGCACCGCGACTTCGTTCTCTACCTCGGCGTCATGCTGGCGACGGGGCTCGCGATCGAGATGTCGTTCGTCGCGATGGGCTGGCAGGTGTACGCCGTCCGGAGCAACCCTCTCGATCTCGGGTTGGTCGGGCTCGCGATGTTCATCCCGTTGCCCCTCCTGGCCCTGCCGGCCGGCCACCTGGCCGACCGCTTCCCGCGCCGCACGCTGCTCGCGATCGCGACCGGCCTCGACGTGGCGATCATGATCGGGCTGTTCGCGGTGACGCGGTCTGGAGCCGCTTCGACGTGGCCCTTCTTCGTGCTTGCGTTCGGGACGGGTGTCGCATCGGCGCTCGGGGCTCCCGCCGCACGGGCCCTGACGCCGTCGCTCGTACCGCGCGAGATCCTCGTACGGGCGCTGGCCTTCCGGTCCGTCGTCTTCCAGGCATCGGTGATCGTGGGCCCGGCGATCGGAGGCCTCCTGTTCGCGTTGCACTCCGAGCTCGTCTACGGGGTCGCGGCGGCGCTGTCGCTCGTCTCGCTCGCGGGGATCCTGCTGCTTCGCGCCGGCCGGGAGCCCGTCGGCGGCTCGTCGCCCGACCTGGCGAGCGTGCTCGGCGGCGTGCGCCTCGTCCGACGGACGCCCGTCCTGCTCGGAGCCATCTCCCTCGACCTGTTCGCCGTTCTCTTCGGTGGGGCGGTAGCGCTGCTGCCCGTCTTTGCCAAGGACGTCCTCGACGTCGGGCCGGCGGGGCTCGGCGTGCTTCGTGCGGCCCCGGCCGTCGGCGCGTTGTGCTCCGCGATCGTTCTGACCCGCTGGCCCGTACGCCGGCACGCCGGTCGCACGCTGCTCACCGTGGTCGCGCTCTACGGCACCTCGATCATCGTCTTCGGCCTCTCCCAGGTGATGTGGCTGTCGCTCATCGCGCTTGCGGTCGGCGGCGGTCTCGACATGGTGAGCGTCGTCCTGCGGCAGACGATCCTGCCGCTCACCACCCCTGACGAGCTGCGCGGGCGGGTGAACGCGGTCGAAATGGTGTTCATCAGCGCCTCGAACGAGCTCGGAGCGTTCGAATCGGGCGTTGCGGCCGCGCTCGTCGGCGCCGTGCCCGCTGTCGTGATCGGTGGAGTGCTCACCGTTGCGATCGCTGTCGGCTGGAATCGCTTCTTCCCGGCCCTCGCCCGGGTCGACCGCCTGGACGAGTTGCGGCCCACCGCGTAGGGCCGTCAGGCGAGGCAGCGTTCGGGGAGCTCGAACCAGCGCAGCTGCTCGAAGGTCTCGCTCACCCAGGCGTCGGGCGAAGCAGGCTCCGTCGCATCCTCGAGAATGCCGCGTGCGTCGTCGAGGTACCCGTGGAGCGCCGACTCCGGCGCCCGGTCGTGCGGGAGGTCGGGGACGACGAGCCGGCCGGTTTCCGCGTCGTACGAGAGGTCGGTCAGGCGCAGCGGCGGCTCGACGTGACCGGCGCGGTGGCGCCAGAGCCCGGAGAGCGGGTCGAAGCGGTAGGCCGGCAGGAGGCGCCAGCCATGGGTTGCAACGAGGTCGACCGCCTCGACGATGTACTCGAAGACGGCCTCGGAGATGAAGTAGTTGAACGAGACGCGCGTCCAGCCGGGCTTGATGCCCTCGCACCCGCGACTCACGACCTGCCTGTACTCATGGGAGCGCTCGAGACCGATGCCGAGCAGCCGGTGGCCGTAGGGGCCGGCGCACGAGCAGCCGCCGCGGGACTGGATCCCGAACAGGTCGTTGAGGAGGGCTACGACATAGTTGTGGTGCAGATAGCGCCCTGATCGCCCGTGGACGACGAACGACACGATCGAGAGCCGGTCGGCCTCGAGGTTGCCGAGGATGCGGATGTTCGGATTCCCGCTCCAGCGCGCGACGGCGCGGCGCCAGAAGTCCTCCTCGTGTGCGTGGATCACGTCGACCCCGACGGCTTCCTTGAGCTGGAAGACGAGCCCCGCGCGGATCGCCTCGACGATCGCAGGAGTGCCGCCCTCCTCGCGGACGACGGGGTCGTCGAGGTAGCGGTGATCGGTCGGCCCGACATAGGCCACGGTGCCGCCACCCACGACATCGGGTACGCGATTCGTGAGCAGTTCGCGCCGCACGACGAGCACGCCCGGCGTGCCGGGGCCACCGACGAGCTTGTGCGGGCTGAGGACGACGGCGTCCTTGTGCGCGAGCGGGTGCTCCGAGCACACGGGGTTCATCTCGATCTTCACATAGGGTGCGGCCGCGGCGAAGTCCCAGAACGAGAGCGCGCCGTGGCGGTGCAGCAGATCGGCGATCGCGCAGGTGTTCGAAAGAATCCCCGTCACGTTCGACGCCGCGGAGAACGACCCGATCTTGAGGGGGCGCGCCTCGTGGCGCACGAGCTCGGCCTCGAGGGCGGCGAGGTCGACGTGGCCGTCACGATCCTCGGGGATGACGACGACGTCCGCGATCGACTCGCGCCACGGCAGCTCGTTCGAATGGTGCTCGAAGGGGCCGACGAAGACGACGGGCCGGTCGTCCGGGGGAATGTGCGCGGAAAGCGCGTACCGGTCTTCGAGCGCCGACGGCAGCCGCAGCCCGAGGATGCCGATCAGCTTGTCGACCGCTCCGGTTGCACCGGAGCCGCAGAAGATCACGCATGTCTCGTCGGTGCCGCCGACGGCGTCGTGAACGATCTGCCTTGCGTCGTCACGCAGACGGCTCGTCTGCAGGCCCGTCCCCGACGACTCGGTGTGCGTATTCGCGTACCGCGGCAGCACCTCGTCGCGGATCAGGTCCTCGACGAACCCGAGGGCACGCCCGCTCGCCGTGTAGTCCGCATACGTGACCCGACGGGCGCCGAACGGCCCCCACATCACCTGGTCGTCCCCGATCACCGACTCCCGGATGCGCTGCAGAAGCGGGCTGTCCGGCGGTGGGCTCACTCCTGGAGGGTAGCGCCACCGGACGAGGCCCCGATTCGAGGACGACGACGAGGATCAGCGGCGAGAGCTGCGCAGCAGGCCCGCCGCGCCGATGTTGCGGATCGAGGCGTCGACGAGCTCGATCGGGTGCACCGCCGGCATGGGGCTCCCGCCACGTCGCAATGCGGTCGCGACCTGGACGAGGCAGCCCGGGTTGGCGCTCGCGTAGACCCGGGCGCCCGTCGCCAGCACGTGCGCGGCCTTGCGGTCGCCGAGCTGCCGGGCCGCGTCGGCCTGGGTGACGTTGTAGATTCCGGCGCTGCCGCAGCAGATGTCCTGCTCCGCGGGCTCGATCATCGTCAGGCCCGGAATCCGCCGCAGCGAGACCGCGGAGGAGACGGGCAGACGTTGCGCGTGGCGCAGGTGGCAGGAGTCCTGCATCGCCACGGTCAGGTTCAGCGGATGCCGCGGCGCCCGCGGCTCGACACCCGCGAGGAACTCGCCGAGATCGCGGACGCGTGACGAGAACTCCGTCGCGCGCTCGGCCCAGGCGGGATCGTCACCGAGCACGTGCCCGAGCTCCTTCAGGTGCGAACCACAGCCCGACGTGTTGACGATCACCGTCTCGACGCCGTCGAAGGCCTCGATCACGCGACGGGCGAACGCGCGCCCTTCGTCGCCCCTGCCGGCGTGCATCGAGAGGGCGCCACAGCAGCCCTGCGGCGGCGCCACGACCTCGTACCCGTCGGCCGCGAGCACCCGCGCCGTGGCGGCGTTGACGGTTCCGAACACCACGGACTGCACGCAACCTGTGAGAATGCCAACACGTCCGCGCGTCTCGCCACGCGCGGGCGTATTTCGTTCCGGCTTCTCGGTCGAGCGCCACGGTGGTGCGATCTCGGTCATCGCGCCGAGGCGTCCCGGCAGCGGCAGCTTGCGGCCGAGCGGGGCGAGGCGGAGCGCCGGGCCCATGCGCTTCGGATAGGGGAGGAGCTTGAACAGAGCCCCGCGCACGAGCCGGTCGCCGAACGAGCGCCGCGTCGTCGTCTCGATCGTCTCGCGCGTCGCCTCGATCAGCTTCTCGTACTGCACGCCCGAGGGGCACGCCGTGACGCAGGCCATGCAGCCGAGGCAGAGGTCGAAGTGCCCGACGACCGTCGGGTTGAGCGAGATCGTGCCGTCGAGGTTCGACTCCATCAGCTGGATCCGGCCGCGCGGTGAGTCCATCTCCTCGCTCCAGAGCAGGTACGTGGGGCAGGTCGGCAGACAGAACCCGCAGTGGACGCAGTCGCTCGTCAGCGAGCGGAGCAGGTCGGTGGGCGCGGCGACAGGCTTCAGCCTGTCGTCCGGGCTCGGTCGAGAGGTCAGGACAGCACCCCCTGCGGGTCGAATCGTGCGCGTACGCGCTCCTGCAGGAGGCGGACGGGCTCGGGTGTCTCGTCCGGGACGGCACGCGGGAGATAGGCGATGCCCGAGGCGGGCCGGACGACGGCGTCCTGAACGCTCTCGAGGAACGTCCTCAGCAAACCGGGAACGAACGTCGCCCGTCCACGGGCGGCGGCCTGACGGGCACGAGACTCGGCCCACACCGCGCCGTTCGCCTCGGCACCGCCGACGAGGGAACGCGTGGCCTCCACCTGCGCCGCCACCGCCGCGGCACCGCCCTCGAACAGCACTGCGACCCGGCCGGGGTGGAGGACGTCGAGGGCGCTCGGCACGAGTTGCGATGCGAGCAGCGCCGCTGCGACGGAGGCGGGATCGCCGGTCTCGACGACGACCGTGGCCGCAGTAGCCGGAGTTGGATGGAGGCGCAGGCTGACCCGCCCGATGAAGGCCAGCCGTCCCTCCGAGCCGCACACGAGCTTGCCGAGGTCGTAGCCGGCGACGTTCTTCACGACCTTGCCGCCCGCGTTCACGATCGTGCCGTCGGCGAGGACGAGCGTGACGCCGAGAACCAGGTCGCGCGGCGCGCCGAAGCGGTGGCGCAGCGGGCCGGAGAGATTGCCGGCAAGGCAGGCGGCGATCGTCGGGTCACCGGGAGGATCGAGCGAGAGGCGCTGGCCGGCCGGCCCGAGCGCGGCCGCGAGCGCCGACAGGCGGATGCCGGACTCGACGGTGCACGTCAGATCACCGGCCTCGTGCTCGAGGACACGGCTCATCCCGCCGGCGTCGAGGTCGGTGCCGAGGCGCACCTTCCCGCCCTCGGCCGCGGCCGCCTGCAAGACAGCGGCCGCCTCGTCGAGACTAGAAACGCTCGGCAAGGCCGATCAGCTCCAGCGGGTGTTGACGGTAGGGCCCGGGAACCTCGCCGCAGAGGCGCGGCGTCGGGATCACCTTGCCCGGGTTGGCGATTCCCTCCGGGTCGAACGCGCGTCGCAGCCGCTCGAAGGCCTCGAGGTCGCGCTCCGAGAACATCTTCGGCATCGAGCACGCCTTGTCGACACCGACGCCGTGCTCTCCCGTGAGCGAGCCTCCCGCATCGAGGCAGGCGCCGAGGATCGCCTCGGCCAGGGTCTTCGCGGCCTCCGTCTCGCCTTTCGCCGCGTCGTAGAGCACGAGCGGGTGGAGGTTGCCGTCCCCGGCGTGAAAGACGTTGCCCACCTGCAGGCCGTGCTCGCGCGACAGCTCGCCGATCCGGCGCAGCACCTCCGGCAGCTTCGTGCGTGGAACGACGCCGTCCTGGACGTAGTAGTCGGGCGACATCCGGCCCATCGCGGGGAACGCACCCTTGCGGCCGAGCCAGAGGAGTGCCCGCTCGGCGTCGTCGCGCGCCGCGCGCACCTCGAACGCTCCGCAGGCGCGGCAGATCCGGTCGACCGAGGCCGTATCCTCCTCGACCTGCACGGCGATGCCGTCCAGCTCGACGAGCAGCAGCGCCTCGGCGCCTTCCGGGTAGCCCGGATGGTAGGCCTGCTCCGCGGCGACGATCGTGAGGCGGTCCATCATCTCGATCGCCGCCGGCAGGATCCCGGCGGAGATGATCGCGGAGACGGCCTCGCCCGCGGCGTCGGTCGACCCGAATGCCGCGAGTTGGGTCGTCACGGCCTCGGGCTTGCGCAGCACCCGCAGGGTGATCTCGGTCGCGATCCCGAGCGTGCCCTCGGAGCCGATGAACGCTCCGAGCAGGTCGAGCCCGGTTGGATCGAGCGCCTTGCCACCGAGCTCGACGACCTCCCCATCCGGGAGCACGACCGTCAGGCCGGTCACGTGGTTTACCGTGAAGCCGTTCTTGAGGCAGTGAGCGCCGCCCGAGTTCTCCGCCACGTTGCCGCCGATCGTGCAGACCTGCTGACTCGACGGATCGGGTGCGTAGAAGAATCCGTCGGCCGCGACAGCCCGCGTGATGTCGAGGTTCGTGACGCCGGGCTCGACCACGACCCGCTGCGAGGCGAGGTCGATCTCGAGGATCCGTTTCATCCGCGTGAGCGAGATCACGATGCCCTCGGCGACGGGCAGTGCCCCACCGGAGAGCCCGGTGCCGGCCCCGCGGGCGACGAAGGGGACGCTCTCGCGGGCGCAGATGCGGACGACGCCCCGCACCTCCGCGGTCGAGCCGGGAAGGACGACGAGCTCCGGTGTGGCACGCCAGCCCGTCAGCCCGTCGCAGTCGTAGACCCGCAGCTGCTCGGGCTCCGCGATCACCTGAGCGGCGCCGACGACGGCCCCGATCTCGGCGCGGACGGCGGGAGAGAGCGGCATCTGTTCGAGTGTACTCGGAGCCCCGTCGCCCGTCCGGATCGATGATCGATTATCGCGGGTTCGACTCGCGCGGCGGGAGGCCGTCGCGTAGGATCGGAGTCATGGTGCCCATCGAACGTCCCGGAAAGATCGTCTGCGTCGGTCTCAACTACAAGGACCACGCCGAGGAGCAGGGAGTCGATCTCCCCAAGGCTCCCCTGTTCTTCGCGAAGTACACGACCTCCCTGATCGGCCCCGGCGATGCGATCGTGATCCCGTCGGTCGTCGAGCAATGCGACTACGAGGCCGAGCTCGGCGTCGTCATCGGCCAGACCGTCAAGAACGTCTCGAAGGAGAACGCGTTCGAGGCCGTGCGGGGCTACGTCGTCGCAAACGACGTCTCGGCTCGCGACCTCCAGTTCGCCGACGGCCAGTGGACGCGCGGCAAGTCGCCCGACACCTTCTGCCCCGTCGGCCCCCTGGTACCGCGGTCGGAGGTGCCCGATCCACACGCACTCCGGATCCGCGCCATCGTCTCGGGTGAGACCCTCCAGGACTCCACCACCGCGAACCTGATCTTCGGGATCGACGAGATCATCAGTTACGCCTCGCGCACCTCGACGCTCGAGGCCGGTGACTTGATCCTGACCGGCACTCCGGCGGGCGTCGGCGTCTTCAGGGATCCGAAGCGCCTCCTTCAGCCGGGCGACACCGTCACGATCCAGATCGACGGCGTCGGCGAGATCACCAATCCGGTCATCGCCGGCTGAGGCCGTACCCGTGGCGACGATCTCCCGCACCGTCCTCCGGGAACAGGTCAAGGACGTCCTGCTGCAGCGGATCGTGAGCGGCGAGCTCCAGCCCGGGGATCGGCTCGTCGAGACACGGATCGCCCAGGAGCTCGGTACGAGCCAGGCGCCGGTACGAGAGGCGTTGCGTGACCTCGAGCTCCTGCGGCTCGTCGAGTCCGAGCCCTTCCGCGGGTCGCGCGTCCGGGTGTTCGACGAGGAGGAGATGATCGATGTCTACCCGGTGCGCGCATCGTTGGAAGAGCTCGCGGCCCGGCTTGCGACGGAGAAGCTCCAGGGCGACGTGTCCGCCCTGGAGGTCGAGTTCAATGCGATGCGCGATGCCGTCAAGCGAGGCGACACGAACGCGCTCGTGCGGCACGACATCGCCTTCCATCGGCGGATCGTCGAGGCCGCCGGCAACTCGGTGCTCGAGCAGTGCTGGAAGTCGCTCGGCGTCGAGAGCCGGATCACGATCTCCCTCTACGGCACCTACATGGATCCCGCCCAGGCCGCCGAGCGCCACGTGAAGCTGATCGACGCGATCCGCTCGGGCAATGTGAGTGCCGCGGGCCGCGAGGCGCGCAAGCACGTCGAGGTCTCCGCCAAGCTGATGCGCGCGCACCTGAGGAGCTCTGACGCGTGACCGTCGTCCTCGCGGTGAGCTGGGTGGCAAACGAGGGCGAGGGCGAGGCGGTGGCGGAGGTGCTGCTCGTGCTCGGAGCAGCCCTGCCGCGGCTCGCATCGCGGCGACGCCGCGTGCTCGCTCCGCTCGTCTGAACGTGACGAGCCGCCCGACGGCGACCCTCGTCGCGCTCTTCCTCGCCGCACTCACGCTGCGCCCCCAGATCGTCGGCGTCGGGCCGCTGATCCCCTCGATCCAGGACGCGTTCGGAACCTCCCACGCGGTCGTCGGCCTCCTCGGCACGATTCCCGTCCTGTGCATGGGGCTGTTCGCGCCGGTCGCCGCCTATCTTGCGGCGAAGATCGGGACGCGACGGGCGATGACGATCGGCCTGGCGCTGATCGGCACGTTCGGGCTCCTCCGCGCCGTGATGCCGTCCGTCTGGCTCGTCGTCCTGCTCACGTGGCCGGTCGGGATCGGCATGGGGCTCGGGAATGCGCTCGCACCGATCTCCGTCAAGGAGCACTTCGAGCGCCGGCCCGCTGCCGGGACGGGCGTCTATACGACCGGCATCCAGATCGGCTCGACGAGCGCAGCGTTCCTGGCGGTGCCACTTGCCGCGTGGCTCGGCGGCTGGCGGGGCGCGCTGATTGCGATCTCGTGCGTGGCGCTGCTGTCGCTCGTGGCGTGGGTCGTTCTCACCTGGGGCGACCATCCGCACGCGGCGCCCTCCTCGACCGTTCCCCGGCTGCCCTGGCGCAGTCAGACGGCCTGGCTTCTCGTCGCGATCTTCGCGTTGATGGCCTGCGCGTACTACGGGCTCAACGCCTGGCTCCCCGACGCCTACCACGAGCAGGGGTGGACGGACGCCGAGGCCGGCGCCCTGCTGGCGATGATGAACCTGACGGCGATCCCTGCCTCGTTCGTCGTTCCCTGGCTGTCCGATCGCACCGGCCGGCGGAGCCCGTTCCTGCTCGGCCTGAGCGGGTTCTTCATCACCGGCTCGGTCGTTCTCGTGGCGGCTCCCGAGTTCGCCTACCTCGGCGCGTTGCTCGCCGGAATTGCCCAGGGCGGCCTGTTCTCACTCGTGATGACCCTGCCGCTCGACTTCGAGCGGACGCCGAAGAGGGTGGGTGCGCTCGTCGCGATGATGCTCGGTCTTGGCTACACGATCGGGTCGGCCTCCCCGTTCTTCCTCGGCGCGATCCGCGACGCGACGGGCTCTTTCGACGCCGTGCTCTGGGTCGCGGTCGCCTTCCTGGTCGCGCAGTTCTTCGTCATGCTGGCCCTCGTCCGCCGGCACCCGTCGATGGTCTGACCGCAGCACTGCTCGTGTTGACCCGTTCCGCCGCCGGGACGACACCCAGGCGTCCGGCTGAATGCGGACACCCGTGCTCCGGCGGGCGACAGGCTTCAGCCTGTCTGCCGGGCTCGCCGGAAGTGCGCCACGGTCGCCGCGACGCCGTCTGCGAGCGAGGTGCGGGGGAACGCGCCGACCTCGCGCTCGAAGCCGACCGCCTCCATGGCCGGCGGGAACGGAAGCCGGTCGCCGCTCCAGGTGATCTCTGCCCCGGGAACCTCTCTCTGGATGGACGCGACGATGTCCGCCACGTCCGCGAGAACGCCTGGCGTGTTGTAGACCCCGACCGTGCCGTCGGTCGAGTGCGCGGCCATGAGCGCAGCGCGGGCAACGTCGGGGACGAAATCGTAGACCGCGTCACCGGAGAAGCCGATGTGGAAGGGCTCGCCACGGACGGCGGCGAGCATCGCCATCGTAGGGCCGGACGTCATCCCCTGGTCGCGACCAGGGCCGTAGACGACGTAGGGCCGCAGGCCGATCGACGGCACGCCCGACTCCGCGCGGTAGACGCGTGCGATGCCTTCGTCGGCAAGCTTCGAGACGCCGTACAACGTGGCGGGGCGCGTGCCGCCGATCTCAGGCGCGGGGGAGGGGTCCGAGGGGTTGTAGACGGCGGCCGAGCTCGCGTAGGCAACGGAGGGAATCCGGTCCAGCCGGCGTGAGACCGCGTCGAAGACGTTGACGGTGCCGGCGACGTTGACGTGCATCCCGAGTGGGGGGTTGGCGCGGACGAACGGCACCTGGAGCGCCGCCAGATGGACGACACGCGTGATCTCGTGCTCGTCGAGCGCGCGCTCGACCGCAGCGAGATCGGTGATGTCGCCCTTCACCAGCGCGACCGAGGATTCGTCGTCGCCGAGCACGAGCTCGAGTCGGCCCCGGTCGTCTCCGAGGTCGTAGCCGACGACCGCGTCGCCGTCGTCGAGCACGCAGCGCGCGACCCAGGCGCCGAGGCAGCCGAGGGCTCCGGTGACGAGCACTCGCTCAGCCAAGGGGTGCGTCCTGGTAGACGGTCACGGTCTCGGTATAGAACTCCATCGCGGCCCGGCCCTGCTCGTGTGGCCCCCACCCGGAGCTCTTGACGCCGCCGAAGGGCACGTGGACGTCGGCGCCCGCGGTCTGCGAGTTGACGTGCAGGATCCCGGCCTGGAGCTCGTTCGCGAAGCGCTGGGTCGCATAGAGGTCGCGGGTGAAGATGGCGGCGGAGAGCCCGAACTCGACCGCATTCGCCCGCTCGAGCGCCTCGTCGAGGGTCGCGAAGCGGTAGAGCGACGCGACGGGGCCGAAGACCTCCTCGCAGGAGAGGAACGCGTCGTCGGCGACGTTCTCGAACACCGTGGGAGCGATCAGATAGCCCTCGTCGCTCGCGCGGACGCCTCCGGCCGCGACGGTGCCCCCCTCGGCTTTGCCGCGCTCGATCGCCGTCAGGATCTCCTCGAACGGCCCTGCTGCGACGACCGGCCCTACCTCGGTGGAGGGCTCGGCGGGGTCGCCGACCTTCGCGGCGGCGATGCGCGCGAGGAACTTCTCGCGGAACGCGTCGTACACGCCGTCCTGCACGAGGATCCTGCGGGTTGCGGTGCACTTCTGGCCGGCCGACCAGAAGGCGCCCGCGAACGCGGCCTCCGCGGCACGGTCGAGCTCCGCGTCGGCCATCACGATGAACGGGTTGTGGCCGCCGAGCTCGAGCTGGACGCGGCAGTTTCGTGCCGTCGCTTCGTTCCGCACCGCGTGACCGACGGCGACCGAGCCGGTGAAGGAGAGCGCACGCACGTCGCGGTTCGAGACGAGCTCCGCACCGACCTTCGAGCCGGCGCCGGTGAGCACGTTGAGCACGCCGGCGGGCAGGCCCGCCTCCGCAAAGCACTCGGCGATGTGAAGCCCGGTGCGCGGCGCCTCGTAGCCGAGCTTGAGCACGACCGTGTTGCCGTAGATCAGCGCGGGAGCGAGCTTCCAGACGGGGATTGCGACCGGGAAGTTCCACGGCGTGATCAGGCCGACGACGCCGATCGGGCGTCGCCGCGTGTAGAGCGTCTGGTTCCCGACCGACGGCTCGTAGAGCTCGCCCGCCGGCCGGTACGCCTCGCCCGCCGAGTACCGCAGGATCGCTGCCGCCCGTGCGGCTTCCATCCGCGCCTCGCGCAACGGCTTCCCCATCTCGGCGGTCATGTCCTGGGCGATCTGCTCGACGCGCGCCTCGATCGCGTCGGCGGCCTTGAAGAAGAAGGCGGCCCGCGCGGGCGCGGGGAGGGCGGCCCAGGCCGGGAACGCGTCGCGGGCGGCCGCGACGGCGGCCCTTGCGTCGTCCGCGGTCGACGCAGCGAACACGCCGGTCACCTCGGAGGGGCGCCAGGGATTGTGCTTCTCGTACCTCTCGCCCGACGCGCTCTCGCTCCACTCGCCGGCAATGAAATTGCGACCGTCCACGGTCGTCAACGTCTCGGTCATCGTGCGCTCCTTTGGGGAAGGTCGGTGGCACGGACGACGGGGTTCGTCAGCGTGCCGATCTCGGGCACGTGGATCTCGACGACGTGCCCCGGGAGAAGCGTGAACTCGTCGGGCGGCACGAGCCCCGTGCCGGTCAGCAGCACGCTACCCGGAGGGACGGGGTTGTCGCGCACGAGCCAGCTCACGAGGTCGGGGAAGCTCCGCTTCATCCGCGCGGTCGAGGTCGCGCCCTCGAACAGCACGGTTCCCGGCTCGTCGCGGATCGTGAGCTCGATCGAGAGCGGCGCGTCCCAGTCCTCGGGCACGTACACCGCCGGCCCGAGGGCGCAGGCCGCGGCGAATACCTTGGCCTGCGGGAGATAGAGCGGGTTCGCTCCCTCGATGTCACGTGATGAGACGTCGTTGCCGATCGTGTAGCCCACGATCTCGAGGTCGTCTCCGAGGACGACGCCGATCTCGGGCTCGGGGACGTTCCACGTCGCATCCGACCGGATCGCGACCGGGTCGCCCGGCCCGACGGTCCGTCGGCACTGGGCATCCTTGAGGAAGAGCTCGGGCCGGTCGGCGTCGTAGACGAGCGCGTAGACGTCGCTGCCCGACTCCTCGATCCGTGCGTCGCGGCTCCGCTCGTAGGTGACGCCCGCGCACCATACCTCCGGTGGGTCGACCGGCCGCAGCAGCGTGATGCCGGCCGGGATCTCCTCGTCCTGCTCCAACGTCGCATCACGTATCACCCCGTGTGCGTCGCGGAAACGGATGCGGCGCATCAGAACGTCGCCCTGCCGCCGGAGATGTCGTAGGTCGCCCCCGTCGAGAACGAGCACTCCTCGCTCGCGAGCCAACAGATCAGGGCCGCGACCTCGTCCGCGTTGCCCATCCGACCCATCGGGATCTTCTCCACCATGTAGTCGACGTGCTCCTGGGACATGTCCGCGAGCATTGCAGTCTCGATCACCGCCGGGGCGATGCAGTTGACGGAGACCCCGGTGCGCGCGAAGTCCTTGCCGACCGCCTTCGTCAGCGCGATCACCGCGGCCTTCGAGGCCGAGTACGCAGCGGCCATCGGGTTCCCCTCCTTGCCGGCGATCGACGCGACGTTGACGATGCGCCCATAGCCGCGCTCCGCCATCCCGGGAGCGACCGCGCGGTTGCACCAGAAGACGCCGTCGGCATTGATCGCCATGACCCGCTTCCACTCCGCGTCGCTGACGTCCTGCGTTCGGAGCGAGTTGCCGGAGACGCCGGCCGAGCAGACGAGCACGTCGATCGGGCCGAGCTCGCCCGTCGTGGCGGCAACCGCCGCATCCACGTCCGCCGACACCGAGACGTCCCCGGTGAGGGCCAGAGCGCCTTCCAGCCCGGACGGGGTCAGGTCGAACGTCGCAACCTTTGCCCCCTCGGCCAGGAGACGCGTGGCCGTCGCTGCGCCGATGCCGCTGGAGGCTCCCGTCACGAATGCGACGCGGCCAAAGAATCGATGATCGTTTGTCATGGGGTCAAGCCTATAAAGTCCGGGCGGATGACCTTCGATCCAACCGTCGACTATCCGCTCGGCTCGCGGCGGCCGGATCTCGTCGAGACGCCCTCGGGGCTCGCGCTCGACGAGGTGACACTCGAGGCCGCGCAGGCAGGCACCCTCGTCGCCGCCGACGTTCGGGCGACGGCGGCGACGCTCGCCCGGCAGGCAGCGGTGGCCCGCGCGGCCGGGAGACGCCAGCTGGCGGACAACCTCGAGCGGGCGGCCGAGCTCGTCGGCGTTCCCGACGACCAGCTGCTCGAGATCTACACCGCGCTGCGCCCCGGGCGTTCCACGGCTGCGGAGCTCGAAGCGTGGGCGCGGCGTCTGGAAGAGTGGCATGCGCCGCAGGCTGCAGCCTTCGTCCGCGAGGCGGCGGTCGCGTACGCGGCGAGGGGCCTGGTCGGTGGCTGACGCGTCCGCCCGCTTCGCCTCGCGTGCTGCAAAGGAGCTCCGACGCGAGCTGCTCGTGACACCGTTGCCCGAGCTGGGCCTCGTGGCGGCGAACGGGCCCAACGACCCGGCCCCGGAGCTCGAGATCGAGAACGGCGTCGTCGTGCGGATGGACGGGCGTGCCGCAGGTGAGTTCGACGTGATCGACCGCTTCCTCGTCGAGCATGGCCTCGACCTCGAGATCGCGGCCGAGGCGATGGCGCTCTCGGATCTCGAGATCGCCCGGATGCTCGTCGACGTCGACGTTCCGAGGTCGGAGGTCGTTCGGCTCGCCCGTGGCCTGACACCCGCGAAGCTCGCACGCGTCGCAGGGCTGCTCGATCCGGTCGAGCTGATGTTCGCCCTGAAGAAGTTGCGTGCCCGCCGGGCACCGGCGAATCAGGCGCACGTGACGAACCTGAAGGAGAGCCCGGCGTTGCTCGCAGCGGATGCAGCCGAGGCGTCGGCCCGCGGTTTCGCCGAGCTGGAGACGACCGTCGGCGTGGCTCGCTACGCGCCGCTGAATGCGATCTCCCTGCTCGTCGGCTCGCAGACGGCCCGGCCGGGCGTGATGACCCAGTGCGCGGTGGAAGAGCGGCGCAACCTGGAGCTCGCGATCAACGGCCTCGTCACCTACGCCGAGACCCTGTCGGTCTACGGCACCGAGCAGGTCTTCGTGGACGGGGACGACACGCCCTGGTCGAAGTCGTTCCTCGGCGCCGCCTACGCCTCGCGTGGCGTCAAGGTGCGATTCACCTCCGGCACCGGCTCCGAGGCGCTGATGGGGCACGCGCAGGGCCTGTCGATGCTCTACCTCGAGGCGAGGTGCATCTCCATCGTGCGTGCTGCGGGGTCGCAGGGCGTCCAGAACGGCTCGATCTCGTGCGTGGCGCTCGTGTTGTCGCTGCCCGGCGGCACCCGGGCGATCCTCGCCGAGAACGTGATCGCCGCATGGCTCGACCTCGAGGTGGCGTCGGGCAACGATGCGATCGCATCACACTCGGCGATTCGCAAGACCGCGAAGCTGATGGGGCAGTTCCTCCCCGGCACCGACTTCGTCACCTCCGGCTACTCGGTGATGCCGCGTCACGACAACACCTTCGGCGGCGGCAACTACGACGCCGACGACCTCGACGAGTGGCTGACCGTCCAGCGCGACTGGCAGGTCGACGGGGGGATCGAGCCGGTCGACGAGACGGAGGTGACGCGCGTGCGCGAGCGTGCGGCCCGGGCGGTGCAAGCGGTCTTTGCCGAACTGGGCCTGCCACCCGTGACGGATGCCGAGGTCGAGGCGGCCACGAGCGGCTACGACTCGGCCGACATGCCCGACCGCGATCGGGCCGCCGACGTCGAGGCCGCCGACGATGCGCTCCGGCGGAAGGTGTCGGGCCTCGATGTCGCGCTCGCGCTCGACCGGCGAGGCTTCGGCGACATCGCCCGCGCCGTCGTCGACATGCAGCGCCAGCGTGTGTCGGCCGACTACCTGCAGACCTCGGCGGTGATCGACGCCGAGGGTGTCGTCCACTCCGCCGTCAACGATCCGAACCTGTACACGGGGCCCGGCACCGGCTACCGGCTCGAAGGGGCACGCTGGGAGACGCTGCAGGCCCTCCCGCACGCGGTCGACGCAGCCTCACTGGGGTCGGGCGCGGGGGATCCGGCCGCGATCGTCGAGGTTCTCGGGGAGGCGGCCGTGGGCACGGATCCGGCGGAGATCGTGATCGCCGTCGGGCCAGCCTTTGCCGACGTGATCCGCGAGACGATCAACGGGCTCGACCACGGTGACGTGCTCGCGGCACTCCTCGACGGCGCCGCGGGGGCGGGGGCCGTGCCGCGTGTCGTCCGGGTGAGGAGGGTCGCCGACGTCGCCTTCATCGCGTACGACGGCGCCCGGCTCTCGGGCTCGGGGATCGCGCTCGGGCTCCAGTCGAAGGGGACGGCCGTCATCCACCGGGCAGACCTGCAGCCGCTCGACAACCTCGAGCTGTTCGGGATGTCGCCGCTCTACTCGCTCGAGAGCTACCGGGCGATGGGCCGAAACGCAGCCGGCTATGCGCTCGGCAAGCGCGTCGGCCCCGTGCCGACCGAGCTCGACAACTTCGCCCGCGCCAAGCTGATCGTCCGGACGACGCTGCTCCATGCCCGGGAGACGCGCGCCGTCGTCAAGGGCGCAGCGCCGCTCGAGCTCGAGCTCGTAGCGTCGCGAGCGTCAGCGATCCAGTAGGCCCGCCAGCCGCTGGCGCTCCTCGAGGGCGCGCTCGGCCTCGTCCTCCTCGCGGAAGAGCCGCACGAGCAGCCACACGATGACGGCGAAGAAGATGAGCGCCTGCTCGGTGGTCATCAGGATGCCGCCGAGGTTCTGGTCCTGGGCCGCCGAGATGCCCCAGAGCCGCTCGGGCAGGCTCTCGTAGTACCCGTAGATCGGCGGCGCGAAGGTGAGCGCGAGGCCGAGGAACGCCGAGCCGACGAAGGCGGCGAAGATGTACGCGATCCGGCCGAGCGTCGGCACGGAACGAGGAGCGTCGCTGAGCACCGGCCACCAGAACAGCAGGCCGATCCCGATCATGAACAGGTGCTCGAGATTCAGCAGCACCGGTTGGCGAAGCGCCGTGTCGTAGACGCCGCCGAGGTGGACGACGTACCACCCGACGAGCCACACGGGGAGCGCGACGGCCGGGCGCGTGACCGCCGCGAACGGGCGTCCGCCACGCCCGGCGATCGAGGAGCGCATGGCGGGTGTCAGCCCCAGGAGCAGGAGCGGGGGCGCCCAGTCGGAGATGATCACGTTCTGGAGCAGGTGAAACAGCACCAGATACTCGACGGCGATCGTCTCGAGCGGCGAGTTGAGCGCGAGGACGATCATGACCACGCCGCCCGAGAAGGCGATCGCGCGCCCCGTACCGGGTGGATCCGTGCGGGCTGCCCGCACGTACCCCCACAGGGCGCCGATGCCGAGGAGGACGAAGAGCGGTTCGAACGTGGGCGACCAGGGCGAGCTCATGTCGGCTGCCCGTCGATCACCGCAAGGGTCTCACTGCGGCGGCGCTGACCCGCGCGCAGGAGCAGGACGAAGGCGAGCCCGACCGTCGCCACCTGCTCGACCATCATCACGACGCCGGCGAGCTTCTGGTCGGTCAGGGGCGAGAGGCCGAGCAGCCGCACGGGCTGGTCGACGTAGGTCGAGAAGAGCGGCGTGGGGTCGAACAGGATCACGTAGGCCATGATCTGCCCGGTCCAGAAGACGAGTGCCGTGTAGCCGAGTCGTTCGCTCAGGCTGAGTCGCTGGTGGCGCGACGGGTCGATGATCTGCGTCCAGATGAGCAGGCCGCCGACGACGAAGCTCGCGTGCATGAGGTCGTGCCAGAGTCGGTGGTGCAGCGAGGCCTCGTAGAAGCGCGGGACGTGCCAGGAGACGAGGACGACGACCCAGACGCCGTAGCTGACGCCGGGGCGGAGCAGGAAGCGCAGCAGCCGACGTAGCCAGCCGACCCGTGCGAGCGGCACGAGCAGGTCGCGGGGCAGGAAGAACACGGTCAGAGGCCCCCGCACCGCGACGCACCGTGAGAGCGATGCCGAGGTCGGCGATCAGGACGTGCTGGAGCATGTGGACGCTCTGCAGGTAGCGCTCGCCGATCGCGTCGATCGGGGAGACGATTGCGAGCACCGTCACGATCACGCCACCGACGAACAACGGGATCCGCGTCCAGGGTGCGAGGTCGGCGCGGCGCCGGTGCAGCCGCAGCCAGCCGTGGAGGAAGAACCCGATCGCGACGAGAGCGCTGCCGAGCACGAGCGGCTGGAGCGACCAGGCCCGCCACAGGTTCTCGCTTGCGAGCACGGCACCCACGGAGGCAGGCTAGCGTCTGTCAGCCGCGCGCGAGAATCGCCCGCGCCGCAGCCCGGCCGGAGCGGATCGCGCCCTCCATGTGCATGTGCCCGACCCCCGCGAGATCGGTGCAGGCCCAGTGGATCGGCCCGACGGGGCGCGTCAGGTCGGGGCCGTGCCGCGACAGCCCGCCGACCCCGAAGGTGGCGGCGTACGCGCCGCGGGTCCACTCCTCCTGCGACCAGTCGCGCTCGATCACCTCTGTCGCGGCGAGGGCGCGCGGGCCGAAGAAGCGCGCAAGCCCTTCGAGGACGAGACGGTGCCGCTCGTCCTCGTCGAGACGCTCGGCCGCCTGGGCCTTCTCCCCGGCGAGGAAGGTGCACAGCACGCCCGGTCGCCCGGCGGGCGGCGTGTTGTCGTACACCTCACGGACGAGTTGATAGGGCGCGAAGCCTTCGCCGGCGAGCCCTTCGGCGCGCCAGAACGGCTCGTCGTAGACCGCGAGCACCTTGATCACGTCGCCCTGGGTCATCGCCTGGTGGAGGCGCATCCGCCAGGCGGGCAGCGAAGGCTCGAAGCGGATCAGCCCGGCGACGTTGGGCGGCACGGCGACGATCGCGGCCCGGGCGCGCACGACGACGGAGCCCGCGTCAACCTCGACGCCGTCCTCGGTCCAGCGCAGCGTGCGGACGGGGGCGTCGAGCCCGACCCGGTCACCGAGTCGCTCCGCGAGCCGGAGCGGGATCAGCTGCGTGCCACCGACGACGCGCGAGTGGAGGCAGAGATCGGGCTCGAACAGGTTGGCGACGCTGCCGGCGCCGGCGACCGTGCCGAGCGCGCTCAGCAACGAGAAGGTGTCCGCGGGCTTCGTCATGTAGCCACCGGCCATGAAGGCGCGCAGGAGGTCGCGCGCGAGCGTGTCGTCGACCTCGGCGGCGAGCCACTGCTCGAACGTGATCGCGTCGAGCTCGGCGGCGCGCGGATGCTGCCACGGTGCCTCCGGATCGAGCTCGGTGACGAGGGCGTCGAGCTTCGCGACGGCGGCCTCGTACGCGCGGGCCGATCCCTCCGGCAGGGGGTCGTCGTCGCCGTGATAGCGGTGCAGTCTTCCGTCGGCGTCGATATAGAGGTGGTCGCCCTCGCGGTAGGAGTGGAAGAGCTCGATCCCGAGCTCGGCGAGGAGCGCGTGCATCTCGCTCTGGTAGGGCGCGATCCACTCGCCCCCGAGCTCGTTCGGCTCGCCGCCGATCTCGACGTTGAGCAGGCGTCCGCCGACCCGGTCGCGCGCCTCCAGCACGACGACGTCGCGGCCCGCTGCGACGAGATCGGTCGCAGCCACGAGCCCCGCGAGGCCGGCGCCCACGACGACGACGTCTGCTTCCTGTTTCCTGACCATCGGGTCAGGTGATCCTGTCAGATCACGACGGCCCGGGTGGCATCTCGCCGACGGGCCACGGCTTGCCGCCGACACCCCAGTTCTTCGGGTTGTGCCCCTCCACGATCACCCAGGTGTGGTCGCGGAGGTCGGGGTGGACTGCCTCGCAGAGTGCGTCCGTCAGGCCGGCGATGAGCTTCTCGCTCACCTCCGGCGTGACGCGGTAGTCGAACAGCTCGACGCGGATCAGCGGCATGGCTCGCTCCTTCGGAAGAGAGGGTGGGGGTCAGCCTTCAGTTTGATCCACGCGCAGGTCGAGGTCGAGCCTCCGAGGCTCAGCAGGCGCCGACGACCGGTTTCCTCCCGCCTCGACCGTGTCCGTGTCCGTGACCTTGTGGCTCTGAGCCACTAGCGTTGTCTTCAGTGAATCGGGGTCATGCCGCCACGGGCGTGATTGTGACCATGTGGCTCTGAGCCACTACCGCTCGACGTGCAGCGACCCGTTCAGGTCGCCGAGGACGAGATCGCGCTCGCGGTCGCCGATGTGGTCGAGCGGCACGGGCGCAAGGGCCTCGATGAAGGTGACGCCGTCCTCGGAGTAGAGCTCGTGCTCGACCCCGCGGTTGACGACGCACGCGTCGCCCTGTCCGAGCTCCCGGGTCTCCTCACCGATCGTCATCCTCACCGACCCTTCGAGGATCAGCATCGCCTGCTCGGTGTGCGCGTGGCTGTGCCGCTGCACCGTCGTCCCCGGCTCGTAGGTGACGCGGCCGAGGAAGACCTGGTCGCCCGCAATCGGGTGGAGCCCCACCCCGGGAAAGATGGGGAAGGGCTCCACTCCGTTGAACGAGCGAAAGGGCGAATCGGCCACTCAGCGCGCCCCGAACGCGATCCCGGTGCCGACCGCGTTGACCGAGAGCTCGGCGTCGAACACGACCGTCTTGCCGCTGCGACTCGGGGCATCCTCACCGGCCGCCTTCTCCTGGAGAGCGCGCAGCACGCGCTCGGGCGTGATCGGGAGCTCGGTCACCCAGACTCCGACCGCGTCGAAGACGGCGGTCGCGATCGCGGGCGGCTGGGCGTTGTTCGCCATCTCGCCGATCCCCTTGGCGCCGTACGGCCCGTCGGCGGAGGGGTTCTCGATGATGATCGTGTCGATCTGCGGCAGGTCCTCCATGCCGGGCACGAGGTACGCCCCGAACCGGCCGCCGCGGTGCTCGACCGACGGGTAGTACGGATAGCAGTTCTCGAGGACGCCGAGGCCGAGACCCTGGACGGCTCCGCCCTCGATCTGGCCCTCGACGAGCGTCGGGTTGATCGACCTGCCGACGTCGTAGCACTGCCACAGGCGAGTCACGGTGACGACGCCGGTCTCGTCGTCGACCTCGACCTCGGCCGCGCACGATGCGTACGAGATCGCCGAGTGTGGTGGAAGGTCGACCTTCCCGGTCTCCGGCTCGATGATCGTCGCGTACGGCTTCAGCTGCGCGCCCGTCCCGGTGAGAAGCTCGCCGTACGTCCACGTCGCAGCGGCTGCAACGTCCGGCACCCCGATCTTCTTCTGCGGTGCGCCTTTGGCGATCACCTCGCCGTCGACGATCTCGAGATCGGCCGGGTCGATCTCGAGCTCCTTGCCCGCGATCTCGAGGATCTTCTGACGGACGTTCTCGGCTGCCTTCTCGACCGCCTTGCCGGCCACGAACGTGGCCCGCGACGCGAACGTGCCGGTGCAGACGGGCGACGAGTCCGTGTTCGAGTTGTCGTAGGTGATCCACTCGTACGGGACGCCGATCGTCTCCGCCACGATCTGAGACTGGATCGTCTTGGAGCCGTTGCCGATGTCGGAGGTGCCGGCGAAGACGTCGATGCGCCCATCTGGCTTGACCTTGATCCAGGCCTGCGACGGGTCGCCGTTCTGGTTCATCCCCGTGGGGTACTCGATCGCCGCGAAGCCGCGGCCGGTCTTGACTGCCATCAGTGGGCCTCCGGATTTCCGAGTTGGCCGACGAGGTGCTCCGGGAGGAGGTCACCCGACCGCTGTGCAGGGGTCATCGTCGCGTATTCGGGGGTCAGGTCGTGACCGACGGCATCCGCGATCGCGAGGATCGTCGGCACCGTCGACGGATCGGTGTAGGCGATCTGGTTCGGCGAGGTGTCGCCGATCCGGTTCGCGTTCTTGAGCCGCAACTCGTACGGGTCGATCCCGAGCTCCAACGCGATCCGGCTCATGTGGGTCTCGGTCGCGAACGACACCGACGTGACGCCGAACCCACGCATCGCGGTCGTCGGAGTGCGGTTCGTGTAGACGACGTACCCGTCGAACTCGAGGTTCGGGATCGAGTACGCACCGGTGTGGTGGAAGCTGTGCTTCGTCAGGCCGTACGGTGAGAACCGCGAGTACGCGCCCGAGTCGTGCAGCGTCAGCATCTTGCGTCCGAGGATCCAGCCGTCCTTCGTGACCGCGTCGGCGATCTCCATGTGCCACGGAGCCCGCGTCGACGAGCAGAGGAACTCCTCCTCGCGCGTCCAGCGCCACTTCACCGGCTTGCCGGACTTCTGTGCGAGCAGGGCGCACATCGTCTCGGTCGCCGTGTCGACCTTGCCGCCGAAGCCGCCGCCGACGGTGCCGCCGACGACCTTCAGCTTGTTCAGGGGCACTTGCAGGTGCGCCGCCACGACGCCCATCGAGAAGTAGAGCGCCTGGGTACACGAGTAGATCGTGAGCCGGCCGTTCGCCTCCGGCACGACCTGGCAGACCTGCGTCTCGATCGGCGCGTGCTCGATCGCGGCCGGGCGATAGACGCCCTGCACGATGAGGTCGGCTCGGTCGAACGCCTCCTCGATGTTGCCCTTGCGGATCTGGCGCCGGTCCATCTCGTCCTCGAAGTGCCTGTACCAGTTGCCCTCCGCGTGGATCTGAGGGGCGTCGGCGTCGAACGCCTTGCGGACGTCGAACAGCGCCGGGCGCTCTTCGAAGTCGGCGCTGATCGCGTCGACCGCCGCCATCGCCGCCTCCTCGGTGGGAGCCGCGACGATCGCGATCGGCTGACCGAGGTACCGCACCTCGCCCTTGGCGAGCAGCGGCTCGTCCGCGGGAATCCCGAGCGCCGAGAGGTGGCCGTACTCGAGCAGCGGCACGTCCTCCCAGGTGATCACGTGAACGCCCTTCATCGCCTCGGCGCGGCTCGTGTCCAGGTTCGTCATCACGGCGTTGTGGACGGGCGAGCGGAAGGCCTTCACCCAGAGCGTGCCGGGAATCCGGACGTCGTCCACGAACACGGTGCGCCCGGTCACATGGGCGACGCCGTCGTAGCGGGGGACGCGTGCGCCGACCGCTTTCATGCCACACCTCCGAGATTCGTCATCGCGGCACCCTGCGCCGTGACGGTGAGGTCGAACGAATCGCCGCGCGCCGCAGCCGCGACCGCGTCGATGATCTTCACATAGCCCGTGCACCGGCAGACGTGGCCGGCAAGAGCCTCCTGGATCGCCTCGTGGTCGTCGCTGCCCCCACGGTCGATGTACGCCGTCGCGGCCATCAGCATCCCCGACGTGCAGAAGCCGCATTGCGCGGCGTAGTGATGCGTGAACGCCTCCTGCACCGGCGACATGTCCTCGGGCGAGCCGAGCCCTTCGACCGTGGTGATCGACGCTCCGTCGACCGAGGCGACCGGCGTCAGGCAGGAGCGGCGGGGCTCGCCGTCGACGAGCACGGTGCAGGCGCCGCAGCCGCCCTGCTCGCACCCCGCCTTCGGGCTCGTCACCCCGAGCTCCTCGCGGAGCACGTCCAGCAGGCTCGTCAGGGGGCCACTCTCGATCGTGGCGTCGACCCCGTTGACCGTGAGGTTCATGAGGACTCCTCGAGTTGAGTGAGAACGCGGCGGACGAGGACCGGGAGGGTCTGCCCGCGATACCAGGCCGAGGCGAGCGCGTCGTCCGCAAAGGTGACGTCGCCGACGGCGGCCGCTCCGGCGGCGGCCGGATCGGAGACGAGCGCCTCGGCGGAGCGGAGGCGGGTGCCGGGCCCGGCGACGCCGGTCGCGGCGAGCCTCGTCGTCCCGTCGGCGTCGCGCACGCCGGTCACGGCGAGCACGGTGTACTCGTGGGTGTGCGGATACTCGAGCGCCGCGAACGCCGACGCGGCAGGACGGCGGAAGCTGACGTCGAGGAGCAGACGGCCGTGCCGCTGCGCGAGGAAGTCCTCCAGCGACTCCGTCCGCTCGCCGTCCGCTCCCGTGGACCGGGCCGTGGCGTCGAGCGCGATCAGGCAGCCCTGCAGGTCGCCGTGGCCGCAGAGGTTGCCGCCCACCGTGCCCTGGCCGCGGATCTCGTAGTCGGCCACGTTGTGGGCGCAGGCCGCGAGTGCGGCGACCTGATCCTCGAGGGCGAGCAGGGCGTTCACGGGCGTGGTCGCACCGATCGTGATCGTGTCGCCGTCGACGGCGACGCCGTCGAGGCCCGCGTGGGCGAGCAGCAGCACCCGCTCCGGGTGGAGACGGCCGAACGTCATCTCGGGCACGACGACGGTGCCGCCGCCGATCACCGTGGTCCCCGCCCCGTCACCGAAGAGCGCGACGGCCTCGGCCGGGGACGACGGGACAAGTACTTCAGAAGCCATGTCGTTCCTTTCTCGTTCCTCGTCCGGTCACGACTGCTGCTTGCCGCCGATGCCCCAGTGGCTGGGTGCGATGCCCTGGATCACGACCTGGATGTGCTCGGGCGCGGCGCCGCTCGATTCCGCCAGTGCGTTCGTGAGAGCCTCGATCATCTTCGGCACGGACTCCTCGGTGACGCGGCGGTCGTACAACTTGACCTCGATCATCGGCACTTGCGTGGCCTCCTTCGGCTCGGCCTGCCCGTCGTCGGGACTGGCCCTCGGGATGTCCGTGCAGTGTGACATTGTCGTACCGTTTGCGCAACGCTATCGTCCCGGGGCAGATGGCACAGGTCGAGAGCACCGAGCAGCGCGTGGCCGAAGGCGCCCGCCGCGCGATCGCGGCGGGCGGCTGGCAGTCGGCCACGCTGACCCGCATTGCCGAGGAGGCGGGTGTGTCGCGGATGACGCTCCATCGGCGGGGCCTCGGCCGGGAGGAGATCTTCGCGCTCCTCGCCCGCGACTACGAGGAGGCGTTCCGGGCCGCCCTCTGGCCGTCGGTCACGGGTCGCGGGAGCGGAGCGGAGCGGCTCGAGGCGATGCTGGTGGCGGTCTGCGAGGTCACCGAGGACCACCTGTCCTTCCTCGCGGCGCTCGACGAGGAATCCGATCGGCGGTTCTTCCACGAGTCGGACGACGAGGTGCGCTCGCGTGAGGGCTACACCAACCCGATCGAGCGCCTGCTCGCCGACGGCATCGCCGACGGCTCGATCCGGCAGGTCGAGGTGGAGGAGACGGCAACGGTTCTCGTCAACGCCGTCGACCGAACCTACCGCCATCTCCGCCGCGCCCACGACTGGGACGAGAAGCGCTCGCGCGAGGCCCTGATCGACCTCGTCCTCCGCGGCCTGTTGCCCTAGCGAAACGGCGGCGCCGCGTAGACGCCGTGCTCGATCGTCTCCGGGTCGGGCGCCGGAGCCTGCTCGGCCTCGGCGAGGCCCGTCGCGATCTCGGCCGCGGCCGACGAGCGCAGCTCGTCGATCTCCTCGGTGTCGAGGCCGTCGAGCGCGAGCCTCGCGGCGAGCCGGTCGACGGGGTCGAAGCGCTCGGCGAACTCCTCCCGCATCCCCGCGGGCACGTAGCGCGAGTCGTCGTGCGCGGCATGGCCGTGCATCCTGACGGAGAGCGCCTCGACAGCCTGCGGGCCGTTTCCGTTGCGGGCCCGCTCCACCGCAGCCCGAACCGTGTCGAAGACGGCGAGAGCGTCGGTGCCGTCGACGCGCTCCGCGGGGATCGACCAGCCCCCGTAGATCCGCTGGGCGATGTTCGTGTTCACCATCTGTCGCGCGACGGGCGTGGAGTACGAGTACCGGTTCGCCTGGATCACGAACACGACCGGCACCTGCCAGACGGCCGCGAGGTTGAGCCCCTCGTGGGTGTCGCCGACGGAGAAGGCACCCTCGCCGAGGAACGTCATCGCGACCCGCGGCTGCCCGCGACGCTTGAACGCAAGCGCGGCGCCGGTGGCGAGCGGGACGAGATCGCCGAGCATCGAGACGAGCGGGAAGACACCCCGCTCCGGTGCGCCGAAGTGCATGTTCCCGTCGCGTCCGAAGGTCGGGCTCGTCGCCTTGCCGAAGAAGTTGCGGAACGACGTCGGCGGCGGTCGCGCCGCGCGCGAAGTGGCACGCGAGCTCACGGTTGAGCGGTGCAACGACGTCGTCGGGCCCGAGCGCGAGCCCGGCGCCGGCTGCCACCGCCTCCTGGCCGCGGCCGGTGTAGACCGAGCCCGGAACGCGGCCCTGCCGGTACAGCGCCATCACCCGGTCCTCGAACAGGCGCTGCAGCAGGACGAGCCGGAACAGCTCCAGGCGCTCGGCGGAGCCGACCGATGGTGCTTCGGCGCAGGGCTCGATCGGCATCAGTACGCGAGGAGCTGCGTCGAGGGCGGCGAGCGTCGAGTCGGCGGAGGGCATGTACGCGTCCTCGAGCTCGGGGGCGAACGGCACCGGCGTGTCCGGCGGGGCATGCAGCGCGGGCGGCGCGTCGAGGTGCTCGAACGAGCGGCGCGCGAGCAGCGAGAGGATCGTCCCCGCCGCACCGGTCGAGCGCGAGGCCTCCTGCAGCACGAGGACGCGGGAGGTCTTCTCCACCGAGGCGAGGATCGTCTCCTCGTCGAGCGGCCAGATCGTGCGCAGGTCGACGACCTCGACGTCCGCGTCGACCCGGTCGGCGGCTGCCAGGGCCGTCGTGACGCCCGAGCCGTAGGTGACGACCGTCACGTCGGTTCCGGCGCGGGCAATCGTCGCCGGCCCGATCGGCGTGCGGTGCTCCGGCGAGGGCGGCGCGGCCCTGAGCGTCCGGTAGAGCCGCTTGTGCTCGAAGTAGAGGACGGGGTCGGGATCCTCGATCGCGGCGCGAAGCAACCCGTAGGCGTCCGCGACGGTGCCGGGGCAGACGATCTTGAGACCGGCGGTGCCGACGAACCAGCCCTCGGGCGAGCCCGCGTGGAACGGCCCGCCCCGGACGCCGCCGCCGGTCGGGCAGCGGATCGTGATCGGGATCGGCCTGGCCCGACCGCCAGTGTGTCTTCGCTGCGACGGTGACGATCGGGTCGAACGCGCAGGTGATGAAGTCGGCGAACTGGAGCTCTACCACGGGCCGCTCACCCATCCAGGCGGCGCCGATCGCTGCGCCGACGAACCCCTCCTCGGAGATCGGCGTGTCCATCACGCGCGCCTCGCCGAACTCGTCCAGGAGCCCCGTCGTGACCCCGAATGCGCCTCCGAAGGCACCGATGTCCTCGCCGAGCAGGAAGACGCGGTCGTCCTCGCGCATCGCGTCCTGCAATGCGGCGCGGATCGCCTCGAGGTAGGTGATCTCTCCGGCGGGTGCGTCGCCCGCCGGAGCGCCGGGTGCTTCCAGGTGGCCGGTGCTCACGGGCGGGAGCCTATTCGATCACAGGGGGGATGACCGGGGTGACGAGCGCGCCCTCGCTCGACGAGTCCGTCGAGCGGGTGCAGGCGATCGCGGACGCCGCGTTTCGAGGTGAACCCGACGTGCTCGTGCCTCGCCACGGCGGCCCGATCGCCGAGCCGGAGGACGCGCAGTACGTCCTCGACCGCACCGTCGGGTGGTCGGCTTCGGCGGCGCGTCGAGCATGGAGCGACTCCCGGTCGAGACTGCGATCGCCGAGACGGCGCGGCGCTTCAGGCAGCTGTCCTTCACGCCCCGCTGACTCCCGGCGGAATCCGTCGTCTCAGTTCGGTGAGATGCTGACGGAGTTCGACGATGGGGAGCTTGCAGCCGACGACGCGCTGCGCGGGCGCCAGGAGCGCGAGATCGCGCTCGGGTATTCGCTCACGAATGCGGAGCACGAGCTCGCGCGCGAGGCGGTCGCGGTCGGCCGCACGCTGAAGCGCGCCGGGATTGCGTTCGACCCGCTCACCTTCGTCGCGCTGCGCATCGTGGAGGGCAGCCGTGACGAGCACGTCAGCGCGATCGACTGCCTCAACGTCCTCGATGGCGTTCGGGTTCCTGGAGCGGTCGGTCGCGCTGGCGGTCGATCTGCTCGAAGACGCCGCCTGAGCCCAGCTACCCTCCGGTCATGAGTGCGTTCCGCACCATCGACGACCTCGAGACGGCGCTTCGGGCCGCCGACTACCTGCCCGACCGGGGCCTCTCGACGGCGCTCTTCCTCGGGCTTGCACTCGAGAAGCCGCTGCTGCTCGAGGGCGAGGCGGGCGTCGGCAAGACGGAGGCCGCCAAGTCGCTCGCCGTCGCGACCGGCTCCAGGCTGATCCGCCTGCAGTGCTACGAAGGCCTCGATGTCGCACATGCCGTTTACGAGTGGAACTACCCGCGCCAGCTGCTGCACATCCGCGCCGCGCAGGAGGGCACCGTTTCGGAGGACGAGCTGTTCGGGCCCGAGTTCCTGATCCGCCGGCCGTTGCTCGAGGCGATCGACTCCGACGAGCCGGTCGTGCTCCTGATCGACGAGATCGACCGGGCCGACGAGGAGTTCGAGGCATTCCTGCTCGAGGTGCTCTCCGACTTCCAGATCACGATCCCCGAGCTCGGCACGATTCGAGCCCGTCGCAAGCCGGCGGTGATCCTCACCTCCAACCGGACGCGGGAGCTCCACGACGCGCTGAAGCGCCGCGCCCTCTTCCACTGGATCGGCCACCCGTCGATCGACCGCGAGATCGACATCGTCAAGATCCGGATTCCCGGGATCTCGGAACGCCTCGCAGCCGAGGCGGCGGCGTTCGTCCGTGAGCTCCGCGGCCTCGACCTGGCCAAGCCGCCGGGGGTCGCCGAGACGATCGACTGGGCGATGGCCCTCAACGCGCTCGGCCGGCAGGAGATCGACGCCGATGTCGTCGAGCAGACGCTCGGCTCGGTGCTCAAGTACCGCGAGGACATCGAGGCGGTGCGGGACGAGACGCTCGCACGGCTCGTCGACACCGCGCGCACGACAGCGGCCCGGTAGGCGAAGCGCTCGATGGCCGACGCGGTCGTCCGCCATGTCGTCACGTTCGGCCGGGTGCTGCGGGAGGTCGGGCTCGAGGTCGGCCCGGGTCGGGTCGCGGACGCGCTGCGGGGTATCGCCGCCGTCGACCTGACCCGCCAGGAGGACGTGTACTTCGCGCTGCGGCAGACGCTCGTCTCGCGGCACGACGAGCTCGACCTGTTCGACCGCGCCTTCAACGCCTGGTTCCTGCGAGCGCCGGTGTTGCCGCCCGTCAGGACCACCCAGAGCCCTCTCGCACAGGAGAAGATCGGCGAGTCGCTCTCCGACGGCGCAGGCGGCGAGCCGGACGACGAGCAGGGTGATCCGCTCGAGCTGGGCGCCTCCGGTCACGAGCTGCTCCGCGACAAGGACTTCGCCGAGATGACGCCCGACGAGTACCGACGCGTCAAGCGCCTGATCGCCGCGATTGCGGGCCATCGGCCACTGCGCTCCTCGCGCCGCCGCCGCTCCGACCCCCGCGGCGATCGGCTCGACATGCGCCGGCTGATCCGCCACTCGCTCCGGACCGGCGGTGACCCCGTCGACCGGCCGTATCGCGCCCGCAAGGAGGTGCCGCGCAAGCTCGTCGTCCTCTGCGACGTCTCCGGCTCGATGGACGCGTACGCCCGGGCGCTCGTGCTGTTCCTCCATGCGGCTGTCGGGTCGGGGCCCGGGGTGGAGGCGTTCGCCTTCGGCACGCGCCTCTCGCGCCTCACGGCCGAGCTCGGCACGCGCGATCCCGAGTCGGCGCTGGAGAAGTGCACGGAGGCCGTGACCGACTGGGGCAGCGGCACGCGGATCGGGGCCTCGCTGAAGGAGTTCAACGACGTCTACGGCAAGCGCGCGCTCTCACGGGGAGCGGTCGTCGTGATCGTCTCGGACGGCTGGGAGCGGCAGGATCCGGAGCTCGTCGGCCGCGAGATGGCGCGACTCGCACGGGCCGCCTACGCCGTCGTCTGGGTCAATCCGCTGAAGGGCAATCCGGAGTACCAGCCGCTCGCCGGTGGCATGCGCGCCGCGCTGCCGTACGTCGACCGGTTCCTCGCCGGCCATAATCTGAGGAGTCTGGAAGAGCTGGCGACAGTCCTCGCCGGCATCGAGAGGAGGCACGCAGCGTGAAAGAGATCCTGGACGAGGTGGAGCGCTGGCGTGAGGCCGGCGAGAAGGTCGTCGTCGCGACCGTCGTGGCGACGCGACGCTCGGCGCCGCGGCCGGTCGGTACGAGCCTCGCGATCTCGGAGTCGGGGAAGATGTGCGGCTCCGTCTCCGGCGGCTGCGTCGAGAGCGACGTGTTCGAGAATGCGATGGAGGTGATGCAGTCGGGCGAGGCGAAGATGCTGAGCTACGGGATCACGGACGAGATGGCCTGGGGCGTCGGTCTCCCGTGCGGCGGCGAGATCGACGTGTTCGTCGAGGCCGTCGAGTGAGCCTGCTCCACCGGCTTTCCGAGCTGCGCGACTCCGGCGAGCGCGGCGTCCTCTTCACGGTGGTGGAGGGTGACGGCGTCGGGGGCAAGGAGCTCGTCCTCGAGACGGGCGAGCGCGTCGGCGGCGGCGTGCCCGCCGGCGCGACCGGCCAGTTCGAGGAGCTCGTGCGGCGCGGCCGCAACAAGCTGCTCGCGCTCGACGGCGAGACCAAGGTGTTCGCCGAGTGGTACGGGCCGCCGCCTCGCCTGTTCGTCTACGGGGCGGTCGACACGGCGGAGTCGCTGTGCCGGGCCGCCAAGCTCCTCGGCTGGACGGCGATCGTCGGCGACGCTCGGGGGATGTTCCTGACCCAGGAGCGGATGCCGTCGGCCGACGTCCTGATCCAGAAGTGGCCAGAGGAGGCGATCGCGGAGCTCGAGCCGGATCATCAGACGGCCGTCGTGGTGCTCACCCACGACGACAAGTTCGACGAGCCGGCGCTGAAGGCGGCGCTCGCGAGCGAGGCGTTCTACGTCGGAGCGCTCGGCTCGCGGCGGACGACGGAGCGGCGCCGTGGGCGCCTGCTCGAGGCAGGGGTGCCGGAGGAGCAGCTCGCCCGGATCATGGGCCCGTGCGGCCTCGACATCGGCGCCGACACGCAGGAGGAGACGGCGCTCGCGATCCTCGCCGAGATCCTCGCCGTGCGGGCGGGGCGGGGCGGGGGCCCTCTGCGCGAGTCGAAGAACCGGATCCACGTCGAGGTGAGCTAACGGCGACAGGCTTCGGCCTGTCGCCCGGGCTGAGCCTGCGCCCCCGCGTCCGGCTAGCGCCGGATCCGCCGCGCGTGCCACAGCTGCGCCGGCAGCAGGAGCCAGAGCGGCAGCTCGCCGAGCGACGCGCGAAGGTTGCGCGGCTCGGGCGGGAACGCGGACGTGACCCGGATCCGCCGGCCGAGCGAGCAGGAGCCGGAACGCCGCCTGCGCCCGCGGTGCGTGCCAGCGCGAGGTCACCACGACGACCTCGCGTGCGCCGACGCGGCCGATGTCGTTCAGGGCGTTGTAGGCGTTGCCGACCGTCGTTCGCGCATCCGGGTCGACCACGAGCTCCGCGCGCTTGGCCCTTCCAGGACGCGGCCATGAGCTCGGCCTCCGAGCGTGTGCCCGCCACGCGCGCCCAGCCGGAGAGCACGACGACGTCTTCCTCCGTGCTGACTTCGGCCGCCCGCGCGAGCCGTGCCGCCCCGACGGGGTGCAACACGTCGCAGCCACCGTCCGAGTAGCCGAGGACGACGACCACGCGCGGCGGCTTCGAGGTCACGAGCGCCGGCGGCGCAGCCAGCGGAAGAAGATCAGCGTGCCGACGACGGTCAGGACGAGCTTGACGGCCTTCTTCCCCTGCAGCTTCGACTCGCCGCTCGCGCGCTCACGCATGTGCACCGCGACCTCCTCGACCCGGAGCCCCTCGGACTTCAGTCGCAGCAGGGCCTCCACCTCGGGTGCGCCGCTCACGTACGGCTCGGCCATCACGGGCATCGCCTTCGCGTTCACGGCCGCCATCCCGCTCGTCGGGTCGTGGAAGCGGTGGCCGAGTCGGAGGTGCATCGCCTTCTGCAGCAGGCCGATACCGAGGCGGCGGCTCGCCGACGGCACGTAGCGGTCGTCGTCGTAGCCTTCGCCCTCGGCGAATCGCGAGCCCACGGCGACGTCGCACGCGTCCGAGCGGACGAGCTCGAGCAGGCGGGCCAGCTCCCCTGCCGGGTGCTGGCCGTCGGCGTCCACGCGCCCGCAGAACGCGTACCCGCGATCGGCCGCCTCCCGGTAGCCGGCGGCGATCCCGGCCCGCAGGCCGCGGTTCTCGCCGAACGAGACGACGATCGCTCCGAGGCCGCGGGCCACCTCCGCGGTCGCATCCGTGGAGCCGTCGTCGATCACGAGCACGTCGGCCTCGGGCAGGACGGCGGCGAGCTCTGCGAGGACGGCGGGAAGGTTCGCCTCCTCGTTCCAGGCGGGGACGAAGACGACGGTGTCGCGTCGCGTTTCCATACGGTGGAGGGTACAGCGCGACCGCATCCTCGCCGTGTTAGCGTCGAGCCGACAGCCCTCCGTCTCGAAAGGAGACAGCAGTGCCGGGAATCGATGCGAAATCGTCTGCGATCTACGACCTCGTCGAGGAGGGCTCCGGTGTCGAGCAGCTCGCGACGGGGTTCACGTTCACCGAGGGGCCGATCTGGCACCCGGTCGAGCAGGTTCTCTACTTCTCCGACATGCCGGGGGACGTTCGCCGCAAGGTGACGCTCGACGGCGTGGTCACCGAGGTTCGGAATCCGTCCTTCAAGTGCAACGGGATGACGCTCGACCACGACCTCAACCTGCTCGTCTGCGAGCACGTGACGAGCTCGCTCGTCCGTGAGCGCACCGACGGCGTGCGCGAGATCCTCGCCTACCACTGGCAGGGCAAGTACCTGAACAGCCCGAACGACGTCACCGTCCGCTCCGACGGCACGATCTACTTCTCGGACCCCTGGTATGGGCGCTTCCCCGGGTTCGGCATCGAGCGGGCCCGGGAGCTCGGCTGGCAGGGCGTCTTCCGCATCCCGCCGGGCGGCGGGCAGGACGAGCTCGATCTTGCGGTCGCCGAGGACGAGTTCGAGATGCCGAACGGCCTCTGCTTCTCGCCCGACGAGTCGCTGCTGTACATCAACGACACGCCGCACGCGCACATCAAGGTCTTCGACGTCAACGCCGACGGCACGCTCGCGAACGGGCGGATGTTCTTCGAGGGCGTCGGCACGGGCGTGATCGAGGAGGGCATCCCCGACGGCATGAAGGTCGACGAGCTGGGCAACGTCTGGGTGACGGGGCCGCAGGGCGTCTGGGTGATCTCGCCCGCAGGCGAGCACCTGGGCACGATCGAGGTGCCGGAGAGCGTCGGCAACCACACGTGGGGCGGGCCCGACTGGCACACGCTCTTCATCCCCTCGTCGTCGTCGGTCTACACGATCCGCACGAAGGTCGGCCCGCGGCGCGAGCCGTACATGAGATAGGAGGATGCGATGACCGATGAACTGACTCTCGATCCCGGGCGCTGTGCCCTGATCGTCCAGGACATGCAGAACGACGTGATCATCGACGGTGGCGCCTTCGCCGAGTCCGGCTCGCCCGGGCACGCGAAGGAGCAGAACGTCGTCGCGAACGTCGCCGGCCTCGCCGAGGCCTGCCGCGCCAAGGGCATCCCGGTGATCCACGTCTGGTACATCGTCGAGGCGGGGGCGCCGGGGCTGAAGCTCAACGCACCTCTGTTCGAGGGCGTCAGGGACACCGGGGCGCTCGTCCGCGGCACGTGGGGCGCCGCCCCGGCCGAGGGCCTCGAGCCGAAGGACGGCGACCACGTCGTCGAGAAGATGCGGATGAGCGGGTGGCAGGGCACGAGGCTCCAGAACCTCCTCGACGGCCTCGGCCGCGACACCGTCATCGTCACGGGCGCCTGGACGAACATGTCCATCGAGCACACGGCCCGCACCGGCGCCGACATGGGCTTCAACATGGTCGTCCCCGAGGACGGCTGCTCGACGATGAACGCCGAGTGGCACAACGCGGCGATCAACTTCGCGCTGCAGAACGTCTCGGTGGTGACGGACTGCGCTTCGGTGAAGGCCGCGATTGGCGCATAACCGATGAAGACGAGGGCCGGGCTCTTCCGGGCGGTCGGCGAGCCTCTCGAGGTCGTCGAGCTCGACCTGGCGGAGCCCGGCCCCGACGACGTCGTCGTCCGCGTGGCCGCGGTCGGGATCTGCGGCACGGATCTGCACCAGGTCAAGGGCGAGTTCCAGCGGCCGACGCCGATGGTGCTCGGGCACGAAGGCGCGGGCGTCGTCGAGCACGTGGGCGCCGCGGTCGAGTCGTTGCAGGTGGGTGACGAGGTCGTCCTCTCGTGGGCGCCCTCGTGCGGCCGCTGTGGCGACTGCGCCCGCGGCCGGCCGGCGGCGTGCACGCCGCTGCACCAGGCGATCGGCGCCGGCACGCTCGTCGACGGGACGACGGGCATGTCCCTCGACGGGGAGACCGTCTACCGCGGCACCGCCACCGGCGCCTGGGCCGAGCGGGTCGTGGTCTCGTCGAAGGTCGCCTTGCCGACCGGGGGCGCCGTCCCGTTCCGGGACGCGGCGCTGCTCGGCTGCGCCGCGCTGACGGGCGTCGGCTCGGTGCTGTTCGCCGCGCGGGCGCAGCCGGGTGGCGTCGCGCTCGTGATCGGCGCGGGCGGGGTGGGCCAGTTCGTCGTCCAGGGAGCGCGGATCGCGGGCTCGGAGGCGATCGTCGCCGTCGACCCGATGGAGGCCCGGCGCGAGCAGGCGCTCCGCCTCGGTGCCACCCACGCGGTGCATCCGGACGACCTCGAGGAGCTGATGGCGTCGACTCTCCCCCGAGGGCGCCGACTACGGCTTCGACGCCGTCGGCTTCCCTGCCACGACCGCGACGGCGTTGCAGTTCACGCGCAGCGGCGGCACCGCGGTCATCGTCGGGATCCCGCCCACCGGGATGCGGCTCGACCTCGACCCGGCCCAGTTCCTGCGCCGCGAGAAGTTCCTCACGGGGACGATGTACGGCTCCGAGGACCCGGCGGTCGCGCTCCCGATCCTGCTCGAGCACGTGGCCGCGGGCCGGCTCGAGCTGGCCTCGTTGCTCGGCGAGGTGTTCCCGCTGGAGCGGATCGACGAGGCGGTGCGGGCGAGCCTGGAGCTGCCGGCGGGCCGCGTCCTCGTCGAGCCGTAGCGGGTGGTGTCCGGCTGTCAGCCGGACGACCGGGTTGACGTCCGCGTGACACCCGGACATCCGGCTGAAGCGTCGGGCCTCAGAGCGCGGCCGACAGTGCCTCCACCGCCTGCTCCTGCAGCCAGCTGAGGTAGCCGTAGAGCGCGAGGGCGGGGGCGCGCGGGTCGTCGGGGTCGAGCTCCTCGGCGTAGGTCGCCTCGCTGACGTCGAGCTGCGTGCCGAGGTAGAGGCGCAGGCTCTCGAGCGCGCCGAGCCAGCCCTCGAGATCCTCCTCCGTGAGGTGCTCGGCGTACGCGCTCTCCTCGACCACCCGGAGCGCCGCGAGCTTCCCCTCCAGCAGCTCCTCGCGCATCAGGCGCCGGTACTCGTCGTCGGCTTCCGCATCGTCGGCGTAGGCGGGCGGGAACAGGCGACGCAGGCTCGGATCGTCGGTCTGCATCACCTCGCGGAGCTGGGCCGGGAGCGTGGCGAGCAGTGCGCGCTCCTCCTGCGGCAGCCGCAGCCGGTAGCCGCCCTTGCGATCGCGCTGGATCCGGCGCCCGCTCATCAGTCCTGCCTCAGGGTGGCCCAGAGGCCGTGCGCGTGCAGGCGGGCGACGTCGAACTCGGCCTTCTCCTTCTCACCCGAGGAGACGACGGCCTTGCCGTCGTTGTGCACCTGCAGCATCAGCCGGGTCGCCTCCTCCTTCGAATAGCCGAAGAGCTTCCGGAGCACGAACGTGACGTAGCTCATCAGGTTGATCGGGTCGTTCCACACGATCACGATCCACGGGCGATCGTGGTCGTAGTCCTCGTCTCCCTCGGGGAGGCGCACCTCGACGGGCGCTTCGATCGTCTGGCTCACGCACTCATTGTGGCGGCGAATCGCCGTCGCTCGCACCCCACCGCTCGCGGTAGTCCTCCCGAACGGGGCAGAAGACGTCGATCACGGTCGCGCCGTCCGGCCCGCAGTAGGCCGAGTGCTCGACGCCGCCGGGCAGGACGTAGCCCTCCATCGGGCCGAGCTCCCGGGCGACGCCGTCGATCACGAGCGCCTGCATCCCGCGCAGCACGATCCCGAGCTGTTCGTGCGGGTGGCTGTGAGCGGGCACGGTGGCGTCCGCGCCGAACTCGATCAGGTTCATCATCACGCCCTCGCCGAACAGCGGCCGGCCCTCGACGCCCTCGATCAGGGTGAACGGGGAGACGTCGTCGAAGTGGATGAACTGCGGCTCCATCGCACGGAAGTATCGCACCGGCACCCGTCCGGCCGCGAGAGGCCGATCGCTATCGTCAACCGCATGACTGCTCTCGAGACCGATCTCCTGCGCGACCGGGCGTACATCGACGGCACCTGGGTCGGAGCCGACTCCGGCGCCACCTTCCCCGTCGTCGATCCCGCGACCGGCGAGACCATCGCCGACGTCCCTCGCATGGGGGCGGCCGAGACGCGCCGTGCGATCGAGGCGGCCCAGCGGGCACTGCCCGCCTGGAGGCACAGGACGGCTCGGGACCGGGCGCGGATCCTGCGGCGCCTCGCCGACCTGATGCTGGATCGTGCCGACGACCTCGCGACGCTCCTCGTGCGCGAGCAGGGGAAGCCGCTCGTCGAGGCGAAGCTCGAGATCGCCTACGCGGCCTCCTTCTACGAGTGGTTCGCCGAGGAGGCGAAGCGGCTCGACGGCCGCGTGATCCCGCAGCCGCTCACCGATCGTCGCATCATCGCGCTGCGCGAGCCGATCGGCGTCACCGCGGGCATCACACCCTGGAACTTCCCGGCTGCGATGCCGACGCGCAAGTCGGCGCCTGCCCTGGCCGTCGGCTGCACGATGGTGCTGAAGCCCGCCGAGCAGACGCCGCTCACCGCCCTCGCGATCGCCGCGCTGGCGGAGGAGGCGGGGGTGCCCGCCGGTGTCTTCTCGATCGTCACGGGCGACGCCGCGGATGCCCCCCTGATCGGTGGCGAGATGACGTCGAACGCAATCGTCCGCAAGCTCGGCTTCACGGGCTCGACCGAGGTCGGCAAGCTGCTGATGGCCCAGTGCGCTCGCCAGGTGAAGAAGGTCTCGCTCGAGCTCGGCGGGAACGCGCCCTTCATCGTGTTCGACGATGCCGACCTCTCCGCGGCCGTGTCGGGCGCGATGATGTGCAAGTTCAGGAACTCGGGCCAGACCTGCATCTCGGCGAACCGCTTTCTCGTCCAGGACGCGATCTACGACGACTTCGTCGGTGCATTCACCGAGGCCGTGGCGGCGCTGAAGGTCGCGGACGGCTTCACCGAGGGCGTCCAGGTCGGCCCGCTGATCGACGGGCCTGCGGTCGCCAAGGTCGAGCGCCACGTTGCCGACGCGCTGGCGCAGGGAGCCGAGCTCGTCCACGGCGGCAGCCGGATCGAGGGTCAGTTCTTCCAGCCGTCCGTGCTCACGGGTGTCACGATGGACATGGCGATGAGCTGCGAGGAGACGTTCGGCCCGGTGGCGGGCATCAACCGCTTCACAACCGACGCGGAGGCGGTCGCGATCGCGAACGACACGCCCTACGGCCTCTCTGCGTACTTCTACACCCAGAGCCTCGACCGCACGTGGCGGGTCGCGGAGGCGCTCGAGTACGGCATCGTCGGCATCAACACCGGCTTCATCTCCTCCGAGGTGGCACCCTTCGGCGGGGTCAAGGAGTCGGGCATCGGACGCGAGGGCTCGAGCTACGGCGTCGACGACTGGGTCGAGCTCAAGTACCTCGCGATGAGCGGCATCGGGGAGGCGATCTGATGGTCATCGTCGAGCAGCGCGACTACCACGTCCACACGGGCGGGCTGCCCGAGCTCGTGAGGCTGTACGAGGAGGAGGGCATCGCAATCCAGCAGGAAGTGCTCGGCGGCTTCGTCGGCGCCTTCACCACGGACATCGGGGCGCTCTCGACCTACACGAGCATGTGGCGCTACGACAGCTTCGCGCAACGCGAGGAGCGGCGCGCCACCCTGATGGCGCGCGACGACTGGAAGGCGTTCATGGGGAAGATCCAGCCGTTGATCCACACACAACAGAACCGCATCCTGACGCCGACCTCGTTCTCGGCACTCCGGTAGAGGCTTGATGCGAATGAGAAGCACGTCTGGATGCGGCCCTGCACGCTGCGGATCGCGTCCGCCGAGGACGACCCCAAGGCAACCAGCCTTGCCGCCGCCCTCGTCGAACACGCTCCTTGGTGCAGAACCGCCCCAACCGCACTCCCAATCCACATCAAGCCTCTAAAGGAGGACTTCGGCATGGGCCAGCTCGACGGCAAGGTCGCGATCGTCACGGGGGCAGCCCAGGGCATCGGGTTCGCGATCGCCCACGGCCTCGCGGCGGAGGGCGCGCGCATCGTCGTGGCCGACCTGCGGGGGGCCGAAGCCGCGGCCGAGCTCTTCCCGGACGGGGTCGGCCTGACCGTCGACGTCGCCGACGAGACCGCCGTCGGGTCGCTCGCCGACGAGGTCGTGGAGCGGTGCGGCTCGATCGACATCCTCGTCAACAACGCCGGCCTCTATGCGTCGCTCGAGATGCGGCCGTTCACGGAGATCCCGCTCGCCGAGTGGCGGCAGGTGATGGACGTGAACGTGGCATCGATGTTCCTCATGTGCCGCGCCGTCGTTCCCGTGATGCAGCGAAACGGCGGCGGCCGCGTGGTCAACATCTCGTCCGGCACGCCGTTCCGCGGTGTGCCATTCCTGCTCCACTACGTCACCAGCAAGGGTGCCATCGTCGCCTTCACGCGGGCGCTCGCGAAGGAGGTCGGCAAGGACGGCGTGCTCGTGAACTGCGTTGCGCCCGGCTTCACCATGTCGGCCGGCGTCGAGGCGCATCCCGAGGTGATCGAGAAGCTGCGCGACGTGTCGGTCGCCGCCCGCACGATCCAGCGCGACCAGGTGCCGGAGGACGTCGTCGGGGCCGTGGTCTATTTCGCGAGCGCCGGCTCGAGCTTCGTGACGGGGCAGACGATCGTGATCGACGGCGGGCAGACGTTTCACTGAGGCGAGGAAGCCGCGATGGAAGAGCGTATCGCGGCTTCCTCGCCTCGGTGAAACGTTGATGCTGTTGCCACGCTTCGCGTGGATCCTGAAGTCGGGAACCTGCGGTTCCCTGCGACCCCTCCCTTCTTGGTTGGCGCGGGTGTCCGGCTTCAGCCGGACGCCGGGGTCGGAACGTAGAGGAGCTGCTGTTGCCACGCTTCGCGTGGATCCTGAAGTCGGGAACCTGCGGTTCCCTGCGACCCCTCCCTTCTTGGTTGGCGCGGGGTGTCCGGCTTCAGCCGGACGCCGGGGTCGGAACGTAGAGGAGAGGCTGAGCACCGACGCTGAGCCCGGACGACAGGCTGAAGCCTGTCGCCGCCACGCGATAGGGTTGAATGCATGCGGCTCTCGCTCTACGAGTTTCACACCGGGGCCGAGACGTTCGGCCCGCACCGCGTCGTCTACGACGTCGCGAACGACGTCGCGTTCTTCGGCGAGGCGCACGTCGAGGGGCATGCGCTCGTCTGGCAGCTCGACGACACGCCCGAGGAGGCCGAGGGCGCGCTCGTCTCACGGCGCATCCAGCTCGACCCGTTCGCGGAGTGGGTCGTACGCTGCGATCGGATCGACTTCCCGCCGGGCGGCATCGCCTACAGGCACACGCACCCCGGGCCCGGGATCCGCTACCTCCTACACGGCGAGATCGACATCCACACGGAGGGCCATACCGCCTCCTACGGGCCGGGGGGCGCCTGGTTCGAGTCAGGCCCCGACCCGGTGCTCGCGGAGGCGGCGAAGCATCAGCCGACCGCCTTCGTCCGGGTGCTGATCCTGCCCGCCGAGTGGGCGGGTAAGCGCACGATCCGCTACGTCGACCCCGCCGACGACGACCTGCCGAAGCTCCAGAAGGCGACGGTCTACGTCGAGCACCGCCTCGCCCTGACGTGAGGACGGGCGGCAGGCTCCTCGTCGATCAGCTCGTCGTCCACGGGGCCGAGCTGGCTTTCGGCGTTCCCGGCGAGAGCTACCTGGCCGTGCTCGACGCGCTCTACGACTCGCCGCTGCGGTTCGTCTCCTGCCGCCACGAGGTCGGAGCCGCGAACATGGCCGACGCCTACGGCAAGCTCACCGGCCGGCCGGGGATCTGCATGGTCACGCGAGGCCCCGGCGCCACCCACGCCGCGGGTGGGATCCATACCGCATATCAGGACTCGACACCGCTGATTCTCCTGATCGGGCAGGTCGGCCGCGGGATGATGGGGCGCGAGGCGTTCCAGGAGATCGACTACCGCCACATGTTCGGGCCGATGGCGAAGTGGGTCGAGCAGATCGACAGCGCCGACCGGATCCCCGAGCTCGTCTCGCGCGCGTTTCACGTCGCGACGTCGGGCCGGCCGGGCCCCGTCGTGCTCGCCCTGCCCGAGGACATGCTGGTCGAGGAGTCGAGCGCGGCCGACGCTCTGCCCTACGCCGTCACGCGCGTCCATCCCGCCGCGACCGATCTCGAGCAGACCCGCGCGTTGCTCGCCGGAGCCGAGCGGCCGCTCGTGATCGTGGGCGGTGCGCCCTGGAGCGCCGAGGCGCACGCGGCCCTGACCGCCTGGTGCGCCGCCGGCGGGCTTCCGGTCGCCTCGGGCTGGCGGCGTCAGGACTACGTCGACAACACGTCAGACGCCTACGTCGGGCACCTCGCGCTCGGCGCCGACCCGCGCCTGACGCAGCGCGTGCGCGATGCCGACGTCCTGCTCGTGATCGGTGACCGCCTGAGCGAGATCACGACCGCCGGCTACACGCTCCTCCAGGTGCCGAATCCGACCCAGGCCCTCGTCCACGTCACGGCCGATCCCGACGAGCTCGGCCGCGTCTACAAGCCTGCGCTCGCCCTCGCGGCCTCCCCGGACACATTCGCGGTTGCGCTCTCGGGGCTGCCACCGCTCGACCCGGCCCCGCGCGAGACGCGCACCGCCGCGGCGCGGGCGGAGTACCTCGACAACCTCCGTCACCAGCCGCTGCCCGGCGACCTCGACATGGGGGAGGTGATGGTGACCGTGCGGGATCGCCTTCCGGCCGATGCGATCTTCACCAACGGAGCGGGAAACTTCTCCGTCTGGGCGCACCGCTTCTACGAGTTCAGGCGATATCCGACCCAGCTCGCGCCGACGAGCGGTGCGATGGGCTACGGCGTGCCGGCGGCGGTCGCCGCCAAGCTGCTCCACCCCGAGCGCGATGTCGTCGCGATGGCGGGCGACGGCGACTTCCTGATGACCGGGCAGGAGCTCGCGACCGCGGTGCAGCACGACGCGGCAATCGTCGTGCTCGTCGTCAACAACGGCATGTACGGGACGATCCGGATGCACCAGGAGCGGCACTATCCGGGCCGCGTCTCGGGGACCGATCTCGTCAATCCGGACTTCGCCGCCCTCGCCCGCGCCTTCGGCGCGTACGGCGTCGCGGTCGAGCGGACCGAGGACTTCGCCGCTGCATTCGACGAGGCGCTCGCCTGTGGGCGGCCAGCGCTCGTCGAGCTGCGTGTCGACCCGGAGGCCCTGACGCCGCGCGCGACGCTGACGGAGATCCGCGAGGCGGCGCAGGCACGACTGTCCGCGTCGTAGGATCAACCGGGTATCGACCAACGACTCCTGAAGGAGCTCCAGATGGCGAAGTCGTACGCAAGCACGGTGATCAACGCCTCGCCCGACGAGGTCTGGGCGCACATCCGCGATTTCAACGGCCTCGCGACCTGGCACAGCGGCCTCGTCTCGCAGAGCGAGATCGAGGACGGCAAGGCGGGAGATCAGGTCGGCGCGATCCGCAGCTTCACGCTGACCGACGGCACCCACATCCGTGAGCAGCTGCTCGCGCACTCCGACCTCGACCGCTCGTACACCTACGACTTCCAGAAGACGCCGTTCGACGTCGACAACTACTGCGCCACGATCCGGGTGACGCCGCTGACGGACGGTGGCGGCAGCTTCGTGGAATGGTGGACGACCTTCGACTGCGACCGCGACCAGCAGGGGCACTGGACGGACTTCTTCGCCTCCCAGGTCTTCCAGGGCGGCTTCGACGCGCTCAAGGCGCACTTCGCCTGACATGAGCGACGCGCCGTGAGCTCCGGGTCGCCGGCCAGGCCGAGCCGATCTCGCACTTCACGGACGCCGTCGAGGCGGGCGGGTTTCTGTTCGTCTCCGGCATCGTCCCCGTCGACGAGCGACGCGAGCTCGTGGGCGGGGACGACGTCGTGGCGCAGGCGCGGTGCGTGTTCGAGAACATGCGTGCCGTGCTGGCGGCGGGCGGGTGCACGTTCGCCGACGTCGTCAAGGTGACGGTCTACCTGACCGACGTGAACGACCGTCCGCTCGTGAACCCGGTGCGGCAGGAGGTGTTCGGCGAGACGCGGCCGGCCTCGACGCTCGTCGAGATCTCGGCTCTCGTGATCCCGGGGGCGAAGATCGAGGTCGAGTGCGTGGCGCTGGTCCCGGCATGACGCGCGAGTCCGGACGAGCCCGGACGACCGGCTGAAGCCGGTCGCCGCCGCCGCGACGCCTACAACGCCGCGATCACCTGGCTCGACGAGCCACTGCGCGGGGCCGCCGACGGGCCGCTCGCCGGGCGGACACTGCTCGTCAAGGACCTGATCGACACCGCCGGCGTGCGCACGACCTACGGCTCGCGGATCTACGCCGACCATGTCCCGGACGTCCACGCGAGCGTCGTGCAGCGCGCGCTCGACGCCGGGGCCGTCGTCGTCGGGCAAGGCGCAATCTGCCCGAGTTCGCGTGGAGCGTGCTCGGCGCGAACCCGTGGTACGGGACGGTGCACAACCCGGCTCCATCCCGGGAAGACGACCGGCGGCTCGTCGGCCGGCAACGCGGCGGCGCTCGCGGCAGGGCTCGTCGAGCTCGGCCTCGGGACCGACACCGGCTGCTCGATCCGGCTGCCCTCGGCCGCCTGTGGCACGGTGGGGCTCAAGTCGCAGCTGGGGCCTGCTGCCGCTCGACGGCGTCTTCCCGCTCTGCCCGTCGCTCGACACCGTCGGGCCGATGGGGCGAACGGTCGAGGATGTCGCGCTGCTCTGGTCGGTGCTGTCGGGCCGCCCGGTGCCCGAGCCCCGGCTCGACGGGCTCACGATCGGCCTGCTGCGCCGGGCGCCCGATCTCGGCGACGGGCGCGAGACCGAGCAGAGCGATGCGGCGGAGCGATGGGTCGCCGACCTCGAGCGATCTCGGCGCCCGTGTCGTCGAGGCCGGGATCCCGGCGCCCAGGCGGACATGTGGCCGCTCTTCCTGCACGAGGCGGCGCAGAGCCACCGCGGCGACCTTCCCCGCCCGGGCGGACGAGTACGGCAACGTGATGCGGATCGAAGCTCGAGGCCGCGCAGCGCGTGACGCCCGAGGCCGTCTCGGTCGCCGTACGGCGCCCTCGCGGCCTGGCGCGCGTACGAGCCCGACGTCGATCTCTACGTCAGCCCCTGCTTCGCCGTCGACCTCCCGGCCGAGGACGCCGACGAGCTCGAGGTGCGGCTGCCGCTCTCGTCGTTCCTGCGCTGGGTCAACCTGATCGGCTGGGCCGGTCTCGCCGTCGGAAACATGCAGTTCGTCGCGCCGCGCGACGAGACGGTGCTCGCCGCCGGTCTCGCCTGGGAGCGTCGGTAACCTACCCGGCCGTGCGCGGGTCAGGACACGGGTCGGAACGGCGATCGCGATGACCGCCGTCGTCGTCGGCATTGCCGTCTTCGCGGGCGGCTGCGGCGAGGACGAGCCGGAGCGCTCTGCGCTGGCCGAGAGCCTGGCACAGCTCTGCGAGCAGGCCCGTGCCGACACCGAGGCGCTCGGCCTCCCGGCCGACGAGGGCTTCAAGGTGATGAAGCCGACCGCCGCGATCGGGTTGCGGCTTGCGGGGGAGATCGAGAAGCTCGAGGGGACGACACCGGCCGAGAAGGAGCAGGTCGCCTCGCTCGCCGGCAACTACCGCTTCTACTACAAGGAGCTCGCGGCGGCGGTCAAGCTCTACACGGCGGGCTACGTCGACGCCTACGGCATCACGATCGAGCGGGCAAAGGGCCTGCTCGCGAGTGCCGAGGCGCTCGCCACCCGGATGGGCGCGCCCGAGTGCGCCGTGCGGCCGTTCCCCGACGCGTAGCGCCTCCCGCTCAGGTCCCGTCGAACTCGGGCTTTCGCTTCTCCACGAACGCCTCCACGCCCTCGTGGAAGTCGTGTGTCTGCTGCAGGAGACCGTAGGCGAGCCCTTCGAGCTCGAGCCCGACATGGAGCGGCCCGTCGTACGCCGTGTTGAGCACGCGCTTCGCCATCGCCATCGAGAGCGGGGAGTGGCGCGAGAGCTCGCCGACGAGCGCGTCGACCGCGCCGTCGAGCGCATCGACGGCGACGACCTCCGTCACGAGCCCGATTCGGAGCGCCTCTGCGGCCTCGATTCGGCGGCCTCGCATGATGATGTCCTTCGCGCGGCCGAGCCCGACGAGCCGGGCGAGGCGCTGCGTGCCGCCGGAGCCCGGGATCATCCCGATCGTCGCCTCGGGGAGCGCCATCTGCATGTCCTCCGCGGCGATCCTGAAGTCGCACGCGAGCGCGAGCTCGAGGCCGACGCCGAAGACGTATCCCCGCAGCTTTGCGATCACCGGCTTGGAGCAGCGCTCGGGCGCCGCCACGTTCTTCGCGAGCTGGGAGACGACCCACGGTGACTTCGTCAGGAACCCGGCGATGTCACCGCCGGCGGTGAACTGGCCACCCGCCCCGGTGAGCACGACGAAGCGCACGGTGTCGTCGCGGTCGAGCTCGGCAAACAGCTCGGCGAGCTCGTCGCGCGCGCGCATCGAGACCCGGTTGAACTTCCCCGGCACGTCCAGCGTGATCGTGGCCACTCCGCGGTCGGCGTCGTGCTCGACACGAAATCCGTCGTACTCGGTCACCTGGTCTCCTTCGACTCGTCCCGCAGGGATCTTCGCATGATCTTCCCGGATGCGCTCTTCGGGAGCGCCGGCACCATCCTGTACTCTCGCGGCCGCTTGAAGCGGGCGAGGGGCGAGGCGAGGCAGTGCGCGTCGAGCTCCTCGGGCGTGACGTCGCCGACGACGACGGCGACGACGCGGGTCCCGAGCCGGTCGTCGGGCGCTCCGATCACCGCCACCTCCCGAACGCCGGGGTGGCTCGCGAGGACGTCCTCGACCTCCAGGGGATGGATGTTCTCGCCGCCGGAGATGATCATGTCGTCCAGCCGGCCGTCGACCCAGAGGTCGCCGTCGGCGTCGAGGTGACCGGTGTCGCCCGTGTGGTACCAGCCGTCACGGATCGCCTTCGCGTCGGCATCGGGCCGGTTCCAGTAGCCGCCGAACGCCTCGTCGCCCGAGAGGTGGGCGCAGATCTCACCGTCCTGTCCGAGCCTCAGCCGCGTGTGCACCGAGGGCCGGCCGGCACACCCGGGCTTGGCGGCCTGGTCGCGGCCGACCGAAAAGGTATAGACCTCTGTGGAGCCGTAGTGATTGACGAAGACGTCGGGCGCGAATACCTCGACGCACCGCTTCACGAGCGTCGAGGTCATCGCCGCGCCCGCGTAGCCGAGCGCCCGCACGCTCGAGAGGTCGCGTTCGTCGAGCCCGTCCACCTGGAGAAGATCGTGGAACAGGGTCGGGACGAGGTACAGCGACGTGATCCGCTCCTGTTCGATCAGCTGCAGCGCCTCGGGTGGATCCCAGCGGGGTTGCGGCACGTAACAGCCGCCGACGAGGTGCATCGCGAGCAGCGAGTGGATGCCCATCGTGTGGTAGAGCGGCATCACCCCGAGCGTGCGCTCGCCGAGCCCGTAGCCGTGCTGCAGCGCCTGGCCGAGGCCGCCGGCGCGGTCGGCGGCGTGGCTGACCGGGGCACGCCCTTCGGGCGCCCGGTCGTGCCCGAGGTGTAGAGGAGGAGCGAGGTCTCGCGGTCGTCCCGGTCGAGCGCGCCCTCGTGCTCGGGCCCGTCGGGCAGAGGATCGCCGTCGCGGATCACGATCTCGGCGCCTGCGTCGTCGATGCAGTAGGCGAGCTCCTCCTCGGAGAGGCGCCACGAGAGCGGGACGAAGATCGCACCCGACCACTGGGCCGCCCAGTAGAGAAGCGCCGTCTCGAGCCGGTTGTCGAGAACGACGGCCACCCGCGTTCCGGGCTCCACTCCGAGCCCACCGGCGACCCGCGCGACCCGCGGCAGGAGCTCGTCCGTAGCGGATTCCCGGGAACGCCTCCCGTTCCGGGTGCCGCTCGCACGCGTCGAGCAGGGACTGCGCCAGGTTCACTCGCCGCGCTCCGATGCCTGTGACGAGTTGTCACGAGCTTCCTCGATCGCGGCGACGATTGGGGCGTAGCCGGTACAGCGGCAGAGATGCCCGGAGAGCATGTCCACGATCTCCTCGCGGGAAGGATCGCCGCGGGAGAGCAGGTCGTCGGCGGCGATCAGGATGCCCGGTGTGCAGAACCCGCACTGGAGCGCGTGATGGCGCTTGAACGCCTCCTGGAGCGGGGAGAGCAGCGTCTCGCCGGCGAGCGATTCGACCGTCTCCACCTCCGAGCCGTCGACTTGCACGGCGAGCACGCAGCAGGCGCGCACCGAGACGCCGTCGAGCCGCACCGTGCACGCTCCGCAGACACCGTGCTCGCAGCCGACATGCGTGCCGGTCAGGCCCAGGCGATGGCGGAGGAAGTCGCTCAGGAGCAGCCGTGGCTCGACCTCCTCGACGACGACCCGCCCGTTCACGGTCAGGTTGATCCCGGTCACGCGGCACGCTCCCAGGCGCGGAGCACGGCGCGTTCCACCAGCGTCCCCGTCAGGTGGCGGAGGTAGGTCGCGGACGCATGGATCGAGCCCGGGGGATCGACGGCCCGGGCGGCGAGGTTGCCCGCCTCCTGCGCCAACGCTGCCGTCACCTGAGCGCCCTCGACCGCCTGCTCCGCCTCGGCGAGCGCCGTCGGCCGGTCGGTCACGGCGCCCACGCGAATCCGGACGTCACGTGCGACACCATCGACGCGTCGCAGGACGACCGCGACCATGGCGAGGCCGTAGTCGCCGGCGCGGAGCGCGAGCTCCTCGAACGCCGCGCCCTCGCTCTCGGCCGGCTGCGGCCACAGCGTCTCGACGACGAGCTCGCCCGGCGCGAGCGTCGTCAGGTAGTGCGTGACGAAGAAGGCGTCGGGCTCGATCTCCCGGCGACCGCCAGGGCCGTCGGCCACGATCGTCCCTCCGAGCGCTGCGAGGCAGAGCGGGATCTCGGCAGAGCCGTCGGCGTGGGCGACGCTACCCCCGACGGTGCCGCGGTTACGGGTGACGAAGTGGCCCACGTGGGGGAGGGCCTGGCGCAGCAGCGGGTGAGTGCGCGGGTCGCGCTCCAACGTCGCCTGGCGCACGGTGGCGCCGACGCGGACGACACCGTTGGCGTCGACGCGGTCGAGGCCCGCCCGGTTGAGGTCGACGAGCAGCGTCGGGCGCACGAGTCGCAGGTTGAGCGCCGGGACCAGGCTCTGGCCGCCCGCGATCGGCTTCGCGTCCTCGTCCCGCGCGAGCGCTGCGAGGGCCTCCTCGACCGAGTGGGCCGCGACGTACTCGAACGCCACCGGCTTCACGACCGGCCTCCGGGACTTTGTGGCTCTGAGCCACTTGTGCTGTCGTGTAGGAGCTCCCACACGCGGGGTGGGGTCAGCGGCAGCTCGAGGTCGTCGCGGCCGATCGCGTCGGCCACGGCATTCGCGATGCAGACGGGGGCGCTCATCGTGTTTCCCTCGCCGATCCCCTTGGCCCCGAGCGCCGTCACGGGCGACGGCGAGGACAGGTGGCCGATGCGGAGCGCAGGGATGTCGGGCGCGGTGGGGGCGAGGTAGTCGACGAGCGACGCCGTCATCAGGTTGCCCCACTCGTCGTAGACGTGCCGCTCGTAGAGCGCGGCGGCGACGCCGTGGGCGAAGCCGCCGAGCACCTGCCCGTCGGCGAGCAGCGGATTGAGGAGCCGTCCTGCGTCGTGCACGGTCACGTAGTCGAGCACGCTGCACGACGCCCGTCTCGCGCTCGACCTCGACGGCACAGATGTCGACGATGAAGCCGTGCGACGCCGACGAGGCGACGCGGTCCTCCGCGTCGGGCGGGTCGAGGGTCGGCGGCGCCCAGAAGGCAACCGCCGCGAGGCCCGGCTCCTCACCGTCCGGCAGGCCCTCGGGATTCCAGTGCGCCATGCCCGCGATCCGCCGCAGCGAGAGGCTCTCGTCGCCGACATGGGCCCGGATCGCGTCGACCTTCGCGCGGAGCTTGAGCGCGGCGGCCTGGACTGCGCCGACCGCAACGCCGGAGAAGCGCGACGAGTAGTTGCCCGACGCGACACTCCACGGCACGCTCGCTGTATCCATTTCGGACATCACCGTCACGTCCTCGGGGGCGCAGCCGAGAGCATCGGCGACCACCTGGGCGCAGACCGTCCGGTGGCCCTGGCCCTGCGGCGTCGATGCCAGCCTGACGGTGATCCCCCCGAGTGGATCGATCGCGATCGACGCACCTTCGGCGTTGCCCGACTTGGGGAGTGAGCGGGCGCGCTCGTCGGCGGTCTGGGCGAGCGTGATGTAGCCCATGTTCGAGATCGAGGGCTCGACGATGCACGTGAGACCGATCCCCGCCAGCCGGCCCGCCGACACGCGCAGCGCTGACACGCGCCTGCAGCGCCTCGTAGTCGGCCAACTCGAGTGCCTTGTCGAGGACGGCCGCGTAGTCGCCCGAGTCGTACACGGCCCCGGAGGGAGTCCGGTAGGGCATCGCCTCGGCCGGAATCAGGTTGCGGCGCGCAAGCTCGGCTGGATCGAGGCCGAGTCGTCGGGCCGCGATCGCCATCGTCCGTTCCAGTCCGAAGTAGAGCTGCGGCCCGCCGAACCCCCGGTTGAGACCGGACGGGCTGCGTGTTCGTGAGCACGACGCGGTTACGCACGGCAACATTCGGCACGGTGTAGGCGCCGGAGAGCGAACCGTGCATCCGGTACAGCGTCGCGGGCTCGGGCGCGCGAACGTAGGCGCCGACGTCCTCGATTGCGTCGTAGCGGAGCGCGAGCAGCCGCCCGTCTGCGCGTGAAGCCTGCCTCGACCTCGGTCGTCCGGCCCGTGGCGGCGGCGCTCGCGGCGAGATGCTCGATTCGATCCTCGATCCACGTCACGGGCACCCCGAGGTGCCGTGAGGCCAGCCCGATCAGCACGATGTACGTGAATACGGATGACTTGATCCCGAACGAGCCGCCCGAGTCGGGCGGCGTGAGGAGCCGCAGCCGGTCGCCCTTCAGGCCGAGCGCTGCCGCAGCGACGCCGTGCAGGGTGAACGGCCCCTGGAAGTTGGCCCACGCGGTCAGGCGCCCCGCAGTCGTATCCCAGTCCGCGACGACGGCATAGCACTCGACGGGCGTGCACGTGAAGCGGGGGACGTGGAAGGTCTGGCGGAGGACGAGTTCGGCCTCGGCCATCGCCGTGTCGACGTCGCCGTAGGAGAACGTCCGGTCGTGAACGGCGTCGGCCGCTGCGGCAACCGGGTCGAGCACGGCGTCGAGCGGGTCGTAGTCGACCTCGACGAGCTCGGCGGCGTCCTCGGCGAGGTAGCGATCGCGGGCGACGACGACGGCGATCGGCTCGCCGACGTAGCGCACGGTATCGATCGCGGCGGCGTACTGAGGCGTGCCCGTTTCGATCCCGGCCGGGAACGGCCGCGAGAGCGCAGCGACGTCCGCGCCCGTGAGCACGCCGACGACCCCGGGCGGCCGTCAGTGCAGCCGTTGCGTCGACCTCGATGCGGGCATGTGCGAGCTGGGAGCGCACGACGGCCGCGTGGAAGCTGCGGGCGACGGGGGCGAGGTCGTCCAGAAACCGGCCCTCTCCCCGGAGCAGGGCGTCGTCCTCGACGCGCAGGACGCTGCGGCCGACCCAGGGACCGGCGACAGGCGTCAGCCTGTCGCCGGGCGTGACGCGCTCAGCGGCGACGCGCGCGAGCTCCGAGCCCGGACGACAGGCTGACGCCTGTCGCCGCGCGCGTCCGTGCGTCAGCCTGTTGCACCGGCTCCGAACCTACCATCGTCAGTGCGGGCGCCGCTCCGCTGCGAGCGCCACCTGATCATCGGTCGGCCCGCCGCCGCTCGAGTGCGCGGAACGCGTCCAGCACGGCGCGCGGGTCGCGGGCGTGGCGGAGCGCCGCCATCGTCAGGGGCTCCCGCACAGCGCCGCCACAGTGCGCGCAGGGCCAGTAGATCTTCGACATCAGCTGCGCCGCGCGGCCGTCGGGGTACATGCGGAGGATCTCGAGGATCGTCGTCGAGCCGCGGATCTGGCGGCGAACGGCATCGTCGTCTGCGACGCCGCCCGCCGGCCGGAATCCGGGGATCGCCGTCCGCGACGTCGTCAAGCGCTCGTGGGTGCCAACAGGCTCGGCTCCTCGGACGCCATCCGCACCGCGTTCTTCGGCAGCTGGTAGCGGGCGTACGGCAGGATCGCCACCTTCGCATCCGCACCATGCCGTGCCATTGCCGCCGCGAACGCCTCGTCGAGCGACGTCGTCGCGTCGAGCCCGATGTCGGCGGCCATCTCGAGGTTCTCCTCGAGCGTCACGACCGTCAGGTGCTTGCGCGTCATCACCTCGTAGATCGGCACCCAGATGCAGCCGGCCCACATCTGGATCTCGCGCTTGTGGATGTCGTGCAGCACGCGCTGGTAGTTCTCGGCGGTCGGCGGCATGTACGGCTTCATCAGGTCCATCAGCGCGAAGCCGGGGAAGTCGCCGATCGCGGTCGAGACGCCCGGCGACGGGCTCGTGTAGATGATCGTGCCGCCGTCCTTGAGCACGAGGTCGGCCGACATGCAGCCCCAGCCCGTGTGGAAGAAGAGATGGTCGGTGGGGGCGAAGACCCCGCAGATCACGATGTCCGCCTGCCCCTTCTCCTCGACCCAGCTGTCGTAGGCGTAGATCGCGTTGAAGCGGCGGATCGCCTCGCGGTGCGCCTCGGGGTGCGAGCCGAAGATGCAGTCGATCACACGGCCGTGGGTGTCGAGGATCACGTTCATCGTGCAGTCGAGGCCGCACATGGTGGCGACCTCGTCGATGTCCGAGCGCATCGGGCCGGCGTAGGCGCCGTAGTGGGTCTGCGGCGAGGTGACGAACGCGCAGTGGTTCGACTCGATCGTGGCGTCCGAGACCACGCCCGGCAGGATCAGCTTGCCGCCGCCGCCCGCGCCCCAGTGGTTCGCCTGGGCCTGACCGATCGTGATCTTCAGGTCGCTGGATGCGACCTCGTCGTGCAGCCAGACGGGCGTGCCGCCGGAGGAGACGCCCACGAAGGTGTAGGCGTCGGGGTTCTGCGGGTCGTTCTGGTGGAACGCCCAGCCGTTCGCCTCCATCCGGGCGAGGTTGGCCGGTCCGATCTTCTGCTCCATGTCCGCCTCGGACATCGGGAAGACCTTGCCGTTCGCGCAGACGATCCGGACATCCGAGACGCCGGCCGCCTCGATCGCGTCGAACACGGCGGGCAGGAGCTTCGAGGAGGGAGTGGGGCGAAACTGGTTGTCGATCACGACGGCGACGCTCGTGCGGCCCGCGAGGAGCTCCGCGAACGCTGGTCCGTCGACGGGCTCGGCAAGCGCTCGTCGAGCGGACTCCGTGGCGTCGTCGACCGGCGCCGGCTCCTCGGGGTAGATCGCAGCGACGAGGTTGGCGGTCGGAATCTCGAGCGTGAGCGTGTCACGGTGCTTCTTCGAGTCGTCGTCGGTGGCGCCGATCGCGAGCGGGTCCATCGACTCGTACGGGATCACGGCCTTGTAGTTGTCGCTCATCGTGCCCTCCAGGATGTCGTCGGATCGTCTCCGAGGTTAGGTGCTGGGGGTAGCGACGGTCAAGCCGCCCACCCTCCATCGCCCTGGCGCCCGGCGGCAAAACGATCATCGCCCGAAAGAATCGATAATCGCTGGTAACGGTTGAATCCAACTCCTGGGCTTGGTAGGTTCGCTTTCGCATGAGCGAGCGCCTTGCCCAGCTTGACGTCCGACGTTCGCTTCCGTGGCTCGTCGTCGGCCTCCTCGTCTTCGGTGCGCTGCTCTATATCGTCGTGCTCGCGGAGCCCTCGCCGGACATCGGGGGCAACTGGCGCTCGACGACCTTCGGCTCCGCGATCGACGACTGGCAGAGCTTCACCCGCACGCTGTTGAACGGCCTCACCTTCGCGGCCCTGCTGTTCATCGTGGCGAGCGGCTTCTCGCTCATCTTCGGCCTCATGCGCGTCGTCAACATGGCGTACGGCTCGTTCTATCTCGTCGGCGGCTACATCGCCTACGAGGTGCAGCAGAGGATGACCGGCACGGGCTTCACGATCCCCGGGATCGAGGTGTCGACCTGGGAGTGGGTCTTCCCCGCCATCGTCGCCGCGGGCCTCGTCGGCCTTCTCGGCCTCGTCGTGCAGCAGCTCTTCCTGAGCTGGAACCAGGGTCAGGAGCTGCGCCAGGCTCTGATCACGATTGCGATCTCGGTGATCATCGCCGACCAGGTCATCGCCCACTTCAACGGCGGCCTCGCCTCGACCGTGACCTGGCCCGGCTGGACGAACCGTCTCGTCGAGTTGCCGCTGCTCGGGGTCGACTACTCCCTGGCCCGGCTCGTGATGCTCTTCCTCGGGATTGCGGTCGGGGTCGCGCTGTGGGTCTGGCTCTATCGCACCCGGACGGGCATGGTGATCAGGGCGGGCGTCGACGATCTCCAGATGACCTCGGCACTCGGTGTCAACATCAAGCGCACGCTCGCGATCGCCTTCGTGGTCGGCTCGGCGCTGGCGGCGTTCGGCGGCGTCGTCGGGGCCTCGCAGGGGGCCATTGCCCCGGGCCAGGACGGGCAGTGGCTGCTCAACTCCCTCGTCGTCGTGATCATCGGCGGGATGGGCTCGTTGCTCGGTGCCGCGGTCGGCTCCCTTCTCTACGGCCTCACGTTCTCGTTCTCGGCGGTCTACCTGCCGACGATCGGCGACAACTGCTGCACCCAGTACTCGATCGTGTTCACCTTCATCCTGCTCGCCCTCGTGCTCGCCTTCCGGCCTCAGGGCCTCTTCGGGAGATTCTCGTGACGCGCGACCCGAAGCAGATCACCGAGCGGACGATCGGCCTCGGTGCCGTCTGCGTCCTCCTGCTCGCCCCCGCGCTCTTCAGCGACTACTGGGTCGACGTGATCCTCACCCAGACGCTGATCGTCGGCATCGCGGCCGCCAGCCTGATTTTCCTCGCAGCCTACGGCGGCATGATCTCGCTTGCCCAGACGGCGCTGGCGGGCACGGCCGGCTTCATTCTCGGGAACCTGGCCACCGTCGGTGGCGAGGGCGGCGAGTCGAAAGGGCTCGCGCTCGGGTGGGACCCGACCCTCTCGCTCGTGATCGCGATCGTGGGCACCGTCCTGATCGGCCTCTTCTTCGGAGCGATCGCGGCGCGGAGCACGGGCATCTACTTCCTCATGATCACGCTCACCTTCTCGGTGATCGGGTTCTACTTCGTCGGCCAGGTGACGGTCATCTCCGGCTTCTCCGGGATCGGGGGAATCAACCGCTACACGCCGGGCTTCATCGGCGACATGGTCAACGACCGCTACCGCCTCTTCTACATCGCGCTCGGGGTGGCACTGTTCGTGTACGCCGTGATCCGGTTCGTCGTCCGCACCCCGTTCGGGCTCAGCCTCCAGGGTGTCCGGGACGAGCCGGTCCGGATGAGCTCGCTCGGCTACGCCGTCCCGCTGCACCGTACGCTCGCCTTCGGGCTGGCCGCGTTCTTCGCCGCCCTCTCCGGTGTGCTGCTGGTCTGGTGGCAGGGGCAGGTGGCCCCGGGCGACGTCGGGTTGCCCGCGACCATCGACCTCCTGGTCGTGGCGGTGATCGGCGGTCTCGCCCGGATCGAGGGAGCGTGGGTCGGGGCGCTCGCCTTCATCCTGATCGGCAACTACATCCGGGACAGCTGGCTGACACGCCTGCTGGACGACCTGCACATCGGCGGCAGCTTCAACACGATCATCGGGCTCATCTTCCTGCTGATCGTGATCGTCTCTCCCGACGGGCTCGTCGGCCTCTGGGACAGGCTCTGGGGGCGCATCCAGGGTGGGGGCGACTCCGACGCAACCGTGGCACCCGTCACACCCGCGGGCGCGGTCCCCCGAGAAGTGTGAAACGAGAGGAGGAGTGGAGCAACCTCGTGATCGATCGTTCGTCTTATCAACGCAGGTTCAATTCCCACCAAGGAGGGCAACAGGCATGAGTCGTATCTCGCGCCACTGGAAGCTTCTGCTTCCGCTCGGTGTGCTCGTGATTCTGGCCACGGTCGTCGTCTCGACGTCGATTGCGGCGCCGAAGGCCGCAACGGTCAAGGTTGCGATCATGACCGACTGCAAGGGAGCCTTCGGGTTCGCGAAGGAGCTCGACATCGGCGGCGCCCAGGCAGCGCTCGCGAACTACGCGAACGGCAAGGTGAAGGATCCGAAGAAGCCGTCTGCGGGCATGACCGGCATCAGGGTCGGCACGACGCCGATCCAGATCGTCGGCTACGGCTGCGGCGACGACACCGTTCCGACCGCGGTCAAGGAGACCCGGCGCCTGATGGAGCAGCTCGACGCGGACGTCATGATCGGCCCGCTCTCGGGTGACGAGGCGGTCTACGTCGCCCGCTACGCAAAGGCGCACCCGAACAAGACGTTCATCATCGGGACGGCCGGATCGCAGGATCCGACCCTCCAGATCGCACCGAAGAACCTGTTCCGCTATCACGCCGACGGAGCCCAGTGGAACGCGGGCATCGGCGAGCTCGCCTACAAGAAGCTCGGCTGGCGCAACGCCGCGATCATGATGGACGACTACAGCTTCGGCTGGACGTCGGGGGCCGGCATCATCGCCGACTTCTGCGCCGTCGGCGGCAAGATCACGAAGCGTGTGTTCCCGCCGCTGAACACGACCGACTACTCGTCGTACGTGCAGCAGCTCGGCGGCCCGGACAAGGTCGACGGCACGTTCTGGGTCGTCGGCGGTACGGGCACGTCGGCGGCACTGACGGCGTACGAGCAGGCGTACGGGGCACTCGATCCGTCGAAGCACATCGGGAACCTGTTCTTCGCGTTCCTCGGTGCCGACAAGGTCGTCGCGCCGAAGATGGTCGGCTCGTACGTCGGCGGCTCCGGCACAGGGCCGGGGTTGAAGACGAGGCAGGCCAACACCTACGTGTCGGTCATGAAGCGGTGGTATCCGACGCAGCCCGCGACGGATCTCTTCGTCTACAACTACTTCAACGCCGCCTGGGCGCTCGTTCAGGGTCTCACGGTCTCGAAGGGCGAGGTGGGCGCTGCGCTCCAGGCAGCAATGCCGAAGACGCTCCGCTCCGGTTACCAGGTCTCGAACGGCGGCATGGTCAAGCTCGACTCGAGGCGTCAGGCGATCGGTGACCAGTACCAGCTGCAGCTGGTCAAGAACGCGGACGGCTCGGTCGGCCCGCAGATGGTCGCGTACGTGCCGGGTGTCGATCAGACGTTCGGCGGCCTGTTCAAGCCGTCGAGCCCGCCCCCCGGCCGCACCCAGCCTCCGTGCAAGAAGCTGAAGACGCCGTGGCAGGGCAAGGTCAGGGTCGTCAAGAACGGCGTCATCACGACGCAGGTCATCAAGTAGCGCGAGTGACCGCAGGAGCTGGAAACGGTGTGGGGGTCAGACTGACGTCTGACCCCCACGCTGCTCCTGATCCGATCCTCCGCCTACGGGGGGTCGGCCGGCGCTTCGGCGGCGTTCGGGCCGTGCACGAGGTCGATCTCGACGTCGCGCCGGGCGAGCGCCGTGCCATTCTGGGGCCGAACGGCGCCGGCAAGACGACGCTGTTCAATCTCGTCGCGGGCGACTTCCCGCCGAGTGCGGGGACGATCGAGGTCGCCGGTCACGACGTGACCCATCTGCCCGCGCGGGTGAGGCCGAAGCTCGGGCTCGCACGGACGTATCAGAAGACCCGGCTGTTTCCCGGGCTCTCGGTCGAGGACAACATCTACCTTGCCATCGTCGGCCACGACGGTGGCAGGCTCAGAGCCTTCACGAGCCGAAAGGACCGTGCCATTCGGGAGCGCGCTCGAGCCGCTGCGGAACGGGTGCTGCTCGGTGCGAAGACCGACACCCTGGTGCGCGACCTCTCCCATGGCGAGCAACGCCAGCTCGAGGTCGGCATGGCGGGAGCCGTCGAGCCGAAGCTGATGCTGCTCGACGAGCCTGCGTCGGGCCTCTCGCAGGGCGAGCGCGAGCGGCTGACGGAGCTGCTCCTCGGCCTTCCCACCGACGTGACTCTGATCCTGATCGAGCACGACATGGACGTTGCCCTCACCGTCGCCGGCTACGTGACGATGATGAGCGGCGGCCAGAAAGTGGTCGAGGGCACGCCCGCGGAGATTCGCGGGAACCAGATGGTGCACGACATCTACCTCGGCAGCCGCTTCCACGAAGAGGAGGCGGAATCGTGACCGAGGTCCTGCTCGAGCTCGAAGGGCTCGATGCCTTCTACGGGACGGCGCAGGCACTCGAGGGCGTCTCCTTCTCGATGGGCCAGGAGGCGGTCTCGGTGATCGGCCGCAACGGGATGGGCAAGACGACGCTCTGCAACTCGCTGCTGGGCGTGGAGCCCCCGAACGCGCGTGGGTCGGCGCGCTTCCGTGGCAAGGAGTTGCTCGGCCTTCCCTCCTACAAGATCGCGGGCCAGGGAATCGCCTACGTTCCGCAGGGTCGCCGGCTGTTCGAGTCGCTGACCACCGACGAGCACCTGCGAATGATCCGTACCTCGCGACCGGGGAAGTGGACTCCGAGCGCGGTCTACGAGCTCTTCCCGCGCCTCGCCGAGCGCAAGAAGGTGGGCGCCACACAGCTTTCGGGCGGGGAGCAGCAGATGCTCGCGATCGGCCGGGCGCTCCTCACGAACCCCGACCTGCTGATCATGGACGAGCCCTCCGAAGGGCTCGCCCCGACGATCGTCGAGCAGGTGATCGGAACCTGCAAGGCGCTCGTCGAGGACGGGATGGCGATCCTGCTGGTCGAGCAGAACCTCGGCGTCGCCACCGAGGTCGCCGAGCGCCAGCTCGTGATGATCGCGGGCAGGATCGCCGCCGAGACGAGCTCGACTGCGCTTGCGGAAGACCCCGACCTCCAGCGCCGGTATCTCGGCGTCGAGCCGCTCGCCCAGGCTCACTGACGCGCGGGGTGTGCGCCCCGGTGTGGTAGACCACGCGCGAGAGCTGCATCTCCGATCCTGAAGGAGGCCGGACCATGCCCACCGTCGTACTCGTGGGAACGCTCGATACGAAAGGCCAGGAATACGCCTATCTCGCCGACCGGATCCGCGAGCACGGGGTGGGCGTCCTGCTCGTCGACGCCGGCATCGTCGGCGAGCCTCTGACAGCTCCTGACGTGACGCGACAGGAGGTCGCCGCTGCCGTGGGCGCGGACGTCGAGGCACTGGCCGGTGCGGGAGACCGCGGCGTCGCTGTCGAAACGATGGCACGCGGTGCGGCAGAGATCGTCAAGCGCCTCCATGCCGAGGGCAGGCTCGACGCTGTCGGCGGCCTCGGCGGATCGGGCGGCTCGTCGCTCGCCACCTACGCGATGCGGCAGCTACCGATCGGCGTGCCGAAGCTCATGGTCTCGACCGTTGCCTCGGGAGACACGAGCCCGTACGTCGGCTCGGTCGACGTGACGATGATGTACTCCGTCGTCGACATCGCCGGCGTCAACCGGATCTCGGCGCAGATCATGACGAACGCGGCAGCCGCGCTCGCGGGAATGGCGAAGGCGACGGTGCCGCCGCTCGGCGAGGAGAAGCCGCTGATCACGGCGTCGATGTTCGGTGTCACGACGGCCGCGGTGACCACGGCGCGGGAGCGGCTCGAGGAGCTCGGCTACGAGGTGCTCGTCTTCCACCAGACCGGCGCCGGCGGCGGCTCGATGGAGGCGCTGATCGAGGCCGGGTTCATCACCGGCTCGCTCGACGTGACGACGACCGAGTTCTGCGACCTCGTTGCCGGCGGCGTGCTCGTCGCTGTGCCGAGCCGGCTCGAGTCGGCCGGGAAGCGGGGCATCCCGCAGGTCGTCTCGCTCGGCGCGCTCGACATGGTCAACTTCGGCCCGCTCGACACGGTTCCCGAGCGGTATCGCGATCGGAACCTCTACGTGCACAACCCGACCATCACCCTGATGCGGACGACACCGGACGAGTGCCGCGAGATCGGGCGGATCATCGCCGGGAAGCTCAACGCGGCCGAGGGTCCGACCGTCCTGTTCGTGCCGTTGCGCGGCGTCTCGGCGATCGCAACCGAGGGCCAGGTCTTCTACGACCCCGAGGCCGACGCGGCGTTGATCGACACGATCCGCGAGCTCGTCGACACGTCGAAGGTCGAGGTGCACGAGGTCGAGGCCGACGTGAACGACCCCGCCTTCGCGCTCGCGATGGCGAACCGGCTGCACGAGCTGATCGAGGAGGCGTCATGACGAGGCAGGAAGCACTGGCGCGGCTGCGCGCCCAGATCGCCGCGGGCAGCCCGATCATCGGGGCCGGTGCAGGCACCGGGCTCTCCGCGAAGCTGGCGGAGGCCGGCGGCGCCGACCTGATCATCATCTACAACTCGGGCCGCTACCGGATGGGCGGACGGGGCTCGCTCGCCGGGCTGATGCCGTACGGCGACGCGAACGAGATCGTCGTCGACATGGCGCGCGAGGTGCTCCCGGTCGTGAAGGACACGCCCGTGCTGGCCGGGGTCTGTGGCACCGATCCGTTCCGCCTGCTGCCCGTGTTCATCGCCGAGCTGAAGCGGATGGGCTTCAGCGGCGTGCAGAACTTCCCCACCGTGGGGTTGATCGACGGCACCTTCCGGCTCAACCTCGAGGAGACGGGGATGGGATACGGGCTCGAGGTCGATGCGATCCGGATCGCCCACGAGCTGGATCTCCTGACGGCCCCGTACGTGTTCAGTGACGACGACGCGACCGCGATGGCCGCCGCCGGCGCGGACGTGCTCGTGCCGCACATGGGCCTGACGACGGGCGGCTCGATCGGAGCCGACACGGCGAAGACGCTCGACGACTGCGTGCCGCTGATCCAGGGCATGCACGACGCGGCCAAGCGCGTCAACCCCGACGTGATCGTGCTCTGTCACGGCGGCCCATCGCCGAGCCCGACGACGCGGCCTACATCCTCGCGCGCACCGAGGGCGTCGTCGGCTTCTTCGGCGCCTCGTCGATGGAGCGGCTGCCGACGGAGGTCGCGATGACGGAGAACATGAAGCGGTTCAAGTCGATTCCCGTGAAAGGGGACTAGCGCGATGGCAGGAGCATTCAAGCCGGGTGATTCACTCACCCGCGACCAGCACGACTGGGGCGTCTTCGCCCAGGTCAGCGGCCCGCGTGACGGCGTCGCGGGCATCGTCGCGATCGAGGCGACGTTCCTGCCCGGGAAGTGCCACGACTTCCACCGCCACCCCGGCCAGGAAGAGGTCATCTACGTGATCGAGGGCACGATCGAGCAATGGCTCGAGCAGGAGAAGAGCATCCTCTCGGCCGGCGACTCGGTCGTGATCCCGGCCTCCGCCGTGCACGCCACGTTCAACGACGGTGACGCGGCGGCGAAGATCCTCGCAATCCTCTCGCCGTCCGTCGGCGACGACGGCTACGGCGTCGAGGACATGGCGGCCGAAGAGCCCTGGGCGTCGCTGCGCTGATGCAGGCAGTCCGCGTCCATGACGGTGGCGAGCTTCGCTACGAGACGGTTCCGGATCCCGAGGCGGGCCCCGGCGAGGTCGTCGTCGAGCTCCGCGCGGCGGCGCTGAATCGGCGCGACCTGCTCGTCTGTGGCGGCACCTATCCCTACCCCTTGCCGCTCACGCCCGGCTCCGACGGGGCGGGCATCCGGCGCGACACGGGCGAGGAGGTCGTGATCTACCCGTCCCTCGCCTGGGGCGATCGTGAGGCGGCGCCCGGGCCCGACTTCCAGATCCTCGGCGGCCCGCGCGACGGGACGTTCGCCGAGCTCATCGCCGTACCCGAGGCCAACGTCTTCGCGAAGCCCGCACGGCTCTCGTGGGAGGAGGCCGCGGCATTGCCGCTCGCCGGGCTGACGGCCTACCGGGCCCTCTTCTCGCGCGGCGGATTGCGGGCGGGCGAGACCGTCCTCGTGCTCGGCGCGGGCAGCGGCGTCTCCACCTTCGCCGTCCAGCTCGCAGCCCAGGCGGGTGCGCGCGTGCTCGTCACCTCGTCGTCGGACGAGAAGATCGAGCGGTCGCGGGCGCTCGGCGCCGAGGGCGGCGTCAACTACGCGACGAGCGACTGGGTCGCCGCGGTGCAGGAGCTCGGCGGCGCCGATCTGGTGATCGACTCGATCGGCTCGACCTGGCCGCAGTCGCTCGACTGCCTGCGTCCGGGTGGGCGCGTCGTCGTGTTCGGCGCCACCGGCGGCACCGAGGCGACTCTGCCCGTGCGGCCGTTCTACTTCGGTCAGTGGTCGCTGCTCGGCACGACGATGGGCAGCCCATCTGACTTCGCAGGGCTGCTCGCTGCACTCGATTCCGGCTCGTGGCGACCGGTGATCGACTCGGTCGTGCCGCTCGCTGAAGCCCCGACCGCGGTTGAGGCGATGGCGAGTGCGCAGCATTTCGGCAAACTGGTGCTCTCATGCGGCTGAGCTTCACGGAATGGGGAGATCCGGCAGGGCAACCCGTCGTCTGCCTGCACGGCGTCTCCGGCCACGGCCGGCGGTTTCGCCGGCTTGCCGAGGAGCGCCTCCAGAAGTATCGCGTCATCGGTGTCGACTGCCGCGGCCATGGCCGCTCCGGCTGGGAGCCGCCATGGAGCGTCGAGCAGCACGTCGCCGACCTCGTCGAGACGACCGATGCTCTCGGGATCTCCGAGGCCGCGTGGGTGGGTCACAGCTTCGGTGGCAAGCTGGTCGCCGAGGTGGCGGCCCGTCAGCCGGATCGCGTCGTGTGCGCTGTGCTGCTCGATCCCGCGATGCAGCTCGACGCGGCAGTCGCAGGCGAGCGCGCCGATCTGAGCCGCGCAGACGTCTCGTTCGCCGACGCGGACGAGGCGATCGAGGCGCGGCTCAGCGACGGCTCCGTCTTCACGACACCGCGCGAGACCCTCGAGGAGGAGGCGCGCGAGCATCTCGTCGAGAGCCCCGACGGGCGCTTCCGCTGGCAGTACGCGCCCGCAGCGGTGATCGTCGCCTGGAGCGAGATGGCGTCGTCGACGCCGCCCTGGCCGAGGTGCCCGACGCTCGTCGTCTGCGGCGAGCGCTCGTGGATCCCGGTTTCGGTGCAGGGGAATGGCCACATCACGAGGGTCGACGTTCCCGGCGGCCACAGCGTCCTCTGGGACGACTTCGACGCGACGGCGGACGCGATCGCGCAGTTCCTGGGCTGACGCCGGTGTTTCGGGCGTAAGGACGCTCGCGCAGCCGATCTCATGGTGCCTCGAAGCCTCGGTAACCTCGCGGTGTGGACGAAGACGTAGTACCTGTTCTGTATGTCGAGGACGCGGGCCGGGCTGTTGCTTGGTACGGGCGCCTCGGATTCCAGAAGGAGTGGGAGCATCAGTTCGAGCCGGGATTTCCCTGGTTCGTTTCCGTCGCTCGCGGGCGTGTGCGCCTCTACCTCTCTGAGCACGAAGGTGACGCGCGCCCGAACACCCTCATCCACCTCTACGTCAACGACATCGACACTGTGTCAAAGGAGTTCGGCGTCCCAGTGGATGAAGACGGCCTTGCCGGGCGCGAGTGTGACTTTGAAGACCCGGACGGCAACAGACTGCGGGTAGCGACTCGGCGCTCCTGATGCTCGCCCTCTCGGGTGACTGTGAGACTCGGCGGGCTGGTCTGTCTGGGTTCGTTGCCAGCTTGGTGTCGTGCTGCTGCTTGTGACTCGTCGGGTGACTGGCCGCCTGGGGTGTGCCTTTCCCAATGATTCGTCCGGGTGGCAGGGCGGCGCCGGTCTGGGGGACGCTAAACGGCGACACTCAACGACGCGCGATACCGCGTAGTCCGGCGCGCCGCGCCCGTTAGCTTGCCTCCCGGCTCTGGTTGAGTAGCTCCCAGCGCCCCTCGGAGACGACCTCGACGATGCCGTCGACCACCTTGATGGCGGTGTCGTCGTCGATCACGTATGCGGGCACGGAGAGCCCTGCCGCCCATGCCTCGATCTCGTCCGGTGGGGTGGGAGGATGTCCATCCTCGCGATCGAGGTGCGGGAACACCGAGAACTCGACCAGCCCGAGCGCCTCGTCGCTGCCGGTGACCAGCTCGCTGTCGTCGTAGGTCACTCCTCCGAAGTCGGGAGTCGCGACCATTGCACCGCCGCTCGTGCCGACGTACACCGCTTCGGGTCGCAGCGACCCCAGGATGTCGGCGAGGCCGGATTCCCGCATCCAGTACGTGAGATACCGGGGGCTGCCGCCCCACACAAGCAGGGCATCGGTCTCCTCGACGGCAGGCACCCAGACGTCTTTCTTGATGGTGGGCAAGGCGGTGAGCTCGAGCACGCCGAGCGACTTCCAGCCCAAGCCACAGATCGAGTTCTCGGTCGCTCCGCGGATGAACCGGTAGACGTGTGATGGCCCGCCGGGGAATGGCTGAACCCCGGTGGGGATGCAGAGCGCGTTGGACTCGGCAATCGGCTTGCCAAGCAACTCGACCAGCGCGTCGCGGATGCTCGCGTTCACGGTGCCGCTGGACGTGAGAAGAAACTTCATGCTGCCTCCTGGAGGTCGTGCTGCTCGGGGCTGATTCCCGTGGCCGGTTGGACCACCGGAATCGAGCCCTTGTGCGCAGTTCCGTCAGCGCAACCCTCGCCCAGTCGGGCTTCGGCGGAGGACCCGCGGATCAGGATCCAGGCACCCGGTAATCGACCGAGATCTTTGCCGCCGCGTCAATCTCTTCCGGGGTCAGAAGCACGACGACTTCCGATGTGGCGGCCCCAGCGGCGTTGACTGCAATCGACGCCGCCGCTGCGCTCCGATTATCCGGGAGGTCCAATACCACGTAGGCATCAGTATCGCCGAACGCGAAATAGAAGCTTTCAAGGTTTCCCCCGAGACCTTCAGCCATCTTGGCCACAGCGTCTCGCCTGCTGGTTCCCCCAGAGCTCTGAACGCCCTTCACGCCCTCAACTCCATAAGACGCCTTAACCAGGAACTTCGCCACTTCTCCCACCTCCGATCGGAATGTTGGGACCCATACTTCCACGCGGTCGCTCGATCATCAAGCGGACGGGCCTGCTGTTGAACGGCCAGGAAGAGAGCAGCAAGACAGCCCCTGGAAAGACCCAGGCCGGCCGTTGACTGGTACCGGCGTCTCGGATTCGAGAAGGAGTGGGAGCAGCCGTCGAGCATCTGGCTGAGGTTCAGGAGCTCCGCGACGGGCCGCGCGCTCTGGTCAGCGCGGGAGCGGATTCGGGCCGGTAGCGGTGACGAGCCGCTGCGGCACCCAGTCGTCGACGTGGGTGAAGCCCTCGATCGGCCCTTCCTCGTCCTCGACGACGTCGAAGAAGGAGCGCCGGTAGAACTTCACGTGGGTGAAGTCCTCGAACAGCACGTAGATCGGGTCAACGTCGGCGCTCTGGAATTGCTGCCCGGTCAGCACGGCCCGATGCACGCGCGAGAACTCGTCGAATTCCTCGCCGACGACGACGCCGAGGTGCTCGAGGCCCATCCGGTAGACACGCTGGTGAACGGGCGGGATCAGCTCGATCCGTGAGCACAGAGCCCCGTCGAGGACATCGAGCGGCTCGGCGAGCACGATCAGGGAGATCGGACGCCCGTTCCAGACTTTCTCGCGGTTCGCAGTCGCATGGCGCTCGAGAAGCGTCCTCTGGTGGACGTAGAGATCCCAGTCGGCGACGCGGACGGCGAGGTGGCTGAGCGGGTACGGCGCGATGTCGATGCCACGGGCGAGAAGGCGGTCGCGCTGCATCGCCGCGAAGGCTCGATAGTCCCCGATGATCTCGGCGATCGGATCAGACGTCGTCACGTGGCATCCTCCTCCGCCATCGTACGGGATGCACGGCCGCCGGCCTGCGCGGAGATCGCCGACGGCGAGCCGGCCTCCACTCGCGGCCTAACGATCAAGACTTCCGGACTGCGTTACGCGCCAGCCCACCAGTCGCGCTGGCCATCGACGTCTTCGCGCGGATCCTCGCCGAGATTGGGCGCGCCGATGACGACGATCTCGAGCCCATCCGGCCCGGCCTCGTAGCCTCGCCACGTGCCGGGCGGGACCCGCACCGCGTCCCATTCCCTGAGCTCGACGATCTCGTCGTCGATCTTCATCCGCCCGCTCCCGCCCAGGACCACGTACACCTCCTCCTGCTTCATGTGCGTGTGGCCGTACGGAAAGCGATAGCCGGGCGGGATGCACTGGTAGCTCAGGCTGGATTGCTCGAGCTCGAGCGCCTTGGTCGCCGCGCGGAACTCCAGATCCGGCGTGCCATCGAACTTGGAGCCGATGTCCGCCAGGTCCTCCTTGATGTTTCTGAGCGTGAACGGCACGGCGCAATCCTACGGCACCGGCACAGCCCGTCGAGATCCTCCACGCCTGCGTAGGATCGCCGAGATGAGCGAGCGTGAGTCGGACGATCAGATGCGGGCGCATTTCGACCAGCGTGCGGCCGAGTACGACGGCTGGTGGCTCGGCACGGGGTCGTTCGCGGGACTCGAGCGACCCGGTTGGGCCGCGGAGGTCGAGCAGCTCATCGGCGTCGTGCGGGCCTTGCCCCCGGCGCGGGTGCTCGACGTCGCATGCGGGACGGGCTTCCTCACCCAGCATCTGCGCGGCGAGCTGGTGGCGCTCGACCAGAGTGCTCGGATGGTCGAGATTGCTGCGGCCCGTATGCCGCACGCGCGTGTGCTCCAGGGGGATGTCGCACCGCTGCCGTTCGGCGACGGCGAGTTCGACCGGGTCTTCACGAGCCATTTCTTCCACCATCTGTCGCCTGACCGACGCACCGCGTTCATCGCCGAGGCCCGTCGCGTCGGACGCGAGGTCGTCGTCGTCGAGGATGTGCGTCGCGCGGATGCTCCCGCCGAGGAGTGGCATGAGCGAGTCCTCGGCGATGGTTCACGCCATCGCATGCACAGGCATTCCTTCACCGCAGCCGAACTCAGCAGTGAGCTCGGCGCTGGTCGAGTGCTCCACGAGGGGCGCTGGTTCGTGGTCGTCGCTGGCTGACGGCTCGGCGAGGAGCACGGCGTGGCACCTCGCTCGGGTGAGTGTGAGTGTCGGAGACCGTGCCTGTCCTCGGTAGTTGGTTCTGCCGACGACTACAGTCCGAGCGGGAGGGATGTGCAGTGACCAGCGATCAACCTGCCTCGAACGAGAAGCGTCGGGCGGCAGCGTCGCCGGTCCTCCTCGCGGGCGGCAACCCGCAGATCGCGAAGGCCGACGGCGACGCCCCTGTGCAGGCCTACATCGCGGCGATGCCGGGCTGGAAGCGCGACGTCGGAGCCTGGCTCGACGCGCTCGTCGTCAGCGCCGTGCCCGGCGTGCACAAGGCGGTGAAGTGGAACTCGCCCTTCTACGGCGTCGACGGCCAGGGCTGGTTTCTCAGCTTCCATTGCTTCACGAAGTACGTCAAGGTGACGTTCTTCCGCGGCACGTCGCTCCGTCCACTGCCACCGGGCGAATCCAGGAGCGAGGAGACGCGCTACCTCGACGTCCACGAGGACGAGCAGCTCGACGAGGAGCTCGTCGCGAGCTGGATCAGGCAGGCGGCGGAGCTGCCCGGCTGGGTGCCGTAGCGTCGGGCGGCAGCGTCCACAGGTCGAATAGAATCGCGACGTGGACGAAGCTCGCCTCGACGAGACCGGCTCGGGCCTCGCGCCCGCCGGTGAAGGGTGGTTCGTCGTCAACGTGCGCGACGCCGAGTGGAAGAGCCACGACGTGTTCGGGTCAGGATGCGTCTTCGAGAGCGACAAGAACTGGTTCCCACAGCTCGGCATCAACATCAGCGTCCTCGAGCCGGGTTGTCCGAACTGCCTCTATCACTCCGAGAATCTGCAGGAGGCGTTCCTCGTGCTCTCGGGCGAGTGCCGGCTGCTCGTCAACGGCGAGGAGCGGCTGCTCGGACCGTGGGACTTCTTCCACTGTCCGGCAGGCGTGGAGCACGTCTTCGTGGGCGCGGGCGACGGGCCGTGCGTCGTGCTCATGGTCGGCGCGCGGTCGGAGGAGGAGCAGCTCCTCTACCCGGTCTCGGAGCTCGCCGCGCGGTACGGCGCGAGTGCCGAGGTCGAGACGCCCGAGCCGGGAGTGGCCTACGCAGCGTTCGAGCGGCCGAAGCCTGGGCGGCCCTCGTACTGGGATCAGCTTCCCTGGGCCTAGATGGTTGATCGGAAATGCGCGCACGCGCGGCTGGGGGCCTGCACGCGGCGCATCGCGCCCGTCTCGATCAACAGCAAGGCAACCAGCCTTGCCGCTGATCGAGCCGAACACGCTGCTTGGTGCAGGCCCTCCCCGTCACCCACGCCCATTCCCGACCAACCATCTAGCCCTCCTTGCGTTTCGGTGCCGGGACGATACGATCGCCGGCACCGAACGAGGAGGACGAGATGTCCGAGTACGTGCGTGTTGCGACGTTCGAACTGGACGAGAGGGCGCTCGAGGCGCTGGTCACCCGGATCAGAGCTGATGAGCGTCCGCCCGACGGCGTGGCTGGGAGGCGGATCACGATTCTCGCCGATCGAACTGCCGGAAAGGCCGTGGTCGCAATTCGGTTCGGCTCCGAGGAGGATCTCCGCGCCGGCTCGGCGGTGCTCGACGGGATGGAGCCACCCGATGTCGGCAGTCGGCGTCGTGTCTCCGTCGATGCCTACGAGGTCGTGCTCGAGCGCGAGTTCTAGCCCGATCGCTTCCGCTGCGTCGGTCGGGTCGCCCGTGCGGCTCGACCGACGCCCGGAAGGCCCCCGGGCGGTCTCGTGGTCGGCCGGAGTTGTGACGGTTAGCTCTCCGGCGGGAACTCCGGGTACCGGGGCGCGTCGCCGCTGATCACGTCCCAGGGAGCCTTGTACGCCACCATCATGTGGTACCCCGGCTCGAGCTTGACGTCCCGGAGCGTTCCCGCGGCCACGTAGTACTTGCCGTCGCCGAACGCGTACAGGCTCGAGCCGCAATTGCTGCAGAAGCCAAAGCCCGAGAACCCCTCCTCGGTGAACTGCTTGATCAGATCCTGGCCGGCAGTGACCTCGAAGTGCGCCGCCTCGACCTCGATCTCGGCCAGGCCAGGGCCGCCGCTCCACCGCTGGCACCGCGTGCAGTGACAGAACCCCATCGCCTCGGGCTCGTGGACGTCGAACGTGACCTGGCCACACAGGCAGGCCCCGCGGAGTGTCTCGCTCATCGGGACTCCTTTCACCGCCTCGGGTGTCGTTCGAGCCAGGATGTCACGGATCCGCCCCGGGTACGAGGTGTTACCCCGCGTGCGGCTTGACGACCCGAACGGTCGAGGCAGGGTGCTCGAGGAGCCGCGCCGCCGGCCGGATCGGACGCGGCGCGAAGTTGCCGCCACAGTTCGGGCAGCACCCGGCGAAACGGTTCTCGGCGCAGTCGGCGCAGAACGTGCACTCGAACGTGCAGATACGTGCCAGCTCGCTCTCCGGCGGCAGGTCCCGGTCGCAGCACTCGCAGTTCGGTCGCAGCTCCAGCATCAGACCGATCTGGCGGCAGCGTTTCCCGGCAGCGGAAGGCCCGGCACGTCGTCGGTGCCGTTGATGCACCTCGTCGGCCATGGCGATCTTCTCGTCGATCGCGGCCTGGCCGAGCATCACGATCCGTTGTGCCTGGGGGGAGCCGGCGCCGTGCATCGCCTCGACCATGGTCGTGACGCTCGTCATGTTCTCGATGTAGCGGCCGAGCTTGATCCGCTCGTCGACGTCGTAGTCGGGGTTGGCCGTGTGGTACTTGCGGACGAGGTCGCCGATCTCCGGGTTCTCGAAGGCCTTCTCGTCCGGCATGGTGGCGAGGAAGCCGCCCGGCGAGGTCGTGACTGAGTCGGCCGATCTGGTAGACGTTGCGCGTGATGTTCTGCTTGACCGTGTTGGCCATCATCGGCTCGACCATGAACGAGCCGCAGGGCAGCGCGTAGCCCATCGCGCTGGCGCCGATCGCCGACGCGTAGGTGGTCTCGTTCATGTGGATCATCTCGACGAGCTTGTCCTTGACGACGGCGTTGCGGTCGGTGCCGAGGACGCGGGTCATCTTCGCGGTGGCCCCGATCAGGACGTCGGCGTTGCCGCCCTTGCAGCCGCCGTAGTTGGCGCGGTGCCAGGTGGCGAAGTAGTTGACGAGCGTGCCCACGTGCCCGACCTCGCCGTTCAGGAAGATCCGCTCATTCGGCACGAAGACGTCCTCGAAGACGACCATCGCCTCGCCGCCGACGACACCGAAGCGGGGGTTGCCGATGTCACAGCCGCCCTCGAGCTTGCGGGTGTCGTTGGACTGGCGGCCGAAGATGAACAACACGCCGTCCGCGTCGGCCGGCACCGCGCAGGCGATCGCGTAGTCCTCCTCGCCGGGGATCAGGCCCGTGCCGGGGAGGACGAGGACCTCGTGGGAGTTGATCCCGCCGGTGTTGTGCAGCTTGGCGCCGCGGATCACGACCCCGTCCGGGCGCCGCTCGACGACCCGGACGAACACATCGGGATCCTCCTGCTCCGAGGGCCGCTTCGCCCGATGCCCCTTCGGGTCGGTCATCGCGCCCGCCAGCATCAGGTCCTCCCGCTGCACCAGCTCCAGGTAGCTCTTGAAGCGCTGGTGGTAGTCGGTGCCCTCGGCCTGGTCGACCTCGTACGAGATCGCGTAGGCAGCGTTCAGCGCATCGAGGCCGACGCAGCGCTGGAAGCACGTGCCGGTGACCTGGCCGAGGAGCCGCAGCATCTGGATCTTCTTCACGAGGTCGTCCGCGCTCTGGAAGATGTGGGTGTAGCGGTGGATCCGCTCGCCCGTCAGATGGCTCTCGGCCGTCATCACGTCACGGTGCTCCGGGCGGTGCGCCAGCTCGTAGGTCTTCGCGGCCGTGTTGATGTGGGGCGCGATCAGCGGGCTGTCGACGATCGAGTCCACGCGCTCGCCGCCCACGTAGGCGCGAATCTGCAGCGCGCGCAGGCTCTCGACGTACTCTTCCGGCGTCTTGAGGGGCATCTGCCTCGGTCTCCTTCGTCGGCGGTTGACGTCTCCTCGCCTATCTTGCACCGACGAGGGCGGGTGTCTACGCCTCGATCGGGCCGAACGCCCACTGATCCCAGTCGGCCACCGGCTCGTAGCCGATCCGGGCGTAGATCGCGTTCGAGGTCGGATTCGCAAGGTCGGTGAACAGGAAGCAGAACGCGAGCCCGCTCGCGAGCCGATCCGCGGTGAGCTCGGCGACGAGCGAGGTCGCGTATCCGCGCCCTCGGTGCTCGGGCGGTGTGTAGACGGGGCCTACCCGGGTGCCGGTCGGCGTGGGGGTGCCGTGCGCTGCGAGCGAGACAGGGCCGCCATCGTCCCACAGAAGCCAGGCACCGTCGGGGTCGGCCTCCCGGCGAAGGTAGGTCGCCTCGGCGTCCTCCACGTGTGGTGCCCCACCAAGCGCCTCGTCGGCGAATGCCCGGAGCCAATCGAGAACGATCGGGATGTCGGCAGGACGTGCTTCCCGCATGCGGCCCGGCGCCGTTGGAACATCATGCACGGCCGCGGCGGCGTGAACTCGCTGCCGGGTCACGATTCGCGCCTCGGCGCCCGTCAGCCTCGACCACGCCGCCGCAAACCGCGCGACGACATCGTTCGGCCCGACCGCTCCGGGTAGGCCGGGGTGCATGTCGAGCACCGTCTCGGCGACCGGATCCACGGCCTCGAGCGACTCGAAGCGGCTCAGCACGACGCCGTGCGGCGGCGTCCGCAGGAGGCAACCGACGACGGAGCCCGCGTCTTCCGCGACCACGAACGTGGGATCGAACCCGTAGAGGCGCGGCTCGACGCGGAGCCGTCCGAGCAGCCCGAGCGCGAGGTTGTGCTCGGCCTCGTGGGCCGTGAGAAACGGGCCGACCCGGGTCAGGAACGTGTCGGCGTCGGCGACCCGGGTCGCAGCCACTCGCCCCGTCATCACGGGGCGCTAACCCGTCTCGTCGGCCATCAGCTGCTCGTACGCCGGGAGCGTGAGGAACTCGACGTAGTCGGGCCGGGTCGCGATGCTCTCGAAGATGCCGCGAGCCTCGTCGTAGCCGGAGCCGAGTTTCGTCATCTCCTCGTCGGTGATGCGGAGGACGTCGGCGGCTGCGAAGCGCCCGTGGTGAAGCCACTGCCAGATCTGGGAGCGGCTGATCTCGGCCGTCGCGGCGTCCTCCATCAGGTTGTTGATCGCGACGGCGCCGGAGCCGTGGAGCCAGGCCTGGAGGTACTGGATCCCTACCGAGACGTTGTTGCGGAGGCCGTCCTCGGTCGCCTCGCCCGGAGTGGCCGCGACGTTCAGGAGATCGGCGGCGGCAACGGTGACGTCGTCGCGCTGCCGGTCGATCTGGTTCGGCCGCTCGCCGAGCACGGCGTCGAACGCCTCGTACGCGGTCGGGACGAGGTCGGGATGCGCGACCCAGGTGCCGTCGAAGCCCTGGGACGCCTCGCGCTCCTTGTCCTCACGAACCTTCTCGAGCGCGACGGCGTTCACCTCCGCGTCACGGCGCGAGGGGATGAACGCCGCCATGCCCCCCATCGCGAACGCGCCACGGTGGTGGCAGGTCTTGACGAGCAGCTCGCAGTAGGAGCGCATGAACGGCACTGCCATCGTGACGGCTCCACGGTCCGGCAGCACCATCTCCGGCCGGTGGCCGAGCTTCTTGATCACGCTGAAGATGTAGTCCCAGCGGCCGGCGTTGAGGCCGGCCGAGTGGTCGCGCAACTCGTAGAGGATCTCGTCCATCTCGAACGCTGCGAGGATCGTCTCGATCAGGACGGTCGCCTTGATCGTCCCCTGCGGCACCCCGAGCCGCTCCTGCACCCAGGTGATGACGTCGTTCCAGAGGCGCGCCTCGAGGTGCGACTCGAGCTTCGGCAGGTAGAAGTAGCGCCCGTTGCGGCCGTGGTTGCGGAGGAAGTAGAGGCCGAAGTCGAACAGCGAGGCCGACATCGGAGTGCCGTCGACCTCGAAGTGTCGCTCCTCCAGGTGCCAGCCACGCGGTCGCACGAACAGCACCGCCGGGTCGTCCCCGAGGGCGTACTGCTTCTCGCCGGTGTCGAGCGAGATCGTGCGCTCGAGCGCATCGGTCAGGTTGCGCTGCCCGTCGATGCAGTTGAACCAGGTCGGCGAGTTCGAGTCCTCGAAGTCGGCCATGAACACCCGGGCACCCGAGTTCAGCGCGTTGATCACCATCTTGCGGTCGACCGGGCCGGTGATCTCGACCCGGCGGTCGGCGATCTCGGCCGGGGTGGGGGCGACGCGCCAGTCGCCGGCGCGAACGTCGGCCGTGTCGGGCAGGAAGTCCGGCAGCTCGCCGGCGTGGAGGCGCTCGAGGCGCTCGGCCCGGCGGGCGAGCAGCTCGACGCGCCGCGCGCCGAACTCCCGCTGCAGGTCGGTCAGAAACGCCTGTGCCTCGTCGGTGAGGACGTCCGAGGTGTCGATCATCACGTGATCATCCCATTTCGGTAGAGAGGGTCGCGTCGAGTGCTGCGGCGACGCGATCGGCGTGTGCTTCCGAGAAGACGAGCGGCGGGCGAATCTTGATCACGTCGAGGCGCGGCCCGGTTGCGCCGACGAGGACGCCGCGCCTGCGGAGGCCGTTCGCGACCGTCCTGCCGATGCCGGCCCGCCCGGGCACGTCACCGTCGAGCTCGACGCCGACGAACAGGCCCGGCCCGCGTACCTGCCTGATCACGGCGTGCGACGCCGCTACCTCGGTCAGGCGCGCGCGGAGGTAGGCGCCGACGCGCTCCGCCTGCTCGGCGAGCCGCTCGCGCTCGATCACGTCGAGCACGGCCGAGCCGACGGCGGCGGCGACCGGGGAGCCGGCGAAGGTCGAGAAGAAGTGCCAGCGCTCGGCGAACTCCGCGGCGATGGCCTGGGTCGTGATCACGGCACCCATCGGGTGGCCGTTGCCCATCGGCTTTCCGAGCGTGACGATGTCGGGCACGACGCCGTCCTGCGCAAAGCCCCAGAAGGGCTCGCCGACGCGCCCGAACCCCGCCTGCACCTCGTCGGCGACGCAGAGCGCACCGGCCGCGCGGGCACGGGCGTACGCGGCCCGGAGGTAGCCGGGTGGCACGGCGAAGATGCCGTCGCTCGAGAAGACGTCGTCACAGATCAGGAAGGCCGGGCCGTGACCTGCCTCACGCAGCCGGGCGAACGCGTCGTCGACCTCGCCGGCGACACGCTCCGCGGCGTCGGCGGCGCCGAGCGTGGACGCGCCGCCGATCCGTTCCACCCACGGCTCGAGCGCGGTGGGGCCGAGCTCCTCGGGTGACAGCGCCGCGGTCGCGGCGGTCGTGCCGTGGTAGGCATGCGCCGTGATGACGGCGCCACGGCTTCCCGTCACGGCGCGCGCGATCTGGATCGCGACGTCGTTCGCCTCGCTGCCCGAGTTGACGAACATGACGACCGAGAGATCTCCGGGCAGGAGCCCGGCGAGCCGGTCGGCGTACGCCGCCACCTCGTCGACGAGGTAGCGGGTGTTCGTGGTCAACCGGCGCGCCTGCGAGGCGAGCGCTGCCGTCACGCGGGGGTGGGAATGGCCCACCTGCGGCACGTTGTTGTAGGCGTCGAGCAGCCGGTTGCCGTCGACGTCGGTCAGCCAGACGCCGTCACCCGACTCGAGGCGAACCGGGTCGTCGTAGCTGAGCGACAGCGCCGGCCCGAGCCGCGCGCGCCGGAGTGCGAGGCTCTGAGCGAGGGACGGATGCGACCGCCGGAGCACGCCGCAGGCCTCCGCGAGCGCGTCGGAGAGCGCGACCGGATCGTGCGCGTCGAGCCGGGTCAGCGTGGAAAAGCAATCCTCGGCGTCCGCCAGGATGTAGTCGAGGTTGTCGGGATGGAGCTCCGAGCGCCAGGCGGAGATGAGAAGGGACTGGGCCATCCGCGCGGCCGCCAGCTCGGGAACGAGCCGGATCTCGGCGGCCGTGAGCGGCCTGACCGCGTGGTAGCCGGTCAGCACGTCGACGAGCGGGTCGAGGGGGTCGTCGCTGCCGAAGGCCTGGTAGGCGGCGGCAATGGCAGGATCGATCACCGTCCGTGCGTGGACGAGGTCGCCGAAGTCGACGATGCCGGCAACCCGGTCCGGGTCGTCGCGCTCGACGAGCAGGTTGCCCGGGTTGACGTCGCCGTGGATCGTCGACCGTGGAACCAGCGCGAGTGCAGGCTCGATCACCGTTTCGTAGCGGTCGACCCAGCGCTCGACCAGCCCGCGGCGATCGGCTGCGACGTGCGCGAGCTTCGGGCGCAGCTCGGGGAGCCGCGTCACGTCCCACAGGAGGGCACGCTGCGCGAGCGGGTGCGAGAAGCCGGCGAGGGCCAGGTCGAGGCGCGCCACCGCGGCGCCGACGGCGCGGCGCGCGGTCGGAGACGGAGGGTGGGGTGGGAGAGGCGCGCCGTGGATGAACGAGACGAGCTGGACGGCGTGATCGACGCCGGCGATCGTGACGGCTCCCGTCGGCGTGCCGTCGACCGTGCGGCGCGGGTGCGCTATCGGCAACGCGGCATCGGCCCGCAGTGCGTGCTCCATCGCGAGGACCTGCATCTCGACGACACCGGCCGGGTCGGCCGGGTTCCCGACCTTCAGCACGAACGAGCCGTCGTCGCCGTCGAGCCGGAAGTTGCGGTCGCGCTCTCCGTCGAGCGGCATGGCTTCGCCGTCGACGCCGAAGACCGAGCGGGCAACCTCGACCGCCAGCTCGGTGGAGACCTCAGGCGGGCGCGCTTCGAGGACGTCGTGACTCACGGCACCCGCGCCCGGCGACCGGCTTCAGCCGGTCGTCCGGGCTCCCGAGCTCATCCCCGGCGCCACCGGCCGCGGCCGCAACCGACTCACCACCGCCAGCGGTTGACACGGGGCGTCTCACGGCGCGCCAACGATACCCGGTTCGCGAAGCGGCTCTCCGCGGTCAGGCAGCGCTGACCGCGGTCTCGTGAGCCTCGGTCTCGAACTGCTCCTCCTCGGTCGAGCCGGTGAGGGCCAGCGTCGAGCGCGGTGCCACCGGTGATCGCCTGGAGCACCTGGTCGAAGTAGCCGGCTCCGACCTCGCGCTGGTGGCGCGTCGCGGTGTAGCCCTCGTCCTCGAGCTCGAACTCGCGCTCCTGCAGCCGCACGTAGGCGGGCATCGCCTCGGCGCCGTAGCCGCGCGCGAGCTCGAACATCGACAGGTTGACGGCGTGGAAGCCGGCGAGGGTGATGAACTGGAAGCGGTAGCCCATGGCGGCGAGATCGCGCTGGAACGAGGCGATCTGGGTGTCGCTCAGGTGCTTGCGCCAGTTGAACGACGGCGAGCAGTTGTACGCGAGGAGCTTGATCCGGGGAACTGCTCGTGGATCGCCCCGGCGAACTTCTCGGCCTCCGCCATGTCGGGGGTCGAGGTCTCGCACCAGATCAGGTCGGAGTAGGGGGCGTAGGCGAGGCCGCGGGAGATCGCGGCGTCGATGCCGTCACGCACCCGGAAGAAGCCCTCGGGCGTGCGCTCGCCGGTGCAGAACTCGCGGTCGGAGTCGTCGATGTCGCTCGTCAGGAGCGAGGCGGAGAGGGCGTCGGTGCGCGCGACGACGAGCGTCGGCACGTCGGCCACGTCGGCCGCGAGCCGCGCTGCGACGAGCGTGCGGACGTGCTGGGTCGTCGGCACGAGCACCTTGCCGCCGAGGTGGCCGCACTTCTTCTCGGAGGAGAGCTGGTCCTCGAAGTGGACGGCGGCAGCGCCGGCCTCGATGAACGACTTCATCATCTCGTAGGCGTTCAGCGGGCCGCCGAAGCCGGCCTCGGCGTCGGCGACGATCGGCGCGAGCCAGTGGGTCGAGTCGTCGCCCTCGGCGTGCGCGATCTGGTCGGCGCGCAGGAGCGCGCTGTTGATCCGCTTCACGAGCGCCGGGGCGCTGTTGGCCGGATAGAGGCTCTGGTCGGGATAGGTGTTGCCGGAGAGGTTCGCGTCGGCTGCGACCTGCCAGCCGGAGAGGTAGATCGCCTTCAGGCCGGCCTTCACCATCTGCACGGCCTGGCCGCCGGTCATCGCGCCGAGCGCGGGCACCCACTCCTCCTCGGCGAGCAGCCGGCGGAGCCGTTCGGCACCGAGGCGCGCGAGGGTGTGCTCGATCGTGACGGAGCCGCGCAGGCGCTCGACGTCGGTCGTGCTGTAGGGACGTTCGATGGTGTCGATCGGGCTCATTTGCTCTCCTTTGGGATCCAAAATTCCGGTTCTTGGATCCTACATGACGGATAAACCCGCCACAAGCGCCGTCGGGCCTCCTTTTCGGATCCCAAACATATCCAGCCGAGGTGCATTTCGGGGTAGACTCCGATCGCGATGAGCACGATCCTCTCCACCAAGGCCGACGACATCGCCCGCGTCCTCGAGGACGAGATCGTCGGTGGCGTGATTCCGCCGGGAACGGTGCTGCGGCAGGAGCAGCTCTCCGAGCGCTTCGAGGTGTCGCGCACGCCGGTGCGAGAGGCACTCCGCCGGCTTGCCGCCCTCGGCCTCGTCTCGTTCGAGCCGAATCGTGGCGTTCGCGTCCGCTCCGTCTCGCCCGCCGAGCTCCGGGAGGCGCACCTCGTTCGCGCCGAGCTCGAGGCGCTGGCGACCGAGGTCGCCACCCCCCGGATGACCCCCGCCGACCTGGAGGCGCTCGACGAGGCCGAGCAGCGGTTCTCCGCACTGACGCTCGAGTTGCGCGAGCAGGCGCGGCGCGGCTCCGCGAGCGAGTCGCCGCTCTTCGTCGAGTGGATGCAGGCCAACTACGCGTTCCACGACGTCATCTACGCCGTCGCCGCGATGCCGCTCGTGGAACGGCTCGCGAAGGGTGCCCGGCGCACGTTCATCGGCGACCGCGTCTGGAGCGCCCGGGCGGAGCTCGACGAGCTGTACGCGAAGAACGACCTTCAGCACCGCGCGATCCGGGAGGCGATCGCCGCCGGCAGCGCCGCCGGCGCCCGGCTGCTGGCCCGCGAGCACGTGCTCTCGTCGGGCCGCCTGATGGAGAGCGTGATCGAGTCGCTCGGCAGCGGCGGCCGCGATCCGGGCTGGGGCGCGTAGCGTCTGAGAGCCGTGGGGGAGACGACTTCGTGGCTCTGAGCCACTTGTGTTGTCTGCCGTCGGTCGGGGTGACAAGCGACGGGCCGTTTGGCTCTGAGCCCCAAGGACGCAGGGTCGGTGACGCTGGAGCGGCGGGAGCGGCCCGGAGAAGGTGCGTGCTCAGAGAGGGCCGGCCACGTTGCCGAGCGCGAGGTCGGCGAACGTGTGCATGTCCGGCACGGTCAGATCCGGGGTGGCGGACGCCCGCGGGGTCGCTCCCGAGCCGGGCCGGCCGTGACGGCGATCGACCCAGACCGTCGTCAGGCCGAGCTGCCTGGCCCGGGACGTGGTCGTGGAAGAGGCTCTGGGCGGCGTGGAGGAGGCGCTCGCGCGGGACGTCGATTACCTCGAACGCCAGGTCGAACGGCACGTGACTCGGCTTGTAGGCCCGCGCGTCCTCGGCGGTGACGATCCAGTCGAACGTCACGCCGAGGCGGCGGTTCGAGAGGGCGAAGAGGTCCCGGTCGCAGTTGGTGATCACGCCGAGCCGGAACCGCTCGTGGAGGCGGCGGAGCGCGGGCGCCGTGTCGCGGAAGGCCGGCCAGTTGCCGATCGCCTGCGCGAACCCGCGAGCATCGTCGTCGGACGGGCTGAACCCGAGCTCGCCGCACAATCCACGCAACGACTCTGCGAGGACCTCGCGGTAGGGCAGGTACACGCCGGCCTCGAGCGCTGCCTCGTGGCGCGCGTAGCGCTCGAGGAGCTCGTCCTCGCCGACGTCGATCCCCTGCGGAGCGAGCACGGGCTGGAGTGCGTCGAGGATGCCCTGCTCCCAGTCGATCAGCGTGCCGTAGCAGTCGAAGGTGACCGCGTCGAAGCGGCTGAAGTCGATCTCGCCCATCAGGCCCAGAACGTATCGAACGCGGCTCGGCCGATGTCGGCGCAGGACCGCGTGCGTCTACGCTTCGGGGATGAGCACGGGCGTCTCGAGCAACGGGCCCGAAACGCCCCAGCACGTGTGCGCGCCGGCTCGAAACGATTTCACCGTCTTCGAGCGCGACGCCATCGAGCAGTCGATCGGCGCCCGTTTCGAGCGACAGGTCGGGGAGCATGCTGGTTGCCTCGCCGTACGGACGCGCGCGCATCGGCTCACGTACGCCGACCTGAACGGCGAGGCGAACCGGATCGCCGCCGCGATCCTCGGCGCCCGCGGCGTAGGCCCCGAGCCGGTAGCGCTGCTGTTCGAACAGGGAGCTCCACTGATCGCGGCGATTCTCGCCGTCCTCAAGACCGGCAAGGCGTACGTGGCGCTCGATCCCACGTTCCCGTCCGCCCGACTCGTCTCGATGCTCGACGGAGCGGGCGCAGAGCTTCTGCTCGCCGACGAGGCGAGCCTGGAAGCGGCGACTGCGCTCGCGGGCGGTGAGCGCCTGCTGCTCCCCGTCGTCGGCGGGCCCGGCCCCGACCCGGGTAACCCCGTGGTCGACGTCCCTCCGGACACGGTCGCCTACATCTTCCAGACGTCGGGCTCGACCGGGCCGCCGAAGGGCGTCTACGACACGCACCGGAACGTGCTGCACAACGTTCTCCGCTACACGAACTCGCTGCGGATCCGTCCTGACGACCGACTCACGCTGCTTCAGTCGTGCAGCTTCAGCGGCTCGGTCTCGAGTCTCTTCTGCGCGCTTCTCAACGGTGCTGCGACGTTCCCGTTCGACGTCCGGAGAGATGGCCCGCGGCAACTGGCGGAGTGGCTGCGTCAGGAGCGCATCACGATGTATCACTCCGTCCCCACGATCTTCCGCAGCTTCCTCTCGGGCGACGCCCGGTTTCCGGACGTGCGTTACATCAGGCTCGAGGGCGATCGCAGTTCGCGCGTCGACGTCGACCTCTATCGGCGGCACTTCGAGCCGGGCTGCGTGCTCGTCAACGGCCTCGGCGCGACCGAGACCGGCATTGCACGCCAGTTCTTCGTCGACCACGAGACGGAGGTCGGCGACGGCGTGCTGCCCGTCGGCTACCCGGTTCGCGACGTCGACGTCCTCCTGCTCGACGAGGCGGGCGACGAGGTCGAGGTAGGGCAGGTCGGCGAGATCGTCGTTCGCAGCGCATACCTCGCGCTCGGGTACTGGCGACGCCAGGATCTCACAGAGGCGGCCTTTCGCCCCGATCCCGGAGGAGGCCGAATGCGTGTCTACCGCACGGGGGACACGGGAAGGATGCGCGTCGACGGCTGTCTCGAGTATCTGGGGCGCACCGACTTCGTGCTGAAGGTGCGGGGGAGCCGAATCGCGCCGGCGGAGATCGAATCGGCCCTCGTCGGCCTGCCTGACGTGGAAGAGGCCGTGGTGACGACGGTGGAGGGCAATGGCGACGAGGTGCGACTCGTCGCGTACCTGGTCCCGGTTCCCGGGGCGGGTGTCTCGCCCACGGTGCTTCGTCGCCAGCTTGCCGAGACGCTTCCCGAGTACATGATTCCCTCGCTCTACATGCGGCTTGATGCACTTCCCCTCGATGCGAACGGCAAGCTCGATCGGCTCTCGCTGCCCCCGCCGACACTGCCGGAACGACGTGCCGGCAGCGCCAACAGTCCGCGTGGCCCGCTCGAAGTGCGCATTGCGCGACTGTTCGAGGACGTGCTCGGCCTCGAGCGAATCGGTATCGACGAGAGCTTCTTCGACCTGGGTGGGGACTCGCTCGCTGCTGCCGAAGTCTGTGCTCAGCTCGGCGCCGAGACAGGCCGGAACCTCCCTGCGGCAACGCTCCTCCGCGCTCCCACGGTGGAGGAGCTTGCCCGCCTCCTTTGCAGCACCGACGAGCCCGCGCTCGTTCCTGCGCTCGTTCCGATCCAGAGCTTGGGCGCCCGCCCTCCTCTCTTCCTCGTGAGCGACGAGATCGGCCCGGGACACTACGCCGACCTCGCTCGACACCTCGGCGATGATCAGCCGGTCTGGGGTCTTCAGTCGATGACAGGCGTCGATCGGATCCCGGCTCTGGCGGCGGGGTATCTGACCGAGATCCGTGCCGTCCAGCCCTCGGGACCGTATCGACTCGGCGGCTGGTGTGTCTGCGGTGTCGTCGCCTTCGAGGTGGCGCAGCAGCTACACGAGCTCGGCGAGGAAGTCGAGCTCCTGGCGTTGATCGGGATCAGTGCCTACGACTTCCCGCAACTCGTGTCTCCGGCAGCACGGAGGCGCTACCGGCGCTCGCACGGATTCGTCGGGCTGGTACGCGGCCACCTTGCTCGGGCGCGCGCGATGCGTGCCCGCGAAGGGACGCGATACGTCCTGCACAAGGGCACGCGAATCGCTCCGTATCTCCGAAGTCGGCTCGCGCCGCGGGTGACCGCCCTCCTCGGTCGCCTGCCGCACTTCCGCAACGATGCCGGTGACGTGCCTCACACGACCGCGGGGGCGTTCGCCCTCTACGCGCCGAAGCCCTTCCCGGGGCGTGCCACCCTCTTTCTGGCCGCGGACGAGACGGCGACCTACTCGTGCGACCCGTCGGCCGACTGGCGTGGACTGGCCCTCGAGGGGGTTGATGTGCACCTCGTGCCGGGCGATCACGACGCGATACTCGCGGAGCCTCGGGTCAGGGAGCTGGCGCGGCTGCTGACCGAGTCGCTCGCACGGGCGGGCTGATCCACCTCAGTCCCAGAACGAATCGAAGACGGTGGGATCGCTCGGCAGCGCCAGCACCTCGTGTACCAGCCCATCCTCGATCCGGAACAACAACACCTGGTCCAGGTCGAGTTGGCGTCCGTTTCGCTCGCCGCTCGCACGATACAGCGCGGCGGCTCTGGTCTCGGACGCCAGGACGTCGATCAGCGACGATGCATAGGTGCCGTCCGTCTCCTTCGGCAGGCGCCCCAGGAACTCGAAGATCTCCTCGCGGCCGGTGAACGTGCCTGCCATCGTGCCGCTGCCGGGGACGATCCAGGTGGCGTCGTGGGCGAAGACGTCGCGGAGCGCGAAGCCGCGCTTCTGCGCGAACGCGTCGAAGATCCGGCGGACAAGAGCCTCGTTGTCAGCGCGGGCCACGGCTTGCCTCCCAGCGGTCGATCAGCCCTTCGACGTGCCTGCGCTGCGCATCCCCGAAGTCGTAGACCGTGAGCAGTCGCCGTGCCTCGGCCGGGTCGTCGTTCGCGACCGCAGCCTCGAGGTGCTCGCGCTCCGGCGTCGGCTGGCGCAATTGCCGACGCAACCAGCGGAGGAGGCTCACCGTCTCCTGGTCGACCGCGTGCGCCATCCGGACTAGGCTACCGGGGTGGACACGCTGCTCGCGATCGCCAGCCGTCGCGACGAGCGGCGCACGCTGCCCGAGCCCCTGAAGCCCGAGCTCGCGCTCCGGTTGCTCGACGCCGGCCGGCTCTCGGGATCGTCCCGGAACTCCCAGCCCTGGACGTTCGTCGTCCCGACCGGGGAATCTCGGATCGAGGAGCTCGCCCGCGCCGTCTTCGTGCCTGAGAACGTCCTCGACGCCGGGCTCGTCGTGGCGATCCTCGTCCGCGGCAAGGGCCCGGTGCTGTTCGACGCCGGCCGCGCCGCGCAGAGCATGCTCCTCGCCGCCTGGGCCGAGGGCGTCGCCTCGTGCCCGAACGGGATCTCGGATGTCGAGCTCGCCCGCCGCGTACTCGGTGCGGCCGACGACGAGACGCCGGTGATCGTCCTCTCGTTCGGGCTCCCGCAGGAGGCCCGTGACGTCGGCCGGCATACGGCCGCCGAGTGGAGCGCGCGGGCGAACCGCAGGCCGATCGACGAGGTCGTGCGATGGCTCCCGTGACGAGGATGAAGGGCGGCCTCGACCTCGGCGGCACGAAGATCCAGGCGGTGGTGACGGACGGCGAGTCCACCGTCCTCGGCGCAGCGCGGCGCGAGACGCCCAGGAAGGGAGGCCCCGAAGCGGTCGTCCTCGAGCTTGCCGAAACCCTGCGCGAGGCGCTCGACGCCGCAGGAGTCGAGCCGATGGGGCTCGCGGGGATCGGCGTCGGGGCACCCGGATCCATCGACGTCGAGTCGGGCACCGTCCTCAAGGTTGCGAACATCGACGGCTGGGATGCCCCGTTTCGGCTCGGGCCGGCGCTCGCGGACGAGCTGGGCCGGCCCGTCACGATCGGCAACGACGTCAACGTCGCGGTCGAGGCAGAGCGCCGATTCGGCGCGGGGCGCGGCTACGAGTCGTTTCTCGGCGTCTTCTGGGGCACCGGGGTCGGCGGCGGGATCGTGATGGACGGCAGGCATCTCGTCGGACGCGGGTCGGCCGGCGAGATCGGCCATGTGTGCTCGAAGCCCGGAGGGCGTCGCTGCAACTGCGGGCTCGACGGGTGTGTCGAGGCCTATGCCGGCCGGGGTGCGCTCGAGGAGCGGGCCCGCGAGCTTGCGAAGGAACGTCCCACGATCCTGTTCGACCTGATGCAGAAGCGCGGCCGTGACCGGCTCACGAGCGGTGTCTGGCTCCGGGCGCTGCAGGCAGGGGACAAGGTCGCCGAGGATCTGATCCTGCGCGCCGTCCAGGCGCTCGGGGTGGGCATCGGCACCGCGGTCACCCTGCTCGACGTCGAGGCGGTCGTGATCGGCGGGGGTCTCGGCGAGCGTCTCGGTCCCGACTGGCTGGCGCGGATCGAGGCTGCCGCCAACGCCCACACGTTCTTCGAAGATACCCCTGTGTACCGGCTCGCCGAGCTCGGCGACCTCGGCGGCGCGATCGGCGCGAGCCTGCTCGAGCTGAGCCGGCCCTGCGCAACCCGGACGCCCGGCTAAAGCCAGGCATCAGCCGCGCTACGGCAGCGAGCGGCGCAGGAACGCGAGCAGGTTGTCACGGGTGACCGCGCCGACGTCGGCCTCACTCCACCCACGGCCGCTCATCGCGGCGAGGAGCGCCGGGTAGTCCTCCGGGCCTTTGAGACCGTCGATGCCGGCTCCCGGCTCGAGGCCTTCCGGCATGAGGCCGTCCGCCGGCATCGGCATCGGCGGCAACACCTTGCTGAGGCGCGTCGTGAAGTCGCTGCCCGAGGCAGACACGGTCGAGCCCGACGACGTCGATCGCGTGCTCGAGGTGGTCGACGACGCGGTCGAGCGTTCGTCGCTGGTGGTCGATCGCAATGGGGTGGAGCATCAGGCCGAATAGCCCGCCGGCGTCACCGAGCGCGCCGAGCTGATCGTCGGTCAGGTTGCGCGGGTGATCGTTGACCGCCCGGCAGCCGGCGTGCGAGCAGATCACCGGGGCCCCGTCGATCCTGGCGACGATCTCGGCGAACGACCGGGTCGAGGTGTGGGCGAGATCGAGGATCACCCCGAGCCCGACGAGCTCGTCGACCAGGGCACGGCCGAGGCGGGAGAGGCCGCCGTCCTCGACGGCACCGTCGGCGAACGGGTTGCGGCGATTCCACGTCAGCCCTGCCATCCGCATCCCGAGCTCCCAGAACGTCTCGGCGGGCCAGAGCTCGTAGCCGAACTGCTCGACGCCCTCGAGCGACAGCATCAGCCCGATCCGCTCGCCCCGCTCGACCGCGCCGAGGTCGGCGGCCGAGCGAACCTGCAGCAGGCGGTCGGGGCTCTCGCGCACGGCCCTCAGGAGGCAGGTCGCCTGACCGAGCGCCTCGCGCAGCGTGCCTTCCGGCTGGCGCTCGAGCTCGACGAAGACCGGGCAGACCTGGAGGCCGACGCCGCCTGCCTCGAGCAGCGGCAGCCAGGTGCGTGCGAACGACCCGCGCTCGCCGAAGCGGAGCTCACGGTAGCCGAGCTCGAGCAGCAGGTCGAGGTGCGCGTCCGCGATCACGGGGGGAGTGTACGAGGTGTGAGGAGGCGACAGGCTTCAGCCTGTCGTCCGGGTTGGTCTCTCGCGCTCACCGGATCTTGACATTGGCGACCCACTGCCTTAGTTTGTGCGACGGCCATACAAAACCCGCCGCTGGGTTGACCGAGTCGACGCTGACATCCCCTGTTTCGCGAGCACGCGCATGAGCTTCGAGCGCGGCTCCCAGCCGACCTCTCGTGCCGATCAGACCACCGTGCGCCGCGCCAACCTCGGCGTCGTGCTCCAGCAGATCGCCGGCGGTGAGCCGCGCTCCCGTGCGCGCGTCGCTGCAGAGACGGGCCTGACGCGCGGCACGGTGTCGAGTCTCGTGGGCGAGCTGATCGAGCTCGACCTGCTCCGCGAGACGGGCGAGGACGCCCGTCCGGGGCAGGTCGGCCGGCCGGCGCAGACGCTCGAGCTGGGGGACCGGGTCGTCGCCATCGGCCTCGAGGTCAACGTCGACTACCTGGCGGTGTGCGTCGAGGACCTGACCGGAACGATCCGGTACGAGCGGCACGTTCATACCGACAACCGACGCTCGAAGCCCGGCCCCGTCCTGAGCCGCCTGGGGCGGATGGCCGAGGAGGCCGTGCGGAAGGTCACTGCCGAGGATCTGGTCGCCGCCGGCGCCGCCGTGGCACTGCCGGGCCTGGTCGAGGCCCAGTCGGGCACGCTGCTCCGGGCCCCGAACCTCGGTTGGTCGGAGATTCCCGTCGCGAGCGAGCTCTCCGAGCGTCTCGCGGGTCTACCCGTTCGCGCGGACAACGAGGCCAACCTGGCCGCGCTCGCCGAGCACTGGCAGGGAGTCGCGCGGGACAGCCAGAGCTTCATCTGTGTCTTCGGCGAGGTCGGAGTCGGCGGCGGCATCTTCGTCGACGGCGAGCTCTTCCGCGGTGCCCATGGCTACGGCGGCGAGTTCGGACATCTCACCGTCGATCCCGGAGGGCCGCGGTGCAAGTGCGGCTCGAACGGCTGCCTCGAGACCTACGTGGGACAGGAGGCGATCGCTGAGCGGGCGGGCATCGCCGTGGGCGCGAGCCGCCGCGCGCGCAACCTGACACAGGAGCTCGTACACCGGGCAGAGAAGAACGATCCGGCCGTCATCCGGAGCCTTTCCGAGGCGGGCCGCTACCTGGGAATCGGGCTCGCGTCGGCTGTGAACCTGTTCGACGTCGACGTCGTCGTGCTCGGCGGCTGCTTCGGGCCACTCGCGCCCTGGCTGGCAGATGACGTGAGCGCGGTGCTCCGGGAGCGGGTCCTGTCGTCCGCCTGGTCGGAGTGTGAGGTGCGTGCCTCGGAGTTCGGTGACGGCGCCGCGGTTCGCGGAGCGGCCGCGCTGACGCTCACCTCCGTGCTGGCCGAGCCGTGGCTCGTCGCGGAGCGGGCGGACGCGCCACGGGAAAGGGTTTTCTCACCGTGAGTGTTCGGCAACGTCCGAGGGTCTGCTGGCTTTGCAGGGGCGGCGCCGGAACGAACGAGAAAGGAGGTGTCCGCAGCGCTCGAACTGCTCGTGCATAATCCTCGGCGGCTGCGCGCGTGTGAACGCAGCTACCGAGGGCTGTAGTGTTGTCCCGCCGTCTCCATAGCGGCACATACCAGGAGGAGAAGTTATCGTGAAGAAATTCGTCATTGCTTCCGTCGTCGCGCTCGTCGCGGTGAGCGTCGCGGTCACGGCCGCGTTCGCCGGGAGCAGCAAGTCCGCGGCCGAGGCAAAGGCCTGCGTCCTGCTGCCGGACACCAAGTCATCGGTTCGCTGGCAGACGCAGGACGCCCCCACGTTCAAAGCGTCCTTCAAGAAGGCCGGCATCTCGGCCACGGTCGTGAACGCCGAGGGTGACGCACAGAGAATGATCTCCCAGGCCGACCAGTGCCTCGCCAACGGCGCCAAGGTCGTCCTCGTGACGAGCCTCGACGCGGGCTCGGGCTGCAAGATCATCTCGAACGCCCGGGCACGCGGCGCGAAGGTCATCGACTACGACCGCCTCAACACCGGCTGCAAGGGTGCGGACTACTACGTGTCGTTCGATAACGTCACGGTCGGCAAGTTCATGGGCAAGGGCGTGCAGGCGGCCATGGTTTCCAAGGGCCTGTTCACGTCAGGCACGAAGCCGGTCATCGCGTATCTCAACGGCGGTCCGACGGACAACAACTCGAAGCTCTTCAAGCAGGGCTACGCGGGCGTCCTCGATCCGCTGATCAAGGCCGGCAAGGCGACCAAGGGCCCGGATCAGGGTGTGCCACAGTGGGACAACCAGAAGGCCCGCACCGTCTTCGAGCAGATGCTCGTCAAGACCGGGAACAAGATCGACGCCGTTGCGGCGGCGAACGACGGTCTCGCGAACGCCGTTGTCACGGCACTCAAGGCCAAGAAGCTGAAGGCAATCCCGCTGTCGGGCCAGGATGCGACGGCACAGGGTGCGCAGAACATCATCTCGGGCTGGCAGTCCGGCACGGTCTACAAGCCCGCCAAGGTCGAGGCGAACGGTGCGGTCGCGGTCGCGGTCGCGATCCTCGCCGGCGGCAAGCCGAAGACCAACGGTACGACGAACAACGGCAAGGGCAACGTGCCGTCGTTCCTCGCAACGCCGACCTGGATCACGAAGAAGAACATCAACCTCCTGTACACGGACGGACAGCTGAAGAAGTCCGAGGTGTGCGTCGGTACGTACAAGATCTACTGCTAGGCATCACGTACCTCCGGTGGGGGGTCGCGCAGGCGACCCCCCACCCGCTAACACAGGGAGACCACGCGTGACCGAGACCATCGCTCCGGCTGAACCCGCCTCCACCAGCACCGAGGTTCCGATGCTCGAGGCGCGCAACATCTACAAGAGCTTCGGCTCCGTGAGTGCGCTCGAGGACGTCGACTTCGAGGTCCGGGCGGGTGAGGTGATGGCCCTCGTCGGCGACAACGGCGCCGGCAAGTCGACCCTCATCAAGTGCCTCGCGGGGATCTACTCGATCGACGAGGGCGACGTGCTCTTCGAGGGGAAGAAGGTCTCGATCTCGGGGCCGAAGGATGCTGCCAAGCTGGGCATCGAGGTCGTCTACCAGGATCTGGCGCTCTGCGACAATCTCGACGTCGTCCAGAACATGTACCTCGGCCGTGAGGAGCGGGACATCATCTGGCGCCTCAAGGAAGCGGTCATGGAGGCGAAGACCGCCCAGACGCTGAAGTCGCTCTCGGTCACGACGATCCGCTCGATCCGGCAGCCCGTGGCGAGCCTCTCGGGCGGCCAGCGCCAGTCGGTCGCGATCGGTCGCGCGGTGATGTGGAACTCGCGTCTCGTCATCCTCGACGAGCCGACCGCGGCACTCGGCGTCGCCCAGACCCGGCAGGTCCTCGATCTCGTCAAGCGACTCGCCGGTCAGGGCCTCGCGGTCATCCTCATCTCGCACAACCTCCACGACATCTTCGAGGCGGCGGACCGGATCACGGTGCTCCGCCTCGGGCGCAACGCGGCATTGCTCAACCGCAATGAAGTGACCCAGCAGGAGGTCGTGCACGCCATCACGGCAGGCGTCCCGACCAAGGTTGCGGGAGTCAGCCAGACGACGGATGAGGAGCACGCATGAGCGCCCCCGAGAGCACGGTCGACACCCCGCCGAGGCCCAGACGTCGCCTGACGGAAACAGCCTGGTCGACCACGCCAGGCGCCGCTGGGAGGCGATCAAGGCGGGCGATGCAGGCACCTTGCCCGTGATCCTCGGCCTGATCCTGATCGTGGCCTTCTTCTACTCGCAGGACAGCAACTACCTCACTGCCGGCAACTTCACCAACCTGATGGTGCAGATGGCGGGCGTCACGACGATCGCGATCGGTGTCGTCTTCGTGCTCCTCCTCGGTGAGATCGACCTCTCGATCGGCTATGTCTCCGGCATCGCAGGGGTCGTCGTCGCGAAACTGCAGTTCCCCGACGGGAGCTTCGAGACGACGGGGATCGTCGCGATCATCGTCGCGATCATCGTCACGGCGCTGATCGGGCTCTTCCAGGGGAGCTTCGTCGCGCTGATCGGGGTGCCGTCGTTCGTCGTGACCCTTGCCGGGCTGCTCTTCTGGCAGGGCGTGATCCTCTACTCGATCGGCGATACGGGCGTGATCACGATCGACGACGAGCTCGTGAACAACGTCTCGAACTACTTCTTCTCGGACACTGCCGGCTACGTCATCGCCCTGATTGCGACCTTGTTATTCGTGGGCTCGACGCTTTCCGGGGTCATCAGTAGGAGGCGCCACGACATCCGGACGGACAACCTCGTCCTCGTGACGCTCAGGCTGATCGGCTTCGCCGTGATCGCGTTCGGCGCGATCTACTGGGCGAACCAGGAGCGCGGCTTCCCCGTCTCCTTCCTGATCGTGATCATCCTGCTCGTCTTCTGGACCTGGGTCGCAGAGCGCACCACGTTCGGCCGGCACGTCTATGCGGTCGGCGGGAGCGCCGAGGCCGCCCGGCGCGCCGGCATCAACGTCGCGGGCATCCGCATGAAGGTGTTCATGATCTCGGGCGCGATGGCCGGGATGGGCGGCGTGATCTTCGCCTCGCGACTGAGCTCTGTCGACCTCAACGCGGGCGGCGGGACGGTGCTGCTCGACGCGATCGCCGCCGCGGTGATCGGCGGCACGAGCCTGTTCGGCGGCCGCGGCCGCGTGATCAGCGCCCTCATGGGCTCCCTCGTGATCGCGACGGTCGCGAACGGCCTCGATCTGCTCGGTTACAGCTCGTCGATCAAGTACATGGTCACGGGCGCCATCTTGCTGGCGGCCGTGACGCTCGATACCGTTTCGCGCCGGCGCCTGGAGCGCTCCGGCCGGTAAAGAGGAGCGTGGGGGTCAGGCTTCAGCCTGACCTCCACTCCGTTTCCGTGGGGGTCAGGCTTCAGCCTGACCTCCACTCCGTTTCCGTGGGGGTCAGGCTTCGGCCTGACCCCCACGCCGTTTCGGTTCGTCAGCGGTAGCTGATCGTCTCGCGCTGTCCGCTCTCGCTCGAGCGGACGATCGCGTCGCACACCTCGGCCGCGCGGTAGCCGTCCTCGAACGTCGCGCCGTAGGGCGCCACGTCGGTGTCGTTCGCGATCGCGCCGAGCAGGTGGTGGATCTCATGGACGAACGTCTCGCCCCAGCCGATGATGTGCCCGGGCGGCCACCAGAACTCCCAGAACGGATGGTCGGCCTCGGAGACGAGCACGGTCTTGAAGCCGCGCGCCCGGTCGCCGTCGGCGCGGAAGACCTGGAGCTCGTTGAGCTTCTCCATGTCGAAGGCGAGCGATCCCTTGGAGCCGTTGATCTCCCACTGGAAGGCGTTGCGGCGGCCGAGTGCGAACCGCGTCGCCTCGATCGTCCCGACGGCACCGTTCTCGAACCCGACGGCCGCCTCGATCGCGTCGTCGACCTCGCGCCCCGGGAGAAACGTGTGGACGAGCCCCGAGACCGTCGCGATGTCTCCGACGAGGAAACGTGCCAGGTCGATCACGTGAGCGCCGAGGTCTCCGAGCGCACCCGAGCCGGCCGCGGCGGCGTCGAAGCGCCAGCTGTCGAGCGACGGGTCGTCGCCCCAGTCCTGCAGGTAGCGGCCGCGGAAGTGGCGGATCTCGCCGAGCTCGCCCGCCTCGATCATCTCGCGGGCGAGCCGGACGGCGGGGACGAAGCGGTAGTTGAAGGCGCAGAGGTGCTTGACGCCCGTTGCCGCCACGCGCTGCCAGATGTCGTAGCTCTCGTCGGCGTCGCGGCCGAGCGGTTTCTCGCAGAGGACGTGCTTGCCGGCCTCGGCGGCCGCGATCGTCGGCTCGGCATGGAGCGAGTTCGGGCCGCCGTTGTCGAACAGCCCGATCGCCGGGTCGCTGACGATGTCCCGCCAGTCGGTCGTCCAGCGCTCGTAGCCGTAGCGCTGCGCCGCTCCCGCCACGGCGGCCTCGTCCCGGCCGGCGATCGCCACGAGCCTCGGCAGCAGCGGCGGCGGCCAGGTCATGTACGCGATCTTGCGGAACGCGTTCGAGTGGGCCTTGCCCATGAAGGCGTAGCCGAGCATGCCGATCCCGATCTCCTCGATCTCGCCGACCGCGTCGACCTTCGGCTTCGCGCCGATTCCGCTCTGCCCATCGCTCACGCGTTCGCTCCTCTCCGTCGGGTGATCCTCGGCGGCGCAGCGCCGTCGGTGTCAGGCGGGGCGCCAAAGCCGTGTGACACGATTCTCCGTCACACGGCGGCGGCGCAACGCCCTAGGTATTCGGAGATACTACGAGTCGCCCCACGACCGCGAGGAGAACCCGCAGATGAAGACGTCACTCGGTATCTGGGCCCTTGGCCCCATGATCACGCGGTTCGTGCCGATGGGCTACCAGCCCGAGCACACGAACGAGTCGACGGCGTTCAAGGTACGCCGTGCGGTCGAGGGCCTCGGCGACCTGATGGACGACTACGAGTTCCACTATCCGGGCGAGCTGAATCCCGACAACCTGGACGAGGTGCGCGAGGCGCTCGACGGCCACGGGATCGCGGCGGTCTGCACGGGGCTGCACACGGATCCGCGCTTCGGGCGCGGTGGGCTGACCTCGACCGGACGCGGCGACGCGGGCGGAGGCGCGCCGGCTGACGCGCGAGACGGCCGACCTCGCCGGCGCCGTGGGCGCGAACATGATCTGCTGGCCCGGGATCGAGGGCTACAACTACCCGTTCCAGACCTCGTACGCGCAGGCGTGGGAGTGGTTCATCGAGGGCATCGCGGAGGCGGCGGAGACGTGCGCGAAGCACGGCGTGAAGCTGTTCCTCGAGCACAAGAACTCGGAGCCGGCGATGAAGATCTTCATGCGCAACATCGGCATGACGCTGCACGTGATCCACACGCTGCGCGCGCAGGGGATCACGAACGTCCAGGTCAACATGGACTGGCAGCACCTGATCATGAACGGCGAGAACCTGGGCGAGTACGTCGCGCTGCTCGCCGCCGAGGGCCTGCTCGGCCACCAGCACGCGAACTCCGGCTGGGGCACCTTCGACGACGACAACATGGTCGGCGCGACCGCCTTCATGGAGACGCTCGAGCTCGCGGTCGAGCTGCGGCGGGCGAACTACGGCGCGAACGGCGAGCGGCTCGGCTTCGACCTCTACCCGTACACCGAGGACGCCGTCGCTGCCGTGAAGCGCTCGGTGCTGCAGTGGAACTTCATCGACTCGGTGGCGGCGAGGATCGACGACGCCGCGCTGCGTGAGGCCCAGAGCACGAAGGACGCCGTCCGCGCCTACGAGATCGTCTACGCCGCGCTCGGTGCGTAGCGTCCTCGACGAGCTGACGGAGCTGACCGGGCGACTGGTCGCGATCGAGTCGACGAACCCCGATCTCGTACCCGACGGGGTGGGGGAGGCCGAGATCGCGGCCTTCGTCGCCGCCTGGCTCGAGGAGGCAGGGCTCGAGGTCGATCTCTACGAGGCTGCTCCCGGGCCGGCCGAACGTCGTCGGCGTCGCGCGCGGGACGGGTGGCGGCCGCTCCCTGCTCCTGAACGCGCACATGGACACGGTCGGCGTCGCCGGGGTGGAGCGCCCGTTCACGCCCGTCGTGCGTGACGGCCGCCTGCACGGGCGGGGGGCGGGCGACATGAAGGGATCGCTCGCTGCGAGCATGCTCGTGGGCGCCGCAGCCGTGCGTGAGGGCTTCCGGGGCGACGTGATCGTGGCGGCCGTCGCCGACGAGGAGGTCGGCAGCCTCGGCACCGAGGCGCTCGTGCGCCGTACGACCGCCGATGCGGCGATCGTGACCGAGCCGACCGAGGAGGTGGTCGCGGTCGCCCACAAGGGCTTCGTCGCCTTCGAGGTCGAGACGGTAGGGCGGGCGGCTCACGGCTCGCGCCCCGACCTCGGGATCGACGCGATCGCGGCCATGGGCCCGGTGCTCTCCGGGATCGCGGCGCTCGACGGGCGGCTGCGCGCGGGAGCCGGTCATCCGCTGCTCGGCACCGGCTCCGTGCACGCATCGGTGATCGAAGGCGGGCAGGAGTACTCGAGCTATCCGGCGGGCTGCCTGCTGAAGGGTGAGCGCCGCACGATTCCCGGTGAGACGCTCGACGACGTGCTGGCCGAGCTGGAGGAGATCGTCGCAGGCACGGGGGCGACCGTGCGCCTGCCCTTCCACCGCGGCCCGTTCGAGACAGCGTCCGATGCTCCGGTCGTCGCCGCCCTGCACCGGCACCTCGGCCACGACGCGGTCGGCGGCGTCGCCTTCTGGGCCGACTCCGCGCTGCTCGCCGAGGCCGGTATCCCGACCGTCGTCTTCGGCCCGGTCGTGGGTGACATCCACGGCGTCGACGAGTGGATCGACCTCGCCTCGCTCGAGCGCTGCCACGACGCGTACCTCGCCGTCGTGCGCGAGGTGTGCGCGTGAGACGCCCCGTGTCGACTTTGCGGGGCGGTGGCGCTGGGGATGAGTCGTGAGCCGGGACGACCGGCTGAAGCCGGACGCCGCGCCGGCGACAGGCTTCAGCCTGTCGTCCGGGCCGGAACGGGTGGCATGAGCCGGCTGCGGGTCGTTCACGTTGGCGTCGGGTTGTGGGGTCGCAGCTGGGCCGAGCTGATCGCCACCGCTCCCGGCTACAGCCTCGTCGGCGTCGCCGACGCGGGCGCAGCGGGCCGGGCCTGGGCCGAGCAGGACCTGCAGGTGCCCGCGTTCCGCGACCTCGGCCGGGCGCTGCGGGTGGCGGAACCGGATGTCGTCGTGCTGGCCTCGCCGCCGTCGACGCACCGTCCGCTCGCCGAGCTTGCGCTTGCGGAGGGCTGCCACGTGATCGTCGAGAAGCCGCTCGCGCTCACACTCGACGACGGAAAGGCGATCGCCACCGCGGCGGCCGCGGCGGGGCGCGATGCGGTGGTGTCGCAGAACTACCGCTTCCGGCGGCAGTCGCGGGCGCTTCGTGATCTGGTGCGGACGGGCGCTCTCGGCTCGCTTCTCGGGATCCGCATCTCGTGCCGGCGCGACCTGCGCGACGCCTGGGTCTCCCGGCGCGACTGGCGTGGCCGGATGCCGCACCCGTACCTGCTCGACATGGCGATCCACCACGTCGACATGCTTCGCATGATCACGGGCACCGAGGTGGTGGAGGTCGATGCGCGCAGCTGGGGCGCTCCCGACGGGCCGTTCAGGCACGACCCCACGGTGGAGGCGCTGCTCACGCTCGACGACGGCACACCCGTGTCGTACGAGGGAACGTGGGCGGAGCCCCTCGCCCAGACGTCGTGGAACGGCGACTGGGAGCTGCTCGGCTCACGGGGGCGTGCGACGTGGTCGGACGGCGTCGACGACGCGCTGCGCGGAACGGTGAGGTTCGGGAAGCACGGCGAGCCTGCTCGGCGCGTTCCGCTGCCCCCGGTGCGGGCGCTGGACCGGCTCGGGGTGCTGGCGGAGCTGCGGCGGGCTCTCGCGGCCGGTGACGAGCCCGAGTGCTCCGCCGCCGACAACCTGCGCAGCCTCTGTGCGATCCTGGCGCTCGCCCGCTCGACCGAGGAGCGCCGGCCCGTCCACCTCCAGGAGGTGCTCGCAGGATGAAGATCGGCCTCTTCCTGGCGTTGTATGCCGACCGCACGCTCGAGGAGGCGCTCGACGCCGCCGCCGCGGCGGGCTGTGCGACCGTCGAGATCATGTCGGCTCCCTGGAGCTCCCATTGCCGTCCGGCAGAGCTCCTCGCCGACGCGGCGGCGCGCGACCGCTTCCTCGCGCTCGTGGCCGAGCGAGGGCTCGAGATCTCGGCGCTGTCGTGCCACGGGAACCCACTGCATCCGAACCGCGAGATCGCGGCGACCGCCGATCGTGCCTACCGGGACACGGTGCGGCTCGCGGCCGAGCTCGCGGTGCCCACGGTGATCACGTTCTCTGGCTGCCCGGGCGAGTCGGAGCATTCGCTGCGGCCGAGCTGGGTCACCTGCTCCTGGCCCGACGACTACCCGGAGACGCTCGCCTGGCAATGGGACGAGCGCGTGCTCCCGTACTGGGGCGAGGCCGGTGCGCTCGCCGGCGCGCTCGGGATCAGGGTGGCGATCGAGCCGCACCCCGGCTTCGTGGTCTACAACACGGCGTCGATGCTGCGGCTGCGCGAGCGTGCAGGCGCTGCCGTGGGCGTGAACTTCGACCCCTCACACCTGTTCTGGCAGGGGATGGACCCCCTCGCGTGCGTCCGTGTGCTCGGTGATGCGATCTTCCACGTGCATGCGAAGGACACGGGCTTCCAGCAGGAGCAGCTGGCCCTGAACGGCGTGCTCGAGCCGATCGGCGGCGACCGCCCCTCCGAGCGGAGCTGGATCTTCCGCTCCGTCGGTGCAGGCCATCCCGTCGCCTTCTGGCGGGAGCTGGTCGACGCGCTGCACGGGGCCGGCTACGACGGCGCGCTCTCGATCGAGCACGAGGACCCGCTGCTCTCGCGGGAGGACGGGCTCGCTTTCGCCGTCGCGACGCTGCGAGAGGCACTCGCCCCGTGACGCAGCTAGTCGCCCGCCAGGGCCTCGGCCAGCCTCGCCCGCGCGTTCGCGGTCACGGGCTCGCCGTGCGACACGAGCACCCGTTCCACCGGCAGGTCGAGTACAGGCTGGAGCGCCGCACGCAGCCGGGCGTGGTCGACTCCGTCCGGGAGCCACGACTCCGGGCACAACCTCAGGCCGCCGCCGTCGGCGCCGAGGATGACGTCACCCGGCACGAGAGCCCGGTGCTGCGGGATCCAGTAGACGACCTCCGTCCCGCGGCCCGTCTCGAGCGCCTCGATCTCGCCCGGCAGCGGGTCACCCGGACGGAAGACCTCCGCGACGACTCCGGTGCGACGCTCGTTGGCGGCCCTGGCGCGGCTCGTCACGTGCAGGTGCCCGCCGTAGCGACGTACGATCTCACCGGCGCTCCGGGCGTGCCAGAAGACCGTGATGTAGACGTGCACGGGCACGTTCACGCGCTGCACGTCCCGGTCGAGCGCCTCCCAGAACCGTGCCGCCTCGGGTGGCTCCTCCGGCACGAGCGGGTCGATCAGGACGACCGCGTCGGGCGCCTCGTAGTACACGCAGCCGACGTCATGGCGCCACTCCGCGTAGTGCGTGCTCCAGCGCCACAGCCCCTCCGCGACGCGAACGACCTCCATGGCAGCTGACCCTACCGAAGTGCTCGTCGGCCTCGACATCGGCACGACCGGTGTGAAGGCGATTGCCGTGGCACCCGACGGACGCGTGCTCGGCGTCGCCGAGCAGGGATATCCGCTCTCGACGCCGCACACCGGCTGGTCGGAGCAGGATCCCGAGGACTGGTGGCGCGCAACGCGGGCGGTGCTCGCCGAGCTACGGGCTCGGATCGGAGCGGGGAGCGAGATCGCCGGGATCGGCCTCTCGGGGCAGATGCACGGCCTCGTCGCCCTCGACGCCGCCGGCCGCGTCGTGCGGCCGGCGATTCTCTGGAACGACCAGCGCACCGGAGCCGAGTGCGCGGAGATCGAGGAGCGCATCGGCCTGGAGCGGCTGATCGCGCTCACCGGCAACCGCGCACTGACGGGCTTCACGGCACCGAAGCTCCTCTGGCTGCGCCGCCACGAGCCCGACTCCTACGGTCGCATCGCCCGCATCATGCTGCCGAAGGACTACGTGCGTCTCCGCCTCACGGGCGAGTGGGCAACCGACGTCGCCGACGCGTCCGGCACGCTCCTGCTCGACGTCGCCCGTCGCACGTGGTCGGCGGAGGTGCTCGACGCGCTCGAGATTCCGGCCGCCTGGCTACCGCCCGTGCTCGAGTCGCCGGAGGTCTCCGGCCTCACGATCGCTTGTGACGAGTTGTCACAGGGAATTCCGGTGGCTGCCGGGGCGGGCGACTGCGCCGCCGCTGCGGTCGGGGTGGGGATCGACCGTCCGGGCCCGCTGTCGATCGTGCTGGGAACCTCGGGCGTCGTGTTCGCGGCGCTGCCGGGATTCGCCTCCGACCCGCAGGCCCGCGTGCACGCGTTCTGCCACGCGGTGCCCGGCCAGTGGCACGCGATGGGCGTGATGCTCTCGGCCGCGGGGTCGCTGCAGTGGCTGCGCGACCGGCTCGCGCCGGAGACGTCGTTCGCCGACCTCGTCGTCGAGGCCGAGGCATGGGCCCCCGGCGTCGACGGCCTCCTCTTTGCGCCCTACCTGGCGGGCGAGCGCACGCCCCATGCCGATCCCTCGGCCCGGGCCGCATTCACGGGGCTCGAGCTCCGCCACGACCGCGGAGCGCTCGTGCGTGCCGTGCTCGAGGGCGTCGCCTTCGGCCTGCGCGACTCGCTCGAGCTCGTTCGTGGGCTTGGCGGCCCCGTCGACCGGGCGCGTGCCTCGGGCGGTGGCGCCCGAGGGCTGTGGCTGCAGATCGTCGCCTCCGCGCTCGGCCTACCGATCGAGCTCACGGCGGTGGAGGAGGGCTCCGCCTACGGGGCCGCGCTCCTCGGTGGCGTTGCGGGTGGCGTCTTCGCCGACGTGCCCGACGCCGTCGGCCGCTGCGTGCGCGTGCGCACCACCGTCGATCCCGAGCCCGCCTGGCAGGCGGTCTACGACGACACCTATGCGCGCTTCCGCGCGTTGTATCCCGCACTCGAAACCGTGAAGGAGCGAACACCATGACGACTCTCGAAGGAAAAGTGGCAATCGTCACCGGAGCGAGCCGCGGCATCGGCGCGTCCGTGGCGCGGATGCTCGCCGACCAGGGCGTCAAGCTCGGGCTCGCATCGCGCTCCGGCGACGATCTCGGCATCTCCGGCGCCGTGGCCCGGCCGACCGACGTCCGTGACCGCGGCCAGGTCACGGCGCTCGTCGAGGCGACGGTGGAGCGTCACGGCGGCCTCGACATCGTCGTCGCGAACGCCGGTGTGGGAGCCTACGGGCCGTTCGTCGAGCTCGATCCGACGCTCAGCGACGAGATGATGGACGTCAACGCCAACGGTGTCATCATCACGGCGGCCGCGACGGTTCCGCACCTGATCGCCCGGGGTGCAGGCGACTTCGTCTCCGTGGCCTCGGAAGCAGGGCGCCGCGGGCTTCCGTTCGAGGCCGTCTACTGCGCCTCCAAGTTCGCGCAGGTCGGCTTCACCCGGGCGCTCGACCACGAGCTCCGCCCGCAGGGGATCCGCTGCACGAGCGTCTGCCCCGGCGGCGTCGCGACCGACTTCGCGATGGAGGAGGGGCGCGGCCGGACACCCGAGATGCCCGAGCTTGCGGGAATGATGTCCGCGGACGACGTGGCCGAGGCAGTGCTCTTCGTGCTCACGCGTCCCCGTGGCCACCGGATCCTCGAGGTGGCATTCAGGCCCATGACCGAGACGAGCTGGGGGTAGACGATGGCAGTGAAATGGGGAATCCTCTCGACGGCCGACATCAACCGCAAGCTGCTCGCGGGCGCGGCCGAGTCGGACGACGTCGAGGTCGTCGCGGTCGGCAGCCGCGACCTCTCGCGCGCCCAGGAGTACGCCCGCACGTGGGGCATCGAACGGGCCTACGGGACCTACGACGAGCTGCTCGCGGACCCGGACGTCGAGGCGGTCTACATCCCGCTGCCGAACACGATGCACAGCGAGTGGTCGATCCGGGCGCTCGAGGCCGGGAAGCACGTGCTCTGCGAGAAGCCCTTCAGCCGGCACGTCGCCGACGTCGAGCGGGCCTTCGACGCCGCGGAGGCGACGGGGCTGCACCTGTCGGAGGCCTTCATGTACCGGCACCACCCGCAGACGGCGCGTCTCGCGGAGCTCGTCGCGTCGGGAGCGATCGGCGAGCTGCGCGTGATCCGGTCGGCGTTCGGCTACTCACTCTACGATGCCGGCAACATCCGCTTGCGCACCGACGTCGAGGGCGGTGCGCTGATGGACGTCGGCTGTTACTGCGTCAGCGGCGCCCGGCTGCTCGGCGGTGAGCCGGAGTCCGTCGTCGGGGCGGCGCACATCGGGTCGAGCGGCACCGACTGGGTGTTCACGGGCCTGTTGCGATTTCCCGGCGACGTCACCGCGCTGTTCGACTGCGGCACCTCGCTCCCGAACCGCGACGAGCTGGAGGCGATCGGGACCGAGGGCTCGCTCTTCCTCGACGACCCCTGGCACTGTCAGGAGCCGGTGATCGAGTTGCGAAAGGGCGATACGGTGGAGCGCATCGAGGTCGAGGCAGCGAATCCCTACCGGCTCGAGCTCGAGGATCTGAATGCCGCGATTCGCGGTGAGCGGCCGCCGCTCCTCGGACGCGCGGACGCCCTCGGTCAGGTCAGAACGATCGATGCGTTGTTCAGGTCCGCTGCCGGTGGCCAGACCGTGAAGCTCTGACGCCACAAACCACTTGGTGGCTACGCTCGTAGAACACTGGTGCAACCGCCCCCAGACCAAGGAGAACAATGAAGTGGATCGCCCTCGCAGCCGCGCTCGGCACCGCGCTCGCCGTCGCGCTGCCGGCCCTGGCCGCCACCCCGACCTACAAGGGCACCGTCGGCCCGGGATTCACGATCTCGATGTCGACCAAGCCGACGAAGCCCGGCATGGCGAAGCTCGTGATCGCCGACAAGTCGAGCGCTCACAACTTCCATCTCACGGGGCCGGGAGTGAACGTGAAGACGAGCGTCCCCGCGGTCGGCGTGAAGACGTTCACCGTGAACCTGAAGAAGGGCACCTACAAGTTCGTGTGCGATCCGCACCTGTTCATGAAGGGCTCGTTCACCGTCAAGTAGGACATGCGCCCGGTGTCCGGCTGAAGCCGGACACCGGCTTTCCGCCTACTGCAGTGGCACAGCCTCGATCGTCCCGTCGACGATCCGCCAGGCGGCGAGCTCGTCGGTGCGGAGCGTGTAGATCAGATACGGCTGCCCCGCCCAGAGGCCGATGTTCTGCACGTCCGTTCGCGACGGCCGTGGAGGTGACGAGACGTGTGAGTGGAACACGGCCTGCACGACCTCGCGGTCGTTGAGGTCGGCCCAGACGAGGGGATCGATCTCGAGCTCGAAGTGGTAGGGCGACGGGGAGGCGTTGCGACCCGGCACGTACTCGACGGCGGTTTCGTCCTCGAACAGGACGAGACCGCACGCCTCGTTCGGCAGCTCCGCGTTGGCATGCGCGACCAGCGCCGCACGAACGTCCGCGGGCACTACCACGGGTGCGCTACCACCAGATCGTGCGTTCCATGGACTCGGCGAGGTCCTCGTCCGGGGCCTCCCAGAAGTCCGCGGAGATGTACTTCCAGCCTGCGTCGGTGAGGATCACGACGATCACGCCTTCGTCCATCTCCTCGGCGATCTTGCGCGCCACGTGGATCGCGGCACCGCACGAGACGCCGGCGAAGATCCCCTCCAGGTCGAGGAGGGCCCGCACCGCGCGCACCGACTCTTCGTTCGAGACGAGTACCTTGCGGTCGAGCTTCGTCACGTCGAGGATCGGCGGAACGTACCCGTCGTCGAGCGAGCGCAATCCCATCACAGAATCGCCGGGAAGCGGTTCGGCTGCTGCGATGACGATGTCCGGGAACGACTCGCGCAACCGCTCGCCGGCGCCCATCAGCGTGCCTCCGGTTCCGAGCCCTGCGACAAGCACGTCGACCCGATCGAGCGCCTCCGCGATCTCGGCTCCGGTGCCCTCGTAGTGGGCCCGCGGGTTGGCGGGATTCGCGTACTGGAACGGCATGAAGTACTTCGAGTCGCGCTCCGCGAGCTCGAGTGCGAGCCGGACGGCGCCGTTCGAGCCCTCGGCACCGGGTGAGAGCACGATCTCGGCGCCGTAGAGCCGCAGCATGCGCATGCGCTCCTCCGTCGCGTTCTCGGGCATGACGCAGGTGAGCGGGTAGCCCTTCAGCTTTGCGATCATCGCCAGCGAGTGCCCGGTGTTGCCGGACGTCGGCTCGAGGAGGTGCCGGCCCGGAGCCAGCTCGCCGGCTGCCTCGGCCGCCTCGATCATCGACTTCGCCACGCGGTCCTTGATCGAGCCCGTCGGGTTCTGGCCCTCGAGCTTGCCGTAGATCTTGACGGAGGGCTTCGGGGAGATCCGCGACAGCTCGACGAGCGGCGTGTTGCCGACGAGGTCGAGCAGTGAGCGGACGACGGGCAGCGACCGCGGCGGCGTCGACCCGCCCGCCATCGCGGGCAGCAGGATCACCGTCTGTCCCGGCGCGACGGCGGTGTCGAGTCCGTCGAGCGTCCGGACGTCCTCGCCACCGAGGTACACGTTGACGAACGTCGCGATCTCGCCGTCGTTGAAGATCTGCGTCCCCAACGCGGGATGACGTGCGACCAGATTCTCGAGCACCGCGCGCACGGTGTCGCCGTCGGCCTCGACCTGGCGCTCGCCACCGACCTCGGCGCGCAGGGTTGGTGGAATGCGCACAACGGTCATACGTGCACCGGCCGTTGCTCATGCGGCGCACCCGAGGGTCCTCCCGAGCAGAACTCGACGTAGTCGACGTACTCGGTGATCGTGGGGGAGTCACCGCACACGGGGCAGCCCGGATCCTTCTTCACCGACACCTCGTCGAAGGTCGTGTGCAGGGCGTCGAACAGGAGCAGGCGGCCGGTCAGCGTCTGGCCGGCGTCGACGATGAGCTTCAGCGCCTCGCTCGCCTGGAGTGAGCCGATGATGCCAGGGAGCACGCCGAGCACGCCACCCTCCGCGCAGCTCGGCGCGAGCTCCGGCGGCGGCGGGGTGGGGTAGAGGCAGCGATAGCAGGGGCCGGCGTGCGGGTCGAAGACCGTCACCTGGCCCTCGAAGCGGTAGATCGAGCCGTGCACGACCGGAATGTCGTGCCAGACGGAGGCGTCGTTCACGAGGTAGCGCGTAGGGAAGTTGTCGGCACCGTCCACGATCACGTCCCAGCCGTCCGCGAAGATGCGCTCGACGTTCTCGGAGGTCAGGCGCTCCTGATAGGCAAGGACGTTCACGTCGGGGTTGAGGGCCTCGATCGTGCGCTTTGCGGACAGCACCTTCGGCTCGCCGAGCGTGTTCATCGAGTGGACGATCTGACGCTGGAGGTTCGAGTCGTCGACCGTGTCGGCGTCGACGATGCCAAGCGTCCCGACTCCGGCCGCGGCGAGGTAGAGCGACGCCGGCGAGCCGAGGCCACCAGCTCCGATCAGGAGCACGCGGGCGTCGAGAAGCTGCTGCTGTCCCTTCTCGCCGACTTCGGGAATCAGGATGTGGCGGGAGTAGCGCGCGCGCTGCTCAGGGCTGAGCGTGCGCGGCGTCTGGAAGTCGTAGCCGTTGCGCTTCCAGTCGGTGAAGCCGCCGGCCATCGAGACGACGTTGTCGTATCCGAGCTCGGTGAGCGACTTGGCCGCGAAGGCGGAGCGCGCACCGACGGCGCAGTACACGACGATCTCTCGCGACCTGTCGGGAATGAGCGTCTCGACGCGCGACTCGAGATTGCTGCGGGGGATGTGCACCGCGCCCGGCAGGTGGCCCTCCTGCCACTCGTCCTGCTCACGGACGTCGAGGAGGAGCGGCCGGTCGGCATCGTCGAGACGCCCGAGAACGTCCGACGAGGACACTTCGTCGATCTCCGCCTTGACCTGTGCCAGCAGCTCTCTGTACGTCGCCATTACTTTCCAGAGTATAGCGTCCTGCTCGTTGTGGCCGCCGCCCCCGGGGGAAATCCCTCTCGCGCGAGCGAGACCGCTGTTCACGGCTACCGTTCACTCGTGAGCGCGCGCACCCGCACGATCGTCGTCGTCGCCGTGTTGGCGCTCGTCGTCGGGGCTGCCGTCGCAGGCATCACCGCCGCGACGAGCAGCGACCCGGTCGGCGTCGTGGCCGAAGGACCGAAGGTGCGCGCCGGAGCTCCGCCGCTCTCGCTCGATCTCGGCGTTCGGGTCGACCCGGAGGCGGTCGACCTGCGCGAGGGGCAACGCCTGTACGAGGCCGGCAAGCGCGCCGCTGCCGAGAGGCTCTTCGCCCGGCACGACTCGCTCGAGGCGCGGATCGGCGCCTCGTTCAGCCGCTGGCCCGACGGAACGGTCGCGCGGCTGACCCAGCTGTCCGGGCTCCATCCGAAGAGCGCCGCCGTGCAGCTGAACCTCGGCATCGCGCAGTTCTGGGCGGGTGAGGAGGGCTCCAAGGAGGCGTGGCAGGCTGCAGCCGACCTCGAGCCGGACACTGCGTACGCGGTCACGGCCGGCAACCTGCTCCACCCCGACTTCGCCCGCAACCTGCCGATCTTCGTCCCCGTCGCACAGGCGCCGGCAGCCGTCCGCCGGCTCGCGCCACCCGCTCAGCTCGCGGCCCTCGAACGTCGTGCCGGCCGCGGCACGGTCGCCGATCGCCTCTTCTACGGTGTCGCGCTCCAACGGCTCGGCCGGCAACGCTCCGCGGAGCGCGTCTACGCCGACGCTGCGCGACTCGCGCCCGGCAACCCCGAAGCGCGGGTCGCAGCCGCTGTCGGCCTGTTCGACAAGGCCCAGCCGGCCCGCGCGTTCTCGCAGCTCGGGCCGCTCTCGCGCTCCTTTCCGAAGGCCGCCACGGTGCGGTTCCACCTCGGCCTGCTGCTGCTCTGGTCAGGGCAGGTGAAGGAGGCTCGGCGTCAGCTTCGCCTCGTCCAGACCGTCGATCCCGGCTCGCCGCTCGCCGGAGTCGCGAAGAATTACCTCGACGAGCTGCGCGCAGCGGGAATCTGATCGTGGCGGTATCTTTGACGGCGGGCGCGTGCACGGCTACGGTCACCCCAGTGCGACGACAAGGGGGCGGTTCTGAGCACAGCTGATACGACGGGCACGACGCAGGCTCCCATCAGCGCGGGCGTGCTCGACCTGCTCGAGGTGCGCACACTGTTCGAGTCGGGCAAGGGCGCCGGCAAGCTCGATGCCGAGGAGATCGCGCTCGCGCTCGACGAGCTCGATCTCGACGCAGCCCAGCTCGACGAGTTCTACACCGCCCTCGAGGAGGCGTCCGTCGACGTCGTCGGAGCAGAGCAGAGTGACGCAGACGCCGAGAAGGAATGGGCTGCCGAGGCGGAGATCTCGACCGACACCCTGCAGCTCTTCCTCAAGGACATCGGCAAGGTGCCGCTCCTCACGGCGGCGCAGGAGGTCGAGCTCGCCAAGCGGATCGAGCTCGGTGAGCACGCAGCCAAGCAGGCCATGGTCGAGGCAAACCTGCGCCTCGTCGTCTCGATCGCGAAGCGGTACCGCAATCAGGGGCTTCCCTTCCTCGACCTGATCCAGGAGGGGACGATCGGCCTCGTGCGCGCCGCCGAGAAGTTCGACTACCGCAAGGGGTTCAAGTTCTCCACCTACGCCACCTGGTGGATCCGCCAGGCCGTCGCCCGCGCCATCGCCGACAAGGGCCGGACGATCCGGATGCCGGTGCACGTGGTCGAGAAGCTCAACAAGATCCACCGCTCGGAGCGCAAGCTCCGCGCCGAGCTCGCCCGGGAGCCGACGATCCCCGAGATCGCGCTCGACCTGGACTTCACCGTCGAGGAGGTCGAGCAGATCCGACGGTCGGCGCAGACCCCCGTCTCGCTGGAGAAGCCGGTCGGCGACGACGACGAATCGGAGTTCGGTCACTTCCTCACCGACGTGACGGCGCTGCTGCCAGACGAGGCTGCCGAGGTGACGCTCCGTCGAGAGGCGTTGCGCTCGATCCTCGGCTCGCTGTCACCGCGCGAGCGCGCCGTGCTCGAGCTTCGCTACGGGCTGGACGGCCAGCAGCCGCGCACACTGGACGAGGTCGGGCGCACGTTCAACGTGACGCGCGAGCGCATCCGGCAGATCGAGCACCAGAGCCTGAAGAAGCTGCGTGCGCTGGCGGAGGCCAACAACGTGCGGGACGTCGCGTAGGCGGGCACGAATCCGCGGGGGAGGAGCGTATCGCGGATTCGTGCCCGCCTACGCGACGCATTGCTTGTTGCCACGCTTCGCGTGGATCCTGAAGCCGGGAACCTGCGGTTCCCCGTGACCCCTCCCTTCGCCTTGGACGTCCCTCCAGCAAGCACCCTTTCACCCTGCCTTCCGGCTGAAACCGGACACCCGCCGTCCGCGTCGGGGTTGCGCTGCCGGGTGGGATGCCTGGCTTCAGCCGGGCGTCGGGGTCGTGACGGGGGATAGACTCTCGCGGCCGTGGAACTCCCTTCTTTCGACGTCGCTCGTCGCCGAGCTTGCAGAGCTGATCGCGATCCCGTCGGTCAGTGCCGACCCGGCCCACCAGGCCGACGTCGCGGCGGCCGCGGAGTGGGTTGCGGGCCGGCTTCGCCGGGCCGGCGGTACCGCGGAGGTGATCCCCTGGGGCGAGCGGCCGCTCGTCGTGGGCGAGGTGCGTGCTTCGCAGAGCCCCGAGAAGGCGCCGACGATCCTCTGTTACGGGCACTTCGACGTCCAACCGCCCGACCCGCTCGACCTCTGGGAGTCGGCGCCGTTCGAGCTCGTCGAGCGCGACGACTGGCTCTATGCCCGCGGCATCGCAGACGACAAGGGGCAGCTCTTCATGCTGCTGAAGGCGGCTGAGGCTGCTCGCAGCGGCGGGTGAGCTGCCGGTCAACCTCCGCTTCGCGTGCGACGGCGAGGAGGAGATCGGCGGTCACTCGATCGTCGACTGGGTCGCAGCCGACGAGCGTGGTGCAGACGCCGCGATCGTCTTCGACAGCGGCATGGTCGAACGCGACGTGCCGGGGTTCAACATCGCCGTGCGCGGGCTCTGCTACTTCCACGTCGAGCTGCGAACCGGCGGTCGCGACCTCCACTCGGGCATGTACGGCGGCGCGTCGCTCAACGCGATGCACGCCCTGACGCAGACGCTCTCGGCCGTGCTTCCCCGCGACGGGCGGTTGCCAGACCCGTTGCGTGCCGGCATCGTCGCGCCGACCGACGCCGAGCTCGGCGCCTGGGCCTTGCTTCCCGCCGGCCCAGCCGAGATCGCTGCCGCGGGCTCGCGGCCGGCCGACCCGGCTGCGGGCGACGAGTTCTACATCCGCACCTGGGCCGAGCCGTCCGTCGACGTGCACGGGCTCGAGGGTGGCTCGCCCGTGCTCCAGAAGACGGTCATTCCCGTCGCTGCTCGTGCGAACGTGTCCATCCGTCTCGTGGGCAACCAGGATCCTGCCGTGATCGCACCGGCGTTCGAGGCGCTGCTTCGCGCGGCCGCGCCCGAGGGCACCGAGCTCGAGATCACGATGCTCTCGGCCGCGCCTCCGGGACTGATCCCGGCCGACGCGCCCGCGGTGCTGCTCGGCCTCGATGCCTTCGAGGAGGTCATGGGCGTCCGTCCGCTGCTCGTGCGCTCGGGCGGTGCGATCCCGCTCGTCTCAGAGCTCGCCGCGCGTGGCGTGGCGACGGTGCTGACGGGGTTTGCCCTCAACGAGTCCAATATCCATTCGCCGAACGAGCGCATTCCGGCGGCGTACCTGCCGCTCGGGATCGAAGCCGCTGCCGCCCTCTACCGACATCTCGCCCGCCTTGGGTAGTGCCCCGTTCTCGTCGCCGCTCGCGGCCGAATTGTCCGAGGCGGTACAGGAGCGTTTTCTCCGTTACGTCCGGATCGACACGCAAGCGGAGGAAGGCGCAGCGGCGTATCCCAGCACGGCGAAGCAGATCGATCTGTCGCGCCTGCTCGCCGGCGAGCTGCGCGAGCTCGGCCTCGCCGACGTCGAGCTGACGGAGCACGGCTACGTGTTCGCGACGCTGCCGGGCACGCCGGGGGCGCCGGTGATCGGGCTGATCGCCCACGTCGACACGACACCCGAGACACCCGGCGGGGGCGTCGTTCCGATCGTTCACGAGGACTACGCCGGAGGGCCGATCGTACTCCCCGGCGACCCGAGTCAGGTGATCGACCCCGCGGAGGAGGCGGCGCTCGCCGAGAGAGTCGGCCACGACATCGTCACGAGCGATGGGACGACGTTGCTCGGCGCGGACGACAAGGCCGGTGTGGCGGAGATCATGTCGGCCGTCGCCTACCTCCGTGAGACGAAGGAGCCGCGGGCGACGGTGCGGGTCGCGTTCACGGTCGACGAGGAGGTCGGGCGTGGCACCGATCACTTCGACATCGAGGCGTTCGGTGCCGTGGCCGCCTACACGCTCGACGGCTCGGGCCTCGGCGAGCTCGAGATCGAGACCTTCTCGGCCCGTCAGGTGCGCGTGACGATCCGCGGCCGCGGTGCCCATCCGGGGACTGCCAAGGACAAGCTCGTGAACGCCGTCAAGCTCGCCGCGGAGTTCGTGGCGTCGCTGCCGCAGGGCTCCCTCTCACCCGAGACGACCGAGGGGCGCGAGGGCTTCGTGCACCCGTCGCGCATGACCGCCTCGGTGGAGGACGCCGTCGTCACCCTCATCGTGCGTGACCACGACGACGTGCTGCTCGACCAGCACACCGAGCTCGTGCGGCGTCTTGCCGCCGCGATCGAGGAGCGGGAACCGCGGGCCCGCGTCGAGGTCGAGGTGAAGGACACCTACCGCAACATGCGGGCCGTGATCGACGCGCATCCACGGGTCGTGGCGGCGGCGGAGGAGGCGATCCGCCGCGCCGGGCTCGAGCCCGTCCGCTCGCTCATCCGCGGAGGCACGGACGGCGCCCGTCTCTCGGAGATGGGACTACCGACGCCGAACGTCTTCACCGGGGGACAGAACTACCACTCGCTGCGCGAGTGGGCGAGCGTGCAGGACATGGCCGCCGCAGCGGCGACGGTCGTCGAGCTCGTGCGGGTGTGGGGCGAGCGCGATTGAGGATCGCGCGGTCGCGCTTTGCGAGGTTACGAGGGAGGGGTCGCAGGGAACCCCACGCGAAGCGTGCTGTAAGCAGATGCGGGAGGGAAGGTGCGATACGCTCTTCCATCGCGGCTTCCCTCCCGCCTTCCCGACTTCAGGATCCACGCGCAGCGTGGCAAGAAGCATGAGGCGCGTGAGGCGGGCACGAATCCGCGATACGCTTCTTCACTCGCGGATACGTGCCCACCTCAGGCGCCGTGGACGCCGCAGCCGAGCCAGTCGTGGCCGAAGCGGCGCATCTCTGCGATCAGCGGAAGGAGCGCGATGCCTTTCTCGGTCAGCTCGTACTCGACCCGGGGCGGCGACTCGGAGTAGCTGCGGCGGATCACGATCTCCTCGGCCTCCAGCCCGCGCAGGCGCTCCGCGAGGGTGCGAGGGCTGATCCCGGCGCACGAGTGCTCGATCTGGGTGAATCGCCGTGGCCCCTCGGAGAGCTCGTGGACGATCAGCACCGTCCACTTGGCGCCCACGATCTCCGCACAGGCCGCCACCGAGCAGGTCTCGGACTGGTGCACCTGGAGCATCGTGCGCGTAGCCACAACCGTGATCATACCGTCCACCGTGGCCGGTAGCGGTGCAGGAGACGGGCCGAGGCCCGTCGTCTAGTCCCACGGCGGCGGCTGGAAGACCCACCGGCCGCCGACCATCGTCGAGACGATCTCGACCGACTCGAGCTCGTCCGGGGGGCACGCGAACGGGTCGCGGGAGAGCACGACCAGATCGGCCAGGAACCCCGGAAGGAGCCGGCCACGGCGGCGCTCGTCGCCGGCAAGCCAGGCCGGCGTGACGGTCGACGCGACGATGGCTTGCTCGACGGTGAGCGCCTCGTCGAGGCGCCACCCGGGTCTTTCGTCGATCGTCCGCAGCACGCCGGCGCGGATCCCGGCCAGCGGATCGAGCTCCTCGACCGGCGCATCGGATCCGTTGACGACGACGGCGCCGGAGTCCCAGAGGCTTCGGAACGCATAGGTGCCCGCCAGGTGATCGCCCCAGAAGCGCTCGGCCAGATCCCGGTCCGACGGTGCATGAGAGAGCTGGATCGAGCACGCGACGCCGAGCTCGGCGAACCGTGGGAGGTCGGCCGGGTCGAGGCACTGGGCATGCTCGATCCGTTGCCGGAGACCGCGCGGCTGCCAGGCGTCGCGGGTCGCTTCGAAGGCATCGAGCGCATCGCGGTTCGCACGGTTGCCGATCGCGTGCACCGAGACGGGCCAGCCTGCCTCCGAGGCGCGCCGGACGATGTCCTCGAGCTCCTCGCGGCTCGTGATCTGCACCCCTGACCCGTCGAGCATGAGCGCCGTCTGCGAGCCGAGCGTGCCGTCCATGAAGGTCTTGAGGTAGCCGAGGCGGAGGAAGTCGTCGCCGATCCGCGATCGCAACGGGAGCGCCGCGAGCTCTGGGAGCCGGTCGGCGGGCAGCGATTGCCAGACCCGCAGCGACAGGCCCTCGTGCTCGTGGATCCGCGCGAAGATCGAGGCCGCGCCGAGCCACCCGTCCTTGTCGTGGATCGCCGCCACCCCACGGGCATTCGCCAGCTGGATCCCGTGGCGGGTTGCCTCGACCCACTCGTCCTCGGTGACCGTGACGAAGCGCTCGCGGAAGCGCCAGGCCGACTCCTCTCGCAGGATCCCGGTCGGTGAGCCGTCCGCGTGGCGCTCGACGACCCCACCCGGAACCTCGAGATCGTCGCCGGCGCGGGCCAGGCCGGCGCTGTTGAGCCAGAGCGAGTGGTAGTCCTTCGACCACAGCGCCGTGGGGGTCGCCCCTGTCACGGCATCGAGGGCGGCAGCCGTCGGGTGCTCCTCCCAGGACGCGTCACGCCAGCCCGTACCGCGAATCCAGGTGCCGCCGGCGCGGGGATGTGCGGCCACGCGTTGGACTGCCGCTGCGACCGAGTCGGCGTCCTCGAGGTGAACGTCGCGCCGGGCGAGCGCCCAGGTCGGGAAGTGGACGTGCGCGTCGGTGAAGGCGGGCAGGACGCAACGGCCGGCCAGGTTGACTCGTTCCGGTGTGGGAAGAAACCATTCGTGCGTGCCGACCCCGCCGGCGATCAACGGCCCTGCGATAGCGAGTGCGCCGCACGTCGGCAACGCCGGGTCGAGCGTTCGGATGACGCCGTTGTCGAGGATCACGGCCGGACGCCTACTGCCGGTAGTTCTCGACGATGTCCGGGTCGCGCACCTGCGCGGTGTCGGGGTCGAGCTGGGCCCGTCTCAGCGCCTTGCGCTGCCGGAGCAGGTCCCACATCTGGTCGAGGGCGATCTGCAGCTCTCGCAGGCGTTGCCGCGTCTCGTCGTTCATGTCGCCCTCGGTCTCGCGGTGCCAGAGCTCGTGCTCCTCGTCGACGAGCTGCTCGATTCGCTCGTGGATCGTGGTGTCGTCCATGGTCTCTCCTCCTGTCCGATGCGACCTGGTGCTGGGAGTCTGCCCGTGCCGCGCGCCTCGTGTGAGGGGAGCCTCCGCCGGGCCGATCGGGTCAACGCCCCACGGTGCCGCCCGCTCCGAGCGGCGGAGCGATCGGGTGCTCGGTCGGGAACGCGGCCGTCTCGGGATGGAGGTCGAGGCGGAGGCCCGCGTGGCACTCGGCCGATGCGTAGCCGGATGGCTGCCCGGGCTCGAGCGCCTCCATCGCCCGGGCGAGCAGTTCCGCCTCGTCCACCGGTGCTCCCAGCTGGGTCGCCGTCCAGGCCATTGCCTGGATGGCGAAGCAGTTCGTCGTCGCCTCGTCCTGGACGCCGGCGGTGTGGTAGCTCTCGTGCGCCAGGATCAGGATTGCGTAGATCGTGTCGGCCGATCGCGCGTAACACGCCGACGAGTACGGCAGCGGGTCGGAGGCCGTCCAGTCGATCGTCCGGAGGCAGTCGAGCTCGTGGTGGCTCGATGCCTTCTGGAACGCACGCAACCGCTTGCAGGTGCGGCGGGTGAGGAACAGCCTTGCCTCGGGGTGCCCGGAGGCGTCGAAGTACACCTCGCCCTCGCGCCACTGGACGTCGAGCAGTTCGCCCCAGAAGCTCTGGCAATCGACCTCGACGGCCCGGCCCGCGACACCGGCTGCGACCGGCTCCAGGCGCTGTTCGAGCGCATGGTCGTGCCAGAGCGTCCAGCCGACCAGCAGGACGGGCAGCACGGTGAACCCTGCGAGAAACCGCATGCTTCCCTATCGGCTCCGAGGCCCCGGTTCACGATTCTCTTCGGCCGGTCGCGGACGGCGCGGACGGGGAGCTCAGCGACGGAGTGACGAGGCGTCGACGACCTCGAACGCGGAGCCCGGTACGCGGCCGAGGGCGTGGAGGTCGTCGTTCGACCAGCGTGAATCGGGCGCGCCGGAGATGAACCAGTCGGAGCCGTTGTCGGCCAGGATCATCCCGTACTCCCTGAGCGCCCGCAGCACGATGCGTGCCTGCCGGGGGAAGCCCGAGATGTCGAATCCGGCCTTCAGTCGCAGCCGCGCTCCCAGCGGGGGCAGTGCCGGGTCGGTGAGCGAGCTCGCATGGTGGCGTGCGGGCCAGACGTAGGCGCGCCGGGTGCGGGAGACGGTGAAGCGGAGGGCGTGGTCGATCCGTCCTTTCGCGACCTCGTCGTAGCGGGCGAGACCCGGCAAGATCGGGAGCCCCGCCGCATCGGCCGACGTCCATCCGGCCGGCCGGAGACGGTTCGAGCGCAGATCCCAGATCGCACCCGAGCCGGCCGTCCAGCGGTCGCCGACCTTGCGCAGCGCATACAGCTCGTAGAGGCGGCATCGGTCTCGGTCGACGATCAGCGCGTGTCGGTCGCCGTCGGCTCCCGCGCCTCCCTCGATGCGCACCCCGTCGGGGATCGGGTAGGGCCCCCGGTCGGACTCATCGGCGTACTCGAAGCTGACGGCGCTCTTGCGCTGAGCCTTGCCGACGACGGTGATCGGGATCCCGATCGGGCCTCCGTCCCAGAGCCCGGCACCGAAGTCGGCGTGCAACGTTCCGGTTGCTCCGATCGTGGCGACCGTCGCCGCCGACCCCCGCGCCACGGGCAGTGTGTCGACGCGGCGATTCCACACGTTGTCGGCGGGGAACACCGGGCACGCCTTGGCTGGAGGGAGCGGCGTCCCCCAGGCGGCGGTCGCGGCGACGGCGGCGACGAGCGTGGCAGCGACGGTCTTCACGCACCAGGTCTCGGCAGCGAGCCGGTGTGGCTCAATCCTCTATCCGAGGAGGCGTCGTCGGCGGGTAGAGGGCACGCACCTGGTCGATGAACGCGGCGAGGCGGTCTGCAACCGCTGCATCGTGGATCTCGAGCACGTTCTCCGCGTTTCGCTCCCCGGAGCGCGAGAAGTTGAACGACCCGACGAACGTGACGTCGTCGGCGACGACGACCTTCGCGTGCATGAAGTCGTGCAGCGAATCGGGCGTCCACCGGGTCGAGGGCTTGCCGGAGAACGTCGCGGAGGTCAGCACCGCGCGTAGCAGCGGGATCTTCCACGCACTCACGCCGTTCGTCGCCCACTGCTGGAACACCTCGTCGACCTGCGTCTCGTCGATCACCCCGGCCACGTCGCAACGTCGTTCGTTCACGACCTCGACCAGCGTGCCGAGAATCGGCCCGGAGGTCAGCACCGGCGACGCGATCCGGATCCGGTGCCTGGCCCGGCCGAGGAACTTCGCCACCCGATGGGAGAGCGCGTCGCCGTATCCCGGCGTGAACCAGGGCCGCACCTCGATCCCGTCGCCGACGTCGACCGGTCGCGGCTGCACGTGGCCGGTGTGCTCGACCGTGCCGCTCGCCCACAGCTCGTCGAGATTGAGTGTGAACGCCCGGGCGAGCGCGGGTGCGCCGAGGGCCCGAACGATCACGTTCTCCTGCCGGCTCCACGAGTCGTCCGTCCAGTTCGTCGAGCCCGACCAGACGTCCGTCGCGTCGCGGACGACGAACTTGTGGTGCATCAGATCGGGAACTCCGGCGATCGCCCGCGTCGGCACGGGGAGGGCTTCGATCGCCTCCGGTTTCGTCCGTGGCGGCGGCGGCACCGGGATCGGGCCGGGGTGGTCGACGTTGTAGACGAGGCGGACCGCGACCCCGCGCTGGTGCGCTGCGAGGAGCGTTGCAAGGACGAGGGCGCCCGCATCGGTCTCGAAGCGCACGTCGTAGACGGCGATGTCGAGGCTCGTGCGTGCCTCCCCGATGAACGTCGCCAGCTCGCGGGCGATCTCGGCGGGCGTCTGGCCCCCGTCAGTCAGCGTCCGCAGCTCGATCGGCATCGTCAGGCGGTCTGCTGTGCCCTGAGGGCGGCCTTGTGGGCGCGCTTCGCAGCCTGGTATTCGACGAGGGCCTGCGGCGAGTCGACGTCGCCCAGACTGTGCCAGGTCGGTGCGTGCTGCTCCCAGCCGGCAGGGCGGACGCCGAGCCGTTTCGCGATCACGCCGATCATCGTCCGAGCCTTCATCTCGCCGATGCCGGGCAGGGCCAGCAGACGCCGCTCGAGGTCGGCGCCGTCGCGGGCACCCGTCCACACCGCTGCCGCGTGGCCGTCGTAGTCGCTCGCGATCACGACGCAGAGCTCGTGCGTGCGGCGGGCCATGTTCGCGGGGAAGCGATGGAGCGCCGGCTTCTCCCGAAATACCTCCTCGAGCCTCTCCGGGTCGATCGCGGCGATCTCGCGCGCGTCGAGGCCCCCGAGCCGCTTCGACAGCTCGAGGGGGGACGAGAAGGCCTTCTGCACCGTCACCTGCTGGTCGAGCACGAATCCGATCAGCAGCGCCAGCGGGCTCGCACCGAGAAACGCATCCGCCTCGGGATCGCCCGTGAAGTGGATCGGCTTCGCCATCGTTCTGATCGTATCCGGCGACCGGCTTCGGCCGGTCGCCCGGGCTTCGTGGGCGAGCCGACCCGGACGACAGGCTGAAGCCTGTCGCCGTGCCGTGGTGTCCGGCTTCGGCCGGACGCCGGGCTTCGTGGGCGAGCCGACCCGGACGACAGGCTGAAGCCTGTCGCCGTGCCGTGGTGTCCGGCTTCGGCCGGACGCCCGGGCTTCGCGCCGCCCGATACCCTCCGGGCATGGACGCGCTCGCCGTCTTCACCCCCGCGACGCGCTCCTGGTTCGAGCGAGCGTTTGCGGGCCCGACGCCGGCGCAGCAGGCCGCCTGGCCCGTGATCGCGACGGGCGCCCACGTCCTCGTGCAGGCACCGACCGGCTCGGGCAAGACGCTGGCAGCGTTCCTGACGGGGATCGACCGGCTCAGCGCCAGGCCGGGGGAAGGGCTGCGGCTGCTCTACGTCTCGCCGCTGAAGGCACTCAACTACGACGTCGAGCGCAACCTGCGGGGCCCGCTCGCAGGGCTCGGCTCGACCCTCTCGGTCGGCGTCCGCACGGGCGACACCGACCAGCGCGAACGCCGGCAGATGCTCCGCACCCCACCGGACATCCTGATCACGACGCCCGAGTCGCTCTACCTCCTGTTGACCTCGAAGGGGCGGGAGCTGCTGCGCGGCGTCGAGACGGTGATCGTCGACGAGGTGCACGCGGTCGCCGGTACGAAGCGCGGGGCTCATCTCGCTGTCTCGCTCGAGCGGCTGGCCCGGGTCGTCGATCAGCCGTTCCAGCGCATCGGGCTGTCTGCGACCCAGCGACCGCTCGAAGAGATCGGTCGGTTCGTCTCCGGCGGCCGGCCGATCGAGCTCGTCGACGCCGGCATCCGCAAGGAGCTCGACCTCGAGGTCGTCGTCGCCCTCGAGGACATGCGTGAGCCGGGCTCGGATCCGGGCCTCAGCCAGCTCGTGCTGCCGGACGGCGTCCAGATGGCGCCGGGGTACGAGGCGACCTCGCGGTCGATCTGGCCGTCGATCTACCCGGCTCTGCTCGACCTCGTCCGGCAGCACCGCTCCACGATCGTCTTCGTCAACAACCGCCGGCTCGCCGAGCGCCTCGCGATGCGGCTCAACGAGCTCGCCGAAGAGACGATCGCGCGCGCCCACCACGGCTCGCTCGCGCGCGAGCAGCGCGTCGAGATCGAGGAGCTCCTGAAGGCCGGGATGATCCCCTGTCTCGTCGCCACCTCGTCGCTCGAGCTCGGGATCGACATGGGCGCCGTCGACCTCGTGATCCAGGTCGAGAGCCCGAAGTCGGTCGCCCGCGGCCTGCAGCGCGTCGGCCGGGCCGGCCACGACCTGGGAGCCGTCTCGAAGGGGCGCATCTTCCCCAAGTTCCGCGCTGACCTGCTCGAGTCCGCCGTCGTCGCGAAGGCGATGCGCGAGGGATTGATCGAGGAGACCCAGATCCCCCGCAACCCGCTCGACGTGCTCGCGCAGCAGGTCGTCGCGATCTGCGCCGTCCACGAGATCTCCGTCGACGATCTCCACGCGCTCGTGCGCGGCGCCTATCCGTTCGCCGAGCTCTCGCGCGCCCAACTCGAGAACGTCCTCGACATGCTCGCCGGGCGCTACCCGTCCGACGAGTTTGCGGAGCTACGCCCGCGGATCGTCTGGGACCGGACGGCAGGTGTCGTCAAGGGCCGGCAGGGCGCACAGCGGCTGGCGGTCACGAATGCAGGCACGATCCCCGACCGCGGCCTGTTCGGCGTCTTCCAGGTCGACGGCGGCGGCCGCGTCGGCGAGCTCGACGAGGAGATGGTGTACGAGGCGCGGCAGGGGCAGACGTTCATGCTCGGCGCGTCGACGTGGCGGATCGAGGAGATCACGCGCGACCGCGTGCTCGTCTCGCCCGCGCCCGGCGCTCCCGGCGCCGTCCCGTTCTGGAAGGGCGAGGGCGTCGGGAGGCCGTTCGAGCTCGGGGAGAAGATCGGACGAGCCTCGCGCGAGATCGTGGCGCTCCCGGACGGCGAGGCCCTCGAGCGCCTCGGCGGCGACTACCACCTCGACCCGCTCGCTGCGAGGAACCTGCTCACGTACCTCCGCGAGCAGGCGGCAGCGACCGGGGGCGTCGTTCCCTCCGACCGTACCGTCGTGGTCGAGCGCTTTCGTGACGAGATCGGCGACTGGCGGCTGTGCATCCTGACCCCGTTCGGAGCCCGGGTGCATGCACCGTGGGCGATGGCGCTCGGCGCGCGCCTCCGTGACTCGCTCGGCCTCGAGGTGCAGTCGATCTGGTCGGACGACGGCATTGCACTCCATCTGCCGGAGGCCGACGTCCTGCCGCCGATCGCCGACCTGCTCCTGACGCCGGACGAGATCGAGGAGCTCGTCGTGCAGGAGGTGGGCCAGACCGCGCTCTTCGGCGCTCGCTTCCGCGAGAACGCCGGCCGCGCGCTCCTGATCCCGCGGCGGCGCCCCGGGCAGCGCACGCCGCTCTGGCAGCAGCGACTCAAGGCCCAGAGTCTGCTCCAGGTCGCCCGCAACTACGGCTCCTTCCCGATCGTGCTCGAGACGTACCGCGAATGCCTGCAGGACGTCTTCGACCTGCCCGCACTGAAGCGGATCCTGCGTGGCATCCAGACCCGCGAGCTCGATCTCGTCGAGGTCGAGACGCCGTCTGCCTCGCCGTTCGCCTCGTCGCTGCTCTTCGCCTACGTGGCGACGTACATGTACGAGGACGACACCCCCGCTGCCGAGCGGCGGGCGCAGGCGCTCTCGCTCGACCGTGACCTGCTGCGTGAGCTGCTCGGGCAGGAGGAGTTGCGCGATCTGCTCGACGCGGCAGCCCTCGCCGAGGTCGAGGCGCGGCTCGCGGGTGACCCGCGCTCGCCTGACGAGCTGCACGATCTCCTCCGCCGCCGCGGCGATCTGTGCGAGGACGAGATCGATGCGGCCCACGCGGCCGTTCTCGTGGCGCAGCGGCGAGCCCTTCGCGTGCGGATGGCAGGAGAGGAGCGGCTCATCGCAGCCGAGGACGCCGGTCTCTTCCGCGACGCGCTCGGCGTGATGCCGCCGGGTGGCCTGCCGGAGGCATTCCTCGACCCGGTGCCCGACGCGCTCTCGGTTCTGCTCGCCCGCTACGCGCGCTCGCGTGGGCCGTTCACGACGGCGGAGGCGACGGCCCGCTACGGCCTCGAGCCGGCGCACGCCGAGGAGCTGCTCACGATGCTCGAGCAGGCCGACAGGCTCGTTCGCGGGGAGCTCCGCCCCGGCGGAGTCGAGCGCGAATGGTGCGATCCCGACGTGCTCCGACGTCTGCGCCGCGCGTCGCTTGCGGCCTTGCGCAAGGAGGTGGAGCCCGCCGAGCAGGCCGCCTTCGGACGGTTCCTCCCCGCCTGGCACGGGATCGACCGGCGGGCGACCCTGCGGGAGGCGCTCGTCCCGCTCCAGGGGCTCCCGCTGCCGGTCTCGCTCTGGGAGGCAGAGGTTCTGCGTCGCCGCGTTCCCGGCTACCAGCCAGCGTGGCTCGACGCGCTCTGCGCGACCGGAGAGGTCGTCTGGGTCGGCGCCGGGCTCGACCGCGTCGCCGCTGTACTTCCGCGCCGATGCCCCGCTGCTGGGCGCGCCTGCGGGCGCGCCTGCACCCGACAGCGAGGCGACGGAGGCCCTGCGCATCGCGCTCGGCCGGTCGGCCGAGTTCTGGCCGGACCTGCTCGAGACCGCCGGGCTCGAAGCGGAGACGGCCCTTCCCGGCCTCTGGGAGCTCGTCTGGGCGGGCGAGGTGACGAACGACGCGTGGACGCCGTTGCGGGCGGCACGGCGCTACGGCACGCCGGTCAGCGACCGCAGGCCTCGGCGGTTCGCGCGCACACGGGTTGCGGGGACGACGTCGACGCAGGGACGCTGGTCGCTCACCTCGCGCCTGTTCCCTGCGGCCGTCGACCGACGTGCCCTCGCGGAACTCCTGCTCGAGCGGCAGGGCATCGTCGTGCGCGACGGCGTCCGCGGCGAGGGCATCGTGGGAGGGTACGGTGCCGTCTACGGTGAGTTGCGCGCCCTGGAGACGATCGGATCCTGCCGGCGTGGCTACTTCGTCGAGGGTCTCGGCGGTGCGCAGTTCGCCCTGCCCGGCGCCGTCGAGCGGCTACGGGAGCTGCGGAGTGGAGCCGAGGACGATGCGCTCGTCCTCGCTGCGGCCGACCCGGCGCAGCCGTACGGCGCGGCGCTGCCGTGGCCGCGGCGAGCGGGCTCGCGCGCGGCCCGGGTGGCGGGCGCGCATGTCGTTCTTCTCGGAGGCGCCGCCGCGCTCTACGTCGAGCGGGGCGGTCGCACGCTGGTGCCCCTCCGCGATCCCGACGACGCCTGGCTCCGGCCGGCACTCGTCGCGCTAGCCGACTGGGTCCGCGAGGGCCACGCCAAGCGCCTCGCCGTCGAGCGGTTCGACGGCCGACCCGTCGCCGAGACCGAGGCGATGCCGCTGCTCGTCGAGGCCGGCTTCCTCGCCGGTCCGAAGCGTGCCGTCCTGCGCCCCTGAGGCGACGAGGCGGCGGCAGAGCCCTGACTGCTGTTGTCACACCGAGACGAGCAGGCCGAGCACGACGCCGAACAGCAGGTGGCGGAACGTGGCCTGCGCGAAGGCGCGGCCGGAGCGCGACATCGGCGGCAACTCCGGGGCGCCGCGTGCCGGGTGGAACCGGTCGGTGAGCAGCGTCAGCGGGTAGGTGACGAGGTGCTCGACCATCGCGAATGCGACCGCGAACCAGAACGCATTGCTGCCGAACCGCTCGAAGAGGGCCCAGAAGACGAGCCCCGCGACGGCTCCGTTGACGACGTGCATCACCCAGCCAGCAGCGCGCCAGTGGGGACCCCGGGTCACGAACTTGCCGAGGATGGCGATATCCGAGTACGGAAACCGGAACAGCCGCTGGTCGAACGGCTCCTCGAGGCCCCAGACAGCTGCGGCCCCGGCCCCGGCAAGGCCCGCCTGTAGCCAGGGGCTCATCCTGCCGAGAGCTTGCGCAGTCGCGCAACGGCGACGTCGAGCCTGCCCTGGGCGTAGGTCGCCCGGAGCTCCCGCGCGATCTCCGGGGTCACGGCTGCCCCTCCGAGCACGAGCGACACTCCACCCGGCTGTGTCGCAGAGGCGAGAGACGCCTTCAGCGCCTCGAGCGACTCGCTGCGGGCTGCGCTGATGCAGAGAATCGTGGCGCCGATTCGCTCGGCGAACGCGTTGGCACTCTCGAACGGTGTGTCGGCACCGAGGAACTCGACGCGCCAGCCGTCGGCGCGGAGCATGACGGCCAGCATCAGCAGCCCGATGTCGTGATGCTCTCCGGGGGCGCAGGCAAGCACCGCCACGCCGTGCACGCTTCCCCGCCCGTCCGAGATCAGCTTGCCGAGGTGCGCGCGCACCTTGGCGGTGAGCGCGTGCTCCTGTGCGACCGAGAGCTCGCCGCGGTGCCACGCCTCTCCGGTCCAGCGCAGGGCGGGGGTGACGACGTCGGTCAGCGCCTGGTCGAGCGGCAGCACGGCGAACGCCTGGTCGAGGGTGGCCGAGAGCGCCACGGGGTCGCTGCCCCGGACCGACTGCGATCAGGGCGTCGCGGAGCTCCGCAGGCTCGTCGAGCGCTGCGGAGCCTGCCTCGTCGATCACGCGGGCGGCCTCGCCGATCCGCCAGCCCTCGCGGATCCGGTCGCGGAGCCATTCGACGCGCTGGACGTCGTTCTCGTCGTAGCGACGCTGACCTCCCTCTGTGCGCACCGGGCGGAGGACGCCGTACCGCTGCTCCCACTTACGGAGCGTGTCCGGGGCGACGCCCGTGCGGCGGGACAGGGCTGCGATGTTGAGGAGAGGTGCGGTCATTGGACGATTCCTGGACGAATCGTAGACTACGGAGCGGACCCAGCGCGGGGTGTGTGTCGGCGGACGACGTGATCGGCACCCCTCCGAATCACCCAACATGCCCGAAGGCGACTCCCTCCACCGCATTGCAGCTCGGCTCCGTCCGCTCGTCGGACTGCGCGTGACGGCCACCTCGCCGCATCCGCGCGGCCTCGTCACCGGCGTGGCCGCAGCCGTCGACGGGCGTCGGCTCGAGGCCGTCGAGGCGGTCGGGAAGCACCTGCTGCTCCGGTTCGAGGGTGGCGTCACGCTTCGGAGCCATCTGCGGCTGAGCGGTCGCTGGCGCGTCGGGCCGATCGGCTCCACGCGGGCCGGCCGTCCGTGGCTCGTGCTCCGGGCGGCTGGGATCGAGGCGACACAGTGGAACGGCCCTGTGCTCAGCCTCGACCATGGTGTCGTGCGGCGGCTCGGCCCCGACCTGCTCGCCGAGACCACCGAACCCGCCGCCCTCGTGCCGCACCTACGTCGCACGGAGGCGAGCCGCCCGCTTGGTGAGGTGCTCCAGGACCAGCGGCTCGTCGCAGGAGTCGGGAACAGGTGGATGTCCGAGGCGCTCTGGGCGACGTCTCTGTCGCCGTGGCTCTCCGTCGGGGAAGCGAGCGACGAAGACCTGCTCGCGGTGCTGCAGTGGGCGCGGAAGGAGATGCGGGCAGCGGTGGCGGGGCCGCGACCCGATGCCGCGGTATACGGTCGCGCAGGCCGTCCCTGCCGGCGCTGCGGTGACGTGATCCTGGCCCGCGGGCAGGGTGACGACAACCGCACCGCGTACTGGTGCCCGGGTTGCCAGGACGGCCCGCACGGTGGCCACTGACAGGAGATCCGGCCTCGAGCGCGTAGATCTGGGCGTGGCCCTGCGAGCTCCTCACCTCTACGCCTCCCTGCGCGGGTTCGTGCTCGGCGCCTTCGCGTTTCTCCTCCGGGAGCTGGACGACGGTGCCGAGCTACCGGTCGCGTTCGTCGAGCACGAGCACGCGGCCGGCCCTGCGCTGTACGAGTATCGCCCGCTCGTGCGAGCGTTCGTCGAGGAGCGGGCTCCGCGGCTCCGCGGCAGGGACGACGCGCTGATCGCGCTCGAGGAGCTCCAGCGCGAGCCCGCGGCCGCGATCTTCGCCCGGGCGCATGCCGGGCCGCGCCCCTCGGAGGACGAGGCGCTCTTCCGCACGGTCCTGCTCGGGCTGCTCGTGTCCACCGCCGAGGCGTGCGGAGGGTTCGACTGGGACGACGAGTCGTTCGACCGCGCGTATGCCGAGCTCGAGCGGTCTCTCTTCGGCGAGCGGCGGACGTACGCAGCCGTCGCTCCCCTCGTCGGCATCTCGGTCACGACCCAGCTCGAGCTGGCGCCCGGGCTGCGAGTGCGCGCCGTGGCCGACGGGGAGCTCGCCCGCCACTGGCCCGAGGCCGGCTCGCTGGTGCCGAAGGACTTCGGTCGTGAGACCGACCGCTACTGCGTGCTCGAGCTTCGCGCGGCGTTGGCGGGGGCGGAGGATCCGCCCGACGCGCCGGCGGAGATCGCCGACGCGGTCAGCGCGATCCGGCTCGCGACGGCGGCACCACTCTCGGCCGGCCCGGTGCTGTTCGAGACGCTCGACGGCCGCCCGTTCGGGATCCGGCCGGTCCTTCCGATCGCGGCCACGCAGCCGCCCGGCGACGCGACGCGGCTGGACTCGTTCCGCGGGACGCTCGCCGGAGAGCTGCTCGTGCGACTCTCCCTCGCCGACGCCGACAGCGCGCTGGCGGAAGCGCTCGACCGCTGGGAGCTGTCGCTCTTCCAGAACGAGCCGTTCCGCTCCGATCAGCTCCGGGCCGCGTTCGTCGCCCTGCTCGGCGAGACGTGGCCGCTGCGGGCGGCTGTCCTCCTCGAGACCGAGCCCGGTGCGCGGTCGGCGTTGCACGCAGCGCTGACGGCACTCGCTCGTGGAGACGACTGCAGCGTCACGGTGGCCGATGCAGCACGACGGGCGCTTGTCGAGGCTCTCCAGCACGGTGACCGGCCGGCGCTCCTGAGCGAGCTGGACGAGGCTCTGCTCGGCGTGCGAGACCGGCGCCCGCTCCGCCTCGCGGTCTGAGCCAGGTCACCCCGGCCGCTCTCCCTCGACAGTGGCCCCCCGGCGACCCCCCGTCGCGTCTACCCTCGATGTATCGCGGACGAGCGCCTGATCCTCCTGACGGGTGCCACCGGGTATGTCGGTGGCCGGCTGCTGCACGCGCTCGAGGAGCGCGGTGAGCAGGTGCGCTGTCTCTCCCGCCGGCCCGAGTACCTGCAACAGAGCGTCGCGCCGAGGACGGAGGTGGTGAAGGGCGACGTCCTGCAGCCGGCGTCGATCCTGCCTGCGCTCGCCGGCGTCGAGACCGTGTACTACCTGGTGCACTCGATGAGCTCGAGCCGGCCGTTCGACGAGGCCGACCGGGTGGCCGCGCAGACGTTCGGCGACGCCGCGCTGAAGGCCGGGGTGAAGAAGGTGATCTACCTGGGCGGTCTGGGGCGTGGAGATCTCTCGCCTCACCTCGAGTCGCGCCAGGAGGTCGGCAGGATCCTACGCGCCTCGGGCGTTCCGACGATCGAGTTCCGCGCCTCGATCGTGATCGGCTCGGGCAGCGCGTCGTTCGAGATGATCCGGGCACTCGTCGAGAAGCTCCCGGTGATGGTGACGCCACGGTGGGTGCGCGTTCGAGCGCAGCCGATTGCGATCGAGGACGTTCTCGCCTACCTGCTCGAAGCGCTCGACCGGGAGCCCGAGGGCGGCGAGCTGTACGAGATCGGGGGCGCCGACCGCGTCACCTACCTCGAGCTGATGCAGGAGTACGCCTCGCAGCGGGGCCTGCGCCGGACGATGATCCCGGTGCCGGTGCTGACGCCGCGTCTCTCGAGCCTCTGGCTGTGGCTCGTGACACCGGTGTACGCCGGCGTCGGACGCAAGCTCGTCGACTCGCTGAGGAACGAGACGGTCGTCGAGGACACGCGGGCACTCGAGGTCTTCTCCGTGCGTCCGCGCGGCGTCCACGACGCGATCGCCCGCGCGCTCGCCTTCGAGGACCATGCGATCGCCGAGACGCGCTGGTCGGACGAGGCGTTTGCGGAGGAGACGCCCTACGGGGGAGTGCGCCGCGGGTCGCGCCTCGTGGACTCCCGATCGATCGCCGTGGCGGTGCCCCCGGCGCAGGCGTTTGCGCCGATCCAGGCGATCGGCGGCGAGACGGGGTGGTACAAGGGGGCGCTGCTCTGGCGCCTACGAGGGCTGCTCGACATGGTCGTCGGTGGGCCCGGGCTCCGGCGGGGCCGGCGCGACCCCGTCGGCCTCAAGGTCGGCGATACGCTCGACTTCTGGCGCGTCGAGGCGTTCGAGCCGGATCGGTTGCTGCGGCTGAGCGCCGAGATGAAGGTGCCGGGCCGGGCGTGGTTGCAGTTCGAGGTGGTTCCGAACGCGGCCGGGTCGGGCTCGACCGTCTCGCAGACAGCGATCTTCGATCCCTCTGGCCTCTTCGGGCTCGTCTACTGGTATGCGCTGTGGCCGTTTCACGGCTACATCTTCGGCGGCATGCTGAAGCAGCTCGCCGCGGCGGCACTCGCGGCGCGAAGCTGACACGGAGACGGCACAGACACGTCACACCTTCCTCTCTAGCCTCCTCTCCATGGAGGAGGCACGCAGAGTGATCGAACGGCTCGAGCGGATCGAGGCGCTCGACCGGTCGTCGGCGAGCCCGGCGGAGCTGCTGGCGGAGCTCCGCGGCCTCCTCCATGACGCCGAGGCGTGGGTGCGCGTCGAGGGAGGTGATGCCGCCGATGAGGCCGTGATCCGATTGCGGGGGGCGCTCGAGCGGGACGCAGTCCCGGTCTGAGTGACAACCGCGGCTCGACGTGCGGTGGGATCGTGGTCGAGTGGCACGCATCACCGGGAGCACGTGGGCAATCGTCTAGTGTGAGCGCATGATCACGCACTGGGACGATGTCGAGCCGAGCAGGCGCGAGCGAGGCCACATTGCGGCCACCTGGCAGTCGTTGACCGGGGCGAACTCGGTTACGACGGGCGTGCAACGCATTTCGGTCGACCCGGGAGGCTGGGCGACGCCGTTGCATCTCGAGGGCTCCGAGGAGGAGATCTTCTACGTGCTCTCCGGCAGTGGGGTGTCGTTCCAGTGGGACGGTGAGTCCGAAGAGGCGTTCGCCGTCGGGCCGGGAGACTGCCTCGTCCACCTCGCTCTCGAGCACGCGCACACGATCTGCGCGGGCGACGACGGTCTCGTCGTCCTCGCCTTCGGACAGCGGCACTACGCCGCGAACACGCTGCTACCGCGCGCCGGGGTGTCGTGGCTCGGGTCGACGTGGGTGCTCGAGGGAGCGCCCGAGGATCATCCCTGGACGCGCGAGGCAGCCGCAGGCCCTCCCACGTGGGAGACGCTGGCAGAGCGACCGTCGCGCATCGTCAACGTCGACGACGTGCCGCCACGGCGACGGGGGACGGGCACGGGGACCGTGGGCAGCGAGGTTCGAGGGGTCGGAGATGCAGCCGGATCGGAGCGGACGGGTCTCTCTCACTTCGTCGTGCAGCCCGGGATGCTCATGAACCCGCCGCACGTGCACGCGGCAGAGGAGGAAATCTTCGTCGTCCTCGAGGGCAGCGGAACGGTCCTGCTGTACCCGAGCGTGCGAGAGGGCGGGGAGATCGAGGAGTTTCCCGTGCGCGCGGGCTGCTCCATCGCGCGACCCGCGGGCAGCCAGCGGGCACACGCGATCCGGGCCGGAGCAGACGGCCTGACGTTGCTCGCATACGGGAGCCGCGATCCGAACGACGTCGTGTACTACCCGCGCTCGGGGAAGATCAGCTTCCGCGGCGTCGGGGTGATCGGCAGGATCGAGCAGGTCGATTACTGGGATGGCGAGGATTGAAGGAGAGCAGGGGACCGCGGTGAACGAGGCGCAATGGGATTCGTTCGTCTACTGCCGCGGTCTGCCTCGCGGGCCCGAAACGCGACCGTCGAGACCGACCTCGACGTCGAGCTCGAGGTCGACGTGAGCGAGATCGAGCCGGGCCTCGACCCCGCTGCCGCGGTGCCTGCACTCGAGGACATACCCGTCCTCGAGGAGTCGCCGGCGCCCTTGCGGCCCGCACCCGTCGTGTCCGTGCCCATCGTCGTCCCACAGGCACCCGCTCCCGGCGTGACCGGCACCCGCGTGATCGCATTTGCGAACCAGAAGGGCGGGGTCGCGAAGACGACGACGACGCTGAACCTCGGCGTCGCGTTCAAGGAGATGGGCTACCGCGTGCTCCTCGTCGACCTCGATCCGCAGGGCAACCTGACCATGAGCCAGGGGCTCAATCCCGACACGATCGAGACCTCGATGTTCGACGTGCTCGTCCGGAAGATCCCGATCTCCGACGTGATCGAGCGCCGTGAGGTCGATCTTGCGGTCGCCTCGATCGATCTCGCCGGCGCCGAGCTCGCGCTGGCCGCTCTGATCGGCCGCGAGCGCTCGCTCGAGAAGGCGCTCGTCGAGGTGCGCGACCGCTACGACTTCATCCTCATCGACACGCCACCTTCGCTCGGCCTGCTGACGATCAACGCCTTCGTCGCGGCCACCGGGGTGATCGTGCCGGTGCAGTGCGAGTACCTCGCGCTGCGAGGTCTCGTGCAGCTCGAGAACACGCTCGCGATGGTGCGTGAGAACCTGAACCCGCTCGTCGGGGTGGAGGGAATCGTGCCGACGATGTACGACGCCCGCACGCTGCACGCCCGCGAGGCGGTCGAGATCCTCGAGGAGAACTTCGGTGACCTCGTCTTCAAGACGCGGATCCGCAAGACGGTTCGCTACGCCGAGGCACCGGTGAAGGGTAGTTCCGTGCTCGGGTACGACCCGACCGGCACCGCGGCACATGCGTATCGCGAGCTCGCGAAGGAGGTGCTCCATGGCGCGGAAGCGCGCGAGCATGCGTGAGGGGCCGCTCGCCGAGCTGTTCCGCGCGACCGAGGCCGCACAGCGCCAGGAAGGCGACGAGTCGGCCGACGAGCCGTTGCCGCCCGCCGCGGAGGCAGACGACCAACAGACCCTGATCCTGGACGCGCCCGCGGGGGCCTCCACGCCGGCTCCGCCCGAGCAGCGCCGCCGCGAGGAGGCTGCACTCGAAGAGACGGTCGAGCACGTGCACGATTTCGACGTCGTCCCCGGTGCCGCTCGGCGGAAGCCTGCCGCCGTGGTCGGCGAGCAGTCGCCCTCCGAAGCTCCTGCCGTGCCCGCTCCGAAAGCCGAGGCGCCCGTGGCACCGCCGCCGGCCCCGGTGGCCGCCGCCCCTGCTGCCAGGCCCGAGCCGCCGTACGAGCCGCCGGCCAGCCGGTTCGTCCAGCCGATGCCGGAGGGCGCTCCGCGGCTCAACGTCGGTGGTGACGCCGCCTCGTACCTGGCGGTGATCCGCGTTGTCGGTGTCGGCGGCGGTGGGCTGAACGCCGTCAACCGGATGATGGACGCCGGAATCGCACAGGTCGATTTCGTCGCCGTCAACACGGACATGCAGCAGCTCAACCTGTCTGACGCGCCGGTGAAGATCCATATCGGCGAGGAGCTCACGCAGGGTCTCGGCTCCGGCGCCGACCCCGAGACCGGCCGCAAGGCCGCCGAGGAGGCCTACGACCAGGTGCGGGCGGCGCTGCGGGGCTCGGACATGGTGTTCGTGACCGCAGGTGAAGGTGGTGGCACGGGCACGGGGGCGGCGCCGGTGGTCGCGAAGATCGCGCGCGATCTCGGCGCGCTGACCGTCGGCATCGTGACGACACCCTTCAGGTTCGAGGGCACGAAGCGCCGCCAGTCGGCCGACTCCGGCGTCGAGGCGCTGCGCGCCGCGTGCGACACGGTGATCGTGATCCCGAACGACCGCCTGCTGGAGGTCCTCGACCGCTCGACCTCGATGGTCGATGCGTTCAAGATCGCCGACGACGTCCTCCGGCAGGGCGTCCAGGGCATCTGCGACCTGATCACGATGCCGGGCCTGATCAACCTCGACTTCGCCGACGTCCGCACGATCATGTCCGATGCCGGTTCGGCCCTGATGGGGATCGGCTACTCCGAGAGCTCGAACCGTGCCCGCGAGGCGGCCGAGCGCGCCCTGAAGTCGCCGCTGATCGATACCGAGATCGTCGGTGCGCGAGGCATTTTGCTCTCTATCGCCGGCGGCGAGGATCTCACCCTGCTCGAGGTCAACGAGGCGGCCGAGGTCGTGCGCGGCGCCGCCACGGACGACACCAACATCATCTTCGGGGCCACCGTCGACGAACGGCTGAACGGCCAGGTGTGGGTGACGGTGATCGCAACCGGCCTCGGCGGGAGCCACCGCCGCTCCTTCACACCGTCGTTCGCCGCAGCGGGCGCGTCGTCGCGCAGCGGCACTCGCGGCGACTCCGAGCTGCCGAGCTTCCTCCAGTAGAGCCTCGTCCGCGGCGGGGCCGCCGCAGGACTCAGACAGCAGGCAGCAGGACGGTGGCGCCGAAGGCGATCGCCGCAACGCCGGCCGCGGCGCCTACCGCCGCGACGCGGATGTACGGGCGCACCCACGGTCCTGCGAGTGCGAGAGCGCCCGCGGCTCCGATGGTCATCCCTGTCAGAAGCTCGACGGCGCCAAAGGCGATTCCCGCCGACAGCGCTGTTCCCGACTCGACCCCCTGAGAGCCGAGCGCGAGCGCAACCGCGGCGCTCGCAAGGCCGATGTTCCCCGGGGTGATGGGGAGGAACCCGGCCAGTTCGACTGCAGGAACGACGACCAGTGCGGCCCGCAACGGGTTGTCGATCCCGAGGGCGGCGACGACCGCTGATGCCGCCGCTACCTTCGCCACGGCCCCTGCCAGGGCCCAGCCGGCGACGATTGCGAGATCGCGTGGCGAGGCAGCAAGCGACCCGAACGACGCGAGGAGCCGGTCGAGTCGAGCGGGAAGGGAGAATCGTTGCGCAGCGATTGCGAGGGCGCCGGCGCCACCGACGAGCGCGACGATGACGAGCAGTGGCCAGCGTGGCAGGACACCGCCCGCGCTGCCGATTGCTATCAGCACCCCAAGCCACACGAAGCGCGTCACACCGACCGCTGCAGCGGCGCCGCCGACCGTCCAGCACCCGCCGTTCGTGACGCGGCCGAACAGCGCTACACGCACGGCCGACCCGACGTGCGCCGGAGCGATCGCATTGACCCCGCACCCGACCGCGTAGCGGGCCGACGCGTCGACAACCGGCAGCGGCGAGCCGCTCGCCGCGAGTGCGGCGCGCCAGGCCAGAGCGCCGCAGATGCTCATGCCGGCGAATGCGATCCCCGCGACCCAGAGAAGCGCGGGATCCGCCGCGCCGAGGCCAGCGACGGCTTCGCTCACCCGGTCGCCGAACAACGAAGGGCTGAGGCAGAGGACGGCCAGGAGCCCCAGAGAGACCCCTGCTACTGCCGCGTGCCGTTTCGCCAGGTGATTCCGCATGGATGCCGCACCCGGTTCCTCGGCGGTTCGCGGCCGTTGCTTGAGAGCAGACCCTTGGACGAGATTCGAGAGGGAAGCCCAGACGTGGGTGCCCGAACCTGCGCGGGGACGCGAAGCGGCCATGTGAAGTGAGACGTCGGGAGGGCATGCTGCGCCGGATATCCATGCAGAACCCGAACATGTGCCTCGTTCTGCGACGTGCGCGTTCCTCGCGACCGAGGGTCGGAGCGTCATCGCGGCGGAGCAGGCTCTACGCTCCGTGCATGCGCGGAGCCGTGGCAGCCGGGAACCGTCACACCGCCGAGGCGGGGGCGTGGGCTCTGACGCGCGGAGGAAATGCCGTCGACGCCGTCGTCGCCGCCGCCCTGGCAGCGTTCGTCGCGGAAGGGCCACTGACGGGGCCGGCGGGCGGCGGCTTTCTGCTTCTCCGCGATGCCGGCCGGGAGCCGACGCTGCTCGACTGCTTCTTCGCCGTTCCGTCACCCCCACAGGGCGCCATGGACGAGGTGCTGATCGATTTCGGTGACGCGTCGACGCAGCTGTTCCACGTCGGGGCCTCGTCGGTCGCCGTGCCCGGGCTCGTGCCCGGCCTCGCCGACGCGCATGCGCAGCACGGGAGGCTGCCGTGGGCGGCGCTGTTCGAGCCGGCGCTCGAGCTCGCCCGGGCAGGCGTGGAGATGACGGGGCCGCAGCGCTTTCTGCTCGAGATCCTCGTGCCGATCCTCGAGCGCACCGAGGAAGGCCGCAGCATCTACGGCTCCCACGTCCGTGCAGAGACCGGCGTCATGGTGTCGGGGCTGGAGCGACTCCGCGACGTCGGCGCCGCTGCGGTCGTCGAGCTCGTGCCGGAGCTCGCCGCCGACATCACAAGGTACGAGGTCGTCGAGCGCCGGCCCCTGGAGGCCACCTTCGGAGGGATGCGCGTCGTCACCTGTCCGCCGCCGTCGCGAGGTGGGTCGATCGTGGCCCGCGGGCTCGCCGAGCTCGACGGCTCGACGCCGTCCCGGCAGGAGCCGCTCGCCGCCGCGCTCGTGCGCGCACTCGTCGCCGGGTACGGCGGAAGCGCGACGCTTGCCCCGCTGACGGGAACGACGCACGTTTCGGTCCTCGACGGGGACGGCAACGCTGCCGCGCTGTCCTCGACACTCGGATCCGGCTCGGGCGTCTTCTCCCAGGGCTTCCAGCTGAACAACATGCTCGGCGAGCTCGACGTGATCGGCACCGAGGAGCGGCATGCCGGCGACCGGCTGCCGAGCATGATGGCGCCCACGCTCGTCCTGGACGGCGATACGCCCCGCCTCGTCGTCGGCAGCGCCGGGTCGGTCCGGCTTTCGGGGGCGATCCTGCAGACGGTCTACCACGTCATCGACGAAGCCCTGCCGGTGGGGGAGGCGATCGGCCATCCCCGCCTCCACGTCGAGGATGGGGTGGTGCAGATCGAGGGCGGCTGGCCGCAGGAGGCGGCGAAGCAGCTGCAGCAGGCGGGATACGACGTGAATCCGTGGACTGGCAGGAACCTGTACTTCGGCGGCGTCTCCGGGGTCGAGCGTCGGCCCGGCGGACAGCTCGGGGCTGCGGGAGATCCGCGCCGTGGCGGTCACGGGGTCGTCGTCCCGTGATCACGATTCGCCCGGCGCAGCCGGGCGACGCGCAGCCGCTCGTCGAGCTCGCGCGCGAGGTCGGCAGCGAGGAGGGCGCGTGGCTTCTGACCACGGCGGAGTGGAGGAGCATCGCGGACGAGCGGCGCTATCTGCGGGCCGTCCGCCGTCACCCCGATGCGGCGGTCTACGTGGTCGAGGACGCGGGGCGTGTCGTGGCGAGGCTCTCGCTGGCCCGTGACGTCCACCCGGCGAGCCGCCACGTTGCCGACCTCGGCCTGATGGTGGCCGCGAGTCATCGCCGCCGGGGCATCGCGCGAGCCCTGCTCGAGCAGTCGGTCGCATGGGCCGGCAGCGTCGGTGTCCGTAAGCTCGAGCTCCACGTTTTCCCCTGGAACGAGCCGGCGATGGCCCTGTACGAATCGTTCGGCTTCGAGCGCGAGGGCCTCCGCAAGGGCCACTACCTGCGTGACGGTGTGCCTGTCGACGCTGTCCTGATGGCGTTTCAGCTCGACAAGCTGTCCTAGAGGCGGGTCTCTCCACCGCGAGTCGTTGCCCTTCATGGCGACAGTCTGCCGGCCGAAGCGTGACGTGTCTGTGACGATTCTGTGCCGGCTTCGTGACGCCGGGTAGCATCGGCGACGATGGATCTCCGCGTCGATCCGGACCGCCTCCGCGCCGACTTCGACGCGCTCGCCGGGATCGGGGCGACGCCGGACGGCGGGCTCGAGCGGACGACCTTCTCCGATGCCCACCTTGCCGCCCGGACGTGGTTCCACGAACGGGCGCGGGCGGCAGGGCTCGAGCTCGGGATCGACTCGGCCGCAAACCACTCCGCGGTCCTCCGCTCCAGCGAGCCGGTCGCGCCCACGCTCCTGCTCGGCTCGCACCTCGACTCGGTGCGCCGGGGCGGCCGCTACGACGGAGCGCTCGGTGTGGTCTGCGCGTTGGAGGTTCTCCGCACCGTGCAGGACGCCGGTCTCGATCTGCCGGTCACGCTCGAGGCCATCGACTTCACCGACGAGGAGGGGACGCTGATCGGCACGTTCGGCAGTCTCGCGCTCGCCGGCAGGCTCACCCGCGAGGATCTCGCAGCACCCCGCGGCGGCCGAGAGCTTCTCGTCAGCGAGCTCGCGCGGGTGGGGCTCGCCGAGGACGGTGTCCTCTCGGCCGACCGGGATCCAGCGAGCCTGGCCGGCTACCTGGAGCTCCACATCGAGCAGGGGCCGGTGCTCGAGCGCGCCGGAATCGACATCGGCATCGTCACCGGGATCGTCGGCGCCAGCTCCTTCCGGCTCGTGTTCGAGGGCGAGGCCCGACATGCGGGTACGACGCCGATGGACGCCCGCCGTGATGCCGCACTCGGCGCGGCCGCTTTCGTGGTGGGCGTGAGGGAGGTCGTCACCCGCGACTTCCCCGGGTGCGTCGCCACGGTCGGAGACATCGCGACGGAGCCCGGCCTGTTCAACGTCGTGCCGGGCCGGGCACGGCTTCGGCTCGAGTGCCGCTCGCTCGACGGAGCACAGCTCGACAGGCTCGAGGACGCGCTCGTCGGGCGCGCCCACGCGGAGGCAGGGGTCTTCGGGCTCGATGTCACCGTCGAGCCCGTCGGCCGCGTGGAGCCTGCGCCGACCGACCCGCACGTGCGCGGCGCGCTCGCCGTCGCGGCGGAGGCTCTCGGCCTGACGACGATGGAGCTGCCATCCGGCGCCGGCCACGACGCGCAGTCGCTCGCCGCCGTCACGCCGAGCGGGATGGTGTTCGTGCCCTCCAGGGGCGGTGTCAGCCACGACCCGGCGGAGCAGACCGCCTGGGAGGATTGCCTCAACGGCGCGAACGTCCTGCTCCACGCGACGGTCGAGCTCGCACGGGCCGCTCGGCCTCGCCCCGTCTAGCGCCCTAGCGCGCGAGGAACGACGAGCTCCGCGAGCTCGCCACAGCCGGGTTGCACGTCGCTCCAGCTGTCGACTGCGAGTCGGAGCTCCGCGAGGGCCCCGGTCGGGAACGCTTCGGGGCCCGGCGGAGCGAGGGCGCACGCGAGCTCGTGCAGGGCGGGGTTGTGCCCGACGACGAGCACCTCGCCGATCTCCACCGGAACAGCGTGAAGCCGCTCGAGCAGGCCGGCGGCCGACGCGTGGTAGAGACCGCCCTCGATCCTCGCCTCGGGCGTGCCGAGGGCTGTCGCGAGGAGCTCGAGCGTCGTCCTCGCCCGCAACGCCGTCGAGCAGAGCACGAGCTCGGGGCGGACGCCGTTCTCCGCGATCCAGAGGCCGACCCGTTTCGCCGCCTTGCGTCCGCGCGGTGCCAGCGGACGGTCGTGGTCGGCGAGCCCCGGTTCGTCCCAGCTCGACTTGACGTGACGGAGGAGCCAGAGCGTCTTCACCTGCCGCCCCTCCACCCGCGGACGAGCGCGACCTGGCCCTGGGTCTCCGGCGACGGCCGCTCGCCGGCGATCGCAGCGCGCAACACGGCGATCCGTGCGATCGGGTCGTCGCAGTCGAGCCCGTGGCGCATCAGCCAGCAGCCGATCACCGTCCCCGTTCTGCCGACGCCGCCCCAGCAGTGCACGTATACGGTGCCGCCCTGGGCACGAGCCTCGTCGATGTCGTCGAGGATCCGCATCACAGACCCCGCCGTCGGTGTGCCCATGTCGGGGATCGGGTGAGCCACCCTGCGGGCACGCTGGAGCAGGTGCCCGTAGTCGTCGAGCGGATCCGACGGGTGCGTGAGATCGACGAAGAGCGTCACGCCCTCGCGCTCGAGCGCCCCGACCGCGTCCGGGCTCCCGGGATAGGCGCCTGCCAGCAGGCCGTCGCTGACCGCATAGTGAGCGGGCGTCGGCATCACCGGGAACCTACACGGCTTCCGGAGGCGTGTCCGCGGCGGCGTCGTGCACGGCCTTCCAGGCTGCCCTCGCCGAGAAACCGCGGCGGGCGAGGAACGCGATGGCGCGGCGGCGTTCCGCGTCGTCGGCCACGGCACGCCGGCCGAGCGCCTCTCGTGCCAGGGAGATCTCGTCATGGTCGCCGTACGCCTCGTCGAGGGCCGCCTCGGCGATCCGGCCGGGGAGGCCGCGCGTCCTGAGCTTCTGCTCAGCGCGCCGGCGTCCGTAGCCGCGCGAACGCATCCCGCGCGCGAGCTGTCCCGCCAGCGACGCGTCGTCGATGTACCCGTAGCCCGCGACCCGCTCGATCGCCTCCCGGGCCACGTCCGGAGGCACGTCGCGGGCCGCGAGCTTCCTCTCGATCTCTGCCACCGACTGCATCCGTACGGCCAGCGACCGCACGACGAACAGCCGTGCCCGGGCACGCGCGAGTGCCTGCTCGACGGCGGCGCGACGAGCGTCGTCGATCTCGTCGCCTTCTGCCACCCCGAGCTCGCCGAACGCCTCTGGCTCGACCCGCAGCCATGCCCTGCCGTCGAGCCGGAGCGCGATCGAGCGTCTGCGCGTGCTCGTCGTCGTCGTGTCGCCGCCGGGCGAATCGTGCTCGATCGTGAGTCGGGCCACGGCTTCGAGGCTACTGTGTGCGGGGAATGGTCGTTCGCGTCTCTCCTCCTGACGGTAGCCGCGCTGCTGCTCGGCGGCTGCGCTGGCAAGGACGACGAGCCGCCGGTCACGACCGCCACGACGACGACCGTCACCACGACGACCCCACCCGTGGTCGAGGGCGCCTCGACCACACCTGTGGTCTGGTCGTCGTCGATCACGGAGACCGCGTTACTCAGCGGCGTCCGCGTTGCGGGCCACGAGGGGTACGACCGCGTCGTCTTCGAGTTCCAGAACGGCGTCCCGGGATACGACGTCCGCTACCTCGAGCCGCCGATCCTGGCAGACGGCTCCGGGGAGGAGGTCCCCGTCGCAGGCGGCGCCGCGCTCGTCGTGCGGATGGAGCCCGCCCTCGACGCCGACCTGACGCAGGAATCGGCGCCGACGACGTATACCGGGCCGACCCGCTTCTCGCCGTCGACGTCGGCGGTCGTCGAGCTCGTCCGGACCGGAGGCTTCGAGGCCGTTCTCACCTGGGCCGTCGGTGTCGACGAGAAACGTCCCTTCCGCGTCACGCGGCTGGAGAGCCCGGCGCGCATCGTGCTCGACGTCAGCTCCGGGTAGACCGCCCCGCCGGCGCCGGAGCGAACTCCTCGCAAATTGCGACCTTCCTGTTCCGCGGTGCCTTGCCTCGCGCGGCCGGGATCCGTATCTTCACCAGTGCACCGAGCACGGGGCACCGGAGGTTGAAGGCTTCCCGGGCGACTGAAGCGCAAGCGACGGTTGGTCGGGTGGCTGGACGAAGGAGCTACCGACTCGGTGCATTTTTTCTGGTCCGGCCGAGCAGCACCACCGGGATCGGGCGCGTCGTCCGGCGCGCGTACGCCGCGTAGCCCGGATGGGTCGCGGTGATCAGGGGCCAGAGGTGGTCGCGCTCCTCCTCCGTCGCCGGGCGCGCCGTCACCGCTTGCCTGTGGGTGCCGCGCGTGATCGCCGCCTCCGGCTGCGCACACAGGTTCAGCCACCAGGCAGGCGGGCTGTCCTCGCCGCCGTTCGAGGCGACGACGGCGAGGTCGTGACCCACCTCGAAGTACGTGAGCGGCGTCGTCCTGGCACGACCCGAGCGCCGGCCGGTCGTCGTCAGGAGCAGAACCGGCATCCCGGCGACGCGACCCAGCAGGCGCCCCCCGGTGAGCCGGTAGACGGCCCGGTGGCCGCGACCCATGGCCCTGATCGCAGCCCGCCGGAGCTTCATCTGCGGCTATCCGGGGATCGTGACGGCGACGGCCCGCTGCCGCGCCGGCCGGGCTTCCAGCCGATCGACGTACGAGGCGACGTTCGCCGGGAGCTCCGTCAGCTCGCCGCTGCGGGCAAAGCCGAGCACCGAGCCGATCACGATGTCGGCGACCGAGAACGCGTTGCCGACGAGGTAGTCGTCGTCTCCGAGCGCACCGGCGACCACACCCGCAGTTGCGACGAAGCGGGTAGTTGCGCGCTCGATGATGCCTGCATCGGGCTCGCGGGCGTCCTGCCAGACCTGGCGGGCGATGTCCATCAGCGCGCCCTCGATGTCGGTCATCCCGAAGAAGCACCACTGATACTGGAGTGCTCGCTCGTGCGAGCCGAGCGGTGCGATCAGCCCGGCATCGAGGTTCTGGTCGGCGATGTGGAGGAGCAGCGCGGCCGACTCGAAGACGGGGCCGCCGTCCTCCTCGAGCACCGGTGCACGGCCGAGCGGGTGCAGCGCGCGGTACTCGGGCGTCTGCTTGGCCTCGCGGGAGATGACCGTGAGGTCGAACGGGATGCCGAGCTCCTCGAGGAGCCAGAGCACGCGCGTCGACCGGGAGCGGGGCTGGTGATGGAGTCTCATCGCTCGATCCTAGATGGTTGCTCGGGAATGGGCGTGCGTGACGGGGAGGGCGCAGTAGGGTCGAGGAGTGAGCGCGCACCCGGACCTCGATCCGCTCGCCTCGATCGCGAGGGACGCGGCCTCCGAGTGGGGTCTCGAGCTCGGCCCACCGTTCGCCCTCTCCAACTACTCCTACGTCGCGCCGGCCGGAGACCACGTCGTGCTGAAGGTGACACCGGCCGAGGACGACGAGTCCGACGAGGAAGCCGACGCGCTCGAGCTCTGGAACGGGGACGGCGCCGTGCGCCTGCTGCGGCATGACCGTGCCCGGCGCGTCCTGCTGCTCGAGCGTGCCCGGCCCGGAAACGACATCTCGCAGCTGCCCGAGGACGAGGCAACGGCGGTCGCAGTCGAGGTTGGCCTGAAGCTCTGGCTTCCTGCCACGGAGCCGTTCCGCTGGATCGGTGACCACGTGCCCCTTTGGCTCGATCGGGCCGAGCGGTCGGTTCAGGAGGGGCGCGAGCTGATTCCGCTCGCCAGGCAGCTCTACGCCTCGCTCGACGTCGGCCGGGAGGTTCTCGTCCACGGCGATTTCCACCACCACAACATCCTCCGGGCGGGCGACCGGTACCTCGCGATCGACGCCAAGGCGATGCTCGGCGAGCCGGAGTACGACGTGCCGTCGTTTCTCCGGAACCCGCTCACCTACACGATGGAGCTCGACGTCACCGAGCGGCGCCTCGCGGCGTTCGCCGCGGCCGGCCTCGACGAGGGCCGGATGCGCGCCTGGGCGCTGATTCGCGGTGCCTGTCTCGGCGCCGGTGCGGACGAGGCGCGGGTGCTGCGCGCGTTGATCCCGTAGCGGCGCCGAGGGCAGCGGTGACGGGCATCAGCCTGTCGCCCGGGTTCGGCCGCCGCCAGGTGGTTGAATCCGCACCGATGGCGACCGGCTTCCTCCGCGTCCGTTTGCAGGCTCCCGCCCCACTCGTGCGAGAGACGGCAGAGTTCTATGCGCGCAGGCTCGGGCTCCCGCTCGGGCAGGCGGCGGCCGAAGCCGTGGCCGTCGAGGTGGGGGAGACGGTGCTCGAATACCGTCCCTCCGGCGGCGCTCCGTTCTACCACTTCGCCCTTCTCGTGCCGGGCGACCGCTTCGACGCAGCGCTCGCCTGGGCCGACGACCGGGTCGAGTTGCTCCCCGACCCCGAGACGGGTGATGTCGTGTTCGATTTCACGAGCTGGGGTGCGAAGGCGGTCTACTTCCACGATCCGGCCGGCTCGATCGTGGAGCTGATCGCGCACGGGGGCATCGGGGAGCGAGGCGCGTCGGGCGCGTTCGCAGCGGCCGAGCTGCTCGGCCTCTCCGAGGTCGGTATCGTCTGCGAGCCGCCATCGGCCGCAGAGGAGCTCCGGCGTGTGCTCGGGCTCGAGCTGTGGGACGGCACCGTCGACGGCGAGGCGCGGCTCGCGTTCGTCGGCGAGAAGGCGAGGACGTTGATCCTCAGCCGCGCAGGCCGCCCGTGGTTGCCGACGGGCCGTCCCGCCGAGGCACATCCGGTCGAGGTCGTACTCGCCCGTGGTCTCGACGGCGACGTCGTGCTCGACGGCGGCGGCCGGGTCAGCCGACGTGCGGCAGGGGACGGCCCTCCTGTGCGAGCATGGCCATCACCCCGTCCCGACACCACAGGAGGCTGAGATGGCCCGTCCCGTCACCCTGTTCACCGGCCAGTGGGCCGACCTGCCTCTCGTCGACCTGGCCGCGAAGCTGGAGACGTGGGGCTTCGACGGTGTCGAGCTCGCCTGCTGGGGAGATCACTTCGAGGTCGACCGGGCCATCGCCGATTCCGGCTACGTGAAGGCGCAGCGCGAGCTGCTCGAGCGGCACGGGCTCGGCTGCTGGGCGATCGGCGCGCACCTCGTCGGCCAGGCGGTCTGCGACCCGATCGACGCACGGCACAAGGGGATCCTGCCTCCCGAGGTCTGGGGCGACGGCGACCCCGAGGGGGTGCGACAGCGCGCGGCGGAGCGGATGAAGGACACGGCCCGCGCGGCCGCGGCGTTCGGCGTCGACGGTCGTCAACGGGTTCACCGGTTCACCGGTCTGGCACATGCTCTACTCATTCCCGCCGAACGACTTCGACGCGATCGAGCGCGGCTACGACGAGTTCGCGGAGCGTTGGGGGCCGATCATCGACGTGTTCGACGCCGAGGGCGTGCGCTTCGCGCTCGAGGTGCATCCGACCGAGATCGCCTACGACTTCGTCACGACGCAGAAGACGCTCGACTGCGATCGGCCGCAGGCCCGGCTTCGGGATCAACCTCGACCCCAGCCACTTCGCCCATCAGTTCCTCGACACCGCCGCGTTCGCGATCGAGTTCGCCGACCGGATCTACCACGTGCACGTCAAGGACTCCCGCCGCTTCCTCGACGGGCGCAGCTCGATCCTCGGCGGCCACCTCAACTTCGGCGAACCGCAGCGCGGCTGGGACTTCGTCTCTCCGGGCCACGGTGACGCGGACTTCGAGGCGTTCTTCCGGGCCCTGAATCGGATTGGCTACTCGGGGCCGCTCTCGATCGAGTGGGAGGACTCGGGCATGGACCGCGAGTGGGGGGCACAGGACGCCCTCGCGTTCGTGCGCCGCACCGACTTCGCCCCGTCCGACGTGGCCTTCGACGCGGCGATGCAGCGGGAGGGATGAGGGCTCTCGACGACTCCATGCCGCGTTTCGACGTGAACGAGGTGCACTCGATCTCGCTCTCGTGCAGCGCCGAGCGGGCGGTGGAGCTGGCCCTCGCCGCTCCGGCCGCCCCGGACCGTGTCACCGCGGCGCTCTTCCGTGCCCGTGGCCTGCCGCCCGGGACGTCGATCCGGTCGCTCTTCGACCTCATGGGCTTCGACACGCTCGCCGCCACGCCGACGGAGGCCGTCTTCGCCGCCTCCGGGGCGCCGTGGCGGCCGTCCGGCGAGCTGAGGCCCTTCGTCGCAGATGCCCCGGGCACGGTGCGGGTGGCCGCCGACATCCGCGCGGTCACGGTGGCGGGTGGCTGCATTCTCTCCACCGAGACGCGTGTTCAGGCGGTCGACGATCGCGCCCGGCGCGCGTTTCGGCGCTACTGGCTCGTCGTGGGGCCGTTCTCCGGGCTGATCCGGCGCCGCTGGCTCCGAGCCGTCGAGCGCGCGTGCCCGTGATTCTGGCGGAGCGGCCCCGGGGCGAGTCAGGGTCGCTTCAGGGTCATCCCGGATGGACGGTTCCTCCCCTGTCCGCCACCCTTGAGTCATGACAGAACATGCGATAGACCAAACAGCAGTGAAGCGGCTCGAGCGGAGCCGTTCCGACAGAATGCTCGCCGGCGTGTGTGAAGGACTGGCGCGCTACTTCGACGTCAATCCCGCCCTCTACCGCGTCGGCTTCGTCGTCCTCACCCTGCTCGGGGGCGCAGGGATCCTCATCTACCTGGCCGCCGTGCTCGTCATCCCCGAGGAGGGCAAGCAGGACTCGATCGCGTCGAGCGCCTTGCGCTCACGGCAGGATCAGCCCTGGGCGCTCGTCGGCCTCGGCCTCGTGGCCGTCGCAGGGGCGGTGCTCCTCTCCCGTGCGAGCCTCTGGCCGCAGGGCGATGCCGCCTGGGTGCTAGCACTCATCGCAGGCGGCGTGATCCTCTTCACGCAGCGGCATCGAGACACCCCCGCGACCGTCGAGGCGACCGCCGACGGTGAGGCTGTCGAGTCGGCTCGAGGCACCCACGTCATGCGCAACATCTCGATCGTGTTGGCGGCGATCGTGGTGGCGATCCTCGTGGCCGCGGCGAGCATCGCAACCGTGTTCCACGTGGCCGTGAGCGACGGCGTCGGTGAGCGCACCTATCAGGCCGCAGGCGTGGCCGACGTCCAGCCCGAGTACCGGCTCGGCGTCGGAACACTCCGGATCGACCTCCGCGGGGCACGGTTCCCGATCGGGGAGACACCGGTCGATGCCCGGGTCGGGATCGGGGAGCTGAAGGTGATCGTCCCGGCCGACGTCGCGCTTCGCGTCAAGGCGACGAGCCAGGCGGGCGAGGTCAACGTGCTCGGGTTCGCCGACGACGGCCGCAACGCGGAAGTCCGGCTCGCGGACGACGGCCGACGCGTCCTCGTGCTCGACGCCCGCGTCGGCCTCGGCACCGTGGACGTCGTGCGGGAGCCTCTGACACCATGACCGTCGATGGCGATCCCGACCTTCGTCCGTAGCTCGGACGACCGGGTCGTCGCCGGGGTCTGCGCGGGCATCGCGCAGACCCTCGGCGTCGATCCGACCCTGATCCGGCTCGTGTTCGCGCTGCTCGCCCTCGCGGGCGGCGCGGGAGTGCTCCTGTATCTCGCTCTCTGGGCCTGGAGTGGAGGTCTCAGTCCCTGGATCGCCGCCGTGCTCGCCCTGATCGGGGTCTCGGCCGTCCTGCACGCGCTTGGGCTCGACGACCGGGTCGTGGCGGGGATCGCACTCGTCGCGGGCGGTCTCGCACTGATCTGGCGCCGCGGTGGCAGCTTCGGCGCGAACGCGCCGCTGTCGGCGCTCGGCGTCACGCTTGCCGCCGCGGGGGCCGTGCTCGTCCTCGCCGACGGCGGCGTCCACGAGTCCGTGCTCGCACCGGGTGCGGTCGCGGGATCGCTGTTGCTGATCGCCGGGCCGTGGCTCTGGCGCCTCGCCGTCGACCGCGACGCCGAGCGAGCGGCCCGCATCCGCAGCGAGGAGCGGGACGAGGTGGCCGCGCGCGTGCACGACTCCGTGTTGCAGACGCTCGCCCTGATCCAGCGGCACGCCGACGAGCCCCGCAAGGTCGCCGCCTACGCCCGGCGGCAGGAACGGGAGCTCCGCAGCTGGCTCTACGGCGACCGGACGGCGGGAGACACCGGTTCGCTCGTCAGCCTCCTCTCGGCCGCGGCGGCCGACATCGAGGAGCTCCACGGCGTGCGGGTCGAGCTCGCGAGCTCGGGTGACTGCCCTGCGGACGAGGGTGTGAGCGCGCTTGCGCTCGCGGCACGGGAGGCGATGACGAACAGCGCCAGGCACTCGGGCTCGGACGTCGTCGACGTCTACGCCGAGGTCGGCGACGAGCGGATCTCGGTCTTCGTTCGCGACCGTGGCGTCGGGTTCGATGCGGATGCCGTCAGCGGTGATCGGCGCGGCATCTCGGAGTCGATCCAGGGGCGCATGCAGCGGGCCGGCGGCACGGCAACCGTGTCCAGCACGCCCGGCGCCGGCACCGAGGTCGAGCTGACACTGGCGAGGGCCGAAGCATGAAGCGCCGCGTCGTGCTCGTCGACGACCACCACATGTTCCGCGCGGGCGTGAAGGCGGAGCTCGGCGACGCCGTCGAGGTCGTCGGCGAGGCGGCGAGCGTGGCCGAGGCCGTACCGCTGATCCGTGAGCTCGACCCCGACGTCGTCCTGCTCGACGTCCACCTGCCGGACGGCGGCGGCGACGTGGTCATCAGCGCCGTTGCTCCGGACCGGCCCGGCGTCCGCTTTCTGGCCCTGTCCGTCTCGGACGCGGCCGAGGACGTGATCGCGGTCATTCGCGCCGGGGCCCGCGGCTACGTGACGAAGACGATCTCGGGCGAGGAGCTGGCGCAGGCGATCGAGCGCGTCGCGGAGGGAGACGCCGTGTTCTCGCCGCGCCTTGCGGGATTCGCGCTCGACGCCTTCCGGGGCGGTGAGCGGGTCGGCGGAGACGCGGAGCTCGACGAGCTGACGCCGCGCGAGCGGGAGGTGCTTGCAGCTGATCGCCCGCGGCTACATGTACAAGGAGATCGCGGCCCGGCTCAGCCTCTCCGTGAAGACGGTGGAGAGCCACGTCTCGAGCGTCCTGCGCAAGCTGCAGCTCTCGAGCCGGCACGAGCTGACGCGCTGGGCGACACAGCACCGGCTCGTCTGACGCGCCGGTTGGAGCCGTACGCCGAGCGGCTAACCGATCCGACGTCGCTTCGTCTCATTCGACTCATGGGCCGGGATGCCGCAGGGCTGGCTCATGCGCAGCGCGGTGAGGCGGTCGCCGCCTCCCTCTCACGAGGATCCGCCTCACCGCGCGCACGTCTCTCCGTGATCCTGCATCACCCCGGAGGGTCGTCGGCATCGGCGGCCGCGCCGAATCCCGCCCGCTCGAGCTCTGCCTGCACGCTCTCTCGCGCCTTGTGGATTCGCCACTTGACCGTTGCGACGGTGATCTCGAGCGAGTCGGCAATCTCCGCGTAGGAAAGGCCGACGACGTCTCGGAGCAACAGCGCCGTACGGAGATCGAGGGTGAGCTCGCCGACCGCTGCCCAGAGCAACTGTATGGGCTCTGCCTGCTCGAAGAGGGGCTCGACGAGCGTCGGAACGGGCACGTCGTCGATGTTGAGAGGCTGGAGCTTCCGCTCCTTCGTGCGCAACTCGTCGATGACGCGATTCTTGGCAATCTGGAACAGCCAGGTCGTGAACGCCGAATCACCCTCGAAACCGGGTAACCCGCGGTAGGCCCTGAGGAACACGTCCTGCGTCAGGTCTTCGGCGAGGAGCCGGTCGTCCACGAGCCGCCACACGTAGGTGTATACGAGCCTCTCGTATGCGTGGACTATCACGGCGAAAGCCCTTTCGTCGCCCTTCCGCGCACGTCGCAGGACCTCCGGGTCCGGTTGCGCGAGCGCTGATTCGGGGCGAGGGTCTCCCATCGCGTTGGAACCGAGTTCGGCGTGGAACGCGTGAATCCCTTGCTTATCCGGCCGGGAGGGCGGTGGCCTCAGCTGATGCGTCGCGCCGGCTCGGTCACGCGGAGATTCTACGCGGGCCGATCCGCCGAGACAATGGTCGGGCGTTTGCCCTTGTAAGGCTAAGGGCGCCGTCCGATGCGCCGGACATCCTCGGTGTATGCCCGTTCAGCTCGTGCTCGATCTCTTCACTCCGCCCGCACCGAGCTCTGCCACGGAGGAACGTCCTGGTCGCGTCTCCAGGCGGTCGGAGGTGCCGGCTCCCCCGGCCTACGCGGTGTTCGACTGCGAGACGACCGGCACCGACACGGCTGCCGACGAGATCGTCTCGCTCGCATCTGATCCGACTCGATCCGGACGGGGTCGAGGTGGCTCGATACGCGACCCTCGTGCGGCCGTCGCGGCCGATTCCGGCGGAAGCCACGGCCGTGCACGGGATCAGCGACGAGGACGTCGCCGACGCGCCCTGCGTTCGCCGAGATCGCGGGTGAGCTGCTCGGCCTGCTCGCCGGGGCCGTCTTCGTGGCGCACAACGCGAGCTTCGACCTCGGGATGCTGCAACGCGCCTTCGTTGGCGCGGGTGTCGCCTACAGCCCGCCCGCCGTCGCCTGCACCCTCGAGGCGTTCAGGCTGCTCGAGCCGCTGGCCGACAACCACCGCCTCCAGTCCATCTGCGAGCGGCGCGGGATCGAGTTGCACGACGCCCACGAGGCGATCAGCGACGTGCTCGCCACGGTCGCGCTGCTCCGGGTGCTGCTCGACGAGGGCATCGCGCCGGAGACGGTGGAGCTCGACCACTCCGCGTACATGCGCCTTCGCTCCCGCGGCGACACGCGGCCCGCCTCCGAGCCGCAGATCCGCCGGGTGTTCGGGATGGCCCGCTCGGCCGGCCTGCTGCAGCCAGGTGGCGGCGTCGACAGCGACCGCGTCGTCGCGCTCGTCGAGCGGGTGACGGGAACCGCCGATGTGAACGCGCTCACCCGCGCGCAGGTGCAGGACGTCTACGACGCGCTCGACGAGCTGATCGAGCAGCAGGCCGCGGTCGCTCACGCTGCATCTGCGTAGCGATATCGTTTCGGTCATGAGCCGGGCGGTGACACGAACCGACGTCGGGACGCGCTTCCTGGAGGCGCTCTCGAGCCGCGACTACGACGCGCTCGGCGCCTGCTTCGCGGTGGACGGGACCCTGCGGGGGATCGTGCCGCCCGGCCTGCGCGAGGCCGACGGACGCGAGGCGATCGTGGCGCGGTTTCGACTCTGGACAGGCGACATCGAGGACTACGAGGTCGCCGACAGCGAGGCGACGCCGTTCGCCGACCTGCTGCGCCTCCGCTGGGTGGTGCAGGGCGTCGATCCCGAGGTCGGGCTGAACGTCTACGAGCAGACCGCCTACGCAGAGGTCAGGGACGGCGAGATCGTGCACATGCGCCTCGCCTGCTCGGGCCATCGGCCGCTCTGACGAGCTACGTCACGTAGTCGAACGGGCTTCCTTACGGCTCGTCGGCTGCCTCCAGGGCATCGCTACGAAGGTGGTGGCGATCTCGCCGCAGGGCTCGCGTGGGGTGAGCAAGAGCCCGCTCCACCGGCGGCCCTTCGAATCCGCTCGGCTGACGCAGACAAGCCGCTGCGCGCGGGGTATGGTCACTCTGATGCGGCACAGGGAACACACGTGATCTGCGCCGCGTGTCAGACAGCCAACGAGGACGGCCGCAAGTTCTGTGGCGAGTGTGGCGCGAGCCTGGCGGCGGCGTGCCCCTCGTGCGGCACTCCGAACGGTCCCGATGTGAAGTTCTGCGGCGAGTGCGGCACGAAGCTCGGTGGCGCTGCCGCTGCCGCAGCTGCTCCGCCGGCAGCCGTCACCCAGGAGCCCGTGGCCGCGGAGCGCCGCCTCGTCTCGGTGCTGTTCGTCGACCTCGTCGGGTTCACAGCCGCCTCCGAAGGGCGCGACTCGGAGGACACCCGTGACCTCCTGAGCGCGCTACTTCGACGTAGCCCGTACGGTGATCGAGCGCTACGGCGGCACCGTCGAGAAGTTCATCGGCGACGCCGTGATGGCCGTCTGGGGTGCACCCGTGGCGCAGGAGGACGACGCAGAGCGGGCCGTCAGGGCCGCACTCGACCTCGCTGCGGCGATCCCGGAGATCAACCCGCTGCTCCGCGCCCGGGCCGGGATCCTGACCGGAGAAGCTGCCGTCACGCTCGGCGCCACGAATCAGGGCATGGTCGCGGGCGACCTCGTCAACACCGCGTCGCGAATTCAGTCGGCGGCCGAGCCCGGCGCCGTTCTCACGGGCGACGCAACCAAGCGCGCGACCGAGGCGACGATCGCCTACGAGGACGCCGGCGAGCACGAGATGAAGGGGAAGTCGGAGCCGGTGCAGCTCTGGCGCGCGATGCGCGTCGTCGCGGGCAGGGGCGGCTCGATGCGCTCCGCCGGGCTCGAGGCGCCTTTCGTCGGTCGCCACCGCGAGCTGCAGCTCGTCAAGGATCTCTTCCATGCCTCCGAGGAGGAGAACGCGCGCGCCAACTGGTGCTCGTCTCCGGGATCGCGGGCATCGGCAAGTCGCGACTCGCGTGGGAGTTCGAGAAGTACATCGACGGCCTCGCCGCACGACGCGTTCTGGCATCGCGGCCGCTGCCTCTCCTACGGCGAGGGCGTCGCCTACTGGGCCCTGGCCGAGATGGTGCGGATGCGCTGCGGGATCCTCGAGGACGAGGACGTTGCTTCGGCGGGCGAGAAGCTGACGAAGACGCTCGAGGAGCACCTGCCCGACGACGAGGAGCGCCGTTGGGTGCGGCCTCGCATCGCTCACCTGCTCAGCCTCGAGGACGGTATTCCTGGCGACGAGGAGAACCTGTTCTCGGCCTGGCGCATTCTCTTCGAGCGGGTCGCCGAGCAAGGCCCCACGGTGCTGCTCTTCGAGGACGTGCAGTGGGCCGACGCGGGCCTGCTCGACTTCATCGAGTACCTGCTCGACTGGTCGCGCAGCCAGCCGCTCTACGTGTTCGCGCTCGCCCGTCCCGAGTTCGCGGAGAAGCGCTCGACCTGGGCCGGTAAGCGCGGCTACACGCAGCTCTACCTCGAGCCGCTGCCGGCCTCGGCGATGAACGAGCTTGCTCACCGGCCTCGTCCCCGGCCTGCCGGACGATCTGCAGGAAGCGCGTGCTCGAGCGGGCGGAGGGCGTGCCGCTCTACGCCGTCGAGACCGTCCGCATGCTGCTCGACCGCGGCCTGCTGGCGCGGGACGGGGACGTCTACCGGCCGACGGGGCCGATCGAGCAGCTCGAGATGCCCGAGACCCTGCAGGCTCTCGTCGCCGCCCGCCTCGACGGGCTGACGGCCGAGGAGCGGCACCTCGTTCAGGACAGCTGCGGTGCTCGGCAAGACCTTCACGAAGCAGGGGCTGACGGCTCTCACCGGCATGGACGCCGCGGCTCTCGAGCCGATCCTCGCATCGCTCCTGCGCAAGGAGGTGTCTATCCGTCCAGGCGGATCCTCTCTCGCCCGAGCGCGGGCAGTACGCGTTCCTGCAGGACATCGTCAAGCGTGTCGCGTACGAGACGATCTCGCGCAAGGAGCGGAAGGCGAAGCACCTCGCGACGGCCGAGTACCTCCTTTCGCTGCCGGGCAGCGACGAGGACGAGATCGTCGAGGTCGTCGCCCAGCACTACATCGATGCGCTCGAGTCGGCGCCCGACGCGCCGGACGCCGAGGAGATCCGCGCCAGAGCGCGCGAAATGCTCGTCCGTGCCGGCGAGCGGGCCGCGTCGCTAGCGGCGACCGCAGAGGCCCAGCGGGCATACGAGCGTGCCGCCGAGCCTGACCGACGATGCGCTCGTCAAGGCGGAGCTATTCGAGCGGGCCGGCACCGTCGCGCGGACCGGCGCCCGCGGCGAGGACGCCAAAGCCTGCTTCGAGCGTGCCATCGCGCTGTACGAAGGGTCGGGTGCAACGCATGCGGCCGCCAGGGTCGCGGCCCGCCTCGCCGAGGTGCTGTGGGACCTCGGACGGATCGAGGATGGCCTCAAGCGCATGAACCTGTCGTTCGAGCTGCTCTCGCAGGACGAGGCCGATGCCGACCTCGCCTCGCTGGCGGCGCAGCTCGGGAGGTTCCTCTTCTTCGGCGGTCAGTCCGATCTCGGCCGGCAGCGGATCGAGGCCGCCCTCGAGATGGCCGAAAACCTCGAGTTGCCGGAGGTGCTCGCACAGGCACTCACGACGAAGGCCATCATCCTCAACAGCGTCGGCCGGCGCCAGGAAGGCCTTGCCCTCTTGCGTTTTGCTGCCCGGACGGCGGTCGATCACGACAAGCCCACGGCCGGCCTCCGGGCGTCGTACAACCTGTGCGATCAGCTCGGACAGTTCGATCGTTATGCCGAGGCTGTGGACGCCGTCCGTGACGGGCTGGCGCAGAGCCGCCGCGTGGGCAGCCGCTACTGGGAGCTCTCCTTCCTCGGCCAGGTCTACTCGTTCATTGCTGCCGGTGAATGGGATGAGGCGAGCGCAATGACCGCCGAGCTTCCGGTCGACGAGTGGGAGCAGGTGCGGGCAGCCTTCTCCGGCGCCCCCTTCGTCCAGGCAACGATCGGGGTGCATCGCGGAACGGTCGACGAAGCGAGGCGCTTCGTCGACCGGTTCCAGAGCATGGGGTCGTCTGCCGACCTGCAGGAGCAGTCGGCCTATCAGTGCGCCCAGGCGCGCGTCTTGCTCGCCGAGGGCGACGCTCGGATGGCGCTCGCAACCGCAGAGCACGCGTTCTCGGAGCACTTCAACCTCGGTTTTGCGGCGGAGACCGTGAAGGAGGCGTTCGTCGTCGCGGGCGAAGCCGCGCTCGAGCTGGACGACCGTGCCAAGCTTGAGGAGCTCCTGACCGGAGTGGAGCAACTCCCGCTCGGCCGGAGGACGCGCTTTCTCCGTGCACACACTTCGCGCTTCCGCGCCCGCCTCGCCGGCAGCGACGATCTCGCTTCAGCCGAGCGCGGATTCGCCGACGCCGGCGCGCTCTTCCGCGAGATCGGCATGCCCTTCTACCTCGCCGTCGCACAACTCGAGCACGCCGAGCTGCTCGCAGGCGAGTGGGCCGGTCGGAAGAGTGCGAGCCGCTTCTCACCGAGGCCCGCGGGACCTTCGAGCGGCTGCGCGCGACCCCCTGGCTCGAGCGCCTCGACGCGCTCGGCGCCGGCGCCGCGGCTTCTGCCTGACCGGGTCTCCGGCCGGGCGATTCACGGAATCGCAACCCATGGCCACCGGCGAGCCGACTAGGTTCTCGCCGGTGAGCATCGACGCCGCGCAGCACGAGAGGGCCTTCGCGGATGCCGTCGCGGACGGCCGGGTCGGCGACCGGCTGTGGCTCTATGCCACGTACCACTGCAATCTCGCGTGCAGCTACTGCCTCACCGAGTCGTACCCGGGGATCGCCGACCGGCGGGCGCTCGCTCCCGGCTCCATGCTCCGGGCGGTCGAGGAAGCGGCTGCGCTCGGCTTCGGCTCGGTCGGCATCACCGGCGGCGAGGTGTTCATGCTCCCGTCGTTTGCGGGGACGCTCGTCGAGATCGCCCGCATCCTGCCGACTGTCGCGCTCTCCAACGGCACGCTCTTCACCGACCGCGTGCTGGACGAGCTCGAGCCGCTCGCCGCCCTCGATGCGGCAATCCAGCTCTCACTCGACTCGGACGATCCCGCAAGCGAACGATGCCTTTCGCGGCGCAGGGGAACTTCGCGGATGTCGTGACGGCGATCCCGCGTCTCCGCGAGCGCGGCATCCGCGTCCGGATCGCGACGACCGTCGTGGACGACTCGCACTTCGACCTCGAGCCGCTCTGCGAGCTGCATCGTAGCCTCGGCGTGCCCGACGAGGATCACATCGTGCGCGGGGTCGTCAGCAGAGGACGGGCCGCGAGCGAGCACCTCGGCACCGAGCTCGGGCCAAACGACACGCTTCCCGAGCTGACGCTGACGGCGGAGGGAGTCTTCCTGCATCCCTTCGCGCCGACAGTGCGGGACGGTTTGACTGACGTCGATCTCCGGGTCGGCGACGAGCTCTTCCCGCTCACCGGGGCGCTCGGTGCATTCCTCGACCACCCGGGCACCCAGGCGCGCGGCGAGGACGTCGTCCGGAACGTGAGATGAGCGTGAGCGCCGTCCCTCCCGGTCGGGAGGAACCCATCGTCCTCGTCGTCGCCAAGGCCCCGGTCGCCGGTCGCGTGAAGACGCGGCTCGCAGCCGTCATCGGGCCGGAAGACGCCGCCGCCCTCGGTCGCGCGATGCTCCTCGACACGCTCGACGGATGCCGTCGGGAAGTGCCGGTCGTCGGCGTCTTGTGTGCGAACGACGACGACGTGGAGATGCTCGCCCGGCTTGCCGGCCCTGACGCCCCGGTCGTCGTCCAGGAAGGCGCCGGCCTGAGCGATGCACTCGAGGCCGGGAGTGCGTCACTGCCTCGCCCGAGGAGGCATCGCGCTGCTCGTCTCGTCGGACATCCCCGGCGTTCCAGCCGGAGCCCTGCATCGTGCCGTCGCGCTTCTCGGCGAGGGGGTCGACGTCGTTCTCGGCCCCGGCCACGACGGCGGCTACTGGCTGATCGGCGCGCGCGAGCGAGCATCCGGGACTCTTCGACGGGATCCCGTGGTCGACTGCGGCGGTGCTCGAGGCAACGCTCGCCCGCTGCCGCGATCTCTCGCTCGACGTCCGGCTGCTCGAGCCCTGGCGCGACGTCGACACGATGAGCGACGTAGCGGCCCTCGCCGACACGCTGGAGACGCTGCCGGGACGGCGGACGGCGGACGCGCTCGGCCGCCTCGCCGCGACGGACGCCCGCCGCACCTCTAAGCTCGATCCGAGAGCACACCCCCACGACCGAGGAGGTACGCGCACGATGAGCGTGATTCCGTCCGTTTCCGCCGACGAGCTCGTCGTCCCGCTGGAGGAGATCGCACGTGGTGCGGCGGAGGCCGATCGCGACGGCCGCTTCCCGACCGAGAGCATCGATGCTCTCCGCACGGCGGGTCTCCTCGGGATCGGTGTCGCCGAGCGCTTCGGCGGGCCCGGTGGATCGCCCGCCGCCGTTGCCCGGGCGATCGAGCAGGTGGCCGGAGCGTGCGGCTCGACCGGGATGATCTACACGATGCACCTCGTCGCCGTGCAGACGCTCCAGGCGTGCACGAAGGACGAGGACGGCCCGCTCGCGGACACGCTGCGCGCGATCGCCGCCGGCGAGCACCTGACCACGATCGCGTTCTCCGAGGCGGGAACCCGCAGCCACTTCTGGGCCCAGCTCTCGACGGCGACGGCGGACGGGAACACCGTCACGATCGATGCCGACAAGTCCTGGGTCACGGCCGCTGCCCACGCCGACTCGTACGTCACGGCCGTCCGTGCTCCCGGAGCCACCGACCCGCTCGTGACGGAGCTCTACCTCGTCGACGCGGGCACGCCGGGCATCGAGATCCGGGGGCCCTTCGACGGCCTCGGCATGCGCGGCAACGGCTCGTCCCCGGTGCGATTCAACGGTGTCGAGGTCGACCTCGACCGGCGTCTCGGCGACCCGGCCGGCGGATTCGGCGTGATGATGTCGGCCACGCTGCCCGTGGTTCGTCCTCGGGTGCGCCGCATGCTGCGTCGGGCTCTCGGGTGCCGCTCTCGAGCAGGCCGCGGCCCACGCGTCGGTCACGCGACTCGAGCACGAGGGTGCCTCGCTCGCCGATCTCCCGACGATCAGGGCGCGGCTCGGCAACGCCAAGGTGCGGCACATGCAGGCGCGGGCTCTGCTCTACGAGGTCGCGGCGCAGCTCGAAGCCGGGGCACCCGAGGCGCAGCTCGGCGTGCTCGCCCTCAAGGCGGCCGCGGCGGAGATGGCGATCGAGGTGACCGACACGGCGATGCGCGTGTGCGGCGGTGCCGCGTACTCTCGGCACCTGCCGCTCGAGCGGCTCTTCCGCGACGCGCGGGCAGCATCGGTGATGGCGCCGACGACGGATCTGCTCGTCGACTTCCTCGGCAAGTCGCTGACGGGCCGGCCGCTCTTTTGAGCCCGGCACCCCTGCAGCCGTTGACGTCCGGCGAGGTCGCTCGCACGCTGTACGCCCTCGCCGGGCTCCGCATCCTGCTCGGCGTCCTCTGGCTGGCGAACCTGAGCTGGAAGCTGCCGCCCGACTTCGGCAAGGACGACCCGGAGGGGCTGCTCTACAACTTCCGGCTCGCCGAGGAGCACGCGGTGATCGGGCCGCTGCAGGACCTCGCGCGCGAGGTGATCGTCCCGCACTTCACGCTGTTCGGCTGGCTCGTCTTCCTCGCCGAGCTCGCGGCCGGCGTTCTCCTCCTGCTCGGGCTGTGGACGCGGGTCGGTGCGCTGATCGGGCTGGTGCAGTCGATTGCGATCACGCTGCTCGTCGTCAGGGCGCCGGACGAGTGGGTGTGGACGTACGTCATGTTCGTGGCCATCGGGCTCGTCGTCCTCGTCACGCCCTCGGGAAGCAGGTTGTCGCTCGACGCACGACGGCGGGGGTGAGGATCTCCGTCGTCATCCCGGCGCTCGGGGAGGAGGCGACGATCCAGGCGGCGATCACGTCGGCACGGGCGACGCTCGAGCCCTGTGAGGTGATCGTCGCAGACGGCGGCAGCGCCGACAGGACCCGCGAGCTGGCCCTTGCCGCAGGCGCCATCGTCGTCGCTGCCCCCGGCACGCGGGCCGACGCGATGAATGCCGGCGCCCGGGGCGCCACGGGGGACGCCTTGCTCTTTCTCCACGCCGACACGACGCTCCCCGAGCGTGCGGGGGGCGCAGTGAGGACGACCCTGGCGCGAGCCGACGGCGGCGCGTTCAGCGTCCGCTTCGACCACCGGCCGGGACTCGCTCGGTTCGCCGCGGCGCTCTACGAGCAGTTCCACCGAGGCGTCTACGGCGATCAGGCGATCTTCGTCACCCGGGCGGCCTTCGACCGTGTCGGGCGGCTACCGGTCACTCCCGATCATGGAGGACTTCGATTTCGTCCAGCGCGTCCGCCGCGCCGGTCGCTTCGTCGTCCTCCAGGACACGGTCACGACCTCCGCGCGGCGCCAACGCGCTCACGGAGAGGTGCGGACATTCCTCACCGTCGCCACGATCAAGCTCCTGTACCGGCTCGGTGTCTCACCGGCACGGCTCGCGCGCCTGTATCGACAGCTGAGCTGAGTCGAGCGAGCGCCACCACGACGGCCCGGTTTCGAGCGCCCACCGCCCCGTCAGTCGGCCGCGGGGAACCCCGGCGAAAGGAGGACGCGCCTGTCGGCGAGGATCGTCATCGCCTCGTAGCCGGTGAGCCCCGCGGCCCACTGTGCGCCCCGCTGCCCCATCGCGAACGCGGAGGTGGCGTACGCGTCGGCCGTCGCGAGGTCGGGCCCGGTGATCGTGACCGACAGCACGCCGGTCGGCGGCCGTCGCGTGTGAGGGTCGATCACATGCTCGCCACGCTCGTACGCCCCGGATGTCGCGACGGCGAGATCATGCGCCTCGACGAAAGCCGCGACACGATCGCGCTCGAGGGGATGCTGGATGCCGATCCGCCAGACGCGCTCGGGCAACGCCCCTCCGCGCAGGCGGATGTCGCCGCCCGCGTTGACCGCGTAGCTCGTGGCGCCCGCCGCGTCGAGGACGGTGGCCGCTCGGTCGACGGACCACCCCTTCACGAGGCCGGAGGGGTCGAGCCGGTGCAAGGCGCCGGCGCGCACGTCGAAGTAGCCGCCGGTCTCGTCGCACAGCTCCTCGCAGCGCTCGAGCACGGCCCGGACGTCGGCGTGCGCGTCCTCGAGCGCGAGCTCCCCGCGGTCGATACGGCAGATCTCGCTGTCGGGCTTGAACGTGCTGAACCGTGCGTCGACGACCCGGAACCAGTCGAAGACCCGGTCGATCACGTCGGCGTCGACGCTCTCGTCGCGGACGTCGACGAGGATGGGCATGCCCATCACGTGCTCGACGCGCCGCAGGCCGGGTGCCACAGCGGTGGTCATCCGATCAGACCTTGTTCGCCTTCACGAGCGCTGCCTGCAGCGACTGCTGGAACGCCTCGCTCGTGTAGGTGGCACCCGAGATCATGTCGACGTTCGCGCTGTGCGACGCGAGTGCCTGCTGGCGGAGCTGAGGCAACGCCTCCTGCATGATGTAGAGCGAGCGGTCGGTGTGGTACGTGAAGGTGCCGCCGATGTCGAACCACCTGCGCGTGACCTTCTTGACGCCGTTGACGACGACCGTCGTCTTGCGCACCTTGACGGTGACCGTCACCGCGCCCCAGCGATCGGCCTCGACCGCGGGGCCGGTGACCGTCCTCGTGACGACGATCTTCTTCGGCGTAGCCGCGGCGGTGGCGCTCTTCTCGATGGCGGCGCCGGCATTCGCCGTCGGCAGTGCGATCACCGCGGCTCCCAGGGCTGCCGTGAGTGCTCGTTGCATGACCTGCTCCTGTTCGTTCAGAGCGCGAAGCGCTCGGTGTGGATGTAGCGGGAAGGGACCCCGGCCGTGCGGGCGCTTCTGCGGGTGGCATCGGCCATGGCGGGCGGCCCACAGACGTAGACCTCACGCTCGGCGATGTCGGGGACGAGCGCTCGCAGGTGCGAGGGCGAGAGAAGCCGGCGGCTCTCCGGCGCCAGGTGGTCGCCGACGACCACGTGGAACGCCGCGTCCTTGCGTCGGGCGAGCTCGCCCAACTCCTCGCCGAAGATGACGTCGTCGTCGCTGATCACCCGGTAGACGACCGCGAGATCGCCGTCCATCTCCTCGAGCAGCGCCCGGATCGGCGCGATGCCGATACCACCGCCGATCAGTGCCACTTTCGGGCGCCGGCGGACCGCGTCGGTGAAGACGCCCGAACGGCCCCTCGGCGACGACGCGCGTCCCGGGAGGGATCGCGGCGACGCGGCTCGTGAAGTCACCGAGGTCCTTGATCGTGATGCGCAGGGAGCGGCCGTCGGGCGCGGCGGAGAGTGAGAACGGGTGCGACTGCCACCAGCGACCACGGGTCAGGAAGCGCCAGTGGAAGAACTGGCCCGCCTTCGCGTGCAGGCGGTCGAGGTGGCGACCGCCGATGCGAAGGGAGACCGTGTCCGCACCCTCGTCGACGACCTCCACGACGCGCATGCGGAAGCGGAAGGCGTTCACGACCGGCACGAGCACGCGGTAGCCGAGGAGGAGCGCGAGCGTCGCGAGGTAGAGCCCGCGCCAGTAGTCGGCGGCGAGGCGGTCGAGGACGAGCTCGTTGCCGGTCGGGATCTGGTGGAACCAGGCGAGCGCGATCGCCAGGTACACGGTGAGGTGGATCGCGTACCAGGCCTCGTAGCGCAGGTGCCGGCGGGCGACCACGATCGAGCTCACGACGACGGCGACGAGCAGGGCGGTGCCGATCGTTGCGGTGACCATGCCGGGATAGACCCCGCCCCAGATCATCGTCGAGATCTCCTCCCTCAGCGGCAGCCGATCGAGCGCCGCGTAGCCCCAGACGGAGAAGACGACGTGAGCCAGAACGAGATCGAGGCATGCGTGCCCGTTCCAGCGGTGCCAGACGGTCAGCCGGTCGAAGCCGACCGTGCGCTCCACCCACGGGATGCGGCCGAGGAGCAGTACCTGCACGAGGGCCGAGAAAGCCCCGAGGAGGCCGGTCAGGCGCGCGATGCTCACAAGCAGATCGCCCGTGCTGTCGACCTCGGTGACGTTGCCGCCGTTCCACCACAGCCAGACGATCAGGAGGACGTTGGCGGTGACGAGGCCGCCCGCAAGCCACAGCGGAATCGTGGAGGGAGCACGCCGGTCGGCCATCGTGTCGGGTCTCGCAAAGCGAGCGTGCACGGGGGCGGTGGCGTGCGCGTCGTCCATACGAGATACGAAAGCAGCCGTCGCTGAGAGCCCCCTGTGAGCCCGGTGAGAAGCGGGCCAGACTCCTGGTGTGCGCCGGCAGTCAGGCCGAAAGGCGGTCGATCAGGGCAGCCCAGACGACCCGCTCCGAGCGCCGGCTCGCCGCCACCGCAAGCGCCTCGGGCTGCCGAGCCGCACTCGTCGAGAGCAGCGCCGGGTCGACCTGGAAGCCGACCCGGGGCAGATGCAGCCGGTCTGCGTCCCAGCAGGCCCCGATCCTGGGATCGTCGCTCACCTCCCCGAATGCGTGTCGCTCCAGTGCGAAGCGGAGGAGCTCGAGCCGTCCCACCTCCAGCGCGAAGACCCCGGCGGCGTGGAGCTCGACCGCGAAGGCGGCCGCCCGGGGGCCGTGCTCGCGGTCGCGCCCATCGCTCTGGCGGCGGGTGTCGTGCAAGAGCCCGAAGAGGAACACCAGCTCGGGGTCGGCGCCAGGCTCGTCCGTGGCGAGGTCGAGGCCGGTCGCCGTGACCGCGTGCCAGTGCTCCTCGCCGTGAAGGTGCGAGTCACGCCGCCAGGCACGTTGCAGCACGTGGTCGACGATGGCGAGATCGGGCAAGGGCACGCTCGGCGAGAACAGTAGAGGAGAACGCTGCGCCTACCATGGCCTGATCGCCACCTCGAACGCCAGAACCTTCGCGCGCCTGCTGCAGTTCCTGCGGCCCTACCGCTCGTCGCTGATCGCGTCGACGATCCTCGCCATTCTCTCGCAGGCGGCGGCGATCGCGGTGATCGTGCTCACGGGCTTCGTGATCAACGAGCTCCGAGGCGGCCAGGACGGCCACCAGCTGGCCTTCCTGATCCTCGTGATCCTCGGCGTCGGTCTCCTGCGAGCCCTCCTCATGCTCGGCCGGCGCTTCATCTCGGGGAAGCAGGCCCTCGCGGTCGAGTGGGACATGCGCGACGCCCTCTACGCGCGCCTGCTCCGGCTCTCGTTCGGCTACTACGACCGGCACCAGACCGGGCAGCTGATGTCGCGCGCGACCGTCGACCTGCAGACGATCCGCTTCTTCCTCGGCTACGGCCTCATCTTCTTCGCCCAGCACGTGATCACGATCGTCTGCGTCACCGTCGTCCTCTTCTTCTACGAGTGGCGGCTCGCGCTGATCGCGCTGGCGATCACACCGCTGCTGATCGGCGTCGCCTACCGCTACAGCCACGTCTCGCACCCCGTCCTGCGCGACGTGCAGCAGAAGCTCGGCGACGTGGCGACAGTGGCAGAGGAGTCGATCGTGGGCGTCCACATCGTGAAGTCGTTCGCGCAGGAGGATCAGGTGGAGGAGCGATTCCGGGTCGCCTCCGACAGCGTCTTCGGCGCGACGGTGCGCGCGAACGCCCAGCGCTCGCTCTACGTGCCGCTGCTCACCTTCCTGCCGATGCTCGCGCAGGCGGGGGTGCTCCTTGCGGCGGGGCACTACGTCGTCCAGGGCGAACTGACGATCGGCGGCTTCTTCGCCTTCAACCTCCTGCTGATGATGCTCGTGATGCCGCTGCGCATGCTCGGCATGTGGGTCGGCCAGGCGCAGCGCGCGACCGCCTCGGGCGAGCGGTTCTTCGAGGTGATCGACGAGCCGGAGGAGGTCGCCGACGCACCGGACGCGGGCGAGCTGCCTGCCGGCCCCGGCCGCGTCGTCTTCGAGGGCGTCGGCTTCGGCTACGACCCGTCGCGGCCCGTGCTCGCGGGCATCGACCTCGAGATCCCCGCGGGCCGCACGATCGCGCTGATCGGCGCCTCGGGCGCCGGCAAGACCACGCTTGCCTCGCTCGTGCCCCGTTTCTACGACGCGGCCGAGGGCCGTATCCTCATCGACGGTGTCGACGTCCGGAATGTCACACGGAGGTCGCTGCGGCGCGAGGTCGGCGTCATCTCGCAGGACCCGTTCCTCTTCTCCGCCAGCGTTCGCGACAACATCGCCTTCGGCGTGCCCGACGTGGGGCAGGACCTCGTCGAGGCCGCAGCCCGCGCCGCCCAGGCGCACCCGTTCATCGAGGAGCTGCCCGACGGCTACGACACCGTGATCGGCGAGAGAGGGATCACGCTCTCGGGCGGCCAGCGCCAGCGGCTCGCGATCGCCCGGGCACTCGTGATCGACCCGCGCATCCTGATCCTCGACGACGCGACCGCCTCCGTCGACGCCACCACGGAGTCGCTGATTCGCGCGGGATTGACCGAGGCGATGCACGACCGAACGACGATCGTGATCGCGCACCGGCTCTCCACGATCGCGCTCGCCGACACGGTCGTCGTGCTCGAGCACGGCCGGATCGTGGCGCAGGGCACCCGTAGCGAGCTCCTCGAGACGAGCGCCGTCTTCCGCGAGATCCACGAGTACGGGCTGCTCCAGGAGATCGGGGTCTCGGCGTGAAGGTCTGGCAGGCGGGCAGCCACCTCGTCGGAGGAGCGGGGCGGCAAGGTCGGCGACTGGTCGTGGCGCCAGACCCGGCGGCGCATCGCGATGCTCGTCGGGCTGGCGCTGCCATACAAGGCGCGCACGGCGGGCGCGGTCGTCTCGCTCTTTGCCTACACCCTCGTCGCGCTGGTACCACCGCTCCTCGCCAAGCTGGCCGTCGACCAGGGCATCAAGGAGGGAGACCTCCAGACCCTCGTCTGGATCGTCGCCGCCTTCGTCGTCATCGGGCTCGTCGCATTCGGTCTCTCCTCGCTGCAGACCTACCTGACGGGCTGGGTGGGGGAGCGCGCGCTCGCCGACCTGCGAATCCGGCTCTTCGGGCACCTGCAGCGGCTCTCGCTCGGGTACTTCGAGCGCAACCGCACCGGGGCGATCATCAGCCGGATCACGAACGACGTCGAGGCGCTCGACACGCTGATCACCGACGGGGTCACCTCGCTCGTGCAGAACCTGATGCTCCTGATCGGCACGGCAGTGGTGCTGTTCGTGCTCGACTGGCGGCTTGCGCTCGCCACGCTCTCCGTGATCCCGCTGATGGCCGCGGCGACGATCTGGTTCAGGGTCCGCTCGAACCGCGCCTACCGGCGGGTGCGCGAGCGAATCGGCCTCGTCACCGCGACGCTGGCCGAGGACATCGCCGGTATGCGGGTCGTGCAGTCGTACGCGCGCGAGCCTCGCAACCAGACGAGCTTCCGTGGCATCAACAGCCGCTACCGCGACGCGAACTACGAGACGATCGTGCTCAACGGGCTGTACTTCCCGGCCGTCGACTTCCTCGCCTCGCTTGCAACCGCGATCGTGCTCGGCTACGGCGGCTACCTGCTCGTCAACGACCAGGTCTCGATCGGGACGCTGCTCGCCTTCTTCCTCTACCTGGCGAACTTCTTCGACCCGGTGCAGCAGCTCTCGCAGCTCTACAACACGTTCCTCTCGGCGACCGCGGCGCTCGACAAGATCATCGAGGTGCTCGACGAGGAGCCCGAGATCGTCGACCCGCCGTCCGCTGCTCGCGCTGCCGCAGCTCGACGGGCACGTGCGCTTCGAGGGCGTGCGCTTCGGCTACGGGTCGCTGCCCGAGGTGCTGCACGGGATCGACCTCGACGTCCCCGCCGGGACGACGGTGGCACTCGTCGGGCAGACCGGCGCCGGCAAGTCGACGATCGCGAAGCTGATCGCCCGCTTCTACGACGTGCGAGAGGGCCGGATCACGATCGACGGGCACGACGTGCGCGACGTGGAGCAGAAGTCGCTCCGGCGCCAGCTCGGCGTGGTGCCGCAGGAGGGGTTCCTGTTCGCCGGCACCGTTGCGGAGAACATCGCCTTCGGCCGCATGGAAGCGACGCGCGCCGAGGTCGAGCAGGCCGCCGCCGCCGTGGGCGCGGACGGCTGGATCGCGGAGCTCGAGGACGGCTACGACACCCAGCTCGGCGAGCGGGGCTTCAGGCTCTCGCTGGGCCAGAGGCAGTTGCTCGCCTTCGCGCGGGCGCTGCTCGCCGATCCGCGGATCCTGATCCTCGACGAGGCCACCTCGTCGGTCGACATCGGCACCGAGCGTGTGATCGAGCGTGGGCTGCACCGTCTCCTCGCGGGGCGAACGGCGTTCGTGATCGCGCACCGGCTCTCGACGATCCAGAGCGCCGACCTGATCGTCGTCCTCGCCCACGGGCAGATCGTGGAGCAGGGCACCCACGCCGAGCTGATGGCGCTGGGCGGCGCCTACACGGGCCTCTACGGCGACTGGGCCGAGCGGGTGGCCTGACCCCTGGGTCCTGCGGGAGGGGCGGGCGGCCGAGACGGTTAGCGCTGCACGTCGAGCGCCCGGTCGAGGAAGGAGACGACACGCTGCTCGTAGGCGGCGGGCCGCGCCCGGATCCCGCCGATGTGCCCCGCCTCGGGGATCTCCCACAGCTCGGTCCCGGCCCCCGCCCGGGCGGCGTAGGTGCGATTGAGCTCCTCGCCACCCCCGCCCTTGCCGGCGAGAACCAACAGGACGGCGCGAGGGGTGATCCGGCCGATGAGGTCCTGCAGCCCCGGTGGAGGGCGGTCGCCGCTGAGAATTGCGACGGCAGCCGTCTGGACGGACTGGAGCGGGAGCACGAGGGCCGCCGCGGTGCCGCGGGTGGCCGACTCCCGCACCGAGCGCTCGCCGGCCCCGTCCGAGACGACGGCCCGAAGCCCGGGGTTGGCCGCCGCCGCCTCGAGGAGCACCTCGCCGCCAACCGACAGGCCGAGGCCGCCGATCCGGCCGTCCTTCACGTCGGGTTGCGACGCGAGGAACGTGACCGCGGCGTCGACGTCCGGTGCCGCACCCCAGCCGAACACGTTCGGGTCGCCCTCGCTCTGGCCGTAGCCCCGCATGTCGACGGCAAGAACGCCGTAACCGTGCCGCGCGAGCATGCGCCCGTGCGCCGCCGTGCCGGCCCGGTCGGGGAAGAGCACGACGGCGGCGCCGTTTCGCGAGGGAACGTACGACGCGCGGAGTGCGAGCCCGTCCTCCGTCGTGAGCGTGACCTCGCGCGCCGCCCGGCCGAGTTGCACCGGCTCCGCGGTCCCCCGGGGGCGGTGGGTCGCGACGATCGCGATCGAGACGGGCAGCACGATCCAGACGACGAGGACGGCGGCGAGAACGCCAATCGCGAGGCGCCGGGCGACCCACCTGCCGTCGCGGCGTCGACTCTGCCAGAGGAGGCGGAATCCCGAGGCCACGAGCACCAGCCCCGCTGCCCCGAGCAGCAGGCCCGTGATGGTGTCCGCCCGCATGCGTCCGTCCGCTGCGTCGACCGCGGCGATGCCTGCGCCGACGAGCGACCACACGCCGAAGACGAGCGCAGTTGCCGCCACCACACCCGGGCGCGCCCGCAGCACGAGCACTGCCGCAAGCCCGAGAATCGCGAGTGGGACGACCGTTGGCACGACGTGGTCGTCCCAACGAGTGCCGGGCTCGGGGGCTGCGAACCCGTCCACGACGACGTACAGGGCGATCGCCGCCAGGGCAAGGAGCGCGACGCGGCGCGCCAGAGGCGAAGCCGTACCCATGCGCTCAGCCTAGACCAGGCGGCCAAGCCTCTACATGGGAGCAGGCTCGTCTGTGTCGTCCTCCTGGAGCGCAAACGCGGGGCGGAGGCCGTAGCTCTTGTTCTCGAGGTAGAGCCGCAAAGCCTCGAGCTCCGGCTCGTCGGGAAGGGCTCTGTAGAGCGTCTCCCACGTGACGCGACGGAAGCTGACGTCGGCCGTCTCGGCCAGGCAACGGCCGACCGACTGCTCGACGGCGGCCGGGTCGGTTTCGCGCACGAGGGCGACGACGACGGCCTGCTCGCCCGGGCCTTTCAGCCTGTGCGCGAAGGCGATCGTGCGCAGGAGCAGCAGCGGGAAGTCACGCAACTTCGCCCTCCTGATCGCCACCTCGTCGAAGAGGCCGGGGCACGCGCGGGTGTAGCGCTCGAGGAACGCCTCGACGCGCGCTGGATCGTCGACACCCTCGGTGCTCGGGCCGAAGCTCGCCTCGATCACGACCCGGCCGAAGCCGGGAATGTGCAGGCAGGCATCCGGCTCGACCTGCGGTGCCACCCCGGGCTCGAGCTCGTCGCGGTACGAGTGCAACTCTGTCCAGGCACTCGACCCACCGATCGCGATGCGCCGTCCCCAGAAGCAGAGCTCCGGCTCCGCCACGGGCTCCGCCTCGGCGAGCACGTGGGCGGCAATGCCGAGGCGCCCTGCCTCCTGCAGCGCCCGGAGCACGTTCCAGGTGAGCGCGCCCTCGCTGTTCTCGTTTCCGAGCCGCGCCGCCTCGGCGTTGCCCCATTTTCCGGCGATCGCCTCGGCGATCAGCTCCCGGCCCGCGATGACGTTGTCGAGCGGGCGCTCGAGGACGTAGGTCGGGGCGGCACGGAAGCTCGCCGCCGGACTGCCGTGTAGCACGCTGCCCTTGCGGTAGTTGTCCTCCTGCCACGCGAGCTCCTCGCCGAAGTGCCCGCTCAGCGGGCACGCGATCCACCCGCCCGCGCGCCGGTTGATGAACCGGCTGTCGTTCTCGACCAGGCCGTCGACGACCTCGGGATCGAAGTCCCGCCAGCCGTAGGCTCGCGCGGTTTCGTGCGCTTGGTCCGCCATCACGGTGTCAGCCTGACAGGGGGCAGCCCCGGCCGGTGCTCGGTGCGGATTTCGCGCGTCAGCCTAGGTGCCGTCGGTTCCGGCAAACAGCGCGCGGAGATCGAGCGAGGGCGCGTGCGCCTTCGTCGCCAGCGACACGTACCTGCGGCCAAGCGCATCCTTGGCGGCGCCGAAGACCGTGCTGACGAGGCCGAGCGCCTCGGCGAGTTGCGTCGGCTCGAGGCCGGTGAGGATACGGCTCCAGGTCGCCGCCTCGAGAGCGTTGAAGGCAGCCTGCATCACGGTCAGGTCGTAGCCGGCATAGAACCGTTCTTCCGCGATCTCCTGCGCGTAGGCGACAATCGGCGCAAGATCCCGCGTCGTGACGGCGCCGACGAGGTGGTCGAACAGCCTGCCGAGGCGCTGGTGCACCTCGGATGCCCCCGCCGCCTCGTAGTGCCTCTCGTGCAGGCGCGTGAGAGTGTCCTCTGCCTCCCGAACGATGATCTCACGCTCTCGAGCCAGAAACTCGGCTGTCTCCACTGTCGCTCCCTCCTTCCACGGCAACCCTAGCGGGTTCGCCTGCCGCGCCCCGGAGAGGACAGGTGTGTGTGAGTACGGGCCGCACGGTCGCCGAGTTCCGCAGCCCGCGCCCCGGCGGCCCCCGCTACTCAGCGGCGCCGGCGTCGGCGACCTCGTCGAGCGCGATGTAGCGGGCGACCGGGTCGCGGGCGAGGAAGAGCGGCGTGATCACGATGCCGCGCTGCTCCACGGGGTCGCCGAGCTGGAAGGTGAGAGTTGTGGGTGTCATGGCGGTGCTCCTTTCGGGGTCGGGAAAGGAGTCCGTTGCGACGACGGCCTGGTCTTATGGCGCCGGTCGTCGTCGGGCGGCCGAGCGTGAGTAGGCTCCGTCTGACCTCGTCCTGTCATGCCGAGCGGGGAGCCCGATCTCCGATGCCCGAGAGCCTGCACGTCTTCGCGATCTGCTCGATCAAGCCGCTTGCGGATACGCTCGTCGGCGCGCTGCGCGATCTCGGCCACGAGCCCGTCGCGCTGCTCGCGCCTCGCCGCGACAACGGCCGGGAGATGCCACAGCACCTTCTGCTGACGGACGCATCGGCTCCGCCTGGAGTCGACCTCCTCTTCGCGTGTGACAAGCACGCGATCGAGCCGCTCGTCCGGGCCTACGAGCCGGACCTCATGATCTGCTGGGGCTTTCCCTGGAAGATCCCGCAGGCCGCTCTCGACGTGCCGAGGCTCGGCTCGGTGAACATGCACCCTGCGCTGCTGCCGCGCCATCGCGGCCCGATCCCGCTCGCCTGGGCGCTTCGCGACGGCGACCCCGTCTGGGGGGCGACCTGGCATCGAATGGACGCCGAGCTCGATACCGGCAACCTTCTCGCGCAGGGCTCGGTGCCGATCGACGACGACGACGTCGACATCGAGCAGTTCTCGCCCAAGCTGCAGAGGTGTGCGGTCTCCTTGCTGCCGCGCGCGCTCGAGCGCGTCGTCGCCGCCGACCCGGGCGACCCACAGTCCGAGGAGGGTGCGAGCTGGGCAGGGCACTTCGAGGACGACGACTACGTCCGGGTCGACTGGTCGCACTCGGCACGCTCGATCCACAACCAGGTGCGGGCCTGGCACCTCACCTTTGGCCTGTCCGGCCTGCGCGCGCCTGTCGCCGAGCTCGACGGTGAGCGGCGCGTCCTCCTGCAGACACGCCTCACCGACCCGGGCGGCGGCGCCACCCGGGTCGAGTGCGGTGACGGCCCGATCTGGGTCGTCGCGAGCGAGCCGGTCTAGAGGCTAGCCGGCGGTTGGCGCCGTCTCCTCTCCGGGCTCACCCGGCCAGGGCGCTGTCGGTGCCGCGACGCCGGTGAGGTCCTCCATCGTGTGCTGGAAATCGTCGCGGGAGACCTCACCCTTCGCGTAGCGCATCCGTAGCACGGTGATCGCAGGATCGGTCGCGGGTGCGGCGGGCACGGCTGTTCCGCCCGGGACGGCCGGACCAGCGGACTGCGCGAGGCCGGGGGAGAGCCGCCTCACGAGCCATACTGCTCCGGCAACGAGCAATGCCACGAAGAGAACGAGAACGAGAAGGTGGAGTGGACCGCTCCACCAATCCTCCTGGGCGTGACGAGCGCTCTCCTGCCAGTAGAACTCGTGACCCTGTCCGTGATCCATGATGACGACTCCTCGGTCGGCGATGCAGTGACGAGACCGCCTCCGATTCAACCTGCGAGCTCCTGTGAGCCGGGTGAGAGTTTCAGCGCCTGGCGTTCCCGGTGACCGGGTCGGGTGGGCAAGGCTCCCGGAGTTGCGTCACGTCGTGCCACCCGACGTAGCTCGTCGCGCTGCCTCCGGCTCGTGATTGAATGCGCGTATGGCAGCCCGTCACCACGTCCGGATCGAGTACTGCGTTCCCTGAAGTGCGTTGCCGAACGCTGCCGGTCTGGTGGCGCCGATTCTCGAGGAGTGGGCGGGTGTGATCGACGTCCTCGAGATCGTGCCCGGGAAGGGCGGCATCTTCGACGTGCACGTCGACGGCGTGCTCGTCTTCACGAAGTCGATGATCGGTCACTACCCGCAACCGGACGACGTCGTACCACTGCTGCGCGAGCACCTCACGGCGGGCTGACGGGCCGGCTACCCTCCCCGAGCCGAGGAGCAGGACGCCGGCCGGCGGCATCTCGTCCCGGCGCGAGCGGCCCGAAGACGGCCCAGCCGAGCAGCGGGAACACGCCGGCGACGAGGAACGCGGTGCGCCATGACGTCGCGGAGACGAGGGCGGCAAACCCGATCGGCGCAGCGATGCCGGCGATCCCGAGCATCGTCTGCTGAAAGCCGAGGGCTGCACCGCTCGCCCGTGTGCCTGCCATCTCTGCAGCTGCGACGAACGAGAGCCCGTTCCACGAGAGCCCGATCCCTCCGGCGATGATCAGCACCGGCACGAGGGCCCACGAAGGCGACCGCGAGAGCGCTCCGACGACCAGGAGACCGGCGGTGACGGCGAGGGCGAGTCGGCGGAGCGGCACGATCCGGGAGCCGAGGAGATCGGACCAGTGGCCCGCGATGATCCGAAGGCGCCGCCGAGCACCTGGGAGGCGGCCAGCACGAGCGCCGCGGAGCCGGTCGTGAAGCCCCGGCCCTCGTGGAGGAACAGCACCGTGAAGCTCATCGTCGCCGTCTGGCCGACGATGATCAGCGCGCTGCCCGACGAGACGAGCCAGATCGGCCGGTTGCGGAGCGGGGCCGTGAGGTCGAGCGGCGCGGTCGTCGTCCGCTGCCTCCGCGCTCGGGGCTGCGCAGCAGTGTGGCCCCGGCGATCGCACCGACGCCACACGCAGCCGCCAGCGCAGCGAACGTCCAGCCGAGGCCGACGGCGGCGGCGAGTCGCCGGCAGGGCGAGTGCCGCCACCAGGCCGCCGAGGGGTACGTTCGCCTGGCGGATCCCGAGCGCGAGCCCTCGCTCCGACGGGTCGAACCACTGCATCACAGCGCGCCCGCTCGCAGCGTTCACGCTTGCGCTGAGCGCGCCCGCCGCTGCGAGGAGGACGACGAGCTCGCCGTAGCCCCGGGCGAGCCCGACCCCCGCGAGCGCCAGTGCGGAGGTCCCGAGCCCCACGGGCAGGACGATCCGCTCTCCGATCCTGTCCGCAAGCAGCCCCCAGGGCAGCAGCGTTGGCGTCATCCCGATCGTGAACGCCGCGAGCACGATCCCGGTCTCGGCGATCGTGAGCTGGAACTCGGCACGCAGCTCCGGCGCGAGCACGGCGACGCTGAACATCGCCGCCGAGACACAGGCCTGGGCCGCTGTCCCGACGCCGAGCACGACCCACCGGTAGCCGGGCGCAGCCACGCCCGGACGCTAGCAGCCGGTCTCCGACGCGTCCGGGGCGCCCCGGACGCAGGTCCGGACCACGAAAAATGCACCGAGCCGGTGATCCCCTTCGAGTGCCAGGGCCGGCTGACCTGTCGCCGAAGCGACCTGCCTGCTGGCCGGCTCTCTGGCGCTTCAATCGACTTGCGTCGCCTGCTGCGCTGGAGACTCCGTGCTCGGTGCTCGATCAACCTACGGGGCAGCGGAGGCTTCTGTCAACGGCCCTCAGGACGAATGTCCGCATATTGCGGGAATTGCGTGGCGCGACCCGCGTGGGCGGCCCGCGCGAGCCGCGATCCACTAGGATCGCCGGTCGATGACCGCTCATCGAATCGACGGAGATGCTCTCGCCGCCGAGCTGCGCGCGAGGGTCGAGGCCGACGCGACCGAGCTCGAGGCGTCGGGCGTCGTGCCAGGCCTCGCGACGGTGCTCGTCGGGGACGAGTACGCCGCAGAGGCCTACGAGCGGCGGGTGCGGCGCCTCGCCGAGGAGCTCGGCTGCCGCTACACCCACGAGCGGCTGCCAGCAGACGCGGAGGAGGCGGAGGCGCTCGCGGTCGTCGGCAAGCTCAACGCCGATCCGCGCGTCTCCGGGATCCTGATCCTGCGGCCGCTGCCGCCACAGGTGAACGAGGGGCACGTCTACCGGACGCTCGACCCGCTGAAGGACATCGAGGCGGTGCATCCCGACAACGCCGGGCTGCTCGCGCTCGGACAGCCGCGCTTCGTGCCGTCGACGCCGTCGTCCGTCTTCTGGATGCTCGACCGCTACGTCGAGGAGAGTGGCCGCGATCCGAAGACCTTCTACAACGGCCTCGACCTCGTGCTCGTCGGTCGCTCGAACAACGTCGGCAAGCCTGCGCTCTGGCTCGGCCTCGCGCGGGGGGCAACGGTGATCAGCGCGCACCACCACACGGCTGCCGCAGGCCGACTGGAGCGCCATACGCGCGAGGCCGACATCCTCGTCGTGGCGGCGGGCGTGCCGCACCTGATCACGGGCGAGATGGTGAAGCCCGGCGCGATCGTGATAGACGTCGGCATCAACCCGTTGCGCGACCCGGAGACCGGCAAGGTGCGCATGGTCGGCGACGTCGACACCGAATCGGTCGCCGCCGTGGCGGAGGCCGTCTCGCCGGTGCCCGGGGGCGTCGGGCCGATCACCGACGTGACGCTGCTCGCGAATACGGTGCTCGCGGCCCGTCTCCAGGCCCGTCGGCACGAGGCCTGACCCGCCGCGCCATGGCAGACCTGGTGGCGGGTGTCGACGGGTGCAAGCGCGGCTGGGTGGCCGTGGTGTTGATCGACGGTCGCTTCCGTGAGGCGCGGCTGCTCGAGGGTGTCGAGTCGGCGTTCACGGAGCTCTCGGATGTGTCGAGGATCGCGATCGACGTCCCGATCGGCTACGGCCCGCGGGAGGCGGACGCCCTGGCGCGGGCGCTCGTCGGCGGTAGCTCGGTGTTCTCGATCCCCGAGCGGGAGAGGTTCGAGGTGCCGTTCGCCGAGGGAGGCGGGATCTCCGCGCAGGCCCACGCGCTCGGCGACCGGATCCGCCACGTCACTGCTCTCGCCGCGGGCGACGCACGGTTTCGCGAGGTGCACCCGGAGCTCTGCTTCACGGCGATGAACGACATGCGCCGGCTCAGGTTTCGCAAGAAGTCCGCCGGCGGCGCGTTCGAGCGTCTCGGCCTGCTGCGCAGGCACGGGATCAACATCGATCCCGGCACGCTCGGCCCGGTTGCGACGGTGCCGCTCGACGACCTGCTCGATGCAGCCGCGTGCGCGTGGACCGCAGCACGGAGGGATGCCGTCCCGCTACCCGATCCGCCCGAGCTGCTGGATGAGCACCCGGTTGCGATCTGGTACTGAGGCCGGCATCGAGATCGTCGTCGAGCCGCCCGCCCGGCCGGCGCTGCGCCGTGGGACGGCGGCCGACACGCGCGAACGTCACCCGGCGAGTGCCTGCTCGAGGATCTCGCCGAGGTCGGTGACGACGCGGTCGGCGCCGTGCGCGCGGAGGTTGGCGGCGTTACCGTCCTGCTCGACCGCGACGACGAGCTCGAAGCGGCCGGCGCGGCCCGCGACGACTCCGTCGGTCGTCGTCTCGAAGAGCGCGGTGTGCTCGGGGTCGACGGCGAGGTGGCGGCAGGCGGCGAGGTACATGTCGGGCGCAGGCTTTCGTCGTAGATCGTCGCTGCGGGCCAGGTTGCCGTCGATGCACTCGTCGATGAGGGCGTTGAGGTGCGCCTGCTGCAGCAGCAGGCGGGTGTTGGTGCTGCCGGAGACGACGGCGCAGCGGAGTCGCGCGTCGTGTGCGAGCTCGAGGTAGAGGCGTGCGCCGTCGAAGGCGTTGACGCCACTCTGCTCGAGGCGGGTCAGCAGCATCTGCTTCTTGCGGTTGGCGAGCCCGTGCACGGTGTCGCTTTCGGGCGGGTCGTCGGGGCGGCCCTCGGCCAGGCTGATCCCGCGGCTGGCGAGGAATGCCCGGACCGCGTCGGCACGCGACCTGCCGTGAACGAGTGTCGGGTAGTCGATCCGCCGGCTGAAGGTGGCGAACGGCACACCGCTGCGTTCGATGCGTCTCGCGATGAACCGATTGAGCATCTGCTTCCAGACCTCGGCGTGGAGCTCGGCGCTGGCGACGAGGACGCCGTCGACGTTGAACACGCAGGCCTCGACGTCCGCGGGCAGGCCGAGCAGCTTCTTCGTCTCGACCGGCGATGCGAGGAGTCGCACGAGTCGGGGTCTCGCGTAGCGATCGTGCGCGAGCGCTCCGAGGGCATGAACGGTGGTGGCCCGCTCGTCCGAGAGCCGCAGCGACCTGAGCCGGAGCTCCGGGCCGCCCATGTCGTGGTTCCGGGCGGCCGCGTGAAGCGCGGCCTGTGCGGCCACGAAGGACTCACGCCAGGCTCCGATGAGCGAATCGAGATCGATTCGGTCATCGCTCATACGGCAAGTCTGCCACGCATCGGGCAGAGAGAACGGCGAGGCGCCACCTCTGGGCGACGCGATGCCCGACCCGGTCGGCCATCGCCTGTGGCGCTCGCCCGAACCCGCGTGCGCGAGCCTATGCCGCTGCGAGCGCGGCGGTGATCAGCTCGATCGCGGCCGTCTCCGCCTCCTTGACCCCGCCCTTGGCCTCCGCCACGGCGCGGGCCACGTCGAGGACGAGAAGACGGTAGGCCTCGAGCTCCCCGGGGGCCTTCTCGCCGACTGCCGTCACCGCGGCTGCGAGGGCGCTCATCGTTCCCTCCTCGACCTCCTTCGGCGACGCGGTCATCCCGAACCCGGTGCCGTGGGTCTCGGAGAGCTCGCGGACGAGTTGGCTCTCGCTCTCGCGATGCGCGGCGAGCCGCTTCGCGATGGTGCTCGCCTCGCCGAAGCTGTCGGTGAAGTCGCGATCGGCGATGGAGACCAGCATTCCGGATCCGGTGACGCCCTTCTGCAGCGCCTTCCACTCGTCCTCGCTGAAATCGGCCTTGCCCGCCATGTGCCCTCCTCGGTCTCGGATTGACGTTCTTCGGCCGATTCTCGCAGTACTCCGACCCTGGCCGCGGGCCGATCGCGATCTGCCGAAAACGCGCAACGGGCTCCGCGTCTGCGCGGATGCAGGAAGCGCCCGTTGCGGCGACGATGGAAGTGAGCCGATAGGAGGTTGGAAGCCATGTCCGCCGCACCCAAGCTCGAGCCTCTTGCGCCGAAGCCGGCGCAACCCGCGACGAGCCCGCCACAGAGACATCTCGCGGTCGTCCCACCGCCTCCCGCACCCGCCGGCGACGAGACCCACCCGGTTCGCGTCGCACGCTGGATCGCGGTGTTGCTCGTCGTCGCAACGGTCGCGCTGTTCGGGGTCTGGACGGCTGCCATGCTCGGAGCAACCGACTCCCCGTGGTGGCCGATCGTGTTCGGAGGCGTGTTCGCCGGGGTCGTTGCGCTGGGGGTCGTCGTTCTGCGCAAGACGCGATGATGCGCGACCGAGACAGCCGGGAGCGAGGCGCCGTGATCGCGCCGGCCGTCGACGACCGCAGCTCCGTTGCAGATCCGGCCGGCGGGGAGACGGTGGTCGCGGGGATCTGCGGCGTCTGTGCCGCGGGCTGTGGCGTCGAGGTCGTGCTCGAGCAGGGCCGGATCAAGCGCCTGCGGCCGCGGAAGGGCCACCCGCGGGGCATCGTCTGTACGCGCGGCACGCGGGCTTCGGAGGTCGTGTACTCGCCCGACCGGCTGCTCTACCCGCAGCTGCGCGTCGGCGAGCGCGGCGAGGGGCGCTTCGAGCGCGTGTCCTGGGACGATGCGTACGGCTTTCTGGTCTCCCGGCTGCGGGCGATCGCGGCCGAGCACGGGCCCGAGGCGCTCGCCGTCTATACGGGCCGCGGCAACTTCGAGCTCGGCCTCGACGAGGCGTTCGCACCGGCCGGGCCGGCCGAGTCTTCCGCGAACGCGGTGCTGTTCCCGTTCGGCTCGCCCAACACGGCGGGCGTCGGCTCGCTCTGCTTCGTCTCCTACGGGATGATCGCGCCGCACGCGTGCTTCGGGCAGGAGTACCGCGACCTGACCGAGGATCTCGACCACGCCGACCTCGTGCTCGTCTGGGGTGCCAACCCGGCCACGGCATCGCCGCCGGAGAACCTCGTCCGCCTGAAGCAGGTGCAGGCCCGCGGCGGCCGCGTCGTCGTGATCGACCCCCGCCGCTCCGAGACGGCGCGGGCGCTGCGCGCCGAGTGGGTCGGCATTCGCCCGGGCACCGACGGGGCGCTCGCGCTCGGGATGCTGCACGTCCTGATCGCAGAGAGGTGCTACGACCACGACTTCGTCGAGCGCTTCACGCACGGCTTCGACGAGCTGGCCGCCTACGTCGAGGGCTTCGCGCCCGATCGCGTCCAGGCGATCACCGGTGTCCCGGCCGCCACCGTGCGCGAGCTCGCGCACGCCGTCGGGACGGCCGCCGGCTGCTCGATTCTCATGTACACGGGCCTCGAGTACTCGAACTCGGGCGTCCAGGCGATCCGCGCTGCGCTCACCCTGCAGGCGATCGCCGGTCACCTCGACTCTCCCGGCGGCAAGCTGATCGGCTCCCCGGACCGGCTCCGCCTGCACCGGCACCTGACGCCCGCGCCGACCGGGGGCGGCCCGCGATCGGCGCCGCCGAGTTCCCGGTCTTCCACGAGCTGCGCCGTGAGGCGCATGCGGCGCTTCTGCCGCGGGCGATCCTCGACGGCGAGCCCTATCCCGTGCGCGGCATGATCGTCAGCGGCAGCTCGATCCTGACCGCCTGGCCGGAGCCGTCCCGCTGGCGGCGGGCGCTCGCCGCGCTCGACCTGCTCGTCTCGATCAACCGGTTCCCGACCGCGGACTCGGCGTACGCCGACCTCATGCTGCCCGCGACGACGATGTTCGAGATCGAGTCGTACCAGGAGCACCACGGACACGTCGAGCTCCGGCGCCGCATCATCGAGCCGCTCGGCGAGGCACGCAACGACTACCTGATCTTCGCCGAGCTGGCGGCGCGGCTCGGCTACGGCGAGCACTGGCCGCAGACCGAGCGTGGCATGGTGGAGCTCGCGCTCGAGGGCACCGGCATCACCTACGACGAGCTCGCGGCGAGTCCCGCCGGCATCGAGCTGCCGCAGCCGCCGCTGCGCTACCGCAAGTACGAGACCGGCGGGCTGCGCCCCGACGGCCAGGCCGGGCTTCAACACGCCTACCGGCCGCTTCGAGATCGTGTCCGAGTGGTTCCGGAGCCACGGCTACGAGCCGTTGCCCGTGTACACCGAGCCGCTCGAAGGGCCGCTCGCCTCGCCCGAGCTGGCGCGCCGCTACCCGCTCGTCCTCAACACGGGCGCGCGGATCAAGTCCGACTTCCGCTCCCAGCACCACAACGTCCCCTCGCTCGTCGCGATGCAGCCGTGGCCGCTCGTGCACCTGCATCCGGTCGACGCCGCCGAGCGTGGCATCGCCGACGAGGACGAGGTCGACGTCGTCACCCCGCGCGGCCGGGTGCGCTTCAGGGCGCACGTGACGGAGGACATCGTCCGCGGCGCGGTCGAGGCGAACATGGGCGGCGGCGGGCCGCTCGGGCCCGAGGCCTGGCAGCAGGCGAACGTCAACGAGCTCACGGACGCCTCGAACGTCGACCCGATCTCTGGCTTCCCGGTGGTCAAGGCGCTGCTGTGCGAGGTCGAGCCGGCGGTCGCCGACGCGGACCGGTAGCCGTGCCGCTCGACTCCGCACCGGGGAGCCGGGCCGGCCGGCTCCCCGGTGCGCGTGGCTTCACGAGACGGGAACGGTCGTCAGGACGAATGCTGCCTGGAGCGGCACGTCGAAGCGTGCCACGCCTGCGGCGTTCGTGGTGATCGTCCCGGCGACGGAGCTCGTGCCGTCCCCGGTCGCGTTCCAGAGCGCGAGCGTGAACGTCGTGAACGGCGGCAGCCCGCCGATGCTGTAGGACGAGGACTCGCCGTTCGGCGCGACGAGCGCACCTCCCCGCGTGTCCAGGCCGGCAACCGTCAGCTGGTTTCCGGTCCCACGGTACGCGGTCAGCTCCTGTTCGAGCTGGTCTGGATGTGGGTCGTCGTACCGGGTTGCCTGGTCGTCCAGCGTCCACGGGTCAACGGCCAGCACCTGCCAGCCGCGGGCTGTCGTCTGCAGCAGCAGCTGGAACGCGTAGTAGGTCGGGTAGAGCGCCCAGCCTTCCTCGGGCGGCCCGATCGTCCAGTACGACTGGTTGTTCTTCGTGCGGTCGTAGACCGACCAGTAGAGATCCCAGTTGGCGGCGCCGTCGAAGCCGAGTTGCGCCGAGACGACGGTGAACCACAGCTTGTGGAAGCCTGCCAGGCTCATCCGCCGCAGCTCCGTGCAGGCCGGGGGATCGTTGTAGTAGGCGCCCGTGATGGTGGTTTCCGTGCCGCAGGCGTTCATCCCGCGGACGCCGTACTCGAGCACGAGCGTCGGCTTCCGCGCGCTTTCGGGCAGCTCCGTCCGGACAAGGTACGCCACGTCCTTGAGCCGCTGTTCCATGCGGAAGTGATCCCAGTAGTTCCAGTAGATGTGCTCCGACCACGCGTCGACCACGTCGTTCATGTTCGCGACCATGTAGTCGAACCAGGCGCGATGCCCGCCCGCCGTTCCCTCGGTGTTCTGGACGAGGTCGCCGCCGATGAGCCCGACCTGGTCGTGGAGGCCACGAGCGACGAGTGCGGCGTGCAACTTCGTGTAGAGATCCTTGTACTGCTCCTTGCTGAACACCGTCGCCGCTGCCGTGTTCGGCTCGTTCCCGATCAGGGCCCAGCGTACGTTCGTCAGGCCTCGCACCTGGACGAGATCCTGGAGGACGTCGGCGAACCGTCCCATCCAGAGCGTCGGGTCCTTCTTGGCGTTCGCGACGGTCTGGTAGGCGATCACGATCGACGCACCGGAGTCGTTCGCCAGCTTGACGACGTTCTTGAACGACTCGAGGTTCTGCGCCCAGTCTGTCAGCGTGCGTGCCGTCTGCGTTCGCCTCCCAGTTGTCGTTGTAGAAGATCCGGACGAGCTGCGGCTCGAGCGCCTTCACCTTCGACTCCAGGCCGGGCAGCGTCGCCGGGTCGGGATTCGTGATCGGGGCATAGAGGTGACCGTTCAACTGGAAGCCGTAGCCTCCAAGGCTCGGGACGAGCAGGTGCAGCGGGACGAGCTCGTTGCTCGTCACCTCCACGGTCGTGCTGCGCTCGCCGTTCGTGACGTCGTACTCCGCGGGTGCGGCGTCCGTCACGACCACCTTCAGCTGCCGCGAGGCAGCCGTCGTCAGAGCGACGCCCGGGAACGTGACCGACACGCGCCCGCCGGCCGGCACCGTCACCTCGATCGGACCGGCAAGCGGCCCGATGGCTGTCGACCAGCGCGATGTGCGCGGTCGCAGCCGTGTCGCCGTTGATCTCGGCTATCTCCGCGACGATGTCGATCGGGCGTGTCGTCAGCGTCTGCAACGGCGCATTGACGGACGCGACCACGAGATCGGGTCGAAGAAGCGCCTTCGTCGTGCCCCAGAGCACGGACGTTCTTCCCAGCCCTCCGGTCTGGAGGAGAGCGTGAACGGCGATCGGGAGTCCCCGCTCGACCCGGGCCAGCGCGACCGAAACGACCCCATCTTGCGCAGGGACGTCACGGAGGATCCTGAGGGAGGGGAGCCTGCCGTTCTCTCGGAAGGCCAGGATCTGGAGCTGCTTGACCACGCTCACGACGTCGCACCCCGGTGCGGCCGTGAAGCCGACCGTCAGGTCGGTGACCTGCGGCCCGGTCAACGCGCCCACCGTCATGGTGTAGGCCGAGGCCGGCGACCGCGGGCACACCGGTGGATCGTCCCCTCGCGCCGCCGGTGGCGCGACACCCGAGCCGACGGCCGAGATCGTGAGGGCGAGCACCGCAACGAGCGGCACCCGTGGGTTCCACCATCGCTTGGAGCGCATGATCCACTCCTTTCCGGGGGGAAGGAGGGGATGAAGTCACCTCAGACGCGCCCGCAGTAGAGGAACCGTCGTCCGGCCCGCCACCCCTGTTCCCCGGTTGGAACCGTTACCGGGCGATCACCCGCGACAGCCATCCTGTCCCGTTGCGACCGTGCGGCCGGCCCCCTTCCCGGGACTGCTAGACAGATGGTCCTCCGGCAGCGGGCGTCGGACATCGGGGTATCTGCTGCCCCTGCTGCACACTTCCCGCAGCGCGGTAGCCCCATCGACTCACCCGGGAATGATCGTGCCCCTGTTCATGATCCCGTCCGGGTCGAAGGCGCGCTTGAGGGTCTCGAGGATGTGGTACGAGGAGCCGTACTCGTCCCTGACCCACGGAGCCCGGGCCTTGCCGATGCCGTGGTGGTGGACGATCGAGCCCCCGTGGCGCAGCGTCTCCTCGCAGATGATGCCGATGATCGGGAGGTAGTACTTCGTCACCTCCTCCTCGGGGCCGCAGTCGACGAGGTCGTAGAAGTAGTTGAAGTACATGTTGGTGCCGTTGATGTAGCTGTGGGAGGAATGGCCGCCGAGGATCGTGAGGTCGGGGATCTCGTTCCGGATCCGCTCGATCGCCGCCTCGTAGATGTCGTTGATCGAGCTCCAGTCGCCCGAGATCTCCGTCGTGCGGTTGACGTTGCGTGTCGTCCGGATGCGCTCGTCCTCCGCGGTGATCTTCTCGGGCCCCCAGACCAGGTCGTTGAACCACTCCTCGATGAGTGCGCTGTCGACCCTCGCGCACTCGGGGTGACGGCGGACGATCTCGTCGATCCCCTCCGCGGTCGCCCGTGCGATCCCGGGCGCCCCTTCGGCCATGAACAGCAGCACGCAGTCGTCGGTGCCAGCGAAATGGGAGAAGTGGATGCTGCCGTCGCCGGGGTCGTAGAGGCGGGCAACGGACGGCTTGTACCCGGCCACCATGACCTCGCGCAGCACCTCGAATCCCGTCTTCATGCTCTTCAGCGTCCAGCCGAGGAAGACGTTGTTCTCGGGCAGGTAAGGGAACAGCTTCACCGTCACCTCGGTGATGAAGCAGAGGGCGCCCTCGTTGCCGATCACGACGTGCCGGATGTCGGGGCCGGCAGCGCGGCGAGGCACGTTCTTGATCCGCGTCACCTCGCCGCCCGGGAAGACCGCCTCGAGGCCGACGACCATGTCCTCGATCCCGCCGTACAGCGTCGAGAACTGGCCGATGCTGCGGGTCGCCACGAGGCCGCCCAGGTGGGCCACCGGCTTCGACTGCGGCGAGTGGCCCGTCGTCAGCCCGAGCGCTCGGGCGCGGTCCTCGAGCTCCCCGAGCGGCACGCCGCACTGGGCGGTGGCCTGCATGTTGTACGCGTCGATCCTCAGGATCTGATCCATCCGCCCGCCGTCGAGGACGATCGAGTTCGGGACGTGCGTTTCGAGCCCGCCCTCGGTGGCCGTGCCGCCGGTGCGCGGGACGACGTTGATGCCGTGCTCGGTCGCGAACGCGAGCACGGCTGCGGCCTCCTCGGTGCTGCCGACCCGGGCTACCGCAGCGGGCGCCGGCAGCGTCCAGACGCCGAAGATCGTCTCGAGCTTGCGGAAGTTGTCGATGCTGCGCTCCCGCAGCTCCTGCTCGTCGGTGACGACGTGCTCGGCGCCGAGGATCTGCTGGAGACCCTCGACGATTGCCTCTCTGCTCAGTTCCATGATGGCGTTCCTTTGCGTGGGGGTGTGTGGCTAGTGAAAGATCGGGTAGGAGCGCTCGAGGAGCCCGTCCGTCGCGTCGCGAATCGACAGGTAGACAGTCTCGTTCATCCGTCGGTACACGGTCGCGTTCGCCGGGTCGGGGACGAACGACTCGCGGTCCTTCGCCATCGTCGATCGCCGCGGTCTCGATGTCGGGGTAGATGCCCGTCGCCGCCGCGGCGCAGATCGCGGCGCCGAGGCTCGCGCCGCCGCCGCCCTCCGCGCTGCGCGACGCGGGGATCCCGAAGACGTCGGCGAAGATCTGCATGAAAAGGGGGCTTGCGGCGCCACCGCCAGAGACGACGATCTCCTCGAGCGTGATGCCGAGCTCTCCGCACATCGTGTCCACGTTGTGCTTCATCGTCAGCGCGATCGCCTCGAGGATCGACCGGTAGACGTGGCCGCGCGTGTGCCGGGCGTCGAACCCGAGCATGACGCCCTTGCGAAACGCCCGGTCGGTGGGCGCAAGCCAGTCGAGCACCGTCATCAGGCCGTCGCTGCCGGCGGCCACCGTCTCCGCCTCGCGCTCGAGGTATCGCTCGCGGGAGAGCCCGAGCGACGCCGCCCGCTCCGCGACCTCCTCGCCGAGGAGGTCGAGGAACCAGCTCAGCGTCCACATCCCGCGACGCACGCCATGGCTCTCGTACAGGTACCGGTTGGGGATGCACGAGAAGTTCGTCCAGAAGTGGGTGTGGGTCTTCCGGTTCTCGCGCCCGTGCACCATCGCCGCGATGTAGGTGCCGAGGGAGACGAGCACCGTCGTCTCGTCGAGCGAGCCGGAGCCGAGCGTCTCGACCGCCTTGTCGTTCGCGGTCGTGACCACGGGCAGTCCGGCGGGGATCCCGGTGGCCGCCGCGGCCTCGGGCGTCACCGAGCCGGCGACGTCGCCCGGCAGCTGCAGTTCGACGAGCATCTCCCGGGGCACGTTGTACTGCTCGAAGAGCACGGGATCGGTACTCCACTGCCAGGTGTCGGTGTCGATCGGCCACTGCAGCAGGATGTTGTTGGCGGCGCTGTCCCTGAGCTCGCCGGTGAAGCGGTGGGTGAGGTACCCCGAGGAGGTCGTCGCGTAGGCGACCGCCGGGTCGTCGGGCCGGTACGGCTGGTAGGCGCGATCGTCCATCCAGCTGATCACGGGCTCCCAGAGCGAGCCGTCGGCCCGGAGGAAGGCCTTGCAGCAGCGGATCGTGCAGAGGCCGACGCCCGCGATCTCGGCCGGGTCGCCGTCGAAGCCGGCGAGCGCCTCGCGGCTCGCGGCAGCGATCGAGTCCCACAGGTCGTCGTCGGGGTGGACGGCGACCCCGTGCCGCGGCCTGCTCATGGGCCGCAGCGCCTGCCGGCCCTCCGAGACGACCGCCCCCGTGGCGTCGTAGACGACGACCTTGGAGCTCTGGGTGCCTCCGTCCACGCCGATCAGGTACGGGCCGGCCATCGTGCTCTCGCTCCGCCGCCCCGCCCTAGCGGACGAGGTAGCCGCCGTCCACGGCGAGGACGTGGCCGTTGACGTAGTCCGAGGCGCGGCTCGCGAGGAAGACGACGGCCCCCATCAGGTCGAGCGTCTCGCCCCAGCGGCCCGCCGGAATGTGGTCGAGGACGGCCCGGTTCAGCTCGGGGTCGCTCCGGGTCGCTGCTGTGAGGTCCGTCGCGTAGTAGCCGGGCGCGATGCCGTTGACCTGGATGTTGTGCTCGGCCAGCTCGTCGCAGTAGGCCTTCGTGAGCCCGGCGATACCGTGCTTCGTGGCTGCGTAGGCCGCCGACCGCCGACCGCCGAGGAACGTGAAGACCGAGCAGATGTTGATGATCTTCCCGCTCTGCTGCGGCACCATCCGCTGCGCGGCCTCGAAGCTCATCTCGAAGGCGGCGGTGAGGTTGACGGCGACCGTCGTGTCCCACTGGGGCCGACCGAAGTCGAGGACGCCCGCCAGCGGGGCGACGCCGGCGCTGTTGACCAGGATGTCGACCGCGCCGAGCCGTTCCACGCAGGTGTCGACCACGAGCCGGGGGGTCCCCTTCGCCGTGATGTCGGTCTGCATGAACTCGTAGCGGACGCCCTCGGCCTCGATCAGGTCGCGCGTGGTGCCGTCGTCGTCGACGATGCTCGGCACGAGGACGTCGGCGCCACCCTTCGCGAGCGCCAGGGCGAACGCCCGTCCGAGACCGGTATTGCCGCCGGTCACGATCGCGTTCTTGCCCGCGAGCGAGAAGTAGTCCAGCGCGAAATCGGTGATCTCCAAGGTCTCTCCTTCGATGGCCCGCCCTCCGCTCATTGTGCAGCATCGCGGGACCACGCCGGTGTGGAGGGCGCCGGGAGCGGCGGCTCCTCGGCGCCCGCCAGGACGGTTCCCCCGACGCGACCCGCGCCGGACTGCGTACCGTTCTCGTCCTCTACGACAAGGGAGACAATCGATGCAGAAGCTTCAGAGCCAGGGGGTGCACCACATCACGCTCTGCGGCGCCGACCGGCAGACGTCGATCGACTTCTGGGAGGGCCTGCTCGGAATGCCGTTCGTGTTCGAGCAGCCCAACCTCGACAACGAGGGGGAGAGCCACCTCTACTTCGATCCGGGCGACGGCCGGCTGATCACGATCTTCACGGACGAGTCGCGGACGCCCGACCCGCGCCGCACTCCGACCGATCCCGGCTGCGTGCACCACATCGCGATCTCGCTCTCGAAGGCCACGTTCGACCAGGCGGTCGAGCGGCTCGAGGCGCGCGGCATCCGCCACAGCGGTGTCAAGGACCGCGGCTTCATGGACTCGATCTACTTCGACGACCCGCTCGGTCTCACGATCGAGCTCGCGGCCTATCGGTTCGAGCCGCCCACGGGCTTCACCCACGCCGAGGTGCTGCTCGAGGCGCACCGGCTCCGGGTCGCGCGCGGGGACCATCACATCGCACAGGCGCACCTCGCGGACGCGATCGAGGATCTCGTCCTGCGCTCGCGCGCCTCGCTCTCGAGCGACCGCTCGGCGAAGAACCCGTACTGACCGCTCGGTCGAGGCCCTTCGAGCCGGGCGCGCCGGCCGCCGAAAGGACATGTCCGAAAGAGCGTCTTGTGGCGCCGCTGCCGGCGATCTAGCGTCTTCGGCATGTCGACGGCCGAGCTCGAGCGCCTCCCCACGAGGGATCTCGGCCGTCCTGTGGCCCAGGAGCGGCCGCTCGTGCGGCGCGTGCCGCCTCGGCTCGAGGTCGTGCGTGACGACACTGCGGCCGACGACGTGTCCTGCCTGTTCATCGCGCGGCGGCCCTGCGACGGCGCCTCGGCCGCGCCTGCGCGTCGTGGCGCAGCGGAGCTCGATCCCGGGGAGTCGACGACGGCGTGGATCCTCTGGGAGGGGCTCGATCCGCTGGGCCCGGTGAGTCGGCGGCGTGTCCTCGAGAGCTGGCGCGCTGATCGTCACGACCGCGCGGGCGTGCAGGTCACGGGCAGCGGTTGCGAGGTCGAGGTCGGCGGCGTACCCGTCACGGGGGAGCTTCGGCTCGCGCTCCTCCGGTGGCTGCCGCTCGCCCGCAGCGAGCTCGCCGTCTACGAGGGCGGGCTCTTCCGTGACGCGCCCGTCAAGGCGCTCACGCTGCCGATCCGGCCGCCCACGATCTGGCCGGCTGCAGAGGCAGTGGCAGCGGCTCGCCTCTATCCTCGCGGCCCGCGGTTCGAGCCCGAGCGGTTCGCCGCACTCGAGGAGCATGCGCTTGGTCGCGTCCGGAAGGCGCACCTCGCGCGGCTGCGAGACGCTGCCGCCAGGATCGAGGCGCAGCTTCCTGCCGCGGGTCTCCCCGTGGCGAGCTCGGTCGTCGCCGCCGGCTGTGCGGTGCTCACCGCCGACGACGAGTGGTGTGCGGCAATCGCCGCGCGGCAGCTCGCCCGCTACGCGACGAGCGAGTGGGTCGCCCGGGAGGCGCGGGAGAGCTCCTCGCACTGAGATGCACATGCTAATGTATGTGCATGTTGACCCACCGGCTGCAGGTGCTCCTCGACGAGCAGCGGTACGCACGCCTCGCCGCGTTCGCGGCCGAGCGGAATCTCTCCGTCGGGGCAGCCGTGCGTGACGCGATCGACCGCTACGTTCCTGCCACGACGGACGAGCGCTCCTCAGCGTTGCAGCGGCTGCTCGGCGCCGCGCCGATGGAGGTGCCCGCGCCGGCCGGCCTGCGCGCCGAGCTGGAAGAGCTCCGCGGCCGTCGCGCGTGATCGTGCTCGACACGACGGTGCTCGTCTACGCGGTGGGCGACGACCACGCTCTGCGGGATCCCGCCCGGGCTCTTCTCGCCGCGGCAGCCGATGGAGCGCTGCGGGCGACGACGACACCCGAGGTGATCCAGGAGTTCGCCCACGTCCGTGCGCGCCGCCGCGATCGGGCCGAGGCAGCGGCGCTGGCGGAAAGCTATGCCGACCTGCTCAGCCCGCTGCTCGAGGTGGGGGAGGCCGATCTCCGGGAGGGCCTGCGCGTCTTCGAGCGGGCCGAGGCGCTGGGGGCGTTCGACGCGGTGCTCGCCGCCGTGGCCCTGCGCGCCGGCGCCACCGCGCTCGTGTCCGCCGACCGCTCCTTCGCGACCGTGCGCAGGCTCGCAGTCCTGGATCTCGGGGATCTCGACGTCGAGGCCCTGCAGGCCGGCTAGAGCGCCTCGCCGGGCGCCTTCTCGCGAGGGCTCTCGTTCCCCTCCCGCTCGGCGCGCAGGCTCTCGCCGTAGTCGGCGAGGCGGGCCGCGACACGCGCGTGGACGGTGTCGCGCGCAAACGTGCCGTCCTTGCGTCTCGTGCCGGCCCGCACCCCTCCGAGCAGGAGGAGTGCCTCGTCCACGGTGCGCACGGCCCAGACGTGGAACCGGCCTGCGCTGACGGCATCGACCACCTCCTGGGCGAGCATCAGGTTACGGACGTTCGTGGCAGGCACGATCACTCCCTGCGACCCCGTCAGGCCTCGTGCCTTGCAGGTGGCGAAGAAGCCCTCGATCTTGTGGTTCACGCCCCCGACCGCCTGAATCCGGCCGCTCTGGTCGACCGAGCCCGTCATCGCGATGCCCTGGTCGAGCGGCAGCTCGGCGAGGGCCGAGAGAAGCGCGACGAGCTCGGCGGCCGAGGCCGAGTCTCCCTCGATCTCGTCGTACGACTGCTCGAAGGTCAGCGTGGCCGCGAGCGGGAGTGGCGCCTCCTGCGCGTAGGTCGCCTTGAGGTAGCCGGAGAGGATCAGGACGCCCTTGGAGTGGATCGGCCCCGAGAGCTCGATCTCGCGCTCGATGCTGGCGATCGTGCCGCGGCCGACCGCGACCCGCGCGCTGACCCGGGTCGGGCGGCCGAAGGCGTGGTCGCCGAGGTCGAGCACCGCGAGCCCGTTCAGCTCGCCGACGCGCGTGCCGTGCGTCGCGATCACGAGCGTGCCTTCGTCGATCAGCTCCTGGATCCGCTCTTCGAGCAGGTCGGAGCGGTACTCGCGCTTGCGGATCGCGCACTCCACGTCGGCGGCAAGGACGATCCTGCGCCCGCCTTGTCGGGCCCAGAAGCTCGCCTCCGAGACGAGGTCGGAGATGTCCATCATCCGGGCGGACAGCTTGTGTCGGCTCTCCCGCAGCCGGGCGCCGTGCTCGATGAGGGCCGCGACGGCGGCGCGATCGAAATGGAGCAGGTCGTTCTCTCGCACCCAGCGGCTGACGAAGCCGGCGTAGTTGAGCTGGTGCTGCCGCGTCCAGTCGAGCTCGGGCGAGAACTCGGCCTTGACCTTGAAGAGCTCCCCGAAGTCCTCGTCGACCTCCCGGAGCACGCGGTAGGCGAGCGGCGAGCCGATCAGGACGACCTTGACGGAGACGGGGATCGGCTCGGGTCGCAGCGTCGAGCTCGGCGTCCCGGCGAACTCCTCGGCGAGGTTCTCGATCCGCACCTCGCCGGAGCGCAGCGCCCGCGTCAGGCCCTCCCAGGCGAAGGGGTGGCGGAGCACCTCGATCACGTCGAGCACGAGGAACCCTCCGCCGGCGCGGTGCAGGGCGCCCGGCTTGATCTCGTGGAAGTCGGTCACCATGGCGCCGAGGTTGGCCCGGTACTGGACGCGTCCGACGAGGTTGTAGTAGGTCGGGTTGCGCTCCACGATCACGGGCGCGCCGCCGTTCGAGGCGTTGTCGACGAAGACGTTGACGCCGAAGCGCTCGAAGCGCGGCCGCTGCCCCAGAGCGGCGAGCATCGGGTTCGCCTCGTCCTCACCCCGGAAGTCGTCCAGGCGGTCGACCATCTCCTGCTTCACGGCGTCGAGGTGCGTGAGCACCTCGGGAAGCGCGACGTACCGCTCCTCGAGCTCCTGCAGGAGTGGGCCGATCGCGAACAGCGCGACCTCTCGCTCGAGCTCCCGAACCTTCTGCGCCGCATCCTTCGCCGCCTGGTGCAGGCTTCGCGCGTAGGCCGCGGTCCGCTCCTCGATCTCGGCACCGGCCCTCGTGATCCGCTCGCGCAGTGCCTCGTCGAGGTGGGCGAACTGCTCGCGCGTGATCGGGCTACCGTCGACGAGCGGGATCGTGGCGATGCCGGTGAGCCCGGTCTTCAGCGCGAAGCCCCGCTCGGCGGCGAACGCCGTCAGCTCGGCCTCGAGCGCCTCCTGCCGGGCGGACGCCTCGGCCACGGCCTCGCGGCGGCGGCGATCGTAGTCGTCGCTCTCGAACGCACGCGGGATCTCTCGACGCGCGGTGGCGACGAGCTCGTCCATGTCGGCCGCGAACCGGGCCCCGCTTCCGGCAGGCAGCCGGATCGCGTTCGGCCGGTCGACCGCGGCGAAGTTGTGGACGTAGACCCAGTCGTCGGGCACGGGGAGGGCGGCCGCCCGACTCTGGACGTAGTCGAGCGCAGTCGTGCGGCGACCCGTCCCGGGCGAACCCGCGACGAAGATGTTGAAGCCGTGCGTCTCGACACCCAGGCCGAACGCGATCGCGTCGAGCGCGCGTGGCTGGCCGATGGTGCCGACGAGCGGCTCGACGTCGGCCGTCGTGCGGAAGGGGAGCGTGGACGGATCGAGCCGCCGCCGCAGCTCTTCCGGCCGCAACTCGCGTGGCAGGCGCGCAGCCGGCCGGCGCATTCGAGAGTTGCCGGACCTGGTCGTGGCCGCCATACGTGCATCGTCACCCGTGCCTCTCCGATCGGCATCGGTGCTGCTGCGGAGCGCCCTGCGGCGAACCCGCAGTCGCAGCAGGGCCCCGAAACGGTGGCGCGGAAAGCCACGTAGTTGAGAGACGTGCCCGCGTGGTGTTTTACCGATGACAACACGGCCACGCCGTTGCACGATGGGGGTGTTCGGGCATTGGCGTGAGTTAGCGAATGGAGGCTCCCATGCGCCGGCATCTGTGTGACCTTCGCGGTCACCACTTCAGTCTCATCGCGGCGGTAGCGATCGTCCTGCTCCTGCTGTTGCCCTCGTCGGCGAGCGCTGCACCGCCGGGGAACGACAACCGTGCGGCAGCCGAGCCGATTCCGGCGTTCCCTGCCACGATTCAGGGCTCGACGGTCGAAGCGACCGTCGAGCGTCTCGATCCGCAGGTCTCGGAATGCGGCAGCGTCGAATCGACGGTCTGGTATCGCATCGATCAGGCGCCTGACGGCACGATCGTGATCGATGTCTCCGGCGTCGGCCTGGCTCCCGTCCTCCGCGTCTACCGGGTCGGGAAGAGCTCGATCGAGGAGCTCGTCTGCGCGTCCGCGAAGGCGGGAGGCTCCGCCCGGGTCGGAGTGGAAGCGACCCGCGGCTCGTCCTATCTCGTCCTCGTCGGCAGGAAGCCGAAGACGGCCGATGCGCCGTTCACGCTGACCGCCGGTCTGTTCCTCCCCCCGGCGAACGACACGGCGCTCGCAGGCGAAGAAGCTCGGGAAGGCCCCGGCTTCCGCCAAGGGCTCGACCCTCGGGGCCACGTCCAGCGAGAACGATCCCGAAGGCTGCCGGCTGTCCGGCGGCACGGTCTGGTACTCGGTGTTGCCCGGCGGTGCAGAGCGTCTGCTCGTGCGCCTGCAGGCCCAGGGCACGTTCGACGCAGCCGTGGCCGTCGTCGAGCGCGTCCGCTCGGAAGCGACCGTCGTCGGCTGCTCGGCGACCAACAGCAAGGGCGCTGCTGTGTTGCCCGTTCCCGTCAGGAAGTCCGCGACCTATCTGATCGTGGTCGGGCCGAGAGGCAATTCCTGGCCGGGCGAGTTCACGCTGCAGGTTCTTCGTGCCCAGGCCCGTGAGCGTGCGCCCGGGAAGCCGCTCGCCGGCGGTCTCGCGCGCGGGACGCTCAACGGCCTCACGGACGTGAACGACGTCTGGTGGGCGGCGATGCAGCCCGGCAGCACCTACCGCATCGCACTCTCGTCGAAGCCCTGTGCCTCGATGTCGCTCGGGCAGAGAGGTACGACATTGCGAACGTTGTCCTGTTCCGGCTACACGACGTTCACGCCGGGACCCGATGGTGGCGGTCGGTACATCTTCGAGCTCGTTGCACCCTCGGGAACGGGATCTGCCGCGTATTCGCTGCGCGTCGCGGTGGCGGGGGCCGACGACATCGGCGTCGGCTCGGAGCTCGAGAGCCTCTCCGTGATCCGGGGGTCGCTCGCTCCGGCGTCTGTCGATGTCGTCGACCTCTACCACTTCGACATCACCGAGCGGAGCGACGTCCGACTCCGCCTCGATGGTGCAGCCTCGGCATCGGTGATCCTCCTGACCGATTCCGGCTCGCGGATTGCGAGCTCCGGCGATCAGATCAGGCGGCAGCTGGAGCGCGGCCGGTACGTGGTCGCCGTCCGGGGAGAGACCGGCACACCTGCGTCGAGGTACACGCTCGGGCTCGTGATCAGGCGAATCACCACCACGACGCTGACGGCGTCGTCGACCGAGCTCGTTCCACGGGCCGCCGTGGGGTTCACCGTCACGACGACCCCGAGGCCCGACACCGGGCGGGTAAAGCTCCAGATCGACCGCTTCGACCCGCTCGGCGGCTGGCAGTTCTACCGGATGATCGACGTCGCCGTCGGGTCCGGCACGGTTGCCTGGACGCCGCCGGCGCTCGGCCGGTGGAGGGCACGCGCGACGTTCACGGGCACGCTCACCTTCAGCCCGAGCAGGAGCGGCTACGCCTTCGTGCTCGTCGCTCAGCCGCTGCCGTCGAGTACGAGCGGCAGCTGAACGGCCGGCCTGGAGAGCAGAGGACGGGAGGGCCCGCTGAGGGCCCTCCCGTCACGAGGGGCCGCTCCGAGAAGGTTGACGCCGGTCTGCTTGCACCTGCTGCTACTGTGCACGACAGTTAGAGCGAGTTCGGTCTGCGCGTGTGCGCCTTCCCAATGCGTTCGTGAAAATGTGGTGGGAGGTGTATTTCTATGGCAGAAGGAACCGTTAAGTGGTTCAACGATGCGAAGGGTTTCGGTTTTATCGAGCCCGCCGAGGGGTCGAAGGACCTGTTCGTGCATCACAGCAACATCGCCGGTGACGGCTTCAAGTCGCTCCCGGAGGGGGCGAAGGTCACGTTCGAGGCCCGCGAGGGCGCGAAGGGGCCGGAGGCGACCAACGTCGTCGTCGTCTCGTAGTCTGCGTCGTCGGCCGCCAAAGCCGTGTGACACGATTTTCGGTCACACGGCGGCGGCGGAACGACGCCGACAACCAGCGGCGGCCACGGGTGCCGCACCGTCCAACCACCACGACGAAGGGAGATGCGCCATCGCCGTCAAGGAAGAGAAGATCGAGATGGAGGGCGAGATCACCGAGGCCCTTCGCAACCGGATGTTCCGGCTCAAGCTCGACAACGGCCACGAGATGATCGGGTACACCGCGGGGCGAATGAAGCGGTACCGGATCCGGATGCTCCCCGGCGATCGTGTGCGGGTCGAGCTTTCCCCGTACGACCTCGACCGCGGCCGCATCGTCTACCGCCTGCGGTAGCGCCGCGGACCACGATGGCCGACCGAGTCGAACAGCTGCACGCCGAGCTCGCCGGTCTGCTCGCGCTGCACGAGCCTACGCTCACCGAGGGTGAGCGGGCCGAGCTCGTGCAGCTCGAGGAGCGATGTGGGTGGCGGCCCGGGAGCAGGCCGACCCGCCCCGAGCGCAAGGTCGTTGCGTTCCTGGACTTCTTCGACCGGGCCGAGCAGCAGGAACTGACCGACCGAACGCTCGCCGGCGGCTCGGTCGACGAGCTCCGCCTCGCATTCCGCGAGCGGCTCTCCCCGAGCGCCCGGCCCTAGTCAGGATCGCCAGCGCGGCACGCGCATCACGACGTCGAGGCGCGCTCGTGCTCCGCCTGTTCGACGATGCGGCAGATCGCCTCCGCCTTCGCGTTTTCGTTCGCGAACGGAGCGCCGTCGATCGGCGGCAGCTCGAACGGGCTCTCCCGCGGGTCCGGCTCGAGCTCGGCTTCCAGCTCCTCGGGTTGCGGTCGCCGCTCCATCTTCCAAGCATTCCCGTTTCGTCGTCTGTTGTCGAGGGGAGGGTTTCGTCATCGTCCGAGACAACCGGTAGCGCCGCTACCGTGGCGCGGCGATGAGCCGATTCCTCCGCCGACGCGGGCCCGACGAGGAGCAGCACGCCTCGAACCTCGAGCTGTTCTACGACCTCGTCTTCGTGCTCGCGGTCACACAGGTCTCGCATCTGCTCCTCGACGACCTCACCTGGGGGGGTGGGGCTCGCGCGACCCTTGTCCTGCTCGTCGTCTGGTGGGCGTGGACCTACACGACCTGGGTCACCAACATGCTCGACCCCGACTCGGTCGTCGTGCGACTGCTCGTGCTCGCGATCATGTTCGCGAGTCTCCTGATGGCAGTTGCGATCCCCGAAGCGTTCGGCAGCCGGGCACTGCTCTTCGCCGGCGCGTACGTGGCGATTCAGGTGGGAAGGCATGCGTTCCTCACCTTCGTCGTGGCTTCGCGCGACTCGCCCGAGCGGCAACCCGCCGCCCACATCCTCAGCTGGTTCGTCGCCTCGGGCGTGTTCTGGCTCGCCGGTGCCCTCGCGTCAGGCCCGGTGCGCATCGTCCTGTGGCTCGTCGCACTCGGGATCGACTACGTGGCACCTCTCGTTCTCTACCGGGTGCCCGGGCGGCCGCGGCTCGACCCGTCGGCCTGGGACGTCGAGACCTCGCACTTCGCGGAACGCTTCCAGCTCTTCGTGATCATCGCTCTCGGCGAGTCGATCGTCGTCACGGGCGCGACGACGTCCGAGTTGCCGCTCGGCGCCGCGAGGATGGTCGCCTTCGGCCTCGCGTTCCTCTCGACGGCGGCGCTGTGGTGGCTGTACTTCAGTTACGTCGCCGCGATCGCCCAACGGCGCCTCGAGCTCTCACCCGACCGCACGAAGCTCGCGCGGGACGGGTATACGTACCTTCACGTCGTGATCGTTGCCGGCGTCATCGTCTCCGCGGTCGGCGACGAGATCGTGATCGCGCATCCCCTGGACGTGCTGTCGACTGCCGAGCTGGTCGCCGTCGCGGCCGGCCCGGCGATCTACCTGCTCGGCCACGTGCTCTTTCGCCTCCGGATGGCGGGCTCGGTCAGTGGGAGGCGGCTCGCCGGTGCGATCGCGTGCGGGGTCGTCGGCCTCATCGGCACCGTCGCTCCGGCGCTCGTCGTGGCGGCGCTGCTCGTGGCCGTACTCGTCGTGGTGATCGGGGCCGAGTACGTCGCAGACCGGCGCCGTCAGGACCGCGGCGAGCCGTCGCCGATGCAGAGGCTCGAGGCCGGAACCTAGCTTCTACGCGCCCACCGCGAACGCTCCGTAGCCGACCACCCGCGAGCGGTCGCCGGACGTGTCCGCCGACGTGGCGAGCACGAGGCGCTCGATCGTGAGACCGGCCCTGCGGGCGTGCTCGACGAGGCCGCGCAGCGCGCGCGAACCGCAGGCCCCCTCGTCCGCGATCGCCTCCGGGCGCAGGCCCGTGATCGCCTCCGAGGTCGTGCGGTCGAGCTCGCGTGCAGCTGCGTCGTCGAGATAGTGGCTGAGGTCGGTGGACACGACGACGAGCGTGTCGCTTCCACCCCAGAGGGCAGCGACGAGGTCGGCGACGGCGTCCGTGCGCATGTCGCCGACGACCAACGGCAGCACCGAGAACCCGTGCCGCAGCACCCGCTGGAGAAACGGCAGCTGGACCTCGAGGGAGTGCTCGGGCGCGTGGGGCAGGTCGGCGGGGTCGGCACCGGCTCGGAGCGCGGCGAGTCTGAGGTCTCGCGCCACCGGGACGACCCCGAGCGGTGTCGCCCAGGCGTCGGCTGCGGAGACGGCTGCACCCTCGAGGGGGACGTGGTGCGGCGGTCCGAGGAGCACTGCCTGGCGGATCTCCGCCGCCCGTGGCTCTACCGCGCCGTACGCGACGGCAGCGACCGGCCCGGAGTAGGCGTACCCCGCGTGTGGGACGACGATCGCATGCGGCGCGCTGCCGGTTGCCCGGTGTGCCGCCGCGAGCAGGCTGTCGACGGTGGCCGCAAGACCTTCCGGCTCGGCCGGGTAGAAGAGCCCTGCGACGGCCGGTGTGCGGATTCGCGGGCTCATGCGGCGATCCTCACCGGCAGCCGGCGCGGCCCCCAGGACCCGGGATGCGGCTCGAACACGCCCGCGCAGGCGGTCCCACAGCGGGGGCAGCACCCCGAGGCGTCGAGTCGCCAGGCCCGGATCGCGTATCCGTCCCTGACGATCAACGGCTCTCCGCACGCATGGCAGAACGTCGTCTCGCCCTCGGGGTCCCGGACGTTCCCGACGTACGCATGGCGTACCCCGTTCGCGCGTGCGATCCTCCGAGCGCGGCGAAGCGTCGCCACGGGTGTCGGCGGCCGGTCGCGCAACCGGTGGTCGGGGTGAAAGGCGCTGAAGTGGAGCGGCACGTCCTCGCCCAGGTGGCCCACGACCCACCGTGTCAGCGCGTCGAGCTCCTCGTCCGAGTCGTTCAGGCCGGGAATCACGAGCGTCGTGAGCTCGAGCCAGCACCGCGTCTCGTGGCGGACGTACTCGAGCGTCTCGAGCACCGGCGCGAGCCGCCCCGAGCAGACTCTGCGATAGAAGTCGTCGTCGAACGACTTGAGGTCGATGTTCGCCGCGGCGAGGTGGGCGAAGAGCTCGGCTCGCGGTTCGGGGCAGACGTACCCAGCGGTCACGGCCACCGACTCGATGCCCCGGGCCCGGCAGGCGATCGCCGTGTCGACGGCGTACTCGAGGAAGATGACCGGGTCGTTGTAGGTGAAGGCGACGCTGCGGCAGCCGAGCCGTTCGGCCGTGGCTGCAAGCTCGTCGGGCGACGCGGCGTCGGCCAGCGTGTCCAGCTCCCGCGATGCGGAGATGTCCCAGTTCTGGCAGAACCTGCAGGCGAGGTTGCAGCCCGCCGTTCCGAAGGAGAGCACGGCGGTCCCGGGAAGGAAGTGGTTGAGCGGCTTCTTCTCGATCGGGTCGACGCAGAACCCGCTGGAGCGCCCGTAGGTGGTGAGGACGACGGCATCGCCCCGGCGCATGCGGACGAAGCAGAGACCGCGCTGTCCCTCGCGCAGGCGGCAGCCGCGGGGACAGGCGTCGCACTGCACGCGGCCGTCGGAGAGCGCGTGCCAGTAGCGGGTCGCGTGCAGGCCGGGGGCGATCTCGGCAACCATGGCCTCTCCTCCTCGTCACCTCCCATTCTCACGAGTGGTGGCGGCCCGGGCATCGGGCGGAACCCCGAACCGGGTGCGGGAGATCCCGCAGTCCGAGCGCCCGGCCGAGCCGGAGTCGCCGCGATCAGATCTCGAGCGCTGCGACCGCCTGCTCGAACTGATCCTCGCGGACGTAGACGACGTAGCCGAAGGAGCCGCGACCGTCGCTCACCCCGGATGACGCGTACACGTCGACGCCGGCCTTGAAGAGGCGCTCGTGAATGTCCGCCAGCCTCCCGAGCGAGTCGTCCCCGTGGACGAACAGCGCGTGGTGCGGGCCCTCGATCTCGATCTGCGCGCTGCGCGCCTCGGCCGTGAACCGGCTCGGGTCCTCGGGGAAGAGCGCGAACTGCGCGCGCTCCCCGCCGCTCGGCACCGCGGTGAAGGCCAGGAGGTTGACGCCTCGCTCCGCGAACGCCGAGAGCACGTGGTAGGCCGCGCCCACCTCGTCACGGGTGTTGACGTAGAAGTAGTCGATGGGTTTGACCGAGAACGGCATCGCACGCTCATTCTCGCAGGCTTCGCCTGCGTGTGCTCCGGGTGACGCACGGAGACGCCCTGCTGCTGTCGTGCCGTAGAGTCGGCAACGGTGAAACGCGCACAACCCCTTTCCCGAGCGAGCGTCCCGGCGCCCCGGTGGAGGGAGGGTGGACGGTGCTGAGGAAAGCGATCCTCGCCGCGGCCGAGAGCCCTCGCCTGCAGCGGGGCGTACGCCGGCACGGCATGCGACTCGGGGCGAGCAGGTTCGTGGCCGGCGAGACGCTCGACCAGGCGGTCGTCGTCCTCCGGCGGCTCAACGAGAAGGGGCTTCGCGCCAACACGACCCTGCTCGGGGAGGGGGTCAGCGACGAGGCCGAGACCCGCGTCGTCGTCGACGCGTACAGGGAGATCTTCGACCGCATCGCAGCCGAGCAGCTACGGGTCAACGTGGCGCTGAAGCTCACGCACCTCGGGCTCGCCTTCGACGAGGAGCTTGCGCAGGCCAACATCGGCGAGCTCGTGGCCCACGCCGCCACGCGTGGGAACTTCGTCCGGCTCGACATGGAGGAGTCGACGTTCGTCGATGCGACGCTCCGGGTGTACCGGGCGCTGCGCGAGAGCGGCCACGAGAACGTCGGCACCGTCCTGCAGTCGTACCTCTATCGCACGCCCGCCGACCTCGAGGCGCTCCTCGACCTGGCTCCCAACCTCCGCTTCGTCAAGGGCGCCTATCTCGAGCCGCCCGCCGTCGCCTACCCCGAGAAGAAAGACGTCGACGACGCCTACGCGCGGCTGGTCGAGCGCTCCCTCGCGGCGGGCGGCTTCACGGCGGTCGCGACGCACGACGAGGCGCTGATCGCACACACGATCGCCTACGCCGAGGACAACGACATCCCGCGCACGCGGTTCCAGTTCCAGATGCTCTACGGGGTGCGCGGCAAGCTCCAGCTCGACCTCGTCCAGCAGGGCTACGACGTCCTCGTTGCGACCCCGTACGGGCCCGACTGGTACCGCTACCTGATGCGACGCCTGGCGGAGCGGCCCGCGAACGTCCTCTTCATCGCGAAGAACCTGATCCGGCGCTGAACGCCGCTCCGGGGAGCGTGGTGCCCCCCGGACGCTACCGCGTGGAGCCGAGGACGGCAGCACCGGGCTGAGCGTCGGCCACCGGTGGGAAGACGTGCTCGGGGCCGAGGCGCTCGCGGCCCGCGGCGGCAGTCCACCCGGCCAGCGTCTGCGCCTGTGCCAGGGTCAGCGGCTGCTCGAGCTTCCACTTCCAGTTGTCGCCGTTCACCGTGCCGGGGCGATTCATCCGCGCCTCGCTGCCGAGCCCGAGGAGGTCCTGCGCGGGGATGATCACGAGCTCGTTCTCGACGGCGAGCACGTTCTGCAAGAGCGCCCGGTGCTCACCCTCTCTGGACGCGGCTCCGGCGGCGAGCTGCGGCTGGTGATCACGGCCCCAGCGCTGCCACCAGCCCGCAAGCGTGTCCGAGTCGTGGGTCGAGGTGTAGAGGACCGAGTCGGTGCGCCAGTCGATGTCCGAGACCCGGGCCACGACGTTCATGCCGGGCAGGCCGACGGCCTCGCGCAACGCCACCACGTCCGGCGTGATGTGGCCGAGATCCTCGACGATCAGCGGCAGGCCGCCAAGCCGCTGGCGTGCCGCGTCGAAGAACGCGATTCCCGGGCCCTCGCCCCAGAAGCCCTTCGAGGGATCCGGTTCGTCGGGCGGCAGCTCCCAGAACTTCACGAGGCCCCGGAAGTGGTCGATCCGGAGCAGGTCGAACAGCTCGAGCTCCCGCTCCAACCGGGCCAGCCACCACGCGAAGCCCTCTGCCGCGTGGGCCGGCCAATCGAACACCGGCATGCCCCAGCGCTGGCCCTCCGGATGATTCAGCGACGGCGCTGCGCCCGCGACGACCGAGTGGTCGAAGAGGGACGGGGTGGGAGATCGCATCGCACGAGTCGCCCGCGACGTAGAGCGGGATGTCTCCGATCAGGCGGATCCCACGCTCGTTCGCGTAGTGCTTGAGCGCCAGCCACTCGCGCTGGAACCGGGTCTGAACCCGCCGCTCTTGCTCGCCTGCGAAGCGAACCCACTCGTCGAGCCAAGCGTCCCTGCGGAGTGCCGTCGTCACCCTCGCCGCTGTCGTGGTGGTGCGACCCCGGAGGGGCGAGCAGCCCTTCGTAGCCGGCAAAGGCAGACCGGGAAGAGTAGGGCGAGCCGTGCTCGTCGGGAATGTGCAGCGGCAGCAGCTGCCACCACGACTGGCCTGCCTCGACGAGCCAGTCCACGAAGCGGTACGCCTGCTCGTCGAGCCTGCCGGACGGGAGGGAGGTGACGTGCAGAAGCACGCCGCTCGAGCGAACAGGGACCGACACGACGACTAGCGACCGAGCGCCCTGGCGATCGCTGCGACGTGCTCGGGCGTCGAGCCGCAACACCCGCCGACGATCCTGGCGCCCTGCTCGACGTATCGCGCGACGTGCTCTGCGAGCATCTCCGGGCCGGCCTCGTAGACGACCTCCGCGCCGACGATCTTCGGCACGCCGGCGTTCGGCTTCACCCAGACGGGGACGTCGCCGGCGGCGGCGAGGAGCTCGGTGACCACGAGGTCGGCATCCTTCAGCGAGCGTCCGCAGTTCGTCCCGACGGCTGCGACGCCGAGCGGGATCACCGCCGCCACGGCGTCGGTCGGGCTCAGCCCCATCATCGTCCGCGTGCCCATGTCGAAGGAGAACGAGACGACGAGCGGCAGGTCGGTGGCGCTCTTGATGCCCTCCACCGCCCAGACGGCCTCCTCGACGGCGAAGATCGTCTCGAGCACGAGCAGGTCGACGCCACCGTCTGCGAGCGCCCGCGCCTGCTCGCCGTACGCGGCGACGGCGTCCTCGCGGTTGAGCAGGCCGTAGGGCTCGATCAGCTGTCCGGTCGGCCCGAGCGACCCCGCGACGAGACGGTCGGGCCCGGCCCCTTCTCGCGCGAGCTCGGCAGCGCGCAGGTTCACCTCGCGGGCCCGCCCGAGCAGTGGGCCTTCGGTGAGCCGCAGCGGCGTCGCCCCGAACGTGCAGGTGAGGACCATGTCGGCGCCGGCGGCGACGAAGGCGCGATGCAGCTCGACCACGCGCTCGGGCGCCTGGAACAGCCACTCCTCCGGCGCGAGGCCGGGCTCCATGCCCATGCTCTGGTAGTTCGTGCCCGTGGCGCCGTCCGCAATCAGGACACCTCGTTCGGCCAGCTGCTGTGTGAACGTCGTTCTCTCGGTGGTGCCCACCCTGTCCTCCTCGCTCGACATCACCCCGGCTGTGGCACCTTGCGCGAAGCAGGTTGCCGAGGCATCAATGGGCCGGGGCCCTCAGCCTCTCTCGATGCGGAGCGGTGATGGCACCGCGTCCGGCGTCCACCTTACCGACGTGGCGCGACGGTGCGTCCGGCCACTCGGCGCGGAGCGGGCGACTGGCTAGACGTTGTAGATGCAGATGAGCTGCGTGATGGAGCCGTCGGTGGGGCGGACGTCTGCGACCGTCCACTGCTCCCCCTCGACCTCGATCACCGCCTCGGCTGCAATATCGGGCGCGAGGTCCAGCGTGAGGTGTCTCGGGCTCCCGGCGAGCAGCACGACGTCGTAGGGGACGTGCAGTGCGCGGGCGTGGCGGCCCCGGTCGATGAGGGCGACGCGGTTAGCCCGTCTCACGGTATTCCGCTCCGGTTCCCGGGGTCGCCTGGCGAGTGGCTGTGGCGGCTCGCCTGACCGAGCCGGTCCACTGGGCCCGCTGCAACCGGTGGATCTCGACCACGATGCCGTCGCCGAGCTCGAACAGGCGCAGGCGCCGGAACCCGACCTTGGCGAGAACACGGGCAGAGGCGCGATTCTCGACGCGGCAGCGGCCGATCAGCTCGTCGATTCCACAGTGGTCGAACGCATCGTCACGGATGGCGAATGCGGCCTCCGTGGCGATGCCCTCACCCCAGCGTTCCGGCTCGATGAAGTACCCGAGCTCGACGTCGTCGTCGCGCGATCCCTTACCGGGACCGACCGGCGAGAGCTCGGCGAAGCCGACCCACTGATCCGTCTCGTTCTCGACGATGGCGCGCTTGCCGAACCCGTGGAGATCCCACTCCATGAGGGAATGCTCGTGTTGCTCGAGTGCGCGCAACCGGTCGAGCGGCTCGGGGCGGATGTAGCGGATCACGGCGGGGTCGCGCATGAAGTGCGCAAAGTGCTCGAAGTGCGAGTCGTCCCAGGGCTCGAGGCGCAACCGCGCGGTTTCGATCACGTGGCGCACGACGACGTCCTCACGGCGGGTAGCCATGACCGGTGCATCGGCGTTTCGGTCGCCCGGCTTTACCGCTTTCTGCTCGACGGCCACGCGCCCTACGGCGCGGCGACGCGCTCGGTCAGCGCCTCGCTAGGCTGTCCCCCGTGGAAGCGGACGCCGTCGAGATCCGGGTTCTCGGCTGCCTGATCGAGAAGCAGCGGACGACGCCCGACACCTATCCGTTGACGCTCAACTCGCTCCGCCTCGCCTGCAACCAGGCGACGAACCGCGACCCGGTCGTCGACTACGACGAACAGGTGATCCGCGATGCGCTCCAGCGGCTGTGGCGCAAGGAGTGGGCGCGGCTCGCGTCGGGTCAGGGAAGCCGCTCGGTCAAGTACCGGCAGCTCGTGCAGGAGACGCTCGGGCTCGCAGACGACGAGATCTCGGTCCTCTGCGTGCTGATGCTCCGCGGTGCGCAGACGCCGGGTGAGCTGAAGCAGCGCACCGACCGGCTGCATCCGTTCGCCTCCCTGGCGGAGGTGGAGGCGACCCTCGTGCGGCTGATCGAGCGTGAGCTTGCCGTGCGCCTCGACCGGCGGCCCGGCCAGAAGGAGGAGCGGTACGCGCAGTTGCTCGGCGGCGAGGTCGAGGACCCGGGCGGGAGCGATGTCGAGCGGCCGGTGCTCGCCCGCGACCCGCTCGAGGAGCGGGTGGCCGCACTCGAAGCGGAGGTCGCGGCGCTCCGCGCCGCGCTCACCGAGCTCGGGCTGTAGAGCTGCGGAAGACACCGACGGCGTCTATCCGCACGCTTCCAGGATCCTGTGCATCGGTGTAACCGTCGATCGGGGGCCGTGGCCGCCCGCCCGGATCAGCTGCGTTGCCCGAGCGTCACGGATACGGTGCGCGTGTCTCCTGCCCGGACGACGGTCAACTCCACCTGGTCGCCGGGCCGGTGGCCGTCGATGATCCCGCGCAGCTGCTCCGCCGTCGTCACCGGGGTGTCGTCGATCGCCGTGATCACGTCGCCGCCGGTCGGGTAGCTCGTCCCGTCGATCGACCGGCTGCCAGTCGCCGCCTTCAGCTCGGCCGTGTCGGCGGCGCTGCCCGACTCGACCGTTCCGACCGCTACGCCGGCAGACGAGCCCAGCTTGGCGGCGGCCTGTGCAGGGATCGTCAGCACGGTGACGCCGAGGCGGGCGTGATGCGCCGTGCCCGTCGCGATCAGCTGCGAGGCGATCAGCGAGACGGTGTTCGAGGGGACGGCGAAGCCGACGCCGTCGTTGCCGCCCGAGTCGCTCTCGATCTGCGAGTTGACGCCGATCACTCGGCCCTCCGTGTCGAACAGCGGTCCGCCGGAGTTGCCGTGGTTGATCGCCGCGTCGGTCTGGATCGCGCCCTCGATCGGCGTGTTGTCAGGGGAGGTGATCTCGCGGTTGAGCGCGCTGACGATGCCGCTCGTGATCGTGTTGGCGAGGCCGAACGGCGCCCCCACGGCGACCACCTGGTCGCCGACCTTCACCTTCGACGAGTCGGCGAGCGTCAGCGGGTGGAGCTGGGACGCGGGTGCGTCGATCTCGACGACGGCGACGTCGCTGGCGGAGTCCGTGCCGACGACGGTTGCCGGGTAGGTCGAGCCGTCGGCGAAGAGCACCTCGACCGACTCGGCTCCCTCGACGACGTGAGCGTTCGTGATCAGATGGCCCTTCGTGTCGTAGACGAACCCGGAGCCCTGAGCCTTCTGCGTCTCCTGGCCGAACGGGCCTTGCTCGCTCGTCACCGTCACGACGACCTCGACGACCGATTGGGCGCTCCGGGCGGCGATCGCGTCGATCGAGCTTTCCGCCGACGTGCTCGAGACGGACGCTCTCGTCGCCGTCGTCACGGTTACCGTCGTCGCCGAGCCGTCCGTGTCGTCGCGTAGAGGGCAGCTCCGACGCCGCCGCCCGCGACCGCGATGACCGCGGCGCCGGCGACTGTGGCGATGCGCTTGCCGTGGGCTTTGGGGGTCGTCATGCCGTCCTTCGGACGTTCCGTCTCGTGTCTCCACGACCATCACATCACGGCGCGCTGTACGTGGGTTGGGCGCCGTCTGTGAGGCGCCTGTGAGCGGAACGCAGCATCCGCCGTCGCCGGCCACCGCTCTCGAGCGGCGTGATCACGGCCGTTGAACGTGACGATCGGCGCGATCGGGCACCGTCCCGCGGGGGCAGTAGGATGGCCCTCCCGATGAGCTCTCCGTTCGTTCACCTCCACGTCCATTCCGAGTTCTCGATCCTCGACGGGGCGTGCAGGATCCCGGCGCTCGTCGACAAGGCGGCCAGGCTCGAGATGCCCGCCGTCTCGCTCACCGACCACGGCTCGCTGGCGGGGGCGATCGACCTCTACAGGGCAGCCCACAAGCAGGGCGTGAAGCCGATCATCGGTTGCGAGGTGTACGTCGCCGACGACCGGCACAAGCAGACGAAAGGCACCGCGCACCTGACGCTGCTCGCCGAGACGACCGCCGGGTACGCCAACCTGATCAAGCTCTGCTCCCTCGGCTTTCTCGAGGGCTACTACTACCGCCCGCGGGTCGACTGGGAGCTGCTCTCGCAGTACGCGCCGGGCCTGATCGCGCTCTCCGGCTGCCTCTCCGGCCGCGTCTCGAAGGCGATCTCCGAGGCACGAATGGGCGACGCCGAGATGGAGCTCGAGCGGCTGGAGCAGATCTTCGGCCGCGACAACACGTACGTCGAGCTCCAGAACGGGCACCTCGACATCCAGCAGCCGGTCTTCCAGGCGCTGCCCGGGCTCGCGGCCAAGCGGGGCCTGCCGCTCGTCGCGACGGGGGACGTCCATTACCTCGACCCGACCGACGCCTATCCGCACGAGGCGCTGCTCTGCATCCAGTCGGGCGACTCGCTGAAGAACCCGAACCACTGGAAGTTCGGGACGAACGAGTTCTACTTCAAGACGCCCGAGGAGATGGCGCTCGACTTCCCGGGGCACGAGGACGCGATGCGCCGCACGCTCGAGGTCGCCGACCGCTGCAACGTCGAGATCGCGCTCGACCGGATCCTGCTCCCGAAGTTCCCGACACCGGAGGGTCGTGACTCGTTCGACTACCTCGTCGAGCTCTGCGAGGCCGGGCTCGGCAAGCGCTACGACAGGGTGACGCCCGAGCTGACCGAGCGCCTCCAGTTCGAGCTGAAGACGGTGCGCGAGATGGGCTTCGCCGACTACTTCCTGATCGTCGCCGACTTCATCGGCTTCGCGAAGCGCGACGGCGTCTCGGTCGGCCCGGGCCGCGGCAGCGCCGCCGGCTCGCTCGCCGCCTACTGCCTCGGGATCACCGATGTCGATCCGATGCGCTACGGCCTCCTGTTCGAGCGGTTCCTCAACCCGGCCCGCAAGGACATGCCCGACATGGACATCGACTTCGCGGTCGAGGGCCGGGAGCGCGTGATCAACTACGTCGCCGAGAAGTACGGGCGCGACCGCGTGGCGCAGATCATCACCTTCTCGACGATGGCGGCGCGCGCAGCGGTGCGCGACGCCGGCCGCGTGCTCGAGATCCCGTACGGCACCGTCGACCGGATCGCGAAGATGATCCCGGAAGGCCCCGGCCAGACGCTCGCGGAGGCGCTGAAGCCCGGGGGAGAGCTCGCGAACGCGGTCAAGGACGATCCGGTCGCGAAGGAGATCGTCGACCTCGCTCAGCCGCTCGAAGGCCTGACGCGAGCCGACTCGATCCACGCCGCCGCCGTCGTGATCGGCGCCCAGCCGCTGATCGAGGTCGTGCCGCTGCAACAGAAAGGTGCCGACCAGGAGATCGTGACGCAGGTCTCGATGAAGAACGTCGAGGCGCTCGGGCCTGCTCAAGATGGACTTCCTCGGCCTGCGCAACCTCGACGTGATCGACAAGGCCGTCGAGCTGATCGGCGGCAATCTCGACATCGGCACGATCCCGCTCGACGACCGCAAGGTCTACGAGATGCTGGCGCGTGCCGACTCGTCGGGTGTCTTCCAGTTCGAGTCCTCGGGCATGCGGGACGCGCTGCGGCAGGTGAAGCCGACCGAGTTCGAGGACCTGATTGCGCTCGTCGCCCTCTACCGACCGGGCCCGATGCAGTACATCCCGAGCTACGCCGCGCGCAAGAACGGGCGTGAGGCTGTCACGTACATCGACGAGAGATTGAAGGCGATTACCGGCGAGACGTACGGGACGTGTCTCACGGGCGACACGCTCGTGTTCGACGCAGCGAGCGGTCGGCGCGTGCGCATCGACGAGCTCGAGGGCCGGGAAGACGTGCGCGTGCAGGGCGTCGATGACGGCCTCTCGCCCTCGCACGCCCGCATCACGGCGTGGGTGGACAACGGTGTCCGCCCGGTCTACCGGGTGAGGCTCAGAAACGGCGCCACGATCAAGGCGACTGCCGATCATAAGTTCCTCGCGGAAGACGGGTGGACGGAGCTCCGCTCGCTGAACGTCGGCCGTCGGCTCGCGACGCCCCGGAAGCTCTCGCGTATCGACGACGGGCGCCGGCTCGACGAGAAGCAACGGGCTCGCTATCGAGTGCTGGCCTATCTCATTGCCGACGGCGCGGTCAGCGGTGCACTGCCGTCTTTCCATTCGGCGGATCCCCGGCTCGTCGAGAGCTTCGAGGCGGCGTGCGAGCTTGGCTTCGGCGACGTGCGAACGAAGCGGTACCTGCGCTCACGCGGGGTTACGTGCGTCACCGCCACTCGCGATCGCCAGAAGGTCGAGCATCATCAGCAGCCGTCCCAGCTCGAACTCTGGTTGAGAGATCTCGGGATGCGCTGGAAGAAGCTCGACGACCCGGGTCGGAAGGGCCGCCGCGGTCCGACGAGCGCAACAAAGGTCGTTCCCGAGGAGATCTTCGAGCTCGCCGACGAGGAGATCGCCCGTTTCCTCGCCGCCCTTTGGGACTGCGACGGCCACGTCGGCGCGAAAGCGGTGACGTACAAGACGATCTCGCCGACCCTTGCCTCGGATGTTCAGACGCTTCTCCTTCGCCTCGGGATCAGAGCGCCGATCTCCACAGCGCCCTCGGATGGCGACACGATCGCGTATCAGTTGACGTTGAACGGCGCGCAGCGATTCGCCGAGCTGGTGCAGCCGTTCATGGTCAGCTGGAAGCGCAACGTTCGAGCACTGTGGAGTGATCAGGGTTTGACGCTTGATCGCCGCGGAGTGATCGAGGAGATCATGAGCGTGACGCGCGATGCGCTTCCGACGGCTGACCGAAGGACTCGAAAGGGACGGCTATCGATTCGCGGAACGGCGCACATGGTCGGCCTCGAGAAGCAGCACTTCCACAGCCGCCGCCCCCGCATCGGTGTGAGCACGGTGGCGCCGGTGATCGACAGAATCGATCTCCCGCAGACGGAACGGGCGAGCCGCGTGTCATGGCAGGAGATCGTCTCCATCGAGCCAGCAGGCGAAGAACGCGTCTATGACATCACCGTCGAGGGCATCCACAACTTCGTCGCCAATGGGCTCGTCGTCCACAACTGTCTGTACCAGGAGCAGTACTTGCAGATCGCCAAGACGATGGCCGGCTTCACGGGTGCCGAGGCCGAGACGCTGCGTCGCGCGATCGGCAAGAAGATCCACGAGCTGATGGCCTCGCTGAAGCCGAAGTTCCTCGACGGCTGCGCGGCGAACAACGTCACGCCGTCGGTCGCGAACCAGCTCTGGAAGGACATGGAGTCGTCGCAGGACTACTCCTTCAACAAGGCCCACTCGGTCTGTTACGCGCTGATCGCCTATCGCACTGCATGGCTGAAGGCGAACTACCCGTGCGAGTACATGGCGGCGCTGATCTCGTCCGTGATGAACACGAAGGATCGTGTGCCGATCTACGTCAACGCCTGCGACGAGATGGGGATCGACGTTCTGCCGCCCGACGTGAACGAGTCGGCCACCGACTTCGCGGTCGTGGGCGGCAAGATCCGCTTCGGCCTGAACGCCGTCAAGAACGTCGGTGACAACGCCGCGCGCGCGATCATCGCTGCGCGGAAGGACGGCGGCCCGTTCGCGACGATCTGGGATTTCACCGAGCGTGTCGACCCGCAGGTCGTGAACAAGCGCGCGCTCGAGTCGCTCGTCAAGTGCGGCGCGCTCGACTCGACCGGCGCCTCGCGGATGGGGATGCTCGGCGTGCTCGAGCAGGCGCTCGCCTACGGGCAGAAGCTCGCGGCCGACCGGCTCGCGGGGCAGGGCTCGATCTTCGACCTCGGCTTCGGCGGCGCCGAGCCGGAGGCGGAGGTGGCGCGCAAGCATCATCCGCCGATCGCGACGACCGAGTTCGAGAAGACGGAGCTGTTGCGACTCGAGAAGGAGACGCTCGGCCTCTACGTCTCGGAGCACCCGCTCAGCGCGGTGCGCGATCAGCTTCGGCGCAAGACCGATGCGACGCTCGGCGAGCTCGAGCGCCGGCGCGATGGCGAGGCCGTCACGGTCGGCGGGATCGTGTCGGCGGTCAAGCACCTGACGACGAAGAAGGGCGAGCCGATGGTGTTCCTGCAGCTCGAGGATCCCACCGGCTCCGCCGAGGTCGTCGTCTTCTCGGCCACCTACTCGACCGTGCGGGAGCTGTGTGTTGCCGACCGGATCCTGATCGTGAAGGGGCGCGTCGACCACAAGCAGCAGGGCGAGACGAAGCTGATCGCGCTCGAGCTGACGCCGTTCGAGGCGGTCGCCGAGCGCCGCGACGTGCGCTTCCGGCTCGACGCGCGCCAGGCGGAGGCCGGCGTGATCGCGGAGCTCGCGCGCCTCGTCAAGGAGTACCCGGGCGAGTCACCGGTCTACGTGGCGCTCGAGACGTCGATGGGAGCCCGCACGCTCGCCCTCGGCCCCGGCTACCGCGTGCAGCCGGACTCGGACTTCATCGCCGAGGCGAAGGCGTTGCTCGGCGAGGCATCGGTGGCATAGGGACTGATCGCCCGACCTCCGGCGGGAGGGCGCTGGCGCAGGCGAGCGTGGGCCTGCGGTCGTTCAGCGGGCGACTGCGAAGAGATGCCAAGTGTCAGGGATGCCCTTGAGCTGGTGATCGCCACGATCCTCGAACCGGAGGCCCGAGCCGGCGACGAGATCCTTCACCGTGCTCGAGACGAGCACCTCGCCGGGGGCCGCGAGCGACGAGATGCGGGCGCCGGTCGAGACCGCGATTCCGGCGACCTTGCCGTCATGCACCTCGCACTCGCCGGTGTGGAGACCGGCTCGGATCTCGATCCCGAGTGCCGGGAGCGCATCGCGAATCGCCGAGGCCGCTTGGACAGCGCGGGCTGGCCCGTCGAAGGCGGCGAAGAACCCGTCACCGGCTGTGTCGAGCTCCCGCCCTTGGTACCGGGACAGCTCGCGGCGAACGATGGCGTGGTGTTGCTGAAGCAATTGCCGCCAGGCTGAGTCGCCGACGCGCGCGGCGAGCTCGGTCGAGCCCACGATATCCGTGAAGAGGATGGTCGCGAGCACTCGCTCAGAACCGCCGGAATGGGTGAGGCGCACGACGAAATCCGCGGTCGCCTCCATCGTCGCGCGGTGGGCCACGTCATCGACCCAGGTGTATTCCCCCCGAAGGGGCGGAAGATCCGCCAGCTCGGCGTCTCGGATCCGCTCGGCAGCGAAGTGGGCTGGACCCGGCAGGGAAGGCCGGGGGAGAATCAATGTCGGCACACGGACGGCGGCAAGGACGTCGGCCACATCGAGTTCCATCGCTGCACGGAACGTCGTCAGCGCAGCTCCCGGGCTCAGGCTGCGGCGCATGTGCCAGACGAACCAGTCGCGGAACCCCTCGTCCTCGGCGGCCTCGGGCGCCCATTCACGGGCGAGCGCGTCGAGATAGCCTCGCTCGCCCCAGCCGGCGCGAACGCCAGCGAGACGCTCCCGCCATTCCTCCTCGGTCGGCGCCCACGGGTAGTCCGGCGCACGTGTCCCTCTGATCCTGGGGTCGAAGAGGACGAGACCGGCACAGCGCTCCGGGTACGTCGCCGCGAACAGCACACCCATGCCCGTGCTACTTGCACCCGTCCAGAGCACAGCGTTCTTCGACCCGACAGCATCCATTACCGCCCGCACGTCGTCCATCGCCGTCTCGATCGACGGCACCTCCCGGACACGATCCGAAAGCCCCGTCCCACGCTTGTCGAGCATCAGCACCCGGCCGCAGCTTGCAAGGCCTTCGACGTGACGCACGAGAAGCGGCTGCTCCCACGTGGACAACAGGTCGCCGGTCACACCACGCACGAAGACGATGTCCGGGGAGCCCTCGCCGACGACCTGGTAGGCGATGGCAACATCGCCGCTGCGGGCATAGCTCACTTCGGGCGACTGCACAGCCCGCAGTATCCTTCACCGACCGGTCGCGAGACACCACAGGCAGTCGCGGCTGAACGGGCCGCCGCTGCTCTGAGGCCCGCTCGTAGAAGTTGGCTCGCCCTCAGGCCGCGGTAGCGATCGTGTCACCGGGGATAGGCGAAATCGCAGCGTTCCTAGGCGAGGCGTCGGTGGCGTCGGCCGCCGAGGCTTCACCGCTGTTCGGCGGCTCTCCGTGCGAGAGGACACTGACGCATGCGAGTTCGGACGCCTGGGGTCAACACCTCGGTCTCCTGCGAATCGGGTGTTTCCTTGACGACTCGTGGCGAATGCCTCATCCTTCGGCTTGTGCGCGCACTTCGGTTGGTGCCTGTCCTCGCGGCCGTGCCGCTGGTGCTTGGGACATGGGCCTCGGCATCGAATGGCGCGGCGCCACGCTGCACTTCTAAGGACACACAAAACCCGATCTTGGTCGTGCGAGGTGGCTACATCCTTGCCTGCGGACGCGGATCTGCTGTCGTGCGCACAAAGGGAACCACGTACCGGATACCAAAGAGCAAGTGCTTCGGCGGAGCCCGGCTCAACTTCGGAGTCCGAAGGCCGAACGCAGACCCGCGGCTTGCGCCATCGAACAGCCTGGGTCTCGTGGTCGAACCGTCCGCGACTGCCGGGGCGGTGGAAGTGATCGATGGTGTCATCGAAATAGTCACGGCAAACGGCAGCACGGTCTCTGGCGCCATCTCTGGGAAGGCTCATGTTGCCGCCGGACTGAGACGCGGAACCTTCAACGTCCTCGGCCGGTCGGGTACAGCGGAGGGCAGGCGGTTCACCGGTAGCTGGGACTGCGGACCAAGATCGCAGTAGCGGATCGGGGTCGGCGACCTCCTTCGGGTGACTGTGAGACTCGGCGGGCTGGTCTGTCTGGGTTCGGTGCCAGCTTGGTGTGCGCCGCTCGAGCTCGCGGACCCCGGACGAGCTCACCGCGACGCTCGTGCTGCGCACCCTCGCCCGGCGGATCCAGGCGGCGACGGAGGAAGCCACCGAGCTGCAAACAGAGATCCTCGCCCACGTCCGGGCGCTCGCACCCACGTTGCTCGACGAACCAGGTGTCGGCCCGATCGTCGCCGCCCAACTCATCGTCAGCTGGTCACACAAAGGCCGCGTGCGCTCCGAAGCAGCCTTCGCCAGGCTCGCCGGCGTCGCCCCAATCCCCGCCTCCTCCGGCCAGACGACCCGGCAGCGGCTCAGCCGCGGCGGCGACCGCCAACTCAACCGAGCACTGCACACCGTCATCCTCCACAGGCGACTGCACGACCCCGCCACCAAGGACTACATCGAACGACGCATCGCCGAAGGCAAGACCAGCCGCGACGCCGTCCGCCTGCTCAAGCGCTACCTCACCCGCCACCTCTACCGCGTCCTCAACGCGGAGCCACTCATGACTTGACAGTCATAGGAGCATCATTCCCGAACACTGGCCCAGTCAAGCGTCGTCCAGTTTCGGCGAGCTCTGCGGTGGCGGAGCTGGGTGAGGGGGACCGCCGGCGCTACCCCGCCGTGCGATACCGGATGTGCGTGGCCAGCGGCGAATGCAGCACCTCTACAGGCTCCATGCCGAAGGACTCGACGCTGTCGAAGATCCGCTCGCCGGACCCGAGCAACACTGGGGCGATGTCGAGCGTGAGCTCGTCGACGACCCCGGCGATAAGCGCCTGCCGCACGGTCCAGGCGCCCCCCGCGATGTCCACGCCCTCATCGCCAGCGGTTTCGCGCGCCTGCGCGTAGGCGGCGTCGAACCCGCCGGTGACGAAATGGAAGGTCGTCCCGCCGTCCATCTCGATCGGCTCGCGCGCGTGATGGGTGAGCACGAACACCGGGGCGTGGTAAGGCGGCTCAGGTCCCCACCACCCGCGCCAGTCCTCCTCCCACTCACCACGGATCGGCCCAAACATGTTGCGACCCATGAGGTAGGCGCCACGCGGGCGCATAAGCCAGCCGGCCGCCGTCTCGTCGGCCTCGTTGGCGCGCTCGTCGCCCAGGTGCCAGCGGTGCAGTTCTCTCCCGCGCTTGCCCAGCGGGTGCTCGCGACTCTGCTCTGGCCCGGCGACGAAACCGTCAAGCGAAATCGACATATGACACGTGGTGTCCTGCACCAATACCCCCCCCAAGTGGTTGCGACTTACACAACGCCCGCAAACCCTAAGCCGCGTGATGGACAACCGCAAACACATCGTCGCGTGACTACGGAGCGGGGGTGCAGATGATTGGTCGGCATCTGGGAACCCAGTGGGCTCAGGCGTCATTCCCGATCACTGGCGCAGGCGATTGCTCTTGAGCACGGAACCTGGTCGGCGTCTGACCGAGCCCACCCTTTGGTCACTATCGCCGTGGCTGACCTTCGTGGCGCGATAAGCCTTCTTGCATGGCGAGTCGCAGATCAGCGGCGGCGGTGACGCTCGGCGTCGACCTCCATCATGCGTTCTTTGCCCGGCGCTCGCCGGGTCTCCTGATCGAAGTTGGCTTCGCGCTGAACGCGCCTGGCTTCAAGCTCCTCTGGCGTCTTCGGTGTGGATGGCTGCCACAAAGCACGGAGTCTGCGCAACATGTTCTCGGTCCTCACCAAGCTATACCTCCGCCGCCTGGTCACACAAGCCCGGCTCGCACCACGCGTGCCAGGAGCCGTCACCAACGAGAGAGATCTTCGTTGCTGAACACCCAGGCACCGTGACCGCGTGGTCGGATGCATCGAGCCTGGTGACACTGCTGAACACTGGCGCATGCGAGTTCACTCTTCGGTGTCCATCGACGGCAGCAGCGTCGAGCGACGATGGCCGGCATCATCGGCTCAGCTATTAGCTAGCTTGAATCGCCGCTTGGGCGCGTCGAGCGCGATCCTCCATCAGCATGCTGGCAAGGTGCTGAAGGAGCTTCCAGGAAACGTCAGGATTGTCTTTCGCGAACCGGCGGAAATCCCAGAACGCCATCATCAGGCAGAGAAGAGGCGTTTCGGCCGTGACGGTCGCGCCGCGCTCTTGCTCGGTGATCATCGCGAGTTCCCCGAAATAGTCGCCAGGACCAATGATCGCAACGTTCGCCCCAGAGACGCTGACCGCCGCCGTCCCCTCGGTGATGACGAAGAAGCCGACGCCGTCCATATGACCCTCGCGGACGACAGTTCTTCCTGGCGCAAAGCTCCTTTCCTTGAATCCATTCGCAAGCTTTCGTAGCTGACGCTTATTCAGATCGCTGAAGAGAGGAACTTGCGCGAGGCTTGCTGAGAGTTGAGTCATGTGCCGATACTAGTAGGCGGGGAGGGGGCTGATCCACCAGATGCGGCCGAGGCTTCTCAAGGACTTCGAGTCCGGGGGTTCATGTGACATTTGTGAACGCTGGCGCACGCCACGGGCACCACACCGCCCTCGGCGCAGGGTGGTTCGGCTGGAGGGTCAGGTCCTGGTCGCGACGCGCGCCTTAGTTGTTGACCGGCGTCGTTTTTCGAGTGATCGGTGGTGGAGACAGCATCGGTGCCGCAAGGGTTAGCGTCCGGTGAGTTGTTCGAGCGTCTCGACGGCCTGGTGTGGCTCGGGCATCGCGTCGAATTCGTTCTTGATGCGGTGTGCTGCGCCTCGGAATGTGTCGTCGTGCAGGAGCACGCGAATAGCGTCGCGAGCTGAGTCGGCGGTCAGGCGATCAGGCATGAGCTGGACTCCGGCGCCTGCGGCAACGACGCGATCGGCGTTGTAGAACTGATCGGCGCCTTGGGGAACGACCAGGAGCGGCAGACCGAACGCGAGTGCACCAAGGGTTGAGCCAGCGCCACCGTGAGTCGCGACAGCGGCGCAGTGAGGGAGAAGTAGCTCTTGCGGGATGTACTGGTACACATGGACGTTCGACGGCTGCAAACCGAGTTCCGCAGGGTCGTTCTGTTTGCCTACCGTGACGACAATGTTCAGCGCTTCGTCGCGGAGGCCGTCGAGCAGCGCCCGGAAGACACCAAGTTTGTGGTTGTAGACGGTGCCCAGTGTGATGTAGACGATCGGCAGCCCGCGCAGCGCGTCCAGCCACGGGAGCAGGGTCCCGGGCGGCTGAGTCTCGACCGTACGGATGCCCTGCATCGCGCCCGTAACCACTCCGGGTACCTGGAGACTGGGTGGGCACACGTCGAGGTACAGGTAGCGGTAGAAGCCACCGAGGGGGTGCGGCGCGACACCATGCGAACTCCAAATAGGGGGCAGTGGCGTCGCCGGCGGCACGGACGACGGCGTTCTCGATGGCAGGCCCGTAGCTGTGCTCCACATACGGGATGCCGGCCACAGTCGCGACGAGCGGTGCCGCGAACTCCGCGACGTCGTGTACCACAACGTGCGGTGCCCACTGTTCAACGATCTTGAACAGGTCGTTCGCACGCGGCTCCAGCTCGACCCGAACGAAGAGCTCGGTGAAGACGAAGGAGCGGACGTGGGAAGGAGGCAGCGAGGCAGCAAGTTGTCGAACGCGGTGGGCAAGCGGCTCCACAGAGTCCAGAGCAAGCCCGACGCGAAACACCGTGAAGCCTTCCGCTTCGGCTTCACCGGCGACAGGTTCCCCCGACGCGAACGCGACATCATGTCCCGCTTCAGCCAGGGCACGTGCGAGTGGCAGCATCGGCCGATAATGACCCGCCAACGGTCTGCAGGTCAGGAGCGCACGCATCGCACAAGGCTATCCGGAGCCCGTTCGGCGGTCGCGCTACAGAGATGCAGGCGAGGCCACCGTGACGGCGATCGAGCCCCCAAGTGACATTCCCCTGGCGGCAGGCGAGTCGCCTGTCCACAAGAGGCTGCGTACAGTCACTTTGTGGCTCTGAGCCACAAGCAGCGGCGCGCGAGGGCCACCGGGGCTCGGCCGGTTGTTCTGAGGCATCGTCCTCGGGGGACGTAGGACTCGGCGGGGTGGTCTGTCCGGGTGTGTCACGAGCCTGGTTGTCGTCGTGCCGCTTGTGATTCGTCGGGTGACCGGCCGTGTTGTGTGCGTACCTTGCCAAATGATCCGTCCGAGCAGCACGATCAGGAAGGCCGGCGCGAATCCGTGGCATGACGCTTCAGCGTCACCAGCGAGCGTGATGTGCGCGACGCGTAACGGGTGGGTACGCTCGATGGGTGAGCACAGCTTCATCGCCTGCGCCTCGCGACGCGCAGGTCAACGTGAGGGTCGGCTCGATCCTCATTCGCTGTGTGCGGTTCGACGAGCTGGTTGCATTCTGGCAGGCAGCACTGACGTACGTCCCGCGCGAGCCACCGCAAGACGGCTGGGTGGTGCTCACGGATCCGACCGGGGCAGGGCCGAACATCTCGCTCGACCGGGTAGCCGAGGACCGCCTGCCGCAACTTGGCGACCTCAGCCGAGTTCACCTAGACCTCTACACCGCGGATCAGCCTGCGGAGGTCGGGCGACTGCTCGGGCTCGGTGCGACGCGCTACGAACGCGAGTACGGCCCGGACGACGACTTCGTCGTTCTCGTCGACCCGGACGGTAACCGCTTCTGCGTCATCCAGAAATCCGACGAGTCCTAGCGCGACTGCGGATGGAGCGGGCCGCTCCACTGGCCGCCAGCGAGGGACATTCCGGATCAATTCGGTTGCTGCTTCACGGGCGGTCAGAGTTCCCCTTCACCCGGGGCTGGGTCACCCGGGAAGCTTGCGAGCGCTGTTGAGCGCGACGGCCTCGTGAACGAGCGCCGCGAAGGCGGACGCGTCGACCTGCTCGCCTTCCCGGATGTCGATCGCACGACGCACGTTGCCCTCGAGGCTCGAGTTGAACAGGCCGGTGGGATCCGCCAGCGAGGCGCCCTTCGCGAACGTGAGCTTCACGACCTTCTTGTAGGACTCGCCCGTGCAGATGATCCCGTCGTGCTCCCAGACGGGCGTGCCACGCCACTTCCACTCCTCGACGACGTCCGGGTCTGCTTCCTTGATGAGCTGGCGCATTCTGCTGAGCGTTTCCCCGCGCCAGTCCCCGAGTTCGGCGATCCTCTGCGAGATGAGCTCCGAGGCCGATAGGCCCCGGCTCGCGCCCGACTCATTCATGGTCCCATTCTAACCGGCGAGAGTCAGCGGTCACCAGTGTCTTGCGGCATCGCCGAACGCCGGCGCAGGCGAGTGCTCGCTCCCGGTCGTGTGCGTTCAGTCGTAGTGCTCCATCGCAGTAGCCATGACGAGCCACGGATGCTGTCGCGCCTCGTACACCGAGACCGTGGGTGGCGGAAACGCCGGGTCGGCGAATGCGCCGATCGGAACAGCAACGACATCGGGCGCGGTCGGGAGCGTGTAGAAGACGGTCGCGCCGCAGTCCGCGGTCAGTCGAAGTCGACCACAGCTACAGGTGGCGTCGCGGGTGGCCATCGGCGCGGAATCCTACTGGCACTGAACGCGGAGCCCCGGGTCGGTCGGTACGGCGTGGCCGACCTCCTGCCGCCGGCAGGCGCCTCGGCAGGGCACCTCGGATCGCTGCCTGCTTCGTTCTGCGGCGCCCGGACGGTCCCTGTCCCCCGCGGCCGCTGGCGCCGGCCGTGGGACGAGCCGGATCGTCCAGCGGCCGGCCGAGTCGATCACGAGCTGCGGTCTCGCTCCAAGGCGTGCGACACGCCCTCGTTGCATCGGGGCGCGATCTGGTGGATCCTACGATCCCGTGCCCGGCCAGACGATGCGACCACACTCCCCGACCCTGGCCGATGTACCACTCTTCCACGGCGTCGAGCCGTCGACCCTCGCGGCGCTCGAGGGAGATGCAGCGCGGCACCACCTCGATGCCGGCAGCTGGCTCTTCCACGAGGGTGACCCGGCCGAAGGCCTCTTCGTCGTCGTCTCCGGGAGGCTGCGTATCGTCGTCACGGGTGACGATGAGGCGCGCGTCGTCAGAGAGCTCGGACCGGGGTCGGCTCTCGGAGAGCTCGCGTTGTTGACCGGCTCGGCCCGGTCCGCGGGCGCGCAGGCGGTGCGGGACTGCGAGCTGCTCGAGGTGGGGCGGAGCACGGTGACAGCGCTTCTCGCCGAGGACAACGGGTTCGCGCGGGCCGTGGCCGTCGAGCTCGCGCGCCAGTTGCAGGCCTCCGGCGGGCTCGAGGCGCCGACGGTGCGCCCGCGCGTGTTCTCGATCGTGCCGCTCGCACCCGGGATCGACGCGGCGCGGTCTTGCGGCGTCCTTCGAACGCGAGCTGCAGCGCCATGGAACGGTCGCCGTGCTCGACGGTGGCGGGGTGGCCGACGACCGCGCAGCAGCGCTCGCCCGTGCCGAGGCAGCGGCGGACTTCGTGCTCCTCGTCGCGGGGACAGGCTCCGAGGCCGGAAGCTGGGATGCGTTCGCACGTCGCCAGGCCGACAGGGTGCTCCTTCTCGCCGACAGCGACACGCCGATCGAGCCGCTGCACAGCAGGGACTGCGACCTCGTCCTGCTGGCCCCGCTGCCGCGGGGTGCGGCGGCGCAATGGCTCGATGCCGTCACGCCGTCGACCCACCACCTCGTCTACGAGGCCGCCTACGACATCGGAGTCGCGCGGGTCGCGCGGCGCGTCTCCGGGCGGTCGCTCGGGCTCGTGCTCTCCGGCGGCGGTGCGCGCGGCTACGCGCACATCGGGGTGATCGCGGCGCTCGCGGAGGCCGGATTCGAGATCGACAGGCTCGGAGGCTGCAGCATGGGAGCCTATATCGCCGCCATGTCCGCCCTCGGGCTCGACACCGATCAGATCCACGACCGCTGCCACGACGAGCTCGTGCGCCGGGCACCGTTCAACGACTGGACGCTGCCGCGGGTCGCCCTGATCCGGTCGCGTAAGGCGGCGCGAATGCTCGAGCGCGTCTTCGGCGACCTCCAGGTGGAGGAGCTGCCACGACCCCTCTTCACCGTCAGCGCCGACCTGCTCTCGAGCCGCGTCGTCGTGCACCGCCGCGGATCCCTGATCGACGCGGTCGGCGCCAGCATGTCGATCCCCGGGCTCGTGCCGCCGGTCTCGCGTGGCGGCAGGCTGCTCGTGGACGGCGGAGTGCTCAACAACCTGCCCGTCGACCTCATGCACGACATTCCCGAAGGGCCCATCGTCGCAGTCGACGTCGTACGGCGCCTCGAAAGCCAGCCCGGCGACGCCGTCCGAATCCCGTCGATCATGGAGACCATGAGCCGGGCCACCGTGCTCGGGAGCGTCGAGCGCGCAGAGAAGAACCGAGGGCTTGCGGCGCTCACGATCAGCCCCGAGGTGCAGGACATCGGCCTCCGTGAGTTCAAGGCACTCGATCGCGCGATCGCTGCCGGTCACGCGGCCGCGACAGCTGCGCTCGCCGACGGTGGCGCCGATCTTCTCCGCGAGGCGCTCCGCTAGCGCGAGTGCCGTCAGCGGCCGAGCAGCGGTCGGACCCGGCTGCCGATCCACAGGCACGCCACCCAGCCGGCGGCAACGAGACCGATGATCGGCCAGTAACGCGCGCCGGTATCGCCTCCCGTGACGATCAGGCCGACCGTCTGGACGGCGAGCACGACGGCGAAGGTCGCCGCTGTCAGCTCCAGCGAGCGCAGGTTGAACCCCCGGTACCAGCCGATCAGCAACGCAAGGCCTGCCGCGAGGGCGATCACGGCGGCGATTGTAGAGGCTTTCATGACAGCCACCCTGGCCATTACGCTCAACGGTCGGTGCACCCGAGAACCCTCGACCTCCACATCGACGACCTCTGCGCCCGGCACGGGATCCGTCGCGTCGACGGTCGCGGCCGGGCGGTCGTGATCCGCATCCGGCACCGCGACGGGCGCAGCGAGCGCCGGCTCGAGATCCGCGTCCCGCCCGTGCGCGGCCAGGTGAGCTACTTCGTCGCCCTGCACGAGATCGGGCACCTCGTCGGTGTCGGTCGCAGCGGGCGCCGCCTCGAGAGCGAGGAGGCGGCATGGCGATTCGCACTCACCGAGGCGCTCGTGACGCCGACCGACAGCACGCGCCGCCGGATCGGCAAGCGGTTGCGGTCGTACGTGACGTGGGCGGAGCTTCGCTGCCCGCCGGCGCCGCCCCCCGGCCATTCCCCCTGCAAACGACCCGTTCTGGGATCTTCTCGCCTGGCTCGAGCGTTGAGGCGCACGGGAGGGAGACGCCAAGGCTTTACGAAGTCCTCACGGGATATCGCCAATTTCCTGAAACGAATGCCCTAGAAAGGGGAGATCCAATCGGGCTCTCTCGGCCGAATAACCAGAGACCCGAAAGCGTTGAGAGAGGCGATCATGTCTGCGGCAGAGCTTCAGGAACGTCCCGACGTCGAGATCGAGCTCGTCGAGCGGTGGCGGGCCCATTCCCTCGCTGCGTGTCGGCTACGACCCGGAGTCCGCTGCCGTGCTCGCAGCCTCGCACGAGGTCGACCTGCACCTTGCGATGCGCCTCCTCGAGCGCGGCTGCCCCGTCGATCTCGCACTCCAGATCCTCCTCTAACCATCGAGCGCCGACCTCCTCCGGCACCTGACGCCCGGCCCGCGTGCCGGGCGTCACTCGTTCGGGGACGGAGGCATCCAGCCCTCAGGGGAGAATGCGACACCATGAGCCTGCTCCTCTCGATCCCGTCGCCCGGCAGCGGCGCCATCGACCTCGGGCCGCTGCAGATCCACATGTACGGCCTGACGCTGCTCGCGGCGATCGGAATCTGCATCTGGATCACCGGCACCCGATTCGTCAACCGTGGCGGCGACTGGGACCTGATCTTCCGCTGTGCCGTGTGGGGTGTCGGCGCCGGCATCGTCGGCGCGCGGCTCTACCATCTCGCGACCAGCTGGAACGAGGTGCCGGACGCAGTGGTGGGGCCCCGTGCGCGATCTGGAAGGGCGGCCTCGGGGTCTGGGGCGGGATCGCCCTCGGCTGTCTCGTCGGCGGCCTCGTCGCGAAGCGCGCGGGGGCGGACGTGTGGCTGCTCGCCGACTGCCTCGCACCCGGCCTGCTCGTGGCGCAGGCGGTCGGGCGGATCGGCAACTGGTGGAACCAGGAGCTCTTCGGCAAGGCGACCGACCTGCCGTGGGGCCTCGAGATCGACCCGGCCCACCGGCCGCTCGCGACGATCGACCAGGCGACCGTACCACCCGGCCTTCCTCTACGAGATGCTCTGGAACCTGCTTCGCCGCGGCGCTGCTCGTCTACGTGATCGAGCGGCGCTTCCACCCGCGCCCACCAGGGCTCTTCGCGCTCTACATCGCGCTCTACTCCTTCGGCCGCTTCTGGATCGAGTTCGTCCGGGTCGATCCGGCGAACGACATCCTCGGCCTGCGCGTCAACACCTGGGTTTCCGGGCTCGGCCTGCGTCGCCGGTCTCGTCTGGTTCTGGCTCTCGCAGCGACGGCGATCGACCCGACAAGCCCCGCCCGGCCGCGCCGCCCCCGAAGGGGCCGAAGATGGCGGTGCCGAAGGGCCGCGTCCGACCCGGGGGCTAGGGTCCGATCGTGGCCAGCGCAGTCCGTGATCTCGAGCTGGACCTCGATGCGTTCGAGGGCCCGTTCGACCTTCTGCTGACGCTCCTGCTCAAGGACGCGATCCAGCCGTCCGAGATCGACATGGCCGGTATCGTCGTCGCGTTCGTCGAGCGGCTCGCCGAGCGCGACGAGCTCGACCTGGACGTCTGCGGCGAGTTCCTCGTCCTGATCGCGGCGCTGCTCGAGCTGAAGGCGCGTCACCTGTTCCCCGACGAGGAGGCCGAGCTCGCGGAGCTCGAGCCGGAGGAGGCCGCCGAGGAGCTCGCCCGGCGCCTCGCCGAGTACCGCCGGATGAAGCACGCCTCCGTGTGGTTGCGCGAACGGCTCGACGAGGAGCGGGAGCGCTACTTCCGCGATCGGGCCGGCCCCGCTCGCGCCCGAGCCCGAGCGGCGGCTCGCGCCAGCAGGAGCCGCTCCGCCTCGTCGAGGCGATGCGCGCTCTGGCGGTCGAGCCCCCGCACGTCTCGCTCTCGCACCTGGCACTTCGCTTCCCGCCGGTGGCCCAGTTCGTCGAGCGCTTTCGCGCGCGTGCTGTCGCGCCGCCGCCGCTTCGACTTCGACGCCGAGGTGCACGGCCTCTCGCGCGTCGAGCAGGCCGTCGCGTTCCTGGCGCTGCTCGAGCTGCGCAAGGAGGGCGAGATCGCGATCGCCCAGGCGTCGCCGTTCGCCCCCATCAGGATTTCCCGCCTCGACGACGAAAGGATGCTGCAGTGGACCGCCCGCTCCGCCTGATCTCCTCGAACCCGGTCGATGCGCTCGCCCGCACCGTCGAGGCGCTGCTCGTCGTCGCCTCGCAACCACTCACGGTCGACGAGCTCGCCGAGGCGACCGCCGACGACACCGAGCGGATCGAGACCGCGCTCGGGCTGCTGCGCGAGCGCTACAGCGAGGGCCGCAGCGGCATCGTCCTGCAGAAGGTCGCCGGTGGCTACGCGTTCGGCGCCTCCCGCGAGGCGGCCGAGGCCTGCGCGCGGCTGTTCGAGCGGCCCGTGGAGCGCGGGCTCTCGCAGGCTGCGCTCGAGACGGTCGCCATCGTCGCCTACCTCGGCCCCGTCTCGCGGCCCGAGATCGCACGCATCAGAGGCGTTGCCGCCGACTCGGCCGTCGCGTCGCTCGTCGAGCGCGGCCTGATCGCCGAGGCCGGTCGCGAGAGCGGCCCCGGCGGCGCGGTGCGCTATCGCGTGACGTCGCTCTTCGAGCGCGTGTTCGGGCTCGAGTCGCTCGCCGCCCTGCCGCGCCTCGACGACATCGGAGAGGATCAGGCCGCGATCCGCGACCGGCTGCTCGAGGTGGCGGAGGCCCGCGCGTCGTAGGCTAACCCCGGAGACAGGCTGAAGCCTGTCACCGCAAGGGAGCGTGCGGATGACGACTGACGACGGACGAGCCGAGGACCCCGGCCGCGGGTGGATCCGGTCGTTCGTCCCCGGGGTCGGGGTCGCGCGCTCCTACCGGCGGGAGTGGCTGCGGCGTGACCTCGTCGCCGGCGTGGTGCTCACGGCGCTGCTCGTGCCCCAGGGGATGGCCTACGCCGAGCTGGCGGGACTTCCACCCGTCACCGGCCTGTACGCGACCCTCGTCCCGCTCCTCGCCTACGCCGTGTTCGGGCCGTCGCGGATTCTCGTCCTCGGCCCCGACTCGGCGCTCGCTCCGCTCGTCGCGGCCGCCGTGATCCCCGTCGCCGGCGCCGATCCGGCCGAGCGTGTCGCCGTCGCAGGGCTGCTCGCGCTCATGGTCGGAGCGCTGCTGCTCGTCGGGGCCGTCGCTCGGCTCGGCTTCCTCACCGATCTGCTCTCGAAGCCCGTCCGGCTCGGATACCTCGCCGGGATCGCGCTGATCGTGATCGCCGACCAGCTGCCACGTCTCCTCGGAGTGCCGTCGACCGGAGAGCGGTTCGTCGACGATGCCGGCGACTTCGTCCGAAACCTCGGCGAGATCGATCCGACGACGGCGGCTCTCGGGATCGGCTGCCTCGTGGTCGTCCTCGTCAGCTGGCGGATCGCGCCGGCGGCACCGGGGATCCTCGTCGCCGTCGCCGGCTCGGCGATCCTCGTCCGCGTCTTCGGTCTCGACGTCTCGGTGGTCGGCGCGGTTCCCGGCGGTCTGCCCTCCCCGACGGTTCCGTCGCCGTCGGTCGACGACCTCGGCCGGCTGGGGCTCGCCGCCGCCGCGATCGCGCTCCTCGCCTTCGCGGACACGAGCGTCCTCTCGCGGAGCTACGCGTCGAGGCTCGGAGACCGCGTCGACCAGAACCGCGAGCTCGGCGGGCTCGCGGCCGCCAATCTCGCGACCGGCCTGTTCCAGGGCTTCCCGATGTCGAGCAGCTCCTCCCGCACGCCCGTTGCCGAGGCGGCGGGAGCCCGCACGCAGCTGACTGGCGTCGTCGCGGCCGCAGCGATCGGCCTCGTCCTCGTCGTCGGGACGGGACTTCTGAAGAACATCCCGACGGCGGCACTGGCCGCGGTCGTGATCGCCGCAGTCCTGCGGCTCGTCGACGTGCCGGCGATGCGGTGGCTCCTGCGCGTGAACCGGGGCGACTTCGCGCTCGCCGTCGCCTCGTTCGCCGGGGTGCTCGTGCTCGGCATCCTCCCGGGCGTCGGGTTCGCGATCGCCCTCTCGGTGATCGCGGTGCTGGAACGGGCGTGGCATCCCTACTCCGCGGTGCTCGGACGGGTGCCGGCGCTCAAGGGCTACCACGACACGCAGCGGCACCCGGAGGGCGTGCAGGTGCCGGGCCTGCTCCTGTTCCGCTTCGACGCGCCGCTCTTCTTCGCGAACGCCGAGGTGTTCCGGGACGCGCTCCACCAGGCGCTCGACGCCGAGCGACGCGACGTCCGGACGGTCGTCGTCGCAGCCGAGCCGATCACCGACGTGGATTCGACCGCGGCGGAGGTGCTCGCCGAGATCCTGGCCGAGCTCGACCGGCGGGGTATCGAGCTCGCGTTCGCGGAGCTGAAGGGCCCGGTGAAGGACGCGCTACGCCGCTACGGCCTCATGGAGCTGATCGGCGAGGAGCGCGTCTATCCCACGATCGGTCTCGCCGTTCGCGCGCACGTGGCGGAGCACGGCGTCGACTGGCGCGACTGGGAACAGCGCTAGAGGCTTGATGCGTATTAGGAGTGTGGCTGGGGCGGTTCTGCACCAAGGAGCGTGTTCGACGAGGACGTCGTCAAGGCTGGTTGCCTTGACGACGTCCTCGGCGGACGCGATCCGCCGTGTGCAGGGCCGCATCCAGACGTGCTTCCAATGCGCATCAAGCCTCTAGGGCAACGAGAGCACGAACGGGGTCAGCGGCGCCTTCGTCGTGCAGCTGGTGTCGAGCCCGGCGGCGGTGCCCTTGATCAGGAAGGCGTCCGCGAGGCCCTCGGTGCAGCCGTGATTGACGGCACCGTGGCCGCCACCGCGGACGACGACGACCTTGGCGTTCGGCATCACGTCGGTGATGCCGGCGATGTTCGCAAGCGGATCCTGCGGATCCTGGCCGCCCACGACGACAAGGGCCGGCACCGACGACGGCACCCGCCTGTCGGCGCCCGGTACGTCGGTGAACGGCGGCCACACCGAACAGGCAGCCGACGCGTAGCGTGCCGAACGCACCATCGTCGGGCCGAGGTAGCTGCCCGTACCGAGGCGTGCCGTCTCGGCCTCGTCCCGGCGGGCCCAGGGCTCGAGACACCGGATCGACCACGCCATCAGCTGCGGGCGCGGATCGTCCGTCGGCAGCTCGTCCTGCACGAGCGCCACCGCACCGGCGAAGTCTCCCTTCGCAGCGAGTCGCAGGAAGAGCGGGATCTGGGCGGCGGTTTCGGGCGTCCGCGACAGGTGCTGGACGGCCGACGCGAATTCGTCACGACCGATCGTGGTGCCCTTGATTCTCAGCGGCTGCCGGTCGAGCCGCGCGAGCGTCACCTTGAGATCGCGTGCAGGCGAGGGGAACGCCCGGTGGCACGAGCGCTGGGCAGCGCAGCGTGCGAACAGCGCAGCGAGCATCGTCTGACTCGTGCGGGCGTAGCGCTCGAAGATGGGGACGTCGAGCAATGTGCCGCCGTCGAGGATCACCGCTCGCGCATGGTCGCCGTGCCGGAGCAGGAAGTACTGGGCCGCGGTGGCGCCGTACGAGCCGCCGTAGAGGTCGAGTTGGGGGTACCCGAGCGCGGCGCGCACGTCGTCGAGGTCGTCCATCGCCGTCGACGTCGCGAAGAGGCGCGGATCGACACCGGCCGAGCCGAGGCACGACATCCAGTAGGCGCGGATGCGGTCGCCCGTTGCCGTTCCGGTCAGCCCGGTGGCCGGGCAGAACACGGGCTTCGACTTGCCCGTGCCGCGCTGGTCGACGAGGAGGATGTCGCGGTGCTGAGCCGCGAAGAAGAACGTCGCCTGGGCCCAGCTCGCGAGCGCGGTCGACGCCCCCCCGGGACCGCCCGCGATCGGGACGATCGCGTCCGGCTCGCGGGTGGCTTCGACGGCAGCCGGAATGACGACGACGTTCAGTCCGATCGTGCCGGCCTCGGGGTTCGCACGGTCGAGCGGGACGCTGAAGGTGCCGCACCTTGCAGAGCCGCAGGCAGCGAGCCAGGTGGGCCAGTCACGTGCCGAGGCGCCGGCCGGAAGCGACAGGGCGACGATCGCGGCGAGCACGGCAACCCACCCGCGACTCGCACGTCGTCCCGAATGCGCCTCCATTGCCACTCCAGCGTCGCACCCGGCGTCGCGGGCGGCATCCGGGGAGACCCGCGGCGTGCGTGCGGGTTTGTCCTACGACTTCGTCAGATCTGCCAGGCGCCGTCTCGGAGCACCGGCACGTGCTCGCCCGCGGCGGTGATGCCGTCGACGTCGAGCTCCGGGCTGCCGATCATGAAATCGATGTGGATTCCGCTCGCGTTGAGGCGCTGCTTGTCGGCGTCGTCCTCGACGGCCAGTTCGTAGGCGGAGCCGAGTGCGATGTGACTCGCCGCGTTCTCGTCGAGCAGGGTGTCGAAGAACACCGTCTCGAGCGGACCGATCCGCCCGCCTCCGTCGACGAGCGCGAGCTCACCGAGGCGGGTCGCGCCGTCGTCCCTCGTGCACGCCGAGCGAAGCGCTTCCGCGCCCTCGTCGGCGTCGATCCGCGCCACCCGGCCGGCCTCGAACTCGACGCGCAGGCCGCGAATCACCGATCCGTACAGCTCGAGCGGCATCGTCGCCGTGACATAGCCCTCGGCTCGGAGCGGGTCGGGAGCGGTGAAGGTCTCCTCGCTCGGGATGTTCGGATAGTGGGCGAGGCCGTCGACCGTCGTGAACTCGGCCGCATGCCACCTCGACGATGCGAGCAGCCCCACCGTGAGGTCCGTTCCGGGGCCGTGCAGGTGGATCGCGTCGAAGCGACGGTCGGTCAGGGCGCTCGCACCGCGCTTGACCGTCTCCATGCGCTCGATCCAGGCGGCCACCGGGTCGTCGGCGTCGAGCCGGCAGACGTGGGCGATCGCGCCCCAGAGGCGGTCGTAGGCCTCGTCCTCGTCGACGCCGGGGTACACGGCCGCCGCCCAATCCCGGGTCGGCGCCGGCGCCACGCACCAGTTCGTCGTGGCCCGGTTCACGATCTCGCCCGTCTCGGGCAGGTACGGCAGGAGGTCGAGCCCCGAGCGGTCGGCAGCGATGCCGTCCAGTGCGTGTGGTGCGGCCGGGCCGCTGAGCGAGATCCGCGCGGCGTGCTCGTCGGAGAAGTGACGCAGGCGCTCGATCATCCACGGAGGGATGTAGGAGAGGCTCTCCGGAGCCCCGTGGAGCAGACGCTGCCTCTTCACCCAGGGGTCGGAGTAGAGGACGTCCACGTAGCGCGCACCGCGCTGGTAGGCGGCGCGGGCGAGTTCCCGGGTCAGATCCTCCTTGCCGACATAGGTCGTGATCCCGACGAGCTGGCCGGGCTGCACGTTGGCGCCGAAGCCGACCACCAGGTCGGCGAGACGTCGCGTCAGGTCGGCGTAGTCACGCACCGCGCGGGAGACTAGCGACAATGGCGGCATGCGCCTGAATCGCTACCTCGCCCGTGCCGGTGTCGCCTCGCGTCGGGCGGCGGACGAGCTGATCAAAGCCGGCCGGGTGACGGTGAACGGGAAGCCGGGCGAGCTGAACACGTTCGTCGCGTCGAGGGACGTCGTCGAGGTCGACGGCGAACGGGTGGGCAAGCAGGAGCTCGCCTACGTCCTCCTCCACAAGCCTCTCGGCGTCGTGACGACCGCGAGCGACCCCGAAGGGCGCCCGACGGTGGTCGACATCGTCGGTCACGAGGCGCGGGTGGTGCCCGTGGGTCGACTCGACATCGACACGAGCGGCGTTCTGCTGCTGACGAACGACGGCGACCTCGCCCACCGGCTGGCCCATCCGAGGTACGGGGTCGAGAAGACCTACGTGGCGGATGTCGAGGGCGACCTCACCCCTGCGACGGTGGCGGCGCTCGCCGCCGGGGTCGAGCTCGAGGACGGCGTCACCGCTCCCGCCCGGGCGCGCCAGCTCGGCCGGGCACGCGTGGAGCTCGTGCTGCACGAGGGCCGCAACCGGCAGGTGCGGCGCATGTGCGAGGCGGTCGGGCATCCCGTCGTGCGGCTGCGACGTACCGGCTACGCCGGCCTCGACGCCCGCGGCATCGAGGTCGGTGGATCGAGAGAGCTGGCCCGCGACGAGGTCGAGGGGCTGCGCAGGCTGGTGGGGTTGTAGGGCGGGAGATCCGGGCGACGAGGCTGAAGCCTGTCGCCGCTGTCACAGCCGGACGAAGCCCATCGCCTCGTACATACGCTCGAGCGTAGGAGCGGAGGCGGCGTGCGCCTTCTCGGCACCCTGGCCCAGCAGTCGCAGGAGCTCGCCCTCGTCCGCGCGGAGCTCGGCGTAGCGGCTCCGGATCGGCTCGAGCAGTGCCACCACCGCCTCGCCGACCGCGACCTTGAACGTGCCGTAGCCTGCGTCGCCGTACTCGGCCTCGATCGCCTCCGGGGTGCTCCCGGTGGCGACCGACATGATGTCGATCAGGTTCGAGACACCCGGCTTGTCGTCGGCCCGGCGTACCTCGCGCCCGGAGTCCGTCACGGCCGTCTTGAACTTCTTCAGGACCACCTCCGGGTCGTCGAGCAACCGCACCGTTCCCTGCTCCGAGCTGCCCGTCTTGCCCATCTTCGCGAGCGGGTCCTGGAGCGACATGATGCGGGCGCCGACCTCGGGGTAGACGCCGTCCGGCACGGTGAGCACATCCCCGTAGCGCGCGTTGAACCGCTCTGCGATGTCGCGGGCCAGCTCGAGGTGCTGGCGCTGGTCGTCGCCGATCGGGACGATGTCGGCCTGGTAGAGCAGAATGTCGCCGGCCATCAGCACGGGGTAGTTGAAGAGGGCCGACGAGACGAACTCCTGCTGCTCCCCCTTGTCCTTGAACTGCGTCATCCGCCCGAGCTGCCCGTAGCCCGTGACGGCCGACAGCAGCCAACTCGCCTCGGCGTGCGCGGTGACATGGCTTTGCGCGAAGATGGTCGAGCGGTCGGGGTCGAGCCCCGTTGCGATCAGCATCGAGAAGAGATCGAGCGTCCGCGTGTGGAGGTCGGCCGGGTCGTACTCGACCGTGATCGCATGGAGATCGACGATGCAGAAGGTCGCGTCACCCAGCTCCTGGGTCGCGACGTACTGGCGGAAGCCGCCGGAGTAGTTGCCGAGCGTCGAGTCGCCGGTCGGCTTGATGCCCGAGAAGATTCGCATGAGTGCCCTTTCGCTCGCGGTCGCGGCCTGAACGCGCTAGCGCTCTCGGCCGGGCTGAGAAGCCTTGGCCTGACGGTTCAAGGGCGCCAGAAGAGGCCGAGGAGGTGGAGCGAAGGCATCGTGCTCCTTTTGTAGCCGTTTTCAGGCGTAGCGTCAAAACGAGACGCGTCTACACTGGGACGATGGCCGTGACCGACCCAACCTGGACGCCGTCCTCCTGGCACCAGTTCCCCGCGCTCCAGCAGCCCGACTGGCCCGATGCGGAGGCGCTCGCTGCCGTTCGCGACCGTCTCGGCCTGCTGCCCTCGCTGATCTTCGCCGGCGAGGCGCGCGCACTCCGGCACCAGCTCGCGGAGGCAGCCGGGGGTCGCGCGTTCCTCCTTCAGGCGGGGGACTGCGCCGAGTCGTTCCACGAGCTCTCCGTGATCGCGATCCGAGAGCGGCTGAAGCTGCTCCTCCAGATGTCTGCGGTGCTCACCTACGGGGCGACCCTGCCGGTGATCAAGGTGGGGCGGATGGCCGGGCAGTTCGCAAAGCCACGCTCCTCGGCCACCGAGACCGTCGGCGGGATCGAGCTGCCATCGTTCCGGGGGCACGCCGTCCACTCGGACGAGGCGACCGTCGAGGCGCGGCGGCCGGATCCCGAGCGGCTCGTGCAGGCGTACTACCAGGCCGTCTCGTCGCTCAATCTCCTCCGCGCGTTCACGAAGGGCGGCTTCGCCGACCTGACGCAGGTGCACACGTGGAACCAGGAGTTCGTCGCCAGCTCGCTCGAGGGGCGCCGCTACGAGACGATTGCGAACGAGATCGGCCGTGCCCTGCGCTTCATGCAGGCGATCGGGATCGACCTCGGCGACGAGCGCTCGATCCACGAGGTCGACGTGTGGACGAGCCACGAGGCGCTGCTCCTCGACTACGAGGAGCCGCTCGTGCGCAAGGACTCGACCACCGGCGACTGGTACGCGTGCTCTGGCCACTTCCTCTGGGTCGGCGAGCGCACGCGGCAGCTCGACGGGGCGCACGTGGAGTTCCTCTCCGGTCTGCACAACCCGATCGGCGCCAAGGTCGGCCCCGCGGCCACGCCGGACGAGCTCGTGGCGCTCGCCGAGCGCCTCAACCCCGACCGTTCGCCGGGCCGTCTCACGCTCATCACCCGCCTCGGCGCGAGCCGCGTGCAGGAGCTGCTGCCCCCGCTGCTGCGGGCCGTGCAGGAGGCGGAGATCCCGGTCGTCTGGGTCTGCGACCCGATGCATGCGAACGGCTTCGTCACCGGCTCCGGCCACAAGACGCGCCGCCTCGACGACGTCCTGCGCGAGATCGAGGGGTTCTTTGCGGCGCACCGCGAGGTGGGAACGTGGCCCGGCGGAGTCCATCTCGAGATCACCGGTGAGAACGTGACCGAGTGCCTCGGCGGCTCGGAGGCCGTGCTCGAGGAGCAGCTCGACACACGCTACGAATCGCTCTGCGACCCACGCCTGAACGCCCGCCAGTCGCTCGACCTGGCGTTCCGGGTCGCCGAGCTGATGCGAGGGTAGTGGCGCACATGCTGCGCAACGTCACCGTCGTGGGGACGGGCCTGATCGGCGCGTCCGCGGCACTCGCCGCCCGTCGGGCCGGTGCGTCCGTGCGTGGGTGGGATCCCGATCCGGAGGTTCTGCGCGTCGCGCACGAGCGGGAGGCCGTCGAGCCGGCGGCATCGCTCGCGGAGGCGGTCGAGGGTGCCGACCTCGTCCTGATCGCAGCCCCCGTCGCCGAGCTCCCACACGCGGTGCGCGAGGTGCTCGCGCTCGCGCCCGCAGGGTGCGTCGTCACCGACGTCGGCTCGACGAAGACCGCCGTGTGCGCCGCCGCCTCGGGAGACGCCCGCTTCATCGGCGGTCACCCGATCTGCGGCGCGGAGACGCGAGGCCCGGAGCGGGCGAACGCCGAGCTGTTCGAGGGAGCGACCTGGTTCCTGACCCCGACCGCCGGGACGGGGCCGGAGCTCCTGCGCACCGTGCACGGCTTCGTGACGTCGCTCGGGGCGCGACCGGTGGCGATCGACGCGGGCGCGCACGACCGGCTCGTAGCCGTGACGAGTCACCTGCCGCATGCGCTCGCCAACGTCCTTCTCAACCAGGCCGGGGCGACCCGCGTCGACGGCCACGACCCGCTCCAGGCCGCCGGCGGCTCGCTGCGCGACATGACCCGCATCGCGGGCGCCAACCCCCGCATCTGGGTCGACATCTTTCTCGACAACCGCGACGCGGTCGTGGCTGCCCTCGCCGAGCATCGCCGCCGGATCGAGCAGCTCGAGACAGCGCTCACCGCGGAGGACGGCGGTCAGCTCGCCCGGTGGATCGCGGAGGCTGCGGGAAACCGGCGGCGCCTGCTGGCCACGGCCCACGGCGACCCGGGCGCCCTGCAGCGACTGCGGGTGCACCTGCCGGATCGGCCGGGGGTGCTCGCGGGCATCTTCCAGGCTCTCGGCGCCGAGCGCATCAACGTCGAGGACTTCGAGATGGATCATCTCTCGACCGACCGCGGCGGCACCCTGACGGTCGTCGTCGCGGGCGAGGACGAGGCGGAGCGTGCCGCCGTCCTGCTCGAGGGCGCAGGGGTACGGCGTCGTCGTGGCGCCCGTGATCGACGGATGAGGGTCGAGCCGGTCACCCGTCTCGTGGGCCATCTGGCGGTGCCCGGCGACAAGTCGATCTCCCATCGCTCGGTGCTCCTCGGTGCGCTCTGCGACGGCGAGACGCGCATCACGGGCTTCGGCCGCTCGGCCGACACCGAGGCGACGATCGAGGCAGTCCGTGCCCTCGGGATCACCGTGGTCGAGCACGGCGACGACACGCTTGCGGTCTTCGGCAAGGGCCTGCGCGGGCTCACGGCGCCCGGCCGGCCGATCGACTGTGCGAACGCGGGGACACTCGTGCGGCTGCTCGCGGGCATCCTCGCCGGCCAGCAGGGACAGCAGTTCGAGCTGACCGGCGACGCGTCGCTCAGCTCCCGCCCGATGAAGCGCGTGACCGAGCCGCTCGGCCGCATGGGCGCCGGCGTCGAGACCGACGACGGGCATCTCCCGATGGGGATCGAGGGCCGGCCGCTGCGCTCGATCACGTACGAGCTGCCGGTCGCGAGTGCGCAGGTCAAGTCGGCGATCCTGCTCGCGGGCCTCTACGCCAAGGGCGAGACCACCGTCGTCGAGCCGGCACCGACCCGCGATCACACCGAGCTGATGCTCGAGGCGGCCGGCGTGTCGATCACGCGCCGCGAGCGGAGCGTCACCGTGCAGCCCGCGGAGCGACTCGAGCTCGGCGAGATCGAGGTGCCGGGCGACTTCTCGTCGGCCGCCCCGTTCATCGTCGCCGCGACGCTCGTCCCCGGCTCGGAGCTGCACATCCACGGCGTCAACCTGAACCCGCGACGCACCGGGCTGCTGACGATTCTCGAGCGGATGGGAGCTCGCGTCACCGTCTACAACCGGCGCCGGATCGGCGGCGAGCGGGCCGGCGACCTCGAGGTGCGCTCGGCCGAGCTCGTGGCGACCACGGTGCTCGGCCCGGAAGTGCCGCTCGCGATCGACGAGCTGCCGCTGTTCGCGCTCGCCGCCTCGTGTGCGCACGGCAACAGCCGCCTGCGTGGAGCCGAGGAGCTGCGGGCGAAGGAGTCCGACCGCGTCGAGGCGACGGTCGACGCCCTGCGCGCCCTCGGCCAGCACGTCATCGCGACCGAGGACGGCTTCCGGATCCGCGGTGTCCCGACCCGGCCCCGTGGCGGCAGGATCGAGAGCCGGGGCGATCACCGGATCGCGATGCTCGGCGCAATTGCCGCCCTCTACTCGCAGGACGGTGTCGAGATCGAGGACGCCGAGCTGTGTGGGAGTAAGCTTTCCAGGTTTCTTCGAGTTGCTGAGACAACTCAAACGGGAGAGCGAGGAAGAGTGATGGTGTTTTCTCTCGATTTCTGCCCAAGGCAGAAATCTTGATCGTCGCGATCGACGGGCCCGCCGGGGCCGGCAAGAGCTCGGTCGCGCGCGCCCTCGCGCGTGCGGCTCGGCTTCCGCTACCTCGACACCGGCGCGATGTACCGCGCGCTCACCTGGCTCGCGCTGCATCACGGAGTCGATCTCGGGGACGTGACCGCGCTCGTGGCGCTGGCGGACGAGTCTCCCGTCGAGTTCGGAGAGGGCGGCGGCGTGTCGATCGCGGGCCACGACGTCACGGCGGAGATCCGGCAGCCGGAGATCGACTCGTCGGTCCCGACCGTCGCGCGACACGAGGAGGTGCGCGAGGTGATGCGTGACCGCCAGCGGGCACTCGGCGAACAGGGCGACTCCGTGATCGAGGGGCGCGACATCGGCGTCGTCGTGGCGCCGCACGCCGACGTGAAGGTGTGGCTCTACGCCGACCCGCAGGTCCGCGCTTCGCGGCGCCATGCCGAGCGCGACGGGATCGAGGTCGAGGAGCTCGCCGACGAGATGCGACGCCGCGACGCACGTGACGCCGGCAACACGCACCGGGCCGACGACGCCGTCGAGATCGACACCACCCTCCTCAGCCTCGAGCAGGTCATCGACCGGATCGAGGCGCTCGTGCAGGAGCGGGTCGCGGCGACCGGCTTCAGCCGGTCGTCCGGGCTGGAGCCCCTCCCGTGAGCACGACCGCGGACAAGGTCTGGGCCGTCGGCCGGCCGACGATCGGCACGGCCGTGAAGGTCGCCGGCCGGATGAAGGTCTACGGCAAGGAGCGCGTCCCGCTGACCGGCGGTCTCGTGATCGCCTGCAACCACTTCCACTGGGTCGATCCGCCGGCGCTCGGTGCCGCCTGCCCGCGCACGATCTACTTCATGGCGAAGGTCGAGGCACATCGCGTCCCCGGCCTCGGGACGTTCATCAGCTGGTTCGGCACCTTCCCGGTGCGACGCGGCGAGTCCGACCGCGACGCGGTGCGGACGATGCGCGGGATCGTGCGCGACGGCCTCGCGCTCGGTCTCTTCGCCGAGGGCACCCGTCAGCAGAGCGGCGTCCCCGGCCCGCTCCAGCCCGGTGCCGCCATGGTCGCGCTGCAGGAGGACGTCCCCGTGATCCCGGTTGCGATTCACGGCTCGCAGACCTGGAGGCCGGGGAACTTCCACCCGGTCTCGCTCGCCTGGGGCGAGCCGATTCGGTTCGAGGGCCTGCCGAAGGGCGGCAAGGGCTACAAGGAGGCCTCGTCGATCCTGCAGGGGAAGATCCGCGAGCTCTTCGACTTCCTCGTCGAGATGCACGATGCCGGACGCCCCGACGCGGTGCCACCGCGATGAGCGACGTCGAGCTCACCGAGGAGGTCGAGGCGCCACGCGAGATCGCGGGCACCGTCGCGATCGTCGGCTTCCCGAACGTCGGCAAGTCGACGCTGATCAACCGGCTCACCCAGAGTCGGGCGGCGGTCGTGCACGAGACGCCGGGCGTCACCCGCGACCGCAAGGAGCTCCTCTGCGAGTGGACGGGCACCTGGTTCCGGCTGATCGACACGGGCGGGGTGGACGAGGTCGAGGGCGGGCCGTTCGGGACGAAGATCGCCGAGCAGGCGAAGGCCGCGATCGACGAGGCCGACCTCGTGCTCTTCGTCGTCGACGCACGCGTCGGGATCACACCCGGCGACGAGGAGCTCGCCGTGATCCTCCGTGCCGCCAAGCGGCCCGTCATCGTGCTCGCCAACAAGATCGACGATCCGCGCCGGGACAGCGACTCGGCCGTCTTCCACCGGCTCGGGCTCGGCGACCCGTGGCCGCTGTCGGGTCTCCACGGCCACGGTACCGGCGACCTGCTCGACGAGATCGTCTCGCGTCTCCCGGGCACGAGCGAGGTCGCCATCGGTACCGAGGCGATTCGCGTCGCGATCCTCGGGCGCCCGAACGTCGGCAAGTCGTCGCTCCTCAACAAGCTCGTCGGCCGTGAGCGCGTGATCGTCTCGGAGATCCCGGGCACGACGCGTGACGCGATCGACACGGTCCTGCAGCGCGGTGAGACGACGTTCGTGCTCGTCGACACGGCAGGCCTGCGTCGTCGCCGCAAGCAGCGGCAGGGAATCGAGTACTACAGCGAGCTGCGCGCGCTCCAGGCGGCCGACCGGGCCGACGTGGCACTCGTGTTGTTCGACGCCTCGGAGGGGATCGTCGAGCAGGATCTCGCCGTTGCCGACATCGCCCGCAAGGCGGGCTGCTCGACGCTTGCGGTGCTGTCGAAGTGGGACGTGACCGAGCTCGACATCGTCGAGGCGCAGGGGCACCTGGCGCGGCGGCTGCGCCAGCGGCCGCCGGTGATCGCCGTGTCGGCGAAGACCGGGCGCGGCGTCGACCGCCTGCTCGACAAGGTCGAGGCCCTGTTCGCGAAGCACAACGGCCGGATCACGACGGGTGAGCTGAACCGGGCGCTCGGCGAGCTGAAGGATGCCCGGCCCGGGCCGCAGGGAGAGCGGGGGAGGACGGCTGAAGCTGATGTACGGGACCCAGGTCAGCACGCGTCCGCCGCGGTTTCGCATCTTCGTCAACGCGCCGAGCCTCGTCACGCGCGACTACGGCTACTGGGTCGAGAACGAGCTGCGCAAGCGCTTCGAGCTCGAGGGAGTGCCGGTGTCGATCGACTTCGTGAAGAGCGAGTAGGGCGAGGCGTGCCTCCGCCGGCCAGAGTCGTTCCCGCGGTGTCGTAGCGTGCGCGTCACCGTCGTCGGCGGCGGCTCCTGGGGCACCGCGTTCGCCAGTCTCCTCCACGACCACGGCCACGAGGTGACGCTCGCCTGCCGCGACGCCGAGCAGGTCGCTGCGATCGTTGCGACCGGCCGCAATCCCCGCTACCTCCCGCACGTCGATCTGCACGGGGTCACCGCCACGACGATCGAGGCCGCGCCCGTCGCGGAGGCCAACCTCGCCGTCGTCGCCGTCCCGAGCGCAGCCTTCGCCGCGACCGTCGCGGCACTCCCCGGCACCTGCCCGATCCTCAGCCTGACGAAGGGTCTCGACCCGGCCACCGGCAGCCGGCTCTCGACGCTCGTCACGGACCGGCCGGTCGCGGTGCTTTCGGGCCCGAACATCGCCGAGGAGATCTGCGCGCGGCCTGCCGGCCGCCGCGGTGATCGCGGGCGAGGATCACGCGCTCTCGGTGCAGCTCCAGCTCGCGATCACCTCGCCGCTCTTCCGCGTCTACGTCAACGACGACCTCGCGGGCGTCGAGCTCTGCGCTGCCGCGAAGAACGTGATCGCACTCGCCGCGGGGGGCGCCGACGGGCTCGGCCTGGGCGACAACGCGAAGGCCGCTCTCGTCGCCCGCGGGCTCGCCGAGATGGGGCGGTTCGCCGAGGTCGCCGGCGCCAGGCCCGAGACGTTCGCCGGGCTCGCGGGGATGGGCGATCTGATCGTCACCTGCTGGTCGAAGTCGGGCCGCAACCGCCGCGCCGGAGAGCTTGTCGCGCAGGGGGCGACGCCCGCGGAGGCCGTGGCCGAGATCGGCATGGTCGTGGAGGGCCTCACGACGGCGCCCGTGCTCCGCGATCTCTCACATCGGCTCGAGGTCGAGATGCCGATCACGGAGGGCGTCTGCACGGTGCTCGACGGCGTCCCGCTCGGCGAGCTGGTCGCCACGCTGATGCAGCGAGATCCGACCTCGGAGTAGTACTGCGGCGATCGGCTACGCTTCCGCGGATGAGCTCCCGCTCGTTCAGCTTCAGCTCGGAGTCGGTCACCGAGGGGCATCCGGACAAGATCGCCGACCAGATCTCCGATGCCGTCCTCGACGCCGTCCTCACCGACGACCCCCAGGGTCGCGTCGCCTGCGAGACCCTGATCACGACGGGCCTCGTCGTCGTCGCCGGCGAGATCACGACGACGACGTACGTCGACATCCCGCGGCTCGTGCGCAAGACGGTGACGGACATCGGCTACACGCGGGCGAAGTACGGCTTCGACGCCGAGACCTGCGGCGTGATCGTGGCACTCGACGAGCAGTCGCCCGACATCGCGCAGGGAGTCGACGAGTCGTTCGAGGCGCAGCACGGCGACCGGGATCCGATCGACCTGATCGGTGCCGGCGACCAGGGGATGATGTTCGGCTACGCGTCGAACGAGACGGCGGAGCTGATGCCGCTGCCGATCCAGCTGGCGCACCGGATCACGCACCGGCTCGCGGAGGTTCGCAAGGCCGACGTGCTGCCCTACCTGCGTCCCGACGGCAAGGCGCAGGTGACGGTGCGCTACGAGGTCGACGAGCACGGCCATCAGAAGCCCGTCGAGATCGAGCGCGTGCTCATCTCGACGCAGCACCGCGACGGCCTCGATGCCGAGACGCTGATCAAGCCGGATCTGGTCGACCACGTCCTGCGGCCGATCCTGCCGCACGATCTCTTCGACGAGCACCGCTTCGAGGATCGCGACTTCCTGTACGTCAATCCGACCGGGAAGTTCGTGATCGGGGGGCCGATGGGCGATACGGGCCTGACGGGACGCAAGATCATCGTCGACACCTACGGCGGCGCCGCGCCACACGGCGGCGGCGCGTTCTCCGGCAAGGATCCGACCAAGGTCGACCGCTCCGCCGCCTACGCGGCGCGGTACGTCGCCAAGAACGTCGTCGCAGCCGGTCTCGCCGACCGCTGCCAGATCCAGGTCGCGTACGCGATCGGGGTCGCGCATCCGCTCAGCGTGCTCATCGACTGCTTCGGCACGAACGTCGTCTCACAGGAGACGATCGAGACGCTGGTCCGCGAGCACTTCGACCTGCGGCCGGGCGCGATCATCCGCGACCTCGACCTGCGCCGGCCGATCTACCGGAAGACCGCCTCGTACGGCCACTTCGGCCGCGAGGACGCCGGCTTCAGCTGGGAGCAGGTCGACAAGGCCGACGCGCTGCGCGCTGCGGCGGGTCTCGCGGCTCCGGCCTCGGTCTAGAGTCACGGGAGCGAGGCTGCAGCCTGTCAGCGGCCGGCCGGCCGCACGTACAGGCCCTGCGCGAACTTCTCGTCGATCGCACGCTCGTCGCCGTCGAGCTCGACCGTGAGCGGGCCGGCCCCGGTCGAGGCGACCGCGGTGCACCGTCGCGCCCGGCGCGAACCCGTTGTCGTAGAACCAGTGCAGGAGATCGCCGTCGTGCTCGGCGAGCCGCACGATCTCGGCCGTCGTCACCGGGGGCGAGCTCGGCGAGCGAGACGAGCTCGGCGTTCTCCGCCTGCTCGACGTCGGTCTCGACCGGCCACCCGTGCGGGCAGCGCTCGGGAAACCCGAGGCGCTCGTTGATCCGCTCCACCATGTCGTCGGAGAACGTGTCTCCGAGCTCGTCGGCGTGGACGTGCGACTCGGCTGCCGTGTACCCCATGAAGTCGGTCAGGAACCGCTCGATCAGCCGGTGCTTGCGAACGACGCGCTCGGCCCGCTCGATGCCGGTCGGCGTCAGGATCGCCTCCTTCTGCTCGCCGCGCTCGACCAGTCCCTCGGCCTCGAGCCGCTTCAGCATCTCGCCGGCCGATGCGCGCGAGACGCCGAGCATCTCGGCGACCCGCGATGCGATCGCATTCGAGGCGGTGGCGGGGCGATACTCGCCGATCGGGAACGCGAGGAAGTAGATCGTCTCGAGGTACTCGTCGACCGAATGCCCGTGCCCGTGCGCCATGGAGCCACTCTAGTGGACGCTGCCTCCCTGCGGTCGCCGGTCGGCGGAGACCAGGTACAGGACCGGAGCCGAGACGGCGATGAGCATCAGCGCCGGGACGGCGGCGCGCGAGTAGGCGCCAACCTGGGTCAGCTTCCAGATCTCGGTGGGCAGCGTCTCGAAGCCGATCGGCCGCAGAAGCAGCGTCGCGGGCAGCTCCTTCATCGCAGCCAGGAAGACGAGAGCGCCGCCGGCCAGCATCCCCGAGCGCGCGAGCGGTGCCGTCACGGTGGCGAGCGTGGCAAGAGGCCCGCGACCGAGCCCGCGGGCTGCCTCCTCGACCCGGGGGCTCACTCGCTCGAGCGCCGACTCCACACCCGAGAGCGCAAGCGGGAAGAACCTGACCACGTACGCGAACACGAGGAGCGCGAGCGTCTGGTAGAGCGGCGACGCGTAGCGCGCCGCGAAGAACACGAGCGACAGGGCGATGACGATGCCGGGCAGTGCGTTCCCCGCAAATGACAGCCGCTCGAGCAGGCGCGAGCGCCGCGACGGGTAGCGCAGGGCGAGAATCGCGACCGGCACCGCCGCGGCGACCGCGAGGGCGGCGGCGAGGCTCGAGGCGCCGAGCGAGGAGAGCGCCTCGCTCCACGGGAGCTCGAGGGCCCGGTCGTTGACGATCGCCCTCTGCAGCCAGTATCCGAGCACGAAGGCGGGCAGCGCCAGAAACGCCGTCACGACGAGGCCGCACCAGGCAAGGGCCGGCGCGCGCCAGCGGCCGAGCGGGACAGGCTTCGCCCTGCGCGCCGCTCCAGGGTTCGTCCGGTAGTGCCGCCCGCGAGAGCGGACCCGCGCTTCGAGCGTCAGGGCAAGCGCCGTGAGACCGACGAGGACGAGGGCGAGCACCGCTGCCGGGGTGCGATCGAAGAGGCTGCGGTACTGGAGGTAGATGGCCCGGGTGAGTGCGTCGTACCGCATCAGCGAGACGACGCCGAAGTCGGACAGCGTGTAGAGCGCGACGAGCAACGAGCCGAGCGAGATTGCCGGCCGCACGGATGGCAGGGTGACCCTGAAGAGCACGCGTAGCCGGGAGGCGCCCAGGCTTCGCGCCGCTTCCTCCGGGCCGGGGTCGAGGTCGCGAAGTGCCGCCTGGGTGAGCAGGAACACGTACGGGTAGGTGGACAGGGTCAGTGCGGCCAGGGCGCCCCAGTAGCCGGTGGGATCGGGCAGTCGCTCGACACCGAGAGCCTGCTGCAGCAGCCCTTTCTCTCCGAAGAGGCTGAGCAGGCAGAGGGCGGCGACGTAGCTCGGGATCACGAGCGGGAGGGCCGCTGCCGTGGCCCAGAGGCGGCGACCGGGGAGATCGGTACGGACGACGAGCCAGGCGAACGGCACCGCGACGAGAATCGTCGCCGTGACGACTCCGACGACGAGGAGGACGGTGCGGAACACGAGCCGCAGCGTCTCCGGATCCCACAGCAGCTCCAGCGCACGCCCGCCGCCACTCGCGACCCGGATCACCAGGTACGCGAGCGGCAGGAGGAGCAGGCAGACGACGACGCCCGCCGCCAGGACGAGCGGGAGCGGGGGGCGCCTGCCTCCCGCTCCGCGGCTCACGACAGGTAGCCGGTCTCGCGGAGGAGCTCGAGCGTCGAGGAGAGCTCGGCGCCGAAGGTGCTCAGGTCGACGTTCGGCCCTTCGAGCGTGTCGAGCGGGGGGAGTCCCTCCTTGGCCTCGATGCCGCCGACGAGGGGGTACTCGGCCTCCTCGGCCGAGTCCGTGTAGAACCGCTGGCCCTCGTCGGAGAGGAGGTAGTCGACGAATTGCTCGGCACCCTCCTTGTTCGCTGCACTCGCGAGCACGCCGGCGCCGGCGACGCTGACGAGCGCGCCCGGATCGCCCTTCGCGAGGAAGTGATTCGCGATCGGCGCCTCGGGCTGCTCCTCCTTCACGAGGTACAGGTAGTAGTGATTGACGAGTCCGAGCTCGATCTCTCCGGTTGCGAGCGCCTCGACGATCGGCGTGTTCTTCTCGTACGTCTTCGGGTCGTTCTGCTTCAGGTCGATCAGCCATTGCCTCGTCCTCTCCTCTCCGACGGACAGCCGCATCGCGGTCACGAAGGCCTGGAACGACGCATTCGTCGGAGCGATGCCGATCTTGCCCTTCCAGGCCGAATCGGTGAGGTCGAAGACGGAGTCGGGCACCTGATCCTCGGCGAGCGCATCCGTGTTGTAGGCGAGCACGCGGGTGCGCCCGGACGTGCCGACCCACTTTCCGCCGGAGTCGCGGAATCGCTCGGCGACGCGGTCGAGCGTTCCCTGCGGCAGCTCTGCGAGCTCGTCGTCGACTGCTCCGAGTGAGCCCGGGTCCTGGGAGAAGAACACGTCAGCGGGGGAGTTACCGCCCTCCTCGGCGATCGTCGCCGCCAGCTCGGCGCTCTCGCCGTAGCGCACGTCGACCGTGATTCCCGCCTTCTCCTCGAACATGTCGATGAGGGGCTGCACGAGCTCTTCCTCGCGGCCCGAATACACGGTGAGCGAATCGCTCTTCGAGTCGTCAGCCCCGCAGCCTGCGAGAACGAGTGCGGTGACGAGCGTGGAGAGGACGGTAGCGAGCTTCATCTGGACCCCCGGGCGAGCGCCCCAGTAGACGGTGTAAGGACAACCTTACACATTCTTGTAAGGTGCACCTTACAAAACGTCAGTGGAAGACGGGCACCTTGCCGTTGTGCACCTTGATCGAGACGCGACAGCCGAGCGGCACGACCTCGTTGGACGGGCGTTGCGACACCAGCTCGACGCCGTCGAGGAGGACGCGATAGAAGACGTCGTGGCCGCGGAACTCCCGAGCGACGACCTCGGCCCTACCGGCCGGGTCGGGTGCCAGCTCGAGCAGTTCGGGCCGCACGAGGACTTCGACGTCGACCGCGCCCGACGCGCCGTTCGCCGGGAACGATCCGAGGGACGTGAGGACGAGGCCGTTCGAGACGATGCCCGGAACGAAGTTCGCTGCGCCGACGAACTCGGCCGCCCACCGCGACGCGGGGGCCTGGTAGAGCTCCTCGGGTGTTCCTTCCTGGATGATCGTGCCGTCACGCATCAGCGCGATCCGGTCCGCGAGCGAGAACGCCTCCTCGCGGTCGTGCGTGACGAGCACGACGGTGACGCCGAGCGGTCGCAGGATCGCAGCGACCTCGTCGCGCAACTCGCCGCGCAGATGCGGGATCGACGTTCGACCACGGTTCGTCGAGCAGGATCGCCTCCGGGGCGGGCGCGAGCGCGCGCGCGAGCGCCACACGCTGCTGCTGCCCGCCCGAGAGCTCGTGCGGATAGCGATTGCCGAGCCCGCAGAGATCGACGAGTGCGAGCAGCATCGGGACGCGCGCGGAGCGATCCTTGCGCGGAATCCCGAAGGCGACGTTCTCCGTCACGGTGAGGTGCGGAAAGAGGGCATAGTCCTGGAAGACCATTCCGACCCGTCGCCGCTCGGGCGGAACCCAGCAGCCGGCTCCTGCAACGTGCTCGCCGGCGACGGTGACGGTTCCGGCATCGGGCGTTTCGAAGCCGGCGATCAGGCGCAGGAGCGTCGTCTTGCCACAGCCAGAGGGGCCGAGCAGTGCCACGACCTCGCCGCGATCGACGCAGAGCGACGTGGCCGCCACTGCCTCCACGCTCCCGAAACGCCGGGCCACGCCCTCGAGTGCGATCATCGAGCAATTCATGTAAGGAGCACCTTACACACCATCGGCACCTGCGGCCATTCGGATAGAGGCACTTCGGGTGCAGTCACACATCCGGATGGAGGCTGATGCGCATTAGGCTCGGATCGTGCGCCTCGCCTCCGTCTACCCGCTCGTCTCGTCGCGCGCCGTGGCGCGCCTGTTCACCTACGAGGTTCCGGACGACGTCGGCAAGGGGGCGATCGTGCAGGTGCGCCTCGGTCGCAGCACGACGCGCGGCGTCGTCGTCGAGGTCGGGGTCGAGCCGCCCTCCGGGATCAAGCTCGCAGCGGCCGGGAAGGTGCTCGACGAGATCCCACCGGTCCTCGTCGACCTCACGCTCTGGATCGCCGACTACTACGGCACCACGCCGGCGCGCGCGCTCGAGCTCGTCGCGCCTCTTCGCCGCACGCCGCGAGGAGAGCGGCCGTCCCCGGCCGAGCGCGAGTCGCTCCCGGCCGAGGCCGCGCCCGCCGAGCTCACGAAGGAGCAGAGCGCCGCAGTCGCCCGCATCGTGGCGGGCATCGACGGGAAGACGGGTGCGCATCTCCTGCTCGTCGGGCCGACCGGCAGTGGCAAGACCGAGGTCTACCTGCAGGCGTGCGAGGCGACACTCGCGCGAGGGCTCGGCACGATCGTGCTCGTGCCCGAGATCGCGCTCGCACCGCAGACGGTCGGCAGGTTCCGCGAGCGCTTCGGAGATACCGTCGCGATCCTCCATTCGGCGCTCGGGCAGGCCGAGCGCCGAGACGAGCGCGATCGCGTTGCCCGGGGCGAGGCGCGTGTCGTCGTCGGTGCGCGGTCTGCGGTCTTCGCCCCGATGCGCGATCTCGGGCTCGTGATCGTCGACGAGGAGCACGATTCCTCCTACAAGCAGGAGTCCGATCCCCGCTACGACGCCCGCACGGTCGCGGCGAAGCGTGCCGCCCTGGAGGGGGCGGTCGCCGTGTACGGGAGCGCCACGCCGCGTCCGGAGAGCTGGGCCACGCTGGAGCGGGTCGTGCTCTCGGCGCGGATCGGCGCACCGATGCCCCGCGTCCGGATCGTCGATCTGCGGCGCGAGAGCGGCTACCCGCTCTCCGCGCCTCTCCTGACCGAGCTCGGCAAGGTGGCGGAGGCCGGCGGGAAGGCGATCCTGCTGCTCAACCGGCGGGGCGTGACGCCGGCGATCCACTGCCGCGCCTGCGGTCTGTCGCGCCGTTGCGGGAACTGCGACGTCGCGCTCACGTTGCACGGCGACGACGGCCTGCACTGCCATCACTGCGGCCATCGCGAGCCGGTGCCCGAGACCTGCCCGGCCTGCGGCTCGGCCGAGCTCGCGCACATCGGCGCCGGGACCCAGCGGCTCGAGAAGGAGCTCGAGCGCAACGTGCCCGAGCTGGAGCGGATCCGGCTCGACGCAGACACCGCGGCGCGCCCCGGAGCGCTCCGGGAGACGCTCGAGCGCTTTCGCAGCGCGGACCGCGCCGTCCTGATCGGCACCCAGATGGTCGCGAAGGGGCACCACTTCCCGGGTGTCGATCTGGCCGCCGTGGTCGACGCGGATACCGGCCTCGCGATCCCCGACTTCCGCGCCGAGGAGCGAACGTTCCAGCTCGTCACCCAGCTCGCCGGCCGGAGCGGCCGTGACGCTCCCGGGCTCGTGCTCGTGCAGACATTCCAGCCCGACGCGATGCCGTTCCAGTTCGCCCAGCGGCACGACGTGGCAGGGTTCCTGGCCGAGGAGCTGGAGCGACGTACGGCGCTCGGCTACCCGCCGGTCGGCCACCTCGTCACGGTGGTGGCGTCCGGTCCCGACGCGGCGGGAGTCGCGCAGGTGCTGCGCGAGGTGCGCGCGGGGCTCGAGGGAGTCGAGGGAACGCTCCTCGGGCCTGCGCCGCTCCTGCGGCTGCGAGGCAGGCACCGGGCCCAGCTCGTTGCGAAGACCCACGAGCCGCGGGCGCTTGCCCGCCGCGCCGCGGCGCTGCTCGGCGCCGCGAGCCCCGAGCTGCGACGGCGTGGGCTGACCGCCGTCGTCGACGTCGACCCGCAGTCGCTGTAGCCACGGCGGCTAAACTCGCCGGCATGAGCGAGCCACGACCACGACCACGACCACGATCACGATCACGACCACGACCACGACGACGACGGCCCGAGCGCCGAGCGGGCCGAGCAGCTGGCCCGGCGCCAGCTCGCCCTGTCGCAGGTGCGGCAGTACGGCGACCCGGTGCTCCGGATGCGCGCCAACGAGGTCGAGGCGTTCGACGAGGAGCTGGCCCAGCTCTCGGAACGGATGATCGCCGTCATGCACGACGCCGACGGCGTCGGGCTCGCGGCGACGCAGGTCGGGATCCTGCGCCGGCTATTCGTCTTCAGCGCCGAGGGCGAAGACCGGGTCGTGGTCAACCCCGTGCTGACGGTCACGGGTCGGGAGACGGAGGTCGACGAGGAAGGCTGTCTTTCCCTCGGCCCGGTTCGCATGCCCGTCGAGCGGGCCCTGGAGGTGACGCTCGACGGTTTCGACCTGCAGGGGGGCGTGCTGCACCTCGAGCTGGAAGGGCTTCCCGCCCGCGTCGTGCAACACGAGCTCGACCACCTCGACGGCAAGCTGATCATCGATCGCACCGATCCCGAGTCGCGGCGCGAGGCGATGGCGCAGCTGCGGCCGCGGCTCGTCCTCTCGAGGTAGGTCAATGGCCCGGATCGCCGTCGCCGCGACGGCGCCGTTCGGAGCGGACGTGCTGGAGCTGCTGGCCGCGGAGCACGAGATCTCGGCCCTCCTCACCCGGCCGGACGCTCCACGCGGCCGCGGGCGCCGGATCGCATCGCCCCCCGCGAAGACGCTCGCCGAGCGCCTCGGCGTGCCGGTGCTGCAGCCCGAGCGTCCCGAGCCCGGCCTCGACCTCGGGGCGCCCGTCGTCGTCGTCTGCGCCTACGGCCTCCTCGTCCCGGAGGAGCTGCTCGCGGAGAGGACCTGGCTCAACGTCCATCCGTCGCTCCTGCCCCGCTGGCGTGGCGCGGCTCCCGTCGAGCGAGCGATCCTCGCCGGCGACGTCGAGACCGGGGTGACGATCCACGAGACGGTGAAGGAGCTCGACGCCGGCCCGATCGCTGCGCAGGAGCGACTTGCGATCGGCCCGGACGACGATGCCGGCTCGGTGTTCGAGCGGTCCGCGGTCGTGGCGGTGCGGCTCCTCGCCGCCGTGCTCGCCGATCCGAGCCCGAAGTTCGTGCCTCAGGGCACCGACGGCATCATCTACGCCGACAAGATCGAGCCGGCCGACCGGCTGCTCGACCTCGGGCGTCCGGCCGAGGAGCTCGTGCGGCGGGTCCGGGCCCTCTCGCCGCACATCGGTGCGCGCGCGGAGCTGCAGGGTCGGCCGGTGACCGTTTGGCGGGCGCGGGTGGGGGAGACGGGTGCGTTCGAGCCGGTCGAGGTTCAGCCGGACGGGGGCAGGCGCATGGATGCTGCCGCCTGGCTGCGCGGCCTCCGCTGATGGCGCCCACGATCTCGTCCGCACGGGCCGCGGCGTTCGACGTGATCCTGAGGGTCTTCGAGGACGAGGCGTACGCCGACCGTGCCCTGCGGACCGCGTCTGCCGGGCTCGACGACCGCGACCGGGCGCTTGCCCGGCAGCTCGCCTACGGCACCGTGCAGCGGGCCCGCACGCTCGACCACGCGATCGAGACGATCGGCCGTCGCCCGCTGAGGCGTCTCGACGCGCCCGTGCGCGCGGCCCTGCGGCTCGGCGCCTTCCAGCTCGCCTTCCTCGACGGGGTGCCGCGCTACGCGGCCGTGAACGAGTCCGTCGAGCTCGTGCGCCGGGCGCGGCTCGAGCGTGCGGTCCCGTTCACGAACGCCGTGCTGCGACGGCTCGCGGACGAGGGCAGGGCGTGCGTCGAGGCACTGCCGGACTCGACCTGGCAGGAGGCCGCGCTCGCGCACTCGTATCCCGACTGGGTGGCGGAGACGTGGTGGCGCGATCTCGGCGCGGAGGGCGCGCGGGCGCTGATGCGGGCGCAGAACGAGGCGCCACCCACCGTCGTCCGGCTCGTGCGTGGCGAGATCGAGGGCACGCCCGACCCCGATGTCCCGGGCGCCTGGCACGTCGAGCACGTGGACGAGCGCTCCCTCGCCGAAGGCCGGGTCTGGCCGCAGAGCACCGGCTCGCAGCTCGCGGGCCTCTCGGTCGCGTCGGTCGCCGCCGAGCGGGTGCTCGATCTCTGCGCCGCGCCGGGCGGCAAGGCGACGATGCTCGCGGGAGAGGTCGTCGCGGTCGAGGTGAACGCGGCCCGTGCGCGCGAGCTCGAGGAGAACGTCCGCCGTCTCGGCGCCGAGAACGTCACGGTCGTCTGCGCCGACGGCCGCGCGCTCCCGGACGACCTGACCGGTTTCGACCGGGCGCTCGTCGACGCCCCGTGCTCGGGGCTCGGCGTGCTCGCCGCCCGGCCCGACCTCCGCTGGCGCTCCCAGCCGCTGCCCGAGCTGCAGCTCGAGCTGCTGACGGCCGCTGCCGCGCGGGTACGCCCCGGCGGCACGATCGTCTACTCCGTCTGCACCGTGAACCGTGACGAGGCCGAGGCCGTCGTCGACGCCGCGGGGCTCGCCGTCGACCGACTCGCTCGCGGACGCGTGGCCGCAGTTCCGTCGACCCGACCCGTCCCGAGTTCCTGCAGACGCTGCCGCACGTGCACGGCACGAGCGGGTTCTTCATCGCGCGCCTCCGCGTGCCGTGAGCAGACGGGTTGCGACGGAGCTGTCGCGAGGTCTCGCGCCGGAGCGGCGTTAGGATCGCCGTATGGGCTGGTCGACGTGGATCCGGGACGGGCGCGAGGTCGCACCGTCGCTCTACGCCGCCGACTTCACCCGGCTCGGTGAGCAGATCGACGCGCTCCTCGGTGCCGGGTGCCGCATCTTCCACTTCGACGTCGGAGACGGGCACTTCATCCCGCCGGTGACGATCGGGCCGGTCGTGCTCCGCTCGATCGCGCCGCTGATCCACGCGGCGGGCGGCATCCTCGACTGTCATCTCATGGTCGCCGACCCTGCCCATCACTTCGCCGAGTTCGCCGAGTCCGGCGCCGACTCCGTCACCTTCCACGTCGAGGCGACGAACGATCCCCGGCGGCGTGGCGGACGCGGCGCGGGCGCTCGGGCTCGCCGTCGGCGTCGCGTTCAACCCGGACACTCAGGTCGTCGACGCCGTTGCCTTCGCCCGCGAGGCCCGGGCGGAGATGATGCTCTGCATGAGCATCGTGCCGGGCTACTCGGGACAGCCGTTCATGCCCGAGGCCTACGGCAGGATCGAGGAGCTCGCGTCCCTGGTCGACGTCCCGATCCAGGTCGACGGTGGCGTCGGCGAGGCGAACGTCGCGGCGGTGCGGGCGGCGGGTGCGACGCCTGTTCGTCGCCGGAAGCGCCGTCTTCGCCGATCCCGACCCCGCCGCTGCCTACCGTCGGATCGCTGCAGCAGCGGCATGAGCCTCGACCGCGCGCTCGAGCTGGCGGGCGCGGCGGCGGGTGCCGCGTATCCGAACCCGACGGTCGGCGCCGTCGTCGTCGCCGACGGGAAGATCGTCGGGGAGGGCGTGACGGAGGCCTACGGCGGACGCCACGGCGAGATCGTCGCACTCGCGGCTGCTGCCGAGCGTGCCCGTGGGGCGACGCTCTACGTGACCATGGAGCCCTGCGCCCATCACGGGAAGACGCCGCCGTGTGTCGACGCAGTCGTCGAGGCGGGCATCGCACGTGTCGTCGCGGGCTGCCGCGACCCGAGCTCCGAGGCCTCAGGCGGCCTCGAGCAGCTTCGCGGGGCCGGCGTCGCCGTCGAGCTCGACGATCGCTTCGAGGCGCGGCGACAGAACGAGGCCTGGCGCACGTGGAAGGCGCTCGGACGCCCGTTCGTCACGTACAAGGCCGCGCTGACGGTCGACGGGCGGGTGACGGTCCCGGGGGCTCGCTGGGTGACCGGCGAGGCGTCGCGGCGGCGCGTGCACGAGCTCCGCGCCGCCTCGGACGCCGTTGCCGTCGGCATGGGGACCGTGCGGGCGGATGCGCCACGGCTCGACGCACGGGACGTGCCGGTGCTGCGGCAGCCCCGGCGGCTCGCCTTCGGGCGCGGGCCGCTCCCGGCCGACTCCGGGCTCGAGCTGCGCTCCGGCGGCCTCGGCGAGGAGCTCGGGCAACTCGCGGCGGAGGGCGTCCAGTCGCTCCTGCTCGAGGGCGGGCCGACGCTCGCGACGGCCTTCCTCGAGGCAGGGCTGGTCGACCGAGCTGCTCCTGTTCGTGGCACCGACGCTCTCGGGTGACGGGCCGCGGTTCCTCGGCGACCTCGCGGCGCCGCGGTCGCTCCTCCACGTCTCGGCCGTACCGAGCGGGGACGACCTGCTCGTCGAGGCCTACCTGCGCGAGCCTCTGTAGCCTTCCCGGCATGTTCACCGGCATCGTCCGTGAGGTCGGGTCGGTCGTCGCCGTCAGCGGCGGCGCAGAGGGCGTTCGGCTCGAGCTCGAGGCCCCGGCGACGGCCGGGCTCGTCGACGTCGGCGGCTCGGTCGCGATCAACGGCGTCTGCCTGACGGCCGAGAAGGTCGAGAACGAACGCCTGACCTTCCACGCGGTCCCCGAGACGCTCTCCCGGTCGACCCTCGGCGAGCTCGTCCGTGGCTCGGCCGTCAACCTCGAGCCGGCGCTGCGGGCCGGCGATCCGATGGGCGGGCACATCGTTCAGGGCCACGTCGACGGGATCGGCAGCGTGCAGTCGATCGAGGCCGAGGGAGAGGGGCTGCGCGTGATCGTCGAGGCCACCGCCGACACCCTCCGCTACTGCGTCGAGAAGGGATCGATCACGGTCGACGGGGTCTCGCTGACGATCGCCGAGCTGCACGACGACGCGTTCGGCATCGCCCTGATCCCCCACACGATTGCCGAGACGACGCTGTCGCGGCTCGTGCCCGGGCAGCGGGTCAATCTCGAGGTCGACATGCTCGCGAAGCTACGTCGAGCGCCTGCTCGAGCCGCACACGCGACAGGCGTAGGCTCAGAGCGCCCGCCAGGGTACGATGCCCCGGTGAGCACCGACGCCCCGAGCTCCGTCTTCTCGACCGTCGAGGAGGCGATCGAGGAGATCCGCGCGGGCAGGTTCGTCGTCGTCGTCGACGACGAGGATCGCGAGAACGAGGGAGACCTCACGATCGCCGCCCAGTTCGTCACGCCCGAGGCGGTCAATTTCATGGCGACGCATGCACGCGGGCTGATCTGCCTCTGCCTCACGCCGGAGCGCTGTGAGGAGCTCGGCCTGCGTCAGATGACCGACCAGAACGAGACGCCCTTCGGCACCGCGTTCACCGTCTCGATCGAGGCCCGGGAGGGTGTCTCCACGGGGATCTCGGCCCACGACCGCGCCCACACGATCCAGGTCGCGATCGATCCGACGTCGACCGCCCACGACCTCGTTCAGCCCGGCCACGTCTTCCCGCTCCGCGCCCGCACGGGCGGCGTCCTCCAGCGATCGGGACAGACCGAGGCCGCCGTCGACCTCGCGCGCCTCGCCGGCCTCGCCCCCGCGGGGGTCGTCTGCGAGATCATGAACGAGGACGGAACGATGGCCAGGGTGGCCGACCTGACCGGGTACTGCGAGCACCACGGGCTCAAGATGGTCACTGTCGCCGACCTGATCGAGTACCGGCGCGGGCACGAGAACCTCGTCCAGCGCGTGGCCTCGGTTCGGCTGCCGACCGCGATCGGCGTCTTCCAGGCGGTCGCCTACGAGGAGGTGCTCACGGGCAAGCACCACGTCGCGCTCGTCAAGGGCGACGTCGACGGCGCCCAGGACGTCCTGGTCCGCGTTCATTCGGAATGCCTCACCGGCGACGTCTTCCACTCGCAGCGCTGCGACTGCGGCGAGCAGCTCGACTGGGCGCTGCGGCGCATGGAGGAAGAGGGACTGGGCGTCCTCCTCTATCTCGCCCAGGAGGGGCGGGGGATCGGGCTGCTGAACAAGCTGCGCGCCTACGAGCTCCAGGAGCAGGGCCTCGACACCGTCGAAGCGAACCTCCGGCTCGGGTTCGCCGCCGACGTGCGCGAGTACGGCATCGGCTCTCAGATCCTCGCCGACCTCGGCCTGACCACGATCCGCGTCCTCACCAACAATCCGCAGAAGATCACCGGGATCTCCGGCTTCGGGTTGTCCGTCGTCTCGCAGGAGCCGATCGAGATCGAGCCCAACCCGGAGAACCAGGGGTACCTCGATTCGAAGCGCGACAAGATGGGGCACACGATCGGGCTGCGTGAGCACCACCAGCGCGTGCGGTTCGACCCCGAGAGCTCCTGATCCGATGGCATCTAGGCTGCCACGATGAGCGATCGCTTCGAGACACCGCGCTGGGACGACGCGCCCGAGGAGCTCGCGACCGGCGACGACACCGCAGCGCAGGCGCCGAGCGGGGAGGCGGACGGATCCGACCTCGACGCCTCCAGCGAGAACGTGCTCGACGGCTGGCCCGCGGCTGACGTGGTCGCCGATGGGGACGACGGGGCCGACGAGGCGACCCGACAGCGCCGAGGGCGACCTCGACAGCGCCGCATCGGAGGCGCACGCGGAGGCCGGCACGATCGAGCCCGAGGCCGACGCGCCCGTGATGGCCGCGCCGCCGCCGCTCGCCGACCACGTCTCGGCCACGACGGAGCATGCTCCGGGCGAGCTGACGGTGCCACCGGGGTACTCCGTGCTCGAGGGTGAGGCAGCCGGAGAGCGCCGCGCCGTCGGGGTGGTCGTGGCCCGGTTCAACGGAGACGTGACGACACGGCTGCTCGAGTCGGCGCTCGCCGAGCTGGAGGCCTGCGGCGTCGCACATGACGCCGTCACGGTGATGCCGGTTCCCGGCGCGTTCGAGCTGCCGTTGGCCGCAATGGCACTGGCGAAGACCCGCAGGTTCGCCTGCATCGTCGCCCTCGGTTGCGTCATCCGCGGCGACACGCCGCATTTCGACTACGTCTCGAGCGAAGCCGCCAGCGGCCTGCAACTCGCCGGCATCGAAACCGGCGTCCCGGTCGCCTTCGGACTGCTCACGCTCGACCGCGCCGACCAGGCCGAGAGCCGCACCGAGAAGGGGGCGGAGGCCGTTCGCACCGGCCTCGAGATGGCCGACCTGTTCGCCAACCTGCGGGCAGCGGCAGCGCGGTAACCCGCTTCCGGTACTATCCCAGGCCGCATGTCCAAGATCTGCTCACTCTGCGGGAAGAAGCCGGGCTTCGGGAACAACCGGAGCCACTCGATGGTGGCGACCAAGCGTCGCTTCAACCCGAACCTGCAGCGCGTCCGGATGATGCTCGACGGCAAGGCGACGCGCGCCTACGTCTGCACCCGCTGCCTCAAGGCCGGCAAGGTCACGAAGGCCATCTAGGCCGGCGACAGGCTTCAGCCTGTCGCCGGGCTTTCAGCCCGATGTAACCCCCGACGGCCCGGCCGTCGTCTAACCTCGCGGCGTGGACAAGAGCACCCATCTCGCGCGCACGACCGACCTCGGACGGATCTCCGTCTCGGCGGAGGCGATCGCGCAGGTCGTCGGTCATGTCGCTGCCGAGAGCTACGGCATCGTGGGCATGGCCGGCAGGCGTTTCCCGCGCCTCCCGGGCCGCGACCGGCTCACGGACGGCATCGACGTGAAGGCGCGCGACGGCGGCATCGAGATCGACCTCCACGTGATCGTCGAGTACGGTCTCAACCTCGCCGAGGTCGCCGCGACGGTCCGCACCCGTGTCGCCTACGAGGTCGAGCGGCAGACGGGCCTCTCGGTCGCCGCCGTCGAGGTGCGCATCGAGGACGTCAGGCGCTCGTCGTGAACCTCGACCGGGCCCGCGAGATCGCTCGTCAGGCGCTGCTCAACCTCGAGGCGAACCAGCAGCGGATCGACGACCTCAACGTCTATCCGGTTCCCGATGGCGACACGGGCACGAACCTGACGCTCACGGTGCGGGCCATCGTGGATGCGCTCGAGAAGTCGACCGCCGACGGGCACGAGGCGGTCGCGCACGAGCTCTCCCGGGCGGCGCTGATGGGCGCCCGCGGCAACTCGGGGGTCATCTTCAGCCAGATCGTGCGCGGGTTCGCAGACGTCCTCGGCGAGCGCGATTCGATCGACGAGCCGATGGTGGCGCGTGCCTTCCGCTCCGCGAGCGACGCTGCCTACAGGGCCGTCCGGCGTCCGGTCGAGGGAACGATGCTGACCGTGATCCGCGAGATGGCCGAAGCGGCGGAGTCACCGGAGGCGAGGGAGCTCGAGCGTCTCGAGTTGCTCACCCTCATCGTCGCCCGGGGTGAGGAGTCGCTCGCGCGTACGCCCGAGCAGCTCGCGGTGCTGAAGGAGGCAGGAGTCGTCGATGCCGGCGGGGCGGGGCTGCTCGAGATCATCCGCGGCGTGCGGGCTGCCGTCGCCGGCGAGCCGATACCCGACGTGCCCACGAGGCTCGGTCCTGCTCTCGGTCGACGCGATGCACCAGGAGCTCTCGGAGTTCCGCTACTGCACCGTGTTCGTGATCGAAGGTCACGGGCTCGATGTCGACGGGCTCGAGCGCGAGCTCGAGCTGCTCGGCGACTCGCTGCTCGTCGTGGGCGATCCGTCCGCGCTCAAGGTCCACGTCCACACCGACGACCCCGGGGCGGCGCTGAGTCTCGGAACGGCAGGCGGCACGATCGACGGGGTGGAGATCGCCGACATGCACCGGCAGACGCTCGAGCGCGAGGAACGCCTGTCGGTCGGATCCATGGCAGGTCTCCCCACGCTCGAGACCGGAATCGTCGTCGTCGCCCCCGGAGAGGGCAACCGCCGCCTCTTCGAGAGCCTGCGGGCGACCCGGGTGATCGAGGGCGGCCAGACGATGAACCCGTCCACCGAGGAGATCGTCGCCGCCGTCGATGCCACGCCCGCCACCGAGGTGATCGTGCTCCCGAACAACTCGAACGTGATCCTCAGCGCCGAGCAGGCCGTGGAGCTCGTGAACAAGCCGATGCGGGTGCTGCCGACGCGGACGCTGCAGGCAGGGCTCGCCGCGATGGTCGGGTACGACCCGGAGTCCCCGGCAGCCGAGAACGAGACGAACGATGGCGCAGGCCCTGGAAGGCCTCGCCACCGGCGAGATCACGATCGCCTCGCGCGACGTGACCCTCGACGGGATCGAGGTGCGGAAGGGGGCGTGGCTCGGGCTCGCAGACGGCGCCGCCGTCGCCAGCGGGCAGAGCTTCGACTCCGTTGCCGGAGCGGTGGCGGAGCGCCTCCTCGACGGGGGGCGGGAGATCCTGACGCTGCTCACGGGGGCGGACGAGCCGCAGCTCCAGACGCTCGTCAGCGAGATCGGTGTCCGCCACCCCGACGTCGAGATCGAGATCCACGCCGGGGGCCAGCCGCATTACCCGTTGCTGCTCTCGGCGGAGTGAGGATGGCGGTCCGGGTGCTGCTCGTCGAGGACAACGACGTGTACCGCTCGACCCTCGAGCTGCTGCTCGACGGTCGGGACGGTCTCGAGATCGTCGGCTCCGTTGCGGACGGTCGTGAGGCCGCCGCGGCCGCGGAGGCCCTCGATCCGGCCGTCGTCCTGATGGATTTCAGGCTGCCCGGCCTCGACGGGGCCGAGGCGACCGCCGCCGTGCTCGCTGCTGCGCCCGGTGCAGCGGTGTTGTGCCTCACCGCGGAGGCGACCGCTGCCGACCGTGACGCGGTGCTCGCCGCCGGCGCCGTCGGACTGATCGAGAAGGGCAGGCCGATCGACGACCTCGTCCGGGCAATCCGTTCCGCAATCGAGCCAGGGGAGTCGACTCCGTGCACCTGACGTCAGAGAACACCGCGATCGTGCTCGACTCGACCTCCGACTATCCGGAGGCGAAGGCCCGTGAGCGCTTCGACAACATCCGGGTCGTGCCGCTGCACGTCCTCTTCGGCAGCGAGGACTTCCTCGACCACGTCGGACATCTCCGGGCGCGACTTCTACGAGCGCCTGAAGGGCGCTACGGCGCTGCCGACCACCTCGCAGCCGACACCCGGCGAGTTCCTGCGCGCGTACGAGGATCTTGCGCGGTACGACCGCATCTACTCGCTCCACCTGTCCCAGAAGCTCTCGGGCACCTTCCAGTCCGCGGTGCAGGCTGCCGGGATCGCCGGCGCCGACCGGATCCGGCTCGTCGACTCGGAGACCGCCTCGCTCGCGGTCGCGATGCTCGCGCTCGCGATCGAGCGGCGTCTCGCCCGTGGCACGACGGACGGCGAGCTCGAGGAGCTGATCGACCGCTTCAAGCGGGACAACACGGTCGTCTTCACGGTCGGCACGCTCGAGTACCTGCAGAAGGGTGGGCGGATCGGCAAGGCCCAGGCGCTCGCCGGACGCTCTGCTGAACGTGAAGCCGATCCTGTCCTGCGAGGATGGCGTCGTCGTGCCGGTCGGCCGGGTGCGAGGCCGCCAGAAGGCGCTGGCCGAGTTCCGCCGCCTGTTCGAGGAGGCGACCGAGGATCGCCCGGGCCTCAGGGTCGCGATCGCGCACGCCGACGCACCGGAGTGGGTGGACGACATCTCCGCGCTCGCGCTCGAGGCGCGGCCCCAGGCGGAGATCGAGCTCGTCGAGAACCTCGGCGCCGTCGTCGGCACGCACGCCGGCCCTGGCGCCGTCGGCTTCTTCTGGTTCCAGGACGACTAGTCGTCGTCGTCTTCGGCTCCGTGCCCGTCGTCCTGGCGGGGTAGTTCGTCGGTGGTTCCCGTCGTCGCGGTCGTCGTCGCCGGCCGTCCGTGTCCGTTCGTGTCCCCGTGAACACCGCGCGGGGGCTCAGCTTGCCGACCGGGTCGTGCGAGTCCTGGGTCAGCCGGAGCAGCGTGAAGTTGAGGGCGATCCCCGCGACCGCCACCGCCCCGACGAGAAGCGCTCCGAGAAGAGCCCGCTGCCACGCCTCGCATGTCCACAGGTTACGCCGCGCTCGCGAGCTCGCGTCGTGCGGTCGCCACTTCGGCCGGCCGGTTGCCGAGCAGGACTGCGACGGGCCTTCCTTCCGCGTCGACATACCGCGCCCGGAACGACTCCGGCCCGCCGTCCAGCTCGACGTTCGCCCAGCCGGCCGTCGTCCCCACCATCTGGAGACGGAGCCCGAACTGATCAGACCAGAAGTACGGGGTCGCGGTATACGGCCTGGGAGCTCCGAGGATCGCCGAGGCGACTGCACCCGCTTGCCCCGAGGCGCTCGTCCAGTGCTCGACGCGGCGACCGCCGAAGCTCGCAACGTCTCCGCAAGCGAACACTCCCTCGTGGGCGGTGCGCCCGCACGCGTCGGTGGTGATCCCGCCGCGATCGACGAGCAGGCCGGCGGCAGGCTCGGCCCCGATTGCCACGAGGAGCGCGTCGTAGGGAAGCGACGTCCCGTCGGCGAGGTCGACCCTGTCCGGCTCGACGCGTTCGATCTGCGCTCCGAGGTGAAGCGCGACGCCTTCAGCCCGCCAGCGGGCGGCGAGGAGATGACCCACCTCGGCGCCCGCGACGCGGGCGAGCGGGGCCGTTTCGACCTCGATCATCGAGACGCTCGCTTCCAGCCCGATCGCTGTCGAAGCGACCTCCGCTCCGACGAAGCCGGCACCGATGACGACAAGCCTCGAGCCGGGCCGGATCGCAGCCCGGAGACGCACGGCATCGGCGAGCGTCCTCAGGTGATGGACGTTGGGCAAACCGACACCGGGTAGCGGACGGGCGCGGGCACCGGTTGCGAGCACGAGGTGTGTCCACGGGAGCTCGCGCCCCCGGATGAGGACGAGCCTCCGTCGCAGGTCGATGCGCTCGACGGTCGCGTTCAGCCTGAGGTCGATGTCGCGGTCGCCCCAGGAGCCAGGGGGGCGCAGGAGCAGATCGGCCTCCAGCCGCTTGCCGGCGAGGAACTCCTTGCTCAGCGCCGGCCGCTCGTAGGGTGCGATGGGCTCCGCCCCGACGATCGTGACGGGGAGCTCGCAACCTCCGGCGCGGAGGGCCTCGGCACAGCGCGAGCCTGCCAGTCCGGCGCCGACGATCACGACGCCGTTCATGCCGCCTGCTCGCCCGTCGCGGAGTCGTACACGGCTATCGCCCCCATGGGGCACGATCCGGCGGCGTCGAGCACCGCGTCGTCGTCCGTCTCGGCGACGAGCAGCGTTGCCGTGCCGGTGTCGTCCTGCGCGAAGACGCCGGGAGCATCGGTCACGCAGCTGCCGAATCCGCTGCACAGCGAACGGTCGATCTCGATGCGGTAGGTGCTCATGCTGCCTGCTCTCCTTGTCGTGGTGTGACCTCTCTTGCCGGAGTGATCCTGCGGCGTCCCCGTGCAGGTGTGGGCGGCACGAGGAATCGCCAGCTGGCCGCCGCTGCGACCGAGCCGACGGCGAGGACGTAGAGCGTGAACGCCCACGGCCGAGTGGTGTCGGTCCCCGCTGCGATTCCGTGGACGGTCGCAGCTCCGAAGATCGCGTAGGTCGCCCAGTGCAGGCGCCGCCAGTTCTTCGGGCCGATCCGCTTGCGCATCGAGAACGAGGCGTAGACGAGCACCATCATCTCGGCGGCGAGAATCCCGAACGACGTCCAGACGGGCCGGTACGAGACGAGGCCCGGGATGAAGAGCCCCGGGATGCTCACCTTCACGGTCGTATCGAGCACGAGCGCGGCGGCATGTCCTGCAAGTGCCCCGAGGCCGAGCATCGCGAGGATGCGATGCAGGTCGGTGACGGCTGCCGGCTTGAGAGCCTTGAACGGGCGCGACTTGACCATGAGCCCTGCGAGGACGGACATCGTCAGCATCACGTAGGCGGTGAGCCCGCCTGCACGCGCGAGCAGCCAGAACGTCGGGTCGTGCTTCATGCCAGGCCTCCTGCCAGGATGGTCCTGCCGTCGTCGGTGACGACGACGTGAGGGAGATCGATGTCGGCTCCGAGGAACGCTGCCTTGGCGGCCACCTCGGCTGCGGCTGCGGAGCCGGCCACGACGGTCACGCGGAGAGGCGTCGCCGTGGCCGCCGCGGGCCGCCCGGTCGACGGATCGATGAGGTGATGCCGCTCCTCGCCGTCTCGAAGCCAGCGGCGCCGGTCTCGTCCGGAGGTGGCGATGCCGCCGTGCGTCAGCTCGAGCGTGAGGTCGTCGGTGACTCCGACGGGCCACGAGCCGCCGCGGACGGCAAGATCGCCACCGGCGTTGACGAGGCAGGGGCCGAGCGACGGCGAGGAGCTCGGCGACGCGGTCGACTGCGTAGCCCTTGCCGATCCCGCCGAGGTCGAGGTGGCTGCCCGGGTCGAGCGCGATCCGTCGCCCCGTCGACGCGGACACCGCCGCCGCAACGAGCCGGCGGCGCAGCCGCCGCGGCAGGCCGCATCCGGGGCCACCGCGTCGAACGTGCGGTCGTAGCCGGCAGCGACGACAGCGTCATGGACGGTTGGGTCGAATCGTCCGCCGGTTGCCTCGCGGGCAGCGAGTGCGAGCTCGACGACCCGAACGAGATCCCGGCTCGCGTCGTCGACGACTCCGTCTCGGTTGAGCCGCGAGAGCTCGGAATCGTCCCGGAACCGGGACATCATCTGCTCGAGCCGCTCGAACTCCTCCTCGGCCCGGTCGAGCGCGCGGTCTGCGCGCTCGCCGGGCTCTGCGTCGAGCAGCAGCTCCACGTCCGTGCCCATTGCCCTGAAGGCTCGCCGGAGCATCACGACGTCCGTGTGACCGTGAGCGGCGGGAGGTTGACGACGCGGACGCTGGGCGCCGCGGCGGACTGCGAAGCCGAAGCAGGCCCCGGGGTCGACTGCGCCACCTGCAGCGATCGAGCCTGTGCAGCCGCCGCCTGTGCCTCGGCGGCCGCGATCTGCGCCTTGCGGGCTCTCAGCGCCTGCCGGTACGTGGCGGTCCGGGCGTCGACGACCTGCTGGACGAGCTTCGCGTCGGCCCGCAGCCGTTGCTCACGCTGCGCGAGCACGGCGAGTCGTGGGTCGGTGCTCGTGGTGGCCCAGGGCTGTGCGGCGACGGCTGCCCAGCTCAGGAAGAAGACGACGACCGCGATGACGATCGCGTAGAGGCGATGGCTCGTATCAGTCATCCTGCTCAGCCCCTTCGAATTCCGATTCGTGCTCTCCGTCATCCTCGTGCTCTCCGCCGGCGCGGTGCTCGGTCACGACGACGGGCGGCGGGCGGTGGTAGACGACGCGCACGGGAGCGGCGCTCTGGACGGGGGTGCTGACGGCACTCTGCGGCGACGGGGTGACCGTCGCTGCGGCGGGCACGGGCGGCAGGGCCGGCGGCTTCTGTGCGAGCGCCTTGCGGAGCGACGCCTCGTATCGGTCGAGCTGGGCGGTGCGCTGCGCGACCTGCTTGTTCGTCGAGGCGTGCGCCTGGTTGCCGAGGGAGAGGGTGTTCCCGAGCGCGAAGACCCCTGCGACCGCTGCGAGGCCGACGGCGAGTGAGACGATGAGTGCGCGAGTGCGGTTCATTGTGAGACCTCCGGTTGAGATTGCCCCCTGAAGGTAGGGCTGCCCCGGCAATGACCGGGCCAGGAGAAGGCAAGGACTTCGCAAGGACTCGGGCGGAGATCCTGCGCGGAGAGGATTCGCACCCTACGATCACTCCATGCATCTGCTCGTCGTCGAGGACGAAGACTCGATCGCAGAGCCGCTCGTCGAGGGCCTCCGCGCCGAGGGATTCGAGGTGACGCGTGTTGCCACCGGGCAGGCCGCCCTCGACGCCCCTCCCGTCGACCTCGTCCTGCTCGACGTCCGGCTCCCCGACATCGACGGGTTCACCGTCTGCCGCGAGCTCCGCGCCCGTTCGGACGTACCGATCATCATGGTCACCGCGAAGGGAGAGGAGATCGACCGCGTGGTCGGCCTCGAGCTCGGTGCCGACGACTACGTCGTCAAGCCGTTCGGCCTGCGCGAGCTCGTGGCGCGGATCCGCGCCGTCTCGCGGCGCACGTCCGGCCGCGCCGCGGAGCGCGACGACGCTCGTCGCCGGCGAGCTCGAAGTGGACGTCCCCGCGAGGCGGGCGACGCTCGGCGGGCGGGAGCTCCAGCTCACCCTGAAGGAGTTCGACCTGCTGGCGCTGCTCGCCTCCGAGCCCGGCGTCGTCGTCGACCGGCAGAGGATCCTGCGCGAGGTGTGGGACACCACCTGGTACGGCTCGTCGAAGACCGTCGACGTGCACGTCGCCGCACTGCGGAAGAAGCTCGGCGATCCGACGCTGATCGAGACCGTGCGTGGGATCGGCCTGCGGCTGCGCGCATGACGCGCCGCCTGCTGATCAGCTACCTGTCGCTCGCAGTCGTCGTCCTCGCGATGCTCGAGGTGCCGCTCGGCTTCGTCAACGCGCGCGGCGAGCGTGCCCAGCTGACGGCCAAGGTCGAGCGGGACGCGGTCGCGATCGCCTCGCTCGCCGAGAGCACGCTCGAGGGTGATGCCCCGACGTCGAACCTGCGGGCGATCAAGGCGCTCGGCCGGCGCTACGCCGCCGACACCGGCGCCCGCGTCGTGATCACGGACAGGCAGGGCATCTCGGTCGTCGACTCGGCTCCTCGCCCACTCCGGCCCGGCGGGACTTCTGCGACGCGGCCCGAGTTCCGGGCGGCGCTCCGCGGCGACGTCGCGACGGGCACCCGTCCGCTCGAGCACGCTCGGCTACGACCTCCTCTACGTGGCTGTGCCGGTCGCCTCGGGCGGCACGATCCACGGAGCAGTCCGCATCACGTACCCGACCTCGGAGGTCGACCGGCGGGTGCGCAACTACTGGCTCGCGCTCGCCGGGATCGCCGTCGTCGTGCTGGCGGCTGGCGGCGCTGATCGGCCTCAGCTTCGCCCGCTGGATCCGACGCCCGCTCGCAGGGCTCGAGGTGGCCGCGGCGGAGGCAGGTGCGGGAGACCTCTCGGCGCGGGCGCCCGTCCCCGAGGCGCCGCCCGAGCTGCGGCGGCTGGCGCTCGAGTTCAACGACATGGTGGCCCGGGTCGACGGGCTCGTCTCCGTCCAGAAGGAGTTCGTCGCGGACGCATCGCACGAGCTTCGCACGCCGCTGACGGCGTTGCGCCTGCGGCTCGAGAACCTCGAGCGCCACGTCGGCGACGGCGGCCGGGCAAGCCTCGACGCTGCCGAGACCGAGGTCGAGCGGCTCTCGGGTCTCGTCGACGAGTTGCTCGCCCTGGCTCGCGCCGACGCAGGCACCGCGCCGGCCGAGGCGGTCGACCTCGCCGAAGTGGCATCCGCCCGGATCGACGCCTGGCGACCGACGGCCGGCGAGGTGCGACTCCAGCTCCAGGCCCCCGGTGCCTGCGAGAGCGCGAGTCGGCCCCGACCGGGCCGCCCAGGTCTTCGACAACCTCCTCTCGAACGCATTGCTGCACGCGCCCGAGAGCTCGACGATCACGATCTGGGTGACGCAGGCGCCAGGGGAGCTCGTCGAGCTTCGCGTTGCCGACGAAGGCCCGGGGATGACGGCCGAGCAGAAGGCGCGCGCCTTCGACCGCTTCTGGCGCGCAGGCTCGGGCTCGGGTGGCTCCGGCCTCGGGCTCGCGATCGCCCGGCGGCTCGTCGAGGTCGACGGGGGCACGATCGAGCTCCGGGACGCGGCGGGTGGAGGGCTGGAGGCCGTCGTGCGGTTGCCGGCGGCCTGAGGCTCGGACTCGGGGCCTGGACTCGGGGCCCGGACGCGGGCCCGGACGACAGGCTGAAGCCTGTCGCCGCCGCCGCCGCCGGTCCTATACTCGATCCCGGTGCCACGCGCGCTCACAGAGATCCGGCTCCCCGTCGGCTTCGCCGGCGTGGACCCGCCGCCCCGCTGGCCTCGTCCACGCAGCGCTCCACGACCGGAGGCGCTCGACGCCGGTGTCGAGACGCTGCCGAGGGTCGGCCCTGCGGTGCGCGGCCGCCTGGCGAAGCTCGGCCTCCGCACCGTCGGCGACCTGCTCGGGCACCGCCCTCGCCGCTACGAGCGGCCGATCGACGAGCGCGCGATCCGGGACCTCTTCGGCGAGGAGGAGGCCGTGATCGAGGGGGTCGTGCTCGGCGTGACCTCGCGGCGTGGCCGCGGCAGGCTGCGGATCCTCACGGCCCGGGTCGCCGACGACACCGGCGAGATCAAGGCCAACTGGTTCAACCAGCCCTGGCTCGAGGCGCAGCTCACTCCCGGCACCCGCGTGCGGCTGCGCGGGAAGCCGAGCCGCTTCGGCTTTCAGGTCGCGAGCTACGACCTCGGCGAGGTCACGGAGACCGCCGACTACGCGCCGGTCTACCCGGCCAGCGAGGCGCTTGCCCAGAAGCAGCTGCGTACCCTCGTGGGGGCAGCGCTCGAGCTCGCGCGGGCCGAGGGCGATGCACTGCCGGCCGAGCTTGCGACCGCCGAGCGGCTGCCACTGCGGGCCGATGCGCTCGTCGCGCTGCACCGGCCGCGTTCGCTCGAGGAGGCGGAGGTCGGCCGGCGGCGCCTCGCCTTCGACGAGCTCCTCGTCCTCCAGCTTGCGCTTGCCCGCCGGGCGGCCGAGCGGGAACTTCTCGTGGCAGAGGCCCTGCCTCCCGCGGGCGACCTCCTGCGGCGGTACCGCGAGGTTCTCCCCTTCACCCTTACCGACGCACAGGACCACGCAATCGAGGAGATCGACCACGACCTCGCCCGCACGACACCCATGCAGCGACTGCTGCAGGGCGACGTCGGCTCCGGCAAGACGGTCGTCGCCCTCGCGACACTGCTGCGCGCCGTCGAGGCAGGGCGGCAGGGCGCGCTGATGGCACCGACGGAGGTGCTCGCCGAGCAGCACTTCCTCACGATCGAGGGCATCTGCACCGAGCTCGGCGTGCGCGTCGCCCTGCTCACGAGCGCGCTCACTGCCAAGGAGCACGCCAACGTTCGCCAGCTGATCGCCTCGGGCGACGTGCAGATCGCGGTCGGCACGCACGCGCTGATCCAGAAGGAGGTCGGCTTCCGCGACCTCGCGGTTGCCGTCGTCGACGAGCAGCACCGCTTCGGCGTCGAGCAGCGCTCGGCGCTCGCCGAGGGGCGCAGCCCGCACGTGCTCCACATGACCGCGACGCCGATCCCGCGCACGCTCGCGCTCACGGTCTACGGCGATCTCTCCGTCTCCGAGATCACGGCTCCTCCCGCGAACCGCAAGCCGATCGTCACCGCCTGGGTCACCGACGACCGCAGCTCCGAGGCCTACGAGCGGCTGACGCGGCACCTTCGCGACGGCCGCCAGGCGTACGTCGTCTGCCCGCTGATCGAGGCGTCGGAGACGACCGTTGCACGTGCGGCCGAGGACGAGGCGGAGCGGCTGCGCCGGGCCGAGCTGAAGGACTTCCGCGTCGGCTGCCTCCACGGTCGGCTGAAGCCGGCGGAGCGGCGCTCGATCATGTCGGCCTTCAAGGCGGGGGAGCTCGACGTGCTCGTCGCGACGACCGTGATCGAGGTCGGCGTCGACGTGCCGAACGCGACGATCATGATCGTGCAGGAGGCCGACCGCTTCGGCCTCGCCCAGCTCCACCAGCTCCGCGGCCGCGTCGGGCGTGGGGCGGAGCAGTCGTACTGCCTGCTCGTCTCGGGACCGAAGGAGGAGCTGACCGACGTCGCCCACGACCGCCTCGAGGCGATGGTGCAGACGAGCGACGGCTTCGAGCTCGCCGAGCGCGACCTCGAGATCCGCGGCGAGGGCCAGCTGCTCGGCGCCCGCCAGTCGGGCCTCTCCGATCTCCACTTCACGCGGCTGCGGCAGGACACCGACCTTCTCGAGCACGCTCGCCGCGCAGCCGGTTCCCTGGGAGCGGAGGGCCTCCTCGCAGAGGCCGTCGATCGCGTGTTCGGCGAGTCCGAGCACGTGGGCGATCCTGAGCCGAGCGCCGTGCACCTGCGGTCCGTGGAACACAGGGCCGGGCCGCGCTGACGCTCGCCGGTGACCGGCGCCTGCTCCAGCGGCGACCGGCACCTACTCGACCTCGCCGCCCGGTATCCGATCGTCTCACCGCGCGAGCTCCTCGATCGGCTTGCCTGATCGGTCGCCGTTGCGGTGAACCTGCACGTCAGAGGCGCAATCCCGAATACGCTGCCCCGGTGAGGATCATCGCCGGTGAGCGCCGCGGCGCACGAATCGCCGCCCCGAAAGGCGAGACGACGCGCCCCACGGGCGACCGCGTCCGCGAGGCGGCCTACAACCTGATCGGCCCGGTCGACGACACCGCCGTGCTCGACCTCTTCGCGGGCTCGGGTGCGATGGGCCTCGAGGCGCTCTCCCGCGGCGCGCGACGCTGCGTCTTCGTCGAGTCCGACCGGGCCGCCTGCAGGGTGATCCAGGACAACCTCGAGAAGCTGCGGCTCACGGGGGCGCTCGTCCTCCACGAGGACGCCTTCCAGGCGCTGCGGGAGGAGCGGGCAGCAGGGCGCGCCTACGATCTCGTGCTCGTCGACCCTCCCTACGGCGGCTGGCCCGACCTGCAGCCGCGTCTCGCGGAGGCGGTGCCGCCGGTGCTCGCGCCGGACGGCATGGTCGTCGTGGAGACGTCGGCGAAGGTCGAGCCGGAGCTTCCGCTCGCCCTCGTCACGAGCCGCCGCTACGGTTCGGCACGAATTACCCTCTTCACCCGATGATCACCGCTATCTGCCCAGGCTCGTACGACCCGGTCACCCTCGGCCACCTCGACGTGATCGGCCGCGCCGCCGCGACGTTCGACCGCGTCGTCGTCGGCGTCGTCCGCGATCCACACCACAAGCAGACGCTGTTCACGGTCGAGGAGCGCGTCGCGTTCCTCGAGGAGGCGCTCGCCGGCCTCGCGAACGTGCAGGTCGACGTGTTCCACGAGCTCGTCGTCGACTTCGCGCGCAAGCACGACGCGAAGACGATGGTCAAGGGACTGCGGGTGATCGCCGACTTCGAGTGGGAGTTCCAGATGAACCGGCTCAACCATCTGCTCGCTCCCGAGATCGAGACGATGTACGTGATGTCGAGCCCGCAGTACAGTTTCATCTCGTCCAGCGGCGTGAAGGAGATCGCCTCGTTCGGCGGAAAAGTGGACGAGCTTGTCCCCGAGGCCGTGGCCCGCCGCTTCCGGGAATTGTTCCCGAACGGTCGACCCGGCGCCCCGCTCAGTCCCCAGGAGTAAGATCCGCCCATGGACGTACTCGTACTCATCGACAAGCTGGACGATCTCGTACACAACGCGAAGGCGGTGCCTCTCACCGATCAGGTGCGCATCGACCGCGAGGAGATCTACGACATCCTCGATCAGATGCGCGCCACGATCCCCGAGGAGATCAAGCAGGCCCGTTGGATCGTCAAGGAGCGGCAGGAGATGCTCGCCGAGGCGAAGCGCGAGTGCGACCGGCTGATCGGCGAGGCGCGCGAGCAGGCCGTGCGCGAGGCGTCGCAGACCGAGATCGTGAAGATCGCGGAGCGCCAGGCGCAGGACATCGTCGACGACGCGCGCCGGCAGGCGCGCGAGACGCGGCTCGAGATGGAGGACTGGGCAGACGGGATTCTCTCCAGTCTCGAGATCGAATCTCGACAAGTTCCTCGTCGCCGTCCGCCGCGGACGCGAGCGGCTCCACGAGCGCTCGCAGGAGACGGTCATGTCCGGGATCGGCCCGATCGACCCGGTCGGGCCCCCCGGGGACGACGACTCGTACGTGTAGCGGCCCGGGTCCTTCGAGCGGCGAGACCCCGGTGTCCGGCTGAAGCCGGACACCGCTACGCTGAGCCGATGACGACGTACCCGCTCCGCCGCCTTCGGCTTCGCCTCGGGGAGGAGCATCGGGAGGCGGCCCTGATCGCGCTCCAGCCGTTCGACCTCGGCGGCGAGCGCTACCTCCCGGTGCCGGCAGAGGCCGAGGCCGCGTTCGAGGTGCAGCGGGCGACCGGTGGCGACGTGTTCCGGCTCGTCTTCGCCTCGCGTCTCCACGGGCCGTGCATGCGGTGCCTGCAGGACGCGGTGGTGGACGTGAAGGTCGACGCCCGCGAGTATCACGCGACGGCCGACAGCGCGCCGGACGACCTGCGGTCGGAGTACGTGGCCGACGGTGAGCTGCAGCTCTCGCAGTGGGCGCGCGACTCGATCGCGACGGCACTTCCGACCCAGATCCTCTGTCGGCGTGACTGCGCCGGGCTCTGCCCCGTGTGCGGCAAGGACCTGAACCGCGAGCCCCACACGCACGAGGAGACGGTCTCCGATCCTCGCTGGGCGGCGCTCGAGGCGTTGCGCGAGGAATGAGCACGCTCTCCCCCCGGGCGCGAATCGTCCTGATCGAGCACGGCCGCGTTGCGCTGATCCGGCGCGTCCGGGACGGACACACCTACTACCTCTTCCCGGGCGGCGGCGTCGAGGCCGGCGAGACGCCCGAGGAGGCGGCCCGCCGCGAGGCGGTCGAGGAGCTCGGCGTCGAGGTCGAGCTGGGGCCGCTCGTGCACCAGGAGTCCTTCGGCGGCACGATCTTCCTCTACTACGACGCCTGGATCGTCGGCGGCAGCTTCGGTACCGGCAGCTGGCCGGATCACGCGCTGCTGACCGCCCGCGAGCGGGAGCGAAACGGCACCCACGAGCCCGTCTGGGTGCCGTTGGAGGAGCTACCGACGCTGGATGTTCGCCCGCGCGCGCTCGGTGCCCTCCTCACTCCCTAGCCACGGCCGACGGCGACCCGCTGCCGTCGCCCTATCTAGCGGAACGCGCCTCAGGCGCGTTCCGCTACACTCTGCAGCCGCCCATGGCTGTCCCCAAGCGAAAGACCTCGAAAGCGCGCCGCGACAAGCGGCGCGCCCAGCATGGAATCGCCTTCCCGAGCGTCAACGTGTGCTCGAACTGCGGTTCGCCGACGCGCGCGCATCACGCCTGCCCCACCTGCAAGACGTACCGGGGCCGTGACATCCAGCCGCTCGGAACACCAGCACCGTAGTCCCGTGCACCTCCGGGTTGCCGTGGACGCCCTCGGGGGCGACTGTACCCCGGACGAGATCGTCGCAGGCGCGGTTGCGGCCACGACGGCCGAGATCACCCCGATCGTCTACGGGCCGGCCGACCTCGAGACGCACGGCCTCGACCACGTCGTCACGAGCGAGACGGTCGAGATGGACGACAAGCCTGCCGAGGCGGTGCGCGGCAAGCCCGACTCGTCGCTCGTCCGGGCCGTGCGCGCCGTCGCGGACGGCGAGGCGGATGCTGTCGTCTCGGCGGGGAACACGGGCGCCGCGCTCGCAGCGAGCCTGCTGCACGTGCGCCGCCTCCCGGGTGTCTACCGCCCCGGGATCGCGATCGTGATCCCCACCTCGCACGGCCCGTCCGTCCTCATCGACGCCGGTGCAAACGCCGATGCGCGCCCCGAGCATCTCCTCCAGTTCGGGCACATGGGCTCGATCTTCGCCCAGGAGGTGCTCGGCATCGAGTCGCCGAGGGTCAGGCTCCTCTCGATCGGAGAAGAGCCGGAGAAAGGGAACCAGCTGACGCTCGACGCGCATGCGCTGCTCGAGGGGAGCTCGCTTCGCTTCGAGGGGAACCTCGAGGGGCGCGCCCTGCTCGACGGCGAGGCGGATGTCGTCGTCTGCGACGGCTTCACGGGCAACGTCGCCCTGAAGACGCTCGAGGGCACGATTCGCAGCCTCCTCGTCGCCCTGCGCTCCGAGCTCGAAGCGTCCACCCGGGGCAAGCTCGGCGGCTTGCTGATCCGGTCGGCCACGAGCAATCTGCGGACCCGGCTCGACCCCGAGACGACGGGTGGCGGCTACCTCCTCGGCCTTCGCGGGCTCGTGGTCGTCGCCCACGGCTCCAGCTCGCGGGTCGCGATCGCCAACGCGATCCGGCTGGCCGCCCGCGGGGTCGATCACGATATCGTCGGTCGCCTCCGCGAAGCTCTTCCGGAGCGCGTGGTAGAGTCCTCGCGCTCCACGAACCCGTCCGGCACAACGAGAGGTTGAAGAACAGTGGCACTGTCCCGTGAAGAAGTAGCCGAGCGCGTCAAGGCCGTCCTGAGCGAGCAGCTCGGGGTCGACGAAGGCGAGCTCTTGGAAGAGGCCTCGTTCCAGGAGGACCTCGATGCCGACTCCCTCGATCTGGTCGAGCTGATCATGGAGCTCGAGGATCAGTTCGGAATCAAGATCTCGGACGAGGACGCGCAGAAGATCACGACCGTCGGCCAGGCTGTCGACTACGTCGTCGCGCACCAGTAGCAGCGACCGCTCGGGGGAGGGGCGCGCGCTCGCGCGCCTGATCGAAGCCCTTCCCCCCGAGCGGCGCGATCACGTGTTCACGCACACGTCGTGGGCTCCCGACCGCGCGTCGTCGTACGAGCGGCTCGAGTTCCTGGGCGATTCGGTGCTCGAGCTCGCGATCGCGCGAGCGCTGTACGACCGGTTTCCCGATGCGTCCGAAGGGCGGCTTGCGAAGATCAGGGCCCACGTCGTCTCCCGCCACAGCTGCGCGGCCGTGGCGAAGGAGCTCGATCTCGTCCGCTTTCTCCTCGAGCAGGCCCAGGACGTGCCCGACGCGGAGCTCGACCGGATCTCCCGGAGCCGTAACGTGCTGGCCGCCCTCCTCGAGGCTGCGATCGCGGGCGTGTACCTGGAGCACGGGTTCGAGCAGGTCGAGCCGGCCGTCGTGGAGGCGTTCGATGCGAGGATCGAGTTCGCGCGCACCGGTCACATCGACAACAAGACCGAGCTGCAGGAGGCTCTCGCACGTTCCGGCAACCAGGTGCAGTACGACGTCATCGACGTCGCGGGGCCGCCGCACGATCGGCGGTTCGTGTGCGTGGCCGTGATTGCCGGCGAGCAGGTCGGGATCGGCAGCGGCTCGACGAAGAAGGCCGCCGAGCAGGAGGCCGCCCGCCAGGCACTGGAGTCGCTGGGGCTCGTCGCGCCCGAGCACTGATCACTGGATCACTGAGCGGCGCAAGGCGACAGGCTTCAGCCTGTCTGCCGGGTTCGCCCGCGGTGCGACTACCGCGGCTCGAGCAGGACTACCGCGGCTCGAGCAGGTAGTGGCTGACGATCCACTCGCTGCCCCGGGCGTGGCCGAAGAGCCCCGCACAGGCGAGGAAGAACGCGCGCCACTCGTTCAGCGCCGAGTCGGATCCGAGGATCGCGAGCGCCTCCTCTCGGCGCCGATCGAGATTCTCCAGCCACGCCTCGGCCGTTCGGGCGTAGTGGCTTCCGTCGACGCGCCAGTGGTCGCGCACGACGAGATCGTCGACGAACCGGAGCAGAAGGTCGTCCGACGGCATGATCCCGCCCGTGAAGAAGCGGCGGGCCATCCAGGAGCGTTCGAAGGTGTAGGCGTAGCGGACGTGGGCGAACACGTGCACGAACAGCTTGCCGTCGTCCGAGAGCAGCCCGCGGAGCTTCGCGAGCAGCGCGCGCCAGTTGCGCATGTGCTCGAACATCTCCACCGAGACGACACGGTCGAAGCGGCGGTCGGTCTCGAACGTGTTGACGTCGGCCGTCACGACCTCGACGGCCTGGTGTCCGAGCCCGTCGACGTACGCCTTCTGCGGCCCCGAGTTCGAGACGGCGAGCACGCGGCACGAGGGATAGCGCTCGGCGATCCAGCCGGACAGCGATCCCCAGCCGCAACCGAGGTCGAGCACGTCCATGCCGTCCTCGATCCCCGCCCGGGTGCAGGTCAGGGCCAGCATCGTCTCCTCCGCGTCGGCGAGCGTCTCCACGCCTTCTGGCCAGAAGCAGCCCGAGTACTTGCGGCGCGGCCCGAGGGCGAGCCCGAAGAGCTCCGCCGGGAGCTCGTAGTGCTGGTCGTTCGCGGCGGCGGTCTCGATCGCGATCGGCCCGCTGGACATCGTCGCGACCATGTCCTCGAGCGCGTCGAGCCCGCGCCGCCGCTCCTGGCGCAGGCGCAGACGGCAGCTCTGCGCCACGACGGCACGCATCAGCGGGTCGGGGAGCACGCCTCCGGCGACGACGCGGTCCGTGATCACGACGCGGCGGGCTTCCGCCTCGGCGGCAGCGGCACGAACACGGAGACCTCCTCCTGGTAGCGGCGGTAGTCGTCGCCGCGGCTGCGGAGTGACTGGGCCTCGGTCTCCGGGATCCCGGTCACCTTGAAGAGCAGCGTGAAGAGGAAGACCGGCACGAAGATCGCGATCCAACCGTACGGGGACGAGAGGGCGATGATCGCCCAGGCCACCCAGTGCAGCCACTCGAAGAAGTAGTTGGGGTGGCGCGACCAGCCCCAGAGGCCGTTTCTGGCCGTCTTGCCCTTGTTGGCGGGGTTGCCCTTCCAGACGGCCAGCTGCGTGTCGGCCGTCACCTCGCCGACGATCGACCCGAGCGCGAGCGCGGCACCGATCCACGCGAGCCAGGTCACTTCGCCCTGGTCGACGGCGACGAACGCGAACGGGAGCGAGAAGACGAGCACGAACCCGGCCTGCGCCTGGAAGAAGACGAAGAAGGCGCGGTTCACGTTCGGGGCCCAGCGGCGCCTGAGCTCCTGGTAGCGCCCGTCCTCCTCCTTGCCTGCGAGCCGCGAGAGAAGGTAGGTGCCGAGGCGGACGCCCCAGATGGTGCCGAGCCCTGCGACGAGAACGCGATGCAGCGCCGAGCCGTCCGCCAGCAGCGCGTAGGCGACTGCGGTGCCGGCGATCCCGAACGCCCACGCGACGTCCACGTAGCTGGCGTTGTGGATCCGGATCGAGACGAGCCAGACGCAGATCATCGTCGCGCTCGCGCCGATCGCGCCGACCAGGAGCAGGATCCACGGAGAGGAGACCATGCGGACACTGTACGCGCGGCGCTCCGCTTCAGCCGGCCGTGGCGCCCGGCTTCAGCCGGTCGTCCGGGCTCGTCGTTAGCGTAGCCCGGACGTGCATCTCCAGTCCATCAGGATCCGCGGCTTCAAGTCGTTCGTCGACCCGATCGAGCTCAAGCTCGAGCCGGGCGTCGCCGTTGTCGTCGGCCCGAACGGCTCCGGCAAGTCGAACGTCGCCGACGCGATCGTCTGGGCCGCGGGATCGCTGACGCCCTCCGAGCTCCGGGCCGAGAAGCCCGACGACGTGCTCTTCGGCGGCTCGGCAAACCGGTCGGCGGCCGACCACTGCGAGGTCGAGCTCGTCTTCGACAACGAAGACGGCGGCTTCGGCGACGAGGTCGACTTCAGCGAGATCGCGATCACGCGACGGCTCGTGCGTGGCGGAGAAGGCCAGTATCTCGTCAACAAGGCGGCCGTCAGGCGCACGGATCTCGTGGAGCTGCTCGCCGACGTGGGACTGGGCGGTTCGATGCACTCGATCGTCTCCCAGGGCAAGGTCGACGCGGTGCTTGCCTCGAAGCCCGAGGATCGGCGCCACCTCGTCGAGGAGGCCGCCGGGCTCGGCAAGTTCAAGCGCCGTAAGCACCGCGCCGAGCTCAAGCTCGCCCGGGTCGCGACGCAGGTCGAACGGGCCAGGGACGTCGAGGAAGAGGTACGGAAGCGGTTGCGGCCGCTCGCGCTCCAGGCGACCGCGGCCGAGCGGGCCGAGAAGCTCGCCGTCGAGATCGCCGCCCTGCGTGCGCGAATCGCGCAGCTCGATCTGATTGCCGTCGCCGAGCGCCGTGCGGATGCGGAGTCACGCCGTGACGCCGTCGCGATCGCGCGCCGAGGTGCCCACGAGAAGCTGACCGCCCTGCTCGAGGAGCGCCAGCGCGCCGAGGAGGAGCTGTCGGACGCCGCCGGCGGCCGGGAGGCGGCCCTTGCCGCGCTCTATCGCCTGCAGGGCGCGAGCGAGCGCCTGGTGCTCCGGCGCGAATCCGCGGCAGGGCTGGAGGAGCGATTGCGTGGCGACCTCGCGGACGCCGAGCGCGCCGCCGCCGATCGCAGTGACGAGGCCGTTCAGCGCCTGGAGGAGGCCGGCAGAGCCGCTGCGGCCGCCGCCCGCGACGCGGCCGAGGCCCACGGCCAGGCGTCGGAGCGGGCGCGACGCGCCCATTCCCGTGTCGCGGCCTACGAGCGCCGGCTGTCCACGATCGCCGAATCGCGGTTGGCCGAGCTGCGCGCCGCGCGCGGTGGGGTCGAGGCCGCGCTCGCCGACGCGACCGGCGGCCAGGAGGGGGCAAACCGGCGCCTGGTTGCTCTGGGCGCCGCACGCGAGCGCCTGGGCCTGCGGCAGGAGTCGGCGACCACACTCGGGGCAACGCTCTCCGCCGAGCTCGAAGACGCTCGCGCGATTGCCCGTCGCGGCGGGCTCTCGCCGGCCGAGCTCGAAGCTCGCGCAAACGAGGCGGCCGCGGCAGCGCGCGCTGCCGCAACCGAGCGCGACGACGTCGCCGAGCGATCGCGCTCCGCTCACGAGCGCCTCCAGGCGCTCGAGCGGGCGATCGCCGAACGTGAAGGGATTCCGCCTGCAGCAAGCGCACTCGCCGCCGCGGGCGAGACGCTGGCGCTCTCGGCCCTCGAGGCCGAGCCGGGCGCCGAGCGTGCGATCGCAGCGGCTCTCGCGTGGCGTGCGTCGGCGGTGCTTTCCCGAGATGCTCGGCGTGGGCTCGAGCTGCTCGAGCGCACGCGTCGCGACGGGCTCGGCAGCCTCACGGTCATCGTCGACCGCGAGTCCACACCCGCCACCAGACCGCCGGTCGACGGCGCCCGGCCGCTCCGCGAGCTCGCCGCCGGTGACCCGGCCGCCCTGCGCCTGCTGGACGGCGTCTGGCTCGTGCCGGTCGAGCACCTGCTCGACGCCGGGCACGGAATCGTGATCACGACCGAGGGTCATGGCTACGACGCCGAGCGCGGAGAGCTCTGGTTCGCGGGCGAGACGGCGGAGGCGGTGCTGCTCGAGATGGATGCCCGCCGCCGAGCTCTCGCCGACGAGGCCGACGAGCTCACCGGCCGGGCCGCGAGCGCCTCCCGGGCAGCCGACGAGGCTTCCCGCGTCGCGGCGGCGGCCGAGGACGCGTTTGCGGCAGTCGCGCACCTGCGCGAGCGCAACCTCGACCCGGAGCTCCTCGGACGGCTCGTGGAGCTCACGACCGGGCTCGACACGGCGTTGGGACGGGCCCGGGAAGCAGCAACCCGTCTCGAGGAGCCCCTCGCGGCACGCCTCACGATCGGCGCCCGGCAGGCGGGCGAGCTCGGGACGGAGCTGCGGCGCCTTTCCTCTCTCGAGGCCGAAGCGGCCCGCGACGCTGCCGACGCGGTCGCGCGGGCGCAGACGGCCGAGGTCGTGGTCGCGCGGCTCGGCGGCAGCCTCGACGATCTCCCACCCGAGGAGTCGGCATCGCGTGAGCCTCTCGTCGCCGAGGCCGCATCGCTCCTTGCGCAGGCCGAGGCGGCCGCCGCCGAGGCGCGGGCCGCCGCCGACCGGGCGCGCGACGCAGACGCGGCGCTCCTCGAACGGATCCCGAGACGATCGGCCCTCGATCCCGACATGCTCGCGAGGCTGCTCGAAGCGGTCGGCGCGCTCGGCTCCGGGCTCGAACGTGCCGGCCTCCTCGCGGCGCGACTCGAGACACCTGTCCGGGCGCGCGTCGATGCGGGAGCGGAGCGCTCCACCCGGCTCGGCGAGGAGCTGCGCCGCCTCGGCGCAGAAGAGGTCGAGATGCGCCGCCGCGCGGACGAGGCGAACGAGCGCGCGACGCAGGTGCAGGTCGAGCTGGCCCGCCTCGAGGCCGAGGCCGAGGAGGCGCAGCGCCGCTTCGCCGGCGCAGGCGCCGACGAGCCGGCAGAGGGTGACGACCGCGCGGAGCTCGCTGCCCGCGCGGAGCGGCTCGACGTCCGCCGCGAGGCGCTCGGCCGGGTCAATCCGCTCGCCAAAGAGGAGTACGAGGAGGAGAAGGCGCGCCTCGAGGAGCTCGCGGCCCAGCGGCTCGACCTGGAGACCTCGCTGGCCGAGATCGCGAAGCTCCGTGACGAGCTCGCCGAGACCGTGCAGCGGCGCTTCACGGAGACCTTCGAGACGGTCGCCCGCAACTTCGAAGAGGTCTCGGCCACGCTCTTCCCGGGTGGCGAGGGGCGGCTGCGCCTGGTCGAGCCGGACGAGGACGGCGAGGGCGGCGAGCTCGAAGCCGGTGTCGAGGTCGAGCTCCGGCCCGCCGGGAAGCGCATCACGCGGCTGACGCTCCTCTCGGGCGGCGAGAAGGCGCTCGGCGCGATCTCGTTCCTCTTCGCCCTCTTCCTTGCGAAGCCGTGCCCGTTCTACCTCCTCGACGAGGTCGAGGCGGCGCTCGACGACGCGAACGTGACGCGCTTCGTCGAGCTGCTGCGGCGCTACTCCGACCGGGCCCAGTTCATCGTGATCACGCACCAGAAGCGCACGATGGAGGCCGCCGACGTGCTCTACGGCGTCACGATGGGAGGCGACGGCGTCTCGCAGGTCATCTCCCGTCGCCTGCCCCAGCAATCGCCTGTTGCCGCTTCAGCGTGAGAGGCTAGCCGTCGGGCCGCCAAAGCCGTGTGACACGATTTTCCGTCACGCGGCGGCGGCGGAACGACCCGAGAGATAGCGTTCCAGCCGTGTCGAGAACCTGGGCAGAGCTCTTCGGTGACGAACCGACCGCGGCGGACGAGCCCGAGCGGAGCGGCTTCTTCGGCCGGCTCCGCGACTCGCTCGCAAAGAGCCGTCGCGCTCTGACTGCCGAGATCGCCGCAGGGACGTTCGATGCGGGCGACGAGGAGGCGTGGGAGCGGCTCGAGGAGGCACTGATCCACGGCGACGTCGGCGTCCGCGCGACGGCCGAGATCGTACGGCGCCTCGAGGCGCGCGGTGACGTCGCGGACCTCGGCGAGGCGCTGGCGGAGGAGATCGAGCAGCTCTTCGGCGCGGCGCCGACCCTCGACCTGCGGGCGAAGCCGACCGTGATCCTCGTCGTCGGCGTCAACGGCACCGGCAAGACCACCACCGTCGGCAAGCTCGCCCAGAAGCTCCGGGAGCACGGGCGCAGCGTGCTCGTCGGGGCGGGCGACACGTTTCGCGCCGCCGCCGAGGAGCAACTCGAGATCTGGGCCGAGCGGGCGGGCGCGGACTTCGTCGGCGCGCCGGCCGGCGGCGACCCGGCCGCGGTCGCGTACGACGCGGTCGAGGCGGGGCGCGCCCGGGGGCGAGACGTCGTCATCGTCGACACGGCGGGCCGCCTCCACACGCAGTCGAACCTGATGGACGAGCTCGCGAAGGTGCGGCGCGTGATCGAGGGGCGAATCGAGGGGGCGCCGCACGAGACGCTGCTCGTCGTCGACGCGACCACCGGTCAGAACGGCCTCCAGCAGGCCCGCCTGTTCGGCGAGGCCGCCGGGGTCACCGGTGTTGCCCTGACGAAGCTCGACGGCTCGGCGAAGGGCGGTGTGGCCGTCGCGATCGCCTACGAGCTCGGCCTTCCCGTCAAGCTCGTGGGAGTGGGGGAGGCGCTCGACGACCTGCGCCCCTTCGACCCGCGGGAGTTCGCCCGCGCGCTCGTCGCAGGCTGATGCTTCGCGTCGTCGGACGGTGCTGCGTGGTGCGGCCGCTTGCGGGAGGCTACTTTCAGTCGGCCGAGCTCAGACCGATCACGTAGCTGCCGACCCAGCCCGGGTTCGTCTTCACGATCTCAACGGACAGATTGACGGAGAACGACCGCGTTTCGCCCGCCCGCCAGTCGGGATCCTCGGCGGCGGCCTGTGCGACGGCCTCCTCGAGTGCCCTGTTGAAGCCGACGTGGTGGGGCGGTGGAACCCGGTCGGACCTTCCTTCGTACCGTGTCGGGTGAACGCTCATGGCCTCTCCTCTGCTCGGATGACAGGAGAGCACGATATCCCGCTGCTCGCCGCTTGAGAAGTCAGCGGCCGGTGGCCCCCCGTCCCATGATCCCACCGAGAGAGGCTGCCGCGACGAGGTTGCCCTTGCGCTCGAACGCGGCGCGCGCCTGCTCCAGCGTTGTCGTGGCCTCGCCGTGCTTGCCGGCGAGCTCGAGCGTCTCCGCGAGAGCCGCGAGCGCCTCGCCTGCAAGATTGGGGTCGTCACCGCCTTGCGCGAGAGCGACGGCCTCGCGGGCGAGACCCGTCGCGTTCCTTCCGCTGCGCGCCTCGATGCGTGCCTCGGCACTACGCCACGTCACCTGCCATGGGACATGCTGCGGAGTTCGCGCCGGGTTGATCACCGCGAGGGCGGCACGTGCGTCGTCGATGCGACCTGCTGCCAGCAGTGCGTCCGCGAGCAGCGGTGCCTGGACCGCCGCGTTGCCGAGCGAGGCGAGGATCTCGAGACCGAGCCGGGCTTCGCGCTCGGCGGCTTCGAGGTCTCCCGCGAGGAGAGCGAGAGGCACTCCGACCTGCGTCAGACCGGCAAGCGCGATGCGGAGGCCGAGCTCCTCGAACAGCTCCTTCGCCCGGGCGTAGGCTGAGTTGGCGTCGTCGAAGTGCCCGCGCATCGCTTCGAGTCCGGCAACCGTGCTCAGCACGATCGCCTCCAGTGTCGGGGACGCGCGCGCCCGCCCGAGCAGAGCGTGGCACTCGCCGAGCGCTGCCTCGACCGACGTCGGCCCATAAAGGAGGCTCGTGCAGAGTGCATCGACGGCCAGTGCCTCCTCCCGGCGATCTTCTCTCGCGATCGCGTACCGCACCGCTTCGCGGGCCGCGTGCTCCGCCGCTCCGTGCGCACCTTCGCGCTGCTCGAGCCACGAGCGCCGTCGCCAGGCCCGCGCCAGACCGAGCTCGTCACCCGCTTCCTCGAAGACGCCGATCGCCTCCTGCACCGCGAGTCGACCGGCCTCGACGTCATCGTCGAAGAGCCGAGCGTGCTGGAGCCCGAGCCTCGCGTGCGCGGCTGCGATCGGGTCGGAGACTGCAGCCGCATGCTCGAGCAGCGCCCGTGACGCTTCTTCCGCGCTTTCCGCCCGTCCCAGCTCCCAGAGCGCCTGAGCCCGCTCCCGCTCGAACTCGAGGCGCTCGGGGTCGCCCAACGGCAGCAGGCGAACGGCGCGCTCGAGCAGGAACGATGCGGCCAGGACGTCCTCGCGCGTCAGGGCCCGGCGCGCCGCGGCGCCGAGCCGGCGGCCCGCGGTCTCGCCGAGGAGCGCGGTCCGCCCGTCGTCGAGCCCGAGCTCACGGCGGTAGCGGCAGGCCCGCTCGAGGTGGAAGCCGACGATCTCGTCGGGCGCGGCGTTGCCCGCGGCAGGGGTGCCGTCGACGCTCGTGGCGAACAGCTCGTGGAGCTCTGCCCGCTCGGCTTTCGGTAGACCGGCATAGGCGGCGTCGCGGATCAGGGCGTGGCGGAAGCGGGAGACGTCGTCGAACAGGAGAGGGCTCGACGGGCTCGGCTCGATCAACCCTCGGCGCGTGAGCGAGAGCAGGGAGGAGGCGACGTCGTTGCGCTGCGCGGGAGGGGTGAGCCGGGTGACCGCGTCCCGCCAGAACTCCTTGCCGACCACTGACGCCCGCTCGAGGATCGACCGTTCCACGGCCGGGAGCCTGTCGAGGCGCGCGTCGAGCACGGCCGTGATCGAGGGCGGCACGTCGATCTCCGCGCCGCTCGTGTCGAGCTCGCCCACCATCGCCGCAAGCTGCTCGATGAAGAGGGGATTTCCCCCGGCGGCCTCGACGATGCGGCCCCGGAGCGCGACGTCGTCGACACCGAGGTCGTCCAGCAGCTCGCCACACTCGCCGGCGCTGAGCGGTTCGAGCTCGATCACGACGGCGCCGACGGGAAGCGGGCGTGTTTCGTTCAGCTCTGGACGGGCGAGCCCGAGCAGCACGACCGGCGCGTCCCGGCTCCAGCCGACGAGATATTCGACGAGATCGAGCAACATCGGCTCGGCCAGGTGCAGATCGTCGATGCAGAGCACGAGCGGACCGCCCCTGGCGAGTGTCTCGACCGCGCGCCGGACGGCCCAGAAGATCTCGTCCGACGGGACCGCCGCCGACGAGTCGCCGATCGCGACCTCGAGCCGCTCCCGGACGGTGGCCGCATCGGGCCCGTCGAGAGCCAGGGCAGCGACGCCCCCTGCGGCGCCGAGGATCTCGCCGAGAGCCCAGAACGTGATCCCCCGCCCGTACGGGATACACCGGCCGGTGAGGACGGTGCCGTTGTCGCCGATCCCGGCGAAGAACTCGCGTGCGAGTCGCGACTTGCCGATGCCCGGCGGGCCGAGCACGAAGACGGGGACGCAGGAGCGTTGCCTCTCGGCGAGATCGATCGCGGCCCGAAGGCGTTGGAGCGGCCGTCGGCGACCCACGAGAGAGCCGTCGCTGCGGCGACGGACACCGTCCGCGGTGGGATCGACTGCCGTCACCCGCCAGGCCTCGACGGGCAGCGACTTGCCCTTCGCGACGAGCGGGGCAACCGGATGGATGGTGGCAGCCCCCTCGACGAGCTGCGCCGTGACCGCGCCGAGCAGGATCTCCCCGGCGCCCGCCGCCTCCTCGAGGCGTTTCGCCGTGTTGACGACATCCCCCGTGACCAGGTTTTGCCGTACGTCGTCGGCCGCGGCGACGACCTCCCCGGTCGTGATCCCGGTGCGAACGTCGAGCCGGATGCCGGGCGAGAGCAGGAGCTCGGAGTTGAGCTGCTCGAGCTGCGACTGGAGCTCGACTGCGGCACGGACGGCACGGAGCGCGTCGTCCTCGTGCACGCGCGGCACGCCGAAGACCGCCATCACGGCATCGCCGATGAACTTCTCCACCGTCCCACCGTGCCGTTCGAGAGTCGCCTCTGCCAGCGCGAACCAGCGGGACATGACGAGACGGAGCGCCTCCGGGTCGAGCCGCTCGCCCAACGCGGTCGATCCGACCACGTCGGCGAAGAACACCGTCACCGTCTTTCGCACCTCACGGGACATCCTGCGAGTGTAGGCGGGCCGGCGCCGGAGAGAGGCCGCAGCCTCGACCGGCCGTTACACCCGTACACTTCACGGCCGTGTTCGACGCCCTCTCAGACCGGCTCCAGGCGACGCTCGGCGATCTCGGCCGCGCCAGGCGTCTGGACGAGGACACCGTCAACAAGGCGATGCGCGAGATCCGCCTCGCGCTGCTCGAGGCCGACGTCAACTTCCAGGTCGTCAAGGACTTCGTCGCCGGGGTGAAGGCCGAGGCGCTCGGGGACGACGTCCTCAAGGGCCTCAACGCCGGTCAGCAGGTCGTCAAGCTCGTGCACGACAAGCTCACGGAGCTGATGGGCTCCGGCGACTCGCAGCTCGCCTTCGGGCGGCCGCCGACCGTGATCCTGATGACCGGCCTGCAGGGCTCGGGCAAGACGACCAACTCGGCGAAGCTCGCGCTCCACCTGCGGCGGCAGGGGAAGAATCCCGGGCTCGTCGCCGCCGACCTCCAGCGGCCCGCCGCGATCGACCAGCTCGAGCAGCTCGGCAAGCAGATCTCGATTCCCGTCTACCGCACCGACACCCAGGATCCCGTCCGGGCTGCGACGGAAGGGCTCGAGCGTGCGAAGGCCGACGGTCTCGACGTCGTCATCGTCGACACCGCCGGCCGGCTCAACGTCGATGCCGCGTTGATGGACGAGCTCGCGAGGGTTCGCGATGCCGTGAAGCCGCTCAACGTCCTGCTCGTCCTCGACGCGATGACGGGGCAGGAGGCCGTGAACGTCGCCGAGGCGTTCCAGGAGCACATCTCCTTCGACGGCGTGGTGCTGACGAAGCTCGACGGCGACGCGCGCGGCGGCGCGGCGCTCTCCGTCAAGGCGATCACGGGCAAGCCCGTCAAGTTCGCCTCCGTCGGCGAGAAGCTCGACCAGCTCGAGGTGTTCCACCCCGATCGCATGGCGTCGCGGATCCTCGGCATGGGCGACGTGCTGACGCTGATCGAGAAGGCCGAGGCGGCCGTCGCGGTCGACGAGCAGGAGGAGATGGAGCGCCGGATGCGGGCCGGCGAGTTCACGTTCGACGACTTTCTCCAGAGCTACCGGATGCTGCGGCGGATGGGGCCCGTCAAGGGCGTCCTCAAGCTGCTGCCCGGGATGGGCCAGCAGCTCGACGGGCTCGACATCGACGAGAAGCAGATGGCGCGCGTGGAGGCGATCGTGCTGTCGATGACGCCGCACGAGCGGCGCACCCCGCACCTGATCAACGGGCCTCGCCGGCGCCGGATCGCGGCCGGCAGCGGCACCTCGATCGACGAGGTCAACAAGCTGCTCGCGGCCCGGAAGCAGATGCAGAAGATGATGAAGCAGTTCGGCAAGGGGAAGATGCCGGGCCTGCCGCCCGAGCTGACCGGCGGCAAGCCGCGCCGATGATCGGCACAATCCCTGTCCAACCGGAAACGCACGAAGGAGAAGAATGGCTGTTCGTATGAGATTGACACGCATCGGTTCGAAGAAGAACCCGATCTACCGTGTCGTCGTGGCCGACTCGCGCTCGCCGCGTGACGGTCGCTTCATCGAGATCGTGGGGCGCTACAACCCCCAGACCGACCCGTCGACGATCGAGCTCGACGAGACCAAGGTCAGGGACTGGCTCTCCAAGGGCGCCCAGCCGAGCGACCCGGTCGCGAAGCTGATCAAGGCCGCCGGCATCGCCGTCTAGTGGCCGAGCTTCTCGCCTGGATCGCACGGCACCTGGTGGACGATCCCGCCGCGGTCAGTGTCGAGACGGTCGAGCGGGACGACGCCACCGTCCTCCGGCTCCACGTCGCGCCCGACGACGTCGGCAAGGTGATCGGCCGCCAGGGTCGCATCGCGCGTGCCCTGCGCACGCTGGTACGGGCGAGCGGTGCGCGCGACGATCGGCGCGTCGTGCTGGAGATAGCGGACTGACCGCGGACGACGGGCTCGTTCCGGTCGGCCGCGTCGGCCGCCCCCATGGGCTCGACGGCGCGTTCGTCGTGGAACGGGGGAGCGAGGACGCGACCCGCTACGCCGTCGGCGCCGTGCTGCGCGTCAACGGCGTCCCGGCGACGATCACCCTCTCGCGACGCGTCGGGCGTGGTCGCCATGCGATCCGCCTCGACCGCGCGGTGGAGCGGGGCGACACCCTGGCGATCCCCCGCGCAGAGCTGCCGGCGCTGCCCGAGGGCGAGTTCTACGCCTTCGAGATCATCGGTCTCCGGGTCGAGGAGGTCGGTGGACGGGCGCTCGGGATCGTGAAGGACGTGCTGCCCGGGCCCGCGAACGACAATCTCGAGCTCGACGACGGCACGCTCGTGCCGATGATCGAGGACGCGGTCCGGGCGATCGACCCGACCGAGGGCGTCGTGCTTCTCAACCCGGGCTTCATCACCTGACCGATACCCTGCCCCGGTGCGCCTCGACGTCTTCACCCAGGTTCCACACGCTTTCGGCTGGCTGACCGAGCAGAAGCCCGTTGCCACCGTTCTCGGAACCGAGCTCGAGCTGCGGCTCTTGAACTACCGCGACACGACGCCGCTGCGCGCCGGTCAGGTCGACGACGCGCCATACGGGGGTGGGGCGGGGATGGTGTTGCGCGTCGACGTCGTCGCAGCTGCGCTCGAGGCTGCCTACGGCGATGCGCCGCCTGCCCGCGTGATCGCCCTGACGCCCCAGGGACGCCAGCTCGACCAGGCGCTCGTCGAGGAGCTCGCCGCCGAGCCGGGCATCGCCGTGCTGTCGTCCCGGTTCGAGGGGTTCGACGCACGGATCGTCGAGCACCTCTGCACCGACGCGATCTCGATCGGCCCCTACGTGCTCTCGGGCGGCGAATTGCCGGCGATGGTGCTCGTCGACGCGATCGCGCGCCGGCTGCCGGGCGCGCTCGCCGAGGGCTCCGGCGAGAACGAGACCTTCAGCGCCGCGCTCGAGGGCGGCATCGAGTATCCGCACTACACCCGGCCGGCGGAGTTCCGTGGCTGGGAGGTGCCCGACGTGCTCCTGTCGGGCAACCATGCCCGGATCGACGGGTGGCGGGCCGAGCAGAGCCGCGTGCGGAGTGTCGCGTGAGCGACGCCGAGGATCGCCCGGAGGACATCGACGGCTCGGCTTCTCCCGAGCAGCCTGCGGCGGATCCGGATCCCTGGCGGTTGCCACCGCCACCGGCCGCGGCGGCGGAGTCACCGGCGTTGCCGGCCGTTCCGGAACCTGTCGCTTCGGATCCCGTCGCGCCCGCCGACCGTGGTACCGCGGCCGCCGGGCCCGACGGCCGGGAAGCTCCCGAGCAGCCGGTGGCGCTTCCCCGGGTCGCTCCGCCGCTGCCGCGCGAGCCGGTGACGCCTGCCGGTTGGGCGGTCGAGCCGGTCGAGCCCGGTTGGACGGATGCATCGGTCGTGAGGGAGGACGCGGCTCCGACCGAGCCTGTTGTGCCGGCCGGCTGGGCCGCCGCGCCACCTGCGGCAGCTGCCGCGGGCACCCATGAGCCCGGCGCTCCGGCCCTGCCAGGGCAGGTCGCGGGTGAGGGTCCGCCAGTGCCGGAGCAGCCGGCGGCTTCCGGGCGGTGGAGTCCACCGCCGGCCGGGCCGGCCGACCCGCGCGGTGCAGATCAGGGCTGGCCGGAGCCCTCGCGCCAGGACGGGCCCGGCGGGCTCTCCCCGCCTCCCGGTGCGCCCCCGCGACCGCCGATCGACGATCATCCGCCGCACGGGCAGTCGCGGAACCCGGTCGACCGGCTGACACGGGGCCTGCCCCACTCGCTTCGCGTCACGATCGACTGGATCGTCACGATCGTCGGTGCCGTGGCGATCGTCCTGCTCGTCAAGGCGTTCGTCGTCAACCCGTACCGCATCCCGTCGTCGTCGATGGAGACCACGTTGCACTGCGCCCAGCCCGCCGTCGGCTGCGAGGCGCGCTTCTCCGACCGGGTGCTGGCGAACCGTTTCCTCTACCGGCTGCGCGACCCCCGTCGGGGCGAGATCATCGTGTTCAAGACGCCCCCGGCGGCGCAGTTGAAGTGTGGTGCGGGCGGCACCTTCGTGAAGCGCCTGATCGGGCTGCCCGGCGAGACGGTGGAGCTGAGGCTGCGAAACGGTGACGGCTACGTCTACATCAACGGCAAGCCCCTGAAGGAGCCGTACATCGAGAAGCCCCGGCGTGGTGCCGTCCAGTCGTTCGGGCCCGTCAAGGTCAAGCCGGGGAACTACTTCATGATGGGCGACAACCGGTCACAGTCGTGTGACTCGCGAATGTGGGGCACGGTGCCGCGGGCGAATCTGATCGGCAAGGTCTTCGCCACCTACTGGCCGCCGAACCGCGCCTCGCTCCACTGAGGCGGACACGCCGGCGACAGGCTTCAGCCTGTCGTCCGGGTCGGCGACAGGCTTCAGCCTGTCTGCCGGGTCTCCGTGCTCCCGCCACCACCCCTCCTCCGGGAACTGCGTCCCGCGGCTTCCGCTACACTCCGCACCCGGCCGACGGCCGCTTCTTTCCCATGAGCACCATCATCCAGAGCATCGAGCAGGCGCAGTTGCGCGAGGTCCCGGTCTTCAAGGCCGGGGACACCGTGCGCGTCCACTTCAAGGTGATCGAGGGTGCTCGCCAGCGCGTGCAGGTGTTCGAGGGCGTCGTGATCAAGCGCCAGGGCTCCGGTGCCCGCGAGACCTTCACCGTGCGCAAGCAGTCGTTCGGTGTCGGCGTCGAGCGTACGTTCCCGCTCCACTCGCCGAAGATCGAGAAGCTCGAGGTCGCGATGATCGGCGACGTCAATCGCGCAAAGCTCTACTACCTCCGCGGCCGCGTCGGCAAGAAGGCACGCATCCGCGAGCTGCGCCACCCGTAAACCGCGCGAGTGCTCTAGACATGCGCCGCGTCGCGCTCGTGTCCTTGCTCGCCGGTGCTGTGCTGCTCACCGGCTGCGGAGGCGAGTCACCACGCCAGGCCGGTGCCCGGGTGGCGGTGGAGGAGTCGCTGGGAGCCGAGTACGACCGTGACCGGACGCGCTGCACCGACAACCCGTCCCCGTGGTTCATCGAGCGCGAGACGGAGGTCTTCGCCTGTGTCGCGAAACGCCGTGACGGTGACTGCGACCGATATCGCGCGACACTGAAGAACGCCGGCTGGGAGGTCGTGCTCGACGAGCGCAATGCCGGCTGTGTCCTGCCCTTCTGAGGCCGAGCCGGGGGCGGCCGGGTGATGTCGGCACGAACCCGGCACGAACCCGGCACGAACACGTTCCGGGCCGGGCGATATCCTCGGGGTGATGAGCTCCGGAACGGGCCAACGCCTTCTGCGCTATGACCGCCGGCTCGGGGTGCGCTTCGTCGCGGGTGCCGACGAGGCAGGGCGTGGCTCGCTCGCCGGCCCGCTCGTCGTTGCGGGTGTCCTCTTCGACTACGAGGCGCTGCAGGGCCACCGAACCCGGCCGCTCGCGCTGCTGAACGACTCCAAGCAGGTCGCTCCCCAGGCGCGCGAGGTGCTCCTCCGCGCCGTCCTCGCCGCGGCGGCGCAGGTATCCGTGCGGGTCATCCCGGCCTGCGACATCGACCGGCACGGCCTCCACCGTTCGAATCTCTGGGGGCTGAGGGCGGTGCTGACCGATCTCGCTCCGCGTGCGGAGGTCTGTCTCGTGGACGGCTTTCGCCTCGGCCCGCTGGCACCCGACCACAGCGCCGTCGTCGACGGCGACACGCGGAGCGCCGCGATCGCCGCCGCCTCGATCGTCGCCAAGGTGACCCGGGACCGGATCATGCGCCGACTCGATGCGCTGTACCCACGCTACGGGTTCTCTCACCACGTCGGCTACATCACCCCCGTCCACTCGGCCGCGGTGCGCGCCCACGGCCCCTGTCATCAACATCGCTTGTCGTACGCGGCCAAGTGCTACGCGACCGAGCCGGAGCCCGCCGCGGCGTGAACCGAGGCGAGCGGCGGGCACTCTGGCACTACCGCCTGCGCGGCTACCGGATCCTGGGGACGAACGTCCGCGCGGGTCGCAACGAGCTCGACCTGATCGTCCGGCGTGGCCGCGACCTCACGTTCGTGGAGGTGAAGCAGCGACGAGGCAGTGGCTTCGGCGGCGCTCTCGGTGCCGTCGACGCCGAGAAGCGCCGCCGCGTGCGCGCCGCGGCGCGGGTGTGGTTGTCGCGGAACCCGCAGCACCCGAGCGTCCGGATCGGGTTCGAGGTGGTCGCGATCGACGCAGGGACGGTTGACCCGAGTTCCCACATCCCTCATCGACGAGATCTGAGCTCGGTGACAGGCTTCAGCCTGTCTCCGGGTTTCGGCCCCCAGAGACCCGCTGAGCGAGGAAACGAGCCCGTTGCGGCGAAACCGGTCCCGTGGCCGCCACGCAGGAAGCGCTCTACCAGGCGCACGATCTCGAGCTGTCCTGGTCGGAGGCGACGCTGCCCGAGCGGGAGCGCACGAAGCACGTGCACCGCCTGCATCCGTATCTCGGCAAGTTCATCCCGCAGCTCGTCGAGACGCTGCTCGACCGGCACGTCGCGGCCGGTGGACGGGTGCTCGATCCGTTCGCGGGCTCCGGCACGACGCTCGTGCAGGCGCTCGAGTCCGGCTACGACGCGACCGGCGTCGACATCGCCGGGTTCAACGCGCTGCTCGTGCGGGTCAAGACACGCCCGTACAACCTCGATGCGCTGCGGCGTGATCTCCTCTGGGCTCACGCACAGGCCGAGGCGTTCGAGCCGCAGGGGCGGTACCCGAAGGAGGCGTCGCCCTACGTGCGCGCGTGGTATGCGCCCGCCGCAGCGGAGGAGTTGCTCCACTTCAGGTCGCTCGTCGAGCAGGTCGGGTCGGCCGACGTGCTGCGCGTCGTGCTCGCTCGCTCGGCCCGGTCGGCCCGCCGCACGGCCCATTTCGATCTGGAGTTCCCCCGCGAGCCGCAGCTCGAGCCCTACTGGTGCTTCAAGCACCGGCGCGAATGCCGGCCGGTCGAGGCTGCGCGCCGGTTCCTGCTGCGCTACACGCTCGACACGCTCGACCGGATCGAGACGTTCGCGGCTGCGAGAGCCGAGGGGCGCATCGCCAGGATGCTGCACGGCGACTCCCGGGTGGTCGACCTCGAGGGCCCCTACGACGGCGTCGTCACCTCGCCGCCGTACCCCGGCCTGATCGACTACCACGAGCAGCATCGCTACGCGTACGAGCTGCTCGGGGTCGACGAGCGGCGCGACCTCGAGCTCGGCCGGCCCGCCCGCGGCACGGGTCGGGCCGCGATCGAGGAGTACGTCGACGGAGTCGCTGCCGCTCTCGCGAACGCCCGCTCGTCGCTCGTGCTCGGGGGACGGATGTGCATCGTCGTCAACGACCGCCGCAATCTCTACCCCGAGATCCTGCAGCGGGCGGGGCTGCGCCTCGTCGACCGGCACGAGCGCCACGTGAACCGGCGCACCGGCCGGCGTGCCGGCGAGTACTACGAGTCGATCCTCGTCGCCGTCGCGCGCTAGGTCGGCGACCGGCTTCAGCCGGTCGTCCGGGCTCCGCGTTCGCCTCGTCGCCGGCGACCGGCTTCAGCCGGTCGTCCGGGCTCCGCGTTCGCCTCTCGGTACAGAGCCGACACACACTCGTACGCCCTTCGTCCGTAGCGTCGACGGCGTGCTCGCACGCGCCCTCACCTCCGCCGTCATCGGCCTCGAGCCGCGCCAGGTCGAGGTCGAGGCGCACCTCGTCTCGGCCGACCTGCCGGCGTTCTCGATCGTCGGGCTGGCCGACCGCGCCTGCCAGGAGGCCAAGCACCGGGTGCACAGCGGCATCGTCAACGCGATGCTGCCGTGGCCCGCCAGGAACCGGATCACGGTCAACCTCGCACCTGCCGCCCTGCGGAAGGAGGGGTCGGGCTTCGACCTGCCGATCGCGCTCGCGCTTCTCGCCGGCTCGCATCAGCTGCCACCTGCCCGCCTGCTCGAGCACGCGTGCGTGGGCGAGCTCTCGCTCGACGGCCGGGTTCGCCCCGTTGCAGGCACGATCGCCGTCGCCGAGGGTGCACGGCGCGCCGGGCTGACGCGCCTGCTCTGCGCAGCCGAGTCGGGCCCCGAGGCGGCACTGGCCGGGATCGACGTCGTCCCCGTCCACCATCTCGCGCAGGCGGTCGCATACCTGCGGGGCGAGGAGGAAATCGCGTTCGCGGCCCCGCCGGGCAGTGACGAGCTCGAGGAGCCGTTCCTGCCCGACCTCGCGGAGGTGCGAGGGCAGGAGCGGGGGAGACGGGCGCTCGAGCTCGCCGCGGCGGGCGAGCACAACGTGCTGCTCGCGGGCCCGCCGGGAACCGGCAAGACCATGCTCGGCCGCCGCCTGCCGGGAATCCTGCCGCCGCTGACGCGCGACGAGGCGCTCGAGGTGACGCGGATCCACTCCGTTGCCGGGACGCTGCCGGCGGGGCGCCCGATCATCCTCGTGCCGCCGTTTCGGGCCCCTCATCACGGCGCCTCGGCAGCTGCGATCGTCGGCGGCGGCGCCGTGCCGCGCCCGGGCGAGGCGAGCCTCGCGCATCGCGGCGTCCTGCTGCTCGACGAGCTGCCGGAGTTTCCGCGGCCGGTGCTCGAGTCGCTGCGGCAGCCGCTCGAGGACGGGGTCGTCTCGGTCGCCCGGGTCGGCGGACACGCGCTCTTCCCTGCCCGGTTCCGGCTCGTCGCGACGATGAACCTCTGCCCCTGCGGCGGGCGGGGCGATCCGGCCGCGGACTGCGGGTGCAGCTCGCAGCGGATCGCGGCCTACCGCGAGAAGGTGTCGCGTGCGCTGCTCGACCGCTTCGACCTCGTCGTCGCGATGCCGCGTCCTCGGGCCGAGGAGCTCGCGGCGCCGCCCGGCGAGCCCTCGGCCATGGTGAGGGCACGCGTCGTCGCAGCGCGGGAGCGCCTGCGCGACGGAGACGTGCTCCGTCGCACCGAGGCGGCTTCGGCGCTGCTCGACCGCGCGGTCGAGCGCGTCCCGCTCTCGGGACGCGGCCGGGCTCGCGTCGCTCGGGTCGCCCGTACGGTGGCGGCGCTCGCCGACGCCGATGCAGTTCTGCCGGAGCATCTCGCCGAGGCGCTCTCCTACCGCTCGCCGGTCGGGGTGTCTACGACATGACCGTGCGGCGTCTCTCGCGGCGCGGGGCCGAGTTCCCGCCGCTCCTGCGGGCGATTCCAGACCCACCTCCGGTGCTCTGGCTTCGCGGCGAGGCACCGTCCGAGCTGCTCGCCCGCGCCGTCGGTTGCGATCGTCGGTGCCCGCGCCTGCTCCTCGTACGGCCGCTCCGTCGCGAGGACGCTCGGTCGCGAGCTCGCCGCGGCAGGGCTCGTGGTCGTGAGCGGCATGGCGCGAGGCATCGACGGCGAGGCCCACCGTGGCGCGCTCGATGCCGGCGGCATCACGGTTGCGGTGCTCGGGTGCGGGATCGACCGCGACTACCCGGCGGCCCACCGCGAGCTGGCGGGCAGGATCGTCGAGCAGGGGCTGATCGTCTCGGAGTACGAGCCGGGCGTCGAGCCTGCTCCGTGGCGCTTTCCGGCCCGCAATCGGATCATCGCCGGCCTCTGCCTCGCCACGGTCGTCGTCGAGGCGCGCGAGCGTTCCGGGGCGCTGATCACGGCCGACTTCGCGCTCGAGGACGGGCGCGAGGTGATGGCGGTGCCGGGCGAGATCACGTCCGCCGTCTCTGCCGGCTCGAACGCCCTGCTGCGGCTCGGGGCGACGCCGGTGACCGCCGCCGTCGACGTGCTCGAGGCGTACGGCATCGAGCTTGCCGCCGAGCCCCTCGAGCCGCCGGGCGAGCTCGCGGGGATGCTCCTCGCCCACCTGGCCGAGGGCCCGGCGAGCATCGACGAGCTCGCTCGGGCCTCGGGTATCGCTCCCGGCGAGGTCGCCGCCGCGCTGATCGAGCTCGAGCTGGCGGGCCGGATCAGCGAGGGCGACGGCGTCTACCGGGCGACGATCGCGCGGTGAGACGAGAACGTGGCACGAGTACGATCGGCGCGTGGTTCCTGCTCACCCCAGGTTGCGGTGCCGTTCGCGACGGCGCTGCCCGACCCTCGTCGCCGTCCTGACACTCGTCGTCGCGGGCGTCGCAGTCATGGCGCCGACCGCGACCGTGCCGCGGCCGACCGCTCGGTCGCCGTCGTCGTCGTTCCCACGTTCGACCCCGCGACGTACGCCGACCGTGGCGCGGTAGGGCTGCTCGTCCCCGGGGCCGGCTCGACCGTCTCCCGCGAGCGGGCGCTCGCCTCGCTCGTGCGGGGCCGCGTCGTGTCCTCGCTCGTCGATCTCGACGGGGAGGCCGCGCTGGAGCTCGCAGACACACCGGCCGAGACGACGTCTACGTCGCCCTGCCGCCGCCGGGCTCCCACCACAACGTCGTGCGGTATCCCGTCGCGGTCGTCGGGCCGGGCTACCGCGGCCTGCTCACGTCGGGCTCGACGCGGATCGACGGGCTCGTCTCGCTCGCCGACATCGCTCCCACCGCGAAGGCGATCGCCGCCGGCGAGACGCCACCGATTCGCGCCCGCGCGGACGGCGACGCAGCGGCGACGCTCACGCGCCTCGACGAGCGGCTCGCCCGGGCCCACGACGCGCGGACGGGGGCGACGCTCGTGCTCGTGGGCTGGCTCGTCGCGTTCGCCGCCCTCGGGATCCTCGCCGGCTCGGCGATCGCCGGTCGGGCGGCCGTGCTCGTCTCTCCCGTGGCGCTCTCGGTGGCGCTGCTCCTGCGCGCGGTCGGCGTCGACGATCCGACCACGGTCGTCGCGGTTCTCGCTCTCGCCACCGGAGCCGGAGCGCTCCTGCTCGCCCTCCGGAGCGCCGTGCTCGTCCCTGCCGTCGTCTGCTTCCTCCTCGCGTTCCTCGTCACGCTGTCCGTCTGGCCGGAGGTCAACGCGCTCGCGGCGATCGGGCCGCACCCGGACGGCGGCGGCAGGTTCTACGGCGTCACGAACCAGGTCGAGACGCTGCTGCTGGCCCCGTCACTCGCCGCCGCGGCCGCTGGCCGGCGTCGCGGGTGCCGTCGCGATCGGGCTCCTGCTCCTCGTCACCGTCGGCTGGAGCCGGGCCGGGGCGGACGGGGGCGGGCTCCTCGTCGTCGCTGCCGCATTCGCCGTGCTCCTCGTCGGGGTCACGCGCATGCGGCTGACGCCGCTCAGGGTCGTCGCCGGAATTGCGGCGGTGCTGGTGCTCGGGCTTGCGATCGTCGGAGCCGACGCCCTGCTCGGCGGCTCGAGCCATGTCACCGACGCGGTCGGCGGTGGGCCAGGCACGCTGCTGGACGACCTCGACCGGCGCCTCAGGATCTCGTGGGCCGGTGCGACCTCGGCCGCGCACACGGCGTTTCTCTGCCTCCTCTCGCTCGGTGGGCTCGTCTGGCTCGGAATCCGGGGCCGCGAGCGGCCGACGGTCGTGGCGATGCTCGTCGGCATCGGCATCTCGCTGGCGGTCAACGACACCCCCGTCGACGTCCTCGGCTACGGGGCGCTGGGCTGCCTCGCGCTGACGGCCTGGGAGGAATCGCGCGCCCGCGAGCCGCTCAGCGCGCGCAGTTCGGCTTCGAGCCGCCTTCCAGAGCCGCAAGAGCGCCCTGCGCATTGACGGACAGGTCGAGGCGCACGATTCCCGCGCGGGTCGTCGTGAGGCGCACCGTGCCGTCCCGGCCCCTGCGAGAGGCATCCCGAGCTGGTACGCCAGTACGGCGACCAGTTCGTGGCAATGCGATAGCTGCCGGGGCTCCCGAGGGCGAGGGTGATCCTGTTCTGCCCCAGAGCGAGCACGCGGGCGCTGCCCGGCCCGGTCACGATCGGCCGTGGCGAGGGGACGGCGTACACGGTCGTGTGCGCCGACCTGAAGGCAACGACGAGCCCCGAGCGGCCCCCGGCGATCAGGGCGCCCTCCTCCTTGGCGCTGTAGTCGAGCGGGGCGTCGGGCAGGACGACGTAGCGGACGCCGAGCGAGCGGAGCCAGGCCAGGTACGCCGCCCGGTCGAGCTCGGCGTAGAGCAGGCCGTTGCGCGGGAAGTCGTCCTGCCGGAACCAGCCACGGGCGATGGGGATACCTGCGGCCGGGAGGTAGGCGGCGGGCCAGTGGCCGACGGTGTCGACCGCCTCGACGCGGTAGGAGGGCGAGAGATGCTCGCTGGAGGAACTGCACCGCCGGCGCCCAGTAGGCCGGGTCGGCCGCCGGGTCGGCGCTCGTCTTGACGAAGTTGCCGGCGAGTGGCGTGAGGTTCCACGCGACCGCGAGTGAGAGCGCGAAGACGGCGACCGGCAGCGGCCGCCAGCGCCGCAGGGAGAGCGTCAGGATCGCGATCGGGATCGCCGCGTAGCGCAGCCGCGCGATGTTCTCGCCGAGGCTCGAGGGCACGAGGTACGCGGTGGTGCAGGCCGCGAGGTAGACGACGTACGTCCAGCGGAGCACTCCTGCCGTCGCCACACGCCAGGTGAGGAGGATCCCGAGGCCACAGAACACGCAGGCGGCCGCGAACTCGGGCAGCGAGAACGGGAAGCGGCCGCCGCCCGGGAAGAGGCGCAGCAACAGCAGCTCGAGGACGGTCGCGGCGGTCAGCGTGGCGAGGGGGAGTGCCAGCTCGGCCCGGCGCGGCGTCCGCGAGAGGCCGATTCCCGCCAGGATCACGCCGAGCAGGACGAACGCCACCGGGCTCGCCGCGAGCACGAGCACCGTGAGTAGCGCGAATCGGCCGCGCCGCCCGGCCTGCAGGGCCCAGAGCGCGAGGAGCGCGAGTGCGATGCCGAGCGCGAACGGGAAGGCACCCGAGAGCACGACGCCGGCCCAGACGACGGCGAAGGAGCGGTTCGACCAGCGTGAGGCGGGGCCCCACTCGCGGGCTGCGACGACCCCGAACGCGAGCGCGGCCGTGGCGACGCTGGCCACCGCGAGCAGCTTGATCCCGAGCAGGGCCGCGAGCGGGTAGTAGAGCAGGCTGTAGGTGACGAAGCTGTAGCGCCCGGCGTACCAGAAGTTGTTCCAGATCTCGAACCCGCTGGTCCTCGAACAGGGCGCTCTGGTACAGGTGTGCCGCGAAGTCGCTTCCCGGTGGCCCGAACCACGCGAGCGCGGCGGCGAGGGTCGCGGCGACACCTGCGGCCGCGAGGGCCTCGCGTGGAATTGCGCGCTCGGGGTGGGCGATCGAGGTCATGCGCGGGGAGGGCCGAAGCCCCGAGGTTGATCCTAGAGGCTCCAACGGCGACAGGCTTCAGCCTGTCTGCCGGGTTGCAGCGGTGCGAAGCCCGCTCGCACCCGTAGGATCCCGAGATGGCCTCGTACTGGCTCAGCGAGACGGCTCCGCCGCGCACCGCCGCGGTTGTCGACGATCCCGACGTGGTCGTGATCGGCGCCGGCGTCACGGGCTGTGCCGCGGCGCTCCGGCTCGCCGAGGCCGGCAGGCGCGTGCGCCTCTACGACGCGCGCGGCGTGGCCGAGGGTGCGAGCGGCCGCAACGGCGGCTTCGCGCTGCGCGGCATGCCTGCGGCGTTCGACGTCACGGCCGAGTCGGTCGGCGAGGATATCGCACGCGCGCTGACCGCCTGGACGGAGCGCGCGATCGACACGATCGAGTCGCTCGCAGGCGACGCGTTTCGGCGGGTCGGCTCGCTGCGCATCGCGGTGGACGACGAGGAGCGCGACGAGCTCCGGGCCGAGTACGACGCCCTCACCGGCGCCGGTTTCGCGACCGAGTGGATCGACGGCTTCGAGCCCCCGTTCGACACGCGTTTCACCGCCGGGCTCCGTCACGTGCCGGACGGTGTGCTCCAGCCGGCCCGCTGGGTGCGGCGGCTCGCAGGGCACGCTGCCGAGGCGGGCGTCGAGATCCGCGAGCACGAGCGCATCCTCTCGCTCGAGCGCTTCGGCGGCGCCACGGTCGTCGTCTGCACGGACGGCTACCCGAGCGGCCTGCTCGGCCCGATCGAGGGGCTGATCATCCCGACCCGTGGCCAGGTGATCGCGACGGAGCCGATCCCCGAGCGGATCTTCGAGGTGCCGCACTACGGCCGCCACGGCTTCGATTACTGGCACCAGGCGGAAGACGGGCGGATCGTCGCCGGCGGCTTCCGCGACGTGTCCTTCGACGCGGAGTTCACTGCCGACGAGCGGCTGACCGAGCCGGTGCAGCGGGCGCTGCACGCGTTCGTCAACGACCTGCTCGGGCGCGAGTTGCGGGTCGACTACGCGTGGCCAGGCATCTTCGGGATGGTGATGGACTTTCTGCCCGTCGTCGGCCGGGTGCCGGAGCTCGAGAACGTCTGGGTCGCCGGCGGCTACTCGGGCCACGGCAACGTGCTCGGCTTCGCCTGCGGCGAGCTCGTCGCCCGGGCGGTCGCGGGTGGGGACGCTCCGTTCCTCGACGTCTTCGACCCGGCGCGGCTTCTGAACACCGACGACTGAAGTGTCCCGCTCTACGCCCGGGGTTGCCGGTCGCGTGTGTTGATCCCGTCCGTGCCGCACTCGGGTTGGCCGTCGGGCAGCGGCGGCTCGGCGTGCCGGATCGGCTCAGGTCGCGTCGGGCAGCGGCCCAACGAACTCGATCCCGAACTCCTGGCAGGCCCTCTGGATCTGCTCGCCGTCGATCGACTCGAGCGAGGGCAGGCCTCCAGGCTGCGACGGAGCGGTGATCGCCCGGTAGAACTCCCCGTGGCGTGGGGTCGTGAGGATGAGGTACCGCGCCGACTCGGACTCGACCCGGAATCCGTGCACGGTGCCCCCCGGTACGTGCGCAAATGCCCCGGGGCCTACGCGAACGCCAGGCTGATCGCCGACGAAGAGCGTCATCTCGCCCTCGACGACGTAGAACGACTCCATGTCGTCGGGATGCCTGTGGAGTGGGACGCTCTCGCCACGGTTCGCCCGTTCGTCGACCAGCGCAAACGCGTCGGCCGTCTGCTCTCCGGTGGCGAGGAAATACGTGGATGTCTCACCCAGCCAGCGGAGCTCGCTCTCACCGGCCCGGTGCACGTATGCGTGAGTGGGATCCAACGGATATCTCCTTCGGTCGAGACCCGCAAGCGTAGCCACGGGCGTGGCGCGGGACAAGCGTCCCGGAAGGAGCGCCACGCCGCCGTCGAAGCTCACCCCAGTCTAGGCCCGTCCCGGTCGTTCGCACGCCAGGGGGCGACTCGCCCGGTTGGCGCTCGAGCCGCGAACTGCCAGACTCTCTCGCATGGTTCGCGAGGCACAGCTCCGGCCGACCAGGAACGGCCCCGTTGTCGAGGGCGCAGGCTGGTTCGTCCTCAATGCGCGTGATTCGCGCTGGAAGGACGAAGGCCCGCTCGGCCGCTACGTCAACTTCGAAGGCAAGCGCCGGTTCCCGCAGCTCGGGATCAACGTCAGCGTCCTCGAGCCCGGTCAGGCGATGGGGCGCTATCACCGGGAGAACGGGCAGGAGGGCTTTCTCGTCGTGGCGGGTGAGTGCCTGCTGATCGTCGAGGAGCAGGAGCGTGTGCTTCGTCCGTGGGACTTCTTCCACTGCCCGGGCGGCACGGATCACATCATCGTTGGTGCCGGTGACGGTCCCGCGATCGTCGTTGCGGCGGGGGCCCGGGGGCGGGGGGTCGGAGGCGGTCTCGTCTACCCGGTCTCGGAGGTGGCGGCGCGGCATGGTGCAAGCGTGGAGCGCGAGACCTCGAGCCCGGCGGAGGCATACGCGACGATCCGCGCCGCGCTGCCGCGATCGACGTTCGTCCCGTACGAGCCGGGATGGCTGCCGGACGCGCCGGGCAACGCCGGCTGACTCGGCGAGCAGACGATCCCGGCACGCAGGAAGACGGCGCGTCGGCGCCAAGTTCTCCGGGCAGTACTGTCGGCCAACGAAAGGGAAACGCATATGTGGTGGGGAATCGGTGGAGTCGCTGTCGTCCTCTGGATCGTGCTCTTCATCTGGCTCGGCCTCAGGACGCTCAGAAACGGGCACGGCTGGATGTTCTTCCTCGGGATCTTCTTCCCGCTGCTCTGGATCTTCGGCGCGCTCGCGGGGCCTGCTGACCGACCGACGTAAGCGGCCGGGCCCTCGCGCCGTTGCCGAGGCTCACGCCTCGGCGACGACGTTCGGGCCGTGCCTGTCCTCGAACCGGTCGAGCACCCCCGATGCCACGAGTCGCGCCCTTGCCTCGTCGGCGTCGGCCGCCGAGGCGAACTCGAGGAAGATGAAGACCTGGTTCGGGTCGTCGACACCGCGGAAGACTCGCTGCTCCGTCGCCTTCTCCCGCGCACGCGGCTGATCCTGGTCGAACATCGGCCTCCACCTCTCGTAGTCGCCGACGTGGATCCTGGTGATGATGAACGTGGACATCGTGCGCTCCTTGGTTTGGGGGCAGACATTCTCCTCTACCGCGTCGAGTCGGCCGTGGTCGTATGGTTCGTCGACGTGGGGTGAGACTCCAGCCTCGATCCAGCGACGCGTACAGTAGAGCCGTGGGCTTCGACGTTCCAGCGGACGCCTACGACCGATTCATGGGTCGGTACTCCGCTCTGCTCTCGTCGCAGTTCACGGACCTGGCGGGAGTCACGCCCGACCATGAGGTGCTCGACGTCGGATGCGGCCCCGGCGCGTTGACAGCGGAGCTCGTCGCTCGCGTCGGCTCTGCCTCGGTGTCCGCGGTCGATCCCTCCGAGTCGTTCGTCGCAGCGGCCTCGGCGCGGAATCCGGGCGTGAACGTGCAGCAGGCGTCTGCCGAGCAGCTGCCGTTCCCGGCCGAGTCGTTCGACGCTGCTCTCGCACAACTCGTCGTCCATTTCATGTCGGATCCCGCCCAGGGGCTCGCCGAGATGAGACGGGTGACGCGGCGAGGCGGCGTCGTCGCCGCCTGCGTCTGGGATCACGCCGGCGGACAGGGGCCGCTCAGCCCGCTCTGGGACGTGGTCCGGGAGCTCGAGCCGGAGGTGGAGGGTGAGTCACACCTCGCCGGCTCGCGCGAGGGAGACCTCGCGACCCTGTTCGCAGGCGCAGGACTGCGTGAGATCGAGGAGACGGCGCTGTACGTGAGCGTCGAGCACCCGACGTTCGAGGAATGGTGGGAGCCGTACACGCTCGGCGTCGGCCCTGCCGGCTCCTACGTGGCCGGGCTCGACCCTGACCGGAAGGCGCAGCTGCGCGAACGCTGCCTGGCTGCTCTGGGCGATGGGCCGGTCACCCTTTCGGCGCGTGCCTGGACAGCGCGAGGCCTCGTCTAGAGGCTAGTCGTTGCAGGTCGAGCTGATCGACCTTGGCCAGCGCAGCGATCGCGATCGCGAGATCCTGGATCGCCAGCCCGGTGGAATCGAAGAGTGTGATGTCCTCCGCGAAGCGGCGGCCGTCGGCCACGCCGGCGAGCACCCGGCCGATCTCCGTCACCCGGTCGCGCGTGACGATCCCCGCATTGACCCCTGCGGCCAACTCGCCCCCGTGGCTGGCCTGCTCGCTGTCGTCACAGAACCGGCGATGCCGGTACCCAGGGCGGCAATGACCCCCGGGATGGCGTGGGGTGGCTACGTCTACGGGTTGAGGTCGAGGAGGAGCGTGCGGAGTTGGGCGAAGCGCTTGGGGCCGAGCTGCTGTGCCCAGGCGGTCTCGATCTCGGCGACCGCATCTCGGATCACGCCGATCGCGGATGTGCCGCGACCTGTGAGAGCGATGCGCTTGGAGCGCTGGTCGTTGGGGTCTGGTTGACGCTCGAGGTAGTCGAGGCGCTCGAGCTCGCCGAGCAGGTAGTTGAGGGCCTGTTTGCTAATCCGCAGGCGGTTGGCCAGGTCCGAGGGCCTCATGCCCTGCGGTCCGGGGTACTGGAAGACGTTCAGGTGCGCTGCGTCGAGGTCGTCGAAGCCGCGCTCGTGCAGCCGCTCGAGCATGTGACGCTGCACCGCCTCCAAGGGGACGCGCAGGAGCGCGCCGATCAGCGGCGGTCCGAACGGCTGCTCCGCGGTAGCCTGTTTCGTAAAGTGGCTTGACTTAGTGTTCATGATCCTATATGGTCAAGACACTTTACCACCAGCGCAAGAAGGAGGAGAGCACGATGGCGACAAGGATGCGTGAAGAGATCAAGGTCGGGCCGCTGGCGATCCGGTTCCTGGTCGACGGCGAGGAGTCGGGAGGATCGGTCGCGGTGTTTGAGTTCGACGTTCCGGCCGGCATGAAGGTCGCAGCCGCGCACAGCCACGACGGCTACGAGGAGACGATCTACGGACTCGAAGGCGTACTCACCTGGACGGTCGAGGGCACGCCGATCGACATCGGCCCCGGCGACACTCTTTGCATCCCCCGCGGCGCCGTCCACCAGTTCGTCAACACCCATGAAATCGACGCGACGGCGCTCGCGGTCGTCACACCCGGCATCCTCGGCCCCGATTACTTCCGCGAGGTAGCAGCTGTTCTCGCCGCCGCCGCCGGCGCCCCACCCGACTTGGCCGCCCTGGGCGAGGTCATGCGCCGACACGGACTGACCCCAGCGCCGCCACAGCCGTAGGCTGCGACGGGCCTCGACCTCAGCAGAGGGAGGACTTCGAGTGTTCCAGATCCTCAACCGCGACGATCAGCGGAAGGGCGCAATTGCTGCCGTGGCGTTCGAAGGCGAGCCATACGGTGCTGAAATCTCGTTCTTCCTCGGCGATCTTCTACCCGGAAACGGCCCGGGATTGCATCAGCACCCGTATCCCGAAACCTGCATCGTCCGCTCCGGCCGAGCGGCAATGACACTCGATGGGAAGAGGTCATTGCCGCTGCCGGCGACATCGTCGTCATCGGGCCCGAGACGCCGCACCGCTTCACCGCGATCGGCGACGAACGGCTCGAGATGGTCTGCATTCACGCCTCCGACCGATTCATCATCGACTGGCTCAGCGCCTGACGAAGCCGCACGTCGTCCTCTCTGCGCGCAACAGGGAAGGCGGTGGTCGTTCGGCTCCTTCCTCACCAGCCTCATATCCATCGTGACCCTGGGAGACGAGCCCGAGGGAGCTGGCGAGTCCGCCTCACTCGAGATCGCCGGTCGAGAGGCGTCTAGAGGTCGAGCGCCGGCAGGTCGAGCTCGTGGGCTCTCGAGAGCGCCACCTTCGCGATCGCGAGATCCTGGATCGCGAGGCCGGTCGAGTCGAACAGCGTGATGTCCTCGGCGCTCCGTCGTCCCTCGGCCTCTCCGGCGAGGACACGGCCGAGCTCCGTGACTCGGTCACGCGTAACGATGCCCGCGCCGAACACCGGCGGCCAGTTCGCCCCCATGTGACGCCTGCTCCCAGTCGTCGCAGAAGAGGTCGGCCCGCTGCAGCTCCGCCGTCGCCACCTCGGCCTTGCCGGGGCCGTCGGCGCCCATCAGCGACACGTGCTGGCCGGCGCGCAGCGAGCCCGCGGGAAAGAGGATCTCGCGGCCGGGCGTGACGGTGACGACGATGTCGGCTGCGAGTGCGTCCGCCAGCGACGGCGCCACCTGCGCGCCGAGCAGGTCGGCCACCGCCGCGGCCCGTGCCTCGTCCACGTCCCACAGCGCCACGTCCGTGCCCAGCGCCCGGAACATCCGTGCGGTCTCGGCGCCGTTGACGCCGCACCCGATCACGGCGACCGACTCGGCTCCCGACCGGCAGAGCGTCTCGGCCGCGATCACGCCGGCCGCCGCCGTCCGCAGCGCGGTCACGGCGGCCGCGCTGAGGATCGCCTCGAGCGCACCCGTCTCGGCGTTCGAGAGCAGCACGAGCCCCGTCACCGTCGGCAGTCCCTTCGCCGGATTGCCCGGGAACGACGTCACCCACTTGAGCAGCGCATGGCCGCCGCCGAGCGCCGGCATCGCACGGAAGTCCCCGGCCGGGTAGTTCGTCACGTAGAGCTTCGGCGGCATCGTCCACTCGCCCTTCGCGTGGGCGACGAAGGCGGCCTTGACCGCGTCGTAGGCCTCGTGGGGCGAGACGGCCCGCTCGACGTCGGCCCCCGAGAAGAACGGAACGGGCATGTCCCGAAGCCTACAAGCGTCGTGCCGTGATTGGATCCAGCTGTGGCTGCGACGATCGAGATCACCGGCCTGCGTGTCGATCGTGGTGGTGCCACGGTCCTCCACGACCTCGCGCTGAGCATCGACGGAGGCGTGGTGACCGGCCTGCTCGGCCCGAGCGGCAGCGGCAAGTCGACCCTGATCCGGTCGATCGTCGGTGTCCAGGTCGTCGCCGCCGGGGATGTGTGCGTGCTCGGCCTTCCCGCGGGCGCTCCGGCGCTGCGGAGCCGTGTCGGGTACGTGACGCAGGCCCCGTCGGTCTACGGCGACCTCTCGGTGCGCGAGAACCTGGCGTACTTCGCGCGGGTTCTCGGTGCGCCGGCTGCGAGCGTCGACGCGGTGATCGAGCGCGTCGGCCTCGCCGACATGGCCGCACACCTCGTCGGGCGGCTCTCGGGCGGGCAGAAGGCGCGCGCCTCGCTCGCGACGGCGCTCCTCAACGATCCCGATGTCCTCGTGCTCGACGAGCCGACCGTCGGGCTCGACCCGGTCTTGCGCCGCGACCTGTGGGACTTCTTCCACGAGCTGGCCGACGGCGGCACGACGCTGCTCGTCTCGAGCCACGTGATGGACGAGGCGGCGCGCTGCGACCGGCTCCTGCTCCTGCGCGAGGGGCTCATCATCGCCGACCTCACCCCTGACGAGCTCCTGCGGCGCACCGGTGCCCCCGATCTCGACGCGGCCTTCCTGCGACTCGTGGAAGGCGGTGGGGACGCGTGAGACGCGCTGTGTCAACCCGTGGCGGCGGTGAGTCGGTTGCGGCCGCCGGTGGCGCCTGGGATGGCGTCGTGAGCCCGGACGACCGGCTGAAGCCGGACGCCGCGTCGGCGACCGGCTTCAGCCGGTCGTCCGGGCTGGAGCGGGCGCCGTGAGCCTCTCTCGGACAGCGGCCACGGCAGCCCGCGTGCTTTCCCAGCTGCGGCGCGACCCGCGGACGGTCGCGCTCCTGCTCGTCGTGCCATGCGTGCTGATGATCCTCGTCGACCAGCTGTTCGCGGGCCGCGAGCTCGTCTTCCAGAGCGTCGGCGTGCCGATGCTGGGGCTCTTCCCGTTGATCAGCATGTTCCTCGTCACCTCGATCACGATGCTGAGGGAGCGCACCACGGGCACGCTCGAGCGGCTCCTGACGACCCCGCTGACCAAGCTGGAGCTGCTCCTCGGCTACGGCATCGCCTTTGCCACGGTCGCGATCGTGCAGGCCGTCGTCGTCTCCCTCGTCGGCTTCGGGCTCCTGGGCCTCCAGGCACAGCACTCGGAGATCGTGATCATGCTGCTCGCGGTCGCCAACGCGATCCTCGGGATGGCGTTCGGGCTCTTCGTCAGCGCGTTCGCCCGGACGGAGTTCCAGGCGGTCCAGTTCATGCCGGCCTTCGTCCTGCCGCAGATCCTCCTCTGCGGGCTGTTCGTGGCCCAGGATCAGATGGCCGGCTGGCTGCAGGCGGTCTCGTCGGTGCTGCCCCTCACCTACGCGTTCGACGCGCTCGACCGGGCTGCACACGACCCCGAGCTCGGCCCGCGCTTCTGGGCCGACGTCGCGGTGGTCGTCGGCGCGACCCTGCTCGCGCTCGTCCTCGGTGCCGCGACGCTGCGCCGGCGCACGCCCTGACCTAGGGCGGCGCCCGGCTTCAGCCGGTCGTCCGGGCTCTGCTTCGCAGCGCTGTGCGGCGCCCGGCTAAAGCCAGACACCAACCACCAACCGCCGGCTACGTCGCCTTGACGGCGGCGATCAGCTTGACGACGGAGTCCTTCGCGTCGCCGAAGAGCATCGTCGTCTGCGGCTCGAGGTAGAGCTCGTTGTCGATGCCGGCGAAGCCGGGGTTCATCGACCGCTTCATCACGATCACGCTCGCAGCCTTGTCGACGTCGAGGATCGGCATCCCGTAGATCGGGCTCGAGGTGTCGTGACGGGCCGCGGGGTTCGTGACGTCGTTCGCGCCGATCACGAGCGCCACGTCGGTCTGCGGGAACTCCGGGTTGATCTCGTCCATCTCCTTGAGCACGTCGTACGGCACGTTCGCCTCGGCCAGGAGCACGTTCATGTGACCGGGCATGCGGCCCGCGACGGGGTGGATGGCGTACTGGACCTCGACGCCCTTCTCTTCGAGCAGCTCGGCGAGCTGGCGCACGTCGTGCTGCGCCTGCGCCACCGCCATCCCGTAGCCCGGGACGACGACCACCTTGCGTGCGAACGACAGCTGCACGGCCACGTCCTCGGGCGTCGTTGCGCGCACGGTGCGCCCGTCGTCGGTCCGCATCCCGGTGCCCGCGCCGGCCTGCACCTGGCCGAACGCCCCGAACAGCACGTTGGTGACGGAGCGGTTCATGGCCTTCGCCATCAGCAGCGTCAGCATGGTGCCCGAGGCGCCGACGAGCATGCCGGCCACGATGAGGACGGTGTTGGAGAGGACGAAGCCGGTGGCCGACGCGGCGAGGCCGGTGAACGCGTTCAGCAGCGAGATCACGACGGGCATGTCCGCGCCGCCGATCGGGAGCACGAAGAGCACGCCGAAGAGCAGCGCGAGCCCGACGAGCAGCCACAGCACCCACTGGTCGTGCACGCCTGCGACGAGCGCGACGCCGAGCCCGACCGTGGCGAGCAGGACGGCGATGTTGAAGATGTTCTGGCCCGGGAAGGTGATCGGCCGGCCGCTGATCAGCTCCTGCAGCTTCGCGAAGGCGATCATCGAGCCTGCGAACGAGATCGAGCCGATCAGCGCCGAGAGCACCGTCGAGACGGACGCGGTCGTGGCGAGGCCGGCAGGCACGATGTGGAACTCGGCCAGGGCGACGAGAGCCGCCGCGCCGCCGCCGACCCCGTTGAAGAGGGCCACCATCTGCGGCATCGCGGTCATCTTCACCTTGCGCGCGCCGACGAGGCCGACGGCCGCGCCGATCAGCGGCCGCGACCACGATCAACGCCCAGTTGCCGATGCCGTCGAGCAGCAGCGTGCTGACGATCGCGAGGATCATGCCGACGCCGCCGATCCAGTTGCCGCGGCGTGCGTGCTTCGGCGACGACAGGAAGCGCAGCGCGAAGATGAAGCAGATGATCGTGACCAGGTAGAGCAGCCCGATCAGGTTGGAGCTGGGGGAGATCACGGCTTCTCGCTCTCCTGCTTCGGCTCCGGGCGCTTCTTGAACATCTCGAGCATCCGGTCCGTGACGAACCAGCCGCCGACGACGTTCGCGGTCGCGAGCACCATCGCGGTGAAGCCGATCACCTTCAGGAACGTGTCGTCGGCCTCGCCGAGCACGATGATGGCACCGACGATGACGATGCCGTGGATGAAGTTCGTGCCCGACATCAGCGGCGTGTGCAGCATCGCCGGCACCTTCGAGATCACCTCGAAGCCGAGGAAGATCGCGAGGGCCAGGATCGTCAGCTCGATCACGAGCGAGAGGTTCACGCGGATGCCTCCTCGGGCTTGCCGGCGACACACGCGCCGCTCGTGATCTCGTCCTCGAAGTCGAGCGTGAGCTCACCTGCGGGAGCGAGATGCTGCAGCAGCGTGGCGACGTTACGGGAGTAGAGCTGGCTCGCGTGGAACGCCATCTGCGACGGCAGGTTCGTGAAGCCGACGATGGTGACGCCCTCGCGGACGATCTCGTTCCCGGGCTGGGTGAGCTCGCAGTTGCCGCCCGCCTCGGCCGCAAGGTCGACGATGCAGCTCCCCGGCCGCATGTTGGCGACAGCGGAGGCGGGAATCAGCCTGGGAGCGGGGCGTCCGGGCACGAGAGCCGTCGTGATCACGACGTCGAAGTCGGGCACCCGCTCCTCGAGCGCGGCCAGCTGGGCGGCCTGCTGTTCGGCGGTCAGCTCCTTGGCGTAGCCGCCCTCGGTCTCCTCGCCGTGCACGCCGAGGTCGAGGAACCTGGCGCCGAGCGACTCCACCTGCTCCTTCACGGCCGGGCGCACGTCGAACGCGGAGACCACGGCGCCGAGCCGGCGCGCGGTCGCGATCGCCTGGAGACCCGCGACGCCGGCGCCCATCACGAGCACCCGGGCCGGCGCGATCGTGCCGGCGGCCGTCATCAGCATGGGGAAGAGCTTCGGGACGCGGTCTGCCGCGATCAGCACCGCTTTGTAGCCCGCGACCGTCGCCTGGGAAGAGAGGGCGTCCATCGACTGGGCCCGCGTGATCCGGGGGATCGACTCCATCGCGAACGCGACGACACCCTGGCGGCGCAACCGCTCGATGCCTTCCGTGTCGGTGAGCGGTGCCAGGAAACCGATCAGGACCGTACCGGGAGCGATCGCGGCAACCTCGTCGGCCGAGGGTCGTGCGACGCGAACGATCGCCTCTGCACCGTCGAGCAGTGCACCCGGCTCGCAGACGGTCGCGCCGGCCGTCGCGTAGTCGTCGTCGGGGAATCCCGCGACGCCACCGGCGCCACGCTCGACGGTGACCTCGAACCCGGCCTTGGCCAGGCGTCCGACGGTCTCGGGAACGAGCGCCACCCGGCCTTCGCCGGCGGCGGCTTCGCGTGGAACTGCGATTCGCACACCAAGAATCTACGGGAAGGGATTTCCCGCTGCTCCGGGAACCTCACCTCTCGTGAGCCGGCTTTCCGTCTTCGCCGCCGCCATGAGCGTCTGCGACCCCTCGCTCGAGGGCCACGCGGCGCGTGTCGGCGCGCACGCCGAGGCGATCGCCCATCGCCTCGGCTGGAAGGAAGACGCCCTGGCAGAGTTGCGCCTCGGGGCAGCGCTGCACGACGTCGGCAAGGTGAACGTCCGCCCGGGCATCCTGAGCAAGCCGGGGCGCCTCGACGAGGCGGAGCTCGCCGAGGTCCGCGCGCATCCGGTGGAGGGAGCCTGGCTGATCGCCGGGGTTCCCTCGCTCGCCGCCGCCCTGCCCTACGTGCTGTTCCATCACGAGCGCTGGGACGGCACGGGCTACCCGACGCGCCGTGCGGGGCGTGACATCCCGCTCGAAGGGCGCGTGCTGGCGGTCGCCGACGCGTTCGACGCCATGACGTCCGCGCGTCCCTACCGCGATGCCCGGGCGTTCGACGGGGCGGTCGCCGAGGTGGAGCGCTGTTCCGGCTCGCAATTCGATCCGGATGTTGCCGGTGCATTCGTCGAGGCCTACGCAGCCGGCGAGATCGTCGCGCGCGAGCCCTTACCGCTCGCCGTCTGACATCGGTTGCTTTGCGCGCCACATGGCGGAATGCATGCGTAAAATGCGGCTGAGACAATACTGGTGACCAAACGTTAGTCGGGACGTATTCATCGCGCCCCGACGGAGAGGAATGCGCGTGGCGCGAAAGACGATTCTCGTGTGCGACAACTGCGGCTCGGAGGTCGAGGAGGGGAGGGGCGCTGTCATGCGCGTCACGTTCAACGACGCCCGCCGCGGTGCGAAGGCGGCCGACCTCTGTGACGGCTGCGCGGGCACCATGCCCGGCAACGCCGTCGCCCGGCGAGGCCGCAAGCCGAAGTCCGTCGCCTAGAGACGCGGGGCGCCGGGGCGGTTCCGTTGCCGCCCCGGCGACCGCGATCCGCGTCCTCGCCGCACTTTGCGAAGACGCGGATCGCGCGTAAGGAATCGGCCGCGAGGGCCCCGACTACGATGGGCTGATGGGTCTCTCGCTCGTCGTCGGCCCGGCGCACGCCGGCAAGGTCGCGCTTCTGCTCGACCGGTTCGTCGATGCGCTCGACCGTGATCCGTGGCTCATCGTGCCGACCCGCGTCGACGTCGATCGCGTCGAGCGCGAGCTCGCAGGGCGGTGCGGAGCCCTGCTGGCGGGAACGGTCGGCACGTTCGACACGCTCTTCGCCCACCTTGCCGGCAGCGGGCCCGCACCGAGGGTGATGAGCGATGCCGAGCGCAGCATCGTGCTCCGGCACATCGTCGGCTCCGCCCGGCTGGACGTTCTCGGGCCGTCGTCGCAGTTCGCGGGATTCACCGATTCGCTCGCAGGCGCGCTGACGGAGATCGAGGCCGGTCTGCTCGATCCGGACGACCTCGGCCCCGATCTCGCAGGGCTGACTCGCGCCTACCGCGCGGAGCTCGAGCGGCTCGGGGTTCGCGACCGCGGCATGGTGCGGCGTCGCGCCGTCGAGCGGCTGACGACCGAGCTCGGCGCCTGGGACGGTGCGCCGGTGCTCGCGTACGGGTTCGAGGACCTGACGGGAGCGGAGTGGCGGCTCATCGAGGCGCTCGCGGCGCGCGGCGAGGTGCACGTCTCGCTTCCGTACGAGCCCGCTCGGGCAGTGTTCGCCTCCCTCTCCCGGACGATCACCGACCTCGGAGCGCTTGCGGGCGGCGACATCGTGGAGCTCCCGCCGGGCTCCGGTACGTACCTGCCCAGGGGCCTCGCCCACCTCGAGCGCCACGTCTTCGACGACGCCGCCGAGCCGGTGGAGCTCGACGGCTCGATCCGCTTCCTCGAGGGCGCCGGCCGCCGCGCCACGCTCGAGCTGGTCGCCGAGACGGTTCTCGATCTCGTCCGCGACGGAGCCGCGCCGGAGGAGATCGCGATCGTCTGTCCGTCGCTCGAGCGTGCACGCGCGTCGATCCAGACCGCGTTCGGGGCCCTCGGCGTGCCGGTTGCGATCGAGGCACCCCAGAGGCTCGGCAGCACCGCCTTCGGGCAATCGCTGCTCTCGCTGCTCCGCTTTGCGTGGAGCAACGGCACCCGTCGCGATCTCTTCGCATTCCTGCGCACCCCGTACGGCGGCCTCGGCCGCGCCGACGTGGACTTCCTCGAGGGGCGCCTGCGCGGACGGGCCGTGCTCCGTGGCGACCGCACGCTCGAGGAGACGACGAAGCTGCGGACCGGGCGCCAGCTGCCGATGCTCGAGCTCGTCTCCTCGGAGGGACAGCCCACGGCGGCCGCGCGCGCGGTCGTGCTCGCGATGCTCCGGAACGCCTACGGGCTCGGTGCCCCGCCCGTGACGACGTCGGCGAAGCGTGACCTCCGCGCCGCCGCCGCGGCTCGCGGCGTCCTCGACGAGCTGGACCGGTTGCACGATGCCGGCGTCACGATCCAGTCCGACGACGTCCTCTCGGCGCTCGACCGGGCGACCGTCAGGGGCGACGCCGCGGGCGAGCCGGGTTGCGTTGCGGTGCTCGACCTGACGCGGGCGCGCACCCGCCGCTTCGAGGTCGTCTTCGTGATCGGCCTCGAGCAGGGATCGCTGCCACGGCGGGCTCCTGCCTCGCCGTTCTTCGACGACGAGGAACGCCGGGATCTCGACGGCGCTCACGGCGCCCGGCTGCAACGCCCCGACGCCGCCAGTCGCGACCGGTACCTCTTCTACGCCGCCTGTACGCGGCCGCGGCGGCTGCTGACGCTCGTGCGCGAAGCCGCCACGGACGACGGCTCGCCACGCGAGGCGAGCCCTTTCTGGGAGGCCGTCCGTGATCTCTTCCACCCCGACGACGTGCGCCGGAACACGACGCGACGGCCGCTCGCACGGCTGACATGGCCGATCGAGTCGGCGCCGACCGAGCGCGAGCGGCTGCGGTCCCTCGCTCGCCTCGCTGCGGCGGACCCGCGCGAGGCCGATGCGCTCGCCTACGCGAACGGCTGGCAGCGCAAGCTCGGCCGCGCCCGACGGGCGTTCTCACGGACGACGGCGATCCGCCATCCACGCGCGGTCGCACTCCTCGCGAGCCGTGAGACCTTCAGGGTCACCGATCTCGAGCGGATGGCCGGCTGCTCGTCGGCCTGGTTCGTCGAGCGGTATCTTCGGCCGGGCGGGATCGACCAGGCGATCGACCCCAGGATGCGGGGCTCGATCGCCCACGTGGCCCTGCAACGGTTCTACAGCCAGCTGCCGTCCGTGGTCCCGGGTGCGGAGCGGGTGACGCCGGACAACGTCGAGGCGGCCGTCGAGCTGATGCACCGGTGCGTCGACGGGGCCCTCGACTCGGGCCTGCGCATCGACGCCGACGACCTTCAGCGCCGCGAGCTCGGCCAGGGCCTGCAGCGCGATCTCGAGGCGCTCGTGCGGGCGGATGCGGCTGCGGCCTCGACGTTCGTGCCGCGCAAGCTCGAGGTGGCGTTCAAGGCCTACGAGCTCGCGCCGGGTGTCGCCGTCAGCGGGAAGATCGACCGTGTCGACGCCGACCCCCTCAGCGCCCGCGGGATCGTCGTCGACTACAAGTCCGGGGCGGCACCGTCTGCGACGCAGATCCACGACGAGGCACGCCTCCAGATCCCCCTCTACCTGCTCGTGCTCCGGGATCAGCTCGGCTTCGAGCCGATGGGCGGCGTCTACATGCCGCTCGGCGGCGCGCGCCGCGCGCGCGGGATGCTCCGCGCCGGGGACGACCAGGTGCCGGGCTTCGCCGCCGCCGACTACCTCGACGGGCCGGAGTTCGAGGCGGAGATCGAGCACGCCCGGGCCACGGCGGTCGTGCTGGCGCAGCGGATCCGAGCCGGCGACGTCGCGCACGACCCCCATGGCGGCGACTGCCCCGGCTGGTGCGACCTCTGGCGCATGTGCCGCAAGGAGCGCCCGTGAGCGCGGTGACGGCGACCGGCGGCGACAGGCTTCAGCCTGTCGTCCGGGCTCCGGGGCGGAAGCCGCCCAACCCCCAGCAGCAGGCCGCGATCGAGGCGCGCGGCTCGACGTTCGTCTCGGCGGGCGCCGGCACCGGCAAGACGACCGTGCTCGTCGAACGGTTCGCCCGCATGGTGCTCGAGGACGGGCTCGACATCGACTCGCTGCTCGTGATCACGTACACCGATCGCGCCGCGGGGGAGTTGCGCGCCCGCATCCGAGCACGGATGCTGGAGCTCGAGCGTCCCGACCTGGCCCGCGACCTCGACGGCGCCTGGATCTCGACGATCCACGGCTTCTGCCGCCGGCTGCTCACCGCCTACCCGCTCGCGGCCGGCATCGACCCGCGGTTCCGGGTTCTCGACGAGCCGCAGGCGCGGGTGCTGCAGGGCGAGGCGTTCAATGCCGCCCTGGAGGAGTTCTGCGCCGCCGACGAGCCCGACCGCTGGCAGTTGCTCGCGACGTACAGGTCGAGCGGGCTGCGCAAGATGCTCGTCAGCGTCTACGACACGCTGCGCTCGGCGGGCCTGCCCCTGACGCTCGAGCCGGGTGCTCGCGAGAGCCTCGACGACGCCGTCGCAGAGCTCCTCGCCGAGGCCGAGGCGCTCCTGGCGGACGTCAAGACGACCGAGCCGCAGCGCGACGCGGCGGTCGACGTGCTCGACCTCCTCCAGACGACCCGGCTCCCCGAGCGGCTGATCGAGCTTCCGGCAGCCTCCGTGCGAGGGGTGCGGGCGGCGGCCTTCAGCGACGCGCGCACGGCCGTCCGGGCGCTCGCCCTCGAGGAGCTTGCCTCCCGTGACCGGGAGCTGCTCCAGGAGCTCCTGACGGGCTTTGCGCAGGCGTACGGCGAGGCGAAGGATCGTGAGTCGGCGCTGGACTTCGAAGACCTGCAGCTCCGCGCGCTGCGGCTCCTGCGAGTCTCACGAGGAGGTCCGGGAGATCGAGCAGCTGCGGTTCCGCTCGATCATGGTGGACGAGTTCCAGGACACGAACAAGCTCCAGACGAAGCTGATCGACCTCCTCTGCGCCGACCGGGGAATGGCCAAGGAGGTCTTCTTCGTCGGCGACGAGTTCCAGTCGATCTACGGGTTCCGGCACGCCGACGTGGCGGTGTTCCGCGATCGCCGAGAAGCCGCAGGGCCGGACGTCCTGCCGCTGAACCTGAACTACCGCTCGCGACCGGAGGTGCTGGCGGCGGTCAACGAGCTCTTCCGGGAGGAGTTCGGCGAGAGCTTCCAGGCGCTCACCCCGGCCGCCGGCTACGGCGACCCGGTGTTCGGGACGCCGGTCGAGCTGCTCGTCACGGACAAGGCGTCGTATGCCGACTCGGGCGTCCACTGGCGCCGCGCCGAGGCGCGGCACGTCGCGCGCCGCGTGCGCGAGCTCGTGGACGTCGGCGCAGCGACGCCCGGCGAGATCGTCCTGCTGTTCGCAGCCGGGACGGATGCGGAGTGGTTCGAGGAGGAGCTGCGGGCTCTCGACCTGCCGACGATCCGGATGACCGGCCGCCGCTACTTCGGGCAGCAGCAGGTCGTCGATCTGCTCCACTACCTGCGGCTGCTGCAGAACCGCTACGACGACGAGGCGCTGCTCACCGTCCTCGCCTCGCCGTTCGTCGGCGTCTCGAACGACGCGCTCGTCCTGATTCGCTCCACCGCCGAGCGCCGGCCGATCTTCAAGGGGATCGAGCGCACGCTGCCCTCCGACCTCGCCGAGGAGGACCGGCGTCTCGTCCGCGCGTTCCTGCAGCGCTACGAGCGCCTCGTCGACAGCTCGACGAGGCTCTCGCTGGAGCTGCTCTGCGAGCGCATCCTCGTCGAGCACGACTACGACCTGGCCGTGCTGGCACGGCGTGACGGTGCGCGCCGCTACGCAAACCTGCGCAAGCTCGCGCGGCTGGCCCGGTCGTACGAGGAGCTCCGCGGCCCCGATCTCGAGGGCTTCATCCGGTTCGTCGCCGAGCAGGATGCGGTCGGCGCGCCCGAGCGCGACGCCGTCTCCGAGGAAGAGGGCGCAGACGCCGTGCGGCTGCTCACGATTCACGCCGCCAAGGGACTCGAGTTCAAGGTCGTCGTCGTCGCGGATGCGGGCCGCGAGCGGTCGAGCACCGACGACATCCTGTGTCTCTCCGACGGCCGCTTCGGGTTCAAGGTCGCCCACCCTGGCACGGCATCGCGCGTGAGCACCACCTCGTACCAGGCCGTCAAGGAGACCCAGGACCGGGCCGAGGACGACGAGCGCCTGCGTCTGTACTACGTCGCGATGACCCGTGCGATGGAGCGGCTGATCGTGTCGGGCTCGGTCGACCGCTCGAAGGGGCGTGACGAGCGGACGCCGATCGGCTGGGTGCTGAAGCGGCTCGCCCTCGAGGCGGAGCTCGACCGCACCGACTCCGTCGGCCCTGTCGAGGTCGAGCGCGGCAACGCCGGCGTCGTCCTGCGGGTCGACCGCTTCGCTCCGGCGTCCGTCGGCAAGGCGACGGCGACGGCGGCCGAGGCGGAGAGCCCGGGTGACGAGGAGGGGCAGCTCGTGCTCTTCGAGGGTGCGGGCGAGGACGTTCCGGCGGCCGCGCCCCGGCTGCGCGAGCTGGTCGAGATTCCCGCGCCCGCTTCCGCCCGGGTCGCCCGCCTCTCCTACAGCGCGATCGCTCTTCACGACCGCTGCGGTTACCGCTACTACGCCGAGCGCGTCGTCGGCATGCGGCCCGCCCCCTGGGAGGCGGCTGCCGGTGGGGACGGTGAGGCCGGCCTGCATCCCACCGAGGTCGGCGACGCGGTGCACCGGTTGCTCGAGCTCGTCGACCTGGCCGCCCCGGCGCCGCCGGACGGAGGCGGCCCTCGAAGCTCAGGTGCGCGACTGGTATCCGGCGGTCTCGGACGACGAGCTGGCGCGGATCGGCGACTTCGTCCGCTCGTACACGGGCTCCGCGCTCGCGGCCCGCATCGCCGGGCTCGACGGCGTGCGGCCCGAGCGCCCGTTCGCCTTCGAGCTGGACGGGGTGCTCGTGAACGGCCGGCTCGACGTGCTCTGGCTCGAGGGTGGGCGGGCGCTCGTCCTCGACTACAAGACGAACGCGCTGCTCGGTCGCGACCCGGCGGAGATCGTCGCGGAGGAGTACCTGACCCAGCAGGTCGTCTACGCGATCGCGTGCCTGCGCGCGGGCGCGGCCGAGGTGGAGGTCGTCTACCACTTCCTCGAGGATCCCGACGCGGTCGTTTCCACGACCTACACGGCCGCGGACGCCGTGCGGCTCGAGGAGGGTCTCTCCGCCTCCATCGCCCGCATCCGGGCGGGCGAGTTCCGGCCCACGCCGAGTGCCTTCGCCTGCTCGGGCTGCCCGGCCCTCGACGTGGTCTGCGCCGGCCCGCGGCTCGGAGGCTCCGATGACGGTGCCTTCGAGCCCGGGACGCCGCGGGCGAGTAGCCTGCGAGCCGTGCGGGTTGCAGCGCTGTACGACATCCACGGCAACCTCCCGGCCCTGGAGGCGGTGCTCGCCGATCCGCGTTGTGTCAACGCGGACGTCATCGTCTGCGGCGGAGATCTCGTCGCGGGGCCGAATCCGGCCGCCTGCTTCGATCGACTGGATGCCCTTGGCTCACGCGTCCGGTTCGTGCGCGGCAACGGTGACCGAAACGCGGTTGAGCACGACGAGACGCACGGAGGCGCCTGGTGCGCGGCAGCGCTCGGGCCGGAGCGGCTTGCAGCGGTGGCAGCCTGGCCGCTGACGGTCGACCTCGACGTCACAGGGGGTGCCACGTTCTGTCACGCAACGCTCCGATCGGACGACGAGATCGTCACCCGGCTGACGCCCGACGACGAGTTGGAGCAGGCTCTCGCAGCCGCTCGCGGCGCCCTCGTCGTGTGTGGGCACACGCACGTGCAGGTCGACCGGCGGCTTGCCGGAGGCCGCCGACTCGTCAATGCCGGGAGCGTCGGACGACCCTACGAAGGAGTGCGCGGTGCGTTCTGGGCGCTGCTCGGGGACGACGTCGGTCTTCTCCGGACCGACTACGACGTCGAGGAGGCCGCGTCCGCGATCCGGGCGTCCGGATACCCCGACGCCGAGGATCACGCGACGCAGCTGCTCGACCCGCCGTCCGCCGACGAGGTTTCCGCGTACTTCGAGAGCCTCCGTGGCGCGTAGCTACGTCTCGGAGGCGCGGCGGCGCGGGCTCGGCTCGCGACGTGAGCGCATCGGCCCGATCGTCGAGCGGCTCGCGGAGGAGCACGCCGACGCGGAGATCGCACTGCACTTCGGGAGCGATGTCGAGCTGCTGATCTCGGTCATGCTCTCGGCGCAGACCACCGACGTGAACGTGAATCGGGTGACGGAGAAGCTCTTCGTCAAGTACCGGAGGCCGGAGGACTACCTTGCGGTGCCGCAGGAGGAGCTCGAGCAGGACGTCTTCCAGACGGGCTTCTACCGGCAGAAGGCGAAGTCGATCCGCGGTGCGATGCGCGTCCTGCTCGAGGAGTTCGACGGCGAGGTGCCGCGCACGATTCCCGAGCTCCTGCGGCTCCCGGGAGTGGCGCGCAAGACGGCGAACGTCGTCGCCGCGGAGCTGGGGGAGGCGCAGGGCATCGTCGTCGACACCCATGTGCGGCGGATCTCGCAGCGGCTCGGGCTGACGCGGGAGGACGATCCGGTGAAGATCGAGCGCGATCTCGTCAAGATCGTGCCGCGGCCCGACTGGCACCGCTTCCCGCATCTCCTGATCTGGCACGGCCGGCGCGTCTGCGACGCGCGCAAGCCGCGCTGCGAGGAGTGCGTGCTGGCCGAGCTTTGCCCGTCGAGCAGGCTCTAGCCCGGACGACAGGCTGAAGCCTGTCGCCGCGGCGCCCGGCTTCAGCCGGTCGTCCGGGCTGGTTTGTCGGCGCCCGGCTTCAGCCGGTCGTCCGGGCTTCCCTACGGCCGCACCCAGTGCTGCAGCCGCAAGTCCTCCCCGTAGCGGAACTGCCGCAGCAGCGCATAGCGCGGCGTGCTCACGAACGGGCCGCGCCGAGCCGATCGCGCCGGCGGGCGTGCCCGCCACCACCGCGACCCAGGCACCGTCGCGGCGGGCGTAGCGGATCACGGGGACGTACGGCGCGTAGTACGCGAACGCAGCGCGTGACCGTTCCGGCACCACGACAACCGTCTCGCGAGGCCCGCGAACCCGCTTCACGGCCGCCGCGAGAGCCCGCCAGTCCTCGTCCACGGGGGCGCTGAGCCGCACCGCGATCGTCACGGCCGACGCGACGAGGAGCAGGCCGAGACCCGTCACGACGAGCCCGCGGACGGGGGCGAGCACGGGGGCCATCGCACCCGCCGCGAGCGCGACCCCCGGTGCGCAGAGCACGAGCGCACCCGTGTGCACCGGCAGCGCGACCGCCGCGAGGAGGATCGCGACGACCGGCGCCGCGATCAGCGAGGCGACGAGCACCGCGCACCACCGACCGGGGAGGCCGCTGCGCCCGAGGAAGAGGGCGACGAGCCCGCCGATCGCCGCCGCGAGCAGGATGGGGTTCCAGCCGGCTGCGGGGGCGAGGCCGCGTCCGAGCCGCTCGAGGTCGAGCACGCCGGCTCCGTCGGGCGTGTCGAGCCGGTCGGCGGCCATCCAGGCGAGCAGCAGCGCCGCGGCGGCGGTTCCCGCCAGCAGGGCGGTGCCGGCGCGCCGCAGGTCGGGGCGCTCGCGGAGTGCGATCAGCGCCGCACCATGAGCGGCGAGCACGGATGCGGCCAGCGGGTGCGTCAGCGGCAGAGCGGCCGCGGCGACCCCGTACGGGATCCAGCGCCAGCCGCCGCCCCGCTCGAGCGCGTAGGCGAACAGCAGGGTCGCGGCGACGATCCCGAGCAGCCCGAGCGCGTAGGGCCGCGCCTCCCGCGAGGCCTCGACGACACCGGCGTTCACGGCGAGCGCGATGCCGGCTACGAGCCCGCCGATGCGGCCGAGGAGCATCGTGCCGAGCACGACGAGCAGCCCGGCAGCGAGCGCGACGGCGATCGCCGACGGCGCCCTGAACGTGAGCTCGTCGGACCCGAACACCGATGCCAGCTTGAGCAGCAGGAGCCCGCCGGCCTGGCCAGGGTCGTCGCGCACGACGGTCGAGAGCACGGTCCCGAGCGGCTCGCGGGCCCGTGCGATCGCGACGGCCTCGTCCGTCGAGAGCGAGCGATGCCCGAGAGCGGTCGCGCCGAGGGCGAGCGAGCCCAGGCCGACGGCGACGGGCGCCAGGCGCCAGGCGAATGCGACTGACGCCCGCGTTTCCGTGGTGGGGGCCGGGGAGCCGGCGGCGATGCCCTCGGTCACCTCTCGAGGCTACACCGGGCTGCGGCTGCCGCCAGGACCGAGAGGGCGCTGGTCAGCTGCCGGCGGCGGCCGTGAGCGCGGCGTGCCGCTGCTCGCTCAGGAACCGTTCCGCGTCGAGCGACGCCGCGCACCCGGAGCCGGCCGCGGTGACGGCCTGCCGGTAGGTGTGATCCTGGACGTCGCCTGCGGCGAACACGCCGGGGATGTTCGTCTCGGTCGTCTTGCCCTTCGTGACGAGGTAGCCGGAGTCGTCCTCGTGGTCGAGCTGGTCGAGGAAGAGCGCGGTGTTCGGGTCGTGGCCGATCGCGACGAAGAACCCGTCGGTCTCGATGTCGCTCAGCTCGCCGGTGACGGTGTCGCGCAGGCGCATCGCCCGTCACCTTGGTGTCGCCGAGCACCTCCACGGGCACCTTGTTGAGGACGAATTCGATCTTCTCGTCGGCGCGCGCCCGGTCGACCATGATCGGCGAGGCGCGGAACTCCTCGCGCCGGTGGACGAGATACACCTTGCTCGCGAAGCGGCTGATGAACGTCGCCTCCTCGAGGGCCGAGTCGCCGCCGCCGACGACCGCGACGACCTTGTCGCGGAAGAACGAGGCGTCGCAGGTGGCGCAGTACGAGACGCCGCGGCCCTGCAGGCGCAGCTCCGACTCGAGCCCGAGCTGCCGCGCGCTCGCGCCCGTGGCGACGATCACGCTCTCGGCCAGGAACTCGTCGTCGCCGACGTAGACGCGGAACGGTCGCTCGGAGAAGTCGACGCGCGTGACGTCGTCGGTGAGGAACTCGGCTCCGAAGCGCTCTGCCTGGCGGCGGAAGTCCTGCATCATCACCGGGCCCATGACGCCGTCGGCGTAGCCGGGGTAGTTCTCGACGTCGGAGGTGATCATCAGCTGGCCGCCCCAGTTGAACCCCTCGATCACGAGCGGGTGCAGGTTGGCGCGCGCCGAGTAGAGCGCTGCGGTGTACCCGGCAGGGCCGCCTCCGATGATGATCACGTTGCGTACGTCGCTCACGGTTCTCTCAGCTCCTTGGATGTCGGTGAGGCGTGGTTTCGGCCTCTACGGTAGTCAACGAACGCGGACGGGCGGCTGTTCCCTGTCGCCGAGGCCTGGACGACAGGCTGAAGCCTGCGCCGCCTACGCAGCGCTGACGTCGGCGACCGGCTTCAGCCGGTCGTCCGGGCTCCCGACGAGCTCGGGCGCGCTCAGCGTCCTCGTCTGCCGGTCGACGGGCGTCAGCTCGGGCGGCTCGATGCCGGTGATCCCGTGCTGCTCGAAGCGGCGGGCCTGGGGCAGGACCTGGCGCTCGAGCGACCCGACCGTCTCGTTGTAGGACTTGACGGCGCCGTCGAGCGAGCGGCCGAGCTTCGAGACATGTGCGCCCCCATCGTCGAGAGCCGCTTGTACAGCTCGCGTCCGAGGTCGCTGATCTGCCGGGCGCCCTCGGCGATCGTCTCCTGCTGCCAGCCGTAGTGGACGGCGCGAAGGAGCCCGATCAGGTTCGTGGGCGTGGCCGGGATCACGTTGTTCGACAGCGCGAGCTCGTGCAGGGACGGATCGACGTCGAGCGCCGCGAGCCAGGAGGACTCGTCGTGGAGGAACATGACGACGAACTCGGGCGTTGCCGGCAGCTGCCGCCAGTACGCCTTCTGGCCGAGCGGACTGGATGTGCGTGCGTACCTGGCGGGCGTGATCGGCCATGCCGGCCCGGCGCGCCTCGTCGTCGGCGCCCTCCTGGTGTGCGCGCAGGTAGCCCGCCAGCGAGACCTTGGAGTCGATCACGATCGACTTGCCGCCCGGCAGCTTCACGATCACGTCGGGCCGCAGCAGCGTCCCGTCGTCGCCGGCGACGTGTGCTGCTCGTCGAAGTCGCAGTACGGAGAGCATTCCGGCCATCTCGATCACGCGCTTGAGCTGGATCTCGCCCCACTGGCCGCGCACCTGCGAGTCGCCCCGGAGCGCGCTGACGAGGTTGCCCGTCTGCAGCCGCAGCCCCTCGTGCGTGGAGCGCACGATCTCGAGCTCCTTGTGGATCTCGCCGTAGGCCCGCTGTCGCTGCTGCTCGAGCAGGTTGACGTTCGTCTCGACCTTCTCGAGCGACTTCTTCAGCGGTTCCACGTACTCCCCGAGCCGCCCCATGCGCCTGCTCGGTGAAGGTGTTGGCGTTTGCCTGCAGCGCCTCGGCGAGAGATCGCCTTGATCGCGTTCTCGACCCGGATGTCGAAGGCGCCACGCTCGGCCGCGAGCGCACCCTCGGTCTCGGCGAGCGCGCGCTGGGCGTCGCGGGCCTCGAGTGCTGCCCTGTCGCGGTCGCCGAGCGCTCTGCGCAGGGCGACGAAGTAGACGCCGGCGGCGCCGACGACGAGCCCGATCAGGAGTGCGACGATGGCCATGAGGGCGACATACGCTAGTCCTGCCGCCGGACGGTGCCGCCCGGCGGCGACAGGCGGCGACAGGCTTCAGCCTGTCGTCCGGGCTAGCTCCATAGCTACGATCTCGCGATGCCACCGACACCGCGACAGCAGGGCGCCAAGAAGGCGACACGTCAAGGTCCCGTCCTCCGGGGGCGACGGCACGAACCGGCGCCTTCTGGCGATGATCGGCGCGGCCGGCCTCGTCGTCGTCTGCGTGGCCCTCGGCTACGTGCTCTTCGGGGGCGGCTCCAGCAGCAGCGCGTCGGGCGGCGAAGCGATCAAGCAGCTCGAGGCCGCCGGCTGCACCGTCCAGACCGTCAAGGCGCTGCCCTCGAACGACCACAGCGTCGCGGTGGCGAACGGAACCTCGCCGAAGTGGAACACCTCGCCGCCGACGAGCGGGCCGCACTACGGGCAGGCCGCGCGTCTGGGGCTCGTACCCGGAGCCGCTGCTGCCAGGCCCAGGTCGTGCACAACCTCGAGCACGGTGGCATCTTCATCCAGTACGGCAAGGACGTCCCGCAGGCGACGGTCGACGAGCTGCAGGGCTTCTACGACGAGCCATCGGAACGGCACCTTGCTGGCGCCGCTCCCGACCTCGGCTCCACGATCGCGATCGGCGTGTGGACGACGAGCAGCCCGTCGAAGCCGGACACCGGCACCGCCCACCTCGCGAAGTGCACGACGTTCGACGAGACGGCGTATGCGGCGTTCTTCGACGCCTACCAGTTCGAGGGCCCGGAGCGCTTCCCGATGGTCTCGCTCGCGCCCGGGTCGTAGACGCCGGCGACAGGCTTCAGCCTGTCGTCCGGGCTCTGCCCTCTACACTCGGCAGACCTGCCGGGGTGGCGAAACTGGTCATACGCGCCCGACTTAAAATCGGGTGTCCTTCGGGCCGTCTGGGTTCGACTCCCAGCCCCGGCATCGTGGGAAATCGCGATGGAAGAGCGTATCGCGATTTCCCACGATGCATGCTTTCTGCTCGCTGCGCGAGATCCTGAAGGGGCCGGCCTGCCGGCCTGTCCTCGGGCCTGTCCCGCAGATCACGTGCTGCGGGGCCACGGCGATGAGCGTCGCCCTGGCCAGTAGACTCCGACCGCCATGGCGAGCATCCACCAGGAGGACCTGCACGAGCCGCTCGAGTGGGACTCGCCGCTCTATCGCACCGCGGTGGCCCAGTTCGACCAGGCGGTGCCGTACGCCGACATCGACCCCGACGTGGCCGAGCGCCTGCGCTACCCGGAGCGCGCGTTCATCGTCAGCATCCCCGTGCGCCTCGACAACGGCCGCCGCGTCGTGTTCGCGGGCTACCGGGTGCAGCACTCGAGCGTGCTCGGCCCGACGAAGGGCGGCATCCGCTACGACGCCGAGGTCACGCTCGGCGAGTGCGCGGCGCTCGCGGTCTGGATGACCTGGAAGTGCGCGCTGCTGCGGCTGCCCTACGGCGGCGCCAAGGGCGGCGTCCGCTGCAGCCCGCGCCAGATGTCGCAGCCGGAGCTCGAGCGGCTGACGCGGCGGTTCACCTCGGAGCTCCTGCCGATCATCGGCCCGCAGGAGGACATCCCGGCGCCGGACATGGCGACGAACGAGCAGACGATGGCGTGGATGATGGACACGTACTCGATGCAGCGGGGCCACGCCGTGCCGGAGATCGTGACGGGCAAGCCGATCTCGATCGGCGGCTCGGTGTTCCGGCACGAGGCGACCGGCGCGGGCGTCGTGATGACTGTCGCCCGGGCCTGCGAGCGGCTCGGCTGGAAGCTGGGCGAGCAGCGGTGCGTGGTGCAGGGCTTCGGCAACGTGGGGGGGATCGCGGCGCTCGAGCTCGTCGAGCGCGGCGCCACCGTGCTGGCGGTCTCCGATATCTCGGGCGGCGTCTACGACCCGCTCGGCCTCGACATCGCCACGATGAGCGAGTACGCGAGGGAGCACGGGTCACTGGAGGGCTGGCCCTCCGGCGTGCGCATCTCGAACGAGGAGCTGCTCGAGCTCGAGTGCGACATCCTCGTGCTGGCGGCGCGCGAGAACCAGGTGACCTCGACGAACGCGTCTCTGCTCAGGTGTCGTCTGATCGCCGAGGGCGCCAACGGCCCGATCTCGCTCGAGGCCGACGCGATCCTCAGCCAGCGTGCGATTCCGGTCCTGCCGGACATCCTCACGAACGCCGGCGGCGTCACCGTCTCGTATTTCGAGTGGGTGCAGGATCTCGGCCGTCTCTTCTGGGGACGCGACGAGATCCGGGCCAAGCTCGCCGAGAAGATGAACGACGCGTTCGACCGTGTCTGGGACGTCTCCGTGGAGAAGAACCTGACGTTGCGCACGTCGGCCCTCGTGGCCGGGATCAAGGACGTGGGGGCGGCGCTCGAGGCCCGGGGGCTCTACCCGTGACCACGGGCCGCGTCCGCGATGCGATGATCTCCGACCCGCGCTCGCTGCCGGGCACGGCGTCGGCGCAGGAGGCAGGGCAGGTGCTCTCGCCGCCCGAGGTGCGCGCGGTGTACGTCGTCGACGCCGACGGTGCGCTGACGGGCGTGCTGACGCGCAAGACCCTCGTCGCGAAGGTCGTCGCGGCCGGTCTCGACCCCCGCGCGACCGCGATCGGTGCGCTCGCGGAGGAGCCGTACTACACGATCGACGCAGACACCCCGCTCGACGAGGCCTTCCACTTCCTGGAGGAGCACGACGCCGAGCGGATCCCGGTCGTCGAGCGCGGCCGCCTCGTCGGCGTGCTCTCGCGCAGCGTGCTGCAGCGGCGCCTCGCGGAGGACGAGGAGCCGGCCGCCTCCGTCGACGAGTAGCGGCGCCCGGCGGCGACCGGCTTCAGCCGGTCGTCCGGGCTGGCGCCCGGCTTCACCCGGTCGTGGCGCCCGGCTTCAGCCGGTCGTCCGGGCTCCCTCGCTGGCACCACCACCAGCCTTGTCCCTTCCGGACATCTTGCATCCGTTGCCCAAACCAGCAACACTCGCCGGATGCCACGTCGTCCTCGTCACGAAGGCCCGGGAGCGCTCCATCACGTCGTCTCCCGCTCCTCGACGGACGTCCCGCTCGTGATCGACGACCTCGACCGGGTTCAGTTCCTCGACGAGCTGCGCGGTGTCGTGCGCGACCTCGGGTGGCAGTGCCTCGCCTATTGCGTCATGAGCACGCATGCGCATCTCGTTCTGTGCACTCCTGAGCCCAACCTGGGCATCGGGATGCGTCGACTGCAGGGTCGATATGCGTCGGCCCACAACCGTCGTCACGACCGCCGCGGCCACCTGTTCGGCCGTCGCTACTGGTCACGTCGGATCGACCGTCCGCACTACCTCGCGTGCGCTGCGCTCTACGCGGTGCTGAACCCCGTCGCCGCCGGCCTGTGCGCCCATCCCGGGGATTTCGCGTGGAGCAGCTACCGGGAAACGGCCGCCGGCGAGCCCCGGACCGGGCTTCTCGAGCCGGAGGCGCTGCTGAGGACGTTCGCCGACGACGTGAACCGGGCCCGTGGGGCGTACCGGACGGTGGTCGAGCAGGCGCTCACGCGAATGGGAGCGCGGCGAGCCGAGGACGCGTGGTGGCAGGCGGTTCAGCGGGCGGCGCCCGGAGCCCGGACGACCGGCTGAAGCCGGTCGCCGCGCCAGCTTGCGCACGCCGGCATCGTGTGCTTCCCTATGTGCATGCGTATGCACATCACGCTGGACGACGAGCTCGTTCGCGAGCTCGACCGCCGGGTCGGGCGGGGCCACCGCTCGGCGTTCATCGCCGCCACGATCGCCCAGGCGCTCGAGGACAGACGCCGCTGGGAGTTGATCCTGTCGTCTGCCGGCACGATCGCCGACGAGGGTCACGCGTGGGACGACGATCCCGCCGCCTGGGTGCGCGCCGAGCGACGCACCGCAGCGGCCCGCGTGGGGTAGGGGCGCGTGGCGGCACTCCTGCTCGACACGACCGTCCTGATCGACGTGTTGCGAGGCCGGCCGGGAACGATCGAGAGGCTGAAGCTGGCCGGGGGAGGGCGCGAGGCGCTCTGGACGTGCGCCGTCAACGTGGAAGAGACGGTGCGGGGCCTCCGGCCCTCGGAGGTGGAGGCCGCTCGACTCCTCTTCGAGGGCCTGCGGATCGCGCGCCTCGGGCGCGAGGAGGGGGAGCTCGCCGGCGAGTGGCGTCGCTCGTTCGCGGAACGCGGTGTGACGCTGGCGCAGGCCGACTGCCTCGTCGCCGCCGCGGCCGTCGGCGTCGGCGCGACCCTCGCGACCGGAAACCCGAAGGACTTCCCGATGGAAGGGCTGGCTGTCGAGACGTGGGCTTCCGGTGCGTGAGGCCCGGACGACCGGCTAAAGCCGGTCGCCTGGCCCGGACGACCGGCTGAAGCCGGTCGCTCGCGGGCGGTGGCGCCCGGCTTCAGCCGGTCGCCGGGCTGGGTTCGCTGTCGCGCGGAAACCGATACCGTCGCCCCGTGCTCCGCCTTGCCGAGATCCTGCTCGAGCCGCGCCCCACGGACGTGTGGGCGCAGCTGCGCCAGCTCGGGATCGAGGAGGCGGTGGGAGTGCTGCCGCGCGGGTCTGCCGACTGGCGCGCGCATGCGCCCGAGCAGCCCTGGGAGCACGGCCCTCTGACGCTCTACCGGCAGCTGGTCGAGGACGCCGGCTTCCGCCTCACCGTGCTCGAGGACAACCCGCCGATGGATCGGCTCCGGCTCGGGCTCCCGGGCCGCGAGGAGGAGCTCGAGGCGGTGCTCGGCATGCTCCGCGTGATGGGGAAGCTGGGGATCGAGGTGTGGTGTTACAACTGGATGCCCGTCGTCTCGTGGTCGCGCACGTCCCTCGCGCTCGAGGGCCGCGGCGGCGCGGTGGTGACCGGCTTCGACGCGTCGGTGTGGGAGGGAGTGGCACCCCCGCCGGGTGCCCCGGTTAAGGAGGAGCTCCTCTGGGAGACGCTCGCCTGGTTCCTCGAGCGTGCCGTCCCGGTCGCGGAGGAGGCGGGGGTGAAGCTCGCACTGCATCCGGACGACCCGCCGCTCTCCCCGCTGCGGGAAGTCGGTCGGATCATTCGCTCGCTCGAGGCCTACGACCGCGTCTTTGCGCTGCAGCCGAGCGCAGCCAACGGAATGACCCTCTGTCAGGGGAACTTCGCCCTGATGACGGACGATCTCCCGGCCGCGATCCGGCGCTTCGGCGATGCGGGCCGCATCCACTTCGTCCACTTCCGCGACGTGCGCGGCACGCCCGAGCGCTTCGTGGAGACGTTCGTCGACGAGGGGCCGACCGACATGGCGGCCTGTGTTCGCGCCTATCTCGCTGCGGGTGTCGACGCGCCGCTGCGCACCGACCACTCCCCGACGCTCGCCGGCGACACGTCGCTCGTGCCGGGCTATCCGACGCTGGGGCGCCTGCACGCGATCGGCTACGTCCAGGGCCTGCTCGCCGCCTGCAGGCGGTGACAGGCTTCAGCCTGTCATCCGGGTTCTCCCGCGATTCACGCACGAGCGACAGCAGCCGCTCGCGTGTCGATTCACACGATCCCCGCTGAACCGAAAAATACCCCTCCCGGGGGAGGCCGATCCCTCGGAAGAGCGCCGAGAATCCTGGCGTAGCACGTGCTCGGGTTGGCCCATTCGAGTGGGCCGGCAGCAAGGGGATGTGCGGTTTGAGACCAACTCCGTTCGGAAGGATGACGCATGAAATGGATCGGTAAGAAGAGCCTGATAATGCTTGCGCTCGGCGTGGTCACCGCCACGGCGGTCGTCGGCGGGTACGCGTACTTCACGAGCACGGGCACCGGCTCGGGTGACGGCACCGTCGGCACCGCCACGGGCTGGACCGTCGCCGGCGGCTCGGTCGTCGGCACGCTCTATCCCGGTGCGAGCTCCTCGAGCGCCGCGCAGGGCGTCGTGACGGGCGCATCGGTCACGAACCCGAGCCCGAGCGCCTCCCAGCGGCTGAACCAGCTCGTTGCCACGATCTCGGGTGTGACGAGCGCTGCAGGAGGCGGCCCGGCGTGCGCCGTGACGGACTTCCAGTTCAACTCGCCGGGCACGACCTGGAGCGGGTCGGGCACGCAGACGGCCACGATCACCCCGGGGGCCACCCTGGCTCCGGCCGGCGTCTACAACGTCACCGACCTGAACGTCGCGATGGTGGACAACGCGGCAAACCAGGATCGCTGCAAGCTCCAGACGGTCACCGTCACGTTCAACGCGAGCTGACAACGGCGGTGAGCACCACATCCGGTGGAGGGGCGGGCTCGGCCCGCTCCTCCACCGCACCCGATTCTCCGAAGACCCGAAAGCTGCTCCTCCAACCGAGCTCGGCTGACGCTCGTCGGGGCACTCGCTCTTGCGGCCCTGTTACTCGCGGTCGGGGTCTACGCGTTCTGGTCGTCCGCCGGGACGGGCAGCGCGGCCGCGAGCACCGCCACGCTCGGCGCCCCCTCGATCACGGGCACAACGCCCGGAGCGGGCACGGTTGCGCTCACCTGGTCGGCCGCGACGCCGCCCGGCGCCGGCGCCGTCACCTACTCCGTTGCGCGCGACGGGGGCGATGCCGGCGGCACCTGCCCCACGGCCGGGTCGCCGGCCGCGGTGACGAGCTGCACCGACTCGGGCCTCGCCGCAGGAACGTACATGTACACGGTCACTGCCAGATGGTGGAGCTGGACGGCGACGAGCACCACGAGCACGGTCACGGTCGTCTCCGGAGCGGCCACGCAGCTCGTGCTCGCGGCCGCCACCACGACGCCGGTCTCCGGCGCCGCCGACGCGCTCACGATCACCGCCAGGGACGCCGGTAACAACACGGTCGCGAGCTATACGGGCGACAGGAGCCTCACGTTCTCCGGGGCGGGCACGATCGGCGCCTTCCAGCCCACCGTGACCGACAAGAACGGCACCGCCGTCGCGTTCGGCACGGCGACGACGATCACGTTCACGAACGGCGTCGCAACCGTCTCGGGAGCGAGCAACGGCGTCATGAGGCTCTACAAGGCGGAGGCGGCGAGCATCGTCGTCAGCGACGGCACGATCGGCAACGGCAGCGGGACTGCCGGTCACCGTGAATGTCGGGCCGGCCTCGAAGCTGGCGTTCACGCAGCAGCCGGGCGGCTCCACGGGTGGCGTGGCGTTCGCGACGCAGCCGACGGTGGCGGTGCAGGATCTCGCGGGCAACACCGTCACGACGGACACGAGCCCGGTCACGCTCGCGCTCACGGTGCCCGGGGGCGCGACGCTGAGCTGCACGTCGAACCCCGTCGCGGCGGTGACGGGAGTGGCGTCGTTCGCCGGTTGCAGGGTCAACGTGGCCGGCAGCTTCACCCTCACCGCGACCGACGGCGGCCTCACCGCGGCGGTCAGCTCCTCGTTCACGATCGAGGCGCCCACGCACGCTGCCCGCGCGCGCCACGGGTAGCTGGAACGCCGTCGACACGTGGACCGCGGTCGCCCTGCCGGGGACGATCTCGAGCCTGACGACCTCGAGGACGGTTACGGGCACCGGCACCGCCTTCCTGAGCCAGCTCCACGTCGGCGACAGGATCCTGCGCGGCAACGGCACCACCTCGATCGGCCTCGTCCAGTCGATCGCGAGCGACACCTCGCTGACGCTGACCGCGAACGCGTCGAGCACCAACACGAACATCGCCTATACGGCCCGCCGCCTCCCGACCGCCACCGACGCGGTCTCCGTCGCGGGCTCCTTCACCGTGACCATTCCGGCGGCCTACGCCGCAGTCGCGAGCTCGCTCACGATCGGAAGCCCGGCGAACACTCTCTCGCAAACCGTCACCCTGGCGGCGGCGACGAGCACGCTGACGACGGGCGGCGACGTGACGGTGTCCGCACCGAACGGCTCGGCAACGCGCACCCTCGCGGTCGCTGCCGGCACGCTCTCCGTCGGAGGAGGCATGTACCTGGGCGCCGGGTCGAGCGGTAACCCGAGCAGCCGCGTCAACAGGGTCACGATCACGACGGGAACCGCGTCGGTCGCCGGCAACCTGGTGTTCAACGCCGGGAACTTCCCGAGCGTGCACCCGTCCCAGAACCAGATCAGCATCTCGAGCACGGGGACGTTCAACCTGGCCGGCACGTTCACGATCTCGAGCGGCGGCGGCACGCCGGCCGGGACGGTCTCCCCCGGCACGACGAGCACGTTCAACTTCAACGGCTCCGCCGCGCAGACGATCCCGATCGGCGTCAGCAGCATCACCTACGCGAACCTGACGACCAACAACACGAGCGCCTCGGGCGCGACCCTGAGTGCGGCGATCACGGGCACGAGGGTGAACGGCAACCTGACGGTCGCCACGGGGACGCTCGACAACGGCGGCAATGCGATCACTCTGGCCGACAACGATTCGCTCTCGGTCGCGAGCGGCGCCACGCTGGAGCTCGGCGGCACCACCGGCATGGTGGTGGTGAGCGGTTCGGGAACGAAGACCTTCGGCGCCACGAGCACGGTCGACTACGGAGGCGCCAACCAGACCGTCTCCAACGAGACCTACGGCAACCTGAGCCTCGGCGGCAGCGGCGTGAAGACCCTGCCGGCCACGGGCCCGACGATCCTCGGCAACCTCTCCGTCTCGGGGACTGCGACCACGACCGCGGCCGCCGCCCTGACGGTGAACGGCGCCTTCACCCTCGGCGCCGGCTCGACGTTCAACGCCTCGACCTTCTCCCACACCGTCAAGGGCGCCTTCTCGAACAGCGGCACGCTCGACGCCGGCACGAGCACGTTCATCCTCGACGGCACGAGCGCCCAGGCGATCGGCGGCGCGAACGCGACGACGTTCAACAATCTGACGCTCGGTAACGCCGCCGGGGTCTCCCTCGGCGGCGTCGACGCGACCGTCGGCGGCACGCTCGCGCTCGGCTCGAGCATCCTCGCGACCGGGGCGAGCACGGTGACCGCGAGCGGCGCGGTCACCCGCACGACCGGCTTCGTCAACGGGAGGCTGCGGAAGCCGGTCGCGACAGGCGCGTCGACGCCGATCTTCGAGGTCGGTACGGGCTCGAGCTACACGCCGATCAGCCTCACGCTCACGGGTGCGAGCGCGGGCGGCAGCCTGACCGCCTCCTCGACGGCCGGCCGGCATCCGGGCGCCGGCGGCTCGGGGATCAGCGCCACGAAGTACGTCGACCGCTACTGGACGCTCACCGCGGGCGGCGGCCTCACGGCCACGAGCTATGCCGGGATGTTCACGTTCGTCCCTGCCGACCTCGTCGGCAGCCCGAACACGGCGGCGCTCGTCGCACGCAGGTTCGTCGCCCCGAGCACGTGGACGGCCGCCACGACGCCGTCGTCGACCGCCACCACCGTCAGCGGCACCTTCGCGACCTCGTTCGGCGACTACGCCGCCGGCGAGTAACGCCGGCCCGCGGCGGCGCCAGGCTTCAGCCTGTCGTCCGGGCTTCGCGGGGCGGTTCGAGCCCGGAGACCGGCTGAAGCCGGTCACCCCGCAGCCGGCGTCAGGCTTCAGCCTGTCGTCCGGGCTCCGCGGGGCGGTCGGCAGCGGCCGGCGTCCGGCTGCAGCCGGTCGTCCGGCGCCGGCGTCAGGCGGTTCAGCCCGGAGTCCGGCGAGCCGCACGGCAGCCGGCCGGCGTCAGGCTTCAGCCTGTCGTCCGGGCTCCCCGGATCAACCCTGGACCGTCCGAAACAGCCAACTTGCGGCGACCCTCGGCGACCGGCAGTCTGGCTCGATGGGCAAGCGCAGGCTTCTCCGACGAACCCGACCAACTATGCTGTATTACAGCATGACGTCACCGCACCCAGCTCTACCTCGACGACGGCCAGTACCGCTGGCTCAAGCAGCAGGCGGGCGTGCAGCGGCAGCATCGCAGCTGTCGTACGCGGTCTGATCGAGGACGCACGGTCACGTCGGCCGAGCCCGGACGGCGATCGCGCTGATCCGCTACCTGCTCGAGGAGCCGGCGGCCGAGGGCAAGGTGGCGGCCTCGACCGTGGAGACGATCGATCGCGACCTCTACGGGTGACGAGGGTCTTCGTCGACACGAGCGCGTTCGTCGCGCTCCGCAACCGCGCGAACGTGAGCACGAGGCGGCCCGGCAACGCTGCTCGGGCTCGTCGACGAGAGGGCCCGCTCTGCACCTCGAACTACGTCTTCGCCGAGACGTACACCGCGCTGCTCGTCCGTGTCGGCCGGGCCGAGGCGATCGAGTGGGGTGGCCGCTTTCGCGCCGGAGCGGCGATCGAGCTGCTCCGCGTCGACGAGCCCGTGGAAGAGGATGCCTGGGCGATGCTCGAATCCCACACCGACAAGCAATGGAGCTACGTCGATGCAACCTCGTTCGCGCTGATGGAACGCGAGGGCGTGCAGCGCGCATTCGCGTTCGACCACCACTTCACCCAACGCGACCTCACCGTCCTGCCGTAGCGCCGGCGCCAGGCTTCAGCCTGACGTCCGGGCTGCGCGGGGCGGTTCGAGCCCGGAGACCGGCTGAAGCCGGGTCAGCCCACCCCGCGGCCGGCGTCAGGCTTCAGCCTGTCGTCCGGGCTTCGCGGGGCGGTTCGAGCCCGGAGACCGGCTGAAGCCGGTCACCCCGCGGCCGGCGTCAGGCTTCAGCCTGTCGTCCGGGCTCCCGCGCCTTCACGGGCTTCGGCGGGGCGCCTGGTTCGAGCCCGGGTGACCGGCTGAAGCCGGTCACCTCCCCCGCGGCTGGCGCCAGGCTTGAGCCTGTCGTCCGGGCTGCCGCGCCCTCCGTGGGCTTCGGCGACGCGCCCGGTTCGAGCCCGGAGACCGGCTGAAGCCGGTCACCGCCGCCTGCCGGTCACCTCGCCGCCGGCGTCACGCTTCGGCCTGTTGTCCGGGTTTTCGCGCCTGCCAGGCTTCGCGCGTGTGCGGTGTCGCCGGCGACGCGCCCGGTTCGAGCCCGGAGACCGGCTGAAGCCGGTCACCACCGCCTGCCGATCACCTCGGCGGCGGTGACAGGCTTCAGCCTGTCTCCCGGGTTTTCGCGTGTCGGCGGCTTCCGCGCTCTGCCGGCGTCCCGGGCGCTCGCCCGCCGATCGCGCGGCGGCGGCGGCGGTGACAGGCTTCAGCCTGTCTCCCGGGTTTCGCGTGTCGGCGGCTTCCGCGCTCTGCCGGGCTTTCGCGCGCCGCTGCCGTCCGGGCCGCCGGCCGACAACGCCAGGGCTTCGTCCTTACGATGAAGCGCGATGGAATCGTCCTCCACCACGCTCCGCCCCCATTCCTCCACGCTCTCCATCGGCTCGCACCTCGAGCCTGCGCTCGTCGGGCTCGCCGGGCTCCTGCTCGCCTCGGCTGTCGCGGCCTCCGACGGCGGCTACTTCTCCGACTCCTGGGCCTGGCTCGCACTCGTGTCGCTGTGCGTCGCCACGCTGCGCCTGATCCTCGTGCCCACGATCCCGTTGCGGCGGCTCGACCGGGCGTTCGCGGGCGGGATGGCGGCGTTCGCCGCCTGGGTTGCGCTCTCGACCCTCTGGGCGCCGGCGGCGAGCCCCAGCCTCGACGCAGCGCTCCGCGACGGCTCGTATGCGGCCGCCGTGCTCGCGCTGCTTCTCGATCGTGCGGCCTCGCACGGTGGAGGCGCTGCTCTGCGGGGCGCTGCTGGGCGTCACCGTGGTCGCGAGCTACTCGTTGCTGACCCGCCTGCACCCCGACTGGGTCGGCAACTGGGACCCCGTCGAGCTGAACGAGGCGTACAGGCTCTGCGGGGCCGATCGGCTACTGGAACGCCCTCGGCCTCTACTCCGCGATGGGCGTGCTGCTCGCCGTGATCCTGGTGGCGCGCTCGCAGCAGCCGCATCGTCCAGGCGGTTGCGGGCGCGACGCCGGTGCTGCTCGTGCCGACGATGCTGTTCACGTTCAGTCGCGGCGCCGGTGCTCGGCCTCGGAGTGGGCCTTCGCGTCGCGTTCGTGGTCGACGCCCGACGGTTACAGCTCGGCCGCAACCACCCTCGTGCTCGCGCTCGGGCCGGCGGTGGTGCTGGCCGCCGTCTGGAGCGGTCCGACCACCTCACCGACAAGGCGATCACGCTTCAGCAGGCCGCGGACGAGGGGGGCGCCGTGCTCCCCTGGATCGTCGTGCTCTCCGTCGTCTCCGCGGCCGCCGCCGTCCTGTTCCGGCTGGCCTGCTCGCGCGTGCAGGTGTCCGCTCGTTCCAGGCGGGCGATCGGAGCTACGACGCTGGCCGTCGGCGCGATCGCAGCCGTCACGTTCTTCGCGGTGGTCGCGCCACCGTGGACGCTGATGGACCGCGCGGAGAGCTCGTACGCCGGATCGACGGATGCGACGGGGAGGCTGTTCGACCTCCGGTCGAACGGCCGGGTCGACCTCTGGCGGGTGTCGGTCGAACAGTTCGAGGGGAGCCCGCTCGTGGGCGAGGGTGCGGGCAGCTTCGAAGCGGCGTGGAACCTGCAGCGGACGTACCCGGGCATCGCCCGCAATGCACACGGCCTCTACGTCGAAGTGCTCGGCGAGCTCGGCGTCGTCGGGCTCGCGCTGCTCGTGCTGGCGCTGGCGGTGCCGCTCGTGGCGGCGGTGCGGGCGCGGCACCGGCCGCTGACGGCAGGAGCGCTCGCAGCGTTCACCGCGTATCTCACGGTGGCAGCCGTCGACTGGGACTGGCAGCTCGCAGGCGTCACGCTCGTGGCGCTGATCGCTGCGGCGGCTCTCGTCGTGTCCGCCCGTGGCGACGACGAGGATGCCGCACCGCGAACGGCGACGCGCGTCGCCCTGCCCGCCGCCACTGCCGTCCTGGCACTGCTGGCGCTGGCCGCGGTGCTGTCCACGGTGCCGCTCAGCCGGGCGCGTACGGCCTACAACCGGCTCGACTTCGCGGAGGCGGCAACCCAGGCGCAGAAGGCGTCCGACTGGGCCCCGTGGTCGTCGGAGGCGCTCGACATCCTCGGCCGGGCGCAGCTGGCGCAACGGCAGGTGGTGGAGGCGCGCGCATCCTTCGAGCAGGCCGTGGCGAAGAGCCCGAACGACTGGGAGCTGTGGCGCGATCTTGCCGCGGCCGCTCCTCCGGCGCGCGCCCGGGTCGCGGTGCGTCGCGCCCTGGCGCTGAACCCGCTCGAGCCCGAGCTCGTGGAGTTCCAGCAGGCGCTCACCCCGGTGGAGGCGAAGAAGAAGTAAGAATTCCGTCCCGGCTGCGGTAGTAGTGGGTAGATGCGTAAGTTCTTCGGCACCGACGGCTTCTCCGACCTCGAGTCGGAGCTTCGTGACGGTCGGCCGGAGCCGCGCTCCGAGTTCGTCCAGCAGCTCGTGAGCCGCACCGAGAGCGTGCCCACCCGGACGCCGGTGCGGCGGCCGCGCGTTGCCGCCGCGCTCGTGTTCGCGGTCGTCGTCGTCGTCGCGCTCAGCGCGTTCGGCGGCGTCGGCTATGCGAAGTCGTCGATCTTCTCCGCCGCGAAGAGCTCCGGGGACATTGTCTCGTCGGTCGTGAGGAAAGGCGACGACAAGCCGAACGCTGCCGTCGTCAGCGAGAGCCGGAGCGGCACCCAGGGCAGCGGCAGCCAGAGCCAGGGCAGCAACAACGACGCCAGGAGCAGCGGAGTCAAGGGTGGCAGCGGCTCCGGCCACGAAGACCCGCCCTGGATGCACCAGTATTCGCGGTACGTCGTCATCTGCGTCCCGTACACGGTTCGGATCGGGCACAAGGTCTACAGGGGCCGCATCACCATCGTCGTGCCGCGGCAGTCCGTCGACGACTACGTGCCGCCGGGCACGCTCGGCCCGTGCCGGTTCTTCCCGCGCTAGCGCGCCGCGCGCCTCACCCGTAGCCGACCCTCACCCGTAGCCGACCGAGCGTCAGCTGTCGCCGGACACCTGCCGCCGGTCGGTCTCCTCGAGCAGCCCGCGCAACCGCCCGAGCGTACGGTGGATCGCGACGTCGACGGCGCCGGGCTTGAGGTCGACGATGCGGCCGATCTCCTTCGAGGAGAGGTCGGCGCCGTAGCGCAGCGCGATCAGCTCGCGGCTGCGGTCGTCGAGCGTGGCGAGAGCACGCGCGAGATCGGCCCGCACGGCCGTGCGTGAGGTCAGGTCGTCCGCGTACCCCTCGGGCGCGTCGAGCCCGTGGAGGTCCTGGCGCGTCCGGCCGCCCATCTGGTCGGCGATGCACCGGTTCGCGATCCCCGCCAGCCAGGCGGCCGCCGTTCCCCGTCGCGGGTCGTAGGAGGAGCGGTACCTGAGCGCGCGCTCGATCGTCTCCGAGACGACGTCCTCGGCGTCGGGCCCGGGGCCGATCCGGTACGAGACGTAGCCGTAGAGGCGGCGGATCGCCTCCTCGGGCCGCGCGAGCGGATCCGGTGCCATCCGTCCACGGTATGCGCGACGCGCCGGATGGGCAACCGGGCCGGCGGGTATCGTTGCCCCGAAATGAGGGGTTATGCGAAACGGAGCAACCCGGTATCATGGTGAAGCCGCCAGACCGTTACGAGGGAATCAATCGATCATGAGCACGGCCGAGGGTCACGGTCATCCGACCGCACTTCGTGCACTGAGCACGCTGCGACGCCACAAGTGGATCGTGATCGTCACGACCGTGGTCGTCGCCGGCCTGTCGATCTTCCTCGCCATGCAGCAGACCGCCCAGTACCAGGCGAGCGCCACGGTGCTGCTCAAGTTCCAGAACCTGGCGAGCGGGCTGCACGGGCATCCAGGATCTCTCGACCGTCTACCAGGATCCGGCCCGGATCGCGCAGACCCAGACGCAGATCGCGATGTCTCCCGACGTCGGCGCCCGCGTGACCCGGAGGGCCGGCGTTCCCGGCCTCACTCCCCTCGAGTTCCTCGGCCTCGCATCCGTCACCGCCGAGGCCGACTCCGACGTGCTCGATTTCCAGGTCACCTACACCGACCCGGCCGTCGCCGCGCGGCTCGCCACCGTGCACGCACGACAGTTCATCGCGCACCGCCTCCAGCTCGATACCGCATCACTCGTGGCAGCACGCACCGAGCTTCAGGGCCGGATCGAGGAGTTGAACAGCAGCGAGTTCGCGAACCTCGCACCGTCGGCAAGCGATCGAGAACGAGCAGCAGCTGCGGACGATGGAGGCTCTTCAGACCGCAAACGCCTCGCTTCTTCGGCCGGCGAATGGAGCGGCCCAGCCGCGCCGCAGGTGAAGCGGAGCGCGTTCTCGGGGATCGTTCTCGGCCTGATGCTCGGCATCGCCTGGCGTCGCCCGCGACGCGCTCGACACCAGGGGCGCGCTCCGCCGACGACGTGGGCGACGAGTCGGGTTCCCTGCTGCTCGCGCGGCTGCCGGCACCCCGCAAGAAGCTGCGGACGACGAACACGCTCGTGATGATGGCCGACCCGCGCGGCCACCAGTCGGAAGCGTTCCGGATGCTGCGCTCGAACCTCGAGTTCGTCAATCTCGACCGCGGCGCCCGCTCCATCCTCGGTACGAGCGCCTCGAGAAGGAGGGCAAGTCGACCACCGTCTCGAACCTCGCCGTCACCCTCGCCCGCGCCGGCAAGCGGGTCGTCCTCGTCGATCTCGACCTGCGTCGCCCGGCTGTGCGCCAGTTCTTCTGGATCGACGAAGCACAGCCGGGTGTCACGAACGTGGTGCTCGGCCAGGCGACCCTCGAGCAGGCCCTCGTCTACGTGTTCCACACCACGGTCGAGGGCGGCGTCGATGGCATGCAGCGCCTTGACGAACGGGAACGGGAAAACTAGGCCGCCGAGGCGGCCGGCGGCGTCCTGGCCGTGCTCGTCGCAGGAGCCTCGCCCCCCTATCCGGGCGAGTTCGTCGGCTCGCCACGGCGTCCAGTCCGTGGCCGAGCTCGCCGTGCGCTTCGACGTCGTCCATATCCACACGCCCCCGCTGCTCTCGGTCGGAGACGCGATGACCCTGAGCGCGCACGTCGACGGGATGATCGCCGTCGCGCGTCTCGAGCTGCTCAAGCGGCCTGTCCTGCAGGAGCTCTCTCGCGCGCTCGGACCTGCCCGTCGCTCAAGCTCGGCTACATCGTCACCGGCGCCGAGATCGAGCCGGGATACGGACAGACCGGGTACCAAGTACTACGACCGTGGCGAGGGCTACGCCGACCAACCTGCCGATACCGGTGGCGAGCAAGGCGAAGGTCTGAAGCGGGTGGCGCACTCCGTCAAAGTCGACCGACCGGTAGAGCCGGCATCCGTCCCCGACCTCGAGCCGTGGGCGAATGAAGCTGCTGCCGAGGCTGCGGCGCGAACAACAGCCTGAAACTCTCCCGGCAGCGGCAGCGACGCCGGCGGGGGTGGGGGTCGTCCGCAGGAAGCTCATGGCCGCCGACCTGCTCGGTGGTCTCGCGGGGTGTCGCCGCTCCAGGTGCTGGCTCGCCGGTCGTTGGGCCACGGCGGTCAGGTACCGCTCGACGGGCAAGCCGCTCGTGTTCGCCTGCATCCTGCCGCTCTGGCTCGTGCTGGCCCAGGCGATGGGGCTGTACAACCGCGACGAGGAGCGGCCGGAGCACACGACGGTCGACGACCTCGTCGGCGTCCTCATGCTCGTGACCATGGGCGTGTGGCTCAACTTCGTCGCCG
>CAWBWA010000011.1:0-1229355 GCA_963792455.1 uncultured Thermoleophilia bacterium
AGCCGGAGAAGGGATTCGAACCCTTGGCCCCCGCTTTACAAGGCGGTGCTCTGACCAGCTGAGCTACTCCGGCGACTCGAACATCGTAGTCGTGCGCGCCTTGCTGCGGCTTTACCGCCACCGCCAATCAGCGCAGCACCCGATGCCGCGCCGCCGGGAGGGTGCGACGCTCGAAGTGAGCGAGAGGAGATCACCATGACCCGAGTGCTCGTCGCCCATGCAAGCAAGTACGGCTCGGTCGAAGAAGTGGCCCGGTACGTCGGCGCGGTCCTGCGCGACCGCGGAGCAGCCTGCGACGTCGTCGCCGCCCGCCAGGCACACGACCTCCACGACTACGACCTCGTCGTGCTCGGCACGGGGCTCTACATGGGGCGGCTCCATCGCGAGGCACGTCGTTTCCTGCGCCACCACCGGGACGAGCTCGCACACCTTCCCTTTGCAGCCTTCGCCATGGGCCCACTCAGCGACGACCCGGCCGAGAAGGAGAAGGTACGGCCGCAGCTCGAGCGGGGCCTCGAGCGCTATCCCGAGCTCGAGCCCGTCGCGACGGAGATCTTCGGCGGCGTCATCGACCCGGACAGGATGCCGTTTCCGTACAACCGCATGCCCGCCGGCGATCACCGCGACTGGGACGAGATCAGGCGCTTCGCCGTCTCGCTTCCCATCCGGGTGCCGGTCACCGCGTAAGCGCACGGGACGCGGAAGGCCCCGGCGAGCGGCTGGAGCCGACCGGGCGGGCAGGTACGATTTTCGGCGGAGCGATCGGCGCCCGACGGTGGGCGTCGCCTCCATCCTCGCAAGAGAACGTCAAGGAGGTAACCGATGGCGGAGGAAAAGCCACGGGCACCGCGTGCCCAGAAGAAGGCCACTGAGACAGAGAAGGAAGTCGCCGCGGACAGGACAACGGCCAAGCGGCCCTCGCGGGCCAAGGCCGCCACGTCGACCCCGAAGTCGGCGAAGAAGAAGACGGCGGCCGCGACGTCGCGGCCCAGGAAGGCGAAGGTCGCGGCCGTGCAGCCGGATGACGTCGCAACTCTCGCGTACCTGCTCTGGGAGCGGGGGGAGCCGGGAGACGCCGACGAGCACTGGTTGCGGGCCGAGCAGGAGCTCGCAGCCGCGTAGGAGGCAACGCAGGATCGAGCCGGAAGAGCGGTCGCCGCGCCCTCGGGTGCGGCGACCGCTCTTCCGGCTCGGGCGGGCTCAGGCCGCCGCCCGCGCCGCTTCGGCGTCGATCGCCGGCAGGTCGGCCGAGCGCTCGTGCTCGAGCGTCGGCAGCCACTCGAGCCACGTCGGCAGGTACCAGTTCCACTCGCCGAGGAGCTTCATCGTGGCAGGCAGCAACACGGCACGCACGATCGTGGCGTCGATCAGGACGGCGGCCGCAAGGCCGATGCCCATCTCCTTCATGTCGATGATCGGCATCAGCGCGAACACGCCGAACACGAACACCATCACGACCGCGGCGCTCGTGACGACGCCGGCCGTGGAGCGGATTCCCTTCTCGACGGCCTGCTCGGTGCTCAGGCCCCGGTCGAAGTACTCCTTGACCCGGCTCAGGATGAACACGTGGTAGTCCATCGAGAGCCCGAAGAGGATCACGAACAGGAACATCGGCAGCCACGAGGCGATGCCACCGTTCTTCTGGAAGTCGAGCAGGTTCGCTCCCCAGCCCCACTGGAAGACCATGACGAGCAGGCCGTAGGCGGCTCCGACGGAGAGCAGGTTCATCAGGATCGCCTTGATCGGGATCACGATCGAGCGGAACGAGACGAGCAGCAGCAGGAACGCGAAGCTGAGGACGAAGACGAACACGAGCGGGGCGGACGACTTCATCTTCTCGTTCCAGTCCTGCGACGACGCCGTATCACCCGTCACCGCGTACTCGGCGCCCGCGACCTTGCCGATCGTGGCCGGCAGGATCTCGGTGCGGAGCGTGGCGAGTGCCTCGTTCGACGTCGCGTCCGTGCCGTTTCCGACGAGCGGGATCGCGACGCGAGTGACCGTGCCGTTCGGCGATGTCTCCGAGTAGATCGGGTCGAGCGCCTTGCCCGACGCGAGCGCTCGACGCTTCAGGTCGGCGACGGCCGCCTGGAGCGCCGGATCGGAGGCATCGCCCTTGATCGCGACGACCGCGGGGGTCGCCCCGCCCGGAAAGGCGTCCTGCACCTTGTTGTAGTCCTGCACCTCGGCCAGTGACTGGGGCAGGGCGTCGAGGCCCGACTGGCTCGTGTGCAGGTTCAGAGCGGGGAGGGCCAGGGCGACGAGGACTGCCGTCGCACCGATTGCGGAGACGAGCGGCCGGCGCAGGACGGCGCCGAGAATCGCACCCCAGAACCGGCTCTCGCCGTCATCCCGCTTGAGCCGGCCGACGAAGGGAACCCTCACCTTGTCGACCCGGTCGCCGAGCCACGACAGCATCGCGGGCAGGACGGTGAGCGAGCCGATCATCGCCACGAGGACGACCATCATCGTTCCGATCGCGAACGACATGAACGTCTTGTCGCCGGAGAAGAACATCCCGGCCATCGCGATCATCACCGTGATCCCGGAGATGAGCACGGCCCGGCCCGACGTCGCCGCGGCGGCCTCGAGCGCAGCGGACTCGCTGCGGCCGGCCCGGCGCTCGTCCCGCTCGCGGCGGATGTAGAAGAGCGAGTAGTCGACGCCGACCGCGAGCCCGATCAGGAGGATCACCTCGGAGATCGCCTCGTCCATGGGCACGATCTGGCTCGGCAGGGCGACGAGCCCCATGGTCGCGAACACGGCGGTCAGCGCAAGCCCGAGTGGGATCGCGGCTCCGACGAGCGAGCCGAACACGAGCATCAGGATCACGAGCGTGATCGGGATCGAGATCATCCCGGCCCGTGCGAGCTGCGAGCCGAACATCTCGTCGAGGGCCTTGCCGGTCGATGCCGAGCCCGCCTGGACGACCGTGAAGCCCGGGTTCGCCTTCTGCACCTGCGCGGTGCCGGCAGTGATCGTGTCGATGTAGGTCGTGGCCTCCTCGTACGTGCCTCTCGGGCTGAACTGGATCAGCACCGCATGGCCGTCGTCCGAGATCTGGCCTTCGTTGCCCTGCGCGAGCGGCGAACGAAGCTTCGTCACCTGCGGGAAGGACTCGAGCTTCGCGATCGTCTCGTCGACGACCGCGCGAAACGCCGGATCGGTCGCCGTCTTCGACGGCGACTGCACCAGCACGTACTCCATCTGCTGGTCGAGCTTGAAGCCGGCGTCGCGGATGATGTGGTCGGCGGTGCGGGACTCGCCGACGTTGATGTCGTTCTGGTCGATCGTCTTGCATCCCGACCGCGCCACCGATCGCGAACGAGGCGACGACGAACGCGAGCCAGCCGAAGATGGCCGTCTTTCTGTGTCGTGCGCTCCAACGACCCATGCGGGCCGCGATGTTGGTGCTCTGCTTCAGGGGTGACATGCGGTTTCTCCTTGAGGGTCGTTGTTCTCTCCTCTCAAGGCTCGCACCCTCGCGCGCGCCTGACAGTGCGGCGGTCAGGCGTCCGGGGGTGGGGTAAACCGCACCTTTTCCGGTAGGGGTGTCCGGCTTCAGCCGGACGCCGGGGTTTGGAACAGGCTGAAGCCTGTCACCGCGCGTCAGTCGCGGAGGAAGGTGAGCACGGCGAGCACGCGGCGGTGGTCGTCGCTCGAGGCGGGGAGGTCGAGCTTCGTGAAGATGCTCGTGACGTGCTTCTCGACGGCGCGGAGCGTCACGAACATCCGCTCGGCGATCGCCTGGTTCGAGCGGCCCTCGGCCATCAGCTCCATGACCTCGCGCTCACGCGGGCTCAGAGCGTCGAGCGGGTCATCTGCGCGGCGGCGGCCGACGAGCTGGCTGACGACGGCCGGGTCGAGCGCCGACCCGCCCTCGCCGACGCGGCGCACGGCCGCCGCGAACTCCTCCAGGTCGGAGATGCGGTCCTTGAGCAGGTAGCCGACACCATCGGCGCCCTCCTCCGAGCAACCCGACGGCGTACCCCGGCTCCACGTACTGCGAGAGCACGAGCACGCCGGTGCCGGGGAACCGCGCGCGGATCTCGCGCGCCGCTACGAGCCCTTCGTCGGTGTGGGTCGGCGGCATCCGGATGTCGACGATGGCGACCGCCGGCTTGTGCATCGCGACGTGGCGCAGCAGGTCGTCCGCGTTGTCGGACTGGGCCGCCACCTCGAAGCCGGCCTCGGCGAGCAGCCGGACGACGCCCTCGCGGAGCAGGACCGAGTCCTCGGCGATCACGACCGTCATCGCATTCCCGAGCAGGGCGATCGTGTTGCGCAGGGGCGGGAAGTCGCGCGGGAGACCGTCCGCGAGGAGCTGGTGGATGTGCTCGGGCTCGGGCAGGCCGGCGAGCCGATGGCTCCCGAGGTCGCGGACGTTGAAGCCGGTCAGGCGCGCACGCGGCGGCCGAGAGGAGGATCTGCCCACCGTGGCCCGCCGACCCGATGCGTGCAGCGCGATGGACGTCGAGGCCCATGTACCCGTCTTCGGTGAGTTGCGGCTGCCCGACGTGGATGCCCATCCGGACCCGGATGTCGCGCTCGCCGGGCCACGGCTCTTCGATGAGTGCCCGTTGGCCCTCGACGGCTGCGCCGACTGCGTCGTCGAGCGAGTCGAATGCCGCGAAGACCTCATCGCCGTACGCGTCGACGACAGAGCCCCGGTTGCTCGCCACCGCCTCGCGGAGAATCCGCCTGACGCCGTTCAGGATCGAGGCATAGTCGGGTCCCGTCTCGTGGACGAGACGCGTCGATCCCTCGACGTCGCAGAGGAGAAACGCGACCGTGCCGGCATCGTTGCTCATCCGGCGAGAGTCTAAACCAGTCACTACGGCAGCCCGGGTCGCGCCTCGAGCGGGATCTCGGCCACGACCGTGGTACCGCGATCCTCCGGGCTCTCGATGGTGAGCGACCCCTCGAGCGCCGCTATGCGGTCACGAAGGCCACGCAGGCCGGTCCCCGCCGCGGGGTCCGCGCCGCCACACCCGTCGTCGGTGACGACGATGGTGACGCACTCGCCGTCGGCCGCCACCGCGACCTCGACCGCAGTCGCACCCGCGTACTTGACGATGTTCGTCAGCGTCTCGGCGACGACGTAGTACGCCGCGGCCTCGATCGGCGCGGGAAGCCGCTCGTCCGGCATCGTCACGGTTACCGGCAGCGGCGTCCGTGCCACGAGGGCGTCGACGGCGGCGGCGAGGCCCCGATCGGTCAGAACGGCAGGGTGGATGCCGCGGGCGAGCTCACGCAGGTCCTCGAGAGCAGCACCGAGCTCTGCGCGCGCGCCTCCGATGATGGTCGCAGCCTCCGCGGGATCGGTCGCCGTGCGCGCCTCCGCGAGCCGGAGCGTCACCGAGAGCGCCACGAGACGCTGCTGGGCACCGTCGTGGAGGTTCCGCTCGAGCAGGCGACGCGCGTTGTCGGCGGCCTCGATGATGCGCGCGCGGGAGGCGCGAATCTCCTCGTCGTGGCGCTTGCGCTCCGTGACATCGATGCCCGAGAGCAGCACGAGCGACTCCTCGCGCAACGTCACATCGGCGACGGGCGTCGCCGTCCAGGCGATCGCGATCCGGCTGCCGTCGGCCTTGCGCCACAGCGACTCGCGCTCGACGCTCGCGACCCCGTTCGCCGCCGATGCGATCGCCATCCGGGCGAGATGGCCGTCGGCGGGATCGATCAGGTCGAGCACGCTGGTGCGCACGAGTTGCTCGTCGGGCCAGCCGAGGGCGGCCCGGAATGCGTCGTTGACCCCGGCTCGATTCTCGTCCACGCCGCTGTCGACGATGATGCCGTCCTGGTCGACGACCACGACGATGCTGGGAATCGCCTGCATCAGGGTGCTCGTGATGTCACGCTCCCGCTGGAGCTGCACCTCGCGCTCCTTTCGCTCGCTCACGTCGACCCCGCTGACGAGCAGCAGACGGCGCTCGTCGATCGAGGGAAGCCGGATGCACGACCACGAGACGGCGATGCGCCGCCCGCTCTTCGCCACCCAGGTGTTGTCGTGGTCGCCGACCACCTCCCCGGCGGCGATCCGGCCGATCAGGCTCCTGACCTCCGCTGCCTCCTCCGGGGCGACGTAGTGCTCCCAGAGAACAGTGCCGCCGGCCTCGTGCGCCTCGACCTCGAGCGTTCGTTCGAAGGCCTTGTTCGCGCCCATGGTGGCCAGGACACCGTCCTCGTCGATGAGGCAGAGAAGGCTCGGAGCCTCGTTCGCGATCGCGTTGAGAAAGTCGCGTTCCCGCTCCCGCGCCTCGGCCTCCTCGGTGCGGGCGGTGACGTCGATGCCTCCCGCGATGATCCCGGTCGTCTGCCCGTCCTCGTCGGGGAGTGGGGCGGAGCGCCAGACCACGACCTTTCGCTCGCCGCGACGGTTGACGAATCTGTTCTCGTACTCCGCGGCCGGATGCTCCGGCGCCGCCTCCCAGAAGCGCGCGATCATGCCTTCGCGCTCCGCGGGATCGATGAAGACATCCCAGAAGAACTGCCCCCGGATCGCGTCCTCGTCCAGGGTACCGGCGGCTTCGACCGCGGCCGCGTTCTGGTTCACGATCCGCCCGTCCGGATCGATGTGGACGAACAGGCTTGGCGCCGTGTTCAGGAGCGTGACGAGGAACCTGAACTGGGAGCGCAGGTCGGCCTGGAGCCGGGAGTTCTCGAGCGGCAAACCGACCGCAGACGCAACGAGGGCGATCGTGTCCGGCTCGTCGGCGAGCGTCGGGTCGTGCACGAGAGCGGCGATCTGGCGTTCGTCGCGCTCGACCATCGTGACGGCGCGGTCGGGCGTCCCGATGGGCTCGTCGACGCGGCGGCCGTCTTCGTCGACCCAGCCCTCGCGGTCGCCGAGCCGATAGACGATCTCGAGCGAGGGATCGTGGAGCACGTCCGCCAGGACGGTGCGCAGCGGGATTCCAGCGTCGAGCGACACGAGGATCCGCGCAGCCGCCGACCGGTCGAAGCGGCCGCGGAGGACACCTGCGAGGAACGTGAGAGGCACGGCGGCGAACGCGATCAGGAAGAGCACCCAGACGACGGAGTAGGCGCGACTGCCGACCTGGTCGACCACGACCGCGACGAGCAGGAGGGCGAGTGCTGCCCCACACGCGAGATAGACCGGGCGAAGTGTGCGGCGTTGAGCCGTCGAGGCTCGCCGCCAGCGCCGGGTGAGGATGACCGCGACCCAGAGGAGAACGACGCCGACGACGACCGACCCGGCCAGAATGACCGCGTCGCGCAGAGGCGGGTTGTCGGTGATGGCGATCGCGCTCGGTGGACACGCATCGCACCCGGTGGCCGGCCTTTCCGTCGCGAGAGCCGCAGCCAGATTCGAGAGGATTGCCGCACCTCCGCCGACGCCGACGAGCCAGCGGTCGCGCCGGCTCAACACCCCGTCGGGGTAGGCGAGGACGAGGGCCGCGAAGGAGACGAGGGCGAGGTTCCCCAGGACGAACCCCGTCGTCCAGACCCACGCGTCGTTTCCCTCGGTGAGTGCCGCGACGAACCAGAGGTAGCCCGTGGTCGCGAGCAGGAAGCCGGTCGCGTTCTCGGGCCTGCGCCAGAGGGCGACGAGGCCGGCGAGCACGAACGAGAGCCCGGCCGTCGCCGCAAACACCGCCACGAGCCACGGCCTGTCGTCGTGGGAGCTCGTGAAGACGAGGGCGATGGCGATGGACGCCTCGGCGAGTGCGGCCACCGCCGCGACCCCGAACCGGAAGGCTCTCACCGGAGCAGAGACGTGATTGCAGCGCCCGACAGATCCGCCTTCGGGACGAACCCGCACGCACCGCTCGACTCGATCAGCGACCCGTAGTCGATGGCATCGCGGCTCGAGACGAGCACGACGCACGTCTTGTCGAGATCGCCGCACTCGACGCATACGTCGAAGCCGCTCATGTCCGGCAGCTGCACGTCCAGCAGCACCACGTCGGGGCGCAGTTGCCGCAGCAGAGCAAGCCCCGACGCACCGTCCTCCGCCTCGCCGACGATCGTGAAGCCGTCCGCCTCCAGGATTGCTCGCGCCGAGGCGCGGAAGCTGGGATGGTCGTCGACGATCAGGACACTCTGGGCCACCCGATCATCGTGGCAGATCGGACGCCTGGTGCGCAGTACGGACAACCGCACTCTCGGTGAACCGCGGAATGCGGCACGACCGTGCGTGCGGGGTGCGAAATCATCGGGAAACGTCGCTCCGGTCTGCGCAATGCGAGGGAACGAGCTGGGAAAACGTCGGCCAACTGCGGCATACTCACGCGATGACTCCCATCACCGAGACCACCGCGCACGATCACCTCCTCGCCGAGCGCGCCCGCTACGTGAGCGCCGGCGTCTCGACCCCGAAGCTCGTCGTCTCGCACGCCGACGGCGCCCGCGTCACCGACGTCGACGGGCGTGTCTTCATCGACTTCGCCGGCGGCATCGGCTGCCAGAACACCGGCCACCGGTTCGCGCCCGTCGTCGACGCGATCAAGGCGCAGGCCGACGAGTACCTCCACCAGTGCTTCATGGTCGGCGTCTACGAGCCCTACGTCGACGTCTGCCGCCGCCTCGCCGAGCTCTCGCCCTGCGCCGGCGAGCAGCAGAAGTCGATCCTCGTCAACTCGGGCGCCGAGGCGGTCGAGAACGCGGTCAAGATCGCCCGCGTCGGCGACCGGGCGGCACGCCGTCGTCGTCTTCGACAACGCGTTCCACGGACGGACGCTGCTGACGATGACGATGACCGCCAAGGTGAAGCCGTACAAGGCCGGGTTCGGGCCGTTCGCGCCCGAGGTCTACCGCGCGCCCGTGCCGAACCTCTACCGCGGGATCACGACCGACGACGCGATCGCGGGACTGAAGCAGCTCTTCAAGGCCGAGGTCGATCCCGCGACCGTCGCGTGCGCCGTGCTCGAGCCCGTCCAGGGCGAGGGCGGCTTCCTGCCGATGCCGGCCGACTACCTGCAGCGCCTGACCGAGATCTGCCGCGAGCACGGGATCCTCTACGTCGACGACGAGGTTCAGTCGGGCGTGGGGCGCACGGGGAAGATGTGGGCGATCGAGCACTACGACGGAATCGCCCCGGACCTGCTCGTCTCCGGCAAGTCGATCGGCGGCGGGCTGCCGCTCGCAGCCGTCACCGGTCCGTGCCGCGATCATGGACGCGGTCCCGCCCGGCGGCCTCGGCGGCACGTTCGGCGGCAACCCGCTCTCGTGCGCGGCGGCGGTCGGCGGTGCTCGATGCCGTCGCCGACCCGGAGTTCCTCGCGCGGGCGAGTGCGCTCGGCGACACGTTGCGCTCGCGCCTCGAGCAGATCGCCGCAAGGCACCCTGCGATCGGCGAGGTGCGCGGCCTCGGGCCGATGCTCGCGTTCGAGCTCGCCGAGCAGGCCCCCGAGCAGGCAGCGGCGATCGTCGCCGCGGCGTTCGAGCGAGGGCTGCTGCTCCTCGCCTGCGGCCTGTACGGCAACGTGATCCGGCTGCTTGCGCCGCTCACGATCGAGGAGGACGTACTGGACGAGGGGCTCTCGGTGCTGGAGGATGCACTGGCCGTTGCCCTGCTGAGACTCCCGACATCCGGCTCACCGGCCTGCGGAAGACGCTACGGCGACGTCGTCGCCGTCGACTCCGTCGACCTCGACATCGCGCGCGGCGAGTTCTTCACCATGCTCGGGCCCTCCGGCTCGGGCAAGACGACGACGCTGCGCATGATCGCGGGCTTCGAGCAGCCCGACGCCGGGCACGGTCGAGCTCGGCGGGCAAGGACGTCTCGCGGCTGCCGCCGTACGACCGCGACGTCAACACGGTCTTCCAGGACTACGCGCTGTTCCCGCACATGACGGTGCAGGAGAACGTCGCGTACGGGCTGCATGGTGAAGAAGGTGCCGAAGGCGGAGCGGCGGCCGAGGGCGGCGGAGGCGCTCGCGATGGTCCGGCTCGAGGGCTACGGCGACCGCAAGCCCGCACAGCTCTCCGGCGGCCAGCGGCAGCGCGTCGCGCTCGCGCGCGCGATCGTCAACAAGCCGCAGGTGCTCCTGCTGCTCGACGAGCCGCTCGGCGCGCTCGACCTGAAGCTTCGCCAGGAGATGCAGATCGAGCTGAAGCGGATCCAGCAGGAGGTCGGGATCACGTTCGTCTACGTCACGCACGACCAGGAGGAGGCGCTGACGATGAGCGACCGCGTCGCGGTCTTCAACCGCGGGCGGATCGAGCAGGTCGGCGCCGCCGGCCGAGGTGTACGAGCACCCGGCGAGCGAGTTCATCGCCGGCTTCGTCGGCGTCTCGAACGTGATCGAGCGCGACGGCCGCCGCTACACGGTGCGGCCGGAGAAGATCCACGTCCTCGGCGAGGGGGAGAGCCCGAGGCCGGGGTCGCACGTGGAGGAGGGGACGGTTCGCGACGTCCAGTACGTCGGGCCGGTGACCCGGTACCACGTCAGCCTCGACCGGGGAGGCGAGCTCCAGGTGCTCGCGCAGAACCTGGAGGAGACCTCGAGCGAGGTGCTGGCGACGAAGGGACGTCGCGTGCGGCTCGCAGTGGCGTCCCGGACAGGAATCGGAAATCGTCGAACAGGAGGGACAGACGGCATGAGCAGAAGACGACGGTACGGCGTACGAGGCGCACTCGCTGCTCGCGGTCGGCGTGCTCGCCGTTCTCGCGGCAGGCTGCGGGGGCGACGACGAGGGCGGCGCGCGCTCAGATCGAAGGGCTCGGCACCACGCTCGAGGAGATCCAGGCGCAACGCGAAGGAGGAAGGCCAGGTCAACCTCGTCCAGTGGGCCGGCTACGCGGACGGTCTCGGTCGACGACGTTCGACGGCGGCGACCGGCTGCAAGGTGAACACGAAGGACGGCGGCAGCTCGGACGAGATGATGACGCTGATGCAGACGGGCGAGTACGACGGCGTCTCGGCATCGGGCGATGCGAGCGCTCCGCCTGATCGCGGCCGGCGACGTCGCCCCGGTGAACACGGATCTGATCCCGAACTACGCCGAACGTGCACGAGGGGCTCAAGAACCAGCCGCACAACACGCGTCGACGGCGTCGCCGTACGGCGTGCCGCACGGCCGTGGCGCGAACCTACTTGATGTACCGCAACGACGTGGTGCACGCCGACGCCCGACACGTGGGACGTCATCTGGGACGACGATCAGCTCGGCCGTACAAGGGCAAGATCTCCGTCTACGACAACCCGATCTACATCGCCGACGCTGCCGTCTACCTCAAGGCGACGCAGCCCGACCTCGGGATCGACGAACCCGTACGAGCTCGACGAGGAGCAGTTCGACGCGGCCGTCGACCTGCTCAAGAAGCAGGCGCCGATACGTCGGCGAGTACTGGTCGGCGATGCCGCGAAGCAGATCGCGTCGTTCACGAACGGCGACAGCACCGTCGGGACGACCTGGCCGTACCAGGCAACCAGCTGCACCGGCGCGAAGCCGCCGGTGCCCGTCGACGGCGATCCTGCCGAAGGAGGGCTCGACCGGCTGGTCGGACACGTGGATGATCTACGTCGAAGGCGAAGAACCCGAACTGCATGTACCTCTGGATGGATCACATGATCTCGCCGGAGGCGCAACGCGACGGCGACCGAGTACTTCGGCGAGGCGCCGGTCATCCGCCGAGGCGTGCGACCTGACGACGGACAGGACCACTGCGAGACGTTCCACGCCGACGACGAGGACTACTTCGAGAAGGTCTACTACTGGACGACGCCGGTGGCGGACTGCGGCGACGACACGGGACGACGTCTGCAAGGACTACTCGGAGTGGACGACCGCCTGGACCGAGATCAGGGGGTAACCGCTGAGCTCGGTGACGCTCACGGACGTCGAGCCGCCGCCCCGCGGAGTCCCCGGGGCGGCGGCTCTCGCCGTTCCTCTTCCGCCACCCGCGCCTGCGCGCTCGCGCGCTGCTCGCGCCGCCGTTCGCCTGGCTCGTGGTCGTCTACCTCGGCTCGCTGCGCGTGCTCCTCCTCGTCTCCGCGTTCTGGCAGCTCGAACCCGTTCACCGGCGAGATCGTGCACGACCCACGCTGGAGAACTTCCAGCGGATCTTCGAGGAGCCGGTCTACCGCACGTCGCCTGGCGGACGATCACGATGGCCGCCACGGTCACGGTCGCCGACGTCGCTCCTCGCGTTCCCGATCGCCTACTACATGGCACGGATCGCGTCGCCGCGGACGCGGCAATCTGCTCGTGGTCGCGGTCCTGATGCCCGCTCTGGGCGAGCTACCTCGTCAAGGTCTACGCCTGGCGGATCATTCTCGCCGAGGAGGGCGTGCTCAACTGGGCTGCTCGAGCCGTTCGGCCTCGCAGGTCCGCGGCTACTCGACCGTCGGGCATGTGGCTCGTGTTCACGTATCTCTGGCTGCCGTTCATGATCCTGCCCGATCTACGCGGGGCTCGAGCGGATCCCGCGCTCGCTGCTCGAGGCGTCGGCGGATCTCGGGGCGCGCTCGGTCGCGACGTTCCGCAGGGTGATCCTTCCGCTCGCGTTCCCCGCGGTCGTCGCGGGCTCGATCTTCACGTTCTCGCTCACGCTCGGCGACTACATCACTCCGGAGCTCGTCTCGAGCACGCAGTTCATCGGCAACGTGATCTACAACAACGTCGGCGTCGCGAACAACCTGCCGTTCGCCGCCGCCTACTCGTTCGTGCCGATCGTCGATCATGGTCGTCTATCTCCTCGTGGCGCGTCGCCTCAGGGCGTTCGAGTCCCTCTGATGACCGAGTCCCGCGTCACCCGCCTGCTGCTCAGGCTCGGCACCGCAGCCACGCTCGTGTTCATCTACCTCCCGCTCGTCGGTGGTCGGGCTCTACGCGTTCAACGAGAACGTGACCCAGAAGTGGCCGATCGAGAACTGACAGCACCAAGTGGTTCTCCGTCGCCTTCCACGATCGAGAAGGTGCGTGACGCACTGCTGCTCTCGGTCAAGGCGGCCTCGGCGCGACCGCGATCGCGCTCGTGCTCGGAACGCTCGCCTCGATGGCGGTCGCCCGCTACCGCTTCTTCGGGCGCGAGGTGATCTCGTTCCTGCGTCGATTCTCCCGATCGCGCTGCCCGGCATCGTCACAGGCCTTGCGCTCAACGCGACGATCGTCGACGTGCTCGGGCCGCTCGGCTTCTCGCTTCGGCCTGTCCACGATCATGATCGGCCATGCGACGTTCTGCGTCGTCGTCGTCTACAACAACGTGATCGCGCGCCTGCGCCGGACCGCGGGATCACTCGACGAGGCCTCGGCCGACCTCGGCGCCGACTCGTGGCAGACGTTCCGCTACGTGATGCTGCCCGCAGATGCGGACGGCGCTCCTGGCCGGCGGACTGCTCGCCTTCGCGCTCTCGTTCGACGAGGTCGTCGTGACGATCTTCACGTCCGGCGCGGAACAGACGCTCCCGATCTGGATCTTCGCCAACGCTCTCCCGCCCGGACGCAGTTGCCGATCGTGAACGTCGTCGCGCTCTTCGTGATCGTCGTCTCGGTGATCCCGGTCTGGTTCGCGCAGAAGCTCGCCGGGGGAAACGAAGGCGACACGGCCAAGACGATGGCGGTCGCCGAGCCGTAGCGATCGCGTGGCGGCGCGGGTAGGGGGCCGCTCGGGCGTAAGGACGCTGGCGCAGGCCAGAGCGATCGTCTAGTGCTTCGGAGCTAGCGGCGTGCTGCAGGTCCACTGGCCGGTGTACTTGCTCTTGCCCTTCACGCCGCTTCCTAGATGCGAGAAGATCGTGAAGGTGCCGCTCCTCAGTCCGTCTCGCAAGCGGGCTGTTCCGGTCACGGCCATGTGCATGTCGAGGCGCAGCTGCAGTCCGCCGTCGATTACGCCCGCGCGGCTCTGGTCGTCGGGTTCACGCTCAACTACGAGACAAGCCCTTGGGTCGCTTGGAAGCGGTGTCCCAGGGGTACGAGCCGAAGTACAACCGTGCGCCGTTTGCCCCGATGAAGCATGCGCTGGGCGTGAGGCGATCTTTGCGATCCGCGATAATGGCCGCGTGGCGGTCCAACGGATGGACAACGTCGGCATCGTGGTGGAGTCGCTTGATGCCGCTATCTCGTTTTTCGCCGAGCTGGGCCTCGAACTCGAGGGGCGAGCCATGATCGAGGGAGACTGGTCAGGGCGCGTCACCGGACTGCGCGACCAGCGCGTCGAGATCGCCATGATGCGTATGCCGGACGGCCACGGCAGGATCGAACTCTCGCGCTTTCTGACGCCGCCTCCGGTCGCCGATCACCGGAACGCACCGGTGAACGCCCTCGGCTACCTCCGCGTCATGTTCGCGGTGGACGATCTCGACGATACGCTGGCCCGGCTCCGCGAGCACGGCGCGCAGCTCGTCGACGAAGTGGTTCAGTACAAAGACGTGTATCGGCTCTGCTACGTCCGAGGTCCCGAGGGCGTTCTCATCGGGCTGGCCGAGCAAATCGGCTGACGCCCGAACGCGCCCGGGCGTCATTCGCGAACGCTTGCCCAGGCGGCCGTGGTCTTGCTCACCACGTTGGCCGTCGTGCGCCGTCAACCCGGGTATGTTGCGCGAAGGCGGCGGCGACGATAGAGCTGGCGTTGGACCGCGAGCGTGGCGATGCCGGCGGCGACGATGCATGCCAGGTTGACGACGAGCTGTGTCGCGGCACCCGCGACTTCGCTCCAATCGCTGTAGGCAGCGGCGACCCCGACGTTCGCGGCAGCGGGGATAGTCGTTACCGATATCAGGACGCCGATGAGTGCGCCCGACTTGGCCGTCGAGAGCGACAGCATCCCGGCGATGCCGGCAAGCGTCGCGACGATGGGCGAGAAGATGTCCGGGTGCGAGATGAAGAGCGTCGCTGGGTGGGAGCCGAGCTCGTCCGGTCCCTGCCCGAACGCTCGGAGGATCAAGGTTCCCCCGAACGTTGCAGCGATGGCGAGCGGGAAGCCGACGGCGAGCGCGACGAGGGAGCGTCGGGCCAGCGCGAGCCGTCGCTGCACGACGGCGATGCAGAAGCCAGCGAGCGGTCCGAACTCGGGGCCGACCACCATGGCCCCGATGATCAGGATGACCGAGTCGGTGAGGATGCCGGCGCCGGCGATCAACGTTGCGAGGATCATGAATGTGAGAAAGCTGGCCGAGAGTTCCGCGCTCTCGGACGTTCGGTGTTCGACCTCCTCCCAGACAACCGCATCGGCTGGCGAGCCGACAGCGGCTTGCTCTGCGCGTTGGGCCTCCAGGGAGATAGCGGCATCGATCGTTACCAACGCGATTGTGCCCACTCGATCGACCCCGAGCTCACGCAGGTTCGCGAGGACGAGGCTGGCGTCTTCGCGGGCTACGTCACAAAGGATGAGATCGCCGTCGGGACGATGGGCAACGCCTGGTAGTCGGATGATGTTCAGCACCGACGGACGGGCCGAAAGCAGCGCGAGAACCTGCTCGGCGAGCTCGGACGGTACTACGACTCGGATCTGGATCATCCGTTGATCATCGCTTCTTTGGAACGGCGACCCATTGCGAAGGCGTCAAGACTCGCTCTCGAACGGAGATCGCCGAGCACCAGCGCGGCCGACACGACCACCACCGCGTGAGACTATGAGACCAAGGCGGAGGGTGCACTCATGCCCGCCCCGGAGTAGAGTCCGTGCCGCCCAACGACCAAGGAGGCCGACGTGAAGGTTGTCCACTGCCCCGTGCGGCAAGAACGTCGAAGGTGAGACCGAGGACGCACTGGTCGAGAACGTCCAGGCGCATATCGCCGCCGACCATCCCGATCTCGTCGGCAAGTACTCGCGCGAGCAGATCGTGGAGATGGCGCACGAGCACTGAGGCGTCCCGGGCACGCCGGCCGGGCCAGGGCGGAGTCGCTCCCGCCCTGCTGGCCGCGCTCGGGCTCGCTGCCGTCGTCGCGGGCTGCGGGAGCACGACGACGGTCACGGAGACGACGACCGTCACCGAGACCGAGACGGTCTCGAACACTGAGCCGACGCGGCCTCGGGCCGCCAGGCACGAGGGTCGAGTTCGGCCACATCACGTCGCTGGCCCGCACCGGCGACCGCGCCGAGATGCGCTTCGACCCGGCCCTGAGCCTCTCGGGTGAGACGGCGAACGTTGCAGCCGCCGAGGATGGCGTGGTCGCGGCCGGCGAGCCCGTGCCCAACGACAACTACGTCGTCGACGAGTCGCGCCGCGCGTACACGTACCTCGTGGCCGACGACGTAAAGGTCACCCTCCTCGTCAGGACAAGCTCCGAGAAGTGGGGGCCGACGCCCGTGACCCTCGCCCAACTGGAGCAGATCCTCGACGGGACGAGCGACCTCCACCTGTTCGAGCCTCTCGACACCGGCGTCTGGATCACGATCGACATCGACACGGTGCGTGGCGTGTACCAGCAGTACAAGCCATAGTCCCGCGCGCATCTGCGAGGATCGCACGATGGTGCTCGAGCAGGCGGTACTCGACGTGAAACCCGGCCGCGAGAGCGCGTTCGAGCTCGCCTTTGCGGAGGCACAGGCGATCATCTCGTCGGCAGCCGGGTTCGAGTCGCTGCAGCTCCTTCGCTGCATCGGGAACGGAAGCCGCTATCTCCTGCTCGTCACGTGGGAACGGCTCGAGGATCACACGGACGGGTTCCGGAAGTCCGCCGGCTACGAGGAATGGAAGCGGCTGCTCCACGGCTTCTACGACCCGTTCCCGGCGGTTGAGCACTTCAGCCCGGTCGCGCACGTTCCGTGAGCCCGTGTAGACGCGGTGGCCCCGGTCTGCGAGGGTGAGCGCGTGGATGAGCGCGATCGTGCGGTGAGATCGGTCACCTACGGCCTGTTCGTCGAGCTCGGCCGCGCGCCGACGGCGAGCGAGGTCGCGGGCTCCGGCGGCATCGCCGAGACCGACGTCGTCAGCGGCTGGCACCGCTTGCACGACCAGCACGCGCTCGTCCTCGACGAGGCGACGAACGAGATCCGCATGGCAAACCCGTTCTCGGCCGTGCCGACGCCGTACCGGGTTCAGGCGGACGGCCGCTGGTGGTACGCGAACTGCGCCTGGGATGCCTTCGGGATCTGCGCTGCTTTGCACGTCGACGGCCGGATCGAGACGTCGTGCCCCGATTGCGGAGAGGCCCTGACCGTCGCGGTGCGGGACGAGCGCCCCGACGACGAGAGCCTCCTCTTCCACTGCCTCGTGCCCGCGGCCCGCTGGTGGGACGACATCGTCTTCACCTGAAGCGCGATGAACCTCTTCCGGTCGGAAGAGCACATCGAGCGCTGGCTCGACGGCCGGGCGCCCGGAGCGACGATCGGCGTGGGCAAGCTGAGCGAGCTGGCGCATGCGTGGTGGAGCGACCGCCTGCCGCCCGAGTGGCAGCCGCACACGCGCGAGCAGAATCAGGCGGTGCTCGAAGAACTGGGTCTGACCGGCCCGTTCTGGCAGCTGCAGTAGCCGCGGTTACACGCGCCGGGCAGGCAACAGCAAGGATACGTGTCGTGGACGCGGGGTTGATGCTGCTCGTGGTCGGGGCCGTGCTGGCGGCGAGCGTCGTGGTCGCCCTCGGCGCCGCGCGCACCGGGCTGCCCGTGCTCGTCGCGTTCCTCGGTCTCGGGATGCTCCTTGGCTCCGACGGTCCCGGCGGGATCGAGTTCGACGACGCCGAACTCGCTCGCGACGTCGGAATCGTCGGCCTCGCGTTGATCCTGTACGAGGGCGGCCTGCAGACGTCGTGGCGCCGGTTGCGCCAGGTGGCGGTGCCGGCGGCCCTTCTCAGCACGGTGGGCGTGGTCGTGAGCGCGATCCTGACCGGGGTCGCAGCCCATGTGCTCTTCGACGTCTCCTGGCTGGAGGCGGTCCTGCTCGGGGCCGTCGTCTCCTCCACGGACGCCGCCGCGGTCTTCGCGACACTGCGCGCGACCCACATCCGGCGTCGGTTGGCGCGAACCCTGGAAGCGGAGTCCGGCGGGAACGACCCGATGGCGATCGCGCTCACCCTCGGCATGATCGCGTGGATCGAGAAGCCGGACAGCTACGGGATCGAGAATCTCGCATTGCTCGTCGTCCAGCAGCTCGGCCTGGGCCTGCTCGTCGGTGTCCTGATGGGCGCCCTGGCCTCCTGGCTGTTCGCCCGGCTGCCTCACTCGATCGGGGCGTTCGCACCGGTCGCGTCGCTCGCGGCGGCCGCCGTCTCGTTCGGGGCTGCCGACGTCGTCGGTGGCAGCGGCTTCCTCGCGGTCTACCTCGTCGGCCTCGCCGTCGGCAGCACGCCTTCGCGTTATCGGCGGCAGCTGGTGGCGTTCCATGAAGGGGTCGCATTTCTCGCGCAGGTCGTTCTGTTCGTCGTCCTCGGCCTGCTCGTGTTCCCGAGCGAGCTGACCGAGGTCGCGGCGGCCGGCCTCGCGCTCGCGCTGCTGCTCGTGCTCGTATGCAGGCCCGTGGCCGTCTGGGCGTCCACGGCGTTCAGCGAGTTCGACTCGCGCGAGCGCCTGCTGCTCGGCTGGGCCGGGCTCCGAGGTGCTGTTCCGATCGTGCTCGCCACGTTCGTGCTCTCGTCCGAGGTGCCGCATGCGAACACGATCTTCAACGCGGTCTTCTTCGTCGTCGTGATCTCGACGATCGTGCAGGGAACGAGCCTCGAGTGGGTTGCCGGCCGCCTTGGCCTGCTCTCGCCGGCGCCCCCGCGGGTAGAGGCTCCGATCGAGGTGGGTCACCTCAGCAAGCTCGAGCTGATCGATTTCGCGGTGGATCACGATCATGCGATTGCGGGCAGCGCCGTGCGGGAGCTCGGGCTGCCGCGAAGTGCGATCGTCGCCGTCGTCGTTCGCGGCGACGACTCGATCCCGCCTCGCGGCAGCACGATCGTCCAGCCCGGCGACCTTCTCTTCGTGCTCGCGCCTCGCTCGATGCGTCAGGACGTCGACGACGTCTTCACGCGCTGGCGCCGGCGGGTCTAGGCCTTTCGAGTCAGAGCGGGACGCCGAGCCGCAGTCCGAAGCGCTCGAGTAGCCCGGGGATGCTGTCCGGCTCGACCTCGAGGCCGTAGCGGGCCGCCAGCGCTCCCAGCGCCTGCGGATCGGCTCCGCGGGAGCCTCCGAGCTCGACGAGCTCTGCGAAGTACTCCTCAAAGCCCGCAGGAGAGATGATCTCGAGCAGGCGCGCGGGCTCGTCCCCCGCGTTCCAGAACGTGTGCCACTGATTCCGCGGCTTGAAGATCAGGTCGCCTGGCCCGCCGACCACGACCTCGTCGCCGAGGAGCGCGCCGACGCGACCCTCGAGCACGTAGCTGTACTCGTCCTCGCGGGCATGCCGGTGAAGCGGGGCGGCCAGGGATCGCGCAGACATTGGGTGCTCGACAAGCGAGAAGCCTCCGTCGGATTCGCTGCCGTCGATCATGAATCGCACGCCGATGCTTCCGAGGAAGCCTGCCTTGCCGTCGCTCGGCCCGAGCACTCTCGCGGTTGCCACCTCGCTCATCGCCAGTCTCTCCTTTCGTTTAACACGGTGTTTGGTGGATAGTGGCGAGCTGACAGCCGGATGTCAAATTCGTCTAACGTTGCGTACAGCGAATGTCGGGCAAACGTCAGTACGAGCTGAAGAAGCGCGCCGAGCAGGTGGATGAGACGCGGCGGCGGATCACCGAGGTGACGGTCGAGTTGCACCGCACCGTCGGCCCTGCGACGACGCGGATCAGCGAGATCGCGCGCCGCGCGGGCATCCAGCGGGTGACCGTCTACAACCACTTCCCCGATGAGACCGCCCTCTTTGCGGCTTGCTCGGCGCATTGGCGCGCGCTTCACCCGACGCCCGATCCCGAAGCGTGGACGGCGATCTCGGATTCAGGCGACCGGTTGCGATCCGGCCTGTCCGAGCTGTACGCCTGGTATCGCGAGACGGAGCCGATGACGGCAAACATCCTGCGCGACGCCAGCATCGTCCCCGCGATGCGTCCCTTCGTCGAGCAAGGCCTGGGAGGATACCTCGAGACGGTGCGCCGGATCCTCGGAGAGCCGATCCGCGCCAACCTCCGTGGTCGCCGCCGCGTTCGCGTCGACATCGCTCTGAAGGCAGCAGCCGACTTCCACGTCTGGCGCCTGCTTGCACCGCTCGGCGACGCCGCTGCGGCCGACCTCGGCGCGGGCCTGGTCGAGCTGGCGGCTGCCGGCCGGCCCTGACCGTTTGATCCGCTCGCCGGCGCTTCGGGCCCGGTTATTCGGCTCCGGGCTCGAAGGGCGGCGGCCCTAGTGCTCTCATCCCGCCGAATCGCTCCGCTGACTCGCGCACGCGCGCGAAGTCGACAGGCCCTGAGGCATGCGCACCTGTGCCGGCCGGCTCGCTGGCGCCGCGATAGAACGGCTCCGCGCTCCCGGGCGTCAGCAGGGTGAGCACCCGGGCCGTCTCCGAAGTGACGAGGAACGCATGTGGAACACCGCGTGGCGCCACCGCGACTCCGTCATTGCCGATCACGTGATTCTCGCCGTCGATGTGGACGACGATCTCACCCTCGAGCACGTACAGCGTCTCGTCCTCAGCGGCGTGGATGTGCAGCGGCGTCGTCTTGCCCCGCGTCATCAGGTCCTCGAAGAGCAGGAAGGCGCCGCCGGTCTCCTCGGCTGTCGCCTTCATCGTGAGGATGCCGCCCCCGAAGAAACGGAGCCGCTCTCCCTCTCCTGCATTGCGGACGATCGGTACGGCGCTCATGTCATCTGCCCTCTCCTGTCGGTTGCACACAGCCCGAGTTCATGAACGCCGTGTACCATTATGGTATGAACGTACCATATGAGAGCACCGGCCGCGTCCAGCAAAAGGGCCGCACCCGAGACGCCCTGATCGCCGCGGCCCGGGAGCTCCTCTCCCAGGGCCTTACCCCGACGCTCGAGGCGGCGGCGCTCGCTGCCTCGGTATCCCGCACGACGGCGTACCGATACTTCCCCGATCAGCGTGCCTTGCTCGTCGCGGCCTACCCGCACATCGAGGAACGATCGTTGCTCGGCCCGGAACCTCCCGAAGACGTGGTCACGAGGCTCGAGATCGTCGCCGAGAGCCAGACGCGCAGGATCCTTGCCTACGAGCCGGAGATGCGCGCGGTTCTGCGGCTCTCGCTCGACGGCGACCCGGCCCAACTGCCACAGCTACCGATGCACCGCGGATTGCGGATCGGCTGGATCGAAGATGCCCTTGCACCTCTGAGAGGGCGGTTGCCCGAGCAGGAGCTGCGGCGGCTCACCTTGGGCATCGGTGCGACGCTGGGCATCGAAGCATTCGTGTGGCTGACGGATATCGCCCGGGTCTCACGCACCGATGCAGTGGCGATCATGCGCACGAATGCTGCGGGCCTCCTCCGAGCGGCCCTTGCTGCCGACTGACGGCGAAAGCGGGCGCCCGGCCGCAGAGTGGGCCGGACGCCGGTCGCGTCAGCCGGAAACGCCCGTGCCGATCGGGCAGGCGACCCCGGTACCGCCGATCCCGCAGTAGCCGCGCGGGTTCCGGGCCAGGTACTGCTGGTGGTAGGTCTCGGCGTAGTAGAACTGGCCCCGCCTCGGCGAGCTCGGTCGTGATCATCCCGTAGCCCGACTGCGCGAGGGCGATCGAGTAGCGCGCCTTCGAGGCGAGCGCCGCCTCCTGCTGGGCCGGCGTCGTCCAGTAGAGCGCCGAGCGGTACTGCGAGCCGACGTCGTTGCCCTGTCGCATCCCCTGGGTCGGATCGTGGCCCTCCCAGAAGGTCCGCAGCAGGTCGTCGTAGGAGATCCGGGCCGGGTCGTAGGCGACGAGCACGGCCTCGGTGTGACCGGTGCGGCCGGAGCACGTCTCCTCGTAGCTCGGGTTCGGCGTCGTGCCGCCGGCGTAGCCGACCGCGGTGGTGTAGACGCCGGGCAGCTGCCAGAAGAGGCGCTCGGCCCCCCAGAAGCAGCCCATTCCGAAAATCGCCGTCTCGATCCCCTCGGGGAACGGCGGCTCGAGCGGGGTGCCGAGCACGACGTGGTGCTCGGTGATGGGCATGGCGCCCGGACGACCGGGGAGCGTGTTCTCCGGCGCGGGCATGGCGTGGGACTTGCGTGTGAAGAGCATGTTCCTACGGTATCGGCAAGGGCGATTCGTTACACCCGCGTCACCACACGGCGCGGCGCGGGTCGTAATCCGTGATGCGTCGGTCGCGGGTGACGAGGGACGAGCCGGTTGCCCGTGAGGTCGCGTAGATGACGCGGTCGACCGGGTCGCCGGGAAACGTCTCGGGGAGCTCGCCCGCCGCGATCGCGATCTCGGCGGTGAGAGGGAGCTCCTTGATCCGGGGATCGGCGAGCGCGGCGCGGACCCATCTCGTCGGGCCACCGGCGAGCGTGATCCGGCCGCGCCGGTCGAGCGTTGCGAGCTCGAGGCAACAGGCCGTGGGCACTCCGATCCGGTCGGCCTGCTCGATTGCCGTGAGTGCTGCGGCGGAAAGCCGCGGGTCTTCGTCCCGCCACCAGAGGAACGCGTGCGTGTCGAGGACGATCATGGGAGCTTCGGGTCCCAGTTCTCCCAGAGCGGCGCGATCAGCTCCTCGTCGGACACGTGGTAGGTGACGCTGCCGCGAAGCGACGGCGGCGGTTCGATCGGCTCGAGGCGGGCCACCGGCTTGCCGTGCTTCGTGACGACGATCGCAACGCCGCTCTCCGCAACCTCGTCGAGGAGGGACAGGCAGTGCGTCTTGAACTGGCTGGCGGGGATCGTGCGTTCGATGCGCTGGAGGGTAGCATCCATCCGGTCATTTTACGATGACCATGGTCGTATTACTATGGTCACTTACGGTCAGGGCCGGTGCAGTCAAGCCTGCGCGAGCGCCTGCTCCAGGTCGGCCCACAGTGCCTCGGGCGGTTCCGAGCCCGACCGACAGTCGCAGCAGCCCTTCCGGGCACCGCTCGCCCTCCCAGCGGTACCGCGATTCGAGCTTCGCGTGGACGCCGCCGAGGCTCGTCGCGTTCACGATCGTCGTCGTCGCCGTCTCGACGCGACGGGCAGCGTCGCCGTCGGCGACGTCGAAGGAGATCAGGAAGCCGAAGCCCGGATAGCGGACGGTCGTCACGGCCGGGTGGCCGCTCGAGGCGATCGACGAGGACGCGCGCGGTCGCCTCCATCCGGTCGAGCCTCACCTCGAGCGTCTCCAGGCCTCGCTCGAGGAGCCACGCCGTATCGGCCGAAGCGACGATGCCCGTCAGCCGGCGTGTCAGCTGGAGGCGGTCGTACAGGTCGTCGTCGTGGACCGTGGCGACGCCCGCGATCAGGTCGTCGTGTCCTGCCAGGACCTTCGTGGCGCTGTGGAGCGCGACGTCGCAGCCGAGCTCGAGCGGGCGCAGGCGGAGGGGCGATGCGAGGGTCGCGTCGCAGACGACCGGGGCCCGGTGGGCGGCGGCGGCTTCGAAGTCGGGCATCGTCAGCATCGGATTCGACGGCGCCTCGATCAGGATCAGGTCGGCCGCGGAGGGAGGCGAGCCTGTCTGGTCGTACTCGACCATGTTGACGCCCCAGGGGCGAAGGTGGTCGAAGAGCTGCCCGTGACCGTAGTAGGCGCCCTCCGCGAGTGCGATCGTCCCGCCCGGTGGCAGCAGCGTCAGCACGACGCCTGTCACGGCCCCCATCCCGGCGGGATAGAGCAGGGCGCGGCCGCCGTCGAGTGCCCCGAGCGCCCTCTCGACGGAGACGACGTTCGGCTGCTCGGTGCGGGCGTAGGTGTAGGCGCCCGGTTCGCCGGCCGCGTCGTGGGGCCAGGTGGCCGAGCGGTCGAGAGGCGTGGTCACGGCACGACTCTATCGGCGGGTGCCGATGGGCTCGACATCGCGACGCGGTCGCCCGCCCGGGTGCCCGACGGGCGCGATAGGCTCACACCTGGATGGCGGCCCACGAGAGCTCCGAGACGATGCATGTCACCACCGAGGCCAAGCTTCTCTGGCTCGAGGAGCTGAGCGCCGAGGTCGACGCAGCGGCAAGTGGGAAGGCGGCCGCAAAGCAGCACGCGCGCGGCAAGCTGCTGGCACGGGAGCGGGTCGAGCTGCTGCTCGACCCGGGGTCGTTCGTCGAGCTCGATCGCTTCGTGCGCCACCGCGAGGTCGAGTTCGGCATGCGCGACAACCGTCCCTGGGGCGACGCGGTCGTGACGGGGTACGGCACGGTCTTCGGGCGGCCGGTCTGCGTCTTCTCGCAGGATTTCACGGTCTTCGGCGGCTCGTTGAGCGAGGTGTTCGCCGAGAAGATCTGCAAGGTGATGGACATGGCCGTGAAGGTCGGCTGTCCCGTCGTCGGGATCAACGACTCCGGCGGCGCCCGGATCCAGGAAGGCGTCGTCTCGCTCGCCGGGTACGCGGAGATCTTCTGGCGCAACGTCCAGGCCTCCGGCGTCGTGCCGCAGATCTCGCTGATCCTGGGGCCGTGCGCAGGTGGCGCCGTGTACTCGCCGGCGATCACGGACTTCGTGCTGATGGCCGAGGGCACCTCGTACATGTTCATCACCGGTCCCGACGTCGTGAAGGCCGTCACGGGTGAGGACGTGTCGCAAGAGGAGCTCGGCGGAGCAGCGGCTCACGCGTCCCGCTCCGGGGTCGCCCATCTGGTCGCCCAGGGCGAGGAGGCGGTGATCGAGGACGCGCGCTACCTGCTCTCGTTCCTGCCGCAGAACAACATCGAGCCGGCACCGTACGCGGTGCCTGCCGACCCGGTCGACCGCGAGGCGCCCGAGCTCGACACTCTCGTGCCCGACTCGGCCCACAAGCCGTACGACATCAAGCGTGCCATCCGGACCATCGTCGACGACGGGGACTTCCTCGAGCTGCAGGCCGACTTCGCGAAGAACATCGTCTGCGGCTTCGCGCGGCTCGGCGGCCACTCGGTCGGGGTCGTGGGAAACCAGCCGAACGCGCTCGCCGGCGTGCTCGACATCGACGCCTCCGTGAAAGCCGGACGCTTCGTGCGCACCTGCGACGCTTTCGGCATTCCGCTCGTCACCTTCGTCGACGTTCCCGGCTTCCTGCCCGGCACCGAGCAGGAGTGGGGCGGGATCATCCGCCACGGCGCCAAGCTGCTGTACGCGTACGCCGAGGCGACGGTGCCGAAGCTGACCGTGATCACGCGCAAGGCCTACGGCGGCGCCTACGACGTCATGAGCTCGAAGCACATCCGGGCGGACGTCAACGTCGCCTGGCCGACCGCAGAGGTTGCCGTGATGGGGCCCGACGGTGCCGTCAACATCATCTTCAGGCACGAGCTCGCCGAGGCGGCAGACCCGGAGGTGCGGCGGGCCGAGCTGATCGCCGACTACCAGGAGCGGTTCGCGAACCCGTACTCTGCCGCCGAGCGCGGGTACGTGGACGACGTGATCGAGCCTCGCCGGACGCGTCCCTATCTGATCCGGGCGCTCGAGATGCACCTCGCCAAGCGGGAGCCGACGCCCAGGCGCAAGCACGGCAACATCCCGCTGTGACGGTTCCTCGCTCGAGCGTGCCGGTCGAGCGGACCTGGGGTGACACGAGCGTGTTCGCCAACGGCGAGGCGTGGGAGGTCGAGCTCGAAGGCGTGCTCGCCGCCCTGCCGGAGCTTGCGGCGTTCCAGGGACGCCTCGACGAGAGCGCCGCCGCCCTTTCCGAGGCCCTGGCCGTCAGGGACGGCCTCGCGCGGCGGGCGGGAAGGGTCTTCGCGTACGCGTTGATGGGCTACGCCGTCGAGACGACGGACTCCGCCGCTGTGGCGCGCTTCGGTCGCGCCCAGGCTGTGGAGGCGCAGTTGGCCGCCGCGTCCGCATTCGTCGAGCCGGAGGTACTCGCAATCGGCCGCGAGCGGCTGCGCGGGTGGGCGACCGAGGAGCCGCGGCTCCGACCCTACGAGCACTACTTCGACGATCTCTTCCGCCGCGCCGCCCACACGCGGTCTGCGGAGGTGGAAGAGGTGCTGGGGCTCGCGTCCGACGCCTTCGCGGGGCCGTTCACCGTCTACAGCGCGCTCGTCGACAGCGACGTGGTGTTCGCGCCCGCCGAGCTGGAAGGCGGCGGCGCGGCCGAGGTCACGCAGGGGTCGATCGAGGCCCTGCTCGCGAGCCCTGACCGTGCACTGCGGCGGAGCGCCTGGGAGAGCTACGCCGACGGATACCTGGGAGCGCGGAACGCCCTCGCGGCGAATCTCGCGGGCGCAGTCAAGCAGGCCGTGTTCTCCGCGCGGGTGCGGCGATACGACTCGTCGCTCGAAGCGTCGCTCTTCCGCTCGAACGTCCCTCCCGAGATCCTCGACAACCTGATCGCGGCCTTCGAGGAACACCTGCCGACCTGGCACCGGTACTGGCGGCTGCGTCGGTCGATCCACGGGGTCGAGCAGCTTGCGCCGTACGACGTGGGCGCGCCACTCGGAACCTCCGCGCCCGCGTTCGAGTACGAGCAGTGCGTCGAGTGGATCTGCGAGTCGCTGGCGCCACTCGGCGACGCCTACGTCGAGACGGTCAGGCGCGGCTGCCTCGAGGAGCGCTGGGTGGACGTCTACCCGACGGCCGGCAAGATGGGTGGTGCATTCTCCGCCGGGGCACCCGGGACGGCCCCGTTCATCATGATGAGCTTCGACGGGACCGCCGTGAGCCTGGGCACGCTCGCTCACGAGCTCGGCCACTCGATGCACTCGTATCTGACGTGGCAGTCCCAGCCGCAGGTCTACACCCACTACTCGCTGTTCGTCGCCGAGGTGGCGTCGAATTTCCACCAGTCGCTGCTGCGTGCCCACCTCGTCGACACCGTCGACGATCCCGCCATCCAGCTCGCGGTGCTCGAGGAGGCGATGCGGAACTTCCACCGCTACTTCTTCGTCATGCCGACGCTCGCGCGCTTCGAGCGTGAGGTGCACGAGCGGGTCGCGGCCGGCGAAGGGCTGACGGCGGAGCTCCTCTGCGCCCGGATGGCGGATCTCTTCGCCGAGGGCTTCGGGCCCGACGTCGAGCTCGACCGGGAGCGCGTCGGCATCACGTGGGCCCAGTTCGGCCACCTCTACGAGCCGTTCTACGTCTACCAGTACGCGACCGGGATCTCGGGCGCACACGCCCTCGCCCGCCGGGTGCTCGACGGCGAGGAGGGTGCTGCCGAGCGCTATCTCGCGTTCCTCGCGGCCGGCGACTCGGTCGACCCGCTCGACGCGCTGAGGGACGCCGGCGTCGACCTCGGCTCGGCCGAGCCGGTCGAGCAGACGTTTGCCGTGCTCTCCTCGCTCGTCGACCGCATCGAAGGGCTCGTGCCGGGGTGACGAGCGCCTCGTGCCCGGGCGTCGCCGATCTGCTCGCGCAGCCGCTGCTGGCAGAGGGATCGGTGTACGAGCGCCTGCGGCGCCATCCGGACGTACCGTTCGACGCTCAGATCGGCACCGGCGCGCTCGTGCTGGACGACCGCTACCGGGAGATCCTGGCGGACGTCCACCGTGGGTACCTGGCGATCGGTATCGGCCACGGGCTGCCGATGCTCGTCCAGACCGATACCTGGCGCGCGACGGGCGCACGCATCGCAGCGTCGGCGTGGCGGGGCACCGATCTCAACCGCGCCAACGCCGAGCTCGTGCGGATGGTGGCCGACGAGGGCAGATCGGCCGGCGGGACGGTGGTCGTGGGTGGACTGCTCGGCCCCGCGGGCGACGCGTACCTTCCTGGTGACGCGCTCTCCCGCGACGACGCCCGGCGCTACCACGCCGCCCAGGCCGAGGCGCTCGCGGCTGCCGCGGTCGACCTGCTTCTCGGCGCGACCTTGCCGGCGCTCTCCGAGGCGATGGGACTCGCGGCTGCCCTTGGCTCGACGGGGTTGCCCTACCTGATCGGGTTCGTCGTGCGTCCAACCGGACGGCTGCTGGACGGGACGCCGCTCGACGAGGCCGTCATCGCGATCGACGAAGGCCCCGATCCGCCGCCCGTCGCCTTCTTCCTCAACTGCGTTCACCCGCGCGTCGCCGCTGCGGCCCTGGCCGTCTCGCCCGCCGGCCGTGGCCGGGTGATCGGCCTGCTCGCAAATACGTCGGCCCGCGACCCCGACGAGCTGGACGGGCTCGAAGAGCTCGAGGTGGCCGAGCCCGGGCCGTTCGGCGCCGAGGTCGTCGCCGTGGGTCGGCAGTACGGGCTCGGCCTGCTCGGTGGCTGCTGCGGTACCGGAGACGCGCACATCGCGGCGATCGCGCGGCTGCTCGCCCCTTGAGGCTTGACGTGAGACGGCCGCGCCGCCGCCGCGAGCGGCAGCCACCTCCGACGGTGGTTACGCTTGATCGCGTGCCGCTCTCGACCGCGCGAATGTCTGGCCCGTTCGACCCCGATCAGGTCGTGGGGTTCCTCGACGACGCGATCATTCCGATTCGCCTCGCGTGCGTCGCGCCGTCGGGCTGGCCCCTGATCGTGTCGCTCTGGTTCGCCCGGCGCGGCGACGAGTTGGTCTGTGCGACGCAGGCCTCGAGCTCGCTCGTGCGGGCGCTCGAGCGCGAGCAGCGGTGCGCGTACGAGGTAGCGGGGCAGGAGCCGCCGTATCGGGGCGTTCGTGGCCGGGCGCGCGTGACGATCGAGCCGGACGAGGAGCTCGCGACGCTCTCGGAGCTCCTCGTGCGGTACCTCGGTGGGACGGACGGCGCGTTCGCGCGCCGGCTGCTCGGCCGTACTGCACCGGAGGTGGTGCTCCGCCTCGACCCGATCGAGGTTACGAGCTGGGACTACGCGAGGCGGATGACGGCGTAGGCACGCCCGGAGCTGGCGCAGGCCGCCCGTCTTCGCTATACATAGGCAATGCCTATGCGAGACGTCTCCGCCGCCCAGGCCTCCCGGATGCTCGGGATCAGCCTCGACACGCTGCGGCGCTGGGACCGGGAGGGCAAGATCGAGGTCGGGCGCGACGATGCGAACCGGCGGGTCGTGCCCCTCGCAGAGATCGATCGCCTCCGCGGCGAGGACGCCTCGCACGCGCTGTCGGCGCGCAATCGCTTCCGCGGCATCGTCCGCTCGGTCGAGATCGACGGCCTGCTCGCCCGGGTCGAGATCGACGTCACCGAGCCGTCGCGGGTCGTCGCGATCATCACGCGCGAGTCGGCCGAGGAGCTCGGCCTCAAGGCGGGTGTGGGCGCGGCAGGGGTCGTCAAGTCGACGAGTGTGATGGTGGAGCGATGACCCGTCGCCTGGCTCTCGGCGCCGCTATCTCCCTTCTGGCGGCGCTCTCCGTCGGCGCCGCACTTGCTGGCCCGGAGCGGAGTAGCGACGATCCTGCGACGGTGCTCGCTGCAGCATCACTCGCGGAGGTGCTTCCGAGGATCGACCCCGATGCGCGCGCGTCGTTCGGCGGGTCGAACCAGCTGGCGCAGCAGGTGCGCCAGGGATATCCGTTCGACGTCGTCCTTTCGGCCAGTCCGGTCTACACGCAGGCTCTCTTCGCCGACGGCCTCGTCCGGAAGCCGGTTGCGTTCGCGACGAACAGCCTCGTCCTGATCATTCCAAAGGGGAATCCGGCGAAGATCGCCACGGTTGCCGACCTGGCCCGCCGTCCGAAGCTGCGGCTCGTCGTCGCCGGGCCCAAGGTGCCGATCGGTCTCTACACGCGCGAGGCGCTCAAACGGCTCGGACTGCTGCGGGTCCTCCGCAAGACGGTGAGCCTCGAGCCTGACGTGAAGGGCATCGTTGCCAAGGTCGCGCTCGGGGAGGCGGACGCGGGCTTCGTCTACGCAACCGACGTGCGGCCGGTGGCAGGGAAGGTTCGCGTGATCTCGTTCCCGCGGCGCGCTCAGCCCACCGTCGTCTACGAGGCCGCGATCGCGGCGAAGCCGCACGACCTGGCTGCGGCGCAGGCGTTTCTGATCGCGCTCCTCGGAGCCGACGGCCGGAAGGCATTGCGTGCGGCCGGCTTCGGGCTGTCGGAATGAGGCGCCTGTTTCCGCTTCTGCTGTTCGTCGCGACGTTCGCGACGTTGTCGTTTCTCGTCGTTCCGATCGCGGCGATCTTCCTTCGCGTCCCGCCGGGCGAGCTTGTCGACGCACTCGGCTCCGAGGTGGCCCGGGATGCGCTCCTGGTCACGCTCGAGACCACCGTCGTCGCGCAGGCGCTGATCATCGCCTTCGGCACCCCGACGGCCTACCTGCTCGCGACTCGACGGTTTCCGGGCTGGAGCCTCGCCGTCACGCTCGTCGAGCTCCCCCTCGTCCTACCGCCTGCTGTGGCCGGTATCGGCCTGTTGGCGACGTTCGGTCGACTGGGACTGCTCGGCAGCTCACTCTCTGCGCTCGGGATCGAGATCGCGTTCACAAAGATCGCGGTCGTGCTCGCGGTCATGTTCGTCGCGGGGCCGTTCTACATCCGGACGGCTGTGGCGGCGTTCGGAGACGTCGACTCCACGCTCACCGACGCCGCCCGCACGTTGGGCGCAAGTCCCGCCCGCACGTTCGGCCGCATTGCCCTGCCACTGGCTGTCAGCGGCCTCGGGGCGGGCGCGGCACTCTCGTTCGCCCGCGGGATCGGCGAGTTCGGGGCGACGATCATGTTCGCCGGCTCGCTTCAGGGCGTCACCCAGACACTGTCCCTCGCCGTCTACGAGCAGTTCGACGTCGATTTCGACACGGCGCTCGCGATTGGTGCCGAGCTCGTGGTCGCGAGTGCCGCAGTTCTCCTTGCCGTCAAGCTGGTTCCCTCATGGCGTCGCTCGACGTCGATCTTTCCCACGGTCTCCGCGACGTCCGCCTCGAGCTGACGCTCGAGGTCGGGTCGGAGACGGTTGCCCTCGTCGGGCCGTCCGGCGCAGGCAAGTCGAGCGTCCTGCGCGCCGTCGCGGGCCTCGTCAGGCCCGAGCGGGGACGTATCTACGCGGCCGGGACGCCCTGGCTCGATACGGCCGCCGGCGTCGACGTGCCGCCGGAGCGCCGCTCGGTCGGCCTCGTCTTCCAGGAATACGCACTGTTTCCGCACCTCTCGGTGAGAGCCAACGTGTCGTTCGGGGCCACGCGTGCCGGCCTCGTCGACGAGGTTCTTGGCCGGCTGCGGATCACGGAGCTCGCCGATGAGCGCCCTGGGAGGCTGTCGGGCGGCGAGCGCCAGCGTGTCGCGCTCGCGCGCGCAATCGCGCGGGAGCCGCAGGTGTTGCTCCTCGACGAGCCGCTGTCCGCACTCGATGCTCATACGCGGGACGCTGTGCGCGGTGAGTTGCGCGACCTGCTCGCCGCACTCCACCTTCCCACGATCCTCGTCACCCACGACTTCGAGGATGCAGCCGCGCTCGCCGACAGGGTCGGCGTGCTCGTCGAAGGGCGGCTGCTCCAGATCGGTACGCCCTCCGAGCTGGTCGCGGCACCGGCGGATCCGTTCGTCGCCCGCTTCACCGGCGCTACCCTGCTGCAGGGCGTGGCGGAGCCCGGCAGCAACGGCCTGACGAGGGTCCTGCTCGACGTCGGAGGTGTCGCGTGGACAACGGACGCGGGCGTCGGTCGGGTCGCCGTGGCTGTGCACCCATGGGAGGTCGCAGTCTCGCGGGCGACTCCCGAGGACTCGACGCTGAACCACATCTCTGCGCCGATTGCCTCACTCGTCACGATCGGAAACCGGGTGCGCGTACGGGTTGGCCCGTTGGCGGGCGAAATCACGAGCGGCTCGTCCAAGCGCCTGGGCCTTCGCGAGGGGGACGTCGTCGTCGCGTCGTTCAAGGCCACGGCAGCGCGGTTGATACCGCTCGGCTAGCCTGCCGGAGATGGAGATGGAGCTCCTTCCCGTGCCTGCAGCGGACGATCCAGCGGCTCGCGCCGCAGCTGCCGCCCTCGCCCGCGAGGGCCTGTTGGACGACGCGCGGCCGCCGGGCTCGCTGGGAGCGTGGCGTCGGGCCGGGTTGCACGAAGCGGTGGAGCGGAGCGTGATGCAGAACCGCGGTGCTCCGGACAGCGCTGCACCGAGCTGGACCGAGCCGACTGCGACGCCTTGAGCAGTCCCGCCGCGAGCGCCCGCTAGGCGCTCTCGCTGCGCAGCAGTCGCGGCGCGGCGCGCGCGTAGTCGAGCCCGGAGATCCACGTCAGCAGGACGGCCACGAGGAGCGCCCACCACGCGATGTCGCTGCTCCAGGCGCCGGCCGCTGCCATGCCACCCACGGCGACGGCGACTGCCTGCGCCCAGGTCTTGAGCTTCCCGAGGTCGCGGGCGCCGATCACGATGCCCTTCTCGATCGCGGCGAGGCGGAGCCCGGAGACGAGGAACTCGCGTGCCACGATGGCGGCCACCATCCAGGCCGGTGCGACTCCCTCGGCGATCAGCATCACGAGCGCGGCCATGACGAGCACCTTGTCGGCGATCGGATCGAGCAGCGACCCGAACGCCGACGTCTGGTTCCAGCGGCGGGCCAGCCAGCCGTCGACCTGGTCGGTGGCCATCGCGACGACGAAGACTGCCGTGGCCCAGTAGGCGTGATCGGGGAAGTTCCATGCGAACAGCACCACGACGACGGGCACTGCCAGGGCTCGCGCGAGCGTTAACTGATCCGGGACCGTCATCGTTGGGGGAGAATACGCGGAGCGCATGCCTGCCTTCACCAAAGTGCTCGTCGCGAACCGTGGCGAGATCGCAGTCCGGATCTTCCGGACGCTCCGCGAGCTCGGGATCGGGTGCGTCGCCGTCTACTCGGACGCGGACCGGGGCCGGTTGCACACCCACGTCGCCGACGAGGCGTACCGCATCGGGCCAGGACCCGCGGACGAGAGCTATCTCCGCGTCGACGTGATCGTCGAGACGGCGCTCCGGGCCGGCGCGGAGGCGGTTCACCCCGGCTACGGGTTCCTGGCCGAGAACGCCGCGTTCGCGCGCGCCGTGGAGGAGGCCGGGCTGGCGTGGATCGGCCCACCGCCCGCAGCGATCGAGCTGATGGGATCGAAGACGGAGGCCCGGACTGTGATGCGGGCGGCGGGCGTTCCGATCATTCCGGGCGCCACCGACCCCGTGCGGAGCGTCGAGCGCGTCGTCGAGCTGGGCGAGGAGATCGGCTACCCACTGATCATCAAGGCCGCCGCGGGCGGTGGCGGCAAGGGCATGGAGCTCGTCTCCGACGCCTCGGAAGCCGGGCGCGCCTTCGAGGCCGCGCAGCGCCAGGGTCTCAAGTACTTCGCGGACGACGCGGTTTACGTCGAGCGCTACCTCGAGAACCCGCGGCACGTGGAAGCGCAGGTTCTCGCGGATGCGCACGGCACCGTGCTGTTCCTCGGAGAGCGCGACTGCACGATCCAGCGGCGCCACCAGAAGCTCGTGGAGGAGACGCCGTCCCCCGCCGTCGACGCGGAGTTGCGGGCCAGGATCGGCGAGATCGCCGTGAATGCCGCCCGGGCTGCGGGCTACCGCTCGGCCGGCACGATCGAAGGGTTGCTCACGGCGAGCGGCGAGTACTTCTTCATGGAGATGAACACCCGGATCCAGGTGGAGCACACCGTGACGGAGCTCGTGACCGGCCTCGACCTCGTCCGCGAGCAGATCCTGATCGCGCAGGGAGAGCCGATCTCCCTGCGCCAGGAGGACGTGACGCTCCGCGGGCACGCGATCGAGTGCCGCATCAACGCCGAGGACGTCGGCAGGGGCTTCCTGCCGGCCCCCGGGGTGGTCACGGCGTACGAGGAGCCTGCAGGCCCCGGCGTCCGGGTCGACTCCGGCGTCAGGGCCGGGGACGAGATCTCGGGGCTCTACGACCCGATGATCGCGAAGCTGATCGTGCACGACACGAATCGCGAGACTGCGAGGCGGAGGATGCTGCGCGCGCTCGCCGAGTTCCGGATCGAGGGCCCACCGACACTCATCGGCTTCCACGCGGCGCTCCTCACGGAGCCGTGCTTCATCGACGGAGGCACGTGTCACGGGCTCGTCGAGTCCGAGGCGCTGGCGCAGCGAGCGGACGAGATGACGGAAGCGTTTTCTCATAAGACAACGAGAGTAGCGGGGGGAACGGACGGCACGAAGACGCGGGAGCGGGTGGTCGCGGTCGAGGTCGACGGCCGTTCGTTCGACGTCCGCCTGCACACGACCGAGCCTCCCTGGGCAGCTCTCGGGCGCAGCCGCCGCGAGCGGGGCGGCGCCGGAGGGGGCGCAGGCTCGGGCACCGTGGCCAGCCCGATGCAGGGAACCGTGCTCAAGGTGCTGGTCGCGGACGGTGAGACCGTCGCCGTGGGCCAGGTGATCTGCGTGATCGAGGCCATGAAGATGGAGAACGAGATCGCCGCACCGCAGGACGGTGTCGTCACCGAGCTCGGGATCGTCTCGGGGCAGGGGATCACGAGCGGCCAGCTGATCTGCGTCGTCGCAGCGACGGAATGACCGTTCCGGACACCGACGTCGGGGCCCTCGTGCGACGGCTGGTCGGTGCCGGGTCGCTTACAGGCGCCAGCCTGAGCAGGCCGCGACGCGGCGACCCCTCACGGCCCTCGCGGGTCACGGTGGCGCCGGTGACGATCGGCGGCTCGTTGCGCTATCGGTTCACCTCCCATCAGGCGACCCGGTCGACGGACGAGAATCTCGCTCCGGATGCCGCCGCCGAGCACCTCACCCACCTGCTCGCATCGGAGTTCCGGCAAGGCCTGCTCCAGTCGACCGACGCCGACTGGCAGGTGCTCGTCGCCGGGAAGGAGGCGCGCATCCTCCGCCGGCCGCCGAGCCGGCCCGGCACCGCCCTCTCACACGACCGCGTCAAGCGCCGCCTCCTGCCCGAGGGCGTGGCCGTGCCCTTCCTCGTCGAGCTCGGGGTGATGACTCCGGAAGGAAAGGTGCGAAGCCGGCGGTACGACAAGTTCAGGCAGGTCAACCGCTTTCTCGAGCTCGTCGAGGACGTGCTTCCCGCGCTCCCCTCCGGCCCGCTGCGGATCGTCGACTTCGGCTCGGGCAAGTCGTATCTGACGTTTGCGCTGCATCACCTGTTCACTGTCGTCCACGGCCGCGAGGTGGAGATCGTCGGGCTCGATCTCAAGACCGAGGTCGTCGATCGCTGTGAGGCGCTGGCACGAACGCTCGGGGCCGACGGCCTCCGTTTCGAGGTCGGCGACATCGCCGGCTACGAGGCGCTCGCGGGCGTCGACCTCGTCGTCAGCCTGCACGCTTGCGACACCGCCACCGACGATGCACTCGATCGCGCCGTGCGGGCCGCGGCGCCGGTCATCCTCGCGGTGCCCTGCTGCCAGCACGAGCTGCTGCCCCAGCTCGAGAACCGTGCCCTTGCCCCCTTGCTCCGCCACGGCACGCTGCGTGAGCGGTTCGCCGCGGAGGTGACGGATGCTGCCCGGGCCCAGCTGCTCGGCGCAGTCGGATACGACGTCCAGGTGGTCGAGTTCATCGAGCTCGAGCACACGCCGAAGAACGTTCTCCTGCGCGCTGTCGCGCGCCCGGGCCGGGACACCGCGAAGGCACTGGCGGAGTACCGGGCCTTCGCGGCAGAGCTCGGGATCGACCCGGCCCTCGCACGGCTGCTCGCCGACAGGCTGCCGGCGTGAGTGAGCGCCCGACGTGCTCGGGCTCGTCGCTCGCGGCCGGGGAGCCGCTCGCGGGGACTGCGACCGAGGGGAACGAGCTGGCTCGTCGTCGAGGTGCGCGGAGCCTGGGGGAGAGACGCCGTCGCGGACAGCGGCCTCCACGAGGGCGTTCGTGCCCGGCTGGAGGAGTTCCCCGGAAAGGTGCTGCTCGTACGCCGGCCCGACCGCCGTCAGGGTGTGACTCTGATCACGGCCACGGTCGGCGAGTCCGGAGGAGTGGCCGTGCGCCAGGAGCTCGGCTCGCTCGACGAGCTCCCGGGCGCCGACGCTCCACGGAGGCGATCCGATCGAGGGCCCGATCGTCCTCGTCTGCGCGCATGGGCGCCGCGACGCGTGTTGCGCCCGCCTCGGACTCCCGCTCTTCGACGCGCTGGCATCGCACCTCCCGCCGGAGCGGCTGTGGCAGTCGTCGCACCTCGGCGGCCACCGGTTCGCGCCGAACGTGCTCGTGCTCCCGAACGGAGTCCAGCTGGGGAGGATCCCGCTCGAGCGGGCGGCGGAGGTGGCCCGGCTGCTCGAGGACGGCCGGATCCCGCTCGATCTCTATCGAGGCCGCACCATCTTCGGGCCTGCGGTACAGGCCGCCGAGATCGCCGTGCGCGCAGTGACGGGGCGTGACCGTGTCGGCGAGCTGCGGCTCGTCTCGCACGACGGCGATCTCGTCACCTTCGCAACCCCGGACGGCGAGCTCGCAGCGCGGGTCGAGAGCCGGCCCGGGCCGGCCGTTCCCGCGAGTTGCGGCGCCGACCCGGAGTCGACCGCCGGCTGGTCGGTGGCGATAGAGTCAGCGGCATGAGCGATCGCGACCGGGTCATCCTGATCACCGGTGCCTCGTCGGGCATCGGTGCCGCGACCGCCCGCCTCCTCGCCTCCGAGGGTTGGCGGCTCGTGCTCGCAGCTCGTTCGATCGACAGGCTCGATGCGCTCGCGGAGGAGCTCGGCGGCTCCGACCGGGCGGTCGCGGTCGAGTGCGACGTGACCGAGTGGGCCGACCAGCAGGCAGCGGTCACCGTCGCGCTCGAGCACTATGGCGGGCTCGACGCCGCCTGGGCGAACGCCGGCTTCGGCGCCCAGCGAGGCTTTCTCGCCGAATCGGTCGAGCACTGGCGCAACATGGTGCTCACGAACGTCCTCGGCGCCGCGCTCACGATCCGGGCAGCGCTCCCCGCCCTCAAGGAGTCGAGGGGTCACCTGCTCCTGACCGGCTCGGTCGCCGGCCGCCGCGCGCTTCCGGGCTCGCTCTACTCCGCGACAAAGCACGCGGTGCACGCTATGGGAGAGTCGGCCCGGCAGGAGCTCGACGGCACCGGCGTCCGGGTCACCGTGATCGCGCCCGGCATGGTCGATACGCCGTTCTTCGACAAGGTGCCGTCGGAGGCGCCGCTCGAGCCCGATGACGTGGCTCGCGCCGTCCTCTTCGCGCTCTCGCAGCCGCCACACGTCGACGTGAACGAGATCCTCGTTCGTCCTACCGCGCAGCAGACTGTAGTCGCAGGCTCAGAGCGTGCGCTGGTAGGAGCGGAAGCTCCTCGTCGCGAAAGCAGTCGTCAGGGCGAGGAAGCCGACGAGGAGCAGGAGGAAGGTTCCCATCTCGCTCCAGTCGGTGCCGGGCAGCGCCTCGCCACGCGCGGCGCGCACGGCCCACTCGACCGGGTTCAGGAGTGAGAAGTCCTGCATCCAGCCCGGAATCAACGCGCGTGCGATCAGGAGGGAGGAGAAGAACAGGAGCGGCAGGCCGATGAACTGGGCGACCGCGATCATCGACGCCTCCTGCCGCGTGCGGAGGGCGACGCCGTGGGAGAGGCCGGCAAACCCGGCGGCCGTCAGGAATGCGGCGAGCAGGATCACGAGCCACCCGACGACGCCGCCGTTCGTCGCCCCGAGCAGGAGCCCTGTGAGCAGGATCAGCATCGCCTGGAGCGACGCCACGATCGCCGACTCGAGGATGCGCCCGAAGATGATCGCCGCGCGGCTCGCCGGAGTCGCGAGGAACCGCTCGAGGACACCACGGTCGAGGTCCTCGATCATCCCCATCCCGGCCCACGAGCCCGAGAAGAACGCCGTCATGACAGCAACGCCTGGCGTCAGGTAGTCGATGTAGGACGTCGTCCCGAAGCCGGGGAGTTCCGTGATCCGCCGGAACAACTGGCTGTAGAGCAACAGCCAGAACATCGGCTGCACGATCATGACGACGATCCAGATCGGCTGCCGGGAGAGATTCCGCAGAACCCGTGCGCAGAGGTAGAGCGTCTGAGAGACGACGTTCACTCCCGCTCCCCGTCGTCTGCGCGGAAGTCCCGCCCCGTGTGGTGGAGATAGACGTCGTCGAGGGACGGCCTCGAGACGGTGACCGCGTGCGCGCCGGCGCCGGCGGCGTCGAGCGCGCCGAGGATCACGGGCACGGCCTCGGCACCGTGGTCGACCCGAAGGTGCAGCCTGCGACCGTCCTTCGTCACCTCGTGGACGCCCTCGAGGCCGCGAGCGAGCTCCGCCGCACGGTCGATCTCGGCCCCGTCGAGCTCGACGGTGACGGCATCGCCTCGGAGCTCCCGTTTCAGCGCCTCGGGGGTGCCTTCCACGACGACCTGGCCACGAGACACGATCGCGACCCGGCGCGCCAGCCGATCGGCCTCCTCGAGGTAGTGCGTCGTGAGGAGGATGGTCAGGCGCTCGGCGGCCGCGAGGCTCTCGAGCTCCTCCCACATCGCGGCACGCGCCTCCGGGTCGAGGCCGGTCGTGGGCTCGTCGAGGAACAGGACGTGGGGGCGGTGCACGAGCCCCATGGCCACGTCGAGCCTGCGCTTCATCCCACCCGAGTACGTCTTGACGAGCGCGTTCGCCTTGTCTGCGAGGCCGAACGTCTCGAGCAGGTCGGCGGAGCGCCGATCGAGGTCGGCCCCGCGCATGCCCTGCAGACGACCCTGGAGGACGAGGTTCTCGCGTCCGGTCGCCTCGCGGTCGACGCCCGAGGCCTGAGGGACGTAGCCGATCGCGCGCCGCACGGCCCCTGCCTCGGACGCGACGTCGTGGCCCGCGACGGTCGCACGTCCCGCATCGGCCTTCGTCAGCGTCGCCAGGATGCGGACGGTCGTCGACTTGCCCGCTCCGTTCGGCCCGAGGAGGCCGAAGACCTCGCCCTCGGGCACGGAGAAGCGGATCCCGTCGAGGGCCCGGACGTCCTTGCCGTAGGTCTTCTCGAGGCCGTCGACGACGATCGCGTCCATCGGGCGAGGGTACCGGCACCAGCCGTCGACGTCAGTCCGGAGACGCTGCTGCTCAGCCGTTCGGCCGTCACGTCGCCCCGATTGCGGCCGTGGCCTCCACCTCGTCGGGCGGAACCGTCCGCGGCAGATCGCGCGTGAAGACGAGCGAGCCGAGGGCGAGGAACGCGGCGAGCAGCAGCCCGAGCTTCAGCGACTGGAGCTGGGCGTCCTCGTAGTCGCCGACGAGCGCCGTGGTTTCGGCCTCGCTGAGCCCGGCGTCCTGCGCGGCGGCCTCGATCTGGTCGGTCGAGACGAAGTCGATGCCTGTCCCGACGGCCACGCTCACCTGGGACGAGAGCTCGTCGTTGATTGCCGGGTTCGGACTCGACGTTCGACAGGAACACCGAGGTGAGGCCGGTCAGGACGACCGCCCCGATCAGGGCGATGCCGAGCGACGAGCCAACCTGTTGCCCGGTGAACTGCAGGCCGCCGGCCTCGCCGCGGCCCGACACGTCCACCGACGACTGGACGACGTTGCCGAGCTGGGAGGCGAGGAGCCCCATGCCGAGGCCCAAGTGCGCCCATCGCGAGGGCGAAGCCTCGCTCGTTCAGCTCGGGGTCGATCGTCGCGAGCAGGGTGATGGAGGCGAGCACCGGTGATCACCAGGCCCGCCCTGACGATCGAGCGCACCGGGAATCGGCTCGACAGGCGCGAGCCGGCGGCGGCCGCGATGAACATCATCACCGAGACGGGCAGCATCTTGATGCCGGTCTCGAGGGCGTCGAGGCCGAGCACCATCTGCAGGTAGAGCGGCACGGTGAAGAAGATGCCCATCAGGATCAGGTTCTGGGAGAACAGGCCGATCAGCCCGGATCGCACCGGCGGGATCTTGACCAGGTCGAGGTGCACCAGCGGATCGGTACCGATCGCCTCCCGGTGCCGCTGCCAGCGCACGAACGCCCACAGCAGCACGCCGCCGGCCGCGATCACGAAGAAGGTCAGCGAGAACCCGAACGGCTCGACGGGCGAGTCCTTCGGCTTCAGCCAGCCCCACGTGCTCGCCTGCAGCGTGCCGAGGACGACCGCACCGAGACCGACGGCGGAGAGGATCGCCCCGACGTAGTCGAGGTGAGGCCTGGCCGCGTCGCGGACCGCGTCGCGGACGAAGGGGGTCATGGCGAGGATGCCGAGGACGATCACGACCTCGCCCACGAAGACCACCCGCCAGCTCAACTCCGTGGTCGCCCAGCCACCGAGGATCGGGCCGATGGCGATGCCGGCACCCGCGACGCCGCCGATGATCGCGTAGGCGGACTTGCGCGCACTGCCCCTCGTAGTTCCCCGCGATCAGCGCCGCCATGGCGGGGAGCACGAGGGCTGCACCGACGCCTTCGAGGATCGACCATCCGAGCGCCAGGACAGCGACCGTCGGCGCCACCGCGGTCAACGCCGACCCGCAGGCGTAGATGACGAGCCCGATCACGAACGCCCGCTTTCGCCCGATGATGTCGCCGATCTTGGCGCCCGTCATCATCAACATCGCCATCACGAGGCAGTAGAGCGTGATCACGGCCTGGATCGTCGTGACCGTCGTGTCGAAGTCGGCGACCAGCTGGCTGATCGAGACGTTCATCACCGACTGGTCGAGGACCATGATGAACTGCGCGCCCGCGAGGGCGACAAGCGGCAGCCACTTCTTCATCGGTCTCTCCGTGCCGGCATTCGGTCAGTCTTCCAGACCGACCTGCGGGGTGCACGAGGAACGTCTCGGCGATTCACGCCGGCTCGGCCGCAACCTCTTCGAGGCGGTAGGCGTGATCCGTGAACCACACCACCTGTGACGCGGCGCCCTCCGGCGGATCCGCGGCGCTGACGAACGGCCCGAACGAGAGCCGCACCCAGAGGCCGCCTGCGAGGGCACCCGGGGCCGAGATCGTTCCCCGCCAGGTCTTCCCCGGGCGGAGCACGAGTGGGAGAGCGGGCGCGTACGTCGTTGCGGGCCGGATCGCAGGCAGGGCTCCGTCGCGATTGCGGCGCTCGAGCTCGTCGAGATCGTCGTTCGGGAACAGCAGCACGCCGAAGGCGAGCCGGGCTGCCAGTGCGCGGATCGCCGACCTCCCAGGCGATATCCGACCTGTTCTCGACCGAGATCTCGGCCGCCCAGCCGGTCCGCGTCACCGTGAACGACGAGACGCCGAAGACGAGCGCGGGTTGCTCGACCGGGTACGGCTCCTCCCACCCGAGCTGCGCCGTCTGGGGCGGGGCCCTGACCGTGGCCGGCACGGTCACCCCACCGTCGCTCGACGCGCAGCCGGCGGCTGCGACGGTGACGAGCGTGAGCAACAGAAAGGCAGACAGGGCACGGCGCATGGTGGTGATGCTCGCACAATCGCGCAGGTAGGCTCGGGGTCGAATGGATCTCTACGAGTACCAGGGCAAGGAGCTGTTCCGGCGGGTCGGGATCCCGGTCGGCGACGGCCGGCTCGCGACGTCGCCGGACGAGGCCCGCCAGGCGGCGGAGGTGCTCGGCGGGCCAGTCGTCGTCAAGGCGCAGGTCCTGACCGGTGGCCGTGGCAAGGCGGGCGGAGTCAAGCTCGCCGCGAACCACCACGAGGCCGAGGTGCACGCGAAGAACATCCTCGGGCTCGACATCAAGGGGCACGTCGTCAAGCGCCTCTGGATCGAGCAGGCATCCGACATCGCGAAGGAGTACTACCTCTCGCTCACGTTCGACCGGGGCGTCAAGCAGCCGCTGTTCATGTTCACGACGCAGGGTGGGATCGAGATCGAGCAGGTCGCCGCCGAAAGCCCCGAGGCGCTCGTCCGGCTCCACGTCGACCCGCTCGAGGGCTTCAACTCGTGGCAGGCCCGCCGGCTCGTCTACGGCGCCGGGGTCACCGATCCGTCGGAGCAGAAGCAGATCGCGAAGATCATCGGCCAGCTCTACGACGCGTTCATCCGCTTCGACGCGATGCTGTGCGAGGTGAACCCGCTGATCGTGACGCCCGACGGGGTCGTCAAGGCGCTCGACTCGAAGTTCACGGTGGACGACAACGCGCTCTACCGACACCCGGAGATCGCCGAGATGCGCGACGAGGACGCGGCCGACCCGCTCGAGGCGCTCGCCCGCGCCAAGCACGTGACCTACGTGAAGCTCGACGGCCAGGTCGGCGTCTGCGGCAACGGTGCCGGGCTGACGATGTCGACGGTCGACGTGGTCACGTTCGCCGGCGGCCGACCCGCCAACTTCTGCGACCTCGGTGGCGGCGGCGATGCACAGGGGGTCGTGGATGCGCTCTCCGTGATCACGCAGGACCCGCAGGTGAAGGCGATCTTCTTCAACATCTTCGGCGGCATCACCCGCTGCGACGAGGTCGCGCGCGGGATCCTGCAGGCGCTCGACGAGATGCAGCTCGAGCTTCCGATGGTCGTCCGCCTCGACGGCACGAACGCCGAGGAGGGCCGGCGGATCCTCGCCGAGGCAGCGCCTCCGAACCTGCACGTATCGCCGACGATGCTCGAGGCTGCCAGGCGCGCCGTGGAGCTGGCCGCATGACCGACACCTGGAGCGAGCGGGCCGAGATGTACCGTACGAGCGAGGCCCACCGCGAAGGGCCCGACCTCGACCTGCTCGTCGAGTGGGCGGCAGGCGCTCGCACTGCGCTCGACGTCGCCACCGGCGGCGGCCACGTCGCCCGCCGCCTGCGCGAGGCCGGGGTCGAGGTCGTCAGCAGCGACCCGGCGCCCGGCATGCACCCGGACGTCGTCTGCCGGGCCGAAGACCTCCCATTTGCCGACGCCAGCTTCGACATCGTCGTCACGCGCGTCGCCGCCCATCACTACGACGACGTGCAGCAGGCGGTCGCCGAGATGGCCCGCGTCGCCGCCGGCTCCGTGCTGATCGTGGACAACCTGTTCATGGACGAGAGCGTCGAGGAGGCGGAGAAGCTGCGCGACCCCTCGCACGTGCGCAACTACAGCGCGGCCGAGTGGCGCGCGTTCGCGGAACGGGCCGGGCTTCGGGTCGAGGACGTGCAGTTCTTCGAGAAGCCGATCGAGCTCCAGCCGTGGCTCGACCGCTGCGGCTGCTCCGGTGACGACGCCGCCCGCGTGCGTCAGCTGCTCGGCGACCGCATCGACGGCGACCTCGTGACGCTCGACCGAGTCGCGCTCCGGGCGGTGCCTGCCTGATGGCGATCATCGTCGACAACGAGACGCGGCTCGTCGTTCAGGGCCTGACGGGGTCGGAAGGGCGCTTCCACGGCCTCCGCAACCGGGCCTACGGCACGAATCTCGTGGCCGGCGTCACTCCCGGCAAGGGCGGCCAGGACGTCGAAGGGGTGCCCGTCTTCCACACCGTTGTCGAGGCCGTCTCGGAGCAGGGCGCAAACACCGCGATGATCTTCGTGCCGGCGCCCTTCGCCGCCGACGCCGTCTACGAGGCGGTCGACGCCGGTATCACGACGGTGATCTGCATCACCGAGGGCGTGCCCGCCCACGACATGCTGCGAATTCACACCTACGTGCACAACCTCGGCGTGACGCTGATCGGCCCGAACTGCCCGGGAGCGCTCTCGCCCGGCAAGGCGAACGTCGGGATCATCCCGGCCGAGATCTTCACCGCGGGCAACATCGGCCTCGTCTCACGCTCCGGCACGCTGACCTACCAGATCGGTCACGAACTGACGCAGATGGGGCTCGGCAACTCCACGATCGTCGGGATCGGCGGCGACCCGGTCGTCGGCTCGTCGTTCGTCGACATCCTCGCCAAGTTCCAGGCCGATCCCGAGACCGAGTACGTCGTCATGGTCGGCGAGATCGGTGGCGACGAGGAGGAGAAGGCGGCCGCCTTCATCGAGGCCGAGCTGACCAAGCCGGTCGTCGCCTACATCGCGGGCTTCACCGCTCCGCCCGGGAAGACGATGGGACACGCCGGTGCGATCATCTCGGGCTCGTCCGGCACGGCCGAGGCGAAGCAGACCGCGCTCGAGGCGAAGGGAATCCGCGTCGGCACGACGCCGACCGAGACCGCCGAGATCGTCGCCGAGATCGCCCGCGGGTAAGGCCCGCGTGCGGTGAAGCTCCGCCACTGGCTGTTCGACCGGGGTGACAACCTCGCCGGCGCGATCTACGGGACGATCCTGGTCACGTCGATCATCGCGGCGGCGGACTCGAGCGACGCGATCTGGCAGTCGCTCGGGATCGTGGAGGTGACGGTCGTCGTCTTCTGGCTCGCGCACGTGTACGCCCACGCGCTCGCCTGGTCGTTGGACGCGAACGAGAGGTTCTCCCGTCGCGGGCTGCGGCCGATCGCGCGCAAGGAGTGGCCGCTGCTCCAGGCGGCCGTCGTCCCGTCGCTCGCGCTCCTCGCCGGCGGGTTCGGTCTCATCGCCACGCAGACCGCCTACTGGATCGCGATCGGCTACGGCGTGGTGATGCTCGTCTCGTGGGGACTGATCTTCGCGCGGCAGGAAAGGCTCTCCCTGTTGCGACCTGCGCCGTCGTGACCGCGAACGCGTTCTTCGGCCTTGCGATCGTGCTGCTGAAGGAGTTCGTCAACCATTGAAACGGCAGGCGACCGCCCGACGAAGGATGGGACTTCACCCAACGTCCGACGCCGGAACCGTCGGCCGCCGCTACATTCCCGGGCATGCCCTTCGGCCTCGGCATCTGGGAGATCCTCATCCTCGCGGGCGTGCTCGTGCTCCTCTTCGGCGCCAAGGGTGCGCCTGCGATGGCGCGGCGCCTCGGCACCGGGGTGCGCGAGATGAAGGACGCGGTGACGGAGATGGATCCGCGCACGGTGTTCGACGGGAAGGACGAGCCGACCAAGGCGAAGCCGCAGCCGGCGCTCGAGGCTGCAAGGCCGGCGGCTGCACCGGCCGAGGCCGTTCCGGCGGCGAAGGACGGTGCCGCACCGGCGAGCGTGCCCGCTTCCGAGGGCATCGTCGCAGCCGAGGACCAACCGCCCGCGACCTGATGGACGTCGTCGCGTACGAGACGCTCGAGCCGTTCACGACGAAGGACGGTTCGACGATTCGCGAGTACCTGCACACGCCGGCGCAGTCCCTCGCCGAGGCGACGCTCGCTCCGGGGCAGTCGACGGTGCGGCACTACCACGCGCTCAGCGAGGAGATCTACCTGCTGATCGACGGTGGCGGCATCATGGAGCTCGACGGCGAGACGCGCGAGGTGGCCGAGGGCGACGCGATGCTGATCCCGCCGGGAGCGTGGCACGAGCTCCGTGCCGGCGCCGACGGAGCGCGCCTGCTCTGCTGTTGCGTGCCCCCGTACAGCCACGACGACACGTACTTCTGAGGAGGCGCGATCTTCTGAGGAGGCGCGATGAAGAAGCGTATCGCGCCTCCTCAGAAGTCATGCTTGTTGCCACGCTTCGCGTGGATCCTGAAGCCGGGAACCTACGGTTCCCCGGTGGCCCCTCCCTTCGCAAGGGGAGCGCTTCGTGGGGCGAGGCTTGCATCGCCCGTTCGTGGCGCGATCGCCTGGCATGCCTCGCCTGGAAGCGAGTGCAGGCGGCCGGTTCGTGGCCGGCCGCCTGGGTCTTCGTGAGGCAGAGGATTGAGCCCGGACGACAGGCTGAAGCCTGTCGCCTTGCCGAGGACTAGATCTTGCGGCGGGGGCGCGTGGGGCCCCACTTGGAGCCACGCTTGCGGCCCGAGTAGAGGAGCTTCGGAGCGGCGACCTTCATGCCTGTCTCCTCCCACGCATCCGACTGGCCGTTCATGCGCGCGACCCGGCTCACCTCGGCCTGCTGGTCGGGGAGCACGAGCGTGACGCCCGTGCCCGAGCGGCCGGCGCGGCCGGTGCGGCCGACGCGGTGCGTGTAGGCCTTCTCGTCCTCGGGCGGATCGAAGTTGATCACATGCGTGATGTCCGAGAGGTCGAGCCCGCGTGCGGCGACGTCGGTGGCGATCAGCGTCGTCACCTTGCCCGCCTCGAAATGGGCCAGCGCCTTCTCGCGGGCGGCCTGCGTCTTGTCGCCGTGCATCGCGACCGCACGCACCTGGTGGCGTTCGAGGCGCTGGGCGAGACGGTCGGCGCCGCGCTTGGTGCGGACGAAGACGAGTGCGAGGCCGCGCTCCTCCTGGAGCAGCTCGACGAGCTTGTCGACCTTGTTCTCCGCCGTTACCGAGACGAACTGGTGGTCGATCTCACCGGGCTTGTGCTCGCTCGGCAGCTCGGCCTCGATGCGTACGGGCTGGTTCGTGTACGCACGAGCGAGCTCGCCGACCGCTCCGTCGAGCGTCGCCGAGAAGAACATCGTCTGGCGGTTGTCGGAGACGCGGCGCAGGATCTTGTCGACCTGCGGCTTGAAGCCCATGTCGAGCATCCGGTCGGCCTCGTCGAGCACGAGGATCGTGACCGCGTCGAGGTTGACCATACGCCGGTCCATCAGATCCTGCAGCCGGCCCGGTGTCGCGACGAGCACGTGGGCCTTCTTGGCCTTCGCGGCCTGGGCGGGGATGGGCACGCCGCCGTACACGGAGGCGACCTCGATTCCACGCACCTTGCCGAGGTCCGCCAGCACCTCGGTCACCTGGACCGCCAGCTCGCGGGTCGGGACGAGGATCAGGGCGGAGGGTCGTCCGTCACCGGGCTGCATGCGCTCGATGATCGGGATCGCGAAGGCGAGTGTCTTGCCCGAGCCGGTCGGTGCCTTGGCGAGCACGTCGTGGCCGGCAAGCGCCGCAGGAATGGTGCGGGTCTGGATCTGGAAGGGCGACTCGATTCCCTGGGCGGTGAGCACGCGGACGAGGTCCGCGCTCAGCCCAATCGAGGCAAAGGTTGATTCCGGCATGTGTTTTTCGACTCCTTGATTGTGTTCGAGACCACCTACCCTCGAACCACACACCCGGAGCAAACCGAGACTAGAGTCGAAAGAAGCTGATCTCCCGGGGCGGCACAGCGCCGATTCCCTGCGGGCAACAGTAGCAGTAGCTCCGGAGTTCGTCGTCGGGGGCGGTTCTCATCCAGCCTCGACGGGACGATCCGGGTACGCTCCTGGCATGGCACCGATCTCGTTCGCGCGGGGCGCACCCGCGCCGGAATGCCTCGACCAGGCGCTGATCGCGGATTGCGCGCGCGCCGCGCTCGAGCGCGACGGGACGACGATCCTGTCGTACGGCACCGGTGGCGGCTACGGGCCGTTGCGGGAGCTGCTCGCGCAGCGGCATGACGTCGAGCCGGGCCGCGTCTTCCTGACGACCGGCGGCCTGCAGGGGTTCGTCTTCTACGCGGCCGTTCAGCTGGCGCTGCGGCCCGGGCGCGTGCTCGTCGAGGGGCCGACCTACGACCGGCCGCTGAAGATCCTGGCGCGTGACGGGGCGGAGGTCGTGCCGCTCGCGATGGACGACGAGGGCCTCGACCTCGACGCGCTCGAGGCCGAGCTGCGCCTGGGTGGGCCGATCTCGTTCCTCTATACGATTCCGACGTTCCAGAACCCGTCCGGCCGCACGATCGGGACGGAGCGCCGGCGCCGGCTCGCCGAGATCGCGGCGGAGCACGACCTGCCGATCCTCGAGGACGATCCGTACGGCCTCGTGCGCTACGAGGGCGAGCCGCTGCCCTCGATCCACGCGCTCGAGGGCGGCGAGCGGGTCACGTTCACCTCGTCGTTCTCGAAGACGGTCGCACCGGGCCTGCGCATCGGCTACTTCGTCGTGCCCCGGGAGCTGGTCGCGGCCTACGACGACCGGGCCGTCTCGACCTACATCTCACCGAGCCTCCTGCCCCAGGCGGTCGTACACGAGCTGATGCACCGCGGTGCGTTCGAGCCGAACCTCGAGCGCGTGCGTGGACTGCTCCGCGGCGCGCAAGGACGCGATGCTCGCCGCGCTCGCAGCCGAGATGCCGGCCGGCACGAGCTGGAGCTCTCCCATGGGCGGCTACTTCCTCTGGCTCGACTTCGAGGACGGGGTCGATGCGGCAGCACTCCTGACCCGGGCGACCGAGGCCGGCGTCACCTTCGTGCGCGGGTCGGACTTCTTCCCTGGCGGCTCGGCCGGCGGCTCGTCGGCACGCCTCGCCTTCAGCTACGAGACGCCCGAGCGCATCGCCGAGGGCGTCGCGCTGCTCGCTTCGTTGCTGTAGGCGCCCGGACGACGAGCCTGGACGACGAGCCCGGACGACAGGCTGAAGCCTGTCGCCGCGTCACGGGGTTTCGGCGCGGCGGCGCTTGCGGCGGTCGCGGAGGTCGTCGAAGAGCCAACCGGCGACGAAGCCGAGCGCGATCGCGAGGACGAGCACGACGAACAGCGAGGCCTCGGTCTTGAAGAAGACGAAGTTGACCGCCACCTGGTTCCGGTTGGCGAGCACGACGACCAGGGCGTACAGCGCGATGGCGCCGAGGATGATCCGGCGCGGCGTCCAGGGGCTCTGCTTGCGTGGCCCGCTCGGTGGGGATGGCGCGGACACGCCGCGATTCTACGCTCAGGCGGTTGGCGTCGAGACGAGAGGTGCGGACGGCCGGATCACGAGCCGCGCCTGGCGGGGCGGGAGCAGCTGGCCGCCGGCCGCGACGGCGCGGAACGTGGGGCAGGGCGTCTCACCCGCCAGGGCACACAGGCCCTCGCGGCGGAAGTAGCAATCTTTGCAGGATGCTTTGGCAGGCATGCAGAACGCTTCCCCTGAAACAGTCGTGTCTCCTCCGGGCAGGGGGCATTGTGGCCACCATCGTGCCCGGTCGCAAGGGGCCGGCGAACGAAAGTCCCGCAATTAGCGCCTGTTGCCCGTCCCGGCAAAGTGCCTGCAAAAATGCTATTTCGCAGGAAGCGTACGCAGGGCTGACAACGCCTGTTGAAAAGTCGTCACCGGGATGATGCGAAGGTTCCCTGCATACCGGCGTGCCTCGGTCGCGTTCTCCCCAGCCGGCACGAGGAACACATCCGCACCGGCCTTGCGGGCGCCGAAGGTCTTCTGCTTCACGCCTCCGATCGGCCCGATCGCTCCGTCGAGCGCGATCTCGCCCGTCGCCACGACCCGGCGGCCGCGATCGACGTCGGTCCCGAGCTCCTGCAGGATGTCCAGTGCGAACGGGAGACCTGCAGACGGCCCGCCGACCCGGCCCAGGTTGATGTCGACCTTCCGCGGCAGCTCGATGTCCGCCGCCTGGGCGACCCGGATCCCGATGATCGCCCTGCCCTTCTCGTTCGGCGACTCCACCGTCCGCACCGTGACGGACCTGACCCTGCCGCCGTCTCGGACGCGGAGCACGACATCGTCCCCGGGGCGCACGCCGGTGAACGACCGGCGAAGTTGCTCCGGGGTGCGGATCGGCCGGCCGCGCGCAGCGACGATCACGTCACCGGCATCGAGCTCGGCCGCCGCCGGCGCGTCGATCGCGACCGCCTCGACGAGGGCGCCGCGCGGAGTTGCGGTCACCTCGTAGCCCGCCTGCTTGAGGGCGACGGCCGCCGCGACCTCCTCGGAGCGTGCCATCTCGCGAAGCCCGTCTGCCCGCCGGTCCTCGAACGACGACCCGGGCGGGACGACCTGATGCTTCGGCACCAGGCTGGAGCCCTCGGGCCGGAGGAAGGGAAGCAGCTGCTCGGCCCAGGTCGCCCGGCGGACGTTCACGTCGACGTAGTAGATGCCTCCCTCTCCCGGTGGGCTCGGCTTTTCGCCCTCGACCTTCACCTTGTCCGCCACCGGATTGGCCGCGTTCGGGACATAGAGGTAGTCATTGGCGGGGACGAACCACACGAGCCCGAGGACGACCGCAGCCACGGCTGCCGCGCCCCAGAGAAGCATCGTTCCCCGTTGCCGGAACATGCTAGAAGAGCCCGTTCAGCATGCCGCCGTCGACCGGCACGACCGCGCCGCTCACGTAGGCGGCCTGCTCAGAGGCCAGGAAGCAGGCGATCGCGGCGATCTCGGCCGGCGAGCCGACACGCCTGGCCGGAATCTGCGCCAGGAGCTCGGGCGGCGGGCCGTCCGCGCCGTAGAGGGAGCGAAGCCGCTCGGTGTCGATCCGGCCGGGAGCGATCGTGTTGACGGTGATCCCGTCGGGCCCGAGCTCGCGGGCGAGGGTCTTCAGCCAGCCGACGACACCCGGCCGGACGGCATTCGACAGCGCCAGGTTGGCAATCGGCTCCTTCACCGAGGTCGACTCGATCGCGATGATGCGCCCCCGACCGCTCGCCCGCAGATGGGGTAGGCAGAGTGCGACGAGGCGGACGTGTGGCACGAGCAGGAGCTCGACCGCGGCGCTGACCGAGGTGGCGGTGACGTCGGCAGCAGCACCTGGCGGGGGGCCACCGCCGTTGAGCACGAGCACGTCGATCCCGCCGAACGCCTCCAGGGTCGTCGTCACGAGACGCTCGAGGTCGGCGGCCCGGGTGAGGTCGCCCGGCACCGCCAGCGCGCCGATCCTGGTCGCCTCGCTCTCGACGACCTCGGCGCGGCGGGCGAACATCGCGACATCCGCACCTTCGGCGGCGAGCGCCTCCGCGATCGCGAGCCCCATGCCCTGCGAGGCGCCGAGCACGATCGCGCTCCGTCCCTGAAGTCCGAGGTCCATGGCGCGCGAAGCGTACCCGGACGGACTGTTCAGGATGCGCAAAGGCGAGCCTGCCCGGGGTCAGGTCCTCCACGTTCCACCACCACCGCCCTCGGCATCCGGAGCGGCGCGCTCGGTGAAACGTGGAAGACCTGACCCCGCTCGCCTAGCCGACCGTCAGCACCGAGACGACGTCGCGCACCGCCGCCTCCGACACCTTCAGCATCTTCTTCTCGGCCGCCGACAGCTTCAGCTTCACGACCTCCTCGGCGCCGCCGGCGCCGAGCCGGACGGGCACGCCCATGTAGAGGTCACGGATCCCGTACTCACCCTCGAGATAGGCCGTTGCAGGCAGTACGCGCTTCTCGTCGAGGCAGATCGCGTCCACCATCTGGGCCGCCGCCGCACCCGGCGCGTACCACGCGGATGTCCCGAGCAGCTTCACGAGCTCGCCGCCGCCGACCTTGGTGCGCTCCACCATCTTCGTGATCTTCGCCCGTGAGACGAGCTGATCGAGCGGGATGCCGGCGACCGTGGTGGCCGAGACGACCGGAACCATCTGGTCGCCGTGACCGCCGAGCACCATCGCCGTCACCTCCTTCACCGACAGGCCGGTCTCCTGGGCGATGAAGCACTCGAAGCGGGAGGTGTCGAGCACGCCGGCCATGCCGACCACGCGCTCGCGCGGGAACTTCGAGACGGCCTTGGCGACATGGCACATCGCGTCGAGTGGGTTCGAGACGATCACGAGAACGGCGTTCTTCGACCGCTTGGCGATCTCGCGCGTCACCTCGGCGACGATCGCCTCGTTCGTCTTGACGAGGTCGTCACGGCTCATGCCCGGCTTGCGCGGCAGGCCCGCCGTGATCACGACCACGTCGGAGCCGCCGGTCGCCGCGTAGCCGGACGCGTCGACACCGACGACGGAAGGCTCGTACCCCAGCACCGAGCCTGCCTGATTGATGTCGAGCGCCTTGCCGGCGGCGAAGTTCGGTTTCACGTCGACCAGCACGATGTCGGCGTAGTCCCGCCGGGCCAGCTCCTGCGCGCAGGTGGCGCCCACGTTCCCGGCACCGACGACGGTGACCTTCTTTCTTCCGTTCACAGTGTTCCTTTCCGGCCGGACCATCGGAGTCCCGCCCCGCAGCGAGCATAGGCCACGGGCGACCACCACCGGTCCGGTAGCGTCAGGCTCAGACTGTCGTCGAGGAGCGAGGAGAGCCATGAGCGAGTTCAAGCCGGGCCTCGAGGGTGTCGTCGCCTTCGAGACGGAGATCGCCGAGCCCGATCGCGATGGCGGGGCCCTTCGCTACCGCGGGGTCGACATCGAGGACCTCGTCGGCCGCGTTCCGTTCGAAAAGGTGTGGGGGCTGCTCGTCGACGATGCCCCCGAGCCGGGCCTGCGGCCCGCCGCCCCCTACGCCGCCCGCGACCTGACGGGCAACGCACCCTCCGATCTCCAGGCGGTCACGGCCCGTCTCTCGGGCGAGTGGGGCCTCGGCCAGCTGATCGACATCACCGACGACGAGGCGCACACCGACCTCGCGCGCCTGTCGGCCACGATGATCTCGGTCGTTGCGCAGTCGGCCCGCGTTGCCGACGGCGAGACGACTCCCGTCGACCCGGAGCTCGTCGCGAAGGGTGCGACCGCAGCCACACGCTTCCTGCTCGAATGGCGCGGCGAGGCGGATCCGAAGCACGTGCAGGCGATCGACACCTACTGGATCTGCACCGCCGAGCACGGGCTCAACGCGTCCACCTTCGCTGCCCGGGTCGTCGCCTCGACCGGTGCCGACTGCGCCGCGTCGCTCTCTTCCGCCGTCGGCGCCCTCTCCGGGCCGCTCCACGGCGGCGCCCCGGCACGGGTCCTGCCGATGCTCGACGGTGCCGCGGCCGCCGACTCGATCGAGGAGTACGTGAAGGAGTTGCTCGATGCGGGTGACCGGCTGATGGGCTTCGGCCACCGGGTCTACCGGGCAGAGGATCCCCGTTCGCGCCTGCTCCGAGGCACGGCCTTCGATCTCGGATCGCCGCGATTCGAGGTGGCGGAGGAGCTCGAGCGCGCCGCACTGGCCGAGCTGCACGCCCGCAAGCCCGACCGCGTCCTCGCCACGAACGTGGAGTTCTGGTCGGCCGTGGTGCTCGACATCGCCGACGTCCCGCCTCGACTCGCGCCCGGCGATGTTCGCGTGCTCGCGCACCGCCGGCTGGTCGGCCCACATCATGGAGCAGAAGCGACTGGGTCGGCTCGTTCGCCCGTCGGCGCTCTACGTCGGCCCCGGACCGCGGCCGCTCCCGGGCCACTGATGGATCTTTCGGAAGCGGCGGCGCTCGCCGACGAGTACGCCCTCAGCGGGAACGAGAAGGAGCTCGCGACGCTCCGCGGCCAGTGGTCGGACGAGATCGAGCATGCCGCCCGCGACGACGACTACCGGGTGCGCGCTCTCGCCTATCGTTCGATCGCGCAGTTCCGCTTCCGCCAGAAGCTCGACCTGCTCCGTCGCGGGCTCCAGGACGACAGCCCGGCGGTGCGGGGGTCGGCGCTGATCGCGCTCGAAGGCCTCTCGCGCGCACATCCCGGGGACATCAACTCGTTCCGGCCGCCGCTCCACGAGCTCGCCGCCCGTGACCCGAACGTCGCCGTGCGGCGGCTCGCGATCGTGTGCTTCAAGAACGGCTCTCCGGCCCGCGAGACGATCGTGATCCTCGACGGCATCGCAGCGGACGACGACACCGACGCCGAGGTGCGGAAGACCGCCCGCTCCGTCTCCCTGCTCCTCGTGAAGAAGTCGCGGAGCTAGACGATGGGAGCCGTGGCTCTGGTCGGCCTGATCATGGGCTCCCGCTCCGACTGGGAGACGATGCGGCACGCCGCCGAGACGCTCACCGTGCTCGAGGTGCCGTTCGAGCAGCGCGTCGTCTCGGCCCACCGGACGCCGGATCTCCTCTTCGAGTACGCCGGCTCGGCGGAGGAGCGCGGCCTGCAGGTGCTGATCGCGGGGGCCGGGGGCGCGGCTCACCTGCCGGGCATGGCCGCCGCGAAGACGGCGCTGCCCGTGCTGGGCGTGCCGGTCGAGACGAAGACGCTGAAAGGCATGGACTCGCTGCTCTCGATCGTCCAGATGCCGGCCGGCGTGCCGGTCGGCACGCTCGCGATCGGTCGGGCCGGAGCCGTCAACGCGGCACTGCTCGCGGCGGCGATCCTCGCGCGGAGCGACACCGGGATTCGCGAGCGGCTGGCTGCCTATCGAGCCGAGCAGACAAGTGCCGTGCTCGCCGGGCCCGACCCGGCGGCCTGACCTTCCCGCGGTGACGCTCGTCGCGTGCATCGGAGGCGGCCAGCTCGGGCGGATGCTCGGGCTCGCCGGGCTCCCGCTCGGGCTCCGCTTCCGTTTCCTCGATCCGTCGCCGGATGCGCCGGCCGCCGAGGTCGGAGAGCTGGTCGTGGGAGCGTACGACGACCCCGCCGCGCTCGCGCGCCTGACGGCCGGAGCCGACGTCGTCACCTACGAGTTCGAGAACGTGCCGGTCGAAGCGATCCGCGGCATTGCGACCTTGCCGCCGGCCCTTGCCCTCGAGCTGGGTCAGGACCGGCTCGTCGAGAAGCAGCTCTTCCGGCGGCTCGGGATCCCGACCGCCCGCTTCGGCTCGCTCGCGGAAACGGGACTGCCTGCGCTCGTCAAGTCACGGCGGCTCGGGTACGACGGCAAGGGCCAGCGACGGGTCGAGGTCGACGGGCCGGTCGGCGGGGACGAGCTGGCCGAGGAGATCGTCGCGTTCGGTCGGGAGCTCTCGATCATCGCCGTGCGCGGGCGCGACGGAGAAACGCGCTTCTGGCCGCTCGCGGAGAACGTGCATCGCAACGGCGTCCTGCGCGTCTCGCGGGCGCCGGCGGCCGTGGCGCCGCAGGCGGAGGCCGAGCTGCTCGTCGGCAGGTTGCTCGACGAGCTCGGGTACGTCGGCGTGCTCGCGCTCGAGCTCTTCGACGTGGAGGGCCGGCTGCTCGCGAACGAGTTCGCGCCCCGCGTCCACAACACCGGGCACTGGACGATCGACGGCGCGGTCACGAGCCAGTTCGAGAACCACCTGCGGGCGATCCTCGGGCTCCCGCTCGGGTCGACCGAGGTGGTGGCGGCGTCGGCGATGGTGAATCTCATCGGCGGTGCGCCGCCGCCCGAGCAGCTGCTGCGGCTTCCCGGCGCTCACCTCCACCTCTACGGCAAGGAGCCGCGCCCGGGACGCAAGCTCGGTCATCTGACGCTGGTCGGTGCGGAGGAGGAAACGGTCGTCGAGGCGATCGCGATCGTCGAGGCGGCGGCGGACGGGTGAGCCGCGAGACAGGCTGACGCCTGTCGGCTAGGAGGCCGTGTCGTCCCGCGCCGGGGTCGGCTGCCGGGCGTGGGGGTGGGCCGAGAAGTACGTCTCGCGCCGCCTGCGGTCGGACACGTGCGTGTAGCGCTCGGTCGTCGAGAGATCGGCGTGCCCGAGCATCTCCTGCACGGAGCGGAGGTCGGCGCCCCCCTCGAGCAGGTGCGTCGCGAACGAGTGGCGGAGCAGGTGCGGATGGACGCGCTCGGGCTCGAGCCCGGCCTTCTCCGCGAGCTTGCGCAGGATCAGGAACGCTCCCGCGCGGGTCAGGGCGCCGCCACGCGCGTTCAGGAACAGGTCGGGGCGGTAGCGCCGGTCGAGATGAGGGCGGCCGAGTGCGAGATACCGGCGGACCGCCTCGGCGGCCGGTCGGCCGAGGGGGACGATGCGCTCCTTGTCGCCCTTGCCGAGGACGCGGACGATGCGGGCGTCGATGTCGACCGACGTGCGTGCCAGGCCGACCGTCTCGGAGACGCGGAGCCCTGCGCCGTACATGAGCTCGACGAGGGCGCGATCGCGCATCGCCCGCGGCGTCGTTCCGTTGGCAGCCTCGATCAGGCGCTCTGACTCGGAGGGCGAGAGCGTGCGTGGCAGCTTGCGGATGCGCCGCGGCGTCGCGACCTCCGCTGCCGGGTTGTCGTCGCGGAGGCCCAGCAGCAACTGGTGGCGGAAGGCCGAGCGCACGGCGGCGATCCTTCGCGCGATGGTCGAGGACGCGAGCCCTGCGGCGCGCATGGACGCAACCCAGGCCTCGAGCGTCTCCGTCGTTGCCGTCGAGACCGGGCCGTCGAGGAAGACCGCCAGGGCCGCGAGATCGCGCCGGTACGCGTCGACCGTGCGGGGCGAGCGCTGCGCGGCGAGCAGGAGCAGGTAGCGCTCTACCTCGGGGTCGGCCGGCGTCGGGGCGGTGGTCGTCATGCGGCTGGACCCGATTCGGCGCGCCGTGCGTTGCTCCTGCGGGGCCGTCACGAGCGGGGGTGGCTCGAGTCGTAGACGCGCCGCAGCCGGCGGGCGTCGACGTGGCTGTAGATCTGTGTCGTCGAGAGCGAAGCGTGCCCGAGCAGCTCCTGGATCGTGCGGAGATCGGCTCCCCCTTCGAGGAGATGCGTCGCGTACGCGTGCCGCAGCCGGTGGGGGTTGCGCATCAGCCGGCGCAGCACCGAGGTGTCGAGTGCACGACCGCGGTTCGAGAGGAACAACGCGTCGTTCGCGCCCCGGGCGAGCGCGGGCCGCGCGTCACGGAGATACAGGCCCAGGGCGTACGCCGCCCGCTCGCCGAGGGGCACGACGCGCTCCTTGCCGCCCTTGCCGAGGACGTGTACGGCCTCCTGGTCGAAATCGACGTCGGCCAGGCGGAGCCCCACCGCCTCGGCGCTCCGCAGGCCGCACGAGTACGTCAGCTCGAGGATCGCGGTGTTGCGGATCGCAAGCGGGCCGTCTCCCTCGACCGAGGCGAGCAAGGCCTCGACGTCCGCGAGCTTCGGCGCGTCGGGCAGCCGGCGCCGCTTGCGAGGGGGGAGTGCGATCTCGGGCACGCGCGCAGCACCGAGGGCGAACCGGATGAACGATCGCACGGCGGCAAGCCTCCGGGCGATCGTCGACGGCTCGAGCCCGCGGCGGCCGCGACCGAGCTCGGCGGTGTACTCCGCGAGCGCCTGGACGTCGACCTCGTCGAGCGCCCGGCCCGTGCGCGCGAGCCAGCCGGCGAAGTCCGCGAGATCGGACGCGTACGCCCGCCGGGTAGACTCGGCCAGGCCCGGGCCGGCGAGAAACCGGTCGATCGCGGCGTTTGCCTCCACCCGGTCGGATTCGCCCCCCGCTCGCTCCTGCCTTCCCGATGCGCTCCACCTCATTCTTCGCCGCGCTCCTCGTCGCCGTCGCCCTCGGGGTGCTCGTCCTCGTTCGCCTCTCCGATGAGCCGACGACGACCGCGGCGCGCGGGACGGTTACGCTGATCGGCGATTCACTGAACGTGGGGGTCGAGCGCTACCTCCCGGACGCGCTGCCGGGCTGGAGGGTCGTCGCGAACGACCGCGTCGGACGATCGACACCGGAGGGGATCGCCGAGCTCGAGGCCGGGCGACCGCAGCTCTCCTCCCATGTCGTCGTCAGCCTCGGTACGAACGACCCGCCGGCAGCCGTCGGGGCGTTCCGGGCCGACGTCGCCCGCGTGCTCGAGCTCGTCGGCCCGAACCGGTGCGTCGTCTGGGCCACGATCTGGCGCGACGGGGCGCCGAACGACGCTTTCAACACCGTGCTCCGCCATGCGGCCGAGGCGAACGGCCGCGTGCGGCTCGTCGAATGGGCCGAGATGGCCCGGACGCACCCCGAGCTGCTGGCGGCCGACGGCCTGCACGGCAACGAGGACGGCTACCGCGAGCGCGCCCGCGCGGTCGCAGAGGCAACGAAGGGCTGTGCTCCGGCCCAGACCGTGAGCGAGCCATGACGAGGACGGTCGAGCTCTCGACCGGCGCGGAGGCTCGTCTGCACAACGAATCCGCGCCGGCCGCCGTCGTCCTCGTGAACGGCGGCTCGGCAAAGGCGGTTCCCGGCACCTGGAGCGCGACGAGCGAGCTCCTGGCGACCGAGCTCGCGCCGCGATTCCCGGGACTGGCGTTCACCGAGGTTCGCTACCGCATCAAGACCTGGAAGGCGCTCGACTCCTGCCTGGCAGATGCCCGTGCCGCCCTCGACCTCGTTGCGCGGCCGACGCTTCTCGTCGGGTTCTCGATGGGAGGGGCCGTGGCGATCGGGGTTGCCGCGCACCCGTCCGTGACCGGTGTGCTCGGACTCGCTCCCTGGATTCCCGAGCAGCTGTCACTCGACGGCCTCCGCGGAAAGCGGCTCGACGTGCTCCACGGAGCCTGGGACCGCTACCTCCCCGGGATCCCCGGCGTGCACCCCGACAACTCGCTCCAGGGCTTCGAGCGCGCCCGGCGGCTCGGGATCGAGGGCACCTACACGGTCATCCCGAGAGGCCTGCACGGGGCTGCGCTGCGCCGCGGGCCGGACCGGATCGTGCGTCTGCCGCGCTGGGGCGCGTGGGTCGACGGGGTGCGGGAACGGCTCGAGCTGATGAGCGGCTGATGTCCGACTTCAGTCGGACGTCAGGGTTGCCCGCGGCTGAAACCCCGGCGTCCGGCTGAAGCCGGACACCACGCGGCGCGCTTCAGGCGGTCAGCCGGCGCCGGGCGCGCTGAGCCTCGCTCGGCAGCCGCACGTTCCAGGCGAGGCCCAGCTTCTCGAGCGTGCGAATCGTGATCCAGGCGATGTCGAGCTGGAGCCGGTCGAGCCCGTGGCGGGCAGAGGCCGGGAAGGCATGGTGGTTGTTGTGCCAGCCCTCGCCGAACGTCAATGCGGCCACGACCCAGTTGTTGCGGCTCTCGTCGCGCGAGCGATAGCTGCGCCGCCCGAACATGTGGCAGATCGAGTTGACCGAGAAGGTCGCGTGCTGGTAGGCGAAGATCCGGATCAGGCCGCCCCAGACGAGCACCTCCAGCCCGAGCCTCCAGCTGGCGCCGCCGACCGCGTACCCGATCGCGAACGGCACCGCGAAGCTCAGCGCGACCCAGACGAAGTACATCCGGTCGATCCGCCGGATCAGCCGGTCGTCGTAGAGGTCCTTCCCGTAGTGGTCGCCGCGCTCCATCCCCTTGAGGTGGAAGAGCCAACCCAGGTGCGCGTGGAAGAAGCCCTTCAGCGCCCCCCAGGCGGTCGGCGCGTAGCCGGCGTGAGGCGAGTGTGGATCCCCGTCCTGGTCGGAGAGCGCGTGATGCTTGCGATGGTCCGTCACCCACTGGGTCACCGGGCCCTGGATCGTCATCGAGCCGAGGATCGCGAACGTCGCGCGAACGGTCTTCGTCGTCTCGAAGCTCCGGTGGGTGAAGAGCCGGTGGTAGCCGACCGTCGTGCCGAGGCCCGTGAGCACGTACAGCGTCAGGAAGACGGCCACGTCGACCCACGAGAGCGCCACGCCCCAGAGACCGGCAGCGACGACGATCAGGCCAAGTGGCGGGATCACGATCGCGAGCAGCGTCACCACCTGGCTCGCGCGCGTCGTACGTTCCCGGACCGTCGCAACCTGGACATCGGCCGTCGCGAGCTCAACGGCCTCAGACATCATCTGTCATCCAGTGGACTGGTCTGCGACGAATCACCGTTGAGATGAAGATAGCGATCATCGGTACCGGCATCGCCGGGCTCGGCGCCGCATACGCGCTGTCGCGGCTCCACGAAGTGGAGCTCTTCGAGGCGGGCGGGCATGTCGGGGGGCACGCGAACACGGTCACGCATGATTCGCTCGGGCTCGACACCGGCTTCATCGTCCACAACGAGGCGAACTATCCGAACCTGACCCGGCTCTTCCGGGAGCTCGGCGTCGGGACCCAGGCGTCGGAGATGTCGTTCGCGATGTCCTGTGGCTGCGGGCTCGAGTGGTCGAGCCGCCGCCCCTGGCGGGCCGGCCCGCGGCTTCTGCGCGAGATCCTCCGCTTCCTCCGGACGGCCGGTGACGCGGACGTGGACGGCAAGTCGTTCGACCGCTTCCTGCGGGACGAAGGGTATTCGGAGTCGTTTCGCTGGCACTACCTGGTGCCGATGACCTCCGCGCTCTGGTCGACCGCACCGGGAGATGCCCTCCAGTTCCCTGCCGCGTACGGGATCGAGTTCTTTCGCAACCACGCGATGCTCGGCCTCCGGCGCCACCGCTGGCGTACGGTCACCGGTGGGAGCCGTGTCTACGTGAGGGCGTTGCTCGACCGCCTCGGCGCACAGGTGCAGCTGGCGGCACCTGCGACCTCGCTGCGCCGCACCGCTGCCGGCGTCGAGCTCCGGGCCGGAGGCGGTGCGCTCCGGGCCTTCGACGGCGCGGTGGTGGCGACGAGCGCACCGCGGGCGCTCGGTCTCCTCGAGGACGCCTCGGACGACGAGCGCGAGATCCTGTCGGCGTTCGAGACGACCGCGAACGAGACGGCTCTGCACACCGACGCGCGCCTGCTGCCGCGCCGCGCCTCGGACCGCTCGTCGTGGAACTACCAGTCGCCCGGCTGCGGCGTGCATGCCAACCGGCCGTCGCTCACGTACTCGCTCAACCGGCTTCAGAAGCTCGACACGCCCACGGAGTACTGCGTCACGCTCAACCGCACGCACGAGATCGACCCGTCCACCATGATTCGCGTGATCGACTACGAGCATCCCCGCGTCACGTTCGCGAGCCTCTCCGCGGCGGATCGCGCGCGGGCATTCGGGGTGGTGCGGCAGACCGCCTTTGCGGGCGCCTGGCAGGGCAACGGCTTTCACGAGGACGGGCTCGCCTCGGGGCTGCGTGCCGCGGCGGGCTTCGGGGTGACGTGGTGAAGAGCGCGCTCTACGTCGGCACCGTCATGCATGCGCGCCGATCGCCGCACGACCACGTGTTCCGCTATCCGGTCTACATGGCGTTCCTCGATCTCGACGAGCTACCACTCCTCGACCGGCGCCTGCGCCTGTTCGGCTGGAACCGGCGGGCGGTCACGAGCTTCCACGATGCCGATCACATCGACATTCGCGACGTGCTTGCGGCGCACGCGGTCGAGCTCGGCGACGGCGGCTCGATCCAGGTGCTGACGAACCTGCGCGTGCTCGGCTACGTGTTCAACCCGGTCTCGTTCTGGTGGTGTCGGCGCGGCGACGGCTCGCTCGCGTGCATCGTGGCCGAGGTGAACAACACCTTCGGCGAGCGATATTCCTACGTGCTCCTGCCCGCCGTGGCCAAGGAGACCGGCGGGCGCGTGGTCTTCGAGACCGACAAGCGGCTGCACGTCTCTCCGTTCATGCCGATGGACCAGTCCTACACCTGGTGGTTCTCCGAGCCGGGCGACAGGCTCAGCGTCCGCATGGACGTCCACGAGGCCGGCAGCCGCGACTTCCACGCCACCCTGACGGCCCGCCGGCTGCCGCTGACGGCCGCCTCGCTGCGGTCGGTGCTCGTCCGCTATCCCCTGATGCCGGCGCGGGTGCTCGCGCGGATCCACTGGCAGGCGCTCCGGCTCTGGTTGAAGCGAACGCGCTTCTACCGCAAGCCGCCGTTCGTGCCGGGGCAGGGCTCGGTGAAGCGGTGAGGCTGGCCGCGGACGTTGCGCGCCGCCTCGCCTTCCGGGCCCTCTCCGCGCTCGAGGGTGGAGAGGTCGTCCTGCGCTACCCGGACGGGCGGGGGCGTCGCTTCGGGGACGCGGCCGGCCCGTCGCTGACGGTCGAGCTCAGGCGCCCCGACGCGTTCTGGCGCAAGCTCGGAACGCGCACGCGGGTGGGCTTCGGGGAGTCGTACGTCGACGGCGACTGGGACTGCGACGATCTCGTCGGTCTCTTCTCGCTCCTCGGTCGCAACCTCGAGACGACGGCCGCCCACCCGACGCTGCAGCGGCTCTACCGGCTGCAGGAGCTGCGCCCGGACGGCCGGCCGCGGCAGACGCTCGCGGCGGCGAGGGACAACATCCACGCCCACTACGACCTCGGCAACGACCTCTTCGAGCTGATGCTCGATCCGACGATGACGTACTCGTGCGCGTACTGGGAGAGGCCCGGGATGACGCTCGAGGAGGCGCAGCGGGCCAAGATCCGCCACATCTGCGAGAAGCTCGCGCTCGGGCCCGGCGACCACGTCCTCGAGATCGGGTGCGGCTGGGGTGGGCTCGCGATCCAGGCCGTGACCGAGTACGGCTGCCGCGTCACGGGGCTGACGCTCTCGCCGAGCCAGGCGCGGTACGCGCGGGAGCGGGTTGCGGCCGCGGGGCTCGGCGACCGGATCGAGATCCGTGAGCAGGACTACCGGCTGACCGAGGGGCGGTTCACGAAGGTCGTGTCGGTGGAGATGCTCGAGGCCATCGGCCTCGCGGAGTACCGGAACTTCTTCTCCGCTGTCGATCGCCTGCTCACCGCCGGCGGGATCGCCTGCGTCCAGACGATCGGGGTACCCGACTGGCGTTTCGAGCGCTACCGCCGCCGCCCCGACTGGATCCAGCAGACGATCTTCCCCGGCTCGCTCCTGCCGTCGCTCGAGGCGATCGCGAAGGCGGTTGCAGGAACCAGGCTCCAGATCAACGGCGTCGAGGAGATCGGCTTCGGCTACGCGCGCACGTTGCGCGAGTGGCGCGAGAACGTCTGGCGGAACGTCGACCGGATCCGTGGGCTCGGGTACGACGAGCGGTTCCTGCGGATCTGGGTCTTCTACCTCTCCTACTGTGAGGCAGGGTTCGCGATCCGGTCGTTGCGCGACATGCAGATCGTGCTGAGCCACTCCGCCAACGACTCGCTGCCCGAGTTCCCGTCCGCTGCGCCCGGGCTATTGAGCTACGAGGCCTACCGGCGCTCGCTGACGCCTGTGATCCGGGCGGTCTACCGGCTCGAGGTGCGTGGGCAGGAGCACGTGCCGCCGAGCGGCCCGCTCGTGGTGACGGGCAACCACGACTCGATCCTCGATCCGTTCATCATGGCGGCGGCGATCCCACGCGGGATCCACTTCCTCGGCAAGTCCGAGTTCTGGCGCTACGCGCCGCTCGCGTGGTGGCTCGGCACGATCGGGGCGATCCCGGTCGTGCGGGGCGGAAGCGACGCGACCGCGATCGAGTCCGCGGTCGCGGCGCTCGAGGCGGGCGAGGCCGTCGGCCTCTTTCCGGAGGGCGGCGTCAAGCGCGAGGGGCCATGGCTGCGTGGCGCGGCGAGGCTGGCGCTTGCGACAGGCGCCCCCCTGCTGCCGGTGCGGTTCCTCGACACCCGGAAGGCGCTCGGGCGACGCAACGTCGGGTTTCCGCCGCTCGCCGCGCTGATCGGGGAGCCGATCGAGGTCCAGAGGACGGAGCCGACCGGCGAGCTCGCGCGCGCCCTGACCGATCGGCTGCAGGCCGCGGTCGAAGCGCTCGGCACGTGACTCGGCCCGTCCAGCCGCCCCGCCTGGCCCGACCTGCGGCAGGCACTCTAGGCAGATGCCTGGGCGCAGATTCGGAGCCGACATCGCGGAGCCGCCGCAACGGCCGGCCGACCCGGCGGTGCGAAAGGCGAACCTGCGCCGGATCTTCCCGCTCTTCCGGGGCTACCGGCCGCAGCTGGCGGTCGTCTTCACGCTGATCATCATCTCGGCGGCACTCGGGGTGATCCCGGCGTTCCTGCTGAAGGCCATCCTCGACACGGCGCTGCCCGAGAACGATCTCGGCCTGTTGACCGCTCTCGTGGCCGGGATGATCCTGATCTCGGTCGTCACCGGAGCGATCGGGGTCTACCAGACGCTGCTCTCGAACCGGGTCGGCCAGGCCGTCATGCACGACCTGCGCACGTCCGTCTACCAGCACCTGCAGCGGCTCTCGCTCGCCTTCTTCACCCGCACCCGCACGGGCGACGTGCAGAGCCGGATCGCCAACGACATCGGCGGCATCGACACGGTCGTCACCTCGACGGCGACGTCCGTGCTCTCGAACGTGACGACCGTGATCGCCACGGTCGTCGCGATGGTCCTGCTCGACTGGCGCCTCGCCCTCTTCGCTCTGATCCTGCTGCCGCTCTTCGTCTGGCTCACGAAGCGCGTCGGCGACCAGCGCAAGAAGGTGACCGCCGAGCGGCAGGTGTCGCTCGCCGACGTCTCGTCGATCGTGCAGGAGTCGCTCTCCATCTCGGGCATCCTGCTCGGGAAGACGATGGGGCGCTCGGGCGACCTTGCCGAGCGGTTCTCGGTGGAGTCGCTCCGTCTCGCAGAACTCGAGGTGAAGAGCCGGATGACGGGCCGCTGGATGATGGCGGCGATCCAGATGACGTTCGCGGTGATGCCGGCTCTCGTCTACTGGTTCGCCGGCTGGTCGCAGTCCCGCGGCAACGCGATCGAGATCGGGACGCTCGTCGCCTTCACCACGTTGCAGACGCGGCTGTTCTTCCCGATCGGGGGGTTGCTCGGCGTCCAGCTCGAGGTGCAGAGCTCGCTGGCGCTGTTCGATCGCATCTTCGAGTACCTCGACCAGCCGATCGACATCGTCGAGGGGAACCGGACGCTCGATCGTCCCCGGGGTGACGTGACCTTCGACCGCGTCTGCTTCCGCTACGACCAGGATGCGTGGACGCTGAAGGACATCTCCTTCACGGTGCCGGCCGGCACGAAGACGGCGCTCGTGGGCGAGACGGGTTCCGGAAAGACGACGTGCGGGTACCTCGTGGCGCGGCTCTACGACGCCACCCAGGGCACCGTCTCGATCGACGGCATCGACGTCCGTGAGCTCACCTTCGAGTCGCTCGCAGCAGCGGTCGGCGTCGTCTCGCAGGAGACCTACCTCTTTCACGCGACCGTGCGTGAGAACCTTCGCTTCGCCAGGCCGGAGGCGACCGACGAGGAGGTCGAGGAGGCGGCACGGGCGGCCCAGATCCACGAGCTGATCGCGTCTCTGCCGGACGGCTACGGAACCGTGGTCGGCGAGCGCGGCCATCGCTTCTCGGGCGGCGAGCGGCAGCGGATGGCGATCGCGCGGACGATGCTGCGGAATCCGCCGATCCTCGTCCTCGACGAGGCCACCTCGGCGCTCGACACGCAGACCGAGCGGCTCGTGCAGGAGGCGCTGGAGCGCCTTGCCGAGGGGCGCACCACGATTGCGATCGCCCATCGCCTCTCGACCGTGCGGGACGCGGATCAGATCGTCGTGCTCGACCGCGGGCTACGTCGCGGAGACCGGCACCCACGACGAGTTGCTCGCCGCCGGCGGGCGCTACGCGTCGCTCGTGGCGCGCGACGCGGACGTCGAACCGGGTGGCGCCGACGCATTCGCCGACGGCGTTCCCGCGGGCACTCGGTAGTTCCCCGCGTCCCGGAACGTGGCCGACGCGGATGCCGGAGCGGGACGGTCGGGGGAGGATGCGCCAAGCACCGACGTACAGTCCGTGGGGCGCTGCCGCTCGCGCGCAACGAGCGCTGCCGTGGCACGATGGCGGCACACCGTCCGCCACCGAGATCGAATGCCGGAAGAATGACCATCATCAGGATGTCAACGAGGAGGAAGTGCACGTGACGATTACGACGGCGCCGAGCCGCGTCTCCCTTGCTGCACACGGGATCACTGCCGGCGGCAGTGTCATCTGGAACCCGACCACGTCTCAGCTCTACACCGAGGCGTTGAGGCGCGGGGATGGTGCGCTTGCGCACGGTGGCCCCATTGTCGTCGACACCGGCAAGCACACGGGCCGCTCCCCCAAGGACAAGTTCGTCGTCGTCGAGCCCGGCTCGGAGGATCGGATCTGGTGGGGTGACGTGAACCAGCGGCTCGCCGAGGAACGGTTCGACGGTCTGCGCGCGAAGGTCGTCGCGCATCTGGGCGGGCTCGATCCGCTCTACGTCGTCGACGCATTCGCCGGCGCCGACACCGCCCACCGCATCGGCGTCCGCGTGATCACCGGCAGCCCGTATCACGCGCTCTTCGCGAAGACGATGTTCATCACGCCGACGCTCGATGAGCTGCACTCGCTCGTGCCCGACGTCGTCGTCCTGCACGCGCCTGCCGTCGAGGCCGACCCGGACGCCGACGGCACCCGCTCCGGCACCTTCGTCGTCCTCCACCCGACCCAGGGCGAGGTGCTGATCGGCGGCACGTTCTACGCGGGCGAGATCAAGAAGTCGATCTTCACGGTCATGAACGACCGGCTCCCGCTCGAAGGCGTCCTGCCGATGCACTGCTCGGCGAACGTCGGCGAGGACGGCCATGTCGCAGTGTTCTTCGGTCTCTCGGGCACGGGCAAGACGACGCTCTCGGCCGACCCCGAGCGCTCGTTGATCGGTGACGACGAGCACGGCTGGGGCGACTCCGGTGTCTTCAACATCGAGGGTGGCTGCTACGCCAAGGTGATCCGGCTGTCCGCGGAGGCCGAGCCCGAGATCTTCCTGACGACGAAGACGTTCGGCACCGTGCTCGAGAACGTCGTCGTGGACGAGCGCGGCGTGATCGACCTCAACGACGACTCGAAGACCGAGAACACGAGGGCGGCGTACAAGCTCGAGCGGATCTCGAACGCCCTCCGCACCAAGATGGCCGGCCACCCGAACGCGGTCGTGATGCTGACCGCCGACGCCTTCGGGATCCTGCCTCCGATCGCGCGGCTGACGCGCGACCAGGCGCTCTTCTACTTCCTCTCCGGCTTCACCGCGAAGCTCGCGGGCACCGAGATGGGCGTCACCGAGCCGCAGCCGACCTTCTCGACGTGCTTCGGCGCCCCGTTCCTGCCCCAGCCGCCGGCCGTCTACGCCCGTATGCTCGGTCAGAAGCTCGACGAGCACAGCGTCACCGTGTGGCTCGTGAACACGGGCTGGACGGGTGGCCCGTTCGGTGAGGGGCACCGGATGCCGATCCAGGCGACCCGCCGGCTGCTGCACGCCGCCCTGTCGGGCGAGCTCGACAGGGTCGACTATCGCGTCGACGACGTCTTCGGCTTCGACGTGCCGGTCGAGGTGCCAGGGGTCGAGAGCTCGCTCCTCGATCCGCGCTCGACCTGGAGCGACCCCGCCGCCTACGACGCGAAGGCGCACGAGCTGGCCGGGATGTTCACGGCGAACTTCGAAAAGTTCGCCGCCGACGCGGGCGAGGCCATCAGCAACGCCGGGCCGAAAGCGGGTTGACGGGGCCTCTCGTCGCCGGCATCGGGTAGTTTCCGTTCCCATGGAGCCTTCCTACGACGTCCTCGTCGTCGGCGCCGGGTGCGCCGGCATGCGTGCCGCCATCGAGGCGCACGACCGGGGCGCGAAGGTCGCCGTGATCTCGAAGCTGCATCCGACGCGCAGTCACTCCGGCGCGGCAGAGGGTGGCATCAACGCTGCGCTCGGCAACGCGGCCGAGGACAGCCCCGAGAAGCACGCGTTCGACACGGTCAAGGGCTCCGACTACCTGGGCGACCAGGACGCGATCGAGATCTTCACGGCCGAGGCGCCCGGCGACATCTACCAGCTCGAGCACTGGGGCTGCGTGTTCTCGCGCAACCCCGACGGTCGGCTCGACCAGCGACCGTTCGGCGCGGCCGGCTCGCCGCGCACCGTCTACGCGGCCGACATCACCGGGCACGTCCTGATCCAGGTGCTCTACGAGCAGCTGCAGAAGCGGATGGCCGAGGGCATGGTCGTCTACGAGGAGTTCTTCGCCTTCCGGCTCGTGATCGACGGTGGCCGCTGCACGGGCGTCATCTCGTGGGATCTGATGAACGGCGGCGTCAAGCTCCTGACCGGCAAGTCGGTGATCCTCGCCACCGGCGGCGTCGGCCGGGTCTTCCGGGCGACGACGAACGCCTACGCCTGCACCGGCGACGGCATGTCGATGGCGCTCCGCGCCGGGCTGCCGCTGAAGGACATGGAGTTCATGCAGTTCCACCCGACGACGATGTACCCGAGCGGGATCCTCATCACCGAGGGCTGCCGCGGCGAGGGTGGCTATCTGATCAACAAGGAGGGCGAGCGCTTCATGCAGCGCTACGCCCCGAACGCGCTCGAGCTCGCCTCGCGCGACGTCGTTTCTCGTTCCGAGACCACCGAGATCGAGGCCGGCCGCGGCGTCAACGGCTCGGTCTTCCTCGACCTGCGCCACCTCGGCCCCGAGAAGATCCTCACGAAGCTGCCGGGCTCGCGCGAGCTCGCGATGACCTATGCGGGTGTCGACCCGATCTACGCGCCGATCCCGGTTCGGCCCGGCGCCCACTACAACATGGGTGGCGTCGAGACCGACAACTGGGGCCTCAGTGAGGTCGAGGGGCTCTACGCCGCGGGCGAGTCTGCGTGCGTCTCGGTGCACGGCGCCAACCGCCTCGGCGGGAACTCGCTCATGGAGACGATCACCTTCGGCCGTCGCTCCGGCCACGCGGCCGCGGAGTACGCGCTCGGCGCGCCGGCCGTGAACGGTGGCGGCGAGGCCGCCCGCGCCGACGCCGAGGCGTGGGTGAAGTCGCTGCTCGCGAACACGGAGGGCGAGCGGCCGTGGGCGATCCGGGACGAGCTCGGCACGTCGATGCTCGAGAACTTCGGCGTCTTCCGCCGGCGCCGAGAAGATGGAGCGGCAGATCGAGGTCATCGCCGCGCTGCGCGAGCGCTACGAGGCCGGCATCGTCGTCGACGACAAGGGCGACGTCTTCAACAACGATCTCACGCAGGCGATCGAGCTCGGCTACCTGCTCGACATCGCCGACTGCATGCTCACGGCGGGGATCGCGCGAACGGAGAGCCGGGGCGCGCACTCGCGACCGTACGACTTCCCGGATCGCGACGACGAGAACTTCCTCAAGCACTCGATCTCGCGCTGGGTGGGCGACAGGGTCGATCTTTCCTACAAGGAAGTCCGGATGACGAAGTGGGAGCCGACGGAGAGGAAGTACTGATGCAGGTTGGGCTCAAGATCTGGCGGTACGACTCGAAGACCGGCGAGCGCGCCCTCCGCGAGTACGAGGTGGACGCTCCCGAAGAGGCGACGCTGCTCGACTGCCTCGACATCGTCAAGGACAAGCACGACGGCTCGCTCGCGTACCGCAAGAGCTGCCGGATGATGATCTGCGGCTCCTGCGGCATGCGCATGGACGGCGGCGCCGTGCTCGCCTGCACGGGTGCCGATGTACGACATCGCGCAGGAGGGGCGGGTTCCCGTCATCTCGGCGATGGGCAACCTGCCGATCGTCAAGGACCTCGTCGTCGACATGGCGCCGTTCTGGGCCAAGATGCGCGCCGTCGAGCCGTACCTGCAGCCGCGCTACGACCAGGCGCAGGAGCGCGAGAACGTCGTCCAGCAGCCGAAGATGGACGTCATCCACAAGGAGTCGCTCTGCATCAACTGCGGCTGCTGCGTCTCCGAGTGCAACTCGATGGAGTCCGACCCGGACTTCCTCGGGCCGGCCGCCCTCGCGAAGGGGATGCGCTTCGTCGGCGACCCGCGCGACGGTGCCACCATCGAGCGCCTCGAGAAGTACTCGGAGCCACACGGGCTCTGGGACTGCACGCGGTGCTACTTCTGCAACGAGCGCTGCCCCAAGGGCGTCGACCCGCGCGATGCGATCGCGAAGCTCGGGGCCGAGGCGATGAAGAACGGGATCGACCGCGACATGGGCGCGAAGCACGCGAAGTGGTTCGTCACCTCGGCGAAGACGACGGGCTGGCTGCGCGAGACCGAGCTCGTCCCGAAGACCCAGGGGCTGCTCGCGTCGATCAAGGAGATGAAGTTCGCGATGGGCCTCGCCGTCAAGGGCAAGGTGCCGCCGCCGTTCCCGCCGCACGTCGCGGCGGAGGTGCACGAGTCGCGGGCGCTCTTCGACCTCGTCAAGACCCAGGGGCGCGACGGCGCCGCCGGGATCGTGCAGGGCGAGAAGGCGCTCGGCCGGATCGAGTCCCACCACGAGGCGGCCGAGGGCCGGACGCCGTACGACGAAGCAGATTCCGCGCCGCGCCCGTTCCTGCCGAGCGAGCGAGAAGAGACCGAGGAGGTCACCACATCGTGAAGAAGCTCGCCTACTACAAGGGTTGCCTCGCCTCGCTCTCCGCGAAGGAGCTCGACATCTCGACCCGGGCGCTGGCGCCGAAGGTGGGCTACGAGCTGATCGAGCTCGAGTCGGTCACCTGCTGCGGCGCCGGCGACATCCACGAGGCCGAGCCCGACTACTACCTGCATCTCAACGCCCGCATCCTCTCGTACGCCGAGGCGACCGGGTGCGACACGCTGATGACGGTGTGCAACGTCTGCACCCTCAACCTGCGGCAGGCGAACCACCAGCTGAAGATCGACGACGACCTCCGCGAGCGCATCAACGACAACCTCGAGCAGGTCGGCGTGCCCCGCTACCAGGGCACGGTCGAGGTGAAGCACTTCCTCTGGCTGATCGCCGGCGAGTCCTTTGGGACGCTGCAGACGGTCGCGCACAAGGGCCTCCGGGGACTGAAGATCGCGCCGTTCTACGGCTGTCAGATCCTGCGCCCCTCGAAGCTGATGGGCTTCGAGGATCCCGACAAGCCGAGCTCGCTGGAGCGGATCATCGAGGCCTGCGGCGGTGAGGCGATCGACTATCCCGCCAAGATCAAGTGCTGTGGCTTCCCCATCATCCAGGCGCGCGAGGAGACGGCGCTGGCCGAGCTGATCCAGCCGATCGAGCAGGCGATGGAGGCCGGCGCCGACGCCATGGTGACGCCGTGCCCGCTCTGTCACCTGTCGCTCGACGCCTGGCAGTCGAAGCTCAAGAAGCAGACGGGCAAGGACTTCGCGATGCCGATCCTGCACCTCTCGCAGCTCGTCGGCGTTGCGGCGGGGCTGACCGACGCCGAGCTGAAGTTCAAGCGGCATGTCGTCTCCGTCGACCCCGTGATCGAGAAGCTCTCCATCTGACGTCCGCGATCGTGAAGCCCGGACGACAGGCTGAAGCCTGTCGCCGCCGCACATGATCTGGCTCGCCGCACTCGCGTTCCTCGCGCTGGCGCTCGTCGCCTACGGCCTCTTCGAGGCCGGGTGGCTCAGGACGCGCGTGCTGGAGGTCGAGATCGAGGGGCTGCCGCAGGAGCTCGACGGCCTCCGGATCGCACACCTCTCGGACTTCCACCTCGGCGTGCCGTCGCGCGGCCGTGGCGCGACCGAGCGCGCCGTGGCCTGGGTGGCCGGGCGGCGGCCCGATCTCGTCTGCGTCACCGGAGACCTCGTCTCGCACCCGCGCGGCGTGCCCCTCCTCGTGCGGCTGCTCGGCACGCTCGAGCGGCCCTTCGTCGTTCTCGGCAACCACGACGTCGCCGTCACCCGGGATCCGTTCTCGCGGGCGGCGGAGCTCGACGGGCTCGGCGAGGTGGGAGTGCTGCTCCGGGACGAGGCCGTGACCGTCGAGCGTGCCGGCCGGCGCATCCAGATCGTGGGCGTCGACGCGGAGAGCTACCCGCGTGAGACGGAGCGGCCGTGGGAGCTCGCCGACGCGCGCAGCCGACCTCCGCATCCTGCTCTGCCACTTCCCCGGCATCGATGCGCCGGCTCCCCGACAATGCCTTCCACCTCGTCCTCGCGGGCCACCTCCACGCCGGTCAGATCGTGCTCCCGTATCCCGGGCGGACGAGTCACCCTGGCGCATCTCGGTGCGCGGTTCGTCGCGGGTATCTACCCCACGAGCGGGGGCGTGCTGCACGTCTCGCCGGGTACCGGCACGACGTTCGTACCCCTCCGCTTCTTCGCCCGGCCGGAGGTGACGGAGCTCGTGCTCCGCCGCGCAGGCCCTCCCCAGACGTACTCGCACCCCACAGCAAACCTCTGACTGCAACAATCCCGCTGATGGAAGGCCACTCGCTCATCTCGGCGGACATCCTCGCGAGCTACGCAGCCGATGCAGCGCTCGAGATCGAGGGCGTGAACGGCCTCGTCGAGGGGACGCGCCCGCGCCACAACGGCGTCAAGGTGACGAACGCCGACGGCGTCGTCTCCCTCGAGCTCCACCTGGCCGTCGACTGGGGCGTCAACGCGCCCGTGGTCGGGGCGCGGTGCAGGAGCGGGTGGCCGAGTACCTCGGCCGCATGGCGGATCTCCCGCCGGCCACGGTGGACGTGATCGTGGCAGACATCGGCCCGCCGCCGGAAGGCTCCTAGCACCGATGCCTTCGCGGGTCGCCGGGCTCACGCGGGGCACGATCGCGACCGCACCGTCGGTCTGCCGCGAGTGCGTGTGGTGGCAGTCGCGGGGCAACAGGACGGCCTCGAAGGAGCGCTGGATCGAGCGCGTCGAGGAGGAGTCCGGCGAGTGGGGGACGATCTACTACGACGACGACGGCTCGGTGCTCGGCTCGATGCAGTACGGGCCGGCCGGGTTCTTCCCGCGGGCGGCGGACCTGCCGGCGGGCCCGCCGTCGGACGATGCGGTGCTCGTCACCTGCGCCTACCTGACGAGGGCGGGTGCGGAGTGGGTGGTGAAGTCGCTGTTTCTCGCCGCGATCGGCGAGGCCCGCGACCAGGGCGCCAAGGCGCTCGAGGCCTTCTCGTACCGCTACCCGGAGGGGGAGTCGCTGACCGGGCGCTTGCTCGTCCACCGCACCGTCTTCCCGCGCGCCTTCCTCGAGGACTTCGGCTTCACGACGGTGCGGTCTCAGGGCCGGGTCGAGCTCTGCCGGCTCGAGCTCACGGGCCTCGCCCCCGTCGAGGAGGGCCGGCGCGCGAAGGTGCTCAGGGTCGTGCAGGAGGCGTTCGTCCCTCCCGGCGCCTCGGTGCCCGCTCCGTAGGGCCTCTCCACGGCCGTCAGCGGCAGCGCGCCGTGCCGGCGTCGCCGAACGTGCTGCCCGGAACGGGCAGGAACGTCCAGGCGTAGCCCGCGGGGCGGAGCGTGAGCCGCAGCACGCCGTAGGTGCTGCTGTTGCGCACGATGCTGCCAGACCGTCGCCACAGGGTGGGGTAGAGACTCTTGCCGCCGGTGCCGACCACGAACGAGCGGATGCCCTGCAGCGGCGCGAAGCGCTCGTAGTGGTGATCGTGGCCCTGGAGGACGACGTCGACCTTGGCGCGTGCGAGGAGGTCCCAGAACGGTGCGTAGGCGACGTTCGAGCCGTGGGCGCCGGAGCTGAAGCGCGGGTGGTGCCAGTACGCGAGCGTGCAGCGGTTCCGGTGCGCGGCCAGATCGGCCCGGAGCCAGCGCCATTGTGCCGACCCACGCTCGCAGCCACCGACCTCGGCACAGTTCGAGTTCAGCACGATCACGTGCCAGGCGCCGAGGGCGTAGCTGTACCACCCGCGCTGCGGCAACCGGAAGCGGTCGATCGCGACGGAGGCCGTGCCGCTGTTGTACTCGTGGTTCCCGAGTGCCGCCCGGATGCGCGGGACGAGCGGCCCCCAGCTCGGGTCGAAGCACTTGGCGAAATCCTCGGCGGTGCCGTTGTCGTACGCGATGTCTCCGAGCACCGCGATCGGGCCGGGGAGCGCGGAGACGAGTGCCGCGGTCTGCTCGTCGCCGCCCGAGGCGCAGGAAGCGATGTCGCCGACGGCGATCAGCGTCGCCGTGCGGGGCGATGCCTTGCCGATCGCGCCGCTTGCGCCCAGCGCGAGCACGAGCGCACAGGCGAGGGCGAAGGCCGTAGCTCTAGGCGGCAGCGGCAGCTGCACCGGCGAGCAGCACCTCGGCGATCTGGATCGCGTTCAGTGCCGCTCCCTTCCTGAGGTTGTCGCAGGCGAGGAAGAGCGCGAGGCCGTTCGCAGTCCCTTCGTCCTTGCGGATCCGGCCGACGAGCACCTCGTCGCCGCCGGCCGCGTCCTTCGGCGTCGGGAAGCCGGGCAGCCGCAGGACGTCGACGCTGGGAGCCTCGCTGAGGATCGCCGTCGCGTCGGCGGGCGAGAGCGGCTCCTCGAACTCGACCCAGATCGCCTCCGAGTGACCGACGAGCACCGGCACGCGCACACACGTCGCGCTGATCGGGAGCTCCGGCAGCTCGAGGATCTTGCGGGTCTCGGCGCGCAGCTTCGACTCCTCGTCGGACTCGTCGCCCTCCCACGACCAGTCCATCACCAGGTTGTGCTCCGACGACGGCTCCGCGCGAAGCTGCTCCATCCGCTGCGCGCCGGCACCGGAGACGGATTGGTACGTCGCGACGTGCACCCGCCTCAGGGGCACGACGTCGTGCAGCGGCTTGAGCACGCAGGTGAGCGGGATCGTGCAGCAGTTCGGGTTCGCCACGATCCGGTCGCGCTCGAGAGCCTCGAGCGCGCGGGTCGCGTTCACCTCGGGCACGACGAGCGGATATCCGTCGACGAGCCGGTAGGCGGAGGACTTGTCGATGCAGATCGCGCCGGCGGCCGAGGCGATCGGAACCAGCTCGCGACTCGCGCCCGTCCCGACCGAGAACAGGAAGAGGTCGACGTCTCCCGCCGAGAGCGCCTCGGGCGATGCTTCCTCGACGAGGATCTCGTCGTCGCCGAACGGCAGGCGCGAGCCGGCCGATCGCGCCGAGGCGAAGGCGCGCACGTCGTAGCCGCGCTCGGCGAGCAACTCGAGTGTGATCGTGCCGACCGCGCCCGTAGCGCCGACGACACCGATGCGCGGTGCGGACATGGCGGAAGTGTAGAGAAGGTCTGAGCCCGGACGACAGGCTGAAGCCTGTCGCCGCCGGTCGCCGCAGCTCAGGCTTTGAAGAACCGCGCGGTCTCCTCGCCGGCGAGCTCCGAGCCCTCGAGCTCGAGAGCTCGGTCTTCCTCGGGGTGGTCCTGCCGCCACTCGTTGAACCAGGCGACGCTGCGCGCGATCCCGGTGTCGAGCGGCACGGACGGCTCCCAGCCGAGCACGCCACGGGCGCGGCCGATGTCGGCCACGTACCGGGTCACCTCACCGAGCAGCGGCGGTGCGAGCGTCATGTCCGGCTCCTTGCCGGTCGCCTCCCCGATCAGCTCTGCCACGCGGACGAGCGTGTTGCCCTGCCCGTACGCGAGGTTGATCGTCTCGTTGCGCACGCTGCCGTCCGTCAGGCCGGTGATCCCCCGAAAGATCCCCTCGACGCAGTCGTCGACGTAGGTGAAGTCGAGCACCTTGTCGTTGCCGCCGAACACGGTGATCGGCTCGCCGCGCAGGATCCGGTGGGTGAACAGCGGGATCACCCGGATCATCCGGCCGAGGTCGTTGTCGTACCGCCCGTAGACGTTCGAGAAGCGGAAGACGATGTACGGCAGCTGGTAGCAGCGCGCGTACGCGTAGACGAGGGCCTCACCGGCGATCTTCGACGCGGAGTACGTGCTCTCGGCGTAGGCGAAGTCGGCGGTTCCCTCCTCGGTCTGGAACCGGTGGACGTCGCCGTAGACCTCGCGGCTGGAGCTGAAGATGATCGGCGTCCGCGTCTGCCGGCAGTACTCGAGCACGTTGAACGTCATCGTCATGTTCTCGAGCGCTCGGGCGGGCTCGCGCACGAGCTGGTGCACCTTGGCGTGGGCGGCAAGGTGCACGACCACGTCGGCAGGCGGGTACTCGACGCCGCCGATCCCGCCCTCCATCGCCGCGTAGTGCCCGGACAGATCCTGCAGCAGGTAGCGGAACTCCTCCGTCCAGCCGTTCAGGCGCTTGTCGACGCCGAAGACCTGATGCCCCTCGGCGAGCAGGCGAAGCGCGAGGTTGGTGCCGATCTGGCCGCTCGAGCCGGTGATGAGAACGCGCATCGCGCGAGGATACCCGGGCTCACGCGGGCCGACGGCCCGAGAGGGCGCGTCCGAGGGTCACTTCGTCGGCGTACTCGAGGTCCCCGCCGACGGGCAGCCCGCTGGCGAGCCGGGTCACGCGGACGCGATCGCGTAGGCGATCGGCGAGGTAGGCGGCCGTCGCCTCGCCCGTCATGTTCGGGTTCGTGGCCAGCACGACCTCCTCGATGCCACCCTGCTCGACGCGATAGAGCAGCTGGCCGACGCGCAGATCCGACGGCTCGACGCCGTCGAGGGGGGAGAGGGAGCCGCCGAGCACGTGGTAGAGCCCCCGGTACTCGTGGGTCCGCTCGAGGGAGACGACGTCGACGGGCTGCTCGACGACGCACACGGTCGTGCGGTCGCGCCGGGGGTCCGTGCAGACGGCGCAGAGCTCGTCCTCGGTCAGGTTGCCGCAGTCGCGGCAGAAGTGCACGCGCTCCTTCATCTCGGCGATCGCCTGACCGAGCGCGAGCGCCTCCTCCTGCGAGACCGAGAGGAGGTGGAAGGTCAGGCGTTGCGCCGTGCGCGTGCCGATCCCGGGGAGCCGGGTCAGCTGGGCGACGAGGTTGTCGACGGCGGGGCTGAGCATGAAGATGGAGCGTACTAGTCCGTCTCGGACGTGCCTGCCGCGTACAGGGCTGCCTCGGCCACGCGCTCGAGCCGCCGCTCGGCGATCTCCACGAAGGCGCGCGCGGCGGGGGAGAGCGGCGCATCGGAGCGGGCGATGAAGGCGAAGGTGTCGTAGAGCGGCTCGGCGAACGACGCGAAGTGCAGGCCGCGCCCGCCCTGGCGGCTGATCGCGGCTCGCGGCACGATCGTGTCGCCGAGGCCACGCCGCGCGAGCCCGACGGCGGCCTCGATCCCTTCCACCTCGATCACCGGCCGCAGCGTGATCCCGGCCCGCTGCGCCCGGTCGACGAGCTGGCGGCGCATCGGGTCGTGGGCGCCGTACTGGGCGTCGTAGAGGATCAGGGGGGCTTCGGCGAGCATCTCGATCGTGACGGGCTCGAGGGCACGAGCAGCATCGCGGCTGACGACGACGAGCTCCTCGACACGCGCAACGCGGAGGTCGAGCCCGGCGTCGTCGACGGGCAGGACGATGAGCCCTGCCTCGAGGGTGGCGTTGCGCACCTGATCGGCCACCTCGTAGGAGTTGAGCCCGACGAGCCTGAGCCGGACGTCCGGGTACTTCCGCCGGAAGTCGGCCGCGAGGTCGGCGATCAGGTAGGCGGACGCGGTGCCGAACATCCCGAAGCCGAGCGTGCCGCCGCGCAGGTCGCGCACCTCGGCGACCGCGTCGCGGGCCCGGTCGACGTCGGCGAGAACCCGCTCGGCCTCGGGGCGGAAGCGACGGCCCGCCTCGGTCAGCACGAGCCCCCGGCCGGCACGGGCGAAGAGGGCGATCCCGAGCTCGCCCTCGAGCTGGCGTACCTGCTCCGAGATCGACGGCTGCGTCAGAAAGAGCGCGCGCGCGGCACCGCTGAACGAGCCGTGCTCGACGGTCGCGAGGAAGTAGCTGAGCTGCTGAATCGTCATATAGGAAAAACCTTTATCACGAGAAGATAACTCAGGGAGGGGTTTTTGTTCAACCATCCGTACATTTGACGTCATGGCTCGCCTTCGCCTCCCCCAGGTGCGCGGCACCCTCTTCTGCCTCGCCGCAGGAGTGGCGTTCTCCGTCTCCCCGGTCCTGATCCAGGTCGCGTATGCGCACGGTGCTGCGGTGACCGGGGTGCTCGCGTGGCGCTACCTCGCGGCTGCCCTGTTGCTGGTCGTGATCGCCCGGCGCAAGATGGTGCAGGTGCCGCTGCGCGCTGCACTCGGCGCGTTCGTGCTCGGCGCGGTCGTGTACGCACTCGACTCGGCGCTCTTCTTCGGCTCACTCGAGCGCACGTCGGCGCCCCTCGCTTCGCTCGTCCACTACGCGCATCTCGTCCTCGTTGTCGGCGTCGCCGCGATGATCGGTCGCGAGCGCCTCACGCGCCGGCGTCTCCTGGCGCTCGTGGGGATCTTCGGGGGCGTGGCACTCGTCGGCGGGGCAGCCGTCAACCCGGACCTCGTCGGTGTCGGGATGGCCCTCGGCTCCGCCGCTGCCTACGCCGTCTACATCCTGCTCTCGGATCGGCTCCTGCACGACGCGGATCCGATCGCACTCGCCGCCTTCCTGACGATGGGGGCTGCGACGTCCTTCTTCGCGGCGGGTGGCCTGCTCGGCTCGCTCGGCACTGTCGGCGGCGTCTCGGGCCTCGCATGCCTCGTCGGAGCGGCACTCGTCGGTTCGGTGTTCGCGGTGACGTCGTTCCTCAAGGGCGTCCGTCTCGTCGGTCCCTCGACGGCCTCGCTGCTCGTCACGGTCGAGGTGCCGGTGACGATCGCACTCGCAGCGATCGTGCTGAAGCAGCACCTGACCTCGCCGCAGCTCGTGGGTGCCGGGCTCGTCGTCGCCGCGATCGTCGGCATGCAGCTGCGGCGGCGGCCGAAGCTCCGCCGGGTGGAGCGACCGGCAATCCTGCCGCGGCCGCTCGAGCCCGGCGAGCAACTCGCTGCGGCAGCCTAGGCCCGGGTCGCTCCGGCCTGTCTCGAGCGGGCCCCTACGTGCCCGGGATCTCCGGCACGCTCGGCACGAGCGCCGTGAAGTGCTCCTCGTTCTCCCGGATCCAGGCCACGCCACCGGTCGAGTAGTCGAAGCTCTCGATCATGTCGTCGTCGACCTCGTCCAGGGTGAGCGGCCCGTAGCACCGCGCCGGCAGGTGGTCGTGCAGCTCGACGGCCCAGATCGCGTGCGAGCGCTGCTCGACCCAGAACTTGCGCTTGACCTCCATGATCGACTCCTCTCCGGGTGACCGGTCCGTCACGATCCTCGCCGATGCGGCCACCGGGTACATCCGGCAACTCCCTGATCGCGGTCAGGGAACTCCCGCGCTACGTAGTTGCCCGAACCGGAGATCGGCGCATTGCCCGATGCCCGGGCCCCCTTGTCACTTGGAAGATGCTCAAGACGATCCACAACGTGCGTTTCGAGGTGAGTAAGCCGTGGCATTCGAGACGATCATCAAGGACCCGCGCACACTGAAGGTGACGCCGAACCTGGTGGACTACGAGGCGGCGCGCGCACCGGGCTTCTGGGAGCAGGCCCGCGCAGAGCTGGACGGCCTGCCCGGAGGGGCAGGGCTGAACATCGCCCACGAGGCCGTCGACCGTCACGCGGTGGGAGCGCGTGCGGAGCATCTCGCGCTGCGGTGGCTCGGCAAGAGCGGGGAGGTACGTGACTTCACGTACGCCGACCTCGGCCGTGAGACGAGCCGCTTCGCGAACATGCTCGGCGGGCTCGGCCTCGGGCCGGGCGATCTTCTCGGCGGCCTCGCGGGGCGGATCCCCGAGCTCTACATCGGAGCGCTCGGAACGCTCAAGCACCGGTGTGTCTTCAGCCCGCTGTTCTCGGCGTTCGGCCCGGAGCCGATCCACACGCGGCTCGCGCTCGGGCACGCCAGGGCGCTGCTGACGACGGAGCTGCTCTACCAGCGGAAGGTCGCCGGCATCCGGTCGACGCTGCCGGAGCTCGAGCACGTCATCCTCGTCGGCGAGGGAGGCACCGAGACGGACGTTCCCGGCACCCACGACTACCGGCGGCTGATGGCCGCCGCCGACGACACGTACACGATCGGTCCCACCGACCCCGAGGACAGGGCGCTCGTCCACTTCACGAGCGGCACCACCGGCAAGCCCAAGGGCGCGGTCCACGTGCACAACGCGATCGTCTCCCACCACGTCACCGGCAGGCTGGCACTCGATCTCCATCCCGAGGACGTCTTCTGGTGCACCGCCGATCCCGGCTGGGTGACCGGCACCTCGTACGGGATCATCTCGCCGCTCTCGAACGGCGTCACGATGATCGTCGACGAGGCCGACTTCGACGCGGAGCGCTGGTACGGGATCCTCGAGGACGAGGAGGTCTCCGTCTGGTACACGGCACCGACCGCGATCCGGATGATGATGAAGACGGGCATCGACCTCGTGCGCGAGCACGACTTCCCGTCCCTTCGCTTCCTCGCGAGCGTGGGCGAGCCGCTCAACCCGTCGGGCGTCGTCTTCGGCAAGGACGCGTTCGGGCTGCCGTTCCACGACAACTGGTGGCAGACGGAGACCGGCGGCATCATGGTCGCGAACCTCGCCGCGCTGGACATCCGCCCCGGGTCGATGGGACGGCCGTTGCCCGGCGTCGAGGCCGGCGTCGTGCACCGCCGCGAGGATGGAGGCGTCGACGAGGTGACCGAGGCCGGTGAGGAGGGCGAGCTGGCGCTCCGGCCCGGCTGGCCGTCCATGTTCCGGACCTACCTCGACGAGCCCGATCGGTACGCGGGCGCGTTCCACGACGGCTGGTACCTGACCGGCGACCTCGTGCGACGCGATGCGGACGGGTACTTCTGGTTCGTCGGCCGCGCCGACGACGTGATCAAGAGCTCCGGCCACCTGATCGGCCCGTTCGAGGTCGAGAGCGTGCTGCTCGAGCACCCGGCCGTCGCCCAGGCCGGCGTGATCGGCAAGCCCGATCCCGTCGCCGGCGAGGTGGTGAAGGCGTTCGTGACCCTGAAGCCGGGCTTCGAGCCCACGCGTGAGCTCGAGAAGGACTTGCTCGCCCACGCGCGCGTGCGGCTCGGCGCTGCCGTCGCGCCGAAGGAGATCGAGTTCGTCGAGACCGTGCCGACGACGCGGAGCGGCAAGATCATGCGCCGTCTCCTCAAGGCGCGCGAGCTGGGCCTGGACGAGGGCGACGTCTCGACGCTGGAGGAGGCCAAGTGAGCCCTCCGGCCGGGAAGCCGGCCGCGTCCAGGCGCCCACCGCGACAGCCGGCGCTCGAGCGCGAGCACTCGCTCCACCTCCTGCGCGAGATGCTTCGCATCAGGCGCTTCGAGGAGCGCGCCGCCGAGCAGTACAGCCTCACCCGGATCCGCGGCTTCCTCCATCTCTACATCGGCGAGGAGGCGGTCGGCGTCGGCGTCATGCAGGCGCTCACGCCCGACGACGCAATCGTCGCGACCTACCGCGAGCACGGACAGGCACTCGCCCGCGGGCTGCCCGCCGCCTCCCTGATGTCGGAGATGTTCGGCAAGGCGACCGGCTGCAGTCGTGGGCGCGGCGGCTCGATGCACTTCTTCGACATCTCCCGCCGCTTCTACGGCGGGAACGCGATCGTGGGCGGGGGACTCCCGATCGCAGTGGGACTTGCCCTCGCCGACCGGCTGCAGGGACGCAGGCGGGTGACCGCCTGCTTCTTCGGCGACGGCGCCGTCGCCGAGGGCGAGTTCCACGAATCGCTCAACCTCGCTGCGCTCTGGCAGCTGCCCGTGCTCTTCCTCTGCGAGAACAACGAGTACGCGATGGGCACGTCGATCCGGGACGAGCTCGCGCAACCGGACATCCATCTCCGGGCAGAGAGCTACGGGATGCCGGCGGAGGAGGTCGACGGGATGGACGTGGTCGCGGTCGAGACGGCGGCCAGGCGCGCCGCCGAGGCGGTGCGCGCCGAGCCCGGGCCGCGCTTCCTCGAGCTCCACACCTATCGCTTCCGCGCCCACTCGATGGCGGACCCGGACCTCTACCGTGGCAAGGACGAGGTCGAGCACTGGAAGGAGGAGCGCGATCCAATCGCGCTCTTCGAGGCGCGGCTGCGCAAGGCCAAGCTGCTCACCGACGACGACCTCGCCTCCATCGAGGCAGACATCGCCGTCGAGCTCGACCAGGCGATCGCCACTGCCGAGGCGGCGCCGATCGAGCCCCTGGAGGACCTGACGAAGGACGTGTACACGTTGGTGGCCGGGTGAGCACGATCAAGCTCACCTACCGCGAGGCCGTGCGCGCAGCGATGCGCCACGCGCTTGCGACGGACGAGCGGGTCTTCCTGATGGGCGAGGACGTCGGGGGCTACGGTGGCGCGTTCGCCGTCAGCCTCGGGCTGCTCGACGAGTTCGGCCCCGAGCGCGTGCGAAACGCCCCGCTCTCCGAGTCGGGCTTCGTCGGCGCGGGGATCGGCGCCGCCCTCGGCGGGATGCGTCCCATCGTCGAGGTGATGACGATCAACTTCAGCCTGCTCGCGCTCGATCAGGTGGTCAACAACGCGGCCACGATGCGCTACATGTCCGGAGGGCAGCTGAGCGTCCCGATCATCGTCCGGATGGCGACGGGCGGCGGCCGCCAGATGGCGGCGCAGCACGAGCACAGCCTCGAGGTCTGGTACGCCCACATCCCCGGGATCAAGGCGCTCGCGCCGGCGACCGTCGCCGACGCCCGCGGCATGCTGCTCGCCGCGCTGGAGGAGCCCGATCCCGTCTTCATCTTCGAGCACGCGCTGCTCTACCCGCTGACGGACGAGATCGACGAGGAGCCGCGGGCGGTCGACATCTCGCATGCTGCCGTCCGCCGTGAAGGCTCGGACGTGACCGTCGTCACGTATGGCGGCTCGCTCGGGAAGTGCCTCGCGGCTGCCGCCACGCTCGAGGAGGAGCACGGGCTCGCGGCCGAGGTCGTGGACCTGCGGACGCTGCGCCCGCTCGACACCGAGACCATCCTGGCCTCGCTCGCGAAGACACACCGGATGGTGATCGTCGACGAGGGCTGGAAGACGGGAGGGCTGGCAGGGGAGATCAGCGCGCAGGTGATGGAACAGGGATTCGACCTGCTCGACTGGCCCGTGCAGCGGGTGTGCGGGGTCGAGGTGCCGATGCCCTATGCGAAGCACCTCGAGGAAGCGGCGTTGCCGAGCTCCGAGCGCGTCGTCGCGTCGGTGACGGAGATGGCGTTCTGATGGCCGACTTCGTGATGCCCTCGCTCGGCGCCGACATGAGCGCCGGCACGCTGGCCGCGTGGCTGAAGCAGCCCGGCGACGCCGTGCAGCGTGGCGAGATCATCGCGATCGTCCACACCGACAAGGCCGACGTCGAGGTCGAGGTCTTCACGAGTGGCGTCGTCGACCAGGTGCTGGTCGAGCCCGGGACCGAGGTGCCGGTCGGGACTCCGCTCGCCGTGATCCGTGAGGAAGGCGCCGCACCGGCGCCCTCGGCTCCTGCGCCCGCTGCCCCTGCGGCGCCCGCGCCCGCCGAGCAGGCCGCACCGAGTGCCCCGGCCGCAGGTCCCGCGGCGCGTTCCGCGGCCGCCGAGCACCATCTGCTGATCTCGCCGTCTGCCCGGCAGCTCGGGCACGAGCTCGGGATCGAGGTCGAAGGGCTCCAGGGCACCGGCCCCGGCGGTCGCATCCAGCGTCGCGACGTCGAGGCTGCCGCCGCGGCCCGGGACGCGGCGGCGCAGAAGGTCGCACCCGCGCCGGCACCCGTGCCGGCGCCTGCCGCGGCTGCTCCGCCCACGCCGCCGCCCGTCGCCGCCGCGCCGCCGGCCCCAGCAGCGCCGACAGCAGCGCCCGCGGCTCCACTCTCGCCGGCCGCGGAGCGCAATGCCGCCATGCGCCGGGCAATCGCTGCCTCGATGAGCCGGTCGAAGCGCGAGATCCCTCACTTCTACCTCGGACAGACGATCGACATGAGCAGGTCGCTCGCGTGGCTCGGCCAGGAGAACCTGCGCCGCCCCGTGACGGAACGGGTGTTGCACGGCGTCCTCATGGTCAAGGCCGTTGCCCTCGCGCTGCGGGAGGTACCGGAGCTGAACGCCGTCTGGAGCGGTGACGAGCTCGTCCGCCGTGACGACGTCAACGTCGGCGTCGCGATCTCACTTCGTGGCGGCGGCCTCGTCGCGCCGGCGATCCACCACACCGACGAGCTCACGGTCGAGGAGCTGATGCACGCTTTCCGCGATCTCGTCTCCCGTGCGCGGGCCGGCTCGCTCAGGAGCTCGGAGATGTCCGAGCCGACGATCACCGTCACGAGCATCGGCGAGCGCGGCGTCGAGAGCATCTTCGGCGTCATCTTCCCACCCCAGGTCGCGATCGTCGGGTTCGGCACGCTCGTGGAGAGGCCGTGGATCTCGGAGGGACAGATCCTGCCGTGCCCGGTCGTGAACGCAAGCCTGTCCGCCGACCACCGAGTCACCGACGGCCACCGGGCGAGCCAGTTCCTCGCGGCCGTCGACCGCCTACTGCAAGAGCCGGAGGAGCTATGACGCAGGAAGAGATCACCCAGTCCGTGTTGCAGGCGCTCACCGACGTCGCACCCGAGACCGACCTCGCGACGTTCAGGACCGACCTGAACCTGCGAGACCAGCTCGACATCGACTCGATGGACTCGCTCAACTTCCTGATCGCCGTGCACGAGCTGCTGCAGGTCGACATCCCGGAAGCCGACTGGGCGCGGTTGTTCACGATCGACGAGCTCGTCGACTATCTCGGCGGGCGCATCGCCGCCTGAGACGGTCGTCGGCGGGGCAGGTGCCGCCGATCTCGCGTGTGGGAAGCCCACACCCGAAACCGTGGGCGACCCCGATTCGCACGGCAGTGGCATGTGCCACGTTGTTCGTGACGTGGTTGAGAAAACAGCCACACCTCCTGTTGCGCCTGTTGCGCGCCATGCTCCTGCGGGACCGGTTGGCAGCATCCTGGAGCGCTTTCGCGGTACTGCGGGGGTACCCGCGGCGGTCGGCGAGGAGACGACGCTCGAGCTCGCTCCGGTGTTCGCTGCGCTCGACGCCTTCGAGCTGGAGGCCGCCGCGGTCCGTGAGCATGCCGAGGCGATGGCGGCGCATCGCCTCCACGAGGCGGAGGAAGGCGCCAGGGAGATCCTGGCCGCCGCGAGGAGCCAGGCCGACTCGGAGCGCGGCGACGCGTTGAAGGCAGGCCTGCGCGCGGCCGACGTCGAGGCAGCACAGATCGTGGCACGGGCCGAAGCCGATGCACGCAGGATCGACGAGAGAGGCCGCGAGCGGCTGCCCGGGCTCGTCGACGAGGTCGTGGCACGCGTGCTCGAGGCGTCGTGATGGCCGCCGCCTGGGTCGCAGGGAGCGTCCGCGCGCGCCTGCTCCTCCAGCATCGTGCAGGCCCGGAGACGGCGCTGCTCGTCGCGCAGGCCGGCTCGCTGGAGGAGGCCGTCGGTCTCCTCTCCACCACCGGCGCGGCCGTGGAGGCGCGTGGTGCGAGCCTCGAGGCGGCGCAGCGCGCCGTCGCCGCCACGCTTGCCCTTCGCATCCGCCTGCTCGCCGCGTGGCTCCCCCGGGACGGGGCAGCGGCGATGCGCGCGCTCGCCGGCTGGTTCGAGCTCGTGAACATCGAAGATCGGCTCGCCTACTTCACGGGCGCAGAGCTTCGCACTCCGTACGAGCTGGGGATGCTCTCCTCGGTCTGGGCCAGCGCCGGTACCGCGCAGAGCGCCGACGAGATGCGCCGCCTGCTCACAGCCTCGAGCTGGGGAGATCCGGGCAGCGACGACCGGGACGCTGTCCACCTCGCGCTCCGTCTTGCCTGGGCGCGGCGGGTCTCGACCCAGGTGCCGGTTGCACGCGCCTGGGCCGCGGGGGCGGTGGCACTTCTCCTCGCGGGTGAGCTCTTCGTCGCCGAACGGCCGGTCGACGACGACCTCGTGCGTCGCGTGCGGCTCGGCGAGTCGTGGGCCGGCGCGGCGTCGATCGCCGAGCTGCGCGAGGAGCTTCCGACGGTTGCGGCCTGGGCGCTCGACGGCTTCGACGACCCCACCGACCTCTGGCGAGCCGAGCTCGCCTGGTGGCGCAGAGTCGCAGCCGACGCGGAGCTGCTGATCCGGACGAGTCTCGGCGGCAGCGCGGTCGCGATCGGCGCGGTCGCGCTGCTGACGGTCGACGCGATGCTGCTCACCGTCGCGCTCGCAGCCGCCGCTCAGGGTGGGCGAGCGACGGCCAGGGAGGTCTTCGATGCCCTCTGCTGACCTCGTCCTGCCGAAGCGGATGAGCCGGATCGCCGTCGTCGTACCGCGACCCCGGGGTCGGGAGGCACTCGTCGAGCTCGCACGGTCGGGGGTCGTCGAGCTCGTGGGCAGCCTGCCGCCCCCGGAGGGGGAGGCGGTCGAGGCGCTGCGGCGTGTCCGGCGCACGGGAGGGGCGGCTGTCGAGCCGGCCGTGCTCGACCGCTGCCCCGACATCGCCGCGCTCGAGGCCGCAGGGGCGAGCGACCTGCTCGAGGGGGAGGTCGAGCTCGTCCGGCACGCCCTCCTGGCCGTCCCGCACGGCAGTTTCATCGCGTGGGTCGGATGGGCGCCGACGGATGCTCTGGCCGCCCTGAACGACCGGCTCGCCGGGATCGGCGCGGCGGCAGTCGAGTTGCCGCGCCCCGCCTGGGTCGAGCCGCCCACCCTGCTGAACCCGGTGAAGGTGGAGCAGCCGTTTCGGCCGCTCGTCCAGAGCTACGGGACGACGCCCTACGGCGACCTCGACCCGACGGTGTTCACCGTCGTCTCCTTCGTCCTCATGTTCGGGATCATGTTCGGCGACGTCGGTCACGGTCTCGTGCTCGTGCTGCTGTCGCTCTGGCTGCGCAGCCGCAGGAAGGGCCGCTTCGCGTCCATGCGGAGCCTGTGGGTGATCCCGTTCGCCGCCGGCCTCGCCGGGATGCTCTTCGGCCTGCTGTACGGCGAGGCGTTCGGCCCGACCGGCCTCGTGCCGACGCTCTGGCTCGACCCGCTGGAGGAGCCGGTGACGCTGCTGCTCGTCGGCCTCGCGGTCGGCGCAGTGCTGCTGACGATCAGCTACCTGCTCGGCATCGTGAACCGGTGCCGGCGTGGGGGCTTCAGGGAGGCGCTGCTCGGCCAGTTCGGCGTTGCGGGACTGATGGTCTTCGTCGGCGGCCTGCTCCTCGCGGGCGGTGTCTACGCGGAGCTCCTCGCGCTCGAGGTCGCCGGGGCGGTCGTCGGCGGCGTCGGCCTCGTGCTCCTCGCGGTCGGCCTCGTGCTCGAGGCGGGGCACGGTGCCGCGGCGTTGACCCAGGCCGGCGTCGAGTTCTTCGACGCCGTCGTCCGGCTGTTCTCGAACCTCGTCTCGTTCACGCGGCTCGCTGCTTTCGGTCTCATGCATGCGGCGCTCGGGCTGGTCGTGTTCGAGGCCGCGAGCGCTCTCTGGGGCGGCCCGGTCGGCGTCGTCCTGGGCACGCTCGTGTTCCTGGGCGGCAACGCGGTCACCTTCGCGCTCGAGGCGCTCGTCACCGGCGTCCAGGCGCTGCGACTCGAGTACTACGAGCTCTACTCGAGGATCTTCTCCGGCGAGGGCCACGCATTCGCGCCGTGGGCCATGCCCGTCCGTTCTCCGAAGGAGGCGTCATGATCAGCTCGATCCTGTGGGCACTCCCCGTGCTCGTCGTCGTGTTCGCCGTCACGACCGCTGCTCTGCGCCGGGCGCCTGCGCGCGGCTTCCGCCGACTGCTCGCCGTCAACGCTGCGCTGCTGCTGGGCGGTATGGCGCTCGGCACCTTGCTGCTGCTCGGTGTCGTCGAGCCGGCGCAGGCGGCTGATGCCGGCACGACGAGCAACTCCTGGGCAGCGCTGCTCGGCGCAGGGATCGCGGTGGCCGGCTCGGCGATCGGGGCGGGGTTCGCGGTCGCCTACACCGGTGCTGCCGCCCTCGCCGCCGTGAGCGAGAAGCCCGAGATGTTCGGCCGGTCGCTCGTCTTCGTGGGGCTCGCCGAGGGCATCGCAATCTACGGGCTCGTGATCGCGATCATCCTGATCGGGCAGGCATGAGCAGCATCGCAGCCGTCGGCCGCTGGACAGAGCTCGCGGGGTATTCCCTCGCAGGGGTCGAGGTCTTCGACGCCTGCACTCCGGAGGCCGTGCGCCGTGCCTGGAACGATCTTCCGAACGACGTCGCCGTCGTCCTGCTCACCGCCGAGGCGCGCCGGGCGCTTCCGGATCCTCTTCTTCCCAGTGACCGGCTCTGGGCGGTGATTCCCGGATGAACCTCGAGCCCCTGCGGGTTGCGCTCCGGGCCGAGACGGAGGCGGAGGTGCGGGAACGCCTTGCAGCGGTCGACGGCAGGTGCGCGCGAACGCTGGCCGAAGCCGAGGCAAAGGCTCACGCCCTGGCCCGGGCCGGTCGCCAGGAGGGCGAGCGTGCAGCGGCGAAGGAGGCGGCGCGACGGCGCGCGACGGCGACGCGCCGGGCGCGCGAGTTGCGTCTCCGGGCGCAGAACCGGCAGGTGGAGGAGCTGCAGCTGCGATCGCGGGAGGCCGTCCTTCACCTCCAGGAGGACAGCACCTATCCCGTGCTGCTCGACCGCCTGGCCCGGACGGCGCGCGAGCAGCTCGGCCCCGATGCCGAGGTGGAGATCGACCCACCGGCGCTCGGAGGGGTGATCGGCCGGAAGGGGCGGGTGTCCGTCGACTACACGCTGCCGGCGCTCGCCGATCGCGCGATCGCGTCGCTCGGTGACGAGCTGGAGCGACTGTGGCAATGAGCACCGGGCAGGTCCGCCGCGTCAACGGGCCCGTGGTCGAGGCCGACGATCTCGCTGCGGGCATGCTCGAGCTCGTCGAGGTGGGCCGGGACCGGCTGCCGGGCGAGGTGATCGCCCTTTACGGGGGTACCGCCACGGTTCAGGTGTACGCGTACACGGGCGGGCTCAGGCCCGGAGATCCCGTGGTGCGTACGGGCCATCCGCTGCAGGCCGAGCTCGGCCCGGGGCTGCTCGGGGGCGTCTTCGACGGCATGCTGCGCAGGCTCTCCGGGGCGGGCGAGACGCTGCACGACGGAGGGCGCGGAGTGACGCTCGAGGTCGAGCGCCGCTGGCCGTTCACACCGCTCGTCGCTGCCGGCGACAGGGTCGAAGCAGGTTCGTTCCTGGGGGAGGTGCCCGAGACCGCCGCGATCACGTACCGGGTGACCGTCCCACCGGGCAGCGGTGGCACGATCGACTGGATCGCCCCTGCCGGCGAGCTTACGGTCGCGGACCCGATTGCGCGCATCGACGGAGCCGAGATCGCCCTTGCGCACTACTGGCCCGTGCGCCGCGCCCGCCCCGTACGCGAGCGACTGCGGGCGGACGTTCCTCTGCTGACGGGGCAACGTGCCCTCGATCTCTTCTTCCCGATCGCCCGCGGCAGCAGCGCTGCCGTGCCCGGCGGCTTCGGCACCGGCAAGACGGTGCTCCTGCAGCAGATCGCCAAGTGGTGCGACGCGGACGTGATCGTCTACGTCGGCTGCGGCGAGCGTGGCAACGAGATGGCAGACGTACTGGAGGAGATGGCGCGCCTCGACGACCCGCGGACAGGCAGGGCGCTCCTCGACCGCACCGTCCTGATCGCGAACACGTCGAACATGCCCGTCCTCGCGCGGGAGGCGAGCATCTACACGGGCGTCACCGTGGCGGAGCTGTACCGGGACATGGGATACGACGCAGTGTTGATCGCCGACTCGACTTCCCGCTGGGCCGAGGCGTTGCGCGAGGTGGCATCGCGCACGGGCGAGCTCCCGGCCGAGGAGGGCTATCCCGCCGGTCTCGCGACGGCCCTGGCCGCCTTCTACGAGCGTTCGGGCCGGATGCGGACGCTGGCCGGCGACGACGCCTCCGTGACGATTCTGGGCGCCGTCTCACCGCCGGGGGGCGACATGACGGAGCCGGTCAGCGCCCATACGCGGCGGTTTGCACGCTGCATCTGGTCGCTCGACCCCGACCTGGCGTACGCGCGGCACTACCCGGCCGTGAGCTGGCGCGACTCGTCGTCGCGTGACGCCGAGCGGATCGCGGAGTGGCACGTCGCCGGTCACGAGCCGCTCTGGGGAGCCAGGCGGGAGCAGGCGCTGCGCCTCCTCGCCGACGCGGACCACCTCGAGTCCGTGGCGCAGCTGGTCGGCGCAACGTCCCTTCCGGACACGGAGCGGATCGTGCTGCTGGCCGGTCGGCTGCTCCGCGAGGTCGTGCTCCAGCAGAGCAGCCTGAGCCCGAACGACGCGACGTGCTCGCCCGCGAAGCAGGACGCGCTCCTCCGGCTCGTTCTGGACGTCCGCGACTGCTGTCTCGGCCTCGTCGCCCGCGGCATCCCGGCCGCGAGGGTCGAGCAGGTCGATCTCTCGATCGCGAGTCGGGCGCGCGACACGACGCTGCCGGACGACGCGGCCGGAGTCGAGGCGATCGGCGTGCAGGCTCTCGCATCGCTGGAGGCAATCGCATGAGCTTCTCGGCTCCGCTCGAGTACGAGACGGCGACGTCCATCAAGGGGCCACTGCTCATCGTCGAGGGCGTGCGCGACGTCGGCTGGGACGAGGTGGTCGAGGTGCGGCTCGGGTCGGGAGAGATCCGACACGGCGTCGTGCTCGAGGTCGACCGCGACCTTGCCGTCGTGCAGGTGTTCGAGGGGACGAGCGGCATGTCGCTCGACGGCACGCGGGTGGCATTCCAGGGGAGCCCGATGCGGATCGCCGTGGGCGAGTCGTGGCTCGGACGTGTCTGCAGCGGCCGCGGAGCGCCGCTCGACGGCGGTCCGCCCGTCCGCAGTGCCGACCTCCGGGAGGTGGGCGGCCGGCCGATCAATCCGGCCTACCGGGCGACCCCGTCGGACCCGATCCTCACCGGTGTCTCGGTCGTGGACGGGCTGGCGACCCTGGTGCGGGGCCAGAAGCTCCCGATCTTCTCCGTCGGCGGCCTGCCGCACCTCGAGCTGGCCGCCCAGATCGCCGCCCAGGCGACGGTGCAGGACGAGCCCTTTGCGGTCGTGTTCGCGGCGATGGGCGTGACGAACGCCGACGCGACGGCGGTGCGCGAGCGGCTCGAGACACGGGCGACGACCGACGACCTGGTCGTCTTCCTCAACACGGCAGACGACCCGCTCGTCGAACGGATCGTCACGCCACGGCTGGCGCTGACGGTCGCGGAGCACCTCGCGTTCGACCGGGGCCGGCACGTGCTCGTCGTGATGGCCGACATGACGAGCTACTGCGAGGCGATCCGGGAGGTGGCATCGTCCCGGGGGGAGATCCCGAGCCGGCGTGGGTATCCCGGCTATCTCTACAGCGATCTCGCGAGCCTCTACGAGCGTGCCGGGCGGATTCACGGGAAGCCCGGCTCGGTCACGCAGATCCCGGTGCTGACGATGCCCGGTGAGGACATCACGCATCCGGTGCCCGATCTCACCGGCTACATCACCGAGGGGCAGGTCGTGCTCTCCCACGATCTCCACGTGCGCGGCGTCTACCCGCCGTTCGACCCCCTTCGCTCCCTCTCGCGGCTGATGCGACTCGGCGCCGGCGAGGGAAAGACCCGTGGCGATCACCTCGAGCTGTCGGCGCAGCTGTACGCGCTCGTCGCGCAGGCGCGGCGTGTCGCCGATCTCGCAGAAGTCGTCGGGGCCGACGCGCTCGGCACGGGCGAGGCCCGGTACCTCGGCTTCGCAGAGGCGTTCGAGGCAGGCTTCGTGCAGCAGGGCGCCGACGAGACCCGCTCGCTCGACGAGACGCTGGATCGCGGCTGGGAGGTGGCCTCGGTGATGCCGCGGGCCGCATTGACCATGGTGTCGGAGGCGTCGCTCGCGGCCGGCTACCGGGAAGGACACGATGCCCCTCAGGGCTCCACCCGGTAGGGCGGGCCGCCTGTGGCTCGTGCGACGTCTCGAGGTCGCACGGCGCGGCGTCGAGGTGCTCGACCAGAAGCGCCAGGCGCTGCTCCGCGAGCAGCAACGGCTGTCCGGGATTCTCGCGGCCGCCACGCGTGAATGGGAGTCGAAGGCGCGCCTGGCGACCGAGTGGAACGACCGTGCGCTCGCGATCGCCGGCGAACGGCGGCTGCGGCTCGCGGCCTCGCCGCCCTCCGGCCGCTGCGACGTGGCGGTCGAGTGGCGGAACGCGCTCGGCACCGTGTTCCCGGCCGGAGCGTCGGTCCACTCCCGCCCTTCGCAGGATCTCGTCGCTCTCGGAGGCGGCTCCGTCGTCGCGCTCGCCGCCCGGGCGCACGCGGACGCCGCTGTCGCCGCCGCGCACTACGCAGCGGCGCGCGCCGCCCACGAGGCGATCGAGGCGGAGCTGGCGGCGACCGCGAGGCGTCAGCGGGCGATCGAGCGCCGCTGGATCCCGGAGCACGAGGCGGAGCTCCGCCGGATCGCGCTCACGCTCGACGAGCGTGAGCGCGAGGACATCGCCCGGGTGAAGTGGGCCGTGGGCGCCCGCGGTGACAGGCGGTGACAGGCTTCAGCCTGTCTCCGGGCTTCACCCCGGCGACAGGCTGAAGCCTGTCGCCGCCTCTACATCCCGGGCAGGCCGAGCGCGCCGAGGTCGGGCATCTGGCCGCGGATCTTCGACTCGACCAGCTCGCTCGCGGAGCGGAGCGCCTCGTTCGCTGCCGCCATCACGATGTCTGCGAGCATCTCGGGATCGTCGGGGTCGATTGCCTTCGGGTCGATCCGGATCTCGACGAGCTCGCCGCCGCCGTTCGCCTTTACGGTGACCATGCCGCCGCCGGCGGAGGCCTCCACGATCTCCTGCTTCGCCTGCTCCTGTGCCTCGAGCATCTGGGCTTGCATCTGCTGAGCCTGCTTCAGCATCGCGTTCATGTCGAACTTCGCCATCAGCCTTCCTCCACTTCCTCTGCGTCGAATGTGTCTTTGAGCAATGAGATCACGTCCTCCTCGGAGAGCTCGCGCACGTCCTCCGGCTCGGTGGGCTCCGGCGGCGCACCGACGACCGTCACCACCGTCAGTCGCCGTCCGGTGACCTCGTAGAGCGCGTCGCGCAGGAGCGCGAGGTTCTTCGGGTCCTCGATCTGCGCCCGGTGGAAGCCCGCCGCAGGGGCGAACTCGATCGTCACGGTGTCACCGCTGATCTCGACGGGGCGCGCCTCGGCGACGAGGGTCGAGATCGGAATCGACCGGTCCCTGACGGCGTCCACGACATCCCGCTGCCAGGCGTCGCGGAGCTGGTCGAGCTCGAGCGGCGGCAGGCCGGGTGCGGGCTGCGACGCGGGCGACACGGGTGCCGGAGCGACGTCGGCCATCGCGGGCGGAGGCCCCGCGGGCGCCTCGAGGACGTGGGGCGCGGCAGCGACGACGGGGGCGGCGCGCGGCTCCGCAGGCGCGGCGGGCGCTGGTGCCGCAACGGGCGCCGTACGCGGCCCCGCCGGCGCGGCCAAGCCGCCGTGGGGCCGGGCCTCGAGCAGCTCGAGCCGGTGCGCGAGCGAGTCGCGCGAAAGGTCGGCCTGGGGGCGGGTGATCTTGACGAGGGCGAGCTCGAGCGGCAGGCGGGGGTCGCCGCCCTGGCGCATGTCGTCCACGGCGATCGCGAGGAGGTCGATCAGGCGCAGCACCGTCGGCTCGGGCAGCTGGTTCGCCTGCTCACGGAGCCGCTCGCGGGTCTCCTCCGTGACGGGCAGGGACTCCGGCACGTGGCCGACGTGCTGCACGAGCAGGAGCTGCCGGAGATGCTCGATCAGCTCCGTCACGAGCCGCCCCAGGTCCTGACCCTGCTCGGCCAGCTCCTCGATCTGGACGAGGGCGCCGGCGGTGTCGCGGTCGACGATCGTGTCGCAGAGGCGGAAGAGGGAGTCCTCCTCGATCCCGCCCACGAGCTGGAGCACGTCTTGCACGGAGATCGTGCTGCCGGTTGCGGCGGCCAGCTGGTCGAGCGTGGAGACCGCGTCGCGGAACGACCCGTGCGCGCCGCGGGCGATCAGGGCGAGCGCCGCGTCGGGTGCGTCGATGCTCTCGCCCTCGCACACGCGCCGCAGCACGGCGACGAGCTCCTGGAGCCGGGGCCGCTGAAAGACGAACGTCTGGCAGCGCGAGCGCACCGTCGGGAGCACGCTTGCGAGATCGGTCGTGCAGAAGACGAAGACGAGGTGGGGTGGGGGCTCTTCGATCAGCTTCAGTAGGGCGTTCCAGGCCTGGGAGGTCAGCTGGTGAGCCTCGTCGATGATGTAGACCTTGTAGCCGCCCTCGACCGGCTGCAGGACGGCGCGCTCGCGGATCTCGCGCACGTCGTCGATGCCACGCTGAGACGCGGCGTCCATCTCGATCACGTCGAGGGAGCTACCGTTCGCGATCGCCTGCGCCATCGGATTCGCGGGCTCGAAGTCGGCGTTCGGGCCACCCTCGGCGTTCAGCGCCTTCGCGAGGATCCGCGCCAGCGACGTCTTGCCCGTGCCACGCGGGCCCGCGAAGAGGTAGGCCTGCCGCACCTGTCCGTGCTCGATCGCGTTGCGCAGGGTGCGAACGACCACCTCCTGGCCGACCACGTGCCCGAAGTCGAGCGGGCGGTAGGTGCGGTAGAGGGCGGCCATCGGGGCGATTGTCGCAGACGCGGCGTGACCGACGGGTTGGTCAGTCGGCGCGCGCGAAGCGCGCCGTGAAATGCCGCAACTGGGCCGGCTCTTCGACGATGCGGAAGCCGGTCAGCTCCGGCGCGTGCTCCGCGACCGCGGCGCATACCTCGATCACGTAGTCGACGTGGCTCTGCGTGTAGGTGCGGCGCGGGATCGCGAGCCGCACGAGCTCCATTGCCGCGGGGCTCTCGGTTCCGTCGGGTTGGCGTCCGAACATGACCGTGCCGATCTCGCAGCCGCGCACGCCGCCGGTCTCGTAGAGCGCGACGACGAGCGCCTGCCCCGGATACTGGAGCGGGGGGATCTGCGGAAGCAGCGTCCGCGCGTCGATGTAGACGGCATGGCCACCCACGGGCCTGACGATGGGGATCCCGACGGCCTGGATCCCCTCGCCCAGATAGGCGGTGGAGCGCGTCCGGTAGTGGAGGTAGTCGTGGTCGACGGCCTCGGTGAGGCCCTGTGCGATCGCCTCCAGGTCGCGCCCGGCGAGCCCGCCGTAGGTCGGGAAGCCCTCCGTCAGGACGAGGAGCGCTCGGCAGCGCTCGGCGAGCGCGTCGTCGTTCGTCGCGAGCCAGCCGCCGATGTTCGCGAGCGGATCCTTCTTGGCGCTGATCGTCATCCCGTCGGCGAGTCCTGCCATCTCGCGCACGATGTCGGCGACGTCGCGCTCGCCCTGGCCCGGCTCGCGCTCACGGATGAACCAGGCGTTCTCGGCAAAGCGGCAGGCGTCGAGGTACAGCGGCACGCCGTGGCGGTCGCAGACGGCGCGCACGGCACGGAGGTTCTCGAGCGAGACCGGCTGTCCGCCGCCGGAGTTGTTCGTGATCGTGATCATCACGACCGGCACGTTCTCGGCGCCGCGCTCCGAGATGAGGCGCTCGAGTGCCTCCACGTCCATGTTGCCCTTGAACGGATGCTCCGCCGCGGGGTCGTTGCCCTCGGCGATGACGAGGTCGATCGCCTCGGCGCCCGTGAACTCGACGTTCGCACGGGTCGTGTCGAAATGCGTGTTGTTGGGGACGACCTTGCCCGGGCCGCCGATCGCCGCGAACAGGATCTTTTCGGCGGCGCGGCCCTGGTGGGTGGGGATCACGTGCTCGAACGGGAAGAGCTTGCGGACCGCCTCGAGGAAGACGAACCAGGACGGCGAGCCGGCGTAGCTCTCGTCGCCGCGCTGGATCGCGGCCCACTGGTCGCGGGACATCGCGCCCGTGCCGGAGTCGGTCAGGAGGTCGACGAGGACGTCGGCCGAGTGGAGCCCGAAGACGTTGTACCCGGCGTCGCGGATCGCCGCGGCGCGGTACTCGGGCGTGGTGAGGTGCAGCGGCTCGACCGAGTGGATGCGGAACGGCTCGATGATCGTCTTGAACACGCACCGGAGGTCCTACACCATTGAGAGCCCGCTGGCGACAGGCTTCAGCCTGTCGTCCGGGCTTTCGGCAGCGCGAAACCCTGGCATCCGGCTGGGTAGATGGGTCAGGGTGCCAGGCTGAAGCCTGGCACCCTGCGACGCTTATGCCCGGTCGCGCGCTCCGTCGTCGAGGCGGGCTTCCCCGGAGGAATCTGCGTCGCCGGCTCGGGCCGGGCGGAACCGCGGCACCTGAGAGGGAGTCCTTAGCGCTGCTTCCTTCCGGACCTGACGCGGTTCGAACGCTCCCAGTGCGCGGGACCCGACCTGTCAACACCTCGTGCGCAGACCCAATCCCGATGAAACCGTCCCTCGGACGGCGTTCGGTCCCGCTGGAGCGGATTTCGGGTTCAGGGAACCGCTGACTCCCCACCTAGCGCGACCGGGCGAGAAGAGGGTAGCAGGGTCACGGGCAGGTGCCGTCCGCGCCAGGCGTGTTCGGCATCCGGCTTCAGCCGGACACCACGGTTTCGCGCTCCGGGGCAAGCAGCGCCGCGTTCGCGTCGAGTAGACAGCGACCGGTATTCGGCCCATACTCAGCCTGGCGTGCGGCAAGGGGGATGCGGTGAGGTACCTGGGCAGGGATGAGCGAGCGACCGTCCGGTTGGCGGTCGTCGCCGGCGTGGCACTTGCCGCGATCGCGTTCTCGAGCGTCGTAGCCGACGGTGCCGGTGCGACCACACTCCCCGCCGGATACCAGGAGACGGTCGTGCTCAGCGGCCTCGTGAACCCCACGGTGGTGCGGTTCTCGACCGACGGTCGCGTCTTCGTCGCCGAGAAGAGCGGCCTGATCAAGGTCTTCGACGGCCTCACGGACACGACGCCTACGGTGTTCGCCGACCTGCGGACCAATGTCCACAACTTCTGGGACCGAGGTCTCCTCGGCCTGGCGCTCGCGCCGGGCTTCCCGAACGATCCCAGCGTCTACGTCCTCTACACGTACGACGCCGCGATCGGCGGCAACGCGCCCCGGTGGGGATCCGTCGGGTCGGACTCGGACGGCTGTCCCACCCCGCCGGGAGCTACCGGCGACGGATGCGTCGTGAGCGGACGTCTGTCACGATTGCAGGCGAACGGGAACTCGATGACGGGTCCCGAGCAGGTGCTGATCGAGGACTGGTGTCAGCAGTATCCGAGCCACTCGGTGGGGTCGCTCGCATTTGGCTCCGATGGCGCTCTCTATGTGAGCAGCGGCGACGGTGCGAGCTTCAACTTCACCGACTACGGCCAGGACGGCTCGCCGGTGAATCCATGTGGCGATCCGCCCGGTGGCGTCGGCGGCGCGATGAGCCCACCCGGCGCCGAGGGTGGAGCACTCCGGAGCCAGGACGTCCGTACGACCGCGGATCCGGCGGGGCTGAACGGCTCGATCCTCCGTGTCGACCCGGCGACGGGCGTGGGCCTGCCGGACAACCCACTCGCGTTCAGCTCGGATCCGAACGCACGCCGCATCATCGCGCACGGCTTCCGGAATCCATTCCGGATCACCGTCAAGCCGGGTACGAGCGAGGTCTGGGTCGGGGATGTCGGTTGGAGCGACTGGGAGGAGATCGACGTCGTCACGAGCCAGCCGGACGCGGCGGCCGACAATTACGGCTGGCCGTGTTACGAGGGCACGGGCCGTCAGGGTGGGTACGACGGCGCAAACCTGACGCTCTGTGAGTCGCTCTACGCGCAACCCGCCGGTTTGTTTGCGCCGTTTTTCGCCTACAACCACGCTGCCGCAGTCGTGGCGGGCGAGGCCTGCGCGACCGGCAGCTCCTCGATCGCCGGTCTCGCGTTCGAAACGGGCTCGAACTTCCCGGTGGGCGACGACGGGGCTCTCTTTTTCGCCGACTACTCGCGCGACTGCATCTGGCGTATACGCACCGGCAGCAACGGGGCTCCCGATCCGGCGACGGTGTCGACCTTCGCGGCCGGAGCGGCCAACCCGGTGGATCTCGTCTTTGGGCCGGACGGGGCACTTTACTACCCCGATTTCGACGGTGGCGCCGTGCGCCGGATCTCCTCTAGCGGGGGTGGCGACACCACGCCCCCGACAGTCTCGATCGTGACCCCTGCTGGCGGGGTCTCGGTGTCCGGCTCGGTCACGGTCTCAGCGACGGCAGGCGACAACGTCGGTGTCGCCGGTGTCCAGTTCAAGGTGGACGGTGTCAACTCCGGCAACGAGATACCGTCTCCTCCGTACTCCTTCGTCTGGAACACGACCACCGTGGCGAACGGCTCACACGTCCTCACCGCGACGGTTCGCGATGCCGCGGGCAACGTGACGACCAGTAGCCCGGTGACGGTGACGGTGTCGAATGCGGCGGGTTCGACGCGGTTTGTGAGTGATCTGCCGGTGGTCTCGGAGACGAATGGGTGGGGGCCGGTCGAGCTCGACCGCAGTAATGGGGAGGCGGGGGCTGGTGATGGTGGGCCGCTCGTGATCAATGGTGTCGGTTATGCGAAGGGGCTGGGGGTGCATGCGGTTGCCGATGTGGTCTATGCCATTCCGGCTGGTTGCACGGCGTTCGCTGCTCAGGTCGGTGTCGACGACGAGGTGGTGGGTGGCAACGGCTCGGTCGTGTTCGAGATCTGGGCGGACGGCACCAAGCGGGTCAGCAGTCCGCGTCTGACGGGGGCCGACGACGCGGTTGCCCTGAATGCCGATCTCACCGGCGCAAGTCAGCTGCGCCTTGTCGTCCAGAACGGTGGCGACGATATCGATTACGACCATGCGGACTGGGGCGACGCTCGCTTCCTGTGCGGCGGCGGTCCGGCCAATCAGCCGCCCACGGCTGTCGCCACGGGTGCTCCGCTCACGGGCGCGGCGCCTCTTGCTGTCACGTTCGACGGCAGCGGTTCCAGCGACCCCGACCCGGGCGACGTCCTCGCGTATGCCTGGGACCTCGACGGCGACGGCCAGTTCGACGATGCCACCGGCGCGCAGCCCTCCTGGACCTACGCTACGGCCGGGACCATCGCCGTCAGGCTCCAGACCAGCGACGGCCACGGGCATACCACCACCAGCAGCCCGGTGACGGTGACGGTGTCGAATGCGGCGGGTTCGACGCGGTTTGTGAGTGATCTGCCGGTGGTCTCGGAGACGAATGGGTGGGGGCCGGTCGAGCTCGACCGCAGTAATGGGGAGGCGGGGGCTGGTGATGGTGGGCCGCTCGTGATCAATGGTGTCGGTTATGCGAAGGGGCTGGGGGTGCATGCGGTTGCCGATGTGGTCTATGCCATTCCGGCTGGTTGCACGGCGTTCGCTGCTCAGGTCGGTGTCGACGACGAGGTGGTGGGTGGCAACGGCTCGGTCGTGTTCGAGATCTGGGCGGACGGCACCAAGCGGGTCAGCAGTCCGCGTCTGACGGGGGCCGACGACGCGGTTGCCCTGAATGCCGATCTCACCGGCGCAAGTCAGCTGCGCCTTGTCGTCCAGAACGGTGGCGACGATATCGATTACGACCATGCGGACTGGGGCGACGCTCGCTTCCTGTGCGGCGGCGGTCCGGCCAATCAGCCGCCCACGGCTGTCGCTACGGGTGCTCCGCTCACGGGCGCGGCGCCTCTTGCTGTCACGTTCGACGGCAGCGGTTCCAGCGACCCCGACCCGGGCGACGTCCTCGCCTATGCCTGGGACCTCGACGGCGACGGCCAGTTCGACGATGCCACCGGCGCGCAGCCCTCCTGGACCTACGCTACGGCCGGGACCATCGCCGTCAGGCTCCAGACCAGCGACGGCCACGGGCATACCACCACCAGCAGCCCGGTGACGGTGACGCCCGGGAATACGGCCCCGACCGTCTCCATCGCCTCCCCCGCAGCCGGAACGACGTGGGAGGTCGGAGATCCGATCTCGTTCTCGGCGACCGGCTCCGATGCGCAGGACGGCCAGCTGCCGGGCACGGCGTTCGACTGGGTCGTGGTGATCCAGCACTGCCCCTCGAACTGCCACGCGCACACGTACCAGACGTTCGACAACACCGCGGCCGGCTCGTTCCCGGCGCCCGACCACGAGTACCCCTCGTACATCGAACTGCGGGTCACCGCGACCGACGCGGAGGGCGGGACGGCAACCGCCTCGCTCGACTTGCAGCCACGCACCGTCGACCTCACGTTCGCCTCTTCGCCGCCGGGCCTGCAGCTCGCTGTCGGCGCAGAAGTGGCCACGACGCCGTTCACGCGCGAGGTCATCATCGGCTCCGTCAACTCGGTCAGCGCGGTGACCCCGCAGCTTCTCGCGGGTACGTCGTACGACTTCGCGTCCTGGTCCGACGGCGGCGACGCGACACACAACGTGACGGCCCTTGCGGCTGCGACGACGTACACGGCGACCTACGCCGCCGCCGCGGACACGACTCCGCCGACGGTCTCGGTCAGCGCTCCCGCGAACGGGTCGACGGTGTCGGGCGCCGTCACCGTTCAGGCGACTGCCTCCGACGCGGGAGGTATGGCCGGTGTGCAGTTCAAGCTGGACGGTGCGAACCTGGGTGTCGAGGATACGAGCAGCCCGTATCAGGCGCCGTGGGACACGACCACGGCAGCGTCCGGGCAGCACACGCTGACAGCGCTCGCGCGAGACGCGAGCGGGAACACGGCAACGTCTGCGGCGATCAACGTCACCGTGCAGAACTCCACGGCTTGCCCGACGGGCCAGTGGAAGGCCGAGTACTTCGCCAATCGCACACTCACCGGCTCGCCGACCGTGACACGCTGCGAGAGCTCGATCGCCAACGACTGGGGAAGCGGCAGCCCCGTTACGGGGATCGGTGCCAACAATTTCTCCGTCCGCTGGACGGGACGTTTCCCGTTCCCGGCCGGCTCCACCACGTTCTTCGTCACCGCCGACGACGGCGTTCGTCTCCGCGTCGACGGCGCCCTCGCCATCGATCAATGGAAGGATCAGTCGGCGACGACGTACCGCTCTCGGCAGACCCTCGCCGTCGGCGACCACGAGGTCAGCATCGAGTACTACGAGAAGATCGGGCTCGGCCGTGGCGAAGGCGAGTTGGCGCTCGTCGCTCGTCGCCGCGTACAACTTCAACGAGTCGAGTGGATCGAGCGTCGTCGACGGATCGGCGAATGGCAATACCGGCACGATCACAGGCGCCTCGCGAACGAACAGCGGTAAGGCCGGCCGGGCGCTCTCGTTCAACGGTACGAGCAACTGGGTGACGATCGCCGACGCCGGCGTCCTCGATCTCTCGACGCAGATGACGATCGAGGCGTGGGTGTACCCGACGTCACTCGGATCCGCGAGCCGTTCCGTCGTCGTCAAGGAAGCGGCGGCGACGCTCAGCTACGGCCTGGACGCCCATCGGTCGTCGCGTCCGGGCGGCCGCGTGAACACGGGCACCGTGCAGGGCATCCAGGCGCCGGTCAGTCTTGCCACCGGCACCTGGACGCACCTGGCCGTGACCTACGACAGCGCTGTTCTGCGCTTCTACGCGAACGGCACGCTGGTGGCCTCGAGGGCGACAACCGGCGCGGTGGCTCCGTCGACCGGAGTGCTTCGAATCGGTGGTTCGAACGTGGCGAGCGAATGGTTCGCGGGGCGCATCGACGACGTGCGCCTCTACGCACGCGCGCTCGAGCAGCCAGAGATCCAGGCCGACATGGCGGCAGAGCTCCCATGACACGTTTGTCGATGCTTCTGTAGACGCCGGGGCGTGTCAGCCGGGCGTCCGTGCAGCGTGCGCGTGCTCGAAGGCGAGCAGCGCCGCCTTCGCGACGAGCCCGCCTGCGAACCCCCGCAGGTCGCCGTCGCTCCCGACGACGCGGTGGCAGGGCAGGACGATCGAGAGCGGGTTGCGCCCGTTGGCGGCACCGACGGCCCGCACGGCGGCAGGGCGACCGATCAGCGCGGCCTGCTCGGCGTAGGTGCGCGTCTCGCCGTAGGGGATCTCGGCGAGCGCGTTCCAGGCGGCAAGCTGGAAGGCGGTTCCCCGGAGATCGAGCGGGAGGTCGAACGAGGTTCGGATGCCTGCGAAGTACCCGGCGAGCTGCTCTGCCGCGTCGTCGAGCACGTCGACCGGGGCGGCGGCCAACGCGGTGCCGACGAGGCCGACCCGCGCCGGATCGTCTTCGGGCCAGAGGATCGCCCGCAGGCCTGCGGGCGATCCGACGAGCGTGAGCGGCCCGAGTGGTGTCTCGAGGCGCTGGGCGGTGAGGTGTGTGGGAGCCGTGAGTGTCGTCATGCCATCATCAACGTGCGGCGACGCTCGTGTGTGAGCTCCGGGACGATCGGTGCGCCGACCACCCCGGCAGAGGAGGAACCTGATGCTGTTCATGATCGTCGAGCACTTCGAGGGCGGCGACCCGGAGCCTGTCTACTCCCGCTTTCGCGAGCGGGGTCGGCTCGCGCCCGAAGGGCTCGACTACCTCGGCAGCTGGGTCACCTCCGATCTGACGCGCTGCTACCAGGTGATGGAGTGCGCCGACCGCGCCCTGCTCGACGAGTGGATCGCGCAGTGGGCAGACCTCGTTCGCTTCGAGGTCGTCGAGGTCATGACCTCGGCCGAGGCCGCCGAGGCCGTCGCGCGACGATCGTAAGAGCACCTGTCACATGATCTCGTAGCCGCCTCTCAGGCGTCTCTCAGGTGGCTCTCAGGTGGCGCTGCTTGAATCGGTGGTGGATGTTCTATCTCGGCTACCTACGGAGCGAGTTGCTGCGGCGCAAGAGCCGCACGATCCTGACCGTGCTCGGGCTCGCCGTCGGTGTCTCGCTCGTGATCGCCGTGTCGGCGCTCTCGCGTGGGCTCGACGAGGCGCAGGCGAAGGCGCTCGACCCGCTCTCGAGCATCGGCACCGATCTGACCGTGACGCTGGAGCCGCGAGAGCCAGGACGCGGCGCAGGGCGGCGGCCGCCGGTGGCGGCGGGTTCGGCGGCGGTGGCCGTGAGGTGATCCAGGCGAATCAGTCCGTGATCACGGATCTCTCGAAGCTCGGCAAGCCCGGCGAGCAGTTCGTCCACGACTTCTTCCTGCCCGGGCACGCAGCTGACCTTCCCCCAGAGCACCGCGGCGCAGATCGCGAAGGTGCCGGCGTCGCAGTCGGTCTCGAGCGGCCTCGTGCTCGCCGCGGTGCACCAGTCCGGGACGGTGCCGAAGATCGTCGCCAAGATCAAGGCCGGCGGCCAGCAGGTTCAGGTCGACCGGCAGATTCACGCGCCCGACCGCGGCCGAGTTCGCGAAGATGCAGGCCTGCCTCGCGAAGGCCGGAATCCAGGTCGGCGGCGCGCCGGGCGGCGGGCCTCCCGATGCGGGCCGCGCGGTGGGCCTCAGGGCGGCCTTGGCGGCGGTGGCGGCGACCGGAGCGCGTTCGCCAAGTGCCTGCCCGAGCGCCTGCAGCGCTTCCGCGCCACGATCACGACGCCGGAGCAGACGCTGCAGCAGGTCGTCAACCCGCCGCAGACGAACATCAAGAGCTCCAGCTACACGATCGCCGGCGTCGACCTGAAGACGCCCGGCATCGGCGTCGTCACCTCCGCGCTCGTCTCGAACGGCCGCTTCATCGACGCGAGCGAGGGCGGCGGCGCCCACGAGGCGCTCCTCTCCGCCTCGTACGCGAGCCGCCAGGGCCTGAAGGTCGGCTCGAAGCTCGACCTCAACGGCACCGACGTTCACGGTCGTCGGGCTCGTGCGACCGCCGCTCGGCGGCCAGACGGCAGACGTCTACGTCGGGCTGGCGCAGCTGCAGGTGCTCGCGAGCCAGAAGAGCACCGTCAACGTCCTGCTCGTCCGCGCCGACGACGGAGCCTCGGTCGGCGAGGTGCAGAAGCAGATCGAGACGCTCTATCCGCGGGCGCAGGTCGCGAGCGCGCAGCAGGTCGCCGACTCGATCAGCGGCTCGCTCGTCGACGCCGCCAGCCTCTCGAAGCGGCTCGGCACGGCGCTTGCCGTGCTCGCCGCGGTGGCCGCGTTCCTGCTCGCAGTGCTCCTGACGCTCTCGTCGGTCGGCAAGCGGGTGCGGGAGCTCGGCACGCTGAAGGCGCTCGGCTGGACGCAGTGGCAGGTCGTGCGCCAGGTCGTCGGCGAGTCGCTCACGCAGGGCGTCCTCGGCGGCCTGCTCGGCGTCGTCCTCGGGAGTCGTCGTGGCGACGGCGATCGGGGCGTTCGGCCCGACGCTGACGGCGAGCTCGAGCACGGGCGGCGGCGACGGGTTCTTCGGTCTCGGCGAGGTGACCGCCCGCAGCGTCACCGACCAGGTCGCGCTGACAGCGCCGATCGCCGTGGGCGTGCTGATCGCAGGCTTCCTGCTCGCGGTCGTCGGCGGCCTGCTCGCCGGCGCCGCAGGGGCGTTCCGCGCCTCGCGGCTGCGGCCCGCCGATGCGCTGAGGCAGGTCGAGTAGTGGAAGCCGTGCTCTACGACGTCAAGGGCGCCAAGCGCTTCTTCCAGCGCGGGCCGGCGGTGATCGAGGCCGTCGGTGGCGTCGACCTCCAGATCGGAGCGGGCGAGTTCGTCGCGCTCGAGGGCCCGAGCGGCTCCGGCAAGACGACCCTCCTGCAGCTGCTCGGAGCGCTCGACCGGCCGAGCGCGGGCAGCGTGTTCTTCGAGGGTCGCGATCTCGGCGCGCTCGGCGACGGCGAGCTGGCCGAGCTCCGGCTGAACGCGTTCGGCTTCGTCTTCCAGCAGTTCAACCTGATCCCGACGCTGACCGCCCTCCAGAACGTCGAGGCGGGCCTGGCTCCGATCGGCGTCGACTCGACGGAGCTGCGCGACGCGGTCGCTCGCGCTGCTCGAGGAGGTCGGCCTCGCCGACCGCGCCTCGCACCTGCCGGCTCACCTCTCCGGCGGCGAGCAGCAGCGCGTCGCGATCGCCCGGGCTCTCGTCGTCGGCCCTCGCGTGATCCTCGCCGACGAGCCCACCGGCAACCTCGACACCGAGACCGGTGCCGACGTGATCGATCTTCTCGCCGGTCTCGCGACGAGCCACGGCGCCACGGTCATCGTCGCCACGCACGACGCCGACCTGGCGGCGCGGGCGCCGAGGCGGCTCGCGATGCGCGACGGCAGGCTCGTCGGCGGCGCCGGTCGCCTTGCCGACCGCGTGAGCCGGCGGACGTCGCGTTTCGCGTCGGCCTCCGGCCGGGCGGTGCTTCTGGCGACCCTGGCGGGCGTCGTTCTCCTGCCTGCGCCGGCGGCGACCACACGCGAGCGCATGCTCGTCGAGCTCCTGCCGACGGCGACCTGTGACGCTGCGGCGATCCTTCGCGCGGCGGGCGCCACGACCGTCTCGAGCAACCTCCGCCTCTACACGCTGGACGGCCCGGCGGCGCCGCGGGCGCTGCGCCAGCTCCGGGCCTGTCGGGCGGTGCGGTTCGCCGTGCCCGACCGTCCCGCGGGGACCCTCAGCGTGACCGACGTCGCAGACCCGCTCGTCGCCTACGAATGGTGGCGCGCCGCGGTCGGCGTCGTGGGGCTCACTCCCCCGGGAGCAGGCAAGCCTGTGACGATCATCGACTCCGGTGTCAACGTGACCCATCCGGAGTTGGCGGGCCGGGGCGACCTGGTGATGCTGAACGCGCAGGAGCCCCAGCCGCTCGGGGGAGTGCACGGCACGGCGGTTGCGTCGCTGATCGCAGCCGCGGAGAACGGTGTCGGCATCGTCGGGATCTATCCTCAGGCGCGGCTGCAGAGCTGGGACTCGGCGATCGGCAGCGGCACGCAACTCGCGACGAGCGAGATCGTGAAGGGTGTGCTCGCCGCGACGGCGGGTGGCCCGGGAGTGATCAACCTGAGCCTCGGCGGCGACAGCGCCGAGGTACCGATCCGGCAGGCGATCGCGACGGCCGTGAGCAAGGGCATGCTCGTCGTCGCGGCATCGGGCAACGACGGCGACGCCGGGAATCGACTCACCTATCCGGCCAGCCTGCCGCACGTGCTCACGGTGGGGGCGACGGACTCCGGGAACGGCGTGGCGGTGTTCTCGAGCCGCTCGAGCTTCGTCGACCTGGCGGCGCCGGGGCAGGACATCGTCGTCGCGGACGCCCTGAGCCAGGGATGGGAATCGGAGGACGGCACGAGCTTTGCCTCACCCATCGTCGCCGGTGCTGCTGCGTGGGTCTGGACGGTGCGGCCGGAGCTCGACGCGAGCCAGCTCTTCGAGGTGATGCGGCGTTCGGCCACGGACATCGTCCCGCCGGGGCGCGACGACGCGAGCGGTTTCGGGCTGCTCAGCGTCCCCGCGGCTCTCGCCTACACCGCGCCGATCAAGGACTCGCCCGAGCCGAACGACGACGTCGACTACGTCAGGCCGGGCGGGACGTACTACAACGGCATTCCGGTCCTGACCTCGCGGGCGAAGCCCTCGGCGAGTGTGGCGGGACGGATCACCGTCTTCGAGGACCCGCGCGACGTGTACCCCGTGTTCGTCCCGAAGAACGGGCGTCTCACCGTCGGAACGAACGCCGCTTCCACGACCGACCTCACGCTCTGGGCCCGCACGACCGCGACGGTCACCGGGGCAGGCCCAGGCAAGGGCAGGCTCGCCCGGGGCAGGACGCAGGGCTCGACCGAGACGCTGACGTTCGTCAACGTCGGTGCTGCGACGACGGCCTACCTGGCTGTCTCGCTCGCGAAGCGCACCCGTGACGCGACGTATCGCATCACCGTCTCCGCGCGTTGATCCCTACCTCGGCGCCCAGGGGCCGACGCCGCCGAGGCGGTCGACCGTGATCCGCATCCTGTGACCCGGCGGAGGGTCGTCCATCGGCGGAAATCGCACGTCCGGGCCGAGGTAGACGTGCGCGAGCCGCTGCAGGAGCTCGGGGGCGCCGCCCTCCTCGATCTCGGCGGTGCCGTGGACGACGAGGTACTCCTTCAGCCCGGGCGGGTGGATCTTCGTGCCCTCGAACGACAGCACCACCTTCGAGTTGCGGGCGACGTTGCGGAGCTTCTGCTGCGGGAACAGGTGGGCCGAGACGAGCTGGTCGCCGTCGAGCCCAACCCAGATGCAGGTGACCTGCGGCGAGCCGTCGGGGTTCAGCGTCACGAGGTGTGCCAGGGCGCCGGACTCGATCAGCTCGCGGGCGCTGACGGGAAGCTCCATGGCAGGAATCGTACGCGGTCCGCGACCCGTCAGCCCGGATCGGCTCGAAGGATGAGCTGGCGCTCGTCGAGCAGCGCGACGCGCACCGCGAGCTGACCGGCGTCGTTGATCGAGACCGGGTTGAGTGCGAAGCCGGCGACGGTCGAGCCGAAGAGCGGCGAGCCGACGGCGAGCAGGCAGTCGGTTTCGGGATCCGGGCCGGCGAAGAGCCCGAGCTCGCCGCCTCGTGGGGTTGCGTAGAACACGAGCCGGCCCGCCCTGTCGAGGAGTGCTCCGCGGAAGCTCTCGAAGGGGCCGCTCGAGTCGACGGCCGCGGTGAGCTCGCCGTCCTCCACGGTGAACACGCCGGCTCCGCCGGCCTGCAGGCTCGCGCAGAACGCAACGGCCCCCGGCTCGTTCGCGAACGGGAAGAAGCCGAAGCCGCCAAACGTCCCTCCGGTCTCCGCGATGGCCGTCACCGTCGCGCCGTCACCCAGGTAGACGCCCTCTCCGCCGCCCTCGACGTCCGCGCGAAAGACGACCGTGCCGTCTCCGGCGACGACCGGCAGGCCGTGGAAGCGGGCGAACCTCGCGATCGTGTCGGCGATCGTCGTGACGACCCCGCCCTCGCACAGGAAGACGCCCTCGCCGCCCTCGGCCGTGGCAGCGCGGAATGCGATCGCGCCCGCCTCGTTCATGGTGGGCCCGAGCGGGCCGGCAGCCCCGGCGAGGAAGGCGATCTCCCCGTCACGCACCACGAATGCGGCCTGCGACTCCGGCCCGGTGCTCGCGTAGAAGCAGCACGATCCATCCGGGTTGATGTCCGGGTGACTGCAGACGCCGCCGAAGGGGCCGGTGGTGGACTCCGCGACCGTCGTGACGCGCTCTCCGTCGCCTGTGTAGACCCCCGAGCCTCCGCTCGAGAGCGCCGCCTGGAACGCGACGAGCCCGCGGTTGTCGATTGCGCCCACGTAGGGCGCGAAGTCCGAGAACCGCTCACCCGTCTCCGCGACGGGGGTCAGCGTGTACGAGTTGCCGACGAACGTCGATCTCATGGTCGTGTCGGCTGCTCAGGTCGCTGCGAATGCCCGCACGGTGAAGGTGCCCGCGCCCTCGATCTTCGGGGGCACGGCCGTGAACGCGAAGCCCTGCTCCGGCAGCGCTGCGAGGTTCGTCAGGTGCTCGACGATCGGGATCCCGGCCTTCAGCAGGATCGAGTGCACGGGGCGGTCGCCCGTGGCCGTGCCGTCGATGTTGAGCGAGTCGATGCCCACGCAGGAGACGCCGGCGGCGACGAGCGCCTCGGCCGACGATGCGCTCAGGTGCGGGTGCGCCTGGAAGTACCGTTCGGTGCCGAAGTGCTCGGAGTGGTCGGTGCGCACGAGCACCGCGTGCCCCTGGAGCCCACCGAGATCGGCAGCCGTGAGCTCGATCGTCTCGGCTCCACGGCGATCGAGCGTCACCGCGGGCAGCCCTGCGACCTGCTCCAGCGCGAGGTCCGCCAGATCGTGCCCGTCGGCGTAGCGGTGGAAGGGCACGTCGATGTACGTGCCCGTGTTGGTGCAGATCGTGAGCAGGCCGATGTGGAACGTGAGCCCGGGGCCGTACAGCTCCTCGGCCGCCTCGCGGGAGAGGTGCGTGCCGATCACGGGCGCCGGCAGGCCGGGGTAGGTGACCATCCCGTCGGTGATCCGGTGGCTGAGGTCGATCAGCATCCGAGGAGCCTACTTCCGGGTCGCGGTTCGTGCGCGCGGAGGGGCCGTCGGCCGGAATGCGGCAGGCCCCGGTCAGGGTGTCCGGCTTCAGCCGGACGCCGGGGTTGCGCCTGCACGGGACTCGAGCTGAGCCCCGGTGTCCGGCTGAAGCCGGACACCGGGTGCGCTGTTACAGCCGAGCCGCTACATGCGGTCGATCATCGCCTGGCCGAAGGCGGAGCACGAGACCTCGTTGGCGCCGTCCATCAGGCGCGCGAAGTCGTAGGTGACCTGCTTGTCCCCGACCGCGGCCTCCATCGACGAGATGATCAGGTCGGCGGCCTCCTTCCAGCCGAGGTGGCGGAGCATCATCTCGGCCGAGAGGATCAGCGAGCCGGGGTTGACCTTGTCCTGGCCCGCGTACTTCGGCGCCGTGCCGTGGGTGGCTTCGAACAGCGCCACCGTGTCGGACATGTTCGCCCCCGGTGCGATGCCGATCCCACCGACCTGCGCCGCGAGCGCATCCGAGATGTAGTCGCCGTTCAGGTTCATCGTCGCGATCACGTCGTACTCGCCCGGGCGCAGCAGGATCTGCTGCAGGAAGGCGTCGGCGATCGCGTCCTTGACGACGATCTCGCGCCCGGTGTTCGGGTTCGTGAACGTCAGCCACGGGCCCCCGTCGAGCGGCTGTGCCCCGAACTCGCCCGCGGCGAGGCCGTAGCCCCAGTCGCGGAACGCGCCCTCGGTGTACTTCATGATGTTGCCCTTGTGCGTCAGCGTCACGGAGCGCCGGTCGTTGTCGACCGCGTACTTCAGAGCCTGCCGCACGAGCCGCTCGGTGCCTTCCCGCGAGATCGGCTTGATTCCGATGCCCGAGGTCTCCGGGAAGCGGATCTTCCGCACGCCCATCTCGTCCTGCAGGAAGGAGATCACCTTGCGTGCGCCTTCCGACTCGGCCTCCCACTCGATGCCGGCGTAGATGTCCTCGGTGTTCTCGCGGAAGATCACCATGTCGGTCTGGCTGGGGTCCTTGAGCGGGCTCGGCACGCCGCGGAGGTAGCGCACCGGGCGCAGGCACACGTACAGGTCGAGCTCCTGGCGCAGGGCCACGTTGAGCGAGCGGATGCCGCCGCCGACCGGGGTCGTCAGCGGGCCCTTGATCGAGACGGCGTACTCGCGCAGCGCGTCGAGCGTCTCGGCCGGCAGCCACACGTCGGCGCCGTAGAGGCGGGTCGACTTCTCGCCGGCGTAGACCTCCATCCAGTGGATCGAGCGGGAGCCGTCGTACGCCGTGGCGACGGCGGCGTCGACGACCGCCTGCATCACGGGCGTGATGTCGACGCCGATCCCGTCGCCCTCGATGAAGGGGATGATCGGGTTGTCCGGGACCGGCTGCCCGGCCACGATCCTGGCGCCGTCCTCGGGTGGGGTGATGAGTGACTCGGTAGCCATGTCGGTGCTCCTCGCTCGCTTCGATCTCGGTTTCCGTTCCCCGGAAAGCTACGCCACACGCGACGCGCTCGTCGCCTCTACGCTCCACCCATGGTGGCCGGTGCTGCGGAGACACGCGCGGAGGAGATTGCCCAGCGGATCGCCGACATCCTGATCGAGGGGTTCGACCGCCACTACCGCCTCTTCCGCGAGTCGAGCGCCGACGCAAAGCAGCGCTTCGAGATTGCCGCCTGGACGGAGGCACAGCAGGCAGTGAAGGAGCGCATCCGCTTCTACGACGACCGCGTGCGAGAGTGCGTCGAGCGGCTGCACGACGAGCTCGACGCGGGAGCACTCGACGACGCCACCTGGCGCCGGGCGAAGCTCTATTACATCGGCCTGCTCGTCGACCACCGCCGGCCCGAGCTCGCCGAGACGTTCTTCAACTCCGTCGTCACCCGGGTGCTGCAGCGCACGTACGTGCACAACGACTTCGCCTTCGTGCGCGCGGCGATCTCGACCGAGTACATCGAGTCCGACCCTCCGATCTACCGGAGCTACTACCCCGCCGAGACGGGCCTCCGGCAGGCCCTGCTCGAGATCTTCGCCGATTTCGGCTGGAGCCGGCCCTTTGCCGACCTCGAGCGGGACGTCGGCTTCGTCTGGCAGGCGTTGCTCGAGCACTTCGGCGGCGAGTGGCCGGCCCGCGAGCCGAACTACCAGGTGCAGGTGCTCGGCTCGGCGTTCTACCGGAACAAGGCCGCCTACGTGATCGGGAAGATCGTGAACGGCAACGCCGAGACGCCGCTCGCGATTCCCGTGCTCCACGACGCGGACGGACGGCTCGAGCTCGACACGGTGCTGCTCGACTCGGAGAGCCTCTCCGTCCTCTTCTCCCTCTCCCGGGCGTACTTCATGGTCGACATGGACGTGCCCTCCGGGTACGTGCAGTTCCTGCAGACGCTGATGCCGGCGAAGCCCCGCTCGGACCTGTACACGGTGGTCGGTCTGGCGAAGCAGGGGAAGACGCTCTTCTTCCGCGATCTGCAGAACCACCTGCATCACTCACGGGACACGTTCGTCGAGGCGCCCGGCACGCGGGGTCTCGTGATGCACGTCTTCAACCTGCCCTCCTACCCGTACGTGATCAAGGTGATCAAGGACGAGTTCGGCCGTTCGAAGAGCTCCGACCGAGCCACGGTGAAGCGGAAGTTCCTCATGGTCAAGGAGATCGACCGTGTCGGGCGGATGGCGGACACGCTCGAGTTCAAGAACCTCGCCCTGCCGCGCTCGCGTTTCGCGCCGGAGCTGCTCGAGCAGCTTCTCTCGCTCGCGCCGTCGACGGTCACGGCCGACGGGCGAGAACGTGATCATCGGCCACTGCTACGTCGAGCGGCGCATGACGCCGCTCAACCTCTACCTCGAGACGGCGACACCCGAGGAGGTCGAGGACGTGGTGCGCGAGTACGGCGACACGATCCGTGACCTGGCGATCGCGAACGTATTCGCGGGGGACATGCTGTGGCGCAACTTCGGCGTCAACCGCCACGGACGCGTCGTCTTCTACGACTACGACGAGATCGAGTACCTGACCGACTGCGTGTTCCGCGCCATCCCGCCGGCGCCGAACCCCGAGGCGGAGCTGTCGGGCGAGCCCTGGTACCCGGTCGGCCCGCTCGACGTCTTCCCGGAGGAGTTCGAGACCTTCCTGCTCGGCAGCCCGAAGGTGCGGGAGGCGTTCATGCGCCACCACGCCGACCTGCTGCGGCCGGAGTTCTGGCAGCGCTGCCAGGAGCAGGTGGCGGGTGGCGAGATCGTGGACTTCTGGCCGTACCCGGAGGCGCTGCGGTTCAGCGCCCGTTTCGGGGCGCCTGCCTGATCACCTGTGGCCCTGGGCGCCAGGCCGAGGTGACCCGAGCGAAGTGACCGGCGTCTCGCTCAACGCGACGCACGCCTGCGCGGTTCAGTCCGGCGACGGTGTGGTGCTGGGGGAGCGGCTATCTCGGCGGCGCCGCGAAGACGAGCCCGTGCCCGTGCAGGTGATGGGGCTGGCCGCGGGCGCGACGGCCGTCGCGGTCGGCTGGCGTCATGCCTGTGCGCTCGTCTCCGGCGCCGTTTCGTGTTGGGTGGGTAAGGGCGCAGAGCCCGTCCCGGGGTTGGCGGGTGTGACGAGCATCGCCGCCGGAGCGGATTACACGTGCGCGCTCGCGGGTGGTGCGGTCAGTTGCTGGGGACGAAGCAGCCTCGCAGGCAGGAGCGCCACGCCGCTCCAGTCGCCGGGCTCGAGTCTGGCGTCACCGCGATTGCCGCCAACTCGGGGCATGCCTGCGCGATCAAGGCGCGGCACCGTCTGGTGCTGGGGCGTCAACAGCTCCGGTCAGCTCGGCAACGGCGCGAAGCTCGTCCCCGGGTAGCGCGCCGGTGCTCATGGTCGACCGGCGTGAGTCTGCACGCGGCGCTACTCGAGAGGCGGCAGTCCGAGACAGGAGCGAAACACGTTCTCGACCGTCGCTCCGCCGGCGCCGGCTCCCATCGTGCCCGTGACGAATGCGAACGCGTAGCCACCTTTCGTGGATGCGGCGGCAAAGCTGCCGCCGAGACCGCCCATCCCGTAGCCCTCGTCGTCGATCCCGAATCCGAGCCCCCAGGCGTTGTCGTGCCCGAAGACGAGGTCAGGTCCCGAGCATTGCGCCCTCGTCGCCTCGGCGAGCAGCTCCGGCTGAGAGGATCTCGCCCTCGAGCAGTGCGGCGTAGAGACCGGCCATCCCTCGTGCGGTTCCGTGTCCGTTGACAGCGGGGACCTCGGCCGCCCGCCAGGCCCGCCCGTTGACGACCGCCGCCTCCTGCGCCCCCGGCGGGTTCTCGATCGCACGCCGGTAGAGCACGGGTTTCCCTGCCTCGTTCCCGTGCCGGAATGCCTCGCCGAGCCCGGTCAGCTCGACGGCGCGCGATTGGTCGCGCGAGTCGAGGCCGAACGCGAAGTCCAGGCGAAGCGGGCCGGAGACCTCCTCCCGGAGGAAGCGTCCGGGCGAACGGCCGTCGACGCGCCGCACGAGCTCGCCCACGAGGTGCCCGTAGAACAGGGCCGACTCGCCGTGTGCCGTCCCCGGCACCCAGGCGGGTTCCTGTTGCGCCAGCAGCGAGCACAGCTGCTCCCAGTCGTAGAAGACCTCGGTTGCGGCGGGCTCGTCGAGCAGGACGACGCCGGCCTGGTGCGAGAGCACCTGCCGCACGGTCGCCGGAGCCCTGAACTCTGGCCAGTACCGCTGCACCGGCGCCTCGAGATCGAGCCGGCCGCGGTCGACGAGCAGCAGTGCGCAGATCGCGGCGAACGGCTTGCTGACCGAATAGGGCATGACGATGCTGTCGTCTCGCCACGGCCGAGAGCGGGCCGCGTCGGCCCAACCGCCCCACAGGTCTACGACCCACTCGCCGTCGTGCCACGCTGCGACCGCGGCACCCGTCCCCGTCTGCCGGTCGAGCAGGTCGGCGAAGGCTTCCCGCACCGGGGCGAATCGAGAATCGATCGTTCCTTGGGCGCTCACCGTCGGCACGGTAGCGTGATGTTCTTCCCTGCAGCGCCGGTCCAGGCACGGAGTTGCGCACTGCCGTGCCTTGTCAAGCCCACGTTGCCGCACAGAGGCCCGCGGTGCATCCGTGCCGTCGCTGAACCTGACTTACCCGGAACTACCGGGCCGGGCCGGGACGACGAGCCGGGTAGGCCAATCTCAGCCCCGCGGACACGAGCCACGCCCCCGCTGTCCTCCGCGCGGCGAAGGACACGGGGCGGTGCATCGAAGCGTGGAGCCGCGCCGTGCGATCGTCGTGCAGCAGGCGCTGGAGCTCGGTCGTGGCCGGAACGATCATCTCTTCTCCTCTCACTGGCTCGATATCCGGGTACTCTCGATTCAGAGTATCTTGACATCGAGAAACTTTAGAGCAAGATACAGAGATAGATGCTTGACGTCAAGACTCACGAGTTGGAGAATCCTCCCATGGGCCGAACCGCCTCCGATGAGCGCGACGTGATCGACGAGAAGCTCGAGGTCTGGCTGCGCGAGATCCCCGACCTCGACGCCCGCACGGAAGGCATCGTCGACCGGATCTGGATGCTCGGGAAGTACCTGCAACGCACCCATGACGAGACCCTCGAGCGGCTCGGGCTGACGTGGGGCGAGGTGCGGGTCCTGGCCTCGCTCCGCTATGGAGGGCCCCCGTACCGCAGCACCCCGGGACGGCTCGCCGGCGAGCTCGGGCTGTCGAGCGGAGCGATGACCGCCCGCCTGGACAAGATGGAGGAGGCAGGGCTGATCCGCCGACTGCCTGATCCGGGCGATCGTCGAGGCGTTCTCCTCGAGGTCACCGATCGTGGCGGGGAGCTGTGGAGGCAATCGGTCGCGATGCAGGCCGCGAAGGAGACGACGGTCGCCGCGACGTTGACCGAGCGGGAGATGGATCAGCTCAACGTGCTGCTCAGACGCCTCCTGCTCGCGTTCGCCGAGGAATACGGCCCGCTTTCGAAGCGCCGCCCGTAGGAGCCGCTCCTGGTCGGATCCTGCGATTCGGGATCCCCGCTCGGAGATCCCGAATCGCGCTGGAGTGTCTAGGACAGGTCGTCGAGCGAGAGCGGCGGCCCGAGGATCTCGCAGCCATAGCCTGCGAACATGCGCACCAGCTCGTCCCGCGGCGGCATCACCGCATCGCTCGGTGGCTCGGAGCCCGTGACGGGAACGCCGAGGCTGACGAAGGCTTCCTCGACACCGCCGGGGCTGGCCGTGACGAGCATGCGGGCGCGCTCCGAGCGGACGACGTAGGCGTGAGGGATGCCGCGGGGGCCGAAGAGGAAGTCGCCGGCCTCGAGGTCGATCCGCTCCTCGCCGACGAGGACGGTGACCTCGCCCTCGAGGACGTAGAACGTCTCGTCCTCGTTGTGGTGCAGGTGCAACGGGGGCCCGCTGCCGCGCGGGTCGTCGGTCTCGATCTGCGAGAACGCGTGGCCGGTCTCGGCGCCGCCTGCCTTGACGGTGACCCGGCCGCTCTTCCACCAGACGTTGGCGAGGCCCTCTCCGGCTGCGATGCGGTAGGGCCTGGTGATGGTCTCGGTCATCTCTTCGTCCTCCTCTTCGGGTTGTCGTACCTGTCGGACGAGAGACTGGCCTGTTCGAATCATTCCTGCAAGGAAGAGATGTGATAGATACTATTCCTTATAGGAATGGAACTGAAGCAGCTTCGGGTCTTGCAGGCGGTCGGCGATACCGGCTCCTTCTCCGCCGCCGCCGACCGGCTCGACTACACGCAGCCGGCGGTCTCGAAGATCGTCGCGACGCTGGAACGTCAGCTCGGGACGACGCTGGTCGACCGCGGCATCCGGCCGCTGCGGCTGACGGAGGCCGGGAGCGCGCTGGCGCACCGCGCCGGCGCGGCATTCGAGCAGATCGCGGCCGCCGAGCTCGAGGTGGAAGCGATCGCCAACCTCTCCGCCGGCAGCCTGCGGGTCGGGACGTTCTCGAGCGCTGGCGCCGCGATGGTCGTCGACGCGTTCCGCGCCTTCCGCAAGAGCCACCCCGACGTCGCCGTCTCGATCACGGAGATCGGGATGCCATCCGCCGTCACCCGCTCGCTCCGCCGCGGCGACCTCGACGTCGGTGTCTCGTTCGACTATCCCGAGATCGGCGACACCTTCGCCGACGATCTCGCCGCTCGTGCATCTCCTCGACGATCCCTTCGACGTCGTCGTGCCGCGCGGCCACAGGCTCGAACGCGAGCAGGCGATACGCTTCGCCGACCTCGGCGCGGAGAACTGGCTGCTCGGAGACTTCGGCGCCGACAGCCCGAGCTTCCGCATGATCGACCGCCGCTGCCGCGAGGCCGGCTTCGACCCGCACGTCACCTATCGCGATCAACGACTGCCAGATGGCACAGGCGCTCGTCGCCGCGGGCGAAGGCATCGCGCTCCTCCCGCGACTCATGCTCCAGGCGAAGAACCCGGGCGTCGCGATCAGGCCGCTCGCCACCGACCCTCCCAGCCGCCGCGTCTCGGCGGTTCGCCTGTCGACGAGATACCTCTCGCCCGCCACCGAGCGCTTCCTCGCGCTGCTCGTCGCAGCCAGCACCGACTACGCCGAGGCGCACTGAGGCGGCGCGCCTGTCATGCTGCGACCAATCGTCCACCACGCTTGAAGGGTCGATCTGGCCGCTCCACCTCCGCAGCGCTGCCAGGAGCAGGTGTCGCAGGGCGAGATCGTCGACTTCTGGCCCTACCCGGAGGCGCAGCGGTTCGGCCGGCGGTACGCAGGACGCGACGCGAGCCGGCTCCCGGAGTAGCCGGGCAGATCTCGACGTCCACGCCCGCGCAGATCCCGGGTCGGGGCACGTGGTGCGATGACGCATCGGCTCTGTCTGCGCTACCCGCGGGCGAGCCTCGGCAGCTGGAGCCGCGCGAGCTGACGCTTCGACAGGCGTGGGACGAGATCCAGCAATGCCGGACGGCGCCGCGAGCGGGAGAGCAGGATCCGGCCGGTGACGATGATCGCGGTCATGGCGATGATCTGACCGCCCAGCACGATCCGGTTGACGTCGATCGCCGGCTTCCAGGTCACCTCGCCGTCCTCGACGATCCACGCTCCGCTCGGGCGGGCCACCATGCCGAAGCCCCCGCCTCCGCCGGTCTCGCCGGCTTCGTTGTCACCCATGCCGCCACCGCCGCCACCGCGGACGGTTGCGGCGGGAATCACCGTGAGCCCGTTCTTCTCGTACGGGTCGCCGTAGACGCGCTTGACGCTCACGACCTCGCGGGCGCCTGCGAGCAACTCCTCGACCTGCATGACTCCTCCTCCCGGATTCGGTCCAGGCACGGAGCTGCGCACTGCCGTGCCTCCTCGAGTCCACGTTGCCGGATGCCGGCCTGCGGTGCATCCGTGGTGCCGCTGAACCTGCCTACCCGGAACTACGGAGCCGTGCCCGCCGCGGCGGGCACAGCCACGGCGCGCGACCGGCGTGCCCAGCCTGGTGGCGAGCGCTCCCGCCATGATCCCGCCGCCGATCTCGGAGTCGTGGTCGGCCGGCGGCCGGTGGGATGGGAACGCGGCTGCAGCGAGCGCCGGATCAGCTGGATCGTTCGGCTGCCCCACGATGTGGCGCCGATACCCGATCTTCACGGGCCGGTTCGGACACCCATGCGGGGAGCATGCGCAGCGTTTCCACACCTCAGGAGGGGAATCTCCATGCCGTCGCGGACGGCACCGTGCCCCCCAATCCAGCGGGCGTCGTGCCCGCCACGAAGGCGCTTTGTGCCAACGTGAACGAGCTCCTCACGAGCGCAGGGCTCGTCAACGTTGACCTGCGGTGGTCGATCGTGCGGGCTCGGCCTGGCACGTGATACATACGACCGGTGCTCGGGAACACGTTCACACCAGGCGCCGTTGACCTCGAGTCGCGGATCTCGGTGCTGGCGGAGCGGCTCACGCCGGGGTTGCGTCCGCTCGCGCGCGTCGCCTACAACTACCGCTGGTCGTGGGCGAAGGACGGCGCCGATGTGTTTCGCGACATCAACCCGCACCGGTGGGCGCTCTCCGGCGAGAACCCGGTGCGCTTCCTGGGCGACCTCTGGCCGGGGACGCAGGAGGCCGCCGAGCGCAACCCGGAGCTGCTCGAGCGTGTGCGGTCGCTGGCCGACCGCGTCAGGGCCGACCTGGATCGCCCTGCGCGTCCGCGTCCGGGGGTCGACGGCACCGTCGTCTTCATGTGCGCCGAGTTCGGCTTCCACCAGTCGCTGCCGCTCTACTCGGGCGGTCTCGGCGTGCTCGCCGGAGACATCCTCAAGGAGGCTTCCGACCAGGCGCTGCCGATGATCGGGATCGGCCTCCTCTACCGGCGCGGCTACTTCAGGCAGCGGATAGACACGTCTGGCCGCCAGCAGGAGTACTGGCTCGCGCTGGATCCGAAGAGCCTGCCGATGGTGCGCGTGGCCCGCGCGGGCGGCGAGCCCCTGATCCTCTCGGTGACGGTCTTCGACCGCGAGCTCGCGTTCCAGGTCTGGCGGGTCGACGTCGGCCGCGTTCCGCTGCTGCTCCTCGACGCCGAAGTGCCTCAGAACGACCCCGTCCTGCGCTGGACGAGCGCACGGCTCTACGAGTCGAACCGTGCCGTGCGTCTGCAGCAGTACGCGCTGCTCGGCCTCGGCGGCGCACGTGTGCTCACCGAGCTCGGGATCGAGCCGGGGGTGATCCACCTCAACGAAGGGCATCCGGCGCTCGCGACCGTCGAGCTCGCCACCGAGCAGGCCGAGGAGGGGATGCGCTTCGAGACGGCGCTGGCCGGTGTCTCTGCGAGGACGGTCTTCACGACGCACACGCCGGTCGCCGCCGGCAACGAGACCTACGATCCCGGCGAGTTCCTCGCCGCGTACGGCGACATCCCGGGGCGGCTCGGCATGGACGACGACACGTTCGTGGGACTGTTCCGCGTCAATCCCGGCGACCAGGACGAGCGGCCCGGGATGACGCCTTTCGCGATCCGCGCGAGCACGCGGCGCAATGGTGTCAGCCGGCTTCACGGCGAGGTCGCGCGGCACATCTGGCGACCGATGTTCGGGGATCCTGATGATGTCGATGTCCCGATCACGCACGTCACGAACGGCGTGCACGTCCCGACCTTCACGGCGCCGGCGCTTGCGAGCCTGTTCGACCGCTACCTCGGCGACGCATGGAGGACACATGCGGCTGAGCCGTCGTCGTGGGAGGCGGTGCGCTCGATTCCCAACGGGGAGCTGTGGGCCGCACGGTGTGCGGCTCGCCTCAACCTGGTCGAGTACGTGCGCGAGAAGAACCAGCAGGACCGCCTCCTGCGCGGCGAGCAGATCGAGTACGTTCGCTCCGTCGAGCGGCTGCTCGACCCGGACGCGCTCACGCTCGGGTTCGCCCGGCGGCTTGCGACGTACAAGCGCCTCCACCTCCTGGCGCAGGATCCCGAGCGGGCGCGGCGGATCATGGGCGGGCCGTTCCCGGTTCAGCTCCTCGTGGCGGGCAAGGCGCACCCGGCCGACGGGCCCGGCAAGGACACGCTCCAGCGCCTCTACAACCTGAAACGTGGGGAGAACGTGTTCGCCGAGCGGCTGATCGTCGTCGAGGATTACGACCTCTCGGTCGCCCAGCAGCTGGTGGCCGGGTGCGACGTCTGGATCAACCTGCCACGGCGGCCGATGGAGGCGAGCGGCACGAGCGGGATGAAGTCGGCGATCAACGGTGGCCTGCAGCTCAGCGTGCTCGACGGCTGGTGGGCGGAAGGGTACGACGGCTCGAACGGGTGGGCCATCCCCGGCGACGAGGATCCCGACCAGGCGGCGGCCGACTGGCGCGACAGCGCCCGCTACTACGACCTCCTCGAGCACGAGGTGCTACCGCTCTTCTTCGACCGCGACGAGAACGGCGTACCCCACGGCTGGTGCGAGCGGATCAAGCACTCGATTCTGACGCTCGCGCCCCGGTTCAACACCGCGCGCATGATCAACGACTACGTCGAGCGGATCTACCCGGCCGCCTGACAGCGGTGTCTGGCCTGTCGGCCTGCGTGACGAACGTCGGTGCCCGGGAGGCTGCGGTGACCTCGACCCCTACGCAGGCTCGGGCGCGGCGATCGGCGGGCGGGTGGGGAGCGACCGGGTGCACGCGACCGACACAACTGCGGCGACGAGGGCCATCACGAACACCGCCTCGAACCCGTCGAGCCCTTGTGCGCTGTCGAGTAGGCGGGCGAGCACGATCGAGCCGGCGACGCTCCCCACGTAGCGCGAGGTCGAGAAGACGCCGGCAGCGACGCCGGCCTCGTGCGGTTCGAGCGCCTCGATCGCCGACGCCTGCAACCCCGCGGTCGAGAGTCCGACCCCGGCCCCCATCAGGCACGAGACAGGCGAGCATCAGGCCGAGGTTCAGATCTGGGCCGAACACGAACGGGGCGAGCCCGGCGGCGAGCAGCACGCACCCGACGAACGACGGCCGGCGCCTGCCGAGCCGGTCGGCGAGTCGCCCGCCGATCGGGGAGAACACCACCATCGGCGCCGAGAGGAACGCGAGCGCGAATCCGATCTCGAGGCTCGACCAGCCGAGCCGCCGGGTGAGCAGCACCGGGATCGCGAGGAGCACGGTGTAGAAGGCGAGGTTGCTCGTCGCGATCGCGGCATTCGCGCCGGCGAACGCGCGCTTTGCGAAGAACCGCGGCTGCAGGACGGGGTCGGGGTGGCGCAGCTCGCGGCGGACGAAGGCGACCCCGAGCACGGTGAGGATCGCGAGGCCGGGGAGGAGCGTCGCCGGTGCGTGGCGGCCCTCGATCACGAGCATGGCCGAGCCGACGAGGACGGCGGCGAGGAGCGCCGCGCCCGGCCAGTCGAACCGGGACGCCGATGCGCGCCCGGGGGCACGCGGCACCGCCCACCAGCAGATCACGATTGCTGCGGCGACGACGGGGACGTTGACGAGGAAGATCGCCCGCCATCCGCCCACGGTGAGCAGGAGGCCGCCGAGGAGCGGCCCGACGCCGGCGGCGAGGGCGACCGAGCCGCCGACGACGCCGAACGCGCCGCCGCGGCGGTCGGCCGGCACGAGCTCCCGGATCAGCCCGGCGCCGTTCGGGAACACGACCGCGCCCGACACGGCCTGCGCGACGCGGAACGCGATCAGCAGCGCGAGGCTCGGTGCAACGGCGGCGCCGACCGAGGCGGCGCCGAACACGACGAGGCCTCCGATGACGAACGGCCGGCGACCGTAGCGGTCGCCGAGCTTCCCCGCGACCGGCTGGACGACGGCGAGCGCGAGCAGGTACGTGGTGACGAGCCAGCCGACCGTGCCGATCGTCGTGTCGAAGTCGTCGACGATCCGCGGCAGGGCCACGGCGATCATCGTCGAGTTCAGCGGCGCGAGCAGCGTGCCGAGCGCGATGCCGACGAGGACACCGCGGACGTGCGGCTGCGACTCGGGTGTCACCTAGTCGAGTTCGGCCGCGCGCAGCCTCGTCGAGAGCGACTGCAGCAGCTTCCAGCCGATCGTGCCGTTCTCGACCACGAGCGGCTTGAACTCCCACAGCGTGAGCCCGTAACAGGCGAGGTCGTCCGTCGCGGTGATCGTCGCCGAACGGACGCCCTCGTCGATGAGCGCGATCTCGCCGAAGTGGTCGCCGGGCCCGAGGCCGGCGCGCTCGGCGCCCCGCACCGTCACGCTCGCCTGCCCGGAAACGATCAGGAAGAACGCCGCACCGTCGGCGCCCTCCTTGACGACGGTCTCGCCCGCCGCGAAGTGCCGCTCCTTGAAGAGACGTGCGACCTGGGCGAGCTCGTCGTCGTCCAGGTCGGCGAACAGCGCCACCTGCCTCAGCGCATCGACCGGTGCGCCCGCCATCAGCCGCCTATCCTCGTCACCGCGCGGCACTGCAGGAGGTAGAGCGTACCGCCGGCGATCGCCCACTCGATGTCGCGCGCCGGCCCGTACACCTGCTCGCAACGCGCGGCGAGCTCGTTCAGCCGAGCCAGCTCGGCGTCCTCGAGGCAAGGCCTCTCCTGGAGCTCTGCCGGCACCGACTCCTCGACCGTGCCGCCCCCGGGAAGGCTCCGCACGGCGATCCGCTTCAGACCCGGACGCCGTTCGAGCACCGCGCCCTCGCGTGCGACGCGGAAGCTGTCCGGGATGACGAGCCCTGCAACGACCGCCTCGCCGAGCCCCCAGCTCGCCTCGATCATCCGCTCGTCCGCGCCAGTGATCGGGTTCTGCGTGAACATCACACCCGCCGTGTCGGGGCTCAGCTGCGCCTGCACGACGACGGCGATGCTGGGCCGCGTGAAGAGCCCGACGCGCTTGCGGTAGGTGATGGCCGAGTCGGAGTTGGCGGACCACCAGATCTCGCGAATCGCCCTCGTGAGGCCGTCGGTGGACGACACGTTGAGGAGCGTCTGGTGCTGTCCGGCGAAGCTGGCGTCCGCGCCGTCCTCGTCGACCGCCGACGAGCGGACGGCGACGGGCCAACCGAGCGCCGCGGCCGCCTCGGTCACACGCGCGATCGCCCCCGGATCAGCAGCTGCGACCGTCTCGACGAGGGGTCCGGCGAGGGCGAAGCCGGGCGGGGCGGGGAGGCCCGCGCGCAGCGCCTCCCCGAGCCCGACCGCCTTCGAGCCGAACACCGAGACGTCTGAGACCTCTGTCAGCGGCAGGAGGTCGCTCACGGGAAGAGCGTCACCTCACCGGTGTTCCCGTCGACGCGGACGCGCGTGCCGTCGGCGATTCTCTCCGTCGCCTCGCGCGTGCCGACGACGCCCGGGATGCCGTACTCCCGCGAGACGATCGCGGCGTGCGAGAGCAGCCCGCCGGCGTCGGTGACGAGCCCGGAGAGGAGCGGGAGGAGGATGTTGAATGCCTCCGACGTCGAGACCGTGACGAGGATGTCGCCTTGCTGGATGCGGTCGAACTCAGCCGGGCCGTTGACGAGGCGCGCGGTGCCCTCGACGACACCGGGGCTCGCCGCGAGCCCGCGGAGCAGGAGCTCCTCGCTCTCGGCCTCCGAGCTGCCGAAGACGCTGCCGAGCGCGATGCCGGTCGCCGCCATGATGCGGCCGATGGCGGGCGGCAGCGGCCCGTCCGGCGGGGGCGGAGCGGGCGGGCCCAGCGTCTTCGGCGCGTCCTTCGCCGTCAGCGACGTCCGGGCGGCAGCGCGTGCTGCGAGCTCATCCGCGGACGGTCCGCCGGCGCCCGTGAGCAGCGCCTGCATCTCGCCGACGGTCGCGTCGACGAGGTGGACCGTCTCGTGAACGGCGCCTCGCCCGGCGAGCCGGCGGCCGGCGGCGAGCGTTGCGCGGCGCATGATCCCCGACGCCCAGATGTCGCTGTAGACGCCCCGCTCGTCGCGGAGGCGGTAGAGCAGGCGGGCCTCGCCGAGGAGCTCGTCGAACGCCTCCTGGTGCTCGGCCGGCACCTTGGCACGCACCTCCACGGTGCGCGCCTCGACGTCGCCCCCTGCGTCCGCGTCCGCGTCCGCAGCGACCTCGGTGCGGAGCGAGCGGAGGAGCTGGTCGGGCAACTCGTTCACGGTGAGCTCACAGATGTCGAAGCCGTCGAGGAGGCGGTTGCCGACGAGGCCGAGGTAGGCCCCCATCGCCTCGCCGACCTCTCCCTCCCGAGAGCGCAGCGCAGCGAGCGTGCCGGGTGGGTCGTCGTCCGACGCGAGCAGCTCCTGCGCGTCCGCGTCGGCGCGGATCGCGGTGATCAGCCGCTCGAGCTCCGCCGACGCGCCCGCCGAGACCGGCGAGGCGCCACGCATGAGACCGAGCAGCTGGGTCGGCGGCAGCCCTGTCCACGCTCCAGCGTGTGCCAGGAAGTCGCCAGTCGGGATCACCGCGCTCGCCGTGTAGCGCATGTGCTGCGTGATCATCGCGGCGTGGTGGTCGCGGCAGCGTCCCAGGTACGCGGCGAGCCCTTCGTCGGAGAGCGCGTCCGGGTCGACCGCCTGCAGCTCGCGGTGCTTCGCGATCGAGTTCGGCTTGGCGACCTCGTCCCACTCGCGCAGCTGCTCGCGCCAGAGCTTCCCCGCGAGGACCTCTTCCGCGCGCTGGAAGCGCTGCGGGATCTCGTCCTCCGGGGCCGGCTGCGGCTGGATGTAGGCGATGCCGTTGACGTACTCCGTTCGCAGGCCGCCGAGGAGGAGGCCGTAGAACGACGCGAAGTCGGCCGTGCCCTTCGCGAACGGCGCCGGGTGCGTTTCCGCCCAGTAGGCCGTCGCGGCGCGGGGGAAGTGGACGGAGTCCTGCTCCCACGGGCCGGGGCCTGGGGCGTCGAACGTGCGCGCAGGTGCCGCGTCGGCGCTGCTCACATCAAGCTCCTCTCCTCGGGTGGTCGTCCGGCAGCGGCCGCCGCCGAAGAGCAATTATGACGGTTTGGAGAAGGGCAAAGGCAAAGGTCAGACGCAGCAGCGGCGACACTCCGCGGCGGTCACTGTCGGGCAGTGTGAGCGACACTTGGTTGTGCGATGAGTCACGCGGGCGAGAGCCGCTCGCACGAATGCTGGCTGCCCGGAACTACCGAGCGGTCAGCCGCTGCGGAACGACCAGAGGACGGCCTGCTGGTTGTAGCTCTCGTCGGCGTTCGTCCCGATGATCTGGCCGTGGTTGTTGATCGCGACGGCCCGGCCGCTGGCGTAGCCTGGGGGTGCCGAGGTCAGTCATCTTCCCTCGTTCCCAGACGAAGGCGCGACAGCCCCGGAGCGGCTGGCCGCGGGGTTCCTAGACGCCCCAGTAGGTTCCCATCTTGGCACGACAGGACCGAACGCGTCTGTCCGTGACCGGGAGACGTGTGAGGCATCCGACCAGACGCTGATCGCGGAGGGCACGTATTCGCTCGACGGCTTCGGCTGGTACAGCGACGACGAGGCCTTCGTCCTCAACCCCAGCAGCGTCGTGGTGGCGGTCTCGGGGACGCTCGTCGTCAAGAACCGTCCGAACGGGACACAAATCTGGCAGGTGCACGCCACCTACTAGTCAAGGAATCGGCGCGACTGAACTGGGATGGCCCGCCCGACCGGCGGGCCATCCTGCTTCCCGCTCCGAACTCCCGGCCCCAGCACTCCGGGCTGGGTCCAGCGACACGTTGAAGGACATCGCGGAGTACCTCTACGGCGAGCGCGAGTAGACGATGGAGCGGATCGCGAAGGCGCTCGACGTGAGCAAGGCAACCATCCACTACGGCCTCAGAGGTTGTTCAACGATTACTCCACGCGCCATTCGTCGTCGGGGTTCTCGTCGGGGCGAGGCGTGCGTCCACACTCGACGCCCCACTTACCCACGGCTTACCCGAACACGAGGTCGTAGGAACCGTAGTCGCGGGACGGAACAGAAAAGCCCCGCTATTCAGCATCTTCCGTCGATGGGCGCACCTGGGATCGAACCAGGGACCTCTCGCGTGTGAAGCGAGCGCTCTCCCGCTGAGCTATGCGCCCGGGAGGGTATCCAGGCTAGCGCACGGGCGCGGTGGCCGGTGCAGGGTGAAGCCTCACGTCAGCAGCCACTCGTTGTCGCGCAGGATGGGCACCGCGCCGCCGCCCGCCTCGATCCCGTCGACCTCGACCTCGGGGCCGCCGATCATGAAATCCGTGTGCACCGTCGAGTCGTTGCAGCCGAGCTCGAGCAGCTCCTCCGGCGTCGCTCCCGCGGCCGCCTCGACGGCATTCGCGAAGCCCACGCCGTAGGCGATGTGGCAGGCCGCGTTCTCGTCGAAGAGCGTGTCGAAGAACGTGATCCCGGTCTGACCGACGCGTGACTCGCCGTCGACGAGGGCGACCTCGCCGAGGTACGACGCGCCGTCATCGGTGCGCATCTCCTCGCGGACGACCTCGGCGCCGTTCGTGGCGTTCACCTCCGTCACCCGCCCGCCCTCGAACCGCATCGTGAGATCGCGCACGATCTGGCCGTTGACCGCGAGCGGCATTGTCGAGCGCACGACACCCTCGGTGCGCAGCCGGTGCGGCGACGTGAAGACCTCCTCCGTCGGCATGTTCACGACCTCCTCGATCCCCGTCACGGTCTGCTCCGACCCCGACAACCAGTGCGACCCGGGCATCAGGCCCACGATGAGGTCGGTGCCGGGGCCGCGGAAGCGAACGGCGTCGAAGCGGCGTTCGTTGAGGATGTCGGCGCGCGCCTTCAGCTTGGCGATGTGCGAGCGCCAGGCGGCGACCGGATCGTCCTCGTCGAGCCGGATCGCGATTTCGACCGCCTGCCAGAGCCGCTCCACGTCAGGCTCTCCGAAGACCGCCTGGGCCCAGCCCGGGTTCGGGTAGCCGACGATCGTCCAGGCAATCCGCCCGTCGCCCGTCGCTGCCAGCATGCGCTCTGCGACCAACCGCGGCCGCGCCTTCGCGATCCGCGACGGGTCGAGCTCCGCGAAGAGCTCCGGCTCGGGGTCGCCGGTGATCGCGATCATGGCGCCGTTCGTCGCGGCGAGCTCGTCGACGAGCGCGAGCGTCCACGGCGGCGACCAGTCCAGCGTGTCCTCGGGGGCGTGCCGGATCCGTGAGCGCCGGACATGCGGATCGGCGTAGACGACCTCGACGTACTTGGCCCCGGCCTCGTACGCGACCTCGGCGATCGCGCGGGCGAACGGGAGGTGGTCGGGGTGGGCGGCGATCCGCAGCAACTGCCCCGGCTGGAGGTTGACCCCGACCTCGACGGCGAGGCGGGCGTAGCGCGCGAGTCGCTCGTCGGGGGTCATGGAGCGCAGCGTACTACGGCGCGGCATCCGTTCACCTGCAACCCGTCGGCGGCGCCGTGGTAGCGTCCCGTCCGTGCTCTACGCGATCACGACAACCGGCAAGGTGACCCTGCTCGTCGTCGCCGGGCTGTTCATCGTCTGGGCGCTCGTCACGGCGATCTTCATCCCGAAGCGGAACCCCGATTTCCCGGCCACGCTGACCGCATTCCTGCTGGTCTCGTCCCTGTTCCTCGTCGCCCAGCTGGGTGCCGTGTACTGGGTCACGACCACGCAGGAGGTCGAGACGGAGGCCGTGGAGACGACGCCTGCGGAGACGACGCCTGCGGAGACGACGCCTGCGGAGACCACACCAGCGGAGACGACGCCCGCGGAGACGACGCCCGCCGAGACCACCCCCGCCGGCGGCGAGGGCGACGCGGCGGCCGGCAAGGAGGTCTTCGCAGCGTCCGGCTGCGGCAGCTGCCATACGCTCGCCGACGCGGGCGCGACCGGAGCCGTCGGTCCGAATCTCGACGAGACGAAGCCGTCCTACGACCTCGTCGTCGATCGGGTCACGAACGGCAAGGGCGTGATGCCGGCGTTCGGAGATCTGAGCGAACAGCAGATCCAGGATGTGGCGGCGTACGTCTCGTCCGTCGCCGGCGCCTCCTAGACCCATGCAGCGCCGACGGTCCGCCGGCGTCGCGGCCCGCTGCTGCGGCTACGCTTTCGCGGCTACGGAGAGGTGTCCGAGCGGCCGAAGGAGCGCGACTGGAAATCGCGTAAGTGCTGAAAGGTGCTTCGCGGGTTCAAATCCCGCCCTCTCCGCTTGAAAGGGGCCCCTGGCGGGCCTCTTTCGCTGTGCACGACCGACCAATGTGAGGTGGAGGAGAACGTGGATACGATCGAGACCGGCGTCGTGCGTTTCGGCGGGCGAACATGAGCAGCAACCACACCCAGCGCCACGGTAACGTCGGCGTCCTCTCGGTTGCGGCCGTCGAGGCCCCCGAGGTCGTCACGTCGGCCTGGATCGACGAGCAGCTGACCGACGTGTTCGCCCGGTGCGACGTGCGGCCAGGGCTGCTCGAAGAGCTCGCCGGGATCAAGCAGCGGCGCTGGTGGCCGGAGGAGACACGCTTCGACGAGGCGGCAGCACGCGCCGGCGAGCAGGCGATCGTGGCAGCGGGAATCGACCGCTCCGAGATCGGGATGCTCATCTCGACCTCGGTCTGCAAGCACCACCTGGAGCCGTCGGTCGCCTGCGCCGTGCACCACCACCTCGGCCTCGCGCCGGGCTGCCTCAACTTCGATCTCGGCAATGCGTGCCTCGGCTTCGTCAACGCGATCCACCTCGCCGCAACGGCGATCGAGGCGGGCCAGATCCCGTACGCCCTGATCGTGGACGCCGAGGGGTCGCGCCACACCCAGCTGACGACGATCGCCCGCCTGCAGGAGAACGCGCAGGTCATGGCCGACGTCTACGACGAGTTCGCAAGCCTGACGCTGGGCTCGGGCGCCGCGGCGATGGTGCTCGGCAGCCTCGACCGCAGTCCGGACGCGCACCGCATCGTCGGTGGGGTCTCCCGCGCGGCGACGCAGCACCACCAGATCTGCGTCGGTGACCTCGAGCGCATGACCACCGACACCAAGGCCCTGCTCGAAGCAGGCCTCCTTCTCGCCCACGAGGCATGGTCGGAGTCGGCGCCCCAGTTCGGCTGGAACGACGGCGTCTCGTGGTACATCCTGCACCAGGTCAGCTCGGTACACACCACCATGCTCTGCGCGACCCTCGGCGTCGACGAGTCGCGCGCGCCTCTGACCTTCCCGCTGCAGGGAAACATCGGCCCGGCCTCTATCCCCTTCACGCTCGCCGGGATCCAGGATCAGATCAGCGTCGGCGAACGCGTCCTCTGCATGGGGATGGGATCCGGCCTCAACGCAAGCGTCGCCGAGATCATCTGGTGAGCTCGGCGCCGGCCGCGTTCGCTGCGGGGCGGCTCGAGCGCCTGGGCATCGATCCGGTCTGGTCGCGCAGCGTCGACGTCACGTTCGCCGATGGCACGCCGCGGCGGGTTCATGCGCTGGACGCAGCGCCGGGTGACGGCCACCCACCGCCGTTGACGGTCGTCTGCGTCCACGGCAACCCGACCTGGTCGCTCATGTGGCGGTCGTTCCACCGCCGCCTCGGTGACCGCTACCGGGTGCTTGCCGTCGACCAGGTCTCGATGGGTCTCTCCGAGCGCACCGGCCCGAGGACGTTCGCGCAGCGCGTGGACGATCTCGGCCGCATCCTCGACGCGTTCGCGGTCGAGGGCCCCGTCGTCCTCGCGGCGCACGACTGGGGCGGCCCGATCGCACTCGGCTGGGCAGTCGAGCACCGCGAGCGCGTGCAGGCAATCCTGCTCGGGAACACCGGCGTCGCGCTGCCGGCGAGCGGAGTGCCGCTGCCGATCCGGCTTGCGCGGCACCAGGCTTTGCGGGACCTCGTGTGCCGACAGACGCGGCTGTTCCTGCGGGTGACGCTCGCCACGGCGCGGCGGCGCATCGGCAAGGACGTCAAGCGCGCCTACCTCCGTCCCTACGCGGCGAGCAGCGACCGGCAGGCGATCGCCGACTTCGTCGCCGACATCCCGACAGGCCCCGAGCACCCGTCCTTCGCGGCCCTCGCCGGGGTGGCCGCGCGGCTGCCCGAGCTCGACGTTCCCGTCCTGCTCGCCTGGGGCGAGCGCGACCCCGTCTTCCATCTCGAGTTCGCCGCCGACCTGCGCCGGCGCCTGCCACACGCCGAGCTGCACCGCTTCCCCCTCGCCGGGCACCTCGTGGTCGAGGAGGAGGACGTCGCCGCGCTCGCCGATGCCTGGATCGGGCGGGTGCTGGAGCCGAAGCGCTCGCCGGCGGTTGCTTCAGGCGGCCGAGGCGCCGGCCGCCCTGTGGGCAGCCCTCGTCGCCCGTGAGGCGGACGACGCGACGGCGGTCGCCGTCGGTGGCGGAGCCTCGCTCTCGTTCGCCGCCCTTGCCGGCCGGGTGGCCGCGATCGCCGAGGGGCTCCGTGAGGCCGGCGTCGTACCGGGTGACCGGGTTGCGCTGCTCGCCCCCGAGCCGCCGGACTTCATCGCCGCCGCCTACGCGTGCTGGGTCAGCGGGGCCGTCGCCGTCGTCGTCGACCGTGGCCTCGGCGTGCGCGGTCTCACCCGTGCACTGCGCAGCGCCGAGCCGCGCTGGCTGCTCGGGACGCGCAAGACGCTCGGCGTCGCCCGGGCGCTGCGCTGGGCGCCGGGCGCCCGCCGGCTCGAGATCGGGGCTCTGCTCGGCCGGGAGGCGAAGCTGTCCGCCGTCGTCGAGCGGCTCGCCCCCGGCGGAGACGCGCCGGCGGCGGTCGTCTTCACCTCCGGTGCCACCGGGCCCGCCAAGGGCGTCCTCTACGACCAGCAGCGGATGTCGGCCCAGTTCGAGGCGGTGCGGGCCTGCTACGGAATCGGCCCGGCCGACCGCCTCGTGGCCGCGTTCGCGCCGTTCGCCCTCTACGGGCCGGCGCTCGGGATCCCGGTCGCCGTCCCCGACTGCGACATCACCAAGCCCGCCTCCCTGCGCGCCGACGCCCTGGCCGATGCCTGTGCTGCGATCGACGCCACGATCGTGTTCGCCGCTCCCGCTGCCCTCGACGGCGTGCTGGCCACGCAGGAGGGCCTGTCGCCCGCGGGTCGCGAGGCGCTCGGCAGCGCTCCGCCTCGTCCTCTCGGCGGGTGCACCGGTGCCACAACGGATCCTCGAGGCGTTCGGCCGACTTGCCCCCGGGGCCGAGCTGCACACGCCGTACGGGATGACCGAGGCGCTCTCGATCGCGGACATCGACCTGGTCGCGCTCTCGGCCGTGGGGCCCGGCCGGGGCGTCTGCGTCGGTCACCCGGTCGACGGAGTGCGGCTCCGGATCGAGCCGCTCGAGGGTGGAGACGGCGAGATGGGAGAGATCGTCGTGAGTGCGCCCTGGCAGTCGCTCGGGTACGACGGCCTCTGGGCGACGACCGATCGCGCGCGCACGGTCGACGAGCAGGGGGTCGAGTGGCATCGCACGGGCGATGTCGGCCGCCTCGACGCGGCGGGGCGTCTGTGGGTCGAGGGCCGGCTGGCGCACGTCGTCGCCACCGCGGACGGCCCGGTGACGCCGGTGCCGCTCGAGATCGCCGCCGAAACGGCCACTGGCGCCCGTTGTGCGGTGACCGGGGTCGGGCCTGCGGGCTGCGCGCAGGTCGTGGTGGTCGTCGAGCAGGAAGGCAAGGCAGGGCTGGCCGGCACCGACCTCGACACGACGGTGCGCGGAGCGCTCGCCCCGCAGGCGCTCGCCGCGGTGCTGACCGTGCCGGCGCTCCCCGTCGATCGCCGCCACAACTCGAAGATCGACCGCGCGCGACTCGGCCGCTGGGCCGGTGCGCTCCTCGCCGGCGGGTCGGCGCCGCGGAGGCTCTGATGCGGGTGCTCGTCACCGGAGGCTCCGGCCTGCTCGGGAGGAGGACGATCGCGGCGCTCGCTGCGCGCGGCCACGAGGTCGTGGCGCTGCAGCGGCGTCACAGCTCCGGAGCTGGCCTGCCGGCAGGTACTCGCCGACGTCCGTGACCGGCCCGCCGTGGCTGCCGCCGCTGCGGGCTGTGACGCCGTCGTCCACGGAGCCGCGCGCGTCGGCGTCGTGGGGACGCCGCGAGGAGTTCCGCCGGGTCAACGTCGGCGGTACCGAGTCCGTCCTCGCCGCGTGTCGCGAAACGGGCGTGCCGCGGCTCGTCGTCGTCTCGTCGCCGTCCGTGGGCTACGAGTCGGTGCCCACGGTCGGGGCCGGGGCGGAGGCGCCGATCACGGCCAGAAGTGATCGCTCGTGGTACTCGGAGTCGAAGGGTGAGGCAGAGCTCGTCGCCCTGGCAGCGAACGGCCCCGCGCTTGCGGTGACGGCGATCCGCCCGCACGCGATCTGGGGGCCCGGCGACACCCAGCTCGTCGGGCGCATCGTCGACCGGGCGCGCGCGGGGCGCCTGTTCGTGGTCGCCGGCGGCCGGGCGCTGATCGACACGACCTACGTCGACAACGCCGCGGATGCGCTCGTCGCCGCGGCCGAGCAGCTCTCCGCGTCCGGGGCGCTCGCCGGGCGGGCGTTCGTCGTCTCGAACGGCGAGCCGTTGCCCGTGCAGATCCTGCTCGAGCGGATCTGCGCTGCGGCGGGTGTGCCGCCGCCCACGAGAGATCTTCCCCTGGGCCTCGCCCGCACGGTCGCGGGCGCTGCCGAGCGGGTGTGGGGCCGGAGCCGCCCCGCGGCCGAGCCGCCTGCGACGCGCTTCCTCGTCGACCAGCTCGCCCTCGCCCACTGGTTCGACCCGCGCCCGTTTCGCGACGCGACCGGCTGGCGGCCCGCGGTCAGCGTGGCCGAGGGAATGCGTCGACTGGCCGCCTTCTACGGCGCTCTTCCCGACGCGTAGTTCTCCGAGGCTGGTTCGCCGCTTCCACCGGATGCGGTGCGGTCGTGCCGGGGCGATGCTGGAGGTGCCTACAGGAGGTTGCGAGATGAAAGCCACGTATCAAGCCAATTCGCATGCCGGCCTACTTCTGGTGTTCGGTGACGGAGCGCGCCTCCACGAGTGGAGGCCCGGCGTCGCCGAGGAGGTCGAGCGATTCGACTTCGGCGAGCCGATGGCCGACAGTCACGAGTTGCAGGGCCCGGCGGCGTCCCATCCGAGGGGGAGTGGCGAGAGAGCTCCGGGCACCCATTCGAGCCCGCAGAGGGACCTCTTCCAGCGCAGGCTCGAGCAGCACCGCGTCGCGTTCGTCCGGGACGTTGCAGCGGAGTGCACTGCCGTGGCCCGTGAGCGGGGCTGGCCGCTCGTGCTCGTGCTCGGCGACCCGCACCTGACGGCGCCGGCGGCCGAGGTGCTGCGCCACAGCGGCGTCGAGGTCGAGCAGAGCAACCGGATCCTCGCGTGGAAGACCGACCACGAGCTGGCGAAGGCGGTCGGGCCCGACGTGGAGCAGGCCCTGCTCGAGCACGCGGCCGGTGCCTCCAGGTGATGCGTGGGCTTGCGACGTTCGGTGTTGCCGTTGTCCTGCTGTCGGCGGTCTTCGGTTGCTCCCGCGGCGGGGATCCGCTGGAGGGAACGCAGTGGCGGCTCAGCGGGTGGACGCTCAGCTCGCTGAGCCCGGCCGACTTCACGATCACGGCCGCGTTCGCCGACGGGACGATCTCCGGCCGCAGCGGTGTCAACAGCTACAGCGGCCCGTACGATGCCGGTTCGGGCGGCTCCTTCTCGGTCGGGCCGCTCGCGAGCACCGAGATGGCGGGCCCGAAGCTCGCGATGCGCGCCGAGGGCGCCTACCTGACACTGCTCGCCCAGGCGACATCGTACGAGCTGGTCGAGGATCGGCTGACGCTCCTCGACGGAAGCGGGAACGAGTCGCTGGTCTTCGCAGCGGCGAGCGGGTAGCGCCCGCTCCTGGACTCGGTAGTTCCTGGTAGGTCGGCTCAGCGGCGACGCGGATGACGGGGTGAGCCCGGCGCCGTAGCGTTGGAGGCGGAGGTGCGGTTGATGCGTCGATCGCCGGGTGCGTCTGGACGTCGTCGCGGTGGGCTAGTCCCGTTCGCCGCCGTTGCCCTGGTGATCATGGGCGGAGTCGCAGCCATGCTGCAGGGGAGCTCTGCCGCAGCCGTCGGAGCGACGCGGGCGGCCGACCGGGTCGCCGAGCGCGAGCCGGTGACGCACCGGCCGACGGTCGAGGCGGCGTTCGCACTGGAGAGCTACCGGCGCGGAACGACGGCGAGGCTCGTCCTGTTCGACGACGCGTCGAACGTGACGCTGCGTCTCTACCGGGTGGGAGACGCGGTCGGCGTGCTGCACGAGCGCGACGTCATGCGCGGCAAGCAGGTCGGTGCCACCCTTCGTCTCGCTCGCGTCGCGCGAGGGCAGGCGATCCGGCTGCCTCTCGATCCTCGCTGGCGCAGCGGCTTGTACTACGCCAAGCTGACTGCGCCGGTGGGCCGGGTCGGGTACGCGCCGTTCGTGCTCGCGCCGCAGCGGCTGGGTGAGCAGCGGATCGCAGTCGTGCTGCCGACGCAGTCGTGGCAGGCGTACAACTTCCGCGACGACGACGGCAACGGCACGGCCGACACGTGGTACGCGTGGCAGATCGACACCGCGCGGCTGTACCGGCCGTTCGAGAATCGTGGCGTGCCGGGGCACTACCGGCACTACGACGAGCCGTTCTTGCGCTGGCTCGACCGCAACGACTACCGCGTCGACTTCCTCAGCGACGCCGAGTTGAAGGTGGCGAGCGGCCGCGCGCTCGCAGAGGCGTACGACCTGATCATCTTCCCGGGCCATCACGAGTACGTGACCCGGCACGAGTTCGACGCCGTCGCCGGCTTCCGCGACCGGGGCGGGAACCTGATCTTCCTCTCCGGCAACAACTTCTTCCGTCAGGTCACGATCTCGGGGAACGTGATGACGCGCATCGGCGACTGGCCGGACCACGGCCGTTCCCCGGCAGCGCTCGTCGGCGTGCAGTGGTTCCTCGGCTGCGCCTCGCCGGGGTCGACCGGGAAGCCGTGGACGGTGAAGGACACGCCGGCCGGCCGCTGGATCTTCCGCGGTACGGGCATGCGGCCCGGGTCGCCGTTCTCGAGTGGCGGGATCGAGGCGGACGCGGTGACGCCTGCGTCGCCGAAGGGCACGCAGGTGGTGGCGGAGATCCGCAGCGTCTTCGGCACGGGCCGCGACGCCCACATGACCTACTACGAGGCCCCCTCCGGCGCGAAGGTCTTCGCCGCCGGCGCCTTCACGCTCGCGGGCGCGATCTGGCAGCCGCCGGTGCGGAAGCTGGTCGCCAACCTGATCGCCGCGCTCTCGCAACCGGCCGGCTGACCGGAGCGGCGGAGGCTCCCGTGCCCTGGCTCCCGGTCGCGGCCCGCGTTGCGGTGCTGGGAGCAGCGGCCCTCGTGGCGCTTGCAGCCGGTGCCGACGGACCGTCGGCGACCAACGTGCCCGCTTCCGATCCTCGGAGCCCGTACGGCTGGCCGCTGAAGCCGTTCGACGAGGCCCACCCCGTGCGGGGGTACTTCAACGACCCGCGCATCCTGACCCGCGTCAGGGTCTTCCATTTCGGGATCGACATCGCCGCTCCGGCCGGGACGCCCGTGTACGCGGTCGCCGGAGGGGTCGCACACGTCAAGCGCGACACGCTCGCGATCGTCGCACCCGGGGGGAGGCGCATCTTCGCCTACTGGCACGTCGACCCCGTCGTTCCCGACCGCGCCCGCGTGGCGAGGCACCAGTTGGTCGGTTACGTGCAGCCGCTGGGACGTCACCTCCACCCGACGGACGGGCGCCACTTCCACTTCAGCGAGCTGTGGGATGGCGCGTACCGGGATCCGCTCCGGCCCGGCGCGCTCACGCCGTGGGTCGATACCACCGCCCCCACCGTCGGCAGCATCGTCTTCGGCCACGGCGCGCGGAGGCTGTCGCCGCAAGCGGTGCACGGCCCCGTCGACGTCGTCGTCGACGCATTCGACCACCCGCCCCTCGTGGTACCCGCGCCCTGGGCGAACCTGCCCGTCGCGCCCGCGCGCCTGAGCTGGCGCGTCCTCAGGGGCGCCACCGTCGTTCGTGGCTGGCGCACGCCCGTCGACTTCCGCGCCGCGCTCGTCGCCAGAGCCCGGTTCGGGCGGGTCTACGCGCCCGGAACGCGCCAGAACAAGGCATCGGTGCCGGGCCGCTACCGGTTCTTCCTTGCGCACGGGTGGAACACGCGCCTGCTCCCGAACGGCAGCTACCGCCTCGAGGTCGAGGCCGCAGACCAGTCCGGCAACACGGGGCGTGGCTCGGTGGCCGTCCGGGTCGTGAACGGAGGCGACACGCGCTGATCCGCCCAATGTGTCGGCCACGCCAGAGACGAAACCCGCCCTCTCGGGCGGGTTTCGGCTCACTCAGCGGAGAGGGAGGGATTTGAACCCTCGATCCGCCGTATGACGGATAACGGTTTTCGAGACCGCCGCATTCGACCGCTCTGCCACCTCTCCTCGGCTGCGAAAGGGTACCCGCACCGGTGCGGACGCGCAGAGCCGTAGCGGCTCAGTCTGGCTCGGCCGGGCGTGCGGGAATCCGGGGGTTGCGCCAGCGGACGCGGGTCGGAGTGCTGCTCTCGAGCGTCGGCAGGCTGTCCTTCGGGTGGGACGCGAACCAGTCGGCGTAGCGGCCGGCGAGCGGCGCGGCGGTAAGGCCGTGGGCCAGGATCGAGAGCGCGACCGTCAGCACGGTGGTCGTGACGATGACGTCTTCGTGTGCAAGGCCGCCTTCCTCGACGACGATCACTGCGAAGACGATCGAGGCGAGCCCTCGCGGCCCGAACCAGCCGATGAACCCGATCGTCGGCCGGCGGGCGCCCGTCCCGACCAGCGCGATCGCGACGGGGAGCATGCGCACCATCGTGAGGCTGAGCACGGCATAGAGCGCGATCTGCCACGTCGTCGCACCGAGCGCCGGCCCCAGCATGATCGCCCCGAACACGACGAAGGTGACCGAGCTGAGGATGCCCCCGAGCTCCTCCACGAGGTAGCCGACCTCGCCTCCCTGGCGGCGGCGCAGGGCGCCGAACACGGCCCCGCCGACGAAGGCCGCGATGAAGCCGGAGCCGCCGAGGCCGTCCGCGAGGCCGTACGCGAGGACGGCCGTCGCCGCCGGAACGATCTGGAGCCACGACTCGTCGATCCACTTGCGTCGTCCAGCGAACACGATCACGGCCGCACCGACAGCGCCTGCCCCCACACCGCCCAGGACTCCGTAGCCGATCTCCTCGGCGACGAGCCTCGCTGCTTCGCCGCCGCTCAGGTCGCCCGCGTCTGCCTGGGCCAGCGCGAGGGCGATGAAGAACAGCGGAACGCAGATCCCGTCGTTCAGGCCGCTCTCGACGTTCAGCCCCTGGCGAACGCGCACGGGGAGGCGGGGGAGGGTGACGACCGCCTGTCCGAGCGCCGCGTCCGTCGGCGCCAGGATGATGGCGAGGAGCAGCACCTCGGGGGCCGCGAGCGACCCCCCGAGGAGAACGAGACCTGTCGCGCAACCGGCAACGATCGTGAGCGGCAGCCCGATGCCGAGCAGCAGCGCGGGGACCGACACCTCGTCTCGGAGCGCGTGGAGGTCGATGCGGGATGCGTCGCCGAAGAGGACGACCGCCAGAGTCGCCTCTGCGAGCAGCTTGACGGGCTCGCTCGAGACGTCCGGTTCGACCAGGCCGAGGGCGTCCGCGCCCAGCGACGAGGCCAACCGTCGTGAAGACGATCGGGGCCGTGATCGGCGTCCCCTCGAGGCGGCCGGAGACGGCCGCGAAACCGAGCAGCGCGAGTGCGATCGCGGGTAGAGCCCAGTGCACAGGCAGACCCTATCCCGGCCCGCGTGCGATCAGGCGTCGCCGTCGCGACCGATCGCACTCGCGTCGTTGATGATCGCGATCCATTCGGCGAACAGCGGATCGACGATCAGCCGCTTCCGGTCGACTCTCTCGATCTCGGCGGTCGCCTCGAGGCGCGGGAGCGCCCATTTGACGGCGTCCACGGTCAGATCGAGTCGCTGGAGCACGGCGGCGCGGTAGGGAGACCCGGCCGCGGCCACGAGTGCGCGAAGCGTCTTCTGCTCGGTCGTGTCGTACCCGCGCCACTGCGCGTCGAACTCGGCATCGAGCTCTGCGAGCGCCGCCCGGTGCGCCGCCTGCCAGTGGTCGAGCGTTGCGCGCTCGGTGGCAGGCACCTCTGCCCAGAGGCGGTGGGCGAGCAGCATCGCACGCTGCGGATGCCCCTTCGCCGCTTCCACGAGCGGGTGAAGCGCTTCGCCCGCGCCCCGACCGGTCTGCCGGAACCGCTCGCCGACGTACGCCGCGATGTCGTCGTCGCCGAGCCGCTGGAGGCGCATCGGGACCGCCGACCCGTAGAGCGGGCGATCCCGGTTCTCGAACAGCTGCCTCATCAGGCCGGGCTCCGACCCGGCGAACACGTACGACGCGACCTCGCCGTGATACTGGATGTGGCTCCGAATCAAACCGTCCAGATCCGGAACCTTGTCGATGTCCTGGAACTCGTCGAGCGCGATGAAGGCCCGGTAGCCGCCGCTCGCCTCCAATCGCAACGGCAGGTCGAGCAGCGCGTGGAGGGCCGGCAGAGGGTCGCTCTTCGGGTTGAGCTGGAGCTTCGCGCTGATGCCATAGGCGCCGAGCGAGAGGCCGATCCCCGTCTTCTGGAGGAAATCCTCCACCCGCCCGCGGATTGCGCCTTTCAGGTGTTGTGAGTAGGCCCTTTCGAAGCGAACGGTGACGTCGGCGATGGACGAGACCCGGTAGAGATCGACGTGGACGGGAATCAGGCCCTCCGTCACCTCGCCGTCGCGGAGAGCCCGCTTCAGGAGGCTGGTCTTCCCGTACTTCCGCGGTGCGTAGAGACGGACGTAGTGGCCGCCCACGACGTTCCTGAGCAGCTGCTCGGTCTCCTCGTCCCGATCGATGATGTCGTCGGGAGCGAGTGGGTGCGAGTAGACGAACGGATTGACGTCCGTGATCGGCATGCAGCGGATCCTAGATGTTATGGCGCGATTCCGCCAATAATCAATGGCGTTCCAACGCCAAGAAACGGGAGGGTGAACGCGCCGAGATCGAGGCGCCGCCGCCGGCCGGGAACCTCGGGCGACCGCCGAACCGCGTGCGCTCGTGCCGGCGGCCCTGCGACCGGCCCGGAAACGGAGAAGGAGGGATTCGAACCCTCGATGGAGGAGTTCACCCCCATAACGCCTTAGCAGGGCGCCGCCTTCAGCCACTCGGCCACTTCTCCCGGTGGGCAGAGGATATCGGACGCCGGAAATCCCGGACGACAGGCTGAAGCCTGTCGCCCGCCCGATCCGCTCAGTCGTGGATGCGGCCGATCAGCTCGGAGCGCTTCAGCACCTTGACCTCGATCCCGCCCAGGCGCACGTCGTAGCCCGCCTCGTGCGGGTACAGCACCTTGTCGCCGCGCTCGATCCCGTTCGGCTCGGAACCGACGGCCGTGACGATCCCCGTGCGCACGGCCACCGTCGAGAGCGCCGACGCGGGCAGGATCAGCCCGGCGCGCGTCTCCGTCTCGTCGCTGACGGGCTGGATGACGATGTACTCGTCGAGGGGCTCGAGCGATGAATCGATGTTCTTCGACTCCTCCAACATCCATCAGCACAGAGTAGATCAGAGACGGCCTGCGTCGACGATCCGTTGCAGGAACTGCTGCGTCCGCTCCTCGCGCGGGGCGCTGAAGATCTGCTGCGGCGGTCCCTCCTCGAGGATCGTGCCGGCGTCGAGGAAGCACACCCTGTTGGCGATATCGCGGGCGAAGCCCATCTCGTGGGTCGCGATCACCATCGTCATCCCGCCCGCCGCGAGCTCGCGGATCACGTCGAGCACCTCGGCCACGAGCTCCGGGTCGAGGGCGCTCGTCACCTCGTCGAGCAGCAGCAGCTCGGGCTGCATGGCGAGGGCGCGCACGATTGCGACGCGCTGCTGCTGGCCGCCGGAGAGCCGGTCGGGGTACTCGTCCTGCTTGTCGGCGAGGCCGAATCGCTGCAGCAGCTCGGCGGCCGCCGCGTTCGCCTCACTGCGGGACTGCTTCAGCGCCTTGCGGGGTGCGAGCGTCACGTTCTCGAGCACCGTCATGTGGGGGAACAGGTTGAACGACTGGAAGACGATCCCGATCCGGCGGCGGATCGCGTTGAGATCGACGTTGCGCGCGGTGATCTCGACGTCGCCCACGACGATCCGGCCTGCCTGGATCGGCTCGAGCAGGTTGATGCAGCGCAGGAGCGTCGACTTGCCGGAGCCCGAGGCCCCGATCAGGCAGACGACCTCGTGCTGCCCGACCTCGAGGTCGATCCCGCGCAGCACCTGGAGCTTGTCGAAGGCCTTGTGGACGCCCTCCACGCGCAGTGCGGCGGCGGCGACAGGCTTCAGCCTGTCGTCCGGGCCAGCCTGTCCCGGGCCCCCGCTCACGCCAGCCCTCCCCGCCTGCTGCCGCCTCTTGTCGCGCGCCACGAGCCAGTCCGTGAACCGGGCGAGCGGGATCGTGATCAGCACGAACAACGTCGCCGCGACGAGGTACGGGGTGCCGTTGAACGTTGCCGACTGGTCGATCTGGGCCTGCTTGAACGCCTCGACGACCCCGAGCGTGCCGACGAGGGCCGTGTCCTTCTGCAGCCCGATGAAGTCGTTCAGCAGCGGTGGGATCACCCGCCGCACGGCCTGGGGGAGCACCACGAACCGCAGCGACTGCCCGTGCGAGAGACCGAGCGAGCGTGCGGCCGCGTCCTGGCTCGCGTGCACCGAGTCGATCCCGGAGCGGTAGACCTCGGAAACGTAGGCCGTGTACACGAGGACGAGGGCGACGACGGCCCAGAAGAACTCCGATGTCGGGAGCCACGAGAGCCCGAGCGCCGGCATCCCGAAGCCGAGGATCGAGATCACGAGGATCGTCGGGACGCCGCGGAACAGGTCGGCGTAGGCGATCGCGAGCGCCCGGATCGGGAAGAACACCGGTCCCGGCAGCGAGCGGAGCACGGCGAGGAAGAGCGCCGCCGGGAGGATGATCGCCTCGGCCACGCAGAACAGCTTCACGTTCAGCCAGAAGGCGTCGAGGATCTCCGGGAAGCTGTCCCTGTAGATGCTCCAGTCGAGGAAGTACGCCTTGAACGCTTCCCAGCCGGGCGACCGCGTGACGACCACGACGACGGCCGCGACGAAGACGGCCGTCGAGAGAAGGGCGATCGCGACCGCCCGCGCCTCCCTGGAGACGCGGGCGGTCGAGCCGCCGAGGATCCGCGAGTTGCGGCCTTCGTTCAGGGCTTATCTGAGGACGGGCGCACCGGTCGCCTTGGCGAGCCAGATGCGCTGGAGGTTCTTGATCGTCCCGTTCGCCCACAGCCGGTCGAGCGCCTTGTTGACGCAGCCCGTCAGCTTGCTGCCCTTCGGCAGGACGAGGCCGAAGCGCTCCTTCGAGCCCACGGCGCCGAACTGGCCGATGACCTTGCCGTCGGGAACCTGCACGGCCGTGACGTAGAAGGCGGTCGGCAGGTCGACGACGAGCCCGTCGATCTGCCCGTTCTTGAGCGCCTGGACGGCTGCGTCGTTCGTGTCGTAGACCTTCGGCGCCGAGTTCGGCTTGATCTGCTTGACGATGTAGTCGTAGCTCGTCGTTCCGACCTGGGCGCCGAGCTGGTACTTCTTCAGCCCGTTGATCGAGCGCACGGATGCGATCGGCTTGCCCTTGCGTCCGACGACCGACTGGTTCACGAAGTAGTAGCCCTTCGAGAAGTCGACCGCCTTGGCGCGCTGCGGGTTGTACGAGACCTGGGTGATGTAGAAGTCGAACGGCTTCTTGCCCGGGCGGAACGAGTTGTTGAACGGGGTCACCGTCCACTTGACCTGCGCCTTCGAGAACCCGAGCTGCTTCGCGACCGCATAGGCAACGGCGGACTCGTAGCCCTTGCCGCTGTACGGGTCGCTGACCTTCCACGGCTTCGTCTTCTCGTCGCCGCCGAACCACGGCGGGAAAGCGGGGTTGTCGGCGCCGACGGTGAGCGTTGCTCCGGCGGAGTCGAGCAGGCCGAGCTGGTCCTTCGCGCAGCCGGGAATTGCCGCGGTTGCGGCCGGAGCGGTGGAGCGGCCGCTGGCGGTTGCCGCGACGAGCAGGGCGGCGGCCAGGGCAAGGCTTGCGATGAGCGCTTTGCGCATGATGCATCTCCTCTGTCGGATCCTCGAAACCGGGGGCGAGCGTACCACACCCGCCCCCATAACTTTACTTTCGATAGTGGAGGACGAGCCACGCGGCGACCGGCTTCAGCCGGTCGTCCGGGCCTCCGCGGGATACGGTTAGCCGATGGCCTCGCCGTTCATCGAGATCGAGGTCGGGGAGCGTGTCGTCAAGGTCACGAACCCCGACAAGGTGCTGTTTCCCGCCGCGGGGCACACCAAGCGCGACCTCGTCGGCTACTACCTCTCGGTCGGGGAGGGGATCGTGCGAGCGCTGCGCGAGCGGCCGACCCAGCTGCGCCGCTTCCCGGACGGGATCGAGGGCGAGCAGATCTACCAGAAGCGCGTGCCCGAGAAGCGGCCCGACTGGATCGAGGCGGCGCGCGTCACGTTCCCCTCCGGACGGCATGCCGACGAGCTCTGCGTGACCGAGCTCGCCCAGGTCGCGTGGGCGGCGAACCTGGCCGTGATCGACTTCCACCCCTGGCCCTCGCGGCGCGCGGACACCGAGCATCCCGACGAGCTGCGCATCGACATCGACCCGCAGCCGGGCACGGATTTCGCCGACGCGAAGGCGGTGGCGGCGATCGTGCGCGAGGCGCTCGCCGAGATCGGGTTCACGGGCTGGCCGAAGACGTCGGGCAACCGCGGCATCCACGTCGCCTGCCGGATCGAGCCGCTGTGGGAGTTCCCGGTCGTGCGCCGCTGTGCGCTCGCCTTCGCGCGTGAGATCGAGCGGCGCGCGCCGGAGCTCGTCACGACCGCGTGGTGGAAGGAGGAGCGGGGCGAGAGGGTGTTCATCGACTACAACCAGAACGCCCGCGACCGCACGATCGCCTCGGCCTACTCGGTGCGGCCGCGGCCCGATGCGGCGGTGTCGGCGCCCGTCACCTGGGACGAGCTGCCCGACGTCGAGACGGAGGACTTCACGCTCGTCACCATGCCACCCCGCTTCGCGGCGCTCGGCGACGTGCAGGCTGCGATCGACGACACGGTCTGCGACCTGCGGGTGCTGCTCGAGTGGGTCGAGCGCGACGAGGCGGCCGGCGTCGGCGAGGCGCCGTACCCGCCGAACTTCCCCAAGATGCCGGGCGAGCCGCCGCGCGTGCAGCCGTCGCGGGCCCGCAGACGCTGACTGGGTGAGACGCTTCGCCGTTCGCGACGGCTCGAGCCTGAGCGTCGGCCGTAGCTCTATGCGCGAGACAGCAGGCTGCGACGACGGTGAGACCGCCCGGCGTCTCGCGGCGGGCGCAGCTCGGCCCAGGTGCACTGCGCCCGGATCCTTGTCGGGGCGGAAGCGCAGGAGCTTCGTGCCGTGCCGGAAGCGTCGGCCCTGCACCTTGTCGTAGCGCACCTCGGCGACGAGCTCGGGGCGCAGCGGCTGCTCCTCGAGCCCGCTGCCGCCCCAGCGGTTCGGCTCCGAGAAGCGGCGGTCGGAGGCCTCGTCGAGGAGCGGCAGCACCTGCTCGGCGATCGCGGCGTGGCGGCTCGCCGCAACGGCGGCCGAGCCGACGTAGTCGATCTCGCCGTCGTCGTCGTAGAGGCCGAGCAGCAGCGTCGCGATCCCCTCGGGCTTCGACTTCCAGCGCACCCCGACGACGACGCAGTCGGCGGTGCGCTCGGGCTTCACCTTGACGACGGCACCACGGGCGCCCGGCTCGACGGGCCGGTCGAGCCGCTTCGCGACGACGCCGTCGAGGCCGAGCGCCTCGAGCTCGTCGAGCCACGCCGACGCGATCTCGGGGTCGGCCACCGACGGCGAGAGCGCGAACGCCGCGGCGTCCCGCTCGAGCGCCGCGCGCCGCTCGGCGAACGGCTTGCGCCCACAGCGGCACGCCGTCCCAGACGAGCACGTCGAACGCGACGAACCGCGCCGGGATCTCGGCGGAGAGCTTGCGGATGCGGCTCTCGGCCGGATGCAGGCGCGTCTGCATCGCGTCGAAGTCGATCGCTCCGTCGATGTCGATCACGATCTCGCCGTCGAGCGCAGACCGTGGCGGCAGCAGCTCACCGAGGGGTCGCAGCTCCGGGAAGTAGCGCAGCAGCGGCCGGCCGTTGCGCGACCAGAGCCGCAGCTCGCCGCCCGCGTTCTCGAGCACGCCGCGGAAGCCGTCCCATTTCGGCTCGTACGCCCAGCCCGTCGCCGAGCGGAAGCTCGCGCACGAGCTCGGCTTCCATCGGCGGGAACGGGACGAGTCGGGTCGAGCTCGGCGGGACGTTCGGGTGCACCTGCCATCCCGGCAAACTACTACGCTCTCCGCTTCATGCGCCGTGTTGCCATCACCGGCTTCGGAGCCGTCACGCCGATCGGCCTCGATGCCCCGTCCACCTGGGAGTCCGCGGTCGCGGGCCGCAGCGGGATCGGCTTCATCGAGGCGTTCGACGCGAGCGAGTTCCCGGTCAGGATCGCCGGTGAGGTGCAGGGGTTCGACCCGTCCGCGCTGATTCCGGCGAAGGAGGCACGTCGGATGGATCGCAACGTCCTGATGGCGGTCGCCGCCGCGCAGGAGGCGTGGGACGACGCGGCGGTGCAGGAGTACGACCCGGCCCGGGTCGGGATCCTCGTCGGCTCGGCGATCGGCGGGATCGCGACGATCGCCGAGCAGCAGCGGATCTTCCTCGAGCGGGGCGCCGACCGGGTCTCGCCGTTCTTCATCCCCTCGGCGCTCGTCGACACGGCGAGCGGCCAGATCGCGATCCAGCTCGGGCTGACCGGCCCGAACTTCGCGCCGGTCTCGGCGTGCGCGACCGGCTCGACGGCGATCGGCGAGGGCGCTGCCACGATCGTGCGCGGCCAGGCCGACATCGTTCTCGCGGGCGGGACCGAGGCCGCGATCACGCCGCTCATCCTCGCCGGCTTCTGCGCCATGCGCGGGCTCGTCGCCGAGGAGGTCGACCCGACGCTTGCGATGCGTCCGTTCGACGCGACGCGCGCCGGCTTCGTGATGGGGGAGGGAGCCTGCATCCTCGTGCTCGAGGAGCTCGCGGCGGCGAGGGCGCGCGGCGCGACGATCTACGCCGAGGTGCTCGGCTACGGCGCCTCGAACGACGCGCACCACCTCGCCCAGCCCGAGCCCGAGGCGACCGGGGTCGCGGCGATGATCACCGCGGCGCTCGCGGCGGCGGGGATCGCGCGCGAGCGCGTCGGCTACGTCAACGCCCACGGGACGTCGACGCCGCTCGGTGACCTCGCCGAGACCCGTGCGCTTCGCCAGGTGTTCGGCGCCTCACGCATACGAGCTGGCCGTCTCGTCGACGAAGTCGGTCACCGGCCACTGCTTCGGCGCCGCGGGCGCGATCGAGGCGATGATGTGCGCGCGGGCGCTCTACCACCAGGTCCTGCCGCCGACGATCAACTACCGCAATCCCGACCCGGAGCTCGACCTCGACTACGTCCCGAACGAGGCCCGCCCGGTCGATCTCGACGTCGCGCTGTCGAATGCGATGGGGCTCGGCGGCCACAACGGGTGCGTGCTGCTCGGGCGGGTCGTGTCGTAGGGACAAGGGTCCGGTTGTCGGCGTCGGGCGGCCGCTGCCTTCCGTGGCAGCGTTATTCGGTGACGACGAACCACCCGTGCTCGAACGGCTCGCTCGAGCGGTGGGCCAGGGGGGAGCCCGATCCAGACCGGACGTACCACGTGTAACGCCCCGGAGCGAGCCAGCCGGGAACCGGGAGGCGATCCGAGTCGACCGTCTCCGCGTGGACGAGGCGCCGACCGCGGAAGATCTCGACGACGTAGTAGCTCGCCGAAGTGGTTGACCGCCAGGCCAGCGTGATCGCAGGAGAAGCCGACGGCCTCGAGGCGGGCGTCGACTCGTCGATGGACGGCGCATCGCGTGGCCGGGCGAACGACGCACCTAGCAAGGCCGCGACCCCGATCAGCGCGGCAACCTTGCCGACCCGGATCCATCCGCGCGGTGTCGCGCGCTCTGCAGCGACAGCGTCGGTGCTGTTCGTAGGCGCCGGCGGAGTGACCGAGACAGCGGGGGCGGCCGCCGCCGGCCGAGGGGAGCACCCTTCACCCAGGTGAGCCAACTCGGCGAGGGCGACCGCCCTCAAACGGGCCGCGAGCTCCGGGTCGACGAGTACGAGCTCCGGGGTGATCGGTTCGTCGAACGAGCCGTTCATCGGATCTAGGGCTTCGACACCGGTGTGCCGCTCCCCTGCGTCGGCTGCAGCGGGGAACGAGGAACGTCCGAGGCGTCGGCCCGAGGAAGTCCGTGAGACGGCGCGTGTTCCTGAGGCCGGCGACGGCATCTCGAGCACGGTGGTCAGGCTGTGTTCGGGGTTCGTCCGTCCTGATCGCTCCTTCGAATCCCTCGTGCGGGCGGGACGCTCACTCGTTCGAGGGTGCCAGGCCGGGCCGAGCATCCGATGAAGGGAGCATGAGACTCCTTCCCGCCGCCGCGCTGAAGCACGTTCGCGTGACTCCGTCCACCCTCGTCTTGCTCGTCGTCGCCCTGGTGCTGCTCGCACCGGCTGCCGGCGCCCCCGCAAGGAACAGTCGCGCGACTCCCCTCGCGTCTTCCCCGCTGGTGGTCGTGGGAGCCTCGACCTCCTCCATCTCGCTGAAGTGGACTCCGATGGGTGGCGCATCCACGAGCTACGTCGTGACCCGTGACGGACGCCAGGTGGCGAAGACACGCCGGACGGAGATCACGGTCGCCTCGCTCTCCTGCGGCACGACCTACAGGATGGGTGTCGCGGCAACCAGGGCGTCGAGCGCGAGCTCGGTCTCTACCAGGGCGGCGACTCAAGCATGCGCCGCGCCTGCGCCTGCTCCTGCTCCTGCTCCGGCTCCTGCTCCTGCTCCGGCGCCTGCTCCTGCTCCGGCGCCTGCTCCTGCTCCGGCGCCTGCTCCTGCTCCTGCTCCTGCTCCGGCGCCTGCTCCTGGCGCCTGCTCCTGCGCCTGCTCCTGCTCCTGCTCCTGCTCCTGCTCCTGCTCCTGCGCCTGCGCCTGCTCCTGCTCCTGCTCCTGCTCCTGCTCCTGCCCCCGACTGTAAGCCACCGATAACGATCAGCGTTGGCGGTTCGTACTCCGGTTGTTGGGTCTCGACCTCGGCTGCGGCTGCCGTCCGGATCACGACGACCGAGCCCGTCGTCATTACGGATTCGGTCGTCAAGAACCTGGCCGGGGGCCCGCTGATCGTGACCAACTGGCCGCTGGCTGCGAATGTCACGGTCCGGAACGTGAAGGGATACGGTGGCGCGGGGACGGTTCTTCGAGGCCGAGGGCTCCAAGTCGGTCACGATCGAAAACTGCGAGTTCGAGAACACAGCCGGGATCAAGTTCTCATCCATCCACGCCTCCGGAGCGTCCATCGTCGTGCGACGGAACAGGGTGCGGAACGTGGTGCGTGACTCGTCACAAGGGTTGCGCCAGTTCGTGCAGCTTGCCGAAGTGACGAGCGCTGCCGTCGAAATCTCGTGGAACGAGGTCGTCAACGAGCCGGGGAAATCCGAGGTCGAGGACGTGATCTCGATCTTCAAGTCGCACGGCGTGAACGTCCACGACAACTACTTCAAGGGCGGCTATCCCCTCGTCAACGGTGCAGACTACTCGGGCGCCGGCCTGACGATCGAGCAGCTGTCGTCACAACAACCACGTCCACCACAACCAGTTCGTCGACGGTCAGGGCGTTGGGATCGTCGGTGGGCACGACAACCTCGTGGAGTACAACACGATCGTTCAGGACGGGAGACTCGACGACGGGTCGGTGTACCTGAACGCCAACCTCGGCCTCGCCGTCGTGGAACTCTGGCAGCGAGCCAGGGTGGGGAAACAACCGTGCCATCCGCAACAGGATTGGCTATGTCCACAGCGCCGGCTACGAAACAATATGTGGTTCCCGGATGCCCCGTTCGGCGACTATGCGCTGAACACGTCGATGCCCGGTTCGATCACGATCGCGACGAGAACAGCTGAGTGGCCAGCGTGGCTTGCCAAGCTCGCGGCGAACGGGATCAAGGTCGGCGCCTGATCGGCTGACCACGGGTCGGCGTTCGGGGTTTTCCGGACTGGCCGACCGGGTGATCGAGAGTAGTTGTAACGTTCGCTGGGAGATCTCGACTTCACTGACAGTTCGCGTTCGATCGATGTCGCCTGCGGCCCACAGACGACATCCTGGCGGTCGGTACCGGGACGACGAGAGCGCTGGCGAGAACGGTCACGCCTCGATCCGATGCTCGTCCGGCTGGGTCGTTCAACGTGAAGGTTATTGCTCTCCTCACATGCCATAACAGGAGGGACATGACTCTTCGTTGTCTCGATTCGTTCTTCTCGCAGTCCTGTCTCGGCGACATCTCCAGAGCTTGAGGCGATCGTCGTCGACGACGGTAGTTCCGACGGTACTCGGGAGGCGGTGCAGGCCAAGTTCGATTCCGCTCGCGTTGTCACCGGAGACGGCACGCTCTTCTGGGCGGGAGGGATGCAACTTGCCGAGTCCCGGGCGGTCGTCGAACGGCCAGAGTTCCTCCTCTGGCTGAACGATGACGTGACGCTCGATGCAACCGCGCTGGATCGGCTGCTTGCGACCGCCGCAACGTGTCCCGACGCGATCATCGTCGGCGCGCTGGTCGACCCCGGGACGGGGGCGGTCACGTATTCAGGGGTGGTACGGGCACGGTGGCACCCGTTGCGAACGCGTCTCGTCCAGCCGAGCGAGCGTCCGCTCGAGGCCGATACGTTCAACGGCAACGTCGTTCTCGTGCCTCGTCTGGTGTACGAGACGGTCGGTCCGATCGACGGCAGCTTCTCGCATGGTCAGGCTGACTTCGACTACGGGCTTCGTGCCCGTAAAGCCGGGTTTCGCGTCGTCGTCGCCCCGAGCACGGCCGGCACCTGCCGGCGTGGCACGCAGTCCGGCACGTTCGACGACACGACGCTCTCGCTCAGGCGACGGTGGCAGCTCGTCCGGAGCCCGAAGGGCCTCCCGCCGAGCTCCCACGCGCGCTACCTGCGGCGCCACGGCGGCCTCCTCTGGCCGCTCTTCTGGGCGGCGCCGTACGTGAAGTTGACCCTGAGCGCCCTTCTCACCGCCCCTCGACGGAGGTTCTCCGGGCGACGTTGACGGTCAGAGAGCGCGCGGGCGGTTCGCGCACTCACCTACGGGGTGCGTTCAGCGCGTCGATCACTCCGCCCGCGAAGTTCGTCACCATGGTGTCGAGCGTGTACTGCTGCGCGGCGGCTGAGCATGCTGCTTGCAGGCGGGTGAGATCGCCGCGGGCGAGGAGGGTCTCCTCAACCGTCTGCGCGAACTCCGCGAGCGTGTCGCCGGAAATCCGCGCGTTGATGCCATCATCGAGGTACTCGACCTCCGGCCCGTGGTAGGGCCAACGGGTTGTGATGATCGGTGTCCCGAGAACGAACGAGTCGACGGCCACGAGGCCGACCCTTCCCGGCATGAGCAGGAGCTCGGAAACCGCGCCGAGCTCGGCCTTCAAGACCGCTGTCGCCCGCCCGACGAAGCGGAGCCAGGGGTACGAAGCCAGGGAGCGCTCCACGAGCTCTCGATCGGTTCCGTCCCCCGCGACCACGAGCGTGAAGCCAGGCACGCGCTCTGCGACGCGTCGGCAGGCTTCGAGCAGGAACGGGATCCGCTTCGGTGCATCGAGCGCGCCGACGAAGAGACAGACGTTGCGTGTGGGAAGTCGTAGCCGATCGCGGATCTGCTGCGCATCGTCGGCGGAGACCGCTTCGCGAAGCGCTGCGAGCGGGGCCGTGTCGATCGTGTTCTGGACGACGGTGACCCGGTCGCCGGGAAAGCCGTCATGCGTGACGTGCTCGGCGCCGCCTTGCGTATACGCAAAGAACCAGTGCGCCTTGCTCGTGATCCGGCGATTCAGCCCCCGCTCGAGTCGCGTCGTCTTTCGTACCCTCGTCGTGCCGTGGCCCCACAGAGCGACTCTTGGCCCGCCACGCCGCTGTCCGAGGAGCAGGGGGTAGGCCTCGACATGTCTCAAGGCCTGGTCGATCACGACGAGGTCGGCGCTCCGCGCGAGGTCACCGAGGGCGCGGTAGGTCAGCTGGCGTCCGGCGATCCGCAGCGATCGCCTCTGCACACGCTGCACGGTGTCGAGGTCATGGGCGGCGTCACGGCGCGCCGCGATTGCGCTGGATGCGCCTCCCACTGCGATGCGCAACTCAATAGACTGCCGGTGCAATGCGGCATCGAGGCATTCGAAGAAGCGATGGCGGTACTCGGGGACGTAGTCCTCGACAATGAGCACCTTCGCGCCGGTGCTGTTGACGAGTTGGGACGACGGCACTGTCACCGATGTGAGAATGGCGGAGCTCCTGACTCGCTACGGATTCCGCGGGACGTTCTTTGCCACGACAGGGCCCGAGGAGCGCGAAACCGCCTCGACCGAGGAGCTCCGCGCGATCGTGCAGCCTCGGCCACGAGATCGGAAACCACGGCGTCTCGCACCGGTCGCTGACCGGGCTCTCGGCGGCTGCAATCGTGGAAGACGCGCGCCTGGGGGCGGAACTCTGCGAGACGTTCATGAGGAGGGCTTCACCGATCGTCGCGCCGCCCAGAGGTCACCTGGACGACCGCGTCCTGACCACGCTCCACCAGGAGACTCTGCTCGTACGGACGGCTCCGATCGTCGGCCGGGCGAGGCCGGCCGACGGAACGGTCGAGCCGACGGTCCACCTGTTCGCTCATTCCCTTTACCGGACGGTCGGTCATCTGCTGCGACGCCGGGCCGTTCCCGAAGCCGGCCTGGTGCGTCCTTTGCTGGCTCACCGCGAGCTCTGGAGCCGGATGGCTGCCATCCTGCGAGTATATGCGCGGGCGACGGCTCCACTGCACATCTGGGGTCACAGCGAGGAGGTCGAGAGATTCCAGTGGTGGGATCGCCTGGAGTCCCTTCTCTCCCTTGCTCGGGATCTCGGCTATCACGGTGCAACCCTCGGCGAGTTCTACTGCGGCACGCCTCCAGATCCTCGGCACACCGGACCATCCACCGGGGCACATGCTCGCTGACAGGTTGCGCAGCGTCGGCCAGGAGGGCAAGAGGCATGGCGACACGGCGCGTCCGGCGTCCGGTCTGGCATGATCTGAGGCGGCTCGAGCCCCTCGACAGGCGCTTCGGCCTCGGTCGGGGGACCCCCGTGGATCGGTACTACATCGAACGCTTCCTGGGCCACAACCGGGCGAGCATTGAGGGACGCGTCCTGGAAGTTGGAGATGCCTTCTACACGAGGAAGTTCGGCGGAGCTGCCGTGACACGTTCGTCGGTGCTTCACGCGACCGATGACAACCCCAGAGCATCGATCGTCGGCGACCTTTCGCAGGGAATCGAAGGGTACGACGGCGCGTTCGATTGCCTCGTCCTGACCCAGGTGCTTCCGTTCATCTTCGACCTCAGGTCTGCAGTGTCGACGATTCGGACACTCTGTTGCCCCGGCGGTACCGTGCTGGTGACCGTTCCCGGCATCAGCCAGATCAGCCAGTACGACATGGCCCGGTGGGGTGATTACTGGCGCTTCACCGAGCTCAGCGCACGCCGCCTGTTCGCCGAGGCGTTCGGAGAGGACAACGTGCGTGTCACAGGCTTCGGCAACGTCCTGTCGGCCACGGCGTTGCTGCACGGGATCGCGGCGGAGGAGCTCAGTGTCGACGAGCTCGAGACGGTCGACCCAGACTACCCGGTGATCCTCGGTGTCGTCGTGCGCCGTGACGGTCCGTAGGCTTCGCGTCGGATGCGGATTGCCGTCATTCATTCCCGCTACCTCAGCGGCGACGTGTCGGGTGAGAATCGGGTCGTCGCAGACGAGGTGGCTCTGCTGAGGTCCGCCGGACACGACGTCGTCACCTTCGAACCGTCGGCACGCGTCGACGAGGGACCTCAGGTGCTGGCGCGGGACGCCATCTGGTCGACGAAATCCGTCAAGCAGGTGGTTCGCATAGTCGACGCGTTCGAGCCCGATGTCGTTCACGTGCACTCGCTCTACCCGGCGCTCTCCCCGGCCGTCCTCCGGAGCCACGCTCCGGTCGTGATGACGCTGCACAACGCTCGGCTGCTCTGCCTTCCGGCCACGTTTCTCCGGGACGCAACACACTGCGAGGTGTGTGTCGGCAAGACTCCCTGGCGCGGGGTCGTCCACGCCTGCTATCGGGGATCGCGCTCCGCGAGCGCCGCGATGGCGGTATCCCTCGGGCTGCATCGAGCGTTGCGGACATTCGAAAGAGTCACGCTCTTCCTCGCCGTCAGCGACTTCGTGCGAACAAAGCACATCGAGGCGGGCTTCGAGCCAAATCGGATCCGCGTCAAGCCCAATTTCGTCTCGACCGCGAAGCGGCGCTCCGGGGCCGGCGGCTCATTTGTCGTTCTCGGACGGCTCACCGCTGAAAAGGGCATCGATGCGCTGCTTCGGGGGTGGGGGGGTGCGCCACTTGAGATCGTCGGAGAGGGTAGCGACCGGACGATGCTCGAGCGAATCGCCCCTCCGTCGGTGCGCTTTCGAGGAGCGATTGACGCCGGGAGCGTTCCTGAACTGCTCGCCGGGGCGAGGGCGTTGATCATTCCGTCGCGTTCGGAAGGGCTTCCACGTGTGGTGATCGAGGCGTTCGCCGCGGGTGTGCCGGTCGTCGCAAGTCGGGTCGGAGGGCTTCCCGAGCTCGTCGAGCACGACGTGAACGGCCTCCTGGTCGACCTCGACGACCAGGAGGGCTGGCGTGCGGCGTCGGCGCGCCTGGGCGACGACCGCGAGAGCCTTCGACTCGGGGCCGGCGCCTTCGCCGCGTGGCAAGAGCGCTTTACCCCGGAGCTCGGGCTGTCACACCTCGAGCGCGCGTACACGGACGCGATGAGGCTGTGGAAGGTCGACGGTTGACCAACGAACCGCAAAGAGGGGAGTCAGGGCTCGGTAGCCCTCATGCCCGGACACGGCGCCGAGCGATCGTCGCGACCTGGTTCTACGAGCAGGACGCGAAGGAGGGCGGAGCCTACGCGCAGGTCCGTGGCGACTCGAGCTCGGAGGCGTTCCGAGACGTCTATCGCCGCTGCATCGCCGTGTTCTTCTTCACCGCTCGGGCCGCGAATCCGGATGCAGACCTGGCCCTGGTGCTCAATCGACCCTGGCGAGCCGAAGCCAGCCCTGTCGCGAAGGACGTTCGCACGATGCTCGAGCTCTTGCGGGTCACGCTCCACGTGCGCCCCTATTCGTTCTCACCGCCGAGCGACTGGCCCGCAGCCTGGCGCAATCAGTTCTTCGTCTTCGACGCACTCGAGGCCCTGGTCTCGGCGGCGGCACCGGACGACCTGATCATGCTGCTCGACAGCGACGTGGTCTGGTCGAATTCGGAGCGCACGCCGCGACTGTGGTCACGGCTCGCCGAGACGGCTTCGCTGACGGTGCACATCGACTACCCGCCTGATCGTCGAGTCAACGGAATGACGCGGTCCGAGATGACGCAGCTGGCCCGAAGTCTTGGGCTCGGGACGGGGCGAAGCACGACTCTGCCGTACTGCGGTGGAGAGCTCGTGGGCCTCAGCGGCGATGCGGCGCACCGCGTCTGTGCTCGAGCTCGAGAGGTGTGGCCGGGGATTCTGGCTCACCACGCGCGCTCGACCGTGCCCGGGATGGAGGAGGCGCATCTCCTCTCGATGCTCTACGCGGATCTCGGCCTCCCCACGGGCAACGCGGCCTCGTTCATCAAGAGGCTCTGGACGCAGCCGCTCCGCTTCCAGAACACCGCGCCAGGAGACGAGGATCTCGCGCTCTGGCACGTTCCTGCAGAAAAGCGGTACGGCCTCCGCCGGCTCTACGAGGCGCTCGCTCGTCGCAGGCACGACGAATCCCTGGGCAGCCCCTCGGTTCTCGGCAGCTACGTCGGGGTGCCGAAGAACACTCGGGTCAAGGTCGTGCGGGACGTCACCCGTGCCAGCACCTCCCGCGTTCGCGCCCGGATTGCCAGCGCCGCCCGGCAGCGGCGCTCCGACCGAAATGTCTAGATCACGCGGGGAGCCGATCCCACGGATCGGGCGGCAGGTCCCGGAGGAGCCGTTCGTCAACGGCCCCGAGCATGTATCGCGCGAGCTCGCGGTCGCTCAGCCGGTGACGCGCCCATCGGTGTGCGGCCAGCCCGAGGTCGAGCACCTCTTCGACCGGTCGCTGCAGCAGCTCGCGGATCCGGTCGACGGCGGCGGCGATCGACGACTCGAGAAACAGGCCCGTGTTCGGGCCGGGAAGCCAGTCCATCTGGGGGTGGCGAGTGGTGACGTGAACACGTCCTGCCAGCATCTGTATCGCGAGGCGATCCGAGGTACACGCCGGATACCGGGGGAAATGATCCCAGTTGGCGGTGATGAGTGCCCGGCGGGCCACGGCGGCCTGGGCGCCGAAGCCTATTGGGCCCTTCGCGCCTCGTCCCGTCCAGTTCCTCCCGTACAGCGATAACGGGATTCCGTCGTCGCGCTGCAGCGCACGGACGAATCTGTACCGTGCCCTGGCGCCGGGAAGGCGCGACGGCAGGAACCCATTGCCCCACGAGTTCGCGATCACCGTGACTCCGTCCGTGACGCCGGACCTCGTCGGCTCGTTTGCTTCCTCCTCTGAGCAGTGGATGTGGTCGTACGTGTGCGGAACGAACCTGACGTCTCGCCCTCCTATCCGCTCGATGAGCCTGCGCTGCGGTCCGAGCGCGATCGAGAAGACGATGTCCGCCGCCTGCCACCAGAGTCGCATCTCGTCGTGGATCGGCTTCGTCCAGCGCCTCCCCCAGGCATCGCCCTCCCAATAGAGCAGGGCGGGCCGCTCGGCGAGCCCTCGGAGCTCCTGGAACCACTCTCGCGTGAACGGGAAGCCTTGTGGAGTGATTTGCACGATCACGTTCGGCTGTTTCGCTCTGATGATCTCGAGGATCTCGCGGAGGGCACCCTGCTCGCCGACGGTCTTTGCGATCACCTTCGGTGCGGCAAACGTGAAAGCTTCGATGGCGCGCTCATCAACGAGGCGGCCAAAACCGTCCCGCTGGCCCGGATGATCACCGTCCACGTCATCGTTTGTCAGGAGAAGCACACGAAGCCGGTCGTCCGGCGAGGCGAACCGTGTGCGGAGCGGCTGCTGTTTGCCGAGGGCGCTCACCGTGTCGATCGTACCGGCGTCACGACGGGTTCCGTGACACCCTCGGATGCAACGGGACGCGGATCCCCCGTCGAGTGAACGCCCTACCCGCGGGGAGAGACGGGAGGATGAGCCATGTGGTCAGCGTCAGGAGCGCCACCACCGTGCAGGCGGCGCCAATTCGCACCGCGAGATCGTAGCTCGCCAGCGATTGCGTCGTCGCAGCGGTGCCGAGGTACCAGGCCGCTGCCATGAGTGCCGAGAACGCTTCGGTGCGGAGCGTCGCGAGACCGTCGACGAATCCGGACCTCGCGAGAAGCGCTATCTGCAAGAGGTGAACTGCGGCTTGCACGCCCACGGCCACCAGCACGATCCCGCGCATACCGACGCCTTCTCGAACGGCGACTGCTAGTGAGGCGACGAGGACGATCGTCCAGAAGATCTGTGCCAGCCAGATCTGGCGGAGAAACCCGAACGCCTCCGCGAACGCAGCGAAGATGGAGTACGAAAAGTTCATCGTCGCGTACAGACAGAGCGGAGCGACGATCCCTGCGACAGGCTTCCACTGTGCTCCGAGGAGGATCTCAACGACGAGCGGCGCGAGCCCGGCCAGGGCCGCGAACAGGGGCCAAACGATCGCCGTGGTGGTGCTTGCGACGTCGACCATTACCCGGCGGCACTCGGCTGCGCTTTCCCGGAACCGCGGGTAAATCGGGTACAGCGTCTTTGTCACCCCTTGGGTGAGGAACGTCTGCGGCAGGCCCACGAGGAGGGACGCGCGGGAGAAATAGCCGAGGTTGACCTGCCCGAGCGACCTGGAGACGACGAAGGCCGGCAGAGTGTTGTTGAGGTAGTGACCCAGGTTCTGGAGCGAGACCTGTGCCGAAAACGAGAACAGCGATCTCGCATACGAGCTCGAGAACGCGATCGCGAGTTGGGCTCGTGCGGCAACGCAGCTTGCCAGCAAGAGCGCCGCAGCGTTCGCGAGCTGCCCGAGCACAAGGGCCTCGGCGTCGCGGAGCTGTAGCGCGAGCAACGCGCCGACACCGAACCCGATCAGGACGGACGACGTCTCGATCATGCTCGCAGAGCGGTAGCGAAGATCCCGTCGCAGCAGGCTCAAGGGAACGATCGCGAGGGCGCCGAGCAGTACCTGAGGCGAATAGAGGCGGAGAAGCGTGGCCGCTCCGGGTGACTGCCAGGCGTCCGCCCAAATGCCAGACACGGCGAAGACGAACAGTGCGACAACGAGGCCGGCCGTGCCGGTCAGCACAAGTGCCGTGCCGACGACCTCGCGATTGATAGCGGGTTGGCGGATGACGGCATTGCCGACCGTACCGAGCGTGAAGTACCCGACGAGCATCAGCAGGGCCTGTGCTGTTGCGTATGCACCGAACTCCGCAGGGCTTACAACCCGGGCGGTGAGCGCCGTGTACGCGAGCTGACCAACGATGACAAACGCGGCGCCCCCGTAGTTCCAGGCGGCTCCACGGATCGCTCGCTGCGCAAGCGTTGGGCTAGGCGCGGACATGTCGAGCCATTTCGAGGAGACTGACTGCCCCTATTCGATCGGTGCCGACGGCACGATGAAGGCCATCGGCGCGAAGCGCGCTCATCCAGCCGTGGTCAGCTTGCGCCGACCGACCCTGACCACGGATCTCGATGGGCTGCGCTCGCGGCCGAAGCAGGCCATCGAGAACATGGATCCGAGCAGGAGCCCCTGTACCTGATCCGGGATGTGCGTCAGGGAGACGAGCATCTGGGCGACGACGATGATCAGGATCGCCGCCGAGGCGACGCCGAGCATCGCGGCCGTCTCCTCGCGATGCGCGATGGCCGCCGCCCAGAGCGCGCACAGCGCGAGGAACCCGATCAGGCCGAAGAGAAGCAGGGCCTCGACGTAGAGGTTGTGCGCGCTGAGGTTCGTCACCTGGCCGCTGACCTCGATCTGCCGGTCCGTGCCGCTCGGCGTGCCGAATACCACGTCGAAGGGGGAGCTGTGGCGGCCCAGCAGGATCCTCCACGCTTCGACCCGCCAGGCGAGGGTGCTCGACGATCCCGTCGCCGACTGGACCGATTGCTGATAGCTCCCGACCTGCGCAACTGCGAACGCGACGAACGGCAGGGCAATGAGGGCCGCTCCGGTCGCGAGATAGACCACGCGCTCGTTCGTGGAGCGGAAGCGCGCCGCCAGGAACAGGCACCCCAGCGTGAGGCAGACCAGCGCCACGACCCAGAGCGTTCGGTACTGAACCAGCACCACGCCGCTCGTTAGCAGCGCTGCCAGGACAACGGTGAAAGCGTTGAGCCGCCCCCGCGCGAGCAGGAGGATCAGTCCCTGCAGCATCACGAGGACGCTCAAGGAGATGACGGGCCGCGCGTCGACGAGTTCGCCGTTGACAAGGATGAACTGATTCGCCTCGAAGAGCCCGTGCCTCACGATCCCGAGCACGCTCACGGCAGCAAGGAGGGAGCCGGTGGCGATGAACGCGGTCGTGAGCCGACGGTCCCATGCTCGCACGGTCGCGCCGTAGACGACTCCACTGACGATCGGAAGCCAGTCTCTCGAGTGGTCGACGGCGCGCTGCACGCCGAACTCGGCGATCCCCCACAGCAGGTGTGCAGCCAGCAGCACGACGACGGACACGAGCACGAGGCGCGCCGGGCCTCGGATGTCGAGGACGAACAGCCGAGGCACGGCGACGAGTAGCAGCGCAAGCGACGTGACGTCGATCGGGTAGACGGAGATGCTCCCGAACGTGAAGGCGACGTTCTCGATCAGATTGGGGGACGTCGCCTTGAACAGTACGAACGATCCGAGGACGACGATGGCGCCGGCGATGGCGCTCCGGGAGATCACGAAGACGATGCCTGCGAAGCTCGCCAGCAAGATCCCGAGCTGAGCGAGGTCGAGAAGCTTGCCGATCACGGGCGGAGGCGCCGGTGGATTACCTCGTGGCTCGCAGCAGCGATGAAGCGGGCGTTCGTCACGAGGTATCGCCGGCCAAGTCGACGTGGCTCCGATCCGAAGCGATGCGCCCATTCGAGGCCAGACCCCTGCATCCATCGGGGCGCGCGCGATTTGGTTCCTGCGAGGAAGTCGAACGCGGCTCCGACACCGATGATCGCGGTCGACGGGAGGCGGTCCGAGTACCGGGCCATCCAGAGCTCCTGCCTGGGGGCTCCGAGCGCGACCCAGAGGATGTCGACCTGGCCGCGCTCGATCTCGGCCAGGTGGCCGGCCACCTCGTCGTCGTCGGGCTCACCGAAGCGCGGCGCGATCGATACCGGGACGTCTATGCCGGGGTACCGTCGCTCGATGCGACGCTTCAAGAGATCCACTACCTCGGGGGTTGATCCGTAGAGGCCGTGACGGATCCCGTACGCGCGAGACCGGTCGAGCACCATCGGCATCAAGTCCGGCCCGCCGATGCGATGTGGGTGTGGGCGGTCGCTCGACCTTGGGATCAGACGCGCAACCGGGGCTCCGTCGGGGAACACGACCCATGAGCGGCGGAGCGCCGCCAGCAGAGCGGGGTCGCGTTGCGCGGTCATCAGGACGTGCACGTTGCAGAGGCATGCATACCCACCCTGACCCGACCGGACACGCTCGAGGACAGTCGTCGTGGCCGCGTCCAGGTCGCCCCGGAAGCAATCGACCCCCAGGACAGCCGCTCTGTCGAGCGGAGGGGAACCGGCGGGTGGTTCGAGCATCAGGAGATTCTGTCGCTCGCAGCGACCGACGGTTCTTCCGTGGGTACATCCTCATGTGCGGGCTTTCTGTACGAATATCCGCTGTGCGGGTACGAGTCGATCCCGGCGAGAACGAGCCCGAGCTTCGCGCTTGGGAGCTCGTCGAGAGAGTGAGCGAGCTCGTCGAGCATTCGCTCCCGAAGCAACTGCGAGTTCGCGACGACCAGGACTCCGTCTACCAGCGACCCGAGCCAGAGCGTGATGCTCGTCCCGAGGGGCGGCGCATCGACGATCACGATGTCCGCGTCCTTGCCGAGCTGATCGAGGATCCGTTGGAGCTCTCCCCCGACCATGACTTCGGTCGAGTCGAGCGGTGCGAGCTCGGTCGCAAGGAGACGCAGGACACCGTTCGGCTCCTGAGGCTTCGCCCTCCGATCGGCACTCTGTCGCCCTCGGCTGGGTGGAGACGCCAGTGCCACCAACGACGGGGATGGGGCCGGTGCGGTGCCCTCGTTTGCGGACTCGGGCAGACGTATCCTCGTGAGCGCTCGCGCCAGCTCTGCATCGCGTTTCACGACCTGGACGAGACCGGGTCGTGCAGCTACCGAGAACATGGCGGCCTGTGACGGTCTCAGAAAGTCCGCGTCCACGAGCACGACGTTCCGCCCCGCCCGTGCGAGTGTGATGGCCAGGTTGGCGGCGGTTGTCGACTTTCCCTCGCCCGCCACCGCGCTCGTCACCATCACGGTCTTCACCTTACGATCGGCTGTCGCGAACTCGAGGTTCATTCGCAGCATTCGATAAGCCTCCGCCTGAGGGCCGCTCGGCTGTGTCATGGTCGGGAGGTTCACGTGCTTCGCAAGTCGGGGGATGCGGCCGAGGGTCGGAAGCTGCAGCCGTTCTGGGATGTCGTCCGGGGAGCGCAGGCGTCTATCCAGCGCCTCGAGGAGAAACGCGAGGCCGAGTCCGGCGAACAGGCCGAAGACAAGCGCCAGCTGGGTCGCTTTCGATGTCTGCGGCTTGATCTTCGAGGCCCCGGAGGCAGGCTCGATGAGAGTCGCACTGTCGGTCTTCAGTGCCTCGATGGTCTGGAGTTGCTGCTGCTTGTCGCGGAGCGAGGTTACGAGAGCGGAGTCGGTATCGCCTCCACGCTGCAGCGCCCCGAGACGGCCCTTGATGGTGCTGAGTGCCCGTTGCAGGGGTGCGGAGTCGAGCTTGTTGCGGTACTGCGCGTAACTGCTTGCGTACGCATCGGCGAGGATTACCGCGGCGGCCGGTGCCCGGGACTGGGCCGAGAATACGAGAAGGTCGGAATCCGTCTCCGCCCGAACGGCCGACGAGCGAAGAAACTCCTCTGCGCTCATGTTCGTCGGATTCGTCGCAGTCAGCGCCCTTCGCGCGACTTCGGTTGTGCGGGCGAGGCGCGCCTGGGTCTGCATGAAGCGCTCTGGATCCGACCTCGATGCCGTGTCGGGTACATCCGCAAGACTCGCAGCAAGGCTGTCGCGGCTGACGAGGACCTTCGCCGAAGCTTCGTAGACGGGATCCTGGAGCCTGCTCACGACGACCGCGGTGAGGGTGACGAGGACGACGACCAGGGCAACCACCCACGCGCGGCGTCGCACCACCTGGGCGTAGGCGGCCAAAGTGTCCCACGCTGAGTCTCCACCGTCGTGCGTCATCATGCCCCCGAATCGTAGGCCCGTTCCGGTCGAATGATAGTCGCGAGTCGGGGATCTGTCATCGGGCGTGGCCGAACACGCTGTGCCGCTTCTCCTCGGTCTGATACGCAGTCCGCGGCTGAGGAAGCGCACGTGTCGCAACGGTTGGATCACAACGCCGGGTTCGTCTCGGTGCGCTCGGGCAGACGCTGCCGTCGCGGCCGACTGCGGGACGCACGGGTGCAGGGGCCGGCGGCGGTAGGATCGGCGTATGAGCGGCCAGACCTGCCTCGTTCTCACGGCGACAGTCGACGTCCGTTCGATCCCGGACATGGCGAGAAGCGATCCCCGTATACGCCTTGCCGACTACTCCTGGGCGTTGCGCCGATGGCTCCAGTGCGACGAGATCGAGAATCTTGTCTTTGTCGAGAACTCGGGTTACGACCTTGGAGCCCTTCGTGAGATCGCAGCCAATTCGTCAAAGAGAATCGAATTTCTGTCCTTCGAAGGCCAAGACTTCCCAAGGCATCTGGGAAAGGGATACGGAGAAGCACTCAACCTCGAGTTCGCGATCAAGAATTCGGAGATGATTTCCGGAACTGAACCTGTGATTCTGCGAGCAAACGGCAGGCAGTACATCGAGAACATCGATCCGTTCATTCGGGCGTTGCGTCAGGGGGCGGAGATGCTTTGTGATCTCAACCAGTCGTTGACGTGGGCGAACGAGACCATTCTCGGAGGGACGGTCGACTTTTTCGAGAGTTACGTGTGCCCCTATGGCCTGCAGGCAGATGATTCCAGAGGGTTCTACTTCGAGCACGCGTTGGCACGCGCCGTTCATCGAGGCATCTCGGATGGTCTCACGTGGTCTCCGTACCCCGAGTTGCCGCTCGTTCGGGGGTTTTCCGGGACGTCGAATCAGAGCCGCGACGAAGGCCTGGTGATCCGGAAGAAGCGGGAGTTGCAGCACAGGCTGAAGCTGCGCATGCTGCGCCTCTAGCACCGGTGGCCACCATCGCCTCCGCTTCGATCCGGGCGGCGCCTGCGACCGGAACGGGCGTCTCGGGCGTTGACCGAGGCCGCAGGCGCGAGAGACGCGGCCCCAGGCCCAGATGCGAGCGCACACCTGGCAAACCGCGATCGTGACCCAGTCGATCGTGACGCTTTGTAGGGGCCGACCTACCCCTTTCGGAGTTGGCCAACGTGGACTATGGTGTGGTGGCGGCCCGGTTTCGGGCCACCAGGGAGGACGAGAGAGAAATGAGGGGCATTCGCAGCCTCGCCAGGCAATGCCGAACGCCGCCCGCGGCGTGGCGGATTGCCACGCGACGTCGCCGTGCGCTTGATTGCAGATGACAACGGTTACAGACCCAAAAGAACTTGAGTTCCCCGAGGTGCTCGGTGAGCGCACGAGGGAGATTCTTCTGCGGCGGCGCGAGGCCCCCTCGTCTCGACGGAGAGGCTGGCTCGTCCACCGTGCGTTTGCTGCCGCCGACGCCGTGGGCCTCCTCGCGGCCTTCCTCGCCACGGTCGTGCTCTTTCCGGCGGAGGCCGGCCTCGATCGAGTGACCACCGCAACGGAGGTGTTCCTCTTCGTGATCAGCCTCCCCGCGTGGATCCTGCTCTTCAAGCTGCGTGGTCTCTACGACCAGGATGGCACGCGGATGGATCACTCGACCGTCGACGACATCGCCGGAGTGTTTGTCGTGGTCACGATCGGTACGTGGGTGACGTTCCTCGTCATCAACGCCACGGACTACGCGACACCGCCCGTCGCACGGCTGGCGAGCTTCTGGTTGATCGCCCTTGTGTCCGTCCCGGTCTGCCGTGTGCTCGCCCGGACGCTCGTCCGCAGGTCGTTGGCGTACGTTCAGAACACGATCGTCGTCGGGACGGGACCTGTCGGCCGATTGTTCGCCGACAAGATTCTCGGCCATCCCGAGTATGGCCTCAACCTCGTGGGCTTCATCGACCCCGGCTCGACACCGAGCGAGGATCTCGGGTCGATCCCTGTGCTCGGAGCGCCGTCCGAGCTCCGGGGGCTCGTTGCCACGCTCGACATCGAGCGCGTGATCATCGCGTTTACCGACGACTCCCCGGAACAGACCATCGCTCTCGTGAGGGAGTTACGCGACTTCGAGGTGCAGATCGACATCGTTCCCCGCCTCTACGAGGTCGTGGGATCGAGCAGCTGGGTGCACATGGTCGAGGGAACGCCTCTCGTCGGTCTTCCAGCGCTCAGGCTCTCGCCCTCGTCGGCGTTCCTGAAGCGGCTCCTCGACATCTCGCTGTCGGCACTCGGGCTCCTCGTGCTGTCGCCGCTCCTTGTCGTCGCGGCGGTGGCGGTAAAGCTCGACTCACCCGGCCCTGTCATCTTTCGTCAGGTCCGGCGTGGCACGCGTGAGTCGACATTCGAGATCCTCAAGTTCCGCACCATGGCGGTGGATGCGGAATCCACGAAGGGTGAGGTTGCGCACCTCAACATGCACGGAGACGTGGATCCGCGGATGTTCAAGATTCCGGGTGACCCACGCGTCACGCGCGTCGGCCGGTTTCTGCGGCGCTGGTCGATCGATGAGCTGCCGCAGCTCGTCAACGTGCTCAAGGGCGAGATGTCTCTCGTCGGTCCCCGTCCCCTGATTCTCGAAGAGGATCAATACGTCGTGGACTGGGCGCGGAAGCGCATCTCTCTCAAACCCGGGATTACGGGGCTCTGGCAGGTGCTCGGGCGAAGCGATATTCCGTTCGACGAGATGACGAAGCTCGACTTCCTCTACGTCACGAGCTGGTCTCTCAAGGAAGACCTTCGGCTGATCCTGCTGACGCTCCCGTCGCTGTTCAGGAAGCGTCAAGCCTTCTAGCCTCGGCGCTGCCGAGGGCAGGGGTTGACGCTTGCCGGACCGGCGGGTATGTAGGAGAGCGAACGAGCGACCACGAGGAGCTGAAGTGAACGGCGGACGAGATGCGTGGCGGGAGGTGCTGCGGTGAAGGTCGTGATCTTCTGCGGCGGGCTTGGCGTTCGCATGGGGGAGGAGACGCACAAGATCCCCAAGCCGATGATCCGCATCGGAAATCGTCCGATCCTCTGGCACATCATGCGCTACTACGCGTCGTGGGGGCATACCGAGTTCATCCTCTGTCTCGGGTACCGGTCGGAGGCGATCAAGGAGTACTTCCTCCGCCACGACGATGCGCTCACGAACGACTTCGTCCTCGAGCGACACAACGGCGGCCAGCGGATCGAGGTGCTGACGCGGGAGACCGGCGACTGGCGCATCACCTTCGCCGACACCGGCACCAACGCCACGATCGGCGAGCGGCTGAAGGCCGTGGCGCACCATATCGGTGATGACGAGGAGTTCCTTGCCACCTACGGAGACGGGCTCTCCGACCTGCCGCTTCCCGAGCTCATCCAGGCGTTTCGCGCGAGCGGCAAGATGGCGATGTTTCTCTCGGTGCGGCCGGAGTTCAACGCCCATATCGTGTCCGCGGACGTCGACGGGACGGTCACCCGGGTCCAGGACATGAGCCTCTCGGACGTGCGGATCAACGGTGGGTTCTTCGCGTTCAGGCGGGAGATCCTCGACTGGATCGAACCCGGCGACGAGCTCGTCGACGAGACGTTCGGCCGCTTGATCCCGCGGGGCGAGATAGGGGCGTACCGTCACGACGGCTTCTTCGGGCCGATGGACACGATCAAGGACAGGCAACGTCTCGAAACGCTCTACGAAACCGGATCGGCGCCCTGGCGTGTCGTCGCTCGCGACGAAGAAGGGGGATCGACAGCGGCTGAAGCGGCCGAATGATCAGGCCGGCCGGGCGGATTCGCTAGCCGGGGCTGTGCTACCCCACAGGGCGCCGAGTTCCCCCGATTCTCGGTTCCAGACCTGACGAAGTATGCGTCGCACGCGTATGAACCGTCTCAGTCGAGGAGCCTCTCGCGGTTCCACTCGATCGTCGTGCGCAACCCGTCGTCGAGCGGTGTCTGCGGGTGCCATCCGGTCGCCTCGCGCGTCCGAACGGTATCCGCCACGCGCACTGTCTCCCGCTTCCGCTCCGGCAGTTCACCAAACGCGGGAGCCGTGTCCGTGCCGAGAATCGCCACGACCCGCTCCACGAGTGCCCGGATCGTTACGAGCTCGCCCGAACCGACGTCGATCGTTGTACCCACGAGCCCCGGCGCGCGGGCAATGGCGATCAGGGCATCGACGACGTCGTCGACGTAAACCCAGTCGACAGGGCGCTCGCCGCTTCCGAGCCGTGGGCTCTCTCCGCGCAGGAGCGACGTGATGAGGTACGGGATGAGCTTCCGGGGGTCGGTCTGGCCCGGCCCGTAGACCATGAAGATCCTCGCAATGACGATCGGAAGCCCGTGGAGCGAATGGAGCATCCGGGCGTACGCCGAGGCGGCCTGCTTCGACAGCGCATACGGTGAGCTCGAGACGGAATCCGATTCGAGAGCGTCGCCCTCTTCGAGCGATCCGGCGAGGACCACACGCTCGGCGCCGACCTCGGCCGCAGCGACCATCACGTTCACCGCAGCGACGAGGTTCTGCTGAAAGGTCGGCAACACGAGCTCGAGCCCTCTCGAGGCAGACGGCATTCCGGCGAGGTGGAAGATCACGTCAGGTTCCACGGCGTCGAACACACTTCGTGTCTCTGCCTCGCTGCACAGGTCGGCCTGCAACCAATGGACGCCGCCGCCCGCGCGCGCCTGTCTCGAGACGCCGTGCACCTCGACGCCGTTCTTCACCAGCCGTTCGCACAGGCGTCCGCCGATGAAACCCGCAGCGCCCGTGACGAGCACGCGTTGCCGCGCTGCGAGAGTCACGCTCGATCGTCCATCCCGATGGACTCGGCCAGCAGCCTCGCTCGCGCGAGATCATCAGCCGCCTTGCGGATCTGGCGGAACGTGAGCCCTGACCGTGAGGCGATGTCCAGAAGCGAGTGCGTCCCATCAGATTGGTTCAGCACCCAGAGAATCGCGAGCTGCTCGGATGCGGCGGCTCCTCCCCCGACGGATCGGTACAGACCGCGGCTGCCGAGGTTCGGCTCCCCGTGCGGTGCCAGGTTCGCGTAGACGCGATCCCCTTCGAGGACGTCAAGGATGTCGAGGGTGGCCGCCAACGACTCCTCGAGGAGCTGTGGCTTGATCAGGTCGAGGTCGTCGGCCGACGAGTGGTATTCCGGATACTCCCCCTCGCGCGAGCGGCTGAGGCAGCCGACGGGGAGCTTGAAGCCCGGCGAGTTGAACTGGCGCTCGTCCCAGCCCCAGGGGATGAAGTCCAGGACCCGTCCACCGTACTCGTGGCCGACCACGTGGGCAGCAGCCGTGTCGACCGAAGCGTCCCCGCCGCGGCTCCGCTTGTACGTAAGTGGGCCGCTGTCGCCGACGCACGCGATGACGAGCCCGGCCTTGATCTGCCCGAGCCGTTCCACGTTGCGGGCAAGCCACGTCAGTGATCCGATCGTGCTCGGGATGAAGAGGAGCCGATACGAGAGGCGCCTCGGCGTCGCGGCGAGCGCCTCCGCGAGCTCGGTGAGGAGCGCGATGCCCGACAGATTGTCGTTGGCGAGCGACGGGTGACAGACATGAGTGGAGAGAAGCACCTCTGCTTCGCTATCGCCCGGGATGTAGCACTCGCCGTACGTGAGCGATCCCGGCTGCAGGGTGCTGTCGATGACCACCTCGTACTCGCCGTCGGGCAACGCGTCGAGCCTCCGTCGGGAGAGGCAGAATCCCCATCCCCGCTTGTAGAGCGATGTGCGCCACGGGATCCAGTCGGGGTTGTCGGGATGCGTGTGCAGGTGCTCACGGAGCTCGGCGAGGCTCATGGTGGCGTTGACGGGCTCGCTGTAGCCGACGACGTGGAGGTTGGACTCCCGGAAGTCGATCACGCGCGTACCCTCGTGGTCCGCAACGTACGCATCGCGGATGTTCCATTCGTCCGGGACGTCCCAGTCGAAGACCGGCGTGCCGCTCGGCACCTCCTGTTGCTCGAGAGGAATCCTCTGAGAGACCTGCCGCAGGGTCTCGCGCACGCCGTCTCCGGTGATGCTGCGACAGAACGGGAACAATGTCGTCGCGAATGCATGCATGCGTTCGCCTGCCGTGCCCGTCCGGTCGGAGTCGCCGGTCAAGGTGCCCGCAGGACGAGTTTCCGGCCCGTGAACGCCTCGGCGTATTGCCCAGCGCACTCCATGCCTCGCATCCGCATCAGGCTTCGGAAGAGCTCTCCGTCGAACCAGTGCCTGTCGGCCTGGCTCGGAAAGTGCTCCAGTATCAGGCGAATCTTCTCGTCTGCGAGCTCCCTCGTGACCGGCACGAAGACGTTGGGCGCGCCGATGTCACCATCGTACTTCGGGATCTCGTACTCGAGGATTGCGTGATCCCGGAACGTGTTCCACGTCAACTCGGAGGCGAGGCGATGATCCTGGTGCAGGTCGTACCGCGCATGCGTCAGGACGAGATCGGGCTCGACGCCCTTGAGGGCTTCGAACGCTTCCTTGACGGCCGCTCCGTCGTGGGGGAGGAAGCTCTCCCGAAACGGCAAGATCCGGATGTCAGGATCGGGCACGGCCGCCAGGAAGACGTGGGCGCTCGCAAGCGCCTCGTCGGCTCGGCCGCCGGCCGCGGCGAGGACGACCCACGTCACCTGCAGTCCTGGCATCGTGCGGGTCAGCTCCAGCAAGGTTGCGCCGCAACCGATCTCGATATCGTCCGCGTGGCAGCCGATCGCGAGCACGCGCCGGATGGGTTTGTCCGGCGTTCCGATGGCGAGGCTCAGCATGGCGGCCTCACAGCCCGACTCCCGCGTAGCGGAGGACCGACGTCTTGTCGATCATCCTGCGACCGTCGACGAGAACCGGAGGCTCCCTGAGGCGTGCAAGGAGTGCCGGAACGTCGCTGTAGGTGTCCCAGCGCGTGACGAGAATGACCACCTCGGCTTGCTCGAGCGTTCCCTCGAGGTCGGAGTCGAGATCCACCCCCGCACCCTGCAGCACCTCGGGAAGCGTCGTCACGAGGGGATCATGGACCGTCACCTTCGCTCCCCGGTCGAGCAACCGGCTGATGATCGGAATCGCGGGCGACTCACGCACGTCGTCGGTCGCCGGCTTGAACGCAAGCCCGAGCACGGTGACACGTCTGTCACGAAGATCGCCGGCAGACTCCTCGGCGAGTCGCATCACCTCGTCGGGCTGGGCGTCGTTCGTCTCGATGACTGCATTGAGAATGCGCATCGGCTGCCCACGGCGAGCACCTTCGCTGATCAGCGCGCGAACGTCTTTCGGCAAGCAGCTGCCGCCGAAGCCGCATCCTGCGCCGAGGAACGACGCGATCGGCGCCTCCACCCGCTCGCCCTTCGCAGAACGCGGCGTGATGTAGCTCGAGAGGTGAACGCCTCTCATCACGTCGACGACGTCGACGTCGCCCGTTGCCGAACAGAGGTTGCCGATCTCGTTGGCGAACGAGATCATCGTCGCCAGCAGCGCGTTCGAGGCGTACTTGATCATCTCCGCCGTCCGCGTGTTCGTGCACAACCGCGGGATCTCGGAGCGGAAAGGAATCGTAGAGCTCCGAGCAGCCGGCTCGACGTCCGATCGTCGAGGGCTCCGAGCACGATGCGGTCGGGAGCCATGAAGTCCGAGACGGCCTGGCCTTCGGTGAGGAACTCGGGATTGGCACCGACGCCGAACGCTTTCCCGGCCTGCTTTGGCGGAGGCGGCCTCGAGCGTGCGCAGCACGACCCCGTCGGTCGTTCCCGGGACGACAGTGCTCTTCACCACGACGACGTGATAGCCGTCCTTCGACGCCAGGGCAGCACCGATCGCACGAGCCGCCGCAACGACGGCGGAGAGGTCGATCTCGCCGTCGAGCAAAGGGGTTCCGACCGCGATGAGCGTTATCTCCGAGTTCTGCACGGCCGAGCGAAGATCGGTCGTCGCCGTGAGGCGCGCCCCGATGTTCCGCGCCAGGAGATCCTTCAGGCCAGGCTCATGGAACGGCGGCACCCCGGCCGCGACCTGCTCGACCCTTGCCGCATCGAGGTCGACGCAGACGACCTCATGACCGAGCTCCGCAAGCCCGACTGCCGTGACGAGCCCGACGTAGCCGGCACCGACGACGGAGACGCGCATCAGGCGTCCGAGCCTTCCGGATTGCCGACGTACCATGCGAGCGATCGTGCGAGACCGTCCTCGAGCGTCACGGACGGCTCATAACCCACCTCTTCGCGGGCCTTGGCGATGAGCGGGCAGCGCCGCGCCGGGTTGTCGACGAGGTAGTCGGCCTCCTGGCTCTCGCGATGCACGACGTTCCCCTGGTAGCCCACGAGATCGCGCGCGAGCCGGGCTATCAGGTCGGCAAGGTCGGCGACGGAGATCTCGGGCTCCTCGATGCCGATGTTGTACGGCTCTCCAGCCCGACCGCGCACCAACACCTTGTAGTAGCCGGCGACAGCGTCAGCGGCGTAACAGAAGGTACGCGTGGCCGATCCGTCGGAGAGCAGCGTGACGTCCTTCCCGCCGAGGATGTCGCGGGCAAGGTCGGGGATCAGGCGCCGATCGGAGATCTTGAGCCCGGGCCCGTAGTTGTTGAACGGCCTGGCGATCGTCACGCGCGCACCGTATTGCTGCGCGAAGTTCACGCAGAGCGTCTCGCCGTAGCGCTTCGACTCGTCGTAGCACGCGCGAGGCCCTGTGCAGGACACGTTGCCGCGATACGTCTCCGGCGTCGGAATGCAGTCAGGCGCGGGGTCGCCGTAGATCTCGCTGCTCGAGAAGAAGAGGAAACCCTCGGCGTGGAGCCCTCCTCCGTCCGGTCCCGCGTACCGGTCGAGCAGAGCGCGCAAGCCGACGATGTTGGCGTCCATCGTCTCGATCGGATGCTGGCGGTAGTACGTCGGTGAGGCGATGCCCGCGGCGTGTACCACCCAGGCGAAATGGCCGAGGTCGATCGGCAGCGGTTGCCGGACGTCGTGCTCGAGCAGCGTGATCCCGCCTTCGCGTGACGACCGCACCAGCCACTCGGGCGTTCCCCGTACGAAGTTGTCCATCACCGTGAGGTCGATGCGCGCGTGAGACGCTGCGCTCCGGTTCCACTCCAACGCCGTCTGGACGAGGTAGTAGCCGAGGAACCCGCCACCACCGGTGATCAGCAGACGCTTTCCCGCCAGTTCCCGCAACTCCGAGCCGACCTGTTCGATGATGTAGTCGAGATCGGACCGAACGACGTCCTCGGCCGAGATCCTCGGTGTACCGCTAGCGCTGTTCATGGTCCCGGGTCTTCGGTCGCGGTGACAGACGGGCCACCCGGTTCGACCACGCGCGCGAGGGGGACAGGCACGATGAGCTTCGCACCCCACTCGGCGACGTACGAGAGCTGCGACCCGATCTCGTCGATCAGGTTCCACGGCAGGACGAGGATGAAATCCGGTTTCGCCTCGGCGATCCGCTCGACGGGAAGGATCGGGATATGCGTCCCGGGCGTGTACGTCCCCTGCTTGTAGGGGTTGCGATCGACCGTGAAATCGAGGAGATCGGTTCGGATGCCGCAATAGTTGAGGAGCGTGTTTCCTTTCCCCGGGGCCCCGTACCCCGCGACCCGCGCGCCGTCACGACGGAGCCTGATCAGCAGGTCGAGCAACGAGCGCTTCGACTCCTTGACGTCCTCCGAGAATTGCACGTAGCGCTCCGGCCTGTGCAATCCGCTCGCCTCCTCTCGCTCGAGAAGCTCGGTTGTCGCGTTGCCGACCGGGTACGGCCCACCTGCATGTTGGGCGTACACGCGAAGTGAGCCACCATGGGTCGGTAGCTCCTCGACGTCGTAGACGGCAAGGCCGTGCTTCTCGAGGATCGTCCCGATCGTCCGGAACGAGAAATACGAGTAGTGCTCGTGGTAGATCGTGTCGTACTGCACTCCGTCGAGGAGCCGGAGCAGGTGGGGGAACTCGAACGTCGCCGTGCCATCTGATGCGAGCAGGATCGCGACCCCGGCGATGAAGTCGTTGAGATCGGGGATCTGTGCGAGGACGTTGTTGCCGACGATCAGGCTGGCGCTCCTGCCCTCCTCGACCAGCCGCGCCGCCGTCGTGCGGCCGAAGAACTCCACGAGCGTCGGCACCCCTCGTTCCTCGGCGGCGGGCGCCACGTTGGCGGCGGGATCGATGCCCAGGACGGGAATGCCCGTTCCCACGAAATGCTGCAGGAGATATCCGTCGTTCGAGGCGAGCTCGACGACGAGGTCGGTCGGCCCGAGGTCGAGCCGGCCACGGATCATCTCGACATAGCTGCGTGCATGCTCGACCCACGAGGTCGAGAAAGCCGAGAAGTACGCGTACTCGGTGAAGATCTCGTCCGCGGCCACCAGCTCCGGCAGCTGAACGAGCAGGCATTGCGGGCAGAGACGCGCATGGAGCGGATAGAAGCGCTCCATCGCCTCGAGGCCCTCGGCCGTCACCACGCTCTGGCACGGCGGCGACATGCCGAGATCGACGACGCTGATATCGAGTGGGCTTGCGCAGAAGCGGCACGCGGAGCCGGCGGAGGCGTTCATCTGCTCAGCTTATGCGGCAGCGCTTGCAGCGGGACTCTTCCGGGGCTTCGTCGAGCGTGAGAGCACCGTCTCCGCCGCTCGCTCACCGCTCACGAAGGCCTCGTCCGTCCAGATATGGCCCCAGTCGCCGTACCTGCCGCACCAGGCGATGCCGACCTCGGCCAGGTAGCCGTGAACACGGTCGAGGGCGGCCGCCCGATCATGGTCGAAGATCACGTTTGCGTAATCGCACCGCATGGCGCCCTTGAAGATGACTTCGTCCGGGCCTTCGATGATGCCGCAGCGGACGAGATCGCGGATGACCGGTTCGATGTAGTCCTCGGGCTTCCCCTCGAGCGGCTTGTACTTCTCGGAGAAGTAGATCTCGGCCTGCACGCTCGCGGTGCCCTCGGGCGCGTTGTGGGGCGACATCAGGTGCGGAAAGCTCAACCGGGCGAACACGATGTCGGGGTCGTAGAAGTAGCTGATATGCGCCGTCGAGATATCGGGGCGGCGGACTCCCAGGTTGACGAGGACGCACCCGCTGACCGCGAGCTGTGATGCTGCCCTGCTCACCTCTGGTGGGACATCGGGCAGTAATGCCACGAGATCGGGCAGGGGCACCGACGAGATCAGCTGGTCGTAGGACACGACACTTCCGTTCCGGAATCGGATCGATCGCGCTCGGGGATCGATCGCTACAGCCTCGTGTCCCAGCCGGATCGGCGCGGTCTCTGCCCACTTCTTGACGTACTGCACGAATCCACCCCTGCTCGGATAGCGGAATCCGGTGATGTAGTGGACGTTGGGCGCGGCCGGCGCCAACGCACCCCGCAGCACCTCGTCGAGGCTCGGGCGGTACATCCGCGGGCCGATCCAGTCGGTCGTCATGTTCCGGGCTGTCGTCGTGTGGTACTTCCGGGTGTAGAGCTCGGGGAACTCGTCCGTGAACGCGCGACCGTAGGCGGCGACGAGCCAGTCCTCGTAGTTCTGCACCGCCGTTTCAGGCTGTTGTCCCTGGGCGACGAAATCGGTGACGATGCGGGTCACCAGATCGGTCGGGAGGCCGTAGAGGTTGCACTGGGCCGGATGAGCGACCCAGTGACCCCGCCAGTAGTTGCTCAGGTGGTACTGGACTTCCTCGAACTCGCCGTCGACCGCATTCGCGAGGATCTCCTGAACTCGCGCGTCCTTGGTGAACGAGACGTGCGGACCCTCGTCGAAGGTGAATCCGGGCGGAAAGACCCAGGAGGAGGTGTGCCCCCCGGCAGACGCGCCCTTGTCGTACAGCACGACGTCGTGCGCTTCGTCCCTGAGTCGGTGCCAGGCACCGAACCCTGCGAAGCCGGTGCCCAGAACGGCGATCCTAGCCACGACTCATCCCGCGAGGCGGCATCGGAGGCGTGGGGGAGCGATCCTTGCGCTCCTCGAGCGGCGCCTCTTGATATCCGCTGTCGGGAAGCCCGGCAGCCCGTCTCTGCGGATCACGCTGTCTCGCTGGGTGAGTACGACCATCACGTTCTCACGATACTGATATCGCGCAAAATGCAAGCCCCGACGGCCATTCCGGGTGAGGGCTTGCTGCAATTCCGAGCTCAGAAGCGCTGTGGCGGAGCGACATGCGTCGGCTGGGCGTAGACGAGGAGTCGCTGCGTCGCAAGGAACCGCGGATGGCAGGCCTGGAGAACGACGAGCTCGCGTGTTCCCGGCCGCAGCACCGAAAGATCGTGCGCGTCGACGATCTGCGTTCGCGTCACGCGGTACGTGAAGACCGCGTACGGAAGCTCGAGAACGATCGTATCTCCTGGCCGCAGCCGGTCGATGTTTGCGAACGGTGCTCCGAAGGTCGTGCGATGCCCGGCGATGTAGACGAGCCGGTGTTGCCCGGGCAGGCCCGTGCGCTCGTCACGGCCTGGCCCGCTTCGGAGAGTTGCCGAGCTGGTGCCGTTGACGAAGGTGACGTGCAGGCCAAGGCGCGGAATCCGGAGCTTCCCGAGTGGGCCCCCTTCGGGAGTGCGTGACGCGTACGAGGTCGCGAGGCGCCGGAGCGCTGCCGGAGTGGGAGCCTTCCGTGGAGCGATCGCAGGGTGCGAATCGTTCGGAAGCGCGTCCACGAACGCCTTGGCGCTCTGACGGAGATCCGAGTTGAGCTGATTCTGGCGATACGAGGTATAGAGAGCCGAAGCCGGATCCTGCCACTGCCAGACGGCGATAGTCCAGGCGCCGACAACGATGCCCGAGAGAACCAGGAACCAGCTGAGCATCCGTCTCGTTCTTCGCATCAGAGAACAGTAGCCGCGCCCTGGCATCTGCTCGAGCGCTGCGCGGGTAGGATCCTGCGTCGGCTGCCGGACGCAGCGGATAGATTCCGAACCGATCCTGCCAGAGTGCTCGCCCTTGACGACTGTGTCCATCCCGCCGAGCACATACGACACTCCGTCGTCAGCACGTCGAATCCGGCGCCGGATCGGCTCTGGGCCGGCAAGAGACGGGATCCCCGAACATCGCTGATGTCGCTGGTTTTGCCTGGCTCTGACGATCGTCGTCGTCATGAGCGCCCATAACGGATCGTATTTCTCGACGTCGTGGGGATGGCAGGCGATGGCCTTCCTGGCACTCGGCGCCACGGGGTTGATCTTCATGGTCTCGGTTCGCGTCTTCCGGCTGCAGGTGCTGTTCCTGATCGGGTTGACGGCATTCGTCGCGTGGGTCGGTCTCTCGGCCTTCTGGAGCGAAAGCCTTCCGGGATCCGTCCGCGAGGTCGAGCGTGATGTCGTCTACGTCGGCCTGGCGTTTGCCCTTACGGTCTTCGGGAGATACCTCTCCGCGCGCGGGTTGGCGCTCGGTCTCCTCGCCGGAATCGCCTCGGTGGCCGCGTACGCGTTGACGACGCGGCTCTTCCCGACCCACTTTGCACCGCCCGATCCGATCTCCGCGTACCAGCTGTCCGTGCCCCTCGGCTACTGGAATGCGCTCGGTCTGCTCACTGCGATGGGGATGATTCTGGCCGTCGGGGTAGCCGGCGATGCGCGCGTGCGCGTTGTCCGGATGTCGGCCGGAGCAGCCACCTGCGTGATCGCGCCTGCGATGCTCTTCACCTTCAGTCGTGGTGCCTGGGTCGCGGCGGCGATCGGGCTCGTCGCGATGTTCGTCCTCGACTCTGACCGGATCGCGCTGGCGGCGGCTGCGGCAGCGATCACCGTTCCGGTGGGATGTCTTGTCTGGCTCGGGTTGACCTCCAGGCCTCTCACGGACGAGCAGGCTTCGATAGCGGAGGCGGCGCACTCCGGGCGCCGGTATGCCGTGGCGGTGATCCTCATGGTGTGTGCGGCGGCCCTGCTCGTCGAACTTGCGCACCGAGGGGTCGCCCGCCTGGATCCGGGTCCGACGGCGGAGCGCCGTTTCGGAATCGGCGTGGGCGTCTTCGCCGTGCTGGTCAGTCGTCGTCGTCGTGGTCTCGTACGGAGGCCCCGTGAAGGCCGTCGATCGTGGTTGGTGGCGTTCACCGGGGACTTCGACGTCCCGTCGGAGAATCTGAGCGACCGGTTCCGAAGCTTCTCCAATCACGGGAGAATCGAGCACTGGCGCGTCGCCGTCGACGACTACCGCGCGAATCCCGTTCTCGGCTCGGGGGCCGGGACGTACGAGCAGGCCTGGTACCGCCTGCGTGAATCCGACGGAACGATCAGAGACGCGCACAGCCTCTACCTCGAAGTGCTCGCGGAGCTTGGCCCTCCTGGGTTGATCCTCCTGCTCGGAGCCATGGCGATCCCCCTCGTTGCGGTCGTGCGTTCGCGTTACACGCTGTACGTTCCCGCGGCGGCTGGAGCGTACGTCTCGTTCGCGGTGCACGCGGGTATCGACTGGGACTGGGAGGTGGTCGGGCTGACCGCCACTACGATTCTGGCCGCGACCGTCGGCCTCGTAGCGGCTGGGGCTCACGACCGGCCCTTGACGCTCGGGCGCCTACCGCGCGGCGGAGCTGTCGCCGTGGCACTCGTGTTGGCGCTGTTCTCCTTCGCCAGTCTCGTCGGGAACCGGGACGTGAAGGCGAGTCAGCGGTCGTTGACGAGGGGAAGCCATGACGGCGCGATCCAGAGCGCGCGAAGGGCGACACGCACGCTTCGCTGGTCGGTCGAGCCGTGGCTGGCGCTCGGCAGCGCGCAGCGCGCCGTGAACGACACGACGGGAGCGCGTGCGAGTTTCAGACACGCAACGGCGCGGGATCCAGGTAACTGGCGCGCTTGGCTCGCCCTCTCGGAGGTGTCCGTTGGCGCAGAGCGCCGAGAGTCGCTTGCGCGCTACCGAAGGCTGAACCCGCGTGGGGTAGAGCCCTCGAGCGGTTGACCTCGGGATGCAGCAACGGGTGCCGGTCACGGGCCTGAACCTTCGGCCGTGGAAACCACCTGTCCGCCGTGTGTCAGCCGTTCTTGCGTTCGTGTCGGCGCAAGCCCACGCCGAGACCGACCAGGGCAACCGCGGCGACAGCGGGCCAGATCAGCGACACGCCGGTGAACGGAAGTGTCCCTCCGGTCGCGCTGCTCGCCGGCGGGGGAGTGGAGCTTCCACCACTCGAATTACCGGCGGCGGTACCCGCCGGCTTGCCGTACTGGTCACCCGCCGCGGACGTGCCCTGACTCGTCGCCGGCGATGCGCCAAGGGCGATGCTCGGCCCGCCGAGGCTGAACACAGCGCGACAACCAGTACTGCACCCGCGAAGAGCAACCAGGCGTGTCGGTCTCGATTTCTTGATGTCAGCGTTCATATCCCCGTGTCCCCCACCCTCGATGACGATTAGATGATACTCACATGCTAGTCGCAAGCTGGCCATCTGCAACCCCGTATCTGCCTCGGATCGGAGCAAGCTGGAGGCGGTCCTGGTGCGTCCGGGGTTTTGTGCGGCCGGGATTCGGTGTTAGCCTTCGCGGATGCGTTTGGGGCGACGTACCCGTGAGGGCTTGCGGGTGGGGCACTCACGGTTCGTTCGGCCCGCGCTCGTGGGGCTGTCGGCGGTCGTCCTGCTCGCGTTGGTGCTCGGCGTCGGTGCCCGCCCGGGCTCGGGTGCGGAGCCGTTCCGCCTCGTTCTCGCTTCGTCGGCTGCTTCCTCTCCGGCCCGGGGTGTGAGTACGAGATCGCTCTACGCCAAGAACGATCCGTGGAAGCGGTACCTCGCGAGCGAACGTGTGTGCCCCGGGGGAGAGCGGACGGATCTCCCCCCGAAGCGTCAGGCAGAAACCCTGGCCTGTCTCCTGAACTTCGCGCGCGAGAGGCGTGGGCTGCGGCGGCTCGCGGTGGCCGCGATCCTCAACGGCGCTTCCGCCATCAAGGGGCAGCAGATTCGCCGTTGCGGTCGTTTCGCGCACAATCCTTGCGGCGGCGACTGGACTGCCTCGATCAGGTCGACCGGGTATACCGGCGCGTTCGGCGAGAACCTGTATCTGGCCAGCGGACCGTTCGCCGCTCCACGCCCCGCGGTGGACGCCTGGCTCAACAGTGCGCCGCACCGGGAGAACCTGTTTCGGGCCGACTGGCGGGAGCAGGGGCTCGCGGTCGTCTTTCTCCCCCCGTCCGGCGACGCATCGCACGCTGTCGTCTGGGTGAACGTGCTCGGGAATCCCAGCGCCTGAGGTCGGGGACGAGAGCAGCAATGACACTCGCGCACGCGGGGACGTCGAGATGCTCCGGCTCGTGAGGATCCGGTGCTTCGCTGCGGCTCTCGCGCTGACTACCGCGCTGACCGCCGTCCTGTGCGTCGATGCCCAGGGAGCCGGGCCTGATCGCCCTCTCGGAGCGATCGCCGCGTGCGTGCCGGGCTCGATCCACGGGATGCGGACCGCCCGGCTCTCCTACGCCGTCACCGCCGTCAGGCCGCTCGACGCGCACCGGGCGCTCGCCGCACGCGCCAGGACCCGGTTCGAGATGCGGAACGTGAACGGCGTCGCGACGGTGTTCGGCGTCCTCGCGGAGCGGGTCGACCGGTCGTGCCGCGCGACCCACTACAAGGTGCAATTGCCGATCCGGCCCAACGGCTCCACCGGCTGGGTGCGCGCTGCCGACGTCCGCCTGCGCGCGGTGCGTACCCGGATCGCGGTCGACCTGTCGCAGCGTCGGGTCACGGTGTTCCGCGACGGTCGAAAAGTGCTCGTGACGGCGGCCGTGATCGGCGCCCCGTCGACGCCGACGCCGACCGGGCGGTTCTACGTCAACCAGCGCCTGCTCACGTCCAATCCACTGGGCGGCTACGGGCCGGGAGCAGTTGGGATCTCGGCGTTCTCCCCGGTGCTCCTGAACTGGCCTCAGGGCGGCCCGATCGCAATCCACGGCACGAATGCCCCCGGCATGATCGGCTCCGCCGTCTCGCACGGGTGCCTTCGGATTCACAACGTCGACATCCAGCGGTTGCTGCGCCTGGCGGAGGAAGGCACGCCGGTCGAGATCAGGAATTGAGCCGGTAGCTCACACCCGATCCGCGCCTCGGCTCGACGCCCGGGCCATTCCGATCGTCGAGGCGAGCTCCCCCACGGGCGAACGAGACCCGAGGAGTGCCGGGTCGTGTCGGCGTGGGATTCTGTGCGCCTCCCTCGACTGGCGTACCCAAGGATTGTCAGTACGGTGTGGTCATGTCCTCGTCCGAAGCGCCCACGACGGCCTCGCCTTCCGAACCGGGAGTGGGCGCGCTGCGACCCGAGGACGTGACGAAGCACGGTCTTCCGGTGGTGATGCGAGGCTACGACCGGGAGCAAACGGATCGGTGGCTCGAGCGTATTGCCGCGGCATACCTGCTGGCCTGGAGGGAAGGCGCGGCACTGCGGGAGCGGGTCGGGTTCGCTCGAGGCGGACCTCGCCGCGGCGCGCGGTGAGGCGCTGGCGAGCTCGAAGTCGGTTGCGGAGTTGATTCAACGCGGCTCGACGGCCGGGGATCAGCTGGCGCAGACGCGGAAGAGTCGCGACGAGCTCGCGGCGAAGCTCGATGCCGCCGAGCGAGACCGCAAGCAGGCGGTGACGGAGCTGCGCGAGGTGTCCGAGCGAGCGTCGGATCTCGAGAGGCGCCTCGACAATCTCCGCCAGCGCCGGGAGGGAGAAGCCCATCGTGCTGGGCAGCCTGCTGTCGCAGAAAGCGAGGTCGCCACGTTGCTCGTTGCGGCCACGCGTGCCGCCGAGGACGTGCGTGAGGCGTCGCGCGGGCGGGCGCTGCGCACGCTCGTCAGGGCACGCGAACGCGCAGCGCAGCTACGCGACGAGGCCGAGCACGAGCGTGCGGCTGTGGCCGAAATGCTCGAGCGCCGGGAGCAGGCCGAACGTGAGGCGAACGAGATTCGCGCGGGGTTGGAGGAGCGTCGCGAACAGGCCGAGCAGGCGGAGCGCAAGGCGAGTGAGATGCTCGCCGAGGCGGAGACGCGCCGCATCCAGGCCGAGCGCGAGGCGAACGAGATCCTGGCCGGCGCCCGAGGTGAGGCCGAGCGCCTCGTCACCTCGGTCGAGGATGAGCGCGACCGCGTGCGGAAGCTCCTGGCGGGAGCACTCGAGTCGCTCGACGCGGAGGGGAAGACCCCACCGGAGGGGCTCGTGGCCGATCTCTCCTCCCGTTTGCAGGACCCGACAGCGGCGAACGACACGTAGCTCTCGCAGACGTGAACGATCTCAGCGGCCTGGCGGCTTCCACGAATGTGTGCGCTGCTACACGAGAACGATGACGCCGACGATCACCGCTAACCAGAACACGAGGCAAGCAGCGAGTACGACGATCAGACCCCAGTTCCAACGGTGGTCGGGGACGACACGCGGTTCTTCGATGGCAGTCTCGACGGGAGCGCTGCTCATGACCCACCATGTTCTGGCGGGCAGGACGGTGTCCTCCACCTGGGGCCTCTAGATCGAGCCCGTACCCGCTTCGCCGACGGCCGCAACGAGATCGTCGAGCGAGTCGATGACGCGTCCGCGAGAGCGAGCGACTCCGCGTCCGGGGCGTAGTGCCGGTTCGGGTACGCGATCACATGCATCCCGGCCGCGGCTGCCGCGCGGATGCCGTTCGCCGAGTCCTCCACGGCCACGCAATGTGCGGGCGCCACGCCGAGCCGCCGGGCGGCTTCGAGGTAGACGTCGGGGCTCGGCTTGCCGCGCGCGACCTCTTCCGAGGAGACCGTGACCGCGAAGCAGTCCGCGATGCCCGCGGTGTCGAGCACGGCGTCGATCAGCGGGACGGTTGGACGACGAGGCGACCGCGAGCGGGAACGACCGCGCGAGCTCGCGGACGGCGGCAACGGCCCCGTCGATGAGTGGCAGGTCGACGCGATAGCGATCGAGCATCCGGCGCACGACCTCGTCGCTGATCTCCTCCGGGGCCTGCGGGAGGCCGACCTCGTCGTGCAGGTACCGCGACCACTCGCCCGAGCTCATCCCCATCATCGCCCGCTGCGCGCCGGGCGAGTAGCGGCCGCCCCAGTCGGCGACGAGCTTCTCCCGCACCTCGTCCCACACCTGCTCGGTGTCGACGATGACGCCGTCCATGTCGAACACGACCGCCGCGATCATGCGGTCAACGTAGCGAGAGTGCGGGCTTCAGCCTCGCTAGACGGGCTTGCAGAGACCGTCGGACGCGTACGTCGCGCGTTGGACGTCTGCGAGTTGCCGGTCGAGCGACTCGTCGTAGGCGCCGGGCGACGATCCCTGCCACATCACGTCGGGCGTCACACCCGGCCCGATGATCGTGGCGCGGTACTTCTCGCCGTGCCCGGCGGGACGGTTGCCGTGCGGGTAGAGGCCGTAACAGAAGGTTCCGGTTCCCTTGTGCATGAGGAAGCTGTTCTCCCGCTTCCAGCCCGCCCCGTAGGCCGAGTTGAACGTGTCGAGGTACAGGTTCCGGCCGAACGAGTCGAGCGGGTTGCCGACGGAGGTCGACTTGAAGCCGTGGACCGGGTTGCCGTCGTACATGAACGTCCCGAAGAGGTGGTCGAACTTCCGGTAGGCCCAGTTGGTGTTGACGGTGAGCGCCGGCACCTCGCCCGTCCAGTGCGAGAGCCGGAGCTCCCACACGGCCTGCTTGGGGCTCGGGACGAGGCCGTAGTTCGGCAGCATCCTCTGCCACGACTGCAGCGCCCAGTGGCTGCCGTCCCGTGCCGTGCAGCTCATCACGTGCCACGCGAGCGGCGGGCCCGTGTACTTCCCGCACGTGTTCGCGAAGGTCCTCCAGACGTCCTTCTTGTAGGTGCCCCAGCCGCCCGAGTAGTCGAGCTTGAAGTCGACCTGTCGCTTGCCGAGAGTCGGTGGGATGGCGTTGACCGCGTCCCAGGCGAGCACGTTCCAGCGCTTGCCGCGGGCGTTGTACGAGAGGAGCGCCTGACCGGAGGCGTTGACCTTCAGCGTGATGTCCGTCGCATTGCGGTCGATCAGGGTCGAGGCGCTCGCACCCGCGGGGACGAGGAGGGCCGCCAGAGCCGAGAGGAGGACGAAGTGCCGCACGCGCATCGCAGGCGAATCGTCGGCCGGCGGCTGAGAGGATTCCATTCCCGCTTCGGGGGAGGATGCTCCCCGATCGAGGGATTCTCGCCGCGTTCAGGCGTGGCGGATCAGCGTCATCCCGTCGCGCACCGTGAGCAGGACCTGGGAGCTGCGCGGGTCGGCCGCGACGTGATCGTTGAAGGCGGCGATGGGATCGCCGTCCGCGAACACCCTGCCGCCGTGGAGCGTGTTGTCGGCGACGATCAGGCCGTGCTGCGAGAGCCTGGGGAGGACGGCCTCGTAGTAGCCGATGTATCCCTCCTTCTCTGCATCCATGAAGACGAAGTCGAACGATCCCGTGAGCTCGGCGATCGTCGTCCCGGCAGGGCCGACGTGCACGGTGATCTGGTGCGCCCAGGGGCTCTGGTCGATGTGTGCTTGTGCCACCGCGGCGCGTTCGGGATCGACCTCGCAGGTGTCGATGTGGCCGTCTGCCGGCAGGGCGGCGGCCATCGAGAGCGTGGCGTGGCCGCTGAACGTCCCGATCTCGAGCACGCGCCGGGGCCGGGCCGCCCAGACGAGCAGCTCGAGGAGCCGGCCGGCGACGGGGCCGGTCAGCATCTGACCCGACCCGAGCGAGCGATGCGTCTCCTCCGACAGCTCGGCCAGCAGCGGGTCGTGGGGGGACGAGACCTGCTCGGCGTAGTCCTGGAGGCGCTCGTCGATGTCCATCGCGGCACCGTAGCGGGAAGGTGACTCTTGCCACGTCCGCAGTGCACGATCGCGCGCGGGCGGCCCGACGTTCAGGTAGGCCGGTGTCGACGGGTCGCCGGGGAGACAGCTTCCGCGGCCGCAACGCGGCGACGGCGCGACGTGTCGCGGCTGTCGGGAGCGTGCCCTGGTTCTGGCGTCGTGCTAGTGGCCGTCGAAGAGGCCGCCGGCGAGGCTCGCAAGCGACGCGAAGGCGGCGAGAGAGACGATCAAGCGGACGAGGGTGCCCTTGCTGATCATGCGGCAATTCCTTTCGGGAGCGATCTGCCCGCGGCGCGGCCGCGGGGCCAGTCGTGCTCCCTCAGTGTCGGCGATCGCGTGAGTTGTCTCGTCCCCCGGAAGAGGGTCTCTCGGCAGTTCTGCTACAGGTCGGTCGGCTGGAGTGCGGTTGCCGCCTCGCGATACAGGCGCGCGGCCTCGGCGTCGTTCTGGCGCTGCAGCTCGAGCTCGCCCCGCGTCATCCACGATCGCGCCTGGTGGCTGACGGAGTCGGCCTGCGCAAAGCTCTCGTCGACGGCCGCGAGCAGGTCTTCCGCCTGGTCGAGCTCTCCCTGCTCGAGGTGCGCTCGGACGAGCACGAGCTGCGCCATGCCGATCTCCTGGACGTGGTCGATCCGGCCGTCGAGGAGCTCGAGCGCCCGGCGGGCCGAGAGCTCTGCCGCCTCGAGCTCTCCGCGCTCGCGGTGGATCTCGGCGAGCGAGCTGAGCACGTACCCGGCCTCGGGCTCGAGGTGCGCAGCCATGAAGACGGGAAGCGCCTCCCGGAGCTGCTCGATCGCGGCCTGCTCGTTCCCGAGCAGATGGTTGAAGTCGGCGAGGTTGTTGAGCACGCGGGCCCGGGTCACCGTGTCGCCGACCGCCTCGTAGAGGTCTCGGGCGGTCTCGGCGTGGCGTCGTGCCAGCACCCAGCGACCGAGGCGGTAGGCGACGAGCGAGGCCTGGAAGTTCACCTCGGCACCGCGCCGCACGTCACCGGTCGTCTCGCAGAGCTCGAGCGCCCGCTCGATGTCCTCGCGGGCCGCTTCCCAGTCTCGCTGGCGCCGGTAGCAGCGCGAGCGCCACTGGTGGATGTCGAGCCGCAGCCGGTCGTCGGGCCTCTCCGCCTCGTCCAGGAGTCGCAGTGCCTTCGCGAACTCATCCTGCGCGGCGGGAATCTGCGAGAGCGTGGTGAAGCAGACGGCGGTCAGATAGGCGATCTCGGCCCGCTCCTCGGGATCCCTGTCGGGCCCTTCCGTCGCCTGTCCTGCCCCGACGAGAGCCTCCGCGGCCTCGGGCACGCGCCCGAGCCGGATCAGCGCCCAGACCTCGCCGCGCATTGCAGCCCGGCAGGCCCGGCGCGGGGCGCCCTGCGCGAGCGACTGCCGCAGAGGCCGGAAGACGTCGAGCGCCTCGGCGTAGCGATGCTCGTCGAGCAGCCGGCGACCCTCCTCGAGCCTCGCCCCAGCACGCTCGAGGTCCCCTGAGCTGAGCCCCGTTTCGAGGAGCACGCGCTCGACGCCGAGCCGCCGGGCGAGCCATTCGCGCAGCTCGTCCGACGGCACGATCTCGCCGCGTTCGATCTGGCTCACGTACTGCTTCGTGAACCGGCCCGCAGCGAGCTCGACCTGCGTCATTCCGGCAGCTCGGCGCAGGTCACGGACGCGGCCTCCGATCCCTGCCGCCTGCTGCTCGACACTGGCTGTGCGACGCACCACGATCTCACCGCCCGCCTTCCCGTTCCCCCGGTCTCACCGACGTTCGACCTGCAGTATGGACTACCCGGACAGGCCCTTCTCGCCTTCGCTCTCCTCGGGGCGTGGCCGGTTCGGCGCTCGGAATCTCCCTGCGTAGAGGGAGAACCCGCGCTGAAGTTGTGGCAGTCTCCGCGGGCGGTCGACGCGCTCGCTCGGCGGGCCGACCAGATCCCCCGGAGCGAGCGATACTCGACGGGGCCGATCGTTCGTATGCTCTGAGCGGCTCCTGATGTGTGCCCCGGCGCACGGAGTGAGCCGCGAGCGGCGGATAGGGAAGCGGGGGAACGTGGACGAACGTGCAACGCCGAGCGTCGGGTCAGAGCGCACGGTACGGATCCTCGAGCCGGGGGTGCGTGAGGTCGACAGGCAGCTTCTCTACTCGGCCGCCTGGCTCGACGATCGGTATCCGGAAAGCGAGCCGGACAAGCCGGTGCGCGCCCTGCATTGGGTTGCCGCACCAGGTCACGCATGCCGACGAAACGATCCTGTCCGCGGCTGAGGGAGAGCCCAACACGTCGAGCGGCGGGGGTGGGATTCGAACCCACGGACGAGTTGCCCCGTCAACAGTTTTCAAGACTGCCCGATTCGACCGCTCTCGCACCCCGCCGACGCCGTCAGTGTATGCGGCAGGCGGCCGAGCCCGGCGCCGGTTGCTCGTCGGCGCGAGCCACGCGCTCGGTAGTCTCGGGAGACGATGACCTCGACGATCGCAGCACATTCCCTCGACGAGCCGGAGGTGCCGTCGTCCCCTTTTCGCGCTGCGATCGGCCGGGCGCGGATCGAGGCCCTCGCCGGCCCCGGGGTGGGTCTCGAGGCGCACCGCACCGATGCAGCCGCTGAGCGACCGGAGCTCGAATACCGGCTGGTCAGGCGTCGTGGCAAGCGCTCGGCACAGGAGGCCGCCTGGAACGAGCTCGGCCGGCAGGGCTGGGAGCTCGTCGGGGTGACGGGCAAGCACGCGGCTTTCAAGCGGCGCGTTGCCGGCGGCGTCAGCCGCTGACCCGCTCGGGCGCGCCGTAGGCGCGGAGCACCTCCGGCACCTCACCCTGGAAGTTCTCGAGGATGGCGAGGAGTGCGCGGTCGGTGACGACGGTGCCGTTGAGCGTGTGCGGCGTCTCGAGCCCGGCCTCGCCGCGGAAGCGGATCCCCAGGCGGCGGGCCTGGAAGTCGGTCGTGTTCGAGCACGACGTCACCTCGCGGTAGCGCTCCTGCGCCGGGAACCACGCCTCGATGTCGATCTTCTTGGCCGCGGGCGCCCCGAGGTCGCCGGCCGCCACGTTGACGACGCGGAAGGGCAGCCCGAGCTGCGTCAGCAGATCCTCCTCCAGCGCCACCATGCGGTCGTGCTCGGCCCAGGCGTCGCCGGGCGTCGTGAAGACGAACATCTCGACCTTGTTGAACTGGTGCACGCGGAACATCCCGCGGGTGTCTTTCCCCGCAGCGCCGGCCTCGCGCCGGAAGCAGGTGGAGAACCCCGCGTAGCGCAGGGGCAGCTCTCCGGCTTCGAGGATCTCGCTCATGTGCATCGCCGCGAGGGCGACCTCCGAGGTCCCGGTGAGGAAGAGGCCGTCCTGCTCGAGCTCGTAGATGTTCGACTTCTCGGTCGGGAAGAAGCCGGTGCCGACCATCGCCTCCTCGCGCACGAGCACGGGCGGCAAGCACCGGGGTGAAGCCGGCCGCGGCGACGTGGTCGAGGGCGAAGCGGTAGAGCGAGAGCGCGAGGAGGGCGGTGTCGCCGACGAGGTAGCCGAAGCGCGATCCCGACAGGCGGGCGGCACGCTCGAGCTCGAAGCGACCGACCTCGCTCGCCTCCTTCGCCTCCGCGAGCTCGGGCGGCTCGCCGAAGCGGCGGATCTCGACGGCGTCGTCCTCGGTGTCGCCGTCGGGTGCCGACTCGTGCGGCGGGTTGGGGACGATCGCAAGCGCCTCGTCGCGAGCGGCCTCGGCGGTCGCGAGCTCCTCCTCTGCGGCTCGAAGCTCCTCCTTCAGCTGCTGCAGCTCCTCGAGCTGCTCGGGCGTCGGCTTGCCCTTGAGCTTCGTGCGGCTGCGCAGATCGTCGACCCGGGGCACGAGCGAGCGCCAGCGCTCGTCGGCCGCGAGCAGGGCGTCGAACGCCTCGCCGGCTCCCTTGCGCGCGAGCGCAGCGCGCCACGCGTCCGGCTCGGCTCTGGCTGCCTTGAGATCGATCATGCGACTGATTCTAGGTAGGCGTCGATCACGGTGGCGACACCCTCGTCGTCCGCACTCGGGCAGACCCAGTCCGCGCGGTCGAGCAGGAGCGGGTTCGCGTCCTCGACCGCAATCCCGAAGGCGGCCTCGTCGATCAACTCGATGTCGTTCTCCCCGTCGCCGAACGAGACGACGTGGTCGAGCGAGATGCCGAGGCGCTCGGCGACGAAGGCGATGCCGGTGCCCTTCGAGACGGCCGGGTTCCCGAGCTCGAGGAGGTAGGGGAGCGACGTCGTCAGGAAGAGCCGGTCGGCGAAGGACGCGAGGAGCGCCTCCCGGAGCGCGGGCACGTCGGCCGGGTCGGCGACGGCGACGAGCTTCGTCGGCGGGCGCTCGAGCCAGGCGGCGAGGTCGCCGACCTCCTCCACCGGGAGGTGCTGGAACTCCGCGTACATGCGCGAGTACTCCGTGTGTCGCTCGACGTAGAGGCGGTCGTCGACGTAGCAGTTCGGCGAGTGCCCGAGCCCGGTCAGCGCGACGACGGCGTCACGGGCCGTCTCGAGCGGGATCGGCTCGTGCAGCAGGAACGTGCCGCTCGGCGGGTCGACGACGGCGGCGCCCTGGTAGCAGACGACGGGCTCGGCGATGCCCGCCTCCTCGAGGTACGGCCGGATCGAGCGGAACATCCTCCCGGTGGCGACGACCACGGGGATGCCCGCCGCTTGCGATCGCGCGATCGCGGCGCGGGTGCGTGGCCGCAGCAGGCCGTCGCGGCCGACGAGCGTCCGGTCGAAGTCACACGCGAACGCCTGGACGTCCGCCGGGAAGGACGGTGGGAGGTTCAGCCGCCGGTCGACTGGGTGACGTACGCGGCGATATCCGCGATCTGCTGGTCCTCGAGCGAGTCGCCGAACGGGGGCATCGTGCCCTTGCCGTTGGTGACGTTGGTCACGACGAGCTCCGTGGACGGCTTCGCGTCGTCGAGGTTCGGCCCGACGTTACCGGTCGTCCCGGCATCGGCGAGGGCGTGGCAGCCGCCGCACGAGGTGGTGAAGAGCGCCTTGCCGGCCGCGGCATCTCCCTCGAGCTCGAGCGCGGGCAGATCGCCGCCACTCGAGGGCGCCTCGGGCAGCGTGCCGACGACCGTGTCCGCCGTCGCGGTGGTCTCCTCCCCGTTGAGGCAGCCGGCGGCGAGCAGGCCGAGAGCGAGCGCGAGCAGGAGGGCAACGACGTGGATCCGGCGCATGAAGATGGAGTCTAACCAGGTGGGCCGGATGTGCGTAGGGTGTACGCATGATCGTCGGCCGGTCGATGCACGAGCAATGGCTGTCGAACGCCTACGTCGTCGGCGACACCCCCGGCGGAACCGCGGTGTTCGTCGACAGCGGCGCGCCGCTCGCGCCGCTCCTCGAGGTCGTCGAGCGCGAGCGGCTGACGCCGACGCACCTGCTGCGGACGCACACCCACCCCGATCACGTCGAGCACGAGGACGAGCTCTGCGAGCGCTTCGGGATCCCGGTCGTCACGGGTGACCTCGTCACCGGCGGGCTGAGGGTCCGGGCGATCTCGCTTCCGGGCCACTCGGACGACGGCGTCGCGTTCGTCGTCAACGGCGAAGTCGTCTTCAGCGGCGACGTGCTCTTCAAGGACGCGGTCGGCGGCGGCCCGGCGGACGTCGTGCGGCACTCGGTCATGGAAGGGCTGATGACGCTGCCGCCCGAGTTGCGCGTGCTCCCGGGCCACACCGACGAGACGACGATCGGACGCGAGTGGGAGAGCAACCCGTTCGTCACCTACTGGCGGGGTGCGGTGCCGTCGCTCGGCGAGCCCGTGCGTGTGCTGGGTGACGAGGCGGAGCTCGTCGTGTGGTCGCCCGACTACGACGGCAACGGCAAGGCACTGGTGCGCTTCCCCGACGGCCGCGAGGCGATCGTCGGCGGTTCCCGCGTCGAGCGTGCATAGGGGGACAGGCGGCGACAGGCTTCAGCCTGTCGTCCGGGCTCTACCGCCCTCACGCCTCAGTCGCGCCGCGCCCGCACGAGCGCGTCGAGCGCGATCCGCTCTCCCGCGGGCGTCTCCACCGGCCGCCGCACCACCTCGGCCTTCTCGACGCGAAGCCCGCTGTCGGCCAGGTCGGCGGCGACGTCCGCGGCGGTGTAGAGGACAGCCGGATCCGAGGGGCCGCCGTGGCCGTGCTCGAGATTGCTGCTGTCGTGGGCGACGAGCAACAGCGTCCCGTCCGAGGCGATCGCCTCGGCGGCGGCCCGGAGGATCGGCCCGCGCGCCGTCTCCGGCAACTGCACGTAGAAGAGGATCACGAGGTCGAAACCGTGCCGCTCGGGCAGGTAGCCGAGCAGGTCTGCGTGCTCCCAGGTCACGGCGACCCGGCGCGCCGTCGCGAGCTGCTCCGCCTTGCCGATTGCCACGTCCGAGAAGTCGACGCCGGTCACCTGCCACCCCTGCTCGGCGAGCCAGACCGCGTTGCGGCCTTCGCCACAGGCGAGATCGAGCGCCCGCCCGGGCGGCAGGCCGGCCGCCTCGGCGACGAGGAACCGGTTCGGCTGCGCCGTCCAGAGCAGCTCGCTGCCGGCGTAGCGGCGGTTCCAGTCCTCGGCTCCCATCGACACGACCGGGCGGACGGTACCGGCTGCGCCACGTGAACCTCTGCGGCCGCGGCGCCCGACCCGCGCGACTGTCCGAAACGGCGAGTACCCTCAGCACCCCATGCGCCTGATCGTCGCCCGCTGTGAGGTCGTCTACTCCGGCCGTCTCGATGCCGTCCTGCCCGAGGCGGTGCGCCTGCTGATGCTGAAGTCGGACGGCTCGTTCCTCGTCCATGCCGACACCGGCGGCTTCAAGCCGCAGAACTGGATGACGCCGCCGACCGTGATCGAGCACGAGGGCGAGCCGCTGGAGCGGATCGTGGTGCGGAAGCGGGCGGGTACGACCGAGGACCGCCTCGACATCCGCATCGTCGAGATCCTGAGCGACGCCGACCACGACATGGGGGAGGCCGCCGCGCTCGCCAAGGACGGCGTCGAGCGGGATCTCCAGGAGCAGCTCGCCGCCCAGCCTGACGCGCTCGGCGAGGAGCTCCGCCTCGTACGCCGGGAGTGGCCGACCGACATCGGGCCGGTCGACCTGATGTGCCGCGACACCGAGGACGGCTGGGTGGCGGTCGAGATCAAGCGCATCGCCACGATCGACGCGGTCGAGCAGCTCAGTCGCTACCTGGAGCGCATCCGGCCGGAGCCCGGCATGGGCGGGGTACGGGGCGTGTTGGCGGCACAGAAGGTCGTCAAGCAGGCGCGCACGCTGGCCGAGGCTCGCGGCCTGCGCTGGGTCGAGGTCGACCTCGCTGTGCTGCGGGGCGAGCGCGAGCCCGAGCTGACGCTGTTCAGCGGCTGAAGCGGCCGGTGTCCATTGTGGACACTTGCGAACACCGAGCGTACACTGCATCGTATGCGGGTGGAAGTCGGCGTCAGAGAGCTGCGGGAGAACCTGTCCGAGTGGCTCGATCGCGCCGCGGCAGGCGAGGAGATCCTGGTCACGGAGCGGGGCAAGCCGAAGGCGGTGCTCAGCGCGGCCGAGTCCGCCTGGGATCGAATGGTGCGCGAGGGCCGCATCACTCCGGCGCGCGGGAACCCGAAGCCCCTGCCGCCGCCGATCACCTACGACGACGACGGGCCGACCCTGATGGACTACCTGTGGTGGTCGCGGGGGAAGATCCCATGGCCGGGGCCTGGCCCTGAACCCGGAACGGACGACGCCGAGGCGTGATCGCCTACTTCGACGCGTCTGCACTCGTGAAGCTCTTTCTCGACGAGGTGGGCTCCGAGGTCGCGCGGCACGTGTGGGGCAGCGGAGTTCACGTCGCCACGAGCCGGGTGTCGCACGCCGAGCTGGCATGCGCACTTGCGGCCGCGGTTCGCAACGGACGGCATGCACACGACGTCGTCGATGCGGATGTGGTGGATGGAACGTTTCTGGCAGAACGCGCGGACTTCGTCGAGCCAGACAGTGTCGTCATCGACAGCGCAGCCGTCGTCGGGGTGCGGCATGGTCTCGGGGGTCTCGATGCGATCCACGTCGCCAGCGCACTCGAGCTCGCGGACTTCGGCCCCACCCTCGTCTCCTGGGACGAGCGGCAGCGCCGGGCCGCCCGCGCCGAGGGCCTGCCCGTCTACCCCGAGACGACGACCGCAGCCTTGAGGTAGTCGCGCGGCGGGTCGGCGAGGAGCGCCGCCACGCCCTCGAGACCGAGCTGGTGTGTGATCAGCCGCTCGAACGGGTAGGCACCGCTGCCGAGGAAGGCAAGCGCCGCGCGCACGTGCCGGGGCGTGTGGTGGAAGGCGCCCTTCAGCGTCACCTCTTCGTAGTGGATGCGGTAGGCGTCGACCTGGATCCGGGCCGCGCGCGGCAGCCCGCCGAACGCGAGCACGGTTCCTCCCGGCCGCACGAGCTCGAGCGCGTGGTGCCAGGCCTCCGCGGTGCCGGCCGCCTCGATCACCACGTCGGCGCCGACTCCGGTGCCGGTCTCGGCACCGAAGAGGGGCGCCAGAGCCTGCCGCTCCGGGCGCGAGCCTACGCCGACCGGCCAGCCGCCGGCATCGGCGATGCACGCGCAGAGCATCAGGCCGATCGGCCCGAGCCCGATCACGGCGACGGTATCGCCGGCCTTCACGCCAGCGGCCTCGACGCCGTGGAGGCAGCAGGCGAGCGGCTCGACCATCGCCGCGACCTCCGCGGGCAGACCGGGTGGAACGGTGAGGAGGTTCGTGCCTGCGATGTGCGCGGGGACGAGGATGAACTCCGCATAGGAGCCGTTGAGCAACGGGAGCAGGTTGGCGCAGAGGGTCTCCTGGCCGCGGCGGCAGGCGTCGCAGGAGCCGCACGGCGCGGAGTTCGCAGCGACGACCCGCCGCCCGGTCGCCACGTCGACCCCGCAGAACTCGTGCCCAAACGGGCTCGGCGGCGGCCCCAGGAGCACCGGGTGGCCGCGCCGGAAGGCCTTCAGGTCGGTGCCGTCGGTGAGCGCGACCTCGACCTGCACGAGCACGTCTCCCTCTGCGACCGGCTCCGGGCGGGGTACGTCTTCCAGCCGCAGGTCGCCGGGCCCGTGGAAGACCAGGGCCCTCACGTGTGTGCTCCCTGGGAAACCCGGACGTCCGGCTGAAGCCGGACATCGCGTGCGAGGTGGTGTCTGGCTTTAGCCGGACGCCGGGGTTCCGGGCTCACGGCACCAGCACCACCTTCAGCGCCGCTCCCTCCCGGAATAGCCGCAGTGCCTCCGCGATCCGCTCCAGCGGCAGCACCGTCGGCTCCGGCAGCTCCAGCCCGGGAAGCAGCGCGACCGCCTCCTCCATGAACGCAGGCGTCGCCGACCGCGACCCGACGACCGTCAGCTCGCGCCGGTAGACCACTCCGCCGGGTACCGCCCTCGCGTCCGCGAAGAGCAGCACCGTCCCACCGGCTTCGACGGTGTCGAGCGCGACTTCGATTCCTCCCGGCGCGCACACGACGGCAGCGTCGACGGGCCCGTCCGGTGGCACCCCGGCCCGCAGAGGGTTCCGGTCGATCGCGAACACGGTGTCCCCGCGCCGCGACAGCACGGCGCCGAAGAGCCGCCCGATGAAGCCGTTGCCGACCACGAGCACGCGGCCCCGTGGGACGTGCTCCACGCCGCGTAGGACACAGGCGAGCGGCTCCACGTACGTCCCGTGGGCATCGTCGACCGAGTCCGGAAGGTCGACCCATCCGGCGGCCCGAACCCGCTCGGCGAAGCCGCCGGGCACGATGGTCGGCTCGGGGAACCGCTCGCAGGTCGACTCGTGCCGCGCCAGGCAGCGGCTACAGGCGCCGCACCCGGCGTGATGGACGAGGGCTACGCGTCGCCCGTCGCCCGTCCTGGCCACGACCTCGTGCCCGAGCACGGCGCCCTCGGGCCACACACCGATCTTCTCCATGTCCGACCCGCAGAGCCCGCAGGCGAGCATGGTCACGAGCTCGCCGGGCGGCGGCGGTTCCGTGATCTCGGAGAGGCAGGGCTCCCCGTCGGGGCCTAGGACGACCGCGCGCACCGGCGTATCGTAGGGGTGGGGTCGTACCGAGGAGAGAGGAACGAGATGCCCGTCAAGCTCCACCGCTGCCCGGTCATGTGGCCGAAGACCGACAAGCACCCCTGTTTCAACGTCCAGCTGGCGCTCGACGAGGCCGGCGTCGAGTACGAGCTCGTGAAGGAGCCGCTGCTGCCCCGCGGTCGCCGCAAGGACGTCATCGAGCACACGGGTCAGAGCCATCTGCCCGCGATCGAGCTGGAGGACGGCACCTGGTACCGCGAGCGAGTCGGCCGAGATGGCGAAGGCGATCCGGGCGGGCAAGTTCGGACCGGCCCCGCACAGCTGACTACGACGCGGCAAGGCGCTACAATACGCCGGTAGCGGGGCCATAGCTCAGCTGGGAGAGCGCCTGGATCGCACCCAGGAGGTCAGCGGTTCGAGCCCGCTTGGCTCCACTCAGGCCCCCGCGCAAGCGGGGGTTTCTCTTTGCAGGGACGCCGTCACCGAGATGGGCGGTCGGGAGGTCGCGCGAGACCGTGGACGGGCGGGTCACCGATCCGGCACACTCGACCGAGCTGCCGTCGACGGCTCCGTGCTGGTCACGTAAGAACGCGCCGCCGAAAGGCGGATACTCCTGTCATGCGGCTGCACTCCGACGGCAGGCTGAGCCTTTCTCCCTCGGATCTCTCGAGCCATCTCGCCTGCCCGCACCTGACGACGCTCTCCCTCGCTGCCGCCCGCGGCGAGATCGTCAAGCCGAAGCTCGACTCTCCGCATCGCGACCTCATCTTCCGCAAGGGGAACGAGCACGAGGCCGCGTATCTCGCGCGGCTGGAGGGAGAGGGCCGCTCGATCGTCCGCATTCCCACCTACGACGACGAGGGGTTCGATGCCGGAGAGGCGCAGCGGCTGACCGAGGAGGCGATCCGGGCCGGGGTCGGCGGAGGTGATCTACCAGCCGTATCTCACCGACGGGACGTGGCGCGGGTTCGCGGACTTCCTCGAGCTTCAGCCGGACGGTGGCTACGAGCCGGTCGACACGAAGCTCGCGCGCACGGCGAAGCCGGCGCACGTGTTGCAGCTGATGTTCTACGCGGAGCAGGTGGCGCGGATCTCGGGCCGACCGGTCGAGCGGGTGCACGTCGAGAACGGTCTCGGTGAGCGCGAGACGTTCCGCGTCGTCGAGTTCCAGGCGTACTACCGGCGGGTTCGCGAGCGGTTTCTCGCGGCGCTCGCCGACGAGCCCGAGACGTACGGCTGGCCGACGGGCCATTGCGGGATCTGCGACTTCCGTCACCTGTGCTGGCAGCAGCGGGTGGACGACGACCACCTGACGCTCGTCGCCGGGATGCGGCGGGTGCAGGCGGAGACGCTGATCGACGTGGGGATCTCGACGCTCGAGGCGCTCGGGGACATACCACGCGGAAACCCTGGGCGCCTGGCTGAAGCCAGACACCGGGTTCGATCTGAGGGCGGAGTCGTTCGACGGCGTGCACCACCAGGCCGAGCTGCAGCTCCGCGGCCGCCGCGAGAGCCGCTACCTCCACGAGCTCCTGCCCGACCAGGAGGATCGCGGCTTCCGCCTGCTGCCCGAGCCCGACGCCGGCGACGTCTGGTTCGACATGGAGGGCCACCCGTTCTACGAGACCTCCTGCGGGCTCGAGTACCTCTTCGGCTACTGCTTCCGGGACGACGCGGGCGAGGTCGTCTACGAGGCGGTGTGGGGGAGAGACCGCGACGGCGAGCGCATCGCGTTCGAGCAGTTCGTCGACTGGGTCGTCGCGCGCCGCACGCGCTTCCCCGGCATGCACGTCTACCACTACGCCGCCTACGAGCGCTCCGCGCTCACCCGCCTCATGGGCCAGCACGGCACCCGCGAGCAGGAGGTCGACGACTTCCTGCGCGAGGAGGTGCTCGTCGATCTCTACCGCGTCGTCAAGCAGGCGCTCCGCGCGTCGACCGACGAGCTACTCGATCAAGGCGATCGAGAAGCTCTACGACTTCGTGCGCACCGCTGACGTGTCCGGCGGCGACGAGTCGGTCGTGCGGTTCGAGGAGTGGGTCGAGACCGGCGACGACTCGATCCTCGAGGACGTCGAGCGCTACAACGAGGAGGACTGCCGCTCGACCTACGAGCTGCACGAGTGGCTGCGCTCGATCCGGCCGCGCCGAGATCCCCTGGCGCTTGCCGCCCGACAAGCGGGAGCCGACCGAGCAGGCCGAGGAGCTCGACGCCGAACGGGAGGCACTGAAGGCGCGGCTGCTCGACGGAGCCGAGGAGGGCGAGCCGCGACGGCTGCTCGCGAACCTGATCGACTACCACCAGCGCGACCAGCGGCCCGAGTGGTGGGCGTGGTTCCGGTGGCCGCAGCTCGACGACGACGAGCTGATCCGCGACCGCACCGCGATCGGCGGGCTCGAGTGGGACGGCAACGAGCCGGAGGCCGTGGCCCAGAGCCTCGCCTACCGGATGACGTTCCCGCCGCAGGAGCACAAGATCGATCGCGAGGGCTTCGACCCCGACAACGAGCGCGGCGGCTTCCGCACGCGCGTCGACGACGACGAGGGCGTCGTCACGATCCTGCGCGGCAAGACGCGGGCGACGAACCGCTTGCCGCGCGGGCTGACGCCCGGGCCAGCCGATCGACAACCGCGTCATCCGCGACGCGCTGATGCGCTTCGCCCGCTCGCTACGCCGACGGGAATCCGCCGCCTATCCCGCTCTCGTGGCGCTGCTCGAGCAGCGGCCTCCCGACGTGCGGCTCGACCTCGATCCGGTCGGTGCGGCGCTGTCGCTCGGCGAGAGCTACCTGTTCGTGCAGGGCCCACCCGGCTCCGGCAAGACCTGGCAGGGGCGCGAAGATGGCGGTCGCGCTGATGCGCGAGGGCAAGCGCATCGGCGTCACCTCGCTCAGCCACAAGGCGATCCACAATCTGCTCCGCGCGATCCAGCACGAGGCCGACGCGCAGGACAGTTCACGTTCAGAGGGCGTCAAGCGGGCGCGCGACGAGGACGAGTCGGAGACCGAGTTCGAGAGCCGCTGCATCGTCTCGTCGATCGACACCGATGCCTGCGCCGATCCCGTCGTTCGACCTCGTCGCCGGCACCGTGTGGTCGCTGACTCGCACGACCGTCGACCTCCACGCCGCCGAGCGCCCGATCGACGTGCTGTTCGTCGACGAGGCCGGCCAGCTCGCTCTCGCCGACGTGCTCGCCGCGGGCACGAGCGCTCGCTCGCTCGTGCTTCTCGGCGACCCGAACCAGCTGCCGCAGGTCTCGCAGGGCTCGCACCCCGAGAACTCGGGACTCTCGGTGCTGCAGCATCTGCTCGGCGACAACGTGACGATCCCGCCCGATCGCGGCCTCTTCCTCGCCGAGACCTGGCGGCTCCGACCCGAGCTCTGCGACTTCACCTCGGACGCGTACTACGAAGGGCGACTCGAAGCCTGCGCCCGTCACGGCGACGCGCTCGATCGCCGCGGGCAACGGGCCGGTCTGGCTCGAGGTCGCGCACGAGCACCGCGGCCAGTCGTCGGTCGAGGAGGCCGAAGACGTGGCGGCGGCCGTCGCCGCGCTCGTCGGGTCGCCGTTCACCGAGGAAGACGGCACGACGCGTCCGCTGCGCGAGAGCGACATCCTCGTCGTCGCCCCCTACAACGCGCAGGTGCGAACGCTGCGCTCGCGTCTTCCCGCGGCGGTGCAGGTCGGCACGGTGGACAAGTTCCAGGGCCAGCAGGCGCCGGTCGTCGTCGTCTCGATGGCGAGCTCGACCGCCGAGGACGCCCCGCGCGGGCTCGGCTTCGCGTTCGATCGCCACCGCTTCAACGTCGCCACCTCGCGTGCCCAGTGCCGGGCCGTGCTCGCGAGTACGCCTGCGCTGCTCGACGCCGACTGCAGCACGATCGAGCAGATGCGGCTCGTCAGCGCCGTGTGCTGGTTCGTGGAGCTGGCCGAGGCTCGCCCACGAGAGCCTGGCGCGGCTAACGTCTCGTCATGAACGTCTACCTTGCCGGGCCGCTGTTCTCCGACGCCGAGCGTGCGTGGCTCGACCGGCTGGCGGCCTGCATCCGGGACGAAGGAATCGACTGCTTCGTCCCGCACGAGCAGTTCGAGCAGTTGCAGCAGCTGACGCCGCAGGAGGTCTTTCGCGTCGACGGAGAAGGGCTCCGTGCCGCCAACGTGCTGGTGGCGTGGCTCGACGGCCCGATCGTCGACGACGGAACCGCGTGTGAGATCGGGATGTTCGCGCAGCTCATTGCGAGCGACCCCGACCAGTACCGCGGCATCGTCGCGGTCGTCACGGATCTTCGCCTTCAGCGGAGGCGCGGCATCGCGGTCGGAGACGGCATGAACCTCTTCGTCGCCGGCGCCATCGAGAGCGCCGGGCAGATCTGCTGGTCGGTCGACGAGGCGATTGACGCGCTCAGAGCCCTCGGTCGTTCCTGACGCAGTTCCTCGAGACGCTGTGTCGTAGGCAGCATGGGTGCATGGACCGGGTTGCTGCGCCGTCGAGAACGGCCATCGTGTGGACGGTGGCGGCGATCGTCGTCGCGCTCGCAGCCGCGGCCGGCGCAGCGGGGTCGGGCACCGCCGCTCCGTTCACCTACGTCGCACTCGGTGACTCGTACTCGTCGGGGGAGGGCATTTCCCCGTTCCTCGGCAATGCGTGTCACCGCTCCTCCCGTGCGTACCCGACGTGGGTCAGGCGTCCGGGCGCCGCGAAGACGCTCTACGCCACGGCCTCGGGTGGCGGTAGGCCGGGCGTCCGTGCCGACAAGAACACGTACGGATCGGACCGCAACGTTCGCTCTGCCGGGGGTGTCTCGTGGGCGTCCTGGGCGTGCTCGGGAGCGAAGACGGCCAACGTGCTCCCGCGGAGCCTCGGCGGCGTGCCGCAGCAACGGCTCGGCGAGACGCTCGATCGTGCCACCCAGCTCGACAGCGCCGACCTGGCCCGCGCCGATCTCGTCACGCTGACGATCGGTGGCAACGATGCCGGGTTCATCGAGGTGCTTCTGGTCTGTGCGCTCAGCAACTGCAACACGCGGGCATTCGAGCAGGGGCGGGCGGCGATCATCGACGCCACCAGGCCGCAGCTCGAGAAGGTCTACCGGGCGGTCGCCCGCAAGGCTCCGCACGCCCGCATCCTCGTGCTCGGCTACCCGGGACTGTTCCCCGGCACGAAGGCGGAACAGGCCTGTGCCGGGCTGAGCCGGTTCCGGGGTGAGCAGACGATGCTGCGACGGCTCGGCGACCGCCTCAACGGCACGATCGCAACCGCCGTCCGCACGGTAGCCCGGTCCGGCGCGCGAGTCGAGTACGTGCCGGTCTCGGCCCGGTTTGCCGGCCACGAGGTCTGCGGCAGCAAGGGGCCGTGGCTGAACGGGCTCGTCACGAGCGACAGCGGCCTGGGGCTCGACGCGGCGTCGTTCCACCCGAACCTCGAGGGGCAGCGCGACGGCTACGCAGGGGTCGTCAGCGCGGCTCTCGCGCGCGGACGCTGAGCCGGGCCTCCGGGATCAGGCCGGCTCGGGCAGAGCCTCGAGCCGGAAGCCTCCGGCCTCCTCGAGCGCACGGATGCGGTCCTCGAGCGGGGGATGCGTCTGGAACAGCCCGGCGAGGAAGGTGCCCGCGCCCTTGACCGACCGCGTCGGGCTCTCGATGAAGAGGTGCGCGGTGGCGCGGTCGGCGTAGGCGACCTCGCTCGGGTCGAGCTGCAGGCGGCGCAGGGCGAGCGCCATCGCCTCGGGGTCGTTGAGGATCGCGGCGGCGTCCGCGTCGGCGAGGAACTCGCGCCGCCGGCTCAACGCCATCTGCAGCAGCAGCGCCGCGATCGGCGCCAGCACGAGCGCCACGATCGCGGCGACGATCTGCAGCGGATTGCGGTCACGGCCGCCGCGGCCGCCGAAGAAGGCCATCCGGAATGCGAAGTCGCTGAGCATCGCGATCACCCCGACGAGCACGGCCGCGAGCGTCATCAGGCGCACGTCCCGGTTGCGGATGTGGGCGATCTCGTGCGCGAGCACCGCCTCGAGCTCTCGTGTCGGCATCAGCCGCCGCAGGCCGCTCGTCACACCCACGTACACGGTCGAGGGCCGGGATCCCGCGGCGAAGGCGTTCGGCGCGGGGTCGTCGACGAGGTACACGGGCGGCGTGACGGGCAGGCCGGCCGCGATCGAGACGTTCTCGACCAGCCGGTAGAGGTCGGGATCGTCACTCTTCTGCAGCGGTGTCGCGTGGGTGAGGCTGCCGATCATGCGGCCCGCGTTCCACCACGCGAACACGCCGTAGGCGAGCCCGAACGCGAGCAGGCCGATCGCTCCCGCGCGACCCACGAAGACCGTCGAGGCGGCGGCGAAGACCACGATCAGGGCGACGAATGCGAACACGACGAACGCCGTTCGCCTCCGGTTGGCCCGGATCTGCTGCTGGAGCGTCACCGTTGCACCCGCGCCGCTACGACGGGAAGCTCACGGCGACGGGAGCCCGGTCGTCCGCCTCGGCGGCGAAGAACTCGCGGGCCCGGAATCCGGCCGCTCCTGCGAAGAGCAGCGACGGGAACGTCTGGATCGCAGTGTTGTAGGCCTGCACGGTCGAGTTGTAGTAGCGCCGTGCCGCGGCGATCTTGTCTTCCGTGTCGGTGAGGTCGGACTGCAGCTGCAGGAAGTTCGTCGAGGCCTTGAGATCCGGATACGCCTCCGCGACGGCGAAGAGCCTGCCGAGTGCCTGCTCGAGGAACGAGTCCGCGGCCCCTGCCTCGCCCGGCGTCGACGCCTGCGCCATCGCTGCGCGCGCCCGGGTCACCTCCTCGAACACGCCGCGCTCATGTGCCGCGTAGCCCTTGACGGCCTCGACGAGGTTCGGGATCAGGTCGTTCCGGCGCTTCAGCTGGACGTCGATGTTCGACCAGCCGGTGTCGACCTCGTTGCGCAGTCGGACGATCTTGTTGTACAGGTAGACGCCGGCGAGCAGCAGGACGACGATCACGGCGCCGATGACGAGAGCCCAGGTCATGGTCTCAGTGTGACATGCCGGTACCGCGAGATGCTGACACCCTCCTCTCGGCCTAGTAACCTCTGGAACGTGAGCTACGGCCCCGACGGCGGTCCGCGCAAGCCGGTTCTCCCGGAGGAGGACGACTGGTTCGCGACGCCGTTCGAGGATCCCGTGGAGACCGACGAGGTCGCCTGGCAGGACGACGTCCCCGCACTCCCGCCGCGACCCCCCCGCGACGAGCTCGCGCAACGGCAGCTGCTGGTCGTCGGGGCAGTGATTGCGATCGTCGTCGTGGTCGGTGCCGGCTTCCTCGTCGCACGCTCCCTCGGCGGGTCGGACGATACGACGGCGACCTCCACGGCGACCGTGCCGACGACGCCGTCGGACACGACCCCGGTCGACACGACTCCCACCGCTACGACGCCCGCTACGACGACCCCGGCTACGACGACCCCGGCTACGACGACCCCGACCACGACGCCGAACGTGACATCGGTGCCGACCGACACGACCCTGCGGCCCGGCGACTCCGGGAGCTCCGTCACCTCCTTGCAGCAGGCGCTCACCCAGCTCGGCTACGAGGCCGGGACGGCGGACGGCACCTACGGCCCGGCGACGACCGCGGCGGTGGCAGCCTTCCAGAAGGCTGAAGGGTTGACCGAGGACGGGATCGCAGGGCCGACGACGCTGACCGCGATCAACACGGCGCTCGCCGCCGGCTGAGCCGTCGCCCCGGCCTCCGCAGGGCCGCTCACGCAGAGTTGGTCAGCGGCCCGCCCAGCGCTCCAGGACGGCGTCGCGCATCGATCTTCTCGGCCGCAGCCAGCGCTTTCGTGGCCTGCTTCGACGTCTTGCGGCCGAAGGCCCCGCTGAGGATCCACTTTCGCGTCAGTCGCACGAGGCGGAGCCGGTCGCCGCGGAGGTCGGGGGCGCTCTTCGGGTCGAGATAGAGGTCGATCGCGAGGCGCTTGACGAGGGCAGGGTCGGCGGGCCTGCCGTGCTCGGCCTCGAGTCGGTGCGCCACGAGTGCGGCGAGCACCTGCAACTCGCGGACGCCGGTGCGCACGGCGATGCCCATCGAGACCGTGGTCGAGGCGACCATGACCCACGGCACCCGGGTGAACCGCGCTCCCCGGGCGACCGTGCGAATGACGGGAACGGCCAGGACGACGACGCGCTGGATGTTGTCGGCGAGCGCCTCCGTCTCGGCCTCGCCGGCGAGGAGCCGTCGGCCGTCGGCAGCCGAGGTCACGCGCTCGCCGGTCAGGAGAACGCGGTCGATGGCGGCATCCGCGAGGCTACCGACCGCCTCGACGAGCGCACCTGCAGACGTTCGAGGGTTCACGATGCCACGGTACCGACGGCTCCCCGGCAGAAGGCGGGCGAGGCTCGTTTGCCTACCAGTCGGTCGGCCTGTAGTCCTTGAGGAACTTGCCCCACATGTGTGTGCCGGTGTTCGTGCCGTCGACGATCGGGTCGACGATCCGGGCGGCGCCGTCGACGATGTCGAGCGGCGGCCGGAAGCGGTGCTCGGCCGTCTTCTGCTCCGCGATGTGGAGCGGGTCCTCGTCGGTGACCCAGCCGGTGTCGACGCTGTTCATGTGGATGCCGTCGCCGTGGTAGTCGGTCGCGGCGGTGCGCGTCATCATGTTCAACGCCGCCTTTGCCATGTTCGTGTGCGGGTGGCGGGTGGTCTTGAAGCGGCGGTAGAACTGTCCCTCCACGGCCGAGACGTTGACGATGTGCTTGTCGCGGTCGGCCGTGTGCAGCATCAGCGGCTTCAGCCGCGCGTTGAGCACGAACGGGGCGACGGCGTTGACGAGCTGCGTCTCGAGCAGCTCCACGGTCGACACCTCGGCGAGCAGGAAGCGCCACGAGTTGCGGTCGCGCAGGTCGACCTGCTGCAGGTCCTGGTCGAGCCGGCCCTCGGGGAACAGGTGCCCCTGGTCGGCCGCCTCCTCGGGCAGCAGGCGCACCTGGGAGAGCTCGGCCGAGGTGGTCGAGCCGAGGACGGCGAGCCCTGCCGCCTCGAGCACGGGCTCCTCGCTCTCGAGCATGTCGTAGCGGCGCACGCCGGTGTAATCGCCGAGCAGCTGCTGTACCTCGGGGGCGAGGGAGTGCTCGGAGGCGAGCTCCGCCTCCAGCATGTGGCGGTAGAAGTCAGGTGGCCGGCGGACGGTCTGGCAGGCGTTGTTGACGATGTAGTCGAGGCGGTCGTGGGTCGCCAGCAGGTGATGGCAGAACGCCTCGACGCTCGGTGTGTGCCGCAGGTCGAGGCCGTAGATCTCGAGGCGGTCGCGCCAGTCCCCGAAATCCGCCTCCTGCGCGTACCGCGCGGCGGAGTCGCGCGGGAACCGCGTCGTCACGATCACCCGGGCGCCGGCGCGCAGGAGCTTGATCCCGGCCTGGTAGCCGATCTTCACCCGCCCGCCCGTCAGTACCGCGACGCGGCCCTCGAGGTCGGCGGTCTCCGAGCGCTTGGCGAAGTTGAACGCGGCGCACGGCGGGCACAGCTGATCGTAGAAGTGGTGGAGCTCCCGGTACGGCCCCTTGCAGACGTAGCAGTGCTGCTCCTCCGTCGTCTCGCGGTCCTCGCCCTCGACGTCCGCCGGCTCGAAGCCCTTCGGCGGGTAGACGTTCGGCGTCGTGAACACCGGCCGCTCGCGCAGGACGCGGATGCCGGTGTCGGCCAGCTTTGCCTCGTCGGCCCGGATGCTCGCGTCCCGCTCTTCCTTCCGCTTCGCCTTCGTGTAGCGCCGGCGTTGCACGGGATCGGGGTCGAAGACGTCGGCTGCTGCCGTGAGCAGGCGCGTTCGCTCCTCGACCGAGAGAGAGCCGAGCAGGCCGCGGTTGGCGGCGATCTCCTCGAGGAGGTCGGTTGCGGCTCGCAGCTTCGCCGCCGCGTCGGCCGGCCTGTTCGACCCGTTCGTGTGCTCACCCGTCGCCATCGCCTTCTCAGGGTAACTGGCAGGTGTGGGCCGAAAAAGCCCGGCAGACAGGCTGAAGCCTGTCGCCGCCGCGCCGCTAGGCTTGAGCGCGGATGGCCGCCGACCTCCCCGATAGCGATCCCGTCGAGACACGGGAGTGGCTCGACTCCGTCGACGCCGTCGTCGAGTCCGACGGCCGCGAGCGGATGGGCTTCCTGCTCGACCAGGCGATCGACCATGCGCAGGAGTACGGAGTCAAGGTCTCGGCGGGGCTCAGCACGCCGTACGTGAACACGATCCCCGTCGACGAGGAGGCGCCGGTTCCCGGTGACCCCGAGCTCGAGCGGCTCGCGACGGCGCTCGTCCGCTGGAACGCGATCGCGATCGTGCTTGCAGGCGAACGCCGAGTCGACGGAGCTCGGTGGGCACATCGCGAGCTACCAGTCGGCCGAGACCCTCTACGAGGTCGGCTTCAACCACTTCTGGCGGGCGCGCTCCGAGGCGCACGGCGGCGATCTCGTCTACATGCAGGGCCACTCCTCTCCCGGCATCTACGCCCGCGCGTTTCTCGAGGGGCGGCTGAGCGAGGAGCAGCTGCACCGCTTCCGGCAGGAGGTCGACGGCGGCGGCCTCTCGTCGTACCCGCACCCCTGGCTGATGCCGGACTTCTGGCAGTTCCCGACCGTCTCGATGGGGCTCGGCCCGCTGATGGCGATCTACCAGGCACGGTTCATGAAGTACCTGGCCGCGCGCGGGGTCGTCGACCCGGGCGACCGGAAGGTCTGGGCGTTCATGGGCGACGGCGAGATGGACGAGCCCGAGTCGATGGGCGCGATCTCGCTGGCCGGCCGCGAGAGGCTCGACAACCTGGTCTTCGTCGTCAACTGCAACCTGCAGCGTCTCGACGGCCCCGTGCGCGGCAACGGGAAGATCATCCAGGAGCTCGAGACGAACTTCCGCGGTGCCGGCTGGAACGTGATCAAGGTGATCTGGGGCTCGGGCTGGGATCCGCTGCTCGAGGCCGACACCGACGGGTGGCTCCACTACCGGATGGAAGAGGCGGTCGACGGCGAGTACCAGAACTTCAAGTCGAAGGACGGCGCCTACGTCCGCGAGCACTTCTTCGGCAAGTACCCGCAGACGCGCGCGATGGTCGCCGACTGGACCGACGAGCAGATCTGGGAGCTGCGCCGCGGCGGCCACGACCCGCAGAAGGTGTACGCGGCCTACGCCGCCGCCGTGGCGAACAACGGCAGCCCGACCGTGATCCTCGCGAAGACGATCAAGGGGTACGGGATGGGGGAGGCCGGCGAGGGGCGCAACATCACCCACCAGCAGAAGTCGATGAACGACGAGGCCCGGCTCGCGATCCGCGACCGGCTCGGCCTGCAGCTCAGCGACGCGCAGGCGACGGGCGCCTTCTTCCACCGCCCCTCGGAGGACAGCCCCGAGCTCCGCTACCTGCTCGAGCGCCGTGCGGCGCTCGGCGGCAGCCTGCCGGCGCGTCACGACGAAGCCGATCCGCTGCCGGCGCCGGCCCCGTTCGAGACGGTGCTCGAGGGGAGCGGCGAGCGCGAGAACTCGACGACGATGGCATTCGTCCGGATCCTCAACTCTCTCGTCCGCGAGCCTGTCATGGGCGAGCGGATCGTGCCGATCGTGCCCGACGAGTCGCGCACGTTCGGGATGGAGGGGATGTTCCGGCAGCTCGGCATCTTCTCCCAGGTCGGTCAGCTCTACCAGCCCGAGGACGCCGACGACTTCATGTTCTACCGGGAGGACGATCACGGCCAGATCCTGCAGGAGGGGATCAACGAGGCCGGAGCGTTCTCGTCGTGGATCGCCGCCGCAACCTCGTATGCGAACCACGGCGTCACGATGGTGCCCTTCTACATCTTCTACTCGATGTTCGGATTCCAGCGGGTCGGCGACCTCGCCTGGGCGGCGGGTGACAGCCGCGCGCGCGGCTTCCTGATCGGCGCCACCGCCGGGCGCACGACGCTCAACGGGGAGGGCCTCCAGCACGAGGACGGACACTCGCACCTGCTCGCGTCGGTCGTCCCCAACTGCCGCGCCTACGACCCGACCTACGGCTACGAGCTGGCGGTGATCGTGCGCGACGGGCTGCGGCGCATGTGCGAGGAGCAGGAGGACGTCTTCTACTACCTGACCGTGATGAACGAGAACTACGTGCAGCCGGCGCTGCCCGAGGGCTCCGAGGAGGGGATCCTGCGCGGGCTGTACCTGCTGCGCGAAGGCGCCGGCGAGGGGCCGCGCGTCCAGCTCCTCGGCTCGGGCGCGATCCTGCGCGAGGTGATCGCCGGCGCGGAGCTCCTCGAGAGCGATTTCGGGATCGCGAGCGACGTCTGGAGCGTGACGAGCTTCACGGAGCTTCGCCGCGACGGGCTCGAGGTCGAGCGCTGGAACCGGCTCCACCCGACGGCCGAGCAGCGGCTCTCGTTCGTGGCGCAGGCGCTCGCGGGCCGCGGCGGGCCGTTCGTCGCCGCCACGGACTACATGCGCGCGTTCGCCGACCAGATCCGGCCCTTCGTGCCCGGCCGCTACGCCGTGCTCGGCACCGACGGCTTCGGGCGCAGCGACTACCGCGTGAAGCTGCGGCAGTTCTTCGAGGTCGACCGGAAGCACGTCGCCGTGACGGCGTTGAAGGCGCTCGCCGACGACGGCGTCGTCGAGCCGGCCGTCGTGCAGGGCGCGATCGAGCGGTACGGCATCGACGCCGACGCCGACGCACCCTGGAAGCGCTGACCCGGCGCGGGCATCGGTGTCGGGTATCGGTAGTTCTGCGTAAGCACGGTCGGGGTTCGGTCCGATGCCGTCGCCGGGGCTCTGTGCAAGCCTGAGTTCATGGCCGATGTGCAGGCTCCGGCGTGGGCGCATGGGGGGCTGGTGGAGTTGCCCCTCGGACCGGCGCTGTGGGAGAGCGTGTTCACGATTGCGCCGCTCGTGCTCGTCGGGACGAAGGAGGCAGACGGCTGGGACTTCGCCCCGAAGCACCTGGCGATGCCGCTCGGCTGGGCCGGTTTCTACTGCTTCGCCTGCACGCCGGAGCATGCGACCTACCGGAACGTGAAGGCGCATCCACAGTTCACGATCAGCTTCCCGCAGCCCGATCAGATTCTGACGTCGAGCTTCGCTGCCGGCGGCAGGACCGAGAGCGACGTGAAGCCGACCCTGGCCGCCGTGCCGACGGCCCCGGCGCGGGTCGTCGACGGCAGAGTCGTCGAGGGCTGCCTGCTGTACCTCGAATGCGAGCTCGAGCGCATCGTCGACGGGTTCGGGCCGAACAGCCTGATCGTCGGCCGGGTGGTGGCCGCAGCCGCCGCTCGCGCGGCGCTGCGCGGGGCCGAGGTGGACGACGCCGATCTCGTGCATCGCCTCGGGCTGCTTGCCTATCTCGCCCCGGGACGCTTCGCCGTCGTGCGCGACAGCCTCGCGTTCCCCTTCCCTGCCGACTTCCGGCGCTAGTCCGATGCCGGCTATCGGCGGCACGATCGCTGCTGGACTGGCTCCAACAGCGCCGGCCCGAGATGGTCGAACTGCTCGAGCGGCTGGCCCGGGCCGAGTCGCCGACGCTCGAGCCGGAGACCCAGCGCGGGCCGTTCCGGATCATGGCAGCGGAGCTCGAGCACGACGGGCTCGTCGTTCGACCGGTCCGGGGAACCGGGGTGGGCGACCACCTCTACGCCCGGCCCAGGCAGCGCAATCGTGGTGACCCGCGCCAGCTGCTGATCGGCCACATGGACACCGTCTGGCCCGTCGGCACGCTCGCCCGGATGCCGCTTCGCGAGGATGACGGGCTGCTCTTCGGCCCCGGGGTCGCGGACATGAAGGGTGGTCTCGTGCAGATCGTGTTTGCACTTCGCGCGTTGCGCGAGCTGGGCCTCCGGCCCACCGTCACGCCCGTGGTGTTCGTCAACACGGACGAGGAGATCGGGAGCCACGACTCGAGCCGCTTCATCCACCTGCTCGCGCGCGGCGCCGCCCGGGCGCTCGTGCTCGAGTCCGGTGAGGGTGCGGACGGGAGGTTGAAGATCGCCCGCAAGGGTCTCGGGCACTTCACCGTCACGGTGCACGGCCGCTCCTCGCACGCAGGCGCCGACTTCGAGCAGGGGATCAGCGCGATCCTCGAGCTCTCCCATCAGGTGCAGCGGCTCTTCGCGCTCAACGACCCCGCCAGGGGGATCACCGTCAACGTCGGCACGATCGACGGGGGTTTGCGTCCGAACGTCGTTGCCCCGCAGGCGAGTGCGATCGTCGACGTGCGTGTGCCCACTGCGGCCGCGGCACGCAGGCTGGAGCGAGCGCTGCGAGGCCTGACTCCGGTGCTCGAAGGCGCCACGCTCGAGATCGAGGGAGGCTGGGGCCGGCCCCCGATGGAGGCGCTGCCGCGGAACCGGACCCTGCTCGCGACCGCCAAGCGGCTCGGCCACGAGCTCGGCCTGTCGCTCGAGGACGCGGGCCTCGTCGGCGGCGGCTCAGACGCGAACACGACGAGCCTCTACACCGGCACCCTGGACGGCCTCGGCCCGATCGGCGAGGGCTCGCACGCGCGCGACGAGCGCGTCGACACGCTGCAGATGCCCGAGCGCACCGCACTCCTCGCCCTGCTGCTGCTCGAGCCGGATGCCCGGCCGCGCGCCACCCGCATGGTGCGGGAGCGCGTCGGTGCGCGTCCGTCTCACAGGGCGGCGGCGAGGGTCGCCGTGCTCGGCACCAACGCGAGCACGACGAACGAGGAGCTCGTGTCGGCGTGGCGCTCGTTCGGGATCGACGCGGCGCTCGTCGGGCCCGGCGAGGCCGACGACTGGCTGCGGGAGGGCGACACGGTGCTCGGCAGGCTCGACGTCCTGCCCACCCTCGACGGCGTCGAGCGCGGCCTCCTCGAGCTCCTCTGGCTCGAGCGGCGGGGTGTCCGCGTGCTCAATCCGGCCCCGGCGCTCGTCGCGGCGCACGACAAGCTCGTCACGTCCCGCCTCCTCGCCCGCGCCGGGGTCCCGCATCCCCGGACCGTGCACCTGCGGCCAGGGCGCGGGCTTCCCGACCTCGGGCTCCCACTCGTGATCAAGCCGCGGCTCGGCAGCTGGGGAGTGGACGTCCTCCGCTGCGCGTCGGACGAGGAGCTCCAGGCGGCGCTCGAGGAGGTTCGCTCGAGGCCCTGGTTCGCGCGCCGGGGTGCGCTCGTGCAGGAGCTGGTACCGCCGGTCGGGTACGACCTCCGGCTCGTCGTCGCCGGAGGTGTCGTCGTCGGGGCGATCCGCCGCGTCGCCGCGCCCCATGAGTGGAGAACGAACGCCAGCCTCGGTGGCACGCGCAGGAGGGCCCGCCCCTCGGCCGCCGCCTCCGCGCTCGGCATCGCCGCGGCAGCCGCGATCGGCGCCGACCTCGTGGGCGTCGATCTTCTGCCGGCGGGCGACGGGTACACGGTGATCGAGCTCAACGGCGCCGTCGACTTCGACGACCTCTACTCGCTGGCGGGGCAGGACGTGCTTCGCGAGGCCGCTGCCGCACTCGGCCTGCTTCCCATCCGGAGCGGGCAGGCGGAGCTGACAGTGGCGCACGTCTGAGGGCCGTGGTGCGCCGCCCGGCCCGACGGTCGCCGCTGCCGCAGCGGGGGCCGAAGTCGTGCCGGGAGCGTGACGAAAAATCCACAGTGCCGCTTGAAACGGCGCCTCCGGGCCGCCCTGTCCCGAAGGGACACTAGCCACCGCGAGGCCCTCCGGGTACCTCTGTCGGTCTTCCCATCCACCAAGAAGGAGGATCGACGTGAATCGACACACGATCGCGCTCGCTGGAGCTGCGACCGCGGTGCTCGTGAGCGCTGCGGCAATGGCGACCGCGGCCGGCGATACCCCGGGGACGATCGAGGCGTGCCGCAACATCCGGCACGGCCTCGTCCGGATCGTCTTCGACCAGAACTCCTGCAAGAGCAACGAGGTGCGCCTCTCGTGGGACGCCCAGGGCCCCGCCGGCCCGGCGGGCGCCCCGGGCCCGGCCGGACCGGCAGGTCCTCCCGGCCCCAAGGGCGATCCCGGCGCGGGGCTCGCGTCGGTCGACGGCCTCGCCGGCACGGCCTGCAAGACATTCAGCGGGGCCACCGGTCACGTCGAGATCGGCGCGACTGCGACCGACCTGATCACGCTCACCTGCGAGTCGGGAACGCCGCCGCCGCCCTCGACAGGTGATGCGCAGCTCGTGATCAACGAGGTCGACTACGACCAGGTCGGCAGCGACACCGGCGGGTTCGTCGAGATCGCGAACACGGGCACGGCCCCGGCCTCACTCGACGGAACTGCGCTCGTCCTCGTGAACGGGGGCGACGGATCCGAGTACGGGCGAAAGGTGCTCACCGGCAACCTCGCGGCCGGCGCCAGGCTCGTCATCGACGTGGACCCGCAGAACGGTGAGCCCGACGGGCTCGCGCTCGTCGATACGGCGGAGAACGTGCTCCTCGATGCGCTCAGCTACGAGGGAGCGATCAACGCGGCCACGATCGGCACCAAGGTCTTCGACCTCGTCGAGGGCACCGTGCTCCCGGCCGACGTCGCTGACTCGAACAGCGTCGACGGCACGCTGGCCCGCATCCCGGACGGCACCGATGCGAACGACGCCGCGACGGACTGGGCATTCACGACGACCCCGACGCCGGGGGCGGCCAACGTCAAGACGTCGTAGGAATCGCCACGGAATGGCGCGCAGAGGTGTCGCGGGGTGTCTCCCGAACAGGCGGGAGACACCCCGCGGCGGCCTAGCGCTTCCCCTTCAGCCGCAAGTTCACGCGGTACTCCTGGCCGAGCGCCTTCCACTTCTTGCGGGCCTCGGCGGCGGCCCGCTTGTCGAGCTTGCGCTCGAGGTGCTCGAGCTCCGCCTGGAGCTTCAGGTAGCTGTCCCACCGCTCCGCCGGCAGCGTCCCGTCGGCGAGGGCGGCCTGCACGGCGCAGCCGGGCTCCCGGTCGTGGGCGCAGTCCGAGAACCTGCAGTGGGAAAACAGCTCCGTGACGTCCTCGAAGGCCTCGTCGATGCCGTCGTCGGCGACCCAGAGCTGAACCTCGCGGATGCCGGGAGAGTCGATCACGAGGCCACCGCTCGGCAGCTGGATCAGCTCCCGCCTCGTCGTCGTGTGCCGGCCGGTGCCGTCGCCGCGGATCTCCTGCGTCGCCAGCAGCTCCTCGCCCGCGAGCGTGTTGACGAGCGTCGACTTGCCGACGCCCGAGGAGCCGAGCAGGACGGCGGTGAGGCCAGGGCCGAGCAGCTCGGACACCTCGTCGAGACCCTGACCGGTGACGCTCGAGATCGCGTGCACGGGCACCCCGCCGGCGATCGTCTCGACCTCGGCCACGGCAGCCTCGGGAGCGGGGTGGAGGTCGGACTTCGTGAGCACGATCACGGGGCGGGCGCCGCTCTCCCAGGCGAGGATCAGGTACCGCTCCAGCCGGCGTAGGCTGAGGTCTTCGTTCATCGACGCGACGAGGAATGCCACGTCGATGTTCGCGGCGAGCACCTGCTCCTCGGCGGCCTGCCAGGCGGTCTTGCGGGAGAACTTCGTGAAGCGGGGCAGGACGGCCTTGATCGTGCCCGGGCCGCCACCGGGGGCCGGGGTGATCACCACCCAGTCGCCGACGACCGGCAGGTCGGCCGTCGTCGCCGCCTCGTGGACGAGACGGCGAGGCACCTCGCAACGCAGCTCACCGAGCTCGGTGAGCACGTCGTAGGCCCCGCGATGTTGGATCGAGACCCGACCGGCGACGACGTCGTCGCCGGCGAAGGGCTCGTACAGGATGCTCAGCCGGTCGTTCCAGCCGAGCGATTCGAGTTCGGGCAAGCGAATACTCCCTTCGGTCCTCGAGTACATGAAAGCGGCGCGCGGGACGGCGCGCCAGTCGGCGAGGTCCGGGCGGGAGGTCGGAGTGAGATCCGGTTAGCCGACGGACCGCGCGACGCGCGGAATGGAGGAAGCAATGACAGTCATCGGAACACCCTCCTTCTGTCGGGAAACGATCTGCGAGCGGGGAGCGTATCGCAGATTCCTGCCCGACGTCAGGCGCCGTCGGCGAGCACGGCTTCCGCCGCTCGGCGGCCCGAGGCGAGCGCGCCGTTCAGCGACGGGTGCTCGCGGTGGTCACCGCAGGCGTAGAGACCCGGCGCGAGCCGCACCGGCTGCTCGCCGAAGCCGCCGACCGGATAGGCGGGCAGCGCCCGCGGGATCCGGTACGTCCGCAGGTGTCGCCAGTCCGCCACCGTCGAGCCGAACCAGCCGCGCAACTGCCGCCCGACCGCGTCGAGGTCGGGCTCGCCGGCGCCGAGGATGGTGAGGGAGACCAGCGCCCGCCCGGGCGGCGCGTAGCCCGGCGCTGCCTCGCTCGGCACACAGAGGTTGTTGATCGGGCCACCCTCGCCGTTGACGGCGAGCCACGGCCCGGGAATCGGCGAGGACGGCGCGTCGTAGTAGACGCAGGTGACGCCGTTCCAGCCGTGAATGGGCTCGTCGACGATGCCGGCGGTCGCCACGACCACGGCACCGGCGCGCAACTGCTCCCCCGACTCGAGCGAGACGGCGTGCGGGCCGACCGTGGCGACGCCGGCGCCCTTGCGGATCTCGAGCCCTTCCGAGAGCTGCGTCGCGATGGCGCCCATCCCGCCGTTCGGAAGTGCTGCAGGGCCTCCTGCGAACGCGTTCAGCACGAAGTCGAGGAACCGGCTCGACGTGGTGAGCCGCTCCTCGAGGAAGATGCCCCGCAGGAACGGGGCGAAGAACCGCTCCACCGTGGCGCGGGAGACGCCGGCCTTGCGCAGGGCCTCCGCGGTCGTCGTCTCGTCGCCCGAGCCCCGCAGGAGCCGCAGCACGGCCGCGCCGTCGCGCACGCCGACGACCCCGCCGGCGAGCGAGCGCAGGCCGCGGACGGGAGCGTGGCGCGGGTCGGCGAGGCGCCGGAAACGCCCGTCAGCGCGGACGATCGCGCCGCGTTCGAACGAGCCGAGCTGGAGCCGGTCGTAGTCGAGGAAGGCCTCGGCCTCGGGGTAGGAGAGCGGCAGGACCTGGAAGCCGTGGTCGAGGAGGAATCCGTCGACCACGTCGGTCCGGACGCGTCCGCCGATCGCATGGGAGCGTTCGAGTACGAGCGGGCTGCGCCCCGTCGCGACCAGCGCGCGGGCGCACGCGAGGCCGGCCATGCCCGCCCCGACGACGATGACGTCGTGTTCCTCGCTCACTGCGTGCGAGCGTACCGCGCGCCGTCAGCCGGCGAGCGCATGTGCCAGGGCCGAGTCGATGTCGGGCTCGCCGAACGTGAACCCTGCGGCCTCGAGCCGCGTCGGAGCGACGCGCTGTCCGCCGAGGAGCATCTCCTCGCCCATCTGGCCGAAGGCCGCCTTGACGGCGAACGACGGCAGCGGGAAGATCGTGGGCCGGTGCAGCGCCCGGCCGAGCGCCTTGACGAACTCGGAGTTCGTGACGCGCCCGGCGCCGTCACGTTGACCGGCCCCTCGAGCGGCTGCTCGAGCGCGAACAGGTAGGCGGCCACCGACGTCGTCGAGCGAGACCCAGCTCCACCACTGCCGCCCGCTTCCCGACCCGGCCGTCCGACGCCGAGCCTGAACGGCAGCAGCAGCCGTTGCAGCGCACCGCCCTGCTTCGCGAGGACGATGCCCTGCCGCAGGTGAACCGTGCGCAGGCCGGCGGCGCGGGCGGGCTCCGCTGCTGCCTCCCAGGCCTCGACGACGTCGGCGAGGAAGCCCGACCCGCGGGGCGAGCTCTCGTCGACGACTCTCGTCGCCGCGCGAGCCGTAGAACCCGACGGCGGAGGCGCAGAGGAGGTCGGGACGGCGGGGCAGCCGGGCGGCGGTCTCGGCGATCAGCCGGGTGCCGTCGACGCGGGAGTCGAGGACGCGCTTCCTGACGGCGTCGCTCCAGCGCTGGCCGATGTTCTCGCCGGCCAGGTGGACGATCGCCTCGACCTCCTGCAGTGCCTCCTCGTCGATCGTGCCCGCGGCGATGTCCCAGCGTGCCTCACCCGGGCCGGCCGGTTCATTGCGAACGAGCCGCACGACATCGTGGCCGGCTGCGTCGAGGGCCGGGAGCAGGGCGGTGCCGATCAGGCCCGACGATCCGGTGACGGCGATCTTCATGACCTGAATTATATACAAAAGCTGGACAGAGAGCATCGACAGACGTGCATCACCGCACGAAACGTGAGAGGATCGCACCATGGATGTCGAGGCGATCGTCGCCCGCATCTGGCCCGGCGAGGAGGCGCGGGTCGAGGTGCTCGGCGGCGGCATCACCAACCACAACTTCAAGGTCGACGTCTCGGGCGGCCCGTACGTGCTCCGCATCGCCGGCCGTGACACCGCGCTGCTCGGGATCGACCGCTCCGTCGAGCACGAGGCGTCGCTCGCCGCCGCTGCCGTCGGGATCGGCCCCGAGGTGGTCACCTTCGTCGAACCGGAGGGCTACCTCGTCACGCGCTTCATCGAGGGGGCGATCGTCCCGCTGGAGAAGATGCGCGAGCCCGAGTCGATCAGGCGGGTGACCCAGACGCTCCGCGCGGTGCACCGTGGGCCGTCGCTGCCCGGGCGCTTCATCTCGTTCCGGGTCGTCGAGGACTACCGGACGACCGCGTTCGCGCACGGGGCCGAGGTACCTGCGAGCTACGCGTGGGCACGGCAGGTCGCCCGACGCGTCGAACGGGCACGGGGCGCCTTCCCGGAGCGGCCCTGCCACAACGATCTGCTCAACGCGAACTTCATCGACGACGGCGACAGGATCCGGATCGTCGACTGGGAGTACGCGGGCATGGGAGACGTCTTCTTCGACCTCGCCAACTTCTCGATCAACAACGGGCTCGGCCGCGAGGAGCGGCAGGCGCTGCTCGAGGCCTATTTCGGCGAGGTCCGGACCAGGGACGAGCGGGCGCTCGAGCTGATGCTCTTCATGTCCGACTTCCGTGAGGCGATGTGGGGGGTCGTGCAGGGGGCCGTCTCGGAGCTCGACTTCGATTTCGGCGCCTACGCGGCCGAGCACTTCGAGCGCATGGAGGCGACGGCCGCCTCACCCGCGTTCGTCAGCGCGCTCGACCGCTGACGGCTTGACCGGTCTCGGCGGGTCAGCGCGCGCGCCAGAACACGGCGGCTGCCGCGGTTGCCTCTGCCGCGAGGCTCACGACCGCGACGACCTTCAGCCAGCGAGATGTGTGCCGCATGGCACGAGATATCGGTTGTGGGCGCGCCTTGCTTGAGCGTTCGTGCGCGGACGGCCGGAGCCCGGCGGCGCGCGCTCAGCCGATCCAGGACTGGCCGTTCCAGAACGCCCGGAGCTGCCCGCGGCGGTCGAGCTCGAGCTGGATCTCCTCCGGTTCCACGAGGCCGGGCGTCGCCCAGACCGAGATCCCGCGCTCCTCGTGGACGCGCCGGAACGCACGATCGGGCCGCGTGGTGGATACCTCGAGGACGTACGAGCGCCCGGCGCAGCAGCGGAACCCGCGCGCCCAGAGGTAGAGATCGCCGCCGTGGTCTGCGACGTGCTGGAGCGTCGGTTGCTCGGCGACGAGCCGCACCGGGCCAACGTAGCAACCCGGGGCGCCGCAAGAGAGCCGCAACGGTCTAGACAATAGGGGCGCCGACGGAATACGCTGGCGACGTGGATCTGCTCCTGGAAATGACCCTCGACCGCTCGAAGCCGCTGCACGCCGCGATCGCGGCGGAGGTCACGGCCGCGATCGCGTCGGGCCGACTGCCGCCCGGCACCCGCCTTCCTCCCGAGCGGCGCCTCGCCGAGTCGCTCGGGGTCAGCAGGATGACGGTACGGCAGGCCCTCGGCGAGCTCGAACGTGACGGCCTCCTGCGCCGCGTCGTCGGGCGCAGGGGCGGGACGTTCGTACGCGAGCGGGACACGGTCCGCGTGGCGACAGCCGCAGCCGGGCTCTCGGCCGTGCTGCGACGGGAGGGCGGAGCGACCGACGTCGAACTGATCTCCGCGGAGGTCGAGCCCACCGGCCGGCGGACGGCTGCCGCCCTCGGTCTCGAGCGAGGCGAGCACGTGGTCGTGGTCACGCGCCTGCGGCTTTGCTCCGGCAAGCCGCTCGCGGTCGAGCGCTCGTCGTTGCCCGTGCGGCTCTTCCCCGACATCGAGGACCTGGATCTCGGCGGCTCGTTGTACGACCTCATGGATGCCGGATTCGGCCTGCGTCCCGTGCGGGCCGTGGAACGGCTCGAGCTGGCCGAGGCGCGGCCATCCGACGTTCGCTCGCTCGGGATCAGGCGCGACGCCCCACTCCTCCTCGTGGAGCGCATCGGCTTCGCCGCGGACGGCACGGCCGTCGAGTTCGCGCGCGACCGCTTCCGGGCCGACCGTACCCGGCTCGTGATCGAGTCGACAGGCGTGGAAGAGTGAGATCCAGCGCGCGCGTGGTCGTGATCGGCGGCGGCGTCGGCGGCTGCTCGATCCTCTACTGGCTGACACGGCTCGGCTGGGACGACGTCGTCCTCGTCGAGCGGGCCGACCTGACGAGCGGCTCGACGTTCCACTCCGCCGGGCTCGTGGGCCAGCTGCGCAGCTCGCTCGCGCTGACGCGGATGATGATGAACTCGGTCGAGCTCTATCGCACGCTCGAGGCGGAGGTCGGCCTCGAGACCGGCTGGCGCGAGGTCGGCTCGCTGCGCCTCGCCTCGTCGCCCGAGCGGATGGAGGAGATCACGCGCCAGGCCGGCTGGGCGAAGACGTTCGGCCTCCCGCTCGAGCTCATCTCCGCCGCCGAGGCGCAGGAGCTCTTCCCGCCGATGTCGACCGACGGCGTGCTCGGCGCGGCGTACCTGCCGAGTGACGGCTACATCGACCCGAGCCAGCTCACGTTCGCCCTCGCGGAGGGGGCGCGGCGGCGGGGTGCCGAGGTCGACACGGGCACGCGCGTCACGGGGATCGCGGTCGAGCGCGGCGAGGTGACCGGCGTCGAGACCGACAGGGGCACGATCGAGACCGGGATCGTGGTCAACGCGGGTGGCATGTTCGCGAAGGAGATCGGCGCCCTCGCCGGCGTCAACGTGCCGATCATCCCGATGGCGCACGAGTACCTCGTGCTGCAGCCGGCGGGACTGCCGACCGACATGCCGACGATGCGCGACCCGTCGCTGCTCGTCTACTACCGGCCCGAGTCGGGCGGCCTGATCATGGGCGGGTACGAGCGCAACTGCGCCCCCTGGTCGCTCGACGGGATCCCGGCCGACTTCAACGGCAAGCTGCTCGAGGAGGACTGGCCGCGCTTCGAGGAGCTGATGGAGAACGCGATCGTCCGCGTTCCGAGCCTCGAGGGAATGGGCGTCGTCAAGCTGATCAACGGGCCCGAGGCGTTCACGCCCGACGGGGAGTTCATCCTCGGCCCCTCGGACGTGCGCGGCTTCTGGGTCGCGGCAGGCTTCTGCGCCCACGGGCTCGCGGGTGCCGGCGGGATGGGGCAGCTCGTCGCCGAGTGGATCGTGGAGGGGACGCCGTCGCTCGACGTCTGGCACATGGACTCGCGCCGCTTCGGCGCCGCCTACCGCTCCCGCGAGTACACCCTCGCGCGCACGGCCGAGATCTACGAGACGTACTACGACGTCAAGTACCCGGGGCACGAGCGCTCGGCCGGTCGGCCGTTGCGCGTCTCGGCGGCCTACGAGCGGCTCGTCGGGCTCGGCGCCGCGTTCGGCGAGAAGTCGGGCTGGGAGCGCGCGAACTGGTTCGAGCCGAACGCGGCCCACGGCGACGAGTCGCTGCGGCCACGCGGCTGGGCCGGAAAGCTGTGGTCGCCGGCGGTCGGGGTCGAGCACCGCGCCTGCCGCGAGGGCGTCGCGATCTTCGACGAGTCGTCGTTCGCCAAGATCGACGTCGGCGGCCCGGGCGCTGCGGCGTTCCTCGAGTCGCTGTGCGCGAACCGCGTCGCACGCGACGTGGGTGCCGTCACGTACACGCAGATGCTCAACTCCCGCGGCGGGATCGAGTGCGACTTCACCGTGACGCGGCTCGGCGAGGAGCGCTTCCGGATCGTGACGGGTACGGCGTTCGGCCGGCACGACCTCGCCTGGATCCGCCAGCACGCGCCACGCGACGGCTCGGTGCACATCGCCGACGTCACCTCCGCGCTCTCCTGCTTCGGCGTCTGGGGCCCGAGCGCCCGCGCGCTCCTGCAGCCGCTGACGACGACCGACCTCTCGAACGAGGCCTTCCCGTACATGCGGGCGCAGGAGCTCTCGATCGGGGCCGTGCCCTGCCTCGCCGTCAGGGTCACGTACGTCGGCGAGCTCGGCTGGGAGCTCTACTGCCCGGCGGAGTTCGGCGGACGCCTCTGGGACACGATCTGGGCGGCAGGCGCAGACCACGGCCTCGTCGCGGGCGGTTACAAGGCGATCGACTCGCTGCGGCTGGAGAAGGGCTATCGGGTCTGGGGCGCAGACATCACGCCCGAGGATTCGCCCTTCGCCGCCGGCCTCGGCTTCGCCGTCAAGCTCGACAAGGGCGACTTCCTCGGCCGCGAGGCGCTGCTCGCGCGGCAGGAGCCCGAGAGCGTGCTTCGTTGCCTCACGCTCGACGACCCACGTGCGGTCGCGCTCGGCTCCGAGCCGGTGCGGGTCGGCGACCGGCTCGTCGGCCGCGTCACGAGCGGCGGCTACGGTTACACGGTCGAGCGCTCGATCGCCTACGCCTACCTACCGGCCGTCGACGCGGAGGTCGGGACGCGCGTCGAGGTCGAGATCTTCGGCGAGTGGATCGACGGTGAGGTAGCGGCGGAGCCGCTGTTCGATCCCGCGGGTGCGCGGGTGCGCACGTAGCGCAAGTGGCTCAGAGCCACAAAGTCGTAGAACGTCCTGGCACGGGGCCGGGAACGGTCGAGGCGCGGCTCTACGAGGACGGCCGCCGCTCCGGCGGCCGCAGGGCAGCGAACGGGTCGGTGATCTCGAGCGCCTGCTCCGAGAATGCGAACTCCTCGGCCGGCCGGCCGCCTGCGCGCCCGGGGTCGCGGCGGCCGCCGGTCGGCACGATCGCGCCCCGCCGCACGAGCACCCGCTTCAGGTTCGTTGCCGAGACGTCGTAGCCGAGCGCCGCCGCGTACACGTCGCGCAGCTCGTTGAGGGTGAACGTGGCCGGCGCCAGGGCGAAGCCGATGTTGGAGTACGAGAGCTTGCCGCGGAGGCGCTCGCGGGCCGAGTAGACGATCGCGCCGTGGTCGAAGGCCGTGGTGGGGAGCTCGTCGACCGGGTGCCAGCCCGTGTCGGCCGGCACCGACGGGTCGACGCCGAGCGGCACGAGCCCGAGGTAGGCGGTGGCGATCTCCCACTCGACGGGGTTCCGGCCGGGGTCGCCGTAGGTCGCGACCTGCTCGAGGTGGGCGACCTCGCCCAGGTCGACCTTCGCCGCGAGGTGGCGGCGGATCGACGCCTCGAGCGTCTCGTCGGAGCCGAGCACGCCGCCGGGCAGCGCCCAGGCGCCTGCGAACGGCTCGCAGCGCCCGCTGCCAGAGCAGCGCCTGGAGGACACCGTCGCGCACCTGGAGCACCGCCGCCAGGGTCACGTGGGTCGGTCTGGTAGACTCCGTCCGAGGTTTACGACTCATAGGCAAAAACTACCGGAAAGGGTGCGGACCATGACGAAGCGAGCGACGACGGCAGGGTTGGTGGTGGTGCTGTTCGCGGGGCTCGCGTTGCTCGCTGCGGGCTGCGGCGGGGGCGGAGACGACGCGGCCGCCACCACGGAGACGACCGCCGCGAGCCCGATCAAGGTCGGCCTGATCACCGATCTCGGCCAGCTCAACGACAACGGGTTCAACGAGCTCGCCTACAACGGGCTCAAGCGGGCAGAGCGCGAGCTCGGGGTCGAGGGCCGCGTGATCGAGTCGAAGTCGGCCGCCGACTACGTCCCGAACATGACGACGCTGGCCCGCCAGGGCTACGATCTGGTCATCGGGGTCGGGTACGCGCAGGGCGACGCGATCGCCACCGCGGCGAAGAGGTTCCCGGACACGAGCTTCGCGATCGTCGACGTCGACCAGACGACGCTCAAGGGCACGCCTGCGAACGTCCAGGGGCTGCTCTTCCGCGAGGAGCAGGTCGGCTACCTCGCGGGCTACCTCGCGGCGCTCGAGGCGAAGCGCGCGGGCGGCACGTCGATCAGCGCCGTCGGCGGCTTCAAGGAGCCGCCGGTCGACCGCTTCATCGCCGGGTACCGGGCCGGCGCGACCGCGGCCGTCCCGGGGACGAAGGTGAAGTGGGGGTACTCGCAGGACTGGGACGACCAGGCCAAGTGCAAGGAGCTCGCGCTGAACCAGATCGCCGCCGGGTCGAAGGTCGTCTTCCAGGTCGCCGGCGGCTGCGGGCTCGGAGCGCTCCTCGCCGCGAAACAGGAGAAGGTGTGGGGCGTCGGCGTCGACGGCGACCAGTCGTTCCTCGGGCCGCACGTGCTGACGAGCGCGCTCAAGGGCGTCGACAGCGCCGTCTTCCTGACCTCGAAGGCCGTCCAGGACGGGACGTTCGCGGGCGGCAACAACGCGGTCTTCGGCCTCGACCAGGACGGCGTCGGGCTCGGCACGTTCAGCCCGAACGCGAACGAGGCGGACATCGAGGCGACGAAGAAGATCGAGCAGCAGATCGCCGACGGCGAGATCACCGACATCCCGACGGCACTGAGCTGACGCAACGCCGAACGAGGCAGCGCCGGGGTGTCTCCCGCGAGGACACGCCGGCGAGTCAGGCGCCTCGAGCGCTCTGCCTGACTCAGGCCGTACGCACGGAGTACACGGGCGGCAGGTGCGCCGCGACCGGCGCCCAGTTCGCGCCGGCGTCGCCCGAGCCGTACACGTCGCCCGAGGTGGCGCCGAAGTAGAGCTCGAGACCCGGCCCGGCGCCCGCCGAGTCGAACGCCTCCCGGAGCACGGTCAGGTACGCGTCGCTCTCCGGTAGCCCGTCGCCCCTCGGGGCCCAGGTCGCGCCCGCGTCGCGCGTCTCCCAGACACGCACGGAGCCACCCGGCGTCGTCCGGTCCTCGGCGCCGATCAGCGGGATCACGTAGGCGCTGTCGGGGTCGGCCGGGTCGACGACGATCGGGAAGCCGAAGTCGGACGGCAGGTCGGTTCCGTCCCCGACGTCGATCCAGCTCGCGCCGGCGTCGTCGGAGCGGTAGACGCCGTCGTGGAACTGCATGAAGAGGCGCTCGGGCCGCGCCGCCGGCGCGGCGGACGTTGTGGACGCAGTGCTCGAGCGGCATGTCGCGTGCCTCCTCGGGCAGGTACCCGGGCACGATCCCGCTGTTCGAGTAGCGCCAGGTGGCGCCGCGGTCGTCGGAGAGCCAGACGCCGACGGCGGAGATCGCCACGAGCAGCCGGTCCGGATCGCCCGGCCAGGGCACGATCGTGTGCAGGCAGAGCCCGCCGCCGCCCGGCGTCCAGTCGGGGCGCGTGGGGTGGTCCCAGAGGCCGCGGTTGAGCGCCCACGTGAGCCCGCCGTCGTGGCTCTCGAACAGGCAGCCCGGATCGCCGCCCGCGTAGAGCGACGCCGTCGGCCTCGCCCGCGGCGATCACCCAGATCCGCGCGAGCGACGCGTCGCCGTCCTCGGGGAGCACCGTGCCCTCGGCCTGCTGCCACTCGCCGGCCGGGTCGTCGGCGACCCAGATCCGCCCGCCGTAGAACCACGACGTGACCGACGCGAGGTAGCGCCCCGTGCGCGGGTCGCGCATCGCGTACTCGACCGACTGCCCGGGGAACGCGCGCGCCGTCACCTCGAACCCCGCGTCGACGTCGCCGTCGAGCACGAACAGCCCCTTCTTCGTCCCGACCAAGAGCTCCGTCATCTCACCCTCCCGTGATCGCCGGGAGGACGTGCACGCGGTCGGCGTCACCGACCGCCGTCTCCTCCCGCGCGAGCTGACCGTTGACGTAGACGTTGACGTGCTGCCGGATCGCGCCGCCGCTCGTCCAGCACCCAGCCGGAGACGCGCGGGCACGTGGCCTCCAGCGCCAGGAGCACCTCGAGCACGGTGCCGCCCTCGAGCGCGTGCTCGCGGGCGCCGGCGAGCTCCGAGAGCGGTGCGCGCAGAAGGACGAGCGCCATCGCGGGATCCTACGTTTCTCGCCGCGGGATGAGAAACCAGCCGCCGTTCGTTGATCCCGGGCGACCGTCCGATTCTCTCGATGCGAGGAGACCCCATGGCTCGGCTTTCCGACGCGCAGCGCGCGTTCGTGCAGACAACCCCTTCGTCGCCACCGTGACGACCCTCAGGGCCGACGGCTCGCCGCACTCGACCGTGGTGTGGGTCGACTCGGACGGCGACGGGTCGTACGGTTCAACACGCCCGCCGGCAGCCTCAAGCAGCGTCACCTCGAGCGGACCCGCGCCTCTCGCTGGTCGTGATCGACCCGCAGGACATGTTCCGCTGGGTCGGCGTGACGGGCACCGCCGCGATCACGGCCGAGGGCGCGGACGAGCACATCGACGCGCTGGCGCAGACGTACCTCGGCGTCGACAGCTACCCGTTCCGCCGCCCGGGGGAGCAGCGGCTGATCGTGCAAATCGCGGTCGACAGGGTGGACGGGATCGGCGTCGACACGTAGGCCGGCCACGTCCCGTGCAGCAGGGCTAGGGCTCGAGCTCGAGCACGCCGTGCGGTGAGCCGTACTCGGCGAGCTTGTCGAGGAACGGCTGCGCCGGGAACGCCTCGGGGCCGAGCACGCCCACGTCCCGCCCACGCGCCCTCGGCGAGCAGCTCGAGCGCGACGACGGGGTTGAGCGCCGTCTGCCAGACGACGGCCTGCGAGCCGTACTCGCGCATCGACCACTCGTTGTCGACGACGTGGTAGAGGTAGGTCTTCCGCGGCCGGCCGTCCTTGCCGAGGCCGGTCACGAGCGTGCCGGCGCAGGTCTTGCCGACCATCCGGTCGCCGAGCGTCATCGGGTCGGGCAGCGTCGCGGCGACGACGTCGCGCGGCGCCACCTCGACGTCGCGGACGCGCACCTTCTCCTGTCGAGTCGAGGCCGAGCTTGTGCAGCGTCTTGAGGACGCCGATGAACTCGTCGCCGAGCCCGTACTTGAACGTGACGCGCTTGCAGTCGATCCAGCGCGGGACGAGCAGCACCTCCTCGTGCTCGACGTTGACGCACTCGACCGGGCCGATCCCCTCGGGGAAGTCGAACACCTCGGGCTCGGAGAACGGCTCCGTCGTGAACCAGCCGCGGCCCTTCTCCCAGATCACGGGCGGGTTGAGGCACTCCTCGATCGTCGTCCAGATCGAGAACGTCGGCGCGAAGTCGTAGCCCTCGACGACGAGGTTGGCGCCGTCGCGGATCCCGATCTCGTCGATCTCCGAGAACAGCTCGTCGGCGGCGTGGCGCGCGAACACGTCGGCCGCGCCGGGCTCGATCCCGATCCCGACAGGGCGAGCAGGCCGGCCTGGCGCCAGTTCTCGTGCTGGGCGAACTGGTAGTCGCCGAGCTTGACGTGCGTCTCCTCGTACGGGTGCTCCGGGTGCGGCTCCGACAGCGTCGCCGCCATGTCGAGGTAGGTCGACGCGCGCCTGCAGGCAGGCGTCGAAGATCTGCGGGTTGAACCGCGGGTCGGTGGCGTTGAGGACCACGTCCGCCTTCACGTCGCGGATCAGCGCGACGATCGAGTCCTCGCTCGGAGGCGTCGACGCGGGCCGCGTCGAAGCGGTCGTGCTCGCCGAGCCGGTCGACGACCGCCTGCGGCCGCGACGGGTCGAGGTCGGCGAGCGTGATGCGCTCGAAGAACGAGCGGCGCTGCGCGATCGCGGCGAAGGCCGAGCCCACGCCACCGGTGCCGATGACGAGGATTCTCATGCGGCGCGTTCTACCTGATCGTACGGTCAGGACCCGGGCGAGGCGTCGACACGGACGGTGGTACGCTCGCCCGACCTGGGCGTAGACTGATGCCACTCGGCGTGGGGCCGGCGACGATCGAACGGAGGACGAACGTGAGCGAGTACGCGGTGACCAATCCGGCGACAGGCGAGCGCGTCAAGGACTACCCGACGATCAGCGACGCGGCGCTCGCGGACGCGATCGCGACGGCCGATCGCGCCCACCGCGAGTGGTCACGCGCGACGACGATCGAGGAGCGCGCGGCGCTCGTCCGGCGCGTCGGCGAGCTGCACACGGAGCGTCGCGACGAGCTCGCGGAGATCATCGTGCGCGAGATGGGGAAGCCCGTCGAGCAGGCGCTCGGCGAGGTCGACTTCTGCGCGACGATCTACGAGCTACTACGCCGACAACGCGACGAGCCTGCTCGCCGACGAGCCGATCACGCTGTCCGACGGCGAGGGGTCAGCGTTCGTGCGCCGCAGCTCCGTCGGCGTCGATGCTCGGGATCATGCCGTGGAACTTCCCGTACTACCAGGTGGCGCGTTTCGCCGGGCCGAATCTCGTCGTCGGGCAACACGATCCTGCTCAAGCACGCGCCGCAGTGCCCGGAGTCGGCGGAGGCGATCCAGGCGGATCTTCGACGATGCGGGCTTCCCCGCGGGCGCGTACACGAACATCTACGCCACGAACGAGCAGGTCGCAGACGTCATCGCCGACCCGCGCGTGCAGGGCGTGTCGGTCACCGGCTCCGAGCGAGCGGGCGCGGCGGTCGCCGAGATCGCCGGACGGAACCTGAAGAAGGTCGTGCTCGAGCTCGGCGGCTCGGATCCGTTCATCCTGCTGAGCACGGACGACCTCGACGCCGTCGTGGAGTCCGCCGTCGCGGCACGGCTCGACAACGCCGGCCAGGCCTGTAACGCCGCCAAGCGCTTCGTCGTCGCTGCCGACCTCTACGAGCCGTTCGTCGAGCAAGCTGACGACGGCGCTGACGGCGGTCGAGCCGGCCGACCCCTCGTCGCCGGACGCGGCGATGGGCCCGCTCTCCTCGGCAGACGGCAGCCGACCGGCTCGAGGATCAGCTTCGCCGGGCGGTGGCGGGCGGTGCGACGCTCGTCGGCGGGGAGCGCGACGGCAACTTCGTCTCGCCCGGCGTGCTGACGGGCGTGACGCCGGAGCAACGACGCCCACCGCGAGGAGCTCTTCGGCCCGATCGCGATCGTCTACCGCGTCGAGGCTCCGAGGACGAGGCCGTCGCAGGTCGCGAACGACACGCCGTACGGCCTCGGCTCGTACGTGTTCACGACCGACCCCGACCAGGCGTTGCGCGTCGCCGATCGCATCGAGGCCGGGATGGTCTTCGTCAACATCGTCGGTGCGGACGCCGCCGAGCTTCCGTTCGGCGGCGTCAAGCGCTCCGGCTTCGGCCGCGAGCTCGGCCGCTACGCCACCGAGGAGTTCGTCAACCGGAAGATGATCCGGTCGCCTGAGGATGCGGCGATGAAGAGCGTATCGCAGCATCCGCAGGCGATCCGGATCCATGCTTGTTGCCGCGCTGCGCGCGGATCCTGGCGGGGAGAGTCGCGGTGGAAGAGCGTACCGCGCCTCTCCCCGCCCGATGCTTGTTGCCGCGCTGCGCGCGGATCCTGAAGGGCCCGCTTCGCGGGCACGGCGAGTAGTGGGCGCGGGTACGCATTCGTCTTTCGAAAGCAAACTCGCCGCAGATTGACGCAATGCGTCGAAGTGATAGATACGTCCTCGCAATGCGCACCGAACGCACCAGCGGAGGAACCGGCCCCCCGCCGCGCGCGGGCCCGTGCGCGCGGGCCCGCCGCGTCGACACGGTCGACAAGGGGATCATCGAGGCGCTGCAGGCAAACGGCCGCGAGCCCTTCCGGCGCATCGCAGCCGACGCTCGGCGTCTCGGAGGCGACGATCCGGGCCCGCTACGCACGGCTGTGCGACGGACAACATCCTCCAGGTGACCGGGGTCACGAACCCGCTCGGGCTCGGGTTCGAGGCCCAGGCGATGGTCGGCATCCGCACGGCCGGCCCGCCGGAGACGATCGCCGACGAGATCGCCCGCTGGGCCGAGGCGGACTACGTCGTCGTCACCGCGGGACAGTTCGACATCCTCGTCGAGCTCGTCTGCGCCGACCGCCGCGCGCTGCTCGACGTCACGAACCGGATCCGCGCGCTGCCCGACGTGATCACGACCGAGAGTTTCCTGTACCTCGAGCTGTGGAAGCAGCTCTACGACTGGGGCGCCCGCGTGCACGAGGACGCCCGCAGAGGAGGCGTCATGACGATCGACCCAGGGAGGGCTGGCCTGATGGCCGCCGTCGAACCGAACGTGCCGGCAGGATCGGCCCCCGGCGAGAAGGGACTGAAGGGGGACGCGCTCGGTCTCGATCTCGAGCATCGTCATCGGCGTCGCCTCGACCGCGCCCGGGTACAGCCTGGCCGCGTCGCTCGGCCTGGTCGTCGCCGCGGTCGGGTTCGCGTCACCGGCGATCATGTGGCTCGCCTTCGTCCCGATGCTGCTCGTGGCGACGTCCTACTACTACCTGAACCGCGTCGACCCGGACTGTGGAACGACGTTCTCGTGGGCGACGAAGGCGTTCGGGCCCTGGGTGGGGTGGATCGGCGGCTGGGCGATCATCGTCGCCGACATCATCGTGATGGCGAACCTCGCCGACATCGCGGGTCGCTACACGTTCCTGCTCTTCGGACTCGACGAGCAGGCCGACAACAAGTACTGGGTGATGCTGATCGGGGTCCTCTGGATCGCGGTCATGACCTACATCTGTTACGTCGGGATCGAGGCCTCGGCGAAGAGCCAGTGGTTCCTGCTCGGCGCCGAGCTCGTGACGCTGCTCGATCTTCGCGGTCGTCGCTCTCTACAAGGTCTACGCCGGCGACGCTCCGGACGACGTCGGTGAAGCCGAGCCTCGAGTGGCTGAACCCGTTCACGATCGACTCCACGAGCTCGCTGACCGCGGGCATCCTCGTCGCGATCTTCATCTACTGGGGCTGGGACAGCCTCGTCTCGGTGAACGAGGAGACGGAGGACAAGGAGCGGACGCCGGGCGTCGCCGCGATCGCGAGCACGATCATCCTCGTCTTCATCTACGTGATCGTCTCGATCGCCGCGCAGGCGTACGCGGGACCGGACTTCCTCGAGGAGAACGCGGACGACGTCCTCAGCGCCCTCGGCGACGGAGTCCTCGGCTGGGCGAGCAGCATCCTGATCATCGCCGTCCTCACCTCGGCGGCCGCGTCGACACAGACGACGATCCTGCCGACGACGCGGACGTCGCTCTCGATGGCGGCGAAGGGTGCGCTCCCGAAGTACTTCGCCCGCATCCATCCGCGCTTCCTGACCCCGAGCGCCTCGACGATCTGGATGGGCGCCCTCTCGATCATCTGGTACGCCGGCCTGACCGTCGTCAGCCAGAACATCCTCTACGACTCGATCGCGGCGCTCGGCCTGATGATCGCGTTCTACTACGGGCTCTCCGGCTTCGCCTGCGTCTGGTTCTTCCGGCGGAGCATGAAGACCGCGAAGGGCTGGCTCCTCGCCGGCGTCGCGCCCCTCGTCGGCGCCCTCATCCTCACCTGGGTCTTCGTCAAGTCGGTCATCGACCTCACCGATCCCGAGAACTCGGGGTCGGGTGAGTCGTGGTTCGGCCTCGGGCCCCCGATCGTGATCGCCGGCCTGTTCCTGCTCGGCGGTGTCGTGTTCATGTTCCTGCAGTGGCGGGCCCAGCCGGAGTTCTTCCGGCAGAAGTCCGAGACCGCACCCCCGGAGGTGACCCTGTGAGCACCATCGTCCTCGGCTACGACGGCTCGCCGTCGGCCAACGCCGCCCTCGCCAAGACGATCGAGCTCGCGCCCGCTCTCGGCGCGTCCGTCGTCGTCGTCTTCGGCTTCTACATCAGCCCTCTCGCCGGGGGCGACGTGCACGACTTCAAGAAGCGCCTCGAGGACATCGGCTCGCACGAGGTCGACCGTGCGGTCGCAGATCTCGACGCGGCCGGGATCGAGGCTTCGTCCCGTCTCGTCTCGGCGCGGCCGGCCGACGCGATCCTCGGCGGTGGCGGAGGAGGTCGGAGCCGGATTGATCGTCGTCGGCACGGTGGGGGAGGGCCCGATCAGCGGCGCCCTCCTCGGCTCGGTCGTGCTCAAGCTCGTGCAGAAGTCGTCACTCCCGCTCCTCGTCGTCCCGACCCAGGAGGGCTGAGCAATGGCCGCGGCCGATCTCCAGCAGCTCGCTCGCGACCACCTCTGGATGCACTTCACGCGGATGGGCGGCTTCGGCGAGGGCCAGGACGTGCCGATCATCGTCAAGGGCGACGGCTGCTATCTCGAGGATTCGAACGGCAAGCGCTATCTCGACGCGTTGGCGGGGCTGTTCTCGGTCAACATCGGCTACGGCTACGGCGAGGAGATCGGGCAGGCCGCGCTCGAGCAGATGCGCGAGCTGCCGTTCTACACCAACTGGTCGTACGCGCATCCGAAGGCGATCGAGCTCGCGGCCGAGCTCGCCTCGCTCGCGCCCGGCGATCTGAATCGCGTCTTCTTCGTCTCCGGCGGCTCGGAGGCGGTCGAGTCGGCGTGGAAGCTCGCCCGGCAGTACTACGTGGCCCGGGGCGAGAAGCAGGTCAAGCACGCGCTCGCGCGAGCCCGAGACCCGGCACGATGCGATCGTCGCCGCCGCGCGGCGTGGCCCGCACCGCTACAAGGCGATCGCCCGCCACATCGCCTACCACGGCACGACGATGGGCGCCCTCTCGATCAACGGCATCCCGGCGCTGCGGACGGCGTTCGAGCCGCTCGTGCCCGAGGTGCGGCACGTCCACAACACGAACCGCTATCACCGGCCGGCGGCCGAGAGCGAGGCGGAGTTCACGCAGTTCCTGCTCGACGACCTCGAGCAGGCGATCCTCGCCATGGGCCCCGAGACCGTGTGCCTCGTGCACATGGAGCCCGTGCAGAACGCCGGTGGCTGCTTCACGCCGCCCGAAGGCTACTGGCAGGGCGTGCGGGCGATCTGCGACGAGTACGACATCCTGCTCTCCGCCGACGAGGTGATCACCGGCTTCGGCCGGCTCGGCTACTGGTTCGGGTCGGAGCGCTACGACATCCGGCCGGACATCGTCACCTGCGCGAAGGGCCTCTCGTCGTCGTACGGGCCGATCGGCGCAGTGATCGCCCGCGACGAGGTGATGGAGCCGTTCCTGGACGCCACGTCGATGTACTCCCATGGTGTCACCTTCGGTGGGCATCCCGTGATGTGCGCGATTGCGCTGAAGAACATCGAGATCATGAAGCGGGAGAAGATCGTCGAGCATGTCCACGCGTCCCAGGACGGCTTCCGCGCCAGGCTCGAGACGCTGCTCGACATCCCGATCGTCGGTGACGTCCGCGGCACCGGGTTCTTCTACGCCGTCGAGCTCGTCAAGGACAGGGAGACCCGGGCCACCTTCGACGACGACGAGTGCGAGTCCCTCCTGCGCGGCTACCTCTCGCCGGCGCTGTTCGACGCCGGCCTGATCTGCCGCCAGGACGACCGTGGCGACCCGGTCGTCCAGATCTCGCCGCCGCTCGTCGCGGGCGAGGCCGAGATGGACGAGATCGTCGGCATCCTCGGCGACGTGCTGGCGGAGGGCGCGAAGCGGATGCTCTGACGGGATCGCTCGTCACGCGAGTACGGTTAACCCCATTGCCCGGCGCCGCCAACTTCGGCATGCTGGTTTGCGAACCCGACGAGGAGGACGTGACGTGGAAAACGGACAGGGATCGGCGGTCGTCGTCGCGCGCGACCTCACGCGCCGCTACGGGGCAGGCGAATACGCCGTCGACGCTCTTCGCGGGGTGTCAGTCGAGGTCGAGCACGGCAAGATGACCGCCGTGATGGGGCCGTCCGGCTCCGGCAAGTCGACGCTCATGCACATCCTCGCGGGGCTCGACAAGCCGACGTCGGGTGACGTCACGATCGCCGGCACGGAGATCACGACCCTCGGTGACAACGACCTCACGAAGCTCCGTCGAGAGCACATCGGGTTCGTCTTCCAGTTCTTCAACCTGCTGCCGATGCTGACGGCGAAGGAGAACGTGCTCCTTCCCCTCACGATCGCCGGCGAGAAGCCAGAGGACGGCTGGTTCGACGACCTGACCGGGCGCATCGGGCTCACCGATCGTCTCACCCATCGACCCGCGGAGCTCTCGGGCGGCCAACAGCAGCGGGTCGCGATCGCGCGCGCGCTGGTGTCGAAGCCGACCGTCGTGTTCGCCGACGAGCCGACCGGGAACCTCGACTCCACCACGAGTCACGAGATCCTCGAGCTGATGCGCGCGTCGGTGGACGAGTACGGGCAGACGACCGTGATGGTCACCCATGATCCACGCGCGGCGGCCATGGCTGATCGGGTGCTCTTCCTCGCCGACGGGGAGATCGTCAACGACATCCCACGCTCGAGCCAGCACGAGATCCTGCTGGCGATGGAAGCCCTGAATCTATCGTGATCCGGTTTGCCGTCAGGGGCATCGCCGGCCGCAAGCTGCGGACGGCGCTGACCGCGATCGCGGTCGTGCTCGGCGTCGCCATGGTCAGCGGCACGTTCGTCCTCACCGACTCGATCGACAAGGCCTTCGACGCGATCTTCTCCGAGGTCTACAGCGGCACGGACGCGACCATCACCGGCAAGACCCCGTTCGACGTCACGCAGGGGCAGGGGAGCGTCGTCCCCCCGTTCCCGGACACCCTGACCGCCACGGTAGCTGCGTTGCCGACGGTCGCGGACGCGATCGGCGGCGTCGGCGGCGACGCGCAGCTGATCGGCGACGACGGCAAGGCGATCGTCTTCGGTGGAGCACCCAATCTGGGCTTCAGCGTCGACCCGACGAAGCCCGAGTTCAATACGCTGACGCTCGAGGGCGGTTCATGGCCCGGCCCGAACGAGGTCGTCATCGACGTTGCCACCGCGTCGAAGAAGAACCTCGAGGTAGGCGACGAGATCGGCGTGCAGGCGCAGGGACCGGTTCAGCGGCTGCGCATCTCCGGTTTCGTCAAGTTCGGCTCGGTTGACACGATCGGCGGGGCAACGCTCGCCGGCTTCGACCTCGCGACTGCACAGCGGCTCTTCGACAAGGTCGGAGAGCTCGATCAGATCCGCGTCGCCGCCAAGCAGGGCGTCACCTCCGCGGAGCTCGTGGCGGACATCGAGACGGTTCTCCCGGCGGGAACGCAGGTGCGCACCGGTGAGGAGCAGGCCGCCGAGGACGCCGAGGACACGAACGAGTTCATCTCCTTTCTCCGCTACTTCTTGCTCGCGTTCGGGGTGATTGCCCTGTTCGTCGGGGCGTTCGTGATCGTCAACTCGCTGTCGATCACGATCGCACAGCGCACGCGCGAACTCGCGACGCTGCGCACCCTCGGCGCGTCTCGGCGCCAGGTGCGGCTGCTGGTCGTCGTCGAAGCCCTCGTGATGGGCATCGTCGCGTCGCTTGTCGGTCTCTTCCTCGGGCTCGCCCTCGCAACGGGGCTCTTCAAGCTCTTCGAGGGCGTCGGCTTCACACTTCCGAACAGTGGCCTCGTCTTCACGCTGCGGACGGTGATCGTGGCGCTCGGGCTCGGGATCCTGGTCACGCTGATCGCAAGCATCTTCCCGGCGATGCGCGCAACGCGTGTGCCGCCGATCGCAGCGGTGCGCGAAGGAGCGACGGTGCCGCCCGGCCGCCTCGCCCACCTCCGGATTCCGATCGCCGTGGTCCTGACCGTTGCCGGCTTCGCGGGCCTCGTCTGGGGCCTCTTCGGGCCGGGGCTCGACACGACCAAGGTGCTGCTCTTCATGATCGTCGGCACGCTCCTGATCTTCGTGGGCGTCGCCATGCTGTCGACACCGTTCATCCCGGCGCTGGCCCGGATCCTGGGCCCACCGGCGCGCTGGATCCTCGCCGTCGTCACGGCTCTCGTCTGGCCGTTCTGGCTGCTGCCGTACTGGCTCCTCCGGCGCGGCGCGTGGGGCGTGGGCTCCGCCGGTGCACGGGTGGGAGCGTTTCTCCTGGGTGCCGTTCTCAACCCGATCCTGCTCGTGCTCGTGCTCCTCATGTGGCTGCGAAGGGCTCTGACCGCGTGGGTGCCCGAGTGGCCGGCCGAGTTCCCCGGCGTCCTGCCCGACAAGGTGACGGCGACGACCGGAACGGACAACGCGCGGCGCAACCCACAGCGCACGGCGTCGACCGCTGCAGCCCTGATGATCGGCCTCGCGCTCGTGACGCTCGTGGCCACGCTCGCGTCGGGCATCACCCAGACCTTCCGTGGGGCGGTGAACGACCTCTTCACCGGCGACTATGCGATCACGGCCCAGAACAACTTCTCCCCGATCCCGATCGCCGCCGCGGACGCGGTCGCGAAGACCCCCGGCGTCGTGGTCGTCGGCAACGTTCGCAGCGGCGACGCGCTCGCGTACGGCAAGCCGTTCTTCGCGACCGCTGTCGACCCGGGCGCAAAGGAGGTGATCCAGCTCACGTGGAAGGACGGGTCGCAGGACGTCCTCGCCTCGCTCGGCCAGGACGGCGCCTTCGTGGACGACGGGTACGCCGACGACCACGATCTCGCCATCGGATCGACGGTTGACGTCACGTTCGTCAGCGGCAACACGCGTACGTTCGTGGTCAAGGGCATCTTCGACCCGCCGAGCGGAGGCTCCCCGTTCGGGCCGATCACCGTCTCCGCGGCCGTCTGGGACGCGGAGAACACGGAGCCGAAGAACGTCTATTCGTTTGTCCGGATGACGGGCGGCGAGACCGACGCGAACCAGGCGGCGCTCGACCGCACGCTCGCCTCCTTCCCCAACGCGAAGGCGCAGACGCGCGAGGCGTTCATCGACAACCAGATCTCGGGCCTGGCCTCGGTGCTGAACATCCTGTATGTCCTCCTGGCCCTCTCGGTGCTCGTGAGCCTCTTCGGCATCGTCAACACGCTCGTGCTGAGCGTGTTCGAGCGGACGCGCGAGATCGGGATGCTGCGCGCGATCGGCATGACCCGTCGGCAGGTGCGCCGCATGATCCGCCACGAGAGCGTGATCACGTCGCTGATCGGGGCCGTCATCGGCATCGTGCTCGGGCTGGTGCTCGCCGGGTTGTTGATCGCGAGGATCGACTTCATCGACTTCGCCTTCCCGACGACGCAGGTCATCGTCTTCGCCCTCGCCGCGATCGTCGTCGGCATCGTCGCCGCGATCTTCCCGGCCCGCCGGGCCGCGAAGCTCAACCCGCTCGAGGCCCTCCAGTATGAGTAGGCGCGAGGGCGCATGCCGCCCTGGGGTCGGCGTCACGGTCATGGAAGAAGTCGTGGCAGCATGATGAAGGTTGCCCTCCGCGGCCTCGCGGGTCGCAAGCTCCGCACCGCCCTGACCGCAATCGCGATCGTTCTCGGCGTCGCGATGATCAGCGGCACCTACATCCTCACGGACACGATCGACCGTGCCTTCACGACGCTGTTCACGGAGTCGTACGCCGGGACCGACGCCGTCGTCACCGGGAAAGGGCTCGACATCTCGATCGACGGCGAATCGCCGCCGAAGCCGCCCGTCGATGCCTCTGTCCTCGAGACGGTGCGTGGCGTCGAAGGGGTCGAGCTCGCGTCCGGGTCGGTGCTCGACGAGCGCTACACGACGATCCTGAACCGCGAGGGCGAGGCAGTCAGCTCCGAGGGCGCGCCGACCTTCGGTTTCGGCATCGACACCGACCCCGCGCTCGCTCAGTTCAACCCACTGAGCATCCTCGAAGGGCGATGGCCCGCGTCTGCGGACGAGGTCGTCATCGACGCGGGGACTGCAGACGACCGCGGGTACGACATCGGGGATACGGTGGAGATCTCGACGCTCGAGCCGAAGCGTCCGTTCGAGCTCGTGGGCGTCGCCCGCTACGGCAGCGTCGACAGCATCGGGAATGCAAGTTTCGTGGTGTTCACGGTTCCCGCCGCACAGAAGCTGCTCGAGCGGGAAGGGCAGTTCGACGCGATCTCCGTCGCCGCCGCCGAGGGTGTGACGGAGGACGAGCTCGTCGCGGCGATCGCGCCGGTGCTCCCGCCCGGGGTGACCGTCGTCAGCGCATCTGCGGAGGCTGCCGAGGCGGTGGACGAGGTCAACGAGTTCACGGCGATTTTCCGCTACTTCCTCCTGGTCTTCGCCGGCATCGCGCTCTTCGTGGGTGCTTTCGTCATCTTCAACACCTTCTCGATCACGGTCGCCCAGCGCACGCGCGAATTCGCGACGCTGCGGACGATCGGGGCCTCCCGACGCCAGATTCTCGGCTCGGTCATCCTCGAGTCACTCATCATCGGACTGGTCGCTTCGCTCGTCGGCCTCGGCCTCGGCGTGTTCCTCGCCGAGGGCATCGAAGGCCTCTTCCGCACTCTCGGAGTCGAGCTGCCCACGGCGGATCGCGTGTTCGCGCTGCGCACGGTGATCGTCGCGCTCGTCGTGGGTGTGGGTATCACGCTCCTCGCGGGCCTGTTTCCTGCCATCAGGGCGACTCGCGTGCCGCCGATTGCTGCGGTCCGGGAGGGTGCGACGCTCCCGAAGTCCCGGTTTGCGCGGTTCGTGCCCTGGATCGGAGGGCTCGTCATCGTCCTCTCGCTCGCGGTCCTGGCCCGCGCGATGTTCACGGACGAGCTCGGCACGGGCGATCGCCTGCTCTCGATCGCTGCGGGCGTCATCCTGCTGTTCCTCGGCGTCGCGATGCTCTCGTCTCACGTCGTGCGGCCGCTCGCCGTGGTCGGCAGCCCGATCGGACGTTGGGTCGCGTTCGTCATCACCGTGCTGTTCTGGCCGCTCTGGCTCCTCCCGTACTGGCTTCAGCGCTACGGAGCGTGGGGGTCGGGATCGGCTGCACGCCGGGTGGGTGCGTTCGTCGGTGGCGTGCTCCTCAACCCGCTGCTGCTGCCGATCGTCCTCATCATGTGGCTGCGACGGGCCGTGACGTCATGGGAGCCCGAGTGGCCGACGGAGTTCCCCGGCGTCGTCCCCGATCGCGTGGCCGCTCGCACGGGCGGGCAGAACGCCCGTAGGAACCCGAGTCGGACGGCGGCTACGGCGGCGGCGCTGATGATCGGGATCGCGCTCGTCGCGTTCATTGCGACCCTCACGAACGGGATGAAGGCGTCCAACCGCGAAGCGATCGAACAGCAGATCGCCGCGGACTATGTCGTGACCTCGCTCGACGGGTATACGCCGTTCGTCGCGGCTGCGGGTGACGCGCTCGCTGCCTCCCCCGTGCCAGAAGTAGTGACGAGCGTGCGCTCCGACGGAGGCCTGGTCGACGGCGTCACGACCGAGGTGGGAGGGATCGAGCCCGCCACGATCGCGGAGGCCTACGTCTTCGACTGGAGCGAAGGTGACGACTCGGTCCTCGCCACGCTTGGCACGACGAAGGCGATCGTCAGCTCGAACTACGCCGAGGATCACGACGTCTCCGTCGGCGACGTGCTCACGCTCCGCTCGACGGCCGACCGGTCGGCGGAGGTCACCGTGGCGGGGACGTTCGATCCGCCGCCGTTCTACCCGTTGATCGAGAGCGTCAACGTCTCGGCGGAACTGTTCGACAGGCTCTACGACCGCCCTCGAAACCGCTGGACGTGGGCGAACGTCGCCGGCGAGCCGAACGACCAGAACCGTGCGCAGATGGAGGAGGCGATTGCCGGCTTCCCGGACACCCAGCTCGAGACCCGCGAGGAATGGATCGATCGCGAGGACGCGGACTTCAACGAGTTCATCTCGTTCCTGTACGTCATGCTCACGCTGGCCGTGTTCGTCAGCATCTTCGGGATGATCAACACCCTCGTGCTGTCGGTGTACGAGCGCACGCGCGAGATCGGGATGCTGCGCGCCATAGGGATGACACGCCGGCAGGTACGGCGGATGATCCGTCAGGAGAGCATCATCACGGCGCTGATCGGCTCGGCGATCGGGCTGCCCCTCGGGATCTTCCTCGCAGCACTCGTCAATCGTGCACTCGCGGAGTACGACGTGCGCTTCGCCGTCCCGTGGGTTCAGCTCTTCGTCCTCACGATCGTCGCAATGGTGATCGGCATCCTGGCAGCGATCATGCCCGCGCGCCGCGCCGCCAGGCTCGACCCGCTGGAGGCCCTGCATTATGAGTAGGGAGGGGAGAGGCTTCAGTCTCTCCTCGACACAGATCTGGTCGGCGATCTAGTCGGCGCGCCAGGCTATGGCCGCTGCTTTCGCGCCACCCCGTCCCGCTCAGCCGCCTCGGCGACCGCCCGCGCGACGGCCTTCGTGACGTCGCGGTTGAAGACGCTCGGGACGATGTACTCGGCTCCGAGCTCGTCGTCCGCGATCACGGACGCGATCGCATGTCCGGCCGCGACCTTCATGTTCTCGGTGATCGTGCTCGCGCGGACATCGAGGGCGCCGCGGAAGACGCCGGGGAAGGCGAGCACGTTGTTGATCTGGTTCGGGTAGTCCGAGCGGCCCGTGGCCACGACCGCGACCTTGCCCGGCGGCAGGTCCTCCGGCGCGATCTCGGGTGTCGGGTTCGCCATCGCGAAGACGATCGCGTCGTCCGTCATCCGCTCGATCCCGGCCCGTGAGACCGCGCCCGGCAGCGAGAGGCCGATGAAGACGTCGGCGCCGGCGAGGAGGTCGTCCGCCTGTCCCTGCAGCCGTTCCGGGTTGGTGCGCTCGGCGTACGCCTGCTTGACGGAGTTCAGGCCCTCGCGGCCGTCGTAGATCGCACCGCTGTGGTCGCAGCCGATCACGGTGCGGACGCCGGCGTTGAGCAGGATATCGGTCACCGCGACACCGGCTGCGCCGACGCCGGTCATCACGACCCTGATGTCCTCGATCTTCTTGTCCACGACCCTGAGCGCGTTCAGCAGTGCTGCCAGGACGACGATCGCGGTGCCGTGCTGGTCGTCGTGGAAGACGGGGATGTCGAGCTCCGCGCGCAACCTGGCCTCGATCTCGAAGCAGCGCGGAGCCGAGATGTCCTCGAGGTTGATGCCGCCGAAGCCGGGGGCGATCGCCTTCACGATCGCGACGATCTCGTCCGTGTCCTTCGTGTCCAGGCAGATCGGCCACGAGTCGACGCCGCCGAACTCCTTGAAGAGCAGCGCCTTCCCCTCCATCACGGGCATCGCCGCTTCGGGGCCGATGTCGCCGAGGCCGAGCACCGCCGTGCCGTCGGAGACGACCGCGACCGTGTTCTGCTTGATCGTCAGGTTCCAGGCCAGCTCGCGATCCTCGTGCACGGCCATGCAGACACGGGCGACGCCCGGCGTGTAGGCCATCGAGAGGTCGTCGCGCGTCTTGACGGGCACCTTCGAGCGCATCTCGATCTTGCCGCCGAGGTGCATCAGGAACGTGCGGTCGGAGACCCGCTCCACCTCGACTCCCTCCACGGCGCGGACGCTCTCGACGATCCGCGCCAGGTGATCGGAGTCCGACGCCTCGACGGTGACGTCGCGGATCTTGATGCCCTTCTCGACGCGCACGAGGTCGATCGCGCCGAGCGAGCCACCGGCTTCGCCGATCGCCTCCGCCAGGCGGGCGAACGAGCCCGGTGCATCGGCGAGTCTCACCCGGATCGTGGCGCTGAACGATGCAGAGACATGGCTCATCTTCGGATCACTCCTTCCGCGGCAAGCGCCGCGATCTCGTCGTTCTCGTAGCCCGCTTCGAGCAGCACCTCCGTGGTGTGCTCTCCGACGGCGGGTGGGGCCGACCGGTGCAGAGCCCGCTCGCCGTCGAACGACAGCGGCAGGGCCGTGAGCCTGAGGTCGGGGATGGATGGGTGGTCGAGTGGTTGCAGCATTCCGAGCGCCTCCGTCTGCGGGGCGTGCACGACGTCGGCGACGTCCGCGACCGGGGCTGCGGGCACGCCGGCCTCGGTCAGCCGCGCGTGCCAGTGCGCTGTGTCGTGCTCGGACAGCGCCTCCTCCAGGATCGCACAGAGCTCGTCGCGGTGGCGCACACGGTCGGGATTGGTGAGGAAGCGGGGGTCGTCGACGAGCTCCGGCCGTCCCGACGACGGCGCAGATCGCCGCGAACAGCCGGTCGTTGCCGCCGGCGATCATCAGCTCGCCGTCGCGGGTTGGGAACACCTGGTAGGGCGCCACCATCGGGAATCGCGTGCCCTGGCCGTGCGGCACCGTGCCGTCGGCGAGGTAGCCGGCGAGGTGGTAGCCGATGTAGCCGAGGGCGGTCTCGTAGAGGGAGACGTCGACCTCGGAGCCCTCACCGCTCCGGTCGCGCTCGAGCAGCGCGGCGAGCACGCCGAGCGCCGCCCAGGTGCCGGTGCCCTGGTCGATCAGGGACGAGCCGACGCGTGCGCCGGGGCGGCCGGGCTCGCCGGTCATCGAGATCAGCCCGCCTGCCGCCTGCATCAGCGCGTCGTAGCCGGGCTCGTGGCTGAGCGGCCCGACGTGGCCGTACGCGCCCACGGAGCAGTAGACGAGCCGTGGGTTGCGCTCCCGGAGGGCGCCAGAGCCGAGACCGAGCTCCTCGGCGAGCCCCGGCCGGAGGCTCTGGAGGAAGACGTCGGCGCCGTCGACGAGCCGGAGCAGCGCCTCGCGGCCGCGAGGCTCGCGGAGCGAGAGCGCAAGCGAGCGCTTCCCTGCATTGGCGGAGAGGAACATCGTGCCCTCGCCGTTCCAGAAGGGCGGCCCCCAGGCCCGGCCGTCGTCGCCGGTGTCGGGACGCTCCACCTTGACGACGTCGGCGCCCAGCGCGGCCAGGATCTGGGCGCAGTAGGGGCCGGCGATCGAGGTGGTGACGTCGAGCACCTTGACGCCTGTGAGTGGTGTCGATCCCATCACGCTCATCATTGCCGTTCGGGTCTCTGCGAGGATGCAGTGGTGTTCCACCAGATGATCGAATGGGTCTCGGGCTCCAACTGGAGCTACGCCGCCATCTTCGCGGTCGCGGTGATCGATGCGTTCTTCCCGGTCGTCCCGAGCGAGTCGATGGTGATCGTCGCCGGCACGCTCGCCGGCGCGGGCGAGCTCAACCTCTTCCTCGTCGTCCTCGCCGCCTGGGGTGGTGCCGTCCTCGGCGACAACATCTCGTACGGGATCGGCAAGTGGGCGGGCGAGCACACGGTGCGGCGGCTGTTCCGGCACGAGAAGGCGCACAAGGGATTCGACTGGGCCGAGCTGCAACTGGAGGAACGCGGCAGCTACATCATCCTGATCGCCCGGTTCATCCCGTTCGGGCGTACCGCCGTCACGTTCACCGCCGGGTACACGAAGGGGCTGCCCTGGCACCGATTCTTCCGCTACGACCTCGTGGCCGGCGGCGTCTGGGCGACGTACGCGACGATGCTCGGGTACCTCGGCGGCAAGCAGTTCGAGGAGCAGCCCTGGAAAGGGGTGCTGCTCGGGCTCGGGATCGCGTTCACCGTGGCGTTCGTGATCGAATGGGTCAGGAAGCGCCGGGCGAAGAGCCCCATGCCGGAGTGAGGATCCACGTCACCGGTGCGACCGGGTTTCTCGGCTCCGAGCTGCTCCGACTCGCTCCCGGGGCGAGCGGCGAGCGGGTCGAGGTGCGCGATGCCTCAGCCGTCCTCGCGCTGCTCGAGCGCGTCCGCCCCGACGTCGTGATCCACACGGCCTACCGGCAGGACGGCGAGGGCGCGCGCGAGATCGTCGTCGACGGGTCGGAGAACGTCGCCCTCGCGGCGGTGGCCGTCGGCGCCCGGCTCGTCCACCTCTCCACCGACGTCGTCTTCGACGGCCGCATGGGCAGGCCCTACGTCGAAGCCGACCTGCCCTGCCCTTGCACGGAGTACGGCCGCGCCAAGGCGGATGCCGAGGCGCGGGTCGGCAGGGCCGCACCCGACGCCCTGATCGTCAGAACCTCCCTGATCGTGGGCGGGCCGGGGCACGAGCCGTCGAAGCACGAGCTCGTCGCCCGCGATCCGGCGATGACGTTCTACGACGACGAGATCCGGTCGCCGGTGCAGGTAGGCGACCTCGCCGCGGCGCTGCTCGAGCTCGCCGGGCTCGACGTCTCCGGCCCGCTCAACGTCGCAGGCACCGACGACGTCTCGCGCGCGGAGCTGGCGGAGCTCGTGGGCGGCCGACCCGTGCGCCGGGCCCCTGCCCCGCCCGGCCGCCCGCTCGACTGCTCGCTCGACTCCTCGCGGGCGCGAGCGTCTGCTCCGCGCGGAGTTGCGCGGCGTGCGTAGCGTGTTCGCATGAACCGCCTCGCCGCCGAGACGAGCCCGTATCTCCTGCAGCACGCCGACAACCCGGTCGACTGGTATCCGTGGGGGGCGGAGGCGCTCGAGCGGGCGCGCGAGGAGGACCGGCCGATCCTGCTCTCGGTCGGCTACAGCGCCTGCCACTGGTGCCATGTGATGGCGCACGAGTCGTTCGAGAGCACACGGCACTGCGGCGGTGATGAACGAGCACTTCGTCAACGTCAAGGTCGACCGCGAGGAGCGGCCCGACGTCGATGCGCTCTACATGGAGGCGACCGTCTCGATGACGGGTCAGGGCGGCTGGCCGATGACGGTGTTCCTCACGCCCGAGGGCGAGCCGTTCTACGCCGGCACGTACTTCCCGCCCGAGCCACGGCACGGGATGCCGTCGTTCCCACAGCTGCTGCTCGCCGTCGCGGAGGCCTGGCGGACGCAGCGGGGCGACCTCCTCGAGCAGGCGCAGCGGCTCGTCGAGGCCGTCGGCCACTCGGCCCGGATCGAGCCGTCGGCCGAGCCGCTCACCCCGGCGCTGCTCGACGAGGCCGAGCAGGGGATCGCCCGCACCTTCGATCACGCGAACGGCGGCTTCGGCCGGGCGCCGAAGTTCCCACCCGCCTCGACCCTCGAGTTCCTGCTGCGGCGGGACTCGCCGGAGGCGCTGAGGATGGTCAGGAAGACGCTCGACGCCATGGCCGTGGGAGGGATGTACGACCTCGTCGGCGGCGGCTTCCATCGCTACTCGGTCGACGACCGCTGGCTCGTGCCGCACTTCGAGAAGATGCTCTACGACAACGCTCTGCTCGCCTCGACGTACCTGCACGCCTGGGTCGTGACCGGCGAGCCGCGCTACCGGACGGTCACCGAGGAGACGCTCGACTACGTGGTCCGGGAGCTGCGCCTGCCGGACGGTGGGCTCGCCTCGGCCCAGGACGCCGACACGAACGGCGTCGAGGGGCTGACGTTCACGTGGACGGAGGAGGAGGGCGTGCCGGCGGAGCTGCTGCAACCGTTCGAGCACGGGCGCTCGATCATCCGCGGGGAGCTCGGCGCCGGCCTGCGGGCGAGGCTGCTCGCCGAGCGGTCGCTGAGGCCTCAGCCCGGCCTCGACGACAAGGTGCTCGCCTCGTGGAACGGGCTCGCCCTCGCCGCGGTCGCGGAAGGCGCGCGCAGGCTCGAGCGCGTCGACTGGCTCGACGCCGCGCGCGGGGTGGGCGCTTTCCTGCTCGGGCCGCTGTCACGGGAGGACGGGCGGCTGTTCCGCTCCTGGCGAGAAGGGAAGGTGAGCGGCGAGGGCTTCCTCGACGACTACGCGAATGCCGCCCACGGCCTGATCGAGCTGCACGTCGCGACGGGCGAGGTGCGCTGGCTGCTGGAGGCGCACCGGCTCGCCCTGCTCGCAGTCGAGCTCTTCCACGACCCCGACCGTGGCGGCTTCTTCCTCGCTCCGACGGGCGGTGAGGAGCTCGTCGCGCGCACGAAGGGGCTCGACGACAACCCGATCCCGTCCGGCAACTCGATGCTCGCGCACGTGCTGCTGCGGCTCGGGCGGATCTGGGGTGACGACGAGCTGGAGCGGCTCGGGGTGTCGGTGCTGCGGCTCGTGCAGCCGATGCTCGGCCGCGCGCCGGGCGCGTTCGGGTGGGCGCTGTGCGCGCTCGACCTCTGGCTCGCGCCGCCGCGGGAGATCGCGTCGTCGGCCCGGTCGACAGCCCGGTCGCCCGTGCCGCACTCGCCCCCTTCGCGCCGAGCACGGTCGTCGCAGCCGGCCCGGCGGACGGCGTGCCGCTGCTCGAGGGCAAGGGCCTCGTCGACGGGAAGCCGGCCGTCTACGTGTGCGAGCGGTTCGCCTGCCGGGCGCCGGTGACCGACGTCGCCGAGCTGGGAGCCCGGACGACAGGCTGAAGCCTGTCGCCACGACGGGCTGAAGCCCTGTCGCCGCAGGGACATCGACTAGTCTGCGCCGCATGACAACTATCGAGCAGACCGGCGCCGAAGAGGTCGCGTGGGACCTCTCCGACCTCTACGCCGCCGGCGACGACCCGCGCATCGAGAGCGATTTCGCCGAGGCCGAGAAGGCCGCAGCTGCATTCCGTGACCGCTACTACGGGAAGGTGGCGGGCCTCTCCGCCGCCGAGCTCGCAGCGGCGATCGACGAGGTAGAACGCATCGAGTCGATCGCGACGCGCGCCATCTACTTCGCGCACCTCGAGTTCTCCACCAACATGGCCGACAACGCCCGCGGCGCGTTGGTCGCGAAGCTCGGCGAGAAGGGCGCGGGACTCGAGACGCAGCTGCTCTTCTTCGGACTCGAGTGGGCCGCAATCGAGGACGGTCCGGCCGCGCAGCTGCTCGAGGACCCCGCGCTCGACCACTGGCGCCACTGGCTCTCGGCCCAGCGTGTGTTCCGCCCCTACCTGCTGACCGAGCCGGAGGAGAAGATCCTGACCGAGAAGGCCGTCTCCGGCGTCTCGGCGTGGACGCGGCTCTACGAGGAGGTGCTCGGTGCGATGCGCATCGATCTCCCGGGCGAAGCCGAGCCCGTCTCGCTCGAGACGGCCATGGCGAAGCTCTACTCGTCCGACCGCGAGGAGCGGCGAGGAGCGGCCGAGGCCGTCACCGCAGCGCTCCAGCCGGGCCTGCGCACGCGAACCTCGATCTTCAACACGATCCTCGTCGACAAGTGGATCGACGACAGGCTCCGCAGCTATCCGACCTGGATCTCGGCCCGGAACCTTTCGAACGAGACCACCGACGAGGCCGTGCAGGCGCTCGTCGACGCCGCCACGTCGCGGTACGACGTGCCGCAGCGCTACTACCGGCTCAAGGCGAAGCTGCTCGGCCTCGACCGGCTCGAGCACTACGACCGCTTCGCGCCCATCGCCGACGACTCGACGAAGACGTCGTGGGACGACGCGCGCCGCATCGTCGTCGAGGCATACGGCAGCTTCTCGAGCGAGGCAGGCGCCGCCGTCGAGCGGTTCTTCGACGACAACTGGATCGACGCCCCCGTGCGGCCGGACAAGCGCCACGGCGCCTACTGCGCGACGAACGTCCCCGGCGTCCATCCGTTCGTGTTCATGAACTACACGGGTGACCGCCGCTCGATCCTGACGCTCGCGCACGAGCTCGGTCACGCACTGCACGGCTCGATGGCCCAGCCGCTCGGGCTGTTCAACGCGTCGACGCCGCTGACGACCGCCGAGACCGCATCGGTGTTCGGTGAGGCATTGACCTTCAAGGGCCTCCTTGCCGCAGAGCACGATCCGCGCAAGCGGCTCGATCTGCTCAGCGGCCAGCTCGAGGATGCGATCGCGACGACCTTCCGCCAGATCGCCATGAACCGCTTCGAGAACCTCGTCCATACGGAGCGGCGCGAGCAGGGCGAGCTGTCGAGCGACCGGATCAGCGAGCTGTGGCTCGAATGCCAGTCGGCGCTGTTTCGGCGATTCCGTCGGGATCGGAGGGTACGACGCCTGGTGGAGCTACGTCCCGCACTTCACGAACTCGCCGGGCTACGTCTACGCCTACGCCTACGGATACCTCTTCGCGCTCGCGATCTTCCGCTCGTATCAGCGCGAGGGCGACGCGATCGTCGCTCCGTATCTCGACCTCCTGCGGGCAGGGGGCTCGAAACCGCCGCAGGAGCTCGCGCGGATGGTCGGCCTCGACCTCACCGACCCGTCGATCTGGGCGAGCGGGATCGATGCGATCTCCGACGACCTCGACGAGGCCGAGGCCCTGGCAAAGGAGATCGGTCTCGGCTGAGCCAACAAACGCGCGACCCTGGCGTCTTGGTGAAAGGGCGGTTATGGTCGTCCCTTCAAAACGTTTCGCTCACGGAATAGCTCGACCTCACTGAAGGAGTGTCCATGCGCAGAATCATGATCGTCGTGCTCGCGATCGTTGCGGCGCTCGGAGTCACGGCGTCGACGGCATCGACGGCGACGACCGAGACCGGCGTCACCGCGACGTCCGTCAAGATCGGCGGCACGTTCCCGCTGTCCGGGCCCGCGTCGCTGTACGCGACGATCCCGGTCGCGATGAAGGCGTACTTCTCGTACATCAACGCCCGTCGTGGACCGGACGGGAAGCGCGGCGTCTACGGCCGCCAGATCGTCTGGAACTACAAGGACGACCAGTACTCGCCGACGCAGGCCGTGCAGCTCACGCGTGGGCTCGTCGAGCAGGACAACGTGTTCGCGATCGTCGGCTCGCTCGGCACCGAGGTCAACACCGCGATTCGGCCGTACCTGAACTCGAAGAAGGTTCCGCACATGCTCGTCTCGACGGGTGCGACGACGTGGGGTGCGGACTGGAAGCAGTACCCGTGGACGACCGGCTGGCAGCCCGCGTACCAGTTCGAGGGCAAGCTCTACGGCCAGGCGATCGCCCGGAACAGCCCGAATGCCAAGATCGCCGTGCTCTACCAGAACGACGACTACGGCAAGGACTACATCAAGGGCCTCGAGGAGGGTCTCGGCGCCAAGACCTCGAACATCGTCGGCAAGGAGCCGTTCGAGGTCACGGCACCCAGTGTCGGCTCGCAGATCGCAAAGCTGAAGGCGACCGGCGCGACCGTGTTCGTCATCCTCGCGACGCCGACCAAGACGGTGCAGGCGTACGCCACCGCGGGCGCGCTCAAGTGGTCACCCGAGGTCGTCTACACGAACTCGGTGTCGGCCACCGACACGTTCCTGACGCTCGCAAAGGCGAACGGCGGCGGCGTCCTCGTCGACCGGACGTTCACCACGCAGTACGCGAAGGATCCGGCGAACCCGAAGTGGGACAACGACGCCGGGATCAAGCTCTACAAGCAGGTGATGGCCAAGTACTACCCCAAGGGCCGCGTCACCGATGCACTCAACCTCTACGGGGTCGCGACCGCCGAAGCCTTCGTGGAGCTTCTGTACAAGGCGGGCAACAACCCGACGCGTGCCTCGATCATGAAGGCGTTCCGGACCTGGAACCAGGCGAACCCGTTCCTGCTCCCGGGCGTCAAGCAGAAGACCGGCGCGACGAGCCAGTTCCCGATCAAATGCGAGTGGCTCGCGAAGTTCACGAACGGGACGTTCACGCCCGTTTCGCGCGTCAAGTGCGACGAATAGCCTGAACCCGACTCACGCGCGACCGACGGGGCCGGCATCGCCGGCCCCGTCGTCGTTTCCGGCCGCGTCGCCGGTGACCGCCGGGCGCCCGCGGTACCGCTGCCAGTAGCCCTCCATCGTCGTCATCCGCGTGGTGCGGTGGGCGAGGTCGGGCGGGCTCACGTTCACCGCGCGGACGATCCAGCCGTCGCCGACGTCGAGGATGTTGACGCAGCCGGCCGCCTGCTCGAAGTGCCCCAGGAACATCCGCTGCCCCGTGAGAGCGTGGGAGAGGATCGCGCGGTTGACGGCCCCGTGGAGAACGAGCAGCACCGTGTCCCAGGTGTCGTCGGCGAGCAGCCGGTCGAGAGCCGGGACGACCCGATCGAACAGCTCGCCGATCGTCTCGCCGCCGAGGAAGCGCTTCTCGTTCGGGACGACCCCACGGAACGCGTGCACGAACGCCACCTCGAGCTCGGCCGGTGGGATGGACGAGAGCTTGTCGCCGCGGATCTCCCGGAGATCGGGCCACGCCTCGACCTCGCACCCGGGGGCGGCGAGGGCCGCAGTCTCCATCGTCCGGGGGAGGCCGCTCGCGATCACGCGGTCGAACGCGATTCCCGCGAGCAGCTCACGTGCCGCCTCGGCCTGGGCGCGGCCCTCCTCGGTCAGCGGCACCGTGTCGGGCGGTACCGGGTGTCCCGCGTCGTCGAAGTACGCGACGGCGCCGTGGCGCATGAGGTAGATCCGCCGGCGCGTCGTTCCGCTCACCGGTAGCGCTCCAGGTACTTCGGGCTGGCGATCGTGAGCTTCGCGGCCACCTGGGCGCGCAGCTCCGCGAGGTCGCCCGCGTGGACGTCGCCGGCCCGGATCCGGCGCGCCGTCTCCCAGTCGCCCTCCACCGGGCCCGGTGCCTCGCGCTCGACGATCGAGAGTGCGTTCATCGCGACGAGCGTGCGGAAGCGGAGGCGATGGTCGTGCAGCGTCGGCAGGATCTCCGTCTCGAGGAACTCCCGCACGGCGGTCGCGAGCTCCGCGGCAGTCGGGCGGTCGGCGGCGACAGGCTTCAGCCTGTCGGCGACGGGCTTCAGCCTGTCGTCCGGGCTCGCGATCAGATCGAGCAGTTCGTACTCCATCTCGACTGCGAGCCGCCCGAGGATCGCGAGCTCGACGCTGCGCTCCTCGCCGCGCAGGTGGCGGCGTGCCTGGGTGAGCGCACCGATCGCCCACTTGCAGTTGCCGAGGACCTCCCAGGCGAGCAGCTCGTCCGGCGGGATCTCGATGCCGGTCAGCTCCGCGTAGCGCTCGAGGTACGGCTCGACGTCGCCGATCCCCCCGAGTCGCCGGGCGTCCTGGCCGAAGCGCCAGGAGCGGACGAGCGGCCAGGCGAGATCTTCGGCCGGGTCGGAGAGGTGGGCAAACTCCCAGTCGAGGACGGCGACGAGCCCATCCTCGTCCACCATCAGGTTGCCGAGCCGAAAGTCGCCGTGGGTGACGACGCGAGCGCGCTCGAGCGGAAGCCGCTCCCGGCACCAGACGATCCCGAGCTCGATCGCCGGGTGCGGCTCGTCGACGGTGTCGAGCTCGGCGTACATTCTTTGCCACAGGTCGGGGCCCGGCAGGAACGGCAGCGTCTGCGGCGGGATCGCGTGGATCTTCGCGAGCTCTTCCGCCATCTGCAGGTCGAGCCCCGCTGGAGGCGCCTTGACGATCCGGCGCCCGATCGTCTCGCCGTGCACGAGCTCCATCACGAACGACTCGCGACCGTCGAGATCGCCGAGGTAGGCGATCGGCTCGGGAACCCTCACTCCCGCCGCCCGCGCCGCCACCAGCACGTCGAACTCCTGGTGGAGCGTGAGCGTGTCGAGGTGGATCACCCCTCCGCCGGCGCGACGCAGCAGCAGCTCGCGGCCGTCCGCCGTGTGCACGGCCCAGGCCTCCTTCGAGGCGCCTCCCGCGAGCTGGGTCGTTCGCGTGATGGTGGTGCCGAGCGCCTCCGCGAGCGCGTCGTTCAACCCGTCAGCTCTGCCAGCGCCTGCAGCGCCTCCGGCTGCCTCGCCTGCAACACGAGCGTGGTGACGCCGCTCTCCTGCCACGCGGCAAGCCGGTCGGCGATCCGCGAGCGGTCGCCGACGAGCGCGATCTCGTCCACGAGCGCGTCGGGGACAGCCGCCGCCGCGTCTCCCTTGCGCCCGGCGAGGTAGCGATCCTGGATCAGGATCGCCTCGTCCTCGAAGCCGTAGCGCCGAGCGAGACGATTGTAGAAATTCTGACCGCGCGCGCCCATGCCGCCGACGTAGAGGGCGAGCATCGGCTTCAGGAAGTCGCGGCAGGCCTGGACGTCGTCGTCCATGACGACGGGTACGAGCGGCGCGAGATCCCAGCCGTCGGGCCGTCCGCCGCGGAGCGCGAATCCCTCCTCGAGCGCGGGGCCGTGAACCCCGGGCGCCCGTTCGGGCGAGAAGAAGATCGGCAGCCACCCGTCGGCGATCTCTGCCGTGAGTGCGACGTTCTTCGGCCCGATCGCGGCCAGGTAGATCGGTACCTCGCGCCTGGCGGGATGCACGATGATCTTCAGCGGCTTCCCGAGGCCCGTCGCGCCCGGCCCGGTGTAGGGGATGTCGTAGTGGTCACCGTGATGCTCGAGCGGCTCCTCGCGGCGGAGGATCGTGCGCACGATCTCGACGTACTCCCGCGTCCGCGTCAGCGGCTTCCCCCACGGCTGGCCGTGCCAGCCCTCCGCGACCTGCGGGCCGGAGGTGCCGAGACCGAGCAGCACCCGCCCGCCGGAAAGGATGTCGAGCGTCGCCACGGTCGTCGCCGTCGCCGCCGGCGAACGGGCCGGCATCTGCATGATCGCGCTGCCGACCGCGATGCGCCCGGTGGTCGCCGCGATCCATGCCATCGGCGTGACCGCGTCCGTGCCGTAGGCTTCGGACGTCCAGACCGAGTGGAACCCGAGCCGGTCGGCCTCCTGCGCGAGGGCGATGCCTCCGACCGGGTCGTCGTACCCGAGTTGCAGAGCGAGGCGCATGTGAGTGATCCTACTGGTGTGAGCACGTCACTCTTCCCGCCGGCGTATCTCGAGCGCCGGTCGCACTACCGGGAGTTCATGGAGCGGCACGTCTATCCGAACGAGAACCTGCTCGATCGCGAGGACGACGAGGCGCAGGGGCTCGTCGCGAGCCTGCAGGAGAAGGCGCGCGTGACGGGGCTCTGGGCGCCGCACATGCCGCCGGAGGCAGGCGGCACGGGCGACGGCTTTCTCTACTACGCCTGCATGAACGAGGAGATCGGCCGCTCCCGCTGGGCGCAGCTCGTCTTCGGCTGCCAGGCTCCCGACGCGGGCAACGCCGAGATCCTGCATCACTTCGGTACGGCCGAGCAGAAGGAGCAGTTCCTCGAGCCGCTCGTCGCCGGGCGTGCGCGCTCGTTCTTCTCGATGACGGAGCCGGACGTGGCCGGCTCCGATCCGACGCTGCTGCGCGCGAGGGCGGTGGTCGACGGAGACGACTGGGTGATCGACGGGCACAAGTGGTTCTCGAGCGGCGCCGACCGCTCGACGTTCGGGATCGTGTTCGCGATCACGGACCCGGATGCCGAGACCTACAAGCGGGGCTCGATGATCCTCGTGCCGACGGACACGCCCGGCATCGAGGTCGCGCCGACCCCGGTGATGGGCCACAAGGGGCGAGGCTGGAACACGCACTGCGAGGTGCGGTACGCGGGCGTACGGGTACCGCTCACGAACACGCTCGGCGAGCGAGGGGAGGCGTTCCGGCTCGCGCAGAAGCGGCTCGGCCCGGGGCGGATCCACCACGTCATGCGGTGGCTCGGCCAGATGCAGCGCGCGTTCGATCTCATGTGCTCGTACGCGCTCGAGCGCGAGGCGTTCGGAGGGCCCCTGGCCGACAAGCAGACGGTGCAGAACTGGATCGCCGACTCGGCAGCCGGGATCCAGGCCTGCAGGCTCCTGACGATGGACACGGCCCGCAAGATCGACGAGGGCTCGGAGGCGCGCGTCGAGGTGTCGTTGCTCAAGTTCTACGCGGCCGGGGTGCTGAACGACGTGATCGACCGTGCGATCCAGGTCCACGGTGCCCGGGGGCTCACGGACGCGACACCGCTGGCGGAGATGGCGATGCAGGCGCGAGCGGGGCGGATCTACGACGGGCCCGACGAGGTGCACCGGATGGTCGTGGCGCGCCGGATCCTGAAGAGCTACGCCGCCGGCGACCCCTGGCAGTTCGCGTAGGGGTGAGGCTTCAGCCTCTACCTCTACACAGATCTAGGGACGCCTGGCGACGAGCTCGATCTCGATCCGCGCTCCGAGCGGCAATGCCGCCACGGCGACCGTCGTCCTGGCGGGAAACGGCTCCGTGAACTGGCGGGCGTAGACCACGTTCATCTCGGCAAAGTCGTCCATCGACGTCAGATAGACGTTGACCTTGATCACGTCGTCGAAGGTGAGCGCCGCTGCGGCGAGCACGGCTTCGAGATTGTCGAAGCAGCGCTGCGCCTGACCGGCGACGTCGGCGTCGACGAGCGCTCCGGTGGTTGGATCGATCGGTGTCTGCCCGGAGAGGAACACGTGGTCGCCGGAGGCGACGGCCTGGGAGTAGGGGCCGACGGCATGCGGTGCGTTGGGGCTCGTGAAGGCGCTCCGCGTCATGGCGTCAGTGGGGGCGGTGGGCCGACGACGCCCTCGACGGTGCGGGCGCCGGGAACGTTCGGGAAGCGGAAGTCGGCCGGCGCCCGCCCCGGCTGAATCGCCCAGGCATGGCCGGTCAACCCGGAGCCAAGGGCGAGCCAGACGGCGTCGGCGACGTCGGTGGCCGTGACGAGCGGGAAGCCTGCCGCGGCGATCGCCTCGCGCGCGGCCCCGGTCAGCATGGGCGTGTCGGCGATCCCGGGGCAGACCGCGTTGATCGAGATTCCCCGGGTGGCCAGCGTCGGGGCGACGCTGCGGACGAGCCCGACGACGGCGTGCTTCGTGGCCGCGTAGACCGGGTCGTCCGGCATCGCCGTCAGGCCCGCAAGCGAGGCGGTGGCGACGATCCTGCCGCCCTCCGGCATCACCCCCGCGAGACGCCTGATCCCGAAGAAGACGCCGTCCACGTTGACGGCCATCGCCCTGCGATAGCTCCCGAGCGTGATCTCGGTCGGGTCCGACGGGCCACCGAGCACCCCTGCGTTCAGGCAGGCGACGTCGACCGGCCCGACGGCGTCCCACCGGCCGCTGTCGGTCACGTCGAAGCCGGTGGCCAGATCGAGCACGTCGACCTCGAAGCCTTCCGCCTCGAGCCGGGCGACAATCGCGGCACCGAGCCCCGAGGCTCCGCCGGTGACGATCGCTTTCACGGGACGAGCACGACCTTGCCCGTGGAACGCCGTTCCTCGATCAGGCGGTGTGCCGCCGGCGCCTCGGCGAGCGGGAAGGTCGCGCCGACGATCGGGTGCACATGCCCCTGGCTCCAGAGGCCCAGCAGCTCGAGTGCAACCTCCCGCACGAGCGCGGGTTGGCGCTGCATCAGCCTCCCCAGGTAGAAGCCCTGCACGCCGACGTTGCGTCCCACGAGCAGCGCCGGGTCGAGAGAGGGCCACGGTCCGCCTGCGAAACCGATCGCGACGGCGACCCCGAGCGGCCGCAGCAACGAGAGCGACTCGGCGAAGAGCTGCCCGCCGACGGGATCGAGCACGACATCGACGGGCTCGATCTCGGCGAGCCGGTCGTACGTGACCGCCTGGGCCGCCCCCAGCGAGAGCGGGAGCCCCAGCTTGTCGGCCGAGCCCACGGTCGCCACGACCTCCGCCCCGAGGTGGGCTGCGGCGACGACTGCGGCGCTCCCGACCCCACCCGCCGCGGCGTGGACGAGGACACGCGACCCGGAGCCGACCGAAGCCTGCCGGGTGAGGGGGATCCAGGCCGTCAGGTACGCCATCAGGAAGGCGGCGCCCTGCTCGAACGACGCCTCGTCGGGGAGGTCGAACAGCCACTGCTCGTCGAGTGCCGCCTGCGCCGCGTAGCCGCCTCCGCTCGAGCGAACCAGGCCGAGCACGCGACGGCCGTCTGCCGTCGTGCCCGCCACCTCCACGCCGGGAACCCACGGCAGCTCCGGCATCTGCGGGTAGAGGCCGCGCCGGATCAGGATCTCGAGGAAGTTGATCGCGGCGGCCCTCACCTCGACGACGGCCTGTCCCGCCTCGACGACCGGCTCCGGGACGTCACGCAGGACGAGCTCCTCCGGCCCGCCGATCCCCTCGAGCACGATCGCCTGCATCAGCGGCCGGTGAAGTTCGGCGCGCGCTTCTCCATGAAGGCTGCCACACCCTCTTGCCCGTCCTCGCTCATCAGGCAACGGCGGAATCCGTCCGCCTCGCGCCGCAGCCCTTCTTCGAGTGAGAGGTCGCGGGTCGTGCGGGCCAGCTCGCGGATCACCGCGACCGCATAGGGTGACTGGGCGGCAAAGCCGGCGGCAACCGCCGTTGCCCTCGAGATCAGCTCGTCGCGAGGCACGACCTGCTCGACGAGACCCCACGCAGCAGCCGTCTCGGCGTCGATGAACTCGCCCCCGAGGTTGAGGAGGTTGGCCCGGCCGAGGCCGACGAGCCGCGGGAGCCGCTGGGTGCCGCCGCCTCCCGGGATCAGGCCGAGCTTGATCTCCGGCTGGCCGAGCTTGGCGTCGTCGGCGCAGATGCGCACGTCACAGCACATGGCGAGCTCGAGGCCGCCACCGAGGCAGTAGCCCTTGATCGCGGCCACGAACGGCGTGTGCGCCGCGTCCATGCGGCGCCCAACCGAGTGCAACCCGCGCGCCGCGCCACCCTCGGTGCCGCCCGCCTCGCGCAGCGCCGGGAACTCCTTGATGTCCGCCCCTGCGACGAAGGCGCGGTCGCCGGCGCCGAGCAGGACGATCGCCCGGGTCGCCGGGTCGCCGTCGAGCCGGTCGAGCTCGGCCTCGAGCTCGACCAGGAGCGCGGCCGCGAGCGCGTTCATCGGCGGATTGTCGATCGTGACGAGGGCGACCGCGCCCTCGTGCTCGGTGGTGACGAACGTTCCCAACGATCCTCCTCGGGTCAGGGGTGTCTCGTAGGGGCGAGGCACGCCTCGCCCCTACGACGTGAAGCGCTCTCTCAGAGCTGTCTTGCGGAACTTGCCCACGGCCGTCTTCGGGATCTCGTCGACCGCCTCGAAGCGCTCCGGCAGCCACCACTTCGCGAAGTGGGGCGCGAGGAACTCCCGCAGCTCGTCGTGCGTCGGCCGTCTGCCCCTCGCGGAACACGATCACGGCCAGCGGGCGCTCCGACCACTTGTCGTCCGGCACCGCGATCACGGCCGCCTCTGCGACGGCGGGGTGGCCCATCAGGGCGTTCTCGAGCGCGACGGTGGAGATCCACTCGCCGCCCGACTTGACGAGGTCCTTCGAGCGATCCTGGATCTCGACGTAGCCGTGGGGCTCGATCGTGACGATGTCGCCGGTCTTGAACCAGCCGTCCTCGGTCCAGCGATCGCTTGCCTCGGGCGCGTCGTAGTACGACGACGAGATCCACGGGCCGCGCACCTCGAGCTCGCCCATCGTGGCACCGTCCCAGGGGACGAGCCCCTCGCCGCCGCGGGCGCGAATCTCGACGAACGGAGCGGGGAGACCCTGCTTGGCCCGGTAGGCGAACTGCTCGTCTTCGGAGAGCGCGAGCTCGCGGCTCGAGAGCGACGAGATCGTGCCCATCGGCGCCATCTCGGTCATGCCCCAGGCGTGGGTGATGTGGAGGCCGTGGCGGCGCTGGAAGCCCTCGATCATCGCCTGCGGCGCTGCCGAGCCGCCGACGATCATCGTTCGCAGCCGCGAGAGATCCCAGCCGTCCGGGCTCGGCGTCGAGCATCTGCAGGATCCCCATCCAGATCGTCGGTACGCCCGCCGTGAGCGTGACCTCCTGCTCGACGAAGGCGTCGAGCAGCGAAACCGGGGTCGAGGTGCGGGCCGGGGAAGACCTGCTTCGAGCCGACCAGCGTGCAGGTGAACGGGAAGCCCCACGCATTCGCGTGGAACATCGGCACGACGGGCAGCACGGCGTCGGTCTCGCGAGATCCCGAGCGAGCTCGACTGCGTCGAGGCGAGCGAGTGGAGCACGATCGCGCGATGCGAGTAGACGACGCCCTTGGGCTGCCCCGTGGTGCCGCTCGTGTAACACATCGCCGCCGCAGAGCGCTCGTCGATGTCGCGGTACGCGAAGTCGTCGGCGATCGGCAGTCGCGAGCAGCTCCTCGAAGTCGATCGCGCCGGGCGGGGTCTCGCCCGGCACCGATCGCGATCACGTGCTCGAAGCCGACCCGGTCCTTGAACGCCTCGACCAGCGGCCAGAGCGTCTTGTCCGCGATCAGAACCCGGTCGCCGGCGTGGGTCGCGATGTAGGTGAGGTCGTCGGGATGGAGCCGGAGGTTCAGCGTGTGCGTGACGAACCCACCGACAGGCGCGCCGATGTACGTCTCGAGGTGCTCGTGGTGGTTCCAGGCGAACGTGGCGACGCGGTCTCCGTCGACCAGGCCGAGCTCGTTGCGCAGCGCCAGCGCAAGCTGCTTCGAACGCCTGGCGAAGTCCTCGTACGTGTAGCGTGTGCCAGCTCTTGTCGGGCAGCCGGCTCACGATCGTCTTGTGGCCGAAGAGCTCCTCTCCTCGTCGCAGGATCGCCGGCACGTTGAGCTCGTAGTCCATCGTCAGCCCTTGCATGTCACCTCCTGTCGCCTTCGAGCAGATGATGCGGCGATCTCGGAGCGAAGCTGCGCCGCCCGACGCCTCCCAGGCCTGAATCCCGAGGGCCCGCTTGTAGAGCCGGTGCAGGACGTGCTCCCAGGTGAACCCGATCCCGCCGTGCACCTGGATCGAGCGCTCGCAGGCGGCCACCGCCGCGTCCGCGCAGAGCGCCTTCGCCGCCGCCGCGGCGAGGGGAGCGCGGACGTCGTCCTCGGCGATGCACCAGGCCGCGAAGAGCGCGAGCGAGCGGCCGAGCTCGAGCTCCATCAGTGTCGTGGCGAGCGGGTGCGAGACCGCCTGGTAGGTGCCGATCGGCTTGCCGAACTGGTGGCGCTCCTTCGCGAAGTCGACCGCGAGCTCGAGCGCCCGCGACCCGACGCCGCACGCCTCGAGGGCGAGGGCCGCGAGGGAGCGTGCCCGAAGCTGCGGGAGCAGCTCGGAGCTCGCGAGCCGTCGGCCGGCCGCACCGCCCGACACGACGCCGAGCGGCCGGGTCACGTCGTTCGTCTGCAGCACCTCGCGCTCGGCCCCGTCGAGCTCCCAGATCGTGTCGCCGCCGACATATGCGATTCGCGTGGCGGTGTCGAGGTCGGCGACGAGCGGGCCGCTCGCGAGCGTCCAGCTCGCCTCGCCGCGGGCCACCTCGGCCTGCAGGTCGCCCGGGAGCGCGGGCAGCACGACGGCGACCGTCGACCAGAACGGCGCGTGCGTCAGGGCGCGCCCCATCTCCTCGAACAGGATCGCCTCCTCGAGGAAGCCGAGCCCGGCGCCTCCGTTCTCCTCCGTTACCGAGACCCCGGTCCAGCCGAGCTCCGCGAGCTCCTGCCAGGACGGCTCTTCGTTGGCCGCCAGGAAGGCTCGCGCCTGGGCGCGCAGCTCCTCCTGCTCCGGCGTGAATGCGAAGTCCACGCTACCTCGACCTCGGCAGGCCGAGCACGCGCTCGGCAATGATGTTGCGCAGGATCTCCGAGGTGCCGGCCTCGATCGTGTTGCCCCGGCTGCGGAGCTGTGCGTGCTGCCAGTAGCCGCCGTAGGGTGCGTTGTCGGCGAGCAGTTGCGCGTCCGGCCCGAGGAGCTCGAGCGCGAGCTTCGTCACCCGCTGCATCGCCTCGGACCACTGCAGCTTCAGGATCGATCCTTCCGGGCCCGGGATGCCCGTCTTCATCAACGCCGAGAGCGAGCGGTTGGCCGTGTAGCGCAGTGCCTGGAGCTCGATCCACTCCCGTGCGATCGCGTCGCGCTGCACCGGCGTCGCGCCGCGGTCGCGGGCGAGCTCGATCAGCTTCCCGACCGTCACCTCGAGCGCGGCCGTGAGCGCGAACCCGAGCGTCCCGCGCTCGTGGAGCAGCGTCGTCATCGCGACCTGCCAGCCGCCGCCGACGTCGCCGATCACGTTCTCGATGGGCACCTCGACGCCGTCGAAGAAGATCTCGTTGAACTCCGCCTCGCCGGTGATCTGGCGCAGCGGCCGCACCTCGACGCCCGGCGCCTTCATGTCGACGATCAGGTACGTCAGGCCGGCATGGCCCGACGAGGCCGGGTCGCTGCGCGTGATCAGGATGCACCAGTCGGCGATGTGCGCGTACGACGACCACACCTTCTGGCCGTCGACGACGAAGTTCGAGCCCTCGAGGCGCGCGCTCGTGCGGACCGCGGAGAGATCGGAGCCGGCATCGGGCTCCGAGAATCCCTGGCACCAGATCTCGTCCGCCGAGAGGAGGGGCTGCAGGTAGCGGGCCTTCTGGGCCTCGGTCCCGAGCGCGATGATCGTCGGCCCGGCCATGCCGAGCCCGATCACGCCGAGGTGCTGCGGCGCCTCGGCGCGCGCCATCTCCTCGAGGAAGATCGCCTGGTAGCTGTACGGCTTGCCGCCTCCTCCGTACTCCTTCGGCCAGGTGAGCCCGACGTAGCCCGCCTCGTAGAGCATCCGGCTCCAGTCACGGATCGCGTCGTCCGAGTAGCGGGCCGCCCCACCGCGGTGCCCCCTCAGGCCCGAGGGGAGGTTCGCCTCGAGCCAGGCGCACAGCTCGCTGCGGAACTGCGCCTCGTCGGGGGTGTCGCGGAGGTCCACGGCGTGATCCTAGATGGTTGATCGGGAATAGGCGTGCGTGTCGGGGAGGGCCTGCACCAAGCAGCGTGTTCGGCTCGATCGGCGGCAAGGCTGGTTGCCTTGCTGTTGATCGAGACGGGCGCGATGCGCCGCGTGCAGGCCCCCAGCGCGCGTGCGCGTATTCCCGATCAACCATCCAGAGCACGGCGTGATCCTGGAGGCGTGATCCGTCCCGAAACGACGGCTCCCGTCTTAACCGTTGATTCACGCGCGGTCCGAGGTTCCCTGTCTACGCTGGCTCGAGCGCCGAAGCCACCGCGAAGGAGAAGCCGATGTCCATTGCCGAGACCCCGCCGACCGGCGAGCCCGCCGATCATCGCACGCAGCTGGAGGAGGCACTCGTCGAGGTCAAGCGGATCATTGCCGGCCAGGACGAGATGCTCGAGCGGGTGCTCGTCTGCCTCGTCGCGGGCGGCCACCTTCTGATCGAGGGCGTGCCGGGTCTCGCGAAGACGCTGACGATCAAGACGACTGCGGCCGTGCTCGGGGGGACGTTCCGGCGCGTCCAGTTCACGCCCGACCTGGTGCCGAGCGATCTCGTCGGGACTCGCATCTACCGGCCCGACACCGGCGGCTTCGACACCGAGGAGGGGCCGGTCTTCTGCAACTTCCTCCTCGCCGACGAGATCAACCGCGCGCCGGCAAAGGTGCAGTCGGCACTGCTCGAGGTGATGCAGGAGCGCCAGGTGACGATCGGTCACGAAACCCACCTCGTGCCCCAGCCCTTCCTGGTCATGGCGACGCAGAACCCGATCGAGTCGGAAGGCACCTATCCCCTCCCCGAGGCGCAGATCGACCGCTTCATGCTGAAGGTCGTCGTCGGCTACCCGAGCCGCGACGAGGAGCTGACCGTGGTGCAGCGGTCGCTCGTCGCTCCCGCGGTCGTGCGGCAGGTGCTCGAGCTCGAATCCCTGAAGCAGCTCCAGCAGGCCGTGCTCGACGTCTACGTCGATCCCTCGCTCGTGGCCTACGCCGTCTCCCTCGCCGAGGCCACCCGCAATCCGGCCGCAGTCGGGCTGACCGAGCTCACCGGTCTGATCGAGTACGGGGCCAGCCCACGTGGCCCGATCGCGCTCGTCCAGAGCGCACGCGCTCTCGCGCTGATCCACGGCCGGGACTACGTGCTCGGCACCGACCTCCGGGCGCTCGCCAAGGACGCGCTGCGTCACCGGCTCGTGCTCACCTACCGTGCGCTCGCCGAGCAGCGGACGGCCGACGACATCCTCGACGCGGTCCTCGCGACGGTCGCCGCCCCGCCGCTCGAGCTGGGGAGGCCGGTCGCTGCATGACGAGCCCTGATCACGCCAGGTGAATGACCAGGGCTAGCCTGCGGGCATTCGGTGTCGTCGAGACGCCGGAGCGCCCCGGCCCCGGGCCGATGCCGGAGCCGCTGCTCCGGGCCCTCGAGCTCTCGATCGGCCGGCGGGTCGACGGCCTTCTTGCGGGCGAGCATCGGTCGCACCTGCTCGGCCGCGGCAGCGAGCTCGCCCAGGTACGCCCGTACGTGCCGGGTGACGACGTTCGGTTGATCGACTGGAACGTGACGGCCCGCACGCAGGAGCCGCACGTGCGCGTGCAGCTCGCGGAGCGCGTCCTCGTGACGTGGGTCGTGCTCGATCGCACGCTGTCGATGGGATTCGGAACGGCCGACCGCCGTAAGGCCGACGTCGCCCTCGGCGTCGGACTGGCTCTCGGTCACGCCGCGAGCCTCCGCGGAAACCGGGTCGGGTTCATCTCGTTCGGGAGCGGTGCGCCTTCCCCGCTGCCACCGAGGCAGGGCCGTGCCGGCCTCGTAGGGCTGTTGCTCGCCCTCGGCGACGAGGACACGCGGTGGCGGCGTTGCGCCGGAGCTCGCCCCGGCGCTCACGCTGGTCGGTGCCGTCGCCCGTCAGCGCTCGCTCGTCGCCGTCGTCTCCGACTTCCGCGGCCCTCGAGACTGGAAGCAGCAGCTCGTCGATCTCCACGCACGCCACGACGTACTCGCGGTCGAGATCCGCGATCCGCGCGAGGAGCAGCTCGTCGACGTCGGTGAGGTGTGGTTCGCAGATCCGGAGACAGGGGCGCGGCTCCGTGTGGACACCGGCGATGCAGGCCTTCGGGCACGGTTCGCGGAGGCGGCCGCGCGCGAGCGGCGCGGTGTCGCGGACGATCTCGCCGCCGCCCACGCCTCTCACGTCGTCCTCTCGACGGGCGGGGACTGGCTGCGTACCCTTGCTTCTCACCTGGGCAGGCGGCGATGAGCTTCGGCACCCCGCTCGCGCTGCTGGCACTGCTCGTCCTTCCCGTACTGGTAGCGCTGCTCGTGATCGGCGAGCGCCGCCGCAAGGCCCACGGGGCCCGGTTCGGGAACCCGGCCCTGGTCGCGGCCTCCACCCCGGCGCCGCGCCGGGTCAGGAGGATCCTGCCCTACGTCCTCGCGCTCGTGGCCCTCGCCGCGCTCGTCGTGGGCGTGGCACGGCCGCGGGCGAACCTCCCCGTCCCGGGTCGCCAGGCGACGGTCATCCTCGCGCTCGACACGTCTCGTTCGATGGCCGCCACCGACGTGCGAGCCCTCGCGCCTCGCGGCCGCGGTCGCCGCTGCCCGTGTGTTCCTCGAGGTCGCCCCAAAGAGCTACTCCGTCGGCATCGTCACCTTCTCGACCCGGGCCTCGCTCGTGCTGCCGCCGACGACCGACCGCGATGCGGCCCGAACTGCGCTCGACCAGATCAGGCTCGCCTCGGGGACGGCGCTCGGCGACGCGATCGACCGCTCGGTCGCGGCTGCACGCCCCGGCCTGGACGCGCGGCAGCCGACTCCGGAGGACGCACCCCCGGCGACGGTGCTGCTGCTCTCCGACGGAGAGCAGACCTCGGGGCAGCGAACGCCGGTCGCGGCTGCCGAGGAGGCCAGAAGGCTCGGGGTGCCGGTCAACACGGTGGCGCTCGGCACGCGTGAGGCGGTGGTCGAGGTGCCGCTCCCGGGCGGCCTCGAGCAGAAGGTGACCGTCTCTCCCGATACCCGGACGCTGCGCGAGGTCGCCCGCATCACGGGGGGCCGGTACGCCGCCGCCCCCACGGCAGGGCGCCTGAGGCAGGTCTACCGCGATCTCGGTAGCCGACTCGGCACGAGGCGTGAGGAGCGCGAGGTCACGGCAGCCTTCGCCGGCGCCGGAGTGGTGCTCCTCCTCGTTGCCTCCGGTCTCTCGCTCGTCTGGACGCGGCGGCCGCTGTGAGAAGGCACGTGGCCATTCTCTTCGGCGTCGGCGGGCTCGTGCTCGGCGCGCTCTCGGCCGGTCCCGCCCTCGCCGCGGGCGAATGTGACGGCCTGCGCGTCTGCCTTCCGGTCGCGGGCCCGTGGGTCGTCGTGCCCGCCGGGGGCGTCGACTACGAGCTCGCGTGTCCGCTCGCCGGGTACGTGGTCGGCGGCACCGACGCGCGCGTCGTCGCCCGCGATGTCGACGTCTCGTTCCGCGGTGAGCCGGGAAGCCCGGTCGGCCCGGGCGTCACGACGCGTCGCAGCCTGCTCTTCCGTGCCGTGCGCACGCGCACAGGGGAGGGAGCGACGAGCTTCCAGCCGTTCATCGGCTGCATTCCGACGAGTGGCGGCGGCGGCCGCGCCCTGACGGGAAGTACCGCTCACGCTGCCGTGATCAAGCCGACGCAGCCTCTGCGCAGCGTCGTCGTCAACGCTCCTCTCAGGAGCCGTTCGACGACGACGCGGGTTGCGTGCCCGGTCGGGTCTCGGCTCGTGGGCTCGACGTCCGCTACTGCCTTCCGTCAGCAGTCGCCGCCGTCGCCCGCGCAGCTCGGCTCCGTCCGCGTGCAGACGCGTCGTCGTCGACGGAGTCGTCGTCGCGCGCATCACCGCGTCGGACGCCGCCGGCCCGCGGGCCGAGGTGCAGGTACGTGCCGTCTGTGCGAGGGCGCGATGAGCTTCGGATCACCGCTGCTGCTCGCCACGCTCGTCGGTCCCACTGCTCGCGCTCGCGGCCTACATCTGGATCGAGCGGAGGCCGCTCAGGGAGGGGATCGTGTTCCCGAACCTGGCGGTGCTGGCCTCGGTCGCCGGCCGCTCGAGCTGGAAGCGCCATCTCGTGGCCGGGCTGCTGCTCGTCACGATCGCGTTGCTCTGTGTCGCCGTCGCCCGGCCGCGGCTGTCTCTCGCGGCGACCTCCGACCGCGCGACCGTCGTGCTCGTGGTCGACGTGTCTGTCTCGATGAACGCGACGGATGTGGCGCCGAACCGGCTCGATGCCGCCCGTGCCGCGATCACCTCGTTCGCCGACAAGGTGCCGGGCCGGGTCAAGGTCGGGCTCGTGGCGTTCGACGACGACCCCGTCGTGGTGACCACGCCGACGACCGATCGCAAGCTCCTGAAGGACGGGATCGCCTCCCTGACGCCCGGATTCGGCACCGCCATCGGCGATGCCGTGGCCAGAGGCGTCGAGCTGGTGCAGCTGTCGACCGGCGAGAACATCCCGGTCGCAGGCGAGTCGGTCGACGGCGCGCCACTCGACCTCGGGGAGCCGCTCGGCGCGGTCGTCCTCCTCTCCGACGGCTCGCAGACGCGCGGCGTGCTCGAGCCGGACGAGGGCGCTCGGCTGGCACAGCGGGCCGGGGTGCCCGTCTACACGATCGCGCTCGGGACGCTCACCGGCACCGTGACGATCTTCCGGGGCGGCGAGGAGATCATGGTTCCGGTCCCTCCCGACCGGGAGACCCTCGCCCGGATCGCCGAGAGCACGGGGGCGTCCACCTTCGAGGCCACGGACGCCGGCGGGCTGGATGCCGTGTACGACCGGCTCGGCCGTGTCGTCGCCCGGACCGAGAAGCCGCAGGAGGTGAGCGCGGCGTTCGTCGCCGTCGCCGCGGCCCTGCTCGCCGCCGCGATCGGCCTCGCCGGCCTCTGGGCGCCGCGCCTCCCGTGAGGCGTGGCCGGCGGCCGGCGCTGCGGCGGGGTCTCTCCCGCAACGCAGCGGAGACAACCCGAGCGAACTCCGGACAACGTGAGAACATCGCGCCGTGTGAAGTAGTAGCCTCCCCGACTCAGTGGCGACGTTGCTGACGGTTCGGGAGATCACCTTGCGCTTCGGGGGCATCGTCGCCCTCGACGGCGTGTCGTTCGACGTCGAGGCGGGGCAGATCTCCGGCCTGATCGGACCGAACGGTGCCGGCAAGACCACGGCGTTCAACGTGATCACGCGCCTCTACACGCCGGATGCCGGACAGCTCGAGCTCGACGGCCGGTCGCTGCTCGCGACGCCGGCCCACCGCATCGTCGAGCAGGGAATCGCGCGCACGTTCCAGAACATCAACCTGTTCACGGTCGATGTCCGTGCTCGAGAACGTCCTCGTCGGCGCGCACGCGCTCGGTCGAGCCGTCGGCGAGAAGGAGGCGCTCGACACGCTCGACTACGTCGGCCTCGGGAGCCGCGCCGGCGCAGCTCGCCGCCGCCCTGCCGTACGGGATCCAGAAGCGGGTCGAGATCGCCCGCGCGCTCGCGGCGAAGCCGCGCCTGCTCCTGCTCGACGAGCCGGCCGGCGGGCTCAACCACGAGGAGGTGGAGGAGCTCGGCGACTTCATCCTCGCGGCTGCGTGACGACCACGAGTTGACGGTGCTCCTCGTCGAGCACCACATGGGCCTCGTGATGCGGATCTCCGACCACGTCAACGTGCTGAGCTTCGGCCGCAAGATCGCCGACGGGACGCCGGCGGAGGTCCGGGCGAACCCCGACGTGATCGAGGCCTACCTCGGAAGCGACGACGAATGAGCGCGCTCCTCGAGCTCCGCGACGTCGAGGCCCGTTACGGGCCCGTGCAGGCGCTCCGCGGCGTCTCGATCGAGGTCCCGGAGGGATCGGTGGTCGCCGTGCTCGGAGCGAACGGCGCCGGCAAGACGACGACGCTTCGCGCCGTCTCCGGCACGGTCAGGCGCAGCGGCGAGATCCTGCTCGACGGCAAGCCCTTGCGTGGCGGGCCCGAGGCGGCCGCCAGGGCCGGGATCGCGCACGTCCCGGAAGGGCGGGGCACGTTCACCGAGCTCTCGGTCGTCGAGAACCTCCGGCTCGGCGCCTACACCCGCCGCGATCGCTCGGTCAAGGCGGACATCGATCGGATGGCCGAGTACTTCCCGTGGATCCTCGACCGCGGTGAGCAGCGAGCCGGCACGCTCTCGGGCGGCGAGCAGCAGATGCTCGCGCTCGCCCGCGCCCTGATGAGCAGGCCGCGGCTGCTGATGCTCGACGAGCCTTCGCTCGGCCTCGCGCCGCTGATCGTCCGTGAGATCTTCCGCATCGTGCGCGAGCTGAACGAGAAGGAGGGGCTCACCGTGCTCGTCGTCGAGCAGGACGCCCGCATCGCCCTCAACGCGGCGGCAACGGCCTACGTGCTCGAGGTCGGGAAGGTCGCAGTGTCGGGGTCGAGCGCCGAGCTGCGCGACGACGAGGCCGTCCGGCGGAGCTACCTCGGGTACTGATGGCCGACTTCTTCCAGCAGGTCGTCTCGGGCCTCGCCTCCGGCGGCATCTACGGCGCGCTCGCCCTCGCGCTCGTGCTGATCCACCGCGCCACCGGGGTGATCAACTTCGCGCAGGGCGAGATGGCGATGTTCTCGACCTACATCCTGTGGACGCTGACCACGAACCACGGCTTCTCGTACTGGCCGGCCTTCGCCGTGACCCTGCTCGTATCGTTCCTCGGCGGCATCGGGATCCACCAGGCCGTGATCCGGCCGGTCGAGCGAGGGTCGCAGATCCGGGTCGTGATCGTCACGATCGGCCTGCTTCTCGTGATCAACGGCCTGGCGACCTGGATCTGGACCGGCGAGGTGCGCGCGGTCGAGAGCCCGTTCGGGAGGCGAACGCTCGACATCGGTGGCGTCGCCATCTCCGTGCAGGACATCGGCACGATCGTCGTCTGTCTCGTCACCGTTGCGGTCCTCTGGGCGTTCTTCCAGTTCACGAAGGTCGGGCTCGCGCTCCGCGCTGCTGCCGTCAACCCGGCCGAGGCCCGGCTCGTCGGCGTCAGGGTGCCCTGGATGCTCGGCCTCGGCTGGGGCCTCGCGGCCGTGCTCGGTGCGATCGCCGGGATGCTCACGGCGCCGACGAACTTCCTCGATCCCAACATGATGCAGTCCGTCCTGATCTACGCGTTCGCGGCAGCCGTGCTCGGCGGCATCGACTCTCCCGTCGGGGCCGTCGTCGGCGGCCTGATCCTCGGTGTCGGCCTCAACCTCCTCGGCACCTACGTCGACTTCGTCAGCGCCGAGCTCCAGCTTCCGGCCGCGCTTCTCGTCATTCTCGTCGTACTGCTCGTCCGGCCGGCAGGTCTCTTCGGCAAGCCGCAGGTGAAGAAGGTCTGATGAGCCGCGCCACTCTCCGCACCCTGCTCGCGTTCGTCGCCCTGGCCGTGGTGGTATTCGCGCTCCCGGCCTTCGTCAACGACTTCCGCGCCCAGCAGTTCGCGTACGTCGGCATCTACCTGGTGGCGCTGGTCGGGCTCAACATCCTGACCGGGTACACGGGCCAGATCTCGCTCGGGCACGGGGCGTTCATGGCGATCGGTGGGTACACGTCTGCGATCCTGATGGTCGATCACGGGGTCAAGGACATCGTCACGATCCCGATCGCGATCGTCGTCTCCGGCGCGGTCGGCGTCCTCTTCGGGCTCCCCGCCGCCCGCCTCTCGGGCCTCTACCTCGCGCTGGCGACGTTCGCGATCGCCGTGGCAACGCCCTCGGTGCTCAAGCGGTTCGAGGGCTTCACCGGCGGCGGCAGCGGCATCAACCTGTTCGGCACGCCGGAGCTGACCGCGTCGCTCACGCCCGTACGCATCGCGGGCTTCGAGCTGAACTTCAACAACTGGCTCTACTACCTCGCATGGTCCGTCGCGCTGGTCGGCTACGTGATCGGCTGGCTGATCCTGCGCGGGCGCACCGGCCGCGCGTTCCGGGCCGTCCGCGACAGCGAGACGGCCGCGATCTCGTCCGGTGTCGACCTCACCCGAACGAAGGTGCTGGCGTTCGGGATCAGCGCCGCGTACGCCGGTGCCGCCGGAGCGCTGTTCGCGATCGCGACGACGTTCGTCAATCCCGACGCGTTCCCGGTCGCGCTCTCGATCTTCCTGCTCGTCGGTGTCGTGGTCTCGGGGCTCGGCTCGCTCACCGGCCTGATCGTCGGTGCGGTCTTCATCCAGTTCATGCCTCTGTGGGCCCAGAGCATCTCCAAGTCTCCGGGCGCTCCGGCGGTCGTCTACGGCGTGATCCTGATCCTCGTCGTGCTCGCCCTGCCGGGCGGTGCATCGGGGCTCGCGTCGCGCGTCGTGCAGCGGACGCGGCGCCGGTAAGACTTTCCGAACCCCTAACACTCGGGGGCTACCATCGGCGACGTGCCGGACACGCGTCAGCGACCGATCCCTCGCAGGGGAGCCTCGACCCCGGGCGGGAGGCTGACGCTCGCGTTCCTCCTGCTCGTCGCGGCGCTCGCTCTCGGTGCCACCGCAGCGCTCGCCGGTACCGCGCGCGGCACGTCGGAACCAGGTGTGACCGCTGGCACGATCCTCCTCGGCGGCACGGCGCCACTGAGCGGTCTCGCATCTCCGTACGCTTCCGTCTCCCGCGGCGCCGAGGCCTACTTCAAGTACGTCAACGCCCGAGGTGGCGTGAACGGCCGCAAGATCGTCTACAAGGTCGTCGACGATGCCTACAACCCGGCGCAGAGCGTCACGGTCACACGGCAGCTGGTCGAGCAGGACAAGGTCTTCGCGGTCTTCAACTCGCTCGGAACCTCCCAGAATCTCGCGGTGCGGCCCTACCTGAACAGCATGAAGGTGCCGCAGCTGTTCGTTGCGTCCGGTGCCACCACCTGGGGGCGCGACTACGGGCAGTACCCGCACACGATCGGCTTCGAGCCGAGCTACCAGGCAGAAGGCTGGGTCTACGGCAAGTACCTGGCCCGCACGGCACCCGGTGCCACGATCGCCGTCCTGTTCCAGAACGACGACTACGGGAAGGACCTGCTGGGGGGACTGAAGCGCGGCCTGCAGCGGTCGAAGGCCAAGGTGATCGCCGCCCAGCCGTACGACCCCACAGTCCCCCGACGTCTCGGCGCAGATCGCACGGCTGAAGTCGTCCGGAGCCGACACGCTGGCCATCTTCGCCACGCCGACGTTCGCGGTTCAGGCCTACACCTTCGCGCACAAGCTGGGCTGGAAGCCCAGGCGCGTGATCAACAACGCAGTTGCCTCCGCCTCGACCGTGATGCTGAGAGCCGGGGCCGACGGGCAGAACAAGCTCGTCGACAACACGATCTCGATCGCCTACCTGAAGGACCCGACCGACCCCCAGCGGACGACCGATCCGGCGATGAAGCTCTACCGCACGATCATGGGACGTTACGCGCCCGACGCGAATGCCGACGATCCGCTGCACGTCTACGGGATGGCCGTCGCGTGGACGGCGGTCGACGCGCTGAGGAAGGCCGGCAAGAACCTGACGCGCGAGGCGCTGCTGAAGGTGCTCGACACCTTCACGGCGGCGGGTAACCCGTTCATGATCCCCGGGATCGTGGTCAAGACGGCGGGGAAGGATCACTTCCCGGTCGAGCAGATGCTGCTGCAGCGGTGGCAGAACGGGGCCTGGAAGTCGTTCGGCGGGCTGTGGGGGTACCGCGCGTCCTAAGAGGCTTGATGCGCATGAGAAGCGCGTCTGGATGCGGCCCTGCACGCTGCGGATCGCGTCCGCCGAGGACGACCCCAAGGCAAACCGCCTTACCGCCGCCCTCGGCGACCACGCTCCTTGGTGCAGAACCACCCCAGCCACACCCCTCATACGCATCAAGCCTCTGGAGGCTGATCCTCGGACCGCACGGTCGAGGCGCCGGGCATCGACCGTCCGACTATGCTGTCGTCTCCGGCGCGAGGAGACCGCCCGGCGACAACCGACCCGCCGATGGCACACCTCGTCTCCGAGCTCCTCACCACGCCCCTCGCCGACCTCATGGCCGAGGCTCGATCGCTGCGCCGCGGGCGGCTCGTCACCTACTCGCCCAAGGTCTTCGTTCCGCTGACGACGCTGTGCCGCGACGTCTGCGGCTACTGCACCTTCGCCCGGCCGCCCCGCAGGGGAGAGCGCGCCTTTCTGCCGGTGGACGAGGTGCTCGCGATTGCCCGGGCCGGGGCGGCCGCCGGCTGCACGGAGGCGCTGTTCACCCTCGGCGACAAGCCCGAGCTGCGATACCGCGTCGCCCGTGAGGAGCTCGCCGCACGCGGTTTCGGGACGACGATCGAGTATCTCGCGCCATTGCGCAGGCGTCGTCCTCGAGGAGACGGGCCTGCTGCCGCACCTGAACCCCGGGGTGATGAGCCGCGACGAGCTCGAGCTGCTCCGCCCGGTGTCGGCGTCGATGGGGATCATGCTCGAGACGGTCTCCGACCGGCTCTCGCAGAGAGGCGGGCCCCACTGGGCGTCACCCGACAAGGTTCCCGCCGTCCGGCTGGAGACGATCCGTCTGGCGGGCGAGCTCGCCGTTCCCTTTACGAGCGGGATCCTGATCGGGATCGGCGAGACCCGCGAGGAACGGATCGAGGCGCTGCTCGCGCTGAAGGCGCTCGGTGACGAGCACGGTCACCTCGGCGAGGTGATCGTGCAGAACTTCCGCGCCAAGCCCGGCACCCGGATGGCCGGCCATCCGGACGCGGCGTTCGACGACCAGCTCTGGACCGTGGCCGTGGCTCGGATCGTGCTCGGGCCCGACTGGCACGTGCAGGCGCCGCCGAATCTCGCCTACGACGACTTCCCGCTCCTCCTCGACGCAGGCATCGACGACTGGGGCGGGGTCTCGCCGGTGACGGTCGATCACGTCAATCCCGAGGCTCCCTGGCCCGAGATCGAGCGGCTGCGCGAGGCAACCGCCTCGCGAGGGCTGACGCTCGTACCACGACTGCCGCTCTACCCCGAGCACGTGGCCGAGCTCGATCGCTGGGCCGACGCAGCCGTCGCCCCCGCCGTGCGGCGGGCCTCCGATGCGCTCGGTCTCGCGCGCGAGGATCGCTGGGCACCGGGCGAGCCCGTCGAGGTGCCGTTCATCGTCCGACGTGACGCCGTCCCGCTGGAGCTCCCCGGCGGGGAGCTCGGCCGGGACGAGATCGTGCGGCTGTTCTCCGCCCGCGGGGTCGAGCGCGAACGTGTCATCGCGGCCGCGGACCGGCTGCGGCGCGAGACGTGCGGCGACGAGGTCACCTACGTCGTGACGCGCAACATCCAGTACACGAACGTCTGCTACTTCCGGTGCGGCTTCTGCGCCTTCTCGAAGGGGAAGCTGGCCGAGAACCTGCGTGGCCCGGCGTTTCTCGTGCCGATGGACGAGATCGTGCGGCGCTCGGTCGAGGCGTGGGAGCGGGGCGCGACCGAGGTGTGCCTGCAGGGCGGCATCCACCCGTCGTTCACGGGTGACTACTACGCCGAGGTCGTCGCCTCGATCCGCGCCGCGGTGCCCGGCCTGCACGTGCATGCGTTCTCGGCGCTCGAGGTGTGGCAGGGTGCGGCGACGCTCGGGCTCTCGCTCGCCGACTACCTCGCCCGCCTCCGCGACCTCGGGCTGGGCTCGCTGCCCGGCACGGCGGCCGAGATCCTGGACGACGACGTACGTGCGATCATCTGCCCCGACAAGGTCTCGACCGACCAGTGGCTCGAGGTGCACGACGCCGCCCACCGCGTCGGTCTGCGCTCGAACGTGACGATGATGATGGGGCACGTCGACGGCCCCGGCCACTGGGCAAACCATCTGCTCCGAGCACGTGAGCAGCAGGCGCGCAGCGGCGGCTTCACCGAGTTCGTGCCGCTGCCCTTCGTCCCGATGGAGGCACCGATCTTCCTGCAGGGGCGGGCCCGACGTGGCCCGACGTTCGGCGAGGTGCTGTTGACGCACGCCGTCGCGAGGCTCGCGCTCGACGGGTCGATTCCGAACATCCAGGTTTCGTGGGTCAAGCTCGGCCCCGAAGGCGTGCGGCAGGCGCTCGCCGCCGGCGTCAACGACCTCGGCGGGACGCTGATGAACGAGTCGATCTCGCGTGCGGCCGGGTCGGAGTGGGGGCAGGAGCTTCCGCCCGAGCAGATGGAGGCCGTGATCCGGTCGGCCGGCAGGATCCCGCGCCAGCGAACGACGATCTACGGAACGCCTCCCGAGGAGCAGGTGCGCCGCTCGTTCGGCGCCGAGCAGCTGTCGGAGCCGCTCAATCCGCCCGTCCGCGAGGCGGGCCTCAAGCGTCCCGAGCGCCTGTTCCGTCCGATTGCCCTGCCAGGCACCGCTCGATAGCGACGCTCAGCGCTTCGTGCGGCGGATCCGGAGTGGCAGCGTCAGCCCCCAGGTGACGAACGACAGCCGCGACCGCGAGAGCGCCTGCCGCACCGCCGCCGCTGCCCCGGGCCCGTGGACACCCTCTCCGTGGCCGACGAGGAGGTGCTCCGGCTCGTAGGCGCCGCAGCATCCGCGGGGGTGTCAGCTTCAGAAGCCCGTGGACGCCGACGCGGTCGTCCCTCGCGGGAAAGAACGGATTCGTGCCGAGGGCTTCGGCCACGACGAGCGTCCGCCGCTCCGGCCACCAGAGCGCAACCTCCTGCCAGCGGCGGGAGCGCCTGACCTCGACAACCGCAAACGGCGTTCCGGGAAGCTCACGGGGAGTCGTCACGTGAGGGACCCCGAGACGTTCCGCGATCGCAGCGGAGTCGCGGTTGTGCCGGTCGAGGAGTTGCAGGACGGCGGCTGGCTCTCCCAGAGACGTCGCCCGGTCGATGGCGTCGGGCCAGTCGACGGGATCGACGAGCCACACCCTCCCGGCGGCGGCGAGGGCGTGCGAGGTCCGTGTCATCGGCTCCTCGACGATCCACGAGAAGCCGTTGCTGCCGAGGTCGTCGCAGAATCTGATCGCCATGCTCCCCTCCGAGCGTAGCGACGCGCCCGTCCGCGGAGTGCTTCATGCTGAGTCGGTATGCGCTGGTTCTTTCGACTTCTCGTCCTCGGCGTGATCGTGGGGCTGGCGATCCAGCTCGTTCCCTACGGCAGGGACCACGCCAATCCGAAGACGGTGCAGGAGATCCGCTGGAACTCGCCCGTTGTCCGATGCGCAGCGGCAGTTGCTCGAGGCCGGCCTGGTCGAGAGCTGGAAGTCCGACCCACCGGGCTCGTAGGCAGCCCGAGACGGGCCCGCGCGGCTCGGGCCTGTCTCACCCCTGCAGGCGATCTCGGGCCTCGGCGAGCGTAAACCGCCCCGCGAGCAGGGCGCTCCCGGCGATCGCCGACTCGCAGCCGAGGTCTCGCACCATGAGCAGGTCGTCGAGCGACGAGATGCCCCCCGCAGCGATCACGGGGACACCGGCGGAGATGACCTCGGCCAGCAGGTCGACGTCCGGGCCGGCAAGGGAGCCGTCGCGCGCCGTGCTGGTCACGAGGAGCCGCTCGACTCCGGCCCTTGCGCAATCGAGGGCGAGCGCGGAGGGTGTCGTGGCGGACACGCGCGTCCAGCCGTCCACTGCGACCTTGCCGTCGCGGGCGTCGATCGCGACGACGAGCTGCGCTCCGAAGCGCCTGGCGGCGTCGGCGAGGAACGAGGGTGAGAGCGCGGCGGTCCCGACCATGACGCGATCGGCGCCCGCTGCAATTGCCGCATCGATCGCCTCGATGGTCCGGTAGCCGCCTCCCACCTGGAGCGGGAGGCCCCCGGCCGCCGCGATGCGCTCGACGAGGTCGAGCGTGGGCGTGCCGCTGAACGCGCCGTCGAGGTCGACGAGGTGGAGCCGGCGGGCCCCCTCGTCGCGGAAGCGCCGGGCGAGCTCGACCGGGTCGCCGCCCTCGATCGTTACCGCCTCGCGTCGCCCCTGCGAAAGGCGCACGACACGGCCCTCGAGGACGTCGATGGCGGGGATGACGTCGAAGTCTCATGTTGATCTTGTGTTAGCACGCTATCATGCTATCATGATTGGAATGGTCAGGACTCCAACAGCTTCTCCTGGTTCATCGCGGCCGGCGGAGCCTGAGCCGATCGACGGCATCGACGAGCTCGCTGTCGCAATCCGCTCACTGCGGACGACCGACGAGGTCACGCGGTTCCTGCGTGACCTTTGTACGCGCGCCGAGCTCGAGGCGCTCGCGCACCGTTGGCAGACAGCCCGGCTGCTCGACGAGGGCGTGCCGTACCTCGAGATCGCCGAGCGCGTGCCGACCTCGACGGCGACCGTCACGCGGGTGGCCCAGTGGGTGCGGCACGGGACCGGTGGCTACCGGGTTGCGCTCGGAAGGATGAAGCGGCGATGAGCGCCTTCACGCGCGCAGGCGAGAACGGCCGCCTCACCCTGGCGGTGCCCGCCAAGGGCCGGATGGCCGAGACGACGCTCCGGCTCTGCGCCGACGCCGGCCTCTCGTTCGAGACCACGGAGCGCTCGCTCGTCGTCCCGTGTGCGAACGCGCCCGTCGACCTGCTGCTCGTCCGGCCGAGCGACATCCCCGAGTACGTGCAGGACGGCGTCGTCCACCTCGGCGTCACCGGCGCGAATCTCGTCGTCGAGGCCCAGGCCGACGTCGTCACCCTCGCGGAGCTCGGCTTCGCGCGCTGCACGCTGCAGGCGGCGGTGCCGAACGACTCGTCGGTGCTCGAGATCGAGGAGCTCGGACGGCCTCCGGGTCGCGACCGCGTACCCGGTCTCGACGCGGATGCTGCTCGACGAGCGGGGGATCGAGGCCGAGCTCGTGGCGGTCTCCGGCTCGGTCGAGGCGACTCCCCGGCTCGGGCTCGCAGATGCGATCGTCGACCTCGTCTCGACCGGGTCGACGGCGAGCGCCAACGGGCTGCGCCTGATCGGGACGCTGCTCTCGTCACAGGCCGTGCTGATCGGGGGCCGGGTTGCGGTGGAGGAGCAGCACGAGCTCGTCGAGCGGCTCGAGCTCATGCTCTCGGGCGTCGTCGCGGCGCGGCGCCGCCGCTACGTGATGATGAACGCCACCACCGCGACACTGCCGGCGATCCGTGCCGTACTCCCGAGCATGGGTGCACCGACGGTGCTCGCGCTCGCCGACGAGGGAGACATCGCGGTGCACGCCGCGGTCGCCGCGGACGACGTCTGGGCGCTGCTCCCGGCGCTGCGCGATGCCGGCGCCACGTCGATTCTCGTCCTGCCGATCGAGCGGCTCGTCCCGTGAGAGGGGCAGGGCTCGACGAGGCGCTCACCGTGGTGGCGCCGATCGTCGCCGACGTCCGTGACCGCGGCGACGAGGCGCTGCTCGAGTGGACCGAGCGCTTCGACGGGCCCCGGCCGGACGGGCTGCGCGTTCCGGCGGCGTCGATCGAGGCAGCAGCGGTCGAGGACGACGTCCTCGAGGCGCTGCGCTCGATGATCCGGGCCGTGCGTGCCTTCAACGAGGCGCAGCGCCCCGTCGATACCGCCGTCGAGGCCGCGCCCGGGCATCGTCTCGGAACGCCGCTGGCTGCCGCTCGACTCGGTCGGGATCTGCGTCCCGAGCGGCCGGTTTCCCCTGCCCTCGTCGCTCGTGATGGCCGCCGTGCCGGCGCTCGTCGCCGGCGTGCGGCGCATCGCCGTCGTGACGCCGCGTCCGGTCGACGCGACCCTCGTCGTCGCCCGTGAGCTGGGGCTCGACGAGGTCTACGCGATCGGCGGAGCCCAGGCGGTTGCCGCACTCGCGTACGGGACGGCGACGGTCGCCCCGGTCGATCGCATCGTCGGGCCGGGCAATGCCTACGTCACCGCCGCGAAGCTCCTCGTCTCGAGTCGCGTGGGGATCGACCTGCCTGCAGGCCCGAGCGAGGTGATCGTGATCGCCGACGAGACCGCCGACGCGCAGGCCTGTGCCGCCGACCTGCTCGCCCAGGCCGAGCACGGACCGGACAGCGAGGCGCTGCTGCTGAGCACGGATCCAGCGCTGTCCGACGCCGTCACTACGCTTGTTGCTCGATATGACAACGTCACGGTGGAGACGGTTGCGTCGCTCGCTGCTGCGCTGGTGCGCTCGGAGGCGTTCGCGCCCGAGCACCTCGAGCTGCACGTCCGCGATCCCGAGGCGCTCCTCCTCCAGGTCCGCAACGCCGGCTCGGTGTTCATCGGCGGCTCGGCCGTCGTCGGCGACTACGCCGCCGGCGCTACGCACGTCCTGCCGACGGGTGGGCTCGCGCGCTCCTCCGGCGGCCTCGGCCTCGAGATGTTCATGAAGCCGCTCCAGGTCGTGCGGGCGACCGCCGCGGGCGCAGCCGCGGCGGCACGCGTCGTCGGGCCGATCGCCCGGGCCGAAGGGCTGCCGCTCCACGCTGCGGCGGCGGAACGCGCACTGGGGCGATCGTCGTGAGCTGCCGGCGCCGGCGGACCGCGCGCGGTCCCGCTCCCCGACGCGCTTCACGCCCTACACGTGGGCCGCAACGGTGGCGGAGGTGGCAGCACGCCACGGCCTCGACCCCGTGCAGGTGCTGAAGTTCGACCAGAACGTGCCGCCGCTGCCGGGTGTCGCCCAGGTGCCGCTGGCGGAGAGCTTCGCCACGCTGAACCAGTACCCCCCGGGGACCTACCGCGACCTGCGCGAGGCCGCTGCGGCGTACGTCGGCCGCGATTCCGGCGGCCAGGTGGGCTGGGAGCAGGTGGTGATCGGGGCGGGCGCCGACGACCTCATCCTGCTCTGCGCCCGCACCTTCCTCGCGCCGGGCCGGTCGGCGTCGATCATCCCGCCGACCTACTCGCTCTACCGGATCGCGACGCTCCTGGCCGGGGCCGAGGCGTCCGTCGCGACCGAGGGCGCGAGCCTGCTCTGGCGCTGCAATCCCGACAATCCGACGGGCGTCGTCACGCCGGCGGCGGAGCTCGTCGAGCTCGCCCGCCGCCACCCCGAGGCGGCGGTCGTCGTCGACGAGGCCTACGTCGAGTACGGCGGCGAGACGGTCGTCCCGTGGCTCGACGAGTGCCCCAACCTGATCGTCCTGCGCACGATGTCGAAGGCGTTCGGCTACGCGGCCCTGCGGGTCGGGTTCGCGGTTGCCGCGCCGGCCACCGCGGCCGTGCTCGAGGCGCGCCGTGCGCCTGCCCCCGTCTCCGCTCCCGCGGCGCGGATCGCCGCGGCCGCGCTCCGCGATCCGCGCTACGACGTCGCCTCCGAGATCGCCGAGCGGGAGCGGGTGCGCGCCTCGCTGGCCGCCGCGGGCTTCGACGTCCCCCCGGTCGCGGGCAACTTCGTCTGGCTGCGGACCGACGACGATCTCGGCGCACGGCTCGAGGCCCGGGGCATCATCGTCCGCCGCTTCCCCGAGGGCATCCGGGTGACGCTGCGCCGCCCCGCCGAGAACGACGTCTTCCTGCGCGCACTCGGCGCCGAGCCGGGCCCGCTGCCGGGGCGCGAGGCAACGCTGATCCGCACGAGCACCGAGACGGCACTGCGGATCACGCTCTCGCTCGAGGGCAGCGGCCGCTCGCACGTGGCGACGGGAATCGGCTTCCTCGACCATCTGCTGACGCTGCTCGCCTTCCACGCCGGGTTCGACCTCGACTGCGTTGCAGGAGGCGACCTCGACGTCGACGAGCACCACACCGTCGAGGACGTGCTCGCAGCGTTCGGCAGCGCCGTGCAGCAGGCGCTCGGGGCCCGCGAGGGGATTGCGCGCTACGGCTCGGCCGTCGTGCCGATGGACGAGGCGCGGGCCACGGCAGCCGTCGACCTCGTACGCCGCCCGCACGCCGAGATCTCGCTCGCGTTCACGGGCGAGCGCGTCGGCGGCCTGGCGCTCTCGCTGTTGCCGCACGCGCTCGAGCGGTTCACGATGGAGGCCGGCTGCACCGTTCACGTCGAGGCGGCCGGCGCCGACGACCATCACGTCGCGGAGGCGGCCTTCAAGGCGCTGGGTCAGGCGCTGCGGCAGGCCGTCGCACCGGGTGACGGCGGCATCCGCTCGACCAAGGGAATCGCATGAGGGTCGTGCTCGCGGACTACGGCGCCGGGAACCTGCGCTCGGTCACCTCGGCATTCGCGCGGGCGGGTGCCGAGGCGGCGATCACCACCGACCCGCAGGCCGTTCGGGACGCCCCTCTGGCGGTGATCGCCGGAGTCGGCCACGTGGAGAGCGCGGCGCGCGGGCTTGGCGGGCAGCGGTCTCGACGAGGCGATTCGCGCTCGCGTCGCCGCCGGCCGGCCCGTGCTCGGGATCTGCGTCGGCATGCAGCTCCTCTTCGGCGCGAGCGAGGAGGGCGGCAGCGGCCTCGCGCTCCTGCCGGGCCCGGTGCGCCGGATCCGGGCGAGGCGGGTGCCGCACATGGGCTGGAACGACCTCTCGTTGCCGCGGCCGTCGCTCCTCCTCGACGGCCTCGACGGGGAAGACGTCTACTTCGCGCACAGCTTCGCCGTCGAGCCCGACGACGGGGACGACGTCGCCGCCGTGGCCGACCATGACGGTCGCATCGTCGCGGCCGTCGAGCACGGCGCCGTGGCCGGAGTCCAGTTCCACCCGGAGCGCAGCGCCCGTGCCGGCGCCCGGCTCCTCGAGAACGCGCTGGCATGGTCAAGAAGCGCGTGATCCCCTGCCTCGACGTCGCCGGCGGGCGGGTCGTCAAGGGCGTCAACTTCGTCGACCTGCGCGAGATGGGCGAGCCGATCGAGCTCGCGACGCGCTACTCGGAGCTCGGCGCCGACGAGCTCGTGTTCCTCGACATCACCGCCACGCTGGAGGGGCGCGGGCCGATCCTCGAGCTGATCGAGCGCGCAGCCGCCGAGCTGACGATCCCGTTCACCGTCGGCGGGGGCGTCACCGACCTCGAGGACGCCCGCTCGCTCCTGCGCGCCGGCGCGGACAAGGTCTGCGGTCAACCGCGCCGCCTTCGACGACCCGTCGATCCTCACCGCGCTCGCCGACGAGTTCGGCTCCCAGGCAGTCGTCTGCGCGATCGACGCGAAGGCGGGGGAGGTCTATACCCACGCGGGCAAGACGGCGCGCGGGCGGGATGCCGTGGAGTGGGGCATCGAGGCCGTCGCGCGTGGCGCCGGTGAGCTGCTCGTGACGTCGATCGACGCCGACGGTACGCGGGCCGGCTACGACCTTCCGCTCACCCGGGCATTCGCCGAGGCGGTCGAGGTGCCCGTGATCGCCTCCGGTGGAGCAGGCAACGCGACCCACATCGCAGATGCGTTCGCGGTCGGGGCGGAGGCCGCGATCATCGCGTCGATCGTGCACGAGCGGCCCGAGAGGCTGCCCGAGCTGAAAGCCGAGCTGAGGGAGGCAGGATGGAACGTCCGGATCTGAGCCCGGCCGAGCTCATGCCGGCGATCGTGCAGGACGCGGCGAGCGGCCGCGTGCTGATGCTCGCCTGGATGGACGACGAGGCCCTGCGTCGCACGCGTGAGAGCGGTGAGGCGTGGTTCTGGAGCCGCTCGCGGCAGGAGTACTGGCACAAGGGAGCGACGTCGGGGAACACGCTGACCGTGGTCGAGGTGCGTGACGACTGCGACGGCGACGCGATCCTCGCTTCGCGTCGACCCCGCCGGTCCTGCCTGCCACACCGGCGCCGAGTCGTGCTTCGCGCCCTGGCTCTGGCGGGTCGTCGCCGAACGTGCAGCGACAGCGACCTGAGGGCTCGTACGTCGTCTCGCTGCTCGACAAGGGCGTCGCGGCCGTGGCGCAGAAGGTCGGGGAGGAGGGCGTCGAGGCGGCACTCGCCGCCGTCGCCGACAGCGACGAGCGGCTCGTCGAGGAGCTCGCCGACCTCTGGTTCCACAGCTACGTCCTCCTCGCCGCGCGCGGCCTCGACCCCGAGCGGGTCGAGGAGGAGCTTCGGCGCAGGCACGCGGGCTGACGGGTCGCGCCGCGCTCACCATCGGAGCAGCATGTGCCTGTCAGAAGTATCGTTGACATCTTGCGAGGCACCTCCTAGACTGCCGCCTCATGCGTCGCGTCCCGCTCTGGATCGTCCTTGTCGGCGGCATTCTCTGCGTCGCCGCCGTCCTCTGGCAGGCGTTCACGATCAGCGCCTACGTCCGCGGTGCAGGCGACGGCGCGCTCGACGCGCACGGGGCCGGCTCGGCGTTCGTCCACCTCGGCCAGCTCGCGATCGTGATCGGGGGCATCTGGGCGTGGTGGGGGAAGTGGAAGCTCGTCGGGGCGGCGGTCGCGTTCCTCGCCCTCTCCGTGGCACAGCTCGCGTTTCTGGGCGACACGGAGAAGGAAGGCGGCTGGATCAACGGCCTGCACGGCTTTCTCGCGCTCGTCGTCTTGATCTGCGCGGGGCTCTTCGCGCGCCTCGCCTGGCGCGAGCTCGGTGTCGGGCGCTCGGGCGGCGAGACGCAGCCTGCCGACGCGGCGTAGACAGCGCTTCGGCGAATCGCCCGATGAGCTGGGGTGAGGCGTTCCGTGACCGCCACGACGAGTGGTGGGCGCACATGACCGAGGACGTGGAGTCTCGCGCCGCTCGCCACGCGTGGCTTCGACTCCGAGCGGCTCGAGGAGGAGCTCCGGCGGCGCCACGGAAGCGCTGGGTAGCCCGGCCCTATTCGAGCCGGCGGAGTGCCTGGAGCAATCCGGCGACCGATGCACCACCGCAGATCTCGCCGCTCTCGATCAGCTCCGGCAACGTCGAGAGCGGCACGAGCACGACCTCGGGAGCCTCCATCTCGTGCGCCTCGGGCTCGTGGAGCCGCTCCGCTCCGACCGCGAGGAAGACGTGCCCCTGGTTCGCCGCCTTCGAGGCATCCACGTCGAACGAGCCGAGATGCTCGAGCGAGGGCGCCGCGAACCCGGTCTCCTCGCGCAACTCGCGCGTGGCGGCCGCCGTGGCCGTCTCGCCCTCGTCGATCATGCCGCCCGGCAGCTCGAGCGTGATCCGGCGCACGCCCTGCTTCCACTGGCGCACGAGCACGACCTGTCTTGCCGGCGTCACGGCAACGGCGAGCGCGTAGTCGGTGAGGTCGCCGACGAGGTAGTCGTCCACGATGCGGCCGTTCGGCAGGCGTACCGTATCGCGGCGCACCCTGAAGTAAGGATCGTCGAACGCCGGCTCGGAGCCCAGCTGTTCCCATGGCTCAGGCGGCATCCCGAGATGCTAGCCGGGGCCTGCCGGCGCTCGGCCGCGGCGTGCCGCCGGAACAGGCTGTGCCCACCAGCGCTCGCCTGCGCAGGTGTTCGCGTCTGTTGCTCGGGATGCAGGAGCGACTGGTCGCCCAGTACGCTCCCTCCCGTGAAGGAGGACTACTTCGGCGAAGAGGTCGCGGCGGGCTACGACGATGGAGGCCCGATGTTCGGCGCCGAGGTCATCGGCCCGACGGTCGACTTCCTCCTGGATCTCGCGGGCGACGGTGCGGCGCTCGAGCTCGGCATCGGCACGGGACGCGTCGCTGTCCCACTCGCGAGGCGAGGCGTGCGCGTGCACGGGATCGACCTCTCGGACGCGATGGTCGCCAGGCTACGCGGGAAGCCGGGCGCGGACGAGATCGGCGTCACGGTCGGCGACTTCGCAACGGCTCGCGTCGACGGGACGTTCCGGCTCGCCTATCTCGTGTTCAACACGATCATGAACCTGACCACGCAAGACGCGCAGGTCGCGTGCTTCGAGAACGTCGCCCGGCATCTCGATCGGCCTGGCTATTTCGTCATCGAGGTCATGGTGCCCGACCTGCGGAGACTGCCGCCCGGAGAGCGCTATGTTCCGTTCGACGTGAGCGAGACACACGTCGGCGTCGACGAATACGACGTCGCGAACCAGGGTCTGATCTCGCACCACTACACGAACGGGCTCGGCTCAGTGCCGTTCCGCTACGTGTGGCCCGCGGAGCTCGACCTCATGGCTCGCATCGCGGGCCTGACCCTGCGCGAGCGCTGGGCCGATTGGGACCGCGCGCCGTTCACGAGCGAGAGCCGCAAGCACGTGTCGGTCTGGGAACGGACCGCATAGCGCCGGCCAACCGGTGCGCTCCTGCGGCCGGCCTCGGCCTACACCCGCCACTCCCCGGCGAGCAGCCGCGGCACGAGGTCGTCGAGCAGGCGGAGCGTCATCCCCCACAGCACGTGGCCCTCGACGTCGATGCCCTCGACCTCGAGCGGCTCCCGGAAGTGGCTCGAGGTGAACGGCAGGCGCTGCCGCTCCGCCGGGTCGCCGAGCACCGCGACGGACGGGGTCAGGACTCGGACGACCTCTTCGGGTTGCAGCCGCCAGTCGACGTCTGCGGGGATCAGGCCCAGGAACGGATGCACCCGCCAGCCCGTCGCCAGCGTCTCGAGCGGTTCGAGCGCAGCGAGCACCTCGACACGGGACGGCGATAGGCCCACCTCCTCCTCGGCCTCCCGCAGCGCCGTCGCGAGGAAGCCGCCGTCGCCGGGCTCCGGACGCCCTCCCGGTAGCCCGAGCTGTCCTCCGTGCACACCTCGGTCGGTCCGCAGGAGCAGCAGGATCCGCAGCACGCCCTCGGCGTCGCGGAACACCGGCGCCAGGACCGCCGCATCCTGGAGGGCGGCAGCCGTGGTCAGGCCTCGGAGCGGAGCAGGTCGTCGAGCGTCTCGCGACGGCGAATCAGCCGTGCCTCTCCCTCACCCACGAGCACCGCCGCCGGGCGGACGACGCCGTTGTAGTTCGACGCCATCGCCAGGGTGTAGGCGCCGGTGGCCGGTACCGCGAGCAGGTCACCGCGTCGCGGAGTTGGGAGGACGACGTCGTCGATCAGCACGTCGCCCGACTCGCAGTGCATCCCGGCGATGCTCACCCGCTCGTCCGCGGGCTCGTCGGCCCGAGCGGCCGAGATCGCCGTGTAGACGGCGTCGTAGAGCTGCGGGCGCGGGTTGTCGGACATGCCCCCGTCGATCGCAACCCAGGTGCGCTCCGGCAGCCGCTTGACGGTGCCGACCCGGTACAGGGTGACGCCGGCCGTGCCGACGAGCGACCGGCCCGGCTCGAGCCAGACCTCGGGCGCCGGCAGCCCCGCCTCGGCGAACGCGGTGCGCGCCGTCTCCGCGGCACTCGCGGCGAGCACGGCGGCCTCGGGTGCGTGCTCGTCGGGGTTGTGGCGGATCCCGAACCCGCCGCCGAGGTCGGCGACCCGTGCCGTCCAGCCCAGGATGTCGCGACACGAGGCAGCGAACGACGCGAGTCGGACGATCGTCTCTGCCTGGGCGTCGAAGTCCGCGAGTTGCGAGCCGACATGGACGTGGAGCCCCACCACGTCGAGCCCGCGAGCGAGCGCATCCTCCACCAGGGCGCGGGCCTGCGTGGGAGGAAGGCCGAACTTGGAGCCGTGATGGCCGGTGCGAATTGCCTCGTGGGTGTCGGCGTCGACGCCGAGCGTGACGCGCACGAGCACGCGTCCGACGCCGGCGGCGGCTGCGACCGCCGCCTCGTCGGGCGCATCGAGGACGACGGTCGCTCCTTCGGCAGCCGCCTCACGCAGAAAGGCCTCGCCCTTGTTGTTTCCGTGGACGACGATCTCCTCTCCGCGGAAGCCCGCAGCGCGGGCGAACGCGAGCTCGCCCGACGAGGCGACGTCGGCGCCGATGCCCTCCTCGCGCAGGAGGCGCAGCACCGCGACGTTGGCGAAGGCCTTCGTCCCGAAAGCGACGTGCCCACCTCCGACCGCGGCGCGAAGGGAGCGGGCACGCGCCCGGAGGGTCTGCTCGCAGTAGACGACGAGGGGCGTGTCGAACTCCGCGGCGAGAGCCGCTGCCCGGACGCCGCCGAGGATCAGGTCGGCGCCGTCGACCAGAGCCGAGTCGGGAAACAGGTCGAGCACGCTCCCGCCTCCGGCTCCGCCTGCCATCTACGCCGCCGCGGCGGCCGCGGCGTACCCCTCTCGCATCTCGTCGAGCGACAGCGCCTCGTAGTCGCCGGCGTGACCGGCCTGACCGAAGTCGCGCATGCGGCCGGCGATCAGCTCCTGCATCGCCGCGCGCGCGGGCTTCAGGTAGTCGCGCGGATCGAACTTCTCGGGCGACTCCGCGAACACCTTGCGGATCGCACCGGTGACGGCGAGCCGCGAGTCCGTGTCGACGTTGATCTTGCGCACGCCATTCTGGATCCCGAGCTGGATCTCCTTGACGGGCACGCCCCAGGCGGGCTTGAGGGCGCCGCCGTACTTGTTGACCTGCGCCACGAGCTCGGGCGGGACGCTCGACGAGCCGTGCATGACGAGGTGCGTGTCCGGCAGGCGGCGATGGATCTCCTCGATCAGGTCCATCTTCAGCACCTCGCCGGTGGGCTCCTGCGCGAACTTGTAGGCGCCGTGGGAGGTCCCGAACGCGACCGCGAGGGCGTCGACGCCGGTCTGGTGCACGAACTCGACGGCCTCGTCCGGGTCGGTCAGGTGCACCTCGCCGGAGCCGTGGCCGTCCTCGATCCCGCCGAGCGTGCCGATCTCGCCCTCGACCGTGACGCCGCGTGCGTGCGCGTACTCGACGACCTCCTTCGTCACCGCGACGTTGTACTCGAACGAGGCGGGCGTCTTGCCGTCGCCCTCGAGCGAGCCGTCCATCATCACGCTCGTGAAGCCGAGGTCGATCGCGGAGATGCACGTGGCGGGCTCGTTGCCGTGGTCGAGGTGGAGCGAGACCGGAATCTCCGGATACAGCTCGACAGCGGCCTGCATCAGGTGCCAGAGGAAGCGGTCGTTCGTGTACGACCGGGCGCCGCGCGAGGCCTGGATGATCACGGGCGAGGCGGTCTCGCGGGCGGCCTCCATGATCGCCTGGATCTGCTCCATGTTGTTGACGTTGAACGCTCCGACGCCGTAACCGCCACGGGCGGCTTCGTCGAGGAGCTGGCGCATCGAAACGAGCGGCATTTCCGTTCTCCCTCTTCGTGATTGATCGTGCTGCCAGCGTACTCACCGCCACCGGAGCGGGTGACGGGAGGCGCTGGTGGCGATGGCCGCCGCGGTGGTACGATCGGACGGATGGTTCTGCTTCTTACGTGACCGAGGGAGAGTGCGGCGGCAGCCGCGGCGACCTCCCCTGAGCCTCTCCAGCGAGAGGCTTTTTTGTACCCCGAGACGAATGACGATGGAGATCATGGAGCGCTACGACCCACAATCGATCGAGGCGAAGTGGCAGCAGGTCTGGGCCGACGAGCAGTCGTTCCACGTCCCGAATCCCGATCCGGCCGAGCTCGTCGCGGGTGATCGTCAAGAAGTCCTACGTGCTCGAGATGCTCCCGTACCCGTCGGGCAACCTGCACATGGGCCACATGCTCGTCTACACGATCGGCGACGTGGTCACGCACTTCCGGCGCCGCAACGGCTTCCAGGTGCTTCACCCGATGGGCTTCGACGCGTTCGGGCTGCCGGCGGAGAACGCCGCCATCAAGGAAGGAGGGCACCCGCGCCCGATCACCGAGCGCAACATCGTCACCATCCGCGCGCTGATGCGCCGGATCGGCTGGTGGCTCGACTGGCCGCGCGAGCTCTCCACCCACGATCCCGGCTACTACCGCTGGCAGCAGTGGCAGTTCCTCCGCTTCCTCGAGCGCGGTCTCGCGTACCGCAAGGGCGCGCCGGTGAAGTGGTGCCCGAACGACCAGACGGTCGTCGCGAACGAGCAGGTGCTCGCCGACGGCACCTGCGAGCGATGCGGCGCGCTCGTGGAGTCGCGGGTGATGGAGCAGTGGTTCTTCCGCATCACCGACTACGCGCAGGCGCTCCTGGACGATCTCGACACGGTCGACTGGCCGGAGTCGATCAAGGCGCGGCAGCGCAACTGGATCGGTCGCTCCGAGGGCGCCGAGGTCGCCTTCCGCGTCGACGGGATGGGACGAGGACGTGACGGTATTCACGACGCGCCCCGACACGCTCTTACGGCGCGACGTTCTTCGTGCTCGCCCCGGAGCACGAGCTGGTCGCACGGGTCGACTCGGAGGAGGTGCGCGCCTACGTGCGGCGCGCCGCGGCCAAGAAGACGGAGGAGCGGGCCGCAGCGACCGAGAAGACCGGCGTCTTCACGGGTCTCCACGTCGTCAACCCGGTGAACGGAGAGCGGCTACCGGTCTACGTCGCCGACTACGTCCTCTCGGACTACGGCACGGGCGCGATCATGGCCGTGCCGGCACACGACACACGCGACTTCGAGTTCGCGCAGGCGTTCGGCTTGCCGGTGCGCCAGGTCATCCGCCCTGTCGACGGGGAGGTGGACGAGAGCGTCCCGCATACGTCCCACACCGAGGGCGAGGTGCTCGTCAACTCCGGCGACGTCGACGGCCTCCTGGCGCCCGAGGGCGGGCCGCCGGATCGTCGAACGGCTCGAAGCGGAAGGCAGGGGCCGCTTCACGATCAACTTCAGGCTGCGCGACTGGGGCTTCTCGCGGCAGCGCTACTGGGGCTGCCCGATCCCGATCGTCTACTGCGACGCGTGCGGCATCGTCCCGGTCCCGGACGAGGAGCTCCCGGTCGTGCTGCCCGAGGTCGAGGACTACAAGCCGCAGGGTCGGCCGCCGCTCGCGCAGGCGGAGGACTGGGTGCAACGTGCCGTGCCCGCGCTGCGGCGGGCCGGGACGGCGCGAGGTCGAGACGATGGACACGTTCGTCGATTCCTCCTGGTACTTCCTGCGCTACTGCGACCCGGGCAACGACGAGGCGCCGTTCTCCCGTGACATCGTCGACTTCTGGAACCCGGTCGACCTCTACATCGGGGGTGTCGATCACGCGACGATGCACATGATCTACGCCCGGTTCTGGACGAAGGTGCTGAACGACCTCGGGCTATGTGGGATTCCGCGAGCCGTTCGCGAGCTTCTTCTCGAACGGGTGGGTGACGCTCGGGAACACCAAGATCTCGAAGCGCTCGGGCGCGGCCGTCGGGCCCGACACGTTCGTCGAACGCTACGGGGCCGACTCGGTCCGCATGTGCATCCTCTTCCTCGGCCCGGCGAACGAGGACATGGAGTGGACGGAGGAGGCGGCCGAGGGCATGAGCCGCTTCATCCGGCGCCTCTGGCGGGTCGTGCACGAGGTCGCGGCAGGCGCGCCGCACGGTGGGCCGGAGAACGGGACGCTCGCCCGCAAGGCGCACGAGGTGATCGCCAAGGCGACCGACGACATCGGCCGCCGTTACGCCTTCAACACGGGCGATCTCGGCGGTGATGGAGCTCGTCAACGAGCTCTCGAAGGACACGTCCGGCCCGGATGCGCGTTTCGCGGCCGAGACGGCCGTCTCGCTGATCCAGCCCTATGCGCCGCACGTCGCCGAGGAGCTGTGGGGCGTGCTCGGGAGGGAGAGGCTGTGGGAGCAGCCGTGGCCGGTGGCGGATCCTGCGTTTCTCGTCCGGGACGAGGTCGAGATCGTCGTGCAGGTGAACGGCAAGGTGCGCGACCGGCTCACCGTCGCCGCGACGATCGAGGACGAGGAGCTGCTGGCGCTTGCGCTCGCGTCCGAGCGCGTGCAGGCGTACGTCGACGGCAAGGAGCTCCGGAAGACGATCGTCGTCCCCGGCAAGCTCGTCTCGCTCGTCGTCTAGCAGCGCTCCGCCCAACCTCGCTCACGTACACCTCGCGCGGCGGTTGCGGGGCGATCGTGACGTGAAGGGGTGGCCCGTCGGCCGCCAGCTCTGCGACTCGCTCGGGGAGCAGTTCCCGCGCCGCGTGGGTGAAGCGCCCCGCGCCGGAGCCGCCCCCGTCGCCGGTGACGTCCGCGACACCTCGACGACCGATCCCGCCTGATCCTCGACGAACCCGTACTTGCGCCTGGCACAGAGACGGCACGAAGACGGCACGAAGACGATACTCCCTTGTTGCCACTATTGAAGACATGATCTTCGAGCGGCTCCCTCGCCGACAGACCGCGCTCCTGCTCGTCGCCTGCGTGGTGGTACTCGGTCTCGTCGGGAAGCGCCTCGCAGCTGCGGGAACCGCGCAGGCTCCTGCGGCGCAGGCGATCTCGCTGACGGAGGATCGCCCGGTCGGTGCGGGCGCGAGCGCACCGAGGCTCGTCGTCTACGTCGTCGGCGCCGTTCGACGTGCGGGACTCGTCCGTCTGACCGAGGGCGCCCGCGTCGCCGACGCGCTCGATAGGGCCGGTGGCCCGACCCGCCGCGCCGACCTGACGGCGGTCAATCTCGCGGCACCCGTCGCCGACGGGCAGCAGATCGTCGTTCCGCTGCGCGTCACGGGGGCTTCGGGAGTAGGGGGAGCAGCGACGAGCGCCCCTGCACGCGTCAGCCTGGCGAGCGCCACGCTCGAGCAGCTCGACGAGCTCCCCGGGATCGGTCCCGTCACGGCGCAGAAGATCCTCGACTGGCGCCAGACACACGGCCCCCTCCGCTCGGTCGACGACCTCGACGCGATTCCGGGCATCGGGCCGGCGCGCGTCGAGCAGCTCCGCGACCTGGTGACGCCGTGATCCAGGTCCGGCAGGCGCTCGAGCGCGGGTGGCCAGCGGTGGCGCTCGCGGCGCTCGCCGTCGGCCTCGCTGCGTCGAACTGGCTCTCGCTGCCGTGGCCCGCCGGCGTCGTGGCCGGATTGGCGGCAGCCGCCGCGAGCCTTCGCCTACCGGGTCCCGCTCGACTCGCGCTCGCCGCCGTCGCGCTCGCAGCTGCCGGGCTCTGGTGGGGTGGGCTCAGGCTCCACGAGCTCGACCGCAGCTATCTCGCCTCCCGGATCGGGCAACCCGCTGCAGCACAGGCCGTCGTCACGGGGGCTTCGAGCCGGTCGCCGTTTGCGGTGCGTGCCGCCGCCGAGGTACGCCGCTTCGACGGCGTCGAGCTGCGCGAGCGCGTCCTGCTCGAGCTGCCGGCCGGGCGCGCTCCACCCCAGGGCGCCGTGCTCGAGCTCCGAGCGCGCCCGGTCGCCCCGCGAGGGCCCGAGACCGGCTTCGACGAGCGAGGGTGGCTCGCACGGCGGGGGATCCACGTCGTCCTCCACGCAAGCGGCCCCTGGCAGGTCGTCGGCCGGCGGGGCGGGATCGGAGGCGTCGGCGACCGGCTGCGCACGGCGATCGGGAGCGCGCTCGCGCTCGGAACGACCGGCGAGCGCCGATCGCTCGTGATCGGGGTCGTGCTCGGCGCCGACGAGGGGATCGACCCCGAGCTTCGGGCTGCGTTCAAGGCGTCCGGGCTCTACCACCTGCTCGCAGTCTCCGGCCAGAACATCGTCTTCATCGGCTTCGGTGTCCTCGGCCTCGCCTACGTGGCCGGGCTCGGGCGGCCGGTCGGGCACGCGCTCGCGATCGGCGCGATCCTCGCGTATGCGCTCGCGGTCGGCTGGCAGCCGTCGGTCGTGCGGGCCGCCGTCGCGGGCTGTCTCGCCTCCGTGGCCTGGTTGCTGTCGCGCCCGAGCGACCGCTGGCACACGATGGCGGTGGGTGCGGTCGTCCTTCTGGCCTGGACGCCGCGATCGCTGCTCGAGCCGGGCTTTCAGCTCTCGTTCGCCGCCGTGGCGGCGATCTTCCTCACCCTGCCGCGCCTGCGCCGCTGGCAGGACGGCTACCCGGTACCGTCGGCGCTCGTCGACGTCGTGGGCATCTCCGCCGCCTGCGGCATCGCGACGGCTCCGATCCTCTGGCTGCAGTTCGGCACGATCCCCCTCTGGACCGTGCCCGCGAACGCGCTCGCCGAGCCCGCCATGCCGGTGCTGCTCGGCTGCGGGCTGGCAGCGGCGCTACTCGCCCCGGTCTTCCCGCCTGCTGCCGTCGCCCTCTCGTGGCTCGCGGGTGCCGCGGCCGCCTGGATCGCGTTCTCGGCCCGACTGATCGCGTCGCTGCCCTACGCGCAGACGTCGTCGCGGCCGCTCGTGCTCGCGCTCCTGGGGGCGTTCGTGGCGCTGGTGGGTCTCCGGGCGCTGCCGCCGTACCGGCGGAGCGCGGCCGCACTCACGGCGGTCGCTTTGGTGCCGCTCGTGGCGCTCGGCTGGTGGGCCGTGCATCCGCCGCCTTCCTGGTCACCGCCGGCGGGGTTGAGGGCCTCGTTCCTCGACGTCGGCCAGGGGGACGGGATCCTGCTCGAGACACCGGAGGGCGCCGTCCTCGTCGACGCCGGGCCTCCGGAGGCGCGTGTCGACCGTCAGCTGCGCAGGATGGGGCTGCACACGCTCGCTGCAATCGTCACGACGCACGCGCATCGTGACCACGTCGGTGGTGCGTCGGCGGTGCTTCGCTCGTTGCGGGTCGGAGAGGTGATCGACCCGCTTCAGCCCGGCCAGGGCTTCGACGAGCGAGCGATGCGCCAGACGGCCCGCCGTCTCGGCGTGCCGCTCGTTCCGGCGCGGGTAGGGATGACCTACACGCTCGGGCGCCTGCTGATTCACGTCCTCTGGCCCGACCATGCCGGTTCGCCGGGCGAGAACCCCCATCTGCACGGGACGGTCCTGCTCGCGAGCTACGGCACGATCGACCTGCTTCTCACCGGCGACTCCGAGTCCGAGGTCACGCGCTCGCTCCCGCTGCGGCGGGTCGAGGTTCTCAAGGTCGCCCACCACGGATCCTCGGATCCAGGGCTCGCCGACGAGCTCGGCGTGCTCCGCCCGCGGGTCGCCGTGATCTCGGTCGGCGCACACAACGACTACGACCATCCTCGGGCCGACACCCTCGCGGCCCTGCATGGACGACCCGGCCTCACGGTCTTCCGCACCGACGTGCACGGGCGCGTGGTGCTCGAATCGGACGGTCGCTCGCTGACGGTCCGCACGGAGCGTGGTGGAGTACGGTAGAGCCCATGAGCGACCGTCCCGCGCTGAAGCCCGCCTACCTTATCTCCGGCAGTGACCGTCCCAAGGTCGAGACCGCCGTGCAGCGGCTTCGGGCCCGGTTCGTGCCCGAGGCGGTCGAAGTGGTCTCCGCACTCGAGCTGAGCGGCACGGACGTCGTCAACCTCTGCAACTCGGGCAGCCTCTTCGGGGATGCGCGGCTCGTCGTCGTCACCGACGTCGACGGCCAGAAGAAGGAGCCACATCGACCTCCGACGGGAGGCTGGAAGGCAGCCGACGTCGAGGCGATCGCGTCCTACCTCGCCGCGCCCGCGCCCGACAGCGTGCTGGCGCTGGTCGGTGTGGAAGTGAAGAAGGACGCGGCCCTCGCCAAGGCGTGCGCGAAGACGGGCGACCTGCTGCTCTACGACGTGGGCAAGAAGGGAGCACGCGTCGCCTGGGTGGCCGAGCGTTTCCGCCGGGCGGGCGTGAAGGCCGAGACCGACGCCTGCGTGCTGCTGATCGAGTACGTCGGCGAAGACGATCTCCACGGGCTCGCGAACGAGATAGACAAGATCGCGACCTGGGCCCAGGGTGAGCCCGTCGGGGTCACCGAGATCGAGCAGCTCGTCTCGCCCCTTGCCGATGTGCCGCCGTTTGCGCTCACTGACGCCTGGGCGGGACGCCATCCCGGTCGCCTGCTCGACCTGTCGGAGACGATCTTCGATCGGGCCGACAAGCCGCGTCGCGACATCGCGCCGCGGCTCGCGGCGACCCTCAACGCCCACCTCGGGCGGATGCGCCAGCTGAAGCGCCTCGCAGCCGAGGGCGTGCCGGCGCGCGAGGCTGCGGCGACGCTGAAGCTGAATCCGTACTACGGCGAGAAGGTCTATCGTCAGGCCGAGGCCTTCTCGGACGAGGAGCTCGCGAGCGCGACAGTCAGGTTCGCCGAGCTCGACCTGGCATTGAAGGGCGGCAGCAGGCTCGCACCCGACGTCGAGCTGCTCCGTGCGCTCATCGACGTCAGCGCCGACGAAGGTCGCTAGTCGCGGACCGCCGTCTCTCCCGCGCACGAAGGCGCGCACCCGGAGGTGGCGGTAGCCGGCGACACGCGCGTGGCGCTACGCGACAGGTGTTGCGACGAGGCGATCCGCCTGGGACTTCTTGCGCCCGGCGGTGTTCTTGTGGATCGCACCCTTCGACGCTGCCTTGTCGATCAGGCGCACCAGCGCTAGGTGCTCGGCCGTGATCGCGTCGGCGTCGCCTTCGGCGACGGCAGCCTCGAGCCGCTTCGTCAGCGTCTTGATCGTCGAGCGATAGCGGAGGTTCTCGTCTCGCTGCCGCGAGGCGATCAGAACCCGCTTTTTCTGTTGCTGAATGTTCGGCATCTACCCTCGAGCGTAGGAATGCCCGCAGCTTGCGGGCGGAGACGATCGTAGCAGAGCGCCGCCGAGGCTCGGCCGAACGGCGCGAGCGCCGACCGTTCGTGCGAAGGTGGAGAGCGTGTCCGCGCCGAACTCGACCGGCATGAGTGACGCTGCCGATCCCGCCGGGGCGCCCGCGCCGGGTGCCGCCCAACAGCGGCGGCTCGCTCGTTCGACGCTGCTCTTCTCGGTCGCAACGGGCCTCTCCCGCATCCTCGGGCTCGTGCGCGAGATGGTCGCGGCCTACTACTTCGGGATCAGTGGCGCGATCAACGCGTTCACGGTCGCGTTTCAGATCCCGAACCTCGTGCGCGCTTTGCTCGCCGACGCGGCGCTCTCGGGCGCATTCGTCCCGGTCTTCAGCGACCTGCTCGAGAAGGGCGAGCGCAAGCGCGCCTGGCGGGTCGCGTCGACGATCTTCTGGCTCGTCCTCCTCGTCCTCGGTGGCCTCACCGCGCTCTTCATCCTCATCGCGCCGCTCCTGATCCGGCCGTTCGGTGACCCGGGCGGCGACTTCGACCTGGCGGTCGGCCTCTCGCGCGTCCTCTTCCCGATCGTCGTTCTGCTCGGGCTCAGCGGCGTCATCGTCGGGATCCTCAACACCTACGACCACTTCACGGTGCCCGCCCTCACGCCCGTCTTCTGGAACCTCGCGATCATCGTCGGGCTCTGGGTCGGCGTGCCTCGCGTCACCGGCGAGGACGCGCAACTCTACGTCTACGCCGGTGCGATCCTCGTCGCCACCCTGATCCAGCTGTTCCTACCCGTGCCGTGGCTCCGGGGGCTCGACGGCCGCCTCCAGCTCGTGTTCGACTGGCGCGACCCGGCCGTGCGCCGGTTCTTCGTGCTGATGCTGCCCGTGACGCTGACGCTCGGGTTGATCAACGTGAACGCCGTCATCGACACCGTGTTCGCCTCGCGGTTCTACCCGGATCTCGGGCCGGCGGCGATCAACTCGGCCTTCCGGCTCTACATGCTGCCGCAGGGGATGTTCTCGGTGGCGGTCGCGACGGTGTTGTTCCCGGCTCTCGCGAGGCTCGCGGCGCGGGATGACCTCGATGGATTCCGCGCCACGATCAGCACCGGCCTGCGACAGATCGCATTCCTCCTGATCCCGGCTGCGATCGTCTCCGCGGTGCTCGCGGAGCCGATCGTGCGCCTCGTCTACGAGCGAGGGGCGTTCACCGAGTCGGATGTGGCGGTCGTCGCCGGCTGCCTGGCGGCTTTCTCGCTCGGCCTCGTCTTCAACGGCTGGATGCTGATGTTGACGCGCGGCTTCTACGGGCTGCAGTCGAACTGGCTGCCGACCACGATCGCGGTGGGCACGGTGTGCCTGAATGCGATTCTCGACGTCGCGCTCTACCCGGTCGGAGTCTGGGGGATCCCGCTCGCAACGTCGCTCGTCAACATCGTCGGCGTAGCGGCACTCGTCTTCTTCCTCCGCCGCCGCGTCGGCGGGATCGACCTGGCCCGCATCTCGAACGCGGTGGTGCGCATCACGGTCGCGTCCGTTGTCCTCGGGGCCGTCGCGTTCGGGGTCTGGTACGCGCTCGACAGCGCGCTCGGCCGCTCGATCGGAGCCCAGATCGTCTCGCTCGGCGCCGCACTCGTGCTCGGCGGCGCGGTCTACCTCGGCAGCTGCCGGGTGCTGCGGGTGCGCGAGCTCGACGCGCTCCGCCAGACCGTGTCGCGCCGCTCCGTGTAGGGGCGGCGGCTCGATCTCGACGGCGATAGTCTCGCCCGATGATCTCGCCCGCCACGTCCGACGACATACCCGGTGTCGCTGCGCTACTCGCCGCCGTCTTCGACGACCGCGTGATCACGGTCGCCGGGATGCGCTACAGACACGAGAGCTCGCCGCCCGAGGACCGGGTCGGATACTGGCGCGCCGAGCGGGGTCGGTGAGATCGTCGGCTGGGCCGTCGGCGGCATCGATGCGTTCGCCCCGGTGCGCACGGCTGCCTTCGCGGGGATCGCCGTCCACCCGGCTCACCGCGGCGAGGGGATCGGCTCCGCCCTCTGGGATTGCCTCTCCGCTCACCTCGACGGAATCGGAGCCCGTCGCATCGTCGTCCACAGCCGAGCCGACGACGACACGAAGGCGTTCGTCGCCAAGCGCGGATTCAGCCTCGAGGCGACGGAGACGAGCTCGGCCGTCGATCCGAGGGCGGTCACGCCACCTTCGCCGCCTCCGCCGGGAATCGAGGTCCGTGCGCTGAGCGCCTTCGCGGAGGATCTCGAGCCCGTCTTCAACGCGGATTACCAGAGCTTCCTGGACGAGCCGGGTCCGTCCGACTCCTCCGGGCTGACGTATGACGCCTGGCTCCGGCTGTTCTGGGACAATCCGGATTGCGACCGCGAGCTCAGCACCGTTGTCCTCGCCGAAGGTATCCCCGTGGGCGTGTCGTTCCTGAACTCCGATCGCGCGACCGGACGCGCCGTCAACGGGGGCACGGGGGTCATGCCGGGGTTCCGCGGCCGCGGCCTCGGGCTGCTGCTGAAGCAGCACTCGCTCGCAAGGGCCGCCGCTGCCGGGATCACGCGGGTGATCACCCAGAACGACGCGACGAACGCACCCATGCTGGCGATCAACGCCAGGCTCGGCTACGAGCCGTTCGCCGTCGGGCACGCCTGGGTGCTCGAGCGCTGAGCCGCCCACGGACGATGCCCGTGTCCCCGTCTCGTAGAGTCTGGCGATGACGATCGGGGACAGACGCGTGGACGATCTCTTCACCGCGTGGACGGGGCCGATGCGCCTGGGCTGGCGGTCGCCGTCACGCGCGACGGCGCGCTCGTCCACCAGGCCGCATATGGCATGGCCGACCTCGCGCAGGGGGTGCCGCTCGGCCCGCGCACCGTCATGCGCATCGGCTCGCAGACGAAGCAGTTCACGGTCCTGCTCGCCCTCCTCCTCGAGCGCGAGGGGCTGCTCTCCCTCGACGACTCCGTGCACCGCCACGTCTCCTGGCTTCCGCCGACTGCCTCCCCCGTCACCCTCCGGCAGCTCGCCGCGAACACCTCGGGCCTCCGGGACTTCCTCGAGCTGCTGACCTGGAGCGGCAGCCCCTTGCCTGCCCCGGCCACGCGTGCGGACATCCGCGAGATCCTGGCCCGGCACGCAGAGGTGAACTTCCCGCCCGGCGAGCAGATGATCTACAGCAACACGGGCTTCCTGCTCCTCGGGGAGATCGTCGAGCAGGTCGCGGGTCGGCCGCTCGACGCCCTCGTGTGCGAGCGCCTCACGGGACCGCTCGGGATGGACGACACCTCGATGCAGCCGCGCGACTCGATGATCCTTCCGCGCGGCGCGATGCACCACACACGCGGTCCCGGCGGCGCGTGGGAGCGGGCACACTGGGGGCTCGAGCTCGGCGGCGAGGGCGGCATGAGCTCGACACTCGAGGACATGCTGCGCTGGCAGGCGTTCCTCGCGGCCCCGCCGCCGGACTTCGCACCGCTGCTCGATCGCATGGCGGTGCCGGAGCGGTTCCCCGACGGGTCGCCCTCGATGTACGGGCTGGGCCTCGTCGTCGCCCGGTACCGCGGCCTGCGCAACGTCGGTCACGGTGGGGGCGTCGCCGGCGGCCGCTCGGAGTCGATGCGCTTCCCCGACGCCGGGCTGGGCGTGGTCATCCTCGGCAACCGCGACGACATCGCACCGTACGCGCTCGCCCGGCGCATCACCGACCTCGTGCTCGCCGACGTCCTGGAGCCGTGCCCCGACGGCGGGCCGTTGCTCGCCCTCTCGCGCGCCGCCGGGATGTACCGGCAGTGCGGCGGCGACGACGTGATCGAGATCGTTGGCGGTGGCGGTGCCGCGGCGCTCGGCGCCGACCCGGCCGCCCCGCTGCTCGTGACGAGCGGGGGGCCGGTCACGATCGAGCAGGTCGAGGAGGGCGTCTTCGCGCCCGAGCGGCCCACGACCCACCTGACGTTCGGCCTCCCTCGCGACGGCGTGATCCCTGCTCGGTGGTGCGGTGTGCCCCGCAGCTATCGTCCGCTTCGCCCGGGCGCAGGCGCGGCTGAGGCTGTCGCCGGCGCATATGCGAACGCGATGCTCGGGCTGGACGCGGTCGTCACCGACGACGTGACCCGCATCACGATCCGCTCCGACCACGGTGCGATCCGGCTCTTCCTGGCCTGGCTCGAGCCGGATCTTCTTCTCGCGACGACGGCCCCGGTGCGCGCCGCAGGTCAGGGCTGGGACGCTGTGCTGCGGGTGACGCCGCACGGCCTGCTCCTGACCAGCGACCGGACGAAGGCGCTTCGCCTGAATCGGTGATCGCTCGCGTTCCCCAGCGTCGTTCCGAGAAGCCGACGTACCTCTCGAGCAGGGCCGGGCGTCTTCGGCCCTGCCGACAGCGCGGCCTATTTCGGGTCGGAGCGGGTCTCGGCGGCCCGCAGGTACTGGTGCACGAAGGCGATGGCCATGCTGCCCTCGCCGACCGCTGCCGCGACCCGCTTCACGGGACTGAACCGGACGTCACCGCAGGCGAAGATGCCCGGGACGCTCGTCTCGAGGAGGTACGGGTCGCGGTCGAGCGGCCATCGTCCCGCGGCGCACACGTCGGGGCCGGTGAGCACGTAGCCCTTCGGGTCGAGCGCGATCTCGGGTGGGAGCCAGGCGGTCTCGGCGTCTGCGCCGATGAAGATGAACAGCCCGCCCGACTCGAGCCGGGTCGTCTCACCGGTCGCGTTGTCGCGGACGTCGATCGCCTCGAGCGAGGTGTCGCCGTGCGCGGCCGTCACCTCCGTCCGGAAGCGGACGTGGATGTTCGCCCGCGTCGCGAGCTGGTCGACGAGGTAGCGCGACATGCTCTTCTCCAGCGTCTCTCCGCGGTAGAGGATCGTCACGCTCCGAGCGTGGGACGAGAAGAACATCGCGGCCTGGCCCGCCGAGTTCCCGGCACCGATGATGTGGACGTCCAGGCCGTGGGTGTTGGCCGCCTCGCTGCGCGCGGCGCCGTAGAAGATCCCCTTGCCCACGAGGCGGTCGAACCCCTCGATCTCGAGCTGCCGCCACGAGACGCCGCAGGCGAGGATGATCGTCCGCGCCCGCAGGACGTCGCCGCCGTCGAGGTGCACCTGATGCGTCGCCGCGTCGATCCGCGTGATGCAGCGCGTGACGAGGATCTCGGCGCCGAGCCTGCGCGCCTGCTGGAGCGCCCGGCTCGACAGCTCGTCGCCCGACACGCCCGAGGGGAAGCCGAGGTAGTTCTCGATCCGGGAGGACGTGCCCGCCTGACCGCCCGGCGCCTCACGCTCGACCACGATCGTCCGGAGCCCCTCGGAGGCGCCGTACACGGCGGCCGCCAGACCGGCGGGCCCGGCGCCGACGACCACCGTGTCGTACTCCGCGGCCGCCGGCTCGGTCGGCGATGTCGAGGAGCTCGGCCACCCGACGCAGCTGCGGTCGCACGACGGTCTTGCCGTTGACGACGCGAAAGACCGGGTAGTCCCCCTCGGCCGGCAGCGCACCCCACCACTGCTCCGCATCGGCGGGCACGTCCGGCTGGAGCCACCTGAACCGGACCTGGTTACGGTCGAGGAAGCGCCGCAGCTCCGCGCAGGAGGCGTCCCAGCGATGGCCGAGGACGATCGCCCGGAACGGGGCGGGTGCGGACACGAGGGCCTGCAGGCCCTTCGGCCCGCTGATCCTGTCGCTCGCGAGGCGCCCCACCTGCTTCGCGACCTCGGGGGCGACGGCGGCGACCGCGTGGTAGTCGTGCGGCTCGATCCGGATCACCCGCGACGCCTCGGCTGCCCGGAACCCGGCGGGGTGGGGCATCCCGAGCGTGATCGAGATCTCCCCGAGGATGTCACCCGGCCGCCGCTCGCCGATCACGCGCTCGACACCGTCGACGACCTTGACGGCCTCGATCCGCCCCTCGAGCAGGGCGAACAGCGCGGGCGGGTCGCCGTCGTGCACCGCGTACTCGCCGGGGCCGAGGGAGATGTCGGCCGCGACGCGACAGAGCCGCTCGAGATCGGCCGGCTCGAGTGCTGCGAACACGGAGACGCTGGCGATCTCGTCCGGCGTCACCATGCGCGGGTCCTCCTCCGTCGGCTCGAGCAGATCGCAGTTGAAGCGCCAGATGTGGCCACCGCCACCGTCGCGACCCGGGCGCGCTCCGGCTTCGACCCATTCGCCACGGCGCAACGTTACTGCGTCTGTTCACGGGTTGCCGGGCGAGCGCTGTTCCCGACCCCGCGTCACGCCCGACCGGAGCCCCGGCCGCGTCGAGAACAGGAACGCCGACAGCTGAACGGCGCCACAGTGGGTTCCCTCCGCTGCGTCTGGCAGTCGCTCCTTCCCGAAAATGGCAACAAACCTTTGTGCCTGCGGCTAGGTTGTCCCATGCTCCCCGCATGCACCTGAAGCGTCGATCTGAACCTCCGAGGCGCCGAATGCCGTTGGTTTACGTGCCGGACTCCGCGTACGTGACTCACGGGCGAACAGAAACGGATCACGCCACGGGGGCGCGTTGCGCGACATTGTCAATCTGGCCCGGCGCGTTCCGGACCGGAAAGGGAGTCATCGATGGCTGAAGACCAAAGGAATGCCCGGATCTTCGGAGTGCTGTTCATCATCACGTTCGTCACGTCGATACCGGCGCTGGCCCTGTTCCAACCCGTTCTCGACGATCCAGCCGGCTACGTCGCAGGTGGCGGGAAGGACACCCAGATCTATCTCGGAGTGCTGCTCGAGCTCCTGCTCGTCATTGCGAACGTCGGCACAGCCGTCGTCCTGTACCCGATCGTGAGGCGGCAGAACGAAATCCTCTCTCTCGGCTATGTCACGGCTCGGCTGATGGAGTGCACGTTTATCGCGGCCGGGATCATCTTCGTGCTCGGGATCGTGAGCCTGCGCCAAGACAGTCCGGATGCCTCGGCGTTGGCCGTATCGCTCGCTGCGCTCAAGGACTGGACGTTCCTGCTCGGCCCCGGCTTCATCGTTGGCTGGGGGAACGGCCTGATCCTCGGCTACCTGATGTACCGCTCGCGCCTGGTACCACGGTGGATGGCGTGGCTGGGCCTGATCGGCGGGCCACTGATCATCCTCACGTTCGTCGGCACGCTGTTCGGCGCCTGGGACGCAGGCACCACGGTGCCGGCCATCACGGTGATCCCCGAGTTCCTGTGGGAGCTGTCGCTCGGCATCTATTGCGCCGTGTGGGGGTTCAAACGCGACGCTCCGATCCTCTCCCGGCCAGCAGCGACCTCCTAGGGGCTTGATGTGTATTAGGAGTGTGGCTGGGGCGGTTCTGCACCAAGGAGCGTGTTCGACGAGGGCGGCGGTAAGGCTGGTTGCCTTGGGGTCGTCCTCGGCGGACGCGATCCGCAGCGTGCAGGGCCGCATCCAGACGTGCTTCTAATGCGCATCGAGCCTCTGGAAGCACCGCGCGCGCCCATGCTCCAACCGCGGGGCATGGGCGACGCGACCGTCCGAGATCATCCTCTCGTCAGAATCGCCCAGATCCAGGAAAAACGGCATGACAGCTAGCATCCGGGCCTGATCGCCATGGACCAGAGCCGGATCCGCAACTTCTCCATCATCGCGCATATCGACCACGGGAAATCGACCCTGGCCGATCGCATTCTCCAGCTCACCGACACCGTCGCCGACCGCGACATGCGCGAGCAGCTGCTCGATTCGATGGATCTCGAGCGCGAGCGCGGGATCACGATCAAGGCGCAGGCGGTGCGCGTTGCCTGGAAGGGCCATCAGCTGAACCTGATCGACACGCCGGGGCACGTCGACTTCACCTACGAGGTGTCGCGCTCGCTGCAGGCGTGCGAGGGAGCCGTGCTCGTCGTCGACGCGGCGCAGGGAATCGAGGCGCAAACGCTCGCGAACGCCTACCTCGCGATCGAGAACAACCTCGAGATCGTTCCGGTCGTGAACAAGATCGACCTTCCCTCGGCCGACCCTGACGGTGCGGCGCTCGAGGTGACGCAGCTGCTCGGCGGCGACCCCGACGACGTCGTCCGCATCTCGGCCAAGACGGGCGTCAACGTCGACCAGGTGCTCGACGCGATCGTGGAGCGGATCGCCGCCCCGGAGGGCAACCTCGAGGCGCCGGCGCGCGCGCTCATCTTCGACTCGTCGTACGACCAGTACCGCGGCGTGATCGCGTTCATCCGGGTCGTCGACGGCCGCTTCGAGACCGGCGCCGCTCTGCGGGCGATGGCGCTCGGCACCCAGTTCGACGCCGAGGAGCTGGGCTTCATGTCACCGTCGCGTGTTCCCGTGAACGAGCTCGTCGCCGGCGAGGTGGGCTACGTGATCACCGGGCTCAAGGACGTCTCGGCGCTCCGCGTCGGCGACACGCTGACCACACGCAAGGGGACAGCCGCCGAGGAGCCGCTGCCGGGGTACAAGGACGTCAAGCCGATGGTCTTCGCGGGCCTGTTCCCGAGCGACTCCGACGAGTACCCCGAGCTGCGCGACGCGCTCGAGCGGCTGAAGCTCAACGACGCCGCTCTCTTCTACGAGCCCGAGACGTCGCAGGCGCTCGGCTTCGGCTTCCGCTGCGGCTTCCTCGGGCTGCTCCACATGGAGATCGTCCGCGAGCGGCTCGAACGCGAGTTCGACCTCGACCTGATCGTGACCGCACCGAACGTCGCCTACCGCGTGCTCGAGCGCAACGGCGACTGGCGCGAGGTGCACAACCCGTCCGAGATGCCGGCCGAGCTGGAGGAGGTCGAGGAGCCCTACATCCGGGCCTCGATCATCGTCCCGAAGGAGTACGTCGGCACGGTGATGGAGCTGAACAACGAGCGCCGCGGTGCGTTCGACCAGCTCGAGTACCTCTCCCCGGAGCGCGTCCACCTCACGTACGACCTGCCGCTCGCCGAGATCGTGCTCGACTACTACGACCAGCTCAAGTCGCGGACGCGCGGATACGCAAGCTTCGACTACGACCTCTCCGGCTTCAAGAGCGGGAAGCTCGTTCGGGTCGACGTTCTGGTCGGGGGCGAGCCCGTCGACGCGCTCTCGCTGATCATCCACCGTGAGTTCGCGTACGACCGCGGCCGGCTGCTCGTCGAGAAGCTGCGGGAGGAGATCCCACGGCAGATGTTCGACGTCCCGATCCAGGCGGCGATCGGCTCGCGGGTGATCGCACGCGAGACCGTGAAGGCGCGCCGCAAGGACGTGCTCGCGAAGTGCTACGGCGGCGACATCTCGCGCAAGCGCAAGCTGCTCGAGAAGCAGAAGAAGGGCAAGAAGCGGATGAAGCAGGTCGGCGGGGTGGAGGTGCCGCAGGAGGCGTTCCTCGCGGTGCTCAACCTCAACGGGGACAAGAAGAAGTAGCTCGTGGCGGCCGGCCCGGAGCCGTTCAGCGTAGGCGTCGTATGACGTGGGCCGAGCGCGCGCCGCGCAAGCTCGTCGATGCCTATCGCACGGGAGACGGGCAGCCGTCGTGAGCAGCGACGCGAGGCGGGTGCGCCACCTCTACGTCCACCTGCCCTTCTGCGCGCACCGCTGTGGCTACTGCGACTTCGTCACCGTGGTCGGGCGCAGCGATCGGCACGGCGCCTACGTCGACGCGTTGCTGCTCGAGCTCGACCGTGAGCGGGAAGTGCTCGCCGATCCCGTTGCCACCGTCTTCATCGGTGGCGGGACGCCGACGTTCACGGAGCCCGACGCACTCAGGCGCGCTCTCTCTGCCTTGCCGGCTGCGGCGGAGGTGACGATCGAGGCCAACCCGGAGACCGTGACGCCGGAGGTCGCGGCACTCCTTCGCGACTGGCGGGGTGACGCGCGTCTCGCTCGGCGCCCAGACCTTCGCGCCGCGACTGCTCGAGGTGCTCGAGCGCGTTGCCGGTCCAGACGACGTCCGGCGGGCGATGCATACTCTCCGTGATGCCTCTTTCGACAACATCTCGCTCGACCTCGTCTACGGGATCCCGGGCCAGGAGCCCTCCGACCTCGACCATGACCTCGCGGAGGCTCTGGCGCTCGCGCCCGAGCACCTCTCCGTCTACGAGCTCGAGGCGAAGCCGGGTACGCGGTTCACCCACGCCTGGGGCGACGAGCTGGTGCGCCAGTCGGAGGCGATGGAGGGGTACTTCGAGCGCGTCGTCGAGACGCTGACGGCCGCCGGCTACCGCTGGTACGAGACGGCCAACTTCTGTCTCGTCGACGAGCGGGCGGCGGGACGGGATCTCCGCGCCCACCACAACCTGGGCTACTGGCAGGGGCACGACTACCTCGGTGTCGGGATCGGGGCAGTGTCGACCCTCGGCGGGTTGCGCCGCCGCAACGGCGCCCCGATCGGCCGCTACATCGGCGCGCTGGCGGCCGGCGACGATCCGCCACGAGAGCTCGAGCAGCTCGACGCCCTGACGAAGGCGCAGGAGCGCCTCATGCTCGGCCTGCGCCTCGACGAGCCGCTGCTGCTCACCGGACTCGAGGAGGTCGTCGACCGCGCTGCGCTCGGGCGCATGGTGGCGGGCGGCCTTGCGATCGTGGGTCGTGGCCCTACGGTGAGGAGACCCTCACCCTGACCCCACGCGGGCGGTTCCTCGGCGATGCGGTCACTGCCGAGCTGGTCGTCTGAGCGGGTCGTTTGAGCACACGCGCGCGCGGTGATCGGGGCCTTGGCGGGCGCCTGTAGTCTCGCGTCCGTGGAGCCTTCGGTGCCATTCGTTCCCGCGAGCTTCGAGCCGCCGTCCGGGCTCGTCGCTGCGGCGTTGGTGCTCGAGCCGCTCGGCCCGCGTCACAACGAGGCGGACTACGCAGCCTGGTCGTCGTCGATCGCGCACATCCAGGCGACGCCCGGCTTCGAAGGGTGGTCATGGCCGCACGAGATGACGCTGGCCGAGAATCTCGCGGATCTCGAGATGCACGAGCGCCATTTCGGTGAGCGCTCCGGATTCACGTACACGGTCCTCGACCCGGATGACGGTGACGTAATCGGTTGCCTGTACATCTATCCGCTGCGCCCGGGCGACGGAGAGGGTGCGGCTGCGCCGAGCGCCGGCACAGCGTCGGTCCGCTCCTGGGTGCGCGCCGATCGCGCGGAGCTCGACGAACTGCTCTGGCAGACGGTCAGCGCCTGGCTCGAGGCGGATTGGCCGTTCGAGCGCGTCGTCTACGCGCCCCGCGGCTGACGGTTGGCCGGGGACGCTCGGTGCACCCGGCCGCTCCCGTCCACATCGCCGCTCCACGGTACGATCGGTCGACCATGGAACCGCTCTCCTCCCGCAGGCGCGAGATCCTGCGGCGGGTGGTCGAAGAGCACGTCGCCACCGGCCAGCCCGTCGGGTCGAAATCGCTCGTCGAGCGGGCCGGCATGGACGTGTCCTCGTCGACCGTGAGGAGCGAGCTCGCCGAGCTCGAGGCGCTCGGCCTGCTCACGCATCCGCACACGTCGGCGGGGCGCGTTCCGACCGAGCACGGCTACCGGGTCTACGCGGAGCAGCTCGTCGAGGCGATCGACGGACGGCCCGACCCGATCACACTCGACGTCGCCGCCGTGCGCAGCGAGCTCGAAGGCGCGCTGCGCTCCACGACCGAGACGTTGTCACAGGCGACGCGCCTCCTCGCTCTCGTCTCCGCACCGGCGCTCGGGGCCGCCTCGGTGCGCCATGTCGACGTCCTGCAGCTACAGCCGCGGGCCGTGATCGTCGTCGTGATCACCTCGACGGGAGGCGTCACGAAGCGCGTGCTCGAGCTCGAGCAACCGGTCGACCCCGGCCTCGTCGACTGGGCCCGCACCTACCTCGAGGAGCAGGTGATCGGCCTGCGCCTCGGGTCGGCGACGTTGCGGCGCCGGCTCGAGGATCCCCTGCTGCCCGCGAGCGAGCGGGCGTTTCTCGGCCGCCTTCGGACGGCGTTCGTCGATGCGGTCGCCGACGACGGGCCGCAGCTCTACGTCGGCGGCGCCGCCGGCCTGCTCGGTGACGCGCGCGGTGCCGAGCTCGAGGCCTGCCAGCACCTGCTCGACGTGCTCGAACGCCGGGCGGCCGTGCTCGAGCTCCTCTCCGACGCGCTCGATCCCCGGCGCACCGTCGTCCGCGTCGGCCCCGAGGTCGACGGCGGGCAGCTCCACGACGTCTCGTACGTCGGAGCGACCTACGGGATCGCGAGCCGCTCTCTCGGCTCGGTGGCGCTGCTCGGTCCGCTGAGGATGGATTACGACAAGGCGATCCGCGCCGTTCGGGCGGCCGCGTTCGAGCTCTCCCGGCTCGTCGAGGACGTCTACGAGGACGAGTAGCCTCAGAGGTAGGTCACCCACCACCCTCGTGCCGGTACCCTCGAACATCTGATGGCGACGGCCGAGCGCGACTACTACGAGATCCTCGGCGTCGACCGGGGAGCACCGGACGCCGACATCAAGCGTGCCTTTCGCGCGCTTGCCCGGGAGCTTCACCCCGACGTCTCCGACGCCCCGGACGCGCAGGACAGGTTCCGCGAGGCGGCTGAGGCCTACGAGGTGCTCTCCGACCCGGAGCGGCGTGCGACCTACGACCGTTACGGGCGGGAAGGGCTACGCGGGCGAGGGTTCACGCCGGCCGACTTCGACCTCGGTCATCTCTCCGACATCTTCGGCGCGTTCTTCGGCGAGTCGCTGTTCGGCCGGGCGGCCCGTCCGGGCGGGCCGAGCCGCGGCGGCGACGTGGCGGCGACCACCGAGATCTCGCTCGCGGATGCCTTCACCGGGATCTCCGTCAGCGTGCCGACCCGCGTCGCGCAGACCTGCGACACGTGCGGTGGCAACGGTGCCGCTCCCGGAACCTCCCCGGTCACGTGCGACGTGTGCGGCGGCGCGGGCCGCGTGCAGCAGGTCTCCCAGAGCGTCTTCGGCCAGTTCGTTCGCACCGGGGCCTGCCCGCGCTGCGAAGGGCTCGGCAGGGTCGTCGAAACACCGTGCGTGACGTGTGACGGACATCGGGCGCACGTTGCACGATCGGGAGCTCGATGTCGACATCCCCGCCGGCATCGCCGACGGGCAGCGCATCCGCATCCGCGGCGAGGGGCATGCCGGAGAGCTCGGTGGCCCGGCCGGCGACCTCTTCGTCCAGGTGCGCGTCCAGCCGCAGGCGGGTATCGAGCGCGACGGAGACGATCTCCATACCGCGGTCGAGTTGACGATGACGCAGGCGGCGCTCGGCACGTCGCTCACGGTTCCCGGCCCGGGCGGCGCGATCGAAGTCGAGATTCCGGCCGGCACGCAGCCGGGCGACGTGCAGGTTCTGCGCGGACAGGGCATGCCCTCGGTCGAGGGACGACGGCACGGGAGCTTCCACGTCCATGCCCGCGTCCACATCCCGCGGAAGCTCGACGACGAGCAGCGCGCGCTCGTCGAGCGGCTCGGAGAGACGCTCGGCGAGGAGCCGTACCACGACGACGAGGACGACGGCGGCTTCTTCGGGCAGGATCAGGAACGCGTTCCGCTGACGATGCCGGACATCCCCCAGCACGAGCGCCGGACCGGCCTGCTCATCCCGGTGGCAGCAGACGAGCTGGTGGCCGACTTCCGCCGCCGCTTCAACGGCGCCACCGTGGCCCGTCGCCTCCCGCCGCACATCACCGTCCTCTTCCCGTTCGCTCGCGTGCCGGCCCTCGACGGCGCCATGCACGACGATCTCGGCGAGCACTTCGCCCGCTTCGAGCCGTTCGAGGCTGCACTCACCCACGTGGGATCGTTCGAGGGGTACGTCTGGCTCGCGCCGGAGCCGCGTGCGCGCTTCGTCGAGCTGATCGCCGCCACCTGCGGGCGGTATCCGGCCTTTCCTCCGTACGAGGGCGCAGGGGGCGAGCCCGAGCCCCACCTCACGATCGCTGCGATCGGTGAGGGCGACGACGCCGAACAGATAGCGGAGATCGCCCGATCCGAGCTCTCGCCGCTGCTTCCGTTCCGGTTTTCCGTCACCTGCGTCTCGCTCTTCGAGGAGCAGGCCGACGGTACGTTCGAGCAGCCGGCCCGGTTCCGCCTCGGATGACGGGCCGCGAGCGTCGAGCCGGCCTCTTCGTCGTCGTCCCCGCCGATGATCTCGTCGGCGACTTCCGCCGTCGCCATCACGCCGCGTCGGTCGCGCGGGGTTTGCCGCCGCACGTCACCGTGTGGTTCCCGTTCCGGCCTGTCTCGGCCGTCGACGACGCGCTGCGCGCGGAGCTCACGCGGCACTTCTCCGGGCTCGGGCCCTTCACGGCCGAGCTGACGGGCGTGGGCAGGTTCGCGCGGCACGTCTGGCTCGCGCCGGAGCCGCGCGACCGCTTCGTCGAGCTGATGCAGACGACGCGGGAACGCTTCCAGGAAGCGTCTGTCGGCGAGGAGGCGCACCCCGAGCCGGTGCCACACCTGACGATCGGCGAGGCCCGGCGGGGAGAGGACGTGGAGCAGCTCGCGGCGCTCGCCCGGGGCGAGCTCGAGCCGTCCCTGCCTTTCGGATTCGTGGTTGCGGCCGTCTCGCTGCTCGAGGAGGGGGCCGACGGGCTCTGGCACGAGCTGTCGAGGTTCGAGCTCGGATGACCTCGCTGGTCCGGGTCTCGGCCGGCGTCCCGCTGGCACGTGCCGAGGAGGCACGCGCAGCCGCGCTCGAGCTCGTCCCCGCCGGGTTCGAGGAGACGGAGGCGGGCGACCAGCTGACGCTGTCGTTCTACGTCGACGAGAGCGCCGTGGCGGCGATTCGCGGCACATTCCCCGGAGCAGAGGTCGCGCCGGTGGCACCTGGCTGGGAGGACGGCTGGCGTGCGTTCCACCGGCCGGCCCGGGTGGGCGGGCTCTGGATCGGGCCACCGTGGGAGCAGCCCGGGCCCGGCGAGCCGGCGGTCGTGATCGACCCGGGTCGAGCCTTCGGTACCGGCGCTCACCCGACGACTCGGCTCTGCGTCGAGTTGCTCGCGCGCTCCGAGCGCGGCTCGCTGCTCGACGTCGGCTGCGGCTCGGGCGTGCTCGCGATCGCAGCGGCACGTCTCGGGTTCGGCCCGATCCTGGCCGTCGACAACGACCCGATCGCCGTCGAGACGACGGTTGCCAATGCCGCGATCAACGGCGTCGCGCTCGAGGCCGTGCTGCTCGACGGCGAGTCGGACGAGCTTCCACGCGCGGACGTCGCCGTCGCGAACGTGCTGCTCGCCCCGGTGGAGAGGATCCTGGCCCGCCTCGACGCCAGGGCCGCGATCACCTCGGGCTACCTGGCGACCGACCTGCCTGCCGCGCCGGGCTGGCGGCACGTCGACCGCCTGGAGCTCGACGGCTGGGCCGCAGACCGCTTCGTGCGGGCGCCGAAGGCCCCCGCAAGCGCTGCGCTGAGCCGTGCGCCGGGCCGAGCGTCTACGCTCCCGGGGCGTGGCCACCTTCACGACGCGGTTCCTCGGTTGCAAGGTGTCGTTCGCCGACGAGCAGGCGATCCGCGAGCGGCTGCTCGTGGACGGGCACACGGAAGCGAGTGCAGCGGCAGACGTCGCGGTGGTCAACACGTGCTGTGTCACCAACGAGGCCGTCTCGAAGTCCCGGCAGGCGGCCGTGCAGGCGGCGCGGCGTCACGGTCGCGTCTACGTGACGGGATGCGCCGCCAACCTCGCGAGCCCGTCCTTCGAGGGCTTGCCGGACAACGTGCGCGTCGTCGCCCGACGCAGCGAGGACGTCGCCGACGCCGTCGCAGGGGACGTGGGCGCGATCGGCTGCGTCCAGGCGGAGCACCGCCTCGACCGCGTCCGCGCCTTCGTCAAGATCCAGGACGGCTGCTCGTTCTCGTGCGCCTTCTGCGTCATCCCCCTCGTCCGCGGCGAGACCCGTAGCCGCTCGGCCGATGCAGTGCTCGCCGAGATCCGTCGCCGGGTCGCGCAGGGTCACCGCGAAGTCGTGCTTACCGGCGTCAACCTCGGCTGCTTCCGCGACCGCGATGCGTCGCTCACCCTGGCCGGGCTGATCCGGGCGGTCGGCGAGATCGACGGCCTCGCGCGCCTTCGCCTCTCGTCGATCGAGGTCAACCACGTCACCCCGGAGCTGATCGCCGCGATGCGCGAGACGCCGGTCGTGTCCCGCCACCTGCACGTCCCGCTGCAGTCGGGCGACGACGACGTCCTGCGCGCGATGGGCCGCCGCTACACGATCGGCCAGTACCGCTCGCGGCTCGAGCCGCTCGAGGACTTCAACCTCACCTCCGACGTGATCGTCGGCTTCCCGACCGAGGACGACCGGGCGTTCGAGAGCACCATGTCGGCCGTGGCGGCGGTCGGAATCACGAAGGTGCACGTCTTCCCGTACTCGCCGCGCCCGGGCACCCGGACCGCCGCGGACGATCCCGTCGCTCCCGAGGTCAAGAGAGAACGCAGCGCGCGCCTGCGGTCGGCATCGGACGCGGCCTGCGTCGCCCGCTGGTCGCGTCGCATCGGAAGCGACGACGTCGTTCTCGTCGACCGGCCGGGACTCGGCTACGCCGACGACTACACGCCCTGGCTCGTCGCGGCACCGGTCGGCGCGATGGTGCCGGCCCGGGCCGTCGGCGTCTCGGACCGGGGGGTGGTCGCCGTTGTCGCAGCCTGACTGCCTCTTCTGCCGGTTGGTCGTGGGCGGCGACCACGTGCATGCCGCCGACGGCTTCGTCGCGGTCCGCGACATCGCCCCGGCGGCGGAGACACACCTCCTCGTGCTGCCCGAACGGCACGTCGACACCTTTCGCGACGTCGGGGCGTTCCCGGACGAGGAAGCGGGCCGCATGCTGCGCTTCGTCGCGGAGGTGGCCGCCGCCGAAGGGCTCGACGACTACCGCGTGATCGTCAACGTCGGGCCTGGTGGAGGGCAGACGGTGTTCCACCTCCACTGGCACGTCCTCGGGGGAAAAGCGCTACCAGGGTTCCACTGAGTGTCAATTGCGGGCAGACTGTGTCTGTGGATCTGATCACGACAATCGAGAACGAGCTCAAGCAGGCGCGCCTCGCCCACGAAGACGACCGCCGTGACGCGCTCGTCCTCATCCTCTCGAGCCTGCGCTCGGCCGAGAAGGAGCTGCAGCGCCCGCTCTCGGAGGACGAGGAGCTGCAGGTGCTGCAGCGGGAGCGGAAGAAGCGGGTCGAGGCGTTCGAGGCGTTCGAGGCCGCCGGTCGCGAGGAGCAGGCCGACAAGGAGGACTTCGAGCTCGAGGTGCTCGAGGAGTTCATGCCCGAGCCGCTCTCCGAGGACGAGCTCGACGAGATCGTGGACGACGTGATCGCCGAGGTCGGCGCGACCTCGCTGCGCGACATCGGCCGGGTGATGGCCGACGTGATGCCGCGCGTCTCGGGCAAGGCCGACGGCTCCGCCGTCAGCCAGATCGTCCGCGAGAAGCTCGCCTAGACCCAAGCCGGCTCGTGTCCGGCGTGGACCGATCCCGCCGTGGCGCGCCGAGGCGGACGCCTGGATCGAGGAGCAGCTCGGGCCGGCTCGGGCTGCGAGCCGGTCGGGAGCCTGCGACCAGGTGCACGATCGGCCGTGGGCGACGGTGATCCGCGTGCCGACGGCGAGCGGCGACGTCTTCTTCAAGGCCGACCGCGCCGCCGCTGCGTCACGAGGCGGCGCTCACCGAGCTCCTCGGCGGCGCGGCGGCCCGACTGCATCCCGCCGCTGCTCGCGGTCGACCGCGCCCGCGGCTGGATGCTGATGGAGGACGGCGGGCACGACGCTCCGCGACCTGATCGCGACCGAGCGCGACCTGCGTCGCTGGCTCGACGTGCTCCCGCTCTACGCGAGCGTCCAGATCGACCTGACGGGAGACATCAGACGAGCTGCTCGCGCTCGGCGTGCCCGACCTCCGGCTCGAGACGCTGCCGGAGAGCGGTCGAGGCGGTGCTCGACGAGATCGTCGGACCGGCCCGACGACGAGCGGCGCCGGCTCGAGGACTGCGCTGCCCTGGGTGCGCGAGGTGTGCGACGAGCTCGCCGTCGGCGGGCATCCCGGAGACGATCCAGCACGACGACTTCCACGACGCCCAGGTCTTCGTTCGCGACGGCCGCTACCTGCTCCTCGACTGGGGTGACGCCTGCGTCTCGCACCCGTTCTTCACGCTGGCGGTCACGCTCGACGGCGTGATCGCCTGGGGCGTCGACGACGTCGAGGGATCGGTCGCCGACGGAGCCGTTCCGCGACGCCTACCTTGAGCCGTTTCGCGGGCGCACGACGAGCGACCTCGTCGGCCTGTCCGCGAACGGCGCGGCGGCTGGGATGGCTGTGCCGCGCCGTCAACAGCCGACGCTCGCAGACCGTCGGACGAGAGCACGCGGCTGCGGCTGCGCATGTTCCTGGACGGTCACGCGTAGCATGGGCGACGCGCAACCCGCGGTAGCGAGGCTGAATCGCCCTCACTACGCTTCGACCTCCCGCAACCGGAGGCCACGACGTGTCACCGAGCGCCCGCAGATCGACAAGCCGGAAGGCGACATCCCGTTCGACCTCGGCATCGAGGACATCGTCGTCGGCGACGGTGACGAGGCGACGAGCGGCCACAAGGTGTCGGTGCACTACGTCGGCGTCGCCTTCTCGACCGGCGAGGAGTTCGACGCCTCGTGGAACCGGGGCCAGCCGTTCGAGTTCAAGCTCGGCAAGGGCCAGGTGATCCCCGGCTGGGACGCCGGCGTGCAGGGGATGAGGGTCGGCGGCCGCCGCAAGCTGACGATCCCGTCCGCGATGGCCTACGGCGCCCGCGGCGCCGGCGGCGTGATCGCTCCGCACGAGCCGCTCGTTTTCGTCGTCGACCTGCTGTCGGTCGACTGAGGCTCCCGGCTCGCGGAATCGACGCCCGGGCGCCGTAGGCTCCGACCCCTACACTGGGCGGCATGCAAGACGTGATCATCGTCCCGAACGAGGTCGCCGCAGAGCTCGCCGGCGTCACCGACGGCGTGCTCGACTCGCTGCGCGACCGGCTCGGCTGCTCGATCTCGCTCCGCGGCAACAAGCTCACCCTCGACGGTGAGGGCGAGCGCGTCGCCGAGGCGCGTGCGGTCGTCGACGAGCTCGTGGAGCTCGTCGAGGGTGGCCACGCGATCGGCCCCGACACGGTCGGCGCCGTCGCCGCTGCGCTCGATCAGGCCGCTGACATCCGCGACATCTTCGAGGACGTCGTCTGGCGCCACCGCGGCAAGAAGATCGCACCCAAGACCGTCGTCCAGAAGCGCTACGTCGACGCGATCCGCTCGAGCACGGTCACCTTCGGCGTCGGCCCGGCCGGCACCGGCAAGACCTACCTCGCGATCGCGCTCGCCGTCGCTGCGCTGAGCGAGAAGCAGGTCGGCAGGCTCATCCTCACGCGCCCCGCCGTCGAGGCGGGCGAGCGACTCGGCTTCCTGCCCGGCGACATGCTCGCGAAGGTCGACCCGTACATGCGGCCGCTCTTCGACGCGCTCTACGACACGATGGATCCCGACCGGCTGACCGCATACATGGAGCGCGGCACGATCGAGGTCGCGCCGCTCGCGTTCATGCGCGGCCGCACGCTCAACGACTCGTTCATCATCCTCGACGAGGCGCAGAACACGACGCCGGAGCAGATGCAGATGTTCCTGACGCGGCTCGGCTTCGGCTCGAAGATGGTCGTCACGGGCGACATCACCCAGATCGACCTGCCGCGTGAGCAGGCCTCGGGCCTGATCCAGGTGCGCGACATCCTTCGCGAGGTGGACGGGATCGGCGTCGTCGAGTTCGGGCACGAGGACGTCGTCCGGCACAAGCTCGTGCAGCGAATCGTCGAGGCGTACAAGCGGCACGCCGAAGAAACCGGCACCGCCCGCAAGAAGTGATCGAGGTCGAGGTCGAGAATCGCAGCGGTGTCGAGGTCGACGCCGCAGGCGCCGTTTCCCTGGCGCGGCACGCCCTCGCCCGGGAAGGGGTCGACGAGGCCGAGCTCGGGCTCGCGTTCGTCGCGCCAGACGAGATCCGGGCCCTGAAGGCGGAGCATCTCGGGATCGACGAGGCAACCGACGTCCTCTCGTTCCCGATCGACGGCCTGGACGAGCTGCCGGAGGGAGTCCCGCGCGCCCTCGGTGACGTCGTCCTCTGTCCCCAGGTCGTCGGCGACGAGTGGCGCTGGCCACTCGTGCACGGCATCCTCCACCTGCTCGGCTTCGAGCACGGCGATGCGATGGAGCAGCGCGAGCGCGAGATCCTCGGGGACGGCGGCAGATGAGCCCGGTTCCCGGCCGCCGTCCGCCCTCGATTCTCGAGAGCTTCAACGTCGCCTTCGAGGGGATCATCCACGTGCTCCGCACCCAGCGGAACATGCGGATCCACTTCCTGATCGCCGTGGCGGTGCTGATCGCGGCCCTGGCGGTCGACGTCTCGAAGATCGAGCTGATCGTGCTGCTGCTCTCGATCGCCTTCGTCCTGATCACCGAGATGGTCAACACGGCCATCGAGGCGGCCGTCGACATCGCCTCCACGTCGTTCGATCCGATGGCGAAGCTCGCGAAGGACATCGCCGCCGGCGCCGTGCTGATCGCCGCGGTCAACGCGGTCGCCGTCGGCTACCTCGTCTTCTCGGGCCAGGTGGCAGACCGCTCGAACACGTTCCTCGATCGCCTCTCGAAGACGCCCGCCGAGCTGACCCTCGTCGCGCTCGTCATCGTGGTGGTGCTCGTGATCTCGATGAAGGCGATGTCGGGTCGCGGCACGCCGCTGCGCGGAGGCTGGCCCTCCGGCCATGCGGCTGTCGCGTTTGCGGGCTGGATGGCCGTGACGCTCACCCTCGACGGGTCACAGCACCGCTTCCTCGTCTCCTCGCTCGCCTTCATCATGGCGCTGCTCGTGGCCCAGACACGGGTCGAGGCGGGCGTCCACTCCACCCTCGAGGTGGTCACCGGCGGTACCCTCGGCGCCATCGTGACGCTCGTCATCTTCCAGGTGTTCTCGGCGTGACCGACGACGAGTTGCTCGCGCGGGCCGACGCGATCGCGTCGCGCGCCTACGCGCCCTACTCGCACTTCCACGTCGGCTGCGCGGTGCTGACGCGGGACGGTGCGGTGATCGAGGGCGTCAACGTCGAGAACGCGGCCTACCCGCTCGGCGTCTGTGCCGAGCGGACGACGTTCGCGCGTGCGATCGTCGAGGGCTACGAGCCCGGTGATTTCACGGTGGCGGCGATCACCGCCTCGCCCTGCGGCGGCTGCCGCCAGTGGCTCGCGGAGATGCGGGTCGAGCGCGTCGTCTTCCGCAACGGCGGCCGGCTCGTCCACATGACGGTCGACGAGCTGCTGCCGGAGCAGTTCGACGCCGGCGATCTCGCATGAGATCGGGCATCGTCGCGGTCGCGGGCCGTCCGAACGTCGGCAAGTCGACGCTCGTCAACGCGCTCTGCGGCGACAAGGTCGCGATCACGTCGAACGTGCCGAACACGACGCGACGCCGGATCTTCGGCGTTGCGAACGGACCCGACTGGCAGCTCGTGCTCGCCGACCTGCCGGGCTTCCAGCGCCCGATGGACGCGCTCACCGCGAGCGATGCAGAGCACCGTCGACTCCTCGTTCGAGGACATCGACGTCGTCCTGCTCGTCGTCTCGGCGCGAGACCGGATCGGCGCCGGCGACCGGTACGTCGCGCGCCGCGTGTTCGCACTCGGTATCCCGGTGATCATCGCGCTCAACAAGATCGACCGGCTCAAGCACGGCCACGTCGCGACGCAGATGAAGACGGCGGCGACGCTCGGCGACTTCCACGCGCTCCATCCCGTCAGCGCCGTCACGAAGGACGGCGTGGGGGAGTTGCGCGACGACCTCGTGCACCTGTTGCCGGAGGGGCCGCTCTACTTCCCGCTCGACCAGTCCACCGACCTGACGACCGAGAACCGCGTCGCCGAGGTGATCCGCGAGAAGGCGCTTCACCTGACCCGCGACGAGGTACCGCACGCGATCATGGTCGTCGTCGAGGAGATCGGCGACAAGGTCGTGCGGGCGGTCGTGCTCGTCGAGACGGAGTCGCAGAAGGGGATCCTCGTCGGCAAGAAGGGCGCGATGGTGCGCGAGATCGGCTCCCGCGCCCGGCCCGAGGTGGAGCGGCTCGTCGGGCATCCCGTCTTCCTCGAGCTCGTCGTCAAGGTGCGTTCGAAGTGGCGCCGCGACCCAAAGATGATCGAGCGCCTCGGGATGTAGCCTCCGAGTAGAGCGCCGGCCGCCGCAAGCCCTTTACACCGAGGTATCGGCACTGGGCGGTTCGAGCAGCTACGCTGATGAGGCGCCCAACATAGGTGGCGCGATTGTCTCGAGCGGGTGTCAAGCAACGGCCCCGCGCACGCTCCATCCTCAGCGACCGGGTGGCACGGCTTCTCGCCGGCCCTGGCTCTGTTGTGGCCGGCGACCACCAGAGCACCACCGATCGAAAGGAACAACATGTCTCGTCCTGTCAACAAGCGTTGGACCCTGGGCGGCCTGATCGTCGCCAGCGGAGCGACACTCGCGCTCATCGTGAGCCTCGGCGCCGGCGCAGGAACGACGGCAATCACGGCGGCGCCGAAGAACACGTCGCCGCCGACGATCGCAGGTACGGCTCAGGAGGGCCAGAAGCTCGTCGGCAAGAGGGGCACCTGGAGTGGCACCCCGACGGACTACACCGACTTCTGGGTGCGCTGCGACAAGGACGGCGGGAGTTGCGCGAACATCAGCGGCGCCAATGAGGGCACCGGCTATGTGCTCAAGGGCGTCGATGTCGGGAACACGATCCGGTTCAAGGTGCAGGCCAAGAACGCGGACGGCACGACCTCGGCGTCGTCGGTGCCGACCGCGGTCGTCAAGGCGGCACGTTGCCGCCGCCGCCCGTCCGGACGGCTGCACGAAGACCGGCGGAACCGTCCCGGTTGCGGGCATCGCTTCGCCGGCACGGCTGAACATCGACCAGACACAGGTCAGCCCGAGCACGATCAGCTTCGGCACCCGCTCGCTGACGGCCCGCTTCCACATCAGCGCCTGCAAGGGCAACGTGGAAGGCGCGCTCGTCTACGTGACGGCCGTCCCCTACGGCATGTTCGCGGACGCCGCGGAGCAGCCCACCGGGCCCGACGGTTGGGCGACCCTGCAGTTTCACGGCGCTCGACGGCTTCCCGGTCAGCCAGAAGCAGCAGCTGCTCGTGATGTTCGTCCGTGCCCGCAAGGCCAACGAAGACCTCCTCGGTGGCATCTCCAGCCGCCGGCTCGTCTCGTTCCAGGTCACACGGTAGGCAACCAGAGCGCACCGAGGCGCCGGAGCGACGAGCTCCGGCGCCCACCATCCGTCTTTCGAGAGGAGCTGGGTCGGGGCCGCGAGCCCCGGCCCTTCGTGCGGCTCGATCGGGTCGGGCCACGAGGTCTCGCGGCGCTCACATGCAGGCATCGACCGCGATTGACGCTCCTCTCGCAGAGCAGCGGCAGGAACCCGTGGAGGAGTGTCGCCGGGCCACTCGGGTTTGAGACCCGGCGAACGCCCGTCGGCCGTTGGTCTCGCTGCCGACGCAGCTCACGGTACCATCGACGGTCCGGATCCCGCTCCCGGGGTTCGACTGCACGGGGAGATCGGTGGTCGAGAGCGAGACACAGCGCCTGCGCGTCCTGATCGCGAACGAGAGACGCGAGAGTCTCGAGCTCCTCGCCCAGGTCGTGACCGGGCTCGGGCACGACGTGATCGCCCGCGAGGTCGACGTCAAGGACGTCGGCGCAGTCACGGCAAGGGAGAGCCCGGACGTCGCCCTGGTCGGGCTCGGGTTGAGCTCGGAACATGCGCTCGACCTGATCTCCGAGATCGTGCGTGAGGCTTCCTGCCCGGTGATCGCGATCCTGCACGTGGACGACCCGGCCTATGTGCACGAGGCCGCAAAGCGCGGCGTCTTCGCGTACATCATCGACGGCTCGCCCGACGAGCTGCAGAGCTCGATCGACATCACGCTGCAGCGCTTTGCCGAGTACCAGAGCCTCCAGGGAGCGTTTGGTCGCCGCGCCGTGATCGAGCAGGCGAAGGGCATCCTGATGGCACGCCATTCGATCTCCGCCGACGTAGCCTTTGCACGGCTCCGCGACCATTCGCAGCACAACGGCCGCAAGCTCAGCGACGTGGCGGCCGCGGTCGTCGAGAGCCACCTCCTCCTGCTTCCGCCCGTCGTGCCGGCCTCCCAGCCGCCGCCGCGACCGATCTAGCGACGCGCATCAAACGTTCTGAGCGGCCGCGCTAGCGGCAGTGCTGCACGTCGGGCTCGATCCTGAGGATCACGCGCTCCGACTGGATGCTCGCCTGGTCGTAGTCCCGCCCCAGGTACTTCTGCGCGAGGGCATCGATATGGGCCCGGGCTTCCGGGCCACGCACCGTCTCGACGACCCGTCCCCGCACCTCGGCGTAGGTGTACGGATCGTCCCTCGCCCAGATCATCACCGTCACGCGCGGGTCGCGCTCGACCGCCTTGAACTTCGCACGGTGGACCTCGGTGTTGATCAGGACATGATCGTCGTCGGCATCGACCCACATCACGTGCGTCATTGCGGCGCCGGAGCCCAGGTGGACGGTGAGCGCAGCGAAGTTCGCTCCCTGTGCGAGCTCCCGCACGCCTGGATCGACGGCTGCCACCTGCTAGCGGGGGTTGCCGAGCTCGTTGTCGCCGAGACGCTCGGCCAGTGTTCTCGCGACCTTGTGCCACAGGTCCGGGGTCTTGTCCAGGAGGTCGACGAAGGCGCGGTCGGTGATCACGAGCACATCAAGGGGCGTCACCGCCGTCACCGTGGCGTTTCGTGGAGCCTTCGAGAGCAGCGCCATCTCGCCGACGAAGTCTCCCGGCCCGACCGTCGCGATCTTCCGGCCCTTGCGCCGCACCTCTGCCTCGCCGGTGACGAGGACGAAGAACTCGCGGCCCCGCTCCCCCTCCCGGATCAGCACCTTGCCGGCCTGGAGGTCGAGCTCGTCGGCGATCCCGGCGATGTGCTGCAGGTCCGTCTTGGAGCAGTGCTCGAACAGGGGAATCCGCTTGATCAGGTCGAGCTTCGCGTTTGCGCGGAGAGCCATCCCGGGCACTCTACAACGGCGTGGGTGGCCGCGTGCAACCCGCCGGAATCCGCAGGGTTAGACTTGTTCCCGGATGGCACAGACCCAGCTCCTCCCACGCGACCTCGAGCTCCCGCTCGATCTGCGGCTACCGCGGGTCGGCGCCGTCGACGCGGTCGCGCTCGAGGCGCGGGCAGGCGAGCTCGCCAAACGGTCGATCAAGAAGGGCTCGAAGCTCGCTGCACTGGATCTCGCGATCAGGATGATGGATCTGACGACGCTCGAGGGCGCCGACACCCCCGGCAAGGTGGCGGCGTTGTGCGCAAAGGCGATGCGTCCGGACCCCGCCGACAGCAGCATCCCGGCGGTCGCGGCGGTCTGCGTGTACCCGAACCTCGTCGCCGTGGCCAAGGCGAAGCTCGCAGGCTCGACGGTGAAGGTCGCGTCGGTCGCAACGTCCTTTCCCTCGGGGCAGTCGCCGATCGACGTCAAGCTGGCAGACGTCCGGGACGCGGTCGAGCTCGGCGCCGACGAGATCGACATGGTGATCGACCGCGGCGCATTTCTCTCTGGCCGCTACGCGAGGGTCGTGGACGAGATCGTCCGGGTCAAGGAGGCATGTGGTGCCGCGCACCTGAAGGTGATCCTCGAAACCGGGGAGCTCGGCACCTACGACAACGTCCGCCGCGCGTCCCTCCTCGCGATCGCCGCCGGCGCCGACTTCATCAAGACCTCGACCGGGAAGGTGAGCCCGGCCGCAACGCTTCCGGTCACGCTCTGCATGCTCGAGGTGATCCGCGACGTCCACGACGAGACGGGGCGCATCATCGGCATGAAGCCCGCGGGAGGGATCCGCACCGCGAAGCAGGCGATCCAGTATCTCTGCGTCCTCAACGAGACTCTCGGCTCCGTCTGGATGACGCCCGATCTCTTCCGCTTCGGAGCGTCGTCGCTCCTCAACGACGTGCTGATGCAGATCCGCAAGCAGAAGACCGGTGCCTACCAGTCCGGCGACTACTTCACCATTGACTGAGATGCCGACGAACTCCCATACGGTCGACTGATGGCCGACCTCGAGAAGACCCGCGTGCCCGCCCCGGCCCCGCTCGAATGGGAGTATGCGCCCGCGCCCGAGTCGCGCGACATCGTCCGCTTCCAGGAGCGGTACGGGCTGTTCGTCGGCGGCGAGCAGGTCGAGCCGCTGTCCGGCGAGTGGTACTCGACGATCGAGCCCGCGACAGAGGAGCATCTCGCCGAGGTCGCGACGGCGCGCGAGGAGGACATCGACCTCGCGGTCGGCTCGGCGCGGGACGCGTTCGAGAACAGCTGGTCGACGCTGCCGGGCTCCGAGCGGGCCAAGTACATCTTCCGCATCGCGCGCATCCTGCTCGAGCGCTCGCGCGAGTTCGCCGTCGCCGAGTCGCTGAACAGCGGCAAGCCGATCCGCGAGTCGCGCGACGTCGACGTGCCGATCGCTGCGGCGCACTTCTTCTACTACGCGGGGTGGGCCGACAAGCTCGAGTACGCGTTCCCGAACCGTCGTCCGCAGCCGCTCGGCGTCGCCGGCCAGATCATCCCCTGGAACTTCCCGCTGCTGATGCTGGCCTGGAAGATCGCGCCCGCGCTCGCGTGCGGCAACACGGTCGTGCTGAAGCCGTCCCACACGACGCCGCTCACCGCGCTCCTCTTCGCCGACGTCTGCCGGCAGGCGGGGCTGCCGCCCGGGGTCGTCAACATCGTCACCGGCGACGGTCGCGACGGGCGCCGCGATCGGTCCGGCATCCGGGAATCGACAAGATCGCCTTCACCGGCTCGACCGGCGTCGGCAAGGACATCCAGCGGGCGGTCGCCGGCACCGGCAAGAAGCTGACGCTCGAGCTCGGCGGCAAGGCGGCGAACATCGTCTTCGACGACTGCGCGCTCGACCAGGCCGTCGAGGGGATCATCAACGGCATCTACTTCAACCAGGGCGAGGTCTGTTGCGCCGGCTCGCGCCTGCTCGTGCAGGAGTCGATCTACGAGCAGACCCTCTCGAAGCTCAGGCGCCGCATGTCCACGCTGCGCGTCGGCGACCCGCTCGACAAGAACACCGACGTCGGCGCGATCAACTCCCGCGAGCAGCTCGAGCGGATCGAGGAGCTCGTCCAGAGCGGTCGCGACGAAGGGGCCGAGATCTTCCAGACGGAGTGCGTTCTGCCCGACCGCGGCTACTGGTTTCCGCCGACCGTCTTCACCAACGTGGCGCAGAGCTACCGGATCGCGCAGGAGGAGATCTTCGGGCCGGTGCTCTCCGTGCTGACCTTCCGCACGCCGGAGGAGGCGGTCGAGAAGGCGAACAACACCGCCTACGGCCTCTCCGCCGGCGTCTGGACCGAGAAGGGCTCGCGCATCCTCTGGATGGCCGAGCGCCTACGGGCGGGCGTCGTGTGGGGCAACACGTTCAACCGCTTCGACCCGGCGTCGCCGTTCGGCGGCTACAAGGAGTCGGGCTTCGGCCGCGAGGGCGGCCGGCACGGGCTCGAGGCCTACCTGAGGTTCGAATGAGCAGCCGCCTGCCCGTCCGCAAGACCTACAAGCTGTTCATCGGCGGCGCCTTCCCGCGCTCCGAGTCGGGGCGCACGTTCGAGGCGGAAGGGCAGAACGTCGCCCGCGCCTCCCGCAAGGACGCGCGCGACGCGGTCAAGGCCGCACGCGGGGCGTTCCCGAAGTGGTCGTCCGCGACCGCGTACAACCGCGGGCAGGTGCTCTACCGGCTCGCCGAGATGATGGAGGCGCGCAGCGCCGATCTCGCGGCCGTCTGCTCCGGTCAGGCCGAGGTCGAGGCCGCCGATCGACCGCGTCGTCTGGTACGCGGGGTGGACGGACAAGCTCTCGCAGGTGCTCGGCGGCTCGAACGCGGTCGCCGGGCCGTACTTCAACTTCACCGTGCCCGAGCCGACCGGCGTCGTCGCGATCGTCGCGCCCGACGAGCCGGCCCTGCTCGGGCTCGTCTCTCGCGTCGCGCCGGCGCTCGCGGGCGGCAACGCCGTCGTCGTGGTCGCCTCCGAGACGCACCCGCTCGCGGCGATCGAGCTCGCCGAGGCGATCGCCACCTCCGACCTTCCGGGCGGCACGCTCAACATCCTCACAGGGCAGCGCGCCGAGCTCGCGCCCGTCCTCGCCGCCCACATGGACGTGAACGCGATCGACGTCACGGGCGCGGGCGAGCAGGGTGTCGAGCTCGAGGTCCTCGCGGCCGACAACGTCAAGCGCGTGGTGCACGCAGGGAGCGACCAGAGCCCGTGGGAGATCTCGGCCTTCCTCGAGTTGAAGACCGTCTGGCACCCGGTGGGTACCTGAGGAGTCTGCGATGGAAGAGCGTATCGCAGCTCCTCAGGTGCCCACCGGGTGCGTCTGCTTTCTGCGCGCTTCGCGCGATCCTGAAGGGGCCCGCAAGCGGGCCTGCCCCGGCCAGGCCTGCCGGTAGGGCACGAGGGTGTTGAAGCCGGAAGCACGCGGCGGTGTCCGGCTTCAGCCGGACGCCGGGGTTTCGCCCCCTGCGAGCAGCCGGTCAACCGCCCCGCTCACCGGGTGCGTCTGCTTTCTGCGCGCTTCGCGCGATCCTGAAGGGGCCCGCAAGCGGGCCTGCCCCGGCCAGGCCTGCCGGTAGGGCACGAGGGTGTTGAAGCCGGAAGCACGCGGTGGTGTCCGGCTTCAGCCGGACGCCGGGGTTTCGCCCGCTGCGAGCAGCCGGTCAACCGCCCCGCTCGCCTCACGCAGCCGCGCGTGCGGCGGCCCTTCGAGCAGCAGCCACGGCGACCCGCTCGTGCGCGCGCGCTCCAGGTAGCGGTCGTGCATCCAGTGGCGCTGCTCGTCGAACTCCCTGATCCCGTCATGCCGCCACGGCACGTCGAGGCCGCAGACGAGGAAGAGGTCGTAACGGCGGTCGACGAGATCGTCGAACGCATGCGTCGGATCGCCGAGGTAGACCTCGTGGAAGAGCATGGTCGTGAACGCGTCGGTATCGCAGAAGAGCGCGCGGTGCGCGGATCCTGCGAGACAGTCCTCGTACCAGCACTGGATCCTGGCGATGTGCGTGAACTCGGCACTGGTCCACGGCGCGTCCGGGTCGCGGCCGAGCTCGGTATAGGGGCGGCCGTACTCGGGGTTCCACACGGTTCCATACGCAGCCGCCAGGGAACGGGCGAGCGTGGTCTTCCCGGTCGACTCGGCGCCGAGCAGGCAGATGCGCTTGACGTCGCCGGCCACGGCAGCAACCTACTCAATCTGCCGCGCCGACCCCCGATCCGAGTAGCATCACGATTCGTGACGGGTGCGCGGCTGTTGAGCCAGGCGATCGCCGAAGGCGACGGGATCTCCGTGCTCGTCGAGGTGGTCGACGGCGCGGGTGCGCGCACGGCGCAGGAGCAGGGCGCGGAGGGGCTGGTGGTGCGCCGGCCCACCCCCGGGCTGCGGGAGAGCACGCGCCTGCCGCTCCTCGCATTCGGTCGCCCGAGCGAGAGCGGAGACGTCGATGCGCTCGTTCTCGACGTCGCCGAGCATGGTGACCTGCTTCGCGAGGTCGTCGACGCCACGCAGGCACGCGGCCTCGAATGCGTGATCCGGGTTCGAGACGAGGACGAGCTCGAAGACGTGCTCGAGCTGGTCGACCCGGAGATCCTGCTGCTCTCGGCCGAGGACGCCGACGACGGCCAGGATCACCTGGAGCGCCTCCTCGAGCTGCTTCCCGACATTCCTGCCGGCAAGCTCGCGATCGCCGAGCTCGCCGGGGCGAGCCGCTACGACGTGCTCGAGCTCGAGCGGGCCGGCGTCGACGCGGTCATCGTCTCCGGCAGCGACGTGGGGTCGCTCGTCGGTGACGCGCTTCCGGACGTTTGACCCGCGGATCGCCCTCGTGGCGATCCTCGCGCTCGCAGCCGCTCTTCGCCTCGTCGGCAGCCGCTACGGGCTGCCGCTCTCCGTCCTCAACCCGGACGAGACGAGCATCGTCCCGCGGGCCTGGCGAATGGGCCACGGCCATCTCGACCCGGGCTGGTACGACTACCCGTCGCTGCTGATGGCGGTGCTCGCACCGGTGCAGGCCGTCTTCGGAGCTCCGGCGTTCGGCGCCGCGCGCTTCGTCGCCGTCGCCATCGGGCTCTGCGGAGTCGGCGCCACGTGGTGGCTCGGACGCCGCGCGTACGGCACCGGCGCCGCGATCGTCGGCGCCGCGGCCGTTGCGGTTGCGACGACGCATGTCGCGTATTCGAGGATGGCGGTCACCGACGTCCTGCTGACGCTGGCGATCACCTGTGCGCTGGCACTCGCGGTCGAGGGGCGGATCGAGTGGGCCGGGCTCGCCGTCGGCCTCGCGGCTTCGGCGAAGTATCCGGGTGCGATCGCGGCGGTGCCCGTCGTCGTGGCGGGGTGGGGGAGGTGGCGGGCGTTGGGCCGGGCAGCGGCGTTGGCGGTCGCCGGCTTCGCCCTGACGAGCCCGTTCGTGCTGATCCACGCCGGCGAGGCCTGGGGCGACGTCTCCCGCGTGCAGCGACTGGCCCGGGCAGGCTGGCTCGGGTTCGAGAACGACCCGGTCACTCCGGTGGCCTACCTCGATCGCCTCTGGGAGGCGACCGGGCCGCTTCTGCTCGTCGCCGTTGTCGGCGTCGTCGCGGCACTCGTGCGCCGGACGCGCACCGACCTCGTGCTGCTCTCTTTCGCGGTCGTCTACTGGTTGACGCTGATGCCGCAGCAGGCCCATTTCGACCGCTACGTCCTGCCGCTCGTGCCGGTGCTCGCCGTCCTCGCCGGGAGCGTCCGGGCCGCCGTTCCCGTTGCACTCGTCGCGTTGCTCCTGCCGCTGGCCTGGAGTGCCGCTGACGCCCGGGAGCTCACCCGTACCGACACGCGTGTGAGGGCCGATGCCTGGGTGGCCGCGAACGTCCCCCGCAGCGATCGGATCGCGGCCGACCCGTCGACGTTGCCCTTGCCCGGGAGAAACGTCGTCCGGCTCGAGCTCCCCGGCCCGGGGCGCCTCTCCGACCCGGAGCGGGATCTCGCGCGACTCCGTCGGCAGGGCGTCGAGTGGGTGATCGTCTCGGGTGCGGTCACCGACCGCGTGCTCGCCGCTCCGGACACCTACCCGCGCGAGGCGTTGTTCTACGCGCAACTCGGCCACACCCTGGAGCCGGCGTTCGGCGTCTTCCCGGAAGAGCCGGGCCTCGCCGGCCCGTGGGTCCGCGTCTACCGCCTTCAGTAGCCTGCGGGGATGAGGCACGAGCACCGAACGACGGTCGCGATCGGGGTCGCGGTCTTCCTGTCCGGCGCGGTGCTGCTCGGCGTGGAGATCGCCGCGAGCAGGGTGCTTGCCCCGACGTTCGGTAGCTCGCTCTACGTCTGGGGCTCGCTGATCGGGATCGTTCTCACCGGCCTCGCCGTCGGGTACTGGGTCGGTGGTGTCGTCGCCGACCGGATGCCGAACCCGTACCTGCTGGTCTCGGTGCTCACGTTCGGTGCCGTGCTCGTGTCGCTCGTGCCGGTGCTCGACGAGGTGGTGCTCAACGGGATCGTCGAGTGGGATCCCGGGCCACGCCTCGATCCGCTTGCTCGCGGCCGCGATCCTCTTCGGCCCCCTGAGCGTCGTGCTCGCGTCTGCCTCGCCGATCGCGGTCAGGCTCGCCGCGAGCTCGCTGGAGCGCCTCGGTCGCACCGCCGGCCGCCTGTTCTCGATCTCGACCGCGGGGAGCATCTTCGGCACGTTCGTGACGGCCTTCTGGCTCGTCCCCGAGCTCGGCACGGATCAGGTGCTCGCGATCGGGGCGGCCACACTCGTGGCGGCGGCGCTGGTCGTCACGCTCGCCCTGCGCCTGTCTGCGGCCTCGCTCGTCCTCACGGGAGCCCTGGCCGGGGCGGTGGCACTCGTCGTCTCGCTCGCGCCACCGGGGCAGGGGGAGCTCGGGGGCGTCGCGGCGCAGAACTGGTCGCCGCTCTACCGCGTGCGCGAGCAGCGCACGCCCGGGCCCCTCGATCCCGCGTCGATCGGGGCGCTCGGCGAGCAGTTCACGGTGCGTGCCGCGCGCGACACGCGCTACCACCGGATGGTCGTCGCCGACGACAGCGACTCGCGCTACCTCCGCTTCGACAGCTCCTTCCAGAGCGGCATGTGGCTCGACGACCCGTACCGCACGCGGTTCCGGTACACCGACTACCTCGAATCTCGGCATCGCCCACCGTCCTGCCGCCAGGGACGTCCTCTTCATCGGCCTCGGCGGGGGCTCTGCGCCGAAGCGGATGTGGCGCGACTTCCCCGAGCTCCGGCTCCAGGCGGTCGAGCTCGACCCCGACGTCGTCGAGGCTGCCTATCGCTGGTTCGACCTCCCACGCGATCCTCGCCTGGCGGTGGATGTCGATGACGGTCGACGCTGGCTGACGCGCCACGAGAAACGGTGGGACGTGATCGTGATCGATGCGTTCTATGCCGACGCGATTCCGTTCCATCTGGCGACGCGCGAGTTCCTGCAGCTCGTCCGCGAGCGTCTTGCACCGGGCGGCGTCGTCGTCGTGAACGTGATCGGCTCGGTGACGGGAAGCGAGTCGAAGCTTCTGCGGTCGCTGACGAAGACGTACGCGGTCGTCGTTCTCGACGGTGCTGCTCTACCCCGTGTACGACGGCGTCGGTGACCGCAACCCGACGTACACCCGGAACGTGATCCTCGTCGCGACCGACGCGGCTGCCCCGTCGACGACATTCCTCCGAGCGCGCTGGAGGGCGATCAGGAAGGCCGCTCCCCAGGCGCCGAACCTCGACCACGCGATCGCTGACCGCTGGAGGCAGCCCGTGCGCGTCGACGACGTGCCGGTGCTGACGGACGACTACGCGCCGACCGACGCCCTACTGACCGGCTGAGCATCCGCTCGAGCACGATCGCGACGCCGTCGTCGTCGTTCGTCGCGGTCACCTCGTCGGCGGCCGCGAGCGCCGACGGGATGCGCGTTCGCGACCGCCACGCCGTGGCCGGCCCAGGCGATCATGCCCACGTCGGTGAGGTGGTCGCCGAACGCGACGACCTCGGGCGCGCCGAGGCCCACGATCGGCCGCCAGCGCGCTCGAGCGCCACCTCCTTGCCGACGCCGGGTGCCGCCAGCTCGACGAACGCGTTGCCCGCGAGCGTCGTCGACGCGTCCGGCGCCGGCGAGCTCCGTGGCCACGACCAGCAGCCGCTCGAGGTCGGCCGCCGGCAGCCGTGCGAGCAGCTTCGTCATCGGCAACGTCCATTCGAGCGGGTCGCAGGGCTCGTAGGAGCCCTCCGGTCGTGGCCACCAGCCTGCGTCTCGCTGCGCCTCGTAGGCCGGCTCGCTGCCGAAGCGGAGCTCGTACTCCCAGCCGAAGACGATCCCGGGAACCGCTCGCGCAGCCCGAGCACGAGGCGATGGGCGGTCGCCGCCGCGCAGCGGCGTGTGCCTGACGATGCGCTCGTCGTCGAGGTCGTAGACGATCGCGCCGTTGGCGCAGATCGCGAGTCCGCCGATGCCTGCCTCTGCGGCCAGGGCCCGCGTGCTGCGCGGCGAGCGAGCCGTCGCGACGACGACCTCGATTCCGGCGGCGCGCGCTGCGGCGATCGCCGTCCTTCGAGCGCTCCGGACACGGTCTGGTCGGAGCGCAGCAGCGTGCCGTCGAGGTCGATCGCGACGAGCCGGGGAGGAGCCACCCGGGGCTACCCGAAGAACGTCTGCGCCACGTCGAGCAGCGCCGGGTCGACGCCGCGCACCTCGGCGCAGGCCTCCGCCAGCGGGACGCCGACGACGTCGGTGCCGCGCAGCGCGGCCATCTCGCCGAACCGCCCGGCGGCCGCGAGGTCGACGGCGGCGACGCCGAAGCGCGTCGCGAGCACGCGGTCGAACGCGGTCGGGGTGCCGCCACGCTGCAGGTGCCCGAGCACGGTCACCCGCGTCTCGAAGCCGGTCAGCCGCTCGAGCTCGGCGCCGAAGGCGTAGCCGACGCCCCCGAGCCGCTCGAAGCCGAAGGCGTCGATCCCGGCGCTGACCGCCTGCCCTGCCGGCGACGCGCAGCCCTCCGCCACGACGACGATCGAGTAGGTGTGGCCGTGCCGGTGCCGGGTGCGGATCGTCGCGGCGACCCGCTCCAGGTCGGTCTCGAGCTCCGGCACCAGGATCGCGTCGGCACCGGCCGCGATGCCCGCGTACGTCGCGATCCAGCCCTTCGTGCGGCCCATCACCTCGACGACCATGATCCGGTTGTGCGACTCGGCCGTCGTCGAGATGCGGTCGAGCGCCTCGGTCGCGATCGAGACGGCGGTGTCGAACCCGAAGGTCATGTCGGTGCCGGCGATGTCGTTGTCGATCGTCTTCGGCACGCCGACGATCGAGAGGCCTTCCTCCTGGAGCGCGAGCGCCGTCCGCAGCGTGCCGTCGCCGCCGATCACGATCACGGCGTCGATGCCGTTCGACTCGATCGTGCGGCGCACGCTGGCGTAGCCGTCGCCGTGGACGTACGGGTCGCGGCGGGAGGTGCCGAGGATCGTGCCGCCGCGCTGCAGGATGCCGCGCACGCTCGTTCCGGTCGAGCGGGCCGGACGTGGCCGTCCATCAGGCCGTCCCAGCCGTTCTGGATGCCGACGACCTCCATGTCGTGCGTGACCGTCGCGCGGCTGACGACCGCGCGGATGACCGCGTTGAGCCCGGGGCAGTCGCCGCCGGCGGTGAGGACTCCTATGACCATGCGACGACTCAATACAGGAACATCGGCTTGCCGGCCACGTGGCGCACCTTCGGCTGGTACTGCGTCGACGTCGTAGAGCTCGTCGACGTCGACGCGCCGGACGCCCTCCCGCGTGGCGCTGATCGGGACCGACGTGTAGGTGCCGCTGCGGAGCGCCACCATGCGGCCGGTCGCCCCCTCGAGGGCCAGGTCGGCCGCCATCACCGCGTAGTTCGTCGCCACCATCAGGTCGAGCGAGTCCGGGCTGCCCGAGCGCATCAGGTAGCCGAGCTGCTGGTAGATGATGTCCTCGCCGGTGCGCTCCTTGATCAGCGCGCTCGTGAGCTCGCCGATCCCGCCGAGCTTGCGGTGCCCGTAGGCGTCCTCCTCGCCGGACAGCACCATCTCGCCGCCGGCGAGCGTCGCGCCCTCCGACACCGTCACCATCGCGTAGTTCGAGGGTTCGCGCGCTTGTCCGCGACGAGGAGCCTCCCGAGCTTGTCGATGTCGAACGGCACCTCGGAGATCACGGCGCGGTCGACGCCGGCGAGGTAGGCGGTGATCAGGCGAGGTCTCGCCGCTGTAGCGGCCGAACAGCTCGACGACGGCGATGCGCTCGTGCGACCCGGTCGACGTGCGCAGGTTGTGGATGAACTGCACGCCGCGGGTGATGGCGGTCGAGAAGCCGATGCAGTAGTCGGTGCCGTGGACGTCGTTGTCCATCGTCTTCGGGATCGCGATCACGGGCACGCCCTCGTCGTGCATGCGGAGCCCGTACGAGAGCGTGTCGTCGCCGCCGATCGGGATCAGGACGTCGATCCCCAGCGACTCGATCACGCGCAGGGCGTGATCGGTGAAGTCGAAGGGCCCGTCGCCGACGTTGCGGTCGGCCAGGTGCGGAGGCACGTCCTTCGGCTTCACGCGGCTCGGGTTCGTGCGCGACGTGTGCAGGAACGTGCCGCCGGTGCGGTCGATCGTGCGGACGACGTTCGGGTCGAGCGGCAGGAACCACTTCTCGGCGGACGCGGGGTCGTCGGGATCGTGCTCGAGCAGCGCCGCCCAGCCGCGCCGCAGGCCGATCACCTCGTGCCCCTCGTGCGCGACGCGGTTCACGACGGCCTTGATGCAGGGGTTGAGCCCCGGCACGTCGCCGCCTCCCGTCAGGATCCCGATCCGCATCCACGCCTCCTCGTCGCTCGCGCCGTCGCGCCAAAGCGTGTGACATGCTGTCTCGTCACACGGCGGCGGCGCCCGTTCATTGTTCTGATTGTTCGATGCCGATACTAATTGGCGAGGCGGGGGGCCGCGTCGCACCCGTGGCGCAGCCTGCCGCCGTGCGCGCGCTCGGCGGCGCCGGGGTACGATCCGGCCAGGCCGAAGTGGCGGAACTGGTAGACGCACCGGACTCAAAATCCGGCGCCTGAAAGGGCGTGGGGGTTCGATTCCCCCCTTCGGCATCGTTCGGCGCGGAGTCCCCTGCTGTCGCGGGCGGACGCAGACCACGACCGCAAGACTGTCGCCCTGTGATCTGCCGTGGTGTTTGGGTCTTGTGCTTGGCGCGGAATCCCCTAGACTAACCCGCACTCAATTGGAGGGATGGACCTGCGCGCTGGTGCGGGCCCGTTTTCGTTCAACGAATGGAGGGGAAGGACTTGGCGCTCAAGACCAAAGGCATGTTCCTCGTCGGACTGCTGATCGCAGTGGTCGCGCTCGTCGCGGCAGGCTGCGGCGGAGACGACGGGGGCGGCGCCCCGGAGGCGCTGCCGTCATCGTCGTGCACGGCGATCGAGTACGAGGGCGATGGCGACCCCGATTACCTGATCGTTTCCGACCTGCCGCTGCAGGGTGCCTCGCGCACCCAGACGGTGCAGATGGTGGACGCGATCCGCTATGTGCTGAAGCAGGCGGAGTACAAGGCCGGCGACTACAACATCGGCTTCCAGTCGTGTGACGACGCGACGGCCCAGGCCGGCAAGTGGGACTCCGGCAAGTGCAGCCAGAACGCCAACTCGTACGCCGCGAACGACAAGTTGCTCGGCGTCATCGGCACGTTCAACTCGGGCTGCGCCGCAGATCATCATCCCGGTCCTCAACCAGGCGCCGGACGGCGGCATCGCCATGGTCTCGCCGGCGAACACGCTCGTCTGCCTCACCCAGGCGAGCCTGGCGCTGCGACACGACGGAGCCGGACAAGTACTACCCGTCGGGCACGCGGAACTACACGCGCGTCGTCGCCCACGACGCCTACCAGGGCGCCGCCAACGCCGAGTTCGCGCAGGAGATCGGCGTCAAGAAGGTCTTCATCCTCAACGACAAGGAGGCCTACGGTCTCGGCGTCGCGACGAACTTCAGGAACGCGGCGGAGTCGCTCGGGATCGAGATCGCCGGGTTCGACGCGTGGGACCCCAAGGCGTCCTCGTACGAGGCCCTCTACAAGAAGATCGAGGGAACGGGAGCCGACGGCATCTTCATCGGCGGCCTGATCGACGAGAACGGCGCCCAGTTGATCAAGGACAAGGTCGCCGTGCTCGGGCCGAACGACGGGACGTCAAGCTGCTGACGCCGGACGGGTTCTACACCCAGGCGACGATCGACGGCGCAGGCGCTGCGTCGAAGGACATGTACGCGTCGGTCGCCGGCCAGCCGATCGAGGCGTTCGTCGGCGTCGCGAAGGAGTTCGCCGACGACTTCTCCAAGCAGTACCTGAGCGGCAGGACTCCCGACCCGTACGCGATCTACGCCGCGCAGGCGGCGCAGGTCCTGCTCGACGTCGATCGGTGAGTCCGATGCCTCGCGGAGCGACGTGATCGCGAAGATGTTCGCCACCACGGTCGACAACGGCCTGCTCGGGTCGTTCACGTTCAGCGACGAACGGTGATCCGGCCGGGGCGAGCGGTGCCGTCGTCGCGATCAACATCGCCAAGGCGGCGGACACCTTCGTGTCGGCGAAGGTCGTCTCGCCGAAGCCGTCCACGGTACTCGCAGCAAACGGCGAGTAGGCACGGAGTAAACGTGTCGGGGTCGGACTGACGTCTGACCCCGACACTCCCGGTTCGTGTGGCGGGGGGCTATTGCCCCCCGCCACATAACTGTTTAGAGTCCTCCGACCATGAGCGACACACTCGCCAAGCTTCGCGGTGCGAGCATCACCGACCTGATCGGCCTGATGCTCGTCGCGCTCCTCGTCTTCTGGCTCGTCGTCAACTTCGTCAAGGCGCCGGCCGAGTTCATCAACATCGGCCTGATCGGCCTCACGAACGGCACGATCTACGGCGTCGTCGCGCTCGGCTACACGCTCGTCTACGGCATCCTGCAGCTGATCAACTTCGCCCACGGCGACGTGTTCGCGCTCGCGGGCCTCGTCGCGAGCACCGTGATCGTCAGCGTCCTCGGGCTCGACGAGGCCTCCAGCACGCTCGTCGTGATCGGCGGCCTCGTGGTCACGCTCGTCGTGATCATGGTCGGGTTCTCCCTGTTCAACGCGTCGATCGAGCGTGTCGCGTACAAGCCGCTGCGACACGCTCCTCGGCTCGCGCCGCTGATCACCGCGATCGGCGTCTCGTTCATCGTCCAGAACATCGCGCTCGCCCTCTACGGCGTCGACTACCAGACCGTGCCGAACTTCATCCCGCGCACGGACATGATCCAGATCGGCGACGTCTCCTACTCGTGGAGCAAGGCCTCGGTGCTGATGATCGTGATCCCGCTGCTCATCGCCCTGTCCTGGTTCGTCCGCTCGACGAAGCAGGGCAAGGCGATGCGGGCCGTCGCGCAGGACACCGAGGCGTCGGCGATGATGGGAATCGACGTCAACCGAACGATCTCCGTCACGTTCCTGCTCGCCGGAGCGCTTGCGGGCGCTGCGGGCATCGTCTACCTCCTGCAGTTCAACATGCGCTACGACACCGGCTTCGAGCTCGGGCTGATCGCCTTCACCGCGGCCGTGCTCGGTGGAATCGGAAATCTCTCCGGCGCCGTCCTCGGAGCGCTGATCATCGGGTTCATCCAGGCGTTCAACGAGGGCCTCACGTGGCTCGCCCCGGGGAGCGACTGGACGCGGTCGATGGTGTTCGGGATCCTGATCCTGATCCTCGTCTTCCGCCCGGAGGGCATCCTCGGCGAACAGACACCCGAGGGAGCGTGACCGACCTTCGCACCCGTGCGCGCTCGGCGGCCGGCGACCGCAACACGGTCGCGGTTGCCGTGCTCCTCGTCCTCGCGCTGATCTACCCGCTGATCGTCGACTCGCTCCTGTCGCTGCCCGTGATCGGCGACTTCGTGCCGAAGACGGACTCGATGGTCGTGATGATCGTCTTCACGACGATGGCGATCGGCCTCAACATGGTCGTCGGGTACGCAGGCCTGCTCGACCTCGGCTACGTCGCGTTCTATGCAGTCGGGGCCTACACGGCAGGGTGGTTCGCCTCCCAGCAGTTCGACCAGACCTCCCTCGAGCTGGGCGCCGTCGGCCTGCCGGCAGGATTTCCCGACGGGGTTCCCGGCATCCACATCTCGATGTGGCTCGTGCTGCCCGTGGCGGGCCTGCTGACGCTGCTCGCGGGCATCGTCATCGGCCTGCCGACGCTGCGGCTGCGCGGCGACTACCTCGCGATCGTCACGCTCGGCTTCGGCGAGATCGTGCCGCAGTTCGTGCGGAACGCCGACAGCATCGGCGGCTTCGACCTCACGCACGGTACGTTCGGGATCAGCCCGATCGACTCGCTCGGGTTCGGCGCCATCGGGCGCGCGCTCGGGCTGCCCGAGAGCTTCCGCCAGTCGTCCGACCGGTCGCAGTGGTACTTCTGGACTGCAGTCGTGATCCTGCTGATCACGGTGTTCTGCAGCGTCCGGCTGCGCGACTCGCGGCTCGGCCGAGCCTGGGTCGCGATCCGCGAGGACGAGACCGCCGCAGCGGCGATGGGGATCCCGCTGATGCGCACGAAGACCTGGGCCTACGCGATCGGCGCGTTCTTCGGCGGCGTCGCCGGGGCCTTCTACGCGAGCTTCAAGGGCGGCGCCTTCCCCGCCGACTTCTACTTCAACATCTCGGTCTTCCTGCTCTGCATGGTCATCCTCGGCGGCATGGGCAGCGTCTGGGGCGTGCATCCTCGGCGGCATGATCCTCGGCTACCTCAACGTCGAGGGCCTCGCCACGATCGGCTCCAAGATCCAGCAGTCGGGGATCCCCAAGCTCGACGGGTTCGACCCGACGAAGTACCAGTTCGGGATCTACGGGATCATCATCGTGCTGATGATGCTGTTCCGGCCGACGGGGCTGATCCCGGAGCGCCGGCACAAGATCGAGATGGCCGAGGGCGTCCACGACACGCCGTTCTACGACGTGCAACACGAGGGAACGCTCACCGACCGGGATCCCTCGGATGACTGACAACCTGATCGAGGTCGTGAAGCTGCGCAAGGAGTTCGGCGGCCTCGTGGCCACGAACGACGTCGACTTCACGATCCCCCGCGGCTCGATCGTCTCGCTGATCGGGCCGAACGGCGCCGGAAAGACGACCTTCTTCAACCAGATCACGGGCGTCTACAAGCCGACCTCTGGCTCGATCTCGTTCGACGGCGTCGACGTCGACCGACAAGCCGCCGCACGCCATCACCGCGCTCGGCATCGGGCGCACGTTCCAGAACATCCGTCTCTTCTCCCAGATGACCGCCGTCGAGAACGTGCTCGTCGGCATGCACTGTCGCCTGCACGGCGGCATCCTCGGCTCGATCGCTGCGGACCCGGAAGGTGCGGCGCGAGGAGGCGGCCGCGCGCGACAAGGCGCGGGAGCTGCTCGTCTACAGCGGCCTGCCGAGGCGCCACGAGGAGCAGGCCGGTTCTCTGCCCTACGGCGACCAGCGGCGACTCGAGGTTGCCCGCGCGCTCGCGACCGATCCGAAGCTCCTGCTGCTCGACGAGCCGACGGCCGGCATGAACCCGCAGGAGTCGGCAGCCTTCACGGCGTTCGTCCACCGCGTGCGCGACGAGAAGGGCCTGACGGTGCTGCTGATCGAGCACGACATGAAGGTCGTGATGGGTGTCTCCGAGCGCTGCACCGTGCTCGAATACGGCGAGAAGATCGCCGAGGGGACGCCGGCCGAGATCCAGTCGAACGAGCGCGTGATCGAGGCCTACCTCGGCAAGGGGGCGACCGCATGAGCGCAGCCAACGGGTTCGTGCTCGAGATCGACGACATCCACACCTACTACGGCGCCATCCACGCGCTGAAAGGGGTGTCGCTCAGGGTCGGCGCGAGCGAGATCGTGACCCTGATCGGTGCCAACGGCGCCGGCAAGTCGACGACGCTGCGGTCGATCAACGGCCTCAATCATCCGCGGCAGGGGACGATCACGTTCCAGGGCGAGGACATCACGAACGCGTCGCCGCACTCGATCGTCAAGAACGGAATCGCCCAGAGCCCCGAGGGTCGGCGGCTCTTCCCGCGCATGTCCGTGACGGAGAATCTCGAGATGGGCGCGTTTCAGCGCACCGACCGGGAGAACTTCAAGGAGGACATGGATCGCGTCTTCGAGTTCTTCCCGCGCCTCTACGAGCGCCGCACGCAGAAGGCCGGGACGATGTCCGGCGGCGAGCAGCAGATGTGCGCGATGGGCCGGGCGCTGATGGCGCGGCCGAAGCTGCTCCTCCTCGACGAGCCGTCGATGGGCCTCGCCCCGATCTTCGTGGAGAAGATCTTCGAGATCGTGATCGAGATCAACCAGCAGGGAACCCCGGTGCTGCTCGTGGAGCAGAACGCGCTGATGGCGCTCGACATCGCGAACCGCGGCTACGTGCTCGAGACCGGCCGGGTCGCGCTCGAAGGGCCCGCCGCCGAGCTGAAGGTGAACGAGCAGGTTCGCAAGACGTACCTCGGCGAGGGCTAAGCGCAGCGTCGGTGCCCGGCTTCAGCCGGCCATAGGTGCGGCGTCGGTGCCCGGCTTCAGCCGGCCACCGACACAGATCTACCCGACGACCAGCGGCGCGTACGGCGGGCCGAGCAGCACCCCGAGCCGGTGGCTGCCACCGGCGACGCCGCGGGCCATCTCGAGTGCGGCGGGGATGTTGTGCGTCGGCACGAGCCCGAGCGCCCGCGCCGCGCCGGCATCGCGACAGCCGGCGACGAGAACGCTGCCGGAGCGCTCGAGGACGGGTGCGCACGACGCCCAGTCGACGTAGGGCAGCAGCGGATGAGGGGCACGGCCGCGGCGGTAGGCGTCGAGTGCCTCCGCGTCGGCCGCGACCAGGCCCCGTGCGGCGGCGAGCTGCTCCTCCGTCGCGCCTTCACGCAGCACGTGGAAGAGGTCGCGGTACGGCGTCTGAGGGCCGTGCCCGAACGTGCGCCGCAAATCGTGGAGGAGCACGACCGTGCCGCCCTCGCGCAGCGGTGAGGCGTCACGCCAGAGGCGGAGAGCGTGGCCGAGGCCGATCGCGGCCGCGGTGATCGGGTTCAGCGGCTCCCGCGGCTCGTGCAACGACTTCCACGGGACCGGGACGACGATGGTGTCGAGCGGATCTCCGAGCTGCGCACCGCGCAGGGAGATTCCGCGGAGGAGCGCCTCTGCGTGCGAGACCGCGGGCGGCCCGGCGAGGACGGCGACTGCGTTGAGCTCCCGTGCGAGGCGCTCGAGCGCTCGGTCGCGCAGCGCTCCCGGGAACACATTGAGGAGCCGCCGGGCCGGGGATCGGGCCAGCGTCGCGCGCGTCTGCGGCGACGAGGGGTAGCCGCGGTAGCGACCGAGGAGGCGTGGGTGATCGAGGACGATCGAGACGCCGATGACGGCGGTGCGACGCGCAAGCGCCGTGGCGACCTTGCCGGCAAGGACGCCCGTGGGGGAGAGGGACGGCGCGAGGAGCGACGGCGCCGCAGCCACCGACGCGATCGCCTCGGCCGCGCAGGCGCCGAGGAGCGTGCACGGCCCGCCGCGCTCGGAGGTCTCGGCCGCGGTGACACAGACGACGAGGTCGGCGTCGAGGAGTGCACCGTTGATGTGAACGGGCGTCGCGTTCAGGAGCTCGAGCGGCCGCAGCTCGGCGCTCGTTGCATCGTGGACGACGACCGTTCCCCGGAAATCGCGTGCCGGGGTGGGGCGGAGCACCGCTTCCAGCTCGCGGCGTCCGGCCCGCCGCTCGAGGCCGCCGGCGACCACGATCGTGTGCCTCTCGGCGGGCATCCCGAGCCGCTCGAGCTCGCCGATGACTGCGGCGACCGCCTCCTGGCGAGGATCGCGGGGAGCGCCGGGCAGCGGGAGGGAGCGCGGCTCGACGACGATCGCGACGCGACCGCCGCGGGTGACGAGGTCGGCGAGCGGCGGCCCGGACAGTGGATACCGCAGCGCCTCTCCTACCGCTGCCGTGACGTCGCGCAGTGGATCGAGCGGCGGCGGCGGCGCGAGGAGGACGGCATCGTCCTGAACGGTGACGAGCGGGATTCGTGAGCCCGAGAGCAGGGGAACGCGGGCCATGCCCCTATCCAAGCATGCCGGGGAGTGTCGTCAGCCGATCGCGCGGTGGAGCCGGAAGAACGTCGGCCGCCAGCCGAGCTGCGGCCAGGTGCGCGAGGCGAGCAGGTTCGTTGCCCGCCAGTCGGTGACGACCCAGCGATATCCCTCCGCCGCCGCCCAGTCCAGCACGGTCGTGCCGAGGGCACTGCCGACGCCGGTGCCGCGGGCATCCTCGCGCACGGCGGCGAAGCCGAGATGGGCAGCGTCGTCGGGCCGGGCGATCCCGGTGTGGAGGCTCGACTCGGTCACCGAGCAGCCGATTGCCGATCCGATCACACGCCCATCCCTGACGGCGACGAAGGTGGCGAACGCAGGGTTGTCGAAGTCCTCGTCCCATTCGGCCCGTGTCTCCTCGAGCGTCGGCGGCGCCAGGGTCGAGAACACCGGCGCGTGCATCTGGTGCACGAGAAGCACGAGGTCGAGCTCGGCGAGTGCGTCGATATCATCGCGGGCCGCCCGCCGGATCTCGATGCCGCGGAGGTTCTCGCAGAGCGGCGTCATCGGCGCGTCTCGGATTGCGTGGACGTGCTGCTGCCCGAAGCCGAGCCGGAACCAGGCGTCGACGAACGCGGGGTCGCTCGCGGGGACGACGGCGTAGTGGGACGTGCGTCCCTCTTCGACCCAGCGGGACGCCGCGGCCGCGTAGAGGTCGCGCACCACCTCTGCCTCGGTCACCGCGTGGCCTGCGGGCTCCACCCAGACGTTCGGCCCCCAGGTCGGGGTCTCGCGCGGTGTCCCGAGCAGGTAGCCGACGACCGTGCCACCACGGCTTGCGGCCATGCCGGAGGCGTCGTCGGCCATGAGCTCGGCGATCGCGGCTCGTGCTGTCTCAGGCCGCTCGTACGGGGCTGGCAGTGCAGGCTCGAAGGTGCGGTGGGCGGCATGGCGGCGCGCGAGCAGGCCGGCTGCCTCGTCGAGGAGCTCGGGGCCGAACGGATGGAGCTCGAGGCGCATCAGGTGCCGAAAGGGTATCGCCCTACTGTCGTCCCGGCGGACTGCATAGACTCGCGCCCATGGCCCCGAAGACGATCACGGGTGCGGAGCTCGAGCTCGACGACGGCCCCGCGCGCGGATCCGAGCTGTTCCTCGTCGACGGCAACAACCTCGCGTACCGCGCCTTCTTCGCGCTGCCGGAGGAGCTCGCGACGAGCGACGGGCTGCCGACGAACGCGCTGCTCGGGTTCGGCAACATGCTCTTCAAGCTGCTCGCCGACTACGGGCCGCGCGGCGTCGCCGTCGCGTGGGACACGCGGCCGGTGCACCGTGCGGCCGTCGCGGAGGCGGTCGACGTCGTCTACAAGCAGGGCCGCAAGCCGATGCCCGACCTGCTGCGCGAGCAGTTCCCGTACTTCAGGCCGATCGTCGAGGCCTTCGGGTACCGCAACCTCGAGTTCGAGGGGTGGGAGGCGGACGACGTGATCGCCACGATCGCCAGCCTTGCCGACGAGGCGGGGGTGAAGACGTGCGTGGTCTCGACCGACCGAGACGCCTTCCAGCTCTGCTCCGAGAACGTGACGCTGATGATGACGCCGCGCGGCGTCTCCGACGTCAACGTCTACACGCCGGAGCGCGTCGAGCTTCGCTACGGCGTGCGGCCCGACCAGGTGCCCGACTTCATCGGGCTCAAGGGTGACACCTCCGACAATATCCCGGGCATCCCCGGGATCGGGGACAAGACGGCCGGCCAGCTGATCGCCCAGTACGGCTCGCTCGAAGAGGTGATCGCGCACGCCGACGAGCTCTCGCCGGCCCGCGGGAAGGCGGTTCGTGAGCATGCGGATCAGGCGCGGGCGTCGAAGGAGCTCGCGACGATGCGCCGCGATCTTCCGCTCGGCGTCGACCCGACGGCGCTCGTCTCCGGTGCGCCCGACCGCTCCCAGCTGAAGGAGATGTTCCGCCGCTTCGAGTTCCGCTCCCTGCTCAACCGCGTCGACGAGCTCGACGCTGCTCTGCCTGCGGCAGAGCAGCGTCTAGATGCAACATCGGTGCCGTGGCGGGACGGTCTGCTTGCCGCGATGCGCGGCCGGGTGGGTGTGGCGATCGAGGGCGGCCGGATCGCGGTCGCCTCCGACGACGGGGTGCTCGTCGCCGACTGGGATCCGGCACAGGCCTCCCTGCTGCGTGACGCCGAGCTCGTCGCCCACGACGCGAAGGCGCTGCACCTGCCGTTCGCCCCGGTCGACGACACGATGATCGCCGCCTATCTGATCGAGCCCGGCCGCTCCGCCTACCTGATCGACGACCTCGCCGCCGAGTACGGGCTCGAGCTCGAGCCCGAGCCGCCCGCGGAGGAGACGACCGCCGCGCTCGTGCGGCATGCCGAGGTCGCCCGGCGGCTCGCCGCGCCGATGCGCGAGCGGCTCGTCGAGCGCGGCTCGCTCGATCTCTACGAACGCATCGAGCTTCCGCTCACGGCCGTCCTCGCAGCGATGGAGGACGCGGGCGTCAAGATCGACACCTACCGCATGGGCGAGATCACGGCGCGGCTCCGCGACCGGGTCGAGGAGCTCGAGGCGCGGGCGACCGACCTGGCGGGCGAGGAGTTCATGCTCGGCTCGACCCAACAGGTGGCCCGGATCCTGTTCGAGAAGCTCGGCCTCGAGCCGGGCCGGAAGGGAAAGACGGGTTACTCGACCGACAGTCGGGTCCTGCGCGGCCTCCGTGAGGCGCACGAGATCGTGCCGGTGATCGAGGAATGGCGCGAGTACTCGAAGCTGCTCAACACGTATCTCCTGCCGCTGCCGTCGCTGATCTCGGAGCGTGACGGTCGCCTGCACACGACGTTCAACCAGGCCGTCGCCGCGACCGGGCGCCTGTCGACCTCCAACCCCAACCTGCAGTCGATCCCCGTCCGTACCGACCTCGGCCGCCAGATTCGCTCTGCCTTCATCGCCGAGGAGGGGCATCGGCTGCTCTCGGCCGACTACAGCCAGGTCGAGCTGCGCATCCTGGCCCACGTGTCGGGCGAGCCGGTCCTGCGCGAGGCGTTCGAGCGCGGGGAGGACATCCACACGCGCACCGCGGCGGAGGTGCTCGGCAAGGATCCTGCGTCGCTCACACGCTCGGAGCGTGACGTCGCGAAGATGGTCAACTTCGGGATCATCTACGGGATCTCGTCGTTCGGCCTCGCCGAGAACCTCGAGATCCCGCGCGACGAGGCGCAGGCGTACATCGACACCTACCTGGCCCGCTTCCCCCGCGTGCAGGAGTTCATCGCGCGCACGATCGCGCAGGCTGCGGCAGACGGCTACGTGACGACGCTCCTCGGCCGCAGGCGCCCGATTCCCGAGCTCCGCGCCTCGAACCGCCAGACCCGGTCGCTCGGCGAGCGGCTCGCGGTCAACACGGTGATGCAGGGTACGGCCGCCGACGTGATCAAGGTGGCGATGATCCGCGCCCACGACCGGCTGCGGGCCGAGGGGCGCACCGCCCGACTCGTGCTCCAGGTGCACGACGAGCTGCTGCTCGAGGTGCCCGACACAGAGGTCTCGGGCGTCCGCGAGCTCGTGCGCGAGGAGATGGTCGGCGCCTACCCGCTCGACCCGCCGCTCGCGGTGGAGGTCGGCGCCGGCGACAACTGGGCCGACGCGAAGTAGCCGAGAGCCGCCCTCGACGGACGGGGTCGGAAAATCGGCGATTGGTCGCTATACTCCCGGCTCGCCCATGACCAACCCTCCGACCGAGAGCACCCCTATGTCCACTATGGAAGTTCCCGTCCTCGAAGACGGCGTCTGGATCACCGGCCCCGACGGGGAGCTGATTCCCGACTACGACGCAACCTTCCCCACGATCAACGAGGGCGAGGTCGTGCACGGCACCGTCGTGCGCGTCGACAAGGACGAGGTGCTCGTCGACATCGGCTACAAGTCCGAGGGCGTGATCCCGGTCTCCGAGCTGTCGATCAGGCGCTCGGTCAACCCGGCCGACGAGGTCTCGCTGGGCGAGGAGATCGACGCGCTCGTGATGCAGAAGGAGGACGCCGAAGGGCGTCTCATCCTGTCCAAGAAGCGCGCCCGCTTCGAGCTCGCCTGGAAGGCGATCGAGGCGGCAGCGGAGAGCGGCGAGGCAGTCAACGGCCGTGTGATCGAGGTCGTCAAGGGCGGCCTCATCCTCGACCTCGGCGTGCGCGGCTTCCTGCCTGCGTCACTCGTCGACATCCGGCGGGTTCAGGATCTCGAGGAGTTCACGGGCAAGGAGCTTCGCTGCAAGGTGATCGAGCTCAACCGCTCGCGCAACAACGTCGTGCTCTCCCGCCGCGCCGTCCTCGAGGACGAGCGCAAGGAGATGCGCCAGGCGATCCTCGACCGGCTCAACCCGGGCGACGTCGTCGACGGCCAGATCTCCAACATCGTCGACTTCGGCGCCTTCGTCGACCTCGACGGCATGGACGGGCTGATCCACATCTCCGAGCTCTCGTGGAGCCACGTCAACCATCCGTCCGAGGTGCTCGAGATCGGCCAGACCGTCAAGGTCAAGGTGCTCGACATCGACCGCGAGCGCCAGCGGATCTCGCTCGGCCTCAAGCAGACGCAGTCGGACCCGTGGCAGCAGGTGCTCGAGCACTACCACGAGGAGGACGTCGTCGAGGGTCGTGTCACGAAGGTCGTCACCTTCGGCGCCTTCGTCGAGATCCTGCCGGGCGTCGAGGGCCTCGTGCACATCTCGGAGCTCGCCCAGCATCACGTCGAGAACCCACGTGAGGTCGTCTCGCAGGGTGACCCGGTCAACGTCCTGATCCTCGAGATCGACGGCGACCGCCGCCGGCTCTCGCTCTCGTTGAAGCGCGTCGAGGAAGGCGCCGAGCCGCTCCCGCGTGCCGACGGTGGCGAGTCCGTGCATCTGACGCCGAACCTGAGGCTTTCCGAGGAGGCATTCCCCGCCGGCGAGCTCGCAGAGGAGGCGCTCGCGCTCGACGCTGACGCGGTCGAACTGGCCGAGGAGGCGCTTGCGCTCGACGCCGACGCGGTCGAGGTCGCTGCCGAGGCCGTGGCCGCGGAAGAAATTGCGGTCGAGCTGGCCGAGGAGGCCGTGATCGCAGACGAGGTCGCGGTCGAGCTGGCGGAGGAGGCGGTTGTCGCAGAGGCGATCGCCGAGGAGCTCGCCGAGGAAGCGCTCGAGGCGGACGCCGCGGGTGACGGTGATGCCGCCGCGGAGCTGGCCGACGAGGCACTCGTCGCGGACGAGCTCGCAGTCGAGCTCGCAACGGAGGCGGTTGCAGCCGAGGAAGTCGCCGTCGAGCTGGCCGAGGAGGCCGTTGTCGCCGACGCGGTGGCGGTGGAGCTGCTCGAGGAGGCCGTCGTCGAGGAGGCCGTCGCGGAAGAGCTCGCAGAGGAGGCAATCCTCGAGGAGGTCGTTGCCGAAGAGCTCGCCGAAGAGGCCGTTGCCGCAGCCGCTGACGAAGACCGGGCCACCTAGACCATTGTCGCGCCCGATCGCGGTCGCGATCACGGGTGGGATCGGCGCGGGGAAGAGCACCGCGCTCGCAGCTTTTCGCGCGCACGGCGCCGCCACGGTGTCGAGCGACGAGATCGTCCACCATCTGCTCCGCACGGATCACGACGTGCGGGCGGCGCTCGTCGAGCGCTTCGGTGACGGGATCCTCGGCGAGGACGGGATTCCGGACCGGACGCGCATCGCAGCGGTCGTGTTCGATGACGCCGAGCTCGCTGGCGTTCCTCGAGGCGCTGCTCCACCCACTCGTCTCGCGTGAGTATCTGACCTGGCGCGATCAGCTCGCCGCACTCGACGACCCGCCACCCGTCTGCGTCACCGAGGTGCCCTTGCTCTACGAATCGGGAGGCGAGAGCCGCTTCGACCGCGTCGTCGTGATCACGGCGCCGCGTCAGCTCCGCGAGCAGCGGCGCAGCGTGCCGCTCGACAACCGGGACGCGCGACTGCTCGACGACCGCGAGAAGGTGAAGCGCTCCGACTTCCACTACGTCAACACCGGCACGATCGAGGATCTCGACGCCTGGGTCGCCGGCGTGATGGCGGAGCTAGGGGCTTGATGTGGATCGGAAGCACGTCTGGCTGCGGCCCTGCACGCTGCGGATCGCGTCCGCCGAGGACGACCCCAAGGCAACCAGCCTTGCCGCCGTCCTCGGCGAACACGCTCCTTGGTGCAGAACCGCCCCAGCCACACTCCCAACCCACGTCAAGCCCCTGACGAACGACGCATCGTGAAGCGTGTCGGCATCCTCCTCGCGGGTGTTGCGGTGATCGCCGTCGCCGCAGTCGCGATCGTGCGCCAGGAGCCGGACTTCGTGCAGCGCATCCGCTACCCGCTGCGTTACGAGGCGATCGTGCGGGGTCACGCGAAGAACTACGACCTCGACCCGGCCCTCCTCGCGGCCGTGATCTACACGGAGAGCCGCTTCGATGCCAGGGCCCGATCCAACGCCGGGGCCATGGGCTTGATGCAGCTCCTGCCGGACACGGCGCGAGGAATCGCGGTGCGGACCGGCGGCAATGCCTTCGTCGTCGACGACCTCTACGTGCCCGAGCTGAACGTCCGCTACGGCGCGTGGTACCTCCGCAACCTGCTCGACCGCTACGGCGACGAGCGAACCGCGCTCGCCGCCTATCACGCCGGGCAGGGCAACGTCGACAGCTGGCGGAAGCAGGGGGTGGGCATCCAGTTCCCGGAGACCCGGAGCTACGTGGCGAAGGTCGAGCGCGTCAAGGAGATCTACGCCGACACCTACGCAGACGAGTTGGGCCTGCGTTAGCGTGAACCGGAATGACTGATCCGCGCGACCGCCAGTACGCGGAGTTGATCGTCGATGGCTGTCTTGGTGTGCAGCCCGGATGGCAGGTGCTCGTCGGCGGCAACCCGCAGGCCCACCCGCTGCTCGAGGAAGTCTGTGCGTCCGTTGCCCGGCGCGGAGCGTACGCATTGCTGCGCGTCTCGTTCGAGGGCTTCCTGTCCCCGTCGCTCGGGTGGCTCGAGAACGCGCCGCTCGACCTGCTCGCCCGGCCCGCGGCGATCACTGCACACGAGATCGAGGCTGCCGATGCGCTGCTGTTCGTGTCCGCGCCCGAGAACACGCGCGCGGCGGCCGGGATCGAGAGCGAGCGGATGGGCACCCTGCAGGCGGCGTACAGGCCTGCCACCTTGCGCCTGATGAATCACGACATCCCCTGGGTCGCCTGCCAGTACCCGACGGCGGCGCTCGCCCAGGAGGCCGGCCTCGGCAGCCGGGACTTCGCCGAGCTGCTGTACGGCGCCGTGCTGCGCGACTGGGCCGCGGAAGGTGAGCGCATGCGCGGGATCGCGGCGCATTTCGACGCGGCCTCCGAGGTGCGAATCGTCGGAGAGGGCACCGATCTCCGGCTCTCGCTCGCGGGGCGGTCCGTGAAGGTCGACGCCCTTGGTGCCAACCTGCCCGGTGGTGAGTTCTTCGGCTGCCCGATCGAGGACTCGGCCGAGGGAGAGATCTCGTTCGGCGACTTCCCGGCTGTCTATCGGGGCCGTGAGATCGCAGGGATCCGGCTGCGGTTCGTCGGCGGGCGCGTCGTCGACGCATCTGCCGACGCGAACGAGGGCTATCTGATCGAGACCCTCGACACGGACGAGGGCGCCCGCCGTCTCGGCGAGCTCGGGATCGGGTGCAACCCCGGCATCACGCGTTACATGAAGAACACGCTGTTCGACGAGAAGATGGACGGGACGGTGCATCTGGCGCTCGGCAACAGCTACACGGATCTCGGTGGCGTGAACCGCTCGGCCATCCACTGGGACCTCGTCAAGGATCTCCGCCTGCCCGGCTCGCGGCTCGAGCTCGACGGTGTCGTCGTGCAGCGCGAGGGTGCCTGGCTCGTCGCCTGACGAGCCGCGCTAGTGGCTCGAGCTGCTCGTGGGAGCCGGCGCCGGCGGCGGAGGGAGATCCTCGAGCATGTGGCTCCAGAGGTTTGCGACGCATCCGGGTGGTCGGCCAGGTGGTCGACCGAGCCGCCGAAGTCGAGGACGCCCGCGGAGAAGACACGCGCGCCCGCTGGGGTTTCGTAGTACGTCATCTCGCCGCTGAGCCCGGGCCCGAAGAGATCGACGATCCGGGCGAGCACCGTCGTCCCGGGCGGGGAGTCCGGCGTCGCCATGTCGATCTCGATCCCGTAGCCGCCTACCGTCTCGCCGAACGTCGACCCGTTCTCGAGACCTGTCTTGTCGAACAGCCACGGCGCCGCCTCGGCCGCCACGACGGTGAACGGGCCCTGGCGGGCGCCGTCGTCGTTGGCGCGGTACTGCACGCCGGCGAGGCGAGCCTCGGGCCGTCCCTCGTCGCGCCAGAGCTTGACTCGCCGCATCGACGAGCCCTGCTTGTCCACCCTCCAGAAGAAGTTGTTCGCCGAGAGGAAGATGAGCCGGCCGCCGAGGTCGCGGTAGCGCTCGACCACGTCGTAGGCATGCTCGGTGACGTACTCGTGGTGGCCGGGGAAGACGACGAGGTCGTAGAGGGCGCGCAGGTCGTCGCCGGAGGCGAACGCCTCGAGGTCGTCGTCGGCGACCATGTCCGGCGTCCTTCCCGTGCGCCACAGCCACCGCAGGAATGCCCGGTCGTACGCCTTGAAGCGCGGCGGCACACCCCGATCGCGGTAGGGGCGGTCCAGCTCGACGGGTGGGTTTCCACCCGCGTACCAGGTGTCGCCCCAGCCGTCGCCGTCCCTGTCGTACATGTTGTACGCCTGCCACGTGTTGGTCGGCTGGACGACGAGTTGTCGCCGGGCGCCGGGTATCGCCGTACGCAGGACGAACGGGGCGAAGCCGATGCGGCCGTCTGCCGTCGTCAGCCGGGCGGCGTAGACGCCTGACTGCCAGGCGCCGGTCTGAACGGTGATCGTGACCGGGGCCGACCGCTTCCCCGTCCAGTCGATCGGCACGGGATCGCCTCTGGGCGCCCCGCTCAGCTCGTCGTTGCGCTCGCTGCTCTCGGTTTCGGCACCGAGGTGCAAGAACTGCAGCGTCAGCGACGGAGCGTCCGCGAAGATGCGAAGCTCCATCGGCTCCCCGGGCGCGTAGGAGGGACGGAGGAACGCGGCCTCGACGCCGAGCACCCGGACGACGGGGGCCGTCTGCCGGGCGGCCGAGGACGGACGCCTTCCTCCGAGGACAGTCGGCTTCACGCCGGGCCGGGCGAGCGTGAGCCGCATCACGTACGAGCCCACAGGGACTGCCGCGTCCGGTGTCCAGTTCAACTCGTGCGTTCCCGGGCGGAGCCGGGCTTCCGTCTCCCAGGCGATGCTCGTCAGCCGCTTCGCCGTGCGAACGGCCTCGAGCTTCACCGTCGCCGTCCGGTTGAGGGTGAATCGAACGGCCGCCGCGTCGCGCCCCGGGACGCCGGGCGAGATCGTCGCGAAGAGGCTCCGGTCACCGGCGTAGCGGCGCCCGGCGTTCCTGGCCGTCAGGGCAAGCGCAGCCAGAGGATATTGACCGCTCGCGAGCGCGGAGCCGCGAGCGAGGCCAAGCGTGAACAGGGCGCCTCCCGCCGAAAGCAGGAAGCGGGAGCGCGTGATTCGAGCGGCCACGGGCAAACGGTAGACGAGGATCATGATGGAACTGTTGCCAGGCGCTACGGCACCGAGAGGCGGGCCCAGAGGTTCTCGAGCAGGCGCGAGACCGCAGGCAGCAACGCCGTGCCGCCGAAGTCGATCGCGCCGGCGGCAAAGACCTTCGCTCCCGTCGGGGTCTCGTAATACGTCATCTGCGCCGTGAATCCCGGCCCGAAGAGGTCGGGTATCTCTGCCAGCACCGTCGTCCCCGGCGGGCTCGCCGGGGTCGTCATGTCGATCTCGATCCCGTAGCCGCCGAGCTCCTGACCCAGCGAAGCGCCGTTCGAGAGATCGGTGCCCGCGAAGAGCCAGGGCACCGTGTCGGCGGCCCGGACGATGAACGGTCGCTGCTGACGACCGTTGTCGTTGGCCCGGTACTGCACGCCGATCAGCGCCGATTCCGGCCGCCCGAGGTCACGCCACTTGCGGGTACGCGAGAGCACCTCACCCCGGCGTTGCACCTGCCAGAAGAAGTTGTCCGCCGAGAGGAACATCAGGTTGCCACCGAGATCGCGGTAGCGCTCGATCGCGTCGAACTCCCTCGGAGTCACGTACTCCGTGTGCCCGCCGAAGATCACGAGGTCGTAGCGGCCCGCGAGCGTGTCGCCGTTCAGCACTTCGAGGTCGGTCTCGGTGAGGTAGTCGGGCTGCTTGCCGCGCTGGGCGAGCCAGCGAAGAAAGCCGAGGTCGTACTTGCGGTACTGGGGCGGGACGCCGCGGCGCAGGAACGGGCGCCCCAGCTTCACGGTGCTTCCTGCGCCCTTCGCATACCAGGTGTTCCCCCAGCCGTTGCCGTCGTCGTCCCGGAAGTTGTAGGCCTGCCACGTGTTCGTGGGAATGATCACGGCAACGCGCGTCGCGCCGAGCTGGGCCGGGCGGATCACGAAGGGGGCGAAGCCGATCCGGCCGTCGTCGGCGGTGAGCCTGGCGAAGTAGACGCCGGATGCCCACGCGCCGATCGGGACGGGAATCGCTCCCGGCCGATCCAGGGTCGACCAGCCGACGCTGACCGGCTCGGTCATCGGCACGCCGTTCATCAGCGTGTCGTTGTAGGTCGGGACGTCCTCCGGCCCGGCGCGAAACACCTGCAGCGACAGCGCGTTGGCGTCGGTCTCGACCCGGAGCGTCGCCGTCTCACCCGGGACGTAGCTCTCCCGCGTGAATCCTGCGTCGACGCCGAGCACCCGGATCACCGGCGCCGTCGGCCGCCGGCCGGTCTCGGCGTTGCTCGCGCCGTAGGTGCGCCGGTTGTTCGAGGCGTCCGTGACGTCGAGCAGGGTCAAGTACGTGCGCGGTGCGATGGTGGGCTCCGGAAACCAGCTGAAGGCATGCCTACCCGGTCCGAGGGTCGCTGTCTTCTCGTACACGGTCGTCGGTCCGCTCACGGTGCGCGCGATCCGAAGGCGCACGGTCGCGCGCTCGGTCAGCGTGAAGCCGATCTTTGCCACGTCACGCACGCGGTCGCCGTTCGGCGAGATCGTGACGAAGAGTCGCCGGTCACCTGCGTACTTCTGGGGCGAGCGCGTGTAGGCGCGCAGGTCGAGGAGACGGGGGGATGTTCGGTCGGCGCTGAGCGGCGTGGCAGTCGATCGCGCCTGTCCCGCAGGCACGGAGAGCAACGCGAGGAGGATCAGGAGCGCCCCCGAGAGCTTTGCTGTCGGCGGGCGCATGCGAAGGCCATGGTAGCCGTGGGTCGCGGCCCGGCCCGGGGAGCAGAACGTTGCTCCCGGGCCGGCCGGCGTGTGCGGTAACTCAGTGCGAGGTGACGACGGTGAGGGGCGCCGGCGGGGAGCCGACGAACCTGTCCCAGATGTTCTCCAGCAGCTGTGCAACCGGCTTCTGGCGGATCGAGCCTGCGAGCGTGAAGGCGCCCGCCGAGAAGACCTGTGCGCCACGGCTCGTCGAGTAGTAGGTCATCTGCCCGGTCATCCCGGGGCCGAGGAGATTCGGAAGCTCGCCGAGCACCTGCGTTCCGCGAGGTGAGTGGGAGTTCGTGTGGTCGATCTCGATGCCCGCGTTCGAGAAACCCTGCCCGACCGCCACGCCCGTCTTCGCGAACAGCCAGTCAGTTGCCGGCGCCTTGCGGAGGAGCCAGGCACCTCGGTGCTCGCCCTCGTCGTTCCCGATGTACTGGACGCCGAGGAGGGCGGCCTCGGGGCGGTCGAGCTCGCGCCACTTGGCAATCCGCGTCATCACACCGTTCTCGAGGTCGATGCGCCAGAAGAAGTTGTCGGCGGAGAGCATGACGAGGCTGCCGCCGAGGTCTCGGAAGCCCTCGACCGCGTCGTACTCGTCGGTGGTCACGTACTCGTGGTGGCCGGGGAACACGAGAACGTCGTAACTGCCGCGGAGTGCCGCCGGCCTGATCCCGTCCAGCTCGGCCTGCGAGAGGAAGTCGACCTTCTTGCCCGTCCGGCTCAGCCAGTGGATGAAGTGGAGGTCGTAACTGCGGAAGTGCGGCGGCACGCCGCGGTTCAGGTAGGGCCGATAGAGGCGAGCCGTGGAGTGACCGACGGTCGCGTACCAGGTGTCGCCGTGGCCGTCGCGGTCGTCGTCGCGGAAGTTGTACGCCTGCCAGGTGCGCGTCGGCATGACGACTGCGACCCTGTTCTGCCCGAGCCGCTTCGGCGGGACGACGAAGGGCGCGTAACCGACGCGGCCTCCCGGGCCGTTCAACCGGGCGAAGTAGAGCCCGGTCGGCCAGTCACCGATCTTCACCGCGATCGTCGCGCTCGGAGCGATCCGGCGGATACGTACGGGCCGCGTGACAGGGATGCCCTGCATCTGGTTGTTGCCAAGGGTCTTCTGCCGTTCGGGGCCGACATGGAAGACCTGGAGGCGGACATCCTCGAGGGTGCTGGCGAAGCGCAACTGCGCGGTGGTGCCAGGCCGGTAGCTCTCGCGCCCGAAGTACGCCTCGATCGCGAGCGGGTCGTTCTGGCGAGCGTTGAGGCCCGCCGTGGCCGCCCCCTCGGCCAGGCCCCACGGATCGTCGACGACGGTGTCGAAGCGGGAGGGCCCGGGAGCGGTGGCTGCAAGCAGCCCAACCGTTACGAGCGGGATGGTGAGGAGCAGGAGTGCGAGTGCTACGAGGTGCCCGAAGCGCTTGATATGTGGGGTCTGTGTTCTCATGACCCCACGGTCGATCCGACCGCTCACGAAGCTCCCACCGTGCGCCAACGGCCTGCTCACGGGAATCCGGGTCCGTCGAGGTCTTCAAGGCGATCGGGTGTGAGACCGCAGCCGGCCGCCGGCGCACCCGGTCGCGTTGCTCTCGAGCCGCCCGAGGTGTGCCTCGATGACGCCCCACCGTTAGCGGGCCGTTATCCGGCGGTGTGGGGCCGGTTTGGGCGCGCGGCGACCCTCAGGGAGCAATGTTCGAGATCACCCGACATATCAACCGCACGACTCGGTACGTCAGGCTCTTCATCGTCCTGCTGGTCGCGGCGCTGGTCGCAGGAGCGGTTCTCGTATCCCCCTCGCCCGCGAGCCCGGCCGGCTACAGCTGGCCCGTCGAACCATTCACCCGTGAGCATCCCGTTCGGGGCAACTTCGGTGACCCGCGCACGCTGTTCAGCGCCCCTCCCACGACCGAGGGTCTGCTCGCCGGTGGAGGAAGCTTCCAGTTCCACTTCGGCGTCGACGTCTCGGCGCCCGACGGAACGAAGGTCTATCCGGTCGTCTCCGGCACCGTCAGCCGGATCAACTCGGTCGACCATGCGGTGATCGTCTCGTGCGGCGACGGACGATCGTTCGAGTACTGGCACATCGGCTCAGCGGTCCGCGTGGGCGACCACGTCACTGCCTCCACGACGGTGATCGGAACGATCGTCCGAGGTGCCAAGCACGTCCACCTCACGGAGCTTCAGGACGGTAGGGCCGTCAACCCGCTGCAGACAGGTCACCTGACTCCGTACACCGACCGGCAGGCGCCTCGGATCCAGGCGATCTCGATTCGGAGCTCGGCGGCGACGCTCGAGCTCCCGAACTTCCTCCGGGGCTCCGTCGACTTCGTCGCCGAGGTCAGCGACCGGCCGAACCGACCGGTCCCCGGGATCTGGCGCAACATGCCCGTGTCGCCCGCCCTCGTCACGTGGCGCCTCAGGACGATGACCGGCAAGACGGTGCTCGGCCGTTCGGTCGCCGTCGACTTCCGCGTCCACCAGCCACAGAACTCCGCCTTCTGGAGCTACTACGCGCGGGGCAGCTTCCAGAACATGTCCGTCTTCGGGAAGCACTACTCCTACATGCAGCCCGGCCGCTACCTCTACCGGCTCACGCGCACGCCGTTCGACACGACCAGGCTCAAGGACGGCGTCTACGACCTCGTCGTCACCGCGACCGACATCCGGGGCAACTCGACCACCGAGTCGCTGCGGATCACGGTGCACAACCGCCCCGGCTGGATCGGCTCGTGATCAGGGATCTCCGAAGCGCGGATCAGCGTTTTTACCGTTGTCGCCACATCCGGGCACGGGCAAGGTGAGGGTGCATGCGTGAGTTCAGGATCCTCGGCCCGCTCGAGGCTCTCCTCGACGGCAGTCCGATCGACCTCGGAGGCCAGCGGCAGCGCGCGCTCCTCGCGGCGCTGCTCGTGCACCACGGGCAGGTCGTCTCGACCGACCGTCTCGTCGACCTGCTCTGGGGCGAGCAGGCGCCGAAGACCGCGACGACCTCACTGCAGAACGCGGTCTCCCAGCTCCGGCGCGCACTCGGGCACGACGTCGTCGAGACGCGCTCCCCGGGCTACGTCTTCGCCGCCGACGCCGCCGCCATCGACGCCGTGCGCTTCGAGACGCTCCTCGGGCAGGCGCGCAGCGCGCCCGCCGCCGAACGCGCGCAGCTTCTCCGCTCGGCGCTCGCGCTCTGGCGCGGCCCTGCGCTGGCCGACCTGGCGGGGGAGGAGTTCACGCAGGGTGAGATCAGGCGGCTCGAGGAGCTGCGGCTCGACGCGCTCGAGGAGCGCATCGCGGCGGACATCGAGCTCGGCCTCCATCGCGAGGTGACCGGCGAGCTCGAGACGCTCGCGGCCGCGACCCCACTGCGGGAGCGGGTCTGCGCGCTGCGCATGCTCGCGCTCTACCGGAGCGGCCGGCAAGCGGAGGCGTTGCAGGCGTTTCGCGAGACGCGCAGCGCGTTCGTCGACGAGCTCGGGATCGAGCCGGGCGCGGAGCTCCAGGAGCTGCACGCTCGGATCCTGCGTCAGGAGGCAGGGCTCGCCGCGGCCGGGAACGGGAAGGTGGCGGGGGAGGTCGAGAGCGAGATCCTCCGGGCCCTGCTGAGCGGGCGGGTCGTCCCCGTGCTCGGGCTCGCCGCCGCCCAGGAGCTCGCACAACGCCTCGGAGAGTCGTTCGACGTGCCGGCGAGCGTGCGAGGCTCGCTCGGGCGTGTCACGCAATACGTGGCTGCGATGCAGGGGCTCGGGCCGTTGCACGACGAGCTCCACGCCATCTGCGGGGCCGACGAGGAGCCGCACGCGGTTCATCGGCTGCTGGCCCGCCTTCCCGGTCTCCTGCGCGAGCGCGGCGCTCCGCACCAGGTCATCGTGACGACGGCCTTCGACCGCTGCGTCGAGCGCGCGTTCGCCGACGCGGGCGAGGAGCTGGACATCGTCACGTACATCGCCGAGGGGCCGCGGCGCGGCAGGTTCCTCCACTCTCCGCCGGGCGCCGAGCCTCGCACGGTGGACGTGCCCAACGCCTATGCGGACATCTCGCTGGAGCGGCGGACGGTTCTCCTCCGCCTCCGGGGCCTGGCCGACGCCGGCGCCGACCGCACCTGGGAGAGCCTTGTCGTCACCGAGGACGATCACATCGACTATCCCGGCCCCGGCGACCTCGAGGCCGTGATTCCCGTCACCCTCAACGCCCGGCTGCGGCGAAGCCACTTCCTCTTCCTCGGCTACGACCTCGCCGACTGGAACCTCCGGCTGATGGCGGCCCGGCTCCGCGGCGAGCATGCGGCGGCATACGCCTCCTGGGCCGTGTGTGCCTCGCCCTCGGCGCTCGAGCTGGCGTTCTGGCGCCGCCTCGACGTCCAGGCCGTCGAGGTCGACGAGAACGCCTTTGCGAGCCTGCTCGACGGGCGACTCGACGGGATGGCGATCACGTGAGCGAGCAGCTGCCACGCTCGCCTTACAAGGGGCTCGCCCCGTTCACGGACACCGCGATCGACGCGATGCTCTTCTTCGGGCGGGAGCGAGACGTCGAGATCGTCTGCGCCAACGTCGTCGCCTCGAGGCTGACCGTCCTCTACGGGCCGAGCGGCGTCGGCAAGTCCTCGCTCCTCGCCGCCGCGGTCGCGCGGTGGTTGCGCGAGCTGCCGGAGCAGCCGGTGGTGGTGGTCTTCTCGGCGTGGTCGGAGAGCCCGGCCGCGGCGATCGCCCACGCAGTCGCCACGGAGGCGGGCGTCGACGCGGAAGGAACGCTCGCCGAGGTGGTCGAGCGCGCCTGTGAGGTGCGAGGTGAGGTCTACCTCTTGCTCGATCAGGTGGAGGAGTACTTCCTCTACCACCCTGCGAGCGGCCCGCTCGAGCAGGAGCTCGCCTTCCTGCTTCGAGGAGCCTCACGGGCCAACGTCCTCCTCTCGCTGCGTGAGGATGCCCTTGCGAAGCTCGACCGCTTCAAGGCACCGATTCCGGGGATCCTGGACAACTACCTCCGCCTCGACCGCCTCTCGCGCGAGGCCGGCCGCGCGGCCGTCGTGCAGCCGCTCGGGCGCTGGCACGAGCTCGGGGGCGACCCGGTCGAGATCGAGCCCGAGCTCGCCGAAGCGGTGCTCGATCAGGTCGCGGCAGGGCGGATCCGGGCGGGTCTCGGCGGCAGCGGCACGGTCGCCGACGACACGGGGGAGGAGCAGATCGAGGCGCCGTACCTCCAGCTCGTGCTGGAGCGGATCTGGGACGTCGAGCGGGAGCAGGGATCGTCGACGCTGCGCCGCTCGACGCTGGATCGGCTCGGTGGTGCAGCCCAGATCGTGGCCGCCCACCTCGAGCGCGCGATGGAGGCGCTCACCCCGGCCCAGCAGGCGATTGCGTCGGAGCTGTTCCGGCAGCTCGTGACGCCCTCCGGCGCCAAGATCGCGCACGCCGCAGCCGATCTCGCCGGGTACGCAGGCGTGCCGGAGGAGGAGGCATTGCCCGTGCTACAAACGCTTGCAGGCCGGCGGATCCTGCGGCCGGGAGACGACGGGCGCTACGAGATCTACCACGACGTCCTCGCGGCCCCGATCCTCGCCTGGCGTGGGCGCCACGTCCACGCCCAGGAGCTGGTCGAGGCGCACCGGCGGAACCGCCGGCTCCTCGTGATCGCTGCGGCGGCGATCGCGGCGCTCGTGGTCACGAGCCTGGTCGCGGTGTTCGCCCTCGTCCAGCGCGGCAACGCACGCGCCGACGCGCGCGAGGCCCACGCGCGGGAGCTCGACGCGGCGGCGGTGTCGTTGCTGCCGACCGATCCCGAGCTCGGGCTTCTGCTCGCGCGGGATTCGGCCGTCGCATCGCCGACGCCGACCGCGGAGGCCGTCCTCCGGCAGGCGCTGACGACCTCGCGCCTTCGCGGCGTCGTCCGGGTGGGAGCACCGCTGCTGTCGGCGGCGGGTGTCGACGGCAAGGTCGTGGTCGCCGTCGACGACGGGAGGGTCGTCGTGGCCGGGAGGGGCGCCAGGGTGTCCCTGGCGACACGTCACCCCGCGAAGGACGCGTCGATCTCCACGACCGGCGACGTGCTCCTCACGGGGAAGGACGGACGCCTCCGGCTCGTCTCCGGAGGCTCGGTGCGGCAGGTCCCGGGCGCGACGCGCGTCCGCGGCGCGGAGATCTCGGCGAACGGGCAGCTGGCCGCCGTCCGGTTCGCCGGAACGGGGGGAGAGCCGTCGCCGGTCGTGCGGCTCGTCGACGTCCGAACCGGGAGGGTCGTCCTGGAGGTGGACAACGGTGCGCCCGCGACGGCCGCCGCGGTCAGCGTCGGCGGGAAGCTCCTCGCCACGGGAGGCACCGATCGCATCGTCCGCGTCTGGAGGGTGTCCACGGGCAAGGTGCTTCGCGTGCTGACGGGCCACGTCGGTCCCGATCAGCGCCATCGCGTTCAGCGCCCGCGGCAACATCCTGGCGTCAGCGAGCACCGACGGGATCGGCCGTGTCTGGGATGCCGTGACCGGCCAACCCATCTCCGTGCTGTCAGGGCACGCGAACTACCTCACCGACATCGCCTTCAGCCCTGACGGCGAGCAGGTGGTCACCGCGAGCCTCGATCGCACCGCACGAACCTGGAAGGCCGAGACGGGCGAGGCGCTCGCCACCTACGCCGGCGACACGGAGGCGGTCACGTCCGGGCGCTTCACCGCGTCCGGTCTCGAGATCGTGACGGCGAGCGAGGACGGCACCGCTCGCACCTGGGACGTCGTCGTCCAGCCCTTCCTGCCCGTCGTCACGACGCTGGACGCACCCGTCACCGCTCTCGCGTTCGTCGCAGCAGGGAAGGCGCTGTCGGCCGTTGCCGGCACGCGGTCGTACCGCATCGGGCTGCCCGACGGCCCGGCCGTCGACGCGGGGGCGGCGCCAACGCTCGTGGGCGTGGTCGCCGGGCCGGGCGGGGAGCGCGCGCGGATCGACGGGAACACCGCCACGATCACGCGCGCCGACGGGACGACGGTGCGCCTCGTCGGTCACGAGGCGCGCGTCACCTCCGTCGCGTTCTCGGCCGACGGATCTCGCGTCGTAACGGCGAGCGCCGACCACGACGCGCGCATCTGGGACGTCGCTACCGGTGCGCTCCGTCATGTCCTGCGGGGCCACTTCGCGATCGTCTCCGACGCGCGCTTCAGCCCTGACGGCCGCTGGGTCGTGACTGCCGGCCCGATGACCGCAGGGCTCTGGGACGCGGCGACCGGCGGGTTGGTCTACCTCATGCGTGGGCACGAGGGAAAGCTGCTCTCGGTGGCATTCTCCCCGGACGGCCGCGAGATCGCCACGGGAGGGGAGGACGGGACCGTCAGGCTCTACGAGTGCACGATCTGCGGTGGCATCGACGAGCTCGTCGCTCTCGCCGACGCGCGGCTCGCCGCGACCGGCCGCGTGCCGACCCCGGAGGAGCGGCAGCGTTACGGGCTCTGAGCACGAACAGACGTTCCCCTGCCTGCGCTAGTCTGTCATCGTGCCCGATCTCCGCGTCACCGCCGCGTACTCCCCGACCGGTGACCAGCCGAAGGCGATCGCCGAGCTGACCGCGTCGCTCGAGGCGGGCAACCGCTTCCAGACGCTGCTCGGGGCCACCGGGACCGGCAAGACGGCGACGATGGCGTGGCTGATCGAGAAGCTGCAGCGCCCCGCGCTCGTGATCGCGCACAACAAGACGCTGGCGGCCCAGCTCTGCAACGAGTTCCGCGAGTTCTTCCCCGCGAATGCCGTCGAGTACTTCGTCTCGTACTACGACTACTACCAGCCCGAGGCGTACGTCCCGCAGGCCGACCTCTACATCGAGAAGGACTCGTCCCGCAACGACGACATCGACCGCCTCCGGCATGCCGCCACGGCGTCGCTTCTCTCGCGGCGAGACTCGGTGATCATCGCGTCCGTCTCGTGCATCTACGGTCTCGGCTCGCCGGAGGAGTACGAGAGGCGCCTCGTCAACCTGAGCGTGGGGGAGGAGCACGACCGCGACGAGCTGCTCCGCAAGCTGATCGACACCCAGTACGTCCGCAACGACACGTTGCTCGGCCGCGGCCGCTTCCGCGTCAAGGGCGACGTGATCGAGGTGCAGCCTGCGTCCGCCGAGACCGCGTACCGGATCTCGCTGTTCGGGGACGAGGTCGAGCAGATCACCCATTTCGACCCCCTCACCGGCGAGGTCTACGCGAAGCTCGACAACCTGACGATCTTCCCCGCCACGCAGTACGTGACGTCGAAGCCGACGATCGAGGGGGCGATGGGCGGTCTCCGGGCCGAGCTGGACGGCGCAGATCCGCCAGTTCGAGGCGGAGGGAAAGCTGCTCGAGGCGCACCGGATCCGGCAGCGCACGGAGTACGACATGGAGATGATGAAGGAGCTCGGCTTCTGCAACGGGATCGAGAACTACTCGCGCGTGCTCGAGGGGCGGCCGCCCGGGTCGCCGCCGCACACGCTGATCGACTACTTCCCGTCGGACTTCCTCTGCTTCATCGACGAGTCGCACCAGACGGTGCCGCAGATCGGCGGCATGTACGAGGGCGACCGCTCCCGCAAGCAGACGCTCGTCGACTTCGGCTTCCGGCTGCCGTCGGCGCTCGACAACCGGCCGCTGCGCTTCGACGAGTTCCTGCAGCGGATCGGGCAGACGGTGTTCGTGTCGGCGACACCCGGCTCGTACGAGCTGCGCAACTCGGCGGTCGTCAGCGAGCAGCTGATCCGGCCGACCGGGATCGTCGATCCCGTGGTCGAGCTGCGTGCGACGAAGAACCAGATCGACGACCTTCTCGGCGAGATCCGCCGCCGCTCCGATGTCGGCGAGCGCGTGCTCGTGACGACGCTGACCAAGAAGATGTCGGAGGACCTGACGGACTACCTGCTCGAGGCCGGCGTCAAGGCGCGCTACCTCCACTCCGAGATCGACACGCTCGAGCGGATCCAGATCATCCGCGAGCTCCGGCTCGGAGAGTACGACGTGCTGGTGGGCGTGAACCTGCTCCGCGAGGGGCTCGACCTGCCGGAGGTGTCGCTCGTCGCCGTGCTCGACGCCGACAAGGAGGGGTTCCTGCGCGGCAAGACGGCGCTCGTGCAGACGATCGGCCGCGCCGCCCGCAACGTGAACGGCCGCGTGTTGCTCTACGGCGACAAGGTGACCGAGGCGATCCAGTTCGCGGTCGACGAGACCGACCGCCGCCGTGCGACGCAGCTCGCCTACAACGAGGAGCACGGGATCACGCCCGAGAACATCACGAAGGGCGTCTCCGACATCGCCGAGTTCCTCTCGCTCGAGTCGCCGACCGTACCGGGCCGCCGCCGGCGCGGGAAGGCGAAGGTCGAGGGTCTCGACCAGGCCGAGCTGGAGAAGCTCGCGATCACGCTCGAGGAGGAGATGTTCGCGGCGGCCGAGGAGCTGCGGTTCGAGTACGCGGCGAAGCTGCGCGACGAGATCAAGGAGTTGAGGCGCGAGTTGGCGGCTCTGGCGGAGGCTTGACGCGCCACGGTTCTTGCGACATACTTATTGTATGTCGAAGATGATTACGGTACGTATGCCAGAGGAGGGCGTCGCCAGGATCGACGCACTCGTCGAGGGCGGTGCCTACCCGACGAGGGCGAGCTTTGTCGTCGAGGCGATCAATCGTCTCGTCGCGGAGATCGAGGAGCGTGAGATCGATCGCCGCATCGTCGAGGGGTATACCCGGATCCCGCAGACCGAGGAAGACCGTCGCTGGGCCGAGGCGTCAGCGCGCCGCTCGATCGACGAGGAGCCGTGGTGACGCGGGGCGAGGTCTGGTGGGTCGAGGATCCCGCCGCCGGCCGACGACCGCACCTGGTCGTCACGCGCGATGCTGCGATCCCCGTGCTGAACAACGTCCTTGCCGTGCCGGCGACGACTTCGATTCGAGGCATTCCGACGGAGGTCGTGCTGAGCCGCGAGGACGGGATGCCACGGGACTGCGTCCTGAGCCTCGACAACCTGACATCGCTCCCGAAGGCGTACTTCGTCGAGCCGATCTGTACCCTCGGGTCGGAGCGGATGACGAGCGTGTGCAAGGCACTGGACCACGCGACCGGCTGCCGCTGACGAGAGGAGAACGACATGTGCAGGAACATCAAGCAGCTCCACAACTTCGATCCACCCGCCACCGACGACGAGGTGCACGCAGCCGCGTTGCAGTACGTGCGCAAGATCAGCGGCGCGACGAAGCCGTCGCAGGCCAACGAGGCGGCGTTCGAGCGGGCCGTCCGCGAGATCGCCCACATCTCGCGTCACCTGCTCGACGATCTCGTCACAACGGCGCCGCCGCGCGACCGCGAGACGGAGGCGGCCCGCGCCAGGGCGCGGGCCGCAAAGCGCTTCGGCAGCGCCGCCGCCTGAGGTGTCCGGCTTCAGCCGGACCCCGGGGTTGCATTAGGTCACTCGCTCGCGCCCGCCGGAAACCCAGGTGCCCGGCTGAAGCCGGACACCCGCTCGCCGCGGATCGCGATCGTCAGGCTCGTGGCGACGATCCAGATCAGAGCCAGGAGGAACGTGGGTGGGCCGGACGTTGCGAATGGCACTGTTGCGAGGAGGAGCGGTGCTGTAGCGAGAGCCCACCAGCCGAGCCACCGCGGTAGGCAGCGCGTGGAGAGGATCACGCCGCCGGCTGCGGCGAGCAGCACCGCGTCGAGCGCCCAGGTGAGGATGAACGACGCCCCGTTCATGTCGACCATCGCGGCGGCGAGGCCGTCCGAGATGCCGTCATCCGCACGCCAGAGAAGCGCAAACATCGGTGCGCCGGACGCGAGCTTGACGACCGCGGAGAGCAGGCCCATGGCGAGCACGGCCCATGGCAGCCAGGTGCGGCCACCGTCCGCCCGCTGCAGCACCCACGCGAGGACGACGACGAAGATCGGGAAGCAGAGCAGCGCGACCAGCTCGAGGAAGCCGAGCGCCCAGTCGGCGTTCGTGACCTCATGGGCGCGCCACCAGGCGCCGATCGTCTGGGCCGACGCCGTCGAATCGGGCGAGCCCGAACCGAGGGTGTCGTTCGCAAGGATCGCGATGATGACATAGAGGGCGCCGCAGGCGGCACCGAGACGGGTGAGCAGGCTGCTGGACACGATCTCTCCCTTCCGTTGAAGCTGACCAACCGATGGTCGCGCCGGGTGGCGGCGAGCACCACGGCTTCGCGAGCGAACTCCATCTCCCCCTGGAGGAGGAACGGAGAACCCTGCTTTCCGCCCCGGGGCCGATGCCGTGGAGCAGGGAACGGAGTACGGTCAGGATGTGACACGCGCCTTCGTCGCTCGCCTCTCGAGCCCACAGCTCCGGTCGGCCGGAATCGGGCTCCTCGTGCTGGTCTTGCTGCTGGCCTCCCTGATCGAAATCTGGCTGCCCGCCGATCCGATGTCGCGGGGGTGGGGCGGGCCGCGATGGGCCTCGACGCTGATCGCTCTCGCAAGCATCCTGCCGCTCCTCGTCATGCGGCGGCATCCGGTCGGAGCGCTTGCCGTCTCGTTCGCGGCCGGGTGCGGCAACATCGCGCTGACCTCACCGCACCAGGCCTCGTTCGAGGGCTTCGTAGCGCTGGTCGTGCTCGTCTACGGAGCAGGGGCGTACCTCGAGACCGCACGCGCCGTCTGGACGATCGTCGTGCTCGAAGTGGCGGTCGTGGCGCTGGGCCTGGTCCTGGCACTCCGCGACGGCTACGACAGTCTTGAGTACTTCCCGGTGCCGCTCTGGTTCGCGATGGCCTGGGTGGTGGGGCGGCTCATGCGGTCGTGGCGACTGCGGGCGGAGCAGCTCGAGGAGGTCACGACCGAGCTCGCGGCCGAGCGCGATGCCCGGGCCGAGGCTGCTGTCGAGGCCGAGCGAATGCGCATCGCGCACGAGCTGCACGACGTTGTGGCACACAACGTCAGCGTGATGACGATCCAGGCGACGGCAGCCTCGCGCATCCTCGCGAGCGACCCGGCTGCGGCCCGCGAGGCGCTCGCGAGCGTCGAGCGCACGGGGCGCGAGACGGTGGACGAGATGCGCATCCTGCTCGGCGTGCTTCGCGAACGCGGCCCGGTCGAGCCGTTCGCACCGCAGCCCGGGCTGGCCGAGCTCGATGCGCTCGCCGAGCGTGTCGGCAGCGCCGGCTTGCATGTGGAGGTCGTCCTCGAGGGCCGGCAGCGCCCGCTGGGGGCCGGTCTCGATCTGGCCGCCTACAGGATCGTGCAGGAGGCGCTCACGAACGCTCTCAAGCACGCCGGAGGGGAGCACGCGCGAGTCACCGTCCGGTACACGGATACGGCGCTCGAGCTCGAAGTAGTAGACGACGGTGTCGGCAACGGCGCGGGCGGCGGGTCGGGCAACGGCCTCGTCGGTATGAAGGAACGCGTGGCAATGTACGGCGGGCAGGTCGAGATGGGCCGCCGTCGCGAGGGAGGCTGGGAGCTGCGGGCTCGCCTCCCGGTGGGGTCGACATGATCCGCGTGGCGCTCGCGGACGACCAGGAGCTGGTGCGCACCGGCTTCCGCATGATTCTCGAGAGCGAGGGCGGAATCACCGTCGTCGGCGAGGCGGAGGACGGTGCGCGGGCCTTCGAGATCGTCCGGCGTGAGCGCCCCGACGTCGTGCTGATGGACGTCCGCATGCCGGTACTCGACGGCATCGCGGCCACCGCGCGCATCGTCGCCGCAGGGCTCCCGACGCGCGTGCTCGTGCTGACGACGTTCGACCTCGACGAGGTCGTGTTCGAGGCGCTCCGCGCCGGTGCCGCCGGCTTCCTGCTCAAAACCGGGCCCGCAGACGATCTCGTGCGGGCAGTACGCGTCGTCGCCTCGGGCGAGTCGCTGCTGTCGCCGTCGGTGACGCGCCGGCTCGTCGAGGAGTTTGCGCGCCGCCCGTCAGGCGCTCCGCCCGCAGCCGTGGACGATCTGACGCCACGCGAGCTCGACGTGTTGAAGCTCCTCGCCCGTGGCCTCTCGAACGCCGAGATCGCAGCCGCGCTGTTCGTCGAGGCGTCGACCGTCAAGTCGCACGTCGCGAGCATCCTCGCCAAGCTCGGGTTGCGCGACCGCGTGCAGGCCGTGGTTGCCGCGTACGAGTCGGGGCTCGTCGTCGCCGGGTCGTCGTAGCGTCGGGCGCGCTGGCGCTTCGTCAGGTCTGCGCGTACACCTCGATCTGTGCTCTCACGCCGGTTGCCCGGGCGAGAGAGGCGTCGCAGGTGATGAGCGGGGCATCCAGCAACTCGGCAAGGGCGACGTACATCGCGTCGTAGGTACTCACGGTCTCGCGGAGCTCCCAGGCGCGCTCGAGCAAGGGGACGTGCGGGTAGCGGCGGAGTGGGAGATCCGCGAGATCGAGTCGAGCGTCGGCCGCACGGTCGGCTCCGATCTCGTTTCGTCTGGTGAGCCGCTGGAGGGCATGGGCCACCTCCACGTCTATGAGGTAGGGGGCGTGGAACGCACCGCCGGTTGTGAGTCTCTCGTCGAGTGGGGCATTCACTCGCTCCAGTGCCAGGAAGTCGACGATCGACGAGGCATCAACGACGATCACGGCGGGATGGGACCGCGCATCTCGCGGATCACCTCTGCGGCAACCCCGCGCTGGATGCCGCCGTGTCGCGCCCGAGCTCGCGCCATCACCTCCGCAACGGTCTTCTGTCGGGCCGCCTGGATCAGCTCGCTGCGCAGATACTCCGACATCGACATCCCCGCCGCCGCGGCACGCGCGCGGAGTATCGCGTGGACGTCGTCCGGAACGTCGCGGATCTGGATCGCCTTCGGCACGTCCATCTCATCATACAAGCACTTTGCATGGATCCCATGCAAGATGGCCCTTTCGAAGAGCCGGTCACCGAGCACTGTCCGTCAGGCGATCACGGCCACCCCGTGCTTGCCCGCAGATACCGCAGGTACGGCTCCGGGTCGATCGGCCCGCCGACGACGCGCTCGAGCGTCTCCTTCGGAGTCAGCTTGCGGCCGAGTGCGTAGAGGTTCTCGCGCAGCCATCGTCCGAGCGCCGAGAAGTCGCCCCTCTCGAACTGCTCCTCGAGGCCCGGCAGGGCTGCCCGGGCAGCCTCCCAGATCTGCACGCTCATCACGTTGCCGAGCTGATAGGTCGGGAAGTAGCCGAAGAGGCCGCACGACCAGTGGACGTCCTGGAGGACTCCGAGGCGGTCGTCGGGGACGGCGAGGCCGAGGTACTCCTCGAAGCGGGCGTTCCAGGCCGCTGGCAGGTCGGCCGTCGAGAGCCGCCCGGCAAGCAGCTCCTGCTCGAGCTCGAAGCGGAGGATGATGTGCATCCCGTAGGTGACCTCGTCGGCGTCGACGCGGACGAACGAAGGCTGGACGCGGTTGATCGCCCCGTGGAAGCGCTCGAGCGTCATCCCGGCGAGGGCATCCGGAAATGTGGCCACGAGCTGGGGATGAAGCCAACGGCAGAAGGGCAGCGAGCGCCCGACGATGTTCTCCCACAACCTGCTCTGGCTCTCGTGCAACCCCGACGAGCAGCCGGAGGCGAGGGTGGTGCGCTCGAGCGTCGGGCTGATGCCGTGCTCGTAGAGGCCATGGCCGATCTCGTGCATACAGCTGAACAGCGATTCGAGATCGCCCTCGCTGTATCGCGTGGTGACCCGGATGTCGGTCGTCGCCAACGACGAGCAGAAGGGGTGCACCGTGGTGTCGAGCCGGAACGAGGCAGGGTCGAAGCCGAACGCGGTCATCACGGCGAGCGCGAGCGTCCGCTGCCCGTCTTCCGGAAACGGACCCGTGCCGAGGTCGTCGCTCGCACCGTCGGCGGCCGCTGCGATCAGCGGCCCGAGCTCGTCCCTGAGCCGGTCGAAGACGGTTCGGACCTCGGCGCTCGTCGTGCCCGGCTCGAAGTCGTCGAGGAGGACGTCGTACGGGTCGTCCGCCGGCTCGAAGCACGCGATGTACTCGTGCTTCAACGCGAGCTGGCGGTCGAGCCAGGGCCTGAATGCGGCGTAGTCGTTCTCGGCGCGGGCGACGACCCATGCCTCCATCCCCTCGGACGCCGCTTTCGTCAAGTCGGCCGCGAGATCGGCGGGCACGCGGCGTGCCTTCTCCCAGTCACGGCGGGTGACGCGGATCAGGCTGGCGTCGTCCGAGTCGAACGGCAGCGATGCTTCCAGCTCCCGGAGCTCGTCCACGAGCTCGCCGATCCGGTCGTCGACGAACCGCTCGTGCGCAACGCGCTCGAGCGTCGCCAGGCGCTCGGCGCGGACTGCGGCGCCGGTCGGCGGCATCATCACCATCTGATCCCAGTCGAGCAGGGCCGAGGTGGCACGGAGGTCCGAGACCTCGCCGAGCCGCTGCTTCAGTTCCTCGAGTCGGTCGTGCACGGCGTCTCCCCTTGCGACGGGTTGTGTCGAGATCGTACGACAGAGGGGTCTGCAACGACGTGCCCACGGCCGACCCGGACAGGATGGTCCGCGCGGGCAAGAAGCGCGTCGTCGCCCGCCGAGTCGCCGTACGCCCAGACGACGGCGTCGGTGATCCCGGACGCGGCGAGCCAGTTCTCGAGTCGGCGCACCTTCTCGGGCCCACGGCAGTTCGGCACGGCCAGCCGCCCCGTGAGAACGCCTTGCGCGTCCCGTTCGAGCTCGGTGCAGAGCGCTGCCGTGGCTCCGATGCTCGATCCGAATGGAACGAGATAGGGGTCGAGGGAGGCGGAGACGAGGACGACCGTGTCACCGAGCTCCAGGTGATGTCGTAGTCGTGCGAGTGTGTCCGGTCGGAGCCACCGCCGCTCGATCTCCCTCGCGAACGCGGCTCCTCGAGCGTCGACTGCTCGTGCCTCCATGCCGGCGAACGCCGTACACACGGCTGCCTTGATGCTGTCGCGATCGCGACACGCAAGAGCCCTCGACACCCTGACGGGCTGCCGCACGAGCGCAAGAGCGGCGCGCAGGCCCACCGTTCGGTAGAGGAACGGGGTCACGCAGTCGCGCGTCGTCAGCGTCCGGTCGACGTCGAACGCAGCGACAACGGGTCGTCGAGAGGCGGTCATCGCCGAACGAGGCTATACACTCGAACCATGTCGGAACAGTCCCCTGAGATCTTCGACGACCTCTACCTCGGGCTCCAGGCCGGGGGTGCACTGCGCAAGAAGCGGCGCGGGGAGGAGCTGACCGAGCAGGAAGCAGCGGCGCTCGGCCGCTGGCAGCGGCTCTCGGTGTGGCGCAAGGTCGTCGCGATCGGCGCCTTCGCGCTCGGGACATTCGGGCTGGGCTTCACCCTCGGCGGCCTCATCTTCGGTCGCCGGAGGACGACGCGATGAAACGAGCGTATCGCAGTCATCCTCCGGCGATCTGTTTTCTGCACGCTTCGCGTGATCCTGAAGTCGGGAACCTACGGTTCCCTGCGATCCCTCCCTCCTGAAGTCGGGCCAGCGCCTGCGGCTGAGGCCCACGCTTGTTCGGAGCGAACACTTGTTCGATTGACGCGGCCGCGGTAAGCTGACTCACATGCCGATCGAAGAGCTCGTCGTCCACGGCGCCCGCGAGCACAATCTCAAGGACGTCACGGTGCGGCTGCCGCGCAACGCGCTCATCTGCATCACAGGCCTCTCGGGCTCCGGAAAGTCGTCACTCGCCTTCGACACGATCTACGCCGAGGGCCAGCGCCGCTACGTCGAGTCGCTCTCGGCCTATGCGCGGCAGTTCCTGCAGATGATGGAGAAGCCCGACGTCGATTCGATCGACGGCCTCTCGCCTGCGATCTCGATCGACCAGAAGACGACCTCGCGCAATCCGCGCTCGACGGTCGGCACCGTGACCGAGATCTACGACTACCTGCGGCTCCTCTACGCGAGGGTGGGGCGTCCCCACTGTCCTGTCTGTGGCCGCCCGATCGCAGGGCAGAGCCTCGACCAGATCGTCGAGCAGATCCTCGCGCTCCCCGAGGGCACGCGCTTCACGGTCAATGCCCCTATCGTGCGCGACCGCAAGGGCGAGTTCAGGGACGTGCTCGAAGAGCTGCGTCGCGATGGCTTCACGCGCGTCAAGGTCGACGGCGAGCAACGGTTGCTCGAGGAGGAGATCGTCCTCGACAAGAAGTTCAAGCACACGATCGAGGTCGTCGTCGACCGGCTCGTGCTCAAGCCCGACCTCCGTCAGCGCCTGACCCAGTCGGTCGAGACTGCGACTTCGCTCGCCGACGGTCTCGTGGACGTCGACGTGGTGGACGGCGAGAGCTTCCTGTATTCGGAGAACTTCGCCTGTCCCGAGCACGGCGTCTCGCTGCCGGAGCTCGAACCGCGCATCTTCTCCTTCAACGCGCCGCACGGCGCCTGCCCGCGCTGCACCGGCCTCGGGGCCCAACTCGAGATCGACCCGGAGATGCTCGTTCCGGACACGTCCGTCTCGATTGCCGACGGCGCGCTCGTGCCGTGGTCGGTCGGGAGCTCGAGCTTCTACGAGGGCGTCATCCAGGCGATCGCCGATCGCTACGAGATCGACGTCGATCTCCCCTGGCGCGACCTCACCGACGAGCAGAGGAGCTGGTTCCTCTACGGCACGAACGGCGATCGCATCCTCGTCCAGTACAAGAACCGGATGGGCCGCAAGCGGCAGTACGCGATGGCATTCGAGGGGATCCTGCGAAACCTGGAGCGGCGCTACCGAGAGACGGAGTCGGCCCAGCAGCGCGAGCGGATCGAGGAGTACATGAGCTTCCGGCCCTGTCCGGACTGCAACGGTGCCCGTCTCAAGCCGGCCGTCCTGGCCGTGACCGTGGGCGGGCGCTCGATCAACGAGTTCGCCCGCCTCTCGGTGACAGGCGCGCTGGGCTTCCTCGACGACCTCGGCTTGACTCCGACGGAGGAGCTGATCGGCCACCGGATCGTGAAGGAGATCCGCGAGCGGCTGACCTTCCTCTCCGACGTCGGCGTCGGCTACCTGCAGCTCGACCGCGCCGCCAAGACGTTGTCGGGAGGGGAGGCACAGCGTCTTCGGCTCGCGACGCAGATCGGCTCGCAGCTCGTCGGCGTCCTCTACATCCTCGACGAGCCGTCGATCGGCCTGCATCAGCGCGACAACGACCGGTTGATCCAGACGCTGCAGCGGTTGAAGGCGCTCGGCAACACGGTGCTCGTCGTCGAGCACGACGAGCAGATGATGCGCGTCGCCGACTGGGTCGTCGACATGGGCCCGGGTGCCGGTGAGCACGGCGGGCAGGTCGTCGCCGAGGGCACGGCAAAGCAGGTGATGCGCACGAAGGGATCCGTCACCGGCGACTTCCTCTCCGGCCGCCGTACGATCGCAATCCCGCCCAGGCGTGAGGACGACCGCGGCGTGTTCACGATTCGCGGTGCCGCCCAGCACAACCTGAAGGGCATCGACGTCGACTTCCCCGTGGGGAAGTTCGTCTGCGTCACGGGCGTCTCCGGGTCCGGCAAGTCGACCCTCGTCAACGAGATCGTCTACAAGGCGCTTGCGAACCGCCTCAACAAGGTGCGCGTCAAGCCGGGGGCACACGAGGACGTGGAGGGCATCGAGGTCTTCGACAAGGTGATCGACATCGACCAGACGCCGATCGGTCGCACTCCCCGTTCGAACCCGGCGACCTACACCGACCTCTTCACCCACGTCCGCGACCTCTACTCGCTCACGCCCGAGGCGAAGGTGCGCGGCTACAAGCCCGGCCGCTTCTCTTTCAACGTGCGCGGCGGCCGCTGCGAGACGTGCAAGGGCGACGGCCAGATCAAGATCGAGATGCACTTCCTGCCCGACGTCTACGTGCCGTGCGAGACCTGCCACGGCAAGCGCTACAACAAGGAGACGCTCGAGGTCCGGTTCAAGGGCAAGTCGATCTCCGACGTGCTCGAGATGTCGGTCGAGGAGGCGCTCGAGTTCTTCGCCCGCATCCCCAAGATCCGCCGTCGGCTGCAGACGCTGCACGACGTCGGGCTCGACTACATCCGGCTCGGCCAGCCGGCGACGACGCTGTCGGGCGGCGAGGCGCAGCGGGTGAAGCTCGCCTCGGAGCTCTCGAAGGTCGCGACCGGTCGTACGCTCTACATCCTCGACGAGCCCACCACCGGTCTCCACTTCGCCGACATCGAGAAGCTGCTCGAGGTGCTGCAGCGGCTCGTCGACACCGGCAACACCGTGCTCGTGATCGAGCACAACCTCGACGTGATCAAGCAGGCCGACTGGGTCGTCGACCTCGGGCCCGAGGGTGGGGAGGAGGGCGGCGAGCTGATCGCCGCCGGCACGCCCGAGGAGGTTGCCGCGGTGGACGGCTCGTACACGGGGCAGTTCCTGCGTGGCGTGCTCGCCGGCGATCAGGTAGCCATTGCCGCGGCGTAGGGGCGGGGCCTGTCCCGCCCGACCCGGCGGTCGATCTTGCCTTGTACCATCGAGGATGGTATAAGAATGGTATGAGATCGACCATCGACAAGGCGGGGCGCGTCGTCGTCCCGAAGGCGATGCGCGACGAGCTCGGGTTGACTGGAGGCACCGAGATCGAGATCGGGCTGGTCGACGGGAAGATCGAGATCGAAGCTGCACCTGGAGACATTCGACTCGAGCGTGGGACGGACGGACGCCTCGTCGCCGTCTCTGATCGCGTTCTCCCGGTCCTGACCGCCGAGAGGGTCCGCGAGGTGCTGGAGCAGATCCGGCGCTGAGGGTCGCAGACTCCAGCGTCGTGGTTGCCGCCTTCGCTTCGTGGCACGGCGAGCACGAGGCGGCGTGCGCATCCCTCTTCGGCAGCCCGGCGATCGTCGTGCACGCTGCGTTCGAGACGTACTCCGTCCTGACCCGAATTCAGCCACCGGAGCGCGCGCACCCCGCGGATGTGCGTCTTTTCATCGACGAAACATTCGGCGATCGGTGGCTCGGCCTCACAACGGCTGCTCTGCGCCTCTCGCTCGGGCGTCTCGAGCACCTCGGGATCTCAGCCGGTCAGACCTACGACGGGTTGATCGCGATGACCGCGGCGTCGCATGACGCGACGCTCCTGACGCTCGACCGGCGGGCGCAGCCGACCTACGCGCTTGTGGGCGCAGACGTCGAGCTCGTCGCCTGACGTGCCCTAACGCCACGCAAAAGGGCTGCTCGGAGCCGTCGACCCGTTCGTCTGCTCGACCCTCGATCCCGACCCAGCGGAACTGCACCCAGGATCGCCGCCGTGGGGCGGAGATGAGCTCGCCGCCGAGCGGAAGCCGACCAGGGCCGGCGCGCCGCACTCGAAGCAGAACTTCGCGCCGGCCACGTTCTCCGTCCCACAGGCTTCGCAGTGCATGGTTCCGACTCTGCTTCGCCGGGCGACCGAACGGCCGTGCCCTGAAATGACACTACAAACAGTGGGAAGAAAGAGCTACAATTGAGAAGATGGACGTCGGTATCCGCGAGTTGCGCGCAGGCTTGAGCCGCTTCGTCGAGCAGGTGAAGCAGGGCGAGGAGATCGTCGTGACCGAGCACGGCAAGCCGGTTGCGCGTCTCGTGCCGATGAACGGTGAGCGGAAGATCGATCGCCTGATTCGTGAGGGCGTCGTGATCCCGGCGCGCTCGAGGACGGGGTGGCTGCCGGAGAAGCTCATTCCGGTGCGAGGCTCCGTGAGCGACATCGTCATCGAGCAGCGGCGCTGAGCGCGTACTACGACAGTTCGGCGTTCGTGAAGCTCCTGCTCGACGAGCCAGGAGCTGCGCACGCACGTCTCGCGTGGCGAGAAGCGTCGTCTCGCATGGCCTCCGTCGCGCTGCTCGCCGAAGGCGGCGCAGCTATCGCGGCCGCTCATCGAGGAGGGCGCATCGACGACCGAGGTCATACGGAAGCGCTGGAGGCATTCGACCGGTTGTGGGCCGAGATGGACGGGATCGAGTTGACCGAGTCGCTTGCGCGCCGCGCCGCCGAGCTAGCTGCAGCCCACGCGCTCCGCGGCTACGACGCAATCCACCTCGCGTCGGCGGAGGCGATCCTCGACGACGGAGATGTGATGGTCGTCTCCGACACCCGCCTCGCCGAGGCAGCCGCTTCGATCGGGATCGAGGCGCTCGTGCCCGCGAAGGCGTAGCGCGGTAGGCTCGCCGGGTGAGCGAGAAGCCTGCCAAGCCGGGAGCGATCGCCGACGCCGAGGCGCTCAGCGGCTCCGATGCCGCGCAGGCCCGGGTCCGCGCGTGGTGGCGCCTCGTACCGCGGGTGCTCACACGACCGACGGAGGTCTTCGTCGCGCTTCGGAACGACGACGAGACCGACGTCGATGCACGTTCGGAGCCGATTCTCGCCATCGTCATCGTCGCCGGGATGGCGGCGATGTTGTTGACGCCGGCGTGGGGAACGCTCCTCGACGAGGAGTCGCTGGACTGGATCGTGCTCGCCGTCGTCACGTTCATCGGTGGGCTCTTCTACGGGTCCGCCGGGTATTTTCTGCTCGGCTTGGTCGTCTGGCTCGGGGTTCGTGGCGTCGGCCTCGACGCCCGGGGACGGAAGGCACGGCAGCTGGTGGGGTTCGCGGCGCTTCCGTTCGCGCTGTCGATCGTGGTCACCTTGCCTGCCACCGTGCTTGCGTTCGGCTACGACTGGTTCCGGACGGGCGGCTCCGACGAAGGTGCCGGGCGCGTGATCATCCTCGCCTTCGCGTTCGTTCTCGCGCTCTGGTCGCTCGGGCTGGTCGCCGTCGGCCTCAGGACGACGTTCGAGCTTCCGTGGCGGGGCGTCAGCGGCGCACTCGCGCTTGCGATCGTGCTCATCGCCGCGCTCGCAGTGCTCCCGCGCGTGATCTGACGAGGTGCAACACCACGGCCCTCGCCGCGGGGGGCGGGCGAGATCCCCGGTTCGAGTGATTGGGATCCCCCTGCAGGGGGAGAGTGTCGTTCCCGGAAATTCGCGATGGTCAGCATGATCGACCGGGCGGCGGTCGGCGCCCAACATCTGCGGAAGGCGAACCCCATTTCGGTGTATCTCCACGGTCCGATTGGAAGGTCACTCGGTGCTCTCGGGCTCTCGCTGCTCGGTGGGATCGTCGTCGTCGCCGTCCTGCCGGACATGGGACCGCGCCAACCTGGTGCAGCGCCGTGGTGGCTCGTCGGGCTGGCATTCATGCTGGCCGAGGGGTTCGCCCACCTCACCAGAGGGAGGATGGACGTCGTCGCGCTGTCACCGCACGCAGCAGTCCTCGCAGTGGCCCTCTTCCTGCTCGGTCCGGCCGGGCTCTTCGCGGCGCAGCTTGCAGGTGTGGTGATGGTGCTGGTCGTCGTCGGCGTCGGGTGGAGAGCCGCGTTGCTGCGGCTCTGCACCGTGACGGGGGTCACGGCGGGGGCGCTCGCCATCTTCCTCGGGATCGGAGCGGTGGCCAACCTCTCCGGCACGCGCGGCTGGCTCGCCGCCGTGCTCGCCGTGACGGCTGCGACCGCCGCACCGCTGTTGCTTGCGCACCTCCTCCGGCGCTCGAGCCCGGAGTACAAGCTCGCAAACGTTCCGAGCGTGAACTGGCTGAACGCCCTCGTCGCGTCCGCGAGCGCCGGGATCGCGATCGTCGCGCTGGAGCTCATCCGGCTGGGCCGGCCGCTGGAGGCCCTCTTCCTGATCCTGCCGTTCGTCTCCTGTGCGGCTGCCGTCCGTGCCTCCGCGTCGGAGCACACACGTCTCGTCAACCTTCGCCTGCTCGCCGACGCGATCCGTCGAGCGCACGAGGCAGCGAATCGCGACGAGAGCGTGCTCGAACTGCTCCATGCACCTCGCGCGCTGGTCGGTGCCGAGTTCGCCTGGATCGTTCTGCTGCCCGAGGACGGCTCGCCGTCCGTGCAGGTCGCCTCGAGCGGGCCGGAAGGAGCGTCGCCCCTGACCGCGTGCACGCTCCGAAGCGATCGGGCGGCTTCCGTCCGCGCCGAGCTCGACCGTGAAGGGCCGCGTGAGGTGCTCGTCGGCGATACGGCAGACGGTCTTCACGGCTTGATGTCGGATCTTGCGCTCCGCCGAGCGATCTCGATGCCTCTGCGCGGCGAGTCGGCGGTCAACGGCTTGCTCCTCGTAGGGACCCGCAAGAGTCACTCGCCGGCCTACCGGGCAGAGGACATTCGCCTCCTCGAGACGTTTGCGGGCAATGCGGCGGTCATGCTCGAGAACGACCGTCTCGAGCGCTCGATCAACGACATGAGCGTGCTGAAGGAGCAGTTTCATCGGCAGGCGCACCACGACTCGCTGACCTCCCTCCCGAATCGAGCGCTCTTCGCAGCAGGTGTCGCAGCTGCAGTGGCGGAGACGCGCCACGATCTGCGACCAGCAGTCCTCTTCCTCGATCTCGACGACTTCAAGACGATCAACGACAGCCTCGGCCATCACGCTGGCGACGAGCTGCTCGTAGCCGTCGCCGAGCGCGTCCGAGGCGTCATGAGGACGGGTGACCTGCCGGCCAGGCTGGGAGGTGACGAGTTCGCCGTGCTGATGCGCGACGGCTCGGACGGTGCGGCCGAGAGGGTCGCAGAACGCCTGGTCGAGACGCTGGAGGCGCCGTTTACCATTGCGGGCCGCGAGATGTGGGTGCATGCGAGTGTGGGAATCGCCCACGGCGGGCCGGGCGTCGCGAGCGCCGACGAGCTTCTACGCAACGCCGACGTGGCGATGTACAGCGCGAAGCAAGGCGGCAAGGGACGCCACAGCACCTACGAGCCCGAGATGCATGCGCGGGTGAAGCACCGGCAGGAGACGATCTCGGCGCTGACGCTTGCCGTCGAGCGCGACGAGATCACGGTTCACTATCAGCCGATCGTCGACCTCGCGACAGGGGAGACGGTTGCGGTCGAGGCCCTCGCACGCTGGGATCGGCCGACGCTCGGCCTCGTCGCGCCCGACCATTTCATCGGGCTGGCCGAGGGATCCGGGCTCATGGTCCCGATCGGGCGCCAGGTCCTGCGCGAGGCGTGCGCCCAGGTGCAATGCTGGCGGAACTCGTTCGTCCGGATGAAGGACCTGCGTGTCACCGTGAACCTCGCGCCGTCCGAGCTCATGGCGGACGATCTGGTAGACGATGTTGCGGCGATCCTGGCAGCGACAGGCCTCCCCGCAGATCGTCTCGTCCTCGAGATCACGGAGAACGGGGTCATGGAGAATCCCGACGAGGCCCTCCTCCGCATGAACGAGATCCGCTCGCTCGGTGTCTCACTCGCACTCGACGACTTCGGCACGGGCCACTCTTCGCTTGCGCACTTGCGGGGCTTCCCGATCGACACGCTGAAGATCGCCCGCGACTTCGTCGTCGGCCTGCCGCACAGTCCTGTCGACAGGGCGTTCTTCGAGACGATCGTGCGCCTGGGGCGCTCTCTCGGGCTCGAGGTCGTGGCCGAGGGGATCGAGTCGACCGATCAGGCACGCGCGATCGGCGAGCTCGGCTGCTCCCTGGCGCAGGGATTCCACTTCGGGCAGCCCCTGGCGCCCGTGGGCTTCACGTATGCGCTCAGCTCGGCACAGATGCGCGATCGGGCGCTTCGCGTGGCTTAGTTGCGAGAGCCGCCTCGAAGGAGGCGATCTCGTCGGCCGGCATGCCGTAGGTGTGCACCTCTTCCGGGAACCGTCGCTCCCGGACATCGCCGACGTACTCCTCGACGGCGCGTTGGATGACCGCAGAGAGGTTCGCGTACTGCTTGACGAACCGCGGCGCGTGCCCGTCGTAGAGCCCGAGCAGGTCGTGCCAGACGAGCACCTGGCCGTCGACGTCGGGGCCGGCGCCGATCCCGATCGTCGGCACCGCGAGCAGTTCGGTGATCTTTGCGGCGACGGGAGAGGGAACCGCCTCGAGTACGACCGCGAAGCACCCGGCGGCCTCGAGCTCGAGCGCGTCGCGGACGAGCTGCGCGGCCCCGGTGGCGGTGCGCCCCTGAGCCTTGAAGCCCCCGAGCGCAGTGGCCGACTGGGGCGTCAAGCCGACGTGGCCCATCACGGGAACGCCGGCCCCCACGATGGCGCGGACGCGCGACAACATCGTTCCCGCCCCCTCGATCTTCACCGCGTCCGCGCCGGCATCCTTGACGAAGCGGATCGCGTTCGTGACCGCGAGCTCGTCCGACACCTGGAAGGAGCCGAACGGCATGTCGGCGACGATGAGCGGCCGGCGCGCGCCGCGGGTCACCGCGCGCGTCAGCACCAGCATCTCCTCCATCGTCGCCGGAACCGTCGAGTCGTGCCCCAGCACGGTCATCGCGGCGGAGTCGCCGACGAGGATCACGTCCGCTCCGGCAGCGTCCGCGAGCCGGCCGGACGGGGCGTCGTACGCCGTGATCATCGCGATCGGAGAGTGGCTCTCCTTCATGCCGAGCAGCTCGGTGATGGGAAGCTTGCCGGGGCCGGGGGCGCCGTGACCTGGCGTGCGGGGACGGGTGCTCATGAGACCTCCTGCGAGGGGGACGTTGTCGATCAGGCGGGTGGAGCCGACGCGGATCGCGGCGGCGAGGACGGGGGGATCGAAGGGAGCGATCTCGACGTAGTCGACCTCGAGCCCGTCGAGCAGCGCGCGCGCCCGCTCGGGGCTGCGGGTCGCGAGGGCACGGGGCAGTGCCACGGCGAGGCGGCGCTCCGCCGGTGAGAGATTCCCGTTCCGCGAGGAGAGCGCGAGGCCGTCGGCGTCCCGTACGGTCGGCAGGGCACGCAGCTCGAGCTCGAGCGCGAGATCCGCGATCATCTGCCGCAGGACCGCAACCTGCTGCGCGTCCTTCTGGCCGAAGTACACGAGATCGGGGCGAACGATCGCGAACAGCTTCAGGCAGACCGTGGCAACCCCGCGGAAGTGCCCGGGCCGGTGCTCTCCTTCGAGGATCGACCCGAGCTCCGTCACGTCGACCCAGGTCTGGAATCCTGGCGGGTACATCTCCTCGGCGGAGGGGGCGAAGACGAGGTCGACGCCGGCCTCGGCAGCAGCGGCCAGGTCGCGCTCCTCGTCACGTGGATAGCCGTTGAGGTCGCCCGGCTCGCCGAACTGCGCGGGGTTGACGAACAGGCTCATCACGACGGTGGCGCACTCCGCCCTTGCGGCTGCCAGCAGCGAGAGGTGGCCGGCGTGCAGAGCCCCCATCGTGGGAACGAGGCCGATCGTGCCACCGCGGCGCGGCTCGAGCGCCGTCCTGACGTCGGAGATCGTGCGGCAGGTTCTCATGCCACGGCCACCGTGGCGTCTGCGAGCACGCGGTACAGGGCCTCGAGCTCGGGGCAGCTCGCCTGGATCGCTTCCAGGTGCCGGTCCACGGTCTCCCAGTCACCACGCTGGATCGGGCCGGTGAGCTCGAAGTCGTTCTCGATCGTCCTTTGCATCAGGGGATCGAGCGCTTCGGGAGGCGCACCTGCCGCCTCGAGGAGTGACCCCGCCGCGTGACGGAGCGTGACCAGGTAGTTGGACGCGATCGAGGCGCCGGCGTGGTACGCGGCGCGGTTCTCGTCGAGCAGGGGAAAGGGCCTGAGACCGAGCGTCTCGGCGAGCCACGTGCCGACGGCGCTCGCGTCGTCGCTCTCGGCCGTCACGGCCGCCCAGGCGCCGTCGAGCTGCTCCGGCCCGCGCCGCAGCGTGAACGTCTGCAGCGGATGCACGCCGAAGCGGCGCGTGTGCGGAGCGAGTGCCGCGAGCGGCGTCGCTCCGCTGACGTGCGCGACCCACGGGCCTGGCTCGATGGAGCTCGCAACCCCGGCGATCACCCGGTCTGGAACACAGACGAGCACGAGCTCCGGATCGTCGGAGCCAAGGCTCAGCCCGCGCTCCCCGAGGCGTGCGGCGACCGCCGAGCCGACCCGGCCGCTGCCGATCACGTTGACGCTTCCGATCATGTTTCCGGGTGCTCCAGTTCCGAGGGGATACCGGGCTTCGCTGCAGTGTAACGACGGAGAGGGCCGATGTCGTCCCGCGCCGAGCGGCGTGGCCCCTCTCAGGCCGGGGCGACGGTGACCGGGATGCCGTTGAGGACCGCGTTCCCGGACACGGCGTCGAGCACGGAGGCGTCCGTGAGGACGTTCACGTTGACGCCGGCCCGGCCGGCGGCGACGGCCTGCCGCGTGCCGGGGAGCCCGTGGCCCCACCCGTAGGGGATGCAGACGACACCCGGCATCACGGCGTCGGTCAGCTCGACGGGCACGTCGATCGAACCGGCCGCCGAACGCACCGTTGCGACCGAGCCGTCTGCCAGGCCGAGCCTGGAGCCGTCATCCGGGTGGAGCTGTGCGACGCAGCTGTCCTTCCCACGTACGAGCACCGGCACGTTCTGCGTCCACGAGTTGGCCGTCCGCAACTGGCGGCGGCCGACCAGCACCATGCCGCCGGCCGCTGCCGCATCCAGGGCACGATCGAGGCGGGCCAGGTCGGCCACGAGCTGTGGCGGTGCCAGCTCGACGAGGCCGGACTCGGTTGCCAGGGCGTCCGGGAGACGCGGGCCCAGGGGCCCGAAGTCGATCCCGTGGGGGTGATCCTCGAGGACGGCGAGGGAGAGCCCGCCTGGCCGGTCGCCGAACGCGTCGCCGCGATGGCCGGTTCGGAGCAGCAGATCGAGCAGGCGCTCCTCGACCGGCCGGTCGCCGAGCGCGTCGGCGATCTCGTCGGGCTGGCGGCCGCGGATCGGCGAGGCGGGATCGGCGACCGCTTCGGCGATCCGCGCAGCGAGGGTGGCTCCCGCAAGCGCGTCGGTGTCGGCGCCTGCACCGAGCCCTGCGGCGATCGCTGCGAGGCGGACGAGGATCTCGAACTCCGACGGCGCGCCGGCCGCACGCTCGAAGACCGGTGGAGAGAAGTGCGCCACGTCCCGGACCGAGAGGGCCGTGAATGCGAGATCGTAGTGGGACTTCTCCAGCACAGAGGGCGGCGGCAGGATCACGTGCGCGTGGCGCGTGGTCGCGTTCAGGTACGGATCGACGGAGATCATCAGCTCGAGCCCCGCCAGGAGGCTCCCGAGGCGCCCGGAGTCGGGCGTCGTCAGCGCCGGGTTGCCGGCGATCGTGACCAGCGCCCGCACCTGGCCCGTGCCGGGCGTATCGATCTCGTCCGCGAGCGTCGCCACGGGGAGCTCGCCCATCACCTCGGGCAACTCGCTCACGCGGCTGTGCCAGCGGCCGGTGCGAAAGGCCCGCGCCGAGCGGGCCGGCCGCTCGTGCGCTGCGTGAGGGAACATTGCGCCACCAGGACGGTCCAGATTCCCCGTCAGCACGTTCAGCACGTCGACGAGCCAGGCGGCGAGCGTCCCGTACACGGTCGTGTGCGTCCCCATGCGCCCGTAGACGGCGGCCGTCGGCGCCGCCGCGAGCTCCCGGGCGAGTGAGACCACGCGCTCGGCGGGAACGCCCGTGAGCGACGAGACGCGCTCCGGCGTGAAGCCGGCCACGGCCTGCCCGACCTCGTCGATCCCGTTCGTCAGCTCGGACAGCCGCCCCGGGACGACGAGGCCCTCCGCAAACAGCGTCTGCGCGATGCCGGCGAGCAGGGCGGCGTCGGTTCCCGGGCGGATCGGCACGTGCAGGTCTGCTCGCTCCGCCGTGCGCGTTCGTCGCGGGTCGACGACGACGACTCGGCCGCCGCGGGCCCGGATCGCAGCCAGGCGGCCCGGCCAGTCGGGCGCCGTCGCGAGGCTGCCGTTCGACTCGAGTGGGTTGGCGCCGAGGATGAGGAGGAAATCGGTGCGGTCGATGTCGGGGACCGGGATCGCGAGCGGGTGGCCGAAGACGAGGCCGCAGGAGACGTGCTTCGGCATCTGGTCGACGGTCGAGGCCGAGTAGACGTTCTTCGTCCCGAGCGCCTTCACGAGCGGGCGGATCGCGAGCGTGTTGGCGAAGTTGTGCGCGTTCGGGTTCCCGGCGTAGACGGCGACCGCGTCACGGCCGTGCGTCGCCACGAACCGCCGTGAGACGCCGTTCGACCTCGGCAAACGCCTCCTCCCAGCTCACCTCCTCGTGGACGCCGTTGCGGCGGACGAGCGGCTCGCCGGAGCCGGTCGGGGTCGTCGTGGAGCGCCCCGAGCGTCGATCCCTTGGGACAGATGAACCCCTTCGAGAACGGATCCTCGGCATCCCCGCGGATTCGGGTGACGCGTCCGTTCTCGATCTCGATCCGCAGGCCACAGGTCGCCTCGCAGAGCGGGCACGTCCTGAAGGCCACACGCGTCGGCATGGGCGGACGATACAACCAGACGCCGAACCCGGAGTGCTCGGCCCGGGCAGGAACTGCCGGTCAGGCGACGCCGAGGCGTTCCCGGAGCGCTCTCCGGACGGTCGGCCACTCGTCGTCCACGACGGAGTACCAGGCCGAATCGCGGTTCTCGCCGTCGCGCACGAGCATGTGCTTGCGGTGGATGCCCTCGAACCGCGCGGGGAGCGCTGCGAGCGCCGGGTTCGCCCGCTCGTTGAGGGCGTCGGTCTTGAACTCGACCCGCCGGCAGCCCAGCACCTCGAAGGCGTGCTCGAGCTGAAGGAGCTTGGCCTCGGTGTTCGCGCCGGTACCCCACGCCGACGGCGCCAGCCATGTCCACCCGATCTCGACGCTCCGGTGCTCCGGGCGCAGCGCCAGGAAGCGGGTCGAGCCGACGGCCCTGCCGTCCTCCATCCGAACCGTCGCGAATGCCAGCTCGAGCCCTGCCTCGGTGCGCTCGAGCGCCGTGTCGATCCACTCCTGCCACGCGGGGCGCGTCTCGCGGCTGGACGATCGGGAGCCAGCGCCAGACCCGCGGATCCCGTGAGGCGGCGTACAGGTCGTCGGCGTGCCGCTCTGCGAGCGGCTCCAGCCGCACGATCCGGCCTGCGAGCGTCGGTGGCTTCCATCGCTCCATGCCCGCCGGACGTTACACTCGGGCCATGCCGATCTACGAGTACGCGTGCATGGAATGCGAGGACCACTTCGACGAGCTCGTCCGCAGCGACGACCAGGTCGTCACCTGCCCCTCGTGCAACGCGACCGACGTGCTGAAGCAGATCTCGGCGTTCGCCATCCACGGCGCTCCCGCGAAGTCCTCGTTCGGCGGCGGCTCCGGCGGCGGCTGCTGCGGCGGCGGCTGCGTGCGTGCGGCGGACTCGCGGCTGCCGAGCGCCGCCTCGCGATCCTGCGAGGGCGTCGGGATCGACCGGGCGTTCGACGGCTTCAGCCTGTCGCCGGGGTTCACTGCCGCGGACTCGCCCCATCCGGCGACGCGCCTAGACTGGCCGCTCGATGGATGCCCCAGCCCGTGCCGAGGCGCTCGCCGCGTACGCCGCCGACACCGCCGGCTGCGTGCGCTGCCCGCTCGCCGAGACGCGGACCCGGGTCGTCTTCGGCTCGGGCGATCCCGACGCCGATCTGATGCTCGTCGGCGAGGCTCCCGGTTTCCACGAGGACCAGGGTGGCCTGCCGTTCGCCGGTCAGGCGGGCGAGCTGCTCGACCGGCTGCTCGCGGGGATCGGCCTCGACCGCGACGACGTCTACCTCGCGACCGTGCTCAAGTGCAGGCCGCCGCAGAATCGCGATCCACTCGACGACGAGAGCTCGCCGCCTGCGAGCCGCACCTGTTCCGCCAGGTCGGCCTCGTTCGCCCGCAGGTCGTCGCCACGCTCGGGAACTTCGCCACCAGGCTCCTCTCGGGCCGGTCGCTCGGGATCACGCGGGTGCACGGGCAGGAGCACGAGGTTACGCTCGGCGCGACGAGCGTCATCCTCTACCCGCTCTACCACCCCGCGGCAGCCCTCTACACGCCGTCGATGCTGAAGGCACTCGAGGACGACTTCTCACGACTGCCCGCCCTGCTCGGCCGCGCCACGAGCCTGCCGCCCCTTGCCGACCCGTCCGCGGGGCCGCAGCCGCCTCCCGTCGAGGACGGCCGTCCGTGCGGACGAGACGATGCAGCTCGGCCTCTTCTGATCCCGTGATCGAGCGCGTGACGCATTCGGCGGGCGAGACCGAGGCGTTCGGAGGGCTCCTCGCCGGCCTGCTCCGGCCCGGAGACGTGATCCTCGTCCGCGGCGAGCTCGGGGCCGGGAAGACGACCCTCGTCCGTGGTGCCTGCCGATCGCTCGGGATCGACGTGCCCGTGACGAGCCCCACCTTCACGATCGGGCACCTCTACCGGGGAGCAGTGACCGTGGCGCACCTCGATCTCTACCGTTTCGTGGGCCTCAGCGCGGCCGAGTGGGGGGATCTCGAGCCGTACTTCGACGACACGATCGCGTTCGTCGAGTGGCCGGAGGCAGGTCTTGCGGCGCTACCACGGGCTCGCGCCACCGTCATGCTCGAGCACGTCGCTCCGGACGAGCGGCGGATCACGACCGACAGCGCCGACGGAACGCTGCTAGAAGATCTGGCGCGTGCTGATCCTGGCGTTCGACACCGCAACTGACCTCGCCACGAGCGCGCTCGTGGCCGACGGCGTGACCCTCGGCGAGCGGACGACGCGGCCGCAGTCACTCCTCGCCGACGTCGCCGACCTCCTCGCGGAGGCGCAGCGCGTCCCGGCCGATCTGACCGCGATCGTCGTCGGGACGGGGCCGGGCAGCTTCACGGGGACGCGGATCGGCCTCTCGGTCGCCCGTGGGCTCGCGCTCTCGCTCGACGTTCCCGTCGCCGGCGTCTCGACGCTCGATGCCCTCGCTGCGGGCGCGGAGGGCGTCTTCCCGATCATCGACGCGAGGCGCGGCGAGGTCTTCGTGCCCGGGCCACTCGCCGTCCGGCCGGAGGACGTCGTGCTCCCTCCGGGGAGCATCTGCGTCGGAGACGGCGCCTGCCGGTACCGCGAGCTCCTCACGCAGCGCGGTGCGGACGTACCGCCCGACGACTCTCTCCTGCACGTCCCGCGCGCCTCGCTCCACGTCTCGCTGGCCATCACCTTCGGGCCGGGCGACCTGGTCGAGCCGGTGTACGTGCGCGAGCCCGATGCGGAGAAGTGGGCCCGATGAGCTTCACCCTCCGCAGGCTCGAGCTCGCCGACCTCGACGCGATCGAGCGGATCGAGCGCGCCTCGTACCCGACGCCGTGGTCGCGCTCGATGTTCGCGAGCGAGCTGGCGAAGCAGAGCTCCCTCTCGATCGCCGCGGTCGCCCCCGACGGGCAGCTCGTCGGCTACCTGGTGCTGTCACGGTACGTCGACGCCTGGCACGTGATGAACGTCGCCGTCGATCCGGAGCACCGGCGCTGCGGAATCGCGTCGGCGATGCTGCAACGCCTGTTCGAGGTCACCCGTGACGACGCCGAGCGCGGCTACACCCTCGAGGTGCGGGTCTCGAACCTCGCCGCGATCGGGCTCTACGAGCGCTTTGGCTTCGTGTCCCGTGGCGTCCGACGCGGTTACTACACTGACAACAGAGAAGATGCAGTGATCATGTGGAAGGACCCCGACCCGAAGGAGCAGAGCGCGGTGCAGGAGCGCGACGACATCGTGAGACAGAGAGCGACCCAGTGATTCTCGGGATCGAGACATCGTGCGACGAGACGGCTGCGGCGGTCGTCACCGCCGACGGCCGCGTGCTCTCCTCGATCGTCGCGTCGCAGGCCGAGCTCCACGCGAGCTACGGCGGCGTCGTGCCGGAGATCGCCTCGCGCCGCCACCTCGAGCTCATCGGCCCGGTCATCCGGGAGGCGCTCGGAGAAGCGGACGTCGGGCTCGGCGAGGTCACGCGGATCGGCGTCACGCGCGGGCCGGGCCTCATCGGCGCGCTGCTCGTCGGGCCTCTCCGCCGCGAAGGCGATCGCCTGGTCCCGCGACATCCCGCTCGTTGCCGTCGACCACCTGCAGGGGCACGTCGCCTCGCTGTACCTCGGCCCGGCTCCCGTCGAGCCTCCCTTCGTCTGCCTGCTCGCGAGCGGCGGTCATACGCTGCTCCTGGCCGTGCGTCGGCATCGGCTCGTTCGAGCGAATCGGGACGACGCTCGACGACGCCGCCGGCGAGGCGTTCGACAAGGGTGCCAGGCTCCTCGGGCTCCCGTACCCGGGGGGCGCCGCGATCGACGAGCTGGCCCGGGAGGGCGACCCCGAGGCGTTCCGGTTTCCGGTCGCGCGGGTGCCGGGACTCGACTTCTCCTTCTCGGGCGTCAAGACCTCGCTCCTCTACGCCGTTCGCGATCTCGGGCGAGACAGGCCTCGCCGAGCGGCGCGCCGACCTCGCCGCGTCCTACCAGCGGGCGATCGTCCTCGCCCTGACCCGGCGGCTGCGGCAGGCCGCCGAGCTCGTCGGGCATCGACCGGATCGCGGTCGTCGGGGGCGTGGCCGCGAACTCCGAGCTGCGCGCGGCCCTCCCCGACGCGGCCCTCGCGCCGCTCTGGCTGTGCACCGACAACGCCGCGATGATCGCCTCCGCAGCCCGGTTCGGCGATCCGCTCCCCGTCCCCGAGGCGCTGACCCTGGATGCGTATGCGTCGGCTGCCTGATCGCGGTCGTGCGCGGGCGGCCGGCGCGGCGCTCCTCCTTGCGGCCGCGCTCCTCCTGGTCGCGGGGGCGAGCGGCGCCGAGCAGCCGACGGCGGACGCCGCCGGCTGGGAGAGCCTGCTCGGCGAGCGACCCTCGGCCCAGCTCGGCGGTCGCTGGATCGTCGTTCTCGCGAAGCCGTCCCTCGCGACGCGCGTCGCCGCCGCAGGTGGCGTCGCGACCGAGGAGCAGGAGCGCGCCTGGACCAGCGGCGGCCCGCGACGCCCAGACGCGAGGTGATCGCACGGCTCGCCTTCCGTGGGGCGCCGATCGAGCCGGAGCATGCGTACTACCGCGACGCTCAACGGGTTCGCGACCCCGCTCGACGCCCGTGCGCTTGCGATCGTCGTGCGCGATCCCGACGTGCGGGGCGTGTTCCCGGTGCGAGCCGCGATTCCGGCCGAGGTCGACCAGGACGCCGTCGACGACCTCGTCGATGGCGCCGGGGGCAGGCGCCCGGACATCGGCATCCCCGGGTTCTCGGGCAAGGGTGTCACCGTCGCGCTCCTCGACACGGGTGTCGACCTCGTTCACCCGTACATTCGGGCAGCGCTCGTGCGGGGTCTCGACGTGCTCGACCCGGGCGGCGATGCGAGTGCGCGTCAGAACCCGACGGCTCCCGGTAGACCGGAGCGCCACGGCACCGAGATGGCGGGCCTCGTCGCCGGGTCGAACGGCCCTGCCGGCCTGCACGGCGTGGCGCCCGGAGTGGCGCTGCTGCCGATCCGCGTCGCGGGCTGGCAGCCGGACACCTCCGGCGGAGTCTCCGTCTACGGCAGGACCGACCAGGTGCTGGCCGGAATCGAGCTGGCCGTCGACCCGAACGAGGACGGCGATGCCCACGATGCCGCCCGCGTCACTCTCGTCGGCGTGGTGGAGCCGTTCGCCGCCTTCGCCGACGGCCCTCTCGCCGCCGCGGCCGCCGGAGCCCTGGCGCTCGACTCGCTCGTCGTCACCGCCGCCGGCAACGACGGGCCGGCAGGGCCTGCGTACGGCAGCATCGGTGGGCCGGGCGGGGCGCCCGCCGCCCTCACCGCCGGCGCGATCGACACGAGGCGCCGGAGCCCGACCGGTCATGTCCTGCTGCTCGCGGGACTCCGGTCTCTCGTCTCGGGCGTCCAGCCGCTCGGTGGCGTCGTCGCGCCGTCGCTCTCCGTGTCCGCGCCCGTCGTCGCACTCCCACGCACGCGCCGCAGCGGTCGTCGGTGCAGCCGGCGGCCTGACGCGGCTCTTCGACAGCTCCGGCTACAGCCGCGTCGGCGGCGCGGCCGTGCTCCTCCCGCGCGGTACGTCGTCCCCCGAGGCCGTCCGCGAGGTCGTCGCGGCGGGTGCGCGGGCGGTGCTCGTCGACGGGCCGCTGCCGGCCGGGTCGCTCGGCACGGACGGCCCGGTCGAGGTGCCGATCCTGGGGCTGTCCGCTGCGCGACGCCGACGCCGTGCGGGCGGCGCTCCGGAATGCGGTCCCGGTGACGCTCGACGTCGGCGCTGCCGCGTTCGACACGAACGACGGTCAAGGCGCCGGCGCACCGTTCTCGTCGGAGGGCCTCGCCTTCGACGGCGGTCCCAAGCCGGAGGTGAGCGCCGCAGGAATCGGGCTCGCGACGTCCGACCCGGGCCGGAACGAGGACGGCGCCGCCCGCTACGGGACGCTCAGCGGCACGAGCGCGGCGGCGGCGCTGACCGCGGGCTCGGCGGCCCTGCTCGCCGAGGCGAGGCCCGATCTCGACGCTGCGGGCCTGAAGCAGGCGCTCGTCGCCTCGGCGCGGCGTGGGGGCGGGGTGGCGGCCGGCCTTCTCGACCCGTCGGGAGCCGTTGCGGTCGAGCTCGTCGCCGACCCTCCCTCCGTCGGCCTCGGCGTCGCGCTCGCCGAGGACGCGATCGTCAGGCGGGTCGTCACGCTCCGCAACGTGAGCAGCCGCTCGCTCGACGTCACGATCGAGCCGGGAACCGCGGACGCGGCCGACATCGTGGTCGAGACCCGACCCCGGCTTGCGAGGCTGAAGCCCGGCGCATCCGTGCGCGTCTCCGTGGTTGCCGGGGTGCCGCTCCTGCCACGCCCGCCTGCGGCTCTGCGCGGTGCACTGCGCGTCAAGGTACGCGGCGGCTCCACGCTGCAGGTGCCCTGGACGATCGCCGTTCCGGTCACGAACCGCGACCTGATCCCGAGCGCCCGGCTCTCGAGCCGGCTGTTCGAGCCCTCGGACAGCGAGCCGGCCGTGCTCACGGTCGTCGCCGGCCGGATCGACGGCAGCGCCGAACGGCCGCAACTCCAGCCACTTTCGGAGCTGGCGATCGATCTCTACCGGGGTGACCGGAACCTGGGCCGGCTCGCGCTCGTCCGGGACGTGCTCCCCGGACGGTACTCGTTCGGGATCACGGGACGGGGGGTCAAGGGCGGCCGCTTGCCGCCAGGCCCGTATGTTCTGCGCCTCACGGCGATTCCCGTCGGCGGCGGCGCGACCGACGAGCAGCTGGTCCCGTTCACGATCTCGTAGGGCAGGGCAGGTGGTGCCCTCGGCGCCACAGGTGGACGGTCGCGGTATAGTCGCGTCGTCGTGAGCGAAGGCGCCTCCGCATGACCGCCGCTGCCCCTTCGCCGACGCATCTGCGCGAGAACCCGTTCGAGCTCGCCCAGGCCCAGTTGCGTCGGGTCGGCGAGACGTTCGCCGTCGACCCGAACCTGATCCAGATCCTGTCGTACTGCAAGAAGGGCGTCGAGGTCTCGGTGCCCGTACAGATGGACGACGGCTCGGTGCGGGCGTTCCAGGGCTACCGCGTCGTCCACAACATGACGCGCGGCCCCGCGAAGGGGGGCATTCGCTATCACCCGGCGGTCACCCAGGACGAGGTCAAGGCCCTCGCGATGTGGATGACGTGGAAGTGCGCGCTGATGGGACTGCCGTTCGGCGGCGCCAAGGGCGGAATCATCTGTGACCCGAAGCTCCTCTCGCTGGGCGAGAAGGAGCGGCTCACGCGCCGCTACACGAGCGAGATCATCAACGAGATCGGCCCCGAGAAGGACATTCCCGCACCCGACGTCGGCACCGACGCCCAGGTGATGGCGTGGATCTTCGACACGTACTCGATGAACGTCGGCCACTCCGTGCTCGGCGTCGTCACGGGCAAGCCGCTGTCTATCGGCGGCTCGGTCGGCCGAGACGGCGCGACTGCGCGCGGCTCGCTCTACTGCATCAGGACCGCGCTCCAGAAGCAGGGAGGCCGCCTCCACGACACGAGGGTGGCGATCCAGGGATTCGGCAACGTCGGCTCGAACCTCGCCCGGCTCCTCGCCGACGAGGGGGTGCGGGTGATCGCGGTCTCCGACTCAAGGGGCGGGATCCATAACCCGTACGGTCTGGACGTACCGGCCGCGATCGCCTACAAAGCCGAGCACGGGGTGCTCGAAGGGTTCCCGGGCGCAGATGCGATCACGAACGAGGAGCTGATCGAGATCGACTGCGACGTGCTCACCCCCTGTGCCCTCGAGCAGGTGATCACGGTCGAGAACGCGTCCCGTGTCCGGGCGAAGATCATCTGCGAGGGGGCAAACGGGCCGACCACGCCGGCAGCCGACCAGATCCTCGAGGACCGCGGCATCCTCGTCCTGCCCGACGTGCTGGCAAACGCCGGCGGCGTCGTGGTCTCCTACTTCGAATGGGTGCAGGGGCTGCAGGAGTACTTCTGGAAGGAGTACGAGGTCAACGCGAAGCTGAACGACATCGTCGTCCGTGCGTTCGAGGAGACCTGGTCGACCCGCGAGCGGTTCGCCACGAGCATGCGCATGGCCGCGTACGGGATCGCGGTTCAGCGGGTCGCCGAGGCGACCACGATCCGCGGCCTCTACCCGTAGCTTCCGCTTCGCGCATGCGGCGGGTCACGCTCTACCACGCCGAGGGCTGTCACCTCTGCGACCGGGCGATCGAGGTCGTCCGCGAGGCGCAGGCCCAGATGCAGTTCGACGTTCGAGCTCGTCGACATCGGCGGCGTCGACGTCGCTCGAAGCGGAGTACCGCGAGCATCTGCCCGTGATCGAGATCGACGGAGTGCGAGCGTTCACGTACTTCGTCACGGTCGACGGCCTGCTCGATCGTCTCGGTGGCGATGGTTCTCCCGCGCACTGAGCGGGCGGGCAGGCAATATGTGACAAGTTGTCACAAGCAAGCCCGAATCACGAGGAGACGAACGTGGCGGACAGACTGACGGTGGGCGTGGCTGCACGACTCAGCCGCTACCTGCAGGTGCTGACGCAGGCGAAGAAGATGGGCAAGGACAGGATCTCCTCCCAGGAGATCTCCGAGTACACGAACATCAACGCCACCCAGATCCGCCGTGATCTCTCGGGCTTCGGCCGTTTCGGCAAGCGCGGCGTCGGCTACAACATCGATTCTCTGCTCGGCGAGATCCGGAAGATCCTGCGGACGCAGGGCCAGCACAACATCGCGCTCGTCGGCGCCGGCCGGCTCGGTAGCGCCATCGCGAGCTCGCCCGATCTTCGCGGAGCACGGGATCACGATCGCGGCGGTGTTCGACAGCGATCCGGCGAAGGCGGGCCGCGACCTCGGCGGGGTCACCGTGACGCCACTGGAGAGGCTCGACGAGCTCGTCCGGGAGCGGAACATCATCGTCGGCGTCCTCGCCGTGCCTGCCGACGCCGCCCAGGGCGCTGCCGATGCGCTCGTCGGTGCCGGCGTGAAGATCATCTTCAACTACTCGCAGGCGCTCCTCGCGACACCGGCGGACGTCCAGGTGCACGCTTCGAACCCGGCGGTCGAGCTGCTCTACGCGCTGTATTTCCACCTGACCTGAGCCGGATCGGGCCTGTGGGACAGGCTTCAGCCTGTCTCCCTGGTCAAGCCGGCTTCCGGGTCACCCGCAGCCGCGCCGCGCTGGCAGGCACGATGCAGCGATGCGCATTCTGCTCTGGCACGGCTACCTCCTCGGCGGCACCGGCTCGAACGTGTACACCCGCATGCTGGCGCGGGAGTGGAGCGGCGCCGGGCACGACGTCACCGTCCTCTCGCAGGAACCGCACCCCGAGCGCTACGACCTCGGCGCCGCGGCAACCGTGCGACCCGACGTCGGCGGCCTCCTACCCGTCTTCGTGCTCGACCGCTACGACGGGTACGACGTGCGGCGCGTGCAGGACTGCACGCGCGTCGAGCTCGACGCGCTGGGTCGAGGCGAACGCCTCGGCGATCCGCGCGCTCCTTCCCGCCGACGTCGGTCTTCACGAACCACGTCCTGCTCGGAGGGCCGGTCGGCGCCGCCGACCGGCGCCCCGTTCGCCGTCAAGGCACACGGCTCCGAGCTCGAGTACTCGATGCGCGGCAACGCGGAGCTCTCGGCCTGGGGCGCCGAGCGCGCTGGCGGCTGCGCGCGCCACGTTCGTCGGGTCCGAGCACATCCGCGCCGTCCTCGCCGAGGTGTGCGGCCACACCGCGAACGTGATCGAGGTGCCGCCGGGCGTCGATATCGACGAGTGGGTACCCGAGGCCCACGACGCGGCCCTCGCTGCGCTGATCGAGGAGGCGCGGCGCGACGCACCGAACCCCGGCAACGCCGAGGAGCGCCTGCCCGACGAGGGCAACGCGGAACGCCTGGCGCGCTTCCTCGCGGGCGACCGCCCGGTCGTCGTGTACTTCGGAAAGCTGATCGAGCAGAAGGGGGTTCACGTGCTCGTCGACGCACTCGCCGGAAGTCGCCGCCCGCCTCGTCGTCGTCGGGTTCGGCCCGGAGCGGGCGGCGCTCGAGCGCCGTGCCGCCGACCGTGGCGTCGAGACGCTCTTCACAGGCCCGCTCGAGCACCGGCACCTGCGGCACCTGCTCGCGCTGGCGGACGTCTGCGTCGTGCCGTCCATCTTCCCCGAGGCCTTCGGGATGGTCGCGGCCGAGGCGGCCGCGGCCGGTTGCCCGCCGCTCGTCGCCCGCCACTCGGGGCTGGCCGAGGTCGCGGCAGGGCTCGAGGAGGCGTATCCGCCGGCGTTCCGCCATCTGGCGGCGTTCGACTCCGGCGACGCCGGCGATCTGGCCGGACGGCTCGGTGAGCTGCTGACGCTGCCGCCCGCCGATCGCGCTGCGCTCCGGTCGGCCGCACGTGCCGCCGTGGTCGAGCGCTGGAGCTGGGCGGGCGTCTCGCGCCGACTGCTCGCGCCATTCATGTGAGGCAGCGAAGCGGTGTCTCCCCAGGCGTTCGGGAGACACCCCTCGTCGCTATCGAAAGTGCAGTATCGACTACGCTTTTTCGAGCAATGGGCGACGAGCAGCGCGTTCCGACAGACCAGCTCCTCCAGGATGCGCGCGAGCGCTTCGACGAGGGCACCGACTTCACCGTTGCCGTCGAGGAGGAATTCGCGCTGCTCGACCCGGTCTCGCTCGACCTGGTCAACCGGTTCGAGGACGTGCAGGCGGCCGCGGCCGGAACCGAGATCGAGCGCCACCTCGCGGGCGAGCTGATCGCCTCCGAGGTCGAGATCAAGACGGGGCGCCTGGAGACGTTCGCCGCTGTCCCGCAGGCGATGGTCGATCGCCGCCTCCAGCTCGTCGAGCCTCGTCGAGCCGCTCGGTCTCACGCTGGGGGCCACCGGATCGCACCCCTGGGCGAACTGGAAGGATCAGCGGATCATCGACACGCCGCACTACCGCCGCAACGACCAGCTCCTCCGCTACGTCGTCTGGAAGAACAACACCTTCGGCTTCCACGTCCACGTCGGGATCAGGGGCGCCGATCGCGCGCTCAGGGTCACCTCGGCGTTGCGCAACTGGCTCCCCGAGCTGCTCGCCCTCTCGGCGAGCTCGCCGTTCGCCGAGGGGGTCGACACGGGCCTCCATTCGGCCCGCACCCAGATCTTCACGCGGTTCTTCCCGCGCTGCGGCGTCCCCGACGCGTTCGACACCTGGGCGGACTACGAGCGCTACGTCCGGTTCCTCTACGACACCGGCTCGATCGACCGAGCACACCCAGCTGTGGTGGAGCGTCCGGCCGCACCTCGCGTTCCCCACGGTCGAGATCCGCATCTGCGACGGCCAGCCCGACCTCGCCGAGTCGCAGGCGCTCGCGGCGCTGTGCGTCGCGCTCACGGCCCGGATCGCGCGTGCCGTCGACGAGGGCGAGCCGATCGTGCAGCAGCCGCACCGCCTGATCGAGGAGAACATGTGGCGGGCGATCCGCTACGGGCTCTCCGGCGACCTGATCGACCTCGAGCGGGGCGACGTGTTGCCGGCGCGCGCCCGGCTCGAGCGGCTGATCGAGTGGGTGCTGCCGGTCGCAGCCGAGATCGGCGCCGCCGACTGGCTTCGGCTCCCGGAGCAGAACGCGGCCGAGCGTCAGATCGCGCGCTTCGCCGAGTGCGGCGACCTCGCCGAGATCTACGGCGACCTCACCGTGCGCCCTTCGCGGGTGGGCTGACGACCGCGCGAGAGCGCGCGTCGGTTCGCCGGGCAGGGACCGGAGTTTGTGCTGCATAATCTGGCGCGCCGATCCCGTTTCGGCTCTTTCTTTGTGACGTGCCTCCGGAGGGTTGATGGACTTCTTCAATGACCATGCTGTGGCGTTCGCACTCATCTGTGCGGCGGCAGCAGTGCTGTACGGGCTCTACCTGACCTACTGGCTGCTCAGCCAGCCGGCGGGCAACGAGCGCATGCGGGAGATCTCGGGCGCCGTGCAGGAGGGCGCCGCCGCCTACCTGCGCAAGCAGTACACGACGATCGCGGTCGTCGCGATCGCGCCGTTCCTGCTGATCGGCTTCTACAACGAGCTCGGGTGGGGAACCGCGTTCGGCTTCGTGATCGGTGCCGTTCTCTCGGCGGCCGCCGGCTTCATCGGCATGAACGTCGCCGTCCGGTCGAACGCGCGGACGGCGGAGGCTGCCCGGGAGGGCGTCGCGCCCGCCTTCAAGGTCGCCTTCCGCGCCGGCTCGGTCACGGGCCTGCTCGTCGTCGGCCTCGGCCTGTTCGGGGTCGCCGGCTACTACTGGTTCCTCACGGGCGCGCTCGGCAACGACCCCAGGTCGGCGGTCGACGATCTCCTCGGCCTCGCCTTCGGCGGCTCGCTGATCTCGGTGTTCGCCCGGCTCGGCGGCGGCATCTTCACGAAGGCCGCCGACGTCGGCGCCGACCTGGTCGGCAAGATCGAGGCCGGCATCCCCGAGGACGATCCGCGCAACCCGGCCGTGATCGCCGACAACGTCGGCGACAACGTCGGCGACTGCGCCGGCATGGCGGCCGACCTGTTCGAGACGTACGCGGTCACCGCGGTCGCGGTGATGCTGCTCGGCACCGCCTACCCGAGCGGCGACCTGTGGCTCTACCCGCTCTCGCTCGGTGGCATCTCGATCCTCGCCTCGATCATCGGCACGTTCTTCGCGCGCGTCGGCAGCGGCGAGAACGCGATCATCAACGCGCTCTACATGAGCGTGATCGTCGCGACGGTGCTCTCGGCGATCGGGTTCATCCCGGTCACGATGGCGTTCGACGGCGGCCAGTTCTCGTTCTGGCAGCTCTACGGCTCGGCGCTCGTCGGCCTCGCGATCACGTTCCTGCTCGTCGCGATCACCGAGTACTACACCGGCAGCCGCTGGAGCCCGGTGAAGAAGATCGCCGAGGCCTCGCACGACCGGTCACGCGACGAACATCATCGCCGGCCTCGCCAAGGGCATGGAGGCGACGGCGCTGCCCGGTGATCGTGATCGCGGCCGGCGTGATCGCCTCGTACGAGATCGCCGGCGGCGAGCATCTACGGCATCGGCGTCGCCGTCATGGCCCAGCTCTCGATGTGCGGCCTGATCGTCGCGCTCGACGCCTACGGGCCTGTCACCGACAACGCGGGCGGCATCGCCGAGATGGCGGACATGCCCGAGTCGGTGCGTGGCGTGACCGACCCGCTCGACGCGGTCGGCAACACGACGAAGGCGGTCACGAAGGGCTACGCGATCGGCTCGGCCGGCCTCGCCGCGCTGATCCTGTTCGACGAGTACACCCGCGGGCTCGTCGACGCAGGGCATCGACACGGTCGTTCTCGCTCGACGACCCGTACGTGATCGCCGGCCTCTTCATCGGCGGCCTGATGCCGTTCCTGTTCGCGGCGCTCGCGATGACGGCGGTCGGCCGCGTCGGCGGCGAGGTCGTCGAGGAGGTGCGCCGCCAGTTCCGGGAGGATCCGGGCATCATGGAGGGCACCTCGCGGCCCGACTACTCGCAGGCCGTCGGCATCGTCACGACGTCGGCGATCAAGGGGATGATGCTCCCCGCCGCGATCCCGATCGCGTTCCCGATCGTGGTCGGGATCATCAGCCCGAGATGCTCGGCGGCCTGCTGATCGGCACGATCGTCACCGGCCTCTTCCTCGCGATCTCGATGACCTCGGGCGGCGGCGCCTGGGACAACGCGAAGAAGCTGATCGAGGACGGCGCCTACGGCGGCAAGGGCTCCGAGGCGCACGCCGCGGGCATCACCGGCGACACGGTCGGCGACCCGTACAAGGACACGGCCGGCCCGGCGATCAACCCGATGATCAAGATCACGAACATCGTCGCGATCCTGATCATCCCGCTGATCGCCTCGATTCACGGCTAGAGCGCGTGGGAGGAAAACCCGCGATTCCCCTCGCACGGCCGCCCGTCCCCGGCCGAGGTCAGCGGCGAGTAGGCCGCGATGCGCATCGCGGCTCGGCACTCTGACGCTTCGCGTGCTCGCGGCGGACCTCCCGTCAGCGAACGGCAGCGGTGGGCACGTGCGACGTCCGGTGCGCGGAGCGCGCCGATCAGCGGCATCGCAGCAGCGTCCCGACGCGCCGGTGCCCAGTCGCCGGAGACGCGAGGTCGAGCTCGAGCGGGTCCTCGGCACGCCGGCGCTCTTCGCGACCGCGTACGGCAACGTCGGCTCGTCGATCTACTACGCGCTCGGCCTCACCGCGGTCTACGCGCTCGGGCTGACGCCGCTCGTCTTCCTCGTCGCCGGGATCGTCTTCGCGATGACGGCGGCCACCTACGCGGAGGGCACGGCGCGCTACCCCGAGGCGGGCGGCTCGTCCAGCTTCGCGCGGCACGCCTTCGACGAGCTCGTCAGCTTCGCCGCCGCCTGGGCGCAGATGCTCGTCTACGTCGTCACGGTCGCCGTCGTCGGCGTTCTTCGTGCCGCACTACCTCTCGATCTTCTGGGAGCCGCTGAACGACGAACCCGTGGGACATCGTCGGCGGCGCGATCGTGATCGTCGTCCTCGTCTCGCTGAACGTCGTCGGCGTGCACGGAGGCCGCGAAGCTCTCGATCGTCGCTCGCGGTCGTCGACTTCGCGACGCAGGTGCTGCTCGTCCTCCTCGGCTTCGTGCTCGTGTTCAGCCCGAGATCCTCGACGAGCAACGTCCACTGGGGCGTCGCACCGACGTGGGCGAACCTCGCGATCTCGATCCCGGTCGCGATGCTCGCCTACACGGGCGTCGAGACCGTCTCGAACCTCGCCGAGGAGGCGCGCGATCCGGTGCGAACCGTGCCCGAACGCCTACAAGCTCGTCGCGGGCGCCGTGTTCGCGATCTACTTCACGCTGCCGCTGATCGCGCTCTCGGCGCTCCCCGTGAAGGAGATCGACGGCGAGCTGACGACGCTGCTCGCGCTCCCGCCGGAGGAGGGCGGGTACTCGAACGACCCGATCCTCGGCCTCGTCGAGAACATCGGCCTCGAGGGGCGCCTGCTCGACGGGCTCGAGATCTACGTCGGCGTGCTCGCGGCGACGATCCTCTTCGTCGCCACCAACGCCGGCGTGATCGGCGCCTCGCGGATCACCTACTCGATGGCGAGCTACCGCCAGATGCCCGAGGTCTTCCGGCGCCTCCACCCGCAGTTCAAGACGCCCGTGGCTCTCGCTCGTCGTCTTCGCCGGGCATCGCGCCGATCATCATCCTGCTCCCGGGCGACGTGAACTTCGTCGGCACGCTCTACTCGTTCGGGGCGACGCTCTCGTTCACCGTCGCGCACGTCTCGCTCGTCCGCATCCGGATGGACGACCGGCAGCCGAGCCGAGCCTCCCGTCTACACGGCGTCCCGAACATCCGCGGCTCGGCGGGGTCGAGTGGCCGCTGTTCGCCATCGTCGGCGGGATCGCCACCGGCATCTCGTTCCTCGTCATCGTCGCGCAGAACCCGACCACGCGATGGGTCGGGCCTCGGCTGGATCGTCGTCGGGCTGGTCGGGTACGTCGTCTACCGCCGGCGCTTCGTGCCGCGTCAGCTTGCGCGAGACGCGTGAAGGCGCCGCCGGCCTTCGGCCCGGCGCTCGCGCTCGAGTACCGGCGCCTCCTCGTGCCGGTCGTCGCCGGGCAGCCGTCGGACGACGCGCTCGACGTCGCCTGCAGCCTCGCCGCCGAGCGCGGCGCGCGGATCGTGGCGCTCAACGTGCTCGAGGTGCCGCTCGACCGCCCGCTCGACGCCGACCTGGCGGAGCTCGAGGACGCGGCCAACGAGGAGCTCGACGAGGCGATCGCGATCGGCGACTCGTACGGCGTGCGGGTGCTCGACCGCCTCGTGCGCGCCCGCAGCGCCGGGCCCGGCGATCGTCGAGGAGGCCGAGCAGCGCGGCAGCGAGATCATCGTGATCGGAACGCCGCGGAAGTCGCTGACCGTCTCGCAGCGGGCGGTCTTCGGCCGCACCGTCGACTACGTGCTCCGGAACGCCCCTGCCGGGTGATGGTGACGGCATCACGCGACGAGGCGCCGGCGTGATCTGGTACCGGCGCGCGATCCTCGTCTTCTCGGGGTGCTTCGTCCTGATCGGGCTGGCGCTGCTCGTCGTCACGGCCCTCAACGGCGGCGGCCTCGTCGGCTTCGTCCTCGGCGGCCTCTTCGTCGCCCTCGGCGTCGGCCGCGATCCAGCTGGAGCGCAAGCGTGGCGCGTAAGGTCCGCGGCTTCGAGCGCGTGCTCGACGCGCCGTGCGCTGTTCGCGGTCGCGTACGACGAGATCGGCTCGTCGATCTACTTCGCGCTCGGGATCGTCGCCGCGCAGGCGCTCGGGCTGACGCCGGTCGTCCTGCTCGCGACCGGGTTGCTCTTCCTCGTCGTCTCGCTGTCGTACGCCGAGGGCACGGCGGCGATCCCCGAGACCGGCGGGGCCGCGACGTTCACCCGTCGCGCGTTCAACGACCTCGTCGGCTTCGCCACGGGCTGGGTGCTGTTCCTCGACTACCTGATCGTGATCGCGCTGTCGACGCTGTTCCTGCCGCACTACCTCGCCGCGTCGCTCTCGGCGCCGTCGCTGACGCGAGAGCCCGTGGGACGTCGTCGATCGCGGTCGGCCGTCATCGTCGCGATCGTCGGCGTCCGGCTCGTTCGCCGCACGCCAGATCCACACCGCTGCGCTCGTGCTCGCCCTGCTCGACATCTCCGTGCAGCTGCTCGTCGTCGTCCTCGGCTTCGCGGTCGTCTTCTCGCCCGACGTGCTCACGAGCGGGTTCGACTTCGCGACCGGCCAGGGCTGGCACGACCTCGCGTTCGCGCTGCCGCTCGCGATGCTCGCGTACACCGGGCTCGAGACGGTCGCGAACCTCGCCGAGGAGACCCGCGAGCCGGGCCGGGTGCTGCCGCGCTCGCTGTTCTCGTCGATCGGGCTCGTCGTGATCGTGACGGTGCTGATCGCCGTCGTCGGGCTGTCCGCGTTCCCCGGCCGAGGACGGCTCGACCGATCTCGCCGACGACTGGCTGCAGGCGCCGATCGTCGGGATCGTGACGGCGTTCGAGGGTCATCTCCCCGCCTGCCCTCGTCGACGTGCTGCGCGATCGTCGTCGGCCTCTCGGGAGCGCTGATCCTGTTCGCGGCCGCGACGACCGCGATCACCGGCTGCACGCGGCTCGCGCGCTCGATGGGCGAGCACGGCATGCTGCCGCGTGAGTTCGGCCGCCTCGAGCGGCGCTCGCTCGTCTCGCGCGAGGCGCTTCGTGGCGATCGGGGCGATCGCGATCGCGATCGTCGTCGGCGACGGCGATCTTCGGCGGCGACGACCCGCGCGTTCCTCGCCAGCGCCTACTCGTTCGGGGTGCTGTTCGCGTTCACGGCGGCCCAGCTCGCGGTGATCCGGCTCCGTCGCAAGGAGCCCGAGCTCGAGCGGCCCTTCCGGGCGAGGCCGGAGGTGCGGATCCGCGGCGTGCTGGTCCCGCTGCCGGCGCTGATCGGCGCGCCGCTCACGTTCGCCGTCTGGGTGCTCGCGCTGATCACGCATCCGGGCGCGCGGTACGCCGGCCCGGCCTGGCTCCTGGTCGGGCTCGGCGTCTACGTGGTCGTCCGGCGCCGGCGCGAGGTCGGCATGCTCGAGGACGTCGAGCCCGTCGTCGACGCTTCCGCCCGGCGCCGCGTATCAGGAAGGTGCTCGTGCCGATGAAGCTCGGCGACATCGGCGAGGAGATGGTCGCGACGGCGGTCGCGCTGGCGAAGGAGCGCGGGGCCACGGTCGAGGCGGTGTTCGTCGTCCGGGTGCCCCGCAGGTTCCCGCTCGAGGGCGCGCTGCCCGGCGACGTCCGGCAGCGCGCGGAGGAGTCCCTCGCCGAGGCGCGGGCGCTCGGCGAGGAGAACGGCGTCGAGGTCGTGACGCGCACCATCGTCGCCCGCTCGATCGGGCACGCGATCGTCGAGGACGCCCGCGACCACGGTGCCGACCTGATCGTGCTCGGCTCGTCGCCGCGCTGGCGCCGCCAGTCGCGCTTCTTCTCGCCGACCGTCGACCACGTCCTCCGCAACGCCCCGTGCGAGGTGCTCGTCGTCGCGTTCCCCGAGGGCGTCTTCGAGGACAGCGCATGACCGCTCCGGCGTAGGCTAGGCTCCGCGCATGAAGGCAGTCGTGATCGGTTGCGGCCGCGTCGGCTCGGCGGTCGCCCTGCAGCTGTCGGCCGAGGGGTGGGACGTCACCGCAGTCGACGAGAGCGAGGAGGCGCTCGCCCGGCTCGGGAGCAACTGGAAGGGCGGATTCGTCGTCGGCCACGCGATGGAGACGGATGTCCTCGTGCGCGCCGGGATCGAGAGCGCCGACGCCGCGGTCGTCGCGACCTCGGGCGACAACACGAACATCGTGATCGGCCAGGTCGTGCAGAAGCGCTACGGCATCGCGTGCGTCGTCGTCCGCGTGCTCGACCCGCGTCGCGCGGAGTTCTTCGCCAGGCGCGGCCTGCGCACCGTGTGCCCCACGCAGACGGCGATCTCGTTCCTCGTCGACGAGGTCCGCGCCTGCGATGTCAGTGCGCCCCGGTCGTCCGTGCAGGCGGAGCCTGATGTACCTCGATCGTCGCCGGCGGCGGCAAGGTCGGAGCCAACGTCTGTTCGCTCCCTGCTCGAGATGGGGCACGAGGTGACGCTCATCGAGCAGCGCCGCGACCGCTTCGAGCAGCTCGAGGAGCAGTTCGGCCCGGTCGCGCTGCGCGGCGATGCGACCGAGATCCACGTGCTCGAACGCGCCGGGATCGACCGGCCCCCCGACCTCGTTCTGGCGGTGACGGGGGACGACGAGGACAACCTCGTGATCGCCCAGATCGCGAAGGAAGGGTACGGCGTGCCCAAGGCGATCGCGCGCGTCAACGATCCGCGGAACCAGCAGCATTTCGACCTGCTCGGGATCACCCTGACCGTCTGCGCCACCTCTGGCATCCTCGGTCTCGTCGAGCACGAGGTGCCCGAGCACGGGTTCGTGAGGCTGCTCGAGCTGCGGCAGGAGGGCCTCGAGGTCGTGGAGATGCAGATCACGGGCAAGTCGCCCGCTGCGGGCAAGCGGGTCGCCGGCCTCTCGCTCCCGGACGGCATTCGCCTCGTCTCGGTCACGCGCCACGGCGTCGGCGAGATCGCCGTCGGCGCGACGGTGATTCGCCCGGGCGACCAGGTGATCGCGATCCTCAAGCCCGGGCTCGAGCACCAGCTGCGCCGCGCCCTCGTGGGGTAACGGACTCACACTCGCCAGTAGCCGCGCGTCAGCAGCACGACCACCGGGATGATCTCGAGGCGGCCGAGCCACATCAGCGCGATCATGACGCCCGTCGAGAAGTCGCTGTACGGCTCGAACGATCCCATCGGGCCGGCGAAGCCGAGACCGGGCCCGACGTTCCCGAGCGTCGTCGCCGCCGCCGCGATGGCGTCGAGTGTGGACATCGGCGGGCCCTGGAAGGCAGCGTCGAGGGCGAGAAGCCCGGCACCGACGGCGAACAACCCGACGTAGAGGAGGACGAAGGCCGCGATCGCGCGGAGCGTGCGCTCGTCCACGACGACACCGTTGAGCCTGACCGGCATTACGACCTCGGGGTGCAGTGTCTGGCGCAGCTCGCGGCGCAGGACCTTGCCGAGCAGTAGGTGTCGCACGACCTTGATCGCACCGCCGGTCGAGCCGGCCGACCCTCCGACGAACATCACGCCGATGAGGATCATCAGCGCGAAGGCGGGCCAGACGACGAAGTCCGTGCTCGCGTAGCCCGTCGTCGTCATCATCGAGACGACCTGGAAGGTCGCATGCCGAAACGCGGCCTCGCCGCCGTGAATCGTCTCTCTCCAGAGCACGACCGCGAGGAGCGCGGACATCACGACCAGGATCGTCAGATAGAGCCGTGCCTCCTCGTCACGGGCCACCGTGCTCGCCTTCCGTCGTGCGAAGAGGCGATAGAGCAGCGCGAAGTTCATCCCGGCGAGAACCATGAAGAGGACGATCACCCACTGGCTCGCGGCGGCGAAGGGCTCGACCGATCGTGCCTCGGGCGAGAAGCCCCCGGTCGGGAGGGTGGTGAACGCATGCGCGACGGCGTTGAACGGGCTCATTCGGTCGTCGATTCCCGTCCAGCCGAAGACGGCGAGGATCAACGCCTGGGTGGCGGTCAACGCCACGTAGAGGAGCCAGAGCCGCTGCGCCGTCGAACGGATCCTGTCGGCGAGATTGTCGACCTCGGGACCCGGCATCTCGGACTCGAGCAGCTGACGTCCGCCGACGCGGAGCCGGGGGAGGACCGCCAGGGCGAGCACGATGATCCCCATCCCGCCGAGCCACTGCGTGAACTGGCGCCACATGAGCAGCGACCGGTCGAGGGCGGGGATGTCCGTGAGCACGGAGGCCCCCGTCGTCGTGAACCCGGACATCGCCTCGAAGTAGGCGTCGACGGGCCGGTCGAGCTGCGCGCTCCCCGAGAGCAGGTAGGGGAGGGCCCCCAGCATCGCAGCGGCGAGCCACGTCACGGCGACGACGAAGAACCCCTCGCGAAAGCCGATCGGAGGCGCCCCTCGTCCGAGCCGCTCGAGTGCGAGGCCGAGGAGCACCATGATCGCGCCGGCGGCGAGGAACGGCCAGAAGGGCTCGCGATACCCGATCGCGAGCGCTGTCGGGAACAGCACGGCGACGGACAGGTACTTCGTGAGCGTGCCGACCAGGCCGAACGCTCCACGAAGCTCGACCCCGAGCCTGCGGGGGCGAGGTGGGTGTCGCCTCGCTGTGCCCGCCGTCACAAGACGCGCTCGACGTCGGCGACCCGGGAGGACTCGGTGAACACGATCACCCGGTCACCGGCCTCCAGCACGTCGTCGCTGTGGGGGAAGATCGCCTTGCCGTCGCGGACGATCGCGCCGATCACGGCGCCCCTGATCGGCATCTCCCGGAAGCGCAGGCCCACGTACTCGCTGGAGGGGCTCGTCGTGATGTCGAGCACCTCGAAGCGATCGCCCTCGATCATCGCGACCTGCTGGGTGCGGGGATCGTGGGCGAAGCGGACGATCTCCTCGGCCGTCACCTGGCGGGGATTCACCGTCACGTCGACTCCCGAGTGATCGTAGACCTCTCGGGCGATCGGATCGTGGACGATGGCGACAGTGAACTCGACGCCGTGCACGCGTGCCAGCGTCGCCGCATAGTGGTTCATGGCGTCCTCTCGCATGGCGAACACGGCAGCCTGGGTCTGGCCGATGCGCTCCCGCTCGAGGAACTCCGGATCGAGGCCGGTTGCCTGGTAGACCCTCACCGCCGGCAACTCCTCGGCGATCAGGCGTGCCCGGTCGCGGTTCGGCTCGATCAGTCGGACGCCGATGTGCTGCTCGACCAGCTGACGGGCGATCGCGACACCGACCTTGCCTCCGCCGAAGACGACGACGTCCTCGACGACGCCCTCGCCGGGAGCCAGGAGCTGGCCCCAGGCCTGTGCGGCCTCGGGCGAGCCGACGACGACGAGCCGGTCTCCCGCCGTGATGGCGGCATCGCCGCGGGGGATGATCATCGCGTCCCCGCGGATGATGCTCACGAGCCGCGAGTCGCGGGGTACCAGGCTGCAGTCCCGCAGCGGCTTGCCGAGCACGTCCGGGTTCGAATGCTCGGTGACGTCGTACTCGACCATCTGCACCTGACCCTCGGCGAACACGTCGGTCTGCACGGCCGCAGGCACCCCGATCACACGCGTGATCGCATGGGCCGTCTCGATCTCGGACGAGACGACGAAGTCGACGTCGAGGCGACCCTCCCGCCAGAGCTCGATGTACTCGACGTTCGACGTCCGGATCACGGTGGTCGCCCGCGGCGCCTCGATCCGGGCGAAGGTCGCGGCGACGAGGTTCGCCTCGTCCCGTGAGGTGCAGGCGATGACGAGGTCGGCATCACGCACGCCGGCATCCGCGAGCGACCGGCGGCTGGCGCCGTTGGCCTCGACGGTGGCGACGTCGTAGCGGTAGGCGAGCGGCGTGAGCCGACCGGGATCGAGGTCGATCACCGTGATGTTGTGCTCGCCGTGGAGTGCTTCCACGATCGTCGAGCCCACCTGTCCGGCGCCGATAACGAAGATCTTCACGGCTCGCGCAGGGTACACGGTGCGGCAGACGCGGCGACGACCGTGATCGCTACCGTGTCGTTCATGCGCCGCTTCACTGTTGCCGCCGCCACTCTCGCCGCCGTCGCTGCTCATCGTCGTCGTCGGTCGCGTCGGCCACCGGGCAGCGCGACGCCGCTCTCCGTCTCGTCCAGGTCGCGGAGGGCCTGCAGGCGCCCGTGCACGTCACCGCGCCCCCCGGCGCAGGCGGCGTGCTCTACGTCGTCGAGCAGGGCGGTCTCGTCCGTGTCGTGGAGGCGGGGAAGGTCCGGGAGCAGCCGTTTCTGGACGTGCGCGCTCGCACCCGAGCAGGCGGAGAGCAGGGCTTGCTCGGCCTCGCGTTCGCCCCGGACTATGCGACGAGCCGGCAGTTCGTCGTCAACTACACGGATCGAAACGGCGATACACGCGTCGTGCGCTACCGCTCGGACGGTGCGAAGGCGCTGCCCGCGAGCGCCAGGCAGCTGCTGTTCGTGAAGCAGCCGTACCCGAATCACAACGGCGGCATGGTGGCGTACGGGAAGGACGGTCTGCTGTACGTCGGCATGGGAGACGGTGGCTCGGGCGGCGATCCGGAGAACCGGTCGCAGAGCGCGGGTTCGCTGCTCGGCAAGATCCTCCGCCTCGATCCGTCCCGACCGGGTTCGAAGCCGGTGATCGTGGCCCTCGGGGTCCGGAACCCGTGGCGGTTCTCGTTCGACCGCAGAACCGGTGATCTCTGGGTCGGCGACGTCGGCCAGGGCTCGATCGAGGAGGTCGACCACGTCGCCTGGCCGTGGCAAGGGCTGTTGAACTTCGGCTGGGACGTCTACGAAGGGCGCGCCTCGTTCGAGAGCAAGGCGCTCGGGCCCGGGCGGCTCGTCAAGCCGGTCGCGCAGTACAGTCACGCGCGCGGTTGCTCGATCACCGGCGGCTACGTCTACCGTGGCTCGGCGGTGCCGGCCGCGGCCGGGCGGTACTTCTACGGGGACTACTGCAGCGGCACGGTCTGGTCGCTGAAGCTCGTCGGGGGCGTTGCCCGCCAGGTTCGCACGGAGCCGTTCACGGTCGCGAACCTGACGTCGTTCGGCGAGGACGGCACCGGCGAGCTCTACGCCGTCTCGGGCAACGGCGTGCTCTACCGCCTGGCCGGGTGACAGGCTTCAGCCTGTCATCCGGGTCTGCGCTAGCGCCAGGCACCCTCGCCGGACCGACGCCGAGGACGGTGCCCGCGCCGGCGAGCCGGTCGTTCCAGAGCTGCCGCGTGTCACCCAGCGCACCGTCGAGCTCGCGGAGGGCGCGGTCATCGGCTCCATCGTGACCGTTGCCACGCGATGACGCCGATCGTGACGCCGACGGTGTCGATCGCGATGTCGTACCAGGCGGCGTGGCGGCCGCGGACGAAGCTCTGATGAATCTCGTCGCTCGCCGCGTACAGGCCGCCGACGAGGATCGCGAGCTGCGGCCGGTCGAGCGCACGGACGAGGAGTGCTCCGAGCACCGCGTACTCGGCCGTGTGGGCGAGCTTCCGCAGGACGAGATCCCAGGTCCCGAGCCCCGTGCCCAGGCTCGGGATCGAGGAGAAGGCGAAGATCACCGCCGCCCAGAGGACGACCGGAGCCCACGCGCGGATTGCGGCTGCCGACACCAGCCGATGATAGGCTTCGCCGTCACAAGGGAGCGCGGTGAGGGAATCCGGTGCAAATCCGGGACGGTCCCGCCGCTGTGAGGGGAGTTGCTCGCCCGCCGAAACGCCACTGGCGCACCGGGAGACCGGCAGCCGGGAAGGCGGTGGGAGAGGGAGCCCCGAGTCAGAAGACCTGCCGCCTCCTCCATACCGAACCCCTCGTGGAAGGAGGATTCGTGGCACGACGTTCGATCGTTCTCGTGACCGTTCTCGGTCTCGCTCTGGCGCTCGCCGCTACGGCTCTCGGCGCGACCGTCACGGTGCGCGTCGAAGGAAAGACCCAGCCGCTCTTCGGATCGGTGCCCGTCAAGGTGAGCGCGACGAACGCCCTCGTCGCGCTCGACGCGGCGAGCACGCTCGGTGAGTTCTACGTCCAGGTGACCCAGGCCTCGTTCGGGCAGTACGTGAGCCAGATCGGCCGCTATCCCGGCTCCGGTGACTCCGGCTGGGTGTTCAAGGTCAACGGCGTCTCCCCGCCGGTCGGGGCGGACCAGGTCGTGCTCAGGGACGGGGACGAGGTGCTCTGGTACTACGCCACGTTCGGCGCCACGGGTGGGCCGCGCACGTTGTCCCTGAAGGCGGCCGGCGGCAACTGCTATCTCGCCACGACGTCCGACGACGCCGGGAAGGCGTCTGCCGCTGCCGGTGCGCTGCTGAAGGTCGACGGGCGCCGGCTCAAGGCCGATGGAGCGGGCAAGGCCTGCGTCGGCCGTCACGTCGGCCTCGTGCGCGCCTACGCCACCGGTGCCGTGCGGTCGAACGCCGTGCGGTGACCTCGGTGCGCTTCATCGTCCCCCTCCTCGCCGCACTCGCTCTCGCGGGCTGCGGCGGGGCGGGGCCGACGGCCGGCGACGGCACCGCGCATCTCTGGGTGACGCGCGACCGCGGTGGCGAGGTGCTCGTCGACACTGCCGTGCCGGCAGGGCAGACGCTGCTGCGCGCGCTCAGGTCGAAGGCACAGGTCTCGACGCGCTACGGAGGCGGCTTCGTCCAGTCGATCGAGGGCATCGAGGGGAGTGCGCGCCGCCACGAGGACTGGTTCTGGTTCGTCAACGGCCTCGCCGGTGACCGTTCGGCCGCGTCGTACCGCCTCCGCGACGGCGACGTCGCCTGGTGGGACTACCGGGACTGGTCGGGTGATGCCGACACGCTCGAGGTCGTCGCCGGAGCGTTCCCCGAGCCGTTCCTGCATGGGTACGCCGGTGCGACGCGGCCCGCTGCCGTGCGGTACGGGGCGGGCCTGCGTGCCGGCGCGGAGCGGGTCGCGCGGGAGCTCGCCACCGACGACGTCGCACCGCTCGGGGCGCCGGCGGCCGACGAGGCCAACCTCTTCGAGCTCGTCCCGGGAGCGCAGCACCTGACGGCGAGTCTCCGCTCACCCGGCGCCGGGCCGTCGGGTGCGGTCAGGTTCTCGTACGCGGGCCCCGTCGACGCGCTGCTCGCAGGCGACTTCGAGCGAAGGTTCTCGAGCCCGTGAGCCCCGGTCCCGCAACGGCACTGCTCGCGGCGGTCGCGACCGCCGCGTTCCTGATCGACCGGATCTGGGCGCTGGCCGCGCTGACGGTGATCCTGCTCGTGCTCTGCCTGCGAGCGCCCGTGGAGCGCCGTTGGCTGTACGTCGGCGGAGCGTTGTTCAGCGCCCTCACGGTGATCGTGATCTCGCCCCTGACGTGGTCGTCGGGCGGCGGGACGCTGATCTGGGAGGGCCCGACGCTTCCCGTGATCGGCCCCATCGACCTCTCGACGGACGAGATCCGGATTGCGGTCGTGAGCGGGCTCCGGCTCGCCGTCGTGGGCCTCGCGTTCAGCGCGTACACGCTGCTCGTCGATCACGATCGGCTGGTCTCGGCGGCCGGCTTCGCCCGACGGTCGGCGCTGGCCGTCGCCCTCGCCACCCGTCTCGTCCCCAGCCTCGAGCGTGACGCGGCGGGGCTCTCGGAGTCGGTGCGCGGCCGCGGGGTCGAGTTGCACGGCGCGCGCGGCTACGCGACGCTGCTCTCGCCGCTCGTCGCCGGGTCGCTCGAGCGGGCCACCGGCCTCGCGGAAGCGATGGAGGCGCGTGGATTCGGGCGCAGCGGGGCGACCCGCGCACCGCGGCCGGCCTGGACGTGGATCGACCGGACGGCGCTCGTCGGAGCGGTCGTGCTCGTCGGGGTGGCGGTCGCGTGGCTCTAGCCTCGGTCGACGGCCTCTCGTTCGCGTATCCCGGCGGTGGCCCGGGTGTCCGGGACGTCTCGCTCGAGCTCGAGGCCGGCGAGATCGTCGCCCTGCTCGGGCCGTCGGGAAGCGGCAAGTCGACGTTGCTGCGGGCGCTCGCAGGGCTCGTGCCGCATTTCCACGGCGGCCGTTTCTCGGGCCGGGTCGAGGTGGCGGGGCTCGATACGCGCGCACACGGCCCGGCGGAGCTGGCGGGAGTCGTCGCCTCGGTCTTCCAGGACCCGGAGGATCAGGTCGTGATGACGAGGGTCGAGAACGAGGTGGCGTTCGGCCTCGAGAACCTCGGTGTCGCCCCGAGCCTGATCTGGCCGCGGACGCACGCGGCGCTCGCGGAGGTCGGTGCGGCGCATCTCGCGGAGAGGCGCACGGTCGATCTCTCCGGTGGAGAGCTGCAGCGCGTCTGCCTCGCCTCGGCCCTCGCGCTCGAGCCGCGGTTGCTGCTCCTGGACGAGCCGACCTCGCAGCTCGATGCGATGGGTGCAGAAGCCTTCCTCGCCGCCGTCGAGCAGGCACGCTGTGCCGTCGTGCTCTCCGAGCAACGTGTCGACAGGGCGCTGGCGATCGCGGATCGCGTGATCATGATGGAGGAGGGGCGGATCGTCCTCGATGCGCCGATCACCGAGGCGCGCGCCTGGCTGGCCCACTGGCGGCCGCGGTACGCGGGTGGGCTGACGGCCCACGACCCTGCCCCGGCGACGCGGCCCGGAGCGCCGCTCGTCTTCCTCGATGGGGTGCACTTCTCGTACGGCAGCGGCCCGGAGGTGCTCGGCGGACGGACGCTCGCGGTGCACCGTGGTGAGATCGTGGCGCTCGAGGGACGAAACGGCAGTGGCAAGACCACGCTGGCGAAGGTTGCCGCAGGCCTGCTCGAGGCGGCGAGCGGGACGGTCACCCGAAACGGTCGTGCGACCTATCTCTCGCAGCATCCCGGCCGCTACCTCGTTCGCGAGACGGCGATCGAGGAGGTCGCGCTCGGTGTCGGCGGTGACGAGGTTCGTGCCGCCGCCGCCCTCGAGCGCTTCGGGCTCGCGTTCGCGACGTGTCGTCACCCCCGCGACCTCTCGAGCGGAGAGCGCGAGCGCCTCGGGATCGCCGCCGTCGCCGTGCCGGAGCCGGACCTGCTCGTCCTGGACGAGCCGACGCGTGGCATCGACCCGGATCGCAAGGCCGCACTGGCGGAGTGGCTCGTCGAGCAGGCGGAGGCCGGTCGAGGCGTCCTCGTCGCGACGCACGATCCGCTCCTGCCGGCGCACCGGCGCGTGCGGCTCGACGCAGAAGTGGCGGTGCCGTTGCGGTCTAGGCTCGCGCTCGCGTCGTTCGTCGCCCTCGGCCTCGCCGGTGTTCTCTGGGCGATCCTCGATCCCGCAAACGGCGGCCTCGCCACGTTGCTCGCCGCGTTCGCGCTCGTCGCCGGGGGGTTCGCCTGGCTCGAGCAGGGGGGTGACACGGCTCGCGACCTGACGCTGGTCGCGACACTCGGGGGCATCGCCGCAGCGGGACGGGTGCTGTTCGTGCCGATCCCGAGCGTGCAGCCGGTGACGGTGATCGTGGCAGCGGCCGGGGTTGCGCTCGGGCCACGCCGCGGGTTCGCCGTCGGGGCGCTCGCGGCGATCGCCTCGAACATGTTCCTCGGGCAGGGCGCGCACACGCCCTGGCAGATGCTCGCGTGGGGCGGCTGCGGCCTGCTCGCGGGTGTCTTGCGGCTCGCGTTGCGACGGCGAGTGCCGTTCGCGGTCTTCTGCGCAGTGCTCGGGATGGCGTTCGGGACGGTGATGGATCTCTGGCTCTGGTTCGCGTTCTACCCGCACACCTGGGCCGCGCTCGTCACCGTGCTCGCCGCCGGACTCGCATTCAACGTCGCGCACGCACTCGGGAACCTCGCTCTCGCGCTCGTGGCAGGGCCGGAGCTGCGGCGCGTCCTCGACCGGCACGGGCGCAGCGCGCACACCGAGGTCGTGTGGGCGTGAAGTGGCTCGCCGGCATGCTCGCAGCGGCCGTGCTCGGGGGCGCAGCCGCCGGCGCCACCGGCCCTGCCACCGGGTCGGCCGTGTTCCTCGCGGGCCGTCAGAGCGCGAGCGGTGGCTTTGCAGAGCAAGGCCGGGCGCCGGACGGTCCGCTGACCGCCTGGGCCGCGCTCGGGCTGGTCGCAGCCGGCGGATTCCCGACCGAGCGGGCGCGGGCGCTGGAGTTCCTCCGCTCCAGCACCGCAGACATCTCGACGGATGCCGACCTGGCCCTCCGCGTGGTCGCTCTCGCAGCCCTCGGAGAGACGATCGACGAGGGCGCTGCGCGCGCGGCTCCGCCGGCATCGGCCCGGCGTCCTCGTCAACGCGACGATCTGGGTCGTGCTCGCGTTGCGCGCGGCCGGGGAGCCGGCGCCGCCGGCGTTCACCCGGGCGATCCTGGACGCGCAGGGGAAGGGAGGTGGCTTCCCGTGGTCGCGGGGAGGGATCCCCGACTCGAACGACACGGCCGCGGCGATTCAGGCACTCCGCGCTGCCGGTGTCGGTGGGGCTCCCGTCCGCCGGGCCGTGGTCGCTCTGCGCGCGTTTCAGAATCGCGACGGCGGCTTCTGCGCTCACGAAGGGGCGCGAGTCGGACGCGCAGTCGACCGCCTGGGCGATCCAGGCGCTCATCAGCGCCGGCGAGAAGCCCGGCAAGCCGCCGTTTCGGTTCCTGCGCCCGGCTCCGGCGCGCCGACGGCAGCTATCGCTACTCGGTGCGCTACGGGACGACGCCGGTCTGGGTCACGGCGCAGGTGCTGCCGGCGCTCGCCGGCAAGCCGTTTCCGCTGCGCTGACCCGGCGGGGCGGGAGCGGCTCGCTGCTCCGTAGCGTATCGTCGAGAGTCGTCGATGAGCGAGCACCGCAGCGAGCGCGTGATCGAGGGGGAGGCGCGCCCCGAGTGGGGCAGGCCCCCTGTCGTTGCCGTCGTGGTCGTGGGCTTCCTGCTCGCTGCCATCGTCGGGATGGCGAGCGCCGCCTCGCCCTGGCTTGCCGAACGACGGCGCTCACTCGTCCCCGCCGGCGATCGTCGGTCAGGTGCTTGCCGTTGCTCTGGCCGCCGGTCTCTGCATCTTGCTGGGCCTGATCTGGATCCACACGCCTCGACGCAGCAAGGCGAAGCAGAAGCCCGGCCGCCCCGCGATCGCCACGGAGGAGGTCGGGTCGAGCCTGCGGGCCGGCTCCGTCGTCCTGGTTGGTGGGATTCTCGTGCTCGCGCTCTTCGTCGTTCCTTCTGGTTTCTGCTCGAGCAGGCCGACCTGGCCCAGCCGCCGCCGCCCATCCGGTACGACGATCGGGCGACGCCGGTGCCCTGCCTCAGCCGGAGCCGCCCCCGTCCGCACCACCGGTCTTCGACTGGTTCCTCTTCGGGTTGGTCGCCTCGATCGCGGTCGTCCTGCCCCTCGCACTCGTCGCTCGCCGCAGGCTTCGGGCGACCGACCCGGAGCGGGAGGCGAGCGACGTGCCCGAATCGGTCGTTCGGGCGCGTTGGGGACTCGATCGACCAGATCGAGCGCGACCCCGATGCTCGTCGTGCGATCATCCGTGCGTACGCGCAGATGGAGCACGCATTCGACGACGCGGGGATTCCCCGGCGACCCTACGAGGCCCCGTTCGAGTACCTGGGCCGCGCGCTGCGGGGTCTGCGGGTGAGCCCTCCGGCCGCCGGGCGTCTCGCAGCGCTGTTCGAACGGGCGCGCTTCAGCCAGCACGTGGTCGGCGCGGAGACGAAGCACGAGGCGATCGGGGCGCTGCGCGAGGTCGAACGAGAGATGCAGGCGCCGTCACCGTGAGCCGGACAGCTGTGCACGCGATCTCGCTCGGGGCGTTCGCCGCCGTGGGGCTCGGGGTGGCCGTGCTCGTCTCGCCCGGCGCGCCCGGGCTCACCGTCGAGATCTACCTGTTCGTCGTGGCCGCTCTGGTGCTCGCGGCGGTCGTGCTCGGCGTCGCGAACGCGCTCCCGCGAGCCGAGCCCGTGCCGCTTCAGCAGCCGCCTCGGTCGCAGCGGGTCGGTCAGCTCGAGTCCGTCGCGCGTGCGCTGGATCTCGCCGAGGCGTCCTCGTTCGACCTCCACAACGTCCTGCGTCCGATCGTTCGCGAGATCGCGGCGGCCCGGCTCGCGCGCCACGGCGTCTCGCTCGATCGGCAGCCCGAGCGTGCCCGGGCACTGCTCGGAGCGCAGACGTGGGAGCTCGTCCGCCCCGATCGTGAGGCGCCCGCCGGCCGGTCCGGTCGCGGCGGCTGCAGCAGGGACGAGCTGCGTGCGATCGTCGACTCGCTGGAGGCGATCTAGATGGCGATCGCGGCTCGCGATGTGGAGGCTCGCGCGGCCGACATTCTCGACGAGGTCGAGCGCGCCGTGGTCGGGAAGCGCCCCCAGATCGAGCTCGTCCTGATGGGCCTGCTCGCCGACGGACACGTTCTGATCGAGGACTTTCCGGGGCTCGCCAAGACGCTCATCGCGCGGTCGGTCGCACAGTGTCTGCTCGATGAGGTTCTCGCGCATCCAGTTCACGCCCGACCTGATGCCCTCGGACGTCACGGGCTCGGCGATCTACGACCAGCGCGATGCCGTCTTCCGCTTCCAGCCGGGCCCCGTGTTCGCGAACCTCCTCCTTGCCGACGAGATCAATCGCGCCCCGCCGAAGACGCAGGCAGCGCTCCTCGAGGCGATGCAGGAGCAGCAGGTGACGGCCGACGGGCACACCCATCCGCTCGAGCGGCCGTTCATCGTGCTCGCGACCCAGAACCCGATCGAGTACGAAGGCACGTATCCGTTGCCCGAGGCCCAGCTCGATCGATTCCTGATGCGCGTCTCGGTCGGGTATCCCGGCCAAGGACGACGAGCGCCGGCTTCTCCTCGAGCGCGCCGAGCGTCGGGCCGACGCGGTCGAGCTGCGGGTCGTCTGCGACCGGGAGACGCTGCTCGAGCTGCAGCAGGCGGTCGAGGAGGTGCACGTCTCGGAGCCGATCGCCTCGTACATGGTCGACATCGTCTCGGCCACGCGTGACGCTCCGCAGATCCAGGTGGGCGCCTCGCCGCGCGGCTCGCTGGCGCTGCTCAAGCTCGCGCGCTGCTCGGCGGCGCTCCAGGGCCGGGACTTCGTCACCCCCGAGGACGTGAAGGCGATCGCCGTGCCCGCGCTCGCGCACAGGCTCACGCTGCAGCCCGAGCTCTGGGTGCAGCAGGTGAGCGCCGAGGATGTCGTGCGCGACCTGCTCGTGACGGTCCCGGTGCCGCCGACACAGGAGGGCTCGTCCTCCTGACGACGTCGGCGAGCCCGAGGCTGGCCGGGTATGCCGCGCTCGCCGCTCTCGGCATGCTGGCCGCACTCGCGTTCGGCCGGCCCGCCTTCGCCGCGCTGTCGGTGCCGTTTGCCCTCGTGCTCGGCGTCGCCGTCGCGGCGTCCCCCCGCCCGGAGCTGCGAATCGGCTTCAGCCTCGACACGGCGCGCACGCTCGAGGGAAGCACGATCGGCGCCCAGCTCGACGTTCGGGCCGATGGCCCTGCGGAGTGGATCGAGCTCGAGCTCGTGCTCCCCGAAGGGGTCACCTCGGTCGGAGGCGTCGGCCGGACCGCGTTTCGGCTCGGGGCGGGCGAGTGCCGGCGCCTCGACTACGAGCTCGCCTGCGAGCGCTGGGGCGCGTACCGGATCGGGCTCGTCGACGTGCGAGTCCGGAGCGCATTCGGACTGCTGTCGACGACGGGACAGGTCGACGCCGAGCTGCCGCTTCGTGCCTACCCCCGGCGGGAGCGTCTGCTCCGCGTCGTGCAGGCCTACGACACGACGCCGTTCTCGGGCAGCCAGGTGTCCCGTGCCAAGGGGGAGGGAATCGAGTTCGCCGATATCCGCCCGTTCGCAGCCGGCGACCGGGTCCGCCGGGTCAACTGGCGGGCGAGCGCCCGTCGCGAGCGGATGTACGTCAACGAGAGCCACCCCGAGCGCGCGAGCGACGTGATCCTCTTCCTCGACAGCTTCGCCGAGGCGCGGGGCTCGAGCGAAGGGACCATCGACCAGGCCGTCCGGGCGGCGTCGTCGCTCGCCGACGCGTACCTGGAGCGCCGGAACCGCGTCGGGCTCGTCAGCTTCGGCGGCATCCTCCGTTGGCTTCCCCCTGCGATGGGGATGCGCCAGCAGTACCGCATCGTCGATGCGCTCATCGAGACCGAGCTGGCTCGCTCGTATCTCTCGACGACGGTCGAGGTGATTCCCAGGCGCGTCCTCCCGCCCCAGGCGCTCGTCATCGCCCTGACCCCGATGCTCGACCAGCGAACGATCAGCGCCCTCCTCGACCTCCGGGCGCGCGGCTTCGACCTCGCAGTGGTCGACGTCTCGCCGATCCCGTACGTCGCCGACGAGCACGGCACCGGCGACGACCTGGCCTGGCGGCTCTGGACGATGTGGCGGCAGGCACTGCATCACCGGTACGAACGGGTCGGCGTTCCGGTGGTCGAGTGGTCGCCCGAGCGATCGCTACTCGGCGCCATCGAGGAGGTGACGGCATCCAGACGTCGCATGCGCTACGTCTCCGCCTCGCGCTGATCGCCACGGCCGTCCTGGCGGCGTGCGCCGTCGTGCTCGCGCCCCTCCTGACGACGGGGTCGATGCGCGAGGACGAGCAGTTCATGGCCGTGGTGGCGCTGGCCGCGCTCGTGTTCCCCCTCCTCGGTGTGGCGCGGCTGCTTCCCTGGGCACTGGCGGTGCTCGCGGGATCCGTCCTCGTCGCGTCGGAGCATGGTGACATCGGGAGTGTCGGCATCGCTCTCTGTGCAGGGATGCTGCTGCTCGTCGGCGAGTGTGCGTCCGCGGCGGGGAACCTCGCGCCGCTCGCGAGCATCGAGCGCCGGCTGGCCCGCACGCTCGTCGTCCGCATCGCGGCCGAGACCGCCGCAGCCGCCGCTCTTGCCGCGGCCGTCCTCGCCTCGGCGTCGCTGGGCATCCCTGCCGGCCTCGCCACGCTCGCGCTCGGGCTCCTCGCGACGGTGTCGCTGCTCGCGCTCGTCGCCGGGCTCGTGGCGCGACGATGAGCTGCGCCCTGGTGAGAGGCCGTATGCTCGCATGGTGATCTCGACGGCCGACCTGCTCGACGAGCACCCCGACGAGGCCCTCGTCTGCGGGCTGGCCTTCCATCAATTCGGTGGGCTCGCGTCGTTCAGCGGGGCGATCTCGACCGTCCGCTGTCACGAGGACAACGTCCTCCTCAAGCGGCAGGTGACGCTGCCGGGCGAGGGCCGGGTCCTCGTCGTCGACGGCGGCGGCTCGCAGCGGGTGGCGCTGCTCGGCGACATGGTCGCCGGCCTCGCCGCCGCCAACGGCTGGGCCGGCGTGGTCGTCAACGGCTGCGTGCGTGATGCTGCCGTGCTCCGGCACCTTCCCCTCGGGATCAAGGCGCTCGGCACCTGCCCGCGCCCGAGCGGCAAGGCGGGAGCGGGGGAGGTCGACGTGCCGGTCGAGTTCGGTGGGATCACGTTCCGCCCCGAGGCGCTGCTGACGAGCGACGAGGACGGCATCGTCGTCCTCGACGCGACGCTGTGAGACACGTCCGTGTCGGGCCTCCTGACCTGACGGGCGACCGCCGCTAGCATCGAATGGTGAGCATCGCACCGCATGAGGAGCTCCTCGCCGGGCTCAACCCGGCCCAGCGCGACGCCGTTGTCCACGTCGACGGCCCGCTGCTCGTCGTCGCCGGTGCCGGCTCCGGCAAGACCCGCGTGCTCACCCACAGGGTTGCACACCTGATCCGGGCGCACGGCGTCAGGCCGAACGAGATCCTCGCGATCACCTTCACCAACAAGGCGGCCGGCGAGATGCGGGAGCGCCTCGAGCGGATGCTCGGCGCCCAGGCACGCGCAGCCTGGATTCTTACGTTCCACGCCGCCTGTGGGCGCATGCTGCGGCGCGAGGCGGAGAGGCTCGGCTACAGGTCGACCTTCACGATCTACGACCAGGCAGATCAGGTGCGGGTCGTGAGGGCGTGCCTCGAGGACCTCGGCGTCGACCCCAAGCGCTTCACGCCCCGTGGCATCCATAGCCAGATCTCGAACGCAAAGAACCAGCTGATCGGGCCCGGCGAGTACATGAGCCGCGTTGCCTCCTTCTACGACAAGACGGTCGCGGAGGTGTACGAGCGCTACCAGCAGCGGCTGCTCTCCTCGAACGCGGTCGACTTCGACGACATGCTGATGCTCACGGTCGAGGCGCTGGAGCGGTTCCCCGACGCGCTCGCCCACTGGCAGCACACGTTCCGCTACATCCTCGTCGACGAGTACCAGGACACGAACCACGCCCAGTATCGGCTGCTGCAGCTGCTCGCAGGCGAGCACCGGAATGTCTTCGCCGTCGGCGATCCGGATCAGTGCCTGAGCGAGGGAACGATGGTCACGATGGCCGACGGCAGCCTCCGGCCGATCGAGGCAGTGGTCGTAGGAGATCGAGTGCTGTCGTGGCGTGGGGACGGAACCTTCTGTCCTGCCAGAGTCGATCGAATTCACCGCTCACGACGACACGTCGGTGTTGCCATTGCGATGGCCTCCGGGCGTCGGCTGGTCTCGACGCCCGAGCACACGCACTTCGCGGGGTACCCGACGGGGGTGTCCGGCTTCAGCCGGACGCCGGGGTTTGACCGTCACGGCGCTGTCGCTTCGCTCGAGCGTGAGACCGCCGCCCACGCGCTCGCCGGCGTCGGTCTGCCGTTCACACGCGCTGACGCGGTTGTCCCGGGGATGATCATGCTTGCCGACGATGGCGACTTCGACGTCGGTCGAGAGCGTCGAGCGGATCGCTCTCGATCGGCCGGTCTACGACCTGGATATCGAGCGCACGCACAACTTCGTCGCGAACGGGATCGTCACCCACAACTCGGTCTACGGCTTCCGGGGCGCCGACATCAACAACATCCTCGACTTCGAGCGCGACTTCCCGGGGGCCGGCTCGATCGCCCTCGAGCAGAACTACCGCTCGACGAACGCGATCCTCGGCGCCGCCAACGCCGTGATCGAGAACAACCGTGACCGCAAGCCGAAGCGCCTCTTCTCGGAGCTCGGGGAGGGCGATCCGGTGCAGGTCGTCGAGGTCGAGGACGAGCACACCGAGGCGCGCTTCGTCGCGGCCGAGATCGCCCGCCTCGTCGACGGCGGCTGGTCGGCGGCCGAGATCGCCGTCTTCTACCGGACGAATGCCCAGAGCCGCGTGCTCGAGGACGTGCTCGTGCGCCAGCAGATCCCGTATCAGGTGATCGGCGGGCCGCGCTTCTACGAGCGCGCCGAGATCAAGGACGCCGTCGCGTACCTGTCCGTGCTCGACAACCCTGCGGATGCGGTGTCGCTGATGCGGATCGCGAACCGGCCGCGCCGCGCGATCGGTGACACGTCACTGCAGCGGCTCGTCACCCAGGCCGACGTGCTGGGGGTGACGCTCTTCGAGGCGATGGCCGACCCCGAGGCGGCGGGCCTCGGCACGGCCGCGATCAAGGCGGTGCGCGGCTTCCACACCCTCATGCAGTCGTTGCAGTCGGCCGCGCAGGAGCTCGAGGTGGACGAGCTGCTCGAAGCCGTCCTGGCGCGCAGCGGCACCCTGGAGGCACTCGAGGCCGAGCGCACGATCGAGGCGCGCGGGCGGATCGAGAACCTGGAAGAGCTCGTCGGCGTCGCCCGCGAGTTCCGGGCAGAGCGGGAGGAGCCGACGCTGTCGGCCTTCCTGCAGGAGATCTCACTCGTCTCCGACCAGGACGGGCTCGCCGGCGAGGAGTCGCTCGTGACGCTGATGACGATCCACAACGCAAAGGGGCTCGAGTTCCGCGCCGTGTTCCTGATCGGGATGGAGGAGGGGATCTTCCCGCATTCCCGCTCGATCGAGGACAACGAGATCGAGGAGGAGCGGCGCCTTGCCTACGTCGGCATGACGCGGGCGATGGAGAAGCTGACCCTGACCCACGCCATGGCGCGCGCCCTCTACGGTCGCCGCGACTACAACCAGCCGTCGCGCTTCCTGGACGAGCTTCCCGCCGGGGTGGAGCGCGAGCGGCTGCGGCCGTCCTCCTGGTCCGGCTACGGCTCCGAGCGGCAGACCGGGTCGTCGTCGGCTCAGACGCGTGCACCCAGCGAGATCCCGTCGCTCCAGACGGGCGACTCCGTCCGGCACGGATCGCTCGGCGAGGGCGTGGTGACGCGAATCGAGCCCGGTGGCCTCGTCACCGTCCGCTTCGCGAACGACCGAAGTGAGCGGAAGCTGATGCTGGAGTACGCGCCACTTGAGAAGATCTCCTGATGGCACTCAGAATCAGACCGACCCGTACCCCGGCCGAGTTCGAAGCGGCGATCGGAGTGATCAGCCACTACTTCGGTGGGGACTGGTCGGCCGAGGCCGCAGAGCGGTTCGGGCGCCTGCTCCCGGCCGAGCGAATGCACGCTGCCTTCGACGGCGACGCGATCGTCGGCGGTGCGGGCGCGTTTCCGTTCGAGCTCACCGTTCCTGGCGCGCAGATCCCCTGTGCCGGCGTGACGGTCGTCGGCGTGCTGCCCACGCATCGGAGGCGCGGCATTCTCGACCGGATGATGCGGGCTCAGCTCGCGGATGTCCGGGAGCGAGGCGAGCCCATCGCAGCACTCTGGGCCTCCGAGGAGACGATCTACGGGCGCTTCGGCTACGGCCTCGCCGCTCAGGACGTGATGATCCGGGCCTCGCGCGTGCACGCTGCGCTGCGTCCGGACCTGCCGGGCCGAACGGGGGTCCTGCGTCTCGTCGAACACGACGAGGCGCTGAAGGTGTTCCCGCGAATCTACGACCGCGTCGCCCGGCGAACGCCGGGATTCGTCTCCCGGTCGCGGACCTGGTGGGATCTCCGGCAGCTCGACGACCGGCCCGAGCGCCGGCGCGGGTCTGGTGTGCTGAACCGGGTCCTGCTCGAGCTCGACGGGCGGCCTGCTGGGTACGCGCTGTATCGCACCAAGGCCGACTTCCAGGGGGCGATCAACAAGGGGTACGTGCACGTGGCGGAGGCGATCGGCGACTCGCCGGCGGCAACGCGGGAGCTGTGGCGCTTTCTGCTCGGTGTCGACTGGGTGGACGAGATCCGCTGCGAGCTCCTCCCGGCCGATCACCCTCTGTTCCTGCTCGTGCAGCGGCCGAACCGGCTCAGCTGGCAGGTCTTCGACGGTCTCTGGCTACGGCTCGTCGACGTGGGCGCGGCCCTCTCGGCTCGTGGGGTCACGAGCGACGGCCGCGTCACCTTCGACGTGGCCTCCGACCCGATCTTCCCGGACAACGTCGGCACCTGGACGGTGGAGGGCGGGGTGGCGCGCCGCTCGCGTCGCCGGGCGGACGTCCGGCTCGACGTGCAGGCGCTCGGCTCTGCATATCTCGGAGGCTTCACGTTCGCCGAGCTCGCGCGCGCCGGCCGCGCCGAGGAGGTCGCGCGTGGCGGCATCGCGCGGGCCGACGCCCTCTATCGCGTGGACTCGAAGCCCTGGTGCCCCGAGATCTTCTAGAGGCTCGGTGTAGCATCGCGTCATGCTCGTGACCGAGGTGATCGAGGTACCGCGCTCCCGCGAGGAGTCGTTCGCCTACGTCGCCGACTTCACGACGGTTGCCGAGTGGGATCCGGGCATCCACACCTCCCGCAGGGTCTCGGGCGACGGTGGCGTCGGTTCCGTCTACGAGGTCCAGGCCGAGTTCCGGGGCAAGGTGATGCCCTTCACCTACACGGTCACCGCGTTCGAGCAGGACAGCCGCATCGTGCTCGACGGCGTGGGGGAGAAGGCGACCTCGCTCGACACGATCGCGTTCGAGGCGACCGGCAGCGGCGGTACCCGCATCACGTACAGCGCGGACTTCAAGCTCAAGGGCCTACTACGCGTCGCGGAGCCGTTCCTCGGCGGGACGTTCAAGGACGCTCGCCCGCCACGCACTCGACGGGCTCGCCGCGAAGCTCGGGCCCGGGTCGGCGCAGGATCCGCGGTGAGCGTAGGAGAGAGATTGCGACAGCCGGCATACCACCCACATGCCATCGCATCCGATCCGGGTTCGGGCCGGTGCGGAAACCGCTAGACTCGCTTACTCACGCACGTCGCGGGCGCTTAGCTCAGTTGGGAGAGCACCAGCTCGACAAGCTGGGGGTCACTGGTTCGAGCCCAGTAGCGCCCACTCACCGCAACACCAGGAACCACGCCATATCCACGAGATGAGAGAGGCCCCGGAAGGGGCCTCTCGTCTTCCCGCGGGCAGGTCGGTGGTCAGGTTGCAGCGCGGCCGCACCCCCGGAAGGCGGCGGTGAGCTTCTCGCTGAGTCGTCGTGCCCGCCGCACGCCTGGTCGAATTCGCGCGCGTAGATGTCTAGACGAGTCGGATCCTGCCCTGACACTCGCCTAGCGGCCGCTCGCCCGCTTCATCTCGCGCTCGATCTCGTCCTCCGTGATGGGGCGGTCGCGGCCGATCGGCCTGCGCCCGTGCGCCCGCCACGCGTCGATCGCGAGCAGGAAGCCCCAGATGATCGACACCCACGCGGGCCACGGCAGACCGCCGTCCGTGGACGGGTCGTCGAGCGCCCAGATCAGCCACAGGACGCCGTTCACGGCGAGGTAGAAGATCAGGTCCTCGGCGAACTTGCGCTTCCGCTTCAGGCTCGAGATCGCGGCCTCGCGCGCGGTCTCTTCCGCAGGCGTCCCGGGTGTCGCTCCCACCGGCTCCCGCCCGGTCGTCGGGCTCGTGATGCTCATCTCTCTCGCACCTCCTCGGTCTCTGGCTCGAACGTACGCCGTTCGCGCCGGCAGGGCATCGGGGCGGCCGCTGACCGGCCTGCACTGAACTACCGAGCTCCCGCTCCAGCACTCCGGGCTGCTACCTCGACCACTGCCAGACCGACGACAAGCAGTATCTCGCGGCGCTGCATGGGTGTGCCTCTCCCACCACGCCAGCCCCCCGGTCGCTCGAGGAGCCGGGAACGACTCGGGGCCCGCGATGCGGGCCCCGAATCGTTCCTACCGTGCGGTGTTCGGTTACGCCACGAGGCTTGCCTTGACGGAGACAGCCGTCTTGGCGAGCTTCAGGTTGGCGATCTTGAACGCCTTGTTCGTCGGCACGGTGCGGACGATCGTCCGGAGCACCTTGCCGTTCTTGCCCATGATCGTGAAGCGGAGCTTGGCCGTCTTGGCCGTCCCCTTCACGTTGACCACGAGGAACCGACCGGTGGTCGTCTGCATCACCTTGACGGAGAAGAGCTTCGCCGTTGCGGTGGTGATGACGGCCGCCTTGGAACCGGTCTGCAGCACCGGCTGGGCGGTGACGATCGGCCCGCCGAGGCTGACGACCGTGGAGGCCGAGCCGCCGCTGGTCGAGCCGCCGCCGGTCGAGCCGCCGCCGGTCGAGCCGCCGCCGGTCGAGCCGCCGCCGGTCGAGCCGCCGCCAGCGGTGCACGGAAGCCCGGTCTGCGGGTTGATCTCGTAGAACCGCTTGACTCCCGCCTTGGTGGAGTCGTACTTCGTACCGAGGTTCTCCGTGATCACGTTGACGCAGCCACCCGTGTAGGTCACGAGCGCGCTGACCTGGCCGGCTGCACCGGTCTTCAGGAAGACCGCATCCTCGTACTGGTCGTCGGCGACGACGACCTGATCGCGAGTGTCGACCGTGAGACCGCCGAACACGCCCTTGACGGAGTCCACGTCGAGCTTGCCGCCCGCCGGGTCCTTCGAGAACTGGACGAGGGCACCCTTGATCGGGTCACCGTTGAAGTCGAGGATGGTCTCGACGCAGAGCGCCTCACCGGGCGTGGTGGCCGTGGCGACCGTCTTCGGGACGCACCGGAGCACCTTGCTGGCGAGGTGGTTCGCCGTCTTCGTGAGCGTGTTCGACACCTTCTCGCCCTGGTTGGGCTCGTAGGTGATCGGCTCGTCCGGATACATCCCGGTTGCCGTGATCGTCGCCGTGCCGTAGAGGCCGGGCGAGAGGTCACAGCGGTTGTTCGAGTCCGGCGTCAGGTTGAGGCCGGTGTACGGGTAGAACAGCACGTACGCCTCGCCGTGCTCGTCCGTGTAGACGGACACGTGCGAGTTCCCGGTCGGCGCCTGATACAGGGCTCCGAGCGGGTCCCTACAGGCGTTCGTGCCACCGCGCTCGGCCCACGAGTAGATGTTCCAGAAGTCATACTCACCCGAGTTGATGAAGCCGGGGAAGTTGTTGGCGAACGCGCCAGCAACGCCCGAGCGGGCACCAAAGAGGTTCTGACCCAGAACATTGTGCGGGTTCTCCGCAGCCGGCGATTCCGACAGCCGGGATGTACGCCTTGTAGAACGGGGCGTACAGGTTGTGCGGGAATCCGCCCGCGACGGTCTCGTCGGTGATGTAGATGTCTTCCTTGTCCGCCTTCTCGAGCGAGCCGATGCTGCCGGCGCCGAGCTTCACGTCGACACGGAGGGCAGGCATCGGGGCATCGCCGGCGTCCAGGATCCCGTCCGAGAACAGGCTCGAGTACTCACGCAGCTGATCGAACGGGCCGATCGCCGGGTGAACCCCGAACAGGGACGAGAACGGGCCGTAGCCGTACAGGTCGCTCAGGAGGCTCACGTCGGCGTCAGCCGAGACCGAGCCGTCGTTGTACAGCAGCCCGAAGATGCCGAGGCAGTTGTCCACGGCATCCGTCGACGTGTTCGACGCACCGACACAGCCGTTGCCCTTGTAGTGGTCGGCCTTACCGGCCTCGAACGAGGCCTGAGTCACCGGATGCGGCGGGTACGGACCCACGAGCGCATGCGGTGTCTGCGTCCACGACAGGCCGTCGTGGATGTCCCACGCCATCGCGTTGCGGCCGCCCGTGTCGAACGCAAGCGCGTTCGCAAGAGTCGCCCAGTCGTCCGGCAGCGTGACCGTGCCCAGTCCGAGGGGGGCCCAGTTGTTGCCGAGCGGGAACGTCCCCTTGACCCTGATGTTCACGAGGCCCTTGACGCCCTTCAGACCACCCTCGTACGGCGGCTGGAACTTGCCGTCGCCGGCAGGATCGCCGACCATGTAGCCACCGGGTGACTTGTCGTCGACCTCCACGATCTGCGGAGTCGTCGAGGTCAGCCAGATGTTGAAGAAGTCGTGCTTGATCGCCACGTCATGGCCGAGGAACGCGCCGAGGAGCGGGCCGAAGGCCGGCGAGATCGCCAGCTTGACGACCTGCAGGCCCGGCTTGTCCGAGGCCACGTGAATCGAGTAGCAGAGCCCGACGCGGAAAGCGCCGTCGTGACCCTGTGTCTCGATCGTTCCGTTGACCGAGTTCGAGCCCTGGTTCCCGTTCAGGAACTGGGGCTTCTGGTTGACGTCTCCCGACCAGTCCATGGTCGAGAAGGTGCCCTGCGTGAGTGCGGCGTGCACCGCGAGCAGTCCCGCGAGGCCGTCCTGCGTGGCCTTCGGGTCACGCACGTCGTCCGACCAGAAGCACTTGGCCAGGCGAACCTGATTGCCGACCCATGCGACGTATGGTGCGTTCGTCGCCTGCGGGTCACCGTTTCCTGCGCTGGGGCCTGCGAAGGCCGACGCAGTCAGAGCCAGAAAAGCTCCCACTGCGATGGTCAGCACAAGTCCAAACTTGCGAAGTCGCATCTTTGCTTCCTCCCCCATTCTTCGTAGATCGAATACTGACTCCGCGACCGACATCGGCCGCAACGTTGAATCTGCACCACCTTCCCCCGGTGGCGCTCGTCAGTTGGCCGTTGCTCAGTCGCACCTCCCCTGTCGTTGAGTGCCGGGGACCTACTGCACCCATCACCATTGTGCCCCTTAGGGGTAACATAATCAAGGGATCGGCGGGTAGGTTTGCCCAACCGCACGACGCGGGTAGTCTTTGCCCCGCGCCCCTGGGTGAGCGGCTTTCTGGCCTGTTCGTGCCGGGTGGCGTCGTGTACCGTGAGAGGGTATGACGCGTTCGGGGTACCTCGTTCGGGCGGGCTTGCTCGTCGCCGTGCTGCTCTCTCTGCTGCTCGCTTCGGGAGCGCAGGCGCAGGGCCTCGAGCCGAACGATCCGTACTGGCGTCAGTCGTGGTCGCAGCTCCTGCTCCGGATGCCCGAGGTGTGGCAGCGGACGACCGGGACAGACGTCGTCATCGCGACCGTCGACACCGGCGTCGATCCGTCGATCGACGACCTGAAGGGCCAGCTGATCCCGGGCTGGGACTTCATCGCCAACGATGCGACTCCCCGCGATACGGTCGGCCACGGGACGCACATCGCCTCGGTGATCGCGGCTCGAGGCAACAACGGAATCGAAACGGCGGGCTATTGCTGGGGCTGCCGGATCATGCCCGTGCGGATCACGAGTGACGGCAAGGCGACCGGAAAGCAGATCGCACAGGGTGTCTACTGGGCGGTCGACCACGGAGCACGGATCATCACGGTCGGGCTCAACTCGGGCGAGCCCGACTACGACCAGGGTGCCGCCATGCGCTATGCGCACGACAAGGGCGTGCTCGTGATCGCGTCCGCCGGGAACACCGGTACCGACGCGTTGCGCTACCCGGCGAGCGACCCGGGCGTGGTGCCGGTTGCAGCGACGAACGACTCCGACCTTCTCTACTTCTGGTCGACGCGCGGGTCGTGGGTCAGGCTCTCTGCGCCCGGCTGTCAGCTCGTCATCGACCCGGCGGCCGGTGTCGGCACGCTGTGCGGGACGTCGTTCACTCCCGCGGTGGTGGCCGGGATCGCCGGCCTGATGTTGTCGTTGAACCCGTCCCTGCGTCCGGACGAGATCGTGGACGCCCTCGTGGCGACGTCCGTGCCCGTGACCGGCATCAACGGCGGCAGGGTCGATCCGGTGGCGGCGCTCGCCCGGGTCGCGCCCCCCGCCGCGAGCCAGCCTGGCTCCGGGGCGTCGGCCGGTACCGGTGGCGGCACGACCGTCGCCGCCCCCAAGGGGCCGCAAGTCGTCCGCAAGGTCAGCCTCCGCAGCGGCACCCTTCGCTTGCGGGTGTCGCAGGACATCCGTCTCGGCAAGGGGCGCCTCGACGTCTTCCTGCTGGCCGCGCGCGCCGGCGAATGTCAGATCTCCGTCACGTCGCCGAACGGCGACCTGCTCGTCACCGCGCTGCCACCGGGCGAGCCGGAGCTCCTGACCCTGTCGGAGACGGTCATCCGGGCGGGCAAGCACCGGGTCGCGGTCAGTTGCGACTTCGACCGGCGCAGGAAGTACGCGCTCGAGATCTCCGGCGTCGATCCAGGCACCAAGCCTGCCGTGTCCGCAAAGCCCGCAGGGATAACCATAAAGCTCAAGTAGAGGGTTAGGTTGGTGGCGCCGAAGGTGGCGATCGGCGCTCTTAACAAACCTACCCTGGTAGTGACGTCTCGCTGCGGGCATGATGGTAGAGGGCGCGAATCGACCGTCGGGGGGACGGGATTGCTTTGGGGGGGACGTTGCTGAAACTGTTGTTGGCAGCCGGCGCCGCGTGCGTGGCGCTGGCGATCGTCGTTGTCGCCGGTGCGGCTCCGCCCGTGAACACGACCTTGCCGTCGATCAGCGACACCTCGCCCCACGTCGGCGACCTCCTGAACGGATCGGACGGGGACTGGACGATCGAGCCCGTGGCCGACACGACCACGCGCGAGTGGCTCGCGGCAGGCTCGGTCGTCGGCACCGGCCCGTCGTACACCGTGCAAGCGAGCGATCAGAACAAGGCGCTCGTCTTTCGGGTGAGCATCACCAACGCCGACGGAGGCCCCGTCTCCGCGGATTCGGCCCCGACGTCCGTCGTGCTCGGTCCACTCGATCACATCGTCGTCTCTCCCTCGAACTCCTCCATCGCGAGCGGTGGGTCGCAGGCCTATTCGGCTGAAGGGTTCGACTCCTCGAACAACTCGCTGGGGGACGTCACCTCGGCGACGACCTTCTCGATCTCGCCCAACGGCTCGTGTGCCGGCGCAAGCTGTACTGCGACGGCGCTCGGCGCTCACACCGTCACCGGGGACAACGGAGGCAAGACGGCCACGTCCTCGCTGAACGTCACTGTCGGGCCTCTGCACCACATCGTCGTGTCCCCCTCGAGCGCCACGGCTCAGGCCGGCGTGGCACAGGCGTACACCGCCGAGGGCTTCGACGCGGCAAACAACTCTCTCGGCGACGTGACCTCGTCGACGACGTTTGCGATCACCCCGGCAGGCTCGTGTGCAGGCGCCGCTTGCACCGGCACGTCGGTCGGCGCACACACCGTCACCGGGAACAACGGAGACAAGTCCGACACGGCGACGCTGAACGTGACGGTGGGCCCGCTCGACCACCTGGTGCTCTCGCCGTCCTCCGCAACCGTCCAGGCAGGCACCCCGCAGGCCTACACGGCCGAGGGCTTCGACCAGTACAACAACTCGCGCGGCAACGTCACACCCACCACGACGTTCACGATCGCTCCCGACGGCACCTGCACCGGCGCGAACTGCACCGCCCCCACTGTGGGGGTGAAGACGGTCACGGGGACGAATGCGACCAAGCTCGGCACAGCTTCGTTGACGATCACGGGCGTCCCGCCGACGAACACGGCGGTGCCCGGGCTGACACCCAGCAATGCCAACCTCATCTTCTCGACGGCCGGCCCCGCCGTGACGATCGCCGACCGGCACGGGCACGTGGACCGCCACGCCTGCCGTGTCGTCGTTTGCGTACGAGTGGCAGCGCTGCCCCTCGACGGACACCGCCTCCTGCGCGGCCATCGGGGGCGCGACCGCCACGTCGTACACGGTGCAGCAGTCCGACGTCGGCGCGTTCCTCCGGGTCAAGGTGACGGCGACGAACGGCGTCGGGTCACCCGGTGTCGCGTTCTCGGTACTCACGACGGCGCGGATCAGACAGGCGCCGTTCCAGAGCGGTACCGACCCCATGAAGCCCACTATCGTGGAGCCGAACGACGGCATCCCGAACCGGGGCGAGACCCTGACGGGGTCGGCCGGAGTGTGGTTCGCGTTCCCCGCCCCGACTCTGACGCCCCAGTGGCAGCGATGCAGCCCGACCGGTACCAACTGCGTCGTCGTCGACCCGCAGCCTCCCGTGGCGCCGGCCGTGACCACGGGGCCGGAGCCATACCGGCACACGAACAGCGCCAACTCGTGGCGGTATGTGGTCACCGACGCCGATCTCGGCTCCACGCTCAAGCTCGTCGTCTTCGCAAACAACAACGCCGCTCCCATCGCCACGCAGCGGGAGAGCCTCCCCACACAGCCCGCCCGTGGCGGGCCGGTCAATCTCGCCGGCGCACCGAACGGCCTGCCGGCCCTCACCGGCACGGCGGCGCGCGGCCAGACCATGACAGCGACCTCCGGGCTCTGGAGCGGCTTCCCGGGAACACAGCCACCGCTCGCGATCACCCACCAGTGGCAGCGTTGCCCCGAGGACGGCAACCTGGCCGACTGCGTTCCGGTCAACGCCGATCCGCCCCTCGCCGTGCCTCTGACCCCGGGCGGCGCGCAGACGTGCTCCTCGCTTTCGCCGTGCGGGGGCTCGAGCCAGTATCTGCTCACCGACGCCGACCTGGGCTCGAGGCTGCGGGTCGTGGTCACGGTGTCGAATCCCGTCGCGACCGTGCAGGTCGTGACCGCCCTCACGGAGGTCGTCGTCGGCGCGCCGATCATCAAGCTCCTCGACGGCAACCCCGACCCGGCCGCGCAGCCGCTCGTGACGGGCACCGCGGCGCAGGGCCTGACGCTCGCCGCCTCCACCGGTTCCTGGTCGGCCTATCCGCGTGACGAAGCCCTCATCTTCACCTACGAGTGGCTCCGCTGCAGCGGAGCCACGCTCGAGAGCTGTAGCGCCGTCAGCGGTGCGACGACCGGCTACTACCTTCTCGGTGCCGCCGACGTCGGTGCGCAGATGCGCGTCCGCGTCACCGCGAAAAACGGCATCCTGCCCAACGGCGTCGCGTCCTCGGCGCCGACCGCCAAGGTCACCGGGGGCAGCGCGGGCGGCGGACCGGGCGCCGACCTGATCATCCAGCTGAGCACGGCGACGTCCGGCAGCGGCGTGACCTACCGGTTGCGCGTCGGGAACATCGGCTCGTCGGACGCCGACGGCGTCGTCGTGACGGCGACGATCCCGGACAGTCTCCAGCTCGCGTCGGCCACCTCGACCCGCGGGACGTGCTCAGGTCGCGTCACGTGCGCGATCGGCCAGGTCAAGGCAGGCGAGTTCGTCACGGTCGACCTTGCGTTCGGCTCGTCCCAGTCGGGCAGTTTTTCCTTCAAGGCGACGGTCACCTCGACCACACCCGACGTGAACCCGTCGAACAACAGCGTCTCGTCGTCCTCGCAGCTGACGACGATCGGCGCGGCACCCAAGTCCGGGCAGTCCACCGTCGTGGGTGTGACCGGCCCGAGCTCGATGCAGCTCACCGTCCCACTCGGCGACGTGAGCCTGAGGGCGCGCCGCGCCGGCGCGACCTGGGTTGCCACGACGACGTTCACCCTCTACTCCGGGAAAGCGAACCTGAAGCTCGTGGTGACCCAGAACGGCAGCACGAAGCCGCTCACCCTGCTGAAGGGCAGCAGGCTCGGCTCGGTGACGACGAAAGCGAGCGCAACCCAGATCGTCCTCGCCGCCGGCAAGTCCGCCACCTTCCCGGTCAAGGTCATCCTGGCGGCGCAGGGGTTCTCCCCGAAGGCCGTGTACGTGATTCGCATCACCGGAACCGCCACCGGCGGCTCGTCGACTCTCAACATCGGCTTCAAGGGCGCGGCGCTCGTCACGAAGACGACCACCGCCACGCCGCTCGGCAAGACGTGGATCGCGGCGTCGGCGCTGGCTGTGCCCGGTAAGCCGCGAACGGCAGTGCGGGCGTGGGTGACCTCCGTCGCGAGCGCGAAGAAGCTCACCCTGCTCAAGGGCAGCCGCCTCGGCACCGCGACCTCCGCGAAGGGTGCCACCGTCCTCGCGACGAAGACGACGAAAGCCGGCGCGCTGCCGGTTCGCGTCGTCCTCCCGGCCGGAAGCGTCGCAGCCGGAAGGACGTACGTCATCCGGGGCGAGGCCAAGTCGCCGGACGGCCTCTGGACGGACTACGAGATCCGCTTCAAGGCAAAGCCCCGCAAAGCCCCCGCCAGCGTCCTGGCGAAGCCCTAGCGAGAGGGCCGACGGCACCCCGGGTCGCGGCAGAGGGTCGGGGTTGAGAAGAACGGCGCCGACATCGTTCTACACGCTGTCGGCGACGCCGTTCTCGTGCGCCCACCGGGACGCCTCGACGCGGTTCGAGACGCCGAGCTTGCGGTAGACGTTGGTGAGGTGGAATTTCACCGTCTCGCTCGTCACCCAGAGCGTGCGGGCGGCGGCGCGATTCGTCATCCCGCTCGAGACGAGCTGGAGCACCTCGACCTCGCGGCGTGTGAGCCCGCCCGGTCCGGTAGTACGCCGCTGCCGCACGCCCGTGACGCGTGGCACTGGTGCGACGCGCACGAGTTGCACCCGCCCGCTGCCGTTCCCGCCGCGCGGCGGGAACACGTTGCTCTCTTCGTCGCTCTCGATCCAGATCCCCTGCTCTGCGATGCCCATACGAACGTCAGTCCCCCCGTATCTCTCATTCGACCAGGAAGCGACCGAAGCGTCGCCGCCACTCGGCGCGTCCACGCTTTCGCCTTGCCCCTGATCCCCCTACCCCGGATCATATGAAAGCGATCGGATACGTCAACGGTCGACGGCGCCTCCAGGATCTCGATCCTGTGACGGGCCGGTGTGCTCCCGGGCTCAGCGCCGGATGATCTCGCAGTCGCGTGCCACCCGGTCGAGGCGGTCGGCCACGACGACGTCGCGGCCGCGACCACAGCTGATCGAATCTCGCGCCCCGTCGCGCGCCGCGATCGTGTCGTTGCCGTCTCCTCCGCTCAGGAGGTCCTTGCCCGGCCCACCGCTCAGCGTGTCGGCCCCGCCGAGCCCGAACAGGCGGTCGGCGCCGCCGAGGCCCCTGAGGACGTCTGCGAACGGTGTCCCGCGCAACACGTCCGGCTTCGCCGTCCCCGTGCGCGTGACGCCTTTCCGCGCGCTCGGAGCTCGTGGTGGCAGGATGGGGGCCGTCGTGGCGGGCCGTACGCTCGCGGTCGCGACGTTGTTCGAGGGGTCGGCATCAGCCGGCGCCACCCGGGCAGTCGCGACGGCCACGATCTCGCCCGGGCCCGTCACCCTGGCGAGGATCTCCACCGTTGCGACGAGGCCCTCCGAGAGGAAGTCCAGATCGCACACGATCGTTCTCGTGCCCGTGCATCCACCACCGCGGTTCACCCTGGTGGAGACCAGCTCGGTATTCGGGGGCAGCTCGACGGTCAGCACCACCTTCGTGGCCGGAGCCGACGACCCGAGCCGGGCCTCGTAGCGGAAGGCGACCGTCTCGCCGAGGCTCGCAGTGGCGCGGTCGGCGACGGAGGTCAGCACCACGTCCGGTGTGCCGCTTCCGCCTCCGCCGCCACCACCGGGGGAAGGTGGCGGCGGCAGCGGCCGGATGCCCCAGACGGGAGCGCTCGCACCGATCGGAGGGGTCAGTCGCGACGGGCTCGCGCCCGTCGACGACGAGCGCCAGAGGGTGGTGCCCTTGACGAAGACGAGACCCGAGCCATCCGGCGACCACGCGGGCTCACTCGCAGTGCCCTGGGGGTCGGCCTGCACCAGCACCACATCGTTGCTTCCGTCCGCGTTCAGCGCATGGATCGTCCCGGCCACGGCGTAGGCGATCTGCCCGGACGTCGCCCAGGCCGGTGACGTCTCGTCGGCGAGCCCCGTCGTCAGCCGCAGCGGAGACGTCCCGTCGGCCTTGGCCACCCAGATGTCATAGCCGGAGCCGGGTGACAGGGAGCTGTACGCGATCCGCGTGCCGTCTGGCGACCAGCTCGGGCTGCGAGCGGTTCCCACCGTGAGCCGCACCTGGCCCGTCCCGTCCGCATTCATTGCCCAGAGCCCGAAGTCGCCGTCCCGCTCGCTCGCGAAGGCGATTCTGGTGCCGTCGGGCGACCAGGACGGTTGCATGTCCCGGCCGGCGCTCGTCGTGAGCTGCGTCAGACCGGATCCGTCTGTCTTGACGACGTAGACGTCGACGCCCGCAGGGGAGGTGCGCGTGAACGCGACGCGGCCTCCCGACGCGTCGATCGCGGGATCCGTGTCGTCGGCGCCCGCCCCGGTGATCCGAACCGGGTGCTCGCCGTCGGGAGACGACACGACCAGGTCCCGGTCGGCGGGGCTCTCGCCCGCGACCGCGTACACGACCTGCCCGGGCGAGGCGGCAGGGCTCGGAAGCCAGACGAGCCCCGCCCCCGTCAGGTTGTCCTTGCCGCTGATGCCGAGGTCGGTCGCGTCGGTGGCGAGGGCCGCCTCGAGTGCGGTGGCCGAGCTTCCCGGCTGGGCACTGCGGCGGAGCGCCAGCAGCCCGGCCACGTACGGCGTAGCGGCGGACGTGCCGGTGAAGCCGGTCGTACACGAGGTCGAAGGGCCGAACGTCTGCGTCGAGACTGCGTCAGGGCCGATCAGATCCGGCTTGGTGCGTCCGTCGATCGTCGGGCCGACGGAGCTGTAGGGCTGGATGGCGGTACCGCTCCAGCATGCCGCGCCCACCGCGATCGCCGCCGGCGACGAGGCCGGCTCGACGGTGCTCTGGGCGGCGACCTGAACCTGCAGTCGCGCGTCGGTGAAGAGATCGAGGCGGGGGGAGGCCGGCGCGGAGACCCGGGTGATCACGGCGTCGACGGACAGGTCGGCAGCACCGGGGTTCGTCCAGCACACCACCTCGGTGGGCGGGGACGGGGTCGTCCGCTGGGCGTTCGTCGACGATGCAAGGACGGCGCCGTCGGAGGTCCGCTCGAGGTAGAGGTCGTAGTCGGAGGACGACGTCGGCCATTCGTCCCATTTGAGTCGTACGCACAGCTGGGCACCGGGACGGGCCGTCATGCCGTTGCCTTCGTCTCCGGGAGCAAACTCGTGCCGGGCGTTTCCGTTCGGATCGGCAAACGTGCCGCCCCAGTGTGTTCGGGCCGCGTTTCCCGCGGCGTTGACCCAGACGATCCCGTGACTTCTGGCCCTGGCGACACTCGAGTCGGGTGACCCGGCGCCGCCGGATCCGTCGCCACGGCTCGTGTTGAACCACTGCACGGAGTGGCTGATGATCGCTGCTCCCTGCGCGATCGCGTCGTCGACGGCCCGTGACAGCGTCACCTCGGAGTTCACGCAGATCAGGAGGAGCCGGGCGCCGGGTGCGACCTCGTGAACGATCTCCGCTACCGCCGTCCCGTGCCCGTCGCCGCTGTTGAGCCGTCCGCTGCAGTGGTCGAAGGTGACCGCGTCCGCCGGAATCTCGCCCTGGGCCTGGGCCGCCGCGAAGCCGGCAAAGCTGAGATCCACGACGGCGATCGTGGTTCCCGCTCCTGTGCCGACGCCACCGAACTGCGCTGCACCGGTCGTCGCGAGCGCCTCGCCGGTCACCGAGGCCTCGCTGAACGATGCCGGCGGCCTTACGCCCTCCACACCGGCACCCGCCGCGAGCGCCGCCAGGTCGGCCGGCTCCACGAGCGCCTGGACGAGGCCTGCGGCCGTTGCCTCGACCGTCCCTCCTGCCAGGGAGATCGCGCGGCTCGCACCCGCTCCCTCCACGATGACCCTGACGCGTCCGTCCCGGACGGCGAGACCGGACCGCCGAGCCTCCGCGAGGCTCACCTCGGCCCCTCCGAGGCGGCCGTGCTCGGCGATCTGGCGCAGGCGGTCGTCGAGCAGGTGGCGCGTCGCCGCCCCGTCGGCCACCGGGGAGCGCGGCGCGGGCGGGCCTGGAGTGGGAGGGCCTGAGGTAGGAGGCGCGGCGGAGCCCATCCCGATCGCGATCAGCGCGACTCCGGTGGCCGCCGCGGAGGCGAGTGCGCGAGCGCCTACCACGATGACCTCGCGCCGGCCGGGCGTGATCGGCGAGCGGGACGCGGAGGCGCAGGGTGCCCGAACCGTCGTGTTCGGCCGACAGGGGCAAACGATCGCGCTGCGCGTGACGCTCGACGGCCCGGGCGGTCGGACAGCCCGTGCGTCCTAGGATCCGGTGCTCTCAGGATAGGTCCCACACATCCTCACCTTCAGCCTTTGTCGCCCGCCGTTGTTCGTGACCGGGAGGCGAGGTCTCGCGCCGCGAACGCGGTGGATTCAGGCTAGATGATCCTGAGCCCTTGCTGGGGAGCCGCGAGACGATCGCGCAACCCGGCAAGGCTCGGTGCCGTCTCGTCGAGATCCTCCCAGTCGCGCAGCTCGCGCAGGATCGCGTCCCGTGCCTGGATCGAGGTCGCCACGGTCGCGTCGCGGCTCGGGCCCTTGCCGACGGTATTGGCCGCGACGATCGCGTCCGAGCTGCCCCGTGCGCGGAGCTTTGCGATCAACTCAGCGCTCTCTGCGTCGCTGATCCGTTCTCCGTAGAGGCGTGGCATCACCTCGAGCATAGATACAACCGCGGACACGTGACGTTCCCGCACGGCTCTGGCTGGGTGGTGGCCGGGCGGGCCGGCGGCCGGAGGGCCCTACAGCTCCATGCGCCGCCGGCTGCGCTCTGAGCGGAGCTCGTCGAGCTCTCGATGAAGGAGCTGACGCCGTTCCGAGAGCTCTTGCTCGGCGGCACGCAGCGATGCCAGCTGCTCGTCCGCCAGTTCGGCGTCGGCATAGCCGCCCGCCTGGACGAAGCTGATCCGGTCGTGCAGCCTGGTGCGGCGGCTCGAGGCCGCTCGCTCCTCGCGCTCGAGGCGTTCCACGTGCATGCCGAGCTCGGCATCGGAGAGCGACGAGAGATCGCCGATGTCGGCCAGTGAGCTCATGCCACCCGCTCCAGCCCGGACGACAGGCTGAAGCCTGTCGCCGGCGCGGCGTCCGGCTTCAGCCGGACGTCCGGGCTCACATCCGGCGCCACCAGCGCCCCGCCAGGGGTTGACACAGGGCGTCTCATGCCCGTCTCGTCGGTGAACCGCGCCACGGTCGAGGTATCGGCAACTCTCGACCATGACGCATCCCCCGTCCGGCGTAGCCCGCACGAGGGAATCGCGTACGCTTCTGCTGACTCATTCCGAGCCCACGCTGACCGGCGCTCCGCGACCCCCGTCCCGATGAGTACGATGCTGGGATGAGCAGCCTCGAGCAGGTCTCCCAGCAGCCGGTCGCCGTCAGCCGCGACCGCTCCCGCGCCATCTTCGGCCAGACGATGGGCCTCGTCGCCCTCACGTGTCTCGTCGCAGGTCTCGGCGCCTATCTCGGTCGCGATATCTCCCGTGGCTGGGGGATCGTCGCCTTCATCGGAGCAATCGGATGCATCCTCGGCCTCAACGTCGCGATTCGCCGCTCCGAGCAGCTCGCGATCGGACTGCTCTTCGGCATGGGCGCCTTCCTCGGGATCGCGGTCGCGCCGACTCTCGCCTACTACGCCGAGGTGCAGCCGCAGGCGCTCTGGCAGGCAGCGGCGCTGACCGGTCTGTTCATCGGTGGCTGCGGTACCTACGGCTACGCAACGCGCCGCGATCTCTCGAAGATCGCGAGGCTTGCCTTCTTCGCACTGCTCGGGCTGATCGTGTTCGGGATCGTGCTGATGTTCGTCTCGATCCCCGGCGGCAGCGTCATCTACGCGGTGCTCGGCCTCGTTATCTTCGCGGGCTACACGATGTACGACTTCCAGCGGCTTCGCCGGGCCGACTCGATTCGTGCCGCACCTCTGCTGGCCGCATCGATCTTCCTCGACGTTTTCAACGTCTTCATGCTTCTGCTGTCGCTCCTCGGCGGCGGCCGCAGCTAGCGGCACAGCCGCACTTGCTGACGCGGTTCCAGCCGGCGGCGCTCGAGGCCGGCCACGGTGTCTGGACGAGTTCCTGGGTGACGCCGGGGGCGTTCACCGAGCTGATCTGCTCCTGGGCTGCCAACACACCCGGCGACTCGCACGTCGAAGTCGAGGCACAGGTCAAGGCCGGCGCAGACGTGAGCCAGTGGCTCAGCCTCGGACGCTGGGCGGCCGGCGACGAGCACTTCTGCCGCACCTCGGTACCCGGGCAGATCGACGTGCTCGCAACGGTCGACGTCGACGTCCTGCGCGCCGCCGAGCGCTCGCTCGAGGCGTATCGCATCCGCGTCGTCGGCTCCGGCGCCGCACGGCTGCATGCGCTCGCCGTCTTTTCCGGGAGGGCGCGCCCTTCGGCGCCGTCCACGGTCAGTGAGCCACTCGGCCGTGCGATCGACCTCGATGTGCCGGCCTTCGCGCAGATGTCGCACCGCGGTCACTTCCCCGAGTACGACGGCGGCGGCGCGTCGTGGTGCAGTCCCGCATCGCTTGCGATGGTGCTCGCGTACTGGGGTGCCGGCCCTTCCGCAGCCGATCTCGCCTGGGTGGGGGAGGGGCACGACGACCCGCAGGTCGATCACGCGGCTCGTCACACGTACGACGCTGCCTACGGCGGGTGTGGCAACTGGTCGTTCGGCGCAGCGTACGCCGCCGGCTTCGGGCTCGATGCGGTCGTCACGGGACTCGGATCCCTCCGCGAGGTCGAGGAGCTGCTCGAGGCGGGCGTCCCCGTGATTGCGTCACTCGCTGCCGGGCCGGGCGAGCTCCCGGGCTTCGCGCTCGCCGAGGGGACGGCCGGGCACCTCGTCGTCGTCCGGGGCGTCACCGAGGCGGGCGAGCCGATCGTCAACGACCCTGCCGCGCCGACGAATGGCGAGGTGAAGCGCACCTACCCGCGTGCAGCCTTCGAGCGGGCCTGGCTCGGCGGCTCGGGCGGCGTCGTGACAGTCGTCAGGGCCAAGGAGGCGATCTCGTGAGGCGCAGGCCCGGACGACGTCCGGGCCTGCGCCTCGAGTGCTCCTAGAAAGCCTCGTTGATGCCGCAGGACCGCGGGGCCGAGGATCACGACGAACATCGCCGGGAAGATGAAGAGTCGCCGTCGGCACGAGCATCTTGACCGGAGCCTTCATCGCCTTCTCCTCGGCTGCGACCTGCCGCCGACCGCGCGACTCCTCCGCCTGGATCCGCAGCATCCGCCCGAGTGGGCTACCGAGCTGTTCGGCCTGGATGAGAGAGCTGACGACGGACGTCAACTCGGGGATGTCGACCCGATCCGCCATCTTGCGGAGCGCCTGTCGAACGGCTTTCGCCGATCCGAAGCTCGGCGAGGACGAGAAGGAACTCCTCGACGAGCGGGCCATCGAGATACTCGACCGAGCCGTGCCAGCGCAGCGTCGAAACCGAGGCCGGCCTCGACGCTGACGGCGAGGACGTCGAGCGCATCCGGCAAGCTCGCGCCTCATCTCCTCACGACGCTTCCTGGTTCGCCTCGAGACAACGGTGTCCGGCCCGAAGAAGCCAATGGCACCGCCGACTGCGCCAAGGAACAACGCTCGCAGCGGATTTCCGGTGAATGCGCCGAGTACGACGCCGAGCGCGATGCCCGCGGCGCCGAGGACCACTTTCGTCGCGAGGAAGCCAATCGGCGAGATACGTCTTCGGCAACCCCGCCGACACGAGCTTGAATCCGATCCGATCCTCGGTCGCCCGAGGGTCGAGCCGGCCGCGAAGTGGGCAAGTCGCCCTGCGTAACGTTCGTTGAGCCGCTCGAGCAGCGGGTCAGCTACGCTCATGCGTGACGTCTCGGCGTACGAGCTTCGCCCGGCGCAGGGACTCCTGACGGGCACGCGTGGGCTTCGTGACGAGCTGGCCGACGAGAACGAGTGCGCCGGCGAGGCAGACGAACGCGAGTAGAAGCAGCATCGAGCATCACCCCTTGATCGAGACGATCTTCTTGAGGATAAGGGAGCCGATCGTCATCATCACGACGACCGTGACCAGCATGATCCGGTCTGCCGATGTCTCGACGAGCGGTTTGAGGTACCCCGGGTTGACGATCGTGATGAATGCTGCCGTGACGAGTGGCAGGGCAACGAGGAGGTAGGCCGAAGCGCGCCCCATCGCCGTCAGCGCCCGTACCTTGCGGCGGAACTGCTGTCGCGCCCGAACGGTGTCCGAGACGGTCTGGAACAGTTCGGCCATGCTGCCGCCGATCTCACGCTGGATCGCCACCGACATGAGCACGAAACGGAGATCGTCCGACTTGATTCGATCCGCCATGGCCTCGAGGGCCTCGTCGACGGGACGCCCGAGACGTGTCTCGCTGAGCACGCGTCCGAATTCGTCACTCGCGGGAGCCTGACCGTCGTCTGCGATCGCCCGCATGCTGTGGTCGAAGCTCTGTCCGACCTTTAGCGATCCCGCCATGGTCATGAGGACGTCGGGCAGCTGGTCGTCGAACGCCCGCAGCCGGTGCAGCCCCTTCGAGGAGACCCAGGCAAAGGGTATGAGCAGAGCCCCCGAGAACGCAGCGATCACGATGAGCGCGGGAGCTGACGAGGAGGCTGACGAGCACTGCCGTCGCGACGCCCGGCCGCCGTCGCCCAGAAGAGAAGCTGCGCCGGGTGCACCGAAAGGTGCGAACGCTCGATCAATCGCTCGAGAGAGCCCCAGGCGCTGGTGTTGTCGAGTGTCCGCTCGGTCGCACCGAAGAGACGATCGACGCCCGAGCGCCATCCGGCTTCCGCCCCGATCGCGTTCGCAGAACCACCGACAGCCACGCTGCCCCCGTCGCCCCGTACGGCTCGAGCCGACTCTTGAGCCACGCACCGCGTGGCTTTGCGAGCGCGACGAGGGTCGCGACGAGCATGAGGCAACCGACTCGCGAGTCCAACGACGAGGGGACCGACGGCCGAGTCGAAGAAGAGCGACCTCATAGCGATCCTCCGTTCGACCGAGACGACCTGGAGCTGTGTCTCGGGCTGATAGAAGTCCTCTGGCAGGATGACGCCGTGCCCGGCCAGCTTGTGCTGGAAGTGGGGCTGGAGGCCCGTGCACTCGAGCGGCCGCAGGAACGACATCGAGCCGTGTGCCGCTGCACGGTCACTCACCGGGCGCGCCGCGAAGACGTCCTGGAGCGTGATCACCTCGGACTCCATCCCGAGCACCTCGGTCACATGCGAGATGCGCCGTGAGCCGTCGACGAGCCGTGAGATGTGAATGATCACGTCGAGTGCGCTCGAGATCTGCTCGCGGATCGCGTGGAGCGGGATCTCGAGGCCCGACATCAGCACCAGGGTCTCGAGCCGACCGAGGGCGTCGCGTGGCGAGTTCGCATGAATCGTCGTCAGCGACCCTTCATGACCGGTGTTCATCGCCTGCAGCATGTCCAGCGTCTCGGCGCCGCGCACCTCGCCGACGACGATCCGGTCGGGCCGCATGCGCAGGGCATTGCGGACGAGCTCGCGAATGCGAACCTCACCCTCGCCCTCGATGTTGGCCGGCCGCGACTCGAGGCGGATCACGTGGCCCTGCTGCAGCTGCAGCTCGGCCGCGTCCTCGATCGTGACGATCCGCTCCTCGTCCGGGATCGAAGCCGACAGCGCATTCAGCAGCGTCGTCTTGCCTGTGCCGGTACCTCCCGAGATCAGGACGTTGAGCTTGCCCTGAACGCAGCGACTGGAGGAAGTGCGCCGCCTTCGGGTGTCAGCGAGCCGAACTCGATCAGGTTCTCGATCGTGTACGGATCGGCCGCGAACTTGCGGATCGTCAGCGTCGGCCCGCCGAGCGAGAGCGGCGGGATGATCGCATTGACGCGGCTGCCGTCGGGCAGGCGTGCATCGACCATCGGCGAGCTCTCGTCGACACGCCGACCGACGCGGGAGACGATCTTGTCGATGATGCGCTGCAGGTGATCGTCGTCGACGAAGCTCGCGTCCGTCGCCTCGATCTTGCCTCCGCGCTCGATGAAGACGCGGTCGAACCCGTTCACCATCACCTCGGTGACGGTGTCGTCGGCGAGGAACCGCTCGAGAGGTCCGTAGCCGAGGATGTCGGCTGCGATCTCCTCGATCAGGCGCTCACGATCGACGGCCGCGAGCGGTGTGCCCGACGCGTCCAGCGCCGTGGCGACCGATTCGGTCACCTCACGGCGAAGATCGGGTGATTCCTGGTTCGAGAACAGCCAGGGCCCGAGCTTCGGGATCACGGTCCGCTGCACATCGGTCTTGAGCTGCGCGTAAGGATCCGACACGCCCGACGCGCGGCGTCCGTCCTCGAGGAGCGAAACTGGTTCCACTTCCTCCACCTGGATGCGCTCGGTGAGACGGGCGCTACCGGCGCCGCTCTGGTCGCCCCGGAGCTGGTCTTCGAGGTTCATGATGCCCTCCCTTCGAGGACGCGGCGTGACGCGAGCCAGCGCCGCTTCGGGGCTTCCGCGACCCGCTGGGCTGACCGGCAAGCCGACCTGCTCGATCGAGTTCGCGATGACGGTTAGCGCCTGGGCGAACTCCGAGTCGCCCTGGACGAGTGCAGCGACGGCGCCGCTGTTGACCGACGGCGCCACAACGGGATCGTTCGGGATCTCGAAGCTGACCGCGAGCCCGAGCACCCCTTCGACGTCCTCCTTCTTGAGGCCGACCTTCGGGGTGACGCGGTTGAGCACGAGGCTCGTGCGCGATGCCGGGAAGCCCAGCATCTCGAGCGTGTGCAGGCTCAACTTGACGTTCTTCAGCGTCGGGACGTCGAGCCCGCAGAGCATCAGCATCTGGTCGGTCTGCCGCAGGACGGCAAGCATAGGCCCGTAGAAGAACGGTGACGTGTCGATGACGACGATGTCGTAGGCTCCGCGGGCTACTTCGAGAAGCTGCAGGACCTTCGCCTCGGTCACGAGCTCGGCATCCTCCGGTCGCATGGGTGCGGCGAGCACATCGAGACCCGACCGGTGGTGGGTCGTGTAGCCCGCGAGCTTGCCGGCGTCGAGGGCTGCCCGGCGCCTGCACGAGCTCGTACATCGTCCGCTCGGGATCGATCCCGAGCATGATCGCGGCGTCGCCGAACTGCAGATCGAGATCGATCAGCAGCACGCGCTTGTCGGTCTTGCCGGCCAGGTAGGCGGCAAGGTTGGTCGAGAGCACCGTCTTGCCCGTACCACCCTTGGGCGAGAAGACGGTGATCACACGGCCGCGCGGCACATCTGGATCCTGCGGGCCATACCGGTGGCCACGCCGGCCCGACTCATGAGCCTTCCGGATCGAGAACGCGATGGTCTCGACCGGCTGCGGCAACACGAGCACGTCGTCGACGCCGGCGGCGAACGCCGTCTCGACGAGGTCGGCATACGCTTCCGCCACGAGGAGCACGATCGGTGCCTGCGTCTGCAGGCGGATCACTGCCACCTCCGTCTCGAAGAGAGCCGGGGTCGAACCGCCGCCTCGGCCGGCTCCGAGCAGCACCGCGTCGACGCCCTCGACTCCGAGGTACGGAACCGCGTCCCGTACCTCGGATGTCCAGGCGATGACGTCGAGCCCGCTGCCCGGGGCGTCGAGCGCCTCGTGCAGGGCGGACTCGCCGTCGAAGGTGCCGGTCACGACGACCCGGAGCGTCTCCTTGCGGCTGCCTGTGGCGAGCGTGGTCACTTGCTGCCTCCGGCGAGCACCGTCGTGTACGTGTCCGTCGAGCGGCTGCTGTCCTTCGGCTTCTTGACCGGCCGCAGCTGCAGCGTCCAGTCGCCGTTCTTCATCACGTAGTACAGGCGCTGGGCCTGGTCGTCCGTCACGGCGAGAATCGCCGCGTGACCGTTCTCGGTCTCGGTCTGCAGATCCTCCGTCTGGAGAACACGGAGGTTGCGAAGCACGACCGAGCTCTTCACGACGCCGTTGTTCTCCGGGTCCTTCAGGTTCGCGACGACATCGACGCGGTCGCCCGCGAGAAGGATGCCTGCGAGCACCTGATCAGCGGTACCCGGCACCTGCACGGCTCGCTGATCACCCTTGAGCTCCGCACGGACGCCCTGCTGCTTCGGAAGTGCGAAGCGATTGAGGGTCAGCTGCTCACCGGCGTAGACAGGCTGGGTGAGATAGAGGCCCTTGAGCGCTGCCGGATCCGTCACTGCCTCGGGTGCCGCGTACTTGCGCGCGATCGTCTGCTTGTCGAGGTTGCCGGCGATCGTGCTGCCCGCTGTCCCGATTGCATAGTCCTTCGCCGGCACGTAGACCGTCACGTTCTCCTTGCCGGTTGCGGCGTCATTCTGGGCCGACGTCACGTAGACGACGGTCAGGAGGACAGCCGCCGCCGCGAGTGCCGCGGCGATCACGATGTTCCTGATGCGATAGTCGATCGTCATTCCACACGCTCCGTTGTCTCGCTTGTAGAATCGTCCGGATGTCACCGGGACGCCGAATATGTTGACCGTGTACGGATAGGTCGCCTTCACGGTGATGTCACTGCCCTGAGCGAATGTCGATGTGACGGTGACGACGAGAGCTCGTCGGGTCGGCGGCATCGCTCAACGAGCCGGCAGCCGCAGAACGTACTCGTGCCTCTGCGCTGCCGTTGCTGCAGCCGGTCCGCCCGGGAGTGTCCGACTGACCGCTCCCTGCCGTCGCACCGGCCCGTACAGCGTCGGCAACGGTCAGAGACCGGTTGAACAGGATCCCGAACTGGATGATCCCGAACACCAGCATGAGCAGGACCGGTACGAACGAGGGCAAATTCGACCATCGCCTGACCCTCTTCTTGCTTATGGGTGTTGAGGTTGAAAATCATCGGAAATTTCCTTTCCAGTTACTGCAAAGTTCGAACGTAGAATTCGAAGCGGTGATGGTGGTTCACTCAGACTATGAGATCGCCACCATCACCCTCCGGCTGGAGATGCCGTAGCTGATGACCTTGTCGAGTGCCGTGTCGAGCGTCCACCGAGCAGCGTGACGGCGCCAATGCAGAAGCACGGCGATGAGTGCCATGATGACACCGTACTCGGCCATCGTCTGACCCTCCTCGCGATCACGCACGGTGATGGCCCGAAGGTAGAGATTTGCGAGAAATGCAGTCATGTGATTTCACCTCCCTCCCGTTTGTTTAAGTCCGCATATTGGACGTGAATTAACTTGGACAGAGCATGGCGCAAAAGGGGGAGAATGCAAGACCCTTGTATCCCTCAGAAGAGGGATCTGAGAGCACGATCACTCACGTGAGGGATGCGTCGAAAGCCCTGTAAAACAGACGTTAGCCCGACTTTGTGCCCTCGGGGTGCGATTGCTACGCGCTGGGATCCCAAGGGGCCCGTGCGCGCGATCCGCACCTATATACAAGGCGTGCTCGAGTATGTCTGTCGCGCAGTGCCTAGCCCTCGTACGCGGTCGCACACGCGAGACCAGAGTGATAAATCCTCACGCACGAGTCGAGGCGCCGAGCGGCGCCTCGAGATCGTAAGGCTGAGGTATTCGCGCTCTAGGTGAGAGAGTCGTCGATAAGCTGTGCAGTTCGGAATATATCTGCTGCGATTGTCATGAAGATCGTGTTCAACTGCCCAGGATCAGGCTTGTTGTAGAAGGTGGCAGGCGATGAGGCGATGTCCTGCATCGCCTTCAGGGACGTAATTGAGACAGCGTCCGAACACTGCTCGGGGTCGGTGCCATTTCCATTCAGGTCGTACCCGATGGCGTACACCGTCGTTCCAGCATCCTTTGCCCATTGCGCCGATGTGATTCCCTGGCGGCACGGATTCGTCCGATATGGAGATGACGACGAATGCCACGTGCCGCCGGTGTTGGCGGCGCCGTCGGAAAGGAAGATCATCGCCTTCTGAACGCCTTGCCGGCCGTTGGTCGCGAGCTCCTTCTGCGCGGAATCGATCGCATCGGCATACGCCGTGCGCCCGACCGCCGGCAGGCACGTGAGTGTCTGCACGTAGCTGGAGCTGGCATTGAGGTAGTCCGACGAAAGGCCGACCAGCGTGTAGGCAGCGTTCCGATTGTCGTAGTTGTAGTTCTGGGTTGCAGTTGGTGCCGCACACCTTCCCGCCTGCGTCGATGCGTTGGCGACCGGAGGGAGGACCGCCAGGCCGACGTGGTGAAACTGCGGCTTCATCAGGGAGAGAAACGTGGTGACTCCGTCCTTGGCGTTCGTGAGATCGGTGCAGCCCCGCGGATTCCCGTAAGGCCGACCGGTGCCGGGATCGATGGCGTTCACCTTCGGATCCTGGATCACCCCGGGTCCTCTGCGGATTGCTGACCTGGCACATGGAGCCCGTACGGTCGAGGACGATCATGATGTCGAGCGGCTTCACCGAGCAGGGCGAGCACGCCGTGGCGGTGCGCGTTCACGGTGAACGAGTCGAAGCCGATCACCTTCGCGAACACGGTCTTCACCACCGAGGTCGACTTGACGCTGATCGAGTTGACCTGGCCGTTCGACGGGGTGCAGCCCGTGACGATCGCCTGTACGCACTTCGTCTGGACGGTGATCGCAGCGTTGTCGTTCGAGCTGAACGCATTCTTCTTCCCCGGTTCGGGGCCGTAGTTCGTGGCGGTCTGAATCGCGACGGCGCTGTCCGGGAGGTCGAGCGCACCCGCGAGTGCGGCGGCGTCCGTCGCAGCTTGAAGCTGACGCTGCACGAGGTAGGCGTGGCCGACGTCGATCGCGAAGCCGGCGATGGCGATCAGCACCACCATCATGATCGTCGCGAGCACGAGCACCTGCCCGGACTCGTCTTTCACCTTGCCTCGGTTGCCGCAGCGCACAGTTCCTCCATCGCTCGTTGCGACTCAGTGAAGGTGATCGGAGCCGGACTGGGTATCCCTCGTTCCAGGGATTTCTTCCCCCTTCCGGGCAGGGTGGAGGCTTCCCGGGTCGAACCGGGGTTCGTGGACAAGGTCACACTCCGGCGTGGCGACGGCACGGTTGCATGCGATCGTTGCGCTGTGGCAACGAGGCCCTGGACCCGGATGCGCGGCCTGCTCGGGCGCTCCGGCCTCCCGGCAGGCGAAGGGATGTTGTTCCCGCGCACGGGCTCCGTGCACACGATGTTCATGCGGTTTCCGATCGACGTCGTCTTTCTCGACGCGGAGATGTGCGTGCTCTCGGTGCGCGAGGCCGTGCCGGCGTGGCGTGCCGTCAAGCAGCGGGGGGCGAAGGCGACACTCGAGCTCACCGCCGGCGAGGCAGCCCGCGTCGGCATCGCACCCGGCGATCGCCTCGTCCGTTCCTGACTGGTCGTTCTAGCTCGCCGGAGTGCGCACCCGCAGCGTCGCCGTCATCCCGCGGGCGCGGTGGCCGGCGAGGGTGCACCACAGCCGGTAGCTGCCCGGGCGCAGCCGCGCCTCGAGATCGCCGGTCTTGCCGGGGTGGACGATGCCGATCCGATAGGTCTTCGCGCCGAGCGCAACCCGCCGCAGCGCCAGGTCGTGGTCGTCCTCGCCGTAGTTGACGAGCTCCACGATCGCCGGCCCGCTCTTCAGCGAGGTGCGTGAGAGAGCGAGCGAGAACTCGTCCGCGGACACCTGCAATCGCGCCGGGGCCGGCGCAGCGGCCGCCGTGAGCGGCACGATCGCCGCCGCGAGCAGAAGCGCCGCCGCGACGCGTCTCATCGGAGGATCGTCGGCCGCGCGAACTTCCGGGCGCCGGGGATGATCGCCTCGGCGTCGGTTCCGAGCCAATCCTCGAGGATGGCGCCGTAGAGGCCCCGGAAGTCGGCGGTCGCGCGGAGATTGCCGTCCTCGTCGAGCTTCGCGAGGCCCGGAAACTCGCCGATCATCGTCCCGGCAGCGCGGGAGCCGATCAGGAAGCCCGTCCCCGCGGCACCGTGATCGGTGCCTCCGGAGCCGTTCTCCTTCGCCCGGCGGCCGAACTCCGTCCACACGTGCACGAGGACGCGGTCGGCCAGGCCACGCGCCTCGAGGTCGCGCTGGAAGGCGAGGAGCGACGCAGCCGTGAGCTCGAGGTCGTCCGCGAGCTCCTGGGCCTGGTTGTCGTGCGTGTCGTAGCCGCCGGGAGCGGACAGCGCCACGACGCGCAGCGGCAGCCCCGCCGCGAGCATGGCCGCGAGGCCGGCGAGGCGCCGGGGAAAGGGGTCGTCGCCCGGCGGGTAGGGGACGGGGCTGACGAGGGTCTTGCGGTCGTCCTTCGGCCGGAACGGCGTCAGCTGGTCGTAGAGCCTCGCCGACTGGCGCGCAGCATCGCTCGCTGCCTCGAGGCCGGGGTCACCGCGGGTGGGAAGGGCGCCGAGCCGCCCGATCGCGTCGACCATGCGCTCTGACACCTCGCCCCAGACGCCGCGGGCCCAGAAGTCGTAGCGGTCGGGCGCGTCGACGGCGGCCACGGGCATCTTCGCCGTCGCGAGCGACGGCTGCAGGCTCCAGTCGAGCGAGAGCCCCTGCAGCGGGTTGTCGGGCTTCCCGACCCGGTCGAGGTAGCGGCCGAGCCAGCCGGTCGCGAGCCGCTCGTCGGCCGCACCGACCTCCCAGAAGTGCCGCGAGGTGAAGTGCGACTGGTTCGGATGGTCGTAGCCGATTCCGGGCATCACGCTCACCTTCCCCTCGCCGTGCAGCTGTGCGAGCGGGGCGAGCGACGGGTGCCAGGTGAGGCTCGGATCCTCGGCGAACGCCGGCCCGGAACCGGCGGCGAGGGCGAGCCGGGGCCGCAGCTGGCGATAGAGGGGATCGCCGGTCGGCGCGAGGAGCGACAGGGCATCGGCGCCACCGTCGAGGAACACGGACACGAGCACCTTCTGTTGCGGGCTCGCCGCTGCCGCTGCGGCAATCCCCTCGTCGAACACCTGTGGGCGCAGCGCAGTACCGCCGTACACGGCGAGCGCGAGCCCGGCACCGCGGGCGATGAAGGTACGCCGGTCGAGCCCCGTTCCCGCAGGCATCGGCATCCCAGGCTCGATCGCCGGAAGGCCGCGGCCCGCCTCGGCCAGCCCTCGCCGGACGATCTCCGATCGTGAGTGCTCGTCGCAGCAGGCCATCAGCAGGTCTGGAGGTCGGGGGAGACGGCGAGGAGCTGGCGCACCGCGTTCGCGACGAGCGGCGGGTAGGACTCGGCCTTCCAGCCGGTCGCACCCTTCAGGGAGCCGCGGGCGAACGCGAGCAGCTCGCGGTGCGTCTCGGGGCGGATCGTCGGATTTCCGAGCACGGCCAGGGCGCCCTTCACGATCGCCTCGGGATCGTTCGGCACCTTCGGCCCCTTCTTCCCCTTGCGGTCGCCGAGCGACACCTTCTCGAGTGCGGTGTTCGCGATGTACCAGCGGCCCCGGAACGCATTCGTGTCGAGCCAGCGGGAATCGTCCCAGCCGGCGACGTTCGGCGGATTGAAGAGGCGCTGGCCGGCGCCGTCGGCCAGCCAGACCCAGGCCGTCGTGTCGATGCCGCGATTGAGGCCGCGCAGGAGGCCGGCGATGTAGACGACCGGCGGTTTCACCATGCGCGGGCCCGTGTAGAGGGCCGGATGGCGGAGGATCGCCTCGAGCACCGGGCGCACCTCGAATTCCTTGCGGTAGATCTCCTCCAGGCCCGCACGGGTCTTCGCATCGGGGGGCTCGGGGATGAAGTAGCTCCACAGCTTCTCGACGAAGAACGGCGCGTGCTTCGGGTGGTGAATGCACAGCGCGACCGAGTCGCGCCACGAGTACGCACCTCGCTTGCCGAACACGGTCTTCGTCCCGGGGTCGTGGCGCTGCGGGTCGAAGCGAAAGTCCGTCTGCCCCTTGCCCTTCTTCCACGTGCTCGTCCAGCCGGTGAGCGCACGGGCCTGCTCGCGGACGTCGCGCTCCGTGTAGCCGTTGCCCTCGCCGAGCGTGAAGAGCTCCATCAGCTCGCGGCCGTAGTTCTCGTTCGGCTCGCCCTTGCGGTTGTCGGTACCGGACAGCCAGATCAGCATCGCCGGGTTGGCGGTGATCGAGACGAGCAGGCGGTCGAATCTGCCGAGCGCCTGGCGGCGCAGGAGCCGGTTCTGGGCGAGCATCAGCTTCTGCGAGCCCACGCCCGCAGTTGGAGGTCGCGAACCAGTCGTGCCAGACCAGCGTCATCCGCTCGACGAGCGGCCGCCGGGTGCGAACCATGCGATCGAGCCACCAGAGGTGGTCGTGGCCCCACGCATCGGCGGGAGCGAGCGGCCGGCCCTTGTCGTCGTGGGGGCGAGGGCCGATCCAGCGCTCGCCCGGAGGGTGGGTGAGCGAGCGCACGGCCCCGTCGAGCCCGAGCCGGGCGAGGCTCGCGGCCTGCCCGCGGCGGGGGCCGAAGCCGGCGCGCCAGAGGAGACGCTCGGCCTCCGCCGTCCGGAACGGCCCTGTGTAGCGGGGAATCGTTGCCATCAGTTCCTTCTTATCGCCCGGAGACGCGTGTTTCTTGACCCCTACTTCGTGACGACGAGCGTCGCGCGCATGCCGCGCGCCTTGTGGTTCGAGAGGGAGCACCAGAGCGAATAGCGGCCGGGTGTCATCCGCAGCGTGCGCTCGGTGCGCCCGCGAGGATCGAGCTGCTTGAACCTGACCGGCTTCGATCCCGCCTTCACGCTCTTCACGACCAGATCGTGGGCGTCCATCCCGAAGTTGACGAGCTCGAGGCTGACACTGCCGGAGCGGACGCTCGGCCGCGAGAGGGTCAGTGTGAACTCCTTCTCGACGACCTGGACGAACGAGAGGCGCTCGGTGCCCGCACCTGCAGGCAGGGCAGCGAGGCCGGCAACCGCGGCCGCGACGAGGATCGTGAGGCGCTTCACGCGACGAGCCTCATTCTCGGCATCTTCGCCGCATCCGGGATGATCCGGGCGGCATCCACGTCGAACCACTGCTCCGCGAGCGAGGAGTAGACGGCGCGGAAATCGGACGTGGCCCGGAGGTTGCCGTCCCGGTCGAGGCCCTTCGTCAGCCCCGGGAACTCGCCGACCATCCGCTGCCGCACCTTCGTCCCCATCAGGAACGCCACGCCGGCGGCGCCGTGGTCTGTTCCGTTCGAGTCGTTCTGCTGCGCACGCCTGCCGAACTCGCTCCACACGAGCGTGAGCACGCGCCCTGCGATGCCGCGCCGCTCGAGGTCGTGCTGGAACGCGGCGAGGCCCTCGGCCATCTGCGTGGCGCCGTCCTGCAACGGCCCCTGCTGGTCGGCGTGGGTGTCGTAGGAGCCCGGGCCGGTGAGCGCGGCGGTCCGGATCGGGAAGTTCGCGTCGAGCAGCGCGGCGAGGCCCGAGAGGCGGCGGCCGAAGTCGGTCTCGGGGTACTTCGCCTTCGGATTGATGTGCACCTGGCCGTCCTTGCCCACGAACCGGGCGAGCTGGCGTCGCAGGGCGTCGGCCTGCTTCACGGTTCCGCCCGCCTGGGCGAGAACGGGATCGGGGTCGGCCGAGAGCGCACCGAGTGAGCCGATCGCGTCGTGCAACAGCTCGCCCGGCACGTCCCAGACGTTGTGCGAGCCGAATCCGTAGTCGGACGGGCTCGAGAGCGTCGCCACCGGCACCCGGGCGGTCGCGAGGGAAGGGAGGAGGGCGCCGTCGAGAGACAGGCCCTGCATCGCGTTCTCCTCGTCGCCGATCACGTCGAGCAGGCGGCCGAGCCAGCCGGTGCCCGCCTGCGGGTCGAGCGCGCCGACCTCCCAGAAGTGCCGGGAGGTGAAGTGCGACTGGTCGGGATGGGCGTAGCCGATCGAAGGGAACACGGTCAGGCGACCGCGGGCGTGGAGCCGTGCGAGCGGCTGCAGCGACGGATGCCAGTGCAGCCGTGAGTCAGAGCGGAAGGCCGGCCCGTCGCCCGGCTTGAGAGCGAGCGAGCTCCGCAGCTTGCGATACCGCGGGTCGCCGGTCGGGTAGAGGAGCGAGAGCGCGTCCCAGCCACCGGGCGCGAAGACCGAGACGAGCACGTTCCGTCCGGCGCCCCCGGTGGCCGCGGCGCGGGCGATGCCGTCGTCGAGCAGCCGCGGGCCGAGCGCCGAAGCGCCGTAGACGGTCAGTGCCGCCCCGACCGTGCGGGAGAGGAAGGTCCGGCGGTCGAGGCCCGTGCCGGCCGGGGCCGGCATCCCGGGCTCGATCGCGGGGAGCCCGTTGCCGGCCTCGGCGACGGCGCGCCGGAGGAGAGTGGAGCGCGAGAACTCGTTGCAGCAGTTCATGCGGTCTGCATCTCCGGTGAGGCGGCGACGAGGTGGCGGAGCGCGTTCAGGGTCATGGGCGGGAACTTCCTCTGTCGGTCGTCGTCGGCGACGGCGGCGCCCATGGTCTTCTGGGCGTAGGCCAGAAGCGAACGGCGGGTCGTGTCGGAGACCTGGATCCCCCAGAAGGAGACGGCGCGGTCGACGAGCTTGGCGGGATCGGCGGGAACCTCTCCTCGTCTGGTGTGGTCGGGGTGAAAGGCGTGCTTTCGCAGCACCCTTGCGGCCATGTTCCAGCGCGCGTGGAACGTCGACGTATCGAGCCAGCGCTCGTCGTTCCAGCCCGAGACGTTCGGCGGATAGAAGAGCAGCTGGCCGGCCTGGATCGAGAGCCAGACCCAGTCCTCCGTCGAGATCCGGTCGCCGAGCGTCCGCAGCATGCCGGCGAGGTAGACGGCGGGCGGCTTCACCATCCGCGGCCCCTCGTAGAGGCGGGGATGCTTGAGGATCGCGCTCAGAACCTGCCTCGTGGAGTAGCCGGACTGGACGTACAGTGCCTCGAGGGCGGCCTGGGTCTCGTCGTCCGCGGGCTCCGGAATGAAATAGCCCCAGAGCTTGCGGGTGAAGAACGTCTTGTGGGCGGGATGCGTGATCGTCAGGTTGACGGCCTGCTTCCAGCCGTACGGTCCGGGCTTGTCGAACACGACCTTCATCGCGTCGTCGTGGCGGTTGGGGTCGAAGCGGAACTTGACCCAGCCGTACCCGTCCCTGTAACGCGCGGTGAATCCGGTCAGGGCGCGGGCCTGCTCGCGCACGTCGCGCTCCGTGTAGCCGGAGCCGTGGCCGAGGGTGAACAGCTCCATCAGCTCGCGCGCGTAGTTCTCGTTGGGAGCGCCCTTCTCGCTCTCGAGCCCGTTCAGGTAGAGCAGCATCGCGGGGTTCTCGGTCACGCGCAGTACGAGGCCGGGGAACGAGCCGAGCCCCGAGCGGCGGAACATGTTGTTCTGCCGGATCATCAGGCGTTGCGAGCCGACGGTCTCGTTCGAGGTGGCGAACCAGTCGTGCCAGACGAGGGTCATGCGCTCGGTCAGCGGGCGGCTCGTGCGCACCATGCGGTCGAGCCACCAGAGGTGATCGTGACCGAACTTGTCGAGTGGGAACAGCCGGCGCCCGTTCACCTTGGGCGACTTGCCGACGAGCCGGTCGGGCCCGGTCTGGAGCAGGCCGGCGACGGCGCCGTCCAGCCCCCGGGAGGCAAGTGACCGTTCTTCACCGGGGCGAGGACCGAAGCCGGCCCGCCAGAGAAGTCTCTCGGCCTGGGTGGGGCCGAACGGACCCGTGTAGACGGGCAGCGGCATGCACGACTCGTCGGCAGCAGGGGACGAGCCCGCGTATCGCTGGGACGAGTGAACCTCACGCCGCGCGTCACGACTATCCTGGCAGCGTGAAGGTGATCCTCCCCGATTCGACCGAGCTCGAGCTGCCCGACGGCGCCACCGGCCTCGAGGCCGCCCGCGCGATCGGGCCGAAGCTCGCGGAGCAGGCCGTGCTCGTGAAGGCCGACGGCGTGCCGCAGGACCTGCGCCTGCCACTCGCTCCCGGGGCGAAGCTCCAGATCCTGACGACCCGCGACACGCAGGATCCCGATGCGCTCGCCGTTCTCCGTCACTCGGCCGCCCATCTGCTCGCCGAGGCGGTGCGGCGGCTCCACCCGGGCGTCAAGGTCGCGATCGGCCCGCCGATCGACAACGGCTTCTACTACGACTTCGACTTCCCGACGCCGATCAACGACGCCGACCTCGAGGCGATCGAGGCCGAGGTGCAGCGCGAGCTCGACGAGGGGCGGGCCTGGGAGCGCGAGGAGATCACGGCCGACGAGGCGCGGGCGCGCTTCACGGCCGAGGGCGAGCAGTACAAGGTCGAGCTGGTCGACGACTGCCGAGGGCGCGATCTCGCTCTACACCCAGGGCGACTTCACCGACCTCTGCCGCGGCCCGCACCTGCAGACCTCGGCGCCGATCAAGGCCTTCAAGCTCACCTCGCTCGCCGGCGCCTACTGGCGCGGCGACGAGAAGAACACGCAGCTGACGCGCATCTACGGGACGGCGTTCTTCAGCCAGAAGGACCTCGACGCGCATCTCGAGCGGCTCGAGCAGGCCCGCGCGCGCGACCACCGCAAGCTCGGGCGCGAGCTCGATCTGTTCCATTTCGACGAGCACTCGCCGGGCTCGCCGTTCTGGCACCCGAAGGGGATGACGATCTACAACGAGCTCGAGGCGGTCCGCCGCACCGAGAACGCCAAGCGCGGCTACAGCGAGGTGAAGACGCCGCTGCTCTACGACAAGGCGCTCTGGGAGACCTCGGGCCACTGGGAAAAGTTCCGGGAGGACATGTTCCTGATCCCCGGTGACGACGATCAGGTCCTCGGGATCAAGCCGATGAACTGCCCGGGCCACATGCTGCTGTTCGGCAGCCAGCTGCGGAGCTACCGCGACCTGCCGATCCGCTACGCCGAAGCCGCACCGCTGCACCGCAACGAGCTCGCGGGCGCTCTCCACGGCCTCACCCGCGTGCGGTTCGTCACCCAGGACGACGCCCACATCTTCTGCACCGAGGAGCAGGTGCCCGCCGAGATCGATGCCGCGATCGACTTCGTCAACTACCTCTACGGCCTTTTCGGGATGGAGCCACGGGCGACGCTCTCCACCCGCCCCGACAACCGGCTCGGCGAGGACGCGCAGTGGGATCGGGCCGAGGGCGCGTTGCGGGTCGCGCTCGAGCGCCATGGGATGCCCTACGAGGTGGATGCAGGCGGCGGGGCGTTCTACGGCCCCAAGATCGACCTCTTCCTCGACGACGTGCTCGGGCGCGCCTGGCAGACGGGCACGATCCAGTACGACATGCAGATGCCTGCCCGGTTCGGCCTCACGTACATGGGCGCGGACAACCAGGGAGCACATGCCGATCGTGATCCACCGTGCACTCTACGGCTCGTTCGAGCGATTCATGGCGATCCTGATCGAGCATTACGGCGGCGCGTTCCCGCTCTGGCTCGCTCCGGTCCAGGTGCGGCTGCTGGCCGTGAGCGAGCAGCACCGCGAGGGCGCACATGTGATCGCCGGGCGAATCCGGGAGGCCGGCTACCGCGTCGACGTCGACGACCGCGACGAGACGCTCGGCAAGCGGATCCGCGACAGCGAGCTCGAGAAGATCCCGGTCGTCGTGGTCTACGGCGAGCGCGAGTCGGAGGCGGCGCTCGCGGTGCGCACGCGCGGCGAGGGCCAGTCGACGCGCTCGCTCGCGGAGCTGCTGGAGGATCTGGCGGCCGCCGTTGCCCCCTCGCGCGAATAGGGCTCGCGGGGCGCGCCGCGCCCTGCTACGCTTTCCGCCTGCAAAGTAGGGGCCGTTACCCTCACCTCCGGAGCCACGAGCTACGCGGGTTCAACCGAGTCGAACGACGAGGGAAACGGTGCCGCTGCTTGCCAGCGGCGCTTCGCGTTTCAGGAAGATCTTGACGTCTCAGGGAAGGAACAGCACGGCTTTGAAGAGAGACACAGCTTGGTGAGAAGCCTTTGAGACCCCGGCGGCGTCCTGAGGACAGGACCCGGCCCGTCGTCCAGACCGAGCGGATCAACGACCAGATTCGCGTGCCGAACGTGAGGCTCGTGGGCGAGGACGGAGAGCAGATCGGGATCAAGTCGACCGACGAGGCGCGCGAGTACGCCTACAGCCGGAACCTCGACCTCGTCGAGGTGGCAGCGCAGGCAGACCCGCCCGTCGCGCGGGTGATGGATTACGGGAAGTACCGCTACGAGCAGGAACAGAAGGCAAAGATCGCGCGCAAGCACCAGTCGCAGATCAACGTCAAGGAGATCAAGCTCAGACCGAAGATCGGAATCCACGACTACGAGACGAAGAAGGGCCACGTCGTTCGCTTTCTCAACGGGCGGGCGAAGGTCAAGGTCACGATCATGTTCCGGGGCAGGGAGAACCTGCACCCCGAGCGCGGTCGCGACCTCCTGATGCGGCTCGCAGAGGACATCAAGGAGGTCGGGCAGATCGAGCAGCCGCCTCTGATCGATGGCCGGAACATGATCATGGTCTTCGGGCCGACGAAAAACGCAGGAGTGAAGCCAGATGCCGAAAGTCAAGACGGGAAGCGGAGCGAAGAAGCGCTTCAAGGTGAGCGGAACGGGGAAGTTGATCCGTCGCCACGCGATGAAGAGCCACAACCTCGAGCACAAGAGCTCGAAGCGTAAGCGCGGCTTCCGCAAGGATCAGCCGGTGGCGGCGAACGACGTGCCGCGCGTCAAGCGACTGCTGGGGATGAGGTAACCGATGCCCAGGGTGAAGCGATCCGTTGCCGCGCGCAAGAAGCGCCGTAAGGTCCTCGAGCAGGCGAAGGGCTACTGGGGCCTCAAGAACTCGCACTACACCTACGCGAAGGAGCAGGTCGAGCACTCGCTCACCTACGCCTACCGCGACCGGAAGAACAAGAAGCGCACGTTCCGGCGGCTCTGGATCGTCCGGATCAACGCGGCGGCGAGGCAGCACGGCCTCTCCTACAACCAGTTCATCTCGGGCGTGCACAAGGCCGGGATCGAGCTCGACCGCAAGTCGCTCGCCGACATCGCGGTCTCCGATCCCGCGGCGTTTGCCGCGGTCGCCGAGCAGGCGAAGGCCGCGCTCGAGCAGCCGGCTGCGGGCGCCGAGGCAGCCTGACCTGATCCTGCCGAGGATCCGCGCCCTGCGCGCGTGATCCTCGGCGACGCCACCTCGTGAAGCACGAACACCTCGTCGCGACCGCCGGCTTGCACGGAAATCGGCACGACCGGCGGGACAGCCCATGATCACGTCGAAGGACAACCCGAAGCTGAAGCTCGTCCGCGCGCTGCAGCGCAAGAAGGAGCGCGAGGAGACGGGCCTCTTCGCCTGCGAGGGCGAGGATCTCTGCGACGCCGCGCTCGCTGCCGGGATCGAGCCCGTCGAGCTGCTCGTCGCCGGGGAGAACGTCGAGCCGGAGCTGCTCGCCGGCGTGTCGACGTTGCCGCACCCGCCCCGCGCGATCGGCGTCTTCCGCCGCGACGACCTTCCACGCGGAACGCGGGACACGTGCCTCGCCCTCTGGCAGCTCTCCGACCCCGGCAACGTGGGCACCCTGATCCGCTCGGCCGACGCCTTCGGCGCAGCCGTCTCGCTCTCGGAGGGCTGCGCCGATCCGCTCTCGCCAGAAGGCGCTGCGGGCGAGCGCCGGCGCGATCTTCCGGGTGCCGCTCGTGCCGCTGGGACGAGCGGCCCGGCCGTCAGGTCGCGCTCGACGCGAGCGGCGGCGTGCCGCTCGACGGACGTCGACCTCGCCGGTCCGGTGACGATCGTGCTCGGCGCGGAGCGGACGGGCCTGCCGGACGAGCTCCTGGCGGCGTGCGACGCGGTCGCGATCGATCCCGATGCCGGGCGACGCGGAGTCGCTCAACGTCGCCGCCGCGGGCGCGATCGCGCTCTACGAGCTCTCGCGCCGCTCTCCCTGATCGCGCTCGGCTGCCGCGAGGCGCGCCCGGTGGTAGTCGATCCGCTCACGAAGCTCGCGCATCGCTCGGGTCGGTCGCGGCCCAACGTTCGCGTGCCTGCCCTAGCTCTGCTCCATTCGTCTTCTTCTTCTCCATCGTCGTCCTCCTCTCTGAACAGGTCGAGGAGGTCTCGGACGTCAGCCCTGATGTCGAAGACGGCCTGCATCAGGATCGCGACGTCTCGTTCTTCCGTCTCACGAAGAGTGCCCGCAGACGGAGCCCAGCGCAAGATGTCCGTCGCGGACAGGCCCTACCAGGCGCCGCCGCCGCCGCCGCCTCCGCCGCCCCCGCCGCCGCCCGAGAAGCCGCCGCCGCCGCCGCCCGAGCCGGAGGACGGCGGGGCGAGGGCCGAGCCGAAGCCCGAGGCGAGGTCGCCGATGCCCATCGACGGAGGCGCCGCTGCCGAGCTCGCCACCGTTCGAGATCCAGTAGATCGACGAGGCCTGCGCGAGCTCCTCGGGCATAGCAAGATGGGCAGCCTGCAAGACACGGTCGGCGATCCCGAAGGCGATCCCGTAGACGAGGAACCGCTCCCAGAGGGCGAGCGTCGCGGGTGGCGCCTCCTGGAGGCGCGGGAAGTCGGTGAGATAGCGGCGGAAGGCCTCCCAGCGCTCCGCCTCGACGTTCCCGGCCCGCGAGCGGCGGCGCCAGAGCCTCCGCTGCGTGAGCGCTCCGAGCACGATCGCGGCGTTCACGAACGCGGCCACCGCGAGGCCGAGGAGGACGACGTCGTTCCACCGTGGATACACCGAGCGCCAGCCGTCGACGGCGGAGATAGAAGAGCAGCGCCCCGATCGCGGCGAACGCGAGCAGGGCGAGCACCAGCGGCACGGCTCCGCGTGAGATGAACCACTTCCGGTTGCCGGCCTCGGTGCCCACGTTCGCCTTGAACGACGTGAAGTGCTTGCTCATCGATGCCCGGTCGTCCTCGATCCGCTCCCGGAAGCGCGACAGGCGCTCGGGGCCTTCTTCGAGCACGCCGTCGACGACGTGGGCGACGGCGTTCTCCCACGGCTTCAGGGGCTCGTCCCGGTTCCCGGACGCGAGCTCGAGGTCCGAGACGCTCTCGCTGCGCAGACCGCCCCAGGTCGCGCGCTCCGTCGTGACCTGGGTCGAGGTGAAGATGCCCCGGCGGATCAGGTCGAACAGCGTCGCGGTGAACTCGAACGAGCCGGCCTCGCCTCCCTGCCGGAGCAGCGTCGGGACGAGCGCGGGCTCCGTCTCCGTCGGCGGCTCCTGCTCGTACTCGCGGTCGTAGCCGGTCTCGAGCTCGCGCCCGTAGAACCAGAAGACGCCGCCGACGGCGAGGAACGCCGGGATCGTGCCGAGCAGGAGCAGGTACAGGGCGTACCGCCACGGGTGACGCTTCGCGTTCTCGATCCGCTCGCTGTCCTTCTCGAACCGGGCTGCGTCCGCCGTCTCCTCGGCGACGATCTTCGGGAGGCCGTTGCCGGCGGCGACCTTCATGCCCAGCGGTCGAGCGGAACGCCGCGCGCGGGATCACGGTGCGGAGCTCGACGTACTGTCCGGCGGGGACGTTCAGCGCCCGCAGGAGCGCCTTCCGGCCGGCGAGCTGGACGTCCCCGCGCACGTAGACGGGGTGGCCCCAGGCCTTGAGGATCTTGCCGGGTGCCGTCTCGGTCACGGTGAGGCGGCCGAGCGGCTCCTTCCACTCGGAGCCCCAGACCTGGAGGTTGACGTCGACGACGTCGTCGTAGGCGACCGCGACGCCGCGGAGCCGGTAGTGGACGACGAAGGTGCGGAGCTCGTCGGAGGCCCGGTAGTGCCACACGATGCGCACCGAGCTCCGCCGACGACGGCCGTCCCGAACGTGTCCGGCGGCATCGGCGCAGCCGAGCGCGGTGCAGCCGCCCGGACGGTAGGCGCGGCCGTTCTCGGTCACCCGCACCTCGTCGATCGTCTCGCCGGTGCGGAGCGGGATCTCGCGGTAGCCGCCGCTGAACGGGCCGCTGAACGCGTAGGTGATCAGCTCGTCGACGACGAGGCTGCCGTCCGGGGTGACCTGCACCGAGACGGCGGCCTGCGGCAGCGAGAAGGACTTCGCGTCGGCGGCCCCCGCGATCGCGAGCGCGGCGAGCGCCGCGGCGAGGAGGAGGCTAGGCGCTCGGCGGCGCGGGCGCATCGCCGGCGGGGGGAGCTGCCGGGGCGTGCCGGAGCGGCCGGCTGGAAGCTGACCACCGGGACCTCGCGGTCGGCGGCATCCTCGACCTCGAAGAACTCGCGGCGGGTGAAGCCGAACGGGCCGGCGATCAACACGGCCGGGAACACCTGGATCGCGTTGTTGAACGTCAGCACCGTGTCGTTGTAGACCTGGCGCGAGACCGCGATCTTGTTCTCGGTGTCCTGCAGCTGCGCCTGGAGGTCGAGGAAGTTGGTGCTCGCCTTCAGGTCGGGGTAGGCCTCGGCGACCGCGAACAGCCGGCCGAGCGCCTGGGTGAGGATGCCCTCGGCAGCCGCGGTCGCGGCCGGGCCCTGCGCACCCGCTGCGGCGGCCCGCGCCTGCGTGACGGCTTCGAAGGTACCGCGCTCGTGGGCCGCGTAGCCCTTGACCGTCTCGACGAGGTTCGGGATCAGGTCGCGGCGTCGCTTGAGCTGCACCTCGATCTGCGCCCAGGCGTTGTCGACCCGGTTGCGCTTCGTGACGAGGCCGTTGTAGAGCGCGATCAGGTAGATCGCGAGGACGACGACGAGCGCGAGGATGATCCAGACGGCGATCACGTGCGGACTCTGACTCTACGCGAAGCCCGGGTAAGCCTCGCCCGATGACACGCGTTACGACGAGCCTGTCACCGGTCTCGCGCTTCTTGCAGACCCAGATCATGTCCTCGCCGCCCCTGAACGGCCGCCGGTCGAACCAGCCGTAGAGTGCGGCGACGTCGAAGCCCGCCTCGTCGATCAGGCGCCGCCACTCGATCGCCGAGAGCCAGTGCAGCTCCATCGCGGCGGCGGCGTCGCCCGAACGCACCGACAGCCGCAGCGTCCGCGTCGACTCGTCCCAGTCGGCGCGCTCGAAGATGCCCTGCTCGCGCTCGAGCCAGAGGCCGTCGGTCTCGGCGATGTCCTCGGGGCTCGGTGCGAACACGTCGAACACGAGCCGGCCGCCCGGCTCGAGCAGCGCGTGTGCCGCCCGCAGGGCGCGGAGCTTCTCGGCCTCGTCGGGCATGTGCAGCAGCGAGCGGAAGGGGCAGATGACGAGCGGCACGCACTCGTCGACGGGGGGCTCGCGCAGGTCGCCGACCCGGAGGTCGACGCGTGAGCCGACGCCGTGCTCGTCGGCGAGCGCGCGCGCGACGGCCAGCATCCCCGGGGAGAGGTCGACCCCGATCACGGTGCACCCCGCCTGCGCGATGGGAACGGCGATCCGCCCCGACCCGACGGCCAGCTCGACGACGGGCCCGTCGCACTCGCTTCGCCTCCTCGACGTAGAACGCGATGTCCTCGACGACCGAGGCGCTCCACGGGTCGTAGATCCCTGCGATGGAGTCGTAGAGCGCCACAGCGGCAGTGTAGGGAGGCGTTCCGGGGCGGGCGCGTTGGTACGCTCGACCCCTCATGGATGCCGACGCACTCGAGCGCGAAGGACTCGCCGCCGCAGCGGCCGCATCCTCGACGGACGAGATCGAGGCGGTTCGCGTCGAGTACCTGGGGCGCAAGAGCGCGATCAAGCAGGCGCTCCGCGAGGTGCGCGACCGCGAGACCGGAATGGCGCTGAACGCCGTCCGCGAGCGGCTCGAGGCGACCATCGACAGTCGCGAGCAGGAGCTCGCGCGGGCGGAGCTCGACGCCCGGCTGACGACCGAGCGCGCCGACGTGACGCTCCCGGCCGGTGGCTATGCGCGCGGGCGGCTGCACCTGATCACCCAGATCAGGCGGGAGGTGGAGGACGTCTTCCTCGGCCTCGGGTACGGCGTCGTCGACGGCCGCGAGGTCGAGACGACCCACTACAACTTCGACGCGCTCAACTTCCCGGCCGGTCACCCGGCGCGCTCGCCGCTCGCGACGCTCTTCGTCGACGAGACGACAGTGCTCCGAACCGAGACGTCGCCGTCTCAGATCAGGACCATGGAGGCGCAGGAGCCGCCCGTCTACATCGTCTCGCTGGGGCGGACCTATCGTCGCGACACACCGGACGCGACGCATTCGCCCATCTTCCACCAGGTCGAGGGGCTCGCCGTCGACGAGGGCATCACCCTGGCCGACCTGACCGGCACGCTCGACCTCCTGCTGCGCAAGCTGTTCGGTGAGCAGCGGCGCACCGAGTTCCGCACCCACTACTTTCCCGTTCACGGAGCCGTCGATCGAGGCGTACGTGTCCTGCCACGTCTGCGACGGGGACGGCTGTCACGTCTGCCGCCACTCCGGCTGGATCGAGGTCGGGGGCGCGGGGATGGTCGACCCGACGGTCTTCGCGGCGGTCGGCTACGACCCGGAGCGATACAGCGGCTTCGCCTTCGGCTGGGGCCTCGAGCGCATCGCCATGCTGCGTCACGAGTTCCCCGACCTGCGCGAGCTCTGGCGCAACGACCTCCGCTTCTCGAGGCAGTTCTAGTGCGAGCGCCTCTCTCCTGGTTGCGCGAGTACGTCAGCGTCGACGCGACCGCGCACGAGATCGCTCGCCGGCTCAACGTCTCGGCGCTCGAGGTCGAGCGCGTGATCGACGTCGGCGTCGCCGACGAAGGGGACAACCTCTCGTTCTTGCGGGTCGGCAAGGTCGTCGCCGCCGACAAGCACCCGAATGCCGACAAGCTGCAGCTCTGCCAGGTCGACGTGGGGGAGGGGGAGCCGCGCCAGATCGTCTGCGGCGCCTGGAACTTCGGCGTCGGTGCCACCGTCGCCGTCGGCCTGCCGGGCGTGCTGCTGCCGGGCTTCCCGGCACCGCTCGACGAGCGGCCGCTGCGCGGCGAGCTCTCGCGCGGGATGATTCTCGCCGAGGACGAGATCGGCCTCGGCTCCGACCACGCCGGGATCATGGTGCTGCCCGACGGGATCGAGCCCGGCACGCCGCTCGCCGACGTCCTGCCCGTGCGTGAGCAGGTTCTCGATTGCACGACGACGATGAACCGGGTCGACCTGCTCTCGATGGTCGGGCTCGCCCGCGAGGTCGCCACCCTCTTCGACGGGGAGCTGCTGCCGGTCGTCGTCGACGACCCGGCGATCGTGCATCCCGAATGGGTCGACGTCACGATCGACGATCCCGAAGGCTGCCCGCGCTACATCGGGCGGGTGTTCAAGGACGTCACAATCGCGCCGTCGCCGATGTGGCTCCGTGCCCGCTTGCACGCGGCAGGCATGCGCTCGATCTCGAACGTCGTCGACGTGACGAACTACGTCATGCACGTCTACGGGAGCCCACTGCACGCGTTCGACCGCGCGAAGCTCGAGGGGGGCCGCATCCTCGTGCGCCGGGCCACGGCCGGCGAGGAGCTGACCACCCTCGACGGCACGCTACGGAAGCTGGACGAGCGGGATCTGCTGATCACGGACGGGACGAAGCCGGTCGCCCTCGCGGCGATCATGGGCGGCCAGGACAGCGAGATCTCGGACGGGACGACCGAGGTGCTGCTCGAGGCCGCCAACTTCGAGCCGATCGGGATCCTTCGCACGTCCGAGCGCCTCGGCCTGCGTACCGAGGGCTCGAATCGCTGGGAGAAGGGCGTCGATCCGCATTCGGCGGAGCCCGCCGCCGTGCTGGCGAGCCGTCTCCTCGTCGATCTCGCCGGCGCCGAGCTCACCGGGCGGTGCCGACGTGCACTCGGGCCTGCCTGCGCGTCCCGTCGTCCGGCTTCGGCCGGAGCGGACGGATCGGATCGTCGGTCTCGAGGTCGCGCCTGCCGAGCAGCGTGGGATCCTCGAGCGGCTCGGGTTCGACGTGGACGAGAACTGGGACGTCACGGTCCCGACCTGGCGCGCGCGCGACGTGACCCGCGAGATCGACCTCGTCGAAGAGGTGGCCCGGATCGTGCTCGACCGTGTTCCCCGCACGATGCCCCGGCGGCGGGCGGTCGCGGGTCACCTGACCCGGGAGCAGCGGCTGCGGCGCCTCGTCGAGGACGTGCTCGTCGGCGCCGGGTTCAGCGAGGCCTACACGTGGAGCCTCGTCGCGGAGGACCCGCACCCCGATGCGATCCGGCTGCCGGATCCGATGAGCGGCGACCAGGCGATCCTCCGCACGACGCTCCTGGACGGGTTGGTCGCCGCCGCAGCGGTCAACGTGGACGCAGGCAACGACGACATCGCGCTGTTCGAGCTCGCGCGCGTCTATCTGCCGAGCGGCGCAGGGCTCCCGGAGGAGCGCTGGCGTGTCGGCGGCATCGTCGCAGGAGGCTTCGCTGCCGCTCGCGGCGCGGTCGAGGTCGTCTACGAGACGCTGCACCTCGAGTTCAGGCCGACGCGAACGACGACGCCGTTCCTCCATCCCGGCAAGGCGGCGGCCACGGATGCCGGCTGGGTCGGCGAGCTCCATCCGGCCCTGCTCGAGGGTGCGTGGGGGGTGTTCGAGCTGGATCTCGTCGAGCTGACGGCGCCGATCCCCGAGCGGATCCTCTACGACGACGTGATCACGTTCCCGCCACTGCGGCAGGACATCGCCGTGCTCGTGGCGGAGGACGTCGAGGCGGCCGCGCTCGTCGACGTGGCGCTCGACGGCGGGGGCGCCGGAGCTGCGGGAAGCACGCGTCTTCGACGTCTACCGCGGCGATCAGGCGGGCGAAGGCCGCAAGTCGGTCGCGATCCACCTCTCGCTCCAGGCGCCCGACCGGACGTTGTCGGACGACGACGCGGCCGTCGTCAGGGAGCGTGTCGTCGCCGCGCTCGTCGAGGGCTTCGGGGCAGAGCTCCGCGGGTGAGAAAACCGATTCGGGGATCGGGACGTAGGAAGGGGACGATGACCTTTCCGCGCCTGTTGATCACGATCTGTCTTGCCGGCCTCGTGCTCGCCGGAGTCGCCGGCGCCGACGGGACGCCACTCAGCGGCACCGTCGGGCCCGGATTCACGATCTCCCTCCGGGACGCATCGGGAGCGCCCGTGCGGCAGCTCGATCCGGGAACGTACTCGCTCACCGTCGACGACAAGTCGGAGGAGCACAACTTCCATCTCCAGGGCCCGGGCGGGGTCGACGTGAGCACCGAGGTCGAGGCGATCGGCACGAAGACGTTTTCGGTCACCCTCGTCGACGGCAAGTACACGTTCCTCTGCGACCCGCATCCGGACCGGATGACGGGCTCGTTCACCGTCGGCACACCACCGGCCACGCCGGCGCCGCCGGCCACACCTGCACCGACCCGCCTCGTCTTGACCGTTACGAGCAGAGCCGTCACCCTCGCCACACCTGCCGGCAAGCCGGCCAAGGCCCTCGCGGTGGGGCCGGCCGTGATCACGGTGCGCGATCGTTCGGCTTTGCGCGGCGTCAGGCTCGCAGGCGCGGGCGTGAGCCGGTCGACGACCGTGAAGTTCGTCGGCACCGTCACCTGGAAGGTCAAGCTCGCCGCAGGAACGCTCGTCTACGGCAGCGACGCCCGCAAGCCCGTGCTCAAGGGCGGCCGCGTTCCCGTTTCCTGAGTGGCCCCGCGCGCCCGGGGGATCGGGTCTCTACAGCGTCTTGCCGCCCACGAGCCAGACAGGCCCCTGGGTGTCGACGTTGTCGGTGTCGGAGAGGACGCGGAGGACGCGGGTCGTGCCCGTGATCTCCTCGTGGTCGAGGCGCTCGAAGCAGCGGCGGGCCATCGCCGGTGAGACGCCGTAGCCGGACCGGCCGGAGCAGCGGAACGTGAACACGACGCGTGAGCCGGAGCGGGCCGGGTTCAACGGCGCGCACAGGAGCGCCGTTCGATCCAGCAGCGTGCTCGAGTCGATCTCGAGCTCGCAGAGGAGATCCGTCCAGTCTGAGGGCAGGGGGGCGAGCGCCTCGTCCCAGCTCTCGGCGACGCCGGCGGCCGCAGTCGCTGATGCGTCTACCGCACCGGTGCCGCCCGGTGCCGGCTCGGCGGCCACCTGGACCGCGGACTGCGTGAGGTGGCACCAGGTGCGGTCCCGGTCGAGGTGCTCGAAGGCGCGGAGCGCCCTCTGGGCGCCGTGCGGCCCCGCGGTGCTACTGACGTGAAAGACGACCGTCGAGCCGACCTTGCCGGCGTTGATCGAGCCGAGCACCTGCGTCGCCCGGGCCAGGTCGCCGGGCTGCTCGGTCGTGAGCGAGAGCCGGACCTCCTCCCACCCCGAGGGCAGGCCGGCTTCGATCGTGCGCCACTGATCGACGAGCTTCATCCTGCGTCAGCATAATGGCGACCATGAACCTCGTCGTCGGAGAGCCGCGCGTCGCGGCGCGCGTTCCCCCGGCCGGGAAGCGCTGATGGCGACCGAGGTCAAGCTGCCGCGGCTCGGGCAGGGCATGGAGTCCGGCACGATCGTGCGCTGGCTGAAGGCCGAGGGCGACGCCGTCAGGAAGCGCGAGCCGCTGTACGAGCTCGACACGGACAAGGTCACACAGGAGGTCGAATCGGATTTCGACGGCGTGCTGCTGAAGATCGTCGTCGCTGAAGGGGAGGTCGAGGTCGGTTCCACGATCGCGATGATCGGCAGCGACGCGGACGATGCCTCGTCGGCCGCCGGCCCGCCTGCAGCCGAGGACGGCGCCCGCAACGACGCTGAGCCGGTGTCCGCACCCGCCGCACCAGCAAGTGGCTCAGAGCCACAAGCGTTGCCTGTGGGCGGCAACGGTGACGCGGCAGGCTCGGTGGGCCCGACCGCGGGCGCGAGGATCAAGGCATCTCCCCTGGCGCGGCGGATCGCGCGTGAGCGGGGGGTCGACCTGGCCGCGTTGGCGGGCACCGGACCTGACGGTCGCATCGTCGCCCAGGATGTCGAGCGTGCCCCCGTCGGCGGCGCTCCGTCACCGGTGACGCTTCCGGCCCCGTCGGCCGAGGTCGAGGTCGTGGCCATGACCACGATCCGGAAGACGATCGCGCGCCGGCTCACCGAGGCCTGGGCGGCGCCGGTGTTCCAGCTCGGCGTCTCGATCGACATGACCGAGGCGCTGCATCTCCGCGAAGGGCTCGTCGCACGGCTTGCGGACGGCGACGTGAAGCCGACGGTCAACGACCTGCTGACGCGCATCGTCGGTGTCGCGCTCGTCCGGCACCGCGCCGTCAACGCGACGTTCACCGGCGACGAGATCCACCGGCATCCAGGGGCCCACGTCGGCATCGCCGTGGCCGCCCCGAACGGCCTCATCGTTCCCGTGATCCGCGATGCCGACCGCCGCAGCGTGCAGGAGATCGCCCGCGCCCGCGCCGATCTCGTCGCCCGCGCCCGCGACGGCAAGCTGACGTTGCAGGATCTCGAGGGCGGCACGTTCACGATCTCGAACCTCGGCATGTTCGGGGTGGAGCAGTTCGTCGCCGTGCTCAACCCGCCGCAGGTGGCGATCCTGGCGGTCGGGGCCGTGAAGGAGACACCGGTCGTCGTGGACGGCGAGGTCGACGTGGCGCCGTTGATGCAGGTGACGCTCACGTGCGACCACCGGGCGATCGACGGCGCCGACGGCGCCGAGTTCCTGCGCACCCTCGTGGCACTCGTCGAGCAGCCGGCGCTCGCGCTCTAGGGGGAAGGCATGGCCGTCGTCGTTCGGAGAGGCGGTGCGCAGGACGTTCGCTTCCTGCGAGACATGCTCCACCACGCGTACTACTGGAAGGAGCGCGCCCCCGACGCCGGCCCCGGCCCGGTGCAGCTGTACGTCAAGGCCTGGGGGCGTCCCGGTGACACGGCCATGATCGCGCTCCTCGACGGCTTCCCGGTCGGCGCAGCCTGGTTCCGCCTCTTCCGGGAGACGGCGCCCGGATACGGGTTCGTCGACGAGCAGACCCCGGAGCTCGCGGTGGCGGTCGTCCCGAACGCACGCGGCAAGGGTGTCGGTAGCGCGCTGCTCGGTGCGCTGCTCGAGCGCGCCCGAGCCGACGGCCACGAGGCGCTCAGCCTCAGCGTCGACCGTCACAACAAGGGAGCGATCGCCCTCTACGAGCAGGTCGGCTTCCGCCGGCTCGCAGAGACGCCGGACTCCTTCACGCTGCGGGTCACGCTCGCTTGAGTACGATCGGCAGAGACGTTCTCGACGAAAGGTTGAACCGGAATGGACTGTGACGTTGCCGTCCTCGGAGGAGGGCCGGCGGGCTACACCGCCGCAATTCGTGCGGCACAGCTCGGTGGCAAGGTCGTGTGCATCGAGCAGGAGCCTGCGCTCGGCGGCACGTGCCTCCGCGTCGGGTGCATTCCGACCAAGGCGTGGGTGCAGACCGCGCACGCTCTTCACGACGCGCGCGAGACGTTCGCCAAGCTCGGGGTGGGCGTCTCCGAGCCCCAGCTCGACTTCGGCCAGGCGGCCGCCTGGAAGGACGGCGTCGTCAAGCAGATGACGGGCGGCGTCGCCGGCCTGCTGAAGGCGAACGGCGTCGAGTGGGTGCAGGGCACGGGCCGGTTCACGAGCACGACCACGATCGCCGTCGAGGGCGCCGAGGACGTGACCTTCAAGAGCGCGATCGTGGCCACCGGCTCGTATCCGATGCGACCGCCGATCCCGGGTCTCGACTCGCCGCGTTGCGTCGACTCGACCGGCCTTCTCTCCCAGACCGAGGTGCCGCGCCGGCTCGTCGTTCTCGGCGGCGGCATCATCGGTTGCGAGTTCGCGTCGATCTTCGCCCACTTCGGCAGCGAGGTGACCATCGTCGAGATGCTGCCGACGCTGATCCCGCAGGAGGACGCCGACGCCGCCAAGGAGCTCCAGAAGGCCTTCAAGCGCCGTGGCATCGCCGTGCACCTCGAGAAGCAGTGCACCGGTGTCGAGGACACCGGAGAGCAGCTCGTCGTGCGGTACGGCGACGGCGAGTCGGTCGAGGCCGACCTGATGCTGATCGCGGTCGGCCGCGCACCGCTCGTACAGGGCCTCGGGCTGGACGAGATCGGTGTGCCGACCGATCCGCGGGCGGGGGTCGCGACCGACGATCACATGCGCACCGCGGTTCCGACGATCTTCGCCGCCGGAGACGTGGCAGGCCGCTGGCAGCTCGCCCATACCGCGTTCCGCGAGGGCGAGATCGCGGCCGAGAACGCAATGGGTCACGAGGCGGTGCTCGGCAGCCCGGCGGTGCCGCGCCCGATCTACACCGATCCGGAGATCGCCGGCGTCGGGATGACCGAGGCACAGGCACGCGAGCGCTACGGGGACGAGGTGGCCGTCGGGGTCTTCCCGTGGGTCGCGAACGCCCGGGCGGTGATGTCGGGCGCGACCACCGGCTGGGTGAAGTCGATCCACGAGACGACCTACGGGGAGCTGCTCGGCCTCGTCATCGTCGGGCCGCACGCCACCGACCTGATCGAGGTCGGCGTGGTCGCGATCGACGCAGAGTCGACGGTCGAGACGGTGGCCGACGGGATCGCACCGCATCCGACGTTGTCCGAGGCGATCAAGGAAGCGGGGCTCGTCGCCCTCGGCCGTGCCATCCACCTCCCGCCGAAGCGCCGCTGATGTTCGGCTCCGGGAGCTCGCGCCGCAATGCCATCGCGATGTCGATCGGCTGGTGGTACCTGAGGCGGCTGATTCGCAGGCGCGGCACCGCCGCCGTTGCGGGGTACCTCGCCGGGGAAGGCGTGTCCTTCGCGCGCCGGCCGCGGCGGCGGCATCCGCTCCGCTGGCTTCTGTTCGCCGGTCTCGTGGCCGGCGCAGGCATCTTCTGGTGGCGGCGGCAACAGGGTGGGGGAGACGACTGGGGCGACTGGGAGCCCGCCGCGCCCGTCTCGCCGCTGCCGGCGGAGCCCGCTCCGGAGCCGGAGCCGCTGCCGGAGCCCGTCGCGACGTGAGTGACGGCACGCGGTTCGTCCGGCCGTCGCTCGAGCAGATCCCCCCGGCCCGACCGATTCCGCAGCTTGCCGCTGGCGTGGCCTCGCTCGGGCTCAACGAGGGCCTGAGCGGCCCGTTTCCCTCGGCCCTGGAGGCGATCGAGGCAGCCGTCCCGGGGCTCAACCGCTATCCGGGGCGCGGCTCGTACGAGCTCACGGCGGCTCTAGCCGCGCGGCACGGGGTGCCGCCCGCGCAGGTCGCTGTGGCCGCGGGCGCGGACGCCCTGATCGGGTACGTCTGCCAGGCCGTCCTGCAGTCCGGAGACGAGGTCGTCGTGCCCTGGCCGTCTTTCCCGAGCTTCGTCCGCGATCCCCAGAAGCGCGATGCGATCCCGGTCCTCGTCCCGCTCGAGGACGGCCATGTCGATCTCGCTGCCCTCGAGACGGCGATCACACCGCGCACCCGGCTGCTCTTCGTCGCCACCCCGAACAACCCCACCGGGCGTGCGATCCCCCGCGACGCCCTGATCGCCTTCGTCAGGCGTCTCCCGGAGCACGTCCTCCCGGTGATCGACGAGGCCTACTTCGACTACCTCGAGCCCGAGGGACGGCTCGACGCCATCACCGATCTCGTACTCGCCGGCGACGACGTGCTGGCCCTCAGGACCTTCTCGAAGCTCTACGGCCTGGCGGGCCTCCGCGTCGGCTACGGCGTCGGGCCCGCGGCCGTGGTCGCCGCGATCCGAAAGGTGCAGCGGGGCTACGACGTCGGTGCGCTCGCCCAGGTGGCGGCGCTGGCCAGCCTCCCGGACCAGGTGGAGGTCGAGAGGCGGCGAGCGGCGAGCCGGGTCGCGGTGACGGCCCTCGCCGAATTGCTCGTCGCGCGAGGGCTCGAGCCGCTCTCAGGGAGCGCGACGAACTTCGTACTCGTCGACGCGGGCACCGACGCGGACGCGCTGGTCGCGACGCTCCTGTCGCACGGCGTCGCGGTGCAGTCGGGCGTGCCGTTCGGCGCCCCGACCTCGGTGCGGATCGGCACCGGCTCAGCGCGGGACCTTGCACTGCTGGACGCCGCACTCGGCAGTGTCGGGTTCAGGGCCCGTTAACACCCTGTAAGCCCGCGAGGGCCCAACCGGCCCCTCCGCTATCCTGGTTCGACGGGCGCACGGCGCCTCTTTTCGTATGCGGACGACACTCAAGAGAGGCGTAGGTCGAGGCCATACCGGCAACGGCAACGGCAAGATGCAGCTGCCGCCCGGTCCCCTCGGCCCCGTCGCCATCTACCGACAGCCGGAGCCGCCGCCCCGGAGCCGCCGCTCCCTGGCGCTGAGCGTCCTCGGCTGGGCCGCCACCGTCGTCGTCGTCTGTGCAACCGGCGTCGCCGGAGGCGCGTACCTCTACCTCCACGAGTCGGTGGCGGCGGTCGCTCCGGAGACCGTCGACGTCAAGGTGACGGCGAAGCGGCTCGACCTCCCGATCGCCGGCCAGCCGGCAACGGCGCTCGTGATCGGCTACGACCGGCGGCCGGAGGAGGCGAAGAACGCGCCCTCGCGCTCGGACACCCTCATGCTCGTGCGCGCGAACCCCAAGAACGAGACGATCTCGTTGCTGTCGTTCCCGCGAGACCTCCGGGCCGAGATCGTCTGCCCCGGCGAGGCGACCTACACCACGAAGATCAACGCCGCCTACGCAGCCTGTGGCTCGCGCGGCACGCTCGAGACCGTGCGCAAGCTCACCGGCGTACCCATCAACTACCTGATCACGGTCAACTTCCGCGGCTTCACCCAGGTCGTCGACAAGCTCGGCGGGATGTGGATGGACGTCGACCGTCGCTATCTCAACACACGCAGCGGCCAGTACGGATACGCGACGATCAACCTGCAGCCCGGCTACCAGCGGCTGAACGGGTACCAGGCACTCGACTTCGTGCGGTTCCGGCATACGGACAGCGACCTGCACCGGAACGCCCGCCAGCAGCTCTTCGTCCGCGCGCTCAAGGATCAGGTCCGCACGGACTTCTCGCTGACGAAGCTCCCGAAGATGATCAAGGTGCTGACGAGCAACATCGAGGTGGCGCAGGGCGGCGGCAAGAACGTCAGCGCCAAGACCGTGCTCTCGTACGCTGTCCTCGCGTACTCGCTGCCGCCGGGTCACGTGTTCCAGTCCAGGATCGAGGGACTCGAGGGCTTCTCCGACCTGACGACGTCCTCCGAGAACATCTCGGCGGCGGTGCGTCAGTGGGCGAATCCGGACGTCGAGTCGCCGAAGAAGGCGACCGCGGTTGCACTCGGTGAGAAGGTCAAGGTGAAGGCGCTTCCTCCGAAGGAGACGACCGTGACGGTGCTGAACGGCAACGGTGTCACGGGTTCCGCATCGAACGCGAGCTACTTGCTCGGGCAGCGTGGCTACCCGATCCTGACGCCGCCGAACGGCATTCCCGCGAACGCGCCGAGCTTCACGTACTTCCGGACGACGGTCTACTTCGATGCGAAGCAGAAGGGGGCGAAGGAGGCTGCGCGCAAGGTCGCGAACCTGTTCGGCTCTGCCGACGTCGAGAAGGCGACGCCCGCGATCCGCGCGCTCGCGAACGACGCGATGCTGACCACGGTCGTGGGGCAGACGTTCCACGGCACGCTCGCCTCGGCCCCGGTCGACCAGACGCCGAAGCGCGAGCCGGCGAACGTCGTGCCCGGCGCCGAGGCGTCGCTCGACCTCCTCCGCGAGCGTCAGTCGCGGGTCGACTTCCCGCTGATGGTGCCGACGGTGCTCGAACGGTCGTCGTGGATCGATCGCGAGCGACCGGTGCGGCTGTACCGGTTCGACGACAAGGGCAAGCACAAGACCGTGCGGCTCACGTACAAGATGGGCTCGAACGACTACTGGGCCGTGCAGCAGACGGACTGGAAGGATGCACCGGTGCTCGGGAGCCGGAACTTCGTCCGCAACATCGGGGGCCGGCGCTACGAGCTGTTCTACAACGGTCCGCACCTCCACATGGTCGTCCTCAAGCAGGGCGACGCCAGCTACTGGGTCGTCAATACCCTGCTCGACCGGCTCTCGAACGAGACGATGCTCGCGATCGCCAAGGGGCTACGGCCCGTCGCCAGGGTTCGGGCCTAAGGGCCGGTAGCGGCGACCCGTGCTCGCCGAGGCCGGTACCCTCCGACCGTCGTGAGCGACTCTCCTTCACGGATCGCGGTTTTCGGCGCCGGGTACGTCGGCCTCGTCACGGGTGCATGCTTCGCCGATCTGGGTCACTCGGTCGTCGTCCGCGACGTCCTCCCCGATCGGATTGCGGCCCTCCAGCGCGGCGAGGTGCCGATCTACGAGCCCGGGCTGGCCGAGCTGATCGCGCGGAACGCCGACCGGATCAGCTTCACCCTGGACGTCACCGAGGCGATCGACGGCGCCGAGTTCGTCTACATCGCAGTCGGCACGCCGCCGACCTACTCCGGGGACGCCGATCTCTCCGCGGTCTGGACGGTGATCGACGAGCTGCCGGCGATCGACCGGCGCTGCGTCGTCGTGATGAAGAGCACCGTGCCGGTGGGAACCGGCCTCAGGGTGCGCCACCGCCTCGACGAGCGCGGCCTCGAGCAGGTCGGATACGCGTCGAATCCGGAGTTCACCGCCGAAGGCACTGCGGTCGCCGATTTCCTGCACCCCGACCGGATCGTCGTGGGGGCGTTCCGTGAGGAGGACGGGGACGCGGTCGCGGCGTTGCACGCCGGCATCGAGGGCCCCGTCGTCCGCTGCGACGTCGCGTCGGCGGAGATGATCAAGCTCGCCGCCAACGCTGCCCTGATGACGCGTATCTCGTTCATCAACGAGATCGCCAACGTCTGTGAGGCGACCGGCGCCGACGTCGTGCGCGTCGCGGAGGGGATCGGGCTCGACCGCCGCATCGGCCCGAGCTTCCTGCGCGCCGGGATTGGCTTCGGGGGCTCCTGTTTCCCCAAGGACTCGCTGGCGCTGAAGCAGCTGGCCGCCAACTCCGGCTACCACTTTCAGCTCCTCAACGCGGTGATCGAGGTCAACGAGCTCCAGAAGCGCCGCGTGATCGGCAAGCTGCACCGTCACCTCGGTTCGTTGCGCGGCAAGCGCGTGACGCTGCTCGGCCTCGCGTTCAAGCCGAACACCGACGACATGCGCGAGGCGCCGAGCCTCGTTCTCGCCGGCCGGCTCCTCGCCGAAGGTGCGGACGTGTGCGCGTGGGATCCGGTCGTCGACGGGCACGACCTCCACGGGGTCGAGATTGCGGACACTCCGGAAGCGGCCGCTGCCGGCGCTGACGCCGTCGTGATCGTGACCGAGTGGCCCCAGCTCGCCGCCGTCGACTGGCCCGCGGTCGCCAAGACGATGCGCACGCCGGTCCTGATCGACGGCCGCAACCTGCTCGACCTGGCGGCGTTGCGCGAAGCAGGGCTCACCGTCGAGGGGATCGGGCGCGCGGCAGGGTGAGCCTTCCGGCCGTCATCCTCGTGGGCGGGCAGGGAACCCGTCTGCTGCCGTTGACGGAGCGCACCCGCAAGGACATGCTGCCGCTCGTCGACCGGCCGCTGCTCGCCTACACGTTCGAGCACCTGCGCCGGCACGGCGTGCGGCGCGGCATCGTGTCCTGCGGCTACCTGCCGACCCAGATCCACGAGCACTTCGGCGACGCCTACGGCGAGCTCGCGCTCGACTACGAGGTGGAGGACGCGCCCCTCGGCACCGGCGGCGCGATCGGGTTCGCCGCACGTGACCTGGGCGAGACGTTCTTCGCACTCAACGGCGACTCGCTGCGCGAGGCCGATCTCGACGCGTTGCTCGCCTTCCACCGGGAGACCGGGGCGAAGGCCACGATCCTGCTCACGCCCGTCTCCGACCCGAGCCGCTACGGCCTCGTGCGCCTCGGTGCGGAAGGCAGGGTCTCGTCGTTCCTCGAGAAGCCGAGGCCCGAGGAGATCGACACCAACCTGATCAACGCGGGCCTCTACGTCCTCGAGCCGAGCGTGCTCGATCTGATCCCTCCCGGTCGCGCCGTCTCGATCGAGCGCGAGGTGTTCCCGCAGCTCTGCGCCGAGGGATCCGTTTACGGGCTCTCGTTGCCGGGGTACTGGCTCGACGTGGGCACGCCCGACTCCTACCTGCAGGCGCAGCACGACGTGCTCGAGCGCCGGTTCCGCACCGAGGTCGGCGACGAGCTCGGTCGCGACTTCATGCTCGTCGCCGCGTCCGCAGACGTGCACCCCGAGGCCCGGCTCGTGCCTCCGGTCTACGTCGGCGAGAACGCGCGGATCGGTGCGGGGGCGTGCGTCGGGAGCCTGGCTGTGATCGGCGCCGGTGCCGTGGTCGGTGCCGGGAGCACCGTGGAGTCGTCCGTCGTGGGCGCGAGGGCCGTCGTCGGAGGCGGGTCGACCATCTCCGGCTCGATCCTGGGCGAGGACGCCGAGCTCGGCGAGGAGTGCGGTGCGCTGGGGCTGTCGGTCGTCGGCCCCGGGGCGCGGGTCGCGTCCCGGAACACGCTCGACCACGGCCTGCGCCTCTCGGCCGACGTGCAGCTTCCGCCAGGGGCGGTGAGCTTCTCGTGACGACGCCGTACGCCTTCACGCCGCGCCACATCGACAAGCCGTGGGGGTACGAGCTGATCTGGGCCGAGTCGGAGGACTACGTCGGCAAGGTGCTGTTCGTGCGCGCCGGGCAGGCGCTGAGCCTGCAGTACCACGAGCAGAAGGACGAGTCGTGGCTCGTGCAGGGAGGGCGAGCGTCGCTCGAGCTCGGCCTGGTCGGCGGCCGGCTGACGACCGTGGAGATCGCAGCCGGTGACGCCTTCCGCTACCGGCCCGGGACGGTGCACCGGGTCACGGCGATCGAGGACACGACGATCCTGGAGGTCTCGACACCGCACCTCGACGACGTCGTCCGGATCGACGATCGCTACGGCCGCCCCGAGCGCGACGCCTGACGTGCCTCGCCCCGCGCCTCGCCCCGCGCCTCGCGATCTCGACCCGGAGCGCATCGTCAGGCTCGAGGACACCGCGGTCGTCGTGCTCGACCAGCGGCGGCTCCCCGACGAGATGGTCGAGCTCCGCTGCCGCGACGCAGCCGAGCTCGCCGACGCGATCAGGACGCTTGCGGTGCGGGGCGCCCCCGCGATCGGCATCGCCGCCGCCTACGGCCTGGCGCTGGCAGCCGCCGGCGGCCACGACGTCGATGCCGCCTACGAGACGCTCGCGGCCTCGCGACCGACTGCGATCAATCTCCGCTGGGCTCTCGACGAGATGCGACCCGACCCGACGCGGGAGCGGGCCGAGAGGATTCACCACGACGAGGTAGAGCGCTGCCGGCGCATGGGCGCACACGCTGCGGAGCTCGTCCCACCTGGCGCCCGGATCCTCACCCACTGCAACGCCGGCGGGCTTGCGACGGGCGGGTACGGGTCGGCCGTCGGAGCGATCCGCGCCGCCTGGGAGCGAGGGAACGTCGAGCAGGTCTGGGTGGACGAGACCCGGCCTCTGCTCCAGGGGGCCCGCCTGACGGCGTTCGAGCTGGAGGCCCTCTCGATCCCGTACGCGGTGATCGTCGACGGGGCGGCGGCGTCCCGGATGGGCGCCGGTGAGGTCGACATCGTGATCACCGGCGCGGACCGCATCGCCCGGAACGGCGACAGCGCGAACAAGATCGGCACCTACGGCCTCGCGGTGCTCGCGCGGCACCACGGCATCCCGTTCGTGATCGTCGCTCCGACCTCGACGATCGATCCCGGCACGGCCGATGGCGCTGCGATTCCGATCGAGGAGCGGGACGGCGCGGAAGTGACATCGCGCTTCGCAGCCCGCAATCCCGCCTTCGACGTGACGCCGGCCGACCTGATCGCCGCGATCGTGACCGAGGAGGGCGTTCATCGCGCGCCGTATGCCGCCTCGCTCCCGGTTCCGGTGCGGTCGCGATGATCCTGGACGAGGTCGATCCGGGGACACGCGCGGTGCTCGAGCGGCACGGCTTCGACGCCGCCACGTTCGATCGGCTCCGGGCCGCCCTCGGCGCCGGGACGCTCACGCCCGGGGCCAATGTCGTCGAGGGGGCCGTCGAGGCCCCGCAGCCCGGCGATCTCACCGTCATGCCGGGTCCGGGCGAGCCGGGCTTCGAGGAGGCGGTTGCAGCCGGGACAGAGGCGCTTCGTGCGGGCTCGATCGCGGTCGTCGTCCTCGCCGGTGGCATGGCAACGCGGTTCGGTGGCGGTGTCAAGGCCGTTTCGGAGGCGATCGACGGACGGAGCTTCCTCGAGGTCAAGCTGCGGGAGACGCGGCGCCTGGCAGGGGAGCTCGGTCGCGAGATCCCCGAGGCGCTGATGACGAGCTTCGCAACGGACGACGTCGTTGCCGCTCACCTCGTCGACCGGGGGCTCGGGAGCCCACTCCGGTTCGTGCAACCGGCGGCGCCGCGCCTCCGGCCGGACGGGACGCTCTTCCTCGATGCCGACGGGATGCCGTCTCTGTACGGCCAGGGTCACGGTGATCTCTTCTCGGCGATCCGCGGCTCGGGCACGCTCGACGCACTCGTTGCGGCCGGGGTGCGATCGGTGATCGTCTCGAACGTCGACAATCTGGCTGCCCGGGTCGACCCCGCCATCGTCGGGATGCACGTCCTCGCCGGAACGCCGCTGACGGTCGAGGTCGTTCCGAAGGAGCGGGATACAGGCGGTGCCCCGGCTCGGGTCGACGGTCGACCGCGGCTCCTGGAGGCGATGCAGTTCCCGCCCGAGTTCGACCAGGAGCTGGTGCCCGTCTTCAACACCAACACGTCGTTGATCACCGTCGAGGCGCTCGCCGAGCCGGTCGAGCTCACGTGGCTCGTCGCCGAGAAGGCCGTCGCCGGAGAGCCGGTGATCCAGTTCGAGCGGCTCTACCACGAGCTCTCGGCCCACGTGGCGACGACGTTCCTGGTCTGCCCGCGCCACGGCCCGCGGGGGCGGTTCCTCCCGGTCAAGGAGCCCGCGGATCTCGCGGAGATCGAACCGCTCCTCCGCGAGCTGTTGGCCGTCTCGCCGACGCTCCTCTAGGGGAGCCGGCACGAAGTCGGCACGAAGTCGGCACGATCCGGACACGGGTCGGGCCCTAGGCTCGGTCGAGTGCAGCTCCTCGACCTCGTGCTCCCGCGACGGTGCGGCATCTGCGGCCGTGTCGCCGGTTCGGTGTGCGAGTCGTGCCTCACGCGTCTCGTACCGTGCGGGCCACCGTGGTGTGAGCGCTGCGGAGCACCGGGACCGTGGCCCGTTCGTCGGTGCGCCGAGTGCAGTGGCCGCCGGCTCGCGTTTGCGAGCGCCCGTGCCGCCGTCGTCTACGAGGACCGGGCCCGGGCGTTCGTGACCTCGTGGAAGGAGCGAGGGCGACGTGACCTCGCTGCTGTCGCCGCTTCGCTCGTCGTCGACGCGCTTCCGCGGCCACCGGTGGACGCGCTCGCCTTCGTCCCGGGCGACCGTGACCGCGGCCTTGCGCGCGGGCATGTCCCGGCGGCAGCGCTCGCCTCGGAGCTCTCGGCTGCCTGGTCGATCCCCGTGGCTGCTCTGCTGCGGCGCCGGCCGGGAGTCGAGCGGCAGCGCGGCCTGCCGCGGGCCGAGCGGAGGCAGAACGTTGCGCGCGCCTTCGTTGCCCGCGGCGCATCGCCGGCTCGCGTGTGCCTCGTCGACGACGTCTACACGACGGGCTCGACGGCGACCGCATGCGCGACGGCCCTCCGTCGAGCAGGAGCGCGAAGGGTCGAGGTCGTATGCCTGGCGAGAGCCTTGCGATAGTAGAATGAGGTTCAGCTCATCCGACGGAGGGAGACGGAGGAACGCCATGCAGCTCAAGCTCACCGCCCGTCACGACAACCCGAGCGACGCCACCCGGAAGTACGCGGAGGCCAAGCTCTCGAAGCTCGATCGGCGGCTCCACGATCTGACGCTGGTCGAGGTTACGTTCTCACGTGAGCGGAATCCCTCGATTGCCGACGACCACACCGTCGAGGCCGTCGTCCACACCAAGGGCCCGAACCTCGTCGCGAGCGAGTCCGCGGCGACCTACGAGGCGGCGATCGACAAGCTCCTGGACAAGCTCCAGCGCCAGGTCGCGAAGTATCGAGAAAAGCGAACCGTCGAGACGCGCCGCCGCCCACCGAACGGAGGCCCCCCTGTCCCTCCCGAGGATCTGGCCGAGACCCCGCGGGACGAGAGCGTGGCGTAAGCGCGACCGCCGCGCAGCGCGGGGAGTAGCGGCGCTCCCCGCAGGGGAGCCGGCGTGTGTGAAGAACCAATCAAGACCTGCGGCCCTCCCGGTACGCTCTCTCACACATGTCCACCACCGATTTCGGCAAGTTCGAGAAGGTCCTGCGCTTCGGCGAGGGGCGGCGCCTGAAGCGGCTCAAGCAGCAGGCCGCGTATATCGCGACGCTCGAGCCCGACTTCCAGGCACTCTCGGACGAGGAGTTGCGGCACAAGACGTCCGAGTTCCGCGAGCGCCTGGCGAACGGCGAGTCGCTCGACGAGCTGCTGTTCGAGGCGTTCGCCGCGGTGCGCGAGGCGCGCTGGCGGGAGTCGCAGCAGCGGATGTTCGACGTCCAGATGATGGGCGGGGTCGTCCTGCACGAGGGTGACATCGCCGAGATGAAGACCGGTGAGGGCAAGACGTTCGTCGCCTCGACGGCGCTCTACCTGAACGCATTGCCGGCGACGGGGGTCCACCTGGTGACGGTGAACGACTACCTCGCCAAGCGCGACGCCGAGTGGAACCGTGGCGTCTTCGAGCGCCTCGGGATGACGGTCGGCTTCATCCAGAACATGATGCCCTTCGACGTCCGCAAGGAGGCGTACGAGGCCGACGTCACGTACGGCACCAACTCCGAGTTCGGCTTCGACTACCTCCGCGACAACATGGCGACCTCGCTCGACAACATCGTGCAGCGGAGCCATGCCTTCGCGATCGTGGACGAGGTCGACTCCATCCTGATCGACGAGGCGCGCACGCCCCTGATCATCTCCGGCGAGCCGGAGACTGCGGCGAGCACGTACCACGACTTCGCGCGGATCGCCCGTGACCTCCACGGTGAGCCGGCGACCCGCAAGACCGCGAAGGGTGAGGACGAGACCGAGCTGTCCGGCGCGGACTACCTCTACGACGAGAAGCACAAGACCGTGTCGCCTGCGCAGACCGCCCTCGACGCGGTCGAGCGTGCGCTCGGTATCGAAAACCTCTACGACCCACGCCACGTCCAGCTCGTCAACCACCTCAGCCAGGCGCTGAAGGCCGAGTCGCTCTACAAGCGCGACGTCGACTACGTGATCGAGGACGGCGAGGTGAAGATCGTCGACGAGTACACCGGCCGCATCATGGAGGGACGCCGCTGGAGCGAGGGCCTGCATCAGGCGATCGAGGCGAAAGAGGGCGTTCAGATCCGCGAGGAGAACGTCACGCTCGCGACGATCACGCTCCAGAACTACTTCCGGCTCTACGAGAAGCTCGGCGGCATGACCGGCACGGCGAAGACGGAGGAGAAGGAATTCGTCGAGATCTACAACCTGCACGTGGTCGAGATCCCCACGAACGTCGACGTCGTCCGCAAGGACGAGAACGACTACATCTTCAAGAGCAAGGAAGCGAAGTGGCACGCGGTGGCCGAGGATCTCGTGGAGCGCCACGAGAAGGGCCAGCCCGTGCTCGTCGGCACGATCGCGGTCGAGACGTCCGAGTACCTGTCCGAGCTCCTGACGCGCCGCGGCATCCCGCACAACGTCCTCAACGCCAAGGAGCACGAGCGCGAGAGCGAGATCATCGTCGACGCGGGGCTGAAGAGCGCCGTCACGATCGCGACGAACATGGCCGGCCGTGGCGTCGACATCAAGATCGACGACGAGGTGCGCGAGCTGGGCGGCCTCTACGTGCTCGGGACGGAGCGCCACGAGTCGAGGCGCATCGACAACCAGCTCCGCGGCCGCTCCGGTCGCCAGGGCGACCCCGGCGAGACGCGGTTCTACCTCTCGGCGCAGGACGACCTCGTGCGGCTCTTCGCGGGCGACCGGATCCACGGGATCATGGAGCGCTTCAAGATCCCCGACGACCAGCCGATGGAGGCGTCGATCCTCTCGCGCCAGATCGAGGGCGCCCAGAAGAAAGTGGAAGAGCAGAACTTCGTCGCCCGCAAGAACGTCCTCAAGTACGACGACGTCATGAATACCCAGCGGATGGTGATCTACGAGCAGCGCCGCAGCGTGCTCAACGGCGACGATACGTCCGACGAGATCCGGCAGTGGATCGAGGACGTCGTGCGCCAGAACGTCGTCCTCATGACCGAGGCGGACGTTCCCGAGGACTGGGATCTCGACGGTCTCGTCCTCCAGATGACCGCGCTCTACGGCAGCGACATCACGGTCGAGGAGCTGCGCGAGGAGGTCGATCTCTCGCGTGAGTCGCTCGTGGTGGAGTTCAGCGAGGACGCGCTCGATGCCTACAACGATCGTGAGGCGAGCTTCGGGCCCGAGCTGATGCGGGAGATCGAACGGTGGGTGATCCTCCAGGTCGTCGATCTGCGCTGGCGCGAGCATCTCGAGTCGATGGACTACCTGCGCGAGGGCGTCCACCTCCGCGCGATGGCCCAGAAGGACCCGCTCGTCGAGTACCGGGGCGAAGGCCATGCCATGTTCGAGGAGCTCGGGAAGATCATCCGTGAAGAGGTCGTGGCGACGCTGTTCCACGTCGAGGTGCAGCGAGAAGAGGCCCAGCAGGCGCTGCAGCCCAGCGAGGCGCCTCAGGCGCTCTCCTACGAGCACGAGACCTCGGCAGGCGCCGACGTGATCGCCGCCGCGGGCGGGCTTGCGAGTGGGGTGACGGCCGTCGCCGAGGCTCCGGTGCAGCGTCAGGTCGTCAAGGACGAGGAGCGCGACGTCGGCCGCAACGATCCGTGCTGGTGCGGCTCCGGCAAGAAGTTCAAGCGCTGCCACGGGGCGTGAGGAGAAGGCGCGATGGAGAAGCGTATCGCGCCTTCTCCTACGCCATGTTTGCTGCCGCGCTGCGCGCGGATCCTGAAGCCGGGAACCTACGGTTCCCTCGGGTACCCTCCCTTCTCTTGCAGCGGTGAAGCCTGTCGCCTGCCGCACACCAAGCCTGAGGTGCGCCCGCCTACAGGCCGCGTCTCATCGTCGAGGCGGTGCTCGCCGGCCTCGGCGTGCTCGTCTTCCTCGTGCTCGCGCAGGCGGTCGGGCGCGGTGTCCAGGTCGTCGCCGTCGACGACGACGTCTCGCGCTGGGTGGCGGACAGCGTCCCCGGCGGAGTCGAGTGGGTAGCGCGTCTCTTCACGTGGCTCGGGGGTGGCGTCGGGACGGCGGTCGTCACAGGGACGGTCGTGATCGTCCTCTGGCGGGCGTCACGTCACGCCGACGCGGCGTTCGTGGGGCTCTCCGTGATCGGGGTCACGGTGCTCGTCGCGGTGTTGAAGGCGGTCTACGAGCGCGCCAGGCCGGAGCTCGGCAGCCCGATTCGGCTGCCGCACTCCTACTCGTTCCCGAGCGGCCACGCGGCGACGGCGATCGTGCTCTACGGCGCGCTCGGGTTGCTTCTCGCCGAGCGGGCGCGCTCGCGGCTGCGGGCGGCGGCGTGGCTCGCCGCGGCGGCGGCGCTTGCGGTCGCGATCGGGGCGAGTCGTATCCTGCTCAACGTCCACTTCGTCAGTGACGTGGTCGCCGGCTTCGCGGTCGGCCTCGCCTGGCTGTGCTGCTGCGCGATCGTGAGGGCTGTCGTAACGCGCCGGTGACAGGCGGCGACAGGCTTCAGCCTGTCGTCCGGGCTCTCCCTCCGCAGCTACCATCGACCCGTGGCCGAACAGGAGAACCAACCTCTCGCGCAGCTGCTCGAGGAGCTCGGAGCCCAGCTCGACTGGGTTCGTGAGTACCTTTGACCCCGTTCAGCTGACGGCCCGCCAGCAAGAGCTCGAAGCAGCCATGGGTGCGCCCGGTTTCTGGGACGACCAGCAACAGGCCGCCCGCATCTCGACCGAGCATTCCCGTGTCACGAGGCGGCTCGATCGCTACGAGCGCCTGACCGGCGAGGTCGACGAGGCCAGGGAGCTGTTCGAGCTCGACCCGTCGCTCGAGGACGAGCTGCGAGCCCAGCTCGCCCCCGTCTCGGCCGAGCTCTCGCGCCTGCAGGAGGACGCGCTCTTCGACGGCAAGTACGACGGAGGGAACGCCGTCGTCTCGATCAACGCCGGCACGGGCGGCACCGACGCGCAGGACTGGGCCGAGATGATGCTCCGCATGTACCTGCGCTGGTCGTCGGACCGAGGCTACGAGACCGAGCTCGTCGAGGCGAGCGCCGGGGAGGAGGCGGGCCTCAAGTCGGTCACGATGACGGTGAAGGGCGAGAACGCCTACGGTGCCTACAAGGCGGAGCGAGGCGTCCACCGGCTCGTGCGCCAGTCGCCGTTCGACTCCGCCCACCGGCGCCATACGGCGTTCGCCCAGGTCGTCGTGGCGCCGCTCCTTCCCGACGACGAGGACGTCGAGATCGACGAGAGCGATCTGCGCGTCGACACCTATCGGGCGAGCGGCGCGGGCGGCCAGCACGTCAACAAGACCGACTCGGCCGTCAGGCTGACGCACCTGCCCACGGGGATCGTCGTGCAGTGCCAGAACGAGCGCTCGCAGACGTCCAACAAGGCGACGGCGATGCGGATCCTCAAGTCGCGACTCGTCGAGGTGCAGGAAGAGGAGCGGGAGGCCGAGCTCGCCCGCGAGCGGGGGGCGACGCAGGACATCGGCTTCGGAAGTCAAATCCGCTCCTACGTGCTGCATCCGTATCAGATGGTGAAGGATCACCGCACCGATTTCGAGGCGGGAAACGCCCAGGGCGTGCTCGACGGTGCGCTCGACGGCTTCGTACGTGCGTACCTCCTCGCCAAGGCCGCCGGAAAGGTCGTCTAGAGGGTGTCCGCTACACTGGGCCGACAATCCGACCCGGAGCGGCCGCCACGGCCCTCTTCTTCACTTCATCCGGTGCAGGACGACGATCTTCAGCTGACAGCCCCCTCGACGGCCCTCGCCGAACCCTCGCCCGCCTATGCGGACGGGGTCAACGGTGCGGCCGGCGTGAGCGGCGCGTCGATGATCGTGCTGGAGGACGTCCGCAAGGTCTACGAGCCGAACGTGACGGCGCTCGACGGGGTCTCGTTCGTGATCGACAAGGGCGAGTTCGTGTTCGTCGTCGGTGCCTCGGGCTCCGGCAAGTCGACGATCATTCGACTGCTCCTCAAGGAGCTCGAGCCGACGTCCGGGCGCATCCTCGTCGGCGGCCGTGACCTCGGCCGGCTCAAGCACTCGAAGGTGCCGATGTTGCGTCGCAACGTCGGGTGTGTGTTCCAGGACTTCAAGCTGCTGCCGAACCGCACCGCATCGGAGAACGTCGCGTACGCCCTCCGGGTGCAGGGCGAGCCGACCGCCTCGATCCGGCGCAAGGTGCCCGAGGTCCTGAATCTGGTTGGCCTTGCCCACAAGATGGGCTCCAAGCCCGAGGAGCTCTCCGGCGGAGAGCAGCAGCGCGTCTCGATCGCCCGTGCGGTCGTCAACCACCCGCCGCTCCTGATCTGCGACGAGCCGACCGGCAACCTCGATCCCGATACGTCCGTCGGGATCATGCAGCTCCTCCACCGGATCAATACGGCCGGCACGACGATCCTGATGGTCACCCACGACCGGGAGATGGTCGACAAGATGCGCAAGCGCGTGATCGCGCTCGACCAGGGCAAGCTGATGCGCGACGAGCGGCGCGGGGGGTACGAGACCGAATGACCCGCTTCAAGCTCGTCTTCTCCGAGGCCGTGCGCTCGATCGGGGCGAACCTCTCCACGTCGATCGCGGCCACGATGACCGTGCTGATCGGCATGTTCCTGCTCGGGCTCTCGATCGCGCTCGGCAGCTGGGTCGTCTCCTGGTCGGACCACGTGAAGTCGCAGCTCGAGGTGAAGGTCTTCTTCGTCGAGGGCGTGACGCCGAAGCAGGTCAACGCCGTCGGGACCTACCTGGGGAGCCAGGACACGATCAAGGAGTACCAGTTCGTCTCGAAGACCGAGGCGCTGAAGCGGATGAAGAAGAAGTACCCGCAGCTGACGGCGAACCTGCCCTCGAATCCCCTGCCGGCCTCGTTCGAAGTGACGCCGCAGAACGCCGAGGAGGTCAAGGTGATCGCGGCCGACCTCCGGGCTCAGAAGTTCGCAGGCGTCGAGAAGGTGAAGGACGGGCAGCAGACGTCGGAGCGCATTCTCCAGGTCGGCAAGTGGATCTGGATCGTCTTCCTCGTGATGGTGATCGTGCTCCTGATCGCCTCGGTGATCCTGATCGCGAACACGATCAGGCTCTCGATCTTCTCGCGCCGCCGCGAGATAGAGGTGATGAAGCTCGTCGGCGCGACGAACTGGTTCGTCCGCGGCCCGTTCATGCTCGAGGGGTTGCTCCAGGGCCTTGCGGGATCGGTCGCGGCGATCCTGCTGCTCTTCCTCGGCAAGGAGATCGCGCTTCCGGCGATCCTCGGGCACATCGACACGACCGACGACGTGAAGGCGCTCTCCTTCGGCGCCACGGCGCTCGCGCTGATGGTGGTCGGGCTCGGAGTCGGCGCGCTCGGCTCCGGCATGACGCTCCGCCGCTTCCTGAAGGTCTAGCGCTTCGAAGAATTCGCGATGGAAGAACGTATCGCCAATTCTTCGAAGCGCTAGACCTTCCATTTTTCTGCGCGCTTCGCGCGATCCTGAAGGGGCCCGCCCGCGGGCCTGTCCTACCGTCGGCATGCCGGGCGGCGCGGCGACAGGCTTCAGCCTGTCGTCCGGGTTTCCCGGTCTACCTTCAACCGATGCCCGGGTAGCGGCGACAGGCTTCAGCCTGTCGTCCGGGTTTCCGCCGCTACCCTCAACCCATGCCCGGCGGACGCAGACAGGGACGCGGCCGGGCGAAACGCCCGAGCCGTTCGGAGCGCCACCAGCGCGCCCGCGCCGCCGGCGTCAACGCCGCCGTGAAGCGCGCCGAGGGCGCCATCGAGATCACGCTTCCGGAGCGCCGCGTCCAGCCCGAGACGGTCGTGGCCCACCTGGGGCCGACGAACTCCGGCAAGACCTACCACGCGCTCGAGGTGCTGAAGGAGCGCGGCCGCGGCGTCTACGCCGGGCCGCTGCGGATGCTGGCCCAGGAGGCGCACCGACGCCTCTCCGCTGAGCTCGGCCCGGATGCTGGTCGGCCTCGTCACCGGCGAGGAGCGGATCAACGACAGCGCCCCGATCATCTGCTGCACGGTCGAGATGGCGCCCTCGTCGGGCGAGGTGCTCGTGCTCGACGAGGTGCAGTGGGCGGACGATCCCGAGCGCGGCTCGGCCTGGACGAGGCTCCTGCTCGCGGGCGACTACCGCCACATCCTCGTGCTCGGGGCGCTCGACGCCGAGCCGCTCGTCCTGCACGCGTTCCCGGAGGCCGAGATCAAGGTCTTCGAGCGCATCCTGCCGCTCGAGTTCGTGGGCGAGCGCTCCCTGCGCGGCCTGACGCCAGGAACCGTCGTCGTCGCCTTCAGCCGCAAGGCGGTGCTCGCCCTTGCCGGCGAGATCAACCGTCTGCAGCCGGACCGCGTCTCGGTCCTCTACGGCGCCATGCCGCTCAGCTCCCGCCGCGAGGAGATCGACCGCTTCCTCGGAGGCACGTCCGACGTCACCGTGGCCACGGACGTGCTCGGGCACGGCGTCAACCTGCCCTGCGAGACGCTGCTCTTCGCCGAGACGACGAAGTTCGACGGCGAGTCGCGCCGCGACCTGCTGCCCTGGGAGCTCGCGCAGATCGCGGGTCGTGCGGGGCGCTTCGGTCTCGTCGAGCGTGGGCACGTCGGTGTCTTGACGGGCGTGCCGTGGGCGAGCGCCGACCCCGCGATCGTCGAGGAGGCGTTGCAGCCCCACGTCGTGCTCCCCTCGGGTCACCTCGGCTACCGCATCGTCGACGAGGCGCGTATTCGTCCCCGCCTCTCCGATCTCGGCACCGACGACCCGCGGCGCCTCGACGCCGCGCTCGCCGCCTGGCACCGCGTCGCAACGCGGGCGTGGGCCTACGAGAGCTGGCTCTCGGTCGAGTCCCTGAGTCCCATCCGCGGGCGCCTGGCGGCGATCCAGCGCCGCCTCTCCGAGCGAAACCGCAGGCTCTCGATCGAGGACACGTGGAAGCTGATCAACGCGCCCGTCGACGAGGACAACGCGGAGCTGCTCGCCACGCTCGCGCTCGCGGTGTCGGGCGACTCGGCGCAACGGTCGCTGCTCACCTTCCTGCTCGACCCGGCGCGGCTACGGGAGGCAACCCTCGAGGAAGCCGAGCAAGCCGGAAGAACTGCAAGTATCCTGCGCTGGTTCGCCCTCCAGTACCCCGGCGTCGGCGGCGTCACGATCGAGCGGGCCGCCGCGCTCGAGGAGACGGCTGCGGCGCGCGTCGTGGCGCGGCTGCGCCTCGAGGTGAACGCGCCGACGATCGGCCGCTGCCGCACGTGCGGCAAGACCTGCGCGCCCTGGTTCCCGCTCTGCGACCGGTGCTTCGGGAAGCCGCGATGAAAGAGCGTATCGCGGCTTCCCTCAGCATCTGCTTGCTGCACGCTGCGCGTGATCCTGAAGCCGGGAACCTGCGGTTCCCCGCGACCCCTCCCTGCGTAGAGGGGCAATCGTGGCAGCTACTGTCGCGGAGGCGCGATCGTTCCCCGGGGTTGCGGTTGTCGCCGGTAGTGCCGCGCCACGGCGATCGTCGTCGCGCCGACGACGAACGCGATCGTGTTCGGGAGGATGATCGCCCAGTTCCCGAGTGCGATCCCGTAGGCGAACCAGAGCGCGAACCCGATCACGAGGACGCCGAGGTAGGGGAGCGAGATCCCGGCCGACGAGCGGATCGCGATCATGTGGCGTATCTGGAGGGTGGGGGAGAGCGCCATCGCGACGCCCCAGGCCGAGGCGATGATGGCGAGGATCGTGGTTGTCGACATGCAGTGCTCCTTCGGGAAAGTGCGGACGGGACGAGGGCCGGCCCGTCGTCAGTCCCGCAGGTCGCCCCGGTCGCGATAGTCGCCGTAGAGGGGGCGGATCACGTCGGCGGGAGCGTGCATCCGCCGAGCTTAGCGGCCGACCGGGCGGTCGCCCCTACAATCCGCGCGTGGCCAGGGAGACAACCGGAACGACCAAGCTGATCGCGGAGAACCGCCGGTCGCGGCACGACTACGAGCTGCTCGAGCGCGTCGAGGCCGGCATCGTGCTCAGCGGCACGGAGGTGAAGGCCCTGCGGGCGGGCCATGCCCAGCTCGGCCAGGCCTTCGCGGACGTGCGGGGCGGCGAGATGTGGCTGATCGGCGCCTCGATCTCCGAGTACGCCCAGGGCAACATCTCGAACCACATCACGGATCGCGACCGCAAGCTGTTGCTCAAGCGGAGCGAGATCGACAGCCTCTACGCGAAGGTCCGCGAGAAGGGGCTGACGCTCGTCCCCACGAAGCTCTACTTCAAGGACGGCAAGGTGAAGGTCGAGATCGCGCTCGGCCGGGGCAAGGACAAGGGCGACAAGCGCCGCGCGATCGCCGATCGGGAGGCCAAGCGGCAGATGGACCGGGAGCTGAAGGCGCGGCGGTAGACGTAAGCCCGGACGACAGGCTGAAGCCTGTCGCCGCGCGGTGACCGGCTGCAGCCGGTCGTCCGGGCTCAGTCGATCCCGGCGAGCGAGTCGTGCAGGACGACGACGCCGGGCTGCGCCTCGTACCCGTGGCGCTCGTTGAGCCGACGGATCGGCTCGTTGCGGACCTCGTTGTTCGTCTCCAGGCTCTCGTAGCCCGCCTCCTTCGCCCACGCGATCTCCGCGCGCTTCAGCGCCCCGGCGATGCCGCGCCCGCGGAAGGCGCGCCGGACGCCGGTCATGTCGTGAAAGGCGGTCTTGGCGTCGGCGCTCGAGAGCGACAGCTTCGCGTAGCCGGCGACCTCGCCGCCGGCGAGTGCGATGAACGTCGCCTCGGGGCGGTCGCCCGTCGCCGCCCATGTCCTTCGAGAGCCACTCCTCGTAGGTGAACATGTGCGAGTCCTCTTCGCCGGGAACGTCCGGGTACGCCTCACAGGCCACCTCGTAGAGGGCGGGCGAGAGATCGGGCCGCTCCGCCCAGGTGACGATCTCGACGCCGTCGGGCGGATCGATCGCCGGCGCCTCGATCGCGGTCAGGTCGAGCACCATCCGTGAGGTACGCCCGATCTCGCGAAAGCCACGCCGGTCGGCCCACGCGAGGCTGGCTTCGTCGTCCTCGGACACGGTCGTCTCGAGCGTGACGCAGCCGCGCTCCTGCACCCAGCCCGCGAGCTCGCGGTAGAGGGCAGAGCCGACCCCGGCGCCACGGTGCTCGGGCAGCACGAACGCCTCGCCGGTGCCCGTTCCGGGTGCCGAGTGCCAGCCGACGTAGGCGAGCGCCACACCCGCTTCCGCGCCGTCCACCGTTGCGACGAACCACGCCATGTCCTCGGCCTGGCGCTTCCAGTCGACGTAGTCGCTGACGCTGCCGGCCCGGTCGGGCCGGACCCGGGCCGCCACGGCCAGCCAGCGCTCGAGCTCGTCCGGGCCGATCTCCCTGATCTCGATCATCGTCTGAACGATACGCCTCCTCTTGGCCTCTCGCACGTCGAGGAGTAGGGTCGGCGGTGTTCCGTCGATCGAAGGAGGCCGCACCTGTGTACCCGGTAGCCCTGACCGTCAACGGAGTGCGTCACGAGCTCGAGGTCGAGCCGCGCGACCTGCTCGTCCACGTGCTGCGCGAGCAGCTCGTCGCTGACCGGCACGAACGTCGGTTGCGACACGTCGTCCTGCGGCGCCTGCACGGTGCTGCTCGACGGCGAGTCGGTGAAGTCGTGCACCGTCCTCGGTGTTCAGGCCGACGGCGCCGTGATCACGACGATCGAGGGCCTGGCGCCGAACGGCGCGCTGCACCCGGTCCAGCAGGCCTTCCACGACCATCACGCGCTCCAGTGCGGGTACTGCACGCCGGGCATGGTGATGGCTGCCGTCTCGCTGATCGAGAACGGCGAGGCGACCGACCGCGACGCGATCCGCGCGGGCCTCGAGGGCAACCTCTGCCGCTGCACCGGCTACCACAACATCGTCGAGGCAGTCGCCGAGGCCGCCGGGAGCACGTCATGAGCGCCACCGAGACGTGGGGCATCGGCGCTCCGCTCAGGCGCAAGGAAGACGATCCTCTGCTCCGCGGCCGGGGCACGTACGTCGACAACATCGACCTTCCCGGGGCTGCCGTGATGGCGGTCGTGCGCAGCCCGTACGCGCACGCGCGGATCATCTCGATCGACACCGCGGCGGCGGAGGCGTCGAACGGCGTCGTCGGCGGTCTTCACCGGCGCCGATCTGCGCGACGACTGGAAGGCGCCGATGCCGTGCGCCTGGCCGGTGACCGAGGACATGAAGAGCCCCGAGCACTTCCCGCTCGCCGTCGACGAGGTCCGCTACCAGGGCGACGGCGTCGCGGTCGTGATCGCCGACACGCGCGCGCACGCCGTCGATGCGGCCGAGCTCGTCGAGGTCGACTACGAGCCGCTCGACGTGATCGTCGACGTCGAGGCGGCAGCGCAGGACGGCGCAACGCTCGTGCATGACGCCCTCGGGACGAACGTCTCGTACGTATGGGTGCTCGAGAGCGGGTGCGTTCGACGACGGCGCCGACGTGATCGTGAAGCACCGCTACGTCCAGCCGCCGCTGATCCCGAACGCGATCGAGCCGCGGCGCGTCGTCGCCCGGCCCGAGCCCGGCGGGGACGTCACGCTCTGGTCGGCGACGCAGGTGCCGCACATCCTGCGGGTGCTCACCGCGGCCACGCTCGGGATGTCCGAGACGAAGCTGCGCGTGATCGCCCCGGACGTCGGCGGCGGCTTCGGCTCCAAGCTCGACGTCTACGCGGAGGAGCTCCTGGCGGTCGCGCTCGCACGCCGTCTCGGCACGCCGGTGAAGTGGGTCGAGGAGCGCTCGGAGAACGCGCTCGCGACGATCCACGGGCGCGACTTCGTGACGACGCTCGAGCTCGCGGCCACGAAGGACGGCAAGATCACGTCGCTGCGGGCGAACGTGCTCGCCTCGATGGGGGCGTACCTGCAGCTCGTCACGCCCGGCATCCCGCTGCTCGGCGCCTGGATCTACGCGGGACCGTACGCGATCCCGAACTACAGCGTCACGTTCACCGGCGTCTTCACGAACACGACGCCGACCGACGCCTACCGCGGAGCAGGCCGGCCCGAGGCGACCTACGTGCTCGAGCGGACGATGGATCTGCTCGCGCAGGAGCTCGGGATCGACCGGGTCGAGCTGCGGCGCCGGAACTTCATCACGGAGTTCCCGGCCACGCTCGCCTCGGGGCTGACGATCGACAACGGCGACTACCACGCCTCGCTCGACAGGCTCCTCGAGCACCTCGGCCTCGACGAGCTCCAGGCCGAGCAGCAGGCGCGGCGCGACCGCGGCGACGTGAAGCAGCTCGGCGATCGGGTTCTCGACCTACAACGAGATGTGCGGCCTCGCGCCGTCGCGGATCCTCGGCGCGATCCGGTACGCCGCGGGCGGCTGGGAGACGGCGACGATCCGCTGCCTGCCGACCGGCACCTTCCAGGTCGTCACCGGCACCTCGCCCCACGGGCAGGGTCACGAGACGGCCTGGTCGCAGATCGTCGCCGACCAGCTCGGCTGCGATCCCTCCGAGGTCGAGGTCCTGCACGGCGACACGAGCATCTCGCCCTACGGCCTCGACACCTACGGGAGCCGAAGCCTGCCGGTCGGCGGCGCGGCGCTCTGGACGGCGGGCGAGAAGATCATCGAGAAGGCGCGCGAGATCGTGGCGCACCAGCTCGAGGTCTCGGCCGACGACCTCGACTACGAGGCCGGCACGTTCAGCGTCAAGGGATCGCCCGACAAGGAGATGACGATCAAGGGTGCGGCGTGGGCGGCGTTCGCGGCCCACAACCTGCCGGACGGGATGGAGCCGAACCTCGAGGCGACGGCGACCTACGACCCGCCGAACTTCTCGTGGCCCGCCGGCGCCCACGCGGCCATCGTCGAGGTCGACACCGAGACGGGCGACGCGCGGCTCGTCCGCTACGTCGCGGTCGACGACGTCGGGCACGGTCGTGAACCCGCTGATCGTCGACGGCCAGGTGCACGGCGGGATCACGCAGGGCATCGCGACGGCGCTCTACGAGGAGGCGCTCTACGACGAGGACGGCAACCTCTCGAACGGAACGCTCGCGACGTACCTGGTGCCGTCGGCGGCCGAGCTGCCGTCGTTCGAGCTCGACCGGACCGAGAGCAAGGCGACCGACCAGCCGTTCGGCGCCAAGGGCGTGGGGGAGACAGGCACGATCGCGGCAGCCCCTGCCGTGATCAACGCGGTCATCGATGCCCTCGCCCATCTCGGCGTGACGGACATCCAGATGCCGGCGACTCCGGAGAGAGTCTGGCGCGCGATCGAGGAGGCAAAGCAGTGATCCCCGCAGCGTTCGACTACGAGGTGGCAGAGTCGGTGGAGCATGCCCTCGAGCTGCTCGCCGGCGATCCCGACGCGAAGGCGCTGGCCGGCGGGCACTCGCTCGTGCCGGCCCTCAAGCTGAGGGTCGCACGGCCCTCGAAGCTCGTCGACATCGGCCGGCTCTCGGATCTCGCCTCGATCCGGGATGCCGGATCGCACATCGCGATCGGCGCGCTGGCGACGCACTCCGCGGTGCACCGCAACCCGCTCCTGCAGGAGCACTGCCCGATCGTCTCGACGACGGCGGGCAAGGTCGGCGATCCGCAGGTGCGGCACAGGGGGACGATCGGAGGCTCGCTCGCCCACGGCGACCCGGCCTCGGACCTGCCGACGGTGATGCTGGCGCTCGGCCGCCGAGCTCGTGATCGTCGGCGGCGGCGGAGCGCGGACGGTCGGGGCCGCCGAGTTCTTCACGGGCGTGTTCCAGACCGCGGTCGGCCACGGCGAGCTGCTGACCGAGATCAGGGTCCCGAAGCTCGGCGACTCGACCGGCTGGTCGTACCTGAAGTACCACCGGCGCGCGCAGGACTGGGCGACCGTCGGCGTCGCGGCGCTCGTCCACCGCGACGACGGAACCCCGGTCGCGGCGTCGGTCGCGCTGACCAACATGGGTGGCACGCCGCTTCGTGCTGTGGCCGTGGAAGACGCGATCGCGGGCGGTGCCTCCGCGGCGGCTGCCGCTGCTCACGCTGCGGAGGGCACGGCGCCGTCGAGCGACACGGCGGCATCCGCGGAGTTCCGGATGCACCTCGCCCGGGTGCTGACACAGCGGGCGCTCGCCGAGGCGCTCGCCTGAGTCACGCCAGTCCGGGCGGGGGCTCGCTTTGCCCCGCCCGGACGGCGAGCCCGGCCGTCAGGAGGTCGTCGGCAATCATTCCTCGAGCAGCGACTCCACCTCGGCGAAGGGGATCTGGTCGGCGATCATGGCGTCGAGCGTCCCTCGCTCGTAGGCGCCTTCCGCGATCCGCCGGGCGAGCGCGAGGGCAGCGCGGTACGGGCCCGAGCCGACGCTGATCCGTGCCACCCCGAGTCTCGCGAGCTCCGCGAGCGAAGGTGAGCCGGGGCCGGCGAGGACGCTGACCGGCCCGTCGATCCCCTCGACGAGAGCGGCGATCTGGGTCGGGTCGGCGACCGCGGGCACGAAGATGCAGTCCGCGCCGGCGGCACGGTACGCCTGCCCGCGCTCGATCGCGTGGGCGAGCCGGGTCGCCGGGTCGCCGACCCCGCCGATGAACACGTCGGTGCGAGCGTTCAGGACGAGCGGCACCCCTGCATCCGCTACGACCGCACGGACGGCGGCGATCTTGGCCACGAACCGCTCGATCGGGAGCAGCGGCTCGTCGCCGTCGCTGGTGTCCTCGAGGTTGAGGCCGACGGCACCCGCTGCGAGTACGCCACGAGCCGTAGCTGCGCCGTCCTCGGGCGAGTCGCCGTAGCCGGCCTCCATGTCGGCCGTGACCGGGAGGTCGACGGCGGCGGCGATCGTCGCCACCATCCCCAGCATCTGCTCGCGCGAGATCCGTTGCCCGTCGCCGCAGCCGAGCGCATTCGCGGCACCGGCGCTCGTGGTCGCGATCGCCTTCGCACCTGCCCGGGCGATCACGACGGCGCTCGCCCCGTCCCACGCGTTCACGAGGAGCAGCGGCCGCCCCGGGACGTGGAGTGCGCGGAGCGCCTCTGCCTTGGCTCGCTGATCCATGCCGTGATCGTACGCACAGCTGGCGACAGCCTTCAGCCTGTCGTCCGGGCTTGCGCTTCCCTCGCGGCCGGCGCCAGGCTTCAGCCTGTCGTCCGGGCTTGCGGTTCCCGCGCCGACGGCTACGATGTGGAGCGTAGAAATGACATACGGGGGCGACCTGGTTTCGACGTGGTCGGTTCTCCGGTTGAGTTGCGAGCCGAGGTCCCCGGTTGGCCTCGTTAATCCACCGGGAAACACACAAATGCGAATCGTTCAGATCTCGCAATGGCTGCCTAGTCACACTGACTAGATAGGCGACGCCCCACCTGGCTGGGCCCGAGGCCAGGGCGGGCGCTAACCATCGGGCTCGGCGCCACGGGAGAGCCACTCGCCCAAGGCGCGACATCCAAAGGAGGGCTGGCCCGCCGGTAGGTCGTTCGCCACCGGCCGTCGGGTGAGATCCAAGGCGAACTACGCTCGTAGATCCTCAGTCGGTGCGTCCGCGGACGCGGGTTCGATTCCCGCCGCCTCCACTCCGCAGGGAAGATACGAAAGGGCCGCGAAATTCGCGCTGTGCGGTTCCGTTCGGGGATCGCGCGCGTTTCGATCGACGAGCGCTCGAGCGCATGAGCGTCGTGGTCCGGTCGCCGAGGGCCGACGATTTCGACGAGCTCCGTCGCCGAGAAGGACGCCTTCGACCGTGACGTGCACGGTCCACCGGTTCATCCACGTAGCGGATAACAACCCCCTCCACGCGGATGCGGTGGACGTCGTACTCGTCCTCCTGCTCCGCCATCAACTCGTGTGGAACGCGTCGGTCGGTAGAGCGAGGCGAGGAGATCGAGCCGCGGAGGACCGCCGAGCTCAAACTCGAGATCGCGGCTGCTGTCCTCTCGACCCGGCCAGTTCATCTCCTGCTTCCACAGGGCGTTGCGGAGCTCGTCGAGGTGGTTCAGGTCTCCGTCCTGTCGGTATGCCTCGAATCGCAGCCAGTGGCGGTGCGTCAGCCGTTCCCAGCGCCATGTGTCCAGGTGCAGCATCCAGTCGTCGGTGTTCTCGACCAGGCTGAGTCCGCGGCCGCGGAAGAGCTTTCCGCCGCTCACCATGATCGCCGAGGTTCCCTGTAGCTCGGCGCGGTGCTCATGAATCCAGCCGGGCGGATCTCCGATGCACTGCACCGGGGACACTCCCCAGCCCGGATGCTGCACCGTCAGCACCTGGGTCTCACCCACGCGGCGGTCATCGGGATAGCCGAGGCTGCCGATCAGGACGATGGAACTGTCCACAAGCGTGGCGGTGTGGAAATCGGTCGGCGGGAAGACCGAGCGCGGGTATCCGTAGATCTCGGTGCCGTCCGGTGTGTTCACCACGAGGTCGTTGTAGATGTTGAAGTCGTCGTCGTACGAATCCTCGTGCTCTCCGCCGATCAGCACGACAACACCGTCGGCCAGCGCCGTGCTGCTCTGTCCGTAGCGGTCGAAGCACCACATCGGGCCGGCGTCGCTCGACGAAGGCCCCTCGAGCGCCTTGTTGGCCGTATACGCGCCCAGTTGCGATCGGATCAGCCATTCCCAGAGCGGATTGTCCATGCGCTCAGGGTTAGCGTTCCCGAAGCGCGGCGAGCGCCAAGCCCTGAAAACCTCTGCGGTGACGCCAGGCGGCGGCGACGCATCCGCTGCGCTCATGCTCGGTTGCCTCCGTCGTGCTCAGCGGCCCACGCTGGCCACCGCTCGGCCCGCAGCGTCGTCTCGACTGAGGCGAAGCCCACTGCTCGGTAGATACTGATCGCGGAATCGTCCGGATTGGCGACCATCACGAGCGTCATCGCGCCGAGCTTGCGGAAGCCGAAGAGGGCGACGTGCCGCACGAGGCTCCCCGCAAGACCGCGACCGCGGAAGTCGGGATGAGTCTCGACCGACTGAAAGCGCGCCACACCTGAGACTGCCGCAACGAGGCCCATCTGAGAGACCAGTCTTTCTCCGATGAACGCACCGAACCAGTCTCCGCCCGCACGGCTCACGAGCGCACGACTGCTCGCGCTCCGACGCATCACGAACTCATGCTGCGTTTCGTCGTACGCCTCGAAACACGAGATCCGAAGCTCGACGCTCTGTGCCCAGTCCTCATCGGAGCGGAGCGGGCGGTACGTCGCTTCGGCGTTCGGGTGCGGGGGTGAGGTCACCGACGCTGCGGTCATCGTGCTCGAACGCTCGATCCTGAAACCCTGCTCGGCGAATCCGGAGAGGCGCTCGATCGTCGCGTCGTGGCGGTCGAAGGCGAATGTTCGATGGTCCGCGGCTGGAAACGCCTCCTCGAAGCGTGCCAGCCACTGGTCGGTCAGCTCGGTGTCCGGCACATGGTCGAGTAGCAGGAAGTTGCCCCAGTAGAACGTCGGGTTGGAGGGAGTCCGTACGACAAGGTGGTTTCCGCAGTCCTCGATTGTCGACCCTGCACACTCGAGCAGCGCGAGGTCGGTTCTGAGGCCGAGAGAGGTCACGTCCACTGCGGTGAGCGTAGCGCTCGCCTTGCCGTAGAACAGAGCGGAAGGTCGCCGCCCAGTGCCGACAGCAATCGCCGTCGGCACGTCGCCTAGGAGGACCACCCTCCGTCGCCTGCGCGAGGATCCACTCGTCTTGACCCTGGAATCGACGGACCTACCCTCCGTCAAGGTGGTCGCGTCCTACCGACTGGGGAACGAAACGGGATGAGGGATCGGCGCGAACGGGCCGAGCGCCCTGATGTCCCTGTTACGCTCTAAAAGGCCTGCAAACGCTGGATAGATACCTTACGCGGGTTCATTCCCGCCGCCTCCATAAGAGCGATTCGAGGCCCTCCGGGGCCTCGAAACGTTCTGTATTCCAGCCCGGGGCGGCGGCACTAACCGACATTCCTGCGACGGTGCATGTGTGCCACCAAGGCCCGCCGCGGCTAGGGGAGTCGGTACCCGCTACTTGACGAGTCTCCAGACCGCCTGAGCGCCGCTCCGTTTGCCCAGGAGCCAGGTCACGAGCGCCACCACGACAAGGCCGGCTACTACGAAGGCCGCGAGCGAGCGAAGATCCGATTTCAATCTCTTGAGGTCGTCGTCGAGCAGTTGCCGCTCAGCGGCCATCTCGTTTCGGATGTCGTCGACGGTCCGCTCAGACATGACTTTGCAGTGTCCCGATAGTGCGCTCCGCCTCTTCGATCGCCAGTTCCGGCTTCGGCGGCACAGCCTTGCGAGCGGTACGAAGGGCGAGGTATCCAAGGATCGCAGCGACGACCAAGATGACTGCTGTGACGATCAGGAGCGACAGCCAGACGGGGAATGCCTCGTTGAGGCCGGCTGCCGCCGTCGCCAGCGCAAAGCCGATGCCGTAGACCACGAGCACGGCCGCGGCGAGTCCAAGACCGCCGGCCACCCCGACCGAAGTGGCCTTCTTCTTTCCTTCCAGCTTTGCAAGTTCAAGATTGAGCTGGACGAGCGTTTGCACGCGCCCCTTGACGGACTTCGCCTCCGAGAGTAAGCCGAACATGACCGGCACGATACTCCGAATCTGGCTCTTCGACTACCCGGCCGGGGGACGGGGACGCCCTTAGCCTCGCGGCGCGAGGGCGGTCCCGCCCCCGGCTCCCGGAGCCCTACCCGCCCAGGCTGAGCGCGGGCCTTCATCGTTCGAGGACGGGCGCTTCGACCCGCCGCAAGGCGATGCAGCACGGCGCCAACGGTGCGACGGTGAAGGCCCACCAGCCCGCTTGAGAAGACGCAGGTGCATCCGCCCTGCGTGTCGTCACGGTGGAAGCAGCTGATGCGCCCCGGATGGGAGAGAATCCGACCGTGTCTCCGACTCTTGATCCCGAGGGAGCGCATCTGGCGGCGCTTCGCCGCCTGGCCGACTTCCGCGGGGCTCGAGTGCTGGAGATGGGGTGCGGCGGGGGCCGGCTGACGGAGGGCCTCGCAGAGGAGGCGGAGCATGTGCTCGCGTTCGATCCTGATGCCGAGGAGGTGGAGCAGGCGCGCCAGGCGCTGCCTGCCGAGCTCGCGGACAGGGTCTCGTTCCGCGTCGCGTCGGCGGAGCAGCTCGAGATCGAGCCCGGTTCGTTCGACCTCGTCGTCTTCTCCTGGTCGCTCTGATGCGTGCCGCCGGAGGGCGTCGTGCACGTCCTGGGTCGAATGCTCGAAGCAGTCAAGCCCGGCGGGCTGATCCTCGATCTGCAGGTGATCCGGCCCGATCCGCAGGTCGAGTTGAACGGATGCGTGGTCGCCGAGATCGACGGCGATCCGTTGTTCCGGTGGGCAGATGCGGCCACGGCGGCCGTTGACGCTCGGATCGAGGCGGGCGACCTCGTCGAGGAGGCTTGGGACGACCACGAGGTCTGCAAGCACTACTCCGACGGCGCCGAATTGGTCGAGGACGTCGCGGGCTCGAAACGCCGCTTTCCGGAGGAGGTCGTGCCGCGCCTCGCAGCGATCACCGACGCCGGTGCTGACGCGAGAGAACTGCCGCCTCCGGCGACTGCGGGTCTGCTGACGACTCGGGCTGCGCCGGCGCACGGCTGCAGTCCAAGCCCGAGGCTCGGTAGTGCGTGTAGGCAGATCAGTGCCGGCACGGATGCGGAGTATCGTTGCGGATGCGAGCAGACGTCGAAGGGAGTACGTGTTGCGCAGGGTCGTGCCGTGGCTGCTCGTCGGACTCTCGTTCGCGGCGACGATTGCCGTCAGCGTCGGCGTGAGCGCAATTCTCTCCGGGCGTAGCCCGGTCACGACGGCCGTGATCGTGGACTACTCGCCGACGCTGTCGGACGTCCCCGCGCTCCTGTACGTGGCGGCCCGTCCCGATGTCGACCTGCTGGCCGTGACGCTGCCGGGCACCGGTGAGTCCTCCTGCGCCGCCGGCGTACGCCATACGCGTCAGCTACTCGCCCTCGTCGGCCGCGGCGACGTCCCCGTCGGGTGCGGTCGGGAGCGGCCGCTCAGCGGCGATCGCGACTGGCCCGAGCCCTGGCGGCGCAGCGCCGACACCCTGTCGGGGCTCGTGCTCCCGAACGTGCCCGGCGTGCCGACCCCGGATGCGGTGGACCTGCTCGCCGAGACGATCGCAGCGAGCGAGAGACCGGTCACCGTGCTCACGCTGAGCTCGCTCACCAATCTCGGTGCGCTCGTGCGCGACCATCCCGAGGCTCTCGACGGAGTCGAGACGGATCGTCACGATGGGTGGGGCCTTCGACGTGTTGGGCAACGTGGAGGACGAGCCGTCGACCGAATGGAACCTGTACATCGATCCCGAGGCGACCCGCCTGGTGCTCGAGTCCGGCATCCCACTGACCCTCGTGCCACTCGACGCCACGAACGACGTGCCGGGCAACCGCCGCCTGATCGCCCGGGCTCAGCTGGCCGAGGGCCACCCGGCGGGGGTGGCATCCGCACAGTTCTGGAGAGCCAATGCCGACGCCCTCGTCGGCGAGGGGTTCTACTTCTGGGACGAGCTGGCGGCGACCGTCACGTTCGAGCCCGATCTGGTGGCTCTCGAGCGACGCACGGTGGTCGTCATCGAGGGACTTGGCGCGACCGTGGAGGATCCCGGGGGTACGCCCGTCCTCGTTGCCGTCAGCGCCGATCAGCTCCGCTTCGAGCAGCACCTGCTCGACACGCTCAACGGCGCCCCGCTTCCCGCACCGGCCCCCGTGAGCGAGGCCGAGCGGGCGTACGCGCTGACGCTGGAGGCCGGCTTCGAAGCCTTCACGGAGAAGATGAAAGCAGCCTGGAGCGCCTCGCCGGAACCGGGTCTCGGGCCCCGAGACGCCGCCGTGGCCACCGTGACCCTCATGATGGGCTCGTTCAGGACGCTCGACGGCGTCCTCGCATCGGCGAGGCCACCTCAGGACTACGCGAGGGCCCACGACGAGATGGGGGACGCGCTGAAAGATCTGCTGGCGCTCGAGGCGGTCGCCGTGGCCGCACTCAGCACGCCCGAAGCTGTTGCGGCAGAGAATCCCGGTGCCCTGCTGGGGGAGGCAGTCGGCGATCGCGTCGAGAAGCTCGGCGCCCGGTTCGGTGCGGCCTGCCGCAGCATCGCCGACGACCTGCTCGTGCGCGGCGGGCCCGAACTGGGATGTCCTCCCGGACTCGGGTGAGGGCAGCCCGATCGGGTGGGCGACTGTCGCGCCTGCCTCACCCGCCTGCCACGCCCCAGGTCGCCAGAGCCCCGGTGTTAACGAGACGCTGACATCGCGATAACGGTTTGCCCTCGCCGGAGGAATATTGATGTCGGTGAACCCACAGGGGCAACGGCACAAGAGGAGGGCAGGAAGATGCTCAGGAACAATCTACGACGTCTGGCCACGGCAGCGCTGCTCGGGGCTTCGGCGCTCGCGATCGGATCGGTCTTCGGCAGCGCCCGGGACGGTCAGGCCGCAAGCGCGGTGAAGCCGTCGAATACGGCGCCGCCGACGATCTCCGGCTCGACCACGGAGGGAGCGACGCTCACCGCGAGCACCGGCACCTGGGACGGCACCGCGCCGATCGCGTATGCGTTCGCCTGGAGCCGCTGCGACGAGACGGGCGGCAGCTGCTCGAAGATCAGCGGCGCGACGACGAACACGTATCTGCTCAAGAAGGTGGACGCCGGTACGACGCTCCGGGTCACCGTGACGGCCACGAACGCGGATGGGCCGACCGAGGCCACCTCCGTCCCCACGGCCGTCGTCACGGCGACGCCGACGCCGCCGACACCGGCTCCGACGGGGTGCCCGACAGGGACTGGCACGATCGCGATCGCAGCCGTGAGCCCGCCGGCCCGGCTTGCGATCGACCAGCAGACGGTCACGCCGGGCATCGTCACTCCCTCCGCGACCACGATCCAGACCCGCTTCCGTGTCACCGCCTGTGGCGGTCGCCCGGTGCAGGGCGCGCTCCTGTACGCCACGGCGGTGCCGTACAACCAGTACTCGATCGCACCCGAGGGCGTGACCGGTGCCGACGGCGCCGCGATCCTGACGATGAACCAGCTGCGGGGCTTCCCCGCCGCGAGGCAGCAGCAGCTCCTCGTCGTCTTCGCCCGCGCCCGCAAGCCCGGCGAGATCCTCACCGGCGGCATCTCCACCCGCCTGCTGGTGTCCTTCCCCGTCTCGCTGAAGTAGCGCTGGAGACACGAAGGTCGAGTCGGGCCGGGAGGCGGACAGCCTCCCGGCCCACGATCTGGTGTCCACTGCCGACAACGGAGCCGCCACCCCTCGGCCAGTTCCCGGCGACCCACACCTCGGTCGGTGCGACACCGGGCCGACGCTCGCAGCGGCGGAGAGCGCCTACGCGAGCCGGGACCAGATGTTGTCGAGGAGGCGGGCTGTCTGGGGCCAGAGCATGATGGTGCCGCCGAAGTTGAGGACGCCGGCGGAGAAGACGGCTGCGCCGTTCGGGGTCTCGTAGTAGGTCATCTCGGCTGTCCGTCCGGGGCCGAGGAGGTCGGGGATTCGTGCCAGCACCTGGGTTCCGGGCGGGGAGCTCGGTGTCGTGGCGTCGATCTCGATGCCGTAGAGGCCGAACTGCGATCCGTTGCCGAGACCGGTTCTGGCGAAGAGCCACGGGGCGCTGTCGGCGCCGGCAACCGTGAAGGGCGCCTGGCGTTGGCCGCTGTCGTTCGCGAGGTACTGGGCTCCCAGGAGTGCGGCTTCGGGTCTGCCGAGGTTGCGCCATTCGCCGATCAGGCGAGCCGTGTGACCGGTGCGGTTGACGCGCCGGAAGAAATTGTTGGCGGAGAGGAAGATCAGGCGGCCGCCGAGGTCGCGGTAGCCCTGGATGAGGTCGTAGAGGCGTTGCGTGACGTACTCGGTGTGCCCGGGGAAGACGATCAGGTCGTACGAAGCGCGTAACGCCTCGGGCGAGGGGAAGCGGTCGATGTCCTCGTCCGCGTAGGTGTCGACCGCGTGGCCACGCGAGACGAGCCAGTGGAGGAACTGGACGTCGTAGCTTCGGTAGCGCTCGGGAACGCCTCGCCGGAGATGCGGGCGGGCGAGGTCGATCCGCTTCTGCGAGAAGAGGGAATACCAGGTGTCGCCGAAGCCGTCGCCGTTGTGGTCGTAGTAGTTGTAGGCCTGCCAGGTCGTCGTCGGCAGCACGATCGCGACACGCCGGCTCGGGGCTTGCGGCCGGACGACGAGGGGCGCGAACCCGAGGTGCCCCGACGGCCCTTCGAGCCGTGCGGCGTAGAGGCCGCTCTCGACAGGGGGAAGTGTGACCGGGACTGCCGTCGGCTGGCCGCGTCTACCGGCAAGGTCGATGCGCTGCGGCTGCCCAACCGGGATTCCGCGCATCTCGTAGTTGCTGTTGGTCGGCCCGTCCTCGGGGCCGCAGTGGAGCATCGTGAGGCGCAGCCACGGAGCATCGGTCTGGACGGTGAGGGTGACGGTCTCACCCGGCAGGGCGCTGCGTTGCCGGAACGTGGCCTCGACGTCGATGATGCGGACGACGGCCGTGCCGAGCGCCGTCGCCGGAGTCGTGTCCAGCTGCCGGAGGCGGAGAATGTACGACCCCGGCTTCAGCGAGGGCCCGGGCGCCCAGGGAATCGTGTTGCGGCCGGCTACCAGCGAGACCGTCTCACGCGAGATCAACCTGGCCCCGACGCCGTTGCGGTTCACGACCTCGAAGGTTGCCTCGAGCGGCCGCTCGGCGACGAGGTCGAGGACTGCCTGCGCCCTGCCCGCGCCGCTGCGGGGGCTGATGGTCGCGAACCTCTTCCGGTCGCCGACGAACGACCTGGCGGCGTTGCGAACGGTGAGCTGCCTGACGGCGCTGGGCGCGCCGGCCGCTTCGGACACGCGGGTCCCGGCGAGAACCGCTGCGGCGGCCAGCAGGCGGCGCACGAGCAGCCGCCGCGTCATTCCCATCTTGTCTCCCCTTCCTGTGCGTGCAGACGGCCCGTCCGCGGCGCCATCAGCTGAAGAGAGCCTCGCCGACGTACCCGCCGGCGCGCACACCTGGTGGAACTGCGTAGAGGCCGGATCCCGTGTGCTGGAGGTACTCGGACATGAGATCCTGCTTTGCGATCCGGGTCTGCATCGGGATGTAGTGCGTGCGCGGGTCGTTGACGAACGCGACGAAGAACAGCCCTGCGTCGAGGCGCCCGAGAGCTGTGCTGCCGTCGACGAAATTGTACCCACGGCGGAGCATCCGCACGCCGGCATTGTGCCGGGGGTGCACGAGCGCCACGTGAGCGGCCGGATCGATCAGCGGGCCGTCGCGTCCCTGCCGACGACGAGTGCGGCTTCGAGACCCTCGCGGAGACCGATGAGATAGTTGGCGAACACGTTGAATGCGAAGTGGGGACGAGCGACGATGTAAGGCGCACCTTACAGAAGTCGTGTAAGGTTGACCATACACAGTGCCTGGTGCGACTTCAACCGTGAAACCTGGACCGCTCACCGGAACGCAGGTAAGGCCCGAGACCTACGTCTCGTGTCGTAGCCAATCGCAGCGATCCCATGCCGCCGGCGTGATTGCGAGGGAGTTGGCAACACGGCGCGCCGGCTCGTTCAGGACGATCGACGACGTCACCTCGGGCGGCGCAGCCGCCGTCGTGGCGGTGGACGGCTGCAGCTCGGCGTGCGGCGCCCGACTGCTCGAGGCGCACGGGGTCACGCCCACCGCCGCCCTGACCCTCGACGACATCCACGCCGACGGGCGCTCGTTCGACGAGACGGTCGCGGTGGCCGCCGCCCTCGTCGATCGAGGTGTCGTACGCCGACGCGCGCGTCGGCTCGCCCCGCCGAGCGCCTCGGCCCCTCCTCGCGTGCACACGGCGGACGACTACCTGATCGCGATCGACTGGCTCACCTCGCCCGTCGGAAAATGCGGCGCTCTCGTCGAAAACGCTCCCACTCTCGCAGCCCACGTGTCCACGACGCTCGCAGTGTCACGACCCACCGCCGGCGAGACGCTGAACCGGCTCGAGCAGCAAGGTCTGATCCGGCGCGGAGCAACGAAGGAGCTCGTGCTCACCGCCTCCGGTCGCGCAGCCGCAGACCGCGCCGTCCGAGCGCACCGAATTCTCGAGTGCTTCACCGTCGACATGCTCGGCTATGACCTCGTCACCTGCTTCGTACACGCACGCCAGCTCGCCCCGTCGTTCGACCTCGAGGCCATCGAACGGCTGGCGAACTCTCTCGGAAGCCCCGACCGCTGCCCCCACGGTTGGCCGATCGACGCCGCCGCAGCCCGCGCCCTCGGAGCCGCGTTCCTCTCGCTCGCCGAGCTTGCCCCCGACACCCCGGCGATCGTCGAGTTGCTCCCGGAGAACGAGCTGGAGTGGCTCGACGAGATGGTCGACGCGGGCCTCGTTCCAGGCGCACGCGTCGTCCGGACGGGCTCGGAGGGCGGAAGGGTGACCATCGACGTGCAAGGACGCGAAGGTCGTCTCGATGCTGTCGCTGCCGCATCCGTGCTCGTCCGACCTGTCTGCTGAATCGCCCCTGGCGCCCCTCGCGAGCGTATCCGCGCTCCCGGCACTGCCGGCTGTGACGCTGAGTGCGGGAATATCACCTGATTCTCGCGGGAAAGGTCGGATGTCCTGGGTCACTGCGACGGCGATCATGAGGAGGCCATGAGCAGCATTCCCGAGATCGAGTCCCGCGCAACGAGTGGGCCGGGCGTGGGGAGGATCGTGCTGGGGGTGATCGGCGCGCTCCTCACGTTGCTGGGCTTCGCCCTGCTCGCGGGTGGTGGCACCGTCCTGTGGGCAAACGCGAGCCAGCGCGACAGCGGCGGCTTCTTCACGAGCTCGCCGTCGCTGTTCGCCAGCCAGGGATTCGCGGTGACGAGCGAGCGCCTGCGGCTCGTGGACGGGGTGCCTGACCGGCTCAGCTCACCGGGGGACATCGCCACCTTCACGGCGCGGGGCGGCTCCGTCAACGGCAAGCCGCTGTTCGTCGGCATCGCTCCGGCCGCCGCCGTGACGGCCTATCTGGCCGGTGTCGCGCACGACGAGGTCGTGGACGTCCACATGGACGGTTGGCAGGGTCCGCTCTCGAAGGACTACCGCACCAGCCCCGGCGGCCCACCGGCCGGACCCCCTGCTGCGCAATCGTTCTGGACGGCGCAGACGAGTGGTACGAACGTGTCGCTGGTCTGGCCCGCCAGCGCGGGCAGGTGGTCGGTCGTGGTGATGAACGCCGACGCCTCGGCGGGCGTAGCGGCCGACCTCGCCCTGGGAGTGAAGGTGAACTTTCTCGGCTGGGTGGCGCTCGGCTTGCTTTGCGCCGCCGGCGTCCTCCTGCTCGGAGGGGTCTCGATGATGTTCTTCGGCTTCCGGTCGCCGGCCCCGCCTGCGGGAACCAGCGCCGTCGCCCCGCCGCCGAGCCCGGCCGGTCAGCTCGCGTTCGAGACGGGCGACGAGCGAGGCTACCCGGTGCTGATCCAGGGTGAGCTGGACCCGAGCCTGAGCCGCTGGTTGTGGCTCGTGAAATGGCTGCTCGCGATCCCGCACTACGTCGTGCTGGCGTTCCTCTGGGTCGCTGCCGCGCTGCTCACGGTCGTCGCGTTCTTCGCGATCCTGTTCACCGGCCGCTTCCCGCGAGGCATCTTCGACTTCAACGTCGGGGTGCTGCGGTGGACGTGGCGGGTGGCGTTCTACTCCTGCAGTGTCTTCGGTAGCGACCGCTACCCGCCGTTCACGCTCGCGGACGACGTCGATTACCCGGCCCGGCTGGACGTCCCCTATCCCGAGCACCTCTCGCGCGGGCTGGTGCTGGTCAAGAGCTGGCTGCTCGCGATCCCGCACTACCTCGTGCTAGCAGTCCTGATCGGCAACTGGGGCTGGACGTTCGACGGCGACCACTGGACGACGTGGGGGCTGAGCCTCAACGCGGTCCTCGTGCTCATCGCCGTCGTGATCTTGCTCTTCACGGGCCGCTACCCGCGTGACATCTTCGGGATCGTGCTCGGGATCAACCGTTGGGCACTCCGGGTGGCTGCCTACGTGATGCTGATGCGCGACGAGTATCCGCCCTTCCGACTCGACCGTTGACGCGAGATCACACCCTCAGCGTCGGGCGCTGCATCTGACGGCTCGGATCCCTTTGGGCGCACACGACCATTGAAGCAGGGGCGAGCTCCGGCGGAGATCCGGCCGTCCCGAGCCGAAGAGCCGGGCCGGCGGTCACGCCGGTCGCACCCGGCCTCGAGGCCGCCGAACCTCCCCGAACCAGGGATTCGCGGCACATTCCCCTCGAAGGAGTGACGGGCCGGCCGGCCGCGGCCGCCGATAGCGACCGCAGTGTTCGAGCGCTCAAGCCGTCAGCCGGGTCCGATCCCCACGAGGGGGAGCTGTCCGACGGGTGCTCCTCTGTCGCACCACGACGATCGCCTTTCTCGCGGCGGTCGGGATCGCTGTCACGGCATCCGCAGCGATGGCCGCCGCCTCGCCGGCGAAGAAGCCGACGTCCGCCGCCAAGTCACGACCGGCAACGCCGCCCGCGCTCCCGACCCGCTGCACGGAGCTCGGTATCTACCGTGACGATCCGGTCGGGACGTTCCCGTCCCTGGCCAGGAGCCTCGGCCCCAACGTCACCACCGTCTCCACCTACGTCACGGCGGGCAGCAGGCTCGATCCGAAGCTGGCGGCACTGGCGCGTGCCAAGGGGCTTCGCCTGCTCGTCACGTGGATGCCCGACGACGGGACCGACGAGACCTACCTGCCCGGGTACTCGCTCGCCAACATCACCGGCGGCGTGCTCGACAACGACCTCCGGGCGCTCGCCCGCGAGCTGAAGGCGGCCGGTGTACCTGTCCTGTTCCGGCCGATGCCGGAGCCGAACACGCCGTGGTACGCATGGTCGGGGACGGTGAACGGGAACACACCGGCCGAGTACGTGCTCGCCTGGAAGCACGTCCGCAAGGTCGTCAGAGAGGTCGCCGGCTACAAGGTGAGCTTCCTCTGGAGCCCGTACGTCCGGAGCGTTCCCGAGACGGACGCAAACGCGATCAAGCAGTACTTCCCCGGCTCCGCGAACGTCGACGCCGTCGGTGCGTCGGGATACAACTTCGGCGCAACCGGGCAGCTGGCCTGGACCGATCCCAAGCCGCTGTTCATGCCGGCATACACCGCGATCCAGGCGTTTGCCGCCAAGAAGCCGTTCTGGATCACGGAGACGGGCTCGACGGCGGCGGGAGGTAGCCAGACTGCCTGGATCACCTCGCTCCGGACGCTCAAGGCCTCGATGCCGCTGCTTCGCGGCGTCGTCTGGTTCGACGTCGCCGACCCGCAGGGAGATTTCCGGCTCGGCGACTCTGCGCTCCGGACGACGAAGTCTCTGCTCAAGGGGAGGTGCATCGTCTGATGGCAGTCCGACCCGCGGGTCGCCGGATCACGAAGCGCAGGCACCGGCTGAAGCTGCCGCCCGCGCCGTCACAGGTACAACCGCCCGGACGCCCGGGGGGACGCCCGCACCCCCGGCCACCGGAGCGGGTGGTGGTGGTGGCGGCGGAGGCGGAGGCGGGGGAGGAGGAGGTACGCCGTCGGGGCCCGTCATGTCGCTCGAGATGGTCGACCGCCTCTTCTGGAGGGCCGGGTTCGGTCCGAGCGAGACCGACCGCACGACCTGGACGGGGAAGACGGTCGGCGAGGTCGTCGACTGGATGCTCGACACGCCCCAGGGTGCTCCTGTCGGCCCACAGGCGACGCTGAGCGGCCAGCCCATCGACCGGCTCGCCGGCGTCACCGAGCTCGTGCTCGACTGGGTGGGGCGGATGACCGCCGCTCGGAACCCGCTCGTCGAGCGGCTCACGTTCTTCTGGCATCGCCACTGGGCATGCTCGCTCGACAGCGTCGATCTGCTCTTCATGGCCAGGCAGAACGACCTGTTCCGGCGGTACGCCGATCTGGGCGCGAACCCGGGAGCCGACTTCCGGACACTCGCATACGAGGTGAGCGAGGAACCCGCGATGCTGCGGTACCTCAACGGTGAGCTCAACCGGCGCGGCCGTCCGAACGAGAACTATGCCCGCGAGCTGATGGAGCTGTTCTGCCTCGGTGTCACCGACCCGTCCGGGAATCCCAACTACACCGAGGCCGACGTCCGCGAGCTCGCCCGGGCGCTCTCCGGCTGGACGATCGACGTCACCGACCCGAACAATCCCAGAGGCCTGTTCACGACGTCGAGATTCGATGCCGGCTCGAAGACCTTCCTCGGCCGCACGGGCAACTTCGGCTCGCGCCAGGCCGTCGACATCGTGCTCGCCCACCCCCAGCACGCCGGCTACATCGTCCGGAAGCTCTGGTCGGAGTTCGTCGCGGGGCCGCCCGATGCCGCGACGCTCGCCGACCTCACCGCCACGTACACCGCAAACGGGCTCCGTCTGAAGCCGCTGCTCAAGAAGATCCTCACCCACCCGCAGCTATTCGACTCGCTCTCCGAGCCGACCCTGATCAAGCCGCCGATCGTCTACGTTGCCGGCGGGTTCAGGCAGGTCGGCATGAACATCGTCAACACCAGCCCGTACTCGCGACTCGTCGAGATGGGGCAGCTGCCCTTCTTCCCCCCCAACGTGTCCGGCTGGGAGTACGGAGCGGCATTCCTGACGACGAACGCCGCGCTCAACCGCTGGGGATTCGGATCGGATCTCGTCGCGCGCATCAATCCCGCGGACGTGGTCGGAGAGACTCCGCAGGCGGCCTTCGACCGGGCATTTGCCACGAGCGGGCGACCGTGGCTCAGCGCCGCGACGAGGGCAGCGATGCTCGACTACGCGACGCGCGCACCGGCCGCGAACGCAACCGCGCGGAGGGAACGAAAGCGCGTGCTCCTGGCCATGGCCCTGTCGGGCCCCGACACCCACGTCATGTGACGAACGAGGAGCCGATGAGCGACGCACCTTCACCCGAGACCGCCACCGAGGTCCACGCGCTCCAGTGCGCCGACTGTGCCCGGGCGGACAGCGCAGATCCGGACGCGCGTCCTGTCGACAGGCTGCCGATTCCCGTCGACGCGTTGGCCGGGTTCCCGGACGGCGTGCCTCAGACCCGTGGCTACGACCGCCGTCAGTTCCTGAAGAACGGCGTGCTCGGGTTCGCCTCCGTCTATGCCGCCTCGGCGATCAACTGGACCCGGGTCTTCGAGACTGCCGTGGCCGAGGCCGCTGCGAACCCGGCCAACCAGCTCGTGATGCTGTACCTCAACGGGGGCCTGGACGGCCTCAACTGCGTCATTCCCGGCACGACGTCCGGCTTCGACGCGTACCGAACGGCCCGGCCGACCCTGTACCGCGATCTGAACGTCGCCTCGGTGGCCGGCCGCGTCGGCTCGGCGACGGTACCCGGCACCGGTGGCGAGCTCGCGTTCGCCAACCTGGTTCGCGCCGGGGTCGGGAACAACGGTGACACCAAGGGGTTCGACACGCTCTGGGGTGACGGTGCGGGAGGCCTGGGATCCGACCTCGCCTACCTGCCGGGCATGCACTTCCTGCCCGCGAACGGCTCGCACTTCGAGGCGACGGACTACATCTTCGCAGGCAACCTCGGTCGCCTCGCCACGGGCTGGCTCGGCCGCTGGCTCGACCTGTACGGATCCGCGACGAACCCGTTGCAGGCGGTCTCGATCGGCTCGTCCCTCTCCAAGCAGATCCGCGCAGCTTCCGCGCCGGTGTGCTCCGTGCCGACGACCTTCGGGAACTTCCGCTTCTCGGTGAACGGGGTGGGGGCGGGCACGAACGTCAACAACGAAGTCGGACGGCTCGCCGCGATCCCGGGAACGACGACCGGCATCACGCAGAGCCGCTCGGTCTTCCAGACGACGGTCAACGTCTCCAACCAGCTTGGCGCGACCACACCCCCCGGCGCGAACCCCGACTACCCGGCCGGATCGCTTTCCGACCGATTGAAGACCGCGGCGACGCTGCTGTCCGCCAATCTCGGCGTGAAGGTCGTGACCATCGACTGGGGATCCTTCGACACGCACGGCGACCAGGCGACGGCGATGGATCCCCAGATCACGACGCTCTCACGGGCACTCGCGGCCTTCAAGAACGACCTCACGGCGAGGGGGATCGAGCAGCGCGTGATCACCGTCGTGTTCACCGAGTTCGGGCGCCGGGTGGGGGAGAACGGCTCGCTCGGGACCGACCACGGAGCAGGCGGGCCCTGCTTCGTCATGGGGTCGGCCGTACGCGGCGGCCTCGCGGGGAGCCCGCCGAGCGTCACCTCGCTCGTGAACGGCAACCTCGGTGTGACGACCGACTTCCGCACGGTCTGGCAGGCGATCATCGCGGAGTGGCTCGGGGGCGACCCGACCCGGGTCCTGCCCGGCGCTCCGTTCACGGGCCTCAACCGACCCGACGGGCAGACGACCCTGATCAAGTGAAGCTCCGGGCTCTCGTCGCCGTCGCCGTGATGCTCGCCATCGTCGCCGGTGTCGCGTCCGCCGGCCGAGGGCTCGAGCCGCGCCTGCGGCGGCTCCACCGGCCACCGGCACCCGCCGCCGTTCCGGCTCCCGTCACCGTTCAACCCGATCCGGCCCAGCCGCCCGCGGGCGGCAGCGGTGGTGGTGGAGGAACTGTCCAACCCCCGGCGCCACCGGCCCCGCTGCCCCGGACTGTCGCCGTCGACGAGACCGAGTACTCGATCGGCCTCTCGCGACCGCTCGTCGGCGCGGGCCAGGTCACCTTCAACGTCTACAACCGCGGCATGGACGAGCACGATCTCGCCGTGGTCGACGTCAACGGCGTCGTCCAGGTGGTCAGCGTTCCCTCGCGCGAGTCGCGCTCGCTCGTCGCCCAGTTGGGCGTCGGCCGGGTGCGCATCTACTGCTCGCTGTTCGCCGGGACGCCCGCGAGTCACGAAGCTCTCGGCATGAGCGCGTACGTCGACGTCGGCTGAACGGGCTAGGAGCGGGCCGGCACGGGACGCAGCCAGAGCCAGGTGGCGACGGTGGCCATCAACGCCGTGACGGCAAGGGCGAGCCAGATCGGCGGCCCTACGACGAACAGCACGACGGCTGATGCCGCCATCGTCGCGGTCGCGGTCGCCTTGGCGCGTCGGCTCACGGTGCGGTTCGCCTGCCAGTCGGTGATCAGCGGACCGAACAGGCGATGCCCGACGAGCCACGTGTGCAGACGGGTCGAGCTGCGGGCGGCGGCGTAGGCGGCAAGCAGGAGGAACGGCGTCGTGGGCAGCACGGGCACGACCACGCCGACGGCGCCGAGGGACAGGCTGGCCACCGCGATGACGAGCCAGAGCGCCCGCATGGGGGTCTTCGATCGCACATTGCCCATGGCTCCAGGATATGCGCGAAGCCGTTCGCAGCCCGGTGATAAACTGTGTCGGCGCCGGAAAAGACCGGCGCCGCACGGCTTTCAGCGGGTGCCAAATCGATCGGCTCCGTAACGCTCCACCTCAAGCACCGGTGGTACAGCTTCGTGCCGACCAAGACCAGTGCCGGCGACGTGCTGGGGAACCGCGAGCGAAAGGAAGATCATGTCTCGTTCATTCAAGGAGCATGGGGCGCGAGCCCGTAGGCCCGGACGGCGAGCGACGGGAGAGATCCGAGGCCCCGAAGGAGGCACCTCTGCGAGACGATGGATGGCCGGAGTCGTGTTCCTGGTGGTCGCGCTCGCTCTCGTCGTCACCGGTTGCGGCTCGTCCGGAGAGGACGAGGCAACGCCGCTCAAGGTGGCCGTGGTCACCGACATCGGCGGCCTGAACGACAAGGGCTTCAACGCCCTGGCGTTCAAAGGCCTCCAGGCCGCCAAGAGCCAGTACGGCGTCGAAGGGCGGGTCTTCATCTCGAAGGGGGCCGCGGACTACGTCCCGAACCTCTCGAGCGCCGCCCGGCAGGGCTATGACCTCGTGATCGCCGTCGGGTTCCTGATGGGAGACCCGACCGCTGCCGTCGCGAAGCAGTTCCCTGACACGAAGTTCGCGATCGTCGACGTCTCGGCCCCCGGTCTCGCGGGCGAACCGAAGAACGTCCGCGGCATCGTCTTTGCCGAGCAGGAAGCAGGCTGTCTCGCCGGCGTCGCCGCGTCGACGGTGTCGACGACCAACACGATCTCGTCGGTCGGCGGCCTCAAGATCCCGCCAGTGGACGCGTTCATCGCGGGCTACCAGTACTGCGCCAAGCAGGTGAAGCCGGGCATCACGACGCTGAACGGCTACTCGCAGGACTTCGTCGCGCAGGACAAGTGCAAGGAAATCGCGCTCAACCAGATCGGCCAGCGCGCGGACGTGATCTTCCAGGTCGCCGGCCAGTGCGGCCTCGGCGCGATCACGGCTGCAGGCGAGTCGGGCGTGTGGGGGATCGGGGTCGACAACGACCAGTCGTTCCTCGGCCCGAATGTCCTCACGAGCGCCCAGAAGAAGGTCGATGTGGGCGTGACGGAGACGATCCGACTCGTCCAGGACGGGACGTTCGAGGGTGGCGTCGACGGTCTCTTCAACGTGAAGAACGACGGCGTCGGCTACGGCAAGGTGAGCACCTTGGCGCCGAACCGGACCGCGCTGATCGCCAAGCTGAATACGTGGGCGAAGAAGATCGCGGACGGCGAGGTGACACCGCCGCGGAACGTCACCGGCTGACGGGCCGGGGGAGACAAACGACCCGAAGGCGGGCCACGGGCTCGCCCTCTCGTCGGTCGGCCGGGTGTCTCCGGTTGCCGCTCAGGTGGGGCGCCGGGATGTTCGGTGTGCCACCAATCGCTTCGCCTCCAACGACACGCCGGCGAGGCACTGAGCCCACCGCGACCCCGTTTTCTGCATTGGGGTGCTAGACTTTGGGTGGTGCCGTAAGCAAACGGTGCTGCATGGTTTTCCGGCGGATGCCACATTGATCGGCTCCGCGTGCGCTCCATCCTCAACGACTGGGTGGTCCGGCTTTTCGTCGGCCGAGGCCGTTGTCGGCGACCTGTTGAGGAAATCTCGAGCGAAGGGGAAGATCATGTCTGGTTCATTCAAGAAACGCTGGACGCTCGGTGCGTCGGTCGTCGGCATCGTGGCGATTGTTGCGCTTGCCGTCAGCCTGGGCGCGGGCGCGGGAACGACTGCGGTCGCAGCGGCGCCGGTGAATACGTCGCCGCCGACGGTCACGGGCACGGCGCAGGAGGGCCAGAAGCTCGTCGGCAGTCGAGGGCAGTGGAGCGGCACCCCGACGAGTTACAACGACTACTGGGTGCGGTGCGACACCGACGGCGGGAGTTGCGCCAACATCAGCGGTGCCCGCGACCGGGCCGGCTACACGCTCAAGGCGGTCGACGTTGGAAACACGATCCGGTTCAAGGTGCAGGCGAGGAACGCCGACGGTACGACCTCGGCGTCGTCGGTGCCGACGGCCGTCGTCAAGGCGGCCGTTGCGCCGCCGCCCGCGGACGGCTGTGCCAAGACCGGCGGAACGGTGCCCGTCGCGGGCATCAGCTCGCCCGCGCGCCTGAACATCGACCAGACGCAGGTCAGCCCGAGCACGATCAGCTTCGGCACCCGCTCGCTGACGGCCCGCTTCCACATCAGCGCCTGCAAGGGCAACGTGGAAGGCGCGCTCGTCTACGTGACGGCCGTCCCCTACGGCATGTTCGCGGACGCCGCGGAGCAGCCCACTGGATCCGACGGCTGGGCGACCCTGCGTTTCACCGCGCTCGACGGCTTCCCGGTCAGCCAGAAGCAGCAGCTGCTCGTGATGTTCGTCCGTGCCCGCAAGGCCAACGAAGACCTCCTCGGTGGCATCTCCAGCCGCCGTCTCGTCTCCTTCCAGGTCAGCAAGGGATGACCTGAGCCGAATCAGGTGCCGGAGCCGCGGGCTCCGGCACCACCGTTCGCAGCGGAAGCGGGGAGATCGTTCCGGGAGGTCCTTGCGGGGGCTTCGATTCTCGGAGACAACGCACAACAAACCAAGGGAGTCGTGATGGGTACAGCAGTGAGCCTTCTTCTGATCGCCGCCGGTGCGATCATGGTCTGGGCGGTCTCCGCGACCGTGTCCGGGATCGATATCCATACAGTCGGCGTGATCCTCATGATCATCGGCGCCGTGGGCCTCGTGCTCTCGGTCGTCTTCTGGTCGACCTGGGGCGGCTTCGGCGGCGCCGGCCGGAATCAGAGCGGCACCACCGTCGTCAAGCAGTAACCGTGCCTGACCCCGACCAGCGAGGAAGGAGAAGCCCATGTCGATCTGGCTCTTGATCGTGATCATCCTGCTCGTGCTCGTCGTCTTTGGCGGGTTCCGCTTCCGTAGGCGCTAGGAGCGCCCTTCCTCGTGCGGGATGCGCCTCGCACGAGGTGAGGCAGAGAGGCTCGGCAGCATCGAGGGGGCCGCGGATCAGGTAGCTGTGGCCCCCTCGACGCATCGTGGCGAACCGGCTGCCAGCCAGTAACCCAGTCTCCTCGAGCCGGAGGACGGAACCGGACGATCCACGCGGGGCCTGGCCGGCTCGGCCGGGAACAGTGCTTCGGCGTGCGCGAGGAGCAGCATGGCGCAGTACCGATCCGGAGCGACGATCTCGAGTACATCGACGCCGTCGAAGGTGAGGCTCGCCGAGACGGCCGTCAGGGGTGGGGCCAGATTCAGGCCGCGCCGCGCCGGAGCGCAGCCGGGTCTCGGCATCGGAACGGAGATCGTGGGTGAGTCGGACATGTCTCCTCCAGATGGCGCGGGGGCGTGAATGCCGACCCGGATGTGTGGGTCGGTTGCTTTCCGCTCCAACCCGCTTCGCCTGTGGGAGGACGTTTCGCCGGGCCACATGTTCTTGGAGCCCGGCGAGCTCTCGCGGCGCCGATTGTTTCTGATGCCGTAGCAGCCCAGCGTATCACTGCCGGCGCGCGGCGCCTGTCATGCCGGGAACTGGGGTAGGATTTGCGATAGTTCCGAAGACATATGGCCGACAGCGACTCTCAGCATCTGCGCGTCTTGATAGCGAACGAGAAGCGCGATCGGCTCGAGTTGCTTGCGAACGTCGTGATAGGGCTCGGGCACGACGTGATCGCCCGCGAGATCTACGTCAAGGAGGTCGGGCCGGCCACTGCCCGGGAGAGCCCCGACGTCGCCCTGGTCGGCCTCGGGTCGAGCTCCGAGCACGCGTTGGACCTGATCTCGGAGATCGTGCGGGAAGCGGCCTGCCCCGTGATCGCGATCCTCCACGACGATGACCCGGCCTATATCCACGAGGCCGCCAAGCGCGGTGTCTTCGCCTACATCGTCGACGGTAGTCCCGACGAGCTGCAGAGCGCTATCGACATCACGCTGCAGCGCTTCGCCGAATACCAGAGCTTGCAGGGAGCATTCGGTCGCCGTGCGCTGATCGAGCAGGCGAAGGGGATTCTCATGGCCCGCCACTCGATCGGCGCGGACACCGCTTTCGAGCGGCTTCGCGACCACTCACAGCACAACGGTCGCAAGCTCAGCGACGTCGCTGCCGCTGTCGTCGAGAGCCACCTCCTGCTCATCCCGACGCCACCCGCTCCCCCGCCCCGCGCCTACGAGGCTTGATGCGGATTGGAAGCACGTCTGGATGCCGCCCTGCACACTACGGATCGCGTTCGCCGAGGACGACCCCGAGGCAACCAGCCTTACCGCAGCCCTCGTCGAACGCGCTCCTTGGTGCAGAACCGCCCCAGACGTGCTTCTAATCCACATCAAGCCTCTAGACACCCCTCGAGGCACTTTGGGCGGTCGATCGCCGGAGCAGTGACACGATCTCGTCTGGTGGGCCGGTACAGCCGCTGCCCGAGCGGATTGCGGGTTTTGACGCCGCTTCGATCGGGGGAACCACGGATGCCCTGCCGGCCCGCCTGGGGGAGTATTCGGGTGCTCGTTCGTGCCCCCCGAAAGGAGCACTTGGGTGAAGGAGATGCTGATTGTCGGCCGCGGCGGCGAAGGGGTCGTGCTCGCATCTCAGCTCCTCGCCGACACGTTCTCCCGTGCCGGGTTCTGGGCACAGTGCTTCCCCGAGTTCAAGGCGGAGCGGAGGGGTGCGCCGATCTCCGCCTTCCTGCGCTGGGACGAGTCGCCGATTCGCCGTCGCTACCGGGTGCGCGACTGCGACGTGCTCGTGGACGTCTCTCCCTCGGCCCCGACGCCTGCGATCCTGCAGACGGTCCGGCCCGGGGGGTTGGTCGTCCTCAACTGCGAGGAGCGGTACCCGCACACCGGCCCGTTCGACATCGCGCGCGTCCCGGCCTCGCGGATCGCGCGAGACCACGACGTGCTCTCGTCGGAGGGCCGGCCGATGGGCAACGTGGCCGTCCTCGGCGCCTGCGTGAAGCTCCTCCTCCCGGAGGGGCTCGGCTGCCTCGAGCAGGCGATCGCAGCGAGGATGGGCGCAGGCGCGCAATTGAACGTCGTCGCCGCGCGAGAGGGCTATGCGCGCTGCACGAGACAGCGAGCACGTGCAGGTGACGCTCCGCTCGAGACGGCAGGCGGCAACGGCCGCGCAGCGCCACCTCGGCCGAGCACGCCGCTGTACCCGGTCAGCACCGCCGACTCGCTGGCCAACCACACCGGCTCGTGGTCGCTCGACCGCCCGGTGCTCGGCGACGAGTGCACCGCGTGCGCGGTGTGCGCCCTCTTCTGCCCGGAGGGGGCGATCACGCGCCGGGACGGCACAATGGTGATCGACGAGCTCTACTGCAAGGGCTGCGGCATCTGCGAGGTCGTCTGTCCCGTCCGGAACGCGCTCAGGATGGAGGAGGTCCTCGCATGAGACGCCCTCTGTCAACCCGTTGGCGGGGCGCTGGTGGCGCCGGGGACGAGCTCGTGAGCCCGGACGGCCGGCTGAAGCCGGGCGCCGCGCCGGCGACAGGCTTCAGCCTGTCGTCCGGGCTGGAGCGGGTGGCATGAGCAAGGTGCTGCCGCACGGGCGGATGGTCCTGACGGCCGACGAGGCGGCGGCGTACGCGGTCATGCTCGCGCGGGCCCGCGCGATCGGCTGCTATCCGATTACGCCGCAGACGGTGATCGTGGAGCGCCTCGCCGACCTCGTCGCCGAGCGAGACGACGTCGAGTTCGCCAACGTCGAGAGCGAGCATGCGATGTTCGGTTACGTCATCGCCGCGTCGCGGGTCGGCGTCCGGACCTTCACGGCGACCTCGTCGCAGGGGTTGCTGTACGCGCACGAGCAGCTCCATCGAGCGTCGCGGGAGCGCGTCCCGCTGGTCGCCGTCAACATCAACCGGGCGGTCTTCGCCCCCTGGAGCATCCAGCCGGACCTCTCGGACAGCATGAGCCAGCGCGACACCGGCTGGATCCAGTTGTACTGCTCCTCGGCGCAGGAGGTACTGGACAGCGTGCTCTGCGCGTACCGGATCGCGGAGTGGGCGATGCTGCCGGTGATGGTGTGTGCAGAGGGCTTCCTGCTCTCGCACACCTCGGAGGTCGTCGAGGTGCCGGAGCAGAGCGTGGTGGACGCGTTCCTGCCCGCGTTCAGCGCGCCGGACGACTGGGTGCTGGATCCCGAGCGGCCACGGACGTACTCCGCGCTGCCGGAGCCGGACGACTACGTCGCCTTCCAGCGTCACGTCTCGGATGCGATGGACGGCGCGCGCGGGCTGATCGAGGCGGTCGCAGCCGAGTTCGGCTCCCACTTCGGCCGCCACAAGACGGCCGCGCTCGACGTGGCCGGCAACCCCGAGGCCGACGCGGCCCTGATCACGATCGGGACGATCGGCGACACGGCGCTCGAGCTGCTCGAGGACGACGACGACCTCTTGCTCGTCCGCGTCCACGCCTTCAGGCCGTTCCCGGCGGCGGAGCTCGCGGCCGCCCTCAGCGGCGTGTCCTACGTCTCGGTCGTCGACCGCGCACCCGCCTTCGGCTCGCTCGGGCCGATGGGGGCCGACGTCCTCTCGCTCGACCTCAGGCACGTCGACGTCGGCGGTCGACTTCGTCGGCGGGCTCGGCGGCCAGGACGTGACGCCGCTGACGCTGCGCTGGGTGCTGACGCAGACACGCGCGCGCTCGGACGGAGTGGGCCCGGCGCCCGTCTACATCCCGGAGGGGGTGCAGTAATGCCTGCGTGGCTGGACGAGATCGTCACCGAGGACAGGCTCCTGCACTGCGGCCACGCCGCCTGCGCCGGGTGCGCGCCGGCGATCAACGTGCGGCACGTGCTCGACGGGCTGGCGGCGGCGAAGCCGGAGTCGAGGATCGTGCTGGTGATCCCGGCGTCGTGCTGGACGATCATCGCCGGCGTCTGGCCCGTGAGCACGTTCGGGGTCACGGTTCACCTGACGCCGTTCGCCTCGGCGGCTGCCGAGGCGTCGGGGATCAAGGCCGCGCTGCGCCTGCGCGGGCACGAGGACACCCAGGTGGTCGTCTGGGCCGGCGACGGCGGCACGTGTGACATCGGCTTCTCCGGCGTCTCCGCCGCGGCGGAGCGGAACGAGGACATCATCTACGTCCTCAACGACAACGAGGCCTACATGAACACCGGCGTGCAGAAGTCCGGCGCCACCCCCGAGGGCGCGTGGACGACGACGACGCCGAGCTCCGCGCCCAGGCACGGCCAGAAGAAGGACATGGCGCGGATCATGGCGGCGCACGGAATCCCCTACGTCGCCACGCTCGCCCTGGGATCGGTGCCGATGCTGAAGGACTTCCGGGCCAAGGTGAGCCGGGCCGCAGAGCTGCGGGGCTTCCGCTTCCTCCACATCCTGGGGCCGTGCCCGCCGGGCTGGAGGTACCCGACCGATCAGTCCATCGACGTCGCCCGCCTGGCCGTCGAGTCGCGGACGTTCCCGTTGCTTGCGTACGACCGGGGAGCCTGGAAGATCACGTACCGCCCGAAGCACCCGGTGCCGGTGGGCGAGTTCCTCCGCACGCAGGGACGCTTCAGCCACCTCTCCGCCGCGGAGATCGAGACGATCCAGTCCCACGTCGACGAGCGCTGGAATCTCCTTGGCGCGTTGGAGTCACCGGGTCCGAGCGCGGATCAGCCCGCGACTGCACGAACCTGAGCGCTAGGGCGCCGCGTCGAGCTCGGCGAGGAGGCTCTGCAGGTCGCGATTGACGGCACTGATCGCCCGCCGCTGCTCGTCCGACGCCGAGGTCTCGAGCGCGAGGAGCTCGACGCGTCGGCGCTGGAGGGTGGCCCGTGCCTTGCGCAGGGCAGTCGTTCGATTGGCAGTGGTGTCCGTCAGTGCCTCGCGTGCGCCGGTGACGGCAACGAGGACGCGGTGGCCCTGCGTCCGCACGGGGTCGGGGACACCTTCGAGCCGCACGAGCTCGTGCTCCGCGAGTGGTGCGGCGGTTGTCGTCGCCTTGTCCACCGCGCCTGCCGGCCGCTGGAATGCGACCGCGACGATGGCCGCGGCGGTCACGGCGACGGCGAGGCCCGCGATCAGCCGGCGGTCGCCGGAAGCGGCGCGGGCTCGATCGGCGGCGCGGGAGCTGCGACCGCGGATGCTCTCACCCCGGGCGCGGCGCACGATTCGCGGTTGGGCTCTGCGCGCCACGCGTCAGGGTCTCAGTCGAGCGAAGGTGAGGTTGTCGCCGGCACGCTGTCGTTGTACTGCGCGGCGCTGGTTGGCGGCTGGTTTCTTGACGCATGCCGTACGCCCCGCGACGGGATCTTGACGCCCCCTTGACGCTACGGGAGTGCCCCGCTCCCAGAGCAGGAGAAGGGACGCCGTTTCGTCTCCCGTAGACGACGTCCCGCCATGTCCATGTTGTGTCCAGGTATCCTCCCGGGTATGAGTCGTGAGCTGGAAGGTGCCCGCATCCTCGTCGTCGGAGCCACGGGTGGCCTCGGGCAAGCGGTGTCGCTCGAGCTGGTGTCACGTGGCGCTGTCCTCGCGCTCGCAGCGCGATCGCGGGAAAGGCTCGCAGAACAGAGCATCCTGAACGTAGTGCAACTCGAGCTCGACCTCCTGGTGCCCGATGCTCCCGCAGCGGTCGTGCACGCCGCCCGGGAGAGGCTCGGCCGCCTGGACGGCGTCATCTGCCTGGCGGGCGTTGTCGCGTTCGGTCCGCTCGCCGAGACCCCTCGGACGGTGGTCGAGGAGATCGTCGCCCTCGACCTGACGCTGCCGCTCCTGCTCGCCCAGGCAGCGATCCCGGTGCTCGAGCCGGGTGGGTTCGTCGCAAACGCGAGCGGCATCGTGGCCGAGATGCCGACCGCCGGGATCGTCGCCTACTCGGCCGCCAAGGCCGGCGTCTCGGCAGGCTTCCGCGCGCTCGCCCGCGAGGTGCGGCCGCGAAAGATCAGCGTGATCGACCTCCGGCCGCCGCACACCGAGACCGGGCTCGCAGCGCGGCCGCTCCACGGAACCGCGCCGCGAATGCCGGCGGGCCTCGAACCGGCTGCAGTCGCACGCCGCATCGTCGACGCGATCGCGGCCGACGAGCGTGAGGTCGCCGCGGCCTCCTTCACGCCGTGAGCCGCGTGCTCGCGCTGTTCGCGATCCTGCCCTGGGCGTGGAGCGTGCTCGTCGCCGTCCTCGACCGGCGGCACCGGCTGTCGCTCGACGACGTCGAGCCGTTGTCCGCAGGCCCGCTCGTATCGGTGGTGGTGCCGGCCCGGGACGAGGAGCGGGGGATCCGGATCGCGCTCACGTCCCTGGCCACCCAGGAGTACGGCCCGCTCGAGGTGATCGTCGTCGACGACGAGTCGTCGGACGCGACGGCGACGGAGGCGCGGGCCGCGGCGACCGATCGGGTGCAGGTGCTGAGGGGAAAGCCGGTGCCCGCCGGGTGGGTCGGCAAGTCGTGGGCATGTCAGCAGGGGTACGAGCGGGCGCGCGGGGAGTGGCTGCTCTTCACCGACGCCGACGTGCGTCACGCGCCCGACACCGTGGGGCGGGCTCTCGCACTGGTGCAGCGCCTCGGGGCCGAAGGGCCTGACGCTCCTCCCGGTGCTCGAGACGGACGGGCTGGTCGAGCGGACGGTGCAACCGGCCGCCGCGGTGCTGATCCGCTCCTTCGTCGCGCCGGGCCCCTTCGTCCGCTCGCCCCGCACGCCGGTCGCGATCGCCGCCGGCGGCTTCATCCTCGTCTCCCGCGCCGCGTACGAGGCGGTCGGCGGGCACGACGCGATGCGCCACGAGCTCGTCGACGACCAGATGCTCGCCGTGCGGCTCAAGGCCGCCGGGACGCCGCTGCTGCTCGCCTCCTCGGGAGGCCGGGTGCGGGTGCGCATGTACGTCGGCGCGCGGGAGACGCTCCGCGGCTGGCGCAAGAACACCTCGGCCGGGCTGGGCGAGGGGTCGCTCGCCGCGGCCTCCGTCCTGGCGGCGGCCGGCATCGTCTCCGCCGTCGCGCCGACGGTCGCACTGGTTCGTGGCCCTCGCTGGGCGGGCCTCGTCAGGGGTGACGCTGCAGTTCGCGGCGCGGGCGTCGTCGGACGAGGTCAGCCCGACGCCCCGGCGCCACTGGCTCCTCTTCCCGGCCGGTGCGCTCATCCTCTCGCTGCTCTCCCTGATCAGCTCCGCCGACCGGCTCCGCGGCGGCGTCGTGTGGCGGGGCCGCCGCTACGCGCGCGCCGATCACGGGTAGCGCGGCTATCGACGAGAGACGCGAGAGCCGGCGCGGCGAGGGGCACGCCGACCGCTGCTGCGTGTCGGTGCGGCGTTCTTCGCTCGGCTTCGCACTCTCCTCGGCTTCGACCCCTTCAGAGGTCGCGGTACCCCCGGCGGCGCTCGCATGCTCGAGACCCGACCACCCTGCCAACGCCTCCTCCGTGAGCCGGCGGCCGTGCCGGACGAGGGCGAGCTTGTCCTCGTCGCTCCAGGTCGCGCGGCTGCGGGTGACGTCGAGCCGGACGCCCTCCGGCGTCGTGAGGTCGACGATGAGGCGCGGCACGACCCGGCTGCGGCGGAAGGGAAAGTCGGCGGCGGCGAACGACTCGTCCAGGGCAGCCAGCAACTCGGTGCGCTGGCGGCCGCGGACAACGGACGTGATCGTGTCCCGCATCTGCTCCCGTACGTCGTGGAGCGCCTGCAGCGAGCGGTCGCGCTCGTCGGCGAGCTGCACCTCGAGGTCGCTGTTGCGCGAGACGGCGATGTGGCTGAGACGTGAGATCGTGTCGATCAGGTGCATCGGCTCTCCCCGCGACTGCCGCTCGATCGCCTCACGGAGCTCCGCCGTGACGCCCCGGGCCATCTTCACGCGGGAGAGCCGGCTCATCCGGTGGTGCCAGGAGTGGAGGCCCGTGCCCGTGAAGCCGACGGCGGACGAGCGGTAGCGGGCCCCGACGATGCGGTGCACGGCCGGCTCGCGGTACGCGTAGGCGAGCGGGAAGTTCCGCACCCAACCTCCGTCGCCGTAGACGCTCTCCTCGATCCGGAGCGGCAGCACGAAGGTGCTGATCGCGCCGGACGCGAAGAGTGCTGCGGCGAATGCCTCCGGCGTGTCGCGTCTGGAGCTGAAGGCGCGCTCGTACGGGTCATCGGTCCGCGCCGATTCCGGGCTGAGGCCGATGTCGATCGTGACAACGGTCAGCTCGCGCGGGCCCTCTCGCAGCGCGTGGGCCATCTCGACCGGATCGCCGAGCCGCTCGGCGACCGTGTCGGGGAGCGCATACCGGTGCAGCCCGACAAACGGGGTGCGCCAGAGGTCGTGCGCCTCGAAGACGTCGGCGGGCTGCATGCCCATCAGAAATCCTTCGTGCTCGTCGATCGCGTCGCGGGCGGCCGCCCAGCCGGAGAACGCGCCCGCGGACGTGCCGTAGACCCAGCCGACAGCGGGCCAGAGCCCGCTCTCGCGGATCACCTGCAGGAAGCCGAGCTGGAGGTAGATGCCGTTGACGCTGCCGCCGGAGAGGACGAGCGCCGTGTCGACGGCAGGTGGCGACGCAGGCTCTTCGGGCCGAGGCGAGCGCTTGAGCCTCATCCGTCCCACCGTCCTTCTGCTCGGACGACCTGACCACTCCGTCACAAACCGAATGGTACGGCTCGCTGGTGCGTCGCGGGGGATCTGCGGGGCCGGCCGGCGCCTTCTCCGTCCGTCTACGCCGCGAGCCGGCGAACGAGTGCCGGCAGCGCCTCGCCCGTGCGCAGCGCGAGCCTGACGCGCGCCACCCCGTCGGCACCGGTCGGGCCGACGTTGACCACCGCGATCTCGCCGCCGTTTCCGAGCACGCGCTCGGGGAAGGAGGCGACCGGGTAGACCTGCAGGCTCGAGCCGCAGCAGATCAGGAGGTCACAGCGCTCGAGCTCGGAGTGCGCGACGCCGAGTGCGGGCGGAAGCAGCTCCCCGAAGAGGACGACGGCGGGCTTGAGGTTGGCGTCGCAGGCGGGACAGAGGGGCACCGGGGCGCCGGCCTCGAGCTGTGCCTCTGCGATCGCCTTCGGCCCGCGGAGGCCGCACGCGAGACACTCGACCTCCGACAGCGTCCCGTGCAGCTCGAGCGGCTCGCGGCTGCCGGCCGCCCGGTGCAGCCCGTCGACGTTCTGGGTGAGGACGCGGTGCACGAAGCCCAGCCGCTCGAGCTCGGCGATCGCGAGATGGCCGTCGTTCGGATGTGCCTCGGACACGCTGGAGAGGCGTTCCGCGTAGAAGCGCCAGAACTCCTCGGGCTCTCGGCGCCACATGTCGATGTGCGCGAGCTCCTCGAAGTGCCTGTTGGCCCAGAGGCCGCCGCTGCTGCGGTAGTCGGGGAGCCCGCTCTCCGTCGAGACGCCGGCCCCGGTGAGGACAAGCGCACGGCGGGCGGTGCGGAGGAGCTCGGCGAGGAGCCTCAGCCCGCGATCGGCATCGTCGGCCATCTTCGGACGGTACCGGGCACCGAGGTTACGATCGTGCAGGAGGGACTCACGATGGCCCGCAGGTCGCCAGGCTCGCCCCGGATCGTCAGTCGCCCGCTGCAGGGCGAGGATGACTGGTGGCGTTTGCGGCGCCTGCTCGTCGAGCTCGTGGCGCTCGTGCCGCCCGGCTTCTGCTGGGACGTGCGGCGGCTGGACGGATCGCGGTTCTACCACCCCGATCCGCCCCGGAATCCGCGCTGGCAGACGCTGACCCGGCTCTGGGAGACGGCCGAGGGCAGGCTTGTCGCCGCCGTCAACCAGGAGGGGCGAGGTGACGCGCACCTGCAGGTGCACCCGGACTTCCGCCACCTGGAGGAGGAGATGGTCGCCTGGGCGGAAGGGAGCCTGGCCGGGCCCGCCGAGGAAGAGAACCGTCGCGAGCTCGAGCTCGTCGTCTTCGACGACGACGAGCAACGTCGGGAGCTGCTCGAGCGCCGTGGCTACCGAGAAACGTCGGACTGGCGGGTGACCCGCCGGCTGTGCCTGGGCCACCCGCCGCCGGTGCGGTCGCCCCCGGCAGAGGGCTACTCCCTGCGGGCCACGCGTCCCGACGAGCTCCAGGATCGCGAGCGGATCGCCGACCTCCTCAACGTGGCCTTCGGCCGTACCTTCCACACGGCCGAGGAATACAAGGCCTTCACGCGCACGGCACCGTCGTTCGTGGCCGACCTCGACCTCGTGGCCGTCGCTCCGGACGGCAGCTTCGCCTCCTACGTCGGCATCGCCTATGACGGGGCCAACCGGCGCGGCATCGTCGAACCCGTCTGCACGCATCCCGACCACCGCCGCAACGGTCTCGCGCGGGCACTGATCCGGGAAGGGCTGACCCGTCTCGAAGCTCGCGGGGGTGTCGACGCCACCGTCGACACGGGTTCCGGGGAGGCTGCGAATGCGCTCTATGCAGGGCTCGAACTCACCGGGACATACAGGGCGTCCACCTGGAGGACGATCATCTGAACTCGTCCGGAGAGGCGCGTGGTTACGATCGCGCTGATGTCGAACCACCGGCTCGTCTACTCGACCGACGACGGAGACCACCGCCGGGACAGGCGCGACCGGCACGCCCCGGCTCCGAAGGGCCAGGCTCTACCGCAGGACGGGGTCGTGCGCGTGTTCCGGGAGAAGGGCGGCCGCGGCGGCAAGACCGTCACGGTCGTCAGGGGCCTCGACGGCGACCTTGCCGCCGTCGCGAGCGATCTCAAGCGACACTGCGGCGCGGGAGGCTCGGTCAAGGGAGACGCGGTCGAGATCCAGGGCGACCACCGCGAGAAGGTAGCCGCCCGCCTGGAGGCCTCGGGGTACCGGGTCAAGCTCGCGGGCGGCTGACCGGCCTCAATCGTGGACGGGAACCGCAAGCATCTCCACCGACGACGCAGGTCTCTCGCTCGCGGTCGCCTGCACGACGACCGCGGCCGTGACGACGGCGCCGCCGACGAGGGTGGCCGTGCTCGGGCGCTCGGAGTACGCGAGCCACACCCAGAGCGGCCCCAGCACCACCTCGAGGAGCGACAGAAGCGCGACTTCGGCCGGGGGGAGCACCCGCGCCCCGAACGTGAGGAGCGCGAGGCCGAAGCCCATCTGGAAGACCCCGAGCGCGAAGAAGATCTCCCAGTCCCGGGTGGTGGCCGACGCGAACGACGCAAACGGCGCCACCACCACGAGGACGAGCGCCTGCGAGGCACATGTCGCCGGCATCATCGAGACGTCGCGCCGGTGCCGGGCGATCACGATCACGATCGCGAAGGAGGCGGTCATCACGATGGGCAGCACGACGGCCAGGGCGCCGGCGTCGAACGAGCCCGCCACCATCGCCGCCACGCCGACCGCCGCCATCAGCATCGCAAGCCAGGTGCGCCGCGAGATCCGCTCCGACAGCAGGACCCAGCCGAGGAGCGCGGCCATCATCGGCGCTGCCGCCTGCAGGAAGAGCACGTTCGCGACCGACGTGTAGTTGAGCGCGAGCAGGAACGTCCCGGACGAGATGGCGAGGAAGACCGCGACCGCCAGGCCGTCCCGGCCAAGCGAGCGGAACGACGCGATGATCCCCGACCGCTCCGTCACGGCCACGACCACGAGCAGAGCGAGAAACGCGAAGAGCGCCCTCCCGGCCACCTGCGTTGCGGGAGTGGAATCGAGCCCGCGCTGCCCGAGCCCGGCCAGCGACCAGGCGACCGCGGCGACGAGGATCGCGATGCGGCCGTTCCTCGTCGTGTGCCGGGAGGGTGCTGACGTCCATTCCGAGCAGTCAAGCACGATGTAGGGTCGCAGCGATGGGGTGGCTGCGATGAGACCGAGCGTCACCGAGGCGGTGGGACGCCTCGGCACCGAGGGCGCGTTCGCGGTGCTCGCCCGTGCTCGCGCGCTCGAGGCGACGGGCCGCGACGTGATCCACCTCGAGATCGGCGAGCCGGACTTCGAGACGCCGGCGCACGTGGCCGAGGCGGGGATCGCCGCGATCAGGGCCGGCGAGACCCACTACTGCCAGACGGCAGGGCTGCCCGCCCTGCGCGAGGCCGCCGCGGTGTCGCTGTCCGCCTCGCGCCGCGTCTCCGTCGACCCCGGGCACGTGCTCGTCGCGAACGGCGCCAAGCCGTTCCTCTTCTTCACCGTGCTCGCGACCTGCGGGCCCGGTGACGAGGTCGTCTACCCGGATCCCGGCTTCCCGATCTACGAGTCCGCTGTCCGGTTCTCGGGCGCCACCCCCGTGCCGCTGCCGCTCCGGGAGGAGCGTGGCTTCAGCTTCGACCCGGACGAGCTCGAGCAGCTGCTGAGCGCAGCGCACGCGCCTGGTGATTCTCAACGCGCCGCAGAATCCGACCGGCGGCGTGATCCCACGGGCCGATCTGGAGCGGGCCGCGGCGGCGATCGAGCGGACGTCCGCGTGGATCCTCACCGACGAGGTCTACTCGCGGATCACCTACGACGTCGAGGCGCCGTCGATCGCGTCGCTGCCCGGCCTGCTCGAGCGCACGATCCTCCTCGACGGGTTCTCGAAGACCTTCGCGATGACCGGGTGGCGGCTGGGCTACGCCGCCGTTCCCGCGGAGCTCGTCGACCCGCTGACGCGACTCATCGTCAACTCGACGTCGTGTGTGCCGCCGTTCGCGCAGCTGGCCGGTGTCGCGGCCCTCGAGGGGCCGCAGGATGCGGTGGTTCAGATGGTGGCCGAGTTCCGCCGCCGCCGCGACTACCTCGTTCCGGCCCTCAACGCGATCCCGGGCCTGCGCTGCGTCGAGCCTGGCGGAGCGTTCTACGCATTCCCGAACGTCTCGGCCCTGCCGCTCGGCGCCGACGAACTCGCCGACCGGCTGCTGGACGAGGCCGGGGTCGCGGTGCTGGCCGGAAGCGCATTCGGAGGCCACGGGAGCGACCACCTGCGCATCTCGTATGCGTCGTCGCTTGCGAACCTCGAGCGCGCGGTCGACCGCATCGGCTCGTTCGTCGCGGCCCTCTAGGAGACCGGCGGGCGGAGGGTCGCTGGCTACTGTCGAGGTGTGCCCGGATTCGTCGATGTCCACTCCCACGTCGTTCCCTCCGGGGACGACGGCGCCCGCTCGCTCGAGGAGGGCCTTGCCCTGTGTCGCCTGGCGTACGAGGCGGGTACCCGGATCCTGTTCGCGACGCCGCACGCGCACGCGCCCTGGGACTCCTATCCCAGAACGCCGGAGCGCGACCAGCTCTACGACGTCTCGTTCCCCGAGATGCGCGACGAGGTGGCGCTCTGGGGGCTCGACCTTCGGCGCGGCTGGGAGGTGTACCCGACCGAGATCGCCGGGAGCCGTCCCGCCGACCTCGTGCTCGAGGGAACCCGCGGTGTGCTGATCGAGTTCCCGGGAGCCTGGCTCGACATCGACGATCCCGTTGCGATCGTCGCCGAGGCCGCTGCGGAGGTCGAGGCAGCCGGTCTCGTGCCGGTGCTCGCCCACCCGGAGCGCTGCCGGGCGGTGGCGGCAGACCCCGGGGTGGTCGGCCCGTTCGCCGAGCGTGGCTGGCTTCTCTGCCTCAACGCCCCGTCGCTCGTCGGCGGGCACGGCGCGACCGCCGAGAGCGCAGCCTGGGCCCTCCTCGAGGCCGGCGTCGTCTCGCTCGTCGCCTCCGACTCCCACCGGGCCTCCCGGCCGCCCGTGCTCGACGGCGCGTTCCAGGTCGTCCGGGACAGGCTGGGGCGCGACACGGCGCTGCCGCTGTTCGACGGGCGGGCGCTGCCCTGGAGCTGAGCCGGCTACCGGGCGAGCCCCCAGTCGACCGGGGGCAGGCCCCCGTCCTCGAGCAGGGCGTTGGCCCGCGAGAAGTGGCGGCAGCCGAAGAAGCCGCCGCTCGCCGAGTACGGCGAGGGGTGCGCGGCCGTGAGCACGTGATGACGGGTCGTGTCCACGATCGCCCCCTTCTGCTGCGCGTAGCGGCCCCAGAGGAGGAAGACGATGCCCTCGCGACGGGCCGAGAGCTCGGCGATGACGCGGTCCGTGAACGCCTCCCAACCCTTCCCGGCATGCGAGGCGGGGGAGCCGGGTGCGACGGTGAGCACGCTGTTGAGCAGGAGCACGCCCCGCTCGGCCCAGGGTGTGAGATCACCGGTCCCGGGCGCGGGAAGGCCGAGATCGGTTCCGAGCTCCACGAAGATGTTGCGCAGCGACGGCGGCGGCGGCACTCCGGCCGGGACGGAGAACGCGAGCCCCATCGCCTGGCCCCGCCCGTGGTAGGGATCCTGACCCAGGATCACCACGCGCACGTCGCCGAGCGGGGTCAGCCGCAGCGCGTTGAACACGAGTCGGCCGGGCGGGAAGAAGCCGCGTCCCGCGGCCACCTCGGCGGCCAGAAACGCGCGCAGGCCCTGCATCGCGGGCGTCTCGAGCTCGTCGCCGACCGCCTCGAGCCAGCTCTCGTCCATCTGGGGCTGCACGGGCACTCGTTCCCTTCGACCGGAGGAGCGCCGATCATACGATCGGCGCGCATCGCGACGCGCCGCAGGCAATCGGCGATAGGTACGATTTGCCGCGCATTCAGAGCGTGGTCCCGGAGGCACGACGCTTCCCTCGCCCGTTCGACGAAGGGTGAGAGGAGGTGTTTGATTGATGGCAACAGGAACCGTGAAGTGGTTCAACGACGCGAAGGGCTACGGCTTCATCGCGCCCGACGAAGGAGGCAAGGACCTCTTCGTCCACCACAGCAACATCGCCGGCGACGGATTCAAGACCCTCGCCGAGAACGCGAAGGTCGAGTACGAGGCCCGCGAGGGCTCGAAGGGCCCCGAGGCGACGAACGTCGTCACGATCTAGGCCTCCAGGTCGGAGCGCGACCCCCGATCCACACGGGGTCGGGGGAGGCGCCTCCACGGTTTCCGAGAGCGATCGAGAGAGGACGAGCGGCCATCGGCGGCGAGGAGAAGATCGAGATGGAGGGCGAGGTGCTCGAGGCCTTTCCGAGCGGCATGTTCCGCGTCGGGCTCGACAACGGCCACGAGCTGATCGCCTACACGGCGGGCAAGATGCGCCGCTACCGGATCCGCGTCAACCCCGGCGACCGGATCAAGGTCGAGCTCTCCCCGTACGACCTCAACCGCGGCCGGATCGTCTACCGGTATCGGTGAGGTCGGGGTAACCCGGAGGACAGGCTGAAGCCTGTCCCCAGGGTCCAGCGGTCGGAGGCTTCAGCGTCCGATTCGGGGGCTTCTCCCGGCTCGGGAGGAGCTGAAGCCTCCGACCGCGCTGTTCTCTACTTCTTCTTGCCCTTGCGGCCGGCCGAGCCGGGCCGCTGCTGCACGATCATCCCCTGGGCGCCTCGCTCGACGCGCCGCCGCTGGTCGCGGTTCACCGGCTCGGGCATCTGCCCCTGCTCGCCGACGAGCTCCATGTAGGCCTTGCGCTCGGCCGGCGTCATCACGGCGAGGGCGCGCTGCGCCTGCTCGGGCGTCTTGATCTCGCCGAAGCTCTGCATCTTCTTGATCGCGCCGGCGAGCTCCGGGTTCGAGCGCTCGTACGCGGCGACGGACATCTTCTGGAACCAGCGCCGCATGAACGGGATCTTCGAGAGCTGGGTCACGATCGGGCGCAGGAAGCGCCCGTTCTGGATCCGCGCGAGCAGGAAGAGCACCAGCATCAGGAGCAGGGCAACGCCCATGATGATGAACGGCACGAAGTACAGGGTGCTGATTCCGAGTGGCATCGCGGGCATGCTAGCGGCGCGGACAGCGCTGCGGCAGGGGAGATCCGGATGACACGCGCGAGCCCGTCAGCGAACGACGATCACGAACTGCCGGGAGGCCGACCGCCCCAGCGCATCGGTGGCGCGCAGCGTCGGCCTCAGGCGGCCGGCGGCCCGCGGCGTCCCCAGCAGCGTTCCGTCTCGCCGGAGGCGGACGCCGGCCGGCAGCACACCTGACGTCCGTCTCCAGGTGAGCGGCCGGGCGCCGCCCGAGGCGGTCAGCCGGGCGAGGTAGGGCCGGCCGACGCCGGCCGGTGGCAGTGTCCTCGTCGTGATCGCCGGTCTCCTCGCCGCCGGCGCCGTGACGAGCCCGAGCCTGTCGAGGGAGCGGTGCACGAGCGTCGCCATCGCGAGGGCGCCGTCGAAGTTGAGGTGCAGCCCGTCGTCCTGGAACCAGTCGGGGTGGCTGCGCGAGTAGAGGTTCCAGTCGACGACCGTCAGCTCGGGGTGCCTGTCGGCGACGTCTCGGATGACGTCGTTCATTCTCAGGTACGACTGCCGCTCGGCGCGCAGCGTGAGCCAGAGGACGTGCTCGGCACCTGCCTTGCGGAGAGCCTGGAGCGAGGTCTCGACCGAGTCGGCGAACGTGCTCTCGTAGTCGTTGTACCCGACTGCGACGACGACCGCCGATCCGAGGCGGAGCGTTGGGAGGAGCTCGACGAGGCTGGGCGGACGTGAGCCCTGATACGGGCAGCTCTCGCCGACGAGGCGTCGGCAGAGGGCGAGCTGGAGATCGAGGTCGATCCTTTCCCCGAGGACGCGCGTCGCGGGCTCGGTGTACGCGATGGCGGAGGCGATCGAGTCCCCGATCACCGTCACGCGGGTCGGCGGCGCGGCGACCGTCGCGGCCGCTCCGGCCGTGGTCCCGATCGCGGCGGCCACGAACAGCGAGATCAGAGACGAGCGAAGCACGCGCCGGTCACGCCAGGCCGCCCTGGCCATCGTGGGTACCGACTGCCTTCTCGTCGTCTCGTGCGTGCATGATGCGCTCGCGAAGGTCCTGCGGGTTGTTGACGCCGATGAAGCTGAATCGGTCGGTGGCATTGTCGCCCGCCGTGTCGAAGTCGATCGAGCCGACCTTCACGATCCGGTCGACGGGGGACTGCTTGACCGTGATGTTCTGGATCCGGTCGACGTTCGTGGAGCTCTCCGTCTTCGACAGGATGCCGCTCCGGATGTTGAGCCGCTTCGTCGTGATCGTGTACTGCGTGAAGAAGCGCTGCATCCAGCCGATTGCGATGGTGATCGCGAGTCCGATCACGAGAATCGTGACGATGACGGCGTAGGACAGGTCGACGCCGACCGACCTGAGCACGATCAGCAGGCCGAAGAGGACGAGCGTGGCCGCGAACCACTTGACGTGGAACGACAGCATCGCCCGCCAGGTCGGATGGCCTTCCCAGATCATCGCCTCGTCGCCCATCATCTCCATGGGGCCGACGATACCAGCGGCTGCAGGCGGATCGTGGCCCCGGAGCGGGTAGCGTGGCACCGTGAGCAGCGTCGACACGCCTGACGGCGCACCGGAGTTTCGCAAGAAGCAGCGGGCAGGCTGGCGCCGCTACGCATTCGCCGGGGCCGGTGTTGCGATCGTCGTCGTCACGTTCGCGTTCGCGCTACCGAAGATCGCGGACTACCGCGACGTCTGGGACGTGATCGGCACCCTCACGTGGCAGTGGGTCGCGGTGCTCGTCGGCGCGACGGCGCTCAACCTCGCGACGTTCGCACCGCCGTGGATGGTGACGCTGCCGGGCCTCCGCTTCCGGCAGGCCCTGTCGATGACGCAGGCCTCGACGGCGCTCTCGATCGTCGCGCCCGGAGGCGCTGCGATCGGCATGGCGGGCTCCTGGGGGATGCTGCGGGCCTGGGGCTTCCGGTCGGCGGACGTCACGCGCGCGATCACGCTGACCGGCGTCTGGAACCAGCTCGCGAACCTCGTCTTTCCCGTCGTGGCGCTGTTCCTGCTCAAGGTGAACGGTGGCGAGACGGCGCTGCTCGGCACGGCGGCGTTCGTCGGGGTCGCGGTGCTCGGCGTCGTCGTGGCCGTGCTCGTCCTCGTCCTCTACTCGGACGGGCTCGCTCACGAGGTCGGAGACGTGGTCGCGCGGTTCGTCTCGTGGGCGCGCGCGCGGATCCGTCGCGGCCCGGTTGCCTGGGGCGGGGCGAGCTTCGCGCGCTTCCGCGGCGAGGCCGTCGACCTGCTCGCGCGCCGCTGGCACGTGCTCACGCTCGCGACGTTCGCGGGCAGCCTGACCGTCTTCCTGCTGCTCGTGCTCACCCTGCGCGCCGTCGGGGTGCCCGCCGCCGAGGTCACGGTCGTCGAGGCCTTCGCCGCGTGGTCGCTCGTCCGCATCATCGGTGCCGATGCCGATCACCCCGGGGGGCTTCGGGATCGTCGAGCTGGGGCTGACGACCGCCCTCGTGGCGTTCGGCGGCGCCAACGCCGACGTCGTCGCAGCGGTGCTCATCTACCGCTTCCTCACGGTCGTCCCGACCCTCGTTCTCGGCGGCCTGGCCGTGCTCACGTTGCGCTCGCAGCGGAACCCGGCGGCAACCGACTGACGGCCGGAAGGAGACGCGGCCGAGACGGGGAACGAGGCCCGCGTGGAGGAGCAGAGCCACAAGAGCGAGATGCGTGCCGCCCTGCAGGGTGACTTCGAGCGGTTGCGGGCACGGCGGCAGCCCCGGGTGGCGGGCGGTGGTGGCCGAGACGTCCGGGCCGGACCATCTCGTCGCAGAGGCTTCCGTGGCCCTATCCGCATCGCCGGTGCCCGAGCCGCCCCCGCGCTCCTGGCTCGACCGCCTGCGTGGGCTCCGCTGACGCAAAGCCGGTAGCGTCAGAGGCATGGTTCGCCGCCTCGCGCACCTGATCTGGGGTGCGGAGGTCGACCGGGCGCTGCGCCCCGTCCTGCTCGTCACGCTGGTCGGCTCGCTCGCGGGCTCCTGCGGGTGGAGCTTCATGGGGATCTGGGCGGTGAAACAGCTCGGTGCGACCTCCGCCCAGCTGTCGTACGCGTACCTGCTGATGGCCGCTGTCGGAGGGCTCGTGGGCTACGTCGCGGGGCATCTCTCGGATCGTCTACGGGCGGCGCCGCTTGATCCTCCTGGGCCAGGGCCTGCTGGCCGTGTACGTGCTCCTGTTCCTCGGCGCGGGTGACCGGGTCTGGTTCGGGATCGCCCTGATGGTGGGCGCGGGCGCGCTCGGCTCGCTCGGCGGCTCGTCCGGCCAGGCGATGGTTGCCGATCTCGTGGCACCGGAGCGCCACGAGGCGGCCTACGCGTCGGTGCGCGTGGCGGCGAACCTCGGCGTCACGATGGGGCCGCCGATCGGGAGCCTCTTCCTGATCGTGGGCGGCTGGACGCTGTTCTTCCCGTGCGTCAGCCTGCTGGCGCTCGGCTCGTGGGGTCTCGCATTCAGGTACCTGCCGAAGCGCGGTGCGTATGCGCCCGAAGGGCCGCCCGAACGGGGCTCCCTCGGCGTCATCCTCCAGGACCGGACGTTCCTCGTCTTCATGGCGGCGAGCGTGTTCGCGTCACTCGTGTACGTCGCCTACGAGACGGTGCTGCCGATCTCGCTCGTCGAGAGCCACGGGGTGCCGGCGTGGGGGTGGGGTCTGCTGCTCGTCGTCAACCCGCTGCTCGTGACCCTGTTCCAGCTGCGGCTGACGCGGCGCGTGGCGCGCGTGCCCGCATGGCGGAAGTGGGTCGCTGCGATGCTGCTGATGGGCCTGCCGTTCCTCCTCTTCGGTGTCAGCTCGGCGATCCCCGTGATCCTCGTCGTCCTCGTGCTCTTCGTGATCGGCGAGATGCTCTGGGTGCCGACGTCGCAGTCGATCGTGGCGGGCCTCGCGCCCGAGGACCTGCGCGGCGCCTACATGGGCGTCTTCGGTGGCACCGGAGCGATGGGGTTCGCGCTGGCGCCGTTTCTCGGTCTCCAGGTCAGGAGCGAGGCGGGCGACACGGCGATGTGGGCCGCGTTTGCGCTCGTCGCTCTCGTGGGTGCCGTGCTCGGGGCGGTCGCCTGCCGCGGTGTCGGCCGCCGCCCCACGGACGCGCCGGGCTCTGCTGTACTTGCGGCATGAAGCGTGAGGAACGCGAATTGATCCTCAAGCAGGGAGTCGTCTCACCGGTGACTCCGCGTGGCCGCCGCGAGCAAGAAGCGCTGGTCGAGGACATCCGCTCGTCGCCGCTTCGGGGCCGGCCGCTCCGCCTGCGCCTGCGGAACTTCAGGCCGGACGGCGCTGGGTACCTGTCCGCTCTCGGCGGGCCGCTCCCCTTCATGGTCCGGCTGCGCGACATCACGGATCAGACCGCCGCCCACGAGCGAAGGCTCGAGGAGGCGTGGAGGACGCTGGCGGCGACCGGCATCGACGGGGAGGCGTTCGCGGCTGCATGGCGGGCCGAGGTCGCCGCGTGGTCGTTCGACGAGGTCAACGACCTGATCGACCGGCACAACCGGTACTACCCCGCGGAGTCGGGGCTGCCCATGGATCCACGCACGCGCACGTTCGCGCTCGTCGCCGGGCAGGACTACCGCCGCCGCCCGCTCGACGCCGCCTGGGCGCTCGAGCTGTTTCCCGCCGACCTCGCCGCAGCTACGGCACGCTGACGCTGCTGTCGCCGTGCGCCGGCCCCGGCTCGAGCACGCTGCGATGGAGCAGGAGCAGCGTCAGAAGCGCGATCACCGCACAGATCACGTACGGCGCCGCGTCACCGACGGCATCGGCCAGCGCGCCCCCTGCGGCCGGGCCGGTCATGGCACCGATCGCCCAGGCCGTGTTCATCAGGCCGAAGGCGAGCGTCTGGGGCATCCCGTTCGCCTCGGCCCGGTCGGAGACGAGCGCGATGCCGGGAGCGTAGATGGCGCTGGCCGCGACGGATGCACCGGCGACGAGGATCACGAGGGCCGGGGCCGCAGTCAGGATCGCGAATCCCAGTGCGACGAGCGCGACCAGGACGAGCCCGATGCGGATCGGGTAGAGGCGTCCGCGCCGGTCGCTGATCCCACCGATCCTTCGGAGCCAGAACGACCTCCACCAGACCGGCGCCGACGAAGGTGGCGGCGATCGCGACGGCCCCCCAGCCGGAGTCGTCGAGTGACAGCGGCACGAGCACGTCGAGGACCCCGAAGAAGAGCGCGGGCACGAGCGTGAGCCAGACGGCGGCGAGAAAGCCGATGTCGCGAAGGGCGCGGCGGAGAGCCTGCGGGTGCTGCACCTCGCTGTGACCGGCCGGGAACGATGCCGCGGCGAGCGCCACGAGGCCGAGGAGGGCTGCGATCCCACCGAAGACGACCTCGACCGAGGTCAGTTCGGCGACGGCGCCGATCGCCGGGCCGACGATGAAGCCGAGCACGGCGAACCCGAACGCCGTACCGAGGGTCTGGCCGCGCCGGGCGCGCGGCGTGCTCAGCGTCAGCCAGGCGAGTGCGCCCGACCACGTGACGGCGCTCGCGAGGCCCTGGGCGAGCCGGGTCAACCCGAGCACGGTCGGGGAGCCGCCGAATGCGAAGGCGACACTCGCGAGCGCGAGGGCCACGAGGCCGAGCACGACCGTTCGCTTCGGGCCGATCCGGGTCGCGAGCAGGCCGGCCGGAATGCCGCCGATCATGGCGCCCGCACCGTAGGCGCCGACGAGCAGTCCCGCCTGGAGCTTCGAGAGGCCGTAGTCGTCCGCGAAGACGGGGATCAGCGGGATGATCGCGGCGAACATCATCGTGTCCGCGAACACGACCACGCTGACGAGAACGAGGAGGCGTCTCACCCGGAGAGCCTACGTGGGCCCTGCGCCACCCGGCTCGGGCAGTCCAGGAGCAAAGAAAATGCACCGAGTCGGTGGCCCCTTCGTCCGGCTTCCCGATTGACCTCCGCCGAAGCGGGTGCCGATCGGGGAGCCATCAACCTCCGGCGCTCCGTTCTCGGTGCACACGGGAATCTAGGGTCTGGCGTGGGCGGCGTCAAGGGAGACGTTGCAGAAATTCGCGCAATTTGCATACAGGGGACTATTCGAGCACGTTTTGCACGTTCGAGAGCGCGGAGGGTGACGGTTCGAAGGGGCGCACATTGCCGCGACAATATCGGCGCACAAAAAAATGCACCGGGGCGGTGGCTCCTTCGTCCGGCTTCCTGACTGACCTTCGCCGAAGCGAGTGCCGATCAGGAGACCATCAACCTCAGGTGCTCCTACCTCGGTGCAATCACCAACATACGGGACTCCGGGCCCGCGAGTCAAGGGAGGCGAGATCGGAGTTGTCGCAAATTGCGAATATTTCAACGAGAGCAGCGCAGAATTGCGATCATCGCAGCGTGCTCTACCGAGAACGGTCCAGGAATTCGCCGAGCCGGTCTCGCCTTCGTCCACTTCACCGGCCGACCTTCCGCTTCCGCGTACCGCCTCCCGGCGAGGCTTCGTCCTCCGGCGCCCCGTGCTCGGCGCAGAGAGGAATCTATGCTGCAGCAGGCCCGCGGATCAAGACCCGGGGCCGACGACGTTTCCCGCAAATTGCGATCGTCTGGAGAAGACATGACCGGAAAGCACATCGTGGTGACGGGAGCGGGGACCGGGATCGGCCGCGCGATCGCGCGGAGGCTCGACCGTGAGGGGGCATCGCTGACGTTGCTGGCCAGAGACCGCGGCCGGCTCGAGGCGACGGCGGCGCTGCTCGAGCAGGCCACGCACGTCGCCGCCTGCGACATCCGCGACCGTGGCAGGGTCGAGAAGGCGTTCGCCGGGGCGGTGGAGCAACTCGGACCGATCCACGCCCTCGTGGCGTGCAGCGGCCTCGGCGGCGCCAACGGGGGCGACGCGAAGGCCGACCGGTTCGACGACCTCGTGGCGACGAACCTGAACGGCACCTACTACTGCTGCCGCGCGGCGCTCGCTCACCTCGCACCGGGCCCGGAGGCGCGTCACCTCGTCGTGATCTCGTCGATCCTGGCGCGGATCGCGGTGCCGGCGTACACCGGCTACAGCGCCTCCAAGGCCGGGCTGCTCGGACTCGTTCGCTCGTTCGCCGCAGAGCTCGGCGACGACAACGTCCAGGTCAATGCGATCTGCCCCGGCTGGGTCGACACCGACATGGCGTGGCACGGGCTCGACGGCATCGCCGAAGCGACGGGGCGGACGCGCGAGGATGCCTACCGCGAGGCGATGCAGGCGGTGCCGCTCGGGCGGATGTCCCAGCCGGACGACATCGCCGGCACCGTGGCCTGGTTGCTCTCGCCTGGCGCGCGCGGCGTGACCGGCCAGGCGATCGACCAGAACGGCGGCGCCTGGATGGGGTAGTCCTGAACGTGGCGAGGGGCGCCTTGCGGCGCCCCTCGCCACGTTCCCGAGCTGATCGCTCTAGGGCGTCTCGTACTGCGTGTCTGCGGGAAGGTCGAAGTCCTTCGCTTCCTCTTCCTCCAGCAGCTCGAGCTCTTGCTCTGTGCCCATGCGCACGGGGCCTTTGAACCAGTTCTTGGCCGAGAGGACCCACCAGCCGCCGAAGAGGACGAATGCAACGGCCACGAGGAACGGCGCGTAGTTGACGAAGTCCCACGACCAGCCTTCCTGCCCCGGGATGCTCACCTTGTACGGCGGCAGGAAGAAGACGATGCAGATGAAGCCGACCCAGATGATCGCGATCACGTTCAGCCACTTGTAGTGCTTCCCGAGGCTCCAGGCACCGTGCTGGAACTTGTCGCCCTGGCGGAAGCGCAGGATCACGGGAAGGATGAACGCGATGTAGAGGCCGACGACTGCGATGCCGGTGCCGACGTAGTAGCCGACCAGGTAGTTCTTGATCGCCGGCAGCATGATGATGGCGGCGAGAACGCAGATCGCGATCACGGCATAGTGCGGCACGCGATTCCGTCCGACCCGCCGCCACAGGTCGTGGCCCGGCACGGCACGGTCGCGCGAGAACGCGAACATCATGCGCGACGCAGAGGTCACCGATGCCGTGAGGCAGAAGAACTGCGCCACTACCACGATGAAGAGCAGCGCCTCCGACCAGTTCTGACTCATCGACTCGGTCCAGATCCACGGGATGATGATCCCGAAGTTCTCGATCGCGCCGGCCGTGTCCGGGATCGCGAACGTGATCGCGACGAGCAGGATGAAACCGGCGATGACCGAGACGACGACCGCGGCGACCATGCCGACGGCGGCCATGCGCGACGCACCGTGGGTCTCCTCGGCCATGTGGGCGGAGGCGTCGTAGCCGGTGATCGTGTACTGCGCCATCGCAAGCCCGGTCGCGAACACGTACCAGAACATCGGCGTGGCGAACGTGTTGCCGCCGCCACCGAAGCCGGTCTCGTTGATCGTCTCGGTGAAGACGTAGCTCGAACGACTGATGGTTGTCCGGGATCACGATCAGCGCCCCGACGATGATGATCACGCCAATGATGTGCCAGTACGCCGAGATCGTGTTCAGGAGTGACGTGATCCTGACGTTCAGCAGGTTGAGCACGAGCGCCGCGAAAAGCACGATCGCGTAGAGCAGGTAGATGTACTCCTTCTCGTTCGGATAGTCGAACCAGTAGTTGAGGAGCACCGTCCCGAAGGTGGCGAGCCCGTAGCCGATGGCGGCGGTGACGGCGATCTGCCCGACGAGGTTGAACCAGCCGGTGAACCAGCCCCACGCCGGGCTACCGAGCTTCGAGGCCCAGTAGTAGAGACCGCCGGCGGTCGGGTAAGCCGACGCGATCTCGGCCATCGAGAGCGCAACGATCGTGCTCATGAGACCGACGAGCAGCCAGCCCCACGTCACCGCGATCGGGCCTCCCTGGAGGAACGCGATGTAGTACGAGGTCAGGCACCCCGCCAGGATCGAGATGATCGTGAAGCTGATCGCGAAGTTCTGGAACCCGCCCATCGCCCGGAAGAGCTCCTGCGCGTACCCGAGCTTGTGCAGGATCTTCTCGTCCTCCGAGGTATGGATCGTCGGTGCAGGTGCCGGGGTCTCGCTCATGCCGCCTCCCTCATTGATGAACAGGCCGGCCGTCGCCTCCGAGGCGGTCGGGCCGATGACGTATTCACCCCTACCGGTGAGGGCATTGTCAAGACATGCCGCCGAAATGCAGAGGAGAGCGCCGTGATGCGCAGCAGTATCTTCCCGCCCTCGGACGGAATAGGATCGCCTTCATGCTGACATTCGAGGAGTTGCGAGCAGAGGTCGAGAGCGGGGCGATCGACACGGTCGTCGTCGCGTTCACCGACATGCAGGGCCGCCTGATGGGGAAGCGCCTGCACGGCGAGTTCTTCGTGGACGAGATGGATGCGGGGCACGGCGTGGAGGGGTGCAACTACCTGCTCGCGCTCGAGATGGAGATGGATCCCGTGCCGGGGTACGCGCTCGCGAGCTGGGAGCAGGGGTACGGCGACTTCGACGTCCGTCCCGACATGGCGACGCTCCGCAGGATCCCCTGGCTCGAGGCGACGGCGCTCGTGCTCGGCGACGTCCACTTCCACGACGGCTCGCCCGTCCAGCCCTCGCCGCGGCAGGTGCTGAAGGCGCAGCTGGAGCGGGCGGCGGGGCTCGGCCTGACGCCGATGATGGGCAGCGAGCTCGAGTTCTATCTCCTCCGCGAGACCTTCGAGGAGGCGCACGCAAAGGAGTACTCCGGGCTGACGCCGTCGGTGCCGTACATCCTCGACTACCACATCCTCGCGACCACCTACGACGAGGCGTTCCTGCGGCAGCTCAGGAACGGCATGCACGCCGCGGGGATGCGCGTGGAGACGTCGAAGGGCGAGGCCTGGCCGGGCCAGCAGGAGATCAACTTCCGCTTCTCGGACGCCCTGACGATGGCCGACAACCACGTCGTCTACAAGAACGGGGCCAAGGAGATCGCGTTCCTCAACGGCTGCTCGATCACCTTCATGGCGAAGCCCTTCCAGGACTGGATCGGCAACTCGTGTCACATCCACTCCTCGCTCTGGCGCGACGGCACACCGTGCTTCGCGACGGACGAGACGATGTTCTCGCGCTGGCTGGCGGGGCAGATCGCGTGCTTCGCGGAGCTCGCGATCTTCCTGGCGCCGACGATCAACTCGTACAAGCGCTTCGCGGCGGGGTCGTGGGCGCCGACGACGCTCGCGTGGGGAAACGACAACCGCACGTGCGGGTTCCGCGTCGTCGGCCACGGGGCGGCGCGTCGGGCGGAGACGCGGATCCCGGGTGGCGACGCCAACCCGTACCTGGCGTTCGCCGCCGTGATCGCGGCAGGCCTGCACGGGATCGAGCACGAGCTGGAGCTGCCGCCCGGCCTCTCGGGGAACGCCTACGAATCCGACGCGGATCGGTTCCCCTCGACGATGGGCGCGGCGATCGCGGCGCTCGAGGGCGGAACGATGGCGCGGGGTGCGTTCGGCGACCAGGTCGTCGACCACTACCTCAACTACGCACGTACGGAGCAGGGTCTGTACGACGCGTTCGTCACCGACTGGGAACGCAAGCGCTACTACGAGCGGGGCTGAGCGCCGGCGGCGGCGACAGGCTTCAGCCTGTCGTCCGGGTTCGGCGCGGTGCGCGAACCCCGGCGTCCGGCTGAAGCCGGACACCCTGATAGCGTGACGGCCGTGCGCCCGATCATCGGCATCACCTCCTACGCCCAGCCCGCGCGCTGGGGTGCGTGGGACCTGCCCGCCGCGCTCGTGCCTCTCTACTACGTCGACTCCGTCGACCGGGCCGGCGGCCGCGCGCTCCTCGTCCCTCCGAGCGATCACGCCGTCGACGAGACGCTCGACGTGCTCGACGGGATCATCTTCTCGGGAGGCATCGACATCGACCCCGCGCAGTACGGCGCCGAGCGGCACCCGGCGACGGACCCAGCGCAGGCGCACCGCGACGCCGGTGAGTTGCGCCTGCTCGAGGCGGCGCTCGCGCGCGATCTGCCGACGCTTGCGATCTGTCGCGGCTTTCAGCTGCTCAACGTGCTCCGCGGCGGCGACCTGATTCAGCACCTCCCGGAAGAGGTCGGCCACGAAGGGCATCGGGAGACGCTCGGCGTCTTCTCCCAGCACCCCGTGGACGTGAAGGAGGGGACGCGCCTCGAGGCGATCCTCGGGCCGCGGCACGGCTCGGTGCGCTCGAGCCACCACCAGGGTGTCGGCCGGGTGGGGGAGGGCCTCGTCGAGAGCGCGTTCGCCGAGGACGGCTCGCTCGAGGCGATCGAGGATCCGTCGAAGACCTTCGCGCTCGGCGTGCTCTGGCACCCGGAGATGGAGGAGGACGACAAGCGCCTCTTCGAGGCGCTCGTCGGCGAGGCAGCGGCGTACCGCGCCCGGAACCAAGACTAACGCTCGACTAGAGGGTTAGCTCGAAACGGGAGCGGCCCGGATCGCAGCGGCTCCATCCGGCCATCACCTGCGCCAAAGGGGTGTAGCGACCCTCGATCGGAGGATTGCCCAACCCCTCGAAGGGGGATACGGTCTGGGCCTGAGGGGTCGCCGGGGCACGCGGCACACCGGCAGGCTCGCACCGACGCGCAACGGGGCCTGGACGTCCCTTGGTTCACGCGTGTTCTTGCCTCCAGGAGCGTGGTCTCGCCTCGAGGAGGGGATGGATGTCCCTCGCACGAGGGATTGTCATCCCCCTAAAGGCTCATACCGTTTGATGTGCTCGCGGCATGTGCCGGGAGACGGCGCGATCACCGATCTGGGGCTCGACACGCCGGCGGGGACACCAAACAGGAGAGGTTCGACATGCGGGCATGGGGTAGGAGAGGAGCAGTTGGGGCGAGTTGGCGGCGGCGACGCTCGGTCGGCGCGGTCATCGCGATCGTGGCGGTCGCGCTGACGATCGTGGCGGTTTCGGTCGGCGGCACCGTCGACAGCGTGACGTTGCGGTCGCCGGAGAACGACTTCACGAGCGTCGTGAACGACGGCGTCGCGCCCGGCGCGTTGATCGAGGCCAACGTCACGATCACCCTTGCCAACAACGAGACGCTGGACCGGATTCTCGTCACCCATGACGGAACCTCGCAGTGCGTGAACGTCAGCAACTGGACGGGCGACAACAACGGCGAGACCGTCAGCCGAATCGTCACCTTCACCGCCCGAGGGGTGCCGGGTGCGACCGACGTCGCCGTGCGCCCCTACAACTCGAGCGACTGCAGCTCGAACCCGGTCGGAAGCGCCAAGACGACCGCATTCTCGGTTCTCGCTCCCGCAGCGAACGTCGATTTCGCGGGATCCTGCACCAGCCTGAACATCGTGCTCGTCCTCGACGAGTCCGGCTCGATCACGGACAACGCCACGTACGTCACGAATGTGAAGTCCGCGGCGACCTCGTTCGTGAACGCGCTCAACGGCACGGGTGCGAACCTGAAGATCGTCGAGTTCGACGAGTTCGCGACAACGCCGGTCGACTACACCGCCGTGACGGCGGGCAACCTGGCGACCTTCACCAACTACATCACGAACCAGTACGGGAGCAACAGCTTCCACTCGACCGGTGCGTGGACGAACTGGGAGGACGCGCTCGAGAAGGCGAACGCCGGCACGAAGCCCGACATCGTTGTCTTCGTCACCGACGGCAACCCCACCGCCAAGGATGGGCAGACGAGCTTCGACGACGGGGACGCGGAGGTGCTCGACCTCGCGTTCGCTCGCGCCAACGAGCTCAAGGACGCCGCAGGTGACGGCAAGGCATCGCACATCTACGCGCTCGGCGTGGGCAACGCGCTGACGCAGGCGAACGCCGTCACCAGGCTCAAGGGAGTCAGCGGGAACACGAGCGGCTCGAACATCGCGACGGACGACTACTCGATCGTCGCGGACTTCTCGAATCTCCAGCAGACGCTCAAGGATCTCGCCGATCAGCTGTGCTCGCGCGAGATCAGGATCGTCAAGCAGGTGGACGAGAACGGTGACGGGACGTTCAACGAGGACCCGAACGTCGACTTCAACTTCAACGTCACCGTGACCACCTCGGCGGGTGACGTGAAGTGGCTCGTCCCGGGCCCGACGACCGAGGCCTCACCGTCGACGAAGACCGTGACCATCAACGGGTCCGGCGAGTCGACGGTTCGGTTCACGGGGGCGACTGCGGGCGCGACGGTGTCCGCGACCGTCACCGAGCAAACGCCGCCGGCGGGCTACGAGCAGGTGGGATCGAACTGCACGTTCACCACCGGCCAGCTCGCAGCGGGCGCCCGGCTCACGTGCACGATCCAGAACCGCCGCAAGGTGGGCACGTTGATCGTGAAGAAGACGGTGATCAACGACAACGGTGGTTCGATGAAGGCGACTGACTTCAAGTTCAAGCTGGATGGTGGGGCGGCCGTCGCGTTCCTGCAGGATGGCGGCAATACCCTGGCCGGTAAGAACACGTTGTCGGTGTCGGCGGGTTCGCATTCGGTGGTCGAGGATGCGCTGCCGATCGCGGGGTACACGACGACGTACAGCAACTGCGCCGACGTGAGCGTTGCGAATGGTGGCACGCAGACCTGCACGATCACCAACGACGACATCGCTGGCACGTTGATCGTGAAGAAGACGGTGATCAACGACAACGGTGGTTCGATGAAGGCGACTGACTTCAAGTTCAAGCTGGATGGTGGGGCGGCCGTCGCGTTCCTGCAGGATGGCGGCAATACCCTGGCCGGTAAGAACACGTTGTCGGTGTCGGCGGGTTCGCATTCGGTGGTCGAGGATGCGCTGCCGATCGCGGGGTACACGACGACGTACAGCAACTGCGCCGACGTGAGCGTTGCGAATGGTGGCACGCAGACCTGCACGATCACCAACGACGACATCGCTGGCACGTTGATCGTGAAGAAGACGGTGATCAACGACAACGGTGGTTCGATGAAGGCGACTGACTTCAAGTTCAAGCTGGATGGTGGGGCGGCCGTCGCGTTCCTGCAGGATGGCGGCAATACCCTGGCCGGTAAGAACACGTTGTCGGTGTCGGCGGGTTCGCATTCGGTGGTCGAGGATGCGCTGCCGATCGCGGGGTACACGACGACGTACAGCAACTGCGCCGACGTGAGCGTTGCGAATGGTGGCACGCAGACCTGCACGATCACCAACGACGACATCGCTGGCACGTTGATCGTGAAGAAGACGGTGATCAACGACAACGGTGGTTCGATGAAGGCGACTGACTTCAAGTTCAAGCTGGATGGTGGGGCGGCCGTCGCGTTCCTGCAGGATGGCGGCAATACCCTGGCCGGTAAGAACACGTTGTCGGTGTCGGCGGGTTCGCATTCGGTGGTCGAGGATGCGCTGCCGATCGCGGGGTACACGACGACGTACAGCAACTGCGCCGACGTGAGCGTTGCGAATGGTGGCACGCAGACCTGCACGATCACCAACGACGACATCGCTGGCACGTTGATCGTGAAGAAGATGGTGATCAACGACAACGGTGGGTCGAAGAAGGCGACTGACTTCACGTTCAAGCTGGATGGTCGGGCGGCCGTCGCGTTCGTGCAGGATGGTCGTTCGAGGCCCTGACGGTAAGAACGACCTGTCGGTGTCGGCGGGTACGCATACGACGTGGTCGAGGATGCGCTGCCGATCGCGGGGTACACGACGACGTACAGCAACTGCGTCGACGGACGCGTTGATCGAACGGTGGCACGCAGACCTGCACGATCACCAACGACGACATCGCTGGCACGTTGATCGTGAAGAAGATGGTGATCAACGACAACGGTGGTTCGATGAAGGCGACTGACTTCACGTTCAAGCTGGATGGTGGGGCGGCCGTCGCGTTCGTGCGGATGTGCGGCGAGCGCTGGCCGGTCAGAACGACTTGACGGTGTCGGCGGGTTCTACAACGGTGGTCGAGGATGCGCTGCCGATCGCGGGGTACACGACGACGTACGGCAACTGCTCCGACGTGACGTCGCGACTGGTGGCACGCAGACCTGCACGATCACCAACGACGACAAGCCTGGCCACGTTGGTCGTGAAGAAGGTTGTGGTGAACGACAATGGTGGGTCGAAGGGTGCGGCGGACTTCACGTTCGATGTGTCGGGTCGCGACTGCGGTCGTCGGATGTGTCGTTCGAGGCTGATGGTCAGAACGACCTGACGGTGAACGGCGGGCACCTACAACGTGGTCGAGACCGCTGATCCGGGCTACACGACGACGTACTCGGCGGATTGTTCGGACGCGTTGATCGTGACGGGTGAGTCGAAGACCTGCACGATCACCAACGACGACAAGCCGGCCACGTTGGTCGTGAAGAAGGTCGTGGTGAACGACAATGGTGGGTCGAAGAGGGCGACGGACTTCGCGTTCGAGTGATGGTCGGGTCGCGACGGCGTCGTCGAGGATGTCGGTCGAGGCTGACGGCAAGAACGACCTGACGGTGAACGCGGGCACCTACAACGTGGTCGAGAGACGCCGATCGCCGGCTACACGACGACGTACTCGGCGATTGTTCGGACGCGTTGATCGTGACGGTGGGTCGAAGACCTGCACGATCACCAACGACGACAAGCCGGCCACGTTGGTCGTGAAGAAGGTCGTGGTGAATGACAATGGTGGGTCGAAGGGTGCGACGGACTTCGCGTTCGGTGATGTCGGGTCGCGACGGCGTCGTCGGATGCGTCGTTCGAGGCTGATGGCCAGAACGACCTGACGGTGAACGCGGGTCACCTACAACGTGGTCGAGACGACGCCGATCGCGGGCTACACGACGACGTATCGGCGATTGTTCGGACGCGTTGATCGTGACGGTGGGACGAAGACCTGCACGATCACCAACGACGACAAGCCGGGCACGATTGATCGTCAAGAAGATGGTCGTCAACGACGAGGGTGGCACGAAGACCGCGGGCGACTTCACGTTCAAGGTGGGTGACGCGGCTGCGGTCGCCTTCGTCGAGGGCCAGGATCCGCTGCTGGGTGAGAAGTCCGTCAGCGTTTCGGCGGGCACCTACTCGGTGACCGAGCCTGCTGTCGACGGCTACGAGGCCTCGTACGAGAACTGCGCGGGGATCGTCGTCGGTAACGGTGAGACGAAGACCTGCACGATCACGAACAAGGACACGATTCCGCCGACCGTGGACGTCCAGAAGACGGTCCGCGTCGCCGGGACGGAGGACGCGTTCGCCGAGACGGCGTCGGCGCCCGAGTCGAGTGCCACGTTCGAGTACCGGGTCGTGGTGTGGAACAAGAGCACCGAGGCAGTCACGCTGACCACCCTCACCGACACGATCGGTGCCGTCGTGACGGATCTCGACGGCAAGGGCACGTGCTCCGTGCCGCAGGCGCTCGCGGGCAGCGACGGCAGCTCGGGCGGGGCGGACACCTACGTCTGCACCTTCGAGCTGACGTTCACCGGGAACGCCGGCGCTTCGCAGACGGACACCGTCAAGGCGACCGTGAAGGACGACGAGAACGACACCTCGACCGACGAGGATGACGCGAGCGTGTCCCTGACCGACAGGGCTTCCTCGATCGAGGTCACGAAGACTGCCGATCCGACGACGATCGACGAGAGCAACAACGGATCGGACGTCACCTACACGGTCGTCGTCAAGAACACGTCGACCGTGGACACGGTGTCGCTCGACGCAACGAGCTTCGTCGACCGCGTGAAGGTGAACGGCGACCCGGCGACGGGCGCCATCACGGAGATCACGAACCTCGACTGCGACGTCGAGGACAACGAGAGTGACGGGCTTCCCGTCGCGCTCGAGCCCGGCGAGTCGATCACCTGCACGTTCACCATGCCGGTGAATGGCAAGGCCGGCGACGACGTCAACGACCTGATCACCGTGACAGGGCGGGACGATGACGGTCAATCCGTCAGCGACTCCGACGATGCGACGGTCAGGATCACGGACGTCCCGTCCTCGATCACGGTCACGAAGACGGCGAACCCGACCGTTGTGCAGGACAGTGGGCCGGTGACGTTCACGGTCGTCGTCAGGAACGACTCGGACGTGGACACGGTGTACATCACGTCGCTGACGGACTCGATCTACGGCGACCTCAACGGCAAGGGCTCGTGCACGCTCGTCGACGATGTCTCGGCCGGCCCGGAGGGCTCACGTGAGATCCTGCCGGGTGCGTCGTACACCTGCTCGTTCACGGCGACGGTCTCGAAGACGGAGACGGATGTCGTCACCGCGTCGGGCGTCGACGACGACGGCCAGCCGGTGAAGGACGACGACGACGCGACCGTCACCGTCAACCGCACGCCGCCGCCCCCGTACGTCCCCCGGACGGACATCACGGTGACCAAGGCGGCGACGCCGCAGGTGCAGCTACCGCAGGGCGGCGGAACCGCACCGATCACCTACAACCTCGTCGTGGTCAACAACGGCCCCGACGCGGCCGCGAACGTGAAGGTCGCCGACACCGCTCCGGCAAGCGTTACCTTCGTCTCGGCAACGACGAGCGGCGGGTCGTGCACCACGGCGGCTCAGGCGCTCGACTGCACGATCGCGAGCCTCGCTCCGGGAGCCTCGATCGCGATCACGATCAGGGCCACGGTCAACGCGACCGGGACGAAGACGAACGTCGTCGTCGTCACGACAACGACGCCCGAGACGAACACGGCGAACAACACGGCCCAGGCCCAGACGCTCGTCACCGCTCCGGTGACGCCGCCGACGGCCAAGCCGACGCCGATCCCGGAGGTCTGCAAGGCGCTCCTGGTGACGCCGAAGATGCTGAAGGCAACGGGCAAGTCCCAGAAGACCAACATCAGCGTCACCCGGGGCAAGAACGGGGTCGCCGGAGTGAAGGTCAAGCTGAACGGGTCTGGGATCTCGAAGACGGTGAAGACCGGCAAGAACGGCAAGGTCAAGGTGTCCATCAAGCCGGGCCAGCCGGGCATCATCAAGGCCGTGATCCAGGGAGCGAAGGCCTGTAACTCCCAGCGGATCGGCGTGGTCGGCGTCTTCGAGCCGCCCGTCACCGGCTGAGCGCCGGCCCAGACGGAACGCGAGGCGACGCCCCCGGGAGACCGGGGGCGTCGCTGTTGCGGGGCGCTCGTGTCACGCGTCTCTGCGGGAAGACGCCGTCCTCGCCACCCGACGACGCGGAAGAGGGATGGGAACCACTCGAATGAGGCATAGGCGACCCCCGGAAGGGTGACTACTCTCCGGTGTATGGGGAAGCGCATTCCACGTGTCACCGCTGTGGCTCGCCGCGGGGGGATCATCCGTCGCTGACGGACTGGCCATTCTGATGAACCGATACCCTCACACGGTGCTCAAGCTCCTCGCCGTCGTTGCCGCGGCGCTCACGTTCCCGACCGCGGCTCTTGCGGTCAGCCAGTCTCCCCCGAAACAGCTCATCGGGTCGGGCACGATCAACGTGCCGATGCTCTCGGTTCGCAGTGCGCCGAGCGACGGAGCACGGGTGATCGCCCGGCTCAGCGAGTTCCGGCCGCAGGATTACAGGCCGCGCTACGTGCTCGCCGTCGCCGTGAAGCGAGGGAAGAAGGGCAAGCCCGCCTGGTACAAGATCACCGTTCCGGGCCGTCCGAACGGCCGCACCGGCTGGGTGCCCGCGAAGAAGGTCGCGATCCGCAGCGTCCCGTGGCAGGTCGTCGTGTACCGCGGCTCGCGCGTGGTTCAGCTCTGGAAGGAGGATCAACTCGTCCACACGAGCAAGGTCGCGGTCGGCGCATCCGGGATGGAGACGCCGATCGGGCTCTACTACGTCACGGTTCGCTTCCGTCCGGTGACACAACCCTTCCTCGGATCGTTCGCCTTCGAGACGAGCGCCTACTCGAAGCTCTCGGAATGGCCCGGCGGTGGCGTGGTCGGGCTCCACGGCACGACTGCACCTCAGCTGCTCGGGCAGGCCGTGTCCCACGGCTGTATCCGGATCTCGAACGAGACGGCGAACTTCCTCCGCGATCGCATCCCGCTCGGCACGCCGATCCGCGTCCTCGCGAGCTGAGCGCGGCGACCGGCTTCAGCCGGTCGTCCGGGCTTCGCCCGCTCGCTCGCTCGACGAGCCGACTACGCGCTGGATGCTTCGAAAGCGTACGGCGCCGGCGCACCGCCTGACAGCGCGCGCTGTGCCGGAGGGGCGGCGCTGAGGCGTCGTACCCCGAAACCCCGATCCTGGAACTTGAATCCGGGCTCGAACGCCTGCCACGAGCCACCCGTCGCGGCCGCGACGCCGACGCCGTCAAAGCGGAAGGCGAATGTGTTACACACGGCGCGACCGCCGTTCCACGACTCGGCCGTCGCAATCGGACGCCAACGCCGGGTCGAGCTCTCGAGCAGCACAGGCTCGAGCACCGTCTTACCGTCCAGCCAGACCTGCCACCAGTTCGGTCTGCCGGACACCTCGAGGACGGCCACCTTGTGGCTCTCACCGACCTGGACGTTCCGGAGCAGGGGGACGAACACCGGCTCGCGCCCGCCACGGGTGATCTCGGCGTACACCATCGTCGGCGTCGCAGGCATCGAGGCAACTCCGATCTGCAGCCAGAGCGTCTGGCCGTTGGCACCCTGGCCGGGGCCACCGACCCCGATCCAGCCTGCGACATGGCCCGCCGCGACGGTGGACGCCGCGGTCGGGGTGATCGTGGCGCGGATGCCGTGAGCGACCTTCGTCGCCTGATGCCCTGCGTACGCGTATCCCTGTGAGCCGTTCGCACCGGCGCCGCACGCCCGGCCGTTCGCCTGAGCGGTGTCGCTTGCGACGGCTGTCAGCAGGGCAGCGGCCAGGGTTGTCGCTGCGAGGAGGCCGAGAGAGAGAAAGCGCCGCATGCAGTACCGATCGGCACCGCATGCCGGATCCGTCCATCCCTCGGTTCAGCGAAGACCTCACCCGTTCAGGGGAGCAGTGGCACCTCGAGTCCCTCGTCCGGGTCACGCAACAGGGGGAGCAGCGTCCCTCGGATGGTGAGCCGGGGTGGGCCTCCGCAGCAGCTCTCTACCGATCAAGCCTCTAGCTCGAGGCCGTCGTGGGCCCTCTCGACTCCGGGTGGGACGACGAGCTCGGCAGGGCGGTGGGTGAGCAGCACGCGGCGCGTACCGGCCTCCGTGGCGGCTGCGAGCGCCTCGTCGACGCTGAGGTGGCCGCGGGGCTGGCCGTCGTCCTCCCCGCGATCGAGCGTCGCCTCGCAAACGAAGAGATCGGTGTCGCGCGCGAGCTCGGCGAGCCGCTCGCTCGGGCCGCTGTCTCCCGAGTAGGCGATGGTCTTCCCGTTCGCCGAGAGCCTGAATCCATACGTCTCGAGGGTGTAGTGAGGTAACCGAAGCGGAACGACGTCGATTCCGCCGGCCGCGAAGCCCTGCTCGGGCTCGTACTCCCGCACCGTGAACACGCGGTCGAACATGTCCCGGAAGCCGAACCGCTCGCCGAACTCCTCCAGCACATCGCGCCCTCCGGCGTGAACCCAGAGCTCGGGGCGTTCCTCGATCGCGACCCCGCCGGCGCGGTACATCGCGCCCCATACCCACGGGACGAGGTCACCCCAGTGGTCGAGGTGGAAGTGCGTGATCGCGATCGCATCCACATGGGGCCAGCCCTCTCGCTCGCGGAGGCGCGCCAGGACACCCGGCCCGCAGTCGACGAGGAGGCGACCGCCACGATGCTCGATCAGGTACCCGGAGTGGGCGCCGCCGGGGTTGGGCCACGCGGGTGAGCAGCCGATGACAGTGAGTTTCACCGCCGTATACTGCCCAGGTGGAGCGGAAGACGCGCGTGGTAATCGCCAAGCCCGGCCTCGACGGCCACGACCGGGGCGCCAAGATCATCGCACGCGCCCTGCGCGACGCCGGGATGGAGGTGATCTACACGGGCCTTCATCAGACCCCGGAGCAGATCGTCGAGACCGCGATCCAGGAGGACGCCGACGCGGTCGGGATCTCGATCCTGTCGGGTGCGCATATGACACTCGTGCCGCGCATCATCGAGGGCCTGCGCGCGCACGAGGCCGACGACGTGCTCGTCGTCGTGGGCGGCACGATCCCTCCGGACGATGCCGCCGAGTTGATCGCGGGCGGTGTCGCAGCGATCTTCACACCGGGTGCGCCGACGGGCGAGATCGTCGAGTTCCTTCGCTCGGCCGTCAGCGTTTCGTGACGGCCATTCCGTGACCCCGGCCGGCGCGCGTTAACGCGCCGCTAACACGCCAGGGCGGATCGCCGCCTAACCGGTGGCGCAACGGCTCGTCTACTCTTGCAGTAATGGAGGAAGCCTCGGACCGTTCGTTCCTCAGCTCACCGCGCAATCAGCGCCGGGTTCTGGTGGCTGCGCTCGTCGTGTTCGCGATCGGTGTCGCCACGCTCACGTTCGTGTTCTTCCGGAACACCGGCGATCCGACCGAGACGTTCTCGAACGAGCCCGCGGATATCTTCAAGCCGCAGAAGACCACCAAGATCGATCCGGCCGCTCGCCGTGTCGCAGGCACGTTCATCAAGACGGCGGTGGCGCGTAAGAATCTCGCCTCTTCCTACGACCTCGTGACCCCTGAGCTCCGGCAGGGCATGACCCGAAAGGAGTGGGCGAGCGGGAATATTCCCGTCGTCTACTACCCGGCAGGAAAGATCCAGGTAGCCGCGTTCAAGGTCGACCAGTCGTATGCGAACGAGGTCGTCTGGGAGGTCTACATCGTTCCGAAGCCCGGATCCGGGCTGGAGCCCGCCAGGTTCTATGTCGGCCTCAAGCGCGCGGACGAGAAGGCGCCGTGGAAGGTCGACTACTGGGCGCCGAACTACCAGGCAGCACTCCCCGACCCGGGCTAGATGATTGATTCCACATTGCCGCACTCACGGATGGGGGCCTGAACGCATCGCATCGCGGCCGTCTCGATCAGCACCCAGGCCACCAGCCTTGACGCAGATCGAGCCGACCACGCTGCTCGGTACAGGCCCTCCCCGCAAGCACGCCACTGCGGAATCACCCATCTAGATGTCATACCGTGCCCGACGCCGTCGGCTGAGGATCGCGGCAGTGGTCGTGGTCATGCTCCTGCTCGCGGTGTGCGCTGCGCTCTTCTGGAACACCGCCGACAACATCGAGACCTTCTCCGGCGGCAAGGCGGACATCTTCGTCGCACCGAAGCCGCACCCGTTGACGAAGACCGAGCGGGTCGCCGTCGGCTCTGTCGCGAAGCAGTTCGTCGAGTCGGCTGTGGCGCGTGACCACCCGGAGCGGGCCTACGAGATCGTCAACGCCGACCTGCGCGGAGGCCTGACCCGGAAGCAGTGGGCGAAGGGCGACATCCCCGTCGTGCCCTATCCGGTCGCAAGGGTCATCTGGAAGGTCGAGTATTCCAATACCGACGCCGTCGGCCTGGCTGTGAAGGTCTATCCGCCGAAGGCCGCCCAGCTCGAGCCGACCGTGTTCTCGATGAGCCTCGTGCCGATACGGGTCGGAGACGACAATCGCTGGCTGGTGAGCAGCTGGGCGCCGAGGGCAGGCAGTCCATCTGCGATCGGAGGATCGCCCCGTGGGGACACCGCCGCGCAGGACGTCACGCGGATCTCGCCCACGGCGAGCGTCCTCTGGCTGCTCGTTCCCGTCGTGCTGATCTGCCTCGTGTTCGTGATCCCGGTCGTCTTTCTCCTCCGCGAGCGGCGGCTCACGCGGCGCATGCGCCGGCGGCTCGACTCGCGCTCCCTCTAGCTCGACTCACGCTCCCTCTAGATCGGTCTTCAGCAGGTGCGCCGGCGCCGGCCTCACCCGATCGTGGCCGGGCGGCTCAGCCGGGCTTGATGCGATCGGCGACCAGTGCGCCGGATGAACCGGTCGCCACCTCGACGGTTGCCTTCGAGGGACGCGTGAAGACGGTCAGCCGGCTCGCCGAGCGGGTGCTGAGGGCACGCCGGGTCGGCGCGACGATCTGCGCGGCGACCGACTGGTCGAGGAGGGCGTCCTCCGGCACCGCGAGCTCCACGGAACGGGCCGGGATCGTCGTCCAGGCCCCGCCCGGCCACACGCGCACGGCGGTCACCGATAGCTCGAGCATGCCGGCGCCGGCCGACACCGGGACACCCTTCAGACCAAGGGTGACGGCCTTCCCCCGACCGGAGGGCAGCGGGAACAGCAGCCGGGTCGCATCGTTCAGATAGGGGAACGGGTTGACGTCCGCGCCGTCCTTCGGGTGCACCTCGAAGTGGAGATGGTAGATGCCCTCGGCGTCGCCGGAGTCCCCGTTGTAGGCGATCTGCTGGCCGGCCGTGACCCGTGCGCCGTCCTTGAGCCCGTCCGCGTAGGCGACGCCGGCCACGCACTTGCCCCGGTTGTCGCGCTTCGCCGTGAGGTCGTTGTTGAGGTGGATGTAGAGGTAGGTCGTGCCGCTCTCGCCGTAGAGGTACAGCATGCAGCCGGCGCGGGACGAGGTCGTCCAGAACTTGATCTTGCCGTCCTCCGCCGCAACGGCGGGGGAGCGCCACGTCGTCACGATGTCGTTGCCTGCATGACGGCCCTGGCCGCGCGGGTCCCCGTAGTCGTCCGTGTACTTCGCCTGGCCCACGATCGGGAAGATGATGGGCTTCGCTCCGCTCGCGGGGGACTTGCCCGGATCGTTGAGAGCCGGCGCCACCGACGCCACAGCCAGGCTCAGGGCGGTGAGCAGGAGAAGGAGGAATGCTCCTCGGGCTGTCGTCCGGTGCTGTCTCATCCTGGGTCGGGTGAAAGAGGTTCCACCCACGTCCGGTTCGCGCTCGAAGGGCATGAGGCTACCAGACGTCTCGTCCACCCACGTCACCGACGCTTCAACCGACCGGGAGAACCGTTCAGGCGATAGGCTTTCGGCGTGAAGATCGCCGTCTGTGTGAAGCAGGTGCCCGACACCACGTCGCCGAGGCGCCTCGACCCCGCGACGAGCCGGCTCGACCGGTCGGGCGAAGGTGCGATCAACGCCACCGACATCAACGCCGTCGAGGAGGCGCTCCGGATCAAGGAGGCCCACGGCGGCGAAGTCGTCGTCGTCTCGCTCGGTCCCGCGAAGGCGCTCGACTCGCTGCGCAAGGCCCTCGCGATGGGCGCCGATCGCGCACTGCTCGTCTCCGACGACGCTGCCGCGGGCTCCGATCTCGTGGCCACGAGCTACGCGCTCGCGAAGGCGCTCGAGCGCGAGAGCGCCGACCTCGTCCTCTTCGGCCAGCAGTCGTCCGATTCCGACGGTGCCGTGCTCTGGAGCGCCGTCGCCGACCGGCTGCGCCGCCCGCTGGTCTCGCAGGTCGCCGACCTCGGGATCGACGGGGCGACGGTGACCGGGAAGCGCCAGACCGAGTTCGGCTACGACGTGATCACCGCCCCCTTGCCGGCGATCGTGGCGGTCTCCGACGCGATCAACGAGCCGCGCTACCCCTCGCTCAAGGGGATCATGGGCGCGAAGTCGAAGCCGGCCGAGACGCTCTCGCTCGCCGACATCGGCGTCGAGCCCGAGAGGGCCGGCACCAGCGGCTCCCGCACCACCGTTCTCGCCCTGGCGCCGCCGTCGCCGAAGGGCGATCAGGTCAAGATCGAGGACGACGGCTCTGCGGCCGAGCAACTCGTCGACTGGCTCGCTGCGAGGAAGCTGTTGTGAGCACCCTCGTCTTCCTCGAGCACCATGGCGGCGTGATCCAGAAGGGCGCGCTCGGCGTGCTCGCGCGGGCGCTGGCGCTCGGTGGTGACGTTGCAGGCGTCGTCATCGGCCACGGGGTTGCCGACGTGGCCGCCTCGGCGGGTGCGTTCGGTGCCACGACGGTCTACGTCGTCGATGCTCCTGCGTTCGAAGCCCCGCTGCCGCAGCCGCGCGTCGATGCGCTCGAGGCCGTCGTCGCCGCGTCAGGTGCCGAGAACGTCCTCTTTGCGTCATCCGTCCTCACGGCGGACATCGCGGCCGGGCTGTCCGCCCGCCTCGACGCAGGCCTCAACTGGGATGTGACGGACGTCAGGATCGAGGGCGGCCAGCTGATCGGCAAGCGCCCCGCGCTCGGTGACACGGTGCTCGTGGACGTGGGGTGGACGAGCACGCCGCGGCTCGCCCTCGTGCGGTCGGGCGCCTTCGAGCCGGTCGAGAGCGGAGCCAGCGCGACCCTTCGCGACATCGCCGTCACGCTCCAGGACTTCTCGACTGCGGCGCAGATCGTCGAGCAGGCGCACGAGCAGGCGAGCGGCCCCTCGATCGAGGACGCAGACGTGATCGTGGCCGGCGGCCGAGGTCTCGGCACCGCGGACGGCTTCAGGCTCGCCGAGGAGCTCGCCGCTGCGCTCGGTGGTGCGGTCGCGGCGACGCGGGCAGTCGTCGATGCCGGCTGGTACCCGTATGCCACCCAGGTCGGCCAGACCGGCAAGTCGGTTTCGCCCAAGCTCTACATCGCGCTCGGCATCTCCGGCGCGATCCAGCACAAGGTGGGCATGCAGAACTCGGGTGTGATCGTCGCGATCAACAAGGATCCGAACGCCCCGATCTTCGACTTCGCCGACTTCGGCGTCGTCGGTGACCTGAACGAGGTCGCTCCGAAGCTCGCCGAGCTCGTTCGGGCCCGCACCGTCTAGGGGCCTGTTGACCGAGCCCACCGGCACCCCGTTCCCGCATCAGGTGTTCCCGGTGGACGTTCGTGCCGCGGACTATCCGCCGCCGTTCTCGAGCGCCGAGGTCATCGCAGCACCGACCGACGCACCAAACGAGCGCATCGAGGTCGGCGTCCTGATCGTCGGGGGCGGACCGGCGGGGCTCGCCTGCGCGATCCGGCTCGGCCAGCTGCTCGAAGAGGACCCGGCGACCGCCGAGCGCCTGGGCGAGGTGCCCGTGGCGCTGGTGGACAAGGGCAAGCAGCCGGGCTCGCACCTCCTCTCCGGTGCGGTCATGAACCCCCGTGCCGTCCGCCGCCTCTTCCGCGGCCGACCGGAGCAGCTCGAGGGCGTGCCGACCTACGGCGAAGTACCGGGTGAGGGCGTCTATCTGCTGACGCGCAAGCGAGCGTTGCGAATCCCGCCGCCACCGACGCTGCGGAACCACGGCAACTGGATCATCTCGATCTCACAGATGTGCCGGTATCTCGCCGAACAGGCAGAGGCCGGTGGCACGTTCGTCCTGCCCGAGACGACGGCCGACCGGCTGCTCGTCGATCACGGCCGGGTCGTCGGTATCCGCAGCGGCGACAAGGGGCGCGGGAAGGAAGGCGAGCCACTCGGCAACTTCGAGCCGGGGTCGGACATCGTCGCCAGAGTGACGGTCCTGGCCGAGGGCACGGCCGGTCACCTGACGGGTGCCGCACTCGACCACTTCGACCTCAACGGCCGCGAGCCTCAGATCTGGGAGCTCGGCGTCAAGGAGGTCTGGCGGGTTCCGAAGCCGCTCCGCCGGATCGTGCACACCATGGGCTGGCCGCTCCGCAAGCCGGCCAGGTACCGCGAGTTCGGTGGGTCGTGGCTCTACCCGATGGGCGACGACATGATCTCGCTCGGCTTCGTCGTCGGCCTCGATTACCGCGATCTCGAGCTCTCGGCGCACGATCTGCTGCAGGAGTTCAAGACGCACTCTTTCGTCCGGGCGATTCTCGACGGGGGCGAGCGGGTGGCCTGGGGCGCGAAGACGATCACGAGCGGCGGCTGGCACGCGATGCCTCGGAGCCTCGGCGCACCCGGGCTGCTGCTCGCGGGCGAGAGCGGCGGGCTCGTCGACCTCGCCCGTCTCAAGGGCGTGCACTACGCGATCGAGTCGGGGCGCCTCGCCGCCGAGGCGGCCTTCCAGTCGCTCCAGCGTGGCGAGAACCCGGGCCGGATCGGTGCCTTCGACGGCTACGACGCCGAGGTGCGCAACGGCTATCTCGGGAAGAGCCTGCGTGAGGTGCGCAACATGCGCCAGGCCTTCGAGAAGGGGTTCTTCGTCGGTGGTGGGCTCGCGAGCGCCATGACGGTGTCAAAGGGCAAGTTCCCTCCGAAGGAGTTCCACAACGAGCCGGACGCCGCGGCCCCGCTGCTGCGCACCGATCGCGCCTCGCGGTACCCCGCGCCCGACGGCGTGCTCACGTTCGACAAGCTCTCGTCGGTCTTCGCCTCCGGCAACCGCACGCGCGACGATCAGCCGAACCACGTGCGGATCGAACGCAAGGTGCCGCGCGACGTCGCGGAGATGTGGGCCTGGATGTGCCCCGCCCAGGTGTACGAGGTCGGTGAGGACGACGGCGACGGCACCGTCGAGGTGAAGCTGACACCGTCCAACTGCGTCCAGTGCGGCGCGATCACGGCACGTGGCGGGCGCCTGACACCCCCCGAGGGCGGCTCCGGCCCCGAGTACACGCTCACCTGAGGCTCTAGGCATGAGCGCTCCCTTGCCGCCGTCCGCGGGCGATCGTCGCGCGGATGTCGCGGTGGTCGGCGCCGGCATCGTCGGTCTCGCCGTTGCGCGCGTCCTCTCGCTGCGCCACCCCCGGCTCCGGATCGTCGTGCTCGACAAGGAAGCCGGGATCGCGCGGCACCAGACCGGGCGCTCGAGCGGCGTCGTTCATTCGGGCGTCTACTACGCGCCCGGCTCGATGAAGGCCCGCCTCTGCGTCCAGGGTGCCGCAGCGCTCCGCGCCTACTGCGACGAGAGGGCGATTCCGTACAACATCTGCGGCAAGGTGATCGTCGCGACCGAGGCGACCGAGGTGCCGCGACTCGAGGAGCTGTATCGCCGCGGGACCGCAAACGGTGCACCGGGGCTCGAGCTGATCGGGCCGGAGCGCCTGCGCGAGCTGGAACCTCACGCGGCGGGCGTGCGCGCGCTGCACGTTCCGGGCACGGGCATCGTCGACTACGGTCTGGTGGCCCAGGGACTCGCCGACGACGTCGCGGCCGCCGGGGGCGAGCTCCTGCTCGGCTACGGGGTGGAAGAGATCGTCGAGCGCGCGGGTACCGGTGTTCTGCTCTCGTGCTCTGCGGGTGAGGTGACGGCGCGGAACGCGGTGTTCTGCGCGGGCGTCTACTCCGACCGACTGGCGCGGCTCGGGGGCGGCGCCGTCGACCCGCAGATCGTGCCCTTCCGCGGCGACTACTACGTCCTCCGGCCCGAGGCCCGACACCTCGCAAACGCGCTCGTGTACCCGGTGCCGGACCCGAGCTTCCCCTTCCTCGGCATCCACACCACGTTGCGCATGGACGGCTCCATGTGGCTCGGCCCCAACGCCGTGCTCGCGCTCGGGCGCGAGAGCTACCGGCGCCACCAGGTGCGCCCCGGGGACCTCGTCGAGACCGTCCGGACGCCCGGCTTCCGTCGCCTGGCGCGCAAGCATCTCCGCATGGGCCTCGGCGAGATGGCGCGCGACTACAGTCGGCACCTCTTCGTGGCGTCGGCCAGGAAGCTGCTGCCAGAGCTCGAGGCGGGCGATGTGCTTCCCGGCGATGCGGGCATCCGCGCCCAGGCGCTCCTGAGCGACGGGACCCTGGTGGACGACTTCGTGCTGGAGCGGCGTCCGGGGATCGTCTACGTCCGCAACGCACCGTCCCCCGGAGCGACGTCGTCACTCATGATCGGTGAGGCGATCACCGACCTGGCCGACGAGGCGTTCGGCCTGTAACGGGCGCCTAGAGGCTTGAGTGGATAGAGGCGGGGCGGTTCTGCACCAAGGAGCGTGTTCGACGAGGGCGGCGGTAAGGCTGGTTGCCTGGGGTCGTCCTCGGCGGACGCGATCCGCAGCGTCAGGCCATCCAGACGCCTAGCGCATCGCCTCTGCCGCCGCCGCCAGGCCTCCGCCATCGCGACACGCTGCGCCAGCGTCGGATGGCTGTCGAGGAGGATGTGGGCCCACGCGGGTGGGTCGGGGTCGCCGAGCGACGTCCTTGCGAAGCCGACGAACAACCCGCGCACCGCCGCCGGATCCCTCGTCGTCTGGAGCGCCTTCCAGTCGGCCTCGGACTCCATGCCGCGGCTGATCCAGCTCTGGGCGGGCGACAACGCGAGCTGGAGCGCGGCGACGACGAGCAGCGCGAGCGGAACCGCGGCCGCTTCGCCCATACCTCCGCGTCGCCGCGTCGCCCGCATCAGCACCCAGGCTCCGGGGAGTGCGAAGAGGCCGAACCAGGCGAGGCTCTTCGGGATGTGATCGCTCGAGTGGTGGCCGATCTCGTGGGCGAGCACCGCCCGCACCTCCCGATCCGTGAACGTGCCGTCGACCATCGTGCTCCAGAGGACGATCTTCCGGGAGGCACCGAAGCCGACCGCATAGGCGTTTGCCTGGCTCGTCGTGCCGCTCACGTCCTCCACCGACACGGGGATCCCGCCGATCCCCTGCTTCCTCTCGAACTCGGTCGCGGCCCGCCGCAGGGAAGGGTCGTCGAGCGGCGTCGTCTCGGGGAGGAGATACGGCTGCGCGAACGCGAAGCCCGCACCGATGACCACGAACACGGCTGCGCCGGGGATCCACCACGCCTCACCGAGCCGGCGGGCGAGGAACATGACGATCAGCAGCGTCACGCAGATCGACGTGAAGGCTGCCGCGAGCTCGAACCAGTCGCCGAACGCCCACTCGAGGTACCCGATGTCGCTCAGGTCGTAGCGTCGGGCCCACCACAGGCCGAGCGCTCCGAAGGGCAGCTGCACCAGCCAGACGATTCCGAGCCCGAGCATGCCGAGGAGCATCCCGGTGCCGATCGGGCCGGCAGCCGACTCGCGAGCGAAGCGAGGACCGCGGCGCGCGTAGACCCAGAGCGTCGCGAAGAGGGCGATCTGCGAGAGCACCCAGACGATCAGAAAGAACGCGCTCGACGTGCTCGGCGCGTCGTACGAGCGCCTTGCCGAAGATGGTTGTGGTGTCGAGGCGTACCGCCTGGAGGTCGGAAGGCACCGCGCTGCGCAGGAGCAGGAGAGCGCACCACACCCAGGCAATGCCTGCGACCACGACGAGGGCGACACGGACTCCGCGGCCCAGGCGCAGGTCAGACCGCCTCGATCGCGGTGGGGCCTACGCCGGGAGCGTCGAACGGAAGCTCGAGCTGCACGTCGCGCGGCCGATCCCGCACCGCCGGCGCTGCGTAGGCGTAGGACTCGGTGACGAGGAAGAGGTACGCCGTGGCCTGGGCCGAATACCGCAGGCTGACCGCGCCGAGGTTGCGTAGGCCTTCGGGCATGCGCCCCGTGAAGAGCGCGGCCCACCAGCCGAGGACCGCGACGACCAACGCAGCCGTGCCATACGCGCCCGCGAGAACGAGGGCCGGGAATGCGAGGAAGAGCCTGAACGCCGTGACGGCCCGACGCTGCCGCTCGGGTGGAGCGAAGGCGATGTCGACGGGGTAGCTTCCGGCGGCGCCCGTGAACCCGGGGAACGGCCCTCCGATCACGTAGAGGAACGCGAGCACGTGCGTCGTGTAGCGAATCCACGCCGCGAAGAACCGGTGCAACGCCGCCGGTAGCCGCCCGATCACGAGGGCGATGAGCCAGGCCGGCGCGACGAGGACGAGGACGAGCATGCTCCACAGGGTGAGCCAGATGAGATGGGGGACGGCGAGCGGGAAGCGGAAGAAGACCGTCAGGCGTGATCGCCGTACCTCGTCGCTGAGCTCGAGCCGCACGGCGTGGGGCGGGAGCCCGGCGAACGGGACGACGCGGGCGGGATCCGTCGTCGGGTAGCGGTCGGTGACGAGCAGCAGGTAGCCCATGGCCTGTGCGGTGTAGCCGATGCAGTAGGCGATCAGGTCCCTCAGCCCGGGCGGCATTCGTCCTCGCGCGAGCGAGGCGAACCACGCCAGAAACGCTGCGGTCATGGCGACGCCGCCCGAGCTCCAGCCGAGCGCCCACAGGTCGCCCCCGTCGCCCGAGGTGCTCGAGGAGAAGGTCGTGACGTTCGCACCCGAGAACCCTCCTCCGAGGGCCGCGAGCAGAAGCAGGGCGGGAAGCGCCAGCACGAGCCTGGCGGCGACCCGGCCGCGCGACTGACGGGTTGCGAGCTCGATCTCGAGGTCGAGCGGGTACCCGACTGCGCCGCCGAAGGCGGGATACGGATCCGCCGCGAGGTTGAGGTACGCGCTCACCTGGGTCGAGTAGCGGATGTACGAGGCGACGAACTTCTGCAGCGTGCCCGGCGCCTTGCCCTCGACGAGGAGCGCGAGCCAGAGGACCACGGCGACCGCGCATGCGGCGATGCCCCAGAGGAACACGACGACCAGATGGGGGATCGCCAGGAGCAGGCGGAAGAAGACGGTGAGCCGCGACCGCTCGAGGTCGTCGGTGACGACGACGCGGATCGGAAGGGGGCGCTCCTCGGTCACGGAGCCATTGTCGCTACTCCGGCGGTCGACCGAAGACGATCATGCAGATGGTGATCTACGCTTTCGCGGTGCCCGCCCTCGCGATCACACCCGACGATGTCGGCCGTGCGGCGGCGGTGATCAGAGGCAGAGCCCACCGGACACCGACCTTCAGCTCTCGGAGCCTCGGCCCCGGACAGCATCTCAAGGCGGAGCTGTTCCAGCGAACGGGGTCCTTCAAGGCTCGTGGCGTGCTCAACCGGGTGCATGCCCTCTCGCCGGACGAGCGCCGCCGTGGCGTGATCAGCGTCTCGGCCGGGAATCACGCGCAGGCGCTGGCGTGGGCCGCGGCGACCGAGGAGGTCGACGCGCTCCTCGTGATGTGGCAGGGGGCGAGCGAAGCCAAGATCGCCGCCACGCGCGGGTACGGAGCCGCGATCGATCTCGGGGCCGCGAACCCCGGAGAGGCTTTCGCACGCCTCCACGAGCTGCAGGAGCAGACGGGCCGTGTGCTCGTGCATCCTTTCGACGACCCGGTCGTGATCGCCGGGGCAGGCACGGTGGGCCTCGAGATCCTCGAAGACGTGCCCGCGGTGGAGACGATCGTCGTCGCGTGCGGCGGCGGCGGTTTGGTGACGGGGATCGCGGCGGCCTGCGTGCCGGCCGGCGTGCGCGTGATCGCCGTCGAGCCGGAGCACTCGAACGCACTCGCGCTGGGGCTCGCCGCCGGCGAGCCGGTGGCGGTGACGCCGCAGACCGTCGCCGACGCGCTGACGGCGCCGTTCGCGGGCTCGATTGCGATCGACGTCTGTGGCCGGCTCGGTGTCGAGGTCGTGCTCGTCAGCGACGACGAGATCCGGACCGCATTCCGGTTCCTCTACGAACGGGCGAAGCTCGCCGCCGAGCCGGGCGGCGCTGCGGCCGTCGCCGCAGTGCTGGCCGGCAAGGTGGAGGGGGCGGTTGTGGTCTCCGTCGTCTCCGGAGGCAACGTCAGTGCCGATATCGCCTCTGCTATCCTTGCTCGACCATGAAGGCCGAGATTCATCCCGAGTACGTCCTCGCGCACGTCTCCTGCTCCTGCGGCAACGAGTTCATGACCCGTTCCACGAGCCCGGAACTGCACGTCGAGGTCTGCTCGCACTGCCACCCGTTCTACACGGGCAAGCAGAAGCTCATGGACGCCGGCGGTCGGGTCGAGCGCTTCCAGCGCCGCCTCGAGAAGGCCGGCGGGCCCCGCCGCTAGTGCCTTGCGGGGATCTCATGCGCGCGGAGCGCGCCCAATAGGTATTTCAGCGGGCGTGTCGCGGCAGCCTTTCTCTTCAGTCGCGAGACGCCCGATGAGCGTCTCGTACGGCGGTCAGGCCGTGCTCGAGGGTGTGATGATGCGCGGCCCGGCCGTGTGGTCGGTCGCCGTCCGCACGCCGTCCGGCGACGTCGTCGAGGTGACGAAGTCCGTCAGCTCGCCGATGCAGCGGCACCGCATCTGGCGCCTGCCCGTGATCCGCGGCGTGGTCGCGCTCGGAGAGTCGCTCGCGATCGGCTTCCGGGCGCTCGCGATCTCCGCGAACTACGCGATGCAGGAGGAGCGGGAGGAGGGCGACGACACGCCGCCCGAGGAGGTCTCGACCGAGATCTCGCGCGGCCAGATCATCTTCTCGTTCGTCCTCGCCATCGGCTTCGCGCTGATGCTCTTCAAGGTCGGGCCGGCGCTGCTGACGAGCTGGCTGCCGATCGACGGCACGTACTCGTTCGTGGTCGTCGAGGGCCTGATCCGGGTGGCCGTGTTCATCCTCTACATCGTGCTGATCGGGCTGCTGCCGGACCTGAAGCGCGTGTTCCAGTACCACGGCGCCGAGCACAAGGCGATCAACGCGCTCGAGGGCGGTTCGGAGCTGACGCCGGAGAAGGTACAGAAGTTCAGTTTGATCCACCCACGTTGCGGAACTGCTTTTTTGCTCTGGGTTATGGTGATCGGCATCTTCGTCTTCGCCTTCGTCGGCAGGCCCGTCTGGTACTGGCTGATCATCAGCCGGATCCTGCTCCTGCCGGTGATCGCCGGGCTCGCCTACGAGCTGATCCGCTACGCGGGCAAGCACCAGGGAAACCGCGTCCTGATGACGCTGCTGGCGCCCGGCCTGTGGCTGCAGCGGCTCACCACGAGGGAGCCGTCGCTCGACCAGATCGAGGTCTCGATCCGCGCCCTCCAGGAGGTCATGCGCGTCGAGCAGGCAGAGAGCGAGGGCGAGTTGCGCCTGGAGTCCCGCGTCGAGGTCATGGCGTAGAGGAGCTCGCGCCCGACGGGCAGCGGAGGAGGATCGATGCCGAGGATCGTTCGTGAAGCAGCTGTCAGCTGGGAGGGGAACGTCGCCCGTGGCGCCGGCACGATCAGCGCGGCCTCGTCGGGGGCTTTCGAGGAGCTTGGAGTTCACCGCCGCGACGCGCCTCGGTATCCCGGAGGGCAAGACGAGCCCCGAGGAGCTGCTGGCAGCCGCCCATGGCAGCTGCTTCACGATGTCGCTCGCGAGCGAGCTGACGAAGGCGGGGACGCCACCCGAGCGGCTCGATGTGCGCTGTGTCGTGACGCTGGACGAGGTGGCGGGCAAGGGGCATCAGATCGTCCACTCGGCGATCGAGGCGCACGGCACCGTGCCGGACTGCGACGACGCCGGGTTTGCGCAGGCTGCCGAGGCGGCGGACGCCACCTGCCCGTTGTCGGCGCTCCTCCGCGCCAGCGCAACGGTCACGGTGTCCGCAACACTCTCGTAGGCACGTACCAGTCACCGCACCCAGGAGGGACGACCCGATGGCAACCGAGCGCACGATGAGCACGACCTGGCACGGCACGTTGATGGAAGGTGCCGGCACGATCCACGAGGCGCCGAGCGGCGCGTTCGGCCCTCTCGACGTCAGCTGGGCCTCCAGGGCCGAGGCGCCCGACGGCCGGACGAGCCCCGAAGAGCTGATCGCCGCTGCCCACTCGGCCTGCTTCTCGATGGCGCTGTCCGCCGGGCTCGCCCGGGGCGGGCACGCCCGCCGAGCGGCTCGACACGACCGCCACCGTCACGTTCGTTCCCGGCGAGGGGATCACGAAGGTCGCCCTCGCGGTGCGTGGCACGCGTGCCCGGCCTCGACGAGGAGGCGTTCGTCGCGGCGGCCGAGGGCGCCAAGACGGGCTGCCCGGTCTCGAAGGCGCTCGCCGGCGTGCCGGAGATCACCCTGGACGCCGCGCTCGCCTGACGCGCGGGGGAGAGGCTTCAGCTGCGCTAGACGACGAGCTCGACGGAGCGACCCCGGCGACAGGCTGAAGCCTGTCGCCGGCCCCGGCTACCATCGTTTCGATGGCCGGGATCGAACCACTCGTCGAGGAGCTCGAGCGCTCGTATGCCGACCTGCAGGCGCGGCTGTCCGACCCTGCCGTCTACAACGATCACCGGGAGGCAGCCGACGTCGGGCGCCGGCTCAAGGAGCTGGAGACGCCGTACAAGCTCGCGGTGGCCTGGCAGGCCGCGCGCGCCGACCTCGTCGACGTCAGGAACGACGCCGAGCTCGCCTCGATGGCCGCGGATCTCGAGAGCGACGTGGCCCGGCTCGAGGAGGAGCTCAAGGCGGCGCTCGTCGAGCGCGACCCGGCCGACTCGAAGGACGTGATCGTCGAGGTGCGCCAGGGGGTGGGAGGGGACGAGGCAGCACTGTGGGCAGGCGACGTCTTCCGGATGCTGAGCCGCTATGCGGAACGGCGCGGCTTCAAGACGGAGATCCTGTCCGCGAACGAGAGCGAGACCGGCGGCTTCAAGGAGGTCGTCTTCGCGGTCAAGGGGGACGGTGCGTTCTCGGTCTTCAAGTACGAGGGCGGCACCCACCGGGTGCAGCGGGTGCCCGAGACCGAGTCGCAGGGCCGGATCCACACGTCGACCGCCACGGTCGCCGTGATGCCCGAGGCGGAGGAGGTCGAGATCGACATCGCCGAGAACGACCTCAAGATCGACGTCTACCGCTCGACGGGTCCCGGCGGCCAGAGCGTCAACACGACCGACTCCGCCGTGCGTATCACCCACTTGCCGACCGGCGTGGTGGTGGCGATGCAGGACGAGAAGTCGCAGCTCCAGAACCGGCAGAAGGCGATGCGCGTCCTTCGTGCCCGGCTGTACGAGCTCGAGCGCGAGAAGGAGCAGGCCCGGCTGTCGGAGGCCCGCAAGGTGCAGATCGGATCCGGCGAGCGCGCGGAGAAGATCCGTACCTACAACTTCGCCGAGAGCCGGGTCACCGACCACCGGATCAAGCTCACGGTGCACCGGCTCGACCAGGTCCTGGCCGGCGACCTCGAGGAGTTCACGGAGGCGATCCAGTCGGAGGATCGACGGCTCTCGCTCGAGGCGTCGTGAAGAGCGTCGGTGCCAGGCTTCAGCCTGGCTTCGACTCCGTTTCCGTCGGTGCCAGGCTTCAGCCTGGCGCCGGGACGGTTTCGATCGGCGAGGTCTTGCGCCTCTCCACCGCGCATCTCGCCGCGAAGGGATCCGACACACCGCGGCTCGATGCGGAACGCCTGCTCGCGAAGGCGATGGGCCTCGAGCGAATCGAGCTCTACACGGCCTTCGACCGTCCGCTGACGCAACCGGAGCTCGCTGCGGCGCGGGAGCTCGTGGTCCGGCGCGCACGGCGCGAGCCGCTCCAGTACGTGCTCGGCGAGTGGGGATTCCGCCACCTCACCCTGACCGTCGACCGACGTGCGCTGATCCCGCGACCGGAGACGGAGATCCTCGTCGAGCGTGCTCTCGCCCTCGTCGCCGGCCTCGACCGGCCGCGCGTGCTCGACGTCGGCACCGGCTCCGGTGCGATCGCGCTCGCGATTGCAGACGAGCATCCAGGTGCGGTCGTCACGGGGCTCGACCGCTCGACGGACGCGCTGGCGCTCGCCGCGGAGAACGTCGTCCGGACGGGTCTCGCCGTCGAGCTGGCACGTCACGATCTGTTCGCGGGATTGCCCGGCGGCCCGTGGGACCTGGTCGTTTCGAACCCGCCCTACGTCGAGGCGGCCGACCTCCCGGGACTGGAGCCCGAGGTTCGCGAGTGGGAACCGCACGGAGCGCTGAGCGCCGACGGCGCGGTCGAGGCGGTCGCCCGCGGGGCTGCGACCGTGCTCGGGCGGGGCGGGGCGCTGGCGCTCGAGGTCGGAGCGGGGCAGACCGAGGTCACGGCCGCCCTGCTCGAGGAACTCGGATTCACCGAGGTCCGTGTGACGCGGGATCTGGCGGGGCACGATCGAGTCGTCGAGGGCCGACGGACGTGAGCGAGGTCGAGAGTGTCGCGCAGGCGCTCCGAGCCGGCGAGCTCGCCGTTCTTCCTACGGACACGGTCTACGGCCTCGTCTGCGGCGCCTTCGACGAGCAGCCCGCAGCCGATCTCTACCGGCTCAAGGGGCGGGACTCGATCCAACCGACCGCCGTCGTCGCAGCGAGCGTCGACGTGCTGCTCGGATGGATCCCGGAGCTCGACGAGCGTCCTGCCGCGATCGCCCGGGCCCTCTTCCCCGGGCCGTTCACGCTCGTCGTCCCGAACCCGGCCGGGCGCTTCGCATGGCTGTGCTGCAAGCCGGCCCGACGCGATCGGGGTGCGCGTGCCGATCCTCTCCGGGCCTACGGCGGCGATCGTCGCCCGGCTCGGTGTCGTCGTCGCGACGAGCGCGAACCTGCCCGGCGGCCCCGACCCGTGCCGGCTCGACGAGGTACCCCGAGCGATCCTCGCGGGCGTCGCCGCAGCGCTCGACGGCGGTGCGCTGCCGGGCATCCCTTCGACCGTCATCGACGTGACGGGCCCTCGCCCGGTCGTTCTTCGCGAGGGAGCGGGCGATGCCGGAGAGGCTCTCGAGCTGATCGCGGCAGCACACACATGATCTTTACTTCCTCGCGACGCGATGCTAACCGGGGAGGAATAGGTTCGGTGTAGATGTCTCTCCGAGCGATCACGGTGCTCGTCGCTGCGGCTCTCGCCGCCGTCACGGTCGTGGAGGGCGCCGCGGCGGCTGCCCCCACCGCGATCACGGGCGTGGTGAGCGCCGTCGGAGGTACGTCGGCCACGGTCAACGGCACCGTCAATCCGGCCGGCTCGGCGACCGACTGGTGGTTCGAGTACGGCACCTCGGTGTCCTACGGGTCGAAGACGACGACGACAGGCGCGGGCTCGGGCTCGGTCAACCTCGCCGTCGCGAAGACGCTGACCGGCCTGACGCCGGCCACGACCTATCACTACCGGCTCGTGGCAAAGAGCTCCTCCGGTACGACGAACGGCGGCGACGGGCTCTTCACGACCGCCTCGCCGCCCACGGCGGTGACGTCTCCTGCGACCGGCGTCGGCCCGGGGACGGCGACCCTCGGCGGTACGGTGAACCCGAACGGGCAGCCCACCACGTGGTACGTCGAGTACGGCACGTCGACGGGATACGGGACGAAGACCCCGGCGGTCGACGCGGGGTCGGGCACGTCGCCGAAGGCCGTCTCGGCGGGTGTCGGTGGATTGACGGCAGGCAAGACCTACCACTTCCGGCTCGTTGCCACCAGCTCGGCGGGAACGACGCTCGGTGCCGATGCGATCTTCGTCACCGCCGAGCCACCAACCGTGACGACCTCGGGGGCCAGTTCGATCGGGTCGACGGGCGCAGCGCTGAACGGGAAGGTCGACCCGAACGGGAGGTCGACGACGTATTTCTTCGACTACGGCACGACCACCGCGTACGGGTCGAAGACGTCGTCCTCGAGCGCCGGCTCGGGATCGAGCTCGACGAGCGTCTCCAAGAGCGTGACCGGACTCAAGCCGGGAACGACCTATCACTTCCGGCTCGTCGCAACGAGCGACGCGGGCACGGTCGCGGGAGCAGACCGGGTCTTCACGACGCAGAGCGCGCCTTCCGTGATCACAGGCCCTGCGACCGCGATCGGGCCGAGCTCGGCGGCGCTCGGCGGCACCGTGAACCCGAACGGCCGCTCGACGTCGTGGTATGTCGAGTACGGGACGAGCACGAGGTACGGGTCGAGGAGCTCGTCGCTCAGTGCGGGCTCCGGCACGGCCCCGCTTGCGGTCGTCGCCGCCGTTTCCAACCTCCGGCCGGGGGTGACATACCACTTCCGGCTGGTCGCAACGAGCTCGCTGGGGACGACCCGGGGCGCCGATGTGACCTTCGTCACCACCGGGGCTCCGCTGGCGGCAACCGGTCCAGTCAGCTTCGCAACGCTCTCGCTCTCGTCCGCGCGCGTCAACGGCACCGTCAACCCGCGCGGTCTCGCAACGGCCTGGTGGTTCGAGTACGGGCGCACCCGCGGCTACGGGTTCCGCACCGTCGAGATACCGGCCGCCGGTTCGGCCGACCTCCGTGTCAGCACCCTACTCGCGGGTCTCTCGCCCGGAGTTCGCTGGCACTACCGGATCGTGGCACGCAGCGCGGGCGGAACGACCGCGGGTGCAGACGCTTCGTTCGCCACCCCGCCTCGGCCCCTCGACCCGTCGGGGCGGCCCGTGCGCTGCACGATCGTCGGAACCCAGGCGGCGGATCTGCTACGCGGAACGAGGGGACGCGACGTGATCTGCGGGCTCGGCGGGAACGACCGGATTCTCGGGGGTGGTGGTGCGGACGTGATCTACGGCGGCCCCGGTGCCGACATCCTCGACGGCGGTATCGGCAACGACGTCCTGCGTGGCGGGGCAGGCAGCGACGAGCTGATCGGACGATCCGGCAACGATCGCCTCGAAGGTGGTGCCGGAGCGGATCGCCTCGACGGAGGAACGGGTCAGGACACGTTGCTCGGCGGGACAGGGCCGGACACCCTGCTCGCGCGCGACGGACGTCGAGATGTCGTCGTCGGCGGCGATGGGGCCGATGTCGGTTTCGTCGACCGTGGGCTCGACCGTCTCGTGTCGGTCGAGCGCCGCCGCTTCACGGCCCCGTAGCGGGACGGTCCCCGGTCGTGAGCCTGGCCGACCCGGTCTTGGGGGCGAGACGCACCTCGACGCCTCAGCGACGCGCGCCTGCGGTTAGCATCGGGCCATGGCTTCCACCGAGACCTCGTTCGACCGGTTGCGGACTGCGGGCCTGGCCGAGATCGACCCCGACATCGCCGCGCTCCTCGGGGAGGAGCTCGAGCGACAACGCAGCCAGATCGAATTGATCGCGTCGGAGAACTTCACCTGGCCGTCGATCCTCGAGGCCGTCGGGTCGGTGCCCACGAACAAGTACGCCGAGGGGTACCCCGGCAAGCGGTACTACGAGGGATGCGAGATCGTCGACCGGATCGAGCAGCTCGCGATCGACCGGGCCAAGGCGCTGTTCCGTGCGGAGCACGCGAACGTCCAGCCGCACGCGGGCGCCCAGGCGAACATGGCGGTGTACCTCGGGCTGCTGCAACCCGGTGACACGGTGCTGTCGCTCCGCCTCGACCACGGGGGCCACCTGACGCACGGCCTCAAGGTCAACTTCTCGGGCCGGCTCTACACGATTGCGCACTACGGCGTCTCCCGCGAGACGAACCTCGTCGACTACGACGAGGTGCTGGCGCTCGCAAAGGAGCACCGCCCGAGGATGATCATCTGCGGGGGCTCCGCGTATCCGCGGACGGTGGAGACGTGGGAGTTCCGGAAGATCGCCGACGAGGTCGGCGCGCTGCTGTGGTGCGACATGGCGCACTTCTCGGGCCTCGTTGCAGCGGGGCTGCACCCGAACCCGATGATCGACTGCGACGTCGTCACCTCGACGACCCACAAGACGCTTGCCGGCCCGCGCGCGGGGTTCATCCTGTGCCGCGAGGAGCACGCATCGGCCATCGACCGCGCGGTCTTCCCGGGGCTCCAGGGCGGCCCGCTCGAGCATGCGATCGCCGCGAAGGCGACCTGCTTCAGGATCGCAGCATCCGACGCGTTCCGCGAGTACCAGACCCGGGTCCGCACGAACGCCGACGCGCTTGCCGCCGAGATCATGGACGGAGGCGTCGACGTGCTGACCGGGGGTACGGACACGCATCTCCTGCAGCTCGACCTGCGCCGCACGGAGTGGACCGGCAAGGACGCCGAGGAGCGGCTGCACGCCGTCAGGCTGACGACGAACCGCAACACCGTGCCGTTCGACGAGCGGCCGCCGACGGTCGCATCGGGCGTGCGGATCGGCACCCCCGCCGCGACGATGCGAGGCTTCGACGTCGACGACTTTCGCGAGGTCGGTCGGATCATCGTCGAGGCGCTCGCCGACGACGCCGACGTTCCCGCCCTCGCGGCCCGGAGCGAGGCGCTGTGCGCGCAGCGACCGCTCTATCCCGGGTTCCGGGGCTACACGAGGTACGACAGTTGACCGCTCTGGTCATCGAGGTCGACCATCCGCTCGTGCGGCACAAGCTGGGCCTGCTCCGTGACGTCACGACGACGACGCAGATGTTCCGTCAGCTCGTCAACGAGCTGACGCTGCTCCTGACCTATGAGGCGACGAAGACGCTCGCCGACGAGGAGGTCGAGATCGAGACGCCGCTCGAGCGGATGAGCGCGCGCCGGATCAGCGGCAAGAAGGTTGCGGTGTGCCCGATCCTGCGCGCCGGGGTGGGGATGCTCGACGGCGTGCTTTCGCTGATCCCGGGCGCGCGCGTGGGGTTCATCGGCCTCTACCGCAACGAGGAGACGCTGGAGCCGGTCGAGTACTACGTGAAGCTGCCGCACGACATCGCCGAGCGTGACGTGATCCTCCTCGACCCGATGCTCGCGACCGGCAACTCGACCGCAGCTGCGGTCGGGACGGTGAAGGCAGCGGGGGCAACCTCTGTCCGTGTGATCGCCCTGATCGCGACGCCCGAGGGCATCGCACGTGTCCACCGCGATCATCCCGACGTCTCGATCGTCGTTGCGAACGTCGACCGTGGCCTGAACGAGAAGGGCTACATCGTCCCGGGCCTGGGGGATGCAGGCGACAGGCTCTACGGCACGAAGTAAGGAGCGATGGACGAACTTCGGGCGAACCCGGAGGTCCTGTACGGCGCAGCGATCGCTCTCCTGATCGTCGTCCTCCTGACGCCTGCGGTCGGAGGCATGGCCCGCATTCTCGGCGTGGTCGACAACCCGGGTGAGCGACGCCTCAACCGGCGGCCGATCCCGCGGCTCGGCGGGCTCGCGATCTTCATGGGGATCCTCGTCCCCTCGCTCGCCTTCCTCGACCTGTCGAGCGAGATGCGAGGGATCCTGCTCGGCGCCGCCGTTGCCTGCGTGGTCGGCGCAATCGACGACTTCCGCGGCCTCGCGCCGGTGCCGAAGCTCGCCGGTCAGGTGCTCGCAGCGGCGATCCCGACCGCCTTCGGCGTCTGGATCGACCACTTCACGCTCCCGTTCCTCGGAGCCGTCGACCTGCCGCCCTGGATCGGCGTACCGCTGACGATCGTGTGGATCGTGGCGGTGATGAACATGGTCAACTTCCTCGACGGGATGGACGGTCTCGCGGCCGGCGTGTGTGCGATCTCGGGCGTCACCTTCGCGGTGATCGCGCTGTCGCTCGGGAAGGTCGATGCCGCCGTCCTGTCGGCGATCGTCGCCGGTGCGTGTGTCGGGTTCCTCCGCCACAACTTCTTCCCGGCCCGCATCTTCATGGGCGATTCGGGTGCGCTCGTGCTCGGCTACACGCTCGCGTCGATCTCGGTCGCGGGGCTCCTGAAGACGGCGTCGACCGTGGTGCTGTTCCTGCCGCTGCTCGTGCTCGCGGTGCCGATCATCGACACGTCGTTCGTGGTGCTGAAACGGCTGAAGTACCGCCAGCCGATCTCGGCCGCCGACCGCTCGCATCTGCACCACCGGTTCATCAACATCGGCTTCAGCCAGCGGCGGGCGGCTCTGACCATGTGGGCCTGGACGGCATCGCTCGGAGTGGCGGCGCTCGCGACCCGGTTCATCCCCTTCCGCGAGGGTGGGGTCTGGCACCCGTGGCAGACCGTCGCCGTCGCAGCGATCGCATTCGGGGCGCTGGCGTTCTCCGTCTACATCATCTACCTGCTCGAGATCGTCAAGCTCGGGAATCCGCGGGTTCGCCGCCGCGTCGCGGAGCGGGAGCGCGAGGAGCGTCGCTCCGCCTGAGGGCGGCGGCGGCGGCGACAGGCTTTAGCCTGTCGTCCGGGCTCGGCCGGGCTCGGGCTCTGTCCGCTTCCGCGCGCTCGACGAATGCGGCCAGCGCCGCGTTGAACTCCGGGTGGCGCTGAGCCGTGTGGCCGTAACCGGGCAGCACGACCAGGTCGGCGCCGAGGCGCTCGACGAGAGCCGCGCACACGGCGTCGAAGGCCGCGTGGTGGCCGCCCGAGACGACGAGCGTCGGGAACGAAGCCTTGGCAAGCACGTCGAGAGGGATGTTCGCCTCCCACGGCCCGCGTTCGACGATGAGCGTCCTCGCGCCCTGCTCGAGTGACTCCGGGAGCGGCGACGGCGGCACGTAGTCAGAGCCCACGTAGTCGAGAAAGCCACGGAGAAACGCCTCCGGATCGTCCGTGGGGCCGGTGCGCCACCACTCGGCACCCTCGCGCGCGAACGCGTCGGCAGCCGGGTTGCCTCGGGCCACAGCCGTCGCGGGAGGCTCGATCACGGTCAAGGACCGCACGTGATCTGGCACGGCTGCCGCTGCCAGCAGCGCGATCACGCCGCCGTAGGAGTGGCCGACGAGGTGGGCGCCGCCTCCGATCCGTTCCGCGACGAGGAGGGCGTGCTCGTCGAAGTCGACCCTCTCGACCGGCGGATTCGGGGGGAAGCCGGGACGCTCCACGATCTCCAGCTCGAACTCGTCGCCGAGCGCTCTCTGGCCGCTCCACGTGGGGCGCCCGCCCATGACGCTGCCGTGGACGAGCACGATCCGCGGGCGCTCTGCGCCGGATCGCCGTCCCGCCTCCGCGTGTGGGGATAGAGCTTTCCACACGCTTTGGCGGAACGGCGGGACCATGTGACGAATCTAGTCGTTTTTGGCTGAAACAGCGGAAATCGGCTGTCACAAGCAGCCTGATATGCTCCGGCCGGAATGGTCGCCTCGACGCCAACCGAACCGCATTCGCTCGCGACCGCTTCCGGATTGCTGCTCGGCACACTCGGCGCGGCCATGGCCGCTGGGTGCGGCCGTCGGATGGCTGCTCGGCTCGGGCGGCCTCGGGCTGCTCGTCGGGGCCGTGCTCGGGATCCCGCTCGCGGTGCTCGTCGTCTACCGGGTCTACGCGTGATCGCCGACCTCTACACGAAGCCGCGTCCCGTGCCGGGACGCCTCGCCCCGATGCTCGCGGGCAGCGGCCTGATCCTGCTCGCGCTCCCGGTCTTCGCGATCGCCGGCTGGCCTCTCAAGGGCTGGGCGGTGACCGCAGTTCTCTGGGTCGGCGCGCAGGCGCTCGGGTACCTACTGACGCGGCTCCCGCTCGATGAGGGTAACCTCGCCGCGGCAGGCGTGAGGGGTATCGGCATGGGCATGAGAGCATTCATCGTGGGCATACCGTTGGTGGCGGTCACCGTCGCGGATTCGCGGGTCGGGATCGCGGCCGTGCTCCTCTACGCGGCCGCCTACACGCTCGAGCTCGCCGTCTCGCTCGTCACCTTCTTCGGCGCGGAGGCCAAGGCATGAGACGGCTGCTGACGCTCGGCACGACGCTCTTCCTCGCGCTGCCCGCGGTCGCGCTGGCTTCCGAGACGACCGGCGGGGAGGAGGAGAAGTTCAACCCGGCCTCCGAGTGGACGCTCCACCCGTGGGTCGACATCCAGATCGGGCCGATCGACATGTCGATCAACAAGGCGGTTGCGTATCTCCTGCTCGGAACCGTCGTCTCGTGCGTGATCGGGATCGTCCTGATGCGCGTCAAGGTCGGGCTCGGAGCCCACGAAGCGCCAGGCGATGGGCGAGTCGATCTACGAGATGGCGCAGGTGCAGATCGCCGAGCAGGGGCTCCCGACGAAGGCGATCGGGCGCTGGTTCCCGTACGTCGCCTCGCTGATGATCTTCATCTGGGTCGTCAACATGATCGGCTTCATCCCGCTGCCGCTCTCGGACGAGAAGTGGAAGATCTGCGGTGTCGAGGTCCCGACGCTCGCCATCTTCGCCGCGACGTCGACGCTCTCCGTCACGCTCGCGCTCGCGTTCATGACGTGGATGTTCACCCACATCGAGGGGATCCGCGCGAACGGCGTCATGAAGTACCTCCAGAGCTGGATCCCCGACGTGCCGAAGGCGCTCTACCCGCTGATCATCCCGCTCGAGATCCTCGGCCAGTTCATGCGGCTGATCAGCCTCTCCGTTCGTCTCTACGCCAACATGCTCGCCGGGCACATGTTGATCCTGACGTTCATCGGCCTGATCTTCCTCGTCACACCGTGGATCTTCCCGTTCTCCGTTCTTCTCTCGTCCGTCTTCTACCTGTTCGAGGTCGTGATCGTGGTTTCGATCCAGGCCTACATCTTCGCTGCCCTGTCTGCCATCTACATCGGCTCGGCCATCGAGCCGGAGCACTAAGGAGGAATCACCCCAATGCTGTCCTCGTTCTTCTTCCTCGCGGAGACCACCGGTGACGTTGCCGACGCCGGCAAGGCCATCGCACTGGCTCTCGGCATCGGTCTCGGCGCGCTCGGCGCCGGCGTCGGCATCGGCAACATCTTCGGCTCGATGATCCAGGCCGTCGCCCGCCAGCCCGAGTTGAAGGGTGAGCTGCAGGGCATCCAGTGGCTCGGCTTCGCCCTCACCGAGGCGGTCGTGTTCTACGGCCTCATCGGCGGACTTCTCGCCTACGTCCTCGTCTGAGCCGATGTTGCACTGTCCTCGCAGCCGAGTCGAGCAACGACCTGATCAAGGTCGTTCCCGGGCTCATGATCTGGACGCTGATCGCGTTCGGGATCACGTTCTTCGTGCTCAAGAAGTTCGCGTTCGCCCCCATCCAGAAGACGATCGACGCCCGTCGCGATCGGATCCGGGAGGCGGTCGACGAGGCAGACAACGCCCGCAACGAGGCACGTGACCTGCTCGAGCAGAACCGCGCCATCCTCGCAGAGGCCCGCTCCGAGTCGGCGCAGATCCTGGCGGAGGCCCGCAAGGTCGCCGATGCCCAGATCCAGCGGGCGAAGGACGAGGCCGAAACCGAGCGGCAGCGCCGGCTCGAAGACACTCGCAAGCAGATCGACGCAGAGACCTCGCGGGCGATCGACCAGATCCGCGGTGAGGTCGCCGACCTCACCCTCGAGGCGACGCAGCGTGTCGTCGGCAAGGTGCTCGACTCGGCCGATCAGCGTCGCCTGATCGACGAGGCGATCGAGGGGCTCGACTTCTCCGCCCTCGAGCGGGGGAGAGGCTAGAGCACCGTGGCCGTCGCCGAGCGCCTGTACGCGCGTGCCCTGTTCGAGGCCGCCGAGGAGCAGGGTCGCACCGACGCGGTCCAGCGCGACCTCGGAGAGTTCGCCGACGCCGTCGTGGCGTCGCCCGAGCTGGCCGCGTTCCTGCAGAACCCGCAGGTCGATCCGGCCGCCAAGGTCGGCGTCCTCGGCGAGCTGTCCGACGGTGCCGACGCACTCGTGCACAACTTCCTGCGCCTGATCGCGGGGAAGGGGCGCGCGGGGCAGATCCCCGGGATCCGCGACGAGTTCCAGGCGCTCGTCGACCGCGCGCAGGGGCGCGTCTCGGTCGAGCTGACCACCGCGTTCGAGCTGTCCGACGACGAGGCCGCCTCGATCGTGGCCCAGATCGAGCAGGCCTCCGGCCGGACGGTCGAGGCAACCCGCAAGGTCGACCCCGAGCTGGTCGGCGGCATGATCCTGCAGGCAGGCTCGCTGCGCGTCGACGCCAGCGTGCGCGGCCGCATCGAGCGTCTGCGCCAGGGACTGGTCAGGTCTTCGTGACGCAGGTCACGTCAGCGGGAACGTCCATGGTGACGTCGAGCGCGGCCCCGTCCTCCAGCACGAAGCAGCCGCCGCGTGCGCGCATCTCGCCAGCTCCGTCCTTCTCCTCCGAGAACGAGCAGCGTGCGACCTCGCGCGAGACGCCGGCGACCTCGACCGTGCCGAGGCTCTCGCAGGAGATCTCCTGCGTGTCACCCTTCTCGTACAGCGCCTGCTCGACTGCTGCTGCGACCGAAGCCTCGGCAGCCGTGCTGTCGCCGGCCTCGGAGTCGCTCCCGCCGCAGCCCGCCGCGAGCGCGCCAAGGGCTGCAGCCACGGCGAAGGCCGCGAGAAGGCCCCGCGCGCTCCTCGCGCTGCTGGCAGTGGCACTCATGGGTGTCATTGTGCCTGCCGCCACCGGCGCAGGCGTCGCGAACTCCGGCGATTCCGGGCTCCCCGATCTCTGGAGCGGCATCTGGCCCGCCCAGCTGATGGACGACGGCGGGGGCGCCACCCCTCTCGGGACGTTGACCTGGAAGGCGATCCGCTACGAGGACGGCGCCGCGGCGATGGGCAAGAACTTCGGTGGGCAGCCGTTCACGGGCTGTCCGGACGACGGTCGCACGCGTTTCTTCCGGGGCCACTACGTCGAGGGTGGTGACCTGATCGCGTGCACGCGAGGCGAGGACACCAAGGAGCTCGTCGGTCGCTTCAACGGGCGTGAGGACTTCCGCTCGGGCAGCTTCGTCGTGAAGATGCTGACGACCGGCTTCTTCCTCGGGAGGTACGACGAGGACGGCGGCATCACCACGAAGTGGTGCGGCGCGCTCAAGCAGCGGTTCGAGCTCTCCGCCTCCGGCGGCGCCGCCGCGGACACCACCGCACCGACCCTTCGCTTCGGTGCGCCTGCCCGGGCGAAGGTGGGAGCGCCGGTGCTGCTCACGATCGCGGCGCAGGACAACAGCAGTGCGGCGAGCGTCGACCTCAGCGTGCTCAAGGGCGCGAAGGCCCTGAAGCGCATGAACGCCGTCGCCGTGCGCCCGAACGGCGCTGCGAAGGTGATCTCCTGGCGCGTGCCGCTGTCCGCGAAGGGGAAGTTACGGATCTGCGCCGCCGCGTTCGATCGTGCAGGCAACGCGAGCAAGCGCAAGTGCGTCCGGCTCACGGTGACGTGAGCAGGTGGAGACGATTTCGACACTGACGGTAGAGCGACAAGAGGAGCTGATGTGAAGCTACGGCCCGAAGAGATCACCTCGATTCTGAAGCAGCGAATCGAGCAGTACGACGTCGAGACAGACCTGTCGGAGGTCGGCACGGTGCTGCAGGTCGGCGACGGCATCGCGCGCGTTCACGGACTCGAGAATTGCGTCTCGCTCGAGCGCCTCGAGTTCGAGCACGGCGTCGTCGGCATTGCCTTCAACCTCGAGGAGGACAACGTCGGGGTGGCTCTCTTCGGTCAGTGGCAGCTCGTCAAGGAAGGCCAGCCGGTGCGCCGCACGGGACAGGTGATGAGCGTCCCGGTCGGCGAGGGGATGCTCGGCCGCGTCGTCGACCCGCTCGGAAACCCGCTCGACGGACAGGGGCCGATCGAGGCCGCCGGAGTGCGTCCGCTCGAGTTCAAGGCGCCCGGCGTGATCCAGCGCCAACCCGTCACCCAGCCGCTGCAGACCGGCCTCAAGTCGATCGACTCGATGATCCCGATCGGCCGCGGTCAGCGCGAGCTGATCATCGGCGACCGTGGTACCGGAAAGACCGCCGTGGGCATCGACACGATCATCAACCAGAAGGGCGGCGACGTCATCTGCATCTACGTCGCCGTCGGCCAGAAGGCCTCGACGGTGGCGCAGGTCTACGAGAAGCTCCGCGACGAGGGCGCGATGGAATACACGATCATCATCTCGGCGCCCGCCCAGGAGGCTGCACCGATCAAGTGGATGGCGCCGTTCGCCGGCGCCGCGATGGGCGAGTACTTCCTCTACAACGGCAAGCACGCGCTCGTCATCTACGACGACCTCTCGAAGCACGCCGACTCGTACCGGCAGCTCTCCCTGCTGCTGCGGCGCCCGCCGGGCCGCGAGGCGTTCCCCGGCGACGTCTTCTACCTGCACTCCCGCCTGCTCGAGCGCTCCTGCCGCCTGAACGACAACCTCGGCGGCGGCTCCCTGACGGCCCTGCCGATCATCGAGACCCAGGCCGGTGACGTGTCGGCGTACATCCCGACGAACGTGATCTCGATCACCGACGGCCAGATCTTCCTCGAGTCGGATCTCTTCTTCTCGGGCGTCCGGCCTGCGATCAACGTCGGCATCTCGGTGTCGCGGGTCGGCGGCAATGCGCAGACCAAGGCGATGAAGAAGGTCGCCGGCCGTCTGCGCCTCGACCTGGCGCAGTTCCGCGAGCTCGAGGCATTCGCCCAATTCGGCTCGGAGCTCGACCCTGCGACGCAGCAGGCGCTCGGCCGCGGCGAGCGGATGGTGGCGACCCTGAACCAGCCGCAGTACCAGCCGTGGCCGTTCGAGGAGCAGGTCGTCGCGATCTACGCCGGCAACAACGGCTACCTCGACAGGGTGCCGGTGGGGCAGGTACCCCGGTTCCAGGAGGAGCTCCGCGAGACCCTCCGCTCGGGGGGCGGCGTCTACGAGGCGATCCGCGAGACGAGAGATCTCGGCGACGAGACCGTTGCCGCGCTCGACGAGGCGCTGAAGAAGTTCGCCGAGGGCTTCAACATCGCCGAGGAGAAAGGGCTAGCGGGTTAGCTTCGCTAACCCGTTAGCTGGGAGGGCATAGGTTTGGCTTCTGTTCAGGATCTGAAGCGGCGGATCCGGTCCGTCACCAACACGCGCAAGATCACGCGTGCGCTCGAGCTCGTCGCCGCGGCAAAGCTGCGGCGGGCGCAGACGCGTATCGAGGCGATGCGCCCGTACGCCGACACGATGAGCGATCTCATCTCCGGTGTCGGCCGGGCTGCCTCGTCCGTCCGCAGCCTGCCGTTGCTGCAGCAGCGGGAGAGCATCGAGACGGTTCTGATCGTGCCGCTGACCGGAGACCGCGGCCTGGCGGGAGCGTTCAACGGGCAGGTCATCCGCCGGGCGTTCAGCCTCGAGCGGGCCCTCGAGGCCGAGGGCAAGAAGGTGCGCTGGATCGCGGTCGGGAAGAAGGGTCGTTCGACGCTCGCATTCCGCGGCCGTGACGCGAGCGACGCGTTCGTCGGCTTCTCCGACGGCCCGTCGTACGCCGACGCACAGGCGATCGCCCACCGGGTCGCCGAGCTCTACACCGCGCAGGAGGTCGACCGTGTCGTCCTCGTCTACAACACCTTCGTCTCGGCCCTGACCCAGAGCGTCACCGACCGCGACATCCTCCCGATCTCGCCCGAGGTGCTCGAGACCGACGACGAGGAGCGCCGCGACGACGCGATGCGAGGCGACTTCATCTTCGAGCCCGAGCCGGAGGAGATCCTCGCGCGCCTGCTGCCCGTCTACCTCGAGACCCTTGTCTACCGGGCTCTGCTCGAGTCGGCTGCGTCGTTCCAGGGAGCCCAGATGACGGCAATGCGCAACGCTTCGAAGAACGCGGGCGAGCTGATCGACCGTGTCACGCTGCAGATGAACCGCGCGCGTCAGGCGGAGATCACCCAGGAGATCCTCGAAGTCGTCGGGGGCGCCGAGGCGCTCTCGTAGCGGTGCCTTTCATCCTCCCGCTCGACCTGCTAACAATACGGCGCTCCGGACGTCTGACCAGCATTGTGACCGCTACCGACCCCTACGCTATTCTCCCGACTCGATGAGCATCCAGCACGAGACGTTCGAGGCCGGCGAGAGCGGCAGTCAGGTTCTGGCCGACAGCGACGCCGGCGTCGAGGTCAAGGCGCGTGGCTACTGGGAGCAGGTCTGGCGACGGTTCCGGCAGGACAAGGTCGCCATCATGGCCGGTGTCTTCATCGTCCTCCTTCTGCTCGCCGCGTTTTTCGGCGGCCCCATCGCCGCGAAGATCCTGGGCCACGGCCCGAACGACATCTTCGCCAACGGCGTCGACGCCGACACGCTGCAGCCGGTCGGGCCGTTCACCAAGATCTCCACGGCCCCGTTCCCGACCCCGGTCGGCACGAAGGGCTTCGAGGACACCACGCTGATCCTCGGCGCAGACGGCCAGCTCGGCCGCGACATGTTCCTGCGGATCCTCTACGGCGCTCAGACGTCCCTCGAGGTGGCGGTCTTCGCAACCCTCTTCTCCGTCTCGGTCGGCGTCCTGCTGGGCCTGCTGGCCGGGTTCTTCCGGGGCGCGGTCGACACCGTCGTCTCGCGCCTGACCGAGATTGCGATGGCCTTCCCGGTGCTGCTGTTCATCATCGCCGTGTCGGCCACCGTCGGCCCGCAGTTGAACGGCATCACCTTCGGCTTCCTCGCACCGGGGGTGTTCACGCTGACACTGATCTTCGGGATCTTCGGCTGGTTCTATCCTGCCCGCATCATCCGGGGCCAGGTGCTGTCGCTGCGCGAGAAGGAGTTCATCGAGGCGGCCAGGATGACGGGTGCCGGCGACTGGCGGATCATGCGTTCGCACCTGCTGCCGCATCTCGTCGCGCCGATCATCGTCTACTCGACGCTGATCGTGGCGGGCACCATCACCGCAGAGGCCGGTCTCTCGTTCCTCGGCCTCGGCATCCAGGCGCCGACGGCGAGCTGGGGCAACCTGCTCTCGGCAGGGCCTGATTACTACCTCACGCAGCCGTGGCTGATGGTCTGGCCGGGGCTGATGATCCTGCTGACGACGCTGGCCTTCAACCTGCTCGGCGACGGCATGCGGGATGCGTTCGACCCGCGGCATACGACCTGACGCTTTCTCCCTCGTCCCCTAACAAACCGACCATCGGTGCGTCCTACGCAACAGGTGGAAGCCAACACGTGAGCAGCCGGTGACCCCGGCCTCACGGAACAACGGAAGGAGTCCGATGTACAAGAAGCTCTTGCTCGCCCTGGGCCTCATGGTCCTCGGGGCGAGCCTCATGGTGGCGGCGGCGGTCGCCGGCACCACGAGCTCGTCCAGCGCCTCGAAGAAGGGTGTCACGAAGGGCGGCACGCTCCGCCTCAACGTGTCGAACACCGACTACGAGTACCTGGATCCCGCCCTCTCGTACGACTCGATTGGGTGGTCGACGATCTACGCCGTCAACATGCAGCTCCTCAACTACCCGGACAAGCCGGCTTCCGCAGGCGGAAACCAGCTCGTGCCGGAGGCGGCGACCGGTTTCCCGACCGTCTCCAAGGACGGCAAGACGTACACCTTCACGGTGAAGTCGGGCCTCAAGTTCAGCGACGGCTCGGCCGTCACGGGGGCCGCGTTCCAGCGTGCCGTCTTCCGCGTCTGCCATCCCGATCAGGGCTCTCCGGCAGTTGCGTTCGCGGGCAACTTCGGTAACTGCACGGCGTTCAACGAGAAGAAGGCCAGCAGCCTGACCGGCATCACGGCCAAGGGTCAGCAGATCACCTTCAAGCTCAACCAGGCCGATCCGACGTTCCTCTCGCAGCTCTCGATGCCGTTCTTCGCGGCTGTGAAGCCGAACATGGCGATCGATCCCAAGGGCATCAGCGTGTATCCCTCGGCAGGCCCGTACAAGATCGTCTCGCGTGAGTCCGGGCGTTCGCTCGTGCTCGAGCGCAACACGTTCTACAAGGGCACCCGGCCGGCGAACCCGGACCGGATCGTGGTCACCACGAACACGGATCAGAACCAGAGCCTGCTGCAGGTCAAGGCGGGTCAGGTCAACCACGACCTCGGCGGCGTGCCGGCCGTGCAGAACGGCCCGCTCTCGGAGGAGTTCGGCGTCAACAAGAGCCGCTACTTCGTGAACCCGCTCGTCGGCACCGGCTACCTCGTGCTGAACAACGAGCGGCCGGTCTTCAAGAACGTGGCTGCCCGCAAGGCAGTCAACTGGGCGATCGACCGGCCGGCACTGCTGCGCACGCGCGGCAAGTTCGGTGGCCAGCGCACCGACCAGATCCTGCCGCCCGCACTCCCGGGCTTCCAGAACGCGGACCTCTACCCGCTCAAGGGCTCGAACCCGTCGAAGGCGAAGTCGATCTACGGCGGTGGCGGCGACGTCACCCTGATGCACACGACGACGGCAGCTGCGGTCAACTACGCGCAGATCGCCAAGTACAACCTCGAGCAGGCAGGCTTCAAGGTCACCCTGAAGCCGCAGCCGTTCGCCGTGGCCATCAAGACGATGGGCACGCGTGGCAACGACGTCGACATCTACACGGCCGGCTGGATCGCGGACTACTTCGATCCGTTCGACTTCATCAACGTGCTCCTGGACGGCAACAACATCCAGGAAGCGAACAACAACAACTACTCGTACTACAACAGCGCCAAGTACAACGCGGCCATGAAGGCTGCGTCGAAGCTGACCGGCCAGGCCCGCTACAAGGCGTACGGGAAGCTCGACGTGGACATCATGAAGAACGACGCCCCGTGGGCACCGGTCTTCAACTACACGTCGCGTGACTTCATCAGCGCCAACACGGAGAACTACATCTACCACTCCGTGTACGGCCACCCGATCATCAACGCTCTCGCGATCAAGAAGTAACGAGAGGGCGCTCAGCGCGTAACGTCGGCAGCGGGACGGGCCAATCGGCCCGCCCCGCTGCCGACGGCTGTACCCGTCAGACGTCGGTTCCTCGGTATGCCTTTCACACTTCACCCTCTCGCTATAGACTGCGACCGCTGATGGCCCGTTACCTCGTCAGACGCGTCCTCTGGGCGCTCTTTCTGTTCCTGGCGGTCACGGTCGTCACCTACGTGATCTTCTTCGTCACGCCGGCAGATCCGGCGCGCCTCGCCGCGGGACAGGGCGCGACGCCGGATCAGGTGGAGGAGGTCGCGAACAAGCTGCATCTGAACGACCCGCTGTGGAAGCAGTACGGGCTCTTCCTCAAGCAGCTCGTCGTCGAGCAGTCGCTCGGCGAGTCGTTCGTCAACCGTCGCGACGTGAACGACATCGTGCTCGCCGCGGCTCCCGTGACGGCCTCACTCGTGTTCGGCGGTGCAGTCTTCTGGCTGCTGCTCTCGTTGCCCGTCGGCATCATCTCGGCGATCAGGCCCCGTTCGCTGATCGATCGCGCGGGCATGGTCTTCGTCCTCGTCGGCGTCTCGGCGCACCCGGTCTGGATCGGGCTCATCTTCGCCTACTTCTTCGGCTACAAGTGGGGCATCACGCCGATCACGGGGTACTGCGACTTCATCAACCCGGCACTCGGCGCCGAGTGCGGCGGTCCGGTGCAGTGGGCGTATCACATGATCCTCCCGTGGCTGACCTTCATGATCCTGTTCGCGGCTCTCTACGTGCGGCTGATCCGCGCGAACGTGATGGAGACGATGAACGAGGACTACGTGCGCACGGCGCGCGCGAAGGGTGCACCCGAAGGTCAGGTCATGCGCTCCCACATCCTGCGCAACAGCCTGCTCCCCGTGATCACGATCCTGGGCATGGACATCGGGCTCGCGCTCGGTGGCGCCATCTTCACCGAGTCGATCTACAGCCTGCCGGGCCTCGGCCGGCAGATCCTCGTCAGCTACGAGAACTTCGACCTGCCGGTGATCCTCGGGATCACCGTGTTCGCGACGGTCTGCATCATCGTCTTCAACCTGGTCGTGGACATCGTCTACGCCTGGTTCGACCCGAGGATCAGGCTCAGCTGATGGCGCTCCTCGAGGTCCGCGACCTGCGCACGAGCTTCAAGACCGACGACGGCATCGTCCAGGCCGTGGACGGCGTGTCGTTCACGGTCGACCGAAGCCAGACGCTCGGGATCGTCGGCGAGTCCGGCTGCGGCAAGAGCGTCACGTCGCTCACGATCATGGGCCTGAACAACCCGCGCAACGCGACCTCGAGCGGCGAGGCGGTGTTCGACGGCGAGGACCTGCTCACCGCGAGCCAGGATCGCCTGCGCCAGCTGCGGGGGCAGAAGATCGCGATGATCTTCCAGGACCCGATGACCTCGCTGAATCCGGTCAAGTCGCTCGGCTGGCAGCTGAGCGAGGCGGTCCTGCTCCACAACGACGTCTCCAAGAAGGAGGCGCGGGACAGAGCCGTGACCGCGCTCGGGGAGGTGGGGATCCCGAAGCCCGGCAAGCGGGTCGACGACTACCCGCACCAGTTCTCCGGCGGTATGCGCCAGCGGGTGATGATCGCGATGGCGCTGATCAACGACCCCGACCTGCTGATCGCGGACGAGCCGACGACCGCGCTCGACGTGACGACGCAGGCGCAGATTCTCGAGCTCATGCGGCAGCTGCAGGCGGAGCACGGCACGGCGATCATCATGATCACGCACGACCTCGGGGTCGTCGCGGAGGTCGCCGACGACGTGGTCGTCATGTACGCCGGCCGGGCGATCGAGGAGGCTCCCGTGGATCGAGATCTACACGGCGCCACGCCATCCGTACACCTGGGGGCTGTTGGGGTCGCTGCCGCGCATGGACGTCGATACCGATCGTCTCGTGCAGGTCCCGGGCCAGCCGCCGTCGCTGCTGAATCCGCCGGCCGGTTGCCGCTTCAACCCGCGCTGTACGTACACGATGGATCGCTGTCGCGTCGAGATGCCGGAGTTGCATGCGTCGCCCGGGTCGCCCGGCCACCGGGACGCCTGCTTTCTCGACGAGGCCACCAAGTCGCGCGAGCCAGGGCGCCTGCTCGCGGGCACGGGAATGGGGACGGGATGAGCGACGACCTGCTCGTTGTCGAGCACCTGCAGAAGTTCTTTCCCGTCACCCAGGGGATCATCTTCCAGAAGCAGGTCGCGGCCGTGCAGGCCGTCGACGACGTGAGCTTCACGATCGGCCGTGGGGAGACGCTCGGCGTCGTCGGTGAGTCGGGTTGCGGCAAGTCGACCATGGCGCGCTGCATCGCGCGCCTCCTCGACCCGACCGGCGGCAAGATCATCTTCGACGGTGTGGACATCACCAATCTCTCGCGGGCCGAGATGCGCCCCGTGCGTCGCGAGATGATGATGGTCTTCCAGGATCCGTACGCCTCGCTGAACGCACGCAAGCGTGTCGGCTTCATCGTCGGTGAGCCACTCGAGGTGCACGGCATCGGCACGGACGCCGAGCGCAAGCGCCGGGTGCAGGAGCTGCTCGAGATCGTGGGCCTCAACCCGGAGCACTACAACCGCTTCCCGCACGAGTTCTCGGGCGGTCAGCGCCAGCGGATCGGCGTCGCCCGCGCCCTTGCGGCGAACCCGAAGCTGATCATCTGCGACGAGCCCGTCTCGGCGCTGGACGTCTCCGTGCAGGCGCAGATCCTGAACCTGCTCAAGGACCTGCAGCGGGAGTTCGGGCTCACCTACCTGTTCATCGCGCACGACCTCAACGTCGTGCGGCACATCTCCGACCGGGTGCTCGTGATGTACCTCGGCAAGGTGGCCGAGGTCGGCAAGGGGCGGGCACTCTACGACGAGCCGAAGCACCCGTACACGGGAGCTCTGTTGTCGGCGGTGCCGATCCCGAATCCGCAGCTCGGGCGGAGCCGCAAGGCGATCGTGCTCGAAGGTGACGTGCCCAGCCCGATGAATCCCCCTGCGGGTTGCCGCTTCCACCCGCGTTGCCCGCGTCACCGCGAGGGCACCTGCGACGTCGAAGAGCCGGCTCTCCGCGGCTTCGGTGACGGCCACGAGGCCGCCTGCCACTTCCCGCTCGAGCGCTGGCCGATGACGGTGGAGGATGTCCGCCGCCCGTCGGACGCCGTCGTTGCGTCCTGACGTTCTCGTCGCGGCCGGGCGCCGCTTTCTCGTCCTGCTCGGTGGGATCAGCGCCGTGGTCGTCGTCGCGGGCCTCGTGCTCGCCGCGCTCGGGACCGCGTCACCGGACCGGACCATCTCGCTCGGGTTCTACGGCGTGGGATCGTTCCTCGTGATCGGCGGCTTCCTCCTCGGCAATCGCGGCCCGTACCGGGGCAGCAGCGAGTCGTTCGGAAGGAGCCTGAGGCGCGCCACGCCGGAGGACAGTCGCGAGTCGATCAACATGGCCGTCCTCCTCAGCGTGCTGGGTTTGCTGCTGGTCGCGATCGGAGCGATCATCGATAGTCGATTGGAATTGATCTGAGGCTACTAACGAGTAGCGGAAGCTATCGTCTCAGTGAGTAATGGCTCTCGACGGAACCCCCTTCGACGGACTATCGCGCGCCTGCGAGCGCGCCCGCTCCCGGGCGGCACTCGCCCCGGACGGGGAGTTGTCGATGCTCGAGCTGCGGTCTCTGCGGGCGCACCTCACGCGCTGCGCGTCCTGCGCGCGCGTCGCCGCCGACATCGAGGCGATCACGAGCGCCATCCGCGCCACACCGCTCGAGGAGCCTCCCGCCCGGAGCGCCTTCTCCGCCAGACGGCGCACGAGCTTCCTCGGCCGCATCCCGAGGTACGGCGTCGCGAGCCAGATCGCCTCGGTCGCGGTCGGTGCGATCATCGCCGTGACGGCGAGCTCCTGGGCGTCGTCCGACAGAGCCGATAGCGCCGCTCCGATCCGTCCGATCATCATCGATGAGACCAGCCTCGCCTCTGTCGACGCCGAGCCCACCGAGATGCGTGCGTACCGCCATGCGCTGCTCCTCGGCGAGCAGGCTTCGGCGCAGCCGCCCGTGACGCATTCCGGGCCGCAGCCGCTGTAACGTTCCCCGGCTTCGCGGTACGGTAGGACCATGCTGGCGAACCCGGTCACGGCACACTGCTGACGACTCGATCACGACGCCCGTGTGGCGTCGGCGCTGGAGCGCCATCGCACGGCGGTTGGTGCGGGTCACGACCACGCGCGCTCCGGTAGGATGGCATCGCTCGCGCGGCGCCTGCTCTCCCTGCTCGGTCTGCCGCGTTCACACCACGAGATTCCTCGACCAGGAGACCCATGCCCAGCGAGAGCGGTGTCAACACCGGCCAGATCATCGAGATCAAAGGCGTCGTGATCGACGCGGTCTTTCCCGACCGTCTGCCCCAGATCCTCCATGCCGTCGAGATCGAGATCCACAAGCCCGACGGCACGACCGCGACGCTCGTCGCGGAGGTGCAGCAGCACCTCGGCGACGACCGCGTGCGAGCGGTCGCAATGGACTCCACCGACGGTCTCGCGCGCGGTACCGACGTCGTCGACACCGGCGGCCCGATCTCGGTTCCCGTCGGCGATACCACGCTCGGGCGCATCTGGAACGTGATCGGCCAGCCGGTCGACGAGAAGCCGGCGATCCCGGGCGTCGAGCGGTGGTCGATCCATCGCGAGCCGCCCGCCTTCCGCGATCTGAAACCGTCCGTCGAGGTCTTCGAGACGGGGATCAAGGTCATCGACCTGATCGCCCCGTACATCAAGGGCGGCAAGGTCGGCCTCTTCGGAGGGGCCGGGGTGGGCAAGACCGTCACGATCATGGAGCTGATCCACAACGTCGCGAACGCACACGCAGGCGTCTCGGTCTTCGCCGGCGTCGGCGAGCGCACCCGCGAGGGCAACGACCTCTACCTCGAGATGGAGGAGTCGGGCGTGCTCGACAAGGTGGCGCTCGTCTACGGCCAGATGAACGAGCCACCCGGTGCCCGCCTGCGGGTCGCGCTCTCGGGCCTGACGATGGCCGAGTACTTCCGCGAGCAGGGCCAGGACGTGCTCCTGTTCATCGACAACATCTTCCGTTTCGTCCAGGCAGGCTCGGAGGTCTCCGCGTTGCTCGGGCGCATGCCGAGCGCCGTCGGCTACCAGCCGACCCTCGCGACCGAGATGGGGCAGCTGCAGGAGCGCATCACCTCGACGCGCACCGGCTCGGTCACGTCCGTGCAGGCGATCTACGTGCCGGCCGACGACCTCACCGATCCGGCGCCCGCGAACACGTTCGCTCACCTCGACGCCACCACGGTGCTGTCGCGGGCGATCGTGGAGAAGGGAATCTATCCAGCCGTCGACCCGCTCGACTCGACGTCGCGGGCGCTTGCACCGGGCGTCGTCTCGGACGAGCACTACGCGACGGCGACCGCGGTGCAGCAGATCCTCCAGCGCTACAAGGACCTGCAGGACATCATCGCGATCCTCGGCATGGACGAGCTCACCGACGAGGACAAGCTCGTCGTCTCGCGCGCCCGCAAGATCGAGCGGTTCCTCTCGCAGCCGAACTTCGTGGCCGAGCAGTTCACGGGCACACCCGGCAAGTACGTCAAGCTGGAGGACACGATCAAGGGCTTCCAGGAGATCATCGCCGGCATGCACGACGATCTGCCGGAGGCGGCGTTCTACATGGTCGGACCGATCGAGGAGGCCGTCGAGAAGGCGCGCCAGCTCGAGCAGGTCGCCGCGTAGGAGTCGCACGTGGCCGACGCGCACCCGAAGTTCGACGTCTCGGTGGTCACGCCCGACGGCGCGGTGTACCAGGGCGAGGCGGAGATGCTGATCGTCCCCGGCCAGGCCGGGGAGATCGGCGTGCTCGCGCGCCATGCCCCGCTCGTCGCGACGCTGAAGGCGGGCTCGACCCGGGTCCATCTCGGTGGCAACGAGGTGCTCGAGTTCGCGACCGGCCCCGGGTTCTTCAAGGTCGAGACCGACAGGGCCCTCGCCCTCGTCGACGACGCCGTCAACGTGAAGGAGATCGACGACGTCCGCGCGACGGCACAGCTCGAGGCCGCGAAGGCCGAGCTCGAGAAGCTCGAGGCCGGGATCGGATCGGGCGACCGGTGGCAGCTCGAGCAGCGCATCCGCCACGCCGAGAACCAGCTGACCGTGTCCGGCCGCACGACCGGCTGAGAAGTCGACGGCCGTCAGCGGGTCACGGAGGCGGATGCCTCGAGGTGCCCGTCCGTCGGCCATTGCCCGGTCTGGCCTCTTCCTGGCGCGTGCGCTCGACCTCGTCGAGCAGGGTCGCGATCCGTGAGAACCCCGTGCCCGGGATCTCGCTTCCCACCTCGAGGGGCATCAGATCGACGGGTCCCGGAGGCGATCCCTCGTCGGTCGAGCGGCGCAGAGCCGACACGACGACCGCGTTGAGGTAGCCCATCACGAGGAGGGCCGCGCTGATCCCCCACATCATCCGGGGACCGACAGCCTCGGTGACGGGGCCGGCCGCGAGCGTTCCGACCAGGGTGAACGTCTGCACGAGGCTGCCGAGGACTGCAAAGATCTGTCCCCGCCGCTCATCCGGGACGACCTGCTGGATCAGGGTGACGTTGCAGACGAGCCCGACCCCGTTGCCCACGCCGAAGATGACGGCGCCGACACACCCGATCGCGAGGTTGGGGCTGACGGCGCAGATGGCCACGCCCGCCGCGGTGATCAGAAACGAGGCACGGTAGCCGCCGTACACCGTCAGCCGCTCGATGAACCAGAAGGCGACGACACTCCCGATCAGGATTCCGCCGGCCGAGAACGCGACGAACACACCGAAGCCGACGTCGCCTGCGCCGTAGGCTTCGGTCGTGAGCACGATCTCCGCCACGTTGATACCGGTGTAGGCAAGGGTGGCCCAGCTCCAGATCAGGAAGATCGCCGAGAGGTGGCGGTCATCGCGAACGAGGGCGAGCCCGGCGCGAACCTCACGCCAGTGGGTGCGGCCGATGCGGGCGGCGATCTCCGACTGCAGCCGGTTGCCGATGCGGACGAGGAGGAGGGCGGAGACGAGGAAGCTCACGGCGTTGAGCGCGTACACGGTGCTCGAGCCGACCAGCGCGATGCCGACGCCGGCGATCACCGGGCCCATCAGGGTGGCGAAGTTCTCGGCTCCCTGCATGAGCGCGTTCGCGGAAACGACGGACTCCTTGCCGACGAGATTGGGGATCGCGGCGTAACACCCGGGGCGGAAGAACGCGGCAGAGAAACCCGCGAGCGCCGAGACGGCGCAGATCCCCGCGGGAGAGTGAACGAACGGGAGCACGCCGAAGCAGGCGGCGCCGCCGAGGTCGGACAGGATCATCATCCGTTGCCGCGGCCAGCGATCGATCAGTGGCCCCACCGCGATCCCGAGGATGACGCCGGGAACGAGCTCTGCGAAGAGCAGGATGCTGACCCACCAGGCGGAGTTCGTCTGGTTGTAGAGCGCGATGCGGACCGCGAAGAACGCCGTCCACGTCCCGAGGGCAGAGATCAGCCGGGCGAGCAGGAGGTTGCGGTACCCGCGGTGCCCGGGCATGCGGATGATCGCGAATTGCGCGGTGAACTGCCCCAGCATCCGTGACGAGCCTACAACGTCGGGCTCCCGGCGTCTGCTGTCCTAAACAGACGTGTGGGTACCGTAGAGTGGCGCCGATGGCGCGTCGTCCCTGGACTCACGAGCAGCTCGTCGCCGGCGTGCTGGCGGGCGACCGCCGTGCCCTGGCCCGCTCGATCTCGCTCGTCGAGAACGGCGATCCCGGCGCCCTCGCCGTCGTCCGGGAGCTCTATCCGCACACGGGTTCGGCCTTCGCGGTCGGGATCACCGGCCCGCCGGGCGTCGGCAAGTCGTCGCTGATCGGCGCGCTCGTGCGCCACGTGCGGGCCCTCGACCTGACCGTCGGCGTCGTCTCGGTCGACCCCTCGAGCCCGTTCACGAAGGGCGCGCTGCTCGGCGACCGGATCCGCCTCGTCGATCACTTCCTCGACCCGGGTGTGTTCATCCGCTCGATGGGAACCCGTGGGCACGCGGGAGGCCTGGCGGAGGCGACGCTCCAGTCCCTGCTGCTGCTCGACGCCGCCGGCCGCGACGTTGTCTTTCTCGAGACGGTGGGGACCGGCCAGGGCGAGGTCGAAGTGGTGAGCATCGCGGACGAGGTGCGTGCTCGTCCTGATGCCCGGCTCCGGCGATTCCGTGCAGGCGCTGAAGGCCGGAATCATGGAGATCCCCGACGTGATCGCGATCAACAAGATGGATCAGCCGGGGGCGAAGGTGATGCTGAACGACATCCGCTCGGTGATCTCGCTCGACCCCGAGGCGGTGCGCCCTCCCTCGATCGTCCTCACCGAGGCGGTTCGCGAAGAGGGCGTCGACGCGCTCTGGAGCACGCTCGTCGAGCGGCGCGAGGAGCTGGCGGCCGCGGGGGAGCTCGAGGAGCGACGGCGCCGGAATCTGGCCGGCGAGGTCGTGTCGGCAGCCACCGCCCGGGCCCGAACCGCGATCGAGAGCGTGATCGCCGAGGATCCGGAGTTGGCCGAGCTGGTGGCCTCCGTGCAGTCCCGGCAGGTCGACCCGCTGACCGCGGTTGACCGGATCGTCTCGGCCGTGCTGCGGGAAGGCTCGTCGTGACGCGACCGGCGCTCCCGGACATCCTGGCGGCGCAGGAGCGCCTGACGGGGATCGCCCAGGTCACGCCCGTGCACTCGTCCGGCACGCTCGGCGGCCTCGCCGGACGGACCGTCTGGCTCAAGGCCGAGAATCTCCAACTCACCGGCTCGTTCAAGATCCGGGGCGCCTACAACACGATCGCGCAGCTGACGGAGGACGAGCGGCAGACGGGCGTCGTCACCGCGAGCGCCGGCAACCACGGGCAGGCGGTCGCCTGGGCCGCCCGCCAGGCGGGCATCAGCGCCACGATCTTCGTTCCAGAGGGTGCCCCGATGGCCAAGGTGGATGCAGCCCGGGGATACGGGGCGGCGGTCGTCATGGCGGGCGAGGGGTTCGACGACGCCGTCGCCGCCGCTCGCCTTCACGTCGCGTCGACCGGAGCGACGTTCGTCCACGCCTTCGACGATCCTCGCGTGGTCTCCGGCCAGGGAACCCTCGGCCTCGAGCTGGCGGAGCAGCTCCCACCAGGTCCCGGCACCGTCGTGATTCCGGTCGGCGGCGGCGGCCTCGCGGCGGGTGTCGCGATCGCCTTGCGGGCCTTGCGACCGGAGCTCTCGCTCGTCGGTGTCCAGGCGGCCGCGTGTGCGCCGTTCGCCGGACGGGCGCCGATCGGTCCGACGATCGCGGACGGGATCGCCGTCAAGTATCCGGCCGAGCTCACCTCCGCGATTCTGCGCGACCTGCTCGACGACGTCGTCGTCGTCGACGACCAGGCGATCTCGCAGGCACTCGTGCTGTTGCTCGAGCGCTCGAAGCTCGTCGTCGAAGGAGCAGGAGCAGCTCCTGTGGCAGCGCTGCTCCAGGGCCTCGTGCCCGGCAGCGGCCCCGTGTGCGCCGTCCTTGCCGGAGGCAACATCGACGCGACGACGCTCATCTCGGTGACACGCTTCGGCCTCACGTCGTCGGGTCGCTACCTCGTCGTCGCGATCCTGATCCCCGACCGGCCGGGCCAGCTGGCCCGCATCGTCGCCGCCGTCGCCGCGCACAGTGCGAACGTGCTCTCGGTCACCCATCACCGGGAAGGCAGGAACATCGGCGTGCTCGAGACCGAGGCGGAGCTGACGCTCGAGACCCGTGACGAGGAGCACTCGCAGGCGCTCATCGCCTCTCTTGCGGCAGAGGGTTTCGTCGTCCGTCGTCTGACGTAGGGCCTCCGGCTTCAGCCGGATACCCGGCTTCCGGCAGAGCAACCGGGGCGCAGCCTGAAGCCGGTCACCGCGTACACTCACGCCGATGACGACGTGTGCCGCCTGCGGAAAGGAAAGCGCTCCCGAGGCGCGGTTCTGTGCCGGCTGCGGCAGTCCGCTGGGTGCTCCCGCCGAGCCCCGAGAGGAGCGGAAGGTGGTGACGGTCGTGTTTGCGGATCTCGTGGGCTCGACGGCTCTCGCGGAGCGGAGCGACCCCGAAGACGTGCGGGCGATGCTCGGATCGCACCACACCCGCGTACGCCTGGATCTCGAGCGATTCGGCGGCACCGTCGAGAAGTTCATCGGCGATGCGGTCGTCGCCGTCTTCGGCGCACCGGTTGCGCACGAGGACGACCCGGAGCGGGCCGTGCGCGCAGCGCTCGCGATCCGTGACGCAGCACTCGACGCCGGCGTCGCGCTCCGCATCGCCGTCAACACCGGCGAGGCCCTCGTCACGCTCGATGCCCGGCCGGCCGAGGGAGAGGGGATGGTGGCGGGCGACGTGATCAACACTGCAGCCCGCATCCAATCCGCGGCGCCGGTGAACGGCGTCCTCGTCGGCGAATCGACCTATCGGGCGACAGGCCACGTGATCGAGTACGCGACAGCGGACGCGTTCGAGGCCAAGGGGAAGAGCGAGCCGGTCCGGGTGTGGCAGGCGATTGCACCTCGCTCGCGATTCGGAAGCGACGTCGAGCAGGCGCCGCTCGCTTCTCTCGTCGGCCGGGAGCGAGAAGTCGAGGCGCTGCGCGGAGCCCTGACGCGGGTACGACATGACCGGGCGCCCGAGCTCGTCACGCTCGTCGGCGTCCCCGGGATTGGCAAGAGCCGGATCGTGGCCGAGCTGTTCTCGATCGTGGACGAGGACCCGGACATCATCGTCTGGCGTCAGGGCCGCTGCCTCCCCTACGGCGATGGGATCAGCTACTGGGCGCTGGGGGAGATGGCAAAGTCGCAGGCCGGCATTCTCGAGACGGACGGAGCCGACGAGGCGGAGCGGAAGCTCACCGAGGCGATCTCGGCCCTCCTCCACGTCCCGTCGGAGGCAGACTGGGTCACGACCCACCTGAGGCCACTCGTGGGGCTCGGCTCCGAGCTCGGCGTCGGAGGGGACAGCCGGGGCGAGACGTTCGCCGCCTGGCGGCGCTTCTTCGAGTCGCTCGGCGAGCAGCGCCCGACGGTCCTCGTGTTCGAGGACCTGCACTGGGCCGACGACGGGCTCCTCGACTTCGTCGACGGTCTCGTCGACCGCGCCACCGGAGTGCCGCTGCTCGTCCTCTGCAGCGCGCGGCCGGAGCTGCTCGTGCGACGCCCGGGGTGGGGCGGCGGCAAGGCGAACGCCGTGACTCTGTCGCTCTCGCGCGCTCTCGGACGAGGACACCGCGCGTCTGATCGCAGAGCACCTCGCGCAGGCGGTTTTGCCCGCGGAGATGCAGCAGGCGCTCCTGCGGCGTGCCGACGGGAATCCCCTTTTTGCCGAGGAGTACATCCGCATGCTTCGCGACCGTGGCCTCTTGCGCCGTGAGGGTGGCTCCTGGCGGCTCGACCGGACCGACGTCGACGTACCCGAGACGGTGCAAGGAATCATCGCCGCCCGCCTCGACGCACTCGAGCTAGAAGAGAAGGCCGTGCTGCAGACGGCGGCCGTTGTGGGGAAGGTCTTCTGGCTCGGCTCGGTCGCCACGATCGCGGGCATCTCCGCCTGGGACGCAGAGGAGCGGCTGCACGCGCTGGAGCGCAAGGAGTTCGTCCGCCGCGACCGCCGTGCCTCGGTGGCGGGGGAGACGGAGTACGCGGTGCGCCACGTGCTCGTGCGGGACGTCGCGTACGGGCAGATCCCGCGCGCGCGCCGCGCCGACCTGCACGTGCGTGCGGCCGAATGGATCGAGTCGCTCGGACACGACCGCTCGGAGGATCGGGCCGAGATGCTCGCCCATCACTACCTCTCCGCTCTCGACCTGACCGGGCCGCCGGCGGAGACACCTCCGCAATCGAGTCGTCGGCACGGCAGGCGCTGCGCGAGGCCGGGAGACGTGCCTACGCATTGAGCGCATTGGAGTCCGCGGTCAGCCTCTACAGCAGGGCACGCGAGCTCTGGCCGGAGGACGATCCTGACTATCCGAGACTGCTGTTCGAGCTCGGAGAGGCGCTCGCGTGGGCCCGGAACGGGGGTGCGCCGGAGCTCGAGGAGGCAGCGCGCCTTCTCCTCGGCGCAGGCTACGTCGAGGACGCGGCCGTGGCGGAGGCGCTTGCCGGCAACGCACACTGGGTCAGCGGAAGGCAAGAGGTCGCGAGCGTGCACTACGATCGCGCGCTCGAGCTCATCGTAGATCTCCCCGAGACACGGGCCACGGCGCAGATTCGCGCCTTGACCTGGCGCGCCCAGCTGCTCGCGAACGAGAACCCCTCGCTTGCCGAGGGCCTGCGCATCCTCGCGCTGACGGAGGAGGTAGGCACGACCGAGAGCATCCTCAACGCGAGGATCACCGTCGGCATCGGCCATGCCCATTTCGGTGATCCACAGGCCTCGATCGTCGCTCTCGAGCTCGCCCTCGAACAGTGCCTGCTGGCGAATTCACACCTCGCGGCACGCGCCATCCTGAACCTTGCCTCGGTGCTCGGCACGGTCGGGGAGCTCGAGCGCTCGGCCACGCTGCATCGCGAAGGGGTCGAGCTGTCGCGCCGTTTCGGAAGCCTCCACGAGTGGTGGCTCGTCGCGGAGTGCGCGGTCGACGACTACATCTTCGGGGAATGGGACTCCGCGATCGAGGGCGCGTCGTCGTTCCTCGACGGCGCCGACGCCTCCCAGTACATGGAGGTCGGTGCGCGGTACGTGCTGGCGGCCACGTGCGCTGCTCGCGGGGACCGCGTGGGGGCCAACGAGCACGCCCGGATCGGGCTTGTTCGCGCCCGCGAGATCGGCGATCCCCAGGTGCTGTGGGGATCGCTCGGCGGCAGCGCAGTTCTCGCGGTCGATGCCGGAGAGACGGAGCGGGCGCAGGCTCTCGTCGGCGAGCTTGCCGCCGCGTTCTCGGCCGCCGACTCGTTCCAGATCGAACCGAGTCAGGTCGACTGCTTCGTGGCCGCCGCAGCGCTCGGCCGTGCGGGCGAGCTCGGCGCTCACCTCGGGAAGGTCGCCTACGACAGTCCGTGGGTCGAGGCGTGCCGGCACATCGTGGAGGGCCGCCTGAACGACGCGGGCGCGCTCCTGGACGCGCGCAAGGCGCGTACGTACGCGGCGGCGGTACGGCTGCTGGAGGCCGAGCTCGCCGGGCGAGAGACGCCCGGGCTCGGGGCAGCCGTCTCGTTCTTCGAGAGCGTCGGAGCGTCGGCCTGCCTCTCACGCGGCGCGGCACTGCTGCAGAACGTCGGCTGAGGCGGAACTCGTGGAGGAGACGGCTGAAGCCTGTCGCCTACGTGGTTCCTGAGCCCGAGCGCCCTTGCTCGACGAGGTCGCCGCCGCGGGCGCTCCAGTCGAGCATGCCCCCGTCGGCGACGGGGCGGGCGTCGAAGCCGTGGGTACGGAGGATGCTGGCGGCGATGACCGCCCGCGGCCCGGTGTCGCAGATCGTCACGACCGGCCGGTCGAGCGGGAGGTCGGCGCAGCAGGTCGCCGTCAACCGGTACGGGACGTTGCGGCTGCCGGGGATGGTGCCGGTAGCGACGTCGTCCTCCTCACGCACGTCGATCACCTCGGCACCCGCGGCGATCAGGGCGTCCAGCTCGTCGACCGTGACCGCGTCGGTGCGCTCGTCGCCACCGCCGAGCACGAACCCTGCGATGTCGAAGAATGCAACGGCGTGGAGGCCCCGGATCGCGCGCTGGGCCTCGTCGAAGGTCTCCGCCAGCACGCACACGGGCCGCGTGGCGTCGAGCACGAAACCGGCCTTCGTGCCAAAGCTCGTGCCCGAGACGGGAACGCTGATCGCGCCGGGCCGATGCCCTGCCAGGTGTGCTGCGACGGATCGCACGTCGAGCAGCTGTGAGTCCTCCGGCGGTGCGGCGAGCTCCTGGGAGAGGGGCGACGCGCCGACGAACGGCCCGCGGTTGGTGTCGACGATGCGGGCCAGGTTCGGGGGCTTCGGAGTGCTGATCGACGCCGACTCCGCGATGAACGCGTCGACCCCGGTCAGCTGCAGCGTCGGATTGAAGCGCCTCTCGAAGCCGATCGTCGTCGACGGCTTGGAGCTCATCGCCTTGCCGCAGAGCGAGCCGGCGACGTGACCGGGGAACACCTCGACCCCGTCCGAGAGCTCCATCAGCCGCTGCAACGAGTGGAAGAGCCCTTCGGCGCCCTCGGCAGCCTCGACCGCCAGGTCGGGGCGCGCGGCGTCGCCGACGAAGAGCGAGTCGCCCGTGAGCACGAGCCACGGATCGCCGCCACGCGAGTTGTCGACCACCGTCAGGCAGCAGTGCTCGGGCCGGTGGCCGGGCGTGTGGATGACGCCCAGCGTGACGGCGCCGACCTCGATCTGGTCGCCGTCGCGCATGGGGTCGTTCGGGTAGTCGACGCCGGCGTCGGCGTGCACGCTGACGGGGATGCCGTGCTCGAGCGCGAGCCTGCCGTGTCCGGAGACGTGGTCGGCGTGGGTGTGCGTCTCGATCGTGCGCACGATCCGGAGGCCGCGCCGCTCTGCCTCCTCCAGGACAGGCTCGATCACGTACGGCGGATCGACGACCACGGCGATGCCGGCCTCTTCGTCCCCCACGAGGTAACACGCGCAGCCCAGATCGTCGTTCAGGAACTGGTGGAAGATCACGGTGCGACCGTAGCACCCGGTTCCGCTATCGATCTTGAAGTGATCTCCGGCGGAGCAGGCGCAGGCCGACAAGGCTGGCGGCGATCACGACGATCCCGGCGATGGCGGCCGCGATGGCCCCCCAGTGGCGTCGTTCCGGGGCCGTCGAGCCCGTTGCCGGAAGCACGGCCAGGTCCGCCTCCCAGTCCACCGTGGCGCCGTCGTCGTAGGTCTGGACGGCCCCGAAGCGATAGGTGCCGGCCGGAACGTGTGCGACGATCCGCATCGGGAACGTGACCGCCTCCCGCCCCTGGATGCGGCCACCCGACCATGTCACCCTGGAGCCTTCCACCGTTACCAGCCAGCCGGCCGGAGCAGTGGCCGAGGCGACGGCGATTCCGTTCGGCGCCGTCACCGACAGCCTGGTCGTCGCGTGGGGTGGGCGCTCGTTCGGCGTCTCGAAGACGATCTCGGTCCTGGCGCCGTCCTCGACAAACGGGGGCTCGATGGTGACGTGCGCGTTCGCGGCTGCCGGGAGCAGCAGCGTCAGAGCCGCGGCAACGAGGACGGGCTTCACGGCAGGCCGAGGTGGCGGGCGATCACCATCCGCTGAACCTCGTTCGTGCCTTCGCCGATCTCGAGGATCTTCTGGTCGCGGTACAGGCGTGAGATCGCGAACTCGTCGGTGAAGCCGTAGCCACCGTGGATCTGCAACGACGTGTTGACGGCTCGATTCGAGAGCTCGCCGGTGTAGAGCTTGGCCATCGCGGCCTCGCGTGCGAAGGGTCGGCCACGATCCTTGAGCCAGGCGGCCTTCCACACGAGCCCTCGCGCCGCCTCGATCTCGGTCGCCAGGTCCGCGAGCTTGAACTGGATCGCCTGAAACGAGGAGATCGGCCGGCCGAACTGGCGCCGCTCGCGCGCGTACGCATACGCGAGGTCGTACGCGCCTTGCGCCACGCCGACACTCATCGCTGCGACGGAGATCCGGCCCCCGTCGAGGACATGCAGGAACTGGGTGAAGCCCTGGCCCCGGACGCCGAGGAGATTTCCCACGGGCACCGCACAGTCGGTGAACGACAAGGACCGCGTGTCGGATGCCTTCCAGCCCATCTTCTGGAGCGGTTCCGAGATCTCGTAGCCGGGCGTCCCGTTCTCGATCACGAGGTTCGAGATCTCGCCCTTGCCGGTGACCGCGGTGATCGTCACGCACCCGGTGATGGCGGTCCCCGCGTTCGTGATGAAGACCTTCGAGCCGTTCACGATCCACCTGTCCTCGTGCAGGGTCGCCGTCGTCCGGGTCGCGCCGGCGTCGGAGCCCGCTTCCGGCTCCGTGAGGCCGAAGGCGGCGAGTTGCTCCCCGCGGGCGAGCCGCGGGATCCACTGCTGCTTCTGCTCATCCGTCCCGAACAGGAAGATCGGCATCGTCCCGAGCGAGGTGTGAGCTGCGACGGTGATGGCGACCGACGAGTCGATCCGGGCGAGCTCCTCGACGGCGAGGGCGTAGGCGAGCGTGTCGCCTCCCGCACCTCCGAGCTCCTCGGGGAACGGGATGCCCATCAGCCCGAGCCCGGCCAGCTCGGCCACGAGCTCGTAGGGGAACCGTGACTCGCGGTCGAGCTCCTCGGCGACCGGTGCGACGCGCTCGAGCGCGAACGTGCGAACCGTGTCCCGGAACAGCTCGTGCTCGGAGGAGAGGTCGAGGTCCACGCGAGGCGATCGTACCCGGCGTGGGCGCCGCGCACTCCCCGTCAGCGGTCGATCGCGCGGTACTTGCGGATCGCGAGCGGCATGAAGATCGCCAGCAGCACGAGCGTCCAGATCACGGACAGCAGGATCGCGTGCTCGCCGGGCCACGAGTCCGAGGCGAACGGGTTCGGGTTGCCGAACAGCTCGCGCGTGGCGCCGGTCAGGGCGCTGACGGGGTTCCACTCCGCGAACGGCTGCAACCAGGACGGCAGGGTCTCCGTCGGGACGAAGGCGTTTGAGACGAAGGTGATCGGGAAGATGATCAGGAAGCCGAGTTGCTGTGCGACCTCGACCGTCGGGACGACGAGACCGAGGAAGACGCCGATCCAGGCCATGGCGTAGGTGAAGAAGAGAAGCAGCGCGACACCGGCGGCGAAGTCGGCGAGGCCGTTGTTCACGCTCCAGCCGATGGCGAGCCCCGTCAGCATCAGCACGATCAGGATGCCGGTGTTGTAGAGGATGTCGGCGAACGTGCGGCCGCTGAGGACGGCCGAGCGGGCCATCGGCAGTGACCGGAAACGGTCGATCAGGCCCTTGGTCATGTCGTCTGCGACCGCGATCGCCGTCGTGATCGAGGCGAACGCCAGCGTCTGGACGAAGATCCCCGGCATCAGGAACTCGCGGTACGAGCCGCCGCCCGGAATCGGGATCGCGCCGCCGAAGACGAAGGCGAACAGCAGCACGAACATGATCGACTGGAGGATCGCGAAGATCGCGAGCTCCGGAATGCGCGGCACCCGCTTCAGGTTGCGCCAGCTGATCACGAGGCCGTCGGCGACGGCGAGCCGCAGGGCGCTCAACGGGCCTTTCCCTTCGTCGCCTGCGGCTGGTCGTCCTTGGCGGCCTCCACCTCGGCGGCGTGGCCCGTGAGCGCGAGGAAGACGTCGTCCAGCGTCGGCCGGCGTAGCCCGACGTCGTCCACCGCGATGTGCTCGTCCCCGAGCCTCCGGACGACGTCGACGAGCTGCTGCGCACCTCCTCCGGCGGCGATCGTCAGCCTCCTCGTGTGCTCGTCGATCGACGCGGAGCCGTCCGGCGCCAGGAGCTCGGCGGCGTGATCGAGGAGGCCGCGGTCGTGGACGACGACCTCGATCCGCTCGCCGCCCACCTGCGACTTGAGCTCGTCGGCGGTACCCCGCGCGATGATCCGGCCGTGGTCGACCACGGCGATCTCGTCGGCTAGCTCGTCGGCCTCCTCGAGGTACTGCGTCGTCAGGAGCAGCGTCGTCCCTTCGCGCACCTGGCCGCGGATCACGTCCCACATCCCGAGGCGGCTGCGGGGATCGAGCCCGGTCGTGGGCTCGTCGAGGAAGAGCAGTCGCGGCCGGCCGATCAGTGCCGCAGCGAGGTCGAGGCGGCGGCGCATGCCGCCGGAGTACGTCTTCGCGACCCGGTCGGCGGCGTCCTCGAGGTCGAACCGCTCCAGGAGCTCCCCTGCGCGCTGCTTCGCTTCGGCCGAGCCGAGCTGGTAGAGGCGTCCGAACATCCAGAGGTTCTCGCGGCCCGTGAGGTTCTCGTCGACGGCTGCGTACTGACCGGACAACCCGATCAGGCGCCTCACTGCCTGTGCGTCGCGCGCGACGTCGAGCCCTGCGATGGTCGCGCGGCCGGCGTCGGCCCGGAGCAGCGTCGCGAGGATGCGCACGGTCGTGGTCTTGCCCGCGCCGTTCGGGCCGAGCAACCCGAGCACCGTGCCTTCACGCACTTCGAGATCGACGCCGTCGAGCGCCCGTACCTCGCCACCGCGCGTGCGGAAAACCTTGACGAGCCCTTCTGCCTCGATCACAGCCATGCGCCCTACGCTAGCCGCTGCGGGCAGGGCCGCATCCAGACGTGCTTCCAACCCACATCACGCCTCTAGACTGGTCGCATGCGCGAGTCGATCGACCGGAAGGGCATGGCAGCGCTCTCCGGCGGACACCTCGCCACCGATTTCGCATCCGGGAGCGTGCCGGCACTGCTGCCGTTCTTCACCGCGAAGTTCGATCTCAGCTACACGCTCACGGCGGTCCTGATGCTGGCCGTCCTCGCCTCGTCGTCCCTCACGCAACCGCTGTTCGGGCTCTGGTCGGATCGGCGTGGAGCGCTGTGGCTGCTGCCGGCCGGGCTGGCGCTCGGCGGGGCAGGGATCGGGCTCGCCGCGATCGCCCCGAGCTACGGGCTCCTCGTCGTCCTCGTCTTCCTCTCTGGCCTCGGCATCGCCGCGTATCACCCGGAGGGCGCCAAGTTCGCGGTGTTTGCGAGCGGGCGCAAGCGGGCGAGCGGGATGTCCCTGTTCAACATCGGCGGCAACACCGGCTACGCACTCGGCCCGATCATCGTCACGCCGCTCGTGCTGTGGCTCGGTCTCGGGCCCGGGGGATTGCTCGCCTCCATTCCTGTCGTCCTCGGCTCGTTCGCCGTGCTCGCGGCGCTCCCCTACCTCTCCCGGCTGCGCCCGGCGCCGGCGGGGCCTGGCCAGGCGTCGGTGGGGGAGGACAACGTTCGTGCGATGGTGGTGCTCGGCGGCGTCATCGGGTTGCGCAGCGTCGCCTGGTTCGGTCTCATCACCTTCGTGCCGCTGTGGGTCGTGTCGCTCGGCAACTCGGAGGCCGAGGGGAACCGCCTTCTCTCGCTGATGCTTCTCTCCGGGGCGGTGGGAACGCTCCTGCTCGGGCCGATTGCCGACCGGTTCGGGCTCCGCCGCACCCTGCTCGTGGCCCAGGCGCTGCTCGCGCCGATGATCCTCGTCTTCGTGCTCGTCGGGGGTCTCGCCGGCGCGCTCGCGCTGATGGTCGTCGGCATCTGCGTCGTCGGGACGTTCGGGCTCACGATGGTGCTGAGCCAGATGTACCTGCCGCGTCACGTCGGCATGGCGTCCGGGCTGTCGGTCGGCCTTGCCATGGGCCTCGGCGGCCTTGCCGCAGTCGCACTCGGGGGCCTCGCGGACGCCGTCGATCTGCAGACCGCCCTCGTCTGTAGCGCCTTTGCCCCGCTGCTCGGGGTCGTTCTCTGCGTCTTCCTGCCCGCTCCTGCGCCTGGGGTACCGGTTGCGACTGCCCCTTCCTCTGCATACCCTCTGCTCGACTGACCGTTCGACCAACCACAAGGAGACCCACATGACCGTGCAGGAGTTCTTCGACGCGCTCCCCTCGAAGGTCGACCCGGCGAAGACCGCAGGGATGAACAACAGCTACGTGTTCGACATCGCCGACGTCGGTGCCTGGACGGTCTCCGTCACCGACGGCGCCGTCTCGGTCGTCGAGGGCGAGCACGAGGCCGATTGCACCCTCTCCTCGAGCCAGGAGACGCTGATGAAGATCGCGAGCGGCGAGGCCAACGCAACCACCGCCTACATGACCGGCAAGCTCAAGATCAAGGGCGACATGGGCGCAGCGCTGAAGCTGCAGAAGCTCTTCTAGGCAACGCGGGGCGCAGAGGGACCTTCACGATGTACCTGGCCGTCCGACTCGTGGTCGCCTGGGGCGCGAACATCCTCGCCCTGATCGTGGCCGACTGGGTGTTCTCCGGGTTCACGATCGAGCAGTGGGGACCGCTGTTGCTCGCCGGAGCGGTGTTCGGCCTCGCGAACGTCTTTCTCAAGCCGCTGCTCACGTTCATCGCGATCCCGCTGATCATCCTCACCTTCGGGATCGCCTACTTCTTCGTCAACGTTGCGATCCTGGCGTTCACGGTGTGGGTCGTCCCGGATTTCTCGATCGACGGGTTCTGGACGTACGTCGGTGCGGTGATCGTGATGTGGCTCGTCAACGTCCTGGTCGGACGCCTCTTGCGGGCGATCGAGGGCGACACCTCGGCACCCTCGACCCTCTACTCCTAGCCGAGCTCGACGAGCAGTGCCCCGGCGGCGACCTGGTCGCCGGGCTCGACGTGAATGGCGGTGACGGTGGCGGCGAAGGGCGCCAGGACGGGCATCTCCATCTTCATCGCCTCGAGGACGACGAGCGGTTCGTGCGGGACGACGGAGTCGCCGACGGCGACGGGGACGCCGATCACCGTTCCCGGCATCGGCGCGGCGACGATGCCGTGCCCGTGTGCAGTGGCACCGGGAAGGGCCGCCTCGACGTCCGGCGCCGCCACCGGGGGCGGAGCGGGCAGGTTCAGGCGCCACGGCCGCTGGAAGGCGCCGGGAGCTGCGCGGAGCGGAGCCGCCGACAGTGGCGCGTGCTCGGTCAGGAATGCCGTCGACACCCCCCCTGCCCTGAAGGCGGGATGGCGCACGAGCCAGCGGAGAAAGGGCAGATTCGTGACGACACCGGCCACCGTCGTCTCGTCCAGGGCGCGCGTGAGCCTGGCGACCGCCTGCTCACGATCGGCGCCGTGGGCGATCAGCTTGGCAACGAGAGGGTCGTAGCCCGTGCCGATCTCGTCCCCTTCCTCGGCGCCGGCGTCGACGCGGACTCCTGAAGGGAGCACGAGCCGATCGAGCCGCCCCGCCTGGGGGAGGAACGTCCTCGGGTCCTCCGCGTAGAGGCGCGCTTCGATCGCGTGGCCCTGTGGCACCGGCTCGACGTCGACGTCCTCACCCGCGGCCACCCGCAGCTGCAGCTCGACGACGTCGAGCCCTGTCAACTCCTCCGTGACGGGATGCTCGACCTGGATCCGCCCGTTCAGCTCGAGGAAGTAGACGTCGGCACCGTCGACGAGGAACTCGGCCGTACCGGCGCTCCGATAGCCGATGGTCTCGGCGAAGGCAACCGCCCCAGCAGCGACTCGCGCGGCTGCGCGCGGGTCGAGACCGGGAGCGGGGGACTCCTCGACGAGCTTCTGGTGGCGCCGCTGGATCGAGCAGTCGCGCACGCCGAGCACGGTCACGCCGCGGCTGTGTCCGAGGATCTGCGCCTCGATGTGGCGGGGACGCTCGAGGAATCGTTCGCAGAACACGGTGCCGTCGCCGAACGCCGCCTCGGCCTCACGTTGCGCTGCCGCGAGCGCCTCGTCGAGGGCCGCGGCGGAGCGGACGACGCGCATGCCCCGGCCGCCGCCTCCGGCAGTTGCTTTGACGACCAGGGGGAAACCGATCTCCTCGGGCGAGCCCTGGGGCAGGGTCGGTACGCCCGCCTCGACGGGCGATCCGCTTCGCGGCGAGCTTGTCGCCACCGAGCCGCAGCGTCTCCGGCGGCGGCCCGACCCAGGTGATCTCCGGCTGCGACGACCTCGTCGGCGAACGCCGCGCTCTCGGCGAGGAAGCCGTATCCCGGGTGGATCGCGTCGGCTCCGGACGCGACAGCAGCCCGAACGTGCTCGGACGCGTCGAGGTAGGAGCTGAGCTCGACGGCCTGATCGGCCGACCGGGCGTGGAGCGAGCCACGGTCATCCGGTGCCACCACCGCGACCGTCTCGATTCCGAGCCGCGCGCAGGTACGGAAGACGCGGAGCGCGATCTCTCCACGGTTCGCGACGAGAAGGCGACTGATCCTCACGGGCGCACTCTATTCGGGGGCGCGGCGCCTACCCGGTCGAGACGAGGGCGACGGCGACGAGGGCGCAGGCGACGCCGACGTACTGGAGGCGTGAGAGCCGCTCGTGCAGGACGAAGCCGGCGAGCAGGACGGTCGCGACCGGGTAGAGAGATGCGACCACCGATGCGATCGCAACCGGTCCCCGTTGCAGCGCCACGAGCAGCGGTACCACTGCCGCCACCTCGAGGGCCGCGATCAGGAGCGCGTAGGGGAGGAGGCGCCGAACCCCGGCTACAGGCCCTCGGGTCAGCACGAGCGCGAGCACGATGATGACGATGGTGGCGGCGGCGCGCTCGATCGTGATCGGCCACATCCCAGCCTCCTCCGAGACCCGGGAGAACGTGATGTAGAAGAGCCCGAAGAACAGGCCGCTCGCAAGTGCCAACCCGATCACGTTGCGGTCGACGATCACGTGCGTGTCGGGATGCTGCTCGGAGGGCGCGAGAGAGACGACGGCGACGGCGACGAAGGCGATCACGAGACCGACCAGTGCCGTCGTGCCCGGCCGCTCTCCGCGGACGAGCGCGTACGCGACCGGAATCACGGCGCCGGTGACCGCGGCAACGGGCGCGACGACGCTGATCAGACCCCGACCCATTCCGATGTAGAAGCACCCGATCCCGACGGCGACGGTGATGCCGGCGAGCACCGACCAGATCACATCCGCACGACCGACGTGCTCCGACCCGTAGACGATCGACACCGCGAGGGTCAGCGGCAGGCCCACGACGGCGACGAACGCCGCCACCCGGATGCCGTTAGCGGTGCGTGAGGTCATACCGCCGACGAAGTCGGCGCTGCCGATGAAGACGGCGGAGACGAGCGCGAGGAACGCGGTCACCGTGACGCGTCGCTGCCGGCGATCGGCAGGATCTCCGCGAGCTGCCCGCTGCGGAAGCCGTAGAACCGGTCGTGGAGGAACACCGTCAGATCTGCGTACCCGGGCACCACCTCGAGCCTGTCGCCGACCGCGAGCGGCGTGTGCCGTCGGTCCGACGCGCAGCTGCCCGTGCTCGGCGGACATCCGCTCGAACTCGACGCCGGGCCGCCCGACGACGCGCGGCATCGCGATCTCGACGTTCAGCGTCTTGCGTCCCGCATCGACGATCGCCCGCTCGGGGGTCGGCCGTCCGACGACGGTCGTCACCAGCGTCAGAGCGTCGTCGAGCCCCGTCACACCACAGTCGTCGCGATAGAACACGTCCATCAGGATCGCCCCGCCCGCCTGCACCTCGGTCACGCCGGGATGGCCGAGTGAGATCTGGAACGAGCCGGTGCCCGAGCACGAGACGATGGGGCACGGTATCCCCGCGGCCTCGATGAGCTGCTTCGTGCCGACCAGGCTGTCGAGCGCCATCCTGATCCGGGCCTCCTTCTCGATGCGGTCGCCGATCGTCAGCAGGTGCCCTTCCCAGCCCATCACTCCGACGAGCTCGACACCGTCGAGCGCGGCCGCCTCCCGCGCGAGCCGCAGGGCTGCCTCGCCTGGCTTGGTGCCGGCGCGGGCGAGGCCGATGTCGACCTCGATCACGATGCGCCCGCAGCGGCCGGCCTCGGTGAACGCAGCCGCGAGGGGTCGCAGCTGGTCGACGTGGTCGACGGCGACGATGGGATCGGCGCGACGGCTCAACTCGACCAGGCGTGCGAGCTTGTGTGGGCCGACGATCGCATTGGCGACGAGCAGATCGCGGATCCCCGCGGCTGCCATCAACTCGGCCTCGCCGAGCTTGGCGCAGGTCAGCCCGATGGCGCCCGCCGCGACCTGGCGCGCGCCGATCGCGCCGGAGCGGTGGCCCTTCACGTGCGGCCGCCACGAGACGCCTGCCGCGCTACAGGCCGCCATCACCCGGCGGATGTTCGCCTCCATCAGGTCGAGGTCGATGCACAGCGCGGGCGTCTCGAGATCGTCTCGACTGCAGCCAAGGGAGGGCAGATGCTGGCCGGTATGGCCCGATCGCTCTGTCATGGGGTGCACTCTCGCATCCGCGTCGCTGGCCTGTCGCGGTCGCGCGTATCCTGCGGACGTGAGTGAGCTCCCGCCGATCGATTCCCCGACGACTCTCGGAGCATGGCACTTCCCCTGGCCGGCCTTCGAGGTCGACTGGAGCAGGGCTGCACTCCTCGTCGTCGACATGCAGAACTACGGCTGCAACCCCGCTGCCGGGATCGGGCTGATGCTGTCGCAGCGGTACCCCGACACGGCCCGCTATTACCTACCGCGTCTCACCGGCACCGTGATCCCCAACGTCGAACGGCTTGTCGCGGCCTTCCGACAGGTCGGCAGCGAGGTCGTCTTCACGCGCCACGGTCCTCTCCTCGCCGACGGCAGGGACATGATCGAGCGCCGGAGGCGCCGGGACGTCGATGCGCGGGTGGCGACCGACGTGCCGGCGCTGTGGCATCGCGGCACGTTCGAGCACGAGTTGATCGAGCAGCTGCAGCCGGCGCCCGACGACCTCGTCGTGGACAAGAACACCTCCAGTGCCTTCAACTCGACCGGAATCGAGTGGCTGCTGCGCAACATGGGGATCGAGTCGCTCGTCGTGGTCGGGATGGCGACGGACATGTGCGTGGAGACAACCGCCCGGGACGCCGCGGACCGCGGCTTCCAGGTGATCGTCGTCGAAGACGCCACGGCCACCTTCTTCGAGCAGCACCACCGCGCCGCGCTCTCGGGTTTCGCTCGCGTCTTCGGTCAGGTGCGGACCACGGACGAGGTGCTGGCCGCGCTCTGAGGACGTGGCAGGGTCTTGTGCTCCGCGGCCGTAGACTGTGAGGAGAACGTCCTCTCGGCGCTGCCGCGACGTGGCGTCGACGATTGCCACGAGGTAGCGGTGCCCTCTGCTACGACAGCCTTCGGTCGGTCGGAGATCACGCTGGCTTCGGAGTTGAGAAGGTGCTCGGGATGAGCGTGCCGGCGGCACCCCACGACGAGAGCGCATCCGGAGCGGGCAGCGCTCCGCCGGTTCGGTCTCCGCGCGCGATCGCGTTCGCGCGGCTGCGTCGCGACCGCGTCGCCGTGCTTGCGTTCTACCTCGCCGCTGCGGTCATGCTCGCCTGCTTCGTGGGTGGGCCAGCTCTGTCGCAGATCCTCGGCCACGGGCCGAACGACCTCTTTCCGTATGCGGTCGACGACAATCTGAGGCCGGTGGGCCCGCTCTCGCGCGTGCCCGACACCCATGCCGCGCTCGTCGACGACTACGGTGAGATCGTGCCGCCCGCCGCCGGCACGGGAACGACCCTGCTCATCCTCGGAGCCGACGGCGCGCTCGGCCGCGACCTCTTCCTGCGGCTGCTCTACGGCGGGCAGGTCTCGATCGAGGTCGGTCTCCTCGCTGCGGTGATCGCGCTCTTGATCGGCGTCTCCCTGGGTGCGCTGGCGGGAATGCTGGGAGGGGTTGTGGATGCCGGCGTCTCGAGGTTGAGCGAGATCGTGATGGCGTTCCCGATTCTGTTTCTGCTCGTGCTGGTCGGGGCGAGCTCGTTCGGATCGCGGCTCCAGGACATCACGTTCGGGGTGCTCAACGAGGGCGTGTTCTCGGTCGCGCTCCTGATCGGGCTCTTCACCTGGTTCTACCCGGCCCGCCTCGTGCGGACGCAGCTCCTGTCGCTGCGGCGCAGCGAGTTCGTCGACGCCTCGTTGCTCTCGGGGGCCGGTCGGGCGTGGATCTTCCGCAAGCACCTGCTCCCTCACCTGGGGCCGTCGCTTATCACCTGGGGCACGCTCGCCGTGGCCACGGGAATCCTGCTCGAGATCGGCGTCACATTCCTCAATGCCGGCGTGCGGCTGCCGACGGCGAGTTGGGGACGGATCCTCGCGGACACGTGGGGATCGCCTCTGGCGCCTTCGCGCTACCTCCCTGCGGCGGTCTCGCTGTGGCCGACGATCTTCGCGAGTCTCGCGATCTTCATCGCCGTGGTCGCGCTCCACGAGATCGGTGAGGCGCTGCAGCGCGTGTTCGGGACGGAGCGGCCACGATGAACGGCATGCTCTCGTTCGGAGGCCGGAAGCTGGCGATCGGCGCCGTGTTGCTGTTCGGGCTCGCCTCGTTGACGTTCTGGGTCAACTACGCCATCCCGCAGGACTCGGGCATCTTCATTCTCGGCAATGTCCAGAACCCGACCCGCGAGCAGATCCAGGAGGCGAATCACCGCCTCGGCGTCGATCGGCCCGCGCTCGTGCAGTACGGCGACTTCGTCGGTGACCTGGCGCGCGGAGACCTCGGGATCTCCTGGACGACTGCCGTGTACAAGACCGATGAGGGAGTCGTGGGGGAGTCGGTCGCCGGGATCGTGCTCCGGGCGGCGGCGGTGACCGGATCGCTCGTCCTGGGGGGCGTGCTCCTGCTCGTGGCGCTCGTCCTTCCGTTGGGCCCCTTCCTCGCGTCGCGGTCGGGCTCCACCCTCGACCGGGCGATCCTCCTCGTCACCCTGGCGTTCGTCTCGACGCATCCGCTGGTCGCGGCGTTGCTCCTGCAGCTGCTCGTGGGACGGAAGCTCGGCTGGGTTCCTGATCAGGGGTACTGTCCGTTCTTCGGCGACATCGGCGCAAACAGCATCGCGAGCGGTGTGGGCGAATGTGGCGGTCCCGTCGACTGGGCGACGCACCTCCTGCTGCCCTGGCTCTCGTTCAGCCTGCTCTTCCTGGCGCTCTACCTGCGGCAGATCCGGACGCAGTCGTCGTCGGTTCTCCGTGAGCCTTTCATCAACGTGGCACGGGCGAAGGGCGCGAGCGAGCGACAGGTGCTGAGCAGGCACGTGGTTCCGAGCGTGCTCGCCGTCGTCGTCGTGATGGTGGCGATGGACGTCGGGACGGCGCTGGGTGTCGCGCTCTTCATCGAGGTGGTGTACGGGCTCCCCGGTCTCGGCCGGCAGCTGATCGTGGCGCTCCAGGGCTTTGCCGGCTTCGACCGACCCGTCATCGTCGGCATCGTGCTCGTCACCGGGGCGGTCGTGGTCCTGGCCAACCTCGCCGCCGATCTGCTGGTTGGGGTGATCGACCCCCGGGCCCGGGCCGGCGGCAGCCGGGGCGCCCGGCTCGGGGCCGGCGACACCTAACCGCCAGGGTCGGGGGGACACCACGACGCGAATCCCGGGCGACCCGGGACGCGGCCGTCGGAGAAGGCATGCAGCCCTTCCTGGCCCTCGGCGCTCGTTCGCCGCTCGGCGATCCGGCGGGCCGTCTCCGGGCCGTCCGGCCGGTCGAGCACGAGCCGCTTGGCATGCCGGGCGGCACGTGGGCCGGCGGTGCGGAGCTCGTCGAGCACGCCCGCGAGGGCTGCCTCCGGATCGGCGGTGACTCCGTGGACGAGGCCGATCCTCAGGGCGGTCGCCGCGTCGAAGCGTTCGCCCGTGACGAAGTAGCGGCGGGCTGCGCTCTCGCCGACCTTACGGATCGCATAGGGCGAGATCACGGCGGGGATGATCCCGAGCTTGACCTCGGAGAATGCAAAGACGGCCCGCTCGTGGGCGAGCGCGATGTCGGCCGTGGCCACGAGGCCGGCGCCGCCGCCGAGGGCGTGCCCCTGCACGAGTGCGATCACGGGCGCCGGGCACGTGTCGATCGCTTCCAGCATCCGCCGGAGCGCGTTCGCGTCGGCAACGTTCTCCTCGTGCGAGAGCGCAATCGAGTTGCGCATCCACTCGATGTCGGCGCCTGCGCAGAAGCTCGGGCCTGCCCCCGCGAGTACGACAGCCCGCGCCTTGCCGACGTCGACGAACGCCTCTGCGAGCTCCTCGATCAGCGTCGCGTCGAAGGCGTTCCGCGTCTCGGGACGGGTCAGGGTGACGCGGAGCACGTCGTCGTCCCGTTCGATCCGCAGCGCGTCCATTGCCAGGCAGTCTAGAGTCGCAGGATGTCCTTGGACGGCCGTCTGCACGGAGCCCTCGCAGCCTCGGTGACGCCGCTGCTCGCGGGCGGTACCCGTCTCGACGAGGACGCCTTCGGCCCTCTCGTCGAGCGGTACGTCGCAGCCGGCCTCGACGGCGTCCTCGCCTTCGGCACGAACGGTGAGGGGGTGCTCTTCTCGGTCGACGAGCGCGGGCGGGGTCTGCGGCTCTTCGTCGAGGCCGCCGGAGGGCGGCTCGACGTCGCCGCCCACTGTGGAGCGCAGACGACCGCGGATACCGTTGCCCTCGCAGCAGATGCTGCCGAGGCGGGCGCGACGGCGGTCGCGGTCATCGGCCCGCCGTACTTCCCGCTCGACGAGCCGGCGCAGCTGATGCACTTCTCGGCTGCCGCGCACGCGTGCGCGCCGCTGCCCTTCTACGTCTACGAGTTCGCCCGGACGAGCGGGTACGCCGTCGCGCTCGACGTGCTGCGACGCTTGAGCGACGAAGCGCCGAACTTCGTGGGCCTGAAGGTGAGCGATGCCCCCTGGGAGGTGTTCGAGCCGTACCTCACGCTCGGCCTCGACGTGTTCGTGGGCCCCGAGTCGCTCATCCACCGGGGGATCGAGGGTGGTGCCGTCGGCGCCGTGTCCGCGCTCGCCTCGGCGTTCCCGGAGGAGGTGGCTGCGGTCGTCGGCGACCCGACAGCGGCCGGTGCCGAGTCGCTCGCGACGCTCCGAGCCGCGGTCGAGCGGTTCCCACGTCAGGCGGCGATGAAGAGGATCCTGGCCGCCCAGGGAGTCCCGATTCGGTCCGACGTCCGGGCCCCGTTGCGCGATCTCACGCCGGCCGAGGCGCAGGAGCTCGCCGCCACGGTGCCTGGCTCTGGCCGGGCGCCGGGGTTGCGGCGGAGTGAGACCCGGGCGTCCGACTGAAGTCGGACGCCCGCTAGACCTCGCCGGATCGGGCGCGGTGCCTGGCTTCAGCCGGGCGCCGGGGTTGGGGTGGCGTGGAGTACCGGCTAGACCCCGCCCGAGCAGGAGCGCGCGTCGACGTCGTCCACGCCGGGCAGGCGGCCGAGCAGGCCGGCGAGCTCGTCGAGCTCGCCGGGGGAGAGGTGGGCGCCGATGAGCTCGTCGCAGGCCGCGGCGTGCGTGCAGGCGGCGCGGGCGAGCATCTGCCGGCCGTCACCCGTGATCACCGCGTAGGTGACCCGGGCGTCCGTGGGACAGCCGCCGCGAGCCGTGAGCCCGGCCTGCTCGAGCCCGTCCAGCAGGCGCGTGACCCCCGACGGCGTGAGGCGGAGGCGCTCGGCGAGGTCGATCCGCCGCATCTCGCCGCGCTCGGCACGCGAGAGGTGGAGCAGCGTCTCGAAGTCGTTCGCGCTGAGCCCGTGTTCTGCGAGCGTCCGCGCCTCGATCTCGCGTACGAGCGACCCGTGAGCGTGGAGGAGCCGGGCGAACACGGTCTGTGCAGAAACTTGTGGAGTCAATACTTGACGAGACAATGAGTTCTCCGCTAAGGTAGTTGAGTCATCAAATAGTAGCGAGAAAGGAACACTCCTGTGAGCACGATTACCGAGATCCGCACTGCACTTCCGGCCGGCACCTGGGAGCTCGACCCGCTTCATTCGACGGTGGGCTTCTCCGTCAGGCACATGGTCGTCGCCAACTTCCGCGGCGGCTTCGGCACGTTCGACGTGACCCTCGACGAGAGCGGCCTTCGCGGCACGGTCGACGTCGCCTCGGTGAGCGTCTCCGAGCCCAACCTCAACGGTCACCTGCTCTCGCCCGACTTCTTCGACGCCGAGCGCAACCCGCAGCTGTCGTTCCGCTCCACGGTGATCCGTGTCTCGGGCGACGAGCTCGACATCGACGGCGAGCTGACGCTCAAGGGCGTGACGCGTCCCGTCACGATCACCGGAACGGTCAGCGGCCCCGTCACCCACGCGTTCGACGGCAGCTCTCGCCTCGGCCTCGAGCTGAAGACGGTCGTCGACCGCACGGCATTCGGCCTCGACTGGAACGCACCGCTCCCGACCGGCGGCTTCGCGGTCGGCAACGACGTCAAGCTCGAGGCCGAGCTCGAGCTCGTGCTCGCCGAGGAGAGCTAGATGGAGATCCTGGGCATCGCGGGCAGCCTCCGCGCGGGCTCGTACAACCGGCAGCTCCTCCAGCTCGCAGCGGACAACCTCCCGGACGGCGCCGAGCTCGTCGTCTGGGAGGGGCTCCGCGACCTGCCGGCGTTCGACGAGGACGCGGAGGGCACCCCGTCGCTTGCCGTTGCCGGCTTCCGGGCCGCCGTCGCCGATGCCGACGCCGTTCTGATCGCGACCCCCGAGTACAACGGCTCGATCCCGGGCGCGCTCAAGAACGCGCTCGACTGGGGCTCTCGGCCCCGTGAGACAGCGGCTTTCCGCGGCAAGCCCGTCGCCGTGATCGGCGCAAGCCCCGGCTCCTTCGGCGGCGTCTGGGCGCAGGCCGAAGCCCGCAAGGTGCTCGGCCTGATGGGCGCCCGCGTCGTCGGTGCCGAGCTCTCGCTCGGCAAGGCCCACGAGCGGCTCGTGGAGCCCGAAGCGGAGCTCGTGGCGCAGCTGCGCGCGGTGATCGACCTGCTGGTGGACGAGGCGGGCCTGCGGGCGGCCGCGGCCTAGAGGCTTGATGTGTATTAGGAGTGTGGCTGGGGCGGTTCTGCACCAAGGAGCGTGTTCGACGAGGGCGGCGGTAAGGCTGGTTGCCTTGGGGTCGTCCTCGGCGGACGCGATCCGCCGTGTGCAGGGCCGCATCCAGACGTGCTTCTAATGCGCATCAAGCCTCTAGGACGTTCCCTCCACTGCGGCGAACAGGTCGAACGGCTTCAAGTGGCCGGAGAGCCGGATCGTTCCGGTGGCCCGGTCGAACCGCAGACGCCGGCCGCCGACCGTGACGCTTGCGAGCATCTCGCCCGCCGGCAACCGCAGCCGCAGGCGCAACGACGGTACCCGGCGCGGCGGGGGATCGACGCGGACGTGGATGACGTGGCCGCGGCGCCGGATCGAGTAGGACAGAGTGCCAAAGCTCGTGGGTGCCCGGATGACGCGGATCGTCTTGCCGCTCCGAAGCCAGCTGCGGGGGGTGGAGAACGCGAGATCGAGGCCACGGGGCGCACCCCTCGGGCCGCGCGGCTCCTGTACGAGGATCAGCCGGAACGTCTCGAGAAAGGTGCTGTTGGCGCCGGAGTTCGGCGGCATGTAGGTCTTTCGGTGGTAGGTGTCCCCGAGGGGGACGACCGACACCGCCTCGCCCGACACGAAGGTGTTGTGTGTCATCGCGGCGCCCAGTAGCCCGTAGAGCGAAAGCACGAGCTGGTCCGGGCGGTCGTTGTCAGCGAGGAAGCGGGAGGCGGCGAGTCCGTAGATCTGCCCCAGCCCGGCCGTCTTCCCCTCGACCCAGTCGGGGTAGACGACGTGCGCGTCGGCGCGCGGCACTCCGAGGAGTCGCGAGCCGTGCGCGAGCATGTACCGGATCAGCCCGTGCGTTTCGGCGCTGTCTGGCGGGAAGAAGCCCGTGGCGAGCGCGTACGGAACGACGAGGTTCCAGTAGGAGCCCGCGCGCGTGAGGCTGAGGTTGTCGTAGGGCGCCGTGTAGCCGCTGAGATCCTCCGGCAGGAAGATGGTTCCGTCGGCGAGCCGGGTCAGCTTCTGGCGAACCGCCGGTCGGAGGGCCGACTCGAGCGTGAGTCCCAGCCGACGTGCGCGGGCCGCTTGCCCGGGGTGACCGGTGGCCGACCACACACGTGCCATCGCGAGGAGGCCTTGCCAGGCGACCGTTTGCGCGGTGACGCTGTCGACGTACTCGGGTTGGTCGGAGCAGAGCGGTTCGGGCTCGAGCCGGCCCGCATTCGGCCCGTCCCTCAACTGTTGGGCCTCGAGCAGATCGACCGCCCTGACCAGTCCGGGTGTGTCGGCGTCGACCAGGGCCTTGTCGCCGTAGAGCTGGTAGTGGAGCGCCTCCGCAACCAGACGCTCGCCGGCGCGCCACGCGGAGAAGCGCCGCGGTAGGCGCTTGAGTGCAAAGGAGAGGATGTTGCGCGCGATGTCCGGATAGCCGTAGCGCGACATGACCTCGGCGGTGTCGGTGCCTTCGGCGTAGGACAGCTCCTCGTACGGGTTACCGGCGCTGTAGCGCCACGAGTGGCCGATCTGCTGGATCACCATGGCGCGTTGCGCGTCCTGGATGCGATCCTCGGGCACGGAATACTGGGCTCCCATCGCGAGCCGGGCTTTCCAGAAGCGGGCGACGTCTGCCCGCATCGTGGCGTAGGTCGCCTGATCGGCTTTCACCCGCGGGATCAGGGCCGGGCCCAGCACCCAGGTGGCGTACACGACCTTCACCCTTCCGGGCGGGACGCGGAACCTGAGCGCCCGACCGTCGTACGCGGCACCCTCGCTCGCCATCAGCGCCGTGCCGGCCTTCGTGTCGAGTCGGTCGTCCCGGTGCACGAGGCTCTCCTGGGAGGGGATGAACCGGACGACTGCGGCAGTCCGCGAGGATCGCGTGTCGATGCGGAGCCGCACGAGGCTCACGAGCGGGCGCCAGCCCTTGACACGGGCCAGGAACGACTCCTGACGGTAGCGAACGCCGCCGGCATCGACATACGAGGTCTGAAGGATCGGCAGATAGCCCTCCGCGAGCCTTGCCGGGGCCAGCCAGGCGAGGCACGCACCGTAGCGCTCGCGGCCGTGGCGGCCGACGTTGACGGTCAGGCTCGGGCTCCATGGTCCGATCCTCCTGGTGATGACCTGACTGCCGTCCGCGACGTGCAGCGCGTACATCGGCTTGCTGCTGGCGCTGAGCGGGTAGGAGAAGGCCAGGTAGTAGACGCCTGACGGCGTCAGCGGGCGATACTGGCGCTGCTGGCCGTACAGCAAGGGGGAGAGGAACTGCCGCGCCGCCTCGTACGTGGGGCCGTCGGGCGCGGCGAGAAGCCGCTCGCCCCAGACGTCGCGCCGGGAGGCGATTGCCTGGGCAACGGCGCTCGTGTAGGCGGAGCTCGCCGTCCGCCTGGGACAGGTCCGCTCAGGCCGCGGCTGCACCGCCGGCCCTGGCCGCACCGCTGCACGGCCCGGAGGATCTCGACCCGCCTGGGATGAGCGGGTGCTCGCCGAGAGCGTGGAGGCAGCGACACAGGCGAGGAGTACGGCCCCCGCAAGGGTCGCGCGTCGCTTGATGCGGTGCGGAGGTTCGGCACCGGAGGTGCTACCGCAGGTATCCCGCGGAGCCTCCATACCTTGAACCTATGCCCGCCCGGGGTCGTTGTCATCGGAGGAATCATGGAGTCCGGGTGCCCGAAACTACGCACGCCCGGTTCCACCTACTCCGACTCAGCGGGACCGATCGCCGCCCAGCGGGTGGTTGCACAGGTACTGCGCGTTGGCGAGGCGGGCGCAGACGTCGATCACTCCTCGGGCGGCGCCCAGGGCTCGTAGACGCCGCCGGGGACGCCCCCGACGCAGAGGAACGACATCCCGTCCGGCCCGGCCTCGGGGTGTCGCTTCGCATCGGGCGAGACGAGGACGTACCGGCCCGGGCGTAGCTCGAGCGGGTCGCCGTCGATCGTGAGGGTGCCCGAGCCGGAGATGCAGTAGTAGATCTCCTCCTGTCCGGACTGGAGCTCGTCGTGCTCCGGGCCGACCTTGCCGGGTGGAAAGTCGATCTGATTGAGGCCGAACGCCGTGCCACCGAGCTCGTGGCGCACCATCCGGAACGTGCCCCAGGTGAGCTTGATGTCGTCTGCGTCGAGCGCCTTGTAGGGCATGGTCTCTCCTCGTCCGGGTACGGATGCCGCGCTACAGCTTGACGGATCGGGGCGGCTCCGTCTACATCCGGAAGACGCCGAAGGTCGTCTCCGGCACGGGTGCGTTCGCAGCGGCGGCGAGCCCGAGGGCCAGGACGCGGCGGGTGTCGACCGGGTCGATGATCCCGTCGTCCCAGAGGCGTGCCGTGGAGAAGTAGGGCGATCCCTCGTGCTCGTAGGACGCGCGGATCGCATCGGGATCGGCGTCTCCCACCATCGACAGCACCATTGCCGCCTGCTCGCCTCCCATCACGGAGATGCGGGCGTTGGGCCACATCCACAACTGCCGCGGACCGTAGGCGCGGCCGCACATGGCGTAGTTGCCGGCGCCGAACGAGCCGCCGGTGACGACGGTGAACTTCGGGACGTCGGCGCAGGCGACTGCAGTGACGAGCTTGGCGCCGTCGCGGGCGATGCCGCCTTCCTCCGCGTCCTTGCCGACCATGAAGCCGGTGATGTTCTGGAGGAAGACGAGCGGGATGCGGCGCTTGCAGGCGAGCTCGACGAAGTGCGCGCCCTTCTGTGCCGACTCGGCGAAGAGGACACCGCGGTTGGCGAGAATTCCCACCGGGTGCCCCTCGATCCGCGCGAAACCGCAGACGAGCGTGTCGCCGTAGAGCGCCTTGAACTCGTGGAAGCGGCTGCCGTCGACGAGGCGGGCGATGACCTCGAGAGGGTCGAGCTCGTGCCGGTAGTGCTCGGGCACGATGCCGTACAGGTCGGCCGGGTCGACGGCGGGCGGCTCGGGCTCTGCGACCTCCCACGGCGGGGGCGCGGGGTCGCCGAGGTGGCGGACGATCTGGCGGGCGAGTGCGAGCGCATGCTCGTCCGACACCGCGTAGTGGTCGGCGACGCCGGAGCGCCTGCGTATGCAGCGTGGCACCGCCGAGCTCCTCGGCGGTCACGTCCTCGCCGGTGGCGGCCTTCACGAGCGGTGGGCCGCCGATGAAGATCGTGCCGGTGCCCTCGACGATCACCGTCTCGTCGCTCATCGCGGGAACGTAGGCGCCGCCGGCGGTGCACGAGCCCATCACGACGGCGATCTGCGGGATGTTGCGCGCAGAGAGCCGGGCCTGGTTGAAGAAGATGCGCCCGAAATGGTCGCGGTCCGGGAACACGTCGGCCTGGAGCGGCAGGAACGCCCCGCCCGAGTCGACGAGGTAGACGCACGGGAGGCTGTTCTGCTCGGCCACCTCCTGGGCGCGGAGGTGCTTCTTCACGGTGAGCGGGAAGTACGAGCCGCCCTTCACGGTGGCGTCGTTCGCGACGACGACGCAGCAGCGGCCCTCGATCACGCCGATGCCGGTCACGATCCCTGCGGCCGGCGCCTGGCCGTCGTAGACGTCCCAGGCCGCGAGGGCGTTCAGCTCGAGGAAGGCGGTGCCGGGGTCGACGAGCCGGTCGATGCGCTCCCGGGCGGTGAGCTTCCCGCGCGAGCGGTGGCGCTCGGTGGCCTGTTCGCCGCCGCCTGCCGCGACGAGAGCGGTCCGCTCACGCAGCTCCGCGAGCAGGCCCTCCATGTGGGCGCGCCGGGCGACGAATGCCTCCGAGGCACGATCGACCCTCGTCGTCAGCACGGTCATGCATCCGAGAGTACGCGTCGGCGCAGACGTCCGCCGCGCCAGGGCCGGCTCGTCGCCTCCCCCGGCCGGTCGACGGCCGGCCGTGGGAGGCCGGGCCCCACGCGACTGCACCTCTTAGGGGGAGGAAGGCGCAGACGCCGAAGACAAGGCCCGGCCCGGTCCAAGGATACGACGATCGGAACACCTCATGGCCGTTGCCTGTTCTGCCGATAGCACTCGTTGAGGCCGGCGGTGCTCTTAGGGGGCTTCGCCGGCCTCGAATCTCCCGAGCGCCGCGACGCCGCGTGCTCTGCCTCGCGTGCCGGCGGCGGGCGCTGGTCATTCCGGGTAGCCGTGGTCGACGGCGGCGCTGCACCTCGCGCCGCGGTGGCTTCACCGAGCGCAGTTCAGTGGGTTCCCCGATGTGGGGGCCGAGCCATGCGGCGATAGTCAGGGAAGCAGCGAACAGCGATGGACAGGTTGAGGTCAGGGATGCCACAGTGCTCTCTCGCTTCCGTGGCGACCCGCACGGATGGCGACGGAACCGTGAAACGACGCGGGCTCCGCGCCGTTGCCGCGCGCCGCTGGGCTGCGGTCTCGGCGTCCTGCCTGCTGGTTGCCACGGTCGGCTCCTTTCCGTCAGCGCCTCGCGCGGCGACCGCGTTGAGCCCGGCTCTCTTCGAGGAGATCTCGACCGGCGTCGCCCTGATCAGGACGTACGGGTGTGGTGGTCGCGCCGTCGGGCAGGGAACGGGGTTCCTGGTCGGTGACTCGGTGGTGATGACGGCCCGGCACGTGCTCCAGGGGGCGTGCAGGGTGCGCGTGCGGGTGAATGGCGAGACGTTCACCGGGAAGCGATGGGTGTACTGGTCCGGTGGCCGGGCCTCCGAGGAGGCGGCTGATCTGGGGACGGTCAAGCTCGACCGTGCAGCTGTCGGTGGTCATCTCTTCAGGGTCAGGGCGTCGGGGCCGCCGGCCGGCGCGAACCTCGCGATGGTGGGGTATCCGCTCGGGAACCGGCTGAGTCTCAATCAGGGCAAGATCATCGAGCGCGGGAGGGTCGATGGGGCTCCGCTGCTCGCGGTCAGGATGCTGGGTGCCGAGGGCGCGAGCGGCGCTCCACTCGTTGACGACGCAGGCCGGGTCGTGGGCATCCTGCAGATCGGTCTCGGCTCGGAGGATATCCTCGGCCAGCGAACGGCGGGGGTGCTCGTCGGCCTCGATCTCGCGCGCTGGTGGGGGCCACGGGCGCGGCTCGACTTGTGTCGCTCGTACCCGAAGGGCGGAATCGCAGGCTGCCAGCCTGCTGCCTAGCTGGAGCTTGATGTGTATCACTGGACAAACGGCACCGAAAGGAGTACAACCCCAGGACGCTGCGGCACAGCGTGGAGGGAGCGACGAGGGGACGAGGTGGCGGATCGGTCGCTCCTTCCGCCACTTTCCGTGGCCAGGCAACCGTTGGCACCCTTTTGTGGGGACACTCTGGCAGCGTGAGCGCGCTGACCCGGTGGGCGGGTCTTGACGCTGCAGCAGATGACATGGGTGCTGCGCCACCCCGCCCGGCTACTCCACCATGTCTCCGATCACGACCGACCGGTTGACGAGCTCGCCGCCCAGCCGCTCCTCCACCTGAACGGGCAGACCCGCGCGGCTCTTGGCGAACCAGAAGGTCGTGCGCTCGTCGCCGGCGCCGATCGTGTAGCGCCAGCACGCCTCGATCCCGGACGGCAAGGCCAGATCGACCTCGTCGATCACCGTGACGGAGGCCGGCTGCGAGGCGTGGTACTGCAACTCGAGCCAGCTGGAGCGGCGAAGCGACGGCTCGCCGATCGGCCGCCCGCCGGCATCGAGCGACTGGAACTCCTGGACCGCGCCGTCGGCGTCCACCTCCACGAAGCGGATCCGGCGGAAGGTCGGCTCGCTTCCCGGCGCCTCACTCCGGAGCCGGATCGTGCGGCCGACCGGGCATCCGGAACGAATGTCCGCGGCGCTGAACGGAGTGGGGAGGTGATCCGACTCCAGCCTGTTGGCGTCGGGTGGCAACGACATGTGCCCAACCTATCCGAGGCTTCCGCGTCCGGGCGCTCAGTCCGGAGTGTTGGCAGCGGGAGCTCGGTAGTTCGGTTGGCGCTCGGGCTGCGTGTGTCGGAGGGTCCGGTGGGTCAGATCGCGGTGGTCGAGTGTAGTGGAGTGATGTCCCTCGACCTGGTCACCGCCTGACGCCCCGGATCTCCGATAGGGATCCCATCGGTTCCAGACGACGAAGGGGGTTCAAATGCAGTTGCACCACAACGGAGGTCGTGCCAGGCTCGGTCTCGTAACCGTCCTGGCCCTTGTGGTCGGCCTTGTCGGCAGCGCCAGTGCAACGGCGGCACCGCGCGACAACGTGGCCAACGCGGGCAAGTGCCTGTGGGGTGGTTGGCGAACCCTGCAGCCGAGCCCCGACACCTCGTTCAACAGGCTTGCCGGCTGCCTGATCTTCGCTCTCAGAGGTGGCACGTTCTACGTCGCCGCACCGCCGTCGAGCAGCGAGTGAGACCCGCGAAAGCGGCATCGGATCCGTCCGGGCGGGCGGACGAGCGGAGGCCCGGCTCGTAGTCGGGTCTCCGCTGATGGCCCTGTAGGTCGTTCCTTGTGCGAGGGCCGGCGAAAGCAACAACCACAACCAGATCGTCGGCTACAGCACCACCAGAGCGGCCAGACTCACGCCGTCCTCGAGATTCCAGTGTGTTCTCCGCCGTGGATGTCCGCGCAACGAGCGAGGTCTGGACGCTCGCGGCCTCGTACCTCCGCATGATGAGCCATCCTGATGTGGAGCAGGTCCTTCGCTGGGACGGTCGCAGGCAGAGGATCGTCTACGACTACCGGGGAGGTGGCGACCTGCGCGATCTCGCAGCTGTGTCGGCCACCGACGTCTGGTTCGTGGGAGGCACAACGTCTGGCCCCGGTCTTCCGCTGATCAGGCACTGGAACGGGCGGTCGTGGCGGATTCAGCGCACCCCGTTCGACGGCCTCCGCGGCACGACCCTGGAAGATGTCGCCGCTCTCTCTGCGACCGAGATCTGGGCTGCGGGAAAACACCTGATCGCCCGGTTCTCCTGCTGAGCGAAACCGGAACCGCCTGGAGAGCTACCGAGAGCGCGACGAGGACGCGCACTGTCGGGAGTCCGCGTCAACCTGTCCAGGCCGGGTCGTGAGTTGCTCGCGAACGCGCAAACGAGCGCCGCTATAGACTGCCCTTCCCGACCATGGAGGTGTTTGCATGAGCAGCGTCGATGCGGTACGAGGCTTGTACGGAGCGTTTGCCCAGGGCGATGTTGCAACGGTCGTCGGAGGCATGGACGCGGACATTCATTGGCGCGAGGCCGAGGGGAACCCGTACCAGCCGAGCGGTGCCGCCTGGGTCGGGGCGGACGCGATCGTGGAGAACCTGTTCATGAAGCTCGTGTCGGAGTGGGACGGTTTCGCCGTCCACCCCGGCCAGTATCACGACGCGGGAGACACGGTTGTCGTCGAGGGCCGTTATACGGGGAAGTACCTGGCGACTGGGGCCGAAATCGACGCCCAGTTCTGCCATGTCTTCACGTTCAAGGACGGCAAGGTGGCGAGCTTCCAACAATTCACGGACACGGCGCAAATGCAGAAGGCGATGGGAGCCTCGTAAGGGCTTTTCGCAGGTCTCGTGGTCTGCTCGTACTCGTGCTGGTGTGATCGCGTGATCCCCGCGGCACAGCACCTGACGCTCGAGGCGTTCGTGTTGGCCCCGAGTACTCCCAGAGTCGGGTGAGCCCCTCGGGTACGAGAACGGCACCTTGTCCCTGTGAAGGCGACGGAAGACGCCGATGAGCACGGGTAAACCCAGCAGGGGCGGCAGGACTCGAACCTGCAACCCCCGGTTTTGGAGACCGGTGCTCTACCAATTGAGCCACGCCCCTGGGTTGCACGCAGCAGTGTAGCCTCGGCGGCGTGCAGCGTCGCGCGCTCTCGCTCCTCTTCCTCACGATCGCAATCGCGCTCGCCGTACTGGCGGCGTACGCGGTGCTATCGGGCGGCCGCGCGATCGTGATCGGCCTGGCCGCTGCGGGGCTCGCGCTCTGGATGGGCGACCTCTCCCGCAAGGCCTGGCCGTAAGCCGACGACAGTCGAAAGAAGGTTTTGCGAGCCAACGGCGTATTCTGTTCGCGATGTCCGTGAAGCCTGGAACCGAGACGCAGGCGCTGTGGCAGGATTACCGGACGACGCGCGACCAGGCGTTGCGCGACCGGCTGATCCTGACGTACGCCCCGCTCGTCAAGTTCGTCGCCGGCCGCCTCGGCGCCACGCTGCCCGCGCACGTCGACGAGCAGGACCTCGTGTCGTACGGCCTGCTCGGCCTGATCGGCGCCATCGAGCGGTTCGACCCCGATCGCGAGATCAAGTTCGAGACCTACGCGATCAGCCGCATCAAGGGCGCGATCATCGACGAGCTCCGCTCGCTCGACTGGGTGCCCCGCTCGGTGCGCACGCGCGCTCGAGAGATCGAGCGCGCGATCGCCGAGCTGGAGCGCCGCCTCCACCGTGCGCCGACGGACGAGGAGATCGCGGCCAAGGTCGGGATCACGACCGACGAGCTCGAGAACAGCCTCTCCGAGATCTCCCGCTCCTCGATGGCGGCGCTCGACGAGCTCTGGTCGCCATCGGGCGGTGGCGACCAGATCGCCCTGATCGACACGATCGAGGACGAGGACGCGCCCGACCCGGAGTTCTCGCTCGAGCAGACGGAGATGCGCGAGGCGCTCGGCGAGGCGATCGCCCGGCTGCCCGGAGCGCGAGAAGCTCGTCGTCACGCTCTACTACTACGAGGAGCTGACGCTGCGCGAGATCGGCGAGGTGATCGGCGTCACCGAGTCACGCGTCTCACAGCTCCACACGAAGGCCGTGCTCCGCCTCAAGGCCCGGCTCTCGGGCGGCATGCGCGAGACAGCCGAGACGTAGGACGAGCCCGGACGACAGGCTGAAGCCTGTCGCCGCTTGGCGCTGCACGGCTCGGCGGTGTCCCTTTAGACTCGGAGGGCCCAGACACCCCGAGGAGGAGACGGACGCCAAATGGCCGCAATCGAGCCCGGAAAGATCCGCAACGTCGCTGTCGTCGGCCATCGCGGCACCGGTAAGACGTCCCTCGTCGAGGCGCTGCTCTACCAGACCGAGGAGATCAACCGGCTCGGCACGGTCGAAGCCGGCACGACGGTCGGCGACTGGGACGAGGACGAGCAGAAGCGCAGGATGTCGATCTCGCTCACGCTGGCGCACACGGACTGGCAGGGGCGGAAGATCAACCTCATCGACGTGCCGGGCGACCCGAGCTTCCAGGGCGAGGCGCGCTGCGCGCTGCGGGTCGTCGAGGGTGCGCTCGTCGTCGTCAACGGCGTGATGGGGCTCGAGGTCGGGACAGCGCGCGTCAAGCACCTGGCCGACGACCTCGGGCCTTGCGCGCGTCCTGTTCGTCAACATGCTCGACCGCGAGCGCGCCGACTTCTACCGTACGCTGGCCCAGATCCAGGAGCAGTTCTCCTCCCGCTGCGTCGCCGTGCACCTGCCGATCGGAGCCGAGCACGAGCTCTCGGGGATCGTCGACGTCCTCCACATGTGCGCCTACACGACGCCGAACGGCGGCAAGGAGGCCGAGCCGAGCGCGATTCCCGACGAGATGCTCGAGATCGCGCAGGAGTACCGCGAGAAGCTGCTCGACGAGGTCGTCCAGACCGACGAGGCCCTGATGGAGCAGTACCTCGGCGGCGAGGAGCTCGACTCGCACGCGGTCGCGTCCGCGCTCAAGCTCGCGATCACGCGCGGCGAGGTGTTCCCCGTCGCCTGTGGCGTCGCCACGAAGAACCTCGGCACCCATGCGCTGCTCGATCTGATCGTCGAGGGCGTGCCTTCCCCGGCCAGGAAGGGCGCGCCGATCGAGATCGAGGGCGCCGACACGGCGGCGTTCGTCTTCAAGACGCTCGCCGACCCGTTCGCGGGCCGGATCAACCTGTTCCGGGTCCTCAAGGGGGCCGTCACCGCCGACTCGACCCTCGTCGACGCCCGCGGCCATGCCAAGGAGCGGATGGGGACGCTGCTGCAGCTCCAGGGCAAGGGCAACGCCGGTGTGAAGGAGTTCGGCGAGGGCGACATCGGCGCCGTCGCGAAGCTCAAGGACGTTCGCACCGGCGATCTGCTCACCGACCGCGAGATCGGCGTCGACCTGCCCGAGATCGCATTCCCGGACCCGGTGATGAGCTTCGCCGTGACGCCCCGGATCAAGGGAGAAGAGGAGAAGGTCGCCTCGGCCATCCGCCGGCTCGCGGAGGAGGATCCGACGCTGCGGCTGCGCCGCGACCAGCAGACCGGGGAGGAGATCCTCTCCGGGATGAGCCAGATGCACGTCGAGGTCGCGCTCGAGCGCGCGAAGCGGCGCTTCGGCGTCGACATCGAGCTGCACCCGCCCCGCGTGCCGTACCTCGAGACGATCCGCTCCGAGGCCCGCGCCCACGGCCGCTACCGCAAGCAGACCGGCGGCCGCGGCCAGTTCGGCGACTGCCACATCGTGATCGAGCCGCTCGACGGCGGCGTCGGCTACGAGTTCGTCGACCAGATCGTCGGCGGCGTGATCCCGCAGAGCTACCGGCCGGCGGTCGACAAGGGGATCCAGGAGGCGATGGCGCACGGCGAGCTCGCGGGTGCACCGGTGCAGGGCGTCCGGGTGCGGCTCGTCGACGGCTCGTACCACAACGTCGACTCGTCCGAGATGGCGTTCAAGGTTGCCGGCTCGATGGCGTGGAAGGACGCGTACGCCAGAGCGACGCCGGTGTTGCTCGAGCCGATCATGGAGCTCGAGGTGACCGTGCCGGACGAGGCGGTCGGCTCGGTCAACGGCGATCTCAACTCGAGGCGCGGCCGGCTGCACGGCATGGAGCCCGCGGCCGGGATGACGACGATCAAGGCCGAGGTGCCGATGGCGGAGCTCCTGACCTACGCGCAGTCACTGACCTCGATGACGGGCGGACGCGGCGAGTACGCCATGCACTTCCTGCGGTACGAGGAAGTCCCGGCTCACGTGGCACAGAAGGTGATCGAGGAGACGCGGAAGGCCCGCGATCTCGTCCACGCCTGACGCCGACCCGGAAGAATTCCCTGCATCCGGGCTATACTGATACGTCCATGCGCGTGATCAAGACCACGGCGACGCGAACCTGCGTCGTTTGCGAGCGAACTCTGTTGCAGGGTGAGCACGCGCTCCGGTACTCGCCCGACGGCACCAGGTACGTCGACGTGTGCCCGCTCTGCACGAACACCGCGGTCGACCAGGGCTGGGTCAAGGAGGGCGTCGCGCTCTCGCCGATGCTGCAGCAGCCGGCGCGTCGGCGCCGGCAGCGGTCGCTCTGGCAGTCGCTCCTCGGAGCGCGCGAGGACGAGGTCGAACCGGTCGTCAGCGAGCCGATCCTGCGCCGCCTCGGCGACGACGAGATCGCCCTCGTCGAGGCCGCCGAGCTCTTCAACGCGACGCAGTTCCGCCGCACGATCGCCGGCGTCGCAAGGGCGCTCGGCGATCCGCTCGCCTCGATCACGCCGCTCTCGGGCGTCAACGCCGAGATGGTGCTGACGTTCGCCTGGGACATCTCGTGGTACCAGTACCGCGTCTCCCCGGAGTCCTCACAGCCGGTGCGGGTCGCCGAGCGCGGGCAGGACATCGCCGACCTCGAGCCCGCCTACCAGTACTGGAACGCCACCGTCACCGAAGACGGTCGGCTGATCCCGAACATCGAGCGGATCTAGGCCCCGGGGCGCGCCTGGGGCCGGCAGGTGGAACGGCAGCGGCGTGCCGCGCGTGCCGGAATCGCTCTTGCGCGGCCAGGAATCGTGTGGCAAGGTAGGCGCGCGCCACGAGGGGCGTGGGGTGGCTGGGCGGCGTGCGTGACGAACGGTCGCGGCCAACGTTGTTCGAGGGAAGAAAAGGGGACTAGCTGTGGCGAATGAGATCCGGAACACCGTACGGCGGAACCGACGGGGCGGCGTGGGCATCGCGCTCGCCCTCTCGGTGATGGCACTGCTTGCCTGGTTCGTGCTTCCGAGTGTTGCCGCGTCGGGCGATCCGGTTCCCATCCCGCCCGGGTCGAGTCAGCAGTTCGTGACGCCCCAGGTCGTGAGCGTCGGAGGGACGACGTTCGGGTGTGGGACCGTCGGCTCTACGGCCACGGCGGCGCCGATCGTCATCACCAATCCGAAGAACAACGGCGTGTACTCGGCACCCGGCAACCCGGACTACAAGATCACCCTGAGGAATGTCACGAAGACGACTGCCAACTGGACGGCGTCCGGCGGCATCCAGGTGGTCGACCTTGGCATCAACGGTGGCTCCCAGACCGCATGGTATCGCTACCGCACGCCCAGGACGAACTACCTCCAGGCCGGCTCGACGACACTCGCGAACGGCCTCTCGAACGACTTCGGCGTCACGAGTGACAACGGCGTGCATGCGACTCAGCAGTCCCCCGGCAATCTCTACAACCTGAGCATCATGACGTTCTGCTACGTCGTGCCGAACGCCACGGTCTCGGGGTACGTCTACCGTGACAGCACCGGAAATGGTTCGAAGGACGCGAGCGAAACAGCGCCTTCGGCCGGGTGGGCCGTCCGCGCGTACGCGAATGCAGTCTTGATCGGGAGTGCACCGGTGGACGGGAGTGGCGCCTACAGCCTCACGGTGCCGCCTGCGACGGCACTCCGGCTCTGCGCGGTGAGGCCGACGGACAGATGGGTGCAGGTGGAGCCTTCGGCTTCCGCCACCCTGTGCACCGCCTCGGACGAGCTCGGCAACGGCCAGCCTGTCGCTGCAATCCCTCCGAACGGGTCGGCGTTCTCGAACACGAGCTTCGGCGTCGTGCCTGCAAATGCGCCGATTACCGGCCGCGTCTACCACGACGCGTCCCGTACGGCGCGTACGGCAGCGGTGATGCCGGGCTCAACGGCTGGACGGTGAACGTCTACGCGGGTACCACAACGTCGGGTACCCCCTTGAGCACGGCCACGACGGCCGTGGACGGTGCGGGAACCGGCACCGGCGACGGCACCTACAGCGTGAGCGTTCCGAATGGCGACCCCTACACGGTCTGCGTGGCTCCTGGCCCGGGTGGGCCGTGGACGCAGACGTACCCGCCGCCTACGGCGACCTGTACGACCGACGGCACGAACGGGCGGTCGATCGCCTCGCTCGCCTATCCGGCCGGCTCCGCGGGGAACGACTTCGGGTTCCGCCATCCCGACGCAACCATCACGGGCACCGTGTGGAAGGACCTCGACCAGGATGGTTCGTTCGTCGACGAGCCGGCCGAGGAAAAGGTGAGCGGCGCGACGGTCCGCCTCTACTCGGGCAGCAGCTTCGTCACGGCGACGACGGATTCCGACGGCTTCTACACCTTCACGACGCCCTCGCTCGCGAACTACACCGTCTGTCTCGTCAAGCCGGTCACGCCCCTCGGGGAGACCAAGCCGACGTCGGGAGCGACGTGCCCGCCGGCGGGAACAGCGACGGACGAGCTGTCGGTCGGCTACGCGATCGCCAACCTCGCTGTCAACGGCTCAGCCGGGAACGACTTCGGGCTGGATTATCCGACGGTGACCAGCGTGTGTGGCCAGACGATCACGGTCGCGAGCCCCTTCGGGAACAACTTCGTGTACGAGGTGAAGATCGACGAGAACTCCGGGACGAAGTGCTCGGCTTCGTACGTCATGGCCACCGGGCCCAACGCGGATCCGTTCGCGCTCCTCCATCCCGTGACGACGGGCGGCACAGCGGCCGAAGTCATCGAGAAGATCACGTGGACCGTGCCGGCGGCTGGTCAGGATCCGGTGGTCGAGCTCGTGTACGACGACTCTTCGCCGTTCGGGAACACGAAGACGCCGATGATCCTGTGCAAGGTCGACCCCCGGAATCCGAGCGCGCTGTTCGACCTCCTTCCCAGTGTCACGCCCGCCGATATCCTGCCGGCGGGTGGCACGCTGGACGGGACGCCCGGGTTCACGGCCCACACGTCCTGCTTGATCAGCGCAACGGTCTCCGCGCCGCCGCCTCCGGCTCCGTCGCCGGCCGTACGGATCTACACCGCGTGGGTCTACTCGTCGGTCGACGGCTGGAGGAGCACCCCTTAGGGAGCGACGGGCTCGAGCCCGAGGAGCTGCGCGAGTCGGCCGGTCTCGCACAGCTCCTCCGGGCTCGGCGCCGTTCCAAGCAGGCCGGCGAGCGCCGCCTGCTCGCGCACGATGAGCAACTGCTCGAAGAGCAACGACTGCTGGCGGGCGCCTGCCAGCGCGCGCGCAAAGCAGGCGCCTGCCTCAGCGTAGAGCCCTAGTGCGGCGAGCGCCGACCCGCGCACCCTGTCCACCGGCACGGAGAGCATGACCGCTTCGTCACCTGCGGCGAGTGCCGCACCGTCCAGGACCGAAAGGCCGCCCTCGGGATCACCGGCGACAGTGGCCGCGTGCGCAAAGTACGACGGCGATCTCGAGCACGATGCCCGCGTGCCCGATGCCGCGAGCCTCGTCGACGATGCGGCGCAGCGATGCGAGGGCCTCGTCGGCGCGGCCGCGGGCGAGCGTCGCCCGAGCCAGCTGCGTCTCGGCGAACAGGGCGTACGGCGTCAATCCGGCGGCTCGCAAGGCTCTGCGCGCGTCAACGAGGACTGCCTCGGCCTCATCCAGCACGCCGCGACTGACGAGCACCTCGCCGAGGTTGGCCGCGGCGATCGCGACGTTCTGGCGATCGCCGGCCGCGGCGCAATCGGCCTGGGAACGCGTGTACCAATCGATTGCCTCCTCCCAGCGCCCGTCGGCATACGCCTGCACGCCCAGATTCAGCTCGACGATGCCCACCGAGCGCAGTCGGCCGAGTTGGGCCCAGATCTCGACAGCTCTCCGCTCGTGAACGGCTTTCTCGGGCTCCCCGAGCATCTGATACGCACCGTCGAGCGCCGTGTACGCGCGGGCCAGAGCTTCGAGCTCGTCGATCTGCTCGCCCTCAGCGACCGCCTGCAGTGCGAGGACAACTGCCTCCCGCGGATGGCCCTGAAGCAGGCGAAGTTCCGCACGCTGCGCGCGGAGCCGGGCCCGTGCTCCGGCGGCAGCGGGTGCGTCCAAGGCGTCGACAGCGCGCAGGCCGAGCGTCGTCTCCCTGAGTGCGCGGCTGTACTCTCCGGCGCGGATCCGCGCCCGGCAGCGATTCTCGTAGGTCTCGGCCCGAGCCGCCGGGTCGTCCGCGAGTAGCTTCGTCGCATGCCGGAGAGCCTCGTAGGCCTCGTCGAATCTCCCGGCGGCATCCTGGACGGCACCGAGCGACTTCCATACTTCCGCGCGTTCGCGCGCAGGGACATTGCGAAGACGCCGCGCCGCGTCGAGCGCACGCCCGTAGAAGCGACCCGCTTCGACGTTGGCCACCACGGCCTTTGCACGGTCACCGGCAAGCCGGCAATAGTGCCAGGCCTTGTCGTCGCGCCTCGCCTCGAAGAAGTGCAGCGCAAGCGCCGAAACCTCCTCCTCGAGCGAGGAGCCCGAGAGCGCCTCGATCGCGTCGCCGACTCGCTCGTGGAGCTCGCGCCGCCGCCGGAACGGGAGGCCCTCATACGCGGCGTCTCGCACGAGCGTGTTGCGGAACCGCATACCGCCCTCGATGTCGGGGTTGACGAGCCCGCTCAGGCGCGTGTAGACGTCGCCGTCGAGATGAATCTCGTCGCGCACCGCGTGCGCCAGCAGCTCCGGATCGAACGTCGCACCGAGCACGGACGCGTAGCGGAGGATGGCCCGGTCCGTCGGCGACAGGCGGTCGATGTCGCCCGCGATCACCGATTCGACGGAGTCGGGGAGTTCTTCGGTGGTGCCGGTGGCGCGCACCATGTCGAGGAGCTCGAAGAGAAACAGGGCGTTCCCCGCACACCGCCCGGCGATCTCGTCGACGTCGTCCGGTGACAGCGGTCGGTCGTCCGATGCGACCCGCACGATCTCCGCCGCATCTCGCTCGAGCAGCGGCCGGAGCGTGAGCGCCAGCGATCGCAGCTCGTCGTCGCCCGTCGGCGCCCACGTGGTGGTGGGGTCAGAGTGTGTCACGAGGAGCACCTGGCGCAGGTCGGCCCCTGCGGCGCAGAGGCGCCGCAGGAGATCCGTGCTCGCCTCGTCGATGTGCTGCACGTCCTCGACGGCGAGCATTGTGGCGGTTCCCGCCAGCGTCGAGACGAGAAGGCGCATCGCCACGTCAGCGAGCCGCTCCCGGAGAAAACGCTCGTCGAGGCTCGCCGTCTCGGTCGTCGGTGGCAGGTCGAGGCCGACGAGGATTCCGAGGAGGGGGATCCAGGGAACCAATGTGGGATCGACTCGCTCGACCACCTCACGAAGGCGTGCCTCGACCTCTGGCGAATCGGCGTGGACGTCGAGGCCAAGCACGGTGAGCATGGGGCTGCGCAGTGCGAAGTACGGCGTCAGGGACTCGTACTCCTCACACCGTGCGTGCAGCACGACCAGGTCGCGGGAACGCTCGATCAGCTCCTGCACGAGTCGCGACTTCCCGAGGCCGGGCTCGCCGCTGATCTCGATGATCCAGCCGTTGCTGTTCCGTACGTCGTCGACGATTCGGAGGAGGGTGTCGATCTCGCGGTCGCGCCCGATCAGCGGAGTCTCCACGCGTCTGCTCTCGCGAGTTCCGGCGACGGCGCCGACGACGAACGCCTGCACGAGGTTCGCTTTGCCTTTGGCCTTGAACGGCTCGATGGGGGTCATCCCGAACGTGGTCTGCGAGCGATCCAGCACGATCTGGGTGGAGAGGATCTGGCCGGGCTCGGCCTTGCTCATGACGCGGGCAGCCGTGTTGATCGCGTCGCCGAAGACGCGATACGCGCGGCGGTACGGCGGCCCGAAGTCGCCGGTGAACACCTTGCCCGTGTTGACGCCGATCCGCATCGGCACGATTCCCGGGCGGTCCATGATCTCCCGCAGGGCCCGCAGCATCCTCTCCTCGTCGTGCCCGGTGCTCGAGGGCGCGCCGGCTGTGAGCAGCGCCTTGACGCTTCCCTTGCCGACGTCGGTCTCGTAGAACGGCACCTCGTACTTCAGCGCCGCCTCCTGGATGGCGCTCAGGCGCTCGTGCAGGCCCGCGGCGAGCGTGTCGGGCCCGAGCCGCGCGAGCAGGTCGTCCGTGTCCATCAGGTCGATGAAGGCGGCGGTGATGGTGCGGTGCTCGGGCTCGCTGCGGTCGAGGAGGACGTGGCTGCGCGCTGCGATCGGGATGCACGAGGCGATGTCGAGATGGTCGACCGAGCCGACGTCGGGGGCGCGGTCGCGCTCCACGTCGGGAGGCGCGATCAGGAGGCGGGCCTGCTCCTTGGCAGGGCCGACACAGCGAGGGTCGAGAACTGCCGCGAGGGCGGCGCTGAGGCCGATCTCACCGGCGTCGGCGATCGCCTCGATCGTCACCGTCTCGGTTGCACCAGGGCCGGCGATCAGCAGCTCCCGGTGGACGCTGCCGGCGAGAAAGAACTCGAGCTTCCCCGTGGTGATCCCGATCGACATGCGCAGGACGATCGTGCCGCCGCCGACCCGAAGCCGTCCCACACGGTCGAGGGTCTTCTGCATCTCCCAGCACGCGCGCGCCGCCCGCTCCGCATGGAGCGGGCCGTCGAAGAGGAGCAGCAGGGCGTCGCCGCCCCACTTGAGCAGGCCGGCGCCCCAGTCGTAGGCCTCGTCGAGCAGGGCCGTGAACACGCCGTCGAGCGTGTCACGCATGATCTCGGCGCCGATCTTTCCCCGGCGGGCAAGGCGCTCCGTCAGAGCAGTGAAGCCGGAGATGTCGACGAAGACGAGCGATCCGTCGAGCGTCCGGTAGTGCGCCTCCGGCGTGTCGCGCGTCCACTCGATCAGGAGCCGCGGGACGTAGGGCTTGAGCTTTTCGCCCGCCGCCTTCGACATCGGGTGGTCGAGGAGAGCGCTCACCGGGCTGCTGCTCCCGGTGGAGTGAGGCTGCTGGAGCTCGACCATGCCCTTGATTATCGCGATCAACACGGGCGCAACGAAAAGCCCCGACGTAGGGGTGGGCAACGTGCCGGCTGCGCAGGTACCGTCGGAACGTCGTCGCGCACCCGAAGGAGACCCACATGGCCACCCTTGACACGCTGACATCCGCTGCCGCGCTCCTCGGTCGCGTCGGGGTCGAGGCCGCCGCCTACACCGAAGGCGACCTCGTCGTCCGCACGCCGATCACGGGCGAGGAGATCGCCCGCGTCGCCCGGAGCGATGCTGCCGCGACCGACGCCGCCGTCGCCCGTGCGGCGGACGCGTTCGCCGCGTGGCGTGACCTGCCGGGACCGCACCGGGGAGAGCTCGTCCGCCTGCTCGGGGAGGAGCTCCGGCGCGAGAAGGAGACTCTCGGCGCACTCGTGACCCTCGAGGTGGGGAAGATCACGCAGGAGGGGCTCGGCGAGGTGCAGGAGATGATCGACATCTGCGACTTCGCGGTGGGCCTCTCGCGCCAGCTCTACGGCCGCTCGATCGCCTCCGAGCGCCCGGGCCATCGCCTCACGGAGACATGGCATCCGCTCGGTCCCGTCGCGGTGATCAGCGCCTTCAACTTCCCGGTCGCCGTCTGGAGCTGGAATGCCGCGCTCGCCCTCGTCTGCGGCGACCCGGTGATCTGGAAACCGTCCGAGCGGACGCCGCTGACGGCGATCGCCTGCATGTCGCTGTTCGACCGTGCAGCCGAGCGGTTCGGCGGCGTGCCGGAAGGACTCGCAGAGCTCGTCATCGGCGGCGCCGACCGCGCGGTGCAGCTCGCCGAGGATCCGCGCATCCCGCTCGTCTCGGCCACGGGCTCGACGCTGATGGGCAAGGAGCTCGCGCCGCGCATCGCCGCCCGCCTCGGCCGCTCCCTCCTCGAGCTGGGCGGCAACAACGCAGCCATCGTGGCTCCGAGCGCCGACCTCGACCTGGTGGTGCGCGGCGTGCTCTTCTCCGCCGTCGGTACCGCCGGCCAGCGGTGCACGAGCCTGCGGCGGCTGATCGTGCACGAGTCGATCGCCGACGAGGTCGTGGATCGGCTTGCGGCCGCCTACCGGAGCGTCCCGATCGGCGACCCTCGCGAGCCGGGCACGCTCGTCGGTCCCCTCGTCAGCGGCGAGTCGTTCACACGTCTGGAGGAAGCCCTGGCGGAGGCACGGGACGGCGGCGGCGAGGTCGTCGCCGGTGGCGAGCGGGTACTGGCGGACGAGCATCCCGACGCCTGGTACGCGAGCCCGACCCTCGTTCGGATGCCGTCGCAGACCGCGGTCGTCGAGCGCGAGACGTTCGCGCCGCTCCTCTACGTGCTCACCTACTCGGAGCCGGAGGAGGCGATCGCGCTCCAGAACGGGGTGCCGCAGGGGCTTGCGTCGTCGATCTTCACGACCGACCTACGGGAGGCGGAGCGCTTCCTCGCCGCCTCGGGCTCCGACTGCGGCATCGCCAACGTCAACATCGGCCCGAGCGGCGCCGAGATCGGCGGCGCCTTCGGCGGCGAGAAGGAGACGGGTGGCGGCCGCGAGTCCGGCTCCGACGCGTGGAAGGCGTACATGCGCCGGCAGACCGCCACGGTCAACTTCACGAGCGAGCTCCCGCTCGCCCAGGGCATCGTCTTCGACGTCCCGGCGTGAGCCGACGGTGAGCGTGCGCCTCTTCACCGACGGCGGCGCCCGCGGGAATCCCGGGCCCGCTGCTGCCGCCTTCGTCCTCCAGCAGGAGGACGGCACCGTGCTCGACGCACGGGGCGACGCGATCGGGATCCAGACGAACAACGTCGCCGAGTACACGGCGCTCCTGAACGGCCTGCGCCGCGCGGCCGAGCTCGGGGTGACCGAGGTCGAGGTCGTCTCGGACTCCGAGCTGATGGTGAAGCAGATGCGCGGCGAGTACAAGGTCAAGAACGCGGCGCTCCGCGAGCTCAGCATCGAGGCTGCGAGGCTCGCCCGCGCCGTCGGCACCGTCCGCTACACAGCGGTGCGCCGCGAGCACAACGAGCTCGCCGACCGGCTCGTCAACGACGCGCTCGACTCTGCGTAGAGTCGCGCCGGTCGCCCGTCTCCGGTATCGTGGAGCGACGATGTTCAGCGACATGCGCAGCGATCGTTCGGCCGCCACCGGCCTGCTCGCGCTTGCCCTCCTCCTTCCCCGCTAGGGGATCGAGCGACGACATACCCATGCCCGTGCACCCGCACCCAGAGGGAGAAGTCCGTCTTCCGGAGGAGTTGAGCTGAATGACCGACACGATGCCGTTCCAGAAGTACCGTCCCTACGAGACCGTTTCGCTGCCCGACCGCACCTGGCCGGACGTCGTGCTCTCGCGCGCGCCGATCTGGTGCTCGACCGACCTTCGCGACGGCAACCAGGCGCTCGTCAATCCCATGGATGCGGGGCGTAAGCGGCGGTTCTTCGATCTCCTCGTCTCGCTCGGGATCAAGGAGATCGAGGTCGGATTCCCGTCGGCGTCGAAGACCGACTTCGATTTCGTGCGCTCGCTCGTCGAGGAGGACCTGATCCCCGAGGACGTCACGATCGCCGTGCTCACCCAGGCACGGCCGGAGCTGATCGAGCGCACGTACGAGTCGATCGCCGGTGCCAGGCGGGCGATCGTGCACCTCTACAACTCGACATCGGTGACCCAGCGGCGCGTCGTCTTCCGGCTCGACCGGGACGGCATCACCGCTCTCGCGGTGAACGGGACGAAGCTGTGCAAGCGGCTTGCCGGTGAGACCGCGACGGAGATCGTGTTCCAGTACTCGCCCGAGAGCTTCCACCACACCGAGCTCGACTACGCGGTCGAGATCTGCGAGCGCGTCGCCGAGGTGTGGGGGCCGACGCCGGCGGAGAAGATGATCGTGAACCTGCCGACCACCGTCGAGCAGTTCCCGCCGAACGTCTACGCAGACCGGATGGAGTGGTTCGGACGGCACTTCACGTTCCGGGACTCGGCCATCCTCTCCGTCCACCCGCACAACGACCGCGGCACCGCGGTGGCGACGGCCGAGCTCGGGCTGATGGCCGGCGCGGAGCGCGTCGAGGGCACGCTGTTCGGCAACGGGGAGCGCACCGGCAACGTCGACATGGTCACGATCGCGCTGAACCTGCTGACGCAGGGGGTCGATCCCGAGCTCGACCTGTCGCAGATCGACGAGACGCGGGCGATCGTGGAGGAGTGCAACGAGCTCCCCGTGCATCCACGGCACCCGTACGCCGGCGATCTCGTCTACACGGCCTTCTCCGGCTCGCACCAGGACGCGATCAAGAAGGGGATGGACGCGCAGGCGCGGTCCGGCTCGGAGGTCTGGGACGTCCCGTACCTGTCGATCGACCCGAAGGACGTGGGGCGGAGCTACGAGGCGATCATCCGGGTCAACTCGCAGTCCGGCAAGGGCGGCGTCGCCTACCTGATGGCGGCAGATCACAATCTCGAGCTGCCACGCGGCCTGCAGGTCGACTTCGCCCGCAGGGTGCAGCAGATCACGGACGCGCGCGGGGGAGAGCTGACCGGCGGCGAGTTGCTGGAGGCTTTCACGGCGCACTACCTCGATCACACGCAGCCGTACGAGCTCGTCGCCTACACGCACTCGAGCGAGGAGGACTCGGATCAGATCGCGGCGCGCGTGCGGGTGAACGGCGAGGAGCGCGTGATCGAGGGCGAGGGCAGCGGGCCGCTCGCTGCGCTCGTCGACGCGTTCGCGAAGGCGTTCGGCATCTCGATCTCGATCCGCGACTACCACGAGCACGCGATGGCGGCGAGCGTGGACGCCAAGGCGGCGGCGTACGTCGAGGCCGACGTCGACGAGGAGGCGTTCTGGGGCGTCGGCGTCCACGGCTCGATCCTGACCGCCTCGCTGCGCGCAATCGTGAACGCCGTCAACCGTGCCGAGTCGGCGCGGGCGGCGTTGGAACCGGCAGCGGAGCCGATCGGGTAGCTCCGATGCCAGGCTGAGGCCTGGCGTCCAGGGCTAGGCGCCCGGGGCGAGGCGCGTGACGAAGTCGCGGGCGGTTGCCGGAATCCGGGCCAGAACGGCGATGCGGATCGAGTCCCGCCATCTCGACCAGCGCAGCCCGACGAAGATCAGCGTCAGCCCGACGACCGCGGCGGCGAGCGGGGCGAGCCGACCGAACTCGCCGAAGGAGGCGACGGTCGCCATGAGCACACCGGCCGCCCCGACGACGGTGAAGCTCCAGTGCCGCACGAACGCCGAGAAGAAGAGGGCAATGGCGCCGAGCACGCCCACGAGCGTGAAGCCGGGGACGGTCTTCGGGACGAGCGCCATGATCGCGCTCCCCGCCAGCAGAAGGCCGCACCAGTGGGCCCAGGTCGCGTAGGGACGGCGGCGCGTCACGTCGAGCCACAGTCCTGCTGCGATCCAGGCGAAACCGAGCGGGAGCACGAAGGCCATGGCCTGTCGTTCGGTGAGGTTGCCGGCCGTTCCGAGCTCCTCGTCGAGGTCGAGCCCGCGCCCGAACGCAAGCTCCGCCAGGTCGACCGCGAGCACCGTCGTGGCGGCGGCGATCGGCACGAGCGAGCAGCGGATCGGGGCGCAGCACCAGAAGCACGCCCGCTGCGACGAGGCCGGCGAGCGCGATCGTCGTGATCCCGCGATGGAGGCTGTCCGGGTTCTCCGGCCAGAAGCCCAGGAGCTCCTGAACCGCGTACGTGGCAACGCCGACCCACGCGACGGCAACCGCTTCGAGGACATCGGCGGGCTGTGGCAGCCCGCGGTGGCGCAGGATCTCGCTCGCGACGAGGTAGCCGGCGAGGTAGGCGACGGCAAGAGCGAGGACGCCCCAGGCGCCGAGCCCGTCCCAGTAGAGGGCGAGGAGCGACGCCGATGCCGCCACGACGAGCAAGAGGCCGAGATAGACGGCGATGACGGGCCCGAGGCCGAGCAGGCGCGCGGGCACCGGAGCCTCCGGCTCCAGCTCGGCGAGCTCGTCCCAGAGATGGCGGATCTCGTGTGGATCGTGACCGTGCGCGGCGAGCCGGCGCTCGAACTCGTCCGGCGTCAGGTCGAGGTGCGAAGGGCTGCCATTGCCTGTCGGTGGCGACGTGGTGGCGGTCACGGGAGCACCTCCTGTTGCTCGAACGCCCTCACCCTCATCAAGCCACGACGTTGTCCGAGGCGCATCGGGGTTTGCTGCAGCGTTGCGGCGGCTTTCCCGTCAACCGCGCGGGCAGCCGAGCCCGGGCGCTCTGGACCGCCGCTATACTGCCGTCCTCACGCGGATGTAGCTCAGTTGGCTAGAGCGTCTGCTTGCCATGCAGAAGGTCGAGGGTTCGAGTCCCTTCATCCGCTCTACAGAAGCCCCGGTAATCGGGGCTTTTCTGCGTCCGGGCCGTGAGCTCGGTGATGTCACAGCCGACGTTTTCGGAATACTCGTCTGCGGGACGTTCCCTCACGGATGGAGGCCTGCATGGATGCCCTTGCGGACGTCGAGGAGTACATCGCCGCGTTGCCGGCAGACCAGCGTGCAGCGCTCGAGCAGTTGCGGCGCACGATCAGGGAGGCTGCCCCAGAGGCGACGGAGGTGATCAGCTACCAGATCCCCTCGTTCCGGGACGGCGACCGCGCCCTCGTCTCCTACGCTGCGTTCAAGAGCCACTGCAGCCTCTTCCCCATGAGCACGACGGTGATGGCCACACACGCCGAGGAGCTCGAGCCGTTCCTGGCGGGAAAGGGAACGATCCGCTTCACGCCCGACGTGCCCCTGCCGGCGGCGCTCGTGGAGAAGCTCGTCAAGGCGCGGCTCGAGGAGAACGCCGCTCGGAGAAGTCGCTGAGCCTACGTTGCGGGGTGGCTCGACAGGTAGAGGTCTTCGGCTTCGTAGTCGAGCAGTGGCCCGAAGACGGGGTCATCGGGGCCGGGCAGCCATGATGCTCCGTCACCACCTGCAGCGGCGTTGACGAGCCAGTCGACCTCGTCGGCGACCGTGGCCGCGAAGTCGCCCGCGGGCGTGTAACCGAGAGCGGCGGCGGCAGTCAGGTTCAGGACGATGGGGTGTGGCACGTCCCAGGGATGCGTGCCGAGGTCGTCGCCGGCGTCGTCCCCGAGAAGCACCTCATCCCACATGTAGTCGAGGTGTCGCGCGACCGCGCGTGCGATCTCGAGGGCGCTCGGCGCGTCGGGGTCGGCGGTGTTGAGGATCCGCTGGCCCGGCCGGGCGGACACGACCTCGATCAACGCGGCGACGTTCGCGGCAGCCGAGGTATGGTCGACGCCTGCGCCGCGGTGGGCAAGGAACACGGCCGGACGCCGGTCGAGCACGCGCCTGACGAACACCCACTCGCGTGGCCTCCGCGCGCCGGGCCCGTGGATCTTCGAGGGCCGCAGCACGGTGACCGGCCCACCGCTGTCGAGCAGCACCTGCTCGGCGGCGACCTTGTTCGCGGGGTAGCCCTCGCGGGTCGTGTAGTCGCCGCCACCGGCACGCACGGTGGCCTGCGTCTCGCTGATCGGGCCGTCGAAGTGCGGTGCGATCGCCGAGTTGGGGTGGTTGCCCGCGTCGTCGACGTAAACCGCCTTGCTCGAGATCATCACGGTCGAGCCCGCGTGAGGAACGAGCGGCAGCAGGAGGGCGGCGTCCGCGGCCGTGAAGCACGCGCAGTCGACGAGCAGGTCGGCGCCGTCACCGACGGCAGCGACGATCCCCGCAACATCACCGCGATCCACGGGGGTGAACATCGCGCCTGCAGCGGCAAGGTGGAGCGGCATGCGGGCCGGGTCCCGACCCGTGAGATCGACGCGCCACCCGGCGTCGAGCAGCCGGCTCGCAGTGGCTCGGCCGATCGCCCCGGTGCCACCCAGGATCAGCGCGCGTGGCATCGCGCGAGCGTAGCGCGCCGACCAGGGCTGGAGTCCGACCCATGAGCTCGCTGTGGTCGGTGAAATCGATGGGCCGATCTTTTGCGCGACCTGACGCCCGTCCCGTAGGCTCTCGACGTCCAGGGTAGAGGAGGCAATGTGACGCTCGACGAAGGGCCGGTCGTTCTCGGGGACGGCGAAGGGAGGACGATCCAGGGCCCTGCGGGAGGGCCGCTGACGTTCAAGGTGCGCGGCGCCCAGACGGGCGGAGCCCTGACGGCGTTCGAGAACGTCATCGCACCCGGCGACGGCCCGCCCCTGCACACGCATGAGCGCCAGGGGGAGTCGTGGTACGTGCTGGAGGGGAGCCTCAGGTTCAAGCTCGGTAGCACCATTCACGGAGCTGCGCCCGGCTCGTTCGTGTTCGCCCCTGCCGGCCTGCCGCACTGCTTCCAGAATGTCGGTGACACCCCGGCGCGTCTCCTCGTCCTGTTCTCGCCAGCGGGGATGGAGACGTTCCTCGACCACTTTGCAGAGCTCCCGGCCGATCAGGCCGACCCGAGTGTGTTCGAAGCGCTCGGGCGCGAGGCCGGAATGGAGGTCGTCGGCCCACCGCTTGCGGTCTCGGATCCGCTCCCTCGTTCGGGGCGGTGAAGTAGACGGGATCGGTCCTCTCGAGCGCCAGCGACGGGGTGATCCTCTCGGCCGGCTCCGTGGGATCGATCCTCTGAGCAACAGCCTGCTCCGGGCCGGCGTTCTCGACACGCTGCCCGGTGCATGCCCTCCCCGACGCTCACGCTCATTCCCGATCAACCATCTAGGCTTGTGTCATGGCTCTCGGCCTCGTCACCGCAGGTGAATCGCACGGCCCCGCGCTCGTGGCCGTCCTCACCGGCCTGCCTGCGGGGCTGCGGCTCGACCGCACCGCGATCGACGCCGACCTGCGCCGGCGTCAGCTCGGGTACGGTCGGAGCCCTCGCCAGCAACTCGAGACCGACACCGTCGAGGTGCTCTCCGGGCCTCCGTCACGCACGCACGCTCGGCACGCCGCTGACGCTTCTCGTGCGCAATCTCGACCACAAGAACTGGACCTGGGGGATGAATCCGTGGGAGCCCGAGGGCGAGCCGCACGGGAAGGGTGTCAAGCCCGTCACCCTGCCGCGCCCCGGCCACGCCGACCTCGCCGGCGTCCTCAAGTACGGCCACGACGACGTCCGGAACTCGCTGGAGCGGGCGAGCGCCCGCCATACCGCCGCCCACGTGGCCGCAGGCGCCGTCGCCAAGGCCCTGCTCGCCACGATCGGGATCACGGTCGCCGGCCGGCCGCTCGAGATCGGCGGAGCACGCGGCGACGACGGCATGCGCGAGGCGACCGACGCCGCCCGCAGGGATCGCGACACGCTCGGCGGCATCGTCGAGGTCGTCGCGGACGGCCTCCCGCCGGGGCTCGGCTCGTACGCGGAGAAGGCCGACCGGCTGGACGCGCGCCTTGCCTTCGCTCTGATGGGGATCCAGGCCGTCAAGGGCGTCGAGGTCGGCGACGGGTTCGAGCTCGCACGCGTCCGCGGCTCCGAGGCTCACGACGAGATCGACCCCGGCCTCGTCCGGCGCACGAATCGCGCGGGTGGCCTGGAGGCCGGGATCACGAACGGTGAGCAGCTCGTCGTCCGGGCCGCGATGAAGCCGCTGCCCACACTGATGAAGCCGCTCGACTCGGTCGATCTCGAGACCGGCGAAGCGGCTCAGGCGCTCGTCGAGCGCAGCGATGTCCAGGCGGTCGAGGCGCTCGCCGTCGTCGCGGAGGCGGCTGTGGCCTGGGAGCTGGCCTGCAGCGCCAGGGACAAGTTCGGCGGCGATGCGATCGTCGACTTCGTCGGCGCGCATCGCGCCTACCTCGAGCGCATCCAGTGGCCGCGCACGCCCTGAGCCGGCACCTTGCGCTCGCCGGCTTCATGGGCGCGGGAAAGACGACGCTCGGCGAGGAGGTCGCACGGCGGCTGTACCGCCCCTTCGTCGATCTCGACCACGAGATCGAGCGGCAGACGGGCGCCACGATCGAGGAGCTGTTCGCGCGCGACGGTGAGTCCGGGTTCAGGGCAATCGAGGAAGCGGTCGCCGCAACCGTCCTCGCTGCCGCCGAGCCCGCCGTGATCGCTCTCGGCGGCGGCACCGTCCTGTCTGCCGTGACGCGGGAGGCCCTGTCGCGCCGCGCGTTCACGGTGCTGCTCGAGGTCGATCCGGAGCTCGCGTGGAGGCGGGCGAGCGAAGGGGGGAGGCCGCTGGCGGTCGACGAGCAGGCGTTTCGCGCCCTCTACCTCTCGCGACTGCCGGTCTACGAGGAGGCGGCGGACGCCCACGCGCACGATGCCGAGGGCGTCGTGCTCGCGGCCGCCGGGATCGACGTGCGGATCGGCGCCCTCGAGCTGCTCGAGGAGCTCGTGCCCGGCACCGGCACCGTCGAGATCGTCGCCGACGCGAACGTGGCCGGCATCCACGGCGTCACGGCGCAGCTCGCGCTCGGACAGCGCGACATCGCCTCCCACGACGTGCCGCCGGGCGAGCACGCGAAGACCCTGGCCGTGCTCGAGCGTCTCTGGCGCTCGCTGCGCATCGGCCGCGACGGCACCATCGTCGGCCTCGGCGGCGGTTGCACGACCGACCTCGCGGGCTTCGCGGCCGCCACGTACATGCGCGGCGTGGCGTGGGTGGCGGTGCCGACGACGCTCGTGGGCCAGGTCGACGCCGCCATCGGCGGCAAGACCGCAGTCGACCTTCCCGGCGGCAAGAACCTCGTCGGCGCCTTCCACTGGCCGGCGCGGGTGGTGATCGACCCGGGGACGCTGGAGACGCTGCCCGAAGCGGAGCTCAGGAACGGGATGGCGGAGGCCGTCAAGACCGGCCTGCTCATGGAGTACCCCGTCTGGGAGCTACCGCTCGCGGAGCTCGTACGGCGGTGCGCCGTCGTTCAAGGCCGCGGTCTGCCTTGCCGATCCGCACGACCGGGGACCGCGCAACCAGCTCAACCTGGGCCACACGTTCGGGCACGCGCTCGAGGCCGCTGCAGGCTACGACCTGCCGCATGGCCAGGCCGTGGCACTCGGGATGGTGGCGGCGTTGCGGCTCTCCGGCAACGACGCAGCCCTTGCCGACGTCAGAGACCAACTCGATCCGCAGCCGGTGCGGGTCGATCGCGGCGCCGCCTGGGCGGCCCTCGCCCGCGACAAGAAGTCGGTCGGCGGAGCGCCGCGGCTCGTGCTGCTCGAGCGCACGGGCGAGCCGACCTGGGGCAACGAGGTACCGGCCGCCGACGTGCGTGCGGCGCTCGACAGCCTGATCTGCGACTAGAGTCGCGCCGTGCGCATCGACGTGCTCAACGGTGTCAACCTCAACCTCCTCGGCCGGCGCGACCAGGCGATCTACGGCGACCAGTCGATCCAGGACCTGGAGACGCAGGTCTACGCGTGGGCGCGGGAGCTCGACCTCCAGGTGCGGTGCCGCCAGACGAACCACGAGGGCGAGTACGTCGGGTTTCTCCATCAGGCCCTCGGTACCGCCGACGGGCTGATCGTCAACCCGGGTGCCTGGACGCACTACTCGTGGGCGATCCACGACGCACTGGAGCCGTTCGAGGTGCCGTTCGTCGAGGTGCACCTGTCCAACGTCGACGAACGCGAGGAGTGGCGCCGTCACTCGGTTCTCACGGGGCTCGGTGGGATGCGGATCGTCGGCAAGGGCTTCGAGGGCTACCGCGAGGCGCTCCATCTCCTGAACGAGCGACGCCCGTGACCAGGCTCGCTCGCCTGGCAGCGAGCCTCGACGCAGCCCCTGCTCGTCACCGACGGGGTCAACGTCCAGTACCTGACGGGGTTCAAGAGCTCGAACTGCGCTCTGCTCGTCGAGCCCGAAGGCACGACGACGCTGTACACCGACTTCCGCTACCTGGAGAAGGCCCGCTCGGTCGAGGGGGTCGATCTCGTCCAGACCCCTCGACACGTCGCAGGTGCCCTGGCAGAGCTGCTCGCGGGGCGGCGCGTCGGGTTCGAGGCGTCGAAGATCTCGTTCGCCCACTGGGAGACGCTCGGATCCGGCGGAGCGGAGCTCGTGCCGACGCGCGGTCTGGTCGAAGGGCTTCGGGCGGTCAAGGACGAGGGCGAGATCGCCGCGACCCGGCGGGCCGCCGCTCTCTCGGACACGGTCTACGCGGCGCTCGCCGAAGAGCGGCTGACGGGACGCACCGAGGCCGAGGTGGCGTGGTGGATCGAGCGCACCTTCCGCGAGCACGGCGCTGATGCGCTCGCCTTCGCCTCGATCGTGGCCGCCGGCACGAACGGAGCGAGCCCTCACGCGAGCCCCGGGCAGAGCGTGATCGAGGAGGGCACTCTCGTCACTGTCGACATGGGCTGCGTCGTCGACGGCTACTGCTCCGATTGCACCCGGACGTTCGCGACAGGGGCGCTCTCGTCGCAACTCACCGAGATCTATCGGCCTCGTGGCCCAGGCGCAGCTGGACGGGCTCGCCACGGTACGGGCCGGCAGGACCGGTGTCGACGTGGACGCTGCGTCGCGGACCGCGATCGCCGAGGCGGGGCTCGCCGACGCGTACGGCCACGGGCTCGGCCACGGGGTCGGGATGGAGATCCACGAGGCGCCGACGCTCCGCCCCGAGTCGACGGACACGCTGGCCGCAGGGAACATCGTCACGATCGAGCCCGGCCTCTACCTGCCGGGTGTGGGCGGCTGCCGGATCGAGGACCTCGTCGTCGTCACCGAGGACGGCTGCGAGATCCTGACGTCGTTCACGAAGGAGCTGCTGACGCTCCCGTAGCCGCCCGCTGTGCGTCGCGCGTGCCTGCGACAGGTATCGTGCTCCGCCGGATGGCCGACATCGTCTCCACGAACCAGTTCAAGACGGGGATGCACATCGAGCACCGTGGCTCGATGTGGCGGATCGTCGACTTCCAGCACGTGAAGCCGGGCAAGGGCGGCGCCTTCGTGCGCACGAAGCTCAAGAACCTCGAGACCGGCGCCGTGATCGACGACACCTTCCGCGCCGGCGAGAAGTTCGCCCGCGTGCATACCGAGACGAAGAACGTCCAGTTCCTCTACGACGACGGAACCGAGGCGCACTTCATGGACGAGCAGACGTACGAGCAGTTCGCCCTCCCACGCGGTGAGGTCGAGGGAGAGCTCGCGTACATCCTGCCGTCCTCGGTCGTGCAGATCCTCGCCGTCAACGGCAAGCCGTCGGGCATCCAGATGCCCGCTTCGGTCGAGCTGACCGTCAGCGAGACCGAGCCCGGCGTCAAGGGAGACACCGTCTCGAACGTGACGAAGCCGGCCACGCTCGAGACCGGGGCGGTCGTCCAGGTGCCGTTGTTCGTCAACGTGGGCGACCGGATCAAGGTCGATCCGGGCGAAGCCCGCTACATCTCGCGCGCCTGAGCGCCCGACGACGGGCCGCAGCCTGTCACCGCCGCCTGCCCGGCCACGCTAAGGTCCACCTTCGCAATGCCCGAGATCGTCGACACCACCATCCGCCTGCTGTCGCAGGATCCGCTGGCCGGGAAGCTGCCGACAGGCGAGGTCCTACGGATCGCCGAGATCCTCGACCGGGCCGGCTTCGCGTACCTCGAGGTCTCGGGCGGCGGCGTGTTCGACTCGGCCGTGCGCCGGGCCGTCGAGAGCCCGTGGGAGCGGATCCGCGCCATCGACGCGCGGACGACGACGCCTCTGGGACTCGCGCTCCGCGGCCGCTTCCTCGTCGGCTCACGGCCCGTGTCCGCCGACATCGTGCGCCGCTTCGTCTCGTGCGCGGCCGACAACGGGATCGACGTCTTCCGTCTCCACGACCCGCTGAACGACGTCTCGAACCTGCTGGAGGCAGGCGAGGCGATCGTGGCGGCGGGCAAGGAGTTCCACGTCGGCCTCGTCTACAGCGCCGGCCGCGTCGGGCGAGATCGAGGCACTCGTCGAGCGGGCGAAGCAGATTCCCGCGCTCGGCGCGACCCGGGTGATCGTCAACGACCCGACCGACGCGCTGCTGCCCCACCTCACCGAGGAGCTCGTGCAGCGCATCGGCGAGGAGACGGGCCTGCCCGTCGGGCTGTTCGTCCAGGGAGCGGCAGGAACGGGGCTCCTCAACGCGGTCGTCGCCACGCGCGTCGGCGCCGACCTGATCGCCACCGCGGTCTACCCGCTCGCGCTGACCCTCCACCGGGTCTCGGGCGAGTCGCTCGTCGACGCGCTCGAAGGGCTCGGCCGCGCGACGGGTGTCGACACCGCGCCGCTGTGGGAGGCGTCCGACCTGATCGACGAGTACATCGGCGACGAGCCGGTCGCGCCCGTCGCACCGAGAATCGCGGTTCGGGCCGCCGAGTACGACCTACCGGCAGGGCTCGTCGCGGCACTCGACGTCCACCTCGCGCCCATGCCGCCGGCGACCGCCTGCTCGACACGCTCGACCGAGGTCGGTGCGGATCCGGGCCGAGTCGGGGTGGCCACCGCTCGCGGCGCCGATCGGGCAGATCCTCGCGTCGCAGGCGCTGCTCAACATCCTCTCCGCCCGCCGCTACGGCACCGTCCTGGACGAGTTCCGGATGCTCGTGGAGGGCGCCTACGGCACGACTCCGGCGCCGATCGAGGAGTCCGTGTCCCGCGCCGTCGCGCTCGTGACCGGCAGCGGCGGTGGCCTCGACGAGGATCCCCCGAGCGCCGAGGACGTGCGCGAAGCTGCCGAGGGGCTCGCCGCGAGCGAGGAGGATCTCGTTCTCCTCGCCATGTTCGGCCGGGAAGCCGAGACGCTGCTGCACTCGATCCGTCAGCGCCATTCGCGCGAGACGTCACTCCTGCTGGGCGACGTCGACGCGACACGTGGCGAGCGGATCCGCGAGCTCGTCAAGATCGTGCAGGAGTCCGGGGTGGGCGAGATCGAGATCGAGGACGAAGGCATGCGCGTCTCCGTCCGGCGGGCCGACGAGGCGGGCGTTCTCGCAGCCCCGCTCGCCGCGATCCCCGACGGTGCGGAGGGCGAGCTTCCGCAGCGGTCGCGGGCGACCCGCGATGCGCGTCGAGTCGCCGATGGTCGGCGTCTTCTACCGGTCGTCGTCGCCCGGGAGCCCGGCGTTCGTCGAGGTCGGCGACGTCGTCGTCGGTCGGGCAGACGCTGTGCCTGCTCGAGGCGATGAAGCTCTTCAACGAGCTCAAGGCCGAGCAGGAAGGGCGGGTCAGGGCGATCCACGTCGAGAGCGGCCAGCCCGTCGAGTTCGGCCAGCTGCTCTTCGAGCTCGAGCCGGCCGACACCCAGCCGATCGTCTAGAGGCTTGATGTTCTCCCGCGTCCTCGTCGCGAACCGGGGTGAGATCGCGGTGCGCGTGATCCGGGCGCTCCACGAGCTCGGGATCGAGGCGGTCGCCGTCTACTCCACCGCCGAGCGCGACGCCCTCCACGTGCGGCTGGCCGACCGGGCCGTCTGCATCGGCCCGCCGGCCGCGACCGACAGCTACCTGCGGATCCCGAACGTGATCGCGGCGGCCGAGACGACCGGTTGCGAGGCCGTCCACCCGGGTTTCGGGTTCCTCTCCGAGAACCCGGCGTTCGTGCGCGCGTGCACGGAGAACAATCTCGTCTTCGTCGGCCCTCCGGCCGAGGTGATGGAGAAGACGGGCGACAAGGCGCGCGCGAAGGCCGAGATGCGCGCGGCCGGCGTGCCGCTCGTCCCCGGTACCGAGGGCGTGGCGAGCCTGGCCGAGATCCGGGTCGCCGCCGCCGAGCTCGGCTTTCCCGTGCTCCTGAAGGCGACCGCCGGCGGCGGCGGCAAGGGCATGCGCGTCGTCGCCTCTCCGGACGACCTCGAGGCGGCGTACGGGGCCGCGAGCGCCGAGGCCGAGGCGGCCTTCGGCGACGGCTCGCTGTACCTGGAGCGGGCGCTCGTGCCCGCGCGCCACGTCGAGATCCAGGTGCTCTGCGACGGGCAGGGCGGGGTGCTCACCCTCGGGGAGCGCGAGTGCTCGATCCAGCGCCGCCACCAGAAGCTGATCGAGGAGTCGCCCTCGCTCGCCCTCACACCGGAGACGCGCGAGGCGATGGAGGCATCGGTGGAGCGCGCCTGCCGCCAGCTCGGGTACGTGAACGCCGGGACGTTCGAGTTCCTGCTCGGGCCCGACGGCGCGCCCTCGTTCATCGAGGTGAACTGCCGTCTGCAGGTCGAGCATCCGGTCACCGAGATGACGACGGGCATCGACATCGTGCGCGAGCAACTCCGGATCGCCGCGGGGGCGAGGCTCCCGATCACGGGCCGGGCACCTCGCTCGGGGCATGCGATCGAGATCAGGATCAATGCCGAGGATCCGCGCCGCGACTTCGCCCCGGCGGCAGGGACGATCACGCGCTTCCGGCCGCCGCTCGGGCCCGGCGTCCGGGTCGACACGGCGGTGATCGAGGGGGCCGCGATTCCCCCGTTCTACGACTCGATGATCGCGAAGGTGATCGTGCGCGACGACGACCGCGACGCCGCGATCGCGCGCGCGGTTCGGGTGCTCGAGGAGTTCGAGATCGAGGGGATCCCGACGACGCGCGACGTCGCGATCGACATCCTGCGCTCGCGGGAGTTCAGGGGAGGCGACTACTCGACCAGCTACCTTGCCGAGATGGAAGGTCGCCTGCCCTCGATGGACGCGGAGATCGCGTGACGGTCGCAAAGGTCGGCCGGCGCCAGTCGCGTCGCACGGCGCTGTTCCTCCTCTACCAGTGGGACCTGACCGGGCAGCCGCTCGCGTCGCTGTACGACGGGACGCCCGACGACTTCGCGCTCGCGCTTGCCGAGGCGATCGCCGAGCGGTCGCCCGCGCTCGACGAGCGGATCACCGCTGCGTCGGACGCCTGGAGCGCCGACCGGCTCGGTACGCTCGAGCGCAACGTCCTGCGCATCGGGGTCTACGAGTTGGAGGAGGGAACCGTGCCTGCCGAAGTGGCGATCAACGAAGCGGTGGTGCTCGCGAAGCGATATGCGACCGAGGACGCGGCGCGCCTCGTCAATGGCATCCTCGGCCGCGTCCAGCGTGAGGAGGCCGAATGAGCGCCAACGAGAGCCTCGGCCGCGCCCAGGAGCTCGCCGAGCGGCTGCGGGCGAAGCTCGACGGCCTCGAGCAGCTCGCCGACGCGGGCGACGTCGATGCCGCGGTCGACGATCTGGCCGAGATCGCGGAGCTGGCCAAGCAGATCGAGGCCGAGGTGCAGCGGGCACGCGCGAGCGCGGATGCAGGCGCCTGACGAGCTCTTCCGTCTCGCGGAGGGCTATCTCGCCGGGCTCGAGCTGACGCCCGAGCTCGGCGCTCAGCAGGACTCGATGCGCTACGCCCTGGAGGGCGGCAAGCGGATCCGGGCCGTCATCTGCCTCGCCACGGCGGAGGCCGCCGGGGTCGCACCGGCAACGGCGCTACCGGCCGCCGCGGCGATCGAGCTCGTGCATGCGTTCTCCCTCGTCCACGACGACCTGCCCGCACTCGACGACGACGACGAGCGGCGCGGCCGCCCGAGCGCGCACGTCGCCTTCGGCGAAGGAGTGGCGCTGCTCGCGGGCGACGGCCTCCTCGCCGAGGCGTTCCGGCTGGCGCTGACCTATCCGACGACCGGTCCGGCGCGCGAGCTCACCGCTGCGACGCTCGGGATGATCGGCGGCCAGTACCTCGACATCACGGACGCGGACGTGGAGCTCGCCGAGCTGCACCGGCTCAAGACGGGGCGCCTCTTCGCAGCGTCCGTCGGGCTCGGGCTCCAGGTCGCCGGGGTGCCGGAAGCGAAGCAGACGCCCTGGCGGGCGTTCGGGGAGGAGCTCGGGCTGCTGTTCCAGATCGTGGACGACGTCCTCGACGGGGACGGCTACGCGGAGCGGCTCGGGGTCGACGCGGCGCGCGATCTCGCCGGCGAGGCGGCCGACCGCGCCTACCTCGCGCTCGACGCGATCCCGGCGGATACCTCCGTGCTGCGTACGATCGTCGCCGGCCTCGCGGTACGCACGGTCTAGCCGGCAGCGGCGACAGGCTTTCAGCCTGTCGTCCGGGCTCGCCGGTCGAGTGCGGCGATCCACCCGGCCGGAAGCCCCACCGCTGCGAGCCGCTGGGCGGCCCATCCGGCCGTCTGCGCCTGCTCGAAGAACGTCGCCGCATGGCGGCGGCCCGGGTCGGCGACGAGTGCGTGGCCGTCGGGGGCCACCGTCTCGCCGAGGACGCGAAGGAGAGGCGCGGTATTTCGCTCCTCGTAGAGCACGTCGGCCGCGACGACGACATCGAACCGCGCGGAGGGGAGCTTCCCCGACGTCCAGTCGAGCACCGCACCCCGGACGCGGAGGCCGTTGGCGGCGGCGTTGACGGCGACGAGCTCGACCGCCTCGGGTGCCCAGTCCGTCGCGAGCACGTCGCCGCCCGCGAGCGCGGCCGCGAGCGACGGCACGGCGAGCCCGCAACCGAGCTCGAGCACGCGCTTCCCCCGAGGTCCGAGCCCTGCCACGTGCCGCGCGAGCGCGAGGCCGGTCGGCCACAACTCGGCCCAGTAGGGCAGGAACTCGTCCTCCTCGAAGCGGCTCTCGTCGATCAGGCTCTCGGGGTCGTCCGGGCGCGCGATCACGAGCCCGCGCCCTGCCAGGGTGATGCGCTCCTTCCTCATCCGGCTAGCCTGCCAGCACGATGAAGAAGCGGCTCGATGTGCTGCTCGTGGAACGCGGCCTCGCTGAGACACGCAGCCAGGCGCAGGCGCTCGTGATCGCCGGCCTCGTACCGGGCTACGACAAACCCGGTACGCAGCTCGACGAGTCGGTCGCGCTCGAGGTCGCGCGGCCGCCCCGGTTCGTCTCGCGCGGAGGCGAGAAGCTGGCCCACGCGCTGGAGCTGCTCCCGGTCGACCCGGCCGGAAAGGACTGCCTCGACGTCGGCGCCTCGACGGGTGGCTTCACCGACTGCCTGCTCCAGCAGGGCGCCGCCCGGGTGATAGCGCTCGACGTCGGCTACGGCCAGCTTCATCCTCGCTTGCGCGCGGACGACCGGGTGACCGTGCTCGAGCGCGTCAACGCCCGGACCGTCACGAGCCTGCCGTTCGCTCCCGAGCTGGTCGTGTGCGACGTCTCGTTCATCTCGGTGAAGACGGCCCTGCCGCCGCTCCTGCGCCTCGCCGCGCCGGGGTGGGAGGCGCTCGTCCTCGTCAAGCCGCAGTTCGAAGCAGGACGCGCAGACACGCCGAAGGGGGTCGTTCGCGACCCGGAGGTGCGACGCCGGGTGCTGCGCGACGTGTGCGCCGCAGCGGCAGGGTGGGGCTCGAAGGTGGCCGGCGTCGTAGACTCCGGTCTCCCCGGGCCGAAAGGGAACCGGGAGTTCCTCGTCCACCTGATCGACAGCCCGGAGCCGACTGACCCCGATGAGCTCGAACGCTGGATCGACGATGCCGTCGGGTAGCCGCGTGACGCGGGCAGCCGTCGTGCTCCACGGCCGTCCCGAGGCCCTCGGCTCGGGGCTGGCCCGGCTCGAGTCCGTCGCGAGGCAGGAGGGAGTCGAGCTGGTGGTCGTCGGCGACGCACAGGCACCGCCTCCGGCCGAAGTCGACGTCGCGATCGTGCTCGGCGGCGACGGGACGATGCTCCGGGCGCTGCACCGTTTCCTCGGGATGGGCATTCCGGTGATCGGCGTCAACTTCGGACGGGTCGGGTTTCTCAGCGCGATCCCGCGCGACGAGCTCGAGCGCGGAGTCGCGCGCGTCTTCGCCGGAGAGCTCGAGGTCGTCGAGCTCGCAACGCTCGACGTCGACGCCGGGGGTGCGCGGTTCGTGGCGGTGAACGACGCGGTCGTCGCGAGTGCCGACCTCGGGCGCATGGTCGAGCTCGAATGGTCGATCGGGAGCGAGGATTTCGGTCGCGTCCCGTGCGACGGGCTCATCTGCTCGACACCGTCGGGCTCGACGGCGTACAACCTGTCGAACGGCGGTCCGGTGTTGCTGTGGGGACTCGATGCCATGGCGCTGACGTTCGTCGCTCCTCACGATCTCCGCGCCAGGCCGTTCGTCGTACCTCGCGGACACGACCTCCACGTCTGGAACCGGACGGCGAACGTCGGTTGCGCCGTCCTCGTCGACGGTCACCGCGTCGCCGACGCGGGGCCCGGTGCGCGCGTGTCGGTCAGTCTCGGCGAGAAGCGCACGCTCCTCGGCACCCTGCCCGAGGCAACGTTCGTCCGCCGTTACCGTCAGAGCTTCGGGAGCTCGTAGCGACCACGGGCATGGTGCGCCCCTCCGGGACGAGTCGACGCCGGACAGCTGTGCGAGGCGCGCGTCCGGTCTACCATCTGCACGATGCTGCGTCGCCTCCGGATCGAGAATCTCGTCCTCATTCGTGAGGCCGAGCTCGAGCTGGGGCCGGGGCTCAACGTCCTCAGCGGCGAGACCGGCGCCGGCAAGACGATCTTCGCCCAGGCGATCGGGCTCCTCCTCGGCGTCAAGGGTGATGCGGCAGCCGTCGGCCCTGCAGCAACGGAGGCGTACGTGGAGGCCGAGCTCGACGTCCCCGTCGGATTCTTCGACGACTCCGAGCTCGAGTCGCTCGCCGACCTGCGGCCTGACGACGAGCCCGGCCTCGTCCTCGCGCGCCGCATCTTCGCGGACGGCCGCACGCGCGCATACGCGTGGGGACGCGCGATCGCCCGGGAGGACCTGGCGGGCGCCACGGAACGGCTGATCGCGATGTCCGGCCAGTTCGAGCAGCGGCGCCTCGCCCGCCCCGCGTACCAGCTGGACGTGCTCGACGCCTTCGTCGGCGAGGGGCAGGCCGCCAGGCGGGGGCAGGCGCGCTCCGACTGGCGGGCGCTGACCGCGGCGCGTCGTCGTCGCGACGAGCTCGCGCGGGACGCAGGCGCTGCGGCGGCGCGCATCGAGGCCGCCGGGGAGCTGGTCGACCGCACCGAGGGGCTCGAGCGGGGCGAGGAGGAGGCCCTTCGCGCGGAGCGGGAGCGCATGCGCCATGCGGCCGAGCTCGCGGAGGGCGCGGCGAGGGCGGCTGCCGCCATCGCCCCGGAGGACGGCGACGGTGCCGCCTCGCTCGCCGCGGCCGCCGAACGGGCGCTGGCGCCTCTGGCGCGCCTTGCTCCCGAGCTCGACGGGCCTGCGGGCGAGCTCCGTGAGCTGACCGTGCGGCTGGGCGAGGTCGGCAGCGACCTGCACCGGTTCGTCGCCTCGCTCGACGCCGACCCGGGCCGGGTCGAGGTCGTCGAGGCGCGTCTCGACCGGATCGCCGAGCTCCGGCGGCGCTTCGGGGCGCAGACACTCGACGAGCTGCTCGACCGCCGCGCAGCCGCCGTCGTCGAGCTCGACGCGCTCGACGGGGGCCTCGATCCGGTCGCAGCCGCGACCGCCGAGCTCGTGCGGGCAGAGGAGCAGTTCACCCTGGCGTGCGAAGAGCTACGGGCCGCCAGGGAGGCCGCTGCGGAGCGGTTTGCCGCCGCCGTCGCCGAGCATCTGCGAGGTGTCGGGATGGGGGAGGGCGAGTTCCGGATCGAGCTGCGTGACCGCGAGCCCGGCCCGAGCGGCGGCGACGAGGCCGTCTTCCTGATCCGCCCCAATCCCGGAATGCCCTTCGGTCCGGTCACGGAGACCGCGTCGGGGGGAGAGCTGTCGCGCGTTGCCCTTGCGCTCGCCGTGGTGGCGGGTGGCGAGACGCTCGTCTTCGACGAGATCGACGCCGGCATCGGCGGCGTCACCGCGCACCGCGTCGCCGAGACGCTGGCGTTGCTCGCCCGGCGCGCCCAGGTGATCACGATCACCCACCTCCCCCAGATCGCGAGCGTGGCCGATCGGCACTTCAGGGTCGAGAAGGTGCCAGGGCGACCCGACCCACACGCGCATCGAGACGCTGTCCCCCGACGAGCGTCGGGTGGAGCTCGAGCGCATGCTCGGCGGTGAGGAGTTCCTGGCCGCGATCGCCTCCGAGCCACGATCGTGACGGAGATCGCCGGCACCGCGCGGCTGGGGCGACGGACCAAGGATCTCGTCAAGCGGCTCCGGCCGGGAGACCTCGCGATCATCGACCACGTCGATCTCGACCGCGTCTCGGCCGAGGAGCTCGTCGCGTCGGGAGTACGCGCCGTCGTCAACGTGTCGCCGTCCACGTCGGGTCGGTTTCCGAATCCCGGCCCTCTCGAGCTCGTCCGGGCAGGCGTCTGCCTGGTGGACGCGCTCGGTTCCGGGCTCTTCGACGAGCTCTCCGAGGGCGAGACCGTGACCGTGCGCGGCGGGTCGGTCTGGCGGAATGGGACACGACTGGCAGAGGGCGTCGAGCAGACCGAGGCGGCACTCACCGTTGCGCTCGCCGAGCAGCAGAGCCGTGTCACGGAGGCGCTCGAGTCGTTCGCCGACAACACCCTGCGCCACCTCCGGGACGAGGGAAAGCTGCTCGCCGACGGAATCGACTTCCCTCCCCTGAAGACGCGATTCCGGGACAGGCACGCCGTCGTCGTCGCGCGTGGGCCGGGCTACAAGAGTGACCTCCGGATCGTGCGGCCGTACATCAGGAACTTCAAGCCGGTGCTCGTGGCCGTCGACGGCGGCGCCGACGCGCTGCTCGAGATCGGGCTCAAGCCACACGTGATCGTCGGGGACTTCGACTCGGTCTCGGACGGGGCGCTCCGCTCCGGGGCCGAGCTGCTCGTCCACGCGTACGCGGACGGGCGAGCGCCCGGATCCGACCGCCTCGATCAGCTTGGACTCCCGTTCTCGACGGTGTCGGCGCCCGGGATCAGCGAGGACATCGCACTGATGCTCGCCCACGATCGCGGGGCGGAGCTGATCGTCGCGGTGGGAACGCACTTCAACCTCGTCGAGTTCATGGAGCGAAACCGGGCCGGCATGGCCTCGACCTTCGTCACCCGCCTCAAGGTCGGCGAGGCGCTCGTCGACGCCAAGGGCGTATCGCGGCTCGTCTCGCCGCGGATCGGCATCTGGCCTCTCGTCACGTTCGTCGCTGGCGGGGATCAGCGCCGTCGTCGTCGCGGTCCTCGTCTCGCCGGCGCTGCGCAACGTGATCCAGTCGCTCGGCCGCTCGATCGGCGACACGCTCGGCCTCTGAGAGGCCCGGAGATCTGTGTGGAGGCAGGCTGAAGCCTGGCACCTACACTGCTTCCGATGTTCGACCTCCGCTACCACGTCGCCTCGCTGACGGCCGTCTTCGTGGCGCTCGTGATCGGGATCCTCGTCGGCGTCGGCCTCTCGGGGAAGGGGTTCGTGAACGACGCCGAGCGGGCGAACCTGAACCGCGAGATCGAGGACATGCGGCAGCAGCGCGACGGGGCGCAGAAATCCCTCGAGGCGGCGGGCCGCGGCGAGGTTGCCCTGAAGGATTTCGCCGATACTGCGTACCCAGCCGTCGTGCCCGGCCGGCTCGAAGGACAGAAGGTCGCGGTGCTCTTCGTCGGCCCGATCGACCGGACGGTCGCGTTTGCCATCGGGAAGGCGGTCCGCGACGCGGGGGGTACGGTCGTCCGAACGCGTTCGATCGGGGTTCCGGTCGACCCCGAGGCGGTGCAGAAGGCGCTCCGGCGCCTGCCTGCGTTCCGGCAGCTCGCAGGCACCGACCGGCTGGATGCCCTCGGTACCGCGCTCGCCGACGAGCTCGCGGCCGGCGGCCCGACGCCGCTCTGGGATGCACTGGACGAGCTGCTCGTGCAGGAGCGTGAGGGCTCCGCAACCCCTCGGGTCGATGCCCTCGTGGTCGTTCGCACGGCCGAGCCTCAGCGTGGCCCGACGAAGGCGTTCCTCTCGGGTGTCTACACCGGTCTCGCGCGCTCGGGGGCGCCCGCCGTCGGCACCGAGGCTGCGGACACGGCCCCGAGCGCGTTCCCGGCGTTCGCACTCGCAGGTCTCTCGACCGTGGACTCGGTCGACACCGCAGCCGGACGACTCGGGCTCGTCCTCCTCCTCGGCGGCGCCGAGCCCGGCAGCTACGGCGTCGGCAAGGACGCAGTCGACGGGGTGTTGCCCACGATCCCTCCCGCGCCGTCGTCGGGGTGAGCGACCGCCTCAGCGTCCTCGTCGCCGCCCGCGACGAGGAAGAACGGATCGGTGAGACCGTCGCGATGCTGCGGGCGTACTTCCCGGCTGCGGCGATCGTGGTCGCCGACGACGGCTCGCGCGACCGCACCGCGGCCGTTGCCGAGGCGGCCGGCGCCCGGGTGATCAGGCTCGACCGCCGCGGCAAGGGCCAGGCGTTGACGCTTGCCGAGAAGGAGCTCGAGCAGGGGCCGCTGCTCCTGTGCGACGCGGATCTTCGCGGCGACCTGCGCGGGCTCGCCGCGGCCGGTGCGGATATCGCAGTCGCCGTGTTCAGCGTGAGCGAGGGTGGCGGCTTCGGTCTCGCGAAGCGCGCGGCCCGCTCGCTGATCCGCGTTCGGTGCGGCCGTGAGGTGCGCGAGCCCCTCTCGGGCCAGCGTCTGCTCTCGGCACGGGCGCGCGCCGCCGTTTTCCCGGTCGCGATGGGCTTCGGCGTCGAGACGCGGATGACGATCGACGCCGTCCGGGCCGGGCTCGCGGTGGAGGAGGTCGAGCTCGAGCTCGAGCATCGGGCGACGGGTCGCGATCTGCGCGGGTTCGCCCATCGCGGCCGCCAGCTCGCCGAGCTCGTGCTCGCCTGTGGGCCGCAGGCCGTCAGCTTCCGCGGGCTCCGGCTGCCGCTCGTCGGCGGGGTGGTCGGGCTCGCCGTGCCGTCCGTCGCACCGGTCGCCGCGATCGGGCTGGCCGACGATCTCTGGAGCGGGCCGGAACGCGGCTTCCGGGCGCACCTCGGCTCCGGCGTGACGACCGGCACGCTGAAGCTCGTCGGCATCCCGCTGTACGCGCTTCGTCCGGACACGGTCGCTCTCGGGCGCGCTGCTCGTCGGGCTCGCCGCGAACGCGGTGAACCAGCTCGACACGCGGCCCGGGAGGGCGCTGAAGGCGTTCGGCCTCGGTGCGCTGCTGGTCGGCGGCGTGCCGAAGCGGGCGCTCGCCGCGGCCGTCCTGCTCGCCCCCTACGATCTGAGGGAGATGGCGATGCTGGGTGATGCGGGATCGAACGCGCTCGGCGCCGTGCTAGGTTTCTCTTCCGTGGAGAGGTTCACGGGATGGAGGCGGTGGAGCGCGATCGGAGCGCTCTCCCTCCTGACCGTCGCCGGTGAGCGCCGCTCCCTCGGCGCCGTGATCGAGGCGACGCCCGTCCTGCGCCACGTCGACCGCCTCGGCAGGAATCTCGTGACCGAGCATCAGACCAAGTACGTCTTCGTCACGGGCGGTGTCGTCTCGGCCCTCGGGAAGGGGATCGTCGCCGCGTCGCTCGGCCGCCTGCTCAAGTCGCGCGGCCTCCGCGTCCAGGCGCAGAAGTTCGACCCGTACCTCAACGTCGACCCGGGCACGATGAGCCCGTTCCAGCACGGCGAGGTGTTCGTCACCGAGGACGGCGCCGAGACCGATCTCGATCTCGGCCACTACGAGCGCTTCATCGACGAGAACCTCTCCCGCAACTCGAGCCACAGCGCCGGCGCGATCTGGGAGACGGTGCTCCGCAAGGAGCGCAAGGGCGACTTTCTCGGCGCCACCGTCCAGGTGATCCCGCACATCACGAACGAGATCAAGGCGCGCATTCGCCGGGGCGCCGTCGCCCAGCCCACGGACGTCGTGATCTCCGAGATCGGCGGCACGGTGGGTGACATCGAGTCGCTGCCCGTTTCTCGAGGCGATCCGCCAGTTCCGCCGTGAGGTCGGCCAGGAGAACGTCCTCTACCTGCACGTGACGCTCGTGCCGTACATCGAGGCGGCGGGCGAGCTGAAGACGAAGCCGACGCAGCATTCCGTCAACGAGCTGCGCCGCATCGGCATCCACCCGGACATCGTCGTCTGTCGCTCCCGTGACGTGCTCTCCGACGAGATCCGGGAGAAGATCGCCCTCTTCGCCGACGTCGACGAGCGGGCCGTGATCGGCTCACCCGACGTGCCCGACGTCTACCTGATCCCGGAGCTCCTGCAGCGAGAGGGCCTCGACGAGCTCGTCTGCGAGCGGCTCGGCCTTGCCGCTCCACCGGCCGTGCTCGGCGAGTGGAAGGATCTCACCGACCTGATCGTCGAGCGGCGTGAGAACGTCGAGATCGCGCTCGTCGGCAAGTACGTGAAGCTGCACGACGCGTACCTCTCGGTGCACGAGGCGCTCAAGCACGCCGGCATGCACCAGGGCGCGAAGGTGCACGTGCGTTGGTTCGACTCCGAGAACATGACCTACGAGGAGGCGGTCGAGGAGCTCGAGACGGCCGACGGCGTGCTCGTCCCCGGCGGTTTCGGCTCGCGCGGCTGGGAGGGCAAGATTCTCGCCTGCCGCGTTGCGCGCGAGCAGGGGATCCCGTACCTCGGGCATCTGTCTCGGCATGCACGTCGCGGTGTCGGAGTTCGCCCGCCACGTGTGCGGCCTCGAGGGCGCGAACTCGACGGAGATGGACCCCGAGACGCCGTACCCCGTGATCGACCTGCTCCCCGAGCAGAAGGAGATCGAGGATCTCGGCGGCACGATGCGCCTCGGCGCGCAGGCCGTCGAGCTCGGCGAGGGGACGCGCACCCGCGAGATCTACGGCGAGGCGACGATCCAGGAGCGCCACCGCCACCGTTACGAGGTCAACAACCAGTTCCGCGACCAGCTCGTCGCGAACGGCCTCGTCGTCTCGGGCACGTTCCAGGAGGGCCGGCTCGTCGAGATCGTCGAGCTGCCCGAGCATCCGTGGTTCGTCGCGAGCCAGTTCCACCCGGAGTTCAAGTCGCGTCCGACACGACCGGCACCGCTCTTCCGCGGGTTCGTCGGGGCTGCGCTCGAGCGGGCGCGGGCACGAACCACGCTTGCCGTCGAGGCTGCACGCTGACCGAGCTGCTCGAGCTCTTCCTCGAGCTTGCCGCGATCCCGAGCCCACCGGGCGAGGAGCGGGCGGTCGCCGACCGCGTCCTCCGCGAGCTCGCGGACATCGGGCTCGAGTGGGACGAGGACGGCGTCGGGCCCGCAATCGGCTCGACGATGGGGAACATCCTCTGCCGGCTCCCGGGGCGCGGCGGAGAGGGAATGCCGATCTTCCTCTGCGCGCATCTCGACACCGTCCCGCCTGCAGGCCCGATCGAGCCGGTGGTCGAGGACGGCATCGTCCGGAACGCCGGCGGCACGATCCTCGGGGCCGACGACAAGTCCGCGGTCGCAGTCATGCTCGAGGCCGCCCGGCGAATCGTGGCGGGAAACCGCCCTCACGCGGGCGTCGAGCTGCTCTTCACGCCGAAGGAGGAAGTCGGGCTGGTCGGCGCCTATGCGTTCGACCATACCCGGCTCGAAGCGCGCCTCGGCTACGTGTACGACCAGGCCGCGCCGATCGGCGAGATCATCCTCGGGGCACCGACGCAGAAGGCGATCGCGGCGCGGTTCCATGGGCGCGCCTCGCACGCAGGCATGTATCCGGAGGAGGGGCGCTCGGCGATCCTCGCCGCAGCCCGCGCGATCGCGGACATGCGGCTCGGGCGGATCGACCACCAGTCGAGCGCGAACGTCGGCGTGATCAGCGGCGGAACTGCCCGCAACATCGTGCCCGAGTGGTGCTCCTTCGAAGCCGAGGCACGCTCCCGCGACCCGACGACGGTCGGGATCCTCGTGCAGGAGATGCTCGATGCGATCGGCTTCGCTGCCAGCACGTCGGATTGCACCGCGGAAACCGAGATCGAGGACACCTATCGCGGGTACACGTTCGCCGCCGACGAGCCGGCCGTGCGCCTTGCCGCCGAAGGGCTTCGCCGGGCGGGCTACGAGCCCACGACGGCGTTCTCGGGTGGCGGCGCCGACGCGAACGTGTTCAACGAGCGCGGTCTTCCTTGTGTGAACCTCGCGAACGGGATGGCCGACATCCACACCGCAGACGAGCGGATCGCGGTCGCTGACCTCGAAGGCATGGTCGAGGTGACGCTCGCGATCGTCGAAGCAGCACAGGAGGCGTGACGTGGCGCTGACTCTCCGTTTGGGCACCGTCACCTCGGTCACCCAGCGGCTCGACGAGCTGATCCGCTGCGACGTCGACGGGATGACGTGCATCGCGTATCCGAGACAGACGGGGCCGGTCGAGGTGGATGACACCGTGCTCGTCAACACCCAGGCACGCGATCTCGAGCTCGGCTCGGGCGGGTTCGACATCGTCTACGCCAACCTGACGCGAGGGCTGGGCCTGTCTCCTCCAGACCGAGCCCACGTGATGGGGCTGCCGTACACGCCCGGTCAGGCGGCTGCGTACTGCGTCGAGGAGCGCGAGAGGCTGGCCGAGGAGCTCGATGGGCTCCCTGTCGTGTGCTGCGGGTTGCACAGTCAGCTCGCGCCGGTGGTGGCGGGCATCGGTGCGGGGGTGCGCGTCGCCTACGCGCAGCTCGGCGGCGGCGCCCTGCCCGTGGCGCTGTCGGACACGGTGCGGCTCCTGAAGACGCGCCAGCTGCTCGAAACCACCATTGCCGTGGCACCGTGCATCGACGCCGACGTGCAGACCGTGAACGTCGCCTCGGCGCTCGCCTGGGCGAAGTCGAGAGGCTTCGACGTCGTCGTGTGCGGGATCGGCCCCGGCATCGTCGGTACCGGCTCCGCGCTCGGTCACGGTGGCCTGGCGGTGGCGGATGCGGCGAACGCCGCGGCGGCCCTCGGCGGTCGCGCGATCGTGGTCGTGCGCTACTCGGCCGGGGATACCCGGGAACGCCATCGCGGCGTCTCGCACCACACCCGATCGGCGCTGGGGCTCGTGCTGGGCGACGCGTGACGTCGTCTGGCCGGCGGGGCTCCACCCGGACGCCGGGCTCGGTGAGGTCGTCGAGGTCGGCGTCGAGGGCTGGCGTGACGCGTGCTCGAGCCTTCCCCTCGTGCATATGGGCCGCGGGCCCAGTGACGACCCGTGGTTCTTCGCCTCGGCCTTTGCCGCCGGGCGGCACGCGAGGGCCCTGCTGTAGAGACTTGATGCGCATCGGAACCACATCCACGTCAAGCCTCTGCTGATGGAGGAGCGGCGCCTCGGCCCGGTCGTCGGTCTCGGCACGTACGGGACGTTCCTCGACGACGTCGGACTGGCGGCAGAGGTCGTGGGCGCAGCGCTCGACGCGGGCACGACCGTGTTCGACTCGTCGCCGATGTACGGCGCAGCCGAGGCATCGCTCGGCGCGGCACTCCGCGGCAGGCGTGGGCACGGCGTCGTGGCGACCAAGATCTGGACGGACTCCGTCGAGGAGGGCCGCGCCCAGTACGCCGCCCAGCAGGGCTTCTTCGGCCGGATCGAGATCGAGCAGGTGCACAACCTGATCGCCTGGCGCGAGCACCTGCCCTGGCTCGAGGAGGAGCGGGATGCCGGCCGGATCGACCGCATCGGCGTGACGCACTTCGATGCGGGCCGGGTCGACGGTTTCGAGGCTGCGATGAGAAGTGGGCGCTTCGACGCGATCCAGATCCCGCTCAATCCACTCGAGCGCGAGTGCGAGGCGCGGATCTTGCCCCTCGCCGAGGAGCTCGATCTCGCGGTGATCGTGATGAGGCCGCTCGGCGGTGCGCGCGACAAGGGACTGCGCCCGGGGCCAGCCACGGAGGCGCTCGCGCCGTTGCGTCCGTTCGGAGTCGAGACCTGGGCGCAGGCCCTCCTGAAGTGGTGTCTTGCCGATTCGAGAGTCGATCTCGTCATTCCGGCGACGTCGCGGCCCGGGCGGGCAGCAGAGAACGCGGCTGCAGGGGCCGGCCCGGCATTCGGGCAGGACGAGAGACGGCTCGTCGAGCAGCTGGCCGGCGCCTAAGAACTCGAATCAGACATCGACCGCTGTCGCGCGCCGGGGTCGTGGTGGTTCCTGTATCGTCCCGCCGCGATGCGGATCGGAGTCGCCAGGGAGATCAAGCAGCGCGAGTATCGCGTCGCTCTCACGCCCGCCGGGGCGCTCGAGCTCGTCCAGCGCGGCCATGAGGTCGTCGTGGAGGAGGGCGCCGGGGTCGGGTCGGGTTTCACGGACGCGGCCTACGCTGCCGTCGGCGCCCGGATGGCTCCTGTCGACGACGTCTGGGGGTCGGCCGAGCTGCTGCTCAAGGTGAAGGAGCCGATCGCGGAGGAGTACACCCGACTCCGGGAGGGCCTGACGCTGTTCACGTACCTGCACATCGCCGCCGACGAGCCGCTGACGCGTGCACTCGTCGCGTCCGGGATCACCGGGATCGCGTACGAGACGGTCGAGAGCGCCGACCGGCAGCTTCCGCTGCTCGCACCGATGAGCGAGGTTGCGGGCCGCCTGGCTCCACAGATGGGGGCCTGGTCGCTCGAGAAGGCGCACGGGGGTCGTGGCATCCTGCTCGGTGGCGTTCCTGGCGTGCCTCCGGCGAAGGTCGTGATCCTCGGCGGCGGCGTCGTGGGGCTGAACTCCGCGATCATCGCGCTCGGGATGCAGGCCGACGTGTGGGTGCTCGAGAAGTCGGTCGAGCGGATGCGTCGACCTCGAGATCGCGCTCGACGGGCGCGTCACGCTCGCGATGTCGAACCGGCTCCAGATCGAGGAGGTGCTGGCCGACGCCGACATGGTGATCGGCGCGGTGCTCGTCCCAGGCGCGCTGGCGCCGAGGCTCGTGACGCGGGAGATGCTGGGCCTGATGAAGCCGGGCGCCGTGCTCGTCGACGTGGCGATCGACCAGGGCGGCTGTTTCGAGACCTCGCACGCGACCACTCACGACGACCCGGTGTTCGAGGTCGACGGCGTCGTCCACTACTGCGTCGCGAACATGCCGGGCGCCGTGCCGGTGACGTCGACGAAGGCGTTGACGAACGTGACGCTCCCGTACGTCGAGGCGATCGCCAACAAGGGCGTCGCGCAGGCGATCGCCGACGATGCCGCGCTCGCGAAGGGCGTCAACGTCGTCGGCGGCAAGGTCACGTACGAGGCTGTCGCAGAGGCACACGACCTGCCGTACACGCCGCTGGCCGACGCGATCTAGGATCGCCGAAACGCGCGGCGCCCGAGAGGCGGGAACGCTGGCTGTCCGGCTGAAGCCGGACACCCTCAGGTCTTGTCGGGCTGACGCTTCGCCGATTTCGCCGGCGAGATCCTGACCACGGCGTACGTGACGGCCGCGGAGAGCGTGAGGATGCCCACCACGTAGAGCGCCAGCTCGATCAGTCCGAGAACGGTTTCCATCCGGCGCGTACACTACCGGCATGCCGCGGGCGTGCGTGATCGTGCTCGATGCCGTCGGCGCAGGTGCGTTGCCAGATGCTGCCGAGTGGGGAGATGAGGGCTCGGACACGCTGGGGAACGTCGCCCGCGCCGTCGGAGGCCTCGACCTGCCCAATCTCGAGGCGCTCGGGCTCGGGAACGTCGAGCCGCTCGAAGGCTGCCCGCCGCAGCCCGGAGCGCCGGCCGTCGCCGGCAGGCTGCTCGAGCGCTCGAAGGGGAAGGACACGACCGCCGGGCACTGGGAGCTGATGGGCGTCGTCACGGCGGTGGCATTCCCGACGTACCCGTACGGCTTCCCCGACGACGTGATCGACCCGTTCATGAACCGCACCGGGCGCGGCGTGCTCTGCAACAAGCCGGCGTCGGGAACCGAGGTGATCCTCGAGTACGGCGAGCAGCACCAGAAGACGGGGAAGTGGATCGTCTACACCTCGGCGGACTCGGTCTTCCAGATCGCGGCGCACGAGGAGACGATTCCGCTGGAGGAGTTGTACGACGCCTGCCGGGCGGCGCGCGAGATCCTCACGGGCAAGCACGCCGTCGGGCGTGTCATCGCCCGTCCGTTCACCGGGACGCCGGGGAAGTACGAGCGCACGACGAACCGGCACGACTTCTCCCTCGAGCCGCGCAGGCCGAACTACCTGAGTGCGATCCGCACGGCCGGGCACACCACGTACGGCGTCGGCAAGATCGGCGACATCTTCGCCGGCTGTGACATCGACGAGTCGTTCCCGACGAAGTCGAACGTCGACGGCATCAACCGAACGATCGACCTGCTCGAGAACATCGACGAAGGGCTTCGTGCTGGTCAATCTCGTCGAGACCGACCAGCTCTGGGGCCACCGCAACGATCCCGTCAACTTCCATCGCTGCCTGCAGGACTTCGACCGGCGGCTGCCAGACATCCTCGAGGCGCTCCGCGAGGGCGACCTCTTGATCATCACCTCCGATCACGGGTGCGACCCGACGACTCCGTCGAGCGACCACTCACGCGAGCACGCGCTGCTGCTCGCGTACGCGGCCGGGCGGAACGCGGCGGGGCGCATTCACGAGAACGGCGAGTTCGGCGACGTCGGCGCCACCGTGTGCGCGTGGCTCGGCGCGAAGCATCCGGGCAAGGGTGCTCCCGGTACGCCGATCATCCAGCCTTGAGCCTCGACGACCCCGAGGTCGTTCGCGCCGAGTATGCGAGCGAGGCTGGGCTCATGGCGCGCGCGGCCGTCTATCAGGGAGTGGCTGGCCCCGACGCGCGTCAGGCGGCGTTCGAGTCGGTCGCGGAGGTGCGGCCGGCACGCGTCCTCGAGGTCGGGTGCGGGTGGGGAGCGTTCGCCGAGCGGATCCGGGACGAGCTGGGCGCGAGTGTCGCCGCCGTCGACATCTCGCCGCGCATGGTCGAGCTGACGCGGAAGCGGGGCATCGACGCCGAGGTGGGTGACGTCTGCGCGCTGCCCTTTCCGGTGCACTGCTTCGACTGCGTCGTCGCGAACTGGATGCTGTACCACGCCACCGACGTCGACCTCGCGATCTCGGAGCTCGCCCGTGTGCTCCGACCTGGCAGGCAGGCTGGTCGCGGCGACGAACAGCGAACGGCACCTCGAGGAGCTGTGGGCCCTCGTCGGACGTGACAAGACGACCGAGGTGCGCTCCTTCTTCGCGGAGGACGGAGAGGAGCTGCTCCGGCGTCATTTCGCCGACGTTCGCAGGAGAGACGTCGTGAGCTCCATCGAGTTCGACACCGAGGGTGTTCGGGGGTACGTGGGCTCGTCGATCGCCCACAAGCATCTGGCCGACGCCGTGCCCGAGCTGACGGAGCCGCTCGTTGCGACGCGACGGTGCACCGTGTTCGTGGCCGAGACGGCGTAGCGCTAACCGGAGACGATCAGGCAGCCGCGCGGGGCGGGTGCTCGACGTACACGCCGCCGCCGGACGGAGGCGGGAGCGGGGCGCCGTCCTCGGCCAGACCCTCGAGGTGAAACGCGATCGCCTCGCGCATCTCGCGCTCACACTCCTCGATGGTGGCGCCCGTGGCCGCACACCCGGGGAGGTCGGGAGACCAGGCCGAGTAGTTGGACGGCGGGCCACCCTCGATGAGGACCAGGTACTGGGCGGCCTGACCCTCGAACGTGCTCACCGGGCCAATCCCGCCTGACGAAGAACGCTCTTCTCTGTCTTCGGGTGCATGTCGTCTCGTAGTCTGCCAGCGATCGTGACCCGGCCTGCTCTTCGTCGGATGCTCGAACTGCCGTGGCTTCCTTTCGTCGTCGTGAGTTGCCATCCGTCGGCCTCCACGATCGCGATGATTGCCCAGACCTTCACCCCGACGATGCGGCTGACGTCGCGTCCCCGGCGCTAGTTGTCAATTTCGGCCACGGCCGTGGTTGCGACTGCCCGCACGGCGGTCTGTTACAAGAGAGACGGATGATGCGCCCGGCCGACCTGATCGAGCGGAAGCGGAACGGGGAGGAGCTCCCCGCCGCCGAGATCGCAGAGCTCGTGCTCGCGTACGCGCGCGACGAGGTGCCCGACTACCAGATGGCCGCGTGGTGCATGGCCGTCTACTTCAAGGGCCTCACGGCCGCCGAGACGTTCGCGCTGACCGACGCGATGATCCGCTCCGGCGACACGCTCGACCTCGGTGCGGTGCTCGGGCGGAAGGTCGTCGACAAGCACTCGACCGGCGGCGTCGGCGACAAGACGTCGATCGCGGTCGGGCCGATCGTCGCCGCCTGCGGGGTGCCGCTCGGGAAGATGAGCGGCCGGGGGCTCGGGCACACCGGCGGCACGCTCGACAAGCTCGAGTCGATCCCCGGCTTCCGGGTCGAGCTGACGACGGAGGAGATGGTCGCCCAGTTGCGCGACGTCGGCATGGCGATCGTCGGGCAGACCGCCCGCCTCGTCCCGGCCGACAAGAAGCTCTACGCCCTGCGCGACGTGACGGCGACCGTCGACATCGTGCCGCTGATCGCGTCGTCGATCATGTCCAAGAAGCTCGCGGCCGGCGCCGACGCGATCGTGCTCGACGTCAAGGTCGGCGACGGCGCCTTCATGAAGACGCTCGCGGAGGCGCGGGTGCTCGCCGAGGAGATGCTCGAGCTCGGCCGGCGGGCGGGCAAGGAGGTCACCTGCCTGCTCACGGACATGGATCAGCCGCTCGGCCGCGCCGTCGGCAACGCACTCGAGATCCGCGAGGCGCTCGACACCGTCCGCGGCGAGGGGCCGGCGGACTTCACCGAGCTCGTGCTCGACGCGTGCGCGCGTCTGCTCGCGTACTCCGACCTCGGCATCGACGTCGGTGGAGGGGCGGCGGCGCGCCGAGGCGGCCGTCGCCGACGGATCGGCCTTCCAGACCTACGAGCGCTGGATCCGCGCGCAGGGCGGCGACCCGGACCCCCGGGCGTTGCCCGATGCGCCCGTGCAGCTCGACGTGCCGGCACCGCGCGACGGCGTCATCGCACGCGTCGGCGCGCTCGGTGTCGGTATCGCGGCACTCGAGCTCGGCGCGGGACGACGGACGAAGGCCGACACCATCGACCATTCGGTGGGCGTCCTCTGCTTCGCGAAGCGCGGCGACACGGTGCTCGAGGGCGACGATCTCGCCGAGGTGCACGCCCGCGACGAGGCGTCGGCGATAGCGGCCGTCGAGGCCGTGCGCGCCGCGTACACGATCGCGGACGAGGCTCCACCTGAGCGGGGCATCCTGCTCGACGTGATCGCCTGAGCGGCGCGCTGCTCCGCGTCAGCCTGTCCATGCGCCGACGGAGACATGTCCCGGCGCCGGCCGCGAGCGACGAGGCGCGCCCCCTAGACTGGGCGCGTGCCGGAGCTGCCCGAGGTCGAGACCGTGCGCCGGGCCATCGCTCCCGTGCTCGAGGGGGCCCGCCTCGAGGAGGTCGAGATTCGCGATGCACGTCTCGTGCGGCCGTTCGACCCGATCATCGTCGCCGGTGAGCTCGTCGGGGAGCGCGTGGCCGAGGTCGGGCGCCGTGGCAAGTATCTGATTGTGGGATTCGAATCTGATCGGGCTCTGCTGGTGCACCTCCGGATGACGGGATCTCTGCGTCACGCGAAGCGGGGAGCGTTGGCCGACGATCCCCATACGCGTGCTGTTCTCAGATTAGACAATGGATCGGACGTCGCCTATCGCGATGTCAGGCGCTTCGGCACCTGGGAGCTGTTCGAGCCGGGCGAGCTGGCCGGCTATCTCGCTGTCAGGCTCGGGCCGGAGCCGCTCGGCCCGCTCTCGGCGGCCCGGCTCGGCGAAAGGCTGGAGGGACGGCGCGCCCCGCTCAAGTCGGCGCTCCTCGACCAGCGAACGATTGCGGGCCTCGGGAACATCTACGTCGACGAGGCGCTGTGGCAGTGCATGCTCCACCCGCTGCGGGTGGCCGGCAGCCTCGACGACACGGAGATCGCGCGGCTGCACCGCGCGATCCGTGGCGTCCTCCGAAAGGGTCTCGAGCGCCAGGGCTCGACGCTGCGCGACTACGCGCTGCCCGACGGCGCCTACGGCACGATGCAGGACGAGTTCCGCGCCTACGGGCGCGGGGGAGAGCCGTGCGAGCGATGCGGAGCGCCCCTCGTCCGCATCGTCGTCGGGGGCAGGACGACGACGTTCTGCCCGCGGTGCCAGGCTCTGCCGGGATGACCGCTCCCGCTCCGGAAGGCTGGCTACGCGGCGAGGCGCTCGGCCAGAAGGCCCGAGCGATCGAGCGCGACGAGCTCGCGGTAGCCGCCGATCGGCTCGTCGTCGATCGTCACGAGCGGCACGGTCCACTGCTGCCCCAGGTCGTACACCCGCTGGCGGAAGGTCGGATCCTCGTCGAGCGCGACCTCGCGATAGGCGATCCCCCGGGCGTCGAGCAGCTCCTTGGCCCGGACGCAGAGCCCGCACCACTCCGTCGTGTAGACGCGAATCCGGGGCACGAAGAGTGTAAACGCCTGCAAACGCCCGTCTATTCCGGGTCGACCCGCTCGGGTCGTGACCGCTCCGGCCATGGCCCCTCGTACACTGGAGCCATGTCCAGGTCGATCACGACCGAAGCCGTCGTGCTCCGCTCCTTCCGGCTCGGCGAGGCCGATCGCATCCTGCACGTGTACACCCACGACCGGGGCCGTGTCGGCGCGGTCGCGAAGGGTGTCCGCAAGACGAAGTCGCGCTTCGGTGCCCGCCTGGAGCCGTTCTCCCACGTGGAGCTCGTTCTCCACCAGGGCCGCGGCGAGCTCGAGACGGTGACGGGCGCTTCGCTCGTGCGCTCTCACGACCGCATCCGCACGGATCCGTACCGGATCCAGGTCGGAATGGTGGGGCTCGAGGCGATGCTGCGGCTCTTCACCGAGCAGGAGGCGAACGAGAAGGCCTTCACGGCCCTGACGCGCTTCCTGGACGCTCTCGACGAGACGCCGGCGCGCCCCGGGTCGCGCGCGGGGCTCGATCCGGTGGTGCTCTCGTTCCAGCTGAAGCTGCTCTGGGTCTCGGGGTACATGCCCCATCTCGAGGCGTGTGTCGAGTGTGGCTCGACGGAGCCGCTCGTCGCGTTTCTCCCGGCTGCGGGCGGTGGTACCTGCACGGCCTGCGACCCGGGCGGGATCCCGCTCTCGTCGGAAGGGGTCCACGGCATGCGCGTGCTGCTCCACTCGCCGATCGCCGCTGCGGCGGGCGCAGGGCTCGCCGACCGGGCGCTGCGTGACACCCTCGCCGTCGTGACGGCGTCGTACGAGCACCACGGCGGCTTCCGGCTGAAGACGCTCTCGGCCTGACGCTCAGCGGAGCTCGAACGGCTCGGGCGTGCCTCCCGAGACGACCTCGAGCAGCGCGCGTAGCGCCCTGGCGGCGTAGCCGCCGATCTCGCCCGCAGCGAAGTCCGCGACGGAGACCGGGACGGCCCTCGCCCTGCTGCTCCCGCGCCCGAGCTCGTGACCGACGACTGCGGCCGCGCGTCCCTCGAACAGCGCGAGGGCCTCTGCCAGCGGGACGGAGACGACGGCCTCGACCTCGTCCGCGTGGAGCCGGTACGCGTCGAGTGAGAGGTCGGAGCGAGTGGCGAACACGTCCTGCACCTCGTTGTCCGCCCTTCCGTCGTCGCCCGCAAAGCGTCGACCGAGCCGGGTCAGGTCGGACAGGGCGATGTCGAGGCCGATCTCCTCGTCCGCTTCGCGGATCGCCTGCTCGAGCGTCTCGCCGGCACGGAGATGCCCGCCGACGGCGACGTCGAGCGCGCCGGGCCAGGTGTCCTTGGATCGGGAGCGGCGCTGGAAGAGAGCGAACGGCCGACCGTCTGCGCCGATGCCGCCGACCCAGATGTGGAGGGCGCCGTGCCAGTCGCCGTCGCGGTGGACGTCGCCGCGGGCCTTGACCGCACCCGTGCGTCTGCCCTGCTCGTCCAGGACGTCGAACAGCTCGTCCTGCGGGTCGGTCGTGGCGTGGGGGGCGCTCAGAACCGCTCGAGCACGCCGTCGAGCGCACCCTCGGCGACCAGTTGCTCGGTGAGCTCGTTGCGCCCTGGCCGTACCTCGCGCTGCATGACGCCGTCCTCGTCGAGCCGGTACTGCCCGACCCAGTCGAGCCGTGGCGAGTAGACGTGCACCGTGACCGCCGGCAGGCCCTCGTGGTGGCTGACGCGATGGATGTAGCCGGGGCCGCCCTGGCGCGTGTCACCCGGTCGCAGCTCCCGGGACTGATGCGCGTTACCGTAGACCATCAGGTCCTCGCGCACGCACCCGCTCGCGACGCAGAGCCCGACGCCCGAGATGTAGTGGTCGTGGAATCCCGTGCCCTGCCCCGGCATCCAGGAGAGGATCCAGGCGTCCATGCGATCGTCTTCGTAGACGAGCTCGTAGCGCCGGTGTCCCGTGTCGGCGTGGACGAGCGGCTGCCAGAGCTCCGTGCGCACGGCGAGGTCGCGTGCGACGTTCTCGAGCTCGGCCGGCGAGAGGATCCCCTCGTGCGGGATCAGGCCGTCGAGCGACGCCAAGGCAGGAACGAACAACGGCTCGGCGCTCACTGACATGAAGCTCATGATACCCGATCCGGCGGACGCTATGTCAAGGTCTTGTCCAAGTCACGGCCGGTCGTCCTCGAACAGCCGTTTGAATGCCCTTCCCCGTGTCGCGCGGACCTCCTCCGGCGGGGGAATCAGATCGCGGTTGCGGATCAGCCACGCGCCGAGCGTGCAGACGAGCAGGAGGATGCCGGTGAGCGCCCAGACATCGGCGAGATTGAACGCGACGATCGCATCGTCGGCGCTGAGAGTCAGCGGGTTCGGAACCTCCATTCCGTTCCAGGCGGCGGAGAGGCTGTTGCCGAGCACACCACCGGCGACGACACCCGCGGCAGGCGCTACGAGCGCCGAGGGAATCCGGGCGACCACGCCCAGGCCCGCGAGCAGCGAGAAGGAGAGCGCGAGCCAGGCGAGCGAACGCTCGTGGTACGCCCACGGCTCGGTCGGCGCGTGCGCCTTCACGAGCAGGTCTGCCGCAGCAAGCGGCAGCGCCACGCAGAGCATGATCCCGACCCGTCCCACACCCTGACCGTACCGCAGCAGCCACGGTCCGTCGATGGGCAGGATAGGCGGCATGGAAGTCCACCTCGACGGGGGATTCGTCCTCGACGACGACCGGGATCGCATCGACAGGGCGGCCGTGCACGCATTCCTCACGACCTCGTACTGGGCCAGGGGTCGCGAACGCGATCTGAGCGACGAGCTCATCGCGACGGCTGCCCGTGTCGTCGGCCTGTATGCCCCCGACGGCAGCCAGGTCGGGTGCACGCGTGTCGTCTCCGACGGTCGCACCGTCTCGTACCTCGCGGACGTCTACGTCCTCGAGGAGATCCGCGGTCGCGGCCTCGGCGTCGAGCTCGTCCGGTTCACGGTCGAAGGAGGGACGCTCGCGCAGACGAAGTGGCTTCTCCATACGCGCGACATGCATCGCCTCTACGCGAAGGTCGGCTTCGCCCTCCCGGACGGGCGGGCGATGGAGCGCTGGCCGGTGCGCTGAGCGGTGCCGGTCCCTACGCTGCGTCGACCCTGGGCGAGCTCCACGGCTCGGCAAGGCGGTCGAGCACGTGCTCCCGGGCCCGGGCGATCGAGATTCGCTCCTGCGCGAGGGAGTCGCGCTCGCGGATCGTGATCGTGTCGTCCTCGAGCGTCTGGTCGTCGATCGTGAGCGCGTACGGCGTGCCGATCTCGTCCTGGCGACGGTAGCGCCGGCCGATCTGCCCGCCGTCGTCGTACTCGACCGAGATCACCTGCCGCAGCTCCTCGTAGAGCTTGCGCGCCCGGCCCGTCATGTCCTCGTTCTTGCCGATCAGCGGCAGGACGGCCGCCTTGACGGGTGCGAGTTGCGGGTGGAGGCGGAGCACGGTGCGGTCGCGGTCGGCGACGACCTCCTCGTCGTAGGCGTCGACGAGGAACGCGAGCATCGACCGGTTCACCCCGAGAGCGGGCTCGATCACGTGCGGGGTGTAGCGCGAGCCGTCCTGCTCGACCCACTCGAGCTTCGTCCCCGAGGCGCTCGTGTGGGCGGTGAGGTCGAAGTCGCCGCGGTTCGCGACGCCCTCGAGCTCCGACCAGCCGATCGGGAACAGGTACTCGATGTCGCTCGTCGCGCTGGAGTAGTGCGAGAGCTCGTCGGCGTCGTGCGGGCGGACCCGCAGGTGGCTCTCCCGGATCCCGTAGCGGCGGTGCCACGCGTAGCGCTCGTCGACCCAGTAGCGGTACCACTCGTCGGCCTCGGCCGGAGGGACGAAGAACTCCATCTCCATCTGCTCGAACTCGAGGGTGCGGAAGATGAAGTTGCCCGGCGTGATCTCGTTGCGGAAGGACTTGCCCACCTGGGCGATCCCGAACGGCGGCTTCCGACGGGCGATTCCGGCGACGTTCTTGAAGTTGATGAAGATCCCCTGCGCCGTCTCCGGGCGGAGATAGACCGGCACACCCGTCTCCTCCATCGGCGCCGACGCGGGTCTCGAACATGAGGTTGAAGTGCCGTGCCTCGGTCAGGTCGCAGTCGGACGTCTCGCCCGGGCGCTTGCTCGGGCGCTGGCCGCACTGCGCGTCCTCGAGATGGTCGGCGCGGAAGCGCTTCTTGCAGAACCTGCAGTCGACGAGGGGGTCGGTGAAACCGCCGACGTGACCCGACGCCTGCCAGACCTGCGGGTGGAGGATGATCGACGAGTCGAGCGCGACGATGTCGTCTCGCTCCTGCACCATCGCCGGACAGCCAGCGCTGCTTGATGTTGTCCTTCAGCAGCACGCCGTAGTGGCCGTAGTCGTACGACGAGCCGAGCCCGCCGTAGATCTCGGACGACGGGAACACGAACCCGCGCCGCTTGCACAGCGAGACGATCTTGTCCATCGTGACGGCCTCGGCCATGGCGTGACCCTACCCACGCCGGCGACGACCGACGTTCCCGGTAGCGTCCCCGCTCGATGACCACCACGATGCCGCGCTCACGCCTCGTCTCGGACGACCTCGAAGCACGTGCGATCGCGTGGCGGCGGCACCTGCACGCGAATCCCGAGCTCTCGTTCGAGGAGCACGAGACCGCCGCCTTCGTCGAGAAGACGCTGCGCTCGTTCGGCGGCCTCGAGATCGAGCGCCCGGCGGGAACGGCCGTCGTGGCACGACTCCACGGCGCCCGGCCCGGCAAGGTCGTCGTCCTCCGCGCCGACATCGATGCGTTGCCGATCCTCGAGGAGAACACCCTCCCGTACGTCTCGACCCGTCCCGGCGTCATGCACGCCTGCGGCCACGACGGTCACACGGCGATGCTGCTCGGCGCGGCCGAGCTGCTCCTCGGGCGCCGTGACGAGCTCGCCGGCGAGGTGCGCTTCGTCTTCCAGCACGCCGAGGAGGTGCCACCGGGGGGCGCCAGGGAGATCGTCGAGGCGGGAGTGCTCGACGGCGCCGACCTCGTCGCGGGCGTGCATCTGCTCTCGACGCTCCACACGGGTCACGTCTCGGCCGCGCCCGGCTCGGTCATGGCCGCGGCCGACCTGTTCACGCTCGAGATCCTCGGCCAGGGAGGTCATGGTGCGAACCCGCACGAGACGGTCGATCCCGTCGCGGTGGCGGCGCAGGTGATCACCAGCCTGCAGCAGATCGTCTCGCGCGAGACCGACCCGTTCGACTCGGTCGTCGTGTCCGTCACGACCCTCGCAGCCGGCACCGCCCGCAACGTGATTCCCGGCTCCGCCCGCATCGGCGGGACGGTGCGGACGCTGTCGGTCGCGCGCCGCGCCGAGGTGCGCGATGCCATGGAACGCGTGATCGCGGGCGTGACCTCGGCGCATCGTGCCGGCTACCGGTTCGACTACGAGGTCGGGTACGACCCCGTCGTGAACGACCGCGACGCGTCGGCCGCGGTACAGCGGGCCATCGTCTCGGAGCTCGGTGAGGAGGCGCTCGTCGAGGTTCATCCGGTCATGGGCGGCGAGGACTTCTCTGCCTACGGTGCGGTTGCGCCCGGCGGTCTTCTTCTGGGTCGGAACGGGCAACGACGAGCTCGGAACATCGTTCCCGCATCATCATCCGCGCTTCGACATCGACGAGGCGGCCCTGCGTGACGGCATCGCCGTGTTCGCCCGCACGGCGCTCGACGCCCTGCGGTAACGCGGCGGTGGCCGGGAAGGGCACGCCCGCGATCGTGGCGGCGGAGAGCGCCGGAGTCTCGTTCACGGTGCACGAGTACGTGCACGACGCGAAGGCCGCCTCGTACGGCCTCGAGGCGGCCGAGAAGCTCGGCGTCGACCCCGAGCGCGTGTTCAAGACGCTCGTCGCCGACGTCGACGGCACGCTTGACGGTCGCGATCGTGCCCGTCGCGGCGCAGCTCGACCTGAAGGCGCTCGGCAAGCGGGCGACGATGGCCGACCCGAAGCTCGCGGAGCGGACGACGGGCTACGTCGCGGGCGGGATCAGCCCGCTCGGTCAGCGCAAGCGGCTACCGACGGTGCTCGACGAGTCGGCGCTCGGGTTCGCGACGATCCACGTCAGCGCCGGCCGCCGTGGCCTCGAGATCGAGCTCGCCCCGGCCGATCTGCTCGCGCTCACCGGTGGGCGGGCCGGGCGTATCGCCGCGTATCGCTGAGAGGCGGTGACCGGCTTCAGCCGGTCTCCGGGCTCACCTCTCGCCGAGAACCTCCGCCGCCAACCCGGGATCCACGTTCCCGCCCGACACGATCAGCACCGTCGGCCCGTCGAGGCTCACCGCACCGGACTGCACCGCTGCGAGCGCCAGAGCGCCGGTCGGCTCGACGACGAGCTTCGCCTCCAGCGCCAGCCAGCGCATCGCGTCGAGCACCGCGGCTTCCGGCACCGTCACGATCTCGTCGACGAGGGCCGAGATGATCGTGAACGTCAGCTCGCCGAGTGCCTGGGTGCGGACGCCGTCGCAGATCGTGCGGGTCACGTCCGCCGCCGGCCAGCTCACGATCCGCCCCTCGCGGAGCGACTGTCGAGCGTCGGCCGCGAGCTCCGGCTCGACGCCGATCACCCGCGCCCCGGGGCAGAGCGCCTTCACGGCCGTGGCGACACCCGAGCCGAGGCCGCCGCCGCCGATGCAGACGACGACGGTGCGAACGCCGGGGAGCGCCTGCGCAACCTCGAGCCCGACGGTGCCCTGGCCCGCGATGATCCGCACGTCGTCGAAGGGCGGGATGTACTCGAGGGAGCGCGCATCCCTGATCTCGGCCGCCACTCGCCGACGCTCGTCGCTCGAGTTGGCGCAGCGCACGATCTCGGCGCCCCAGGCGGCGGTGCGCGCCACCTTCACCGGCGCTGCGTTCTCGGGCATCACGATCGTCGCCGGCACGTCGTGGAGTGCCGCGGCGGCCGCGACTCCTTGCGCATGGTTGCCGCTCGAATCGGCTACGACGCCGCGCTCGATCGCCGCGAACGGTGTCGCGGCGAGAGCGTTGAACGCACCACGGAACTTGAACGAGCCGGTGCGCTGGAGGCTCTCCGGTTTCACGTAGAGCTCGTCGTCCAGCGGGAGTCGCAACAGGGGCGTCCGCACTGCCACACCGTCGAGCCGTCGCGCCGCAGCCTCGATATCCGCGAGCGAGACGGGGAGTGCCGGGCCGGTCACGCGACGATCGTACCCGGGCGCCGATACCCTCCCGCACGTGACCATCGACGCGATCCCGGTTGAGCTCCACATCGTCTCGGATTCGACGGGGGAGACCGCGGCCCGCCTCGTCCTCGCGCTCGAGGCCCAGTTCCCGGAGCAGCTGTTCGCCGAGATCCGCCATCCGCGCGTCGAATCCGTCGACGACCTCCAGATGGCGGTCGCAACGGCCCGCGGCCGGCCGGCCGTCATGGTCTACACGCTCGTCGAGCCGGGCCTGCGCGAGGCCATGCGCCAACTCTGCCGGCGTGCCCGCGTGCACTACTGCGATCTGCTCGGCCACCCGATCGACTCGATCGCCCGCGTCTCCGGGGTCGCCGCGCGGATGACCCCGGGCGCGCGGCCGCCCCTCGATCAGACGTACTTCAAGCGGATCGAGGCGCTCGAGTTCGCCGTCAAGTACGACGACGGCGTCGGCAACGGGCTCGACGAGGCCGACGTCGTGCTCGTCGGCGTCTCGCGGACGTCGAAGACGCCGCTCTCGATCTACCTCGGCTACCTCGGGCACAAGGCGGCGAACGTCCCGATCGTGAAGGGCATCGAACCGCCGCCGACGCTGTTCGAGATCGATCCCGCAAAGGTCGTCGGGCTGACGATCGACGCCGAACGCCTGTCGGAGATCAGGTCGAACCGTGTCGCCTCGATGGGTGGGCCGAGGAAGCGGTACGCGGGCCTGCTGGACGTCTACGAGGAGCTCGACCTGGCGGCACGGATCCACCGGCGGCTCGGGTGCCCGGTGCTCGACGTCTCGGACTTCTCCGTCGAGGAGACGGCGATGCGGGTGATCAAGCTCGTCGCCGATCGGCAGCGCGAGCGGCACGCGTCCGCATGAGCCGCCGGAGCCTGTGGCGCGCCGAGGGACGCACGCTCGAGGAGAAGGGCTGGGTACCGCTCCGCTACTGGGGAATGTGGGCCTTCGGCCTCGTCGTCGCCGACGTGCTGTTCTACGTGATCCTGACGCCGATCTGGATCGGCCTGCGCGTTGCGGCCTGGATCGCCGAGTTCAGGGCCCGCCGGCGGCGCTGAGGAACGTGTCCACGTCCGCCTGGGTGCGCAACCGCATCACGGGGAACTGCGCGAGCTCGTCCGGGTAGCGCCGGCGGCGGCGACGGTGTGCCCGCAGCGCGTACGGGATCAGCGCGTCGCGGCCCCAGACGGCTCCCCGCAGCGTCTCCCGGTTGCCGTTCCAGATCTCCTCGTGGCCCCGCAGCCGCCGCACGGTGCGCCGGGCGAGCCGCGGCAGCCACACGCGCACCGGGAGATCGATCCAGACGACGACGTCCGCCTGCCCGATCACGAGATCCCCGAGCTTCCCCCGGTAGCCGCCGTCGATCACCCAGCCGTCCCCGGCGAGCACCGGCTCGAGCAGGCGGCGCAGCTCGTCGTCGGCGTGTCTCCGTCCAGCCCGGGCCGTGAACGAGCGCGTCGAGCTCGACGAACGGCACGCCGAGCCGGCGGGCGAGCTCGCGGCCGACCGTCGTCTTGCCGCTGCCGCTGGCCGAGGCGGTAACGGCGACCTTCCTCACCGCAGGGGGCGTGTTTCGATCGGCTCGATGCCGGTGTCCGACACCCGGTAGCCGCGCGCGACCGGCCGGTCGGCGACGACCTCGATCAGCTCCGTGCCCCGGTAGACGGCGGCAGCGCCGTCGTCGCACGCGATCCCGGTCGGAAACCCGTCTGCGACGAGGCGCGTGTAGACAGGGCGGCGGCGCTCCTCGCCGTCGAAATGGGGGCAGTAGCTTCCCTCCAGGAGGCCGAGGCCGTCCGGGAGGCCGTCCAGCTCGGCGGAGAACGAGTCCGTTACGCACGCCTCGAACCAGCAGTTCGCACCGGCCGAGACGCCGCCGAGCGTCGCTCCGCGCTCCCACGCGTCGCGCAACGCGCTGTCGACTCCGTGGAGGCGCCAGATCGCCAGCATGTTGGCCGTGTTGCCGCCGGCGACGACGACGACGTCTGCACCGGCGACGCGCTCGTCGGGACGGTCCGGGACACCGAACGTGTACGCGACGTCGAGCGTGCAGTCGCGCCGGCCCCACGCGGCCGTGAAGGCCTCGACCGCGCGCTCGGAGTCGCCTGTTGCCGTCGGCAGGAAGACGACGTGCGGCCGACCGACGCCTGCGACCTCGAGCAAGAAGTCGTCGAGCGGCGAGTGCGCGTCGCCGCCGAGAAACCCGCCACCGCCCATCGCCACCACGTGACCGCGCATCGCGGTATTCTCGCACGCCTGCCTGCGGATAGTCCGCAACGATCCTGTGTCGTGTCACCGGCTCAGGCGCGTGCGTGTCTGTGCGAGGATCACACCATGCGCTACGTCTACGACTTCGACGAGCAGGCCCCCGGGCGGCCGCGAGCTGCTCGGCGGCAAGGGGGTCGGCCTGGCCGAGATGACGGCGCTCGGCGTTCCGGTCCCCGCCGGCTTCACGATCACGACGGATGCCTGCCGCGCCTACATGGCCGCCGGCAAGCAGGTCCCCGAAGGGCTCGACGACGAGGTCGACGAGCACATCGCCGCACTCGAGGAACGATCGGGAAAGCGCTTCGGCGACCCGTCGGACCCGCTGCTGATGTCGGTGCGGTCGGGCGCCGCGATCTCGATGCCCGGGATGATGGACACGATCCTCAACCTCGGCCTGAACGACGTCGCGGTCGAGGGGCTGGCGGCGTCGACCGGCAACCCGCGGTTCGCGTACGACTCGTACCGGCGCCTGATCCAGATGTACGGCGAGGTCGTGGACGGCGTCGACGGGCAGCGCTTCGAGAGCGCGATCTCGGATCTGAAGGCGGCGCGCGGCGTGTCGAACGACCTCGAGCTCGACGCCGAGGATCTGCGCGAGCTGATCGCGACGTTCCAGCGCATCTACGAGGACGAGGTCGGGTCGGGCTTCCCCCAGGATCCGCGCGAGCAGCTACGCCGCGCCTACCGGGCCGTCTTCGACTCGTGGGACGCGCCCCGCGCGCAGGTCTACCGGCGCACGTACGAGATCCCCGACGACATCGGCACGGCGGTCAACGTCGTCCAGATGGTGTTCGGCAACAAGGGCGAGAGCTCCGGCACGGGCGTGTGCTTCACCCGCGACCCGTCGACCGGCGAGTCGATCCTCTACGGCGAGTTCCTCGTCAACGCGCAGGGCGAGGACGTCGTCGCGGGCATCCGGACGCCCGAGCCGATCTCGGCGATGCGCGACCAGCTGCCGGAGGCCTACGCGCAGCTGACGGCGACGCTCGACCGGCTCGAGGCCCACTACCGCGACATGCAGGACATCGAGTTCACGGTCGAGGAGGGGACGCTCTACCTCCTGCAGACGCGCACCGGCAAGCGCACCGCGACCGCCGCGCTGCGGATCGCCGTCGAGATGGTCGACGAGGGGCTGATCTCCCGCGAGGAGGCGGTCGCGCGCATCGACCCGGGTCAGCTCGACCAGCTCCTGCACCCGATGATCGACCCGACGCTCACCGGTGGAGGTGGCGGCCCAGGGACTGAACGCCTCGCCGGGCGCCGCGTCCGGCGAGATCGTGCTCGACGCCGACACGGCCGAGGAGCGCGGCAAGGCGGGCGAGGACGTGATCCTCGTGCGCTGGGAGACGACGCCGGACGACATCCACGGCCTCATCCAGGCGCGCGGCGTCCTCACCGCCCACGGCGGGATGACGTCGCACGCGGCGGTCGTCGCGCGGGGCATGGGCAAGCCGTGCGTGGCGGGCTGCGAGGGCCTCTCGATCGACGCGCGCGCCGGCACGGTGACGATCGGCGAGCACACGCTGAACGTGGGCGACGTGATCACGATCGACGGCGGCACCGGCCGCGTGATCGTCGGCCCCGTGCGGCTCGTGCCGCCGGCGATCGACGAGAACTTCGGCACGATCCTCGACTGGGCCGACGAGCTGCGCCGGCTGCGGGTGCGCGCCAACGCCGACACGCCCGAGGACGCCGCCAAGGCGCGCGAGTTCGGCGCCGAGGGCATCGGCCTCTGCCGCACCGAGCACATGTTCATGGCGCAGGAGCGGCTGCCGATCGTGCAGGAGATGATCCTGGCGCGCGACGAGGCGGCCCGGCGCGTCGCTCTCGACAAGCTGCTGCCCGTCCAGCAGTCCGACTTCGAGGGGATCTTCGAGGCGATGGCCGGCTTCCCGGTCACGATCCGCCTGCTCGACCCGCCGCTGCACGAGTTCCTGCCGACCCTCGAGGAGGCGACCTCGGACGAGATGCGCCGCCGGATCGCGGAGCTGCACGAGGCGAACCCGATGCTCGGCACCCGCGGCTGCCGGCTCGGCCTGCAGTGGCCCGAGATCTACGAGATGCAGGTGCGCGCGATCGTGCGGGCCGCCGCAGCGGTCGGGGAGCGCACGGGCGAGGCGCCGCTCGTCGAGATCATGCACCCGCTCGTCGGCTTCCGCGAGGAGCTGCGCGCGCCTGCGCGAGCTGACCGAGCGCGTGGCGGCCGAGGAGCCGTCGGTCGAGTACCGGTGCGGCACGATGATCGAGCTGCCGCGCGCGTGCGTCCGGGCCGACGAGATCGCCGAGGTCGCCGACTTCTGCTCGTTCGGCACGAACGACCTCACCCAGACGGCGCTCGGGCTTCTCGCGCGACGACGCCGAGGGCAAGTTCCTGACGCTACTACCTCGAGCACGGGATCCTCGAGCGCAACCCGTTCGAGGTGCTCGACCAGGAGGGCGTCGGCGAGCTGATGCGGATCGCCGTCGAGCGGGCCCGCAGCGTGAAGCCCGACCTGAAGATGGGGATCTGCGGCGAGCACGGCGGCGAGCCGCGCTCGGTCGCGTTCTGCCACGGGCTCGGGCTCGACTACGTCAGCTGCTCGCCCTACCGGGTGCCGCTCGCGCGGCTCGCGGCCGCCCAGGCGGCGCTGACGGACGCGGGCGTCGTGGCGGTCGCGATCGGCGGCTAGCGCGGCGAGCTGCGGCGTCGTCGGCCAGTCGCGGGAGCGCTGCTGCGTCTAGATCACGTAGCCGCGGACGCGCACGTACGCGAGCGCGAGGCTGACGACGCCGACCCCCGCTGCGATCGCGACACCGAGCGCACGCTTGCGGCGGTGAACCGGAAGTGCACGAGCGCGTAGGTCGCGACGATCCCGCCGACGAGCCCGCCGAGGTGGCCGCCGATCGAGATCCCCGGGACGGCGAAGGTCAGTGCCATGTTGATGAGCGATCAGGACCATCGCCTGGCCCAGCAGCGATCCGGTCGAGAGGTACTCGAGGATCAGGAGCGCGCCGATGATCCCGAAGATCGCGCCGGAGGCGCCGACCGTGACGGCGAACGAGCCGAGCTGAGCCAGAGCGCTCCCGCCGAGCCGGCGAGGCCCGAGACGAAGTAGACGAGCAGGAACCGCCGCGTCCCGAGCGCCTGCTCGATGATCGTGCCGAGCCAGTAGAGGGCGAGCATGTTGAACACGAGGTGGAGGACGCTGCCGTGCAGGAACATCGCCGTCACGAGCCGCCACCATTCACCGTCCGAGACGGCGAGCGCCCTGAAGCGCCCAGTCCGAGAAGAGCTGTCCGCCCGGGAGGTTGATCCCACCCCCCTGGGCGACGGTGATCAGGTAGACGACGACGTTGATCGCGATCAACGATCATCGTCGCCGGTGCCGCGACGGCGCCGTGTCTGACGCCGCACGCGTCTGCGACCGTGCGCGGCGGGCGACGGCTTGACCGCGCCGACGTTCGCGTGATCCGGGCACCGGATCCCGACCGGCGCGAAGGTCATGCAGTCCTCGCAGATCGGCCGGCCGCACTCCGAGCACGAGACGAGCGTCTCGCGGTCCGGGTGGCGGTAGCAGTGGGGCGTGTCCTCCATGGACGGCTAGCGTAGCGGCGTGCACGTTCACGTCGCCTTCACTCCGGACGAGCTCGCGGCCGCGCCGACCGGCGTCGTGATCGACGTGATCCGCGCGACGTCGACGATCTGCCAGGCGCTCGCGACGCGGGCTACGAGCGGGTGCTGTGCGCGGCCGAGGTCGAGGATGCGCGTGCGCTCGCCGCCGGCGGCGGCGTCACGCTCGGCGGCGAGCGGCTCGGCGTGCGCATCGAGGGCTTCGACCTCGGGAACTCGCCGCGCGAGTACCTCGAGCCGTGCGTACGCCCACGCTGGCCATGTCCACCACGAACGGCACGCGGGCGATCGTGACCGCGGCCGAGCGCTGCGAGCGGGTGCTGATCGCGTCGCTGCTCAACCTCGCTGCGGTCGACCGAGGCGGCGCGTGCGCACGGGGAGGACGTCGCGATCTTCTGCGCCGGCGTGAAGGGATCGTTCGCGCTCGACGACAGCTACGTCGCGGGCCGGATCGCCGACCGGCTCGGCGGTGACCGCAGCGACGCGGCCGAGGCGGCAGTGCGGCTCGCCGCGTCGTACGCCGACCGCCGAGGAGGCCTTCCGCGCCTCGCGCTAGCGGGCGCAACCTGATCAACCACGGGCCGGAGCTCGAGGCGGACATCCCGTGAGTGCGCTCGCGAGAGCGTGCTCGACGTCGTCCCGCGCCTCGTCGGGATGCACGGCGTCGCCGCCGAGATCCGGGCCTAGGCACGGCCGATCGTGCGGGCAGCGATCGTCCTCTTCACGCGCGACCTGCGCGTCCACGACAACCCGGCGCTCGCGGCGGCGTCCAGGCGGCCGAGACCGTGCTGCCGCTGTTCGTGCTCGACGACGGGATCGGCGACACGCGGTACGGCGCCGCCGCGGGCCGTCGCGCGTTCCTCGCTCGAGTCGCTCGCCGATCTCGACGCCTCGCTCCGCGGGCTCGGCGGCCGCGCTCGAGGTGCGCCGCGGCGACGTGGTGGCCGAGACGGTGCGGGCCGCGCGCGAGGTCGGAGCGACCACGGTCTTCGCGAGCGCCGACGTCAGCCCGTACGCCGTCGGCACGCGAGCGGCGGCTCGCCGCCGAGCTCGACCTCCGGCTCGTCAACGGCAACTTCGTCGTCCCTGCGGGAGAGGTCACTCCGACGGGGAACGACCACTACCAGGTCTTCTCGCCCTACCACCGCGCCTGGTCGCAGGTGCCGTTCGGGCTTGCCGGAGCCGACGCCGACGCGCGATTCGCCTCCCGCCCGGCGTCGAACCGGGCCCGGCGCCGCGCGGCCCGCGCTCGACCGGCGCCTGTGCGGGGCGGCGAGAGCGCGGGCGCTCGAGCGAGCCGGCGCCTGGCTGCGCGACGCACCTCGACGGCTACGGCTCCGGCGGGCCACGACGCGATCGCGGCCGACGCGACCTCGCGGCTCTCGCCCTACCTGCACTTCGGCTGCGTCTCGCCCCGCTCGCTCGCCGTGCGTGCGCAGGAGCAGCGGCGGAGATGCCTTCGTGCGCCAGCTCTGCTGGCGGGACTTCTACGCCCAGATCCTGTTTGCTCAGCCCCGAACGCAGGTCGAGGACATGCGCCCACGCGGCGACCACTGGCTCGACGACCCCGACGGGCTCGCGGCCTGGAAGGAGGGGTTGACCGGCTATCCCGCTCGTCGACGCCGGCATGCGGCAGCTTGCGCCGGAGGGCTGGATGCACAACCGGGCCCGGATGGTCGTCGCCTCGTTCCTCGTCAAGGATCTCGGGATCGACTGGCGTGAGGGCGCCCGGCACTTCTTCGACCTGCTGCTCGACGGCGACGTGGCGCAGAACGTCGGCAACTGGCAGTGGGTCGCCGGCACGGGCGTCGACACCCGCCCGAACCGCATCTACAACCCGACCGCGCCAGCTGAAGAAGCTCGACCCCGAGGGGGACGTACGTCAGGCGATACGTGCCGGAGCTCGCGGACGTGCCCTCGCGGGCGATCGCCGAGCCGGGGTCTGCTGGCGCCGTCGTATCCGGGGCCGATCGTCGACCATGCGACGGCGGTGGAGGCGTTTCGACGCCGCCGTGGGCTGGGCTAGCCTGCAGGGATGATCGTCAATCGAGACGAGCGCCGCGGCCGTGCCACCTCGTTCGGGGAGGTCGCCGACGCCTACGAGCGCGCGCGCCCCGGCTACCCCGAGGACGCCGTGCGCTGGCTCGTGGGGGAGGAGCCGCGCGACGTCGTCGACCTCGGCGCCGGGACGGGCAAGCTGACGCGCTCGCTCGTCGCCCTCGGGCATCGGGTGACCGCCGTCGAGCCTCTGCCGGAGATGATCGCGCACCTCCTCGCGGCCGTTCCCGGTGTGACCGCGGTGCAGGGTGAGGCGGAGGCGATCCCGCTCGAGGCGGAGAGCGCGGACGTCGTCGTGGCGGCCCAGGCGTTCCACTGGTTCGACCACGGCCCGGCGCTGCGTGAGATCGCGCGGGTGCTGCGGCCGGGCGGCTCGATCGCTCTCGTCTGGAACACCCGCGACGACCGGGAGCCGTGGGTGGCGCAGCTGAGCGAGGACGTGCTCGGGAGCGAAGGGCTCGAGGAGCGGGACGCGGCCGCACCGGTCCGCGAGAGCGGGCTCTTCGAGCGGTGGAGCGGGCGGACATTCCCGCACACCCAGCGACTCGATCGCGTCGGCCTCGTCGACCTCGTGCTCTCGCGCAGCTACTGCGCCGTGATGGCGCCGGCAGAGCGCGCGCCGCTGCTCGATCGCGTCGAACGGCTCTTCGACGAGCACGCCGTGGACGGCGTGGTCGAGCTGCCGTACGTGACCGAGTGCTTCCGCGCTCCTCGGCGGTAGACGAGCTGTCGAGAGTGCCGGTGGTGTCCCTGCGCGCGGTCGAGGACGACGACCTGCCGCTCTTCTTCGAGTGGCAGGCCGACGAGGAGAGCTACCGGATGGCGGCGATGGCCGCCCGGGACGAGGAGGCGTTCGCGGCGCACTGGTCGAGGATCAGGAGCAACGCCGATACGAACCTGCGGACGATCGTCGCGGACGGCGCCGTCGCGGGGAACGCCGTGAGCTGGACGGGCGTCGAGGGGCGGATGGTCGGGTACTGGATCGGGAAGGCGCACTGGGGGCGGGGCATCGCAAGCTCGGCGCTCCGTCTCTTCCTCGAGGAGGAACCACGGCGGCCCCTGTTCGCGACCGTCGCCGAGCACAACGCGAGCTCGCGACGGGTGCTCGAGAAGACCGGCTTCCGGCTCGTGGCGAGCGGCTCGTGGACGACGGGCCAGAGCCCGGAGCGTTCACCGAGTTGCGTTTCCGCCTCGACTAGAGCGGTAGCACCCGGGCCAGAACGCTCCTCGACGAGCTCGTACAGCCTCCCGTCGGGCGCGCGGAAGTGGGTGTAGCGCCAGCGGGCGTTCTCGCTGATTCCGTCCGTCTCGACGCCGGCGGCGTGGAGCTCGGCGACGGCAGCGTCGACGTCGTCCACGAGGAGCCCACCGTGCGCTCTGCGGTGCTGTCCTTCTCGTACGGCCGCCACGCGAGACGTCACCGTTCGTGGCCGCGAAGAGCGTCGCGCCGACGCCGCCGACCGTGATCGGGTGGAGGCCGAGCACGTCCCGGACGAACGAGCTCATCTCGTCGTGCGCTTCCGTGTGGCTTCCGACGAAGCCGATCCCGCGTATCTCCATCGTTCTCCCTGTCCGTTTCGGCCATCTTGACACACGAACATATGTTCGTGTAGAACTACGGGTTCAGTGATCGCCTGTCTCCTCATCCCCGGATTCGCGCTCCGCGCCGCGCTGCGCTCCCGGCCGAGGCTCGCGCTCGTCCCGGCGGCGCTCGCGCCGGAGCCGGGCAGGGAGGCGCTCGTCGGGCCTGTCACGGCAGCGGCCGAGGCTGCCGGCGTGCAGGCGGGCATGCGGATGGGGGAGGCGCTCGCAACCTGCCCCGAGCTCGTGCTGATCGAGCAGGACCCCGCGGCGGTCGAGCAGGAGTGGGAGGGGGTGCTGCGCCGCCTGGAGGATTCGGGCTTCGCAGTCGAGTCGGCCGAGCCGGGCCTCGTCACCTTCGAGACGGACGGCGTCGAGCGGCTCTACGGTGGGGTGGAGGCGGCGCTCACGAAGGCGCTCGCCTCTGTCGGATCTGCCTGGGACCCACGCGCCGGAGCGGGCGCGCGTCGCTTCGTCGCCCTGGCGGCGGCGAGCGTGGCCCGGCCAGGACAGGCAGTGATCGTCGAGGGGAAGGAGGAGCAGGGCTTCCTGGAGCCGCTCCCGCTCTCGCTCTTGCCGCTTCCGTCGAACCGGTACGCCGAGCTGGAAGGGCTCGGGGTACGTCGGCTCGGCGAGCTGGCGTCGCTTCCCGGCGGCGCCGTCGAGGAGCGGCTGGGGCCGGAGGGGAAGCGGGCGTGGAGCCTCGCAGGCGGGGAGCGAGGCACGACCAGCGCACCCCGTGTGCGTGGGCGATCGCCCGCGGCAGAGCTGGCGGAGGCCCTCTCCTTCCCCGAGGCGGTCGCAAACGAGCTGACGTTGCGGCGGGCATTCGGGGCATTGCTCGACCGGCTGCTCGCGCGGCCGGAGCGGGCGGGGCGACCGTTGCGCAAGGTGGCGGTGTCGGCTCGGCTCGTCGGTGGAGGCTCATGGCGACGGTCGACGACGTTGCGCGAGGCGACCGCCGAGCGTGGCCGGCTGCGGGCGGCGCTCGGGCCCAAGCTGCTCGAGATCCCGGCCCCGGTGACGGAGCTGCGGCTGGAAGCGGTGGAGCTCGCCGATCACGTCGGCAACCAGCTGGCGCTCGTTCCCCCCGAGGGGGAGGAGATGGACGGACGGCTGCGCGAAGGGCTGCGGCAGGTGCGGGCCAGCACCGGCGCGGGCTCGGTGTGCGCGGTGGTGGAGGTGGCTCCGTGGTCGCGCATCCCGGAAACGCGCGCGCTCGTCGTGCCCCGCGACGTGTGACGCGTGGTGCCGGCGACCGGCTTCAGCCGGTCGTCCGGGCTTCGGCCCGCGGGAGGTGCCAGTGAGCACCGTCGGCGGCTCCTGGGCCAGCCGCCCACACGCGCTGTCACGCTCGGCTGCCGGCCGCCTCAACGTTCCCCGGCCTGCGCTCGTCGAGAACAGCGTCGACGGCACTCCCTGTGTCGTCAATCGCCAGCAGGTCGCGTTCGTCCGCGAGGAATGGCGTGTCGTCGACCGCTGGTGGACGGAGGAGCCGATCGACCGCCGCTACTACGAGGTCGTGCTCGAGTCGGGGCAGAACGTGTGCGTCTACCGCGACCGGGAGCGTGGCTGCTGGTTCACGCAGCGGGGGTGAGAGCCTCCGGCGGCGGCGACAGGCTTCAGCCTGTCGTCCGGGTGCGAGCTTCGGGCGGTACCGAATGATCCTGGCCGAGCGCCTCGTAGGCGAGCATCTCCCACTCGCCTGCCTGCGTGGGAGGCACGACGACCCACTGCCGAAACGCCTCGCCCCGGCCGGACGGGTCGAAGAGGTGGGCGCCGGGCAACGCCAGTGCGCGGGCATGCACGCCCGGGTCGGTCAGCTTGAACACCATTCCCGTGCGGGAGAAGCCGAACACGACCTTGCCCGCGCGCTTCACACACGGCATCCCGAACACCCGCGAGGCACGCGTCTCCTCGTGCCAGGCGCAGATCGCGTCGACGATGTCCTCGTAGCGCTCGCGTGCCCGGTCACGATCGCCCACGGGGCAACGATACGCCGCAGCCGCGGGAGCCGCAGCAACGCGATGCTCTCGAACGGCATGTGGCTCAGAGCCACAAAGTCCGCCGCGCGCCGGCGATCAATCGGCGAGCGACAGCCCGGCCAGCTCGACCCACCGGCCGGCATGCGCTGCCGGCACGAGCACCCACTCCTTCATGACACGGCCCATGCCGGGATCGAACAGCGTCGCTCCTTCGAGTGCGAGCGCCTGCGTGCGGGCTTCCTCGTCCACGAGCTTGAACACCACATCGTCCTGCCAGGAGCAGAAGGCGACCTTCCCGGTGTCACGCTTCACGCAGGGCGCACCGAACATCTGGCTCACCTTGACGGTGGGATGAGCCACGGTGACCGCCTCGACGAGTCGGTCCCAGTCCATGACAGGAGAGCATGACGTACGTCGAGCTCCATTGCCACTCGTCGTACTCGTTCCTCGACGGCGCCTCCCTGCCCGAGGAGCTCGCCGCCCGGGCCGCCGAGCTCGGCTACGCGGCGCTCGCGCTCACCGACCACGACGGCGTCTACGGCTCGCTCGAGTTCGCCCATGCCGCAAAGGCCCTCGGTGTACGGCCGATCACCGGCGCGGAGGTGACCTTCGACGACGGCTCGCACGTGACGCTGCTCGTCGAGACGAGCCGGGGCTACACGAACCTCTGCCGCATCCTCACGGAGGCGCACGCGGGCACCCGGCAAGAAGGCCGTGAGGATCGCGAGCCACTCGCCCCATCCGTGAGCCTGACATTCGTCGAGGAGCATGCCGAGGGTCTCGTCTGCCTCTCCGGCTGTGCCCGCAACGGTCTCGCCGTGCGCGATCCGAATGCCGCCGCCCGGCTCGCCGGCGCGTTCGGGCGCGAGCGCTTCCTCGTCGAGTTGCAGCGCCCGTACGAGCGCGGCGATGTGCGCCGGAACACTGCCCTGCGCGATCTCGCCGAGCACCTCGGCGTCGACACCATTGCCACCGGCAACGTGCACGCCCACGCGCCGCGACGCACGCTCCTCCAGGACACGCTCGTCGCGATCCGCTGTCGCACCTCCCTCGACGGCTGCGAGCAGGAGCGGCGCGGCAACCGCGAGAGCATCCTGCGTGCCCCCGCGGAGGCCGCCGGTCGCTTCGCCGACTTCGACGCCGCAGCTGCCGCTCGCACGGTCGAGATCGCGGAGCGCCTGGAGTTCGACCTCACCGAGGAGCTCGGCTACCGCTACCCCGACTTCTCCGACGGCGAGGAGCCGGCAATCCGGCAGCTTGCGGAGATCTGCGACGACGCCTTCGCTGACCGCTACCCACCACGTGACAAGGTGCTACTTGCCCGGGCTCGCACACGCCTCGAAACCGAGCTCGCGCTCATCGACGAGCTCGGGCTGGCCGGGTTCTTCCTGCTCCACTGGGAGGTGCTCGAGCTGGCACGGGAGTGCGCCCTGCAGGTGCGAGGGCGCAACTCGCCCCGCCGTTTCCTGCCGCCGGGGCGTGGGCGCGGCAGCTCGGTCGGCTCGATCGTCTGTTACCTGACCGGACTGTCGCACGTCGATCCGGTCGCGAACGAGCTCTCGCTCGGGCGGTTCCTCAACCGCGAGCTGGCCTCGGTCCCGGACATCGACCTCGACTTCCCACGCGACATCCGCGAGAAGCTGATCGTCGCCGTCACGGAGCGATACGGAAACGAGCACGCCGCGCTCGTCGCGAGCTTCTCCACCTACCGCTCGCGCGGTGCGATCCGCGACGTCGGCAAGGCGCTCGGGCTGCCGCAGGCGGAGCTCGAGCGGCTGGCCCGGCACACCGACGGCTGGGATGCCTCGCGTATCGCCGAGGAGATGGCCGGCCTCCCTGACGCGGAGCGCAAGCTGGTCTCGAAGCGGTGGCGCGCCTTCCAGTTCCTCACCGGCGAGATCGCGGGCCTGCCGCGACACATCTCCCAGCACCCGGGTGGGATGGTGATCTCGTCGCGGCCGCTGATCGATCTCGTCCCGGTGCAGCCCGCTGCGATGGCGGGCCGCCAGCTCTGCCAGTGGGACAAGGACTCCTGCGCCGACGCCGGCTTCCTCAAGATCGACCTGCTCGGGCTGGGGATGCTGTCCGCCGTCGAGGACTGCGTGGAGCAGATCGCAGAGATCTACGGCGCCCCGATCGACCTCTCCCGCATCCCACTCGACGATCCGGACGTGTTCGCGGAGATCCAGCGGGCGGACACGGTCGGCACCTTCCAGATCGAGAGCCGGGCCCAGATGCAGAGCCTGCTGCGCACGAAGCCCGAGACGATCGACGATCTCACCGTGCAGGTCGCGCTCGTGCGACCGGGCCCGATCCAGGGTAAGGCGGTGCACCCCTACATCGAGCACCGGCGGCGCCTGCGCGAGGACCCCTCGTTCGCCTATCCGGTCGACCACGAGTCGCTGCGGGAGCCGCTCCGCGCGACGCTCGGCGTCGTCGTCTTCCAGGATCAGGTGCTCGACGTGGCGATCGCGCTTGCGGGCTTCACCGTGGGGGAGGCGGAAGGGCTGCGCCGCGCGATGAGCCGCAAGCGCAGCCGTGCCGCGCTCGAGTCGCACCGGGTGCGGTTCATCGAGGGCGCCAGACGAAACGGCGTCGACGAGAAGGTGGCGGATGCGGTCTACGACAAGCTCGTCGGCTTCTCCGGCTTCGGCTTCCCGAAGTCGCATGCCGCCGCCTTCGGGTTGCTCGCCTACCAGTCGCAATGGCTACGCCACCACTATCCGGCCGAGTTCCTCTGCTCGCTGCTGAACGCCCAGCCGATGGGCTTCTACCCGCCGGCAAGTCTCGTCCGCGACGCCCAGCGCCGCGGGGTGGAGGTGCGCTCTCCCGACGTGAACCTGAGCGAGGCCTGGTGCTCGCTCGTCGCCGTCGCCGAGCAGTGCGACGAGTCGACGCAGGCCCCGCAGGCGGTGCGGATCGGCCTCTCGTACGTCCAGTCGGTGGGAGAGGCCGATGCTACGGCTCTGGTGGCCGAGCGTGACGCAAACGGCCCTTACCGGGACGTCGCCGACCTCGCACGGCGCGTGCCCCTGTCGAGGGACGGTCTCGTCGCGCTCGTCGAGGGTGGAGCGTGCGAGGGGCTGGGGCCAAGGCGCCGCGATCTCCTCTGGGAGCTCGGCCTCGCGACCCGGCCTGTTTCCGTCCCGGGGACGCACGGCGCGGCGAAGCAGCTCACGCTCTCGCTCGATCCGACCGCGGCAACGCCTGCGCTCCGGGATCTCACGCACTGGGAGCGGATGGCGGCCGATTATCGCCTCACGGGCCTGTCGGTCGGCACCCACCCGCTGTTGCTTCTGCGCCCGCATCTGCCCGAGGGAACGCTCTCGAGCGACGAGCTGCACCGTTCGTCACACGGCTCCACGGTGGCCTACGCCGGGCTCGCGATCGCGAGGCAGCGGCCCTCCACGGCGAACGGAATCGTGTTCATGCTGCTCGAGGACGAGGGCGGCCAGGTGAACCTGATCGTCCCGCAGAACGTCTACGAGCGGCACCGGGCGATCGTCCGCAACGAGCCGCTGCTTCTTGCGCACGGCCGCTACGAGCGGGTGGGGGAGAACCGCAACATCCTCGTCGCCTCGCTCGACACCCTGGGGCCGCTTGCCCGCCGGGTCGCGGAGCTCGACGTCGGCGCCGCTCTTCCGAGACCACACCACTTCGGGCGGCGCTGACCCCTGCCGTTCGTGTCATTGATCCGGCAGCGGCGGAGGACTACCATCGCAGCTCGATCGACCCTCGACGAAGCACGGACAGGAGGCGAAGATGGCGAAGTACACACTGGTCTACCGCGGCGGTGAGTGCATCGACATGGAGATGTAGCTCCCTCATCCGCCGCGGCACCTCTCAGGGACGGCGGCCGGCCTCGCGGCGAGGCTTGCCTCCGTGTACATCGCTACCGTCTCGAACCCGAGCCGCCCGTACGAGGCGAGCGCGGCCGCATTGTCGGCCCGCACGTTGAGGGCGATCGTCTCGATCCCGTCTCCGAGCAGGAGGAGGCAGAGGGCCGCGCACGCCCCGCGGGCCAGTCCCTGGCCACGGAGTTCCGGCAGGGTCGCCACGTTGCCGAGCGCCGCGACACCCCACGTCGGCGAGTGGACGTGCACGCCCGCGACGCAAACGAGCCGCCCGTCGTGTCGGATGCCCAGATACCGGCCGGTCGCCAGCATGCGGGGGACGAACCAGGTGCCCGGGTAGGCCTCCTCGTAGAAGGCAACGACCTCCTCGAGGTCGGTCTCGCCGAGCAGATCGGCTGCCGCCGCATGGCGAGCGATGAGGTCGGTGCGGCCGAGGGCGAGCTTCAGGTGCGGCTCGGCTCGTTCGACGACGTACCGCTCGACCAGGGTGTCGAGGAGCGGAGACGTGGTATGAACGGAGAGTGCGGGCGGAAGCTGGTCTCGGAGGGCCAGCAGCAGCTCCTCCATCGCCACGAGAGGCTCCTCGGCGATCGCCAGCAGCACCGGGACCGCGGGCTGCGTGTAGAGCAAGGCGAGCTGCTCCAGGCGTCCAGCGGACTCGAGGCCGAACCACCTCGTGAAGGGCCAGTCGAAACCATCGAGGTCTCCGAGCTCGTAGGCATGGATCCGTGGGTTTCGCCGCAGGCATGCCGCGATTGCTTCCTTCTCGTGCAGTTCCACGACAGCCATGAGGCTTCGAGAGTAGTACCTGCGCGAAGCGCTGGCTGCGGGGCCGGCTCAGGCTTCCGCCTGCACCCCCTGTCACGCCCCGGCGAAGCGTCACAATCCGCATCGAGCCACTAGCCGATAGCGTCGCCTGCGACCCTCTGGACTTCTTCGAGCGTCGTGATGCCGGCCAGCGCGAGGCGGACGCCGTCCTCCCGGAGCGTGAACATGCCCTGGGATACCGCCATCGCTTCGATCTCGCGTGTCGGGGCGCCGACGAGCAATGCGATCTCGTCGGTCATCGTCATCACCTCGAACAGCGGCACGCGACCGCGGTACCCGGTACCGCTGCACTTCGGGCACCCGACGGCCTTGTAGAGGTCCAGCTCGCCGTGGCTGTCCGGCACGCTCAGTGATCGCAGGATCGACGGATCCGGCGTCCCGGGCTCACAGCATGCCTCGCAGACGCGACGCGCGAGCCGCTGGCCGACGATGCAGTTGATCGACGTCGCGAGGATGCTGCGCTCGATCTGCATGTCGGTGAGCCGCTGCAGCGCCGACGCGGCCGTCTGGGCGTGGAGCGTCGTCAGGACGAGGTGGCCCGTCATTGCAGCGCGAAACGCGATCTGCGCCGTCTCCTCGTCACGAACCTCTCCGACGAGAAGCACATCGGGGTCGGATCGCAGAACCGTGCGAAGGCCGCTGGCGAACGTGAGCCCGGCCCGGGGATTGACCTCGATCTGATCCAGGCCCGCGGCGCGGTACTCGACCGGGTCCTCGATCGTCGTCAACTGCCGCTCTGGCGTGTTGAGCACCTGCAGGCACGTGTACAGCGTCGTCGTCTTGCCCGATCCCGTCGGGCCGACGACGACGACTGCGCCGAACGGCTGCATGATCGCATGCTCCAGGGCGGCACGGCTCCGCGGCCACATGCCGAGGGCATCGAGCGAGTCGGGTGCTTCCCCCTGCGACAGGATGCGCAGCGTGGCCTTCTCCCCGTACGTCGTCGGCAAGATCGCCATCCGCACGTCGAGCAGCTGGTCGCCGCGCTTGATCGAGACGCGACCGTCCTGCGGGGCACGCCGCTCGGCGATGTCGAGGCCGGCCATGATCTTGAGCCGGCTGACGACGGCGGACTTCTGCGTGCCGGGAATCGAGGTCAGCTCGCGCATCACACCGTCGACCCGAACACGCACGTACAGACGCTTCTCCTGAGGGGTGAAATGGATGTCGGAGGCGCCGAGATCGAGGGCCTTCGAGATGGCTCTGTTGATGAAGACCACCGAGGGCGTATCGTGGTTGAGGTCGAGGACGCTCGCGTTGTCCTCGCTCTCCTCGGCTTCCGTCACGACTTCCTCGATGGAGACAGAGGCATTGTCGTTGAGCTTCGAGATTGCGTCCGCTATCGCATCGGGAGCCGCGACGCAGATGCGCACCGGCATGCCGACGGCGAGCCGGAGCTCGTCGGAGAACATCACGTTGGTCGGGTCGGCGACCACGATGAGCACGCACCCGTCGTCGAGGAAGCGAATCGGGAGCGCCATGTAGCGGCGGGCCAGGCTCTCCGGGAGCATCAATGCTGCCGCGATGTCGATCGAGGGCACGTCGAGCTCGACGAACTCGAGCTCGTGCTGCTCGGCGAGAACCCGCGAGATCGCCGCCGATGTCGCGGCTCCCATCTCGAGCAGAACCTCTCCGAGTCGGAGCTCCGGCCGCAGACGCTGCAGAGTGAGAGCACTCTCGAGCTGCTCGGGCGTCACGGCCCCGTCGCGAACGAGCAGCGTCCCGAGGGCGGGCCACTGGTTCTTGGGCTTCCTGACGGCTTCCATCGCTACGCCTATCGGCAGGTAACCCCACTTGGTTGAGGGATGCCGGGACGCGCTGCCCCGCAAATCGAGACACTGTGGCAATGCGGGCCGTCATCCAGCGGGTCAGCAGCGCCCGGGTCACCGTCGACGGAGCGGTCGTCGGTGCGGTCGGTGCCGGTCTCCTCGTTCTCCTGGGCGTCGCGATCGAGGACGGCGCCGGGGACGCGGATCGACTGGCCCGGAAGGTCTCGCGGTTGCGCATCTTCGAGTCCAGCGACGGCAAGCTCGACCTTTCGATCCTCGATGTCGGGGGCGAGGCACTGGTCGTGAGCCAGTTCACGCTCCTCGCGGATAGCAAGCGCCAGAAGGGAACTCGACCGGACTTCTCCAAGGCCGCCGGCCCGGAGAGTCGCCGAGCCGATCTACGAGCGCTTCTGCGAGGCGCTACGCGAGCACGGCGTGCCGTGTCAGACCGGCGTCTTCGGCGCACGGATGGCGGTCGAGCTCGTGAACGACGGGCCGGTGACGATCGTCGTCGACGGTTAGTGCGGGAAGGCGAACTCGCCGACGAGGAACAGCACCACTGCCGCACCCAGGAGGAGCGGCCAGAGCAGGACGAGCGAGCGGTCGCCTTCCCTGAGCGCCAGCACGGCGAGCACACTCGCGACGAGCGAGCACACGAGCATCCCCACGGTCGGGATGCCGAGCACGACGATCCGGACGCTGCGCGACCAATCGTAGGCTCCCGCTGCGGCGAGCATCCCGGTGACCGTCGTCAGGACTACCGGCGCGAGCGAGAGCCACCCCGCTCGCCTCCCGTCGCGCGTCGACGGCCACGTCAAGATGCGATGCTGCATCGGCTCGGAAGCAGGAGCAGGGGAAACGGACATGCTGCGCACACCTCCCTTCATCTCCAGCATCGCGCAGTCCGACCGCGACGCGCATCGGTACTTTCAGGCACGCGGGTTGCGGTGTCGACCGGACACGGCGAACGGCAATCGCCCCGGGTTTTCCCGTGCCGCCGGGGCAGGGGTGGCACGCCCGCTCTGCGAGCGCTTCTGCGCCGCGCTCGCCGCGGAGGGCGTTCCGGTGGCAACCGGTGCCTTCGGCGCCCACATGCAGGTCGAGCTCGTCAACGACGGCCCTGTCACGATCATCCTCGGCTGAAAGGGTCGATCGGGGCCGTCGCCCCCGAGCTCAGCCGGTGCTATCCTTGCTGTACCGCATTTCACCGGCTTGACGAAATGGGCGCGAGGCGCCCATTTTTGTTGAGAAGACACGGCTCCGCCGCGAGGAGAGCACCGTTGGCCGACATGATCGCAACCGAACGGACACTCGCCCGGGACATCGTCCCGACGGTCGAGCGCGCCGTCCCGGGCGTCGAGGTGCTCGCCGTCGAGTTGCTGTCCCCGAGCCGGTTCTGCGTCTACGTCGACCACGCCGAGGGCGTCGACCATGCGTTGTGCGCCCGTGTGACGGAGATCCTCGACGGCTACCGCGCGTCGTACACGATCGACGTCTCGTCGCCCGGTCTCGATCGGCCCCTCCGCCGCCCGGAGCACTTTCGCGCGGCCATCGGCCACGACGTCCAGATTCGCACCGCCGACGAGATCGCCGGCAAGAAGAAGTTTCGCGGGCCTGTTCGTGGCCGTGTCCGAACGGAGCCTCCGGATCGCCGAGGGCGAGAAGGAGCTCGACATCCCGTACGAGACGATCGTGCGGGGCAACCTGATCGACGAGGGATAGGTGAGGTCATGAGCCAGGAGATCATGGAGGGCATTCGCACGATCGAGCGCGAGAAGGGCATCGAGACGGGCACGCTCGTCGCGGCGCTCGAGGACGCGCTCCTCGCTGCGTACAAGAAGACACCGGGTGCCTCTCGCCACGCCGAGGTGATTCTCGACGACGAGGGAGAGTTCCGCGTGTTCTCGATCGAGATCCCTGCCGACCTCGAGGAGCGGCTCGTGGACGAGGCGCGCGAGGCCGCGATCGACGAGCTCGAGCGGATCGAGGAGGAGACGGGCGAGCGTCAGCACACGCTCGTCAACGACGTCGATCTCGAGCTGGACTGGTCCCAGGTTCCCGAGGATCTGATGGTGCGTGCGGACGCGACGCCGGACGGTTTCGGACGCATCGCCGCCATGACCGCGAAACAGGTCATCCAGCAGCGCATCCGGGAGGCCGAGCGGGCGATGATGTACGACGAGTACATCGATCGCCAGGGCGAGGTCGTGACCGGGATCGTGCAGCAGGCCGGCGATCGCAACAACGTGCTCGTCGACCTCGGCCGTGTCGAGGCGCTGCTGCCGCGCTCCGAGCAGGTCGACGGGGAGCGCTACGAGCAGGGCTCGCGGATCAAGGCCGTGATCACCGAGGTCAGGTCGGGCACCAAGGGCCCGCAGGTGATCCTCTCGCGCCGCGATCCGGAGCTGATCAAGACGCTGTTCGAGCTCGAGGTGCCCGAGATCGCCGACGGCCTCGTCGAGATCCGCGGTGTCGCCCGCGAGCCCGGCTACCGCTCGAAGATCGCGGTCGAGTCGCACACGCAGGGCGTCGACCCGGTCGGTGCGTGTGTCGGCCCGCGCGGCTCCCGCGTGCGCATGGTCGTCTCCGAGTTGCGCGGCGAGAAGATCGACATCATCCCGTGGAACACCGAGCCCGCGCGCTTCGTGGCCAAGGCACTGTCGCCGGCCCGCGTGCGCGAGGTCTACATCGACGACGACACGCGCGAGGCCACCGTCGTCGTGCCCGACGACCAGCTGGCGCTGGCGATCGGCAAGGACGGCCTCAACGCCCGCCTCGCTGCGCGCCTGACCGGCTGGAAGGTCGACATCCAGTCGGACACGGAGTTCGCCCAGGCCGAGGCCGAGGCCGCGTACGCCGGCGAGGACGACACCCAGGAGTTCTCGGGCCGATGCTCGGCGATGCTGTCGAACGGCAAGCGTTGCCCCAACGCAGCCCTGCCCGGTTCGCACTACTGCGGCGTTCCCGCCCACCAGGCCCTGCACGGCACCGAGCCGCCCGCGATGGCGCCCGACGATGACGAGGGCGACGAGTCGGCCGAGATCGCTCCCGAGGTCGCCGAGGCGCAGGGGTTGCTCGACGGCATCGTCGAGGAGTCCGTTGCAGCGGGGGAGATGTCCGTCGCAGAGGCAGCCGAGATCGAGGACGCGATCGAGGAGGCCGCGGTCGAGCTGAGCGATCTGGACGCCGCCGAGAACGACGGCGTGGTGCTCGGGGAGGACGAGTCTCCTGACGCGTGACGGCCTCGCCGGAGAGAACCTGCGCGGGCTGCGGTCGCAAGGCGCCGCAGGCGGATCTCGTCCGCTTCGGCGCGGTGCAGGGCCGTCTGACCATCGGCCGGACCGTTCCGGGCCGAGGTGTCTACACCTGTCCGTCGGCTCGTCCTGCTTCGAACGAGCCGTCGCATCGCGCGGCTTCAACCGGGTGCTGCGGCAAACCGTGCTCGTCGAGCCGGATCTCGCGCGCCACTACACTGATGGCTGATGACAGGCGAAACTAACTGATGGCAGACGAGCCCAACAAGCCGAACCGTCCCATCCGCCCGCGCGGCGGCCCTTCCGGGCGCAAGCGCAGGGTCGTGATCGACGGTGGCAACACGCGCGGCCGCGACGGCCGGCAGGCCCGTGATCGCGGTGCGACCGCCAGCGCGCAGCCGCGGCAGCAGCCCGCTGCGGCACCCACCGGGCCCGTCACGGTCCCGTCCGGGGTCAGCGTCAAGGACCTCTCTGCCGCGCTCGGGATCACCGTCGCGCAGATCATCAAGATCATGATGGGGCTCGGCGAGATGGTCACCATCACGCCGATCGCTGAGCGACGAGTCCGTTCTCCTGATCGCCGCCGAGGTCGAGCGCGAGGTCGTGATCAAGCACGCGGCCGATGACGACTCGGAGCCCGAGGTGTTCGAGGACTCCGAGGAGTCTCTCGCCGCCCGCCCGCCCGTCGTGACGATCATGGGTCACGTCGACCACGGCAAGACGACGCTGCTCGACGCCATCCGCGAGACGTCCGTCGTCGACACGGAGGCCGGCGGCATCACGCAGCACATCGGCGCGTACCAGGCGGTTCTGGGTGGCCGCAGGATCACGTTCCTCGACACGCCGGGCCACGAGGCGTTCACCGCCATGCGTGCCCGCGGAGCGAAGGTCACCGACATCGCCATCCTCGTCGTCGCCGCCGACGACGGCGTGATGCCGCAGACGCGCGAGTCGATCTCCCACGCCCGCGCAGCGGGCGTTCCGATCGTCGTGGCCGTGAACAAGATCGACGTTCCCAACGCAAACCTCGACCGCGTCCGCTCCGAGCTCGCCTCCGAAGGGTTGCAGCCGGAGGAGTGGGGCGGCACGACCCAGTTCGCCGAGGTGTCCGCCAAGCAGAAGCTCAATCTCGCCCGAGCTGCTCGAGAAGCTGCTGCTCGTCGCCGACGCCGAGCTCGACCTCCGTGCGAATCCCACCGCCGAGGCCTCGGGCCCGATCATCGAATCGCGCCTCGACGTCGGCCGCGGCCCGGTCGCGACGATGCTCGTCCACCGCGGCACGCTGCACGTCGGTGACGCGATCGTCGCGGGCGACGCGTCCGGCAAGGTACGCGCGCTCTACGACTACAAGGGTGAGAAGGTCAAGGAGGCACGTCCCGGCGAGCCCGTCGAGATCCTCGGCTTCGACCGGCCGCCGCCCGGCAGGCGAGCTCGCGCGGGTCGTCGAGCACGAGCGCCAGGCCAAGGATCTCGCCCAGAAGCGTGCCGAGCGACTCCGCCGCGAGCAGCTCGCGCAGCGCTCCAAGCGAGGCGTCTCGCTCGAGAGCCTGTTCTCCCAGATGCAGGAAGGGGTCGTCCAGGATCTCAACATCGTCCTCAAGGGTGACGTGCAGGGCTCGGTCGAGGCGCTCCTCGGCGAGCTGGGCAAGATCCATCACTCCGAGGTCCGCGTCAACGTGATCCACACAGGCGTGGGCGGCATCACGGAGAACGACGTGAATCTCGCGTCGGCCTCGAACGCGCTCGTGATCGGCTTCAACGTCCGACCGAGCGCCGAGGCGCGGGCGCTGGCGGAGCGCGAGGGCGTCGACATCCGCACCTACCGCGTCATCTACCAGCTCACCGACGAGATCCAGCAGGCGCTCGTCGGCATGCTGACGCCCGTCCAGACCGAGGAGACGCTCGGTGAGGCCGAGGTGCGGGCACTCTTCAAGGTCTCGCGGCTCGGCACGATCGCCGGCTGCATGGTCACGAGTGGCGTCATTCGCCGCAATGCGCAGGTGCGGGTCGTGCGTGACGGCACGGAGATCTACGACACGTCGATCTCCCAGCTGAAGCGCTTCAAGGACGACGCGCGCGAGGTGAGCGAGGGCTTCGAGTGCGGGATCCTGCTCGACGGCTACAACGATCTCAAGGAAGGCGACATCCTCGAGGCGTACGAGACGCGGCAGGTCGAGCGCACGGATCTCGACGAAGTCGCTGCTGCGCCGGCCCCGGAACCGGTGGCTGCCACTGACGAGGGTGAGGAAAGCTAGCCCGCTCGGCGGGGGAGCGAGCTTGCCGGCCGGTTGGCCGCGGGCTAACCGGGCCTCTCGAGGCTCCGCACGAGGACGAACGGCTCGGCTGCCTCGGAGCCGCAGCTCGCGCCGAAGAACTCCGCGGCCGCCCGGATCGCACGCTCGTTGCGCGGATGCGGGTAGGGCCGGGCCTCCGTCTCGTAGTGCGCGAACGACGCCAGCTTGCGATCGAGCGTCGTCCGTTACGTCGACGAACCAGTTCGGCACGAACCAGTTGAGCCCGGCCGGCGTCCACTCCGTGCTCGACGTCGGCGCGTAGGTGAGGACGCGGCGGACGGACTGGCCGGGAACCGGGCGTGTGGCGACGGCGACGGAGTCGAACAGCGTACGGTGATCGCGGTTCACGTCCGGATGGACCGTGTAGACGATCTCGGGCCCGAAGTCGCTCACCTGCTCCTCGACGACGCGATTGACGTCGACGTGCGCGAGCGTGTCGAGTCGCATGTCGGGCAGGTCGAGGTGAATGTAGTCGGACACGCCCAGTTCCGCCGCTGCGGCACGGGCCTCCTCCTCCTTCTGCGCGCGAATCACGGCGTCATCGGGGTACTGCGTGGAGCTTCCGTCGGTGACGCAGACGATGCGCACGATGTCCCCGCGTACAGCCGCGTGGAGCGCAATCGTGCCGCCCATCCCGAGGACCTCGTCGTCAGGGTGCGCAGCGAGGACGAGAACCCGGCTCACCCGAGCACCGTCCCTAGCGCGAGCGCCCCGTTCGTCTCGAACTCCTCGAGCAGGAGCCCGCCTTCGCCGCATGCGACCACGGGTCCCTCCGGGCGCTCCGCAACGACCGTGCCGGCACGGTCGTGACTCTCGATCTCGACAGGCGCCGCACGCCACACGACGACCTTCTCGTCCTCGCAGCCAGGTGAAGGCGCCCGGGTAAGGGCGCGTCTGCGCACGAACCCAGTCGTAGAGGTACGGCGCCCGCGTCTCCCAGTCGATGATGCCGTCGAGCGGCGTCCGCTTCTGCCACGCGCTCGCCCGGCGGGGATCCTGCGGGATCCGGGGGGCGGTGCCGGCCACGATCTGCGGCACGCACGACCGGATCAGGTCGAGGTGTGCGTCGTTGAGCGAATCGTAGAGCGTGGTCGCGGTCTCGTCGTGTGCGATCGGCACCTCCACTTGCCCTACGATAGGCCCCGAGTCTGCCGTCGGGTCGGCGATCTCGAACAGCGTCACGCCGGTGCGCGCGAGGCCGCTGAGAATCGCCCACGGGATCGGCGCCCGACCCCGGTGACGGGGCAGAAGCGTCGGGTGCATGCCGTATACGGCCTGGCTCGCGGTTGCGATGAACGGCTCGCGAACGAGTTGCGACCAGCCGACGACGAAGATGGCCTGCGGCTCGAGGGCGGACACGGCCTCGACCGTCTCTGCGGCATTGATGTCCGTTGCCTCGACGAGGTGCGCGCCCAACCTGGCTGCGACGGCGTCGAAGGCGCACTGACCGGAGCGATTCGGGTCGACCGGGCCGGGTAAGGTGACGATCCCCACGATCTCGGCACCGGACGCCGCGGCCGCCTCGAGGCAGTCGCGGCCGATGACGTCGAAGCTGACCCAGACCGTCCGCAAGGCGCCGCGAATACTAGAGCATCGCGGCAGTGACCCCGACGGTCGCCGGGACCGCTTCAATGGTGGCCGTGGCAACGGGCTTCATCGGCATCTACTCGTTCGAGCTCCACTTCCCCGAGAGCCACTCTCTGAAGGAGAAGCGCATGCACCTGCGATCGGTGAAGGCACAGCTGACGAACCGGGTCGCCTGCTCGATCGCCGAGGTCGACCATCACGACGTCTGGCAGCGATCGCGGTTGACGCTCGCCTGCGTCGCGCGCGAGGCAGGCGAGGCCGACCGTCTGCTCGACGATGCCGAGCGGTGGCTCGCAGGACAGGAGTTCGAGCTGCTCGCGCACGAACGCGATCTGGTGTCGCTCGATGACTAGAAGCCCCTCGCGCTCGCCGCGGATGCGTCGAGTCGACGAGGCAATCAAGGCGGTCGTCTCCGAGACGATCCCGACGCTGAAAGACCCGCGCATCGGCTTCGTCACCGTCACCGGTGTCGTTACGACGTCGGATCTCGCCCAGGCGACCGTCTGGCTGAGCGTGTACGGCGGCGAGAAGCGCCGGCAGGCCACTCTCACTGCCCTCGAGGGAGCGGCCGGCATCCTGCAGGCGCGCGTCAACAGCCAGCTCCATCTCCGCCGCACCCCACAGCTGCTGTTCGAATACGATCAGTCCGTCGAGTACGGCGTCAGGATGACGAAACTGATCGACGAGCTCGATCCCGGCCCTGCAGAGGTGAGTGATGACAGCGACGACTGATCTGGATGCCGTCGTCGAGGCGCTCCGCTCGGCCGACCGGTTCCTCGTCACCTCGCACGAGAACCCGGACGGCGACGCGCTCGGCTCGCTGCTCGCGATGCACCTGGCGTTGACGGAGCTCGGCAAGGACAGCGTCATGATCCTGGTCGGAGACGCGCCGCTGCCGGGGGAGTACGGATTCCTCGACCTTTCCGGTCGCGGCCTTCTCCGCGAGTTGCCCGCCGACGGGGACGACAGGGTTCTCGTCGCCGTCGACTGCGCCCAGGAGACGCGGCTCACAGACGACCGCCTGCTCGACGCGTCCGTCATCGTCAACGTCGATCATCATCACGACAACACCCGCTTTGGCAGCGCGAACCTCGTTGCCGACGGCGCTTCGTCGACGGCCGAGGTTCTGGCGGACGTGTTCGCCGAGCTGGGGATCGCACTCACTCCGGGGATCGCCGAGGCGCTCTATGCGGGTCTCGTCACCGACACCGGCCGGTTCCAGTACTCCAACACGACACCGAAGGCGCTGCGACTCGCGGCTGACCTACTCGAGGCGGGCGCGAACATCCAGCGGATCTTCCAGGGCGTGTACGAGTCGATGCAGTTCGCGAAGGTGAAGCTGCTCGCCCGGGCGCTCGACCGCGCCACGCTCTACGAAGAGGGCCGGGTCGTCGTCTCGTATCTGCTCCGGGAGGACTTCGGCGAGGTCGGGGCGGTGGAGCCCTACTCGGAAGGCATCATCGACGTGCTGCGCGCGATCGAGGGTGCGGAGCTCGCGGCGCTGATTCGCGAGCCACCGCGCGACGGCAGCCCGCCCAGGAAGATCTCGCTTCGTTCCTCGACCGATCGCGTCGACGTCTCCGCGATCGCGCGCAAGTGGGACGGCGGTGGCCATCGCCAGGCGGCCGGGTTCTCGAGCGACCGCTCGATCGACGGAGATCACCGCCTTCATCGTGTCCGAGTTCGCCGCCCTCCCGGCTGCGCACGCCGAGATGGTTGATCGGAAATGAGCGCACGCGCGGTTGGGGGCGTGCACGCGGCGCATCGTGCCCGTCTCGATCAACAGCAAGGCAACCAGCCTTGCCGCCGATCGAGCCGAACACGCTGCTTGGTGCATGCCCTCGGCGTCACCCACGCCCATCCCCGATCAACCATCTAGAGCAGCGGCGCTTCTGCGATGGCGATCCCCAAGGGCCTCGAGCCGACAGGCGTGATCCTCGTCGACAAGCCGGCCGGACCCTCGTCGTTCGCCGTTCTCGCGGGCGTCCGTGCTCGCACGAGGGCGAAGACCGGGCACGCGGGAACCCTGGACCCGTTTCGCCACCGGGCTCCTGCTTCTGTTGTCCGGTAGGGCAACTACGATGGCATCGTGCTTCGTCGGACTGCCCAAGCGCTACCTCACCGCCGTCGATCTCTCGCGGCGGACGACCACGGGCGATCCCGAGGGCGAGCCGCTCGAGCTGCACGAGCCGCCCACCGCGGCAGAGCTCGAGGCCGCGCTCGCGGGCCTCCGCGGCGAGATCGAGCTTCCGATCCCGACGGCGTCGGCCGTCAAGATCGGAGGGGAGCGCGCGTACCGCCTTCACCGCAAGGGCGTCGTGGTCGAGATGCCTCTGCGGCGGTCGCACGTCGACGCGCTCGACGTCATCGCGTATACAGAGGGCATCGCGACGCTCGACTTGCGTGTCAGCTCCGGCACCTACGTCAGGTCGATAGCCGATGCTCTCGGCGGCCACTGCGTGGCGCTGCGACGAACGGAGGTCGGGCCGTTCACCGTGGCGGAGGCAGACGCCGAGCGAGTGCTATCGCTCGAGGAAGCTCTGGGCCGCGTCGGGCTGACCCTCGCCGAGGCGGAGGAGGAGCGGCGCCGGAAGTCGCGACACGACCGCGAGGCCCAGCTTGATCGGGAGGCCCGCGAGAACGCCGCACGGGGCGTGGAACGAGCGGATGGCCCGGACGGAGTCGTGCGGTGAAGATCGCCCACCTGCCGGCCCACCTCGAGCGGCAGCCCCGGGCGGTCGCGATCGGCACCTTCGACGGTGTGCACCGGGGCCACCGGAGCGTCGTCCAGGCTGCGATCGACACCGGCCTGGCGCCGACGGTGATCACGTTCGACCCGCACCCGCGCATCGCGCTCGGGAATCACGTCGAGCTGATCTCCACGCTCGAGCGGCGGCTGGAGCTGCTTGCAGACGCCGGTGCCGAGGCGACGCTGGTGGCACCGTTCACGATCGAGCTGATGGCCCTCGAGCCCGAGGTCTTCGCGGAGCGCTACCTGCGCGCGATCGGCGCGGAGGCCGTGGCTGCCGGAGCAGACTTCCGGTTCGGCTCGAGACGGCGAGGCGATCTGGAGCTGCTCGAGCGACTCGGCTTCGAGATCCTCGAGGTGGAGACCGTGCCGGGCGTCTCGTCTTCCGCGATTCGTCACGCACTGCATGCCGGCGAGGTCGTCGAGGCCGCTGCGATGCTCGGCCGGCCCTACGAGCTCGACGGCGTGGTGGTCGCCGGCGACCAGCGGGGCGGCACTCTCGGATATCCGACGGCGAACCTCGCGCTCGAGCCGCATCTCGCCTGCCCGAGGTACGGCATCTACGCCGGGGCCGCGCTCGAGCACCGGGCCGCCGTGTCGATCGGCACGAATCCGCACTACGGCGGTACCGAGCGCCGCATCGAGCCATACCTGCTCGACTTCGACGGCGATCTCTACGGCAAGCGGCTCGTGGTCGAGGTGTGGGAGAGGCTTCGCGACGAGGGAGCGTTCGCGTCCGAGGCCGAGCTCGTCGCCCAGATCGGGCGGGACGTCGAAGCGACCCGGGCCGCGGTCCGGCCGGTACCGCCCGGCTGAGCCGCGGAACGCACCGCCTGCCGAGCTCGGCGCCCGAGCCGCGCGGGCGGCTCAGCCGGCCAGGGCCTCGGGGTTCACGACGCCGGTCGGGGCCCCGGCGGCGAAGGCGTTCACCTGGGCGAAGGCCTGCCCGAAGTAGCTCTCGTACGTCTCCCAGGTCACGTAGCCGAGATGCGGTGTCGCGAGAGCCGCGGGATTCTGGACGAGCGGATCGTCGGCCGCGGGCTCCTCGTCGAACACGTCGACCGCAGCGCTGCCCGGCCGGCCCGCCGCCAGCGCGGCGTCGAGCGCGCCCGGCTCGACGAGCCCTGCACGAGCCGTGTTGACGAGCAGTGCGGCTGGCTTCATCAGGGCGAGGTGCCGCGCGCTGACGAGACCGCGGGTCTCGGGCGAGAGCTTCAGGTGCAGGCTCACGACGTCGGAGCGGGCGCAGAGGGCATCGAGATCGGCCTCGGCCTCGTGGCCGTCGGCCCGCGCGCGCTCGAGCGATCCGGCACGGCCCCATGCGAGCACGTGCATCCCGAGTGCGGCGCCGTACCGTGCCACGAGCGCGCCGATTCCTCCGTAGCCGACGATTCCCAGCACCTTGCCGTGCAATTCGCGGCCGATCGTCGTCTGCCAGGCGCCCGACCGGAGCGCGACGGCATCCTCGACGAGGCAGCGGGCGGACGCGAGCATGAGGGCCAGCGTGAGCTCGGCCGGGGCGTACGGCGACCCCGACCCGGTGCAGACGACGACTCCACGGCGCGTGCAGGCCTCGACGTCGATGTGAGGCGTCCCGCGGCCCGTCTGGCAGATCACGCGCAGGTGGGGGAGAAGGGCGAGCAGCGGCTCGTCGATCGGCGTCCGCTCGCGGATCAGGACGAGCGCCTCGGCGTCGCCGATCTGCGCCGCTCGCTCCGCCAGGCCCGAAGGCCTGACCGTGCGAACGACGACGTCGTGCTCCGTCACGAGGGCGAAGCACCGGAGCCGCTCGACCGCCCGCTGATAGTCCTCCATCACGACGACGCGCACCTCGTGACCCTACCGGCCCGGGCGCCGGCAGCCGGAGATCCCGGGATCCCGCATGGATGCTACGATTCCGCCTGACCCTCTCTCGGCCGGCCGTGTTCTTCCTTCACGCCACGCTGAGAGTGCGGAGACGTCGAGCAAGGAGGAGACATGGCCCTCACCAAGGAAGTCAAGCAGGAGCTGATCGACAAGCACGGTCGCGCGTCGACCGACACGGGCTCGCCCGAGGTGCAGGTCGCGATGCTGACGAAGCGCATCAACGACCTCACCGAGCACCTGCGGACGCATTCGAAGGATCACCACTCGAGGCGCGGCCTGCTGAAGCTCGTCGGGCGTCGGCGCCGTTTCCTCACCTACATGCAGAAGAACGACCTCGAGGGCTATCGCGCCCTCATCAAGGAACTGGGCCTGCGCCGCTAGTCGGGGTGCACGTCCCACCGGCGGAAGGTGGGTGTTTGATCGAGCCGTGCAGAGCCGCACGGTTGGCTCAAACTTCCACCTTCCGAAACAAGAAGAAGGAAGGGAACACACATATGAGCATCGCAACCGGGCGCCACGCCACGGTGTCGGTCGAGATCGGTGGTCGTGAGATCACGTTCGAGACGGGCAGGCTCGCCAAGCAGGCCGACGGCGCGGTCGTCGTCCGCTCCGGCGACACGATGATCCTCGCGACGGCCGTCGGCCGGCAGGAGGCCCGCCCCGATGCGGACTTCTTCCCGCTGACGATCGACGTCGAGGAGCGCATGTACGCCGCCGGGAAGATTCCGGGCGGCTTCTTCAAGCGCGAGGGAAAGGCGTCCGAGCGGGCGACCCTGACCGCGCGCATGATCGACCGCCCGATCCGGCCGCTCTGGCCGAAGGGCTTCCGCAACGAGGTGCAGGTGATCTGCACCGTCCTCTCCGCGGACATGATCCACGGGCACGACGTCCTCTGCATCAACGGTGCGTCCGCCGCACTCGCCATCTCGCCGCTGCCGTTCCTCGGCCCGGTCGGGGCGGTTCGCGTGGCGCGCATCGACGGTGAGCTCGTCGTCAACCCGACCCTGGTCGAGGCCGACGAGGACTCCGATCTCGATCTGATCGTCGTCGGTACGCGCGACGCGCTCACGATGATCGAGGCGGGCGCCGACCAGGTCCCCGAGGACGTCATGCTGCTGGCGTTCGAGCTTGCGCACACCGAGATCAAGCGCATCTGCGACGTGATCGACGATCTGCGCGAGCAGGTCGGCAAGCCGAAGTGGGTCGACCCGGCTCTGACCGCCGAGCTCGAGGCCACGCACGGCGATGCGATCTGGCAGCGCATCCAGGCGCAGGGCCTGAAGGCGGCAGAGGCGATCGTCGGCGAGATCGTCGACGAGATCTGCCCCGACGTCACCCTCGACTCCACCGAGAACGACATGGTGCGCGAGATGCAGGTCAAGGGTGGTCTCGCACTGGTGCTCGACAAGCAGCGGCTCGTTGCCGTCGAGGGCCCGGTGCGGGAGCAGTTCGAGGCGCAGCTGCGGTCGCTGACCGACGCGGAGTCGGACACCAAGTACCTCAAGTCGCGGAAGCGCGGCATCCTCTTCGACAGCATCGTCGCGGGCGTCAACCTGCCGTTCCCGACCTCCGACGGTGAGTCGGACGGCAAGGATGCGACCACGAAGGCGTGGGTGAAGAAGGCGGCCGACGCGGTCTACAAGGACATCGTCCGCAAGAACATCGCGGTCGACAAGCGCCGCCTCGACGGCCGGGGCACGGAGGAGATCCGCCCGATCAACGTCGAGGTCGGCTTCGCCCCCCGCACGCACGGCTCCGGCCTGTTCACGCGCGGCGAGACGCAGATCCTGACGCTCTGCACGCTCGGCACGGCGAAGGAAGGTCAGCGGATCGACGATCTCTCCCTCGAGCAGGATCGCCACTACATCCACCATTACAACTTCCCGCCCTACTCGGTCGGCGAGACCGGGTTCATGCGCGGGCCGAAGCGGCGCGACATCGGCCACGGTGCGCTCGCGCAGCGGGCACTCGAGGCGGTTGTCCCGGGTCCCGACGAGTTCCCGTACACGATCCGCCTCGTCTCGGAGACGCTCGAGTCGAACGGCTCGTCGTCGATGGGCTCCGTCTGCGGCTCGACGATGTCGATGATGGATGCCGGCGTGCCGATCAAGGCTCCGGTCTCCGGGATCGCCATGGGCCTCGTCAAGGAGGGCGACGACTACGTCATCCTCACCGACATCCAGGGCGCCGAGGATCACCTCGGTGACATGGACTTCAAGGTCGCCGGCACCGAGGCGGGCATCACCGCACTGCAGATGGACATCAAGATCACCGGTGTGACGCAGGACATCATGCGCGACGCGCTCCAGCAGGCGAAGCGCGCCCGCACGGAGATCCTCGCCAAGATGGCCGAGGCGATCGCCGAGCCGCGTGAGCAGCTCGCCGACCACGCTCCGCGCATCTCGTCGGTGCAGATCAACCCCGAGTTCATCGGCATGGTGATCGGCAAGGGTGGCGAGACGATCCGCGGCCTCGAGGCCGACTACGACGTGCAGATCGACATCGGCGAAGACGGCACGATCCTCGTCTACGCGACCGAGGGCACGAAGGGCGACGCCGCCGTCGCGGCGATCACCGCGCTCACGAAGTCGCCCGAGGTGGGGGACACCTACACGGGCAAAGTCGTCAAGACGACCGAGTTCGGCGCGTTCGTCGAGCTGAAGAAGGGGACGGACGGCCTGCTCCACGTCTCGAACGTCGGGCCGGGCCGCGTCGCGCACATCGAGGACGTCATGGCGCGTGGCGACGTGGTCGACGTGATCGTGCAGGAGGTCGACAAGGACCGGGGCCGCATCGGCCTCAAGCTCGTCGCCAAGCACGAGGACGGCGGGCTCGTGATGCCCGACGTGCTGATCGAGCGGGCGAAGGACGCCCCGCCGCGTGAGCCGCGCCCGCCGCGCGAGGATCGTGGCGGCCGCGGCGGTCGCGACCGCCGCTAGGCGATTTCGTGTGCGGGACTCGCGGTGGAAGAGCGTACCGCGAGTCCCCGACACTCATCGCCTAGCCTTCCTTTCTGGGAAGTAGCAAGATCCCTGAAGGAAGAGCAAAGTCCTGAAGGGGCTCGCTGCTCGGGCGTAAGGACGCTGGCGCAGGCGGCAGTTCTCGGCCCACCGCGCAGGGAGCCGTCTAGCTCCAAGCCGTCATTTGAACAGGCTGCGCCGTGCAGCCGGCCAGCCGCGACTGTCAGGCGGTGGGCCGGACGACGGTGTAACGCGCGCAGGCAAACTCACCGTTTCGGCCGAACTCCTCGAGCTGCAGCTCGATCCTTCGCGGCAGCAATGGAGCGCCCGCGCCGAGGGCGATCGGGGCGATCGACACGATCACCTCGTCCAGCAACCCTACGTCCGCAAACTGGCCCACCAAGTCGCCTCCGCCGACGATCCACACGTTCCGGCCTCTGGCGGCCGCGACCAGCTTCTCATGCACCGGCGCGACATCTCCACTCACGAACTCAATGTCCGACTCGGGCACGACTGGCAGCTGCCGGTGCGTGAAGACCCAGCTCGGAACGTCGTATGGCCACTTCCACTCCGCAGTTTCCTTACCGGAGAACTCGTGATCGAGGATCCATTCGTACGTCGTCGAGCCCATCGCGATCGCACCCACGTCCGAGATGAACGCGCCGTAGCTCAAGAAGCCATCCTTCTCCTGCCTCCGGGACAACAGCCAATCCAGAGAGTTATCCGGGTCAGCAATGAAGCCGTCGAGTGTGGTCGCCGTGTAGTACTGCGTCAAGGTCACGATGCACCTCGTTCTACCGCGGACTGCTGCAGTCCGCAATGGGATCGCGCAACGCTGCCGCGATGGGGTTGGCGTGCGATGCCGGGTTGGGAATGAGGCTTCGGGCTGCGTCGAGGGGTGGAGGACGCTCCCGCGGTACGCACAGACCTGAGCGACAGACCACGTGTCTTCAGGTGACATTCACGAACGCTGGCGCAGGCGACGGGCCGACCCCACGGGCGGGCGCGGGTACACGGCGAAAACGGTTGCTTATGATCCATTCCGCGCGCCACTCATCGAACGCATGGAGGGAAGCAAGAGGCATGGAAATCACACGCAATAGCATCGAGACAGTCCGCGGTCCCGCGGACTGGTTCACAGGCGCTGTCTTCGTCGACGCGGTCGCCGACGCTCTGCCTCTCGGCGCTTACGCCGTCCATTTCACGCCCGGTGCCCGCACCGCCTGGCACACCCATCCGAACGGCCAGACGATCTGGGTCACGGAAGGCATGGGGCTCTGCCAGCGTGAGGGCGGCACTATTGAGATCATCCGCCCCGGCGATCGCGTCTTCTTCGAGCCTGGCGAGAATCACTGGCACGGCGCCGCGCCGACGCGCTTCATGACGCACATAGCGATTGCGCTCGCCGACGAGAGTGGCAGCCCCGTCACCTGGGGCCGACACGTCAGCGACGACGAATACTCGCAGGCGCCGCGATCCACTTGAAGTCAAGTCAGTTTCCCAGGGACGCATGAGCGCCTTGCGTGAGCCGGTGCCCTTCGAGGTGTACGAGGCGGGCGTGTACCTGCACGGTACGAAGGCAGAGCTCGCGGCGGGCGATCTGCTGGCCTCGGGACGCGAATCGAACTTCGAGGCCGGCCGAGTGATGAACTACGTCTACTTCAGCGCAACTCTCGACGCCGCGGTCTGGGGCGCTGAGCTCGCCAGCGGTGAGGGCCGCGGGCGCATCTACATCGTCGAGCCAACCGGGGAGTTCGAGGACGACCCGAACTTGACCGACAAGAAGTTCCCGGGGAATCCAACGCAGTCCTTCCGCAGCCGCGAGCCGTTGCGCGTTGTTGGCGAGCTTGTCGACTGGGTCGGTCATTCCCCCGAGAAGCTCGAGGCCATGCGAGCCGCACTCGATGCATTGCAGCGGAACGAAACGGCGCAGATCGAGGACTGAGTCGCCGCGTGGTCGACTGTCAGAGTCTCGGGTGACATTCGTGAACGCTGGCGCATGTCTGCGTCGAGCGGTCAGGAGACGAGCTCTTCTCTTTTCCTGGTCGGAGAGATCACTACTTGCGGACGCGGAACCGGAGGATGGTCGTGTCTCCTGACCGTCTGCTGCTGAGCGGTTCCAGCTCTGTTTTTGTCATGCCCGGAGCAGAGAAGCGAATACCGTCGCCGAGCACCACCGGCAGTACATAGACCAGGACTTCGTCGACGAGTCCCCGCTGGAAGCACTGGGCCGCAACGTCGGCGCCCAAGATCTCCAAGTTCTTGCCGCCCGCGGCGTCCAGCGCCGTGGCGACGGCATCACCAATGTCACCGCTGAGGACACTCACCCGAGGATCCGGCGGATCCAGTGGCCTATGGCTGAGGAGGAACATCGCCCCGGAGAAGGGGTAGTCAGTACTGCCGGGATCCTCCGCTTCCATCTTGTCACCGACGTCCCAGGTCCGGCGACCCACGAGCATGGCTCCGGTTTGCGCCGCAATCGCTGCGACATCGTCCGGCGGCACGAGGGTTGGACCCCAATCCATCGAATCGCCGGGGCCGGCGATGAAGCCGTCAAGCGACATGGCCCTGTTAACGACCACCTTGCCGTTACCGACATCGCTCACTGTGACCTCCAGATAGGCGGATAGTGGGCTCCGAAGCCATCGTCCAGATGATGCCCGCTTGTCAGGCGTGAAGGCGCCGCCTCCGTTCATGTGAGATTCCCGAACGCTGGCCCATGCGAGTCGCCTCTCCACCGAAGGATGCGTACGGTCACTTTGTGGCTCTGAGCCACAAGCAGCGGAGCGCGAGGGCCACCGGGGCTCGGCCGGGCGTTCCGGGGCATCGTCCTCGGAGGACATTTGTGAACATTGGCGCACGGCAGGGTCGTTTATCCGGTTGCGCGTGCCTGGAAGACGGTCGCATTCGCCGGGAGGCGGAATGGTTCTGTGAGTTCTGGCACGCGTCCAGCCGCATCTTTGGCGAGTGGGAGAGCCTTCACGTAGCGAATGAGCCGTTCGCGGGTCGGGAAGACGAGAACGGCGTCGCAGTCGATCTGCTCGACGTGACGGAAGTGCCGCAGGAGCAGGTCGCGTCCGTTCTCGCGGCTGAAGGACAGCGGCGGAGCCGCAGGCTGAGGTTCTTCGTCGAACAACGACGCCCACGCGAGCCGCCGGTACTCGTCGTTGTCGCTCCCGGTCGACGCCAGCAGCAACCCGTCGGCGGTCAGGACGCGCACGAACTCGGCGACTGCCGTTTCGGGGTCGGGCACGTGGTAGAGAACCATGCTTGCGACCACGCAGTCGAACGAGGCGTCGGCGAACGGCAGGTCTCTCATGTCTGCCCGGACTGCTGTAACACCGGCTTCCGCGGCCAACTCGACCATCCGCGGCGAGGAGTCGAGGGCGACGACCTCTCCGTCGAGCTTGGCCCTCGCCCACACGCACAGGTCACTCAGCCCTGAGCCCACGTCGAGCAGCGTGCGGGGACGCGCCGCAAGTATCCGCTCCCGCACGATCTCCTCGTCGTTCGGGCCTTCGACAAGCTCGCGGAAGGCGAGCAAACGCTCCCGAAACGCCTCCTCCGACGCGTACTCCTCCGCGACCGCCTCCGGGTCGGTGAACCACTCGGCCATCTGAGTCCGATTATCCACCGTCACCCGTGACCTCGTCAGACGACCGTGCGAGACACTGGCGCAAGCGGACGGAAGCGGTTCAGTCGACGGGTGCGGGCAGGTCGATGACCTCCGCAACGCCGCTTCCTCCGTCCACGAGGAGTGCGAAGGCGAGCGCGCCCACGAGGATCGTCAGCCCTGGACCGCCCGGGACGTGCCCCGTCAACGCGCCGCCCGTGACCATGCACACCAGCATCACAAGCGCCGCCCCCGTACCGGCGAGGGCGCCCGTGCGCCCACGAACGACGAGACCGACGCCAACCGCGACGACGAGAAAGCCAACCCCTTCGAGGAGGAAACCGACTCCGCCGACGACGTCGTTCGGAACCGCGTAGTCGCCGAAGATGCCCACACAGAGGACCACGAGTCCGACGAGGACGACCCGCCTGCCGTCGCGGATCGGCCGGGTGAGTGCGAACAGGGATGCCGTCACCAGCCCGAGCGCAACGAGGTAGGCGACCCCGTAGCGGTCGTAGACCCCCTTGGAATCGCCGCCCAGCAATCCGTGCTCGTGCAGCCACGGTGAGACGCCTCCCGGCACGAGGCCCGCCGCCCCACCCGAGCCGTACGCGTCCTGGAATGCAAGCGCGAACGGCAGCGTCAGCGCGAGGCCGACAAGCGCCCCGAACACGACTCCGAGACGTGCGAGCACGCGGCGGTCACCCGGCCCCGTGTGTGCTGCGCCAGCGCTCGGGGTCATCTGCTCAGGCACCGAGGACGGCACGGGGATCAAGTATAGGAAGCTACGTCGAACCCGTCGACAACCGCCAGCACTTCGTCAACCGAGTTCACGCCACCACCCGCGAGCGTCCGTGCCGCGTCACCGGCGTGCTCGTTCGCATGGATGGCTACTGGCTCAACTGGATCTGCTCCGAGTGCGAGGAGACACGAGAGCTCGAACGGACGTGGGCTCGACCCAGCCGTCGGTTTGAGGACGGAGCCTAGGCAGGCTCCTCCGCGCGCGCCGTCACCGGCAGGGCACCGTCGCTTGCGAACAGCGGCAGCAGCGCATCCTCTCGTCCGTAGTGCCCGGTCGCATCGAAGAGACGCTTCGCGTGCAGGCCGACCCGCAGATCGCAATCCGCGATCACGATCCCTTCCTCGCCGTACAGCGGGCCGGCGATCACCTCTCCGCTCGACGGCTCGACGATGACCGCGCCGCCGCGCCCGAAGATCTCCTTGCCCTCCGGCAGCGGCACCGGGAAGTCGTCCGGAAAGGCAGAGGCCGGAATGAACTGCGGAGCCGCGACGACGAACGCGCCGGACTCGATCGCGATGTGGCGCATCGTCGCCTGCCAGACGTCCGAGGTGTCCGCGGTCGGGGCGACCCAGATCTGTGGGCCGCCGCGGTAGACCGCTGCACGGGCGAGCGGCATCCGGTTCTCCCAGCAGATGAGACCACCGACTCGCCCCACGGGCGTGTCGACCACGTCCAGGTCGTCGCCTGCGCCGATCCCGTGAAACAGGCGCTCGTGGTGGGTTGGCATCAGCTTGCGGTGCCGCGAGAGAACACCGCCGGGCCCGAGCACGAGCAACGTGTTGTAGAGGGTGCCCGGGCGTTCCGACTCGCGCTCGTTGACGCCGATCGCGCAGACGAGGTCATGACGACGACACGCCTCGACGAGTTCGTCGACAAGCGGTCCCGGAACGTCGACCGAGCTCGCCCACATCCGTTCCCAGAGCTCGTCGAGCCCATTCGAGCCGTCCATTCCCGCGGCCACGGCGGCCCAGGCGTTGGACGGGTAGAGCGAGACGAACGTCTCGGGCAGCACGGCGAGCCGGGCGCCCGCCGCGGCGACGTCGGCGAGCAGGACGATCGCCTTCACGACCGACGCCTCGGCATCGAGGATCACCGGCGTCGCCTGGACAGCGGCGATCCGAACGGTGGGAAACACGGTCATCAGGCCTCCTCAGCTCCGAGAGTCCAGCAGCGAGCACCCACACTATCCGGCCTCTCCTCTCTCGGTCGGCAGCCCCGGGCCGACCGGATGTCCATCCTTGCCGGACTCCTGCCGGGCGGGGCGCCACGGCCTCCACTAAGCTCGGAGCCGTGATTCGTGTCTGCATCGCCGGGATCACGGGCTGGACGGGTCGGCCGGACGCGGGCGAGACGCCGGCGCCCTACGTCGCCGGGACGCTCCTTGCGATCCGGGCCATGCCGGGTCGGGTCGGCCTGACGCGCGGGCTCGACAAGCTGCTGGGCTGAGGCCGGCACGGTGGGGACGGTGCGAGTCGTCCGGGCTCGGGACAGGGTCGCACTGCTCGGCGCACTGCGGCTCGCGCTGGGACTCGTCCTTGCCGGGCTGGCAACGACGCGCGTAGGGCGCGACCAGTTCCTGCTCGGCCTCGTGCTCGGGATCCTCGGCTTCGCCGTCGTCGGAGGGCTGCGGCAGCTCGAGCTGGGACGCGGGGCTGCTGTCGACGGGTTGCCGGAGGGTGCGATCGTCGTTCGCCCACTCGGGAGTGCGCTCGGCAGCCTGCTCCCGAGCTCGGTCGGCGTGTTCGTGCTCGGCTGCGGCTCGCTCGGCTTCGATTCGCTGCTGACGCCGTTGCTCGCGGGAATGCTCATCGGCATGGCCCTGGCCACCTTCGCGTCGCTCGCCCAGATCATGAGCGATGAGCGGCTGCGGCGTCATCGCCTCTACACCTCGCTCGACGCGCCGCCGCGCACGTTCGTCGTTCAGGTCTCGGAGGTTCCCGGGCGGCCCACCCGCACCCGCAATTAGGGTGCAGGGGATGGAATCGCACCAGTTGACCGCCCTGCCCGGCGGCGAGCGCATCGTCACCGAGCACATCGACGGTGTCCGCTCGGCCACGCTCGGTCTCTGGATCGGCGCCGGCTCTCGTGACGAGTCGGTCGCCAAGGCGGGGTCTCGCACTTCATCGAGCACCTGCTCTTCAAGGGGACAGAACGGTACGACGCCGTGAAGATCGCCGAGCTGTTCGACACGATGGGCGGGGAGCTCAACGCCGCCACCTCGCGCGAGACGACCGTCGTCTACACGCGCGTCCCCGACGACCACATCGACGTCGCGCTCGACGTGATGACGGACATGGTCTTCGAGCCGGCTCTCAATGACATCGACTCGGAGCGCGAAGTCGTGCTCGAGGAGATCGCGATGGTGGAGGACAACCCCCAGGACGTGGTGCACGACCTGGCGGCCGAGGCGGTGTTCGGTTCTCATCCGCTGGGTCGGCCGGTGATCGGCCGGGCCGAGGTGATCGCCTCGATCTCCCGCCGTTCGTTGCTCGCGTATCACCGCGGGGCGTACGTCGGCCCGAACGTCGTGCTGGCCGCAGCGGGCAACGTCGACCACGACCGCATCGTCGCGGCGCTCGCTGAGCGTCGGAACGGTGGCGCAGCCGCTGCGCTCGCGCGGCTGCGCAAGCCCCTGGGCCGGGTGCCGCTCCCCGAGCTCCGCTTTCAGCGCAAGACGACCGAGCAGTATCACGTGTGCCTGGCAGGCCCGGGTCTGCGCCGCGACGATCCACGCCGGTACGCCTCGGCCCTGCTCGACGCGATCCTCGGTGGCTCCGCGTCGTCGCGGCTGTTCCAGGAGATCCGGGAGAAGCGTGGGATGGCGTACTCCGTCTACACCTACGGGTCCCAGTACGTGGATGCCGGGCAGATCGGCATCTACGTCGGCACGCGCGAGGAAAACCTGCGTGAGTGCCTCGACGTGATCGCGGCCGAGCTCCGTGACGTCGGTGCCGGGAACATCCGGGCGGGCGAGCTCGAGCGGGCGAAGGAGAACATGAAGGGACGCCTGCTGCTCTCCCTCGAGTCGACCTCGTCCCGGATGACCCGACTCGGGAAGGCGACGGTCACCGACACGGAGATCGTCCCGATCGAGGAGACCGAGCGGCGAATCGACGACGTCACCGTCGAGGACGTCGCCGCGCTCGCGCGCGACCTCTACGCGCCGGAGCGCCTCTCGGCCGCCGGAATCGGGCCGAGTGAGAAGCGGTTCCGCGCAGCCGTCGCACGGCTCAACCCCGACGCGGTCGCCCGCGCCGCATGAGAGTCCTGATCTTCGGCCGGGACGGCAAGGTCGGTGCCGTGCTGATGAGGGCGATTCGCGCTGCCGGTCACGAGGTCGACGGGGTGGAGGTCGGCGACGAGATCGATTTCTCCGGCTGCGACGCGGCCGTCGACTTCACGGCACCGTCTGCGGTGTTCGGGAATGCGGCCGCCGCTCTGTCGGCCGGCGTGCCGTGCGTGATCGGGACGACCGGTCTGGGCGACGACGATCTGGCCGAGCTCGACCGGCTGGCCCGGGAGGGGCGAATCCCCTGCTTCCTGGCACCGAACTTCGCACTCGGCGCCGTCCTCATGATGCGCTTCGCGGCCGAAGCGTTCCGCTCGTTCCCGCACGCCGAGATCGTCGAGCTCCATGCGGACACGAAGCTCGACGCACCGTCCGGCACCGCGAAGGCGACGGCGGCTCGGATGGGCGGTGACGTGCCGATCCACTCGGTCCGCCTGCCCGGTCTCGTCGCCCACCAGGAGGTCATCCTCGGCGGGCCCGGAGAGATCCTGACGATTCGCCACGACACGACCTCGCGCGAGGCGTTCGTGCCGGGCGTGCTGCTCGCGCTCGACCGGCTTCGAGGCCTACCGCCCGGGCTGACGGTGGGCCTCGAAGCACTGCTCTGAGCCTAGGGCCGAGCCTTGAGTGCCGCCAGCAACTCCTGGTGGCGCCGTTCCTCGTCCGAGACCGTCTCCTCGTCCTCCTTCGCCGTGCGCGCCTTGATCGCATCCATCGGCTTGACGACGAAGAAGAACACCGCCGCCGCGATCGAGACGAACGTGATCAGGGAGGTGATGAACGCCCCGTAGCGGAAGACGGCGTCGTTGATCGTGAAGGTGAGGTCGTTGAAGCTCGGCTTGCCGATGATCATCGCGACGATCGGCATGATCAGGTCGTTCACGAACGAGTTCACGACCGCGGCGAACGCGACGCCGATCACGAACGCGACCGCGAGGTCGACGATGTTGCCCTTCATGAGGAAGTCCTTGAACTCCTTCAGCATGGCTCGCCTCCCGACTCGTAGGTTCCGGCCTCCTCCACATGATCTCACGGTTCCCGCCGCCGCCGCGAGTACAATCGGCGGATGCTCGGCGAGGTTCTCACCGCGGTCGTGACGCCGTTCCGGCCCGACGGCGCCGTCGCGATCGACCGCTTCCGCGCCCTCTGCCGCCATCTCGTCGAGAACGGCTCCGACGGCGTCGTCGTCACGGGGACGACGGGCGAGGCGCCGACGCTGACCGACGAGGAGCGCTTCGCGCTCTACGAGGTTGCGGTGGACGAGGTCGGCGGCGACGCACACGGTGGTCGCCGGGACCGGCACGTACGACACGGCCCACTCGGTGCACCTCACGGAGCGCGCGCACGAGATCGGCGTGGACGGGTTCCTCGTCGTGACGCCGTACTACAACAAGCCGCCGCAGCGGGGCATCGTCGCGCACGTCGCCGCGATCGCCGCCGCGACCGACCGGCCGATCGTCTTCTACGACATTCCCAGCCGCGTCGTCGTCGATGCCGAGCCGGCGACGATCTCGGCGCTCGCCGAGATCCCGAACGTCCGAGCCGTGAAGCAGGCGAAGCCCTCGCTGGATGCAGCACGCCACGTCGTCGCGTCGGGGCTCGACCTCTACGCCGGCGACGACGACCTCATCCACCCGTTCCTCGAGGTCGGGGGAGTCGGCGGGATCTGCGTCACCACGCACATCGTCGGTCCGCAGGTGAAGGAGATGATCACGCGTTACCGCGCCGGCGACCTCGACGGCGCCCGCGCGATCGACGAGGAGCTGCGCCCGGCGATCGACCTCCTCCGCGTGCAGACGAACCCGATCCCGATCAAGACGGCCCTGAACCTGCTCGGTCACGAGGTCGGCGGCTTCCGCCTGCCGCTCGTCGATGCGACGTCCGCGGAGGAGGCGGCCGTGCGCGACTGCCTCGAGCGGCTCGGGCTGCTGCAGCCGGTTGCGGTCTGAGCGCGACCGAAGCCCGGCACGACAGGCTGAAGCCTGTCGCCTCCTACCCGTACACTGCGCCACGATGACTGACGCACTCCGCATCATCCCGCTCGGCGGGCTCGGCGAGGTCGGCAAGAACATGACCCTGTACGAGTTCGACGGGGAGAGGATCCTGATCGACGCCGGGCTTGCCTTCCCACGGGACGAGCACCTCGGCGTCGACCTGGTGCTGCCCGACTTCTCGCATCTCGAGGACAGACCGCTCCTCGCGATCGTCCTCACGCACGGGCACGAGGATCACGTGGGCGCCCTCCCGTACGTGCTGCGCGAGATCGAGGTCGGCGAGGTGATCGCCACCAGGCTGACGCTCGCGATGGTGAAGTCGAAGCTCGACGAGCACAAGCTCGCCGCCTCCACGACGCTGCGCGAGGCCGAGCCGGACGGCGACGGAATCCAGATCGGCCCGTTCAGGCTCGAGTTCATCCGGATGGCGCACTCGATCCCCGACTGCGTGGCGATCGTGATCGAGACCCCTGCCGGCCGCGTGTTGCATACGGGCGACTGGAAGCTCGACCACACGCCGGTGGACGGGCTCAAGACCGACGTCGGCAAGCTCGCCTCGATGGGGAATCGCGGCATCGACCTGATGCTCGGAGACTCGACGAACGCCGAGCGACCCGGCATGACGGGCTCCGAGCGACTCGTCGGCGAGGCGTTCCGGCAGCTGATCCCGACGTGCACGGGGCGGATCCTCGTCGCGAGCTTCGCGTCGAACATCCACCGTATGCAGCAGGCGGCGGAGGTGGCGATCGCAAACGACCGCAAGGTCGCGCTCGTCGGCAGGTCGATGCGGAAGAACATGGGCATTGCGCGGAACCTCGGCTACGTGAACCTTCCCGAGGACGCGCTCGTCTCGCCGAAGGAGGCGATGGACCTGCCGCCCGAACAGGGTGATGATTCTCTGCACGGGCAGCCAGGGGGAGCCGATGTCGGCGCTCACGCGGATCGCCTACGGCGATCACCAGAACGTCGACGTCCAGCGCGGCGACACGGTGATCATCTCGGCCAAGCCGGTTCCGGGCAACGAGCTGCGCGTCCACGATTCGATCAACCGGCTGGCGCAGCTCGGGGCGGAGGTCCTGCACGAGGAGATCGCGACGGTCCACGTGTCCGGACATGCCTGCTCCGAAGAGCTGCGGACGCTGCTCTCGCTCGTCCGGCCCAAGGCGCTGATGCCGATCCACGGCGAGTACCGCATGCTCGCCGCGCACGCGAAGCTCGGCCGCGACGCCGGGATTCCGGCGTCGTCGATCGTGATCGCCGAGAACGGCTCCGTCGTCGAGCTGACGCCGCGCGGCGTCAAGATCGTCGACAGGATCGCCGCCGGCGTCACCTTCGTCGACGGCCTCGGCGTGGGCGACGTCCAGGACGTCGCGCTGCGCGACCGCCGGCGGCTCTCGGAGGACGGGGTGCTGATCATCGTCACGACCGTCGCCGTCTCCGACGGAGGCGAGATCGCGCCGCCCGAGCTGATCGCCCGCGGCTTCGGCGACAACGAGGAATTGCTCGACGAGTTGCGTGACGAGGCCGACCGGGTCGCCGAGGAGCTCGCCGAGGACGGCATCACCGAGATCAAGCTCCTGCAGGAGCACATGCACGACGCGATCGCGAAGCTCGTCTACGCCCGCACGCGGCGCCGGCCGATGATCCTGCCTGTGGTGATCGAGGTCTAGCCGATGGCCCTGGCGCCACCGCAGCCCGGGTGGTGTGACGTGATCCGCGAGTACGCCGCCAGCGAGCGCACGGCCCGGCGGCTGACGGAGCAGCTCCGCGCCTGCGAGGCCGCGGCGCTCGCGTTCTGCCGGCTCCTCGAGCGCTGGAACCGGGGTGAGGCGATCCCCGCCACTGCCGGCGCGCGCGAGGCGGCCCTGCGACACGCGGCGGATCGGGTCGAGACTGCGCTCGCAGGTCTCGAGCCGCCGCTCTCGCGCTACCTGCTCGAGCTCGAGCCGGAACGCGCGGAGGGCCGCTCGTGGTACGGCGGGCCGGGAGCGGGGGAGCTCGTCGAGTGGCGCCCGATTCTCGACCGCGCGGGCGTGCACGCGTGCCCGAATCGGGTCGCGGCCGTCTACCTCGAGCTCGCCGTGCTCGTACGGGCCCTCGAGGGCCTCGCCGACGCCGCCCGCCTCGACAGCGCGCCCGACCGGTCGTCGCTCTGGGCCGGGCTCTTCGACCTGCGGGACACGTTACTCGGCTCGACGGTCGACGACCTGCGGGCCCTCGCCGCGTAGCCGTCACGGCGGCGACAGGCTTCGGCCTGTCGTGGCGACGGGCTTCAGCCTGTCGTCCGGGCTAGCCTGCTCGAACGCACGTGCCCGCACCTCGCATCACCGTCGTCGGCTCGGTCAACCTCGACCTCGTGGCGCGCTGCGCGGTCCTGCCCAGGCCCGGGGAGACGGTTGGGGATGCGATCCTCGAGCGGTTCCCGGGCGGCAAGGGCGCGAACCAGGCCGTCGCGTGCGCGCGGCTCGGCGCCGCGGTGACGTTCGTCGGGGCGGTCGGCCGCGACGCGTTCGCCGCCGAGGCGCTCAGCTGGCCTGCGGGAGGCCGGGGTCGAGCTCGACCTGCAGGAAGCCGACCGGCCGACGGGCGTCGCCCTGATCACCGTGGACGCCGAAGGGGAGACGACGATCGTCGTCTCCCCCGGCGCGAATGCCGTCGTCGGCGGCTTCGAGCTGCCGCCGTCCGACGCCGTCCTCTGCCAGCAGGAGATCCCGGACGAGGCGGTGCTCGCCGCCTGGGAGCAGGCGACGGGCCTGTTCTGCCTCAATGCAGCGCCCGCGCGACGGATCGCGGTCGACCCGGACCTCGCGGTCGTCAACCGCTTCGAGCTCGAGTCGCTCGCGCGCACCGACGGTCTCGTCGCCCTCACCCTCGGCGCCGAGGGCGCGGTCCTCCTCGAGGACGGGGAGGAGGTGGCCCGTGCGGCACCACCTGCAGTCGAGGTCGTCGACGGCACCGCCGCGGGCGATGCGTTCACGGCCTGCCTCCTCGTCTCGCTGCTCGAAGGACGAAACCGCGAGGAAGCCCTGATCCGCGCCTGCGCCGCAGGTGCCCTCGCCGCCTCGCGTCTCGGCGCGCAGCCGTCCCTGCCCACGGCGGCGGAGATCGACGCGATTCTCGCCCGTTAGGGGTCGACCCCGGTGAACTCGCAGGCCCGCTGCCCGCAATCGCGATACTTCCATCATGAGCATCCCGGTCATCCTCGACTGCGACCCCGGGCACGACGACGCGATCGCGCTGCTGCTCGCGCTCGCGAGCCCCGAGCTCGAGGTGCTCGGCGTGACGACCGTCCACGGGAACCAGACGCTGGAGAAGACGACCGCGAACGCGCTCCGCGTGCTCGACCTGGCCGGTCGCGCAGACATCCCGGTCGCAGCCGGGGCGGACCGGCCGCTCGCACGGGAGCTCACCGTCGCGTCACACGTCCACGGCGACAGCGGCCTCGACGGCCCGACGCTGCCTCCGGCCGGCCGGGCGCCGCTCGGGGAGCACGCGGTCGACTTCATGGAGCGGACGATCGCCGCGAGCCCGACGCCGGTCACGCTCGTGCCGACCGGGCCGCTGACGAACATCGCCCTGCTCCTCGAGCGCACGGCCGGCGCCAAGTCGAGCGCATCGTCCTGATGGGCGGCGCGATCGCGCGAGGGCAACATGACCCCTGCGGCCGAGTTCAACATCTGGGCCGACCCCGAGGCCGCGCAGGCGGTCTTCCACGCCGGCATCGACACGACGATGATCGGGCTCGACGTCACGCACCGGGCCGTCACGACGCCCGCGCTGCAGGAGCGGCTCCGGGCCACGGGGACGATCGGCGCGTTCGTCGCCGATCTCGTCGACTTCTTCGCCGTCTACCACCGCGAGACGTACGGCTGGGACGGAGCGCCCGATCCACGACGCCGTCGCGGTCGCGCACGTGATCCGGCCCGGCCTCGTGACGACGCATCGAGAGCAACGTCGAGGTCGAGCTCGAGTCTCGGAGCTGTGCCGCGGGCGAACGGTCGTCGACCGCTGGAAGCGCACCGAGCGACCCGTGAACGCCCACGTCGGCGTCGACCTCGACACCGACGGGTTCTTCGACCTGCTCGTCGAGCGGATCGGGCGGCTCGGCTAGCGTGAGCGACGTCGTCGTCTTCGTCGAGGTGCCCTCCGGCTCGCGGAACAAGTACGAGCTCGACCCCGAGCTCGGCGGGATCGTCCTCGACCGCAGGCTGTTCACCTCGATGAGCTACCCGGCCGACTACGGCTTCATCGAGGGCACGATGGGGGAGGACGGCGACCCGCTCGACGCGCTCGTGCTCGTCGGCGAGCCGACGTTCCCGGGCTGCCGCATCCGTGTGCGCGTCGTCGGCGTCTTCCACATGACCGACGAGAAGGGGCCGGACGAGAAGGTGATCTGCGTGCCGCTCAAGGATCCTGCCTGGATGCGGGTGAGCGACATCCACGACATCCCGCCGGAGTTCCGTGACGAGATCGAGCACTTCTTCCAGGTCTACAAGGACCTCGAGGAGGGGAAGACCGAGACGCGGGGCTTCGGCAACCGGGCCGACGCCGAGCTGATCATCGACGAGGCGCGCGCGCGAGCCCTTTGATCCTTCACCCGCCCGAAGGGCGGTGTGTCACAGCGCGCGCCCGAGGCTCAGCCCGAGCCACACTGCGACAAGGCCCGCGGCGAGGGTGCCGAAGGCGTTGAAGCCTGCCTGGACGTTGTGCCCCTCTTCCAGCAACCGGAACGTGTCGAGCGAGAACGTCGAGAACGTCGTGTAGGCACCGAGGAAGCCCGTCACGACGGCGAGCCGCACCCAGGAGTCCTCGAACCGGGGCTCGAGCGCCTCGACCATGAACCCGATCAGGAACGCGCCGGTCACGTTGACCACGAAGATGCCCCACGGGAACGCTCCCGTTCGCCGGCCGATCAGCTCGTCGAGGCCGTAGCGCGCCAGTGCCCCGAGTGCGCCGGCAACCGCGATTCCGATCACGACGGGCATGCGCGGAGGATACGGGACGTTGCCGGAGAAGCAGCAAGCCCTATGGCCGCCACCCGGAAGAAGCCCGTCAAGCGGGCGCCCAAGCCGCGCACCCCGGCTCGCGTCAAGAAGCGCCGGACGAAGACCCGATCGCATCACCATCCCGAGCTGTGGGGGCTCGGGATGGTCGCGGTCGGTCTCTTCCTCGCGACCGTGCTCTGGCTCGGCTGGGACGGTGGCGCGGTCGGCGCGCACGGTCGCCGACGGGCTCGCACGGAGCCTTCGGTGGTGCCGCCTACGTGCTTCCGCTCGTGCTCGTCTCGCGTCGGCGCGCTGATGCTCGTGCGGAGCGAGATCGTCGACCTGAAGCCGTTCCGCACCGGGCTCGTCGTCGGGGCGTTCGGCCTCATGATCGCGCTCGGCCGTGACCAGGGTGGAGCGATCGGCGGTGCCCTCGGCGGCGGCCTCGCGCACGTCCTCGGCGAGACCGGTGCGCTGATCGTCGGCGTCGCGCTCTTCGTCGCAGGCGTGCTGCTGTTCACCGGAGCCTCGGCGGGCGCCGTGCTCCGCCGCTCCGGCACCGCGATGCGGCGAGCCGGGAACGCAGCCAGGCGGTCGTTCGACAGCGAGGGACGTCGCCGAGCAGGATCCGTTCCCCGGATTCGACGGACGAGCACGTCTCGTCGTCTCGCCGCAGGCCCGTCGACGCGGTCGAGAGCTACCCCGACGTGATCACCGCCGTCGCCACGTCCGCCGAGCCGCCGCCGCTCGTGCTGCAGGTCGACGAGCACGTGCCGACGCGGTCACCGCCGACGAAGGCGAGCGAGATCGACTTCGAGCACGGCGCCGGCCGGCGAGTACCGCCTGCCCGACCGCTCGCTGCTCAAGGCGTCGCCCGCCGTGACCGGCGACAACGGCGTCGCGAGCGCGCGCATCGCGGAGCAGCTCGTCAAGACGCTCTCGCACTTCGGCGTCGACGCGCACGATCGTCGGCCAGATCGCCGGCCCGCGGGTCGTGCGCTACGAGCTCCAGCTCGCGCCCGGGACGAAGGTCTCGAAGGTCGCGGGGCTGAAGGACGACCTCTCCTACGCGCTCGCGACGACCGAGATCCGCATCCTCGCCCCGATCCCCGGCAAGCAGGCGGTCGGCGTCGAGGTGCCGAACCTCTCGCCGAAGCTCGTCACGCTCGGCGACATCTTCGACGACATGCCCGGGCAGGCGAGCCCGCTGTCGGTGTGGCTCGGCAAGGACATCTCCGGCAACGCCGTCTGGACCGACCTCGCGCGCATGCCGCATCTGCTGATCGCCGGCACGACGGGCTCGGGCAAGTCGGGCTGCATCAACACGCTGCTCACCTCGATCCTGCTGCGCTCGACGCCCGACGAGGTGCGGATGATCCTGATCGACCCGAAGCGGATCGAGCTCAACTACTACGAGTCGATCCCGCACCTCCTGACACCGGTCGTCTCGAACCCGAAGGAGGCGTCGGCCGTGCTCCAGAACGTCGTCGCCGAGATGGAGCGGCGCTACGAGCGCCTCTCGATCATCCGCGCCCGCAACCTGCCCGAGGCGAACCGGACGTTCAAGGCGCGCGGCGAGGATCCGCTCCCGTACCTGCTCGTCGTGATCGACGAGCTCGCCGACCTGATGATGGTCTCGCCGCAGGCGGTCGAGGACGCGATCATCCGGCTCGCGCAGAAGTCACGCGCCGTCGGCATCCACCTCGTGCTCGCGACGCAGCGCCCGTCGGTCGACGTGATCACCGGGATGATCAAGGCGAACGTGCCGTCACGGATCGCGTTCGCCGTCTCGAGCCAGACCGACTCGCGCGTGATCCTCGACACGTCCGGCGCCGAGAGCCTGCTCGGCCAGGGCGACATGCTCTTCAAGCCGCTCGGCACCTCGCGCATGCAGCGCGTCCAGGGCGCCTACGTGACCGAGGAGGAGATCGCGATGGTCGTCGAGCAGTGCCGCCGCGCAGCGCGGCCAGGTGCTCGACGAGAGCCTGCTCGAGGCGCCCGGAGAGCTACGCGGACGAGATGTCCGACGGGCACGACGGCGAGTTCGACCCGGACGAGGATCCGCTGCTCGACAAGGCGATCGAGATCGTCGTGCAGACGCAGACGGCCTCCGTCTCGCTCATCCAGCGGCGGCTCCGCGTCGGCTACACGCGGGCGGGCCGGCTGATCGACATGCTCGAGCGGCGCGGCATCATCTCCGGCTACGAGGGCTCGAAGCCGCGGCGCGTGCTGGTCGAGGAGTCGCAGCTCGCCTCCGTCGTCGCGCGCGACTAGCGCGGTCGCAGAGCCACGCTTCCGCACCGCACGGCGCGCCGCACTCCGACGCAGCCACCATCAATAGTTGGAATGATGCGTCTTACAGGGTACGGAATCAACTGAGTCCCAAGGAGGGCACGTGTCAGTAAAGAAATGGATGGCCGGTGCCTCGGTCGCGCTCGTCGCGGTCCTCGCGCTCGCCGTCGTCGCGGGCGGCTCTGCCGCTCCCGCCAAGAAGCAGGCAACGCCGCTCAAGGTGGCCGTGATCACCGACATCGGCGGCCTCAACGACAAGGGCTTCAACTCCCTCGCCTACAACGGCCTCAAGGTCGCCCAGCGCCAGTACGGCGTCAAGGGCCGCGTCTTCATCTCGAAGAGCGCCGCGGACTACGTCCCGAACCTCTCGACCGCCGCCAAGCAGGGCTACGACCTGGTCATCGCCGTCGGCTTCCTGATGGGCGACTCGACTGCGGCCGTCGCGAAGAAGTTCCCGAAGACGAAGTTCGCGATCGTCGACGTCTCGGCTCCCGGTCTCAAGGGCAAGCCGAAGAACGTCCGCGGCATCGTCTTCGCCGAGCAGGAGGCAGGCTGCCTCGCCGGCGTCGCCGCCGCGACCGTGTCGAAGACGGCCACGATCTCGTCGGTCGGCGGCCTCAAGATCCCGCCCGTCGACGCGTTCATCGCCGGCTACCAGAAGTGCGCCAAGACGATGAAGCCGAGCATCACGACGCTCAACGGCTACTCGCAGGACTTCGTCGCACAGGACAAGTGCAAGGAAGTCGCGCTGAACCAGATCGGCCAGAGCTCCGACGTCGTCTTCCAGGTCGCCGGCCAGTGCGGCCTCGGCGCGATCACGGCGGCCGCGGAGTCGAGCGTGTGGGGCATCGGCGTCGACAACGACCAGGCGTTCCTCGGCCCGCAGGTGCTGACGAGCGCCGTCAAGAAGGTCGACGCGGGCGTCTACGCAGACGATCAAGCTCGTCAAGGACGGCAAGTTCAAGGGCGGCGTCGACGCGTCTCTTCAACGTGAAGAACGGCGGCGTCGGCTACGGCAAGGTGAGCGCGAAGGCGCCGAACCGCACCGCGCTGATCGCCAAGCTGAACACGTGGGCGAAGCAGATCGCGGACGGCAAGGTCAAGATCCCCCGCACCGTCTCCGGCTAGCGGAAACCGGGATACGCGAACGACCCGAGAGGGCAGGCCAACGGCCCGCCCTCTCTCGTTGTCCCGGGCGTGACGTCGCCACTGCTCGCCCCCGGCCGCCGGGAACCGTAGAATCTCGCCTCGATGCCTGACGCGCCCCAGCACCGTGCTCGAGATGCGCCACATCACGAAGCGCTTCCCCGGGATCGTCGCGAACGACGACGTCGAGCTTCGACCTGCGCCTCAGGGCGAGGTCCACGCGCTGCTCGGGGAGAACGGCGCCGGCAAGTCGACGCTGATGAACATCCTCTACGGCCTCTACCACCCGGACGAGGGCGAGATCGAGATCGCCGGCAAGCCGGTGCGGCTCGGGACGCCGAGCGCTGCGATCGACGCCGGCGTCGGAATGGTGCACCAGCACTTCATGCTGATCCCGGTGATGACCGTGGCCGAGAACATCGTTCTCGCCGAGGAGCCGACGCACGCCGGTGGGTTCCTCGATCTCCGCGAGGCGAACCGCCGCGTGCGCGAGATCTCCGAGCGCTTCGGCCTGCCGTCGACCCGAAGGCGACGGTCGCAGGACATCTCCGTCGGACAGCAGCAGCGCGTCGAGATCCTCAAGGCCCTCTACCGCAACGCCGACATCCTCGTGCTCGACGAGCCGACCGCCGTCCTCACCCCGCAGGAGGCCAAGGAGCTGTTCCAGATCATCCGCGGTCTCACCGAGCAGGGGAAGTCGATCATCTTCATCAGCCACAAGCTGAACGAGGTGACCGAGGTCGCCGACCGGATCACGGTGCTGCGGCGCGGCAAGCTGATCGAGACGCTACCGGCTGCAGGGGCGACCGAGGAGAGCCTTGCCCGGCTGATGGTCGGGCGCGAGGTGTTGCTGCGGGTCGAGAAGGGCGCGGCGACCCCGGCCGAGACGCTGCTCGAGGTCGACGGCCTGCACGTCTTCGACGATCGTGGGATCGAGAAGGTCCGCGGCCTCTCGCTTCGAGGTGCGGGCCGGCGAGATCGTCGGCATCGCCGGCATCGACGGCAACGGGCAGACCGAGCTGATCGACGCCATGACGGGCCTACGCAAGGTCGCGGCGGGAACCGTGACGGTCGGCGGCGAGGACGTCACCGGCGACAGCGTCTTCGGGCACTTCGAGGCCGGCCTCGGCCACATCCCCGAGGACCGGCAGCGGCGCGGCCTCGTGCTCGAGTTCTCGATCGCCGAGAACATCGCGCTGCACGACTACCGCAAGGCGCCGGACTCGAAGTTCGGCTGGCTCTACCCGGCGCCGGCTCGTCGAGCGCGGGGCGCGCCTGATCAAGGAGTACGACGTGCGCGGCGGCGGGCCGCAGACGCCCGGCGGAGCCCTTTCCGGCGGCAACCAGCAGAAGGTCGTGCTCGCGCGCGAGATCGACCGCGACCCGCGCGTGCTGATCGCCGCGCAGCCGACCCGAGGACTCGACGTCGGCGCGATCGAGTTCGTTCATCGCCGCCTGATCGAGGAGCGCGACGAGGGGCGCGGCGATCCTGCTCGTCTCGCTCGAGCTCGAGGAGATCCTCTCGCTCTCCGACCGGATCCTCGTCATCTACGAGGGCGAGATCGTCGGCGAGTTCACGCCGTCAGCGACCGAGGAGGAGCTCGGAATCGCGATGACCGGCGGCGGGCGCGGACAGGAGGCGGTGGCGTGAGCGACCTCGACGACACCGACGACCCGTCGGATCCCGTCCGGCCTCGGCCCGGAGGTGCAGCAGTCGCTGCTCGGGACGTACGACCTCGCCCAGAAGGCCGGCGGCCTGATCGCGCCCGTGCTGACCGCCGTGCTCGCGTTCTTCGTCGGCGGCCTCGTCGTCTTCGCGACGACCGGCAAGAACCCGCTCACGACGTACCGGGCCATCTTCGACGGGGCCGGGTTCAACTGGTTCTTCCCCTGGGTCACCGGCGACGAGCGCAGCCTCGCGGCCCTGAACATGCAGCAGACCCTGATCCTGACGACGACGCTGATCCTCACCGGGCTCGCGGTCGCCTTCGCGTTTCGGTGCGGCCTCTTCAACATCGGCGGGACAGGGGCAGTACATCGCGGGCGCGGTGTTCGCCGTCTGGATCGGCTCGTCGTTCGAGGGCATGAACTCGTTCCTCCACATCCTCATCGCGGCGGTCGCCGGAACGCTCTGCGGAGCACTCTGGGCGGGCATCGCCGGGTTCCTGAAGGCGACGGTCGGGGCGCACGAGGTGATCTCCACGATCATGCTCAACTGGATCGCGATCTGGGTCGGCGTGTTCCTGTTCGGGCTCGGCGGGCCACTGCAGAACGACACGCAGGAGTTCGTCCCGATCTCGAACGACGTCGTCGAGGGCGCCAAGCTGCCGGTCTTCTGGGGCGACCCGTTGCTGCAGGGCCTCCACGTCGGCTTCTTCATCGCGATCGGCGCGCTCGTCGTGTACTGGCTGCTCCTCAATCGCACGACGCTCGGGCTACGGCGTCAGGGCGGTCGGCTTCAATCCCGAGGCTGCCCGCTACGGCGGCATCAGCGTCTCTCGCAACTACTTCCTGGCGATGGCCATCTCTGGCGCCTTCGCGGGTCTCGCAGGCGCCGTCGACGTGCTCGGCTGGCAGTTCCGGCTCGCGACCGGCGACATCCAGGGCGTCGACGATCGGGTTCGTCGGCATCGCCGTGGCGCTGCTCGGCCGCAACACGGCGATCGGGGTCGCGCTGGCAGCGCTCCTCTTCGGGGGCCTCCTCACCGGCACCTCGACGCGGAATCTCGACCCCGAGATCTTCAAGCCGGAGCTGGCGTCCAACCTGACGCTCCTGATCCAGGGCCTCGTGGTCCTGTTCGTCGGAGCGGACATCATCATCCTCTGGCTGATGGCGCGCGTGCGCAGGAGCAAGCCGGCATGACCTCGCTCGCACTGCCCGTCGCCGCGCGCGCCCCGCGTGGGCTCCGCACGGTGGCGTGGATCGGGATCGGGCTCGGCCTCCTCGGTGCCTGGATCGCGCTGCCGCCGATCTCCTCCCGCTCGTGGGTGTGGAGCCTCGTGCTCTGCCTGATCGCGGTGATGCTCGGCACGGGGCGTGCTGATCCGCGGTGAGCGCCGCTTCGGCGCGTTTGCGATCGCCACCGGCGTGCTCGGCTTCGCTCTCGCCTATCTCGCCACGCTCTCGAGCCTCGGCAAGCTCGAGAACGTCGTCGTCTGGTCGGCTCTCTTCGCTGCCACGCTCCGCTATCGCGACGCCGCTCGATCTTCGGCGCGCTCGGCGGCATGTTCAGCGAGCGCTCGGGCGTCGTCAACATCGGCCTCGAGGGGATGATGCTGATGGGCGCCTTCTTCGGCATCCTCGCCGCCGACAAGCTCGGCTCGTGGTGGCTGGGGCTGATCGTCGGCATTCTCTCCGGCGGACTGATGGCGCTGTTGCACGCAGTGCTCTCGATCCATCTGCGGGCCGACCAGATCGTCGGCGGCACCGCGATCAACTTCCTCGCGCTCGGGCTGACCGGCTACCTGTTCATCGACATCTACGGCCAGGAAGGCACGCCGACCGACATCTCGAGCATTCCGCAGGTGAACATCGGCTTCCTCGACGACATCGACGTCTTCGGACGCCACATCACGTTCTTCGGCGAGGTCTTCGGGCACATGAACCTGATGATCTGGGTCGGCGATCGTGATGGTCCCGTCTGAGCTGGCTGATTCTCTTCAAGACGCCGCTCGGTCTACGCATCCGGGCCGTCGGCGAGCATCCGCGCGCCGCCGACACGGTCGGGATCTCGGTCTACGGGATCCGCTACGGCGCGGTCGTCTTCTCGGGCATGCTCGCAGCCGCCGGTGGTGCGTTCCTCTCGATCGGTTTCGTCAACTCGTTCAACGAGAACATGACCGCGGGCCGCGGCTTCATCGCGCTCGCCGCGATGATCTTCGGGAACTGGCGCCCCTGGGGTGCCGCCGCTGCCTGTCTCCTGTTCGGCTTCTCGAGCGCGCTCGCCCAGCGTCTGCCGGAGTACTCGAGCTCGGCCGCCGTCCTCTTCCAGGCACTCCCGTACGTCCTCACGCTGATCGCGGTCGCCGGCGTGATCGGCCGCTCGATCCCGCCGGCAGCCGACGGTCGCCCCTACAAGAAATCCTGATGGGCAGCGGGCGCGCAGCATGGTCCGTCGTCCTCGGCGTGCTTGCGACCCTGACGCTGCCCGTCGCCATCACGGCCACTCGCTACTCCGACTCGTACGACCTCCTCCACGCCGGGTTCGCGATTCCGATCGCGGCAGCGCTTGGCATCGTTGCCGTCGTTCTCGCCCGCCGTGCCCGCGCCCTCGACCAGGCAACGCTGTCGGGTACCGGCGGGGCAAACCGCGGCCGGCTCGGTCGGTTGGGGCGGCTGCTCGGAATCCTCGGGATCTGCATGGCGGCATCGGCGACGATCGCCGTCGCCGTCTACGAGGTGCTGCTCGCCGTCGAGTAGCCCGGGCCCGGCCGCCGGGAGTGGGGTGCGCCGAGTCTCGTCTACACTGGACGTGCGTGTTCGACATCGGCTCAAGCCTGCGCGAGGCCCGTACACGCCAGGGCCTCGACTTCAACGAGATGGAGTTCCGCACGAAAGTGCGGGCCAAGTACCTTCGCGCGCTCGAGGCCGAGCAGTTCGACCAGCTCCCTGGCCACACCTACATCAAGGGCTTCCTGCGCACGTATGCCGACTCGCTCGGGATGGACGGCCAGCTCTACGTCGACGAGTACAACTCGCGCTACGTCGCCGGTGAGGAGGAGCAGCCGCTCCGGACCCGCCGGGTCGCCGACGCAGAACCGTCGCCAGCGTCAGCACCGCGAGTCACGGCTCGTGGCGATCGCGGTGACTGCGATCGTGCTGCTCACGGCGCTCGTGATCGCCGCCTGGAAGTTCGGTGGCCCGGCGGAGCCCAGGGTACAGGGCGTGAACGTTCCTGCCGCTGCGTCGCCCGCCGCGGTCGCCCGTGGCGTCTCGGTCACCGCGACGAAGGGCGCGTCGTTCATGGAGGTGCGGGCCGGCTCCGGCGCGGGCAAGCCGCTCTATCGCGGCACGCTCGAGCGCGGGCAGACGAAGAGGTTCGCGGAGCGCAAGCTCTCGCTCACGGTGGCCTCGCCGCGGAACGTCGTCGTGCGCGTCGCCGGTGCCCGCGTCAAGGTGCCGGCGAGCGGGCGCCTGACGGTCTCGCCGGGCTCTTGAGGCGTCCCCGAGCCGCGATCGTCGTCACGGGCAGCGAGCTCGTGCGCGGGGAGCGAACCGATCTGAACGGCCCGTTCTACGCCCGGGAGGCGCTGCTGCTCGGGCTGCAACCGGTCCGGATTGCCATCGTCGGCGACGACCCCGCCGAGCTCGAGGCGGCACTGCGCGAGGGCTTCGAGGCAGACGTCTGCCTCGTCTCCGGCGGTCTCGGCCCGACGCACGACGACCGCACGATCGAGCTCGTCGCCCGGGTGGCCGGACGGGACCTGCACGTCGACGCTGCGCTCGAGAGCGAGATCGAGCAGATCTCCCGCCGATTCGCCGAGCGGATGCGGCGCCCGTACGCCGATTTCTCCGCGGGCGTCCGCAAGCAGGCGACGCTGCCCGACGGTGCGATCTCGCTCGGGATCGCAGGCACTGCACCGGGCGTGGTGCTCGATGCAGGCCCGTGCGTGGTCGTGGTGCTGCCGGGGCCGCCGGGCGAGTTGCAGCGGCTGTGGCCGCGCGCGGTGTCCTCCGAGCCGTTGCAGCGCGTCCTGGCAGGCACGACGACGCCCGACCGGCGCGTGCTTCGATTCTACGGCGTGAGCGAGTCGGTGGTGGCGAAGGCCCTCGCCGATGCGGGAGGGGACGGCGACGGCGTCGAGGTGACGATCTGCGCCCGCGACTTCGAGATCCACGTCGATCTCATCGTGGAGCCTGGCGCGACAGAGCGCGCTGCGTCCCTCGAGGGGGAGCTCGTGGCACCCGTGGCCGACTACCTCTTCGGCCGCGACGAGCGATCGGTGCAGGAGCTCGTGCTCGAGCTCTGCCGGTTGCGCGGCCTCACGCTCGGCACGGCGGAGTCCTGCACGGGCGGCCTCGTCGCCGGCAGGCTCACGTCGGTGCCCGGCTCCAGCGACGTCTTTCGCGGCGGCCTCGTCGCCTACGACAACGACGTCAAGGAGGCGGTACTCGGCGTCCCGGCAGACCTGATCGGCGCCCACGGAGCCGTCTCGGCCGAGGTTGCCGCTGCCATGGCCCACGGTGCCCGTGAGCGGCTCGGCGTCGACGTTGCCGTCTCGGTGACCGGGATCGCCGGACCGGGGGGTGGCACGCCCGAGAAGCCGGTCGGCCTCGTCTTCCTCCACGTCGCCGGGCCCATGGGTGAGAGGGCGCTCCGGATCGAGTTGCCCGGCGATCGCGAGGTGATTCGCTCCCGCTGCACGGTCGCGGCCCTGCATCTCGTGCGCCGCCTGCTCGAGCCCTGATCCTCCGCCGGAGGCCCGGGTGGTGGCACACATCCGGCACGAAGCCGGCACGGACACGGCACGCGTGTCGCGATAGCGTCGGCCGAACAGGAACTCTCGGTCCCGGCACGAACATATGTTTGCATTACGTCCGACGGACCTGCTTATCTACGCGGACGAAGACCACAGGAAGACGAGGAGGAGTGACGAGATGAATCGTGAGGAAGCGCTCGACGTCGCGCTCGGCCAGATCGAGCGGCAGTTCGGCAAGGGCTCGGTCATGCGCATGAGCGACCAGGCCCAGGTCTCGATCGGGGCGGTGTCGACCGGCTCGCTCTCGCTCGACATGGCGCTCGGCATCGGAGGCCTGCCGCGCGGCCGCGTGGTGGAGGTGTTCGGCCCCGAGTCGTCCGGCAAGACGACGCTCGTCTACCACGTGATCGCCGAGGCCCAGCGGCGTGGCGGCATCTGCGCGTTCATCGACGCCGAGCACGCGATGGATCCCCAGTACGCGCGGCGGATCGGCGTCAACATCGACGACCTTCTCGTCTCCCAGCCCGACACGGGGGAGCAGGCGCTCGAGATCTGCGAGCTACTCGTGCGCTCGGGGGCGGTCGACGTCGTCGCGGTCGACTCCGTCGCGGCGCTCGTGCCCAAGGCCGAGATCGAGGGCGAGATGGGCGACACCCACGTCGGCCTCCAGGCCCGTCTGATGAGTCAGGCGCTCCGCAAGCTCGCCGGCACGCTCAACCGCACCGACACGATCTGCCTGTTCACGAACCAGTTGCGCGAGAAGATCGGGGTCATGTTCGGCTCGCCCGAGACCACGCCCGGTGGCCGCGCGATGAAGTTCTACGCCTCCGTGAGGCTCGACATCCGGCGCATCGAGACGCTCAAGGACGGTGCCGAGGCGTACGGCAACCGCGTCCGGGTGAAAGTGGTCAAGAACAAGGTAGCGCCGCCGTTCAAGCAGGCGGAGTTCGACATCATCTACGGCACCGGCATCTCCTGGGAGGGCACCGTGCTCGACGTGGGCATCGAGCGGAAGGTCGTCCAGAAGGCGGGCTCGTACTTCAGCTTCGGCGACGAGCGGCTCGGCCAGGGACGCCAGAACGCCACGAACTTCCTGGTCGAGCATCCCGACCTCGTCCAGCAGATCCTGGCGCGGATCCAGGCCGAGGCACCGGCCGAGACGATCGTCTCGGCCCGCCTGCTCCCGCAGGCCGAAGGTGTCGGTGACATCGAGGTCACCCCGCTCGAGGATGAGGCACCGATCGAGGAAGGGGTTCCGGTCGAGGCGTAGAGGCTTGCGTCCTGGCCCTCGAGCGCGGTGGGTGGCTCCGATGACAGATCCCGTCGTCACCGCCCTCCGTGCCCGCGGGCCGGGCCGCGTTGCCGTCGAGCTCGACGGTCGCCTCTGGCGCGTCCTCCCGCTGGAGGCGGTCCATGCGGGAGACCTCGCGATCGGCGTCGGGCTCGACCGCCCCTCGGTCCGGGCGCTGCGGCGGGAGTTGCGGCGGGTCGAGGCGCGTGACGTCGCTCTGCGGGCGCTCCGTTCCCGAGACCACACGGCGGCATCGCTGGAGCAGCGGCTGGCCGACCGCGGCACGGCGCCCGGCGTGCGCCGGGAGACCGTCGCGGCCGCGCAGCGGGCCGGACTGGTCGACGATCGGCGGTTCGCCGGCGGCCGCGCAGCGCTTCTCGCGTCGAGAGGCGCCGGCGACCTGCTCATCGGCGACGACCTCGAGCGTCACGGCGTTCCTGCCGACACTATCCGCGCTGCAATCGACGGCCTGGAGCCGGAGTCGATCCGCGCGGCCGCGATCGTCGAGGCTCGTGGCGCGAGCCCGCGAACAGCCCGCTACCTGGCCGGCAAGGGGTTCTCCGAGGCGACGCTGGAACCACTCATTGCAGATCTGGCCACCGAGGAGTTAGGATAGGGATGCTTCATCCGAACATTTCTCCTGCACAGAGCGTATTCCCGAAAACCGGCTACTGATCATGACGACGTATTCCAACCCGACCCCGTCGTGCAATGGCGTGACCGTTGCTCTCCGGAGGGCATACCGACCGAGATAGAGAGCAACGCACGACCGGTTTACCGGGGTGCCGCCGTGCAGGCGGTGTCCGGATGTGAGCAACCGCGGCTGACCGCCGCGGGACAACCCGTAGAAGGGATCGTCCGTGCTCACGGCCGTCGCAGCAGTGATCGGAATCGCCATCGGCGCCGCCGTCCTGTGGATCTGGCTCCGGACCGCCAGCGCCTCGCGGTTGCGCCTGGCCGAGGATCAGCGGCGCGCGATCCTCGCCGACGCTGACCGTGATGCCGACACGACGCGGCGCGAAGCGCAGATCGAGGCGCGGGAGCAGGCGGTGGCCCTGCGCGCCGAGATCGAGGGCGAGATCCAGGACAGCCGCCTGCGGATGGCCAAGATCGAGGAGCGCGTGCAGCAACGCGACATCGAGCTCGAGGCGAAGATGGAGGAACTGACACGGCGGGAACAGGGAATCGCCGACCGGGAGACGCATACGAAGCACCTCCAGGAAGCGCTCAAGGCGGCGAACGACGAGATGCTGCGCGAGCTCGAGCGGGTCGGCGGCTTGACGCTCGGAGAGGCCCGCAAGCAGCTGCTCGAGCGCTCGGAGGACCTGATCCGCCACGAGCTCGCCCGGACGGTGCGCCAGCTCGAGGAGGAGGCCCGTACCGACGCGAAGCGCCGTGCCAGGGCGCTTGTCTCCGATGCGCTGCAGCGCGTGGCCGCCAGCCACACGGCCGAGACGACCGTCAGCGTCGTCGAGCTGGCCTCGGACGACATGAAGGGTCGCATCATCGGCCGGGAGGGCCGCAACATCCGCTCCCTGGAGCACCTCACGGGGGTGGACTTCATCATCGACGACACGCCGCACGCGGTCGTTCTCTCGTCGTTCGACGGCCTCCGCCGCGAGGTTGCGCGCCTCACGCTCGAGAAGCTGATCGAAGACGGGCGCATCCATCCGGCGCGGATCGAGGAGATGTACTACCTCTCGAAGGCCGAGCTCGAGGATCACGTCCGGCTGGCAGGGGAGCAGGCGGTCTTCGAGGCGAACTGCGGCGAGTTTCACGAGGAGCTCGTGAAGATTCTGGGTCGGCTGCGCTACCGGACGAGCTACGGCCAGAACGTGCTCAAGCACACGCTCGAGGTCGTCCACCTCGCCGGAATCATGGCCGCAGAGCTCGGTGCATCGGTCAAGACAGCCCGCCGTGCGGCACTGCTCCACGACATCGGCAAGGCGATGACACACGAGGTCGAGGGCACGCACGCGGCGGTGTCGGCGCAGCTCGCCCGCCGGTACGGCGAGCCGGAAGGCGTCGTCCACGCGATCGAGGCGCACCATTACGAGGTGCAGCCACAGACGGTGGAGGCCGTGCTCCTGATCGCGGCGGACGCGATCTCGGCCTCGCGCCCCGGCGCTCGGGGCGAGAGCCTCGAGCATTACATCAAGCGGCTCTCGTCGCTGGAGGAGTTGGCTGCGGCGAAGCCCGGAGTCGCCAAAGCCTATGCGCTCCAGGCGGGACGCGAGATCCGTGTCATCGTCGAGCCGACCGAGGTCGACGACGACGCAGCGGCGCTGCTGTCACACGAGATCGCCCGCGAGATCGAAGACCAGCTCGAGTATCCGGGGCAGGTCAAGGTGATCGTGATCCGCGAAAGCCGCTCGATCGAGATCGCCCACTAGCCTCAGATCTCGCTTCGGCCCTCGACGGCCGCAGTCACTACCATCCGCCACCATGACCGACCTCCTCGCCGACCCGCCGTCGCCGCTCGATGCCGTCATCGGCCTCGTCGCCGTCGAGCTCCTGGACGACGGCGTCGTCCTGCGCCTCGATCCAGCCGACGCCGCACTCGGCGGCGACCAGCCGCGACCCTTCCTCCACGGAGGAACGCTGGCCACGTGCGTCGATACCGCGGGCTGGTACGCGCTCGAGCACGCGAGCCCCGGAGCGTGGATCGCCGTCGACCTGCGTTGTGACTTTCTCCGGCCCGCGGCCCCCGTGCCTCATCGCGTCGTCGCTCGTTGCCTCGTCGCGGGGCGGACTCTGGGAACCGCCGACGTGGAGATCAGCCAGTGGGACGATCCCGATCGGGTGGTTGCGGTTGGCCGGGCCCGCTTCATCCGTGGCACCGGCTGACGGTACTCCTCACATCCCCACGGCGCAGCGGTCAGACTGTGGCGAAACGAGAGGAGCCCTCATGGACGACGGCGGGATCGGCAAGAGCTTCTGGTTGAAGATGGTCGGGATCGTGGTCGGCCTCGGCGTGCTCGGGTTGGTGGGATTCGTGATCTTCGACCGGCTGGCCTATCGCTTCGGCATCGTCGGGGCGTTCCTCGTCAGCTTCGGGATCCTGATGGCGATCGCCTACCGCCACGACAAGAAGAAGCAGCGCGAGTACAACGAAGACGACGGCTAGCTGAAGGTGCCGCCGGCGAGGCTCGTGTCGCTGTGGGCGGGAGGGCCGCCGTTCTCCTCCACGGAGACGTCGACCGCCGCGTAGTCGCCGGGGCCGGGCAGTGGGAGATCGAGTTCGACGTCGTCCGAGCTGGGGGTGAACGAGCCGACCGCCTCCATCTCGCCGCCGGCGTCGCGGCGCAGGACCCAGACCTCGTAGTGGTGGCCGCTCGGTGCGGACGGAACGTCGCGGAGCGAGACGTGGACGGTGCCGCCGTCTGCGGTCGATCCGTAGAGCACTGCTTCGCCTGTCACGGCGGGATCGCTCTTGCCTGCGATCGCGGCCCGGGCGTCCGCGGGGCCGAGTCCGTCACCGCCGAAGGCGACAACCGCAATCAGTGCGACGGCGGCCACGGCAGCGAGCGCCGAGGCGGCGGGTACGACAAACCGCCGCTGCGGCTTCCGGTGCAGCGGGATCACGGTCGCTTCGGGCCTGACCTCCGCCAGGATCCGGTCGAAGAGGTCGGCCGGCGGCGTCACTCGGGGCAACGCAGCCTCGAGGGCTGCGAGAGCATCGCGCTCGGTCTCGGTGGGAAAGTCGGTGTCGTCGCTCATCAGTCCGGTCGCAGGTCGTGGGTCTCGGAGAGGCTCCGTAGCCGCTCGAGGGCAAGCCTTACTCTTCCTTTTACGGTCCCCAGCGGAATTCCGATCACTTCTGCGATCTCGGCGTGGGAGAGCCCGTCGAAGTACGAGAGCCGGAGCACCGCGAGTTGCTCCTCGGGGAGCTCGGCCATCGCCTCGGCCAACCGCTGCGACTCGTCGGCCACGGCCACGAGATCCGCTGCATCGGGCGCCGATCCCGCGGGCTCGAGATCGTCTCGCAACTCGGGTCGACGGTTCTTCTGCCGGCCGAGCTCGATCGCACGATTGCGGGCGACCACGAAGAGCCACGTCGTCAGCTTCGCACGGGTCGGATCGAAGTCCGCCGCGCGCCGCCAGAGGGCCACGAACACGTCCTGCACGCACTCCTCCGACAGCGTCGCATCGCCTGTCAGGCGGAACGCGAAGGAGTAGACCACCCGGCCGTAGCGGTCGTAGAGATCCCGCAGCGCGACTGCGTCGCCGCCGGCGACCCGCGCGACGTCGGCGGCATCGAGCGCGGCCCTGTCGTCGCGGTCAGCCTCGTCCATCGAACGGGATCATCGCACAAGCGATCGACCCGAGCACCCGGCTTCCCTTCGTCGCCGGACGTGGGTAGAGTCTCGCCGGTCGTGCGGCGAACCCTGGGGTCAGTGGCGGCGGTGATCGTGGCAGCGGCGCTCGTTGCGGGCGGCGCGGCCCCCGGCATGTCCGCGTCCGGCCAGGCGGCCGACCGAGCCCGGGGAGAGGTGGCGATCTTCTACTACCCGTGGTACGGCACCGAGGCCCGCGATGGTGCCTGGCAGCACTGGCAGCAGCACGGCAACGCGCCTCCGGCGCAGATCGCGTCGGGTTGGTTCCCGGCGCGTGGGCCGTACTCGTCCTCGGATCCGGCCGTGATCGGCGCACAGATGCGAGAGATCGCGTCGGTCGGCATCAGCACGGTGATCGTATCGTGGTGGGGGCCGGGATCCGTCGAAGCCGCCCGGCTGGGAGATGTGGCCCGAATCGCGAGGAGCGCCGGCCTCCGGGTTGCCCTGCATATCGAGCCCTACGCCGGCCGGACGCCGCTGGGTCTCGAAACGGAGATTCGGACGCTCGCGCGAGGGGGTATCACCGACTACTACGTCTACGACTCCGTCCTGACGCCCGACGCCGACTGGCGCGCCCTCGCTGGTCGCCTGTCGGGTGTGCGGCTGTTCGCCAACACGTCCCTGCCTGGCAAGGCTCTGGCGGGGCGCTTTGCAGGGCTTGTACACGTACGACGTCTACATCCACGACGGCAGCTCGTTTCCGCGGGTGTGTGCCTCGGCACGGAGGCTTGGCCTCATCTGTGCTCCCTCGGTGGGACCGGGCTACGACGCAGTGCGGGCAACCGGGGACACGCGTGTGCGCGCCAGGGCGGCGGGCTCGCGGTACGACCGCATGTGGCGAGGAGCGGTGCGCGCCGCAGCCGACATCGTCACGATCACGAGCTACAACGAATGGCACGAGGGAACGCAGATCGAGCCGGCGAAGGCGGTCGGAGGCCCCTATGCGTCCTACGACGGCGCATACGGCCGCGTGGGGCGTGCAGCGCAGCGCGCCTACCTCGACCGCACGGCCGAGTGGGCCGGTCGCTATCGCGCGCAGATGGGGCGCTAGCCTCCTAGTAGAGCGCGGCGGCGAGGCGCCGCCGGTACGTGCTGACGAGCGGATCGTCGTGCCCGAGCCGCTCGAACAGCGCCACGGCGACCTCGCGGAGCCGCTCGCGCTCGTCGGGAGTGGCGTCCGGCACCGCGTCGACGACGAATCGCAGGGCGCCCTCGACATCGCCCGCATCGAGCGCGAGGATGACCGCGGGGAGCTCCCCGGTCGAGCGAAGCTCCTCGACGAGCGCGTCCGCCCGTGGCGGGGCGAGCAACTCGTCGAGGAAGGTGTCGATGGCCACGCGCGATCTCACGCCGGCGAACTCCGCCACCACCCGTCCGTCGCGGAATGCCTTGACCGCAGGGATGCCGCTGACGGAGAACTGCTGCGAGAGGGCCGGGTTGGCATCGACGTCGACCTTGACGAGCTCGACCGCCCCCTCTCTTGCTGCGACTGCTGCCTCGAGTACGGGAGCGAGGGCGTGGCACGGGCCGCACCACTCGGCCCAGAAGTCGACGAGTACGGGTGTCGTCGCCGAACGTTTGACGACGTCCGCGTCGAAGGTCGCTTCCGTGACGTCCACTCGCTCAGCGCTCCCCGGCCGTGACCACGTCGGCGGCACAGCCGGCGATCAACGCCGCCGATACGTGCTCCGCCGCCACACCGGCGAGCGAGCGGTGATCGACGTCGATCTCGATCGGCGCCCACTCGTCCAGGCCCAGTGCGCGGGCTCCTTCGGCGGAGCCGATCTCCAGCAGCTCGAGGGTCGAGAGGATGCCGCGCCTGCCCGTCTGGCGGCGTGCGATGCCTTCGATCTCGCGGAGCTCCTCGAAGGGATCGATCCGCATGTTCGAGTCCGAACCGATGCACAACGGGATCGAGCGCTCCCGGATCGCCTCGACGGGCAGGAAGCCGTCGCCGAGGTCGGCCTCTGTCGTGGGACACACGCAGATGCGAGCGCCGGTCGCGGCCAGGAGATCGAGCTCCCCGTCGGCTGCGTGCGTCGCATGCACGACCGTCGTGCCCGGAGTCAGGCAGCCGGCGTCGGCCAGAAGCTCGATCGGTCGGCAGTGGTGCTCGTCGAGGCACTCCTGGATCTCGCGGGGCTGCTCGTCGGCATGGATGTGGAGCGGTAACCCCTCGTTGTCGGCGTAGCGACCGATCTCCTCGAGCCAGCCCCGCGAGCAGGCGCGCACGGAGTGGGGGGCGAGCCCGACTGCGATTCCCGCCGCGCGGAGCGACTCGACCTCGCCGAGGTACGCGGCCACGGACGGCTGGCGCATCCGCTCGAGCCCGCCACGCTCGTAGGCGACGTGGAGCAGCACGATCGCGATTCCCGCATCCGCTGCCGCCTCCACGGCCGCGAACGCCTCCGCGACACCGAGGTAGTGGAACTCGCCGACGGCCGTGTACCCGGCGGCGAGCATCTCGCCGTAGACCTCGGCGTAGTGTGCCCTCACGGATGCCGGATTCGCCCCGTCGGCCTCCTCGAGCATCCCCTCACGCCACGTCCAGAAATCGGTGCCGGCAGCACGGCCGCGCAGCGCGCGCTGGAACGTGTGGCTGTGGCTGTTGACGAAGCCGGGAAGGGCGAAGGAGGCGCTCATGACCTACGACGCTACCACCGCCCGAGGGCACTAGTCTTGCTGGACGATGGAACCGCGCACCGTCTCCGCACCCGTCCGCCAGATCCCGAACGCACTGACGCTGTTGCGCTTCGCCGCGATCCCGCTCTTCGTGTGGCTCCTCCTCGACGAGCGTGCCGGGCCGAGCTGGCCGGCCGGGATCGTCTTCGGGCTCGCTGCGATCACCGACCAGCTGGACGGGTATCTGGCACGGCGCTGGCGGGTGGAATCGGAGTTCGGGAAGGTCGCCGACCCACTCGCCGACCGGCTCATGATCGATACGGCCGTCGTGATGCTCGTCGCGTTCGACAGGCTGCCGTGGATCGCCCTGATCATCCTTCTGCGCGACCTCCTGCTCGTCGGCGGCTACAAGCTCGTCGTCCCGCGCGGCTACGAGTTCGAGGTCTCCCGGCTCGGGAAGATCGCGACCTGGGGCCTGTACGCCTCGATCGGCTGCGTGCTCGTCACGGAGCAGGGAACGTGGTGGCCCGTCGCCTGCTTCTGGATCAATCTCGCACTCGCCGTGATCGCAGCGGCGCAGTATGTCCTCAAGGTGCGCCGGGAGGTGCGACGCTGACGCCGCCGTGGCGTTGCAGGGAGTGACGCCCGCGAGGCGAAATCGTCTCCTGGGCCACAAAGCCTCAAGCTGAGGTTGACCCCTTCGCTACGCTGCATCATCGATCACAGCGCCCTGTCGACCGGAAAGGCAATCGTGGAAACGCTCCCTGACCTGCAGTCGCTCTCCGACGCCGAGCTCTCGGCGCTGCTCACGCAGATCGAGGAAGGCGAGGATGCGATCTCACGCCGCCGCCGCGTCCTCCACGGGCGGATCGACCTCCTCAGAGCCGAGCGGACGGAGCGGCTCAGAGCGCAGGTCGCCGCGGGCAGCTTCGAGACCCAGCCGCTCACCTCGTTCGAGCGCCCGCTCTACGAGGGCACCGGCGATCTTCCCAGCGAGGCCGACCTCGAGCCGCTCCCCGACCTGGCGAGCCTGGACGATGCCGCGCTCTGGGCGGAGATCCGCCGACTGGAGCACGAGGAGGACGACATCTCGCTCAACCGGCGGGTGATGCACGCGCAGATCGACATCATCCGGGCCGAGCGTGCGAAGCGGACGCGAAGTGGCGGGCACGTCGCCGCGGACGACCTCGGCTCGATCCTCGGCGGAGGCCAATGAGTCACGTCTACTGCCCCGAGTGCGGATTCCAGAGCCCCGAGGCGGCGACGTACTGCTCGCGCTGCGGCGCGCTCCTCGCGCGGGAGACCGTGGGGGAGACGACCATGAGCCTCGGACCCGACGACATCGATGCCGCCCCTGCGCAGGAGAGCATCGACGGCCCCGCGCTCGTCGTGCGATCCGGCGGCGGACGGGCGGGGGAGAGTTTCGAGGCGATCGGCGAGCGGGCACTGATCGGCCGGTCGCCGGAGTGCGACGTGTTCCTGGACGACGTCACCGTGTCGCGGAGGCACGCCGAGCTCGTCCGCGACGGCAACGGGTTCACGATCCGTGACCTCGGCAGCCTCAACGGTACGTTTGTCAACAAGCGCCGGATCGAGAGCAGCCCTCTCGAGGACGATGACGAGGTCCAGGTCGGCAAGTACCGGATGACGTTCCTGCGCCGATGACGACGTTCCCGGAAACGAGCCCGGCAGCTGGACTGCACACGATCGGCGCGGTTTGCGAGCGCCTGCGCGACGAGTTCCCGGACATCTCGATCTCGAAGATCCGCTACCTCGAGGATCAGGGACTGCTGCAGCCCAGCCGCACGCGGGGCGGCTACCGGCTGTTCGCCGAGGCGGACGTGGAGCGCCTGATCACGATTCTGCGGCTGCAACGCGACGAGTTTCTCCCGCTGCGGGTGATCCGCGAGGAACTTCGCGCGCCGACCGCCGACCGCGCGAAGCGCCGCGCGGCGGGTCTCCGCGGGCAGGAGGAAGAGATCGAGATGTCGGAGCTGTGCGCGCGCGCCGGGATCTCGGCCGACTTCGCGCGGCAGCTCGAGGACTTCAGCCTGCTCGCCCCGCGGATCCAGGGTGGCGAACGGCTCTACAGCGAGAGCGACGCCGATATCGCGCATGCGTGCGCCCAGATCGCGCGACACGGGATCGACGCGCGGCACCTGAGGGCATTCCGGACCGCTGCCGGCCGGCAGTCGGCCCTGCTCGAGCAGGTCGTCGCACCCGCGCTTCGGTCTCGCAGCCTGGAGCGGCGTGCGGCGGCGCTCGAGGACCTCGAAGCCCTGGCCGACGTCGCGCAGGAGCTGGCGCAGCTCCTCCTCATGCGCGACCTCAGGGAGGTCGCTGACCGATGAGCGAGCTCGATCTCGCGGGCCTGATCCGCGACGTCCCGGACTTTCCGAGCGAGGGGATCATGTTCAAGGACGTGATGCCGTTGATCGCCGACCCCGTCGCCTTCCGGGAGACGATCGACCGGCTGGCGGCGTGGGCCGGCCCACGTGCACCCGACCTGATCCTCGGCGCAGAGGCGCGCGGGTTCATCTTCGGCGGGGCACTCGCCTATGCCCTGGGATGTGGCTTCGTGACCGCCCGAAAGCCCGGAAAGCTCCCCTGGGAGACGATCGAGGCCGAGTATGCGCTCGAGTACGGCACGGACTCGCTCGAGGTGCACGTCGATGCGATCGAGCCCGGCGCCCGCGTGATCGTGCTCGACGACGTGCTTGCCACCGGTGGTACCGCGCACGCCAAGGTCGAGCTCGTGGAGCGCCTCGGCGGAATCGTCGTCGGGGCGCTGTTCGTGATCGAGCTCGCCTTCCTGCACGGGCGTGACCGGATTCCCGGGACCGACGTGCACGCGCTCGTCGCGTACAGCTGAGCAGCCTCCCGCAGCGCGCGGGGTGGCCGTCGAGGTCTGCGTCGTCCGGGCGGTCGGATACCACTTGGGAAGATCTGCGGCACCGTCTCCCTGAATGAAGGGATCATCGAAAAGCAGGAGGATGACCGATGACCAACCACGTGACCGCAGCATCCACACTCCGAACCCGGGAGGCCGGCACGACCCGGCTCCTTCGCCACTGCCTCTCGCTCGGGACCGCCGAGCACCGGGTCCCTGCCCGACAACGGCTCGACGAGGCGATCGGCGCAGACCTGGCCCGTCGACTCGTCGGCAGCCTGACCGCGCGCGGCCGCAGGTAGCGGGCTTCCGGGCGGGGCGAGCGCCCGCCGCCGGCCTGGAGGCTACGTGCCTCGGGTGCGGACGAGCACGTAGATCAGGAAGGCGCTGACGAGCGAGACGAGCAGGGCTGTGCCCTTGCCGATCTCGATCGAGACCATCCCGAAGTAGAGGAAGAGGAAGAAGACCAGCGCCCAGAGGAACGCCTGAACGCCGTGGTGGATGCTCGGCATGCGCAGGTGCATGGCGCAGAGAATACCCACGGCGCAGGACGGCCGGGCCGACAGGGACACGAACGCGGGCAAAAAAAATTCACCGAGCCGGTAGCGCTTTCGTCCACCCGGCCCGTTGACCTTCCGCTTCCGCGTACGGCCTCCGTGCTGAGCTTCGACCTACTCGCGCTCCGTGCTCGGTGCAAGGTCGAAACTAGAGACCGGGGGGGACGCGGTCAAGGGGCCCTGCCGAGCGGATAGTCGCAATTTGCGCGGTTTTTCGGAACCGACGAACCGCTCGACGCACGCCGGGTACGATCCGCCGGTGCGCCGAACGTTCGTCTACGGGACCGCCGCGGCGCTGCTGACGATCGCGGCCGTCCTCACACTGTTCGGCTGGGGGGAGGAGGCGACGGCCTTCCCGGACTGGCAGGCACTCATCCTGGGGCTCGTCCAGGGGTTCGACCGAGCTGCTGCCGATCTCGTCGTCCGGCCATCTGATCCTGGTTCCGTGGCTCGGCGACTGGACGTACCTGAACGAGAACGAGCGTTCAACCAGACGTTCGACGTCGCCCTCCATCTCGGTACGCTGCGTTGCCGTGGTCGCGTACTTCTGGCAGCGACCTGATCGGGTATGCTCGTCGCCTGGGTTCGCACGCTCTGCAGCGGCGCTCGATCGAGACCGAGGACGAGACGACTCGGCTGGGTCATCGTCGTCGCGACGATCCCGGCCGCGCTCATCGGGGTCAGCGTTCGAGAGCGTGATCGACGAACGGCTCGGGAAGCCGTGGCAGATCGCGATCCTGATCGCGGTCTTCGCCCTCGTCCTCTGCTGGGCCGATCGGAGGCCGGAACGCAAGCAGGTCGGGCGAGCTCCGCCTGCGCCAGGGCCTCCTCGTCGGCCTCGCGCAGAGCCTCGCACTGGCGCCGGGCGTCTCGCGCTCCGGGATCACGATCAGCGCCGGCCGCTTCCTCGGCCTCGACCGCGACGCCGCCGCGCGCCTCTCGTTCCTGCTGCTCGTCCCGATCGTGCTCGGCGCCGTCGCTGCTCAAGGGCGTACACCGACGTGATCAAGGGGGAGTCTGCCGGCGGGCATGATGGGCCCGTTCGTGGTCGGCGACGATCGCGTCGCCGGCGCCGGGCTGCGTCGCGATCAACTGGCTGCTCGGCTACGTCCGGCGGGCACAGCTACGACGGTCGTTCGTGATCTACCGGCTCGTGCTCGCAGTCCGCCGATCCTGCTCTGATCGCCTCGCGGCGTCCGCGCCGCGACGTTCTGATCCGCGGAGTGTCGGCGAGCGGCGACGTCGATCTCGTCCGCCAGGCGCACGCGTTCGCTCATGAGCAGCCCGCGCCGTCCTCCTCGACCGTCGTTGAGCCGGGTGGCCCGGATTCGAGGGGGGAAGCCTCGATACCCCGGATTTCCTGCAACTTGACATAACACTGATTATCGTGTGTCGATTTGGGCCGCCTGTTCACGCCCGCCGGGCGGGTGCGTGGCCGGCCCTCTCCCGGGGGCTGGACAAGCACCCGTCGACAGTGAGAGAGTGGCGTGCAGCGACGCACGAGACCGCCGACGATGACCACCATTGACATCGAGACCCTGCTGGCGCAGGACGAGGTACGAACGCTCCTCGAGGCGAGCGAGCACGCGGGCACGATCCGGCTGCAGGAGGTCGCGGAGCTCGTCGAGACCCACGAGCTCTCGCCGCTCGAGCAGGACGCACTCGTCCGGGAGCTCGACAAGCGGGGAATCGAAGTCGTCGACGCTCCGGCGGCGCCCGAACCTCCCCCACTCCCCGTTGCGGCCGCAGAGTCGACGACGGATGCGCTGCAGCTCTTCCTGCGCGAAGCCGGCCGCCACACGCTGCTGACGGCGGCGCAGGAGGTGGCGCTCGCGAAGCGGGTCGAGCGGGGCGACCTCGTCGCCAAGCAGACGATGATCCAGTCCAACCTCCGGCTCGTGATCTCGATCGCCAAGAACTACCGCAACCAGGGGCTTCCGTTCCTCGATCTGATCCAGGAGGGCACCCTGGGCCTGATCCGGGCGGTCGAGAAGTTCGACTGGCGCCGGGGCTTCAAGTTCTCGACCTACGCGACGTGGTGGATCCGCCAGGCGGTCGCGCGTGCGCTCGCGGACAAGGCCCGGACGATCCGGATGCCGGTGCACATCGTCGAGCGGCTCCAGAAGATGAACCGTGCCGAGCGCTCCCTGTGGACCGTGCTCGGTCGCGAGCCGACGCTCGAGGAGATCGCCGACGAGGCGAACCTGACCCTGCAGCAGGTGCACGAGGTGCGGGCGGCAGCGCGCGCGTCGACGAGCCTGGACGCCCCGATCGGTGAGGCGGACGATGCGGTGCTCGGTGACTTCGTGGCCGGCGACGGCCTGCTGCCCGAGGAGGAGGTCGAGCTCGAGCTCCGGCGCCAGGCACTCCGGGCCGCGCTCGAGTCGTTGCCCGATCGGGAACGCGAGGTGGTGACGCTGCGCTACGGCCTGGGAGGCATCGAGCCGAAGACGCTCGAGGAGATCGGACGGCAACTCGGCCTCACGCGCGAGCGGGTACGGCAGATCGAACTCGAATCGCTTCGTCGCCTCGCCGGCCAGCGCGAGATGCAGGGCGTCGCGTGACGGCCTACGGCCCGGGCTGTCTCCCGGGTCTCAGGTTCTGAGGTAGAGCTCGAGCGAAGGTGCCACGGCGCGCAGGTCGCGCAATGCCCGGGTCTCGAGCTGGCGCACGCGCTCACGCGTGATCCCGAGGATCACGCCGACCTCCTCCAGCGTCTTCGGCCGGCCGTCCTCCAGACCGAACCGCTCCGTGAGCACCCGCTGCTGGCGGGGATTGAGCCGGAGCATCGCGCCAGCGAGCTCGGAGGACCGGAGCTTCTCGGACGTCTCCACCTCCGGCTCGGTCGCATTCACGTCCTCGATCAGGTCGCTCATCACGCTCTCGCCGTCGCCGATCGGCGTGTCGAGCGAGACGTGGTCCTGGACGAGCTCGAGCAGGGTCTCGACCTTCTTGGGCGTGAAGCCGGCCTCGAGCGCGATCTCCTCGACGGACGGATCCCGGTTGAGCTTCTGGCCCAGCGTGCGCCGTGCGCGGGTGACGCGACGCACCTGGTCGGCAACGTGGACGGGGAGGCGGATCGTGCGCCCCTGCTCGGCGAGCGCGCGAGAGATCGACTGCCGGATCCACCACGTCGCGTACGTCGAGAGCTTGTAGCCGAGCGTGTAGTCGAATTTCTCGACCGCGCGGATCAGGCCCAGGTTGCCCTCCTGGATCAGATCGAGGAGCGGCACGCCTGCGCGGGTGTAGTGCCGGGTGATCGACATCACGAGCCGGAGGTTGCACTCGATCAGCCGACTCTTGGCCTCCTCGTCGCCCTCGTCCTTGCGCCGTGCCAGCTCGCGCTCCTCGGCGTGCGTCAGCAGGCGCCCGTTCCCGATCTGCCTGACGTAGAGCTTCAGGGGATCCTGGGTCGCCGCGCCGGCCGCCGCGGGCTCGGGCTCGGGCTCGTCGCCGACAGGCTCGAACAACGGTTCTGCGAGATTGCCTTCCACGGCAAACGTATCGGCGGCATGCGTCACTCACTTGAGGTATTCGCGCCGAGCAGAGAGGGAAACCCGTTCAGAGTGCGTACAGATCCCTCATCTTGTGCCGATACCGTCAGTACGTCATGTCCTTCCGGGGTGATCGAATCCGCTGATGTGCGGCATTGCCGGATACAGCCTCGACGCCGAGTCCGGCGTCGACCGGACGCTGGCGGCCCAGGCCCTCCTGGCGGGGATCGCCGAGCGTGGCGCCGACGCGGTCGGGTACGCGCACCGCGGGGCGGGCTCCCGGGTGACGATCCACAAGCAGCGCTCGGGCGCGACTGCCCTTCTCGACGCCGTCGCGCTGCCGCCTTCGACAACCGACGCGCTGGTTCACGTGCGCGACTACACGAAGGGTCATCCCACCGTGCTCGCGAACAATCATCCGATCCGCCACGGATCCGTGATCGGCGTCCACAACGGGATCATCGTCAATGACGAGGAGATCTTTGCGCGCCACGGCATCGACCGCGCCGAGCCGCTGATGACGGTCGACTCCGAGGCGATCTTCGCCCTCATGCACGCTGCGCAGTCGGACCATGCCGCGCTCGAGGAGCTTCGCGGCTCGATGGCGACAGCGTGGATCGACGAGCGTACGCCGGACAGGCTCCATCTCGCCCGGGGGGTCGCACGCCCACTCTGGATCGGGCGAGCACGCCGCGAGCTCTTCTTCGCCTCGACGAAGGCCGCCCTCGAGGTCGTCGAGGGAGCCCTCCGGCTGACCCTGCGCAAGCACGAGGTCTCCGAGGGGCGACTGCTCCACCTCGAGCGAGGTCGCATCGTGACCGAGACACGCTTTCGCGCCGATCGCACCTATCGCGACGACAAGCCGCTTCCCGCGGTGCGGGCAGCCGCACGAGGGCGCCTCCTGCCTCGCCAAGCTCGCCACGCTGACCGCGTAGGGGCGACGCGCCGCCTCGCACGACCGGTACAGCACTGCAGCGAGCCCGCCGGCTTCGCTTACAGCGAGCCGTCGGTCGCGACCCTGACGCCCTCCTCGCGCAGGCGCTCGCGTACGAGGAACTGGAACGCCGCCCACGGCCCGGCCTCGATGTCGACCAGCCGGTAGACCTGCCACTCGGACATCAGCGCCGGATCGGTACGGCGGGCGTCCTTCCAGTCGGCCATCTTCGGCAGGCGACGCAGCGTCCGTGCGAGCACCGCGCCCTGCTCGACGGCGCGCTCGAGCTTCTCGTCGCCCACCGGGACATCGAACCCCGCCTCCTGGAGCGCCGCGGTCAACGAGCCGAACGTGTGCCAGATCAACGACTTCGAGGCCATCCGCCTGCGGTTCGCGTCGAGATCGCTCGCCGTCGGCGTCCGGCCGAGCTCGTCCCCCAGCTGCCGCAGCTGATCGAGCAGCTCCTCCCTGCTGATGAAGCGGCGCGGGGTCAGGCCGGCAGCCCGCTTGGCGGCGTTCCAGGTGCCGAAGTGCTCGATCACCGTCTGCGGGTGCAGCCCCGCCTCCGGGTCGGCTGCGAACTCGCGCATGGTCGGCGAGCGGCCGAGCCGACCCGCACTCGCGCGCAGCTGCTCGAGGATCTGCTCGTCGGTGTAGCGCCGTCTGATGCCTGCGCGAAACTCCGCGAGAGCTGCCTCGTCGATTCCGGCGAGAGCCGGGTGGCGACGCCGGGGCCTGGCCATCTGCAATTACTGTAGATCATTCTGCCGAATGTGCAAGTGGGGCAGAACGAAGTGGCGGCGACAGGCTTCAGCCTGTCGTCCGGGTGTCGTGCAGGCTTCGCCAGAGGCTTGCCGGGCGGTGCCGGGTAGGCTCGGAGCCGATGGGAGTCCGCCTCGCGACCGAAACCTCCGCTGCCCGCCTGGTCGGGCGCCTTTCGCGCGCTGTCGGGCGCGGCGGTGGCACGACGCTGCCCGGCAAGCTGCTCTGGAAGGTCGATCCCGGTGCGATCGACGCGCTCGCCGCGCGGCTGCCGGCCGGAGTCGCCGTCGTCTCCGCCACGAACGGAAAGACGACGACGAGCGCCATGCTCGCCCGCATTCTCGGCTCGCGATACCGGCTGGCCTGGAACAACTCCGGGGCCAATCTCGCCTCAGGCGTCGCCTCCACCCTGCTCTCCGCCACCGATGCCGACCTGGGCCTGCTCGAGGTGGACGAGTTCGCGCTGCCCGAGGTGATGCGACGCGTTCGCCCTCGCGTCGTCTCGCTCGGCAACCTCTTTCGCGACCAGCTCGACCGGTACGGCGAGCTCGAGCACATCGCCGACCGCTGGCGCGCAGCGGTCGGGGCCCTCCCCCACGCCTCGATGCTCGTGGTCAACGCCGACGATCCCCTCGTTGCCGAGCTCGCCGAGGGACGGCCGCACAGGCCCTGCGGTTCGGCGTCGACGATCCCCGTCTGGCCCGGCCTACGCTCCAGCACGCCGCCGACTCGAAGTACTGCGTCCGCTGCGGCGGCCCCTACGTGTACGCCGCCGCGTACGTCGGGCACCTCGGCGACTACCGCTGCCCCGCGTGCGGTCATGCTCGTCCCGAGCTCGACCTCGCGGCACGGTCGATCGATCTGCAGGCCCTCGATGCCTCGGTCTTCGATCTCGTCACGCCCGCAGGGACGGCGCGGGTCAGGCTCCCGCTCCCGGGCCTCTACAACGTCTACAACGCACTTGCCGCCGCTGCGACGGCATTGGCGCTCGACGCCTCCCTCGACGAGATCGTCGACGGGGCTCGGCACGTTCACGGCGGCATTCGGCCGCTTCGAGCGGATCGATGCCGGCGATCGGCGGATCCTGATGCTGCTGATCAAGAACCCGGCGGGCGCCAACGAGGCAATCCGCACGCTCGAGGAGGGCCGCGTCCCCGCGACGCTCGTGATCGCCCTCAACGACCGGATCGCCGACGGCCGCGACGTGTCGTGGATCTGGGACGTCGACTTCGAGCCATTGCTCGAGCAGGCCGAGCGGATCGTCGTCAGCGGCGAGCGGGCCGCGGAGCTGGCGCTGCGGTTCACCTACTCCGGGTATCCGGCGTCGCAGCTCGAGGTGATCCCCGATCTCCGTGAGGCGTCTCGACCGTGGCCTCGCACTCGTTCCCCCGGGCGGAGAGCTCGGCGTTCTCCCGACCTACACGGCCATGCTCGAGCTGCGCCAGATCGCGGTCGACCGGGGCCTCGTGCGTCCGTTCTGGGAGGAGGCGCCGTGAGGATCCGCATCGCTCACCTCTACCCGGACTATCTGAACATCTACGCCGATCGGGGCAACATCGCGGTGTTCGCCCGCCGGGCGGCCCTCCGCGGGCATTCGCTCGAGGTCACCGCGGTCGAGCCGGGCGCGGCGCTCGAGCCCTGGGCCTTCGACCTCGTCTACATCGGTGGTGGCCAGGACCGCGAGCAGGCGCTCGTCGCGCCGGACCTCGCGCAGAGAGGCAACGACCTGCGGCGGGCCGTCGAGACGGGAACGGCGCTCCTCGCCGTGTGTGGCGGCTACCAGCTGCTGGGGCGCGGCTACCGCGGCCGCGACGGCTCCTGGATGCCGGGAGCGGGGGTCTTTCCGCTCGAGACCGTCGCAGGCGAGAAGCGGCTGATCGGCGACGTGCTGCTCGAGGCCGACCTCGGCGATGGTGTCACGACGACGGTGGCGGGGTTCGAGAACCACGCGGGTCGCACGCTGCTCGACCCCGGCGCGACCCCCTTCGGCACGAGTGCTCGCCGGGCACGGCAACGACGGCACGTCGGGCTTCGAGGGCTGCCGGGTGGCGACGGCGATCGGCACCTACCTCCACGGGCCGCTGCTCCCGCGGAACCCGGCGCTGGCCGACTGGCTGCTGGCCCGTGCGCTCGAGCATGCGGGGCGGCGAGGGCGAGCTCGAGCCGCTCGGCGACGAGCTGGAGCGCCTCGCGCACGCCGTTTCCGCCGGCCGGGCCCGCTCGCGCGGCGGTCGCTGAGCCTGCAGCGAGCCGTCGACTGGCGAGCCTGGCGGGTGCCCGGCTTCAGCCGGCGGCCGGGCTCACGCGTCGACGAGCCGCGCGCGGAGTCGTGCGAGCTGCGTACGTCGACAGCCCCGCCTGCGCAGGTAGCCGTCGGCGCCGCCCGCGGTCTCGTGCACCCAGGTGAGCACCTCGCGCCATCGTCGCGTACGGCGAGCGGCGAGACCCGCCGGCGCAGCTCCAGCTCGGCCTCGTCGCGGCCGTCGCGAACCACGGCGGCCGAGAGCGCGTCGACGCCCGGGTCGCTCGCTGCGTAGTCGGCGGCGACGATCTCGTCCGGCACGCCGGCGAGGGAGAGCAGCAAGGCCGAGACGATCCCGGTGCGGTCCTTCCCCGCGAAGCAGTGGACGACGACGCCGTGCGCCGGGTCGGCGTCGGCGACCGCCGCGACGGCGGCGCCGACGCGCCCGGCGCCGTTCTCGAGGATGCTGGACGTAGCTCGGCAGCGAACACCGGTGCGACGTCGTCGGCGCGAGCAGCGCGCTCCTCGAAGGCACGGACGCCTCGACCGGGTCGCGGCCGCCCGAGAAGCGAGACGACGACGACCTCGACGTCTCGGGCGCGTCGGGCTCGCCCGGCACCTCGTTCTCGAAGCGGAGATCGACGACCCGGCGCACGCCGTGATCGAGCGCCGCCTGCCAGCCGGCGGCCGTCAGACGCCGCACGTTGTCCGCGCGCACCACCGCACCACGCCGTGTGCGGCCTCCAGAGGCCGTTTCCAGCCCTCCGAGGTCGCGCACGTTGAAACACCCGTCCCAGGCGAGCGAGCGTCGTGCGCTACGGCGCCCACATCGCCCCGAGATAGACGCACGGGTCACCGGGCTGAAAGCGGCGCAGGAAGCGACCGATCGGCGGGTGCAGCGCCAGCCCTTCGAGCTCGTCGAGCTCGAACAGCCGGTGTCCACGTACGGCGTCGTCCCGGGAGACGATGTCGGCGAGCGACCCGTCCAGCTCCCCGGCGAAAACGATGTGGACCACATGCTTCGACCAGAGGCTCCGCTCGGGCGAGATCGAGTCCACGATCACGACCGGCCCCTCGACCGGCAGCTCGTCGCCGCCCTCGATCAGTCCGGTCTCCTCCGCGAGCTCCCGCTGCAGTGCCTGCGTCAGCGTCTCGCCGCTCCGCACTCCGCCGCCCGGCAGCAGCCAGTGGTCGACCCCGCGCTTCTCGTGGCGGCACAGGAGAATCCGCCCGCGCCACAGCAAGATGGCCGAGACCCGGACCCGGGGCTCGGGTCTCATCGCAGCCCCGAGGAGCCGAAGCCGCCTTCGCCGCGAGCGGTCTCCGTCAGCTCGGAAACCTCGACGACGTCGACCACGAGCGCCGGGACGACGAGCAGCTGGGCGATCCGCATGCCCGGCTCGACCGTGAAGGGCTGCTCGCGGTCGGTGTTGAGGAGAATGATCCTCACCTCGCCCCGGTAGCCGGCGTCGATCACCCCGGGTGCGTTGACGATCGAGATGCCGTGCCGGAGCGCAAGGCCGGATCGCGGCACGACGAGCCCTGCGTGGCCAGCCGGAATCTCGACGGCGAGGCCCGTGCCGACGGCGGCCCGCTCGCCGGCGCCGATCGTGACGGCCTCGCACGCGGCCAGATCGAGCCCGGCGTCACCGCCATGGGCCCGCACCGGCAGGACCGCGTCGTTGCGGGCTCTCGAGACGCGCAGATCCATCAGGTGGTCGCCGCTGACTCCAGGTCGTCTCCGGCTACGAGATAGCGCGCGAAGCGGCGCGTGTCACGGTGCGACAGCTTCGCACGGATCAGCACGCCGGCATCGGTGTCGCGCCGCTCGTCGATCGGCGCGCCGAGCGCGTAGAGGGCAGAGAGCGCCTGACCCTCGTCGTAGGGCACGAGCAACCGCACGTCCTCGAAGCGGTCGGCGAAGAGCGTGGCCACGCGCTCGCGGAGCTCGTCGAGCCCCTCTCCCGTCACCGCGGACACCTGCTGCGCCTCCGGAAACCGGTTTGCGAGCCGCCGGCGTCCCAGTGGGTCGAGCCGGTCGACCTTGTTCAGAACGAGCATGATCGGCAGGTCGTCGCCGCCGATCTCGGTCAGGACTGCGTCGACGGCGGCAATCTGCTCCCGCAGCCGGTCATCGGGAAGCGACGCGTCGACGACGTGCAGGATCAGGTCGGCGACGAGCGTCTCCTCGAGCGTCGAGGCGAAGCCCTGCACGAGCTGGGTCGGCAGGCGCCGGATGAAGCCGACGGTGTCGGTCACGAGGTAGCGCTTGCCGTCGTGCTCGAAGCTGCGGGTGGTCGGGTCGAGGGTCTCGAAGAGGCGGTTCTCGACCGACACCTCGGCTCCGGTGAGGGCGTTCAGGAGCGTCGACTTGCCGACGTTCGTGTACCCGGCCAGGGCGACCGTCGGGACCTCGGCCCGCTTGCGCTCCTTCCGGCGCACCCCGCGCTGCGCCTGGAGGCCCTTCAGCCGGCGTCGCAGCACGGTGATGCGATGACGGGCCATGCGCCGGTCGCTCTCGAGCTGCGATTCACCCGGGCCGCGCGTGCCGACGCCGCCGCCGAGCCGCTCGAGATGCTTCCACATCCCGCGCATCCGCGGCAGGTTGTACTCGAGCTGGGCGAGCTCGACCTGGAGCTTGCCCTCGGCGCTGACGGCGTGCTGGGCGAAGATGTCGAGGATCAACTGCGTGCGATCGACGACGCGCGTCGAGAGCGCGTCCTCGAGCGTCCGCTGCTGGGTCGGGTCGAGCTCGTCGTCGACGATGAGGACGTCGGCACCGCACTCCTCGTAGAGGGTCTTCAGCTCCTCCAGCTTCCCTTTGCCGACGTACGTCCTCTGGTCGGGCCTGTTGCGCTGCTGGACGAGCTCCTCGACCGGGTCGACGAGCGCCGTCCGCGTCAGCTCGCGCAGCTCGCCGAGCTCGTCCTCGGCATCGGCCCCTTTCGGGAGCACGGCGAGCAGGAGCCCCTTCTCGGGCTCGAGGCCTGCCGGGGGTTCGGATCGGCGGGTGATGACGAGAGTATGCCGGTACGCTCGAGCCATGACCGCCCTGGGGCAGCGACTCGCCGAGCGGACGCTCGAGCTGGTGGACATCCCGTCGGAGAGCCTGCACGAGGCCGAGGTGCGATCCCACCTGCTCTCACTCGTTCCGGCGGCCTTCGCGCCCGAGTACGCGGCCGAGGACGCGTTCGTGTTCGCGCGGCCCCGCCGGCCCGAGGTACCGCTCGTGCTCCTCGTCGGCCACTACGACACGGTTCCCGCGCAGGGCAACGTGCCCGGCCGGATCGCCGACGGTGCTGTGCACGGCTGCGGTGCAACCGACATGAAGGGCGGCGTCGCCGTCGCCGTCGAGCTCGTCCGCGCGCTTGCCCACGGCGAGCCCGGCCCGGTCGACGTGGCCCTGCTCCTGTTCGGCAAGGAGGAGCTCCCGGCGCAGTTCAGCCCTCTGCCCGACCTGTTCGAGCGCTCGCGGCTCGCGTCGGCCGCCGATCTCGCGATCCTGCTCGAGCCCACCGATCTGACGATCCAGGCAGGTTGTCTCGGCAACATGAACGCGCGGATCACGTTCTCGGGCGTCAGCGGGCACTCGGCGCGCCCGTGGACGGCCGAGAACGCGATCGAGAAGGCGCTCGAGGGCCTTGCGCCGATCGCCGCGCTCGAGCGGCGCGAGGCGATCGTCGGCGGGCTGCCGTTCTACGAGGTCGCGTCGATCACGCAGATCGAGGGTGGGATCGCCTCGAACGTGATTCCCGACAGCGCCGTTGCGACGGTCAACTTCCGCTACGCACCCGATCGCTCGCCCGAGAGCGCGGCGGCGTACCTCCGCTCACTGGCACCGGACGGCGCGGAGCTCGAGATCACCGGCGATTCACCCCCCGCTTCGGTGGTCACGGACACGCCGCTCGTGCGGGCGCTGCGCGATGCCGGCGACCTCGCGTTCGAGCCCAAGCAGGCGTGGACGAACGTGGCCGACTTCACGACACGCGGCATCGACGCGATCAACTTCGGGCCGGGTGCGACCCGCTACGCCCACCGCCGCGACGAGCTCGTCGAGATCGACGCCCTCGTGACGGCGTACGAAACCCTCTACCGGTTCCTCACTGTCTGAGGCGCGTGCCCGTCTCCCCCATCCTCACCGGCCAGGCGACGTATCCGTTCGTGCGGCTGAACCAGGCGGCCGCCGCGCGCCGGGCCGAAGGGCTCGAGGTGATCGACTTCGGGATGGGCGATCCGCGCGAGCCGACCGACCCGCGCATCATCCAGGCGCTGCGGGACGGCGTTCGCGAGCGGATGGGATATCCGGCGGCGGTCGGGCTTCCCGAGCTGCGGGAGGCGGTGGCGACCTGGGTCGGACGACGCTTCGACGCGACGCTCGATCCGGATCTCCACGTGATCCCGACGCTCGGCTCGAAGGAGGCGATCTTCTCGTTCGCCCAGGTCGTGCTCGACCTCGCAGGGGGCCGTGACACCGTCGTCCTGACCGAGCCGGGGTACCCCGTCGGCGTGCGGGGTGCGCAGTTCGCCGGTGCGGAGGTCGTCGAGCTGCCGCTGCTCGAGAGCAACGGCTTTCTCCCCGACCTCGACGCCGTCCCGTCGGAAAGGTGGCGGCGGACTGCTCTCGTCTGGGTCAACTACCCGAACAACCCGACCGGCGTCACGGCTCCGCTCGCGTTCTACGAGCGGCTGGCGGCGCTCGCACGGGAGCACGGCTTCGTCCTCGCCTCCGACGAGGCCTACTCCGAGCTCTGGTTCGACGAGCCGCCCGTCTCGGCGCTCCAGCTGACCGACTGGACGAACCTGGCCGTCTTCAACACGCTCTCGAAGCGCTCCTCGATGACGGGCTACCGCTCCGGCTTCGTGGCGGGCGATCCGGAGCTCGTCGCGGCGCTGAAGCAGTTCCGTCCCAACACGGGAACGGCGCCGCAGGAGTTCGTCCAGCGCGCGTCGGTCGTCGCGTGGGGCGACGAGGAGCACGTCGAGCGCGCCCGAGCGTCGTACGCGGCGAAGCGCGAGCTGTTCCTCGACCTCTTCTCGCGCGTCGGACTGCGTGACGCCGGTGGGCCTGCGACGATGTACTTCTGGGTGGCAACGCCCGCGGGAGAGACGTCGGAAGGCTTCGCGACCCGCCTGCTCGAGCACGGCGTGGTCGTGGCGCCGGGCTCGTTCCTCGGCACGTCGGGCGAGGGCTACGTCCGCTTCGCGCTGGTGCCCACGATCGAGGAATGCCGGCGGGCCGTCGAGATCCTCGAGCGGGCGCTCTGACACCTCCGCCCCCCACCGCGGGCCCGGTTCCGCCACAATCAACCCCCATGGAGCTCGCGCAGCGGATCGAGGAGATGTGGGAGTCGGGCTCGCTCGATCCCGAGCCGATCGAGGACGCGATCGCGCTTCTCGACGCCGGCACGATCCGCGTCGCCGAACCGGGCGCCGGACGGCTGGCTCGTGAACGAGTGGGTGAAGAAGGCGATCCTGCTCTACTTCCGGATCCGCAAGGTCGAGCCGATGGACGTCGGCGGCCTCCACTTCCTCGACAAGATCCCCGTCAAGTCCGACTACGCCGACCGCGGCGTGCGCGTCGTGCCGCCCGGGGTGGCGCGCTACGGCTCGTTCCTCTCCGAGGGCTGCGTGCTGATGCCCGGCTACGTGAACATCGGCGCCTGGGTCGGGCCGCGGACGATGGTCGACACGTGGGCCACGGTCGGCTCGTGCGCGCAGGTCGGCGCCGACGTGCACCTCGCCGGCGGCGTCGGCATCGGCGGCGTGCTCGAGCCGCCGCAGGCCGCGCCGGTGATCATCGAGGACGGTGCCTTCATCGGCTCGCGGGCGGTGATCGTCGAAGGCGTGCGCATCGGGGCCGGAGCGGTGATCGCGCCGAACGTGGTGCTGTCGGCGTCGATCCCGATCATCGACGTGACCGGTCCGGAGCCGGTCGAGTACCGCGGCGAGGTGCCGGCCCGCGCGGTCGTGCTCCCCGGCGTGCGGCAGAAGGAGTTCGCCGCGGGCTCGTACGGGCTGCAGTGCGCGCTGATCGTCGGCGAGCGCAGCGCTTCGACGGACCTGAAGACGTCGCTCAACGACGTCCTGCGCGAGTTCGAGATCGCGGTCTGAGCAGCTCCGACGTGCGGATGAGGCTGAAGCCTCACCCCTCCAGCTGTGCCGAGGTCAGAGGCTGGTCTCCCCCCAGGCGACGCGTTCGGCCGGGCCGGTCAGCGACGCCCGCCCGTCCGCGATGCCCACGTGGAGGTCGCCGCCCGGGCAGGTGCACGGTCACAGGGCTGTCGCACCAGCCCGCTCGACCGCGACCGCCGCAGCGGCGACGGACGAGGAGCCCGAGGCGCTGGTCTCCCCCGCCCCGCGCTCCCAGACGAGCACGGTCAGGTCGTGCCGCCCGTCGACGCGCACGAGCTGCACGTTCGTCCGCTCCGGGAACCTCGCGTGCGTCTCGACGAGCGGGCCGAGGTGCAGCAGGTCGTCCCGCGTGGGATCGTCGAGGCGGATCACCGCGTGCGGGTTGCCGACCGAAACCGTTGTCAACTCGATCCCGTCGAGCAGTCTCGGGCTCACCGACGGTGAACTCCCCCACGTCGGTGTGCGGTGTCGAGCGTGTTGAGCATCCGGGCGGCGATCCGCCGACCGGCCGTCTCGATCGTGACCTCCGTCGCGCCCGGTCTCGGCGGCGAGCCAGCGGGCGGCGATGCGGACGCCGTTGCCGGACATCTCCGCCGTCGAGCCGTCGGGGTTCCAGATCGTGACGACGCTGCGCTCGTCGCGTCGCGGTGCGGTGACCTCGAGCACGCCGTCGGAGCCGATGCCGGTGGCCGACCGAGCACAGCCGCTGGACGCGCGCCGGCGTCAGCAGCCCGGCGTCGGGCTGCTCGACGACGAGGTAGCTGTTGCCGAGCGCGTGCCACTTCGAGAATTGCATCTGCCACCTCCTCCGGGCTCCGGGTGCCGTCAACGCTAACGAGGCCCGGGATCCGCCGCATCCACTTCCGCTGGTAGGCGGCGTAGCGGCGGGTGCGGACGACGATGCGCTCGCGCGCCTCGGCCTCCGGGAGGGTCGCGATCTCGCGCAGGCCGAGTGCCTTCGCCGCAGTCTGCGAGACACCCGCGGCGAGCGCCGCGCGCACCTCCTCGACGACGCCCCGCTCGAACATCGCCTCGCGTCCGGGCGACGATCCGCCGCTCCAGCTCGTCGGCCGGCACGTCGAGGCCGACGATCAGCGTCGGGTGCCGGGTCGCGCTCGCCCAGAGGCGGTCGTCGTCCGGAACGAGCGACTCCCCGACCTCGGCGAGCTCGAGCGCGCGCACGAGCCGCCGCTCGTCGTTCGATGTGCACTGCGGCCGCGGCGCGGCGGATCGAGGCCCGCGAGCCGCTCGTGCGCGGCCGCCGGATCGGCTCGACCTCGGCCAGGATCCGCTCGCGCACGCCGGCGCCGGGCGGCGGCGGCACCGCGAGGTCGGCGAGTGCGGCCCGCAGGTAGAGCCCGGTGCCGCCGCTGACGACCGCCGTGCCGCACGCGCTCGACGAGACTCGTCGATCGCCGCGTGCGCCAGCGTCGCGTAGGCGCCGACGGACATCTCCTCGTCGAGCGCCCGGATCCCGACGAGCGCCGTCGGCCGGCGTCGGCTGGTTCGTCAGGATCGGCAGCCCGCGGTACACCTGCAGGGCGTCGCACGAGACGACGCCCGTGCCGAGCCGGTCGGCGACCACCTCGGCGACGGCGGTCTTGCCCGACGCGGTCGGGCCGAAGACGGCGATCACGGCGACCATGCGCGTCGCCGGTCAGGCGGGCACGGCGGAGGCGACGCGGCCGCGCAGCGTCGTCGAGGTCGAGCCCTCGATCGTGACGTCGACGAGATCGCCGACCTCGCCGCTGCCGGTGAAGACGACCGTCGTGTTGCGTCGCGTGCGGCCACGCAGCAGCGTCTCGTCGGTTCTGCTCGGGCCCTCCACGAGCACCTGCTCGACCCGTCCCGACGCGCTCGGCGTTCCGCTCGGCGGCGATCCGCTGCACCACCTCGACGAGCCGCTCGAGCCGCTCGTGCTTGACGGGCTCCGGAACCTGGTCGGCCATCGCTGCGGCATCGGTGCCGCGCCGAGGCGAGTAGATGAACGTGAAGGCGCTGTCGTAGCGCACCTCCTCGACGACCTGCGAGCGTCTCCTGCGAAATCGGCCTCCGTCTCGCCCGGGAAAGCCGACGATGACGTCCGTGCCGAGCGCGAGGTCGGGGATCGCCTCCCGCAGCCGCTCTGCGAGCGTCAGATACCGCTCGCGCGAGTACGTGCGGCGCATCGCCTTGAGGATCCGCGTCGAGCCGGACTGGAGCGGCAGGTGGATGTGCTCGCAGACCGCGTCGCATTCCGCCATGGCGGCGATCACGGGCTCGCGGAAGTCCTTGGGGTGCGGGCTCGTGAAGCGGATCCGCTCGATTCCGTCGACGGCGTCGCAGGCGCGCAGGAGCTCGCCGAACTCCGTGTGGACGTCTGGCGCCAGGTCGCGTCCCCAGGAGTTGACGTTCTGGCCGAGCAGGGTGATCTCACGTACGCCGTCGGCGGCGAGCCGCGTCACCTCGGCGACGATGTCACCGGGGCGACGGCTCTGCTCGCGCCCGCGCACGGCCGGCACGATGCAGTACGAGCAGGTCGAGTTGCAGCCCATCGAGACCTGCACCCACGCATGGGCGGCCCGCTCACGATGCTGGGGCAGGTGCCCGGCGAAGTGCTCGTGCGTGCCGAACCGGCCCCGCTCGACTCCGACGCCCCCCACTCCCACCCAGTCCCCGAGATGCGGGATCGAGCCCGGCCCGAAGGCGACGTCGACCTGCGGGTAGAGGTCGAAGATCCGCTCCTGCTGCGCCTCCGCGAAGCAGCCGCCGACCGCGATCACGAGGTCCGGGTTCTCACGCTTCCGCGCACCCGCGTCGCCGAGATACGCGGAGAGCTTCGTATCCGGCTTCTCGCGGATCGTGCAGGTGTTGAAGACGACGATGTCGGCATCCTCCTTCGAGGTCGCCTCGCCGAGGCCGAGCGACTCGAGCATCCCCTTGATCCGCTCGGAGTCGTGGCTGTTCATCTGGCAGCCGAACGTGGTCAGGTGGTAGCGGCGCATCGCCGCAGTGTAGGCGCGGACACCGGATTCGCGACGCGAAACGACGCCGGGGCACTCGCCCCGGCGTCGTTCCGCACCGACGCTCGCTGGTCTACGCCGAGGCGAGGCCCGCCTCTGCGGCCAGCTCCTCGTTGCCCTCGAGCGGCACGTCGACCATCTTCGCCCGGGTGCTCGCGCCGAGCCAGTAGAAGACGAACCCTGCGAGCGTGGCGATCCCGATCGCCACGGCGGCGATCGTCGTGTACTTGGCACGCGACACGTCTTCCGGGAGTCCCGCGTCGTTCAGGAGCTGGCCGTCGGCAAAGCCCGGGAAGATGGCCACCAGCGAGGCGAAGGCGGCCCAGAAGGTGCAGAGCACGCCGCAGATCCAGACGCCCACCATCCCTCCCGGAATCCTGTAGGGGCGGTTCACGTGCGGGTGGCTGTAGCGCAGCTTGATCAGCGCCGGGAAGATCACGATGTAGGAGAGCGTCGTGAAGGTGAGCACGATCCCGATCATCACGTCGAACGTTGCGGATGCGCTGCCGCCCGCGATCCTTGCTGCCGCCACGAAGACGATCGTCGCGATCACGCCCGAGAGGAAGTTGACGTTGACGGGAGTGCCCAGCTTTGCAGAGAAGCGCCCCAGGATGCGCGGCCCGGCTCCGTCGTACGAGGCCACGGCCTGGCTGCGGTCGGAGCCCATCAGCCACGTGCAGGCGCTCGAGACGAGAGCCAGGACGAAACCGAACGCGGCGATCTTCGTCATCACGCTCGCCGCTCCGCCCCAGACGCTGAAGACGGCTGCAACCGCGGTCATGAAGCCGTCGACGCCGGTGATCTCGTCCTTGGGCAGGACAGCGATCACCGCGAGGATCGGCAGGCCGTAGAGCAGGATGGCCGTGATGGCGGCGCGGAGCACGGTGTACGGGCACGTCCTTCTGGGGGTCCTTCATCTCGTCGCCGGCCGCGCTCGGCAGCTCGAAGCCCACGTAGTTGAAGAACAGCACGGGCACGAGTGCGATGAACAGCGCGTAGGTCGGCTTGAACTCCCCTCCGCTCGGGAAGCTGAGGCCGTTCTTGAACGCGTAGATGATCGTGCTGACCACGAACAGGCCGAGCACGAAGATCCGGGCCCAGGCTCCGAGGGTCGGGATCCACTTGCCGATCCCGAAGGAGAGGATTGCCGCGTAGACCGAGAACCAGATGTACGCGAGGCCGACGAGGTAGAACAGCCACGAGTTGTCACCGATCGAGAAGAAGAACTGATCGACGGTCGCGATCGTCAGGAGCGCGAGCGTGGCCCCGATCCAGATCGGGTTGCTGAACCAGTAGAAGACGGCGTTGACGGCCGCCACGAGCCGCCCCCACGCAAGCCGCGTCCAGACGTACGAGCCACCCTCCTCCGGGAACGCCGAGCCGAGCTCTGCAACGGTCAACGCATACGGGACGAAGAACGCGACCGCGAGGAAGATGAGCCACGTGAAGCCCTGGGCCCCCTCGGCCGCGACGACGCCGAGCGTGTCGACGCCGACGATGGTGCAGATGAGGAAGAAGTAGATGTCGAAGCGCGTGAAGTGCTTCTGGAGCTTGGCCTTCTCCTCGAGGGCCATCGCCGTGGTGTGGTCGATGAACTCGTCCGGACTGGTGATTGCGCTCACGGCTGATCCTCTCGGGTCGCGTTGCGTATCCGCGGGTCAGAGGGCGAGCCGCGAGGGTCGCCCATTCAATGCCTCAGGCGCCGAGAAGTCAAGCGAGGTCGAATCCGGCCCGCGGCGCGGAAGAGCATGAAGGCACGAAGAGGGCGTCTCTTGCGCCTGCGCGAGGGAGCTCAGGGGCCTCCTGCGGGCGGGCCGTTACCCGGCGGGCCGTTACCCTGCGGGCCATTGCCCTGCGCTCCCGGATCCGCGGGCGGGCCGTTACCCTGCGGGCCGTTGCCCTGCGCTCCCGGATCCGCGGGCGGGCCGTTACCCTGCGGGCCGCTGCCCTGCGCTCCCGGATCCGCGGGCGGGCCGTTACCCTGCGGGCCGTTGCCCTGCGCTCCCGGATCCGCGGGCGGGCCGTTACCCTGCGGGCCGTTGCCCTGCGCTCCCGGATCCGCGGGCGGGCCGTTACCCTGCGGGCCGTTGCCCTGCGCTCCCGGGTTGGCGGGTGGGCCGTTACCCTGCGGGCCGTTGCCCTGCGCTCCCGGGTTGGCGGGTGGGCCGTTGCCCTGGAAGCCGGACTCGGCCGGCGGGTCGTTGCCGGGCTTGACCGACGGGCTTTTGCCCTGGGAGCCGGGCTCGGCCGGCGGGCCGGGATCGCCGCTCGCCGGCGAAGGCTGGCCGTTCCCCTCAAGCCAGCGTGCTGGGGAGGCCGGGCTTCCAGCCTGCGTGGCGGGGGTGGGCACTCCCCCTGCGTTGGCGGGGGTCGGCGATGGGACAGCCCCGGCATGAGGCTGCTTCGGCGGGATCGGCCCCTGGTCGAGTGCAGTTTCGGGCGGAGTTGTGTCGCCTTCGGTGTCAGGTGCGGCAGCAACCTGAGCGCCTGGCGCGCTCGGTAACCGGGGACTCTCCTGGGGCGATTGGGCAGGCAGCACGGGGCGGTTCCCGGTGGGGGTCGTCGGGGAGGCTCCCCACACCGGCACTACCTCCAGCACCCGCCCAACGGGCTGGGTTGCCTGGGTACGGGTCGACGTCGACGGCAGCGGGACGCTCTGGGAGTGAAAGCTTCCGAGCTGCGGTGCGACGAGCAGCGCCGTGCCGGCTGCGGATGCAGCCACGGCCGTGGTCACCGTCGCCGCACCCCCCTCGAACGCGGATCTGAGCACCCCGGGGAGCGGGAATGGCGACGAGCACGCGGCGACCTGTCCCGGTGAGGCTCGCGGCGACGGTCCGCCTGGCTCGGTGGATCAGGGCGGCGACCGACGAGTCCGAGACACCGAGGTCGACGCCGATCTCTTCGTAGGAGCAACCGCGCAGCTCGCGCAGCACGAAGGCACGGCGCTGCCCGTCAGGGAGAGCCCGCAGCGCCGTCGAAAATCCGGCTAGCTCGACGCTCGGAAGCTGGATGACGGTTGCCACGGCGTCGTCGGAAAGCGGCGTCTCGACGGGACGCGCGCTACGTGCCCGGTAGCGGCTCGCGCAGACGTTCCCGGCGATCGTCAGCAGCCAGGGAAGCGGCTGCCTGACTTCGCATCCGTCGCGCAGGGCGACCCACGCCTTGGCGAACGTGTCCTGCGCGGCGTCGGCGGCCTCCTCGCGATCCTCCAGGCGGCCGAGGCAGAACGTGTGGACGCGGGAGCCATACCGTTCGTAGAGCTCGCTCGCACCAGCTCTCGCCAATTCCGCCGCAGCGAGGCTTCCTTCGTGGCTCGATTGCACCGATGACACACGACAAGCCTAGGCCGCTCCTTCCGAGAAGGCAACGGACCAGCACCGCTGCGCCGCAACGGGCGCTGTTCGTCCTGGACGAGGCTTGCGAAAGTTTTTGGCTTCAGCCGCGTCTATGTAAGTGAAGAACCGGTTCCGATGTGGTGCGGATCCGGCTGTTGCTGGCAAGGCGAGATGAGGGTTCGTGGCACTGGGGCGCCACGTGGGAAGCCCATCGGCTGTGCCGACGGGAACGGCAAGGGAGGCTTGTGGGGAACGGGGGGACGACCGCCAGGGAGGTCCTGGCACCAGAGTTCGCGCACGATACGGCGGTACGCGGGCGACATTCGACAACCGGGCGCCCCGAGGCGCGCGGCAAGTTCCTCTACCGCGGAACCGAGAAGCTGTACGTCAAGGGCGTCACGTACGGCACGTTCGAGCCGGACGACGGACGGCCAGGAGTTCCACGACCCGCGAGTCGTCGCGGCCGACTTCGCGGCGATGGCCGCCCACGGGGTCAACTCCGTCCGGACCTACACCGTCCCGCCCCGCTGGCTGCTCGACCTCGCCGGCGAGCAAGGGCTCAGCGTCCTCGTCGGGATGCCCTGGGAGCAGCACGTCACCTTCCTCGACGACCGCGCCCGCGCCCGATCGATCGTCAAGCGTGTGCAGGAGGGCGTCGCCAGCTGCGCGGGACACCCGGCGGTGCTCGCCTACACGCTCGGGAACGAGATCCCCGCTCCGATCGTCCGCTGGCACGGCAGGCACCGGATCGAGCGCTTCGTCGAGCGGCTCTACGACGCGGCGAAGAGACGTCGACCCGGAGGGGCTCGTCACCTACGTCAACTACCCCTCGACCGAGTACCTCGAGCTCCCGTTCCTCGACCTGTGCGCCGTGAACGTGTACCTCGAGGATCGAGACCGGCTCGACGCGTACCTTGCGCGCCTGCAGAACCTGGCCGGCGACCGGCCGCTCCTGCTCGCCGAGGTCGGCCTCGACAGCCGGCGCAACGGCGAGGAGAAGCAGGCGGCGACCCTCGACTGGCAGCTGCGAACCGTCTACGAAGCCGGCTGCGCCGGCACGTTCGTGTTCTCGTGGACCGACGAGTGGCACCGCGGAGGCCACGAGATCGAGGACTGGGACTTCGGCCTCACCGACCGGGCGACGGAATCCGAAGCCGGCTCTCGCGGCCGTCTCGGGCGCGTTCGCCGAGGTGCCGTTCCCCGATGCTCGCGACTGGCCGAGCATCTCGGTCGTCGTCTGCTCCTACAACGGGTCACGCACGATGACCGACACCTGCGAGGGTCTCCTCGAGGTCGACTACCCCGACTTCGAGGTGATCGTGGTCGACGACGGCTCGAGCGACGGGACCGGGGACATCGCACGCGAGTACGGCTTCAACGTGATCACGACCGAGAACCAGGGGCTGAGCGCCGCCAGGAACACCGGCTGGCAGGCGGCGACCGGCGAGATCGTCGCGTACCTCGACGACGACGCGCGTCCCGACCCCCACTGGCTCCGCTACCTCGCGCACACGTTCATGACGACAGGACATGCCGCCGTCGGCGGGCCGAACGTCCCACCGCCCGATGCCGGCTGCGTCGAGGAGTCGGTCGCAGCCTCGCCGGGCGGGCCGATCCACGTGCTGATCTCCGACAGCGAGGCAGAGCACGTTCCGGGCTGCAATCTCGCGATCCGGCGCGACGTGCTGGCCCGGCTCGGCGGTTTCGACGCCCGGTTCCGCGTCGCGGGCGACGACGTCGACATGTGCTGGCGGATCATCGAGGGCGGCTGGACGATCGGCTACAGCCCGGCGGCACTCGTCTGGCATCATCGGCGGAACACGGTGCGCGGGTATCTGAAGCAGCAGCGCGGCTACGGACGAGCCGAAGCACTGCTCGAGCGCAAGTGGCCGGGGCACTACAACGCGAGTGGACACCGCGCCTGGGGCGGCACGATCTACGGGGCAGGCGGGCCGCTGGCGCTCGGGCGCCGGCGGTGGCGCGTGTACTACGGGAGCTGGGGCAGCGGGCTGTTCCAGCGCCTCTACCAGCCGACGCCGACCGTCGTCGGGTCACTGCCGCTGATGCCCGAATGGTGGCTTCTGCTCGCGCTGCTCGGGATCGTCGGGCTCCTCGGCCTCTCGTGGACGCCTCTCCTCATCGCGGTACCGCTCCTCATCCTGGCCCTCGCCCTCACCGTCACGGAGGCGGCCGTCAGCGCGAGCCGGTACTGGCGGGGACGCCGGTGTGGATGGCGCCGGCGCCTGCTCACCACCTCATTGCACCTGCTGCAGCCGCTCGCGCGGCTCAGGGGCCGGCTCGGCTACGGGCTGACCCCCTGGCGGCGTCCCGGCGGCGCCGGGTTCGTCGTCCCCCGTCACATTGACGTCGAGGTGTGGAGCGAGCACTGGCACGCCTCGGAGGCCCGCCTCGAGGAGATCGCGGAGGCGATCAAGGCGAGCGGCACCGTTCCCGTCGCGGGTGGCGACTACGACCGGTGGGACCTCGAATGCCGCGGCGGCATGCTGGGCTGCGCGCGTCTCCGGCACACGATCGAGGAGCACGGTGCGGGCCGCCAGCTCGTGCGGTACCGCGTCTGGCCCCGTGCCTCGTGGTTCGCCCTCGGATTGCCGATTTTGCTCGGTCTGCTCACGGCGCTCGCGCTTCGGGACGGAGCCTGGCCGGCAGCGCTCATGCTCGGCGTGCTCGCGGCGGGGGGTGCCATCCACGCCCTGTGGGAATGCGGTTGTGCGACCGGAACGATCCTGCGGGCGACCGAGGCCCGTCCCGCCGGCGACTGCCGACCGGCCGGCGCTGGACGTGCTTCTGTTCGAACGGGCGCACGAGACGGCGTCAACTGACGAGGGCACGCCGGCGGAAACGGTGGTAGATGTGGTGCAACCGCCGCATTCGCGCCCCGACGACGAGATCGAGAACGTCACGTGAGCAGGTCCGATGAGGCTGTCGGGCGAACGACCAGAGATGCGACCCGGTCGACTGACCCATTCGAGCGTATAGAAGCGCTTCTCGATGAGTTCGGGGCAACCCGCGAGGCAGACGTCCACGCGAAACCCGACGCGACTGACGATGTCGCCGCCCCAGATCCGCCGACCAGCTCGGCGAGCGAGAGTCGGCGGACGGCGTCCGTCTTCCTCCGGTTGCTCCGCTACGCGCGACCGTACTGGCATCTGCTCCTTCTCGCCCTCGTCCTTGCGGTCCTCGGCATCGTGATCGAACTCGCCCGTCCTTGGGCGATCAGGATCGTCGTGGATTACGGGTTGTCGAACCAGCCCGAGCCGGCTTGGCTCGCGTCGGTCCGCGGTGCGCTTCCCGGTGCGGAGTCGTCGGAGGGATTGATCGTCTGGTCGGTGCTCGCGGTCGTGGTGATGGTGCTGATCGGCTTCGCTCTGGCGCTCGGTGTCCTCTACCTCACCGTCGATGTCGCGCGACGCGCCGTCTTCGACCTGTCGCGGGACATGTTCCTCCGGTTGCAGCGACTGTCGATCGCGTTTCACGGTCGGAGCGAGGTTGGTGACCTGATGCAGCGCGCGAGCAGCGACGTCTTCGTCGCCTTCAGCATCGTGTCTCAGATCACGTTCCCGCTCGCTGTCGCGCTCCTCACGCTCGGAGGCATGTTCGCGATCATGCTGTCGATCGATCCGCTGCTGACGCTCGTGGCCCTGGCCGTGGTTCCGGCGCTTCTGGTCGCGATCGTGGTGTTCCGCGGGCCAATGGACCGCGCCACGTCGGCACAGTACGCGCCGGTGGGGCTCGTTGATGGCGATGCTCGAACAGACGCTGTACGGGATCAAGGCGATCCAGGGCTTCACGCGTGAAAAGTACGTCCAGGATCGGCTCGAGTCCGAGGCATTCGGACTGAGCGAGACATACAACCGCTCAACGAGGGTGTCCGGTGCCTACAGTCAGTCGACGTCGGCGATTATCGGCCTCGGCGCCGCAGGACTGCTGGGGTTCGGCGCGATTCAGGTCCTGCATGCGAGTTTGACGCTCGGTGAGTTGCTCGTGTTCCTCGCGTACCTTACTGCCCTCTATGCCCCCATCGTGTCGCTCTCCGAGGCGGCTGGTGCCTCCGTCCAGGTCGTCGCGCGTGGGCGGCGGGTCTTCGAGATTCTAGACGCCCAGGACGAGGTACCCGAGGATCCCGACGCGGTCACCGTCGAGCGCGCCCATGGTGAGATCGTGTTTGCCGACGTGACCTTCGGCTACGAGGTCGGACGAGAATCGGCACACCCGGTCTTGCGGCAGATCTCGTTCACCGCCGCTCCGGGTGAGGTGACAGCGATCGTGGGCGCGACGGTGCGGGAAAGACCTCACTCGTCTCGCTGATCCCACGGCTGTACGACCCGTGGAGCGGCGGGGTGTCGATCGACGGCGTCGACGTGCGAAGAATGACCCTGCAGTCGCTCCGCGAGAACGTCGCGCTTGTCCTGCAGGACCCGTTCCTCTTCCCGATGTCCGTACGCGACAACATCGCATTCGGGCGGCTTGACGCAGACCTCGAGTCGATCGTCGAGGCGGCACGGACCGCGCAGGCGCACGACTTCATCGAGCGGCTCCCAGACGGGTACGACACCGTGATCGCGGAGAAGGGCGGCTCACTGTCCGGGGGTGAGCGTCAGCGCATCGCGATCGCACGGGCCGTGCTCAAGGACGCGCCGATCCTCATTCTCGACGAGCCGACGTCCGCGGTAGACGCGGTTACCGAGATGCAGATCCTGTCGGCCATCGAAGCCTTGATGCAGGACCGAACGACGATCGTCATCTCACATCGCCTCAGCACGATCGTCAACGCTGACCAGATCATTGCGCTCGAGCACGGCGAGGTCGTCGAACGAGGGACGCACGCATCGCTCCTTACGCAAGGCACCGTGTACCCGCGGTTGTATCAGCACCAGTACGTCGATCCCGTCGAGCGTGTCGTTGGAAGAACGTCATGACGCGGGCGAGCACATCACCGGCCCTCACATTCCGACGGCTCGCGCGTCGCGACCTGCCGGCCGTGATCGAACTGTGGGAAGCCGCGGGCTGGGGCTCACTCGACGAGTCAACGTGGGCAGGGTGGTACGAAGATACGCCGCACGGGCCGGCGATTGTCACCGTGGTCGAGGATGAGGATGGAGCGATCGCAGGGCAGTTTGCAATGGTTCCCTCCGAGGTCGCGGTACCGGGCGGGCGCGTGCGCGGACTGCGCTCGTCCGCCGTCCTGCTTCGCGAGGACGTCATCCTCCGTCGGCAGGTCGAGGGCTCTCATTCCGGCCACCCACTGCTCGGCCTGCCGGCGGCAGGATTCGATCTCGCACGCGACGAGGGTTACGACGCTCGTGTACACGTTTCCACACCCGTTGGTGCAGCCGATTCTCCGCGGCATGTCCCGGTATGGCGTGGCACCGGTGCAACTCGCGAAGTATCGGTGCGTCGAGATCGAAGCTTCCCCACTCTCACGGCGCGAACAGAACCGTGTCTCAAGCGTGCCCAATCGACGAGCTCACGGAGGAGCACGTCGCCCTCGCGAGCCACACACCGGAGGCGCTGGCGGCGGACTGCTTTGTCGTCCGTTCGCTCGACTGGATGAGATGGCGTCTTGGCGGCGCCCGGCTCACCGAGGTTCGCACGAAGGCCGGCGAACTCGTAGCGATGACGGCGGTCGATCCCAAGAATGGATTGCTCTCGGATCTCCATGTTGTCGACGAGGTTTACGTCGAGGCTGCCCTGACAGCGGCTGCCGGTGCCTCCCCGTCACGGAGCGTGAAGGTGATGGTACTTCCCCAATTCTCTCTCGCCGTCGAGCGACTCCACTGCGTGGACGTCGACCATGAGCTCCTGTTCGCCTGCTGGTCGCTCGATGAGACCGCGGTGGCGTCCGACTCGATCGCTCCGTTGTCGTGGCTTCCGATGCACGCCGACTAGACGATGATCGCAGTCGTCTCGGGCGTGATCGCAACGTATCCCGTGGGAGGGGTCGCGTGGGACTACGGTCAGTACGCGCTTGGCCTCGAGCGCCTCGGCTTCGATGTCTACTACCTCGAGGACACGGGGCTATACACGTTCGACGCCGAGCAGAACGCCTACAGCGAGGACTGCTCGTACGGTGTTCGGTATCTGTCCGAGACGCTCGCCGCGCTCTCACCGACGCTTGGCAAGGCGGTGGCACTTCCGTCATTTCGACGGCTCGACCTACGGGCTTCCCCGTGAGGAGTTCCTGGAGATCGTCGCCCATGCCGATCTCTTCCTCAACGTCTCCGGCCTCTGCCAGCTCCGCGACGAATACATGCCGGTGCGGCGGAAGGTCTACGTCGACACCGATCCAGGGCTGGAACCACTTCCACTGGTTTCCGTTGTGGGATCGGGAGCCGCCTGCACCGGGGATCAAGACGTACCGTTCGCACGACGCGTTCTTCACGTACGCCCTCGACCTCGGCGGCCCGAAATGCCTCCTGCCCGATCACGGTCTCGAGTGGCACCCGACGCGTCCCCCGGTCGTGCTCGACCGCTGGACGCCGGGCGCCGACGGTGAACGCTGGACGACCGTCCTCACGTGGGACAACTACAAGCGGCCGATCGAATGGGATGGGCGCAGCTACGGCTCGAAGGAGCGCGGAGTTCGCGCGCATCGAGACGCTGCCGTCCCGAACGGACGTGACGCTCGAGTTGGCCGTCGGGGGCGAAGGGGCCCCCACGGAGCGCTGGCAGGGTCTGGGGTGGCGCGTCGTGGACTCGCTCTCGGTCTCGCGGACACCTGACGGACTATCGCTCCTACATCCAGCAGTCGCGCGGCGAGTTCTCGGTCGCGAAGAACGTCTATGCCGCGACCCACTCGGGGTGGTTCAGCTGCCGAACGACGTGCTACCTCGCCGCGGGCCGGCCGGCTGTCGTCCAGGACACCGGCTTCGCCGAGCACCTGCCGACCGGCGACGGGCTCCTGGCTTTCACGAGCCTCGACGAGGCGGCGGCCGCAATCGCCCGGGTCGAGGCCGACCTCGATCACCATCGCCGAGCGGCCCGTGAGGTGGCGGAGACGTGGTTCGACTCAGACGTCGTTCTCGCCGATCTCGTGGCTGCGGCGGGGGTCTAGCGTGTCAGGTCTCTGGGATACGACGCCGCTACCGCCGAACGTTGTCTTCGGACGCGACTGCCTGCTCGAGCGGCGGCGCGAGACGTTCGAGCGTTTTCGTTTCGACGCGGCAGCCCGGCCTCGTTCTGGGCGACCGCGTGGAGGTCTACACGTGGTCGTCCTTCAGCATTGAGGAGAACGGCCGCGTCGACGTCGGTGATGACTCGGTGCTTGTCGGCGCCCAAATCATGTGCGGGGATCGCATCACGATCGGCAGGCGTGTTCTCGTCTCGTACGCCGTCACGATCGCGGATTCGGACTTCCATCCCCACGATCCCGACGCGCGCATGCTCGATGCGATCGCCAATGCCCCCGAGTCGACCGTTGCCAGGCCACCGTTGGCCGATGCGCCCTGTTGCGATCGAGGACGATGCGCGTATCGGGATCGGCGCGATCCTTCTCAAGGGCGTCGTCGTCGGCGCGGGCGCGACCGTCCTCGCCGGGGCAGTGGTCACGACGGACGTCCCGGCGGGGGCAACCGTCGGCGGCAACCCGGCGCGTGTCCTTGAGGGAGCGCCTTGACCAACGCAGGCTCCCACGACTGGTGCGAGATTCCGGTGCCCGGCAACGTCGTCGTCGGCGAGAGAAGCTGGCTGCTACAGCTCGTTCGCCTTTCTCCACTACCGGAGCCGACGCCCTGTCGGCGTGCGCATCGGCGCGGACTCGGGTGTCTACATCGGGACGCTCTTCGAGCTCGGCCCCGACGGAGAGCTCGACGTGGGTGACTACTGTACGCTTGCGGGTCCGATCATCGCCACGAACGGCCGGATCACGATCGGGGACTTCGCCTTGATCTCCTTCCAGACCGTGCTGGCCGACGCACCGGTGGCCGTGCCGCCGTCGAGTCGGGCGGCGGTGGGTGAGGACGAATCCCTCCCGATCGAGATCGAGGACAACGTCTGGATCGGCGCACGGGCGATCATCCTCGGCGGTGCTCGGATCGGCGAAGGCTCGATCGTCGGCGCGGCCTCGGTCGTCGACTTCGAGGTACCGCCCTACTCGGTCGTCGCCGGCAACCCTGCGCGCATCATCGGTGCCGTGGGTGCGTCATGAGCCGCCGGCACAGCGACGTCTTACGCGTGGTTGTGCTCGGCTACATCGTTCGAGGCCCGCTCGGCGGGCTCGCGTGGCACCACCTTCAGTACGTGCTCTGCCTGGCCCGTCTGGGACACGAGGTTTGGTTCGTCGAGGATAGTGACGACTACGCGTCGTGCTACGACCCTACGACCGACAGCCTCGGAACAGATCCCTCCGTCGGCCTGAGCGTTCGCCGCTGCGGCATTCGACGCGCTCGGGCTCCCGGATCGCTGGGCGTACCACGACGCACACACGGGCCGTTGGCTGGGGCCTGGCGCCGCGCACGGAGCGGCCGTCTGCGAGACGGCGGACGTCGTCCTGAATGTTTCCGGTGTCAACCCGTTGCGGGCGTGGCTTGCCGCGTGCCCGGTTCGTGCGCTGGTCGATACGGACCCGGCGTTCACCCAGATCCGTCATCTCGGGGATCCCGTGGCCCGGTCGGCCGCGGCGCAGCACACGGTCTTCTTCACGTACGGGGAGAACATCGAGGCGGGTACGTCGTCGGTCCCGGACGACGGATTTCCCTGGCAGTCCACGCGACAACCGGTTCATCTCGACGCCTGGCCGCCCGTGCCGGCAAACGCGTCTGGTCGTTGGACGACGGTGATGCAATGGGACAGCTACGCAGCCGTGGAGTACGACGGCGTCCGCTACGGCATGAAATCCGACTCGTTTGTGTCGTACCTCGACCTTCCGAAGCGGACGTCGTCGGAGCTCGAGATCGCTCTCGGCAGCCCAACGGCGCCGAGAGATCTCCTCGCCTCGCACGGCTGGCGCATCTGCGATCCACTCGTCCCGTCTCGCACGCCCTGGACATACCAGAACTACCTGCAATCGTCCAAAGGAGAGTTCGCACTCGCCAAGCAGGGCTACGTGACCTCCCGGAGCGGCTGGTTCAGTGACCGCAGCGCCGGCTACCTCGCGAGCGGTCGTCCGGTCGTCGTCCAGGACACCGGCTTCTCCGACGTGCTCCCGACGGGCGAAGGGCTGCTGGCGTTCGCGACGCCGGACGAGGCACTTCGATGCCTCGACGACGTCGAACGGAACTACCAACGCCACAGCGCGGCAGCGCGCGACGTGGCGCGTGAGCACTTCAACGGGCAGCGGGTGCTGGAAAGCCTTCTCGAGCGTGCTCTACACCCGCTGCCTGTGATGACGCCGCCGAGACCCGCAGCAGGCCAGGTCGCCCGACATCGCGGAAGCACCGATCACGGAGCCGCGGTCGAAGACGGTCAGCGGAATCGGCCCACGCCCGCGGAGAGACCGTAAGGATCGCGCGGCTCGCCCGCGCGCCGACGAACGCGACCAGCGGCCGTAGCCTCGACGAGCGGCGTCGGTCCGATCTCCGAACTCGCGGCGGCAAGGAACGGGCTACCGCGCGTGAACGATCGTGAACCCGAGGCGTGTGCTCCATGCACACGGTCCCGATCGTGAGCACTGTGCAGCCGCGTTGTGTCGATTGTGTCTTCCCTCCCGCGATCACCAAGGCCCCCAGGACCTGGTTCCTCGACGTACGGACCTGGCGATGCGATCCTGCCGCAGCCCTCCTCCCGGTCGCTCGCGCTGCGCGGCGGTGACGCGGCCGTCAGGCTCGGGGCGCGGATCGAGTGTTCTGGCACTGGCCGGGCCGATTCGCTTCCGTCCGACCGGGTCTGTAGTCTTGTTCTCTATGAAGGCAACGTTGATCGAGAGGGTTCGTGAGGATGTGGCGGCGCGCGAGGCGGCGACGGAGCAGCGCGTCGACGAGCTCGCGAGCCTGTCCGCACACCTGAGCGCGGCGACCGCACGCTGGCTGGAGCTGGTCTGGGAGATGCACGAGCAGGGCGACAGCAGCGACCTGCAGGCGCTTTCTCGCGTGGCGTTGCGGGATCACGGGGCGCGAGGCGCGTGAGTTCCTGCGGGTCGGAGAGGCGTTGCAGGAGCTGCCGGCGACGCGGGCGGCGTTCGCGCGCGGCGAGCTCACGTTCACGCAAGGTGCGGGCGCTGACCAGGGTCGCGACCGCGTCGTCCGAGGAGAGCCTGCTCGAGCTTGCGGGGGCGCTGACGGCATCGCAGCTCGAGCGGGCGCTGCGGGCCTTCCGCCGGGTCGCAGCGGAGGACGCCCGCGACGCGCACGAGCTGGAGTACGTCGACTACTACCTCGACGACGACGGCACGCTCTTTCTCCGCGCCCGGCTCGCGGCCGAGGACGGCACGCTGCTGATCAAGGCGCTGGAGGCGGCGCGTGAGCGGGTGCTCGAGCGCCGCCGCGAGGAGCGCGCCGCAGCGGCGAACGACCCGCAGGCGCAGGCAGCGGAGGCCGGGCGGAGGCAGGCAGGTTGACGGCGCTTCGGTCGATCCGCCGCGCCCTGCCCGGGTCGAGGCGCTGCTCGATCTCGCCGAGGCATCGCTGGCCGCCGAGGTCGAGCCGCGCGGCGAGCGGGCGCGCGTCGTCGTCCACGTCGACGCCGCCGCGCTCAGCGCCGATGGCCGCGGCCGCTCCGAGCTGGAGGACGGCCCGCTGATCTCGCCCGAGACCGCCCGCCGGCTCGGCTGCGACGCCGAGCTCGTGGCCCAGATCGAGCGCGACGGCCTCCCCGTGAGCGTCGGCCGCAGCCGCCGCACCGTGCCGCCCGCGCTGCGCCGGCTGCTCGAGGCACGCGACGACCACACCTGCTGTTTCCCCGGCTGCGAGCGCCGCCGCCATCTGCAGGCCCACCACCGCCGCCACTGGGCGCACGGCGGCGAGACAAGCCTCGAGAACCTCGTCCTTCTCTGTTACCAGCACCATCGCCTCGTGCACGAGGGCGGCTACACGTCGAGGGCGACGCCGACAGCGGCATTCGCTTCCGCAACCGCCACGGCATCGTGTGGCCGCTCGCACCACCACGGCCACCGCCCGGACGGGCAGACGACCTGCTCGCCCACAACCACGCGCACGGGCTCCGGATCGACCCGAACACCAACCAAACCGGCAGCTGGGGCGACTTCGACCTCCAGCTCGCCGTCGCAGCGATCTCGAGCGCAGTCGGCTAACACCGCGGGCAGGAGTACGAGCGGGGCAGCGGCGCCGGGAGAGGACGATCGTGTGGAGTGCCCTGTCCAGACGCCGGCCCGTGGAGGCATTCGGATTCGAGTTGAGGTGGACGACTGGGAGCCATCGCATCTTCGTGCATCTCGACATCCCCGAACTGATCAACCTGCAGAACGTGTGCGGGCAAGCCACGTCGTATCCCGGAGGCTTGCTCGGGGCTCGGCACGACGCGGCAGGAGGCGCTCGCCGCGGTCGAGACGGCCAAGGAAGCCTGGCTCGCGGCGGCATGCGACGCAGGACGGCCGGTTCCGGAACCGCGCTACCGCCCGGCGATCTACACGAGGTAGGGGAAACCGGGAGCGATGGGGTCAGGTTCTGCACTCATGCAGCACCCACGCCCCCGCGGAGGTGCAAACAAGCGACGAATGCGCGAATGCAAGACCTGACACCCTGTCCGCCGCCGGCGGCAAGAGCGGGCGCATGCGCAAGGTCGCTGTGGGCGCATGCGCAAGGTCGCTGTGGGCGCATCCGCGCCCACAGCGTGTTCCGGTGAGCGGTCCGCGTCAGACCGTGACCGGGATCTTCTTCGGAACTGCCGCCTCGACCTTTGGTGCGTGCAGCTCGAGCACGCCCTGCTTGAAGGTCGCGGTCAGCTTGTCCGTATCGACCACCTTCGGGAGCTCGAACCGGCGCTGGAACTCCTGCTCCAGCCGCTCGTGCAGACGATAGGTCTTCTCCTTCGTCTCGGTGGTCGCCTCATGCTCACCCGTGACGGTCAGCATGTGGTCGAAGACCTCGATCGTGAGCTCCTTCTCCTCGTAGCCGGGCACCTCGAGCTCGACGACGTACTCGTCCTCGGTCTCGTAGATGTCGGCCGCCGGGAGTGCGGGAACCTGGAGCAGCGGCATGCCGAGGGACCGCATGCTCCGCTCCATCAGGCCGAGCTCGCGGAACGGATCCCATCGAACCAATGTTGTCACGAGGGATCACCTCCTCTCTAACACCATCGTGGCGCGGCCGCTCGCGCCACGCATCCGGGACGACGCGGATCGTCGCTGCGGATTCCGTGCGATCCGGGGCGCTGCACCGCACCTGGGCGACGCGGGAGCGCCGCCCAGGTGCGGTGCTCAGTCGGCAACCACGTCCGCGACGATCGCTCCGGTCAGCCGGATCAGGTCCGCCGTTGCGAGCAGCAACGAGTCGGAGTGCGACCCGGCCTCGACGATGACGCTCTCGAGGCCGGCAACGTGCCGGTCGACGACGAAGCGGTCGCCGACGGGGCCTCCGAAGGGCGGCACGGCGCCGAGCTCGAAGGCGGGATAGGCCGTGGCCAGCTCGTCCTCCGTCGCCAGCCTGATGTCGTTGCAGTCGACCACCTCGCGTAGCTTGGGGAGCGACAGCCGCTCGGATGCGGGGATCACGACGCGTACCCGGCCCTCTGCGGTATGGGCGACGATCGTCTTCCCCACCCGGTCGGCCGAGGCGTGGAGCGCCCGCGCCTCGTCCAGGGCCGTCTGCGTGCGCGGATGCCTTCGCGGCTCGAAGTCGATCTTCTGCTCGGTCAGGCTCCGCATCAGCTCCACGGAGGCGCCGTGCGGCGCGTAGTGGTGAATGGTCGCCTCACCGTCCGCAGGATGGAAGATGCTCTCGTGCCCGTCCTCCCAGCGGATGCGGTAGCGCTCGTGCTCGGGCTCGCCGCGGATCTCGAGGATCTCGCCCATCGTCCTCTCGCTGCCGACGGAATGCCCGCCGACGACGATCACGTCGCCGACCGCCGGCCGCTCGGTCTGTTGGATCGCGTTCATGTCGACTCCTTTCGGGACTCGCCTCAACCCTCGCGCGTGGGGGACGCCGGCGCATCGGGCCTGTCGCTGAGTCTCGTCCGGGAATTCACGGACTCCGTCACCGTCGAGCCGCGTCAGGTTCGCCGCCGACCAGAATGCTGCCGCAACGAAGAAGAACCCCGCGTCAGCGGGGCCTTCTTCGATCGAGTGCGGAGACTCTCGATTGTCCCGCGGCGGTCGCGCGAGGGCGATGCGACAGGGCGTGCCGACCCGTGTCAGTGCGCGCCGCCTGTGCCGGCGAAGTAGCGGTGATACGCGTTCACCTCCATCGCGAAGACGCCGTCGGCGCCGAGCGGAACCGAGCGCCACCAGTCCACGTCGACGGCCCGGTAGTCGCCCGCCGGCGACGGATGAACCGGTCGCCTCGCAATACCCCCACGGGTTGCGCAAGACGATGTAGTCGACCTGCCGGCTGCGTAGCCGGGTGAACGCAGAGTCCGTCACGAGCGACGACCGCGACGAGGAGATCGCCGGGCCGACGGTGGTCGGGGAGTTGCCGACGGAGGCCTGCCGGAACAACGGGCCCGGGTCGGGGATGGGGATCGGCCAGTCGAGCGGGACGAAGTTGGGGATGATGTCCAACGGGTCGAGATGGTCGACGTAGTACTCCGTCCGCCGCATCCAGCCCAGCACCGAGTAGGCATGCCCGGCGACCACGTTTGCGTCACGGTATGCCACGTCGGCTGCTGTCCCCCGAACCGTGTGTCCACGAGACCATCGGGGTGGTCGTGCGACCGCTGGCAGAGTGGTTCTGCACGAGTTGCAGGATGTCGGACGCGGTGTACGAGTCGTGCCAGTTCCGATAGTCGGCCAGTCCGGTGAGCGCCGCGCATGCCATGGACGGGTCACCGCCGGCGATGTTCGGGATGGCGGGAAAGTCGCTGAGCTCCCCCAGCCGCCACTTCGCGTAGGCCTTCTCGTAGACGGCCGGCCAGATCTCGCCCGCCTCCTTCGAGCGGCAGAACTGGGTGAAGCCTCCGCCGGTCAGGAGGATGCGATCGGTGACCTCCACGCTCTCGACACCGCTGCTGCCGTGGAAGTCGATCTGGTGGGTGAACTGCTCGTTGTTCATGCCGGTCGCACGGTTGCGGTCGGCGATCACGAAGGGCATGGCCCACGCAACGGACGACATCGCCGCGATGAAATAGCAGTCACCGACGAAGCCCTGGATCGGGTCGAGGAACTCGACGCCCTCGCTGTAGAACCGGCCGGCGTCCTGCCACGTGAACCCCTCCGGCTGGTAGCCGGCGAGCGCAGGGAAGATGATCTCGATGAGGGTGCTGTCGAAGATCCTCTCCCAGCGAAGGTTGCGGGCGGCAACCGTTTCGCCCAACGCCACCTGGAAGCCGTTGAGACCGGGCAGCACGTTTCGGACGGGGATCTCGTCGAGCTTCGAGGTGCCGAGGCGGTCGATGAGCTGCGCGAGGTTGTGCACACCCTCGAGGTCCTCCGTGGAGGGCTCCTCTCGGTCCTCCTTGCGTCGGGCGAGGTCCGGCCGCTGACGCGTCACCGACCCGTCGGGCTGCAGGGTCTGGCCCAGGTAGAGCGGCGAGCCGTTCGCGGGGTCGAAGAGATCGCCGTACGGGGTCTGGAAGATCTCCTCCAGCAGCGCCCGACGGTTGCCGACGGCGTCCCAGTCGATGTGCCGCCGTGTCATCAGCTCGGCCAGCGCGTACGGGCTGGGAACGCCGATGTCGGCCGGTCTCGCCGATTCCTTGCGCGTCGAACGAGCGGCGGAAGCGGGCCGAGCCGTGGTCTTGGTCGTTCGCCTCCGGGTGGTCTGCTTGGTCGTTGCCATCACGCGCTCCTTTGGGGCAGAGGGATCTTGCATGTCCCGGATCGCGAGTCTGGACGAAGCGATCAGGGCGGCCACCGCAGGAAGCGCCATTAGTACAAGCCCGTGAGACAGCGGTCAATCCCTCGAACGGGGATGAGGAGGGATCCGCGGGACACGATCGACGTTCAGGAGCCGAGGCGGGCGCCACGCGCAGTCTCGTGCACCGCTTGACGGACGTTGGCCGCGCGCGCATCCGGATTGCCGTTCAGCTCCGTTCGGGAACGCAGGCGCTCACGTGCCGCAGACGGCTCACACGTCGTGCCGACGGCTCAATCGGGCTCGTTGACGGAGACCACGATCGCGCCGCGGACGGAGCCCGAACGGAGCGTCTCGAGCGCCGTGCCGGTCTCGGCCAGCGGGAACACGGTCACCTCCGTGTGGATCGGGACCGCCGGGGCGATCCGCATGAATGTGTCGCCGTCGAGCCGCGTCAGGTTCGCCACCGACCGGATGCTGCGCTCACCCCACAACAGCTCGTAGGGGAAGCTCGGGATGTCGCTCATGTGGATTCCCGCGCAGACGACGGAACCGCCCTTCGCGGACGCCGCGAGCGCCGCGGGCACGAGCTCGCCTGCGGCTGCGAAGACGATGGCAGCGTCGAGTTCCTCCGGCGGGCGCTCGTCCGACCCGCCCGCCCACTCCGCACCCAGATCCCGTGCGAACGCCTGGCCGTCGGTGTCTCCGGGGCGGGTGAACGCGAAGACTCGTCGCCCTTCGGCCAGCGCGACCTGGCAGACGATGTGCGCGGCCGCACCGAAGCCGTACAGCCCGATTCGCTCCGCAGCACCGGTCATCGAGTACGCGCGGTAGCCGATCAGCCCCGCGCAGAGCAGGGGTGCGGCCTCCACGTCCGGGTAGCCGCTCGGGATCGGAAAGCAGTAGCGCTCGTCCGCGACGGTCTCGTCCGCAAAGCCGCCGTCGACGTCGTAGCCGGTGAAGCGCGCCTTCTCGCAGAGGTTCTCACGGCCGCTGACGCAGAAGCGGCACCGACCGCAGGTCCAGGCGAGCCAGGGGACGCCGACCCGCTGACCCACCGCGAAGCGAGTCACACCCTCTCCCAGGGCGTTGACGGTGCCGACGATCTGATGCCCGAGGACGAGTGGTAGCTTCGGGCGCTCGAGCTCGCCGTCGACGATGTGGAGGTCTGTGCGGCAAACGCCGCACGCCGTCACGTCGAGGCGAACCGAGCCGGGACCCGGCTCCGGGCGAGGGACGTCGCTCTCGACGAGCGGTTGCCCGACCCCTGCGAAGACGACCGCTCTCACCCGTGCCCCTGCCCCCGCGAAGTCCGATCCGCGTCGTTCATCCCACAGACCAGGCAGCGGCCGTGCGGGGGACACACCTCGTGGCAATCACGTCGAGCCACCCTACTACCCCAGCCTGCCGGGCATCCAGACAACGCGGCAACGTGCTCGGGAACGCGACCCGTCCCGGCGCGCCTTCGGCCCGGAGACACGACGCACCCCCCGAAAGGGGGATGCCGAGGATCTCGATCTGGGGACTGTGTGACCATGGCACCGACTGCGCCGATCGAGCTAGGACACGGCGTACGACTCGAGCCCCAGGGTTGGGCGCCCAGGCTCGGCCGAGCCCTGCACCAGACGCGCACCACGCGCGACGTCTCGCTGCGTGCGCTCGCCCGCGAGTCGAACGGGCGCTTCACGACCCGCGATCTGCGGCAGTTCGAGCAGGGCGCGCGTCCCGCGGGTGAGTTGCTCTCGTCTCTCCTCGCAGACCTCTACCAACTCGAGCTCGACGAGATCGTCCCGGAGCGGACGGCACTGGACGTCGATCTGGGGGCGGGCGTGATCTCCACCGGAGGCGCGACCGTCCGCCTGGCATCCGTGCCCGATACCGTCCAGGCAACGCTCCGTGCGTACCTCGACCTCGTCTGGGCGCTGCGCGGAGTCAGGGGAGGCCAGGTCGCGCTGCGAACGAACGACGTACTCGTGCTCGCAGACGTCCTTGCACTGGACGAAGACGTCGTCGTCGACGGGCTTGCCGAGTTGATGCAGTGCTCCCGCGGGGAGGCGCGGAGGCTGGTCGCGGCCCTGCGGCGGCACACGGTGATCGTCCCGGTTTCGGCGTTGCTTGCGCTCGGTGCCGGAGCCGGGCTCTCGAGCACCGTCAGCGGGCTCCTCTTTCCGAGCGACGCGGGCGCCGGGGCGCCGGCTGCGGCTCTCCAGCTCAGCGTTGATCCCCCGCACCAGGTTCGATCAGCCCTTCCCTCCGGCGGCGGCACGACGGCACCAACCGGCCGCCGGAGCTTCGCGAACGCGCTCGGAGCACCGGCGGCTGCCAACCAGCCCGGGCGTGACCCGGCTCGGGCCACCGGAAAGCCGGTTGGCTCCGCTGACCGGAGCCCGCGCGAGCAGCCGCTCGCGAATCAGGCGCCGGTCACGGACCAGGTGCCGGCGGTGAATGATCAGGTGACCGATCTGCCCGTCATCGGTTCGCCGGCAGTCGATTCGGCCCCGCCTATCCCGCCGGTCGTGGATCCTGAGGTCGTCGGCCCGTCGCTCGGGGATCCGCCGGTCGTGGGTCCGCCGGCCGTCGATCCGCCGGTCGTGGATCCGCCGGTCATCGGCCCGCCGAGCGTCGATCCGCCGGTTGTGGTTCCGCCGGTCGTGGTTCCGCCCGTCGTCGATCCACCGGTCGTCGATCCACCGGTCGTCGATCCGTCGGCCGAAGACCGAGTCTCGCGAGCCGGGACCGACGTCATGGCGGTGCCGGGAACGACATCATCGTCGGCTCCGCAACGAGGCCCGACGTGGCTCAGGCAACGACAAGGTCAGCGGCGGTACGGGCGACGATCCGATCGACGGTGGTGCCGGGAACGACACCATCGACGGCGGTTCCGGCAACGACACCCTTGGCGGTGGCACGGGCAACGACAAGGTCAGCGGCGGTACGGGCGACGATCTGATCGACGGTGGCGCCGGGAACGACACCATCGACGGTGGCTACGGCAGCGACGAGCCTCGGCGGTGGCACCGGCAACGACAAGGTCAGCGGCGGTACGGGCGACGATCTGATCGACGGTGGCGCCGGGAACGACACCATCGACGGTGGCGACGGGAGCGACGAGATCGCAGGTGGCACCGGCAACGACAAGGTCAGCGGCGGTACGGGCGACGATCTGATCGACGGTGGCGCCGGGAACGACACCATCGACGGTGGCGACGGGAGCGACGAGATCGCAGGTGGCACCGGCAACGACAAGGTCAGCGGCGGTACGGGCGACGATCTGATCGACGGTGGCGCCGGGAACGACAATCTCTCGGGCGGTGCCGGGGACGACACGATCGGCGGCGGCGACGGCAACGACGTCCTCGAAGGCGGCGACGGCAACGACACCCTCCTCGGTGGCGCAGGCAACGACAGGCTCAGGGGCGGGGCAGGCGGCGCAACGGCATATGGTGGCTCCGGGAACGACACATACTTCACGACTGACGGCGCCAGGGATGTCTTCATCGGCGGCTCGGGCAAGGACAGGGTCGTAGGCACCATCGAGGCCGACGACGAGATCGACCTCGACGGTCTCGACGCCCCCAACACCGTCTAGCGTCTCACCCGCGGTGCAGCCGATGCCGGTCACGACCGGCAGGCGGCGGAACCCGGCGAACGGACCGCGCCTCACAGGGGGAGTGGTTCGGCGCGGGAAGCCGGTCCTGCCGGGCCCGCCATGCGGGCCGGCCCCACCACGCCCCTGACTGATACCCACCAGAGAAGACCGGCCCGTGCTTCAAGTATGCGCCAATCCAGGCCGCGCAGGCATCAGGGCATCCTCGGATCGGGAGTACATCCCCCCTGATCCTGCGCCGAGATTCGCCGTGTCCTCTTGCGTTCTCACCGCGCCTGCCTAGGGTGAGAGCGAGGGGCGCGAGCCGGCATCGGGGGGAGGCGGCGGCGACGCGCCCCTCCCTTCAGCCTCGCCGCGGCCAGGCGGAGCGGGTCGACCGCCGGGGGAGGATAGTAGTCCGCCCCGCTCCGCCCAACGAGCGTACTCCTGTCAGCCGCCCAGCAACAGGCGAGGTTTTCTGCGGCCGGGCAGGCGCGCGACCGTGGCCAACGACGCGTACGAGCGACCAACGGCGTCCGCCGGACGGTGGCAGGGTCCGAACGTTTGACTCATCTGGCACGAACCCCTAATGTCGGGTGCTTCCTCGGGTCGAGTTGCGCCAGCCATTCCTGAAACGGAGGAACAGATGAAGATCCTCATCGGCTCTGCGCCGCTCGCGGCGGCTGTGACAGTGATGGTCGTGTTGGGCGGCCTCGGTCAGGGGCCAAGCCCGCTCGCGGTCGCTGTCGCCAATGCTGCGACGCGGTGCCCGGACGGCTTCACGGTCACGGTGCACGGTCTTGCGGCCGGGTCGCAGCCGACGAGCTCGTTGTCGGCCACCTGCGTGCTCGACCTCGGGATTCCGGCCGGTACGGCGGGTGCGGCGGGGACGCCGGGAACCGCCGGCCCCCCGGGGCTGTCTGGCTACACGCTCGCAGCAACCACGGTGAAAGGCTCGAAGTCCAACTCCAGCGAGCGCCGAAATCGGCTGCTCGATCATCTCCTCGCCAGGGCTACGTGCCCGGCCGGGAAGAGCGTCATCGGTGGCGGCGCCAGGACCACGGTGAAGAGCTCCAAGTCCAACTCCAGTGAACGGTTCGCGATCACGACGAGCGAGCCGACGGCAGACGGTCACGGCTGGGTCGCCGAAGCCAGCAACCTCAACCTCTCGAAGTCCAACATCAACCGGTCGAGCGATCCGACGACCACGCTCACCGTCACCGCCATCTGCGTCACGATGCCATGACCCAGGATGTGAGCGGCCCGCGTGTGGGGCGGCTGCCGATCGGAGGTCTCAGTGCTTGCCGTGGGCAGAGCCACCAGGAAACACGAAAGCCCCGTTTCCAGGGCTTTCGGTGATCGGGGCGCCGAGATTCGAACTCGGGACCTCTAGTCCCCCAGCCGTGTGAGAACACCGGACGGGAGCGGACACCAGCGGACAACCCGCATGGATACAGGGCCGTCCACCCGCCTCACCGGACACCAGCGGACACCAGCGGTCAGCGGTCAGCGGTCAGCGGTCAGCGGTTCCTTACCACGGTCTTACCGCCCGCGCTTGAAGCGTCCACTGGACGGCGTGGGGCTTGGGATACTTCGTTGTCGCCTTCTTCGCAACACCGCTTGCAATGAACAGCACGATATGTAACGGTGCGCCATCCGACGAGCGAAGTCGGACAAGGTGCCCGCTGAGTCGCAAGGCCGCCCCTGTCCTCTGCGAGCACGCCATACGGGTAGACCCTGATGGTTACCCGCAGGAAGAAGGGGGAAGTCGGCATGAAGAAGCTGCTAGTCCTGTCGATCGCGGTCGTGGCCGCGATCAGTGTTAGCGCGAGCGTCGCGGTGGCAGTTCCGGGCAACGGCGTCGCGACCGTCCAGTTCGCCGTGGAGTACACGGTCGGTTCCGCCACAATCACGTGCAAGGGACAGCGGATCGTCACGACAGGTCCCAATGCATCGGTGCGAGACCGGGAAACGTGCGTGGTCACAGAGCAGTCGCTGCTTCCTGCGGGGACGTATCCGATCGTGTCTCCCGGTGACGAGGACTTCCCAAACAGCATCTCGTGGTACAGCGACTACGAGGCCTCGGTGAACCCCGGTGGTGGGTTTTTGTTGTGGGCCGTCTCGGGCACGGTCGTCGTCAAGAATCGCCCTGACGGGACACAGACCTGGCAGGCCCACGTCACCTACTAGGCGCGGCGGGATCAAGCTCGACGGAAGTGCGAAGGCCCGCCAACCGGCGGGCCTTCGCACTTCATCCCCCGAACTCCCGCCGCCAGCACTCCGGGCAGAGGCTACGGCGCTACGACCTCCAACAACAACCCACCGTACTCCGCATCCAACGCCGCCGTCGCACGCTCATCATGCCGCTCACGGTCAAACAGATCCGCATACAGATCCAACGTGATCGACGGCGACGCATGACCCGATCACCCGCGACACCGACACCACGTCCAAGCCCTCCGCGATCCACAAGCTCGCCGCCGTGTGGCGGGTGTACGAGAAGCTTCGCCGCTGGGACCTTCTACATCGACGACGCCCCCTTCACGTGTGGAGCCGACTTCAGCGTCTTCGATCATCTCAAGTACATCGCGATCAGCAACCAGGCCTTCCCGGTGCCTTCCAACGGCTCGCTGAGCGTTCTCGCCCTGTGGCGTCGTCGTGTCCACCCCGAGGTCGAGCGCCACGAGCGCCCGGCCGCGACGCAGGCCGATTGGGGGAGCGCAGCGAAGCCAGCAAGAAACCGCCTTCTCGGGCGACAATCCGACCTCCTTGGAGTGCCAAACTTGCCCCAAACTTGCCCGACCCGCCGACGGGCGCCTCCACCGTCGCCACCGCTGCAAACAGAAAGGCCCCGTTTCCAGGGCCTTCCTTGATCGGGGCGCCGAGATTCGAACTCGGGACCTCTAGTCCCCCAGACTAGCGCGCTAACCAGGCTGCGCCACGCCCCGCGACCGCGTCATCCTAGCGGGCATCCCGTTTCCGGGGCGCAGCCCTCTCTGCTGGCCGTGCCCGAGACGCACGCGTTTGACTCGGCCGCGCGAGACCGTGCATGATCTGCTGATGACGGGGGGCATCTGAGCGGATCGCACCGGAAGGTGCGTCTCGCCGGTTCGACGCTGGTCGGGCTCGTGCTCGTGACGGTGCTCGCGGCGGCCGCCGTCGCGGCAGTCAAGGTGACGGCCTCGACGTCGAAGCTCAGCCTGACCACGCCGACGCTCATCCTGCCCAATACCAGCACCCGCATCTACCACGACTACGACATCGTGGTCGAGCCCTACAAGGATGCAATCCGCACCGGCTACCGGATTCGGCCGCGGGAAGGGCAGTCCACCGGGACGATCAACACGAGCGACGGCGACTGCTTCCGCAACCCGGTCGTGAACGACGTCGTCTGCTCGAAGTTCTCGGACTCGATCGAGATCGATCTGACGAACAGCGGCGACGACGACCGGGTGGCGATCCGTGAAAACCAGCGTGAATCCGAGCTCCCGACCTCCATCACAGATCCTGTTACGGGCGGCCTCACCTGCGTGGCACGCCCGTCCAATAGTTCGTCGCTGATGGTGACCGCGCTCGTGCGCCTGGGCGGCGGCAACGACAGCTTCCGCGTCGTGACCCACACGGGCACGGTGTGCGCCCCCAACAACCTCGTCGGGCGACCGTTCGGCCTAGAGGTGACGGAGCTGGAGATCTACGGTGGCACTGGCAACGACAGCATCGTTGGTTTCTTCGAGGGCGACACGCATCGAGGGCGACGCGGGGAACGACACGGTCAACGGTGCCCAGGGCAACGACGTCATCCGTGGGGACGCTGGCGACGACGGCCTTGCCGGGTCGATCGGGAACGACGTCGTCGAAGGGGGCGCCGGCAACGACATCATCTCGGGAGGTGCCGGCATCGACCAGCTGCGCGGCGGCCCCGGGCCGGACTCGATCACGGGCGGCGATGGCAACGACGTGATCTGGACGGACGACGACAGCACTTCGTCCGCGCCCACACCCGACGAGGTGAACTGCGGGCCCGGCCGGGACACCGCCTACGTCGACCCGGTCGACAACCCGGTCGCGTGCGAGGTCGTCTTTCGGCACGCCTACGCAGACGGGCTGCCGGCGTACGTGACCGGCGAGTCCGCCACGATCCCGGCGAACGGCAACACGCAATTCGAGGTGCGCTGCCCCGGTCAGGCGGGGGTGCCCTGCAACGGCACCCTCACGGTGCGGGCCGCGGGCGGCTCCCCGATTCTCGCGAAACAGAGCTACGACCTGGCAGTCGGGCAGGTGATGACATTCATCGTCCCGCTCCCCGGCCCCCGTCCCGCGACGGTCGTCGCGACGACGTCCGAGCAGGGTCAAACCCGGGCACGCTCCGCGACGGTCACCCTGCCCGTCGTGTTCTGATCTGCTTCGGAAAAGCATTTGCCCGCTCCGGGGCAAGCCCCTCACCGCGGCGACCTGCGAGATCGTGGCCTCGAACGACGCGCGCTCGAGGTCGCCTTCCGGTTGCGCCCGGTCCGAGGCGCGACAGGCCCCGGCCCGAATACACCCGCCGGGACACCGAGACGGAGAACGGGGCGGGCCGGCGCAACTCCTCCCCCTACAAACCCGGCCCGCTCCGATCACAACTCATTCGACCCGGCAACGCCTTCTCCTCTCCCCGCGTCACCTCTAGCGTAGGTCACTGGCGGCAGTCCGTTCTAGCCCAGCGCCATCGCAACCTGCGGATCTTCGCGCCGCTACCAGTGCACCTGCGCGGCGGGCACGAGCCGAGGTTGGGCAACTACGCCGGCTGCGAGAGGGGCGCGCCGAGCCGTTCCCCTGCTGGCTCGAGCGCGCCCTCTCCCATTTCACTCTCTCATGCGGATGTGAGGATCTTGTGCGAGCCTGCCGCGGAGCTCGGCGGACGGGTCGGGTTGATCCTCGAGCGATCACGACCGGGCCGGTCGGTAGACTCGTTCGACCTCGAGGTTGGTCGCCCGGTTCCGCCGGCTGCGACGGACAAGGACATCGACTGCGTGGTTTGCATCTCCCTGATCGCGCCCGCCCGGCCCGGGCGTTGCCGCTCGTGACACGGTCGCGGCGGCAGCGCGTCGAGTTCTTCCTCGCGCTCGGCGGGCTCGCCGCGATGGGGCCTGCCTCGATGGACATGTTCTTCCCTGCCCTGCCCGCCGCGGCCCGCGATCTGCACGTCTCCCCCTCGGCGGTGATGCTGACGGTGACGGCGTACCTCGTCGGCGTCACGATCGGCCAGGCAGTCGGGCCGCTGAGCGACGTCCTCGGTCGCCGACGACCACTCCTGGCCGGCGTGGTCCTGTTCACGGTGGCGTCGCTGATCTGCGCGACGGCCCAGTCGATCGAGGTGCTCGCCGGGGCACGGCTCGTGCAGGGCCTCGCGGCCGCCGCCGGGGTCGTCCTCTCGCGGGCGATCATCCGGGATCTGTACACCGGCGCCGACGTGGCGCGTCACTACTCGACCCTGATCTTCATCGTCGGCCTGTCGGCCGTCGTCTCCCCCACGATCGGGACACGGGTCCTCGGGTTGACGAGCTGGCGCGGGATCTTCGTCATCCTCTTCGTCCTCGGCGCTGTCCTCCTGGCCGTGGTCGTGGCCCGGCTGCCGGAGACGCTTCCGCCCGCCCGCCGTCGGCCAGGGAGCGCCCGCGCCACCGGCAGGACGTACCGCGGGCTTCTCCGCGACCGGCGATTTCTCGGCTACGGCGTCACGCTCTCGTGCGGGACGGGCGCCCTCACCGCTCTCGTCACCGGGTCGACGTTCGTCGTCCAGGACGGCTTCGACGCCTCGACCCAGGCGTTCGCGTTCCTGTTCTCGGCCGGGGCAGTCGCAGTCGTGCTCGTGACGGTGCTGAACCGGCGTCTGTTGCGGTCGTTCAGCGCACGACGACTCCTCGTCGCCGGGCTCGCAACCAACGCCGCGGGTGCGGTTGCCCTCCTCGCCGTGGGGCGGCTGAGCCTGCCGGTGTACGCCGCGTGCTTCGTCGTGCTCATTGCCAGCTGGGGGCTCATCTCCGCCAACGGGACGGCCCTGGCGGTGCGTGACTACGCCCCCGTCGCCGGTGCCACCCTGGCGTTGGTCGGCATCATGCAGTACACGACGGGGGCGCTCGCGGCTCCTCTGGCCGGCGCGGTCGGGGACGGGACGGCCGTGCCAGTCGCGATCGTCGTCTCGTGCTTCAGCCTCGTCGGCCTCGCGAGCGTGGTGCTGACCGTCACGGGAGAGCGGAGGCGGACCGAGACCGGCCGCGGAGTGACCGGTGACGCTCTCAGGGAGCCGGTGCGCGTGCCGTAGAGTCGCCACGCCGCCGTGCCCGCGACTCCGTGGAATGGCGCACGGCGATCGGTGGAGCCACTGATGCGGCCCGCGCTCGCCGGGCGGACGATCAAGGCGACGATGAGCACGATCGCCGACCTGTCGACGCCCTCGCCGGCCGTGGAGCCCGTGGAGGTGACACGCGAGCCCCGGGTCGCGGTCGTGGGAAACCCGACCCGGGCGACCGACGAGCTGGTGCGGGCCTGGCAGGCAGCCGGGATGGACGCCGCCCTCGTCTCCCCCGCCGTGGCCCTCGCGACGCTCGAGGCCGGTGACGTCGCACTCCTCCGGCTCGACGTCCTTCCCACGCTCGACGGTGTCGAGCCGGGATTCGATGCCGCCGTCACACTCGACGAGCGCGGTGTTCACGTGCTCAATCGCCCGCAGGCGCTGCTCGCCGCCCACGACAAGCTGCTGACGGCCGAAGCGCTGACCATCGCGGGCCTGCGGCAGCCGTGCACGCTCCACGTCACACCGGAGCACCGCCCCGAGCAGCTGCCTCTGCCCTGTGTCGTCAAGCCGCGGTTCGGCAGCTGGGGCACCGACGTCATGCTCTGCACGACGAGCGAGGAGCTCGACCGGGCCCTCGAAAGCGTCTCGTCGAGGCGATGGTGGGCCTGCCACGGCGCCCTCGTGCAGGAGCTCGTGCCGCCGACGGGCCGGGATCTGCGCCTGCTCGTCGCGGGTGGCAACGTCGTCGGCAGCGCCGCGCGCGTGGCCGCGGCCGGCGAATGGCGCACGAACGTCTCGGTCGGTGGTCACCTCGAGCGTGCCGAGCCGCCGCCCGAGGCCGTCACCGAGGCCGAGCGGGCGGCGCGGGCGCTGGCGATCGACCTCGCCGGAGTCGATCTCCTTCCGTGGGACGGCGGCTGGGTGGTGCTGGAGGTGAACGGCGCGATCGACTTCGACGAGCGCTACGTGCTCTCCGGGCGCGACATGTACCGCGAGATCGCACAATCACTGAGCCTGCCGCTCGGGCCGCCGCGGGACTCCGAGAAGACTACGGCAGCTGCTCCCGAAAGCCCCGTCCGCGGGTTGCCGGCCGAGGTCGGCGACGTGATCGAGATCACGGGCCAGGTGGTGGGCAGCAGGCCGCGCCGCGCCGAGATTCTCGACGTCCGCGGCGAGCCCGGGCACGAGCACTTCCGCGTCCGCTGGGAGGACGACGGCCACGAGTCGGTCTACATCCCCGGCGGGGACGCCGTGATCCTGCGACCGAACGCCTGAGCTGTCTCGCGCGCGCGGCGGGCCTGGATCAGCCGAGCTTCTTGTACAGCCGGTCGACCAGCTCGGGCATCTGCTCGAGCTTGTCCGTGATCACGCGGATCCGGTACTCGCGAAAGTGCTCCGGCTTGACGCCGAACGCAGCCGCGAGGCGCGCCAGCACGTCATTCGAGGGGACGGGCCGATTGCCGTGGACGATGTGGTTCAGATAGCCCGCGGAGAGCTCGGTCTTGTCGGCGAGCGCCCTGTAGGTCAGGCCCGTCTCGGCCATCAGTCGCTCCATCGTCGGGCCGAGTCCATCGTCTGAGTACGCACGCCGCTTTGCCACTAGAGCTCCCCAATCCATGTGAGAACGGTTTCACGCGGAATACGCTCGTCGGCGCCGGTTGCCCGGATGCGCACGTCGACCGCCCCGTCGTCCAGTGTCTTCTTCCCGACCGTGACCCTGATCGGCACCCCGAGCAGGTCTGCGTCGGCGAACTTCTCGCCCGGGCGCTGTGCCCGGTCGTCCAGCAACACGTCGAGACCACCGCTCGAGAGCAGCTCCGCCACCTCGATCGCCGGCTCCAGCACCTCGGCGGCGGCGCCGTGCAGGGCGAGCACGTGCACGTCGTACGGCGCGATCGGCCGGGGCCAGACGATGCCGTGCTCGTCGTGGCGCTGCTCGACCGAGGCAGCCATGATCCGGCCGGGGCCGATCCCGTAGCTGCCCATCAGCACGGGCTGCTCCTCGCCGTTCTCGTCCAGGAACGTTGCACCGAGCGGCGCCGAATACCTGGTGCCGAGCTTGAAGATGTGACCGACCTCGATCGCGGTCTGGAACCCGAGGCGCCCACCGCAGGTCGGGCACGCGTCGCCCTCGACGGGCTGGCGGATGTCGGCGAACCGGGCCGTGAAGTCGCGGCCGTGCTCGACGCCCGCGCAGGTGCCAGCCGGTGCGGTTCGCACCCGCGACGAACTGCCCCTCGCGCAGCGCGTCGTCGGCGACGATCTCGCCCCGTGAAGCCGACCGGGCCGAGCGAGCCGGGGTCGGCGCCGAACGCGGCCCGGATCTCGTCCTCGGTGGCGAGTCGGAACGCGGCACCGAGCGCGGCGGCGAGCTTCGCCTCCTCGAGCCGGTCGTCGCCGCGCACGAGCGCGAGCACGACCGTCCCGTCGTCCTTCGTCACGGGCATCGCCTTCGACGTCGCCGCGGGATCGATGCCGAGGAATCCGGCGAGCTCGTCGATCGTCGCGATCCCGGGCGTCGCGACCTCGAACGGCCGGTCGAGGCGCTCGGGGAAGCTCGGCGCGCGCGGCACGCCGCGCGCGATCTCGAGGTCGGCGGCGTAGTCGCCGTTCGCGCAGGTGACGAGGGTGTTCTCGCCCGAGCCGGACGGCGCCAGGTAGTCGATCGACTCGCTGCCGCCCATCATCCCCGACTCGGCCTGCACCGCGTAGACGTCGAGCTCGCAGCGGTCGAAGATCCGCTCGTAGGCGCGCGCGTGCTTCTGGAAGCCCACGTCGAGCCCGGCCTCGTCGCGGTCGAACGTGTAGGCATCCTTCATCACGAACTCGCGCACGCGCAGGAGCCCGCCGCGGGGGCGCGGCTCGTCGCGGCCCTTCGTCTGGAAGTGGTAGAGGATCTTCGGCAGGTCGCGGTACGAGCCGAGCTCCGAGAAGTGGAAGGTCACCGTCTCCTCGTGCGTCATCGCGAGCACGAAGTCACGGCCGCGCGCGGTCGTTCAGCTTGAAGAGCTCGGGGATGTTGGCCCGGCCGGTCTTCTCCCACAGCTCGGCCGGAGTGATCACCGGCATCGACATCTCCTGGCCGCCGATCGCGTCCATCTCCTCGCGCACGATCTGCACGATCTTCTCGTGCGTGCGCCAGCCGGCCGGCAGGAAGCTCCAGAGCCCGGCGCCGACCTGGCGAATCATCCCGGCGCGGACGAGCAGCTTGTGCGAGATCGCCTCCGCGTCCGCAGGGTCGTCGCGGAGGGTCGGGAGGAACAGCTCTGACTGGCGGCGGACCATGACGCCTCAGGTTACCGGAGCTGGCAACGCGGCCCTCAGTCGAGCGGGATCAACGAGGCCTCGGCCATCGCGAGCGCCGCCGGCTTCGCCATCTTCAGCCGCTTCGGCCGTTGCATGCCGCCGTCGATCCAGCGGTCGATCTCGAGGAAGAGCTCGTCGATCAGGACGTCCGACGACACCTTCTTCAGCACCCGGCCGTGCGCGTAGAGAAAGCCGACGTCACGTCCACCCGCGATGCCGAAGTCGGCGTCGCCCGCCTCCCCCGGCCCGTTCACGGCGCAGCCCATCACGGCCACCTCGAACGCCTCGGGATACGCCTTCAGGCGCTCCTCGACGACGACCGCCAGGCTCTCGACCCCGACGTTGTCGCGCCCGCACGACGGGCAGGCGATCATGACGGGGCCGCGCTCCCGCAGGCCGAGCGCCTTCAGGATCTCCCAGGCGACCTCGACCTCCTTGACCGGGTCCGCCGTCAGCGAGACGCGGAACGTGTCGCCGATGCCGTCGGCGAGCAGCGAGCCGATCCCGACGGCGCTCTTGATCGCGCCCGCAAACGGGGTGCCCGCCTCGGTGACGCCGAGGTGGAGCGGGTACGGGCACCCGGTCCGCGAGCATCCGGTAGGCCCGGATCATCGTCGGCACGTGCGTCGCCTTGACCGAGATCTTGAAATCGCGGTAGTCGAGCCGCTCCAGGATCGCCACCTCCTCGAGTGCGGCGACGACGAGCGCCTCCGCCTGATCCTGCTGCGCGAGCTCCGTCAGGTGCGCCGGCAGCGAGCCCGAGTTCGCCCCGATCCGCATCGCCACGCCCGCCTGCTTGGCCGCCTTGACGACGAGCTCGACCTTGTCGGGGCCGCCGATGTTGCCGGGGTTGATGCGCACGGCCGCCACGCCGGCGTCGATCGCCCGCAGGGCGAGCGAGGCGTTGAAGTGGATGTCCGCGATCACGGGAATCGGCGAGAAGCGGACGATCTTCTCCAGCGCGTCGGCGTCCTCGATCTTCGGCACGGCACAGCGGACGACCTCGCAGCCGGCCGAGACCAGAGCGGCGATCTGGGCCGTCGTCGCCTCGACGTCGTGGGTCTTCGTCAGCGTCATGGACTGGACGACCACGGGAGCGCCGCCACCGATCGTGACGTCGCCGACGCGAATGTGCGCGAGACTGCCCATCGCGACCAAGTGTAGAGACATGCCTATCGAGCCCCCTCCCACCATCTGGGCGCTTGCGCGCCCGTCCGCCGACCATCCCCACGACGTCTGGGCGCTCGGCGCCGACCTCCAGCCCGGCACGCTGCTCGCCGCGTACCGCGTTGGCCTCTTCCCGATGCGAGTCGAGGGCGACCTCGTCTGGTGGTCGCCGGTGCTGCGGGCCGTGATTCCCGTCGCGGGCTTCCGGGCCTCCCGGTCACTTCGCCGGGCGGCGCCCGGCTTCGAGATCCGGGTGGACACCGCCTTTGCGGACGTGATCCACGGCTGCGCCGATCCGGCACGGCCGCACGGGTGGATCGATGCCGGCTTCATCGCCGCGTACACGCGCTTGCACGAGCTGGGCTGGGCCCATTCCGTCGAGGCGTGGGACGACGAAGGGCTCGCCGGCGGGCTCTACGGCGTCGCCTGCGGCGGGCTGTTCGCGGCCGAGTCGATGTTCCACCGGCGCAGCGGGGCGTCGAAGGCAGCGCTGCTGGGCCTCGTCCGACGGCTCCAGGACGCCGGCCGAGAGCGGCTCCTGGATGTGCAGTGGGCGACGCCACACCTGCGCTCGCTCGGGGCCGTGGAAGTCTCGCGCGCCGAGTATCACCGGCGCCTGGACGACGCGCTCCTGCTGCCGGACGCTTTCGCACCCCGGACGACAGGCTGAAGCCGTCGCCCCCTCTACGAGAGTCGGCCGATGTCGTTCGTGAGGCCGATCACGAACAGGAGCAGCACGAGCCCGATCCCGACGATCGAGACGCGCTCGTAGACCTCGCGGGTGACCGTCCGGCCGCGGACGCCCTCGATGAGCGCGAACACGATGTGCCCGCCGTCGAGAGGCAGGAACGGCAGGAGGTTGAGCAACGCGATCGAGAGCGAGATCAGGCCCAGCACCCACAGAAAGCTGTCGGTGCCCTGCTTCGCCGCGTCGGAGGACCCCTGGACGATCCCGACCGGGCTCGAGATGTCCTTTCGGCCCTCGCCGGTGACGAGCCTGCCCAGCGAGGTGACGATTTCCTTCGACACCTCGCCGGTGACCCGCACCGACTCGCGTGCGGCCGCCGGGCCCGACAGCCCCGTGCCGCTGAGAACGAAGCCCAGTCGGTAGACGCCCTGGTCGTTCTCGGCCGGACGAGGCCCGAGCGTGACGCGCGAGCCGTCGCGAAGGACGACCACCGTCAGCGGCTTGCCGTTCGACTCCGAGATCGTCCGCGAGATGGTGGCACCGGTCATCGGTATCCCGTCGATCGAGATGATCCGGTCCCCCGCGAGCATTCCCAGCGCAGCCGCGGCCGACCCTGTGCGAACCGTGTCGACGGTGGTCGTCGCCTTGCCGCCGGAGGTCATGTAGAGCCCGGTGAACAGCACGAGCGCGAAGAGGATGTTCGCCGCCGGGCCGGCGAAGATCACGAGCACCCGCTTCCAGGTGCGGGCCCGCCAGTAGGCGTCCGGGCCGAGGGCGTCCCCGAGGTCGGTCACGCCCTTCTCCACACCGCGAGCGGCGTGCTCGGAGAGCGACCGCTGCGCGGCCGACTCGGCGAAGGAGGACAGCGCCTCGCGCGCGGCATCGTGGTCGCCGCTGTCGAGCGACTGCCGCAGGCGATCCGCAGCCGGAGAGAGCCCGGGCTGCTCCTCGATCGCCCGCCCGAAGACCGGGTCGACGTCGCCCGGCGCGGGCCGGTGCATCCCGGGGATCTTGACGAAGCCGCCGAGCGGGATCATCCCGATGCCGTATTCGATCCCGTTGCGCGTGTGCTTGACGACCGCCGGCGGGAACCCGACGTAGAACTTCCGCGGGCGCATCCGGAGTGCCACCGAGGCGAGGAAGTGACCGAGCTCGTGGACGAAGACGAGCAGCCCGAGTCCGACGATCGCGATGAAGATCGTCATGCCGGAACGAGCCTCCGCTCGGCAGCGCGCCGTGCCTCGGCGTCGGCCGCGACGAGGTCGTCGAGATCGCGCGCCGGCGCGCCGTCGACGCGGTCGAGCGCCTCCGCGACCGTGTCCGCGATCTCGGGAAACCGGATTCGCCCGTCCAGGAACGCCGCCACCGCGACCTCGTTCGCAGCGTTGTAGCAGCACGGGAAGGTCCCGCCTCGCTCACCCGCGACCCGTGCCAGCGAAAGCAGCGGGAACGTCTCGTCGTCGGGCGCCTCGAACCGCAGGTCGAGCCCTGCCGCGAGATCGAGCGGCGCGGCCGGAACGGCGGCACGCTCGGGATAGCTGAGCGCGAACGAGATCGGCACCCGCATGTCGGGCCGTCCGAGGTGCGCGAGCAGCGCACCGTCACGGAAGCGGACGAGCGAGTGGACGACGGAGGTGGGGTGAACGACGACGTCGATCCGGTCGTAGGGGACGCCGAACAGCCAGTGGGCCTCGATCAGCTCGAGCCCCTTGTTGGCCAGCGTCGCGGAGTCCACGGTGATCTTCCGCCCCATCGCCCAGGTCGGATGGTCGAGGGCCTCGGCGACCGTGACGTGCTCGAGCTCGGCGCGCGAGCGGCCACGGAACGGCCCTCCGGAGGCGGTCAGAACGATCTCCTCGACCGTCTCGGGTGCACGCCCCTCGAGGCACTGGAAGATCGCGGAATGCTCGCTGTCGACCGGAAGCAGCAGGCCACCGCCGCGGCGGTGTGCAGCAATCGCGAGCTCGCCGGCCGCGACGAGGCTCTCCTTGTTCGCGAGCGCGAGCGTGATCCCGCGCTCGAGCGACCACAGCGTCGCTTCCACGCCGGCGAAGCCGACGATCGCGTTGAGGACGATGTCGGGCTCGCTCGCGTCGAGGATTGCAGCCGCCGAGCCGCCCACCTGGAAATGCTCCACCCCGTGTTCGGCTGCGAGCTCGGCGAGAGGCCGGGCTCCCGACATGAGAGCGCACAGCTCGAGGTCGGGGCTCCGTTCCACGATCTCGACGGCCTGGCGGCCGATCGAGCCGGTGGCACCGAGTAGAGCGACGCGCTGCACGGGAACAGGGTGCCTGAACCGACGGGGGTCAGGCGAGCGCGAGGACCACGTAGAAGGCCGCCGGGCCCGCCCAGAGGATGGAATCGATGCGATCGAGGACGCCTCCGTGCCCGGCGAGGATGCGCCCGGAGTCCTTCACCCCGAGGTCGCGCTTGATCGCGGACTCGAAGAGGTCGCCGAGCGTCGACGAGATGGCGACAGCCGCGCCGAGCGCGATCGCCTCGACGTTCGTGAGGAAGCCCTGGTCGTACATCGCGAAGAAGGCGACCGCGATCGCCGCGACGGTGCCGCCGACGAACCCTTCCCACGACTTGCCCGGGGAGATCGTCGGCGCCATCTTGTGCCGTCCGAGAGTGCGGCCGACGAAGTACGCGGCGGTGTCGTCGGCGAAGACCGCGATCAGCACCGTGAAGATGACGAGCCGGCCGTTCTCCGGGATCTCGCGGAGCAGCAGCAGCGACGCGAGCCCTCCTCCGACCCAGACGACGCCGAGCAGGGTGAGCGAGATCGCAGCCGTCGCCGACGGGCGGGCGTCGGAGAAGCCGAACACGACGAAGGCGGCGAGCACCGTCGCGAAGATCCCGCCGACCATCCAGGAGATCTCGCCCACCTCCGCGCCGAGCAGCGTCAGGACGAGGCCGACGTAGCCGCCGAGCACGAGGGGCCGGAGGCTTCGACCCATCACATACAGCTCGTGGAGGGCCATCAGGCCGCCGACGAGAGCGACCGCGAAGAGCCACCAGCCGCCGAGCCACACGACGCCGAGCACGAGCGGCAACAGCACCAGCGCGACCACGATTCGTGACCAGAAGGCGCTCATCGGCCGCCGAACCGCCGCTCGCGGGAGGCGTAGGCGTCGAGCGCCGCCCGCAGGTCGTCGCGGCCGAAATCGGGCCACAACGCGTCCGTGAACACGAATTCCGCGTACGCGGTCTCCCAGAGCATGAAGTTCGAGATCCTGAACTCGCCCGAGGTGCGGATCAGGAGGTCGATCTCGGGCAGGTCGGGCGCGTAGAGCCGTGCGGCGAGGGCCGCCTCGTCGATCTCGTCCCCGCTGAGGCCGTCCTCGACACACCGCCGTGCCGCCTCGACGAGCTCCGCTCGGCCGCCGTAATCGAAGGCGATCCAGAGGGCGAGCGTATCGAGGTGCGACGTCGCCCGCTCCAGGTCCTCGATCCGCCGTCCGTGATCGAGCGGGAGCCGGTCGCGTCGGCCGAGAAAGCGGGTTCGGACGCCCTGCTTGGCGAGATCCGGGAGCTCGCGGTCGATCGTCTCGCCGAGGATCTCCATCAGGGCCGAGACCTCGTCGGCGGGGCGTGACCAGTTCTCCGTCGAGAAGCCGTAGACGACGAGCGTGACGACGCCGAGATCGATCGCGGCCTCGACGGTCCGCCGCAGCGCGCGTGTGCCCTCGCGGTGTCCCGCCTCGACCGGAAGGCCGTGGCGAGCTGCCCAGCGCCCGTTCCCGTCCATGATGATCGCGACGGTCGGCGCCGGCCTTTCAGCCGCCGGCGAAGCCAGGCCGTCGATCGTCGTTGCCGTGCTCACAGTGAGAGGGAGGCTGAGAGGGTCCCCCCTAGACCTCCATGATCTCCGCTTCCTTGTGCTTCAGGAGGTCGTCGAGGACCCTGACGTTGTCATCGGTGAGCTTCTGCACCTGCGCCTCGGCTCGACGCTCCTCGTCGTCGCCGACCTCGCCGTTGCGAACGAGCTCCTCGAGGTGCTTCATCACGTCGCGCCGAACGTTGCGGATGGCGACCTTGCCGTCCTCGGCGTAGCGGCGCACGACCTTGACGAGCTCCTTCCGCCGCTCCTCTGTCAGAGACGGGATCGGCAACCGGATCAGCTTGCCGTCGTTCGACGGGGTCAGGCCGAGATCGGACTCCTGGATCGCTTTCTCGATCGCCTTGATCTGGCTCGCGTCGTACGGCTGAATCGAGAGGAGGCGCGCCTCGGGCGCCGAGATCGTGGCCATGTTGTTGAGTGGTGTCGGGGTGCCGTAGTAGTCGATCGTGATGCGGTCGAGCAGCGCCGCCGACGCACGCCCCGTCCGCACGCTGTTGAACTCGGTCCGGGTCGCATCGATCGACTTGTGCATCCGCAACTCACAGTCGGTGAGGAACTCCTCGATTGCCGTCAACTCAGGCCTCCTTCGGCGTCGTCACGATCGTGCCGATTCGCTCCCCCGAGGCGACGCGGACGATGTTGCCCGCCGCCAGCTCGAAGACGTGGATCGGCACATGGTTGTCCATGCACAGGGAGAGCGCAGTGGTGTCCATCACCCGCAGGCCGCGCTCGATCGCCTCGAGGTGAGTCAGCTCGGGCAGGAAGCGCGCCGCCGGATCGGTGCGCGGGTCGCCGTCGTACACTCCCTGCACGCCGTTCTTGGCCATCAGGATCGCCTCGGCCCCGATCTCGAGCGCCCGCAGCGCGGCGGCCGTGTCGGTCGTGAAGAACGGGTTCCCGGTGCCTGCGGCGAAGATGACGACCCTCTGCTTCTCGAGATGCCGCATCGCGCGTCGACGGATGTACGGCTCGGCCACCTCCGAGACGGCGATCGCAGACTGCACCCGTGTCTGCACGCCCTCCTTCTCGAGCGCGTCCTGCAGCGCCAGTGCGTTGAGAAGGGTCGCGAGCATGCCGGCGTAGTCGGCGGTGGCCCGGTCCATCCCGTCCGCCGCAGCAGCCATGCCGCGGTAGAAGTTGCCACCCCCGACGACGATCGCGAGCTCCGTCCCACTCCGGCGCACCTCGGCGACCTCGGCGGCGATCGCCGACACGGTTCTCGGATCGACGCCGTAGTCTCGGTCGCCCATCAGGCTCTCGCCCGAGAGCTTCAGCAGGAAGCGGTGGAACGTCGAATCGGCGCCCTCCGGCGCCTCACCCACCGCGTCTTCGGTGCGAGCGCTCACGATCCGGCGACCGAGACCCGCTTGAAGCCCTTCAGGGTCGCGCCCGCGGCGGCAAGCGCCGCCCCGACCGACGTCGACTGGTCGTGAATCCATGCCTGGTCGACGAGGACGCCGCCGGGTGACGCCGCAAAGAAGCGCTTGCCGAGCATGCCGTCGACGATCTTCTCACGTGCGGCCTCCGGCTTGGAGAGCACCTCGTCGGAGTTGAGGTAGACCTGTCGCTCGGCTTCGATCGCCTCGGGCGAGACGTCGTCGCGAGTCGCCCACTCGGGCGCCGCGAACGAGATGTGCATCGCAAGCTGGCGCGCGAGCGCCTCGTCGCCCCCGTCGAGGTCGACCAGGACGCCGATCTTGTTCGCCGGTGGATGGACATAGGCGGCCAGCGTGCCACCGTCGTCGTAGCGCTCGGCTCCGGCGACCACGATGTTCTCGCCGAGCTTGCCCATCAGCTCCATGCGCTCGTCGTCGAATGCGGCGACCGCCGCGACGCCGCCTTCGTGGACGGCCCGGAGGACGCGCTCCGCGAATGCCTGGAACTCCTCGTTCTTCGACACCGGCTCGGTCTCGCAGCCGACCCCGACGATCGTGCCGACGCCCGCCTCGACGATCGTGCCGACGAGCCCTTCCGTGGTCGCCCGGTCGGCCCGCTTGCCGGCCTGCGCCAGGCCCTTCTCGCGCAGCAGGATGCGGGCGGCATCGAGATCGCCGTCCGTCTCCTGCAGCGTGCGCTTGCAATCCATCATTCCGGCACCCGTGAGGTCACGGAGCTCCTTGACGAGTCCTGCGCTGATCTCGGTCACGTTCTCTCCTCTCAGTGAGCGACGACGCGCGGAAGCGCCTTCGCCTGCTCGATCCAGTCGGCCACCTCGTCCGTGCTCGGCACGCGGCGAACGAGACTTCGTGCCTCGTTCGTCTCGGCGAGCGCCGTGACGAGGTTCTCCACGTTCCGTTGTGCGAGCTCCGGAACGGAGTCCACTCCGGCTGCCTCGAGCAACTCGGCGAACTCGGGGCCGACGCCCACGATCCGGATCAGATCCGCGTGATTGACCCAGCGCAGCACCCTGGTGGCGTCGATGCCCGTCTGCTCGACGAGCGTGGCACGGCCCTCCGCCGAGGCACCCTGCTCGAGCAGCGCGTCGGTCGACAGGACGCCGGCCGCCCTCAGCTTCTCGGCGTAGGCCGGCCCGATCCCCTCGATGTCCTCGATGTCACCCGTCCTCGACGGCTGCGGGCTCCACCGCGACGGGCTCGACCGGACCGGCTTCCGCAGCCGCCTTGGCCTCGGCCTCGGCCGCGGCGGCCTTCTCGGCTGCGACGGCCTTCGCGGCGAAGTCCTTCTCCGCCACCTTGCTCTGGCCGGCGGCGATGCCGTCGGCGAGCGCCCGCACGATCAGCGAGCAGGAGCGGATGGCGTCGTCGTTGCCCGGAATCACGAACTGGGCCTCGTCGGGATCGCAGTTCGTGTCGACGAGCGCGATCACCGGCAGGTGCAGGCGCTGCGCCTCACGGACGGCGAGAGCCTCCTTCTTCAGGTCGAGGATGAAGATCGCGTCGGGCTGCCGCTTCATGTCCGCGACGCCGCCGAGGTTCGCCTCGAGCTTCTCGAGCTCGGCCTCCATCGTGATGCGCTCTTTCGCCGGCAGGAGGGCGAGCTGCCCGTCGTTCTTGAGGCGCCGGAGGTCGTGGAGGTACGCGATCCGGTCGGAGATGGTGCGCCAGTTCGTGAGCAGGCCGCCGAGCCAGCGGTTCGAGACGAACGGCATGCCGACGCGCGTCGCCTCGGTGCGGACGGCGTCCTGGGCCTGCTTCTTCGTGCCGACGAACAGGATCGTGCCGCCGCGCTCGGCGATGTTGCGCGCGAAGTCGTATGCGTCCTCGATCAGCTGCTGCGTCTGCTGCAGGTCGATGATGTAGATGCCGCCGCGCTCGGTGAAGATGAAGCGCTTCATCTTCGGGTTCCAGCGACGTGTCTGGTGGCCGAAGTGAACTCCAGCCTCCAGTAGCTCCTTCATGGAGACGACTGCCAACGGGACCAGCCCCTTTCAGTGTGGTTTCGGATGTCGTGCTCCGGCGGGCCGGGACGGAACCGGGCTCCGATGGCGGGGCCGCGGCACCACCGCCCCAGGCGCTGATCGCCGGGTAGTGGAACAGGTGGATGGAACTCGAGCCGAATGATGACCGGACGTCCGCCGGCTACCGGACGGCTGACGTCGGCACCATGCGTCGGGCCGTCAGCGGCGGGCGAGGGCGAGCGCGGCGGCCAGGTCCGTCGGGAGCTCGGACGAGACGTCGATCTCGGCCTGCGTCAGCGGGTGCGTGAACCGGAGCCGCCGGGCATGCAGGAACTGGCGCTCGAGCCCGAGGTCGCCTGCCACGCCGTAGACGGGATCGCCGCTCACGGGGAGCCCGATCGCCTCCAGGTGCACGCGGATCTGGTGCGTCCGCCCGGTCTCGAGCCGGACGTCGAGCAGCGCGTGCTCGGGCATCGTCTCCCTGACCTCGAACCACGTGATCGACGCGCGCGGTGTCGGTGTGTCCAGCGAGTGGCGGGTGCGGTCGCGTCGGTCGCGGCCGATCGGCGCCTCGATCCGCCCCGACGCCGACCTGGGCGTGCCGCGCACGAGAGCGGCGTAGGTGCGCTCGAGCTCGCGCGAGCGGATCAGCTCCTGCAGGAGCCCGTAGGCCTCGGCGGACCGCGCCACGACGAGCAGCCCGGACGTGTCGCGGTCGAGCCGGTGGACGATGCCGGGCCGGTCGTCGTCGTCTCCACCTTCGGCGCCGTGCGCGAGCAAGCCCTGAACCAGGGTGCCTGTCCGCGTCGATCCTGCGGGATGCACGACAAGGCCCGGCAGGCTTGTCGACGACGAGGAGGTGCTCGTCCTCCCACACGATCGGAATCGTCCAGTGACTCCGGCCTGCAGCTGCGTCGGCTCGGGGATCTCGGCGCTGACCTCCTCCCCGCCCGCCAGCCGGAAGCTCTTGGCCCGGCGCTCGCCGTCGACGAGGACGGCCCCGGTTGCGATCAGCTTCTCGGCGAGTGCGCGCGAGTCGAGCTCGGGGCGCTCCGCGAGGATGCGGTCGAGCCGCGCGCCCGCCTGCGTCCTCAGGAACGCGAAAGAGGAGCAGTGCCAAGGCGGGGGCTCGTTCGGTCGGATGCCACGAACGAGGCGAACAACAGCCCGACGCCCACGACGATGAAGGTGTCGGCGAGGTTGAACGCCGGCCAGTAGTCGAAATCGAGGAAGTCCGTGACGTGGCCGAGCCTGACGCGGTCGATGAGGTTCGCGATGCTGCCGCCGATCACGAGCCCGAGCGCGACCGGGAGCAGCGGGTGGCGCTGGGCCGTCCGTCCGAAGAGCACGAGCATCGCGGCCACGGCGGTCGTGGTCAGCACGATCACGGCCGTCGTCGAGTCGGCGAAGAGGCCGAAGGCGATGCCGGTGTTCTGCACGTGGTGGATGCTGAACGGGCCGAGCGTGGCGACCGCCTGGCCGGTCGGCAGCCGCAGCGAGACGATCGACTTGGTCAGCTGATCCGCGACGATCGCGGTGCCCGCGATCACCCCGAGGGCGATCCACTGCGAGAGGCCGGCGCCGAGGGGCCGCTCGGCGCTCGAGATCGGCTGGAGGGCGTTCGTCGACGAGCCGACGCGAACGTCGAGCGGACGGGGCGGATCGGCGCGGACGGGCTCGCTCAACCCGTTTCCTGCCGTCGCTTGTCGTCGAGGCAGAGGGTCGCGTACGGGATTGCCTCGAGGCGCTCCTCCGGGATTGCCGCGCCGCAGACCGCGCACAGCCCGTAGGTCCCACCCTCGATCCGCCAGAGAGCGTCGTCGATCTCGACGATGACGTTGTCGGCGTTCTCGACCAGCGACTGGTCGACCTCCAGATCGACGAGATCGGATGCGTGATCGGCGATGTGCTGGTCACCCGCAGCGGAGCTGAGCTCGCCCACGCCCTCGTCGTCCGCTGCGAGGTCTGCAGCGGCGCGCAGGATGCGTTCGCGAAGTCGGAGCAGCTCCGCGCGCCGGAGCGCGAGGTCGATGGTCATGGTGTTCCTTTCTGGGCCGAGGTGAGGCGCCGCTCCGCCTCTTCGAAGGTGAGCCCGACGATCTCGACGACCTTGTCACGCGACACGGCGCCGCCGACGATACGCACGTCGGGGCGCTTCAGGTCGAGGGAGGCCGCGAGCAGGTCTACGACCGACGCGTTGGCGCGTCCGCGCTCGGGGGCTGCGGCGACCCGCAGCTTCCAGGCGTCACCGTGGCGCCCGACGACGGCCGAGCGGCCGGCACCGGGTGAGACACGGAGGTTGAGACGGATCGTGCGGGGCTCCATGCCCCAAGGATAGACGGACTAGCCGGCGAGCTTTCGGATCCCCTCCGACTCCGCTGCGGGCGGCAACGCCACCGGAGGGCTCTGCGAGCCGCGGGATGTCATCGACCAGCCCGGCGGCTCGTCCCCGGCGGCTGCCTCGACCGTGTCGGCCGCATCGTCGGCCGCGCCGGCATCCGCGGGCGTCTCGTCGACGACGGCGAGCGCGGAGCGGAGCAACGCCTGCACGCGCCGCACGTCTCCCATCAGCTGCTCCTTCTCGGTGATCGCGTCGCGCAGCACCTTGCGGGCCTCGGCGTTCGCCTCGGTCACGATCACGTCGGCCTCGCGGCGGGCGGCCTCCTTGAGGTCCTGCGAGGCGCGTTCGGCCGAGACGAGCGTGGAGCGGAGCAGGCCCTCGAGCTCGACGTGGCGCGTGACCTCGGTCTCGAGCTCCTCCACCCGCTCGACGAGCTGCGAGCGCTCGCGCCAGACGGTCTCGAAGCTGTCGGCGATGTCGTCCATCATCCGGTGGACGGCGGCCTTCCGGTAGCCGAACAGGCCTCGCTTGAGCTGGATGTGCCGAACCTCGACGGGTGTGAGTGCCATGGGTGACTCCCTTCTCCTAGAGCAGGCGCCCGATCAGGTCGACCAGCACACGCTGGGCGACGACGAGCGTGATGACGGCGACGATCGGGGACAGGTCGAGGGGCCCGAGCGACGGCAGGATACGGCGAAAGATGCGGATGTACGGCTCACAGACGTCATCGAGAAACCGCTGCACCCGGTGGAGCGCATAGGGCATCCGGATCCACGAGGTGAGCACATACGCGAGGATCAGAAGGATATAGACCTGGAAGAACACCGACACGAATCGCTGCACGGACGAGGCCGTGTCGGCGAGCACGGAAAATGCGTCGGCTGAGCCCACAGTCGGAGGTTTCGCCAAGCGCCTGTCGTTCCCTGCGGGAACGAAGCGCAATCTCTAGCGTGATCGCGGAGCGATCACGCCTGGTTGAAGAAGCCGCCCTTGTCGAGCATGCGGGCGCGTTCCTCGGCCGACACCTCCACGTTCCGCGGGGTCAGGAGGAAGACCTTGTCGGCGACGCGCTGCATGCTGCCGTTGAGGGCGTAGGTGAGGCCGCTCGCGAAATCGATCAGCCGCTTCGACAGCTCGTTGTCGGCGCTCTGGAGATTGAGGATCACCGGGACGGAGTCCTTGAACTTGTCGGCGATCTGCTGGGCGTCGTTGAAGCTGCGCGGGAGCACGAGATGCACGCTTGCCTTGCCGGTGTCCGCCGACCGCAATCTGGTCGGCCGTGAGGACGATCGCGACGATGACGCGACCGCGGCGGGCGCTGCCTCGGCGCTCATGCTGTCGTCCGTCCACCCGTCGGGCTCGCGGCGGCGTGGCAGCCGCCGCACATTCTGCCGCGTCGAGCGGGAGCGGTACTCACGCTCGAGCTCCTCCTGCGTCTCGAGGCCGTCCTCGTCCCACTCCTCGTCCTCGGCGATGCCGAAGTAGACGAGCGTGCGGTTCCAGACGTCGGAGAAGCCCATAACGCGAGGATGGTATCCCAGCTGTCGGATCTCGGCTGCGGACGGCGTCGCGCCAAAGCGTGTGACAGCCTTCCTCCTCACACGCGGCGGCGCGCCGCCGGGGGAAACGGCGTCGCGCCAAAGCGTGTGACAGCCTTCCTCCTCACACGCGGCGGCGCGCCGCCGGGGGAAACAGCGTGCTGCCGACGCGGATCAGGGTTGCGCCTTCCTCGACGGCGACCCGCCAGTCCTGGGACGTACCCATCGAAAGGTGCTCGAGGCCGTGCTCGCGTGCGAGCCCGGCAAGGCGGCGGAAGATCGATCGGCTGGCCTCCGGATCGTCGGCGAACGGCGGCATCGTCATCAGGCCGCAGAGCAGCCCGTAGCGCTCCACGTACACCTCGATCTCGCTCTCCGGGACGCCGCTCTTCGACGCCTCGCCTGCGAGGTTCACCTCGAGCAGCCACGGCACTGTGAGCCGGCGGGCCGCGGAGTCGGTGTCGACGGCATGGACGAGCTCGCAGATCTCGTTGACGACGCGGGCCTTGTTCGACTGCAGGGCGCCGATGAAGTGCCACCGGAAGCTGTCGGCGAAGCCCCCGTGCTTCCGCTGCATGTCCTGGACCCGGTTCTCTCCGACGATGGGTATCCCGGCGTCGACGAGCACGCCCATGTCCTCGGCGGCGACGTACTTGGTGGCAGCGACGACGGTCACCCCCGCCCCCGCTTCGGCGCAGACGGCCTCGTAGGCCTCGCGAACAGCGTCGGCGTTCACGGGAGCTCCCGGGCGGCGCGCTCGAGCAGCCAGGCACGGTCGTTTCGCGTGGGGTCGTCGACGACGTCGCCGAGGAGTGCCTGCAGGACGCGGCCGAGCTCGGGCCCTTCGTCGAAGCCGATCCCCCGGAGGTCGTCACCGGTGACGGCCAGGTCGGCGATCCGGTGCGGCTGCGTGCTCTCGCGAATGACCATCTCCCTCATCTTCGCGACCCACTCGAGCTCCTGGACCGGAACCTGCTTCGCAGCGAGGTCTGCCGTCTTGTGGCTGATCAGGTCGGCGGCCAGCCCGTCACCGTGCTCTGCCAGGAATCGGCGGGCGGCGAGCTCGTCGAACGCTCCGTCGAGCGAGAAGGCGTGGCCGGCGACGATGCGAACGACGTGGTGCCGGACTCGTGTCGGATACCGCAGCCGCTTCAGGATGCGGTCGGCGATCTCGGCCCCGACGGCTGCGTGGCTGCGCCCGTCCCTGTCGGCCTGGGGCTTGCCGAGATCGTGGAGCAGGCAGGCCAGCCGCACCTCGAGGGTGGTGCCGGCGTCCGCGGCCTTCTGCACGACGACGAAGGCGTGCTCCTCGAGCGCGAGGGGCTGCCGCCCGGAATCGAGCGAGTAACCGACAGTGGGAGCGAACTCGGGGATGATCCGGGTGAGCACTCCGGTGTCGCGCGCGAGGCGCAACGCCCGGGCGGGCTCGCGTCCGAGGAGAAGCTTCGAGAGCTCGCCCTGCCCGTCGGCCGCGATGCCGCCTCCGATCCGCTCGGCCGAGACGTGGTCGAGGCCCGCTGCTCCGGCCTCCATCTGGGCCAGGGTCTCCGCTGCGAGGTCGAACCCGAGTTGCGACACGAACCGCAGCGCCCGCACGATGCGGAGGGGATCCTCGGCGAAGCTCGTCGGGCCGACGGTGCGGATCGTGCGGTGCGCGAGGTCCTCCTTGCCGCCGAACGGATCGACGATGGGGCCGCCGTCGAGCGGGAGCGCCATGGCGTTGATCGTGAAGTCACGACGGGCCATGTCCTCCTCGAGCCCGATGTCGGCGTCGCTGGCGATCGCGAAGTCGCGGTGGCCGGGCCCGGTCGACCTCTCGGCACGCGGTGGCGTCAGCTCGATGCCGGCAGGTACGAGCGCCCGGATTGCGCGGTCGCTCGGAAAGAGGCGCACTCCGACGAGCTGGCCGTGCACCTCCATGTCCTCGACGCGGCCGTGGGGCTCGAGGAGCGCCCTCAACCCGGCCTGATCGACTCCGGGCACGAGGAAGTCCTCGTCCGCATGGGGAAGCCCGAGCAGCTCGTCGCGGACGGCCCCGCCGACGACGTAGGCGTCGATGCCGAGCGAGCGGACGTAGGAGCGGATCTCGGTCGGCATCGTCGCCAAGCCCTCCTAGACGTGCGCGACGGCCTCGATCTCGACGAGGGCGCCGGCGGGAAGCTTTGCGACCTGGAACGTGGAACGGGCCGGTGGGCGCTCGCCGACGTACCGGGCGTAGACCTCGTTCATCGCCGCGAAGTCGCCGAGATCCTGGAGGAAGACGCTGGTCTTGACGAGGTTCCCGAGCGAGCTGCCGGCCTCCTCGAGGATGGCCGCGAGGTTGCGGAGCGCCTGCTCGGTCTGGGCGGCGATGTCACCCTCGATGGCCGTCTGGCCGGGTACGAGGCCGACCTGGCCGGCGACGAACACGAGCTCACCGGCACGAATCGCCTGGTTGTACGGCGCCCCCTGAAACGGGGCGGGTGCCTTCTCTGTGCGAATCACGATCTTCTCCAACGGTGTTTCCTCCTATCGGTCGAGCGCTTCGGCGAGGGCCACGCCGAGCGCCTTGAAGATGGCCTCGAGCACATGATCGGTGTTCTCGCCCTCGATCAGCCGCACGTGCAGCGAGAGCGCGGCCGCGTCGGCGAGTGAGCCGAGAAACCGTGCCGCGAGATCGGTGCGAAGACCTCCGGCGCCGGTGAGGTCGGCATTCGACACGACGAGCGAAGCGCCGGTGGCCTCGACGACCACCATGGCGAGCGCTTCCGCCGAGAGCATCACCCCGTTGCCGTGCGCGCCCGCGCGAAGCAGCGGCGTCAGGGCGCGTCCGATCGCGACGCCGGCCGCGTCGACCTCGGCGGCCGGCTCGTCGGGCTCGATCTCGAGCGAGAGGTCGAACCGTCCGGCGAGCGCGAGCTCGGTGAGCAGGTGGTCGAGCACCGGCACGCCCGTGGCGACGTTCACCTGGCCGCTGCCCGGTATGAGCCGGGCGCCGCTCACAGCTCCTCGCGCACGATATCGGCGCCCAGCGCACGGAGGCGTTCGTCGATTCGCTCGTAGCCACGATCGATCTGCCGGATGTTGCCGATGCTCGACCGGCCCTCGGCGCAGAGGGCTGCGATCACCATCGCCATGCCGGCGCGGATGTCGGGGCTCTCGAGCCGCTGACCGAGGAGCCTCGCCGGTCCGGTGATCACCGCACGGTGCGGGTCGCAGAGGATGATCCGTGCGCCCATCGAGACGAGCTTGTCGACGAAGAACAGGCGGCTCTCGAACATCTTCTCGAAGACGAGCACCGTGCCGGTCGCCTGGGTTGCGGCGACGACGGCGATCGACGTCAGGTCGGCCGGGAAGGCCGGCCAGATGCCGCTCTCGATCTTCGGGATCTGCCCACCGAGGTCGTCAACCACGCCGAGCGCCTGTCCGGGCGGAACCCTCAGGGTCGTCTCCCCCACCTCGAACGCGATCCCGAGCTTCCGGAACGCCGGCACGATCGAGATGAGATCGTCGGGCTCGACGTCCTCGATCGTCAGATCGCCTCCCGTCACGGCCGCGAGAGCGGCGAAGCTCGCCACCTCGATGTGCTCCGGCCCGATGCGGTATGTGCCGCCGCCGAGGCTGTCGACCCCCTGGATCCGGAGAACGTTCGAGCCGATCCCCTCGATCTCGGCGCCGATGGCGACGAGGAAGCGGCAAAGATCCTGGATGTGCGGCTCGCAGGCGGCGTGGCCGACGACGGTCTCACCCTCGGCGAGCACCGCGGCCATGATCGCGTTCTCCGTCCCCATCACGGACGCCTCGTCGAGGTACATCCGGGTCCCCACGAGCCGCTCGGCGCGCAGGTCGTAGGCGCCGTTGATCTCGACCTCGACGCCGAGCTCGGCGAAGGCGTGGATGTGCGTGTCGAGGCGTCGGCGACCGATCACGTCTCCGCCGGGGGGCGGCACGACAACCCGGCCGAAGCGCGCAAGCAGTGGCCCCGCGAGCAGGAACGAGGCGCGGATCTCGCGGCAGAGGTCGGGGTCGAGCTCGGTCTTCGAGATCCCGGAGCTGTCGACGCGGACCTCGTTCGGGCCGACCCACGTCGCGTCGGCGCCGAGGTCGGCGAGCAGTTCGACCATGATCTCGACGTCGCGGATGCGCGGCAGGTTCGACACCAGTACCTCTTCCGAGGCGAGCACGGTCGCGGCGAGGATCGGCAGAGCGCCGTTCTTGTTTCCGGACGCGCGGATCGTGCCGGAGAGCGGGCGACCGCCCTGGATGACGAACGACTGCATGAGGCGGGCGCTATCGTACCCGTGCCATGGACGTGACCCGTGAGAGAGCGTGGGAGACGCTGACGCGCTATACGACGAGCGAGTCGCTGCTCCGGCATGCGCTGGCCGTGGAGGCTTCGACCCGCTGGTACGCGCGGCAGTTCGGCGAGGACGAGGAGTTCTGGGGCTGTGCCGCCCTGCTCCACGACTTCGACTACGAGATCCACCCGACGCTCGACGAGCATCCCCAGGACGGCGCCCCGATCCTCCGCGAGGAGGGCTATCCGGAGGAGCTGATCGACACGGTGTTGTCGCATGCCGAGCACCTGGCGATCCCGCGCGACACCCTCCTGATGCGAACGCTCTTCGCGTGCGACGAGCTCTCCGGGTTCGTGCACGCCTGCGGCCTCGTGCGTCCGACCGGGCTCGAGGGCCTCGAGCCGAAGTCCGTGCGCAAGAAGCTGAAGCAGCCGTCGTTTGCGGCGGGAGTCCACCGCGACGAGGTCTACGCGGGCGCCGAGGGCCTCGGTCTCGAGCTCGACGTGCACATCGCCAACGTGGTCGCCGCCCTGCAGCCGATCGCCGGCGACCTCGGGTTGCCCGTCGCCGGCTAGCGCAGCGACGTGCCGTGGTGTCCGGCTTCAGCCGGACGCCGGGGTTCCATCGCGCCAGTTCGCCCTGACGGATTGTGGCAACCGCTGCCCGTCCCGCAGCCAGATGTGCCCCGCCACCTCGAGATCCCGGCCGTCCTCACCGAGTGCCGCGGCGGAGAACGAGATGGTCTCCCGCGCGGGCGCGTCCCAGAACACGTAGGCGTTGCAGCTCCGGCAGAAACCCCGGCTTGCGTTGTGCTCGGATACCGCGGCGCGTTCCCAGGCCAGAGCCGTCTCGTCCACGACCGAGAGATCACGGCGGTACGCGGCCGCTGCGGCCCACGGGCCGCCCGTCGCCCTCTGACACGCCTCGCAGTGGCAGACGATCACGTCCCGCACGGGGCCGTCGATCGAGAACCGGACGGCCCCGCAGGGGCAGGAGCCGTGCCGCGTCACGCCGGCAGTGCGGCGAGCAGGCGTTCGAGGTCGTCCTCGGACGTCCACCAGCCACAGGAGACCCGGATCAGCCCCGTCCCCGGGATGTCCCGCACGTGGACGCCTGCGCTGTGCAGCGACTCGACGAGTTCCGCCGTCTCGCCGGGCCCGCGGAAGGCGACGAGGGTCGAGCGCTCGTCTGGGCTGACGACCTCGACCCGGGCCGAGAGGAGCTCGCGGCAGCGCTCGGCGACCGCGGCGGCATGGTCGAAGCCCCACGCCGGCCTGCCGTCGAGCGCGGCAAGCAGGCCGACGAGCGACGAGGCCGCCCACCACGCCGGGTCGAAGCGGGCCGCACCGGGGCGCGGCGCGAAGGTCCCGTCCATCTCGTAGCCGGCCTGGGCGAAGTAGCTCGGCGCCGTAACCCGCAGCCGCTCGGGATCGGCGACGACGAGGCCGCCCGTCGAATCCGGGCCGCAGAGCCACTTCTGACCCGAGATCGTGAGGAAGTCGAGGCCCGCCGCAGCGACGGGGAGCGCCCCGACCGACTGTGCTCCGTCGACGAGCACGGGAATGCCGGTCTCCGCGCGCAGCTCACGAACCGGGAGCACCCGTCCGGTCGTCCAGAGCACCTGCGATAGCGCCAGCAGGCGCGTTCGCGGCGTCACCGCAGCACGGATTAGGTCGGGTTCGGGCTCGACGACAACCACCCGGGCGCCGGACGCTCCGAGGGCCCCGAGCAGGCCGAAGTGCTCTGCCGTCGTCGTCACGATCTCGTCGTCAGGGCCGAGCCCGAGGCCCGCGACCACGATGTTGCAGCCATCCGTGGTGCTCGACGTGAGCGCGACATGGAGCGGGTCGGCAGCGACGAGTGACGCAAGCCGCGCGCGCACCTGCTCCCGCAACTCCAGGATCCGCAGGAAGTACGGCATCCCGCTGCGGCCCTCGTCGAAGTCGCGCTCGAGCTCCGTCAGCATCGCCTGCTGGGTCGCCGACGAGATTGGCCCGAACGTGCCGGCGTTCAGGTACGCGATCCGGTCGAGCACCGGGAACTGTGCCCGTGCCTCCTCGAAGGTCATCCGACGACCCGTTCGAGCGATGTGTGGTCGCAGAGCACCCGACCATTGTGCACACGGCGGTCGCGCTGCCACACGATGAGCGGGCCCGCGATCACGCCGGCGACGAAGCCGGGTCGATGCCGCCGCCGCCGTGCTCGAAGGCGTTCCTGCTGCGGACGCTGACCGGCAAGCCTCTAGGCTTGCCTCCGATGCGCATCGTCATCGCCGACCCTCCCGCCTACACGCCGCCGTACGATGCGGCGCTGGCCACGGCGCTCGCGAAGCAGGGAGTCGACGTCGGGCTGCTCACATCCCGCTTCCGCTACGGGGCCGTGCCACCCGTCGCCGGGTATTCGGTCGACGACACCCTCTACGGGCTGTCGGCCGGCATCGGCTCACGCCCCGGCCGTCTCGCCGCCAAGGCGCTCGGCCACCCACGCGTGCTCCTCCGGCTCGCGGCCGCAGACTGCGATGTCCTCCATCTCCAGTGGGTCGCGGTGCCAGAGGCCGATGCCTGGCTTCTGCGCACGCGCCGTCCGCTCGTCTTCACCGCGCACGACCTCCTGCCCCGTCGCACCGCCCGACACACGCGCACGTGGAAGAGGCTGTTCGGGCGCTTCGACCGGGTCGTCACCCACAGCGAGCGCGGCAGGCGCACGCTGTCCGAGTTCGGCGTCCCCGCCGCAAAGCTACGCGTGATCGCACATCCCGCCTTCCACAGCGATCCGGTCCGGGACGACGACGGCCGCACCGTCCTCGCCCTCGGGGTCATCCGCCCCTACAAGGGTCTCCCCGACGCCGTCGAGGCGGTCCTCGGGATTCCCGGCGCCCGGCTCCTCGTCGCGGGTGATCCCCGGATCCCCCTCGACGCACTCCGGGCTGCTGCGCACGATCGGGCCGAGTGGCGGCTCGGGTACCTCGACGAGACGGAGCTGCTCCGTGCGCTCGGCGCCGCGACCGTGGCGGTGTTCCCCTATTCCGCGGAGCTCGACCAGTCCGGTGCTCTTCTGCAAGTGCTCGGAGCCGGCGTGCCCGCCGTCGTCTACGACGTCGGGGGCCTGGGCGAGCTCGTCGGCGCGTTCGGCGCCGGCCGCGTCGTCCCGCCCGGGGACGTGGAAGGCCTGAAGCGGGCCCTGCGCGAGCTGCTCGACGATCCCGACGGGCTCGCGGAGGCACGTGCAGGGGCGGCCCGGGCGCGGGCCGCCCTCACCTGGGACAGGGCTGCGACCGAGCACCTCGCGCTGTACGAGGAGCTCGTGTGAGATTCGGTCGCCGTGGCCGCTTCCACGACCTCGTCGAACGGCAGCTCGACCTCTTCGCGGCCGACGACGCCGAGCTGCTCGCCGAAGCGGCGGAGGCCGAGGACGCGTGGAACGCCGCTGCGGCCGACGAGGCGGAGGAGGCGTACGGCGACTATCAGCTCGTCGTGGACGCGATCGCCGACCGGTTGCTCGACATTCGCGAGTCCTACGCCGGCACGCTCGACGAGGACGCAGCAGCCGAGTACGCGGCCGACTTCACCGGCGCGGCCACCCGCCGGTATCGCCGCTACGCCACGCTCCTCGCAGATCTCGACGAGTCGTAGCGTCCCGCGGAAGCGTCAGCCGACGTCGTCGAGCGACGGTTCACCCGGCGGCCTGGGCTGCAGGAAGCGAGCGAGCTTGAGATGCGTGGACGCCTCCGCCCGTCGGCCCTGCTGCAGCAGCGAGCGCCCGAGGGCGTAGTGTGCATAGTCGTCGACCGGCGAGAGCTCCAGGACCTTGCGGAACTCGCGCTCTGCGGCGTGCCAGTCGGTGATCCTGAAGTACGCGATCCCGAGCGCCTCGCGGATCGACGCCTTCTCCGGCTCGAGCCGACGCGCCTTCTCGAGCGGCACGGTTGCCTGGGCGGCCATGCCCTCGCGGAGTCGGGCCCGGCCGAGCTGGTAGAGGTCGTAGGCCTGGCTCACGCCCGTATGGTGCCTCAACCGTCAACCGCCGCGGAGCGAGCGGAGCGCCAGGAAGCCACGGATCCGCCTCCCCGGCCCGATGCGGCTGCGGAGAATCGAGATCACCCGCTGCAGCTCGCGGCGAGTGTCGTTCGCGGCTGCCTGCGCGCCGGCAGGCGGTCCGTAGCGGGCGCGTGAGAACGCCGCCGCAAACGCATCGCTGCCGACGCCGAGGCGCTTGAGCTCCAGCCGGAGCTCGGCGACGGACGCCGTCGCGGCGATGGGCGCTCCCTGATCGCGCAGGAAAGCAGCCAGCTCGGCCCGCGCCGCCGAGGCCCGGCCGCGGGGATCCCGGGTCGCAGAGCGCTGGTGCCGCCGGGATCCCTTCGCGAGCGCGAGGACGAGGAGGGCTGCTCCGACCGCCGCGAACGGTGCGATCAGCAACCAGTGGAAGCCGCCCCCGCCGGCTCGCGCCTCGGGTGCGATTCCTCTCCCCGACGTCGCGCTGCCCCTGCCACCGACGCCGAGGAACTGGCCGGTGCGCAGCGCCCGGATCGCGTCGGCCGAGTCGGACGCGTTCGTGTACGTCGCCGTGAGCGTGCCGCGCCCTGGCGTCGGATCGAAGGTGAGCCAGCCGTGGCCCGCGAACCAGGCCTCGACCCAGGCGTGGGCGTCATGGTCGGTCACGATCCAGCGGCCGTCCTGCCAGGTCCCGCTCGTGAAGCCGACGGCGACGCGGGCGGGGATCCCCAGGTAGCGCAGCATGAGAGTCATCGTGCCGGCGAACTGCTGGCAGTAGCCGAGCTTCGTCCGCTCCAGGAAATCCGCGAGCGGAGGCGCACCGGCCGCGAGCGGAGGCCGCTCGTCGTAGGCGAAGCCGCCGTCCGAGCGCAGCCAGCGCTCGATGCCGATCGTCGCTTCGTACGGCGATGTCGACTTCGCGGTGAGACGCCGGGCCTCGCGCCAGACGCCCTCGTACGGCCACAGCTGCTGATAGCGGAGGTCGTCGAAGACCGCCGCGACCGCGGTCGCTCGCCCGGGGGTGCCGAACGGCGGCACGATCGTCCGTCCGACGTCGAGGTACCGCGACAGCGAATCCGGGTACACGGCCGGCGAGCGGACGAGAGCCGCAGGCGTCGGCGCCGGGGCGTAGCTCCAGACCGTGTACCGGCGCATCCCGCGGAGCCCGCCGACCGCCAGCATGACGCCGCCACTGCGATACCGGATCTCCGTGTCGGATCGGTCGATCGCCACGGGCTGCGCGGCAGCGATCACGTGGTCGTCCACGAGGGCGCGAACGTCTACCTCCTGCTTGACCCAGCCTGCCCGCGCCGCCGCGGCGCCGGGGAGCAGAGGGTCGTGCGGGAGGCGGCCGTCGGAGCCCGAGGGACCCGTCGCGTGGAGCGACTCCACCCACCGATCGCCCAGGAAGCTGTCGAGGGTCGTGGCGCGCCAGTAGAGCGCTCGGCGCGGCGCCGTGACCTGCAGCACCGTCGTCTTCGCGGCCGGGAATTCGATGCCGCCGTAGTCCGAGCTCCAGACCAGCGCCACTGTGCGGCCCGCGCGCGACTCGCCGAACAGGTCCCAGCTCTTCCAATCGACCGCTGCGACGGAGGGTCGCGCCCCGGCGCCGGCCACCAGCGTCGCAGCCACGACGACACCGGCCAGCACCGCAGCACCCGGAACGAGCCCGCGCCGATCGCGGACGCCGCGGACAGCCACCGGCCACAGTGCCGCAAGCAGCGCGAGCGTACCCATCGCCACCGTGTTGCTGGAGGGCAGGATCGTCGTCGCCCAGCCGACACCGGCCGCGGTGAGCGCCGCCGCGACAAACGGCCGGGTGCCGGCCGTGACCGCGATGCCGAGCCCGAATCCCGCGGCGGCCAGCAGAACGAGGGCGTGGAGCTCGGGATGTGCGACGGCGTCGAAGGGGGGTGCCACTGCGTAGATGTCCTCTGCCCCGCGCCGGACTGCCTCGTGCACCCGCGCGGGCGTGGCGCCTGCAACCGCGGCGGTCAGGCCGAGGAGGACGAGCACGGCGACCGCAACCCTGGAGCGGAGCCGGTTCGGCAGCGAAGCCAGGAGCGCGGCCGCGCCGACCGCGACGAACGAGATCGGGCTCGCCAGGCTCGCAAGCGAGGCCCAGGCGGCTGCAACCGCTGCCACGGGCAGCACCGCCGCCGTCAGCCTCCGTGCGGCTCCGCTAGGCACCGGGCAGCTCCTCGAGGCGCCCAGCCAGAGCAACCTCGATCGGCCGATCCGCCGAGATGACCGCCACCGCCAGCCCGAGGGCGCCTGCCCGGAGGAGGGCGACGTGGGGCGCGTTGGGAGGCCGGCCCGCGTACGTCTCCGAGGCGACCACGACGAGCGACACGATGCGCCCGTTGCGCCGTAGCTCGAGCAGCGCGTCGACGACGCGCTCGGGCCGGCCCGTCACGACGACGATCTCGCGTGCGCGGGACACCGCAGCGGCCGGGGAGCGCAGCGCCCGGTCGGCGTGGGCGCCGGCCACGGGCATCATCTCGGCGAGGGCGTCGAGTGCGACCTCCCAGTCGTGGCCGACGGAGTGGACCCGAACGACCTCGGTGGCGGGTGCCGTGCCGACGAGAGCGACACGCCGGTTCCAGAGGACGTGCGCGAGCGCCAGCGCTCCCGCGGCCCGAACCGCCGCGTCGAAGCTCGAGCGCCCGACCGGCCCGGCAACACCGGCGAGATCCTGGTCGAGGACGACGGCGATGTCGTCGCGCGGCGCATCGTCGAGCTCCTTCACCATCAGGCGGCCACGGCGTGCAGTGCTCGGCCAGTGCACGGCCCGCAGCGGCTCGCCCGGCGCGTAGTCCCGTACCGCGTGGATCTCGAATCCCGTCGGCCGGCGGAAACTCGAGCGGGCGGCGCCCGCATCGCGCGCGCCGTGCGTCGAAAACAGGGACTCCAGCACGGGCACCTGCGGCCGAATCAGAACCGATTCCTGCTCCCCGAGCCGCTGCTCCACGCGTTCGAGCCCCAGCGGGTCGGTCAACACGATCTCGAGCGGCTCGAGCCGATGGCGACCCCGGGGGAGCTCGGAGAAGACGATCTCCGTGCGTGAGCGGCGCACCGACACCTCGCGCTTCACGTCGCCGAGGCGCTGCTCTAGCACGACCGAGCCTCCGCGGAGGCCGCGCCGCCGGACGTGCGCCTCTACCACGACGTCGCTCCCCTCGATCCGCTCACCCGGCAAGAGAGTGCGCTCGACGGCGACCGCCCCGGTTGCGGCTCTGGCCCAGGTGCGCGAGAGCAGGCCGGCGAAGGCAAAGCCGAGCCCCACCACCGCGAGCGGCGTCGACCCGAACGCCCATGAGGCGACGAGGGCTGCGAGCCCGAGCCCGATGGCTCCGGAGCTCCCCCGCTTCACACCGGGACGGGCGTGCCGTCGAGCGCTGCCCGCACGACGTCGGCAGGGCCGAGCCCGGCCGAGCGTGCCTGCGGGGCCAGCAGCAGGCGATGCGAGAGCACCGGCTCCGCCATCTCGCGGATGTCGTCGGGAGTGACGTAGCTCGCGGCGTTCGACGAGGGCGCGGGCCTTCGCCAGCCGCAGCAGCGCGATCCCCGAGCGCGGGCTCGCGCCGAGCGCCAGATGCCTGTTCGCCCGCGTGTGGCGAAGCAGCGCGACGACGTATCGGGTCACGCTCTCCTCGACGAAGATGTCGCGCGCAGCCGAGATCGCCGCGACGAGGTCGGCGCGCGCGGCGACGGGGATCGAGCTGGTCGAGCGGCGGCTCGCCGGTCTGCTCTGCGAGCATCCGGGCCTCCTCCGACAGCGGCGGGTAGCCGATCGACATCCTGACCGCGAACCGGTCGAGCTGCGCCTCGGGCAGCGGGTAGGTGCCCTCGTACTCGACCGGGTTCTGCGTCGCGATCGCGAGGAACGGCCGCTCGAGCGCATACGTCTCGCCGTCCACCGTGACCTGCGTCTCCTGCATCGCCTCGAGGAGCGCCGACTGGGTCTTCGGAGAGGCTCGGTTGATCTCGTCGACGAGGAGCACGTTCGCGAACACCGGGCCCGGACGGAAGCGGAATGCTCCCTCCTGCTGGTCGTAGACGTTCACGCCCGTGACGTCCGACGGCAACAGGTCGGGAGTGAACTGGAGCCGCGAGAACCGGAGGTCGAGCGTGCGGGCGAGCGCCTTCGCGAGGACGGTCTTGCCGACGCCGGGGACGTCCTCGACGAGGACGTGGCCCTCGGCGAGCAGACAGAGGAGCGGCAGCCGGAGCGTCTCGGCGGGCGCGTGCATGACGGTCGCGAGTCCCGCGACGACCCGGTCGGCGAGATCGGCTGCGACGGCCGCGGGCAACGGCTCCGGCGCCGTCGACGCGCTCCATCAGCGACCCTCGCGGAGGCGTTCGACCTCGTCCAGCACGGCAGCCGCGATCTCGCGCTTCGGAGCGCGAGGAACGAGACGGTCGCCGTCGGCGGTGATCAGCGTGACCTCGTTCTCGAGGCTGTCGAAGCCGATGTCCGCTGCGCCCCACGTCGTTGTAGACGACGAGATCGACGTTCTTGTCGGCGAGCATCGCCCGCTTGCGCTCGAGCCCAGCGGCTCCGTGCTCGGCGCCGAACGCGACGAGAACCTGGCTCGGCACGCCGGCTCTCGCCGAGCGCGCGTGCGATGTCCGTCGTCGGCGTGAGCTCGATCTGCCAGGCGCGCATCGTCCTTCGGCCGCTTTCCCGCCACCGGCTCGGCCGCCCGGTAGTCGGCGACGGCCGCGACCATCAGGATCACGTCCGCGTCGGCGCGCGCCAGCGCCTCGCGCTCGAGATCCGCCGCGGTCGGGGTCGACACGACCTCGACGCCGGCGGGAGTCGGCGCCGTCACGTTGGCGGCGAGGAGCGTCACGCGGGCGCCCCGCCGGCGGGCCTCGTCGGCGAGCGCGAGCCCCATCCGCCCCGACGAGCGGTTGCCGATGAAGCGGACGGAGTCGATCGGCTCACGGGTGCCGCCGGCCGTCACGACGACGTGGACGCCCTCGAGCGACGTGCGACGTGCGCAGCAGCGCCTCCGCCCGGGCGACGATCTCGTCCGGCTCCGCCATCCGCCCGACGCCGACCTCACCCTCGGCGAGCTCGCCGCTCGCGGGACCGACGATCTCGACACCGCGTGCGAGCAGCAGCTCGTGGTTGGCGCGTGTCGCCGGGTGCTCCCACATCCGGGTGTTCATGGCGGGCGCCACGAGCACCGGGCCGTCGTGTGCGAGGACCGCTTCGGTGAGCACGTCGTCGGCGAGCCCGTGGGCGAGCCGGGCCATCGTGTGCGCCGTGAGCGGCGCGATCACGAGCAGATCGGCCCGCTCGAGATGCGGATACGGATCGCTCGGCGGCGCGACCCGCGCGAGCGCGTAGAACGTCTCCGCCGCGACGAATCGCTCCGCCCCCCGCGTCGGGAATCGGGAGCACGTCGTGCCCGGCGGTGACGAGCAGGCGGATGATCTCGCACGCCTTGTAGGCGGCGATGCCACCGGTGATGCCGAGGACGATGCGCGCCACGGGCACAGTGTGCCGGTTGTGAGCTCCGCGAGATGCTGGCTGAAAAGCCGCTGGCGCCCGGCTAGAGCCTCAGGCATCCCGCTACGCGGGATACGCGTAGGCGATCTTGGCCTGCGCGATCTCTTCCATCGCCATCGTCAGGTAGTTCTTCGAGCGGGACTCGATCAGCGGCGGCGGTGCCACGTCGAAGCCCATGCCCTCACCGAGCTGATGGTGATAGCTGTTGATCTGGCGCGCCCGCTTGGCGGCGACGATGACGAGCGCATAGCGCGAGTCGACGTGCTCCAGCAGGTCATCGATGCGAGGCTCGATCATGAGGGCGTCATGGTAGCTGCGAACTCGAGCTCCTGCTCGACGATCGCGCAGAGCGACCCCGTCGCCCGCGCCACGTCGTCGTTGCGCACCATGTAGCGGAACCGGTGCGCCTGCTCGAGCTGGTTGCGGGCGAGCTCGATCCGGTCGCCGATCTCGCCCGTGGACTCGGTGGCGCGCTCGCGCAGGCGCCGCTCCAGCTCCTCGACCGGCGCAGCGATGAAGAGGGTCACGCTGCCGGAGACCTCCTCCTGGACGTGGAGCGCGCCGTCGAGCTCGAGCTCGAGCACGCAGACGCGCCCCTCGTCGGCGACACGCTGGATCTCCGAGCGGAGTGTCCCGTAGCGCTTCCCGGAGACGTATTGCACGTGCTCGAGGAAGGCGCCCGCGTCGATCTGCGCCACGAAGTCGGCCTCAGTCGAGGAAGTGGTACTCGACGCCGTCGGTCTCACCCGGTCGCCGTGGCCTCGTCGTCGCCGAGATCGCGACCTCCAGGACGGGCACGCGCTCCACGAGCGCCTTGATCAGCGTCCCCTTGCCGGCGCCGGACGGGCCGGTGATGACGAACACGGGAGCGTCGGGCACGCGGGCCGGGTGTTCTAGCGGTTGAACAGCGACACGAGCTCCGCGCGCTGCCGCTCGGAGAGGCCGCCGACCGTCTTCGACTGGCTGATCCGGCACTGGTTCAGCAGCCTGGCGGCCTTGACGCGGCCGAACTTCGGCACGGCCATCAGCATGTCGAAGACCTTGGCGGTCGAGACGTACTCGGGTGGGTCGAGGAGGATCCCCTCGATCTGGATCGTGCCGTCCTTCAGGTCCTTCTTCAGCTGAGCACGCCGGACGCGAATGTCGTTGGCCCGCTTCAGCGCCTCCATCCGCTGGTCGAGAGACCGAGCGGGTGCTTGTGCCTGAATCTTGGAGGCGACCATGGATGCACGAGTCTAGCAATCCGGCAGGCGTGGTCAAGCTGAACCGTTACCCTTATTTTGCAGGGCTTTTGTACTGCTAACAGTTGGCAAGACCTCGTGCAGCGGCCGGATCGGCGAAACCGCGTGCCGTGGCCTCCTCCAGGAGCTCCGCCCGGATCCGTTCCGGAGCGGCCGGGTCGGCGAACAGAACGGTGCCGAGCGAGACAACGCTGGCGCCCGCGGCGACGAGCTCGAGAGCGTCGAGCCCCGACCGAACGCCCCCCATCCCGACGATTGGAACGTCGACTGCGCGGGCACAGGCCGAGACGCAGGCGAGGGCTATGGGCTTGAGCGCCGGGCCCGAGTAGCCACCGGTGCCGCGGCCGAGCCGGGGTCGGAGGGTGACCGGGTCGAGTGCCATGCCGCGCATGGTGTTGACGAGCGAGAGCCCGTCCGCCCCGGCCGCGACGACAGCCCTCGCCGACTCGGCGATGTCCCAGGTCGCGGGTGACAGCTTCGCGTAGAGCGGCTTCGACGTGCGCGAGCGGCAGTCCGCCACGATCTGGGCCGACGACTCGGGCGCCTCCTCGACGTTCGGGCAGGAGAGATTGAGCTCGATCAGCTCGACGTCCGCCCTCTCGTCCAGGCGCTCGCAGATCCCGGCGTAGTCACCAATCGAGAAGCCGCCGACGGAGACCCAGACCCGCAGTCCCTGCGCGGCGAGCGCCGGCAGCGTCTCGGCGAGCAGCCCTTCGATGCCCGGGCCCTGGAGGCCGATCGAGTTGAGCATGCCGGACTCCGTCTCGGCGATCCGGACCGGCGGATTGCCCTCGCGCGGCTCGGGGGTGATCGTCTTGGTGACGAATGCGTCGAGCGCAGCCGCGACGTCAGGGGCCGTGAGGGCGTCGAGGCAGCCGCTCGCGTTGACGAGGGAGACCGTCACGCCGCCCGCAGGACGGGGCCGGCGACGCAGAGTCGCTGCAGGCGGCCGTCCACCTCGACGACGCAGCCGTAACACGCGCCGTAGCCGCAGGCCATCGGTGCCTCCCAGGCGAGCTGAGCCTGCGGGACGAGACGGCGAACGGCCTCCAGCATCGGCTCCGGGCCGCAGGCGAGCACGTCGCCCGGGTCGTCGGGAAGGAGCGCCGTGACGAACGTCGGCTCGATCACGACCTCGGCTCCCGGCACGAGCGCGGCCGCCTCGGCGTGGTGCTTCGAGCGAAAGCCGAGGATCGCGGGTGGCGACCCGAGCACCTCCGACGTGTAGGGGAACGGCGCCACGCCGATCCCGCCACCGACGAGCAGCGGGCGCGGTACCGTCAGGTCGAAGCCGTTTCCGAGCGGGCCGAGCACGTGCACGCTCTCCCCCACCTCCAGGTCGCAGAGCGCGTGCGTACCGGGGCCGATCGGGTCGATCAGGAAGCCGAGCTCACCCGCCCGGGCGAGGCAGAGCGACATCGGGCGCGGCAGCACGTGGCCGGGCGGATGGAGCATGAAGAACTGGCCGGGTGCGCCGGGCTCGAGCGCACCGGCCGCGACTCTGAGCAGCGTGTACGGGCCGACCGGCTCCTTCCCCGTGACCCGCAGCAGTGCGCTCCTGTCGCGCAGCGCGGTCCCGGTCACGCCCCGAGCCCGATGCGTTCCTGGAGCGAGAGCGCCGTCTCGGCGCGCGCGTTCGCGATCGCGTGGACCGCGGCAGCGGCACCTGCGACGGTGGTGATGCACGGCACCCGTCCGCCGAGAGCGGCCTCGCGGATCCGGTACCCGTCCGCACGGGCTCCGGAGCCCTGGGGCGTGTTGACGATGAGGTCGCAGCGGCCTTCCCGGACGAGGTCGACGACGGTCTGCTCGTCGGTGTCGACGTCCGCGACTTTCGCCACCTGTCCCACCTCGAGCCCGGCCGCCCGCAGCGTGCGCGCCGTCCCGTCGGTCGCCACGAGCTCGAACCCGAGTCCCGCCAGCGCGGCGGCGATCGGGACGACGCTCGGCTTGTCGCTGTCGTTCACCGAGATGAAGACGGTCCCGGAGGCCGGTAGCGGGCGGCCGGCCGCGCGCTCGGCCTTCGCGAAGGCGGTCGGCAGGTCGGTAGCGCTCGCCATCACCTCGCCCGTGGAGCGCATCTCCGGCCCGAGCACCGGATCGGCGCCGGGGAAGCGGGAAAACGGCAGCACCGCGGCCTTCACGCTCACCTGCAACGGCCGTGGCGTCGGGAGCGCGAGGTCGCGGAGGGTCTTTCCCGCCGCGAGCTTGCAGGCCGCCTCGACCAGATTGATCCCGATCGCCTTCGAGGCGAAGGGGACGGTGCGGGAAGCCCGCGGGTTCGCCTCGAGGACGTACACCGTCGAGTCGGCGATCGCCAGCTGGATGTTCACGAGCCCGACGACGCCAAGAGCCGGTGCCAGCCGCTTGACGATGTGCTCGACCTCGAGCGCGTTCGCGAGGGTCAGGGACTGGGCCGGCAGGACGCACGAGGAGTCGCCGGAGTGGACTCCCGCCTCCTCGACATGCTGCATCACGGCGGCGATGAACACGTCCTCTCCGTCGCAGAGGGCGTCGACGTCGATCTCGACCGCGTTCTCGACGAACCGGTCGACCAGCACCGACCCCGAGACGGCGCTCATCGCCTGGCGCAGCTGAACGTCGTCGTAGCAGACCCGCATCGCCCGGCCACCGAGCACGTAGGACGGCCGGACGAGCACCGGGTACCCGATCCCGGCCGCCGCGGCGAGCGCCTGGTCGGCTCCCTCGACCGTGGCCCAGGGTGGGCAGCGGATTCCGAGCTCGTCGGCGAGGGCGCCGAACAGCTCCCTGTCCTCGGCGAGGTCGATCGCGGCGAGCGGCGTCCCCATGATCTCGTAGCCGGCAGCCTCGATGTGGCGGGCGAGCCGGAGGGGTGTCTGGCCGCCGAACTGGGTCACGACGCCCTCGGGCTGCTCGCGATCGAGCACGGCGAGCACCTCCTCGGGGGACAGCGGCTCGAAGTAGAGCCGATCGGAGGTGTCGTAGTCGGTCGAGACCGTCTCCGGGTTGCAGTTGATCATCACGGCCTCGTAGCCGAGGCCGCGGAAGGTCTGCACCGCGTGGACGCAGCAGTAGTCGAACTCGATCCCCTGCCCGATCCGGTTCGGGCCGGAGCCGATGATCACGACGCGCGGCTTCGTCGCCGGCGGGAGCGCCTCGTCCTCCTCGCCCCACGTCGAGTAGTAGTAGTTCGAGGCCGCCTCGACCTCACCGGCGCACGAGTCGACGCGCCGGTAGGTGGGCCTGATTCCCCTCGCATAGCGCGTGCGGCGCACGTCGTCGCCGCTCGTGCCCCAGGCGGCGCCGATCGAGTCGTCGCCCCAGCCCGCCCGCTTGGCGCGCAGGATGTCGAGCGAGGCGAGCTCGCGGCGCGCGTGGGCGAGCTGCTCCTTGAACCACGGGTGCACGCCCTCCGGGATGTCGTCGAACGTCGCCCAGGGAGTCGCCGAGCCCGGGTCGAGCTCGCGCGAGCCGAAGCCCTTCAGGAATGCCTCCGTGAACGTGCGCCCGATGCCCATCGCCTCACCGACCGACTTCATCTGCGTGCCGAGCGTGGCGTCGGCGCCCGGGAACTTCTCGAAGGCGAATCGCGGGAACTTGACGACGACGTAGTCGAGCGTCGGCTCGAAGCTGGCGGGCGTCGTCTTGGTGAGGTCGTTCGGGATCTCGTCCAGCGTGTAGCCGACGGCGAGCTTCGCGGCCACCTTCGCGATCGGATAGCCGGTCGCCTTGGAGGCGAGCGCCGACGACCGCGACACGCGCGGGTTCATCTCGATCACCCGGATCTCGCCCGTCTCGCGGCTGCGGGCGAACTGGATGTTCGAGCCGCCCGTCTCGACGCCGACCGCACGGATGATCGCCACCGAGGCGTCGCGCAGCTCCTGGTAGGCCTCGTCGGAAAGGGTCATCTGGGGTGCGACCGTGACCGAGTCGCCGGTGTGGACGCCCATCGGGTCGAGGTTCTCGATCGAGCAGACGATCACGACGTTGTCGTTCAGGTCGCGGATCACCTCGAGCTCGAACTCGTCCCAGCCGCGGACGGACTCCTCCACGAGCACCTGCGTGATCGGGCTCTCGCGCAGGCCCCGCTCGACGATCGCGCGCAGCTCCGCTTCCGTCTCGGCGAAGCCGCCGCCGTGGCCCCCGAGCGTGAACGCGGGCCGGACGACGGCGGGGGCCGGGATCTCGCCCAGCTGCTCGAGCGACGTGACGATCTGCGAGCGCGGCGTCCGCAGGCCGCAGCTCTCGACCGCGTCGCGGAACAGGGAACGGTCCTCGGCGCGGCGGATCACGTCGACGCGCGCGCCGATCAGCTCGACGCCGAGCTCCTCGAGGATCCCGGCCTCCGAGAGCTCGATCGCGAGGTTCAGCGCCGTCTGGCCGCCGAGCGTCGGCAGCAGCGCGTCCGGCCGCTCCCGCCGGAGCACGTCGGTCACTCCCTCGACGTCGAGCGGCTCGATGTAGGTGCGATCGGCGAACCCGGGATCGGTCATGATCGTGGCGGGATTCGAGTTCACGACGATCGTGCGGAACCCGTCCTCGCGGAGCACCTTGAGCGCCTGGCAGCCCGAGTAGTCGAACTCGCAGGCCTGGCCGATCACGATCGGCCCCGATCCGATCAGGCAGATGGACGAGATGTCGGTGCGGCGCGGCATCAGGCGGCCTCGAGGGGCGGGGTGTCCCGCAACGATCGATGACGAAGTGTCGTTGCGGGACACCCCGCTTCCATGTCGACTTTGGTGCCGCGACTCACGACGACGCTCCTCTGTCCTGCGTCGTGAGTCGCGGCACCAACTCGGCGACCCAGCCCTCGAGGACCGGCCAGGCATCGTGGGTGCCAGGGCCGGCCTCGGGATGGAACTGCACCGAGCGCGCATTCAGCTCCGGGTAGTCGAACCCCTCGACCGTGCCGTCGTAGAGCGAGACGAAGGTCGCTTCGCGGTCGTCGCTCGGCGCCACGGCGAAACCGTGGTTCTGGCTCGTCACGAGCACGCGCCCCGTCGCCCGCTCGAGCACCGGGTGGTTGGCGCCCCGGTGACCGAACGGCAGCTTGTAGGTGGTGTGCCCGGTGGCGAGCCCGAGCAGCTGGTGCCCGAGGCAGATCCCGAGGACGCTCGTCCGTCCGAGCAGGCCGCGGATCGCCTCGACCTCGGCCCGGAGCGGCTCCGGGTCGCCGGGGCCGTTCGACAGCAGCACCCCGTCGAAGCCGGCGAGATCGTCGGGATCTGCGGCGTGCGGGAAGACGGTCACGGCTGCGCCGGCCTGACGGAGGCGTCGCATGATCGACGTCTTGGCTCCGTAGTCGACGACGGCCACGCGGACGCGCCCGTCCTCGTTGAACACCGCAGGGGCAACGGACGAGACGGCCGAGACGAGCGCCTGACCCTCCATCGCAGGCTGCTGCCTGATCAGCTCCAGGGCGGCGGCGGGGTCGAGCTCGGCCTCGTCTGCCACGGCCGCCGCACGCATTGCGCCGGCGGCCCGGATCCTGAGCACGAGCTTCCGGGTGTCGACGTCCTCGAGCGCCACGACACCGTGCGAGGAGAGCCACTGCGCCCAGGCTGGGCCACCACAGCGGCGCATCAGCACCGCTTTCACCCACGGCTGGGAGGACTCGAGGCGCGCATCGTCGACGCCGTAGTTGCCGATCATCGGGGCGGTGAACGTGACGAGCTGGCCGGCGAAGCTCGGGTCCGTGACCGTCTCCTGGTAGCCGGTCATCGCAGTCGTGAAGACCGCCTCGCCGAACGCCACGCCCGGCGCGGCGACCGAGCGGGCCGGGAAGACGGTGCCGTCCTCGAGCGCGAGGTAGCCGCTGCTCATGCCGGAGGCTCCAGCCCGGACGACAGGCTGAAGCCTGTCGCCGGCGCGGCGACCGGCTTCAGCCGGTCCTCCGGGTCACGAGCCTTCCCCGGGGCGTCTCATGCGGCGTGCACCACCCGGCCGTCGGCGATCGTCTTCACGATCGCGCCCCGCAGCGTCTGGCCGAGGAGCCACGAGTTCGCCGACTTCGACCGGAAGCCGCTCTCGGTCACCCGCCAGGTGGCGTCGAGGTCGAGCAGGACGAGATTGGCGCGCTCGCCCTCCTCGATCCGGGGCACGGGTAGCCCGAAGATCCGGGCAGGCCCCGCGGACATCCGTTCCAGGACGAGGCCGAGCTCGAGCTCCCCGGGCTCGACGAGGAAGGTGTAGAGCGCTGCGAATGCCGTCTCGAGACCGGTGACCCCGAACGGTGCCTCCTCGAACGGCGTCTCCTTCTCGTGCCGCGCGTGCGGTGCGTGGTCGGTCGCGATGCACGCGATCGTGCCGTCACGCAGCCCCTCGAGCAGCGCCTGCCGGTCGTCCTCGCTGCGCAGCGGCGGGTTCATCTTCCGGTTGGTGTCGAGGGTGCGCACGGTGTCGTCGGTCAGGCAGAGGTGGTGGGGCGAGACCTCCGCGGTGACGGCGGTGCCGGCGGCCTGCGCGACCCGTACCGTTGCCACGGACTCCCGGGCCGAGACGTGCATTATATGCACACTGCGTTGCTCGTATGCAGCAAGAGCGCAGTCGCGGCCGATCATCACCGACTCCGCCACCGACGGCCAGCCGGCGAGGCCGAGCTCCGCCGAGACGGCGCCCTCGTGCATCTGGCCGTCCCGCGAGAGCGTGGGCTCCTCCTCGTGGAGCGCGAGCATCCGCCCCGTCACGCCGCTGTACTGGAGCGCGCGCCGCATCAGGCCGGCCGAGACGACCGGGTGCCCGTCGTCGGTGAACCCGGCCGCCCCGAGCCGGGCGAGCTCGACCATCTCGGTCAGCTCCTCGCCGCCGAGGCCCTTCGAGATCGTCGCCATGAAGCCGGTCGGGATCGTCGCCTCCTCGCGCGCCAGCTCGATCAGCGCTCCGAGCACCGCGGCCGAGTCGACGACGGGATCGGTGTTCGGCATCGCGAGGATCGCGCAGTAGCCTCCTGCGGCAGCCGCGGCCGTGCCTGAGGCGATCGTCTCCTCGTCCTCACGGCCGGGCACGCGCAGGTGGACGTGCGGGTCGACGAACGCCGGCGCGAGCACGAGACCCCGCGCCGACTCGACCGCGGGCTCGAGCGCGGTGACGATGCCGTCCTCGATCGTGACGTCGTAGGCGCCGTCGAGCCCGCGCACGGGATCGATCACGCGCGCACCGCGGATTGCGAGGTTGTCGCCGGGACCGTCGGGCCAGAAGAGGGTCATGCCACCTCCAGGGCCGGGCCGAGGTCGACGGGGCCGCCCGCGAGCAGGTCGTAGAGCACGGCCATGCGGACGACGAGCCCGGAGCGGACCTGCTCCGTGATCAGCGACACGTCCGAGTCGGCGACCCGCGGGTCGATCTCGACCCCGCGGTTCATCGGCCCGGGGTGCATCACGATCTGACCGGGACGCAACCTGGCGGGCGTGACCCCCCACTCCGTCGCGTACTCCCGCAGCGAGGGCACGTAGGCGGCACCCGCAAGCATGCGCTCCCGCTGCATCCGCAGGACGTAGACGACGTCCGCTGCGCCGATTGCGTCGATCTCCGAGGTGACCTCGCAACCCAGCGCCTCGATCCCGCGTGGCATCAGCGTCGGCGGGCCGACGAGCGTCGTGCGGGCTCCGACGAGCGCGAGCGCCTCGACCAGCGAGCGGGCCACGCGCGAGTGGAGGACGTCGCCGACGATCGCGACGTGGAGGCCCTCGAGGCGCCCGAGGGCCTCGCGCATCGTGTAGAGGTCGAGCAGCGCCTGGGTCGGGTGCTGGTGCTTTCCGTCGCCGGCGTTGACGACGTGAGCATGAGTCGCGTCGGCAACGAGTCGCGGAGCGCCGATGTGCGGGTGCCGGATCACGATCACGTCCGGGTCGTATTCCGCCAGCGTCAGCGCCGTGTCCTTCAGGGACTCGCCCTTGTCGACGGAGGAGCCCGAGGAGCGCAGCGCCATCGTGTCGGCCGAGAGCCGCTTGGCGGCGAGGTCGAAGCTGGACAGCGTGCGCGTGGAGGACTCGTAGAAGAGGTTGACGACGAGGCGGCCGCGGAGCGCGGGCAGCTTCTTCACCTCGCGGTCGAGCGACCGCGCGATCGTGGCGGCAGTGCCCAGGAGGCGCTCGACGCCGTCGCGGTCGAGGTCGGAGATGCCGAGCAGGTGCCGGCGGGGCGGCAGCAGCGGCGGCTCGCCGTGGTCGGGGGCAGCGTGGAGCCGGGCGGTCTCAGTCATGCGGTACCTCCCCGACGAGCACGACACGGTCCCCGTCGTCCGTCTCGCCGAGCTCGACACGGACACGCTCGGCGAGCGAGGTGGGCACGTTCTTGCCGACGTAGTCGGGGCGGATCGGGAGCTCGCGGTGCCCTCGGTCGACGAGCACGGCGAGCTGCACGCGGGCGGGCCGGCCGTACTCGAGCAGGGCGTCGATCGCGGCACGGATCGTGCGCCCGGTGAAGAGCACGTCGTCGACGAGCACGACCGTCTTTCCCTCCAGCGGGAAGTCGAGCTCCGTGCCCCGAACGATCGGCTGGGGATGCAGCGGCGGACCGCCGCCGCGCACGAGCACGTCGTCTCGGTGGAAGGTGATGTCGACGGCGCCGATGTCGACGAGCACGCCCGAGCGCTCGGCGACGAGCGCCCGCAGGCGGTTGGCGAGCGGGACGCCACGGGTGTGGATGCCGACGAGTGCGAGCGCGTCGAGATCGGCGTTGCGCTCGATCAGCTCGTGCGCGATCCGGGAGAGCGTCCGCTCCACCGCGGCCGCGTCGAGCAGGACCTTGGCCGTCTCTCGGCCGGGAAGATGCGTTGTCACCGTGTCTCCTTTCCGGCCTCGCTGTGCCGGTTTAAAGGGTGTCCGACGAGTCTAGATGATGGGCCTGACGGACGTGTCAGGCGGCGCTGCCGACGGCGACGAGCCGCTCGAGCCGGGCCACGACGAGCTCGGGCAGCTCGCGCTCCGCCCGCGCGGTGCCTTCCTCGAGCTCGTCCTGCGACAGCAGGTCGAAGGTGGAGATATGACGGCCGCGGATGCGCGCGAGGGCGTCGGCCCGCTCGAGTGGGATGTCGGCCGTGAGACGCCGCTCCTCGTAGCGCGGAAAGCCTGCCGCGCTCAGCTCGCGCCGCATCGCCTCGGGGGTCGGGAACCTGACCTCGTCGATCGCCCGGATCGAGGGGAAGTAGGGGTTGAGCCAGTACGACTCGAAGTGCGCCGGGTGGAAGGTGCTGATCGCGACCCGCCCGTCGTTCGACACGACCCGGCGCGCCTCGGCGAGCGCGGACGGACGATCGAGGAGGTGGATCACGAGCGACATCACGACGCGATCGAACCACCCGTCGCGGAAGGGGAGCCGCTCGGCGTCGCCGCGACGAACGCCGACCCCGGCCGGCACGGTCTCGCGTGCAACGGCGACCATCTCGCCGCTCGCGTCGATGCCCCACACCCTGGCGCGAGCCTCGTCGGCGAGAGCGGTCGCCAGCCGGCCGGTGCCGCACCCGACGTCGAGCACCCGGCGGCCGCGGAGATCCCCGAGGTCGACGAGCGCCGCGAATGCATCCCACCAGGCTGCGTCGGCTGGCCGCAGGGTGTCGTAGACCCTGGCGCGCGCGCCGAAGTCGGGGACGTTGCCCGCCGTCACTGCTCGGGGGTCGGGCCACGGCCGCGCCGTGCCCCCCGGGGGACGAGGACGGGTTCGCCCCGCTCGGCAAACGGGATCTCGATCACGTCGAAGTCGCGAGGCACGACGGTGGCGGGGAAGAGCTGTCGGGCCTCGTCGGCCGCCTCGCCTCCGAAGTAGCGGCTCGAGATGTGTGTGAGGGCGAGCATGCGTGCGCCTGCCTCCTGTGCGGCGAGCGCTGCCTCGGCCGCGGTCGAATGGCGGGTCTCGCGGGCGCGCTGCCGCTCGTCGGCGCAGAACGTCGCCTCGTGCACGAGCAGGTCGACGCCGGCGGCTGCGTCGACGACCGACGCGGCCGGTGCCGTGTCGCCCGTCAGCGCGACGGACCGCCCGGGACGCGCGGGCCCGAGCACCTGCTCCGGCAGGACGATCTCACCATTCGCGACCGTTATCGCGCTCGCCACGCTGCAAGGCGCCGCGCTCCCGCGGAGGCACCCCGAGCGCGTCGGCGACCTCGACGTCGAAGCGGCCTGGCCGTGTCGCCTCCGCGATCAGGTAGCCGACCGCCTGGGGGCCGTGATCGACGGCGAACGCCCGGATCTCGTAGTCCCCGCGGTCGATCACGTCACCCGGTCGCAGCTCGACCGACTCGACCGGGAAGGTCAGGTTGCCGAAGACCCTCCGGAGGACGGCGAGCAGCTCCCGGAGGCCTGCGGGGCCGTACAGGGTCAGCGGCACCTCGCGCCCGCGGAGGGCGAACGTCTTCAGCATTCCGGGCAGGCCGAGGTAGTGGTCGGCATGGAAGTGCGTCAGGAAGACGTCCTCGAGGTCGATCAGGCCGACATCGGAGCGGAGCAGCTGCCGCTGGGTGCCCTCGCCGCAGTCGACGAGGAGCCGGTCGCCGCCGCGGCGGACGAGCGTTGCCGATGTTGCCCGCTGGGCGGTGGGAGCCGAGCCCGACGTCCCGAGGAACACGACGTCGAGGTCCACGAGGGCGAGTCTAGCGGGGTGGTCAGCGCGGAAGCACGAGATCCGTGTAGACCATCTCGCCCTTGAACAGGCGGGCGGCCGGATCCCACGGGAAGAAGATCGCGTTGCGCCACTCGAGGTGCTCGCCGGTCGGCTCGTGGTCGAGCCAGCGCCCCTCGTGGGTCGCGGTCACGATCGCCTCCTCGCAGACACCCTGCGGGCCGATCACGATGTAATCGAGATCGAAATGGATGTCGGGGAACGCGGTCAGCAGCTCGGTGTAGAACCGCGTTGCGCCCTCGTGCCCCTCCCAGCGGACGCCGGTGCCGGCGACCGTGTAGACGCAGTCCTCGGTGAGCGTCGACATGAGACCGGGAAGGTCGCGATTGTCCTCCGCGATCGAGTGAACCTTCCAGAGCTCGCGAATCTCGGCGACCTCGTCCGGATCGACGGGCCGGCGGAGAAGGTCGAGAATGCGGTCGGTGGCCATGCCTGCCCCTTCGGTTGGGTGTGCCGCGAGTCGCCTGAGTGCCTCCCGAGGCGGCCGCGGCACCGCCGGGCGGCTGACGGCTGCGCCGCTCGCCCTACGGAAGGCGGAGCAGCTGGCCGGGCGCGATCGTCGTGCCGGCGAGATGGTTGCGCTCACGCAGCTTCCAGACGCCTTCGCGCGGGTCACCACCGTAGGACGTCGCGGCGATCGACCACAGCGTGTCTCCGGCCTGGACACGGTAGGCGCGCTCCGGCCCACCGGCGCCGGAGTCCCGGGCGAAGAGCGCCCAGGCGACGACCGCGACGAGCGAGACGAGGAGAAGTCGAGCGAACATCTGTTCGTCATACTGCACGAACACATGTTCGTTGTCAAGGTCCGCCTGTCAGGGACCCGAGGGGGACGCAACGAACGACGACCCCCTGGCCGGGTTCGCCTGCGCCGAGATGCGCGCCGCGACGAGAACGGATCCGCGCAACCGCGCCGGGACGTCGAGTTTCGCCGTCAGCCCGAACCGCGGCGTCAGCTTCCCGCGCCAGCATGGCGCAACGGCGCTGTGGATCAGCGAGCCCACCGATGAGACCTGCCGGCGCGTGTTGGAGCCGGCCCGAATGAGGCAGACGACGGCGGTCGCACCCTCCTTGGCGCCGACGAGCGTTCGAATCGCGCCCGACAGCTGGGTCTTCGGTGCGCTCATGCGGGCACCGCTGACGGTCGTTGCCGGAGCCCAGCGGACGGGCCGTTTGCACGGGCTGTTCGACGTCTGCCTGATCGCTGCGGAGACGGCGGCGGCCGCGCGCCGCGGCGTTCCGTCCAGGCGATGGAGCGCAGCCTGGAATCCCTGATCGCGCGACACGTCGTCGTAGAAGCCGAAGAAGTTGACCTCTGCGACGTCCGCGTCGCAGGCGACACGTCGCACGAGCTCGGCGTAGACGGCCGCCTGCCTGCTCTCGGTCGTGACCGGAACGTTCTCGAGGCCCGTGTAGCCGGGCAGGTCCGACGTGTCGCACCTGCCAGCCGACCTCGTCGAGATAGAGCTTCAGGCCCTCCACGGTCGTCGGCTGAGCCGTACCGTGGAACGCGTCCCAGAAGCGCCTGCTTGACACGGCTCAGGTCGGCGAAGCCGGCGTTTGGCCAGTTGTAGGCTGCGGAGCAGAGGATCCGTTGCGAGCCGCGGGTAGGGGTGGAAGCGACAGGCCGTCCATCAGTGGCAGCTTCCGACCGCTCGACCGATACCAGGCGCCGAGCGCCGCGAGGAAGCGCACGGGGGACGTGGAGACGTTGCTCCGGGCGAGCGCGTTGTCGTTGCCGCGCGGCGAGAGGCCCACCCCGACGACGGTGATGCCCGTGTCGACCTCCTTGAGCGCGTCGTAGGCGGCGGCGAGATAGCGACCGAACGCCGGAGCCGAGAGGACCGCCCCGCTGCGCGAGAACTGGGGCCGCCAGAAGGCCGGCTGGTTCGGCTCGTTGCCGATCACGAACTGCTGCACCTGCGGGTACGCGCGTGCGACGAGCGCGGCGTAGTCGCCGAACGCACGCGCCTCGGCGGCCGTGCGCGTGAGCTGCGCTGGGCGGATAGGGATAGATCGCGAAGACGACCTTCAGGCCGCGCGACCGGGCGACGGGAACGGCCTTGTCGAGGAACTCCTTGCCCTGGATCGTCTCGGGTTGGCCGGGGAGGAACCGAACGGTCATCACCGTCTGCCGCAGGCCGAGACCGCTCATCCGGTCGAAGAAGGCGCTGCCGCCGTCGGCGGCGAACTTGCCGGTGTCGTCGTTCGCGCCGATGTCCGCAGCCTGCGCGACACCCGTGAAAGCGAGGGCGGTCACCGCGAGGGCGGCTACGACGACGGCATGCGAACGGGTGTTCTTCATCAGATTGGGTCGCCGCCTCCCCCGTTCGGGGGGGCGGACGTCGAAACCCTAGCGGTGATCGAGGACTGCGTCGAGCAAGACGCCCGGACCGAAGCGAACGGGGTCGTCCGCCGGCAGCCCTGTCGACGTCTCCGCAGCCGCGATCGCGGCGCGCGCGTCGTCGTCGTCGAGGCGCGCGGTGTTGAGCGCGATGCACGCCACCACGGGCCGCCGCGCCGGCAGGCCGACGCGGGTGTAGAGCTCCACGAGCTCGGGCAGCGACAGCAGGGGTTGGCCCGGATACCCCTCGACCTCGGTGTCGCCCACTCGATGGCAGAGGACGAGCACGTGGGGAGCGCTCCCGTGCAGCAATCCGAGCGTGACACCCGAGTAGGCGGGGTGCGTGATCGCTCCCTGCCCTTCGACGAAGAGCAGCTCTCCCCCACGCTCGACTGCCTCGACGACGAGCCGCTCGGCAGCTCCGGCGATGAAGTCCGCCACGACGGCGTCGACGGAGATCCCCCAGCCTGCAATCGCGATCCCTGTCTGTCCCGTCGGGACGAACCGGGATGCGATCCCGCGCGCCCGGGCCTCGCGGTCGAGCTCGAGCGACACGGTCATCTTGCCGATCGCGCAATCCGAGCCGACGGTGAGGACGATCGTGCCCGGCACCTCGAGGTTGGCACCCGTCGGCACGTCGAGCCCGGCAGGTGCGCGCCGGAGGTCGGACAGCGTGACACCACAGGTCTCCGCGAGCTCGGCGAGCTCGGGATCGTCGCTGACGAACTCGTGCAATCCGTTCTCGATCGCGATTCCGTGCCGGATGCACTGCCGGAGCACCTCGCGCCAGGCGGGCGGGAACCGGCCGCCCTGGGTGGCGACCCCGACGAGCGCCGCCGTCGGGCTCAGCGGCAGCGCCGAAGCGACGTCGGCGACGATCGGGATTCCCTGTTCGTCCTCGCCGGCGCGGGTCGAGTCGAGGATCGCGACGACGTCGTCGCGACGGTAGCGCAGCACGCCGCGCATCGTCTTGCCGTAGTGGGGGTCGCCGGAGTAGCCCTCGGCCAGGATCAGGAGTCGCCGGGCTCTAGCCGACACCGAGACCGGGCTCCTCGGAGGGCATCTGCACACCGTCGACGAAGGCCACGCCGGGACACGGGTCCTCGGCGAGCAACAGGTTCCCGTCGAGGTCGACGTGATCACAGAGCGGCGCCACGACACAGCCGGCGGCGATCCCGATCCCCGACTCCACCATGCATCCGAGCATCACCCCGAGCCCGAGGGCGCGGGCGGCGTGAGCCATCCGGATCGCCTCCCGGATCCCTCCCGACTTCGCCAGCTTGATGTTGATCCCGTGCGCGATCTCGGCGCAGCGAGCCACGTCGGCGAGCGTGTGACAGTCCTCGTCGACGAAGATCGGGAACCACGGAGCGCGCCCGGAGCTGCTCCGCGCCGGCGTCCCCCGCCGGAAGCGGCTGCTCGACGTACGCCACTCCGAGCTCGGCCAGCTGCGGGATGGCGTCGAGTGCCTCGGCGAGCGACCACCATTCGTTCACGTCGACCTGCAGCGGCAGGTCGGTGCGCGAGCGCACGGCGCGGACGCGCTCGACGTCGAGGCCGTCGCCACCGCCGAGCTTGAGCTTGAGCCGCCTGAAGCGCCCACCGACCGCCTCGGTGCGACGGGCCATGTCGTCGGGGTCGCCGAGCCAGATCGTCCACGACGTCGGCGGGCCGACCCGCGGTAGCCCGAGCAGCCGCCATACCGGCACGCCGAGCAGCTTGCCCTGGAGGTCGTGCAGCGCCGCGTCGAGCGCGGCCTTGGCGGCTTGCTCGCCCGGAATCTCGGCCAGTCGGGCGCCGATCTCCTCCAGCGCGAACGGGTCGTCGCCGAGCAGCGGCGCGTGCTCCTGGATGAACGCGAGCGCGGACTCGGGCGTCTCCTCGTAGCGGTCGATCGGGGCGGCCTCGCCGCGGCCGACGTGGGCGCCCCAGCCGAGCTCGACCTGGACGACGTCCTCCCAGTCGCGCGCCTCTCGCGCGATCACGAAGGTCTCGGCCAGTCGGAGACGGACGATCCGGGCGTCGATTTCCACCATCTGACCCTATCGCGACGGCACCGTCCCTGAATGGAGTGACGAGTGTGGGCGTGCGAGCTCCGATACCCGGAGCGTGGGCACGAGCGCCTTCCGGCGAAGGCACGGACAAGACCCAGCCTCGCACAGCGGGGACCCGACCCCATGAGCCAGGTCGCCGCCAAGGGGATGGCACGCCCGACGATCGGCGACATTCTCCTCTCGCACGGGTTCATCGACGCGGAAGCGCTCGCCAGCTCGACCGCGGAGCAGGAGAGGACCGGGAAACCGCTGGGGCAGATTCTCGTCGACCGCGGCACGATCACGCGCCTCGAGCTCGCGAGTGCACTGGCCGAGCAGTGGCAAGAGGCGCCGCCGGCCCCCCGGCAATCTGCCGAGCCGGCAGGCGAGCCGCTGTTCAGCGTCGCGGCCTGGAGCCCGCCCGAGGGTCAGCTACCGACCGATGACCATGACTACGTCATCGGGGTGCAGTCTGCCGTAACCGACCTCGCACGCCGAATGGCCGCCACCGAGCCGTTGTTGGCCGAGCTCCAGCGGCTCGTGACGGCGGCCGTGTCGCCGGAGGAGCTTCAGGCAAGCCTCGCCGAGGTTCGCGATCACATCGACGGTTCTCTCGGACGCCTCCACGGGCTCGAGTCGGCGCTCGCCGACACGAGCGCGCGCCTCGACCATCTGACGAACGGTCTCGAGGAGGCATTCGGCGGGCTCCAGGCCGAGACGGGCGAGCTGGCCGACAGGATCGCAGCCATGACTGCGGCCGCCGTCACGGCAGTCACGCGAGAAGACGTGGACATGGTGCATCAGGCGACGGACTCCCGACTCGCCGACATCGTCGCCGCCGTCGAGGAGGAGTCGCGCCGGCTCAACGAGGCGAGGTCGGCGATCGCAGAGCTGAGCGATCGCCCGGTCCTCGGGCCCGAGCTCATGGAGCGTGTCGAAGAGCTGGCGGCACGCATCGAGGGTGTCGCGCCCGCGTCCGACCTGGAGGCGCTTCGGATGGAGGTCGGTGCGCTCGCCGATCGTCTCGGCGCCACCTCCGACGCCGCGTCGGTTGCCGCCCTTCGGCTGGAGGTCGACGAGCTCACGGCGCGTGCCCCCGTGTCGCCCGAGGTCGAGGCCCGCCTCGACGATCTCCAGGCACGACTGAGCAATGCGCCGGGCGAGGAGGCCCTCGAGGGCCTCCGGAAAGCGCTCTCCGAGCTCGAGGCACGGATCGGCGCTGCCGCTGATGCCGCGTCGCTCGAGGAGCTGAGCGCACGCGTGGAGGCGATTGCCGCACCCGATCCGGATGCTCCAGCACGCGTGGAGCGGATGGAGACCCTCGTCACGGATCTGGCCGCCCGCGTGGAGAGCCTGGGGGCGGTGGCCGCGTCGGGCGCGAGCTCCGAGGCGCTCGAAGAGCTGCGGGGCGCCCTCGAGGAGCTCGGCAGGCGCCGCGAGGGCGACGAGGCGATCGCTGCCCGGATCGAGGCTCTCGCGGTGGCCGTGGACGAGCTGAACGCCGTTCCGCACGTCGATCCGGCGCTCTCCGACCGCGTGGAGGCACTCGCGCAGGGACTCGAGCAGATCGCGGCGGATACGACCAGGACGGAGCTCCTCGCCGCCGTCGACGCTCTCGCCGAGCGGGAGGACGCCGGGGAATCGGCCGTCGCAGAGCTCGCCGCGCGCATCGACGAGCTGAGCTCCGGTCTGGCAGCACTGCACGACGACCACACGACGGCGGCACTCCGCCGGGACGTCGACGCGCTCCGCCTCAGGCTCGAAGCGGACGACGCCTCGCTCGCGGATCTTCGTGCCGCCGCCACCGAGCTGGCCTCACGACCTGCCGGCGACCCCGAGCTCGGTGCGAGGCTGACGCTGGTGGCCGCTCGCCTGGACGAGCTCGTCGCGGAGAGGGCGTCGGCCGAGACACGCGACGCCGAGGCTCGGGAGGAGATCCGGCTGGCAGTCGCTACGGCGCGGAACGACCTGGTGGGCGCGCTGGAAGCCGTTGCGGAGCGAGTCGGCGCGCTCGAGAGCAGACCCGAGCCCGACGCAGCCGCCGGCTCCGATCTCTCGGCGCTGCGCCAGGAGCTGGCGGAGGATCTCCGGGAGCGGCTGGCCGGCATCACCATGCAGGCACCTGCGGCCGAGGCCGGGTGGGCAGAGGAGGCCTCGCGCCTCGGCGAGCGGATCGACGGCCTTTCCGAGCTGGTCGCCGACGCCCTGGCAGCGGTTCCCGGCGATCCGGCACGGCCCGCTGAGCGACCGGCCGCACCGGAACCCTCCGACGGCGATACGGAGGGCGAGCTCGAGCGTCTCCGCATGGCGATCGAGCGGATGGGCATGCATCTCGGCGCGCAGGAGCGCGCCATCGCGGAGGTGATGCGATCGCGGGGCGTGGCGCAGCGGATGGACGAGCTCGAGGCGCGCATCGAAGACGTCGCCGCTGGAGCCGCTGCCGGCGGTGGTGGCGTTGTCACGTCACCGGACGGCGTCGCGTCGGGGGGAAGCAGCGCCGATGCCCGTGCCCTCGCCCGCCGGCTCGACGCGGCCGAAGCAGCCCTGGAGGCCGAGCGCGAGAAGATGTTCGCGAAGCTCGACCGGATGGGATCGGCGATCGACTGGCGCCTCCAGCGCCTCGAAGCCGCCGGCACCGAGTAGAGCACCCGGCCTGCGGCCGCCGCGGCCACCCGGATCGGGCTCTCGCGCAACGATCGAGTCCCGATCGAGTCCCAGCGATGCGCCCGGGAGGATTCGAACCTCCGACCTCGCGCTCCGGAGGCGCGCGCTCTATCCCCTGAGCTACGGGCGCTCGGGCATCCCAGTGTACTGACGCTCGCGTAGCATCGCGCCATGGCCCTGGTGCTCTACGACAATCCCGTCTCGTCGAACGCGCTCAAGGCACGCTTCGCGCTGTCGGAGCTCGGTCTTGCCCACGAGCGGCGCACGGTCCCGTTCGATCTCCCCCGCCCCGACTGGTACCTGGCGGTGAACCCCGTCGGCGGCATTCCGGCGCTGGCCGACGGAGACCTCGTGCTCTCCGAGTCGAACGCGATCCTGCGCTATCTCGCGAGCCGCGAGCGGCGCGACGACCTCTATCCGGCCGACCTCCGCGCGCGGGCTGCGGTGGACGAGCTCCTCGATCGCTGGGCGCTCACCTTCCGACCAGCGTTCTTCCGGTTCGAGGCCCCGGCGCTCGGCTTCCTACCGGGACGCGGCATGGGCGGCGGCCCACCCGATCCGGCCGCGCTGCCCGCGATCGCCGAGGCGATCGCGCCGACCTTGCAGCTCCTCGACGGGCTCGTCGACCCGTCCGGCCTGGCGCTCGGAACGTTCACGATCGCCGACATCGCCGCCGCACCGGTTCTCTACCGGACGGCGCACACGGGACTCGACCTGGGCCCGTACCCGAACGTCGCGCGCTGGCGGGACACGCTCGTCGCCCGGCCGGCGTTCACCGCCGCCGGGCCCGTGCTCTAGCGCGCTCGACGGCGAGGTGCCGGCACCGGCCGTACAGTTGGCAGCGTGCGGCTGCCCTTCATCGACACGCGTCTTCCCCGCCCGGTTCAGACCCTGCAGCTCGGTGGGCTCTGCAACGCCTTCGGCAACGGCATCGTGCTGCCGTTCACGCTCATCTACCTCCACAACGTACGCGGGATGTCCCTCACGATCGCGGGATTGGTGCTCGCGACCAACGCCTTCGTGGCCCTCGTCGCCGGCCCCGTGTCGGGACCGCTGGTCGACCGGCTCGGGGGCCGCCGCGTCCTGGCCGTGGCGCTCGTGCTGCTGGCGATCGGCTTCGGTGGCTATCCGTTCGTGCATCAACCGTGGCAGGCGTTCGTCGTCGCCACGGTGACAGGTGTTGGCAACGGCTTCTTCTGGCCGGCGCAGTCGACACTTCTCGTCGGGCTGACGCCGCCGGACCTTCGTCACATCACCTTCGCGATGCAGCGCGTCGTGATGAACCTGGGCATCGGGCTCGGGGCCCTCGTCGGTGGTCTCATCGCCTCGGCCGAGCATCCGGGGTCGTTCACGCTCCTGTTCGCGCTCGATGCGCTGACCTTCCTCGTCTACCTGGGCATCCTGTACGCGTTCGTGCCCGCCCCCGACCTCGGCCCGGCACGCCCACGAGGCGAGCAGGGCAGTTACCGCGACGTACTCCGCAACCGTGCCTTCATGCGGGTCATCGGCCTGAATGCGCTCTTCATCCTCGCCGGGTTCTCGGGCTTCGAACTGCTCCCCGCCTACGCGAAGAACGAGGCAGGGATCAGCGAGCGGGCGATCGGCGTCGTGTTCTTCGTCAACACGGTCGTGATCGTGCTCTCCCAGCTACCGATCTCTCGCCGCACCGAGGGACGGCGCCGAACGAGGGTCCTCGCCCTGCTCGGGCTCACCTGGGCCACGTCGTGGCTGCTCGTACCGATCGCCGGAATCTGGCTCGCGGGCCTCGCGGCCGCTGCACTCATCGCCACCGCAATGGCGCTCTTCGCGGTCGGCGAATGCCTGCACGGGGCCGTCCAGGGACCTCTCGTCGCGGACCTTGCCGAGCCACGGCTCTACGGTCGCTACATGGCACTTTCGGCGCTCTCGTGGAGCATCGGCTTCGCCCTCGGGCCTGCGATCGGCGGCCCGGTGCTCGACGTCTGGCCGACGGGCGTCTGGGTCGGTGCTGCCGCCCTCTGCCTGCTCGCAACTGCGCTCAGCTTCGCGCTCGAGCCGGCGTTGCCGGCGCAGGCGCGGCGAACACCCGTCGCAGCCGCCTGATCGTGTGCGGGCCCGCGAGGGTGGCCAAGGCAGGGCTGGCGAGTACAATCACGAACATGGAATTCGCGGTCGACGAACCCCCCAGTACCGATGCCGAGCCTGCCCCGCATCACACGCAGGAGCCGCGGCCGCGGAACAGCGGAGGTCGTCGCGCGCCCCGTACCGGTTCGCGAGCTCACCGCTAGCGACCTCACCTGGGTCAACGTCGTCGGCCCCGACCTCGAGACGGCGAACATGCTGTCGGAGCGCTTCGGGTGGCATCCGCTCGACGTCGAGGACATCGTCTCGAAGCGCCAGCGCCCGAAGGTCGACGACTACGAGGACGACGGCTACCTCTTCATCGTGCTCCACTTCCCGGTCTACGACAAGTCGATCCAGCGGCTGAACGCCGCCGAGCTCGACGTGTTCATCGGGCCGGACTACCTCGTCACGATCCCGAACCGCGAGCTGTTGCCCGTCACACGCCTCTTCGCGCGCTGCGAGCACGACGAGGAGCTCCGGGAGGGGCTGTTCGCGAAGGGCACGGGCCGGCTGCTCTACGAGGTGCTCGACGATCTGTTCGACTACTGCTTCCCGATCCTGGACAAGATCGGGCACAAGCTCGACTCGATCGAGGACGACATGTTCGAGGGCTACGCCGAGGACGTCGTCCGCGACATCTCCAACGTGAAGCAGGAGATCATCTCGTACCGCAAGGTCGTCAAGCCCGGTCGCTCGACGCTGCGCGCACTCGAGCGCCGGGTCGACAAGTTCCTGCCCGAGGAGCTCGATCTCTACTTCGACGACATCGTCGACTCGGCCGAGCGGATCTGGGATCAGCTCGACAACTACAAGGAGGTCGTCGACGGCCTCGAGTCGACGAACGAGTCGGTGATCTCCCACCGGCAGAACGACGTCCTCCGCGTGCTCACGATCTTCAGCGTGATCGTGCTGCCGCTGACGCTGATCTCGGGCATCTTCGGGATGAACGTCGACTTCCCCGGCTTCTCCTCGGACGAGGCATTCTGGGTCATCGTCGTCCTGATGGTGGCCGTCATGGTCGGCATGATCGCCTTCTTCCGCCACAAGCGCTGGCTCTGACCGCGACGCCGGCAGGCGCCTGCCCACACCCGAAGGTGCGTGGCAATCCCACCCTATGGGAAGGGCCGCATCCTGCCGATACGTGATGTCGTTCGTTCGACGCACTCCGGAGAGGGAGAACGGCAATGACTGCGGCACAGTTCGAGACGCTCGAGACCCCGGAAGCCGAGGCCATTCTTCGCTGGCGCTTCGAGGTGCTCGCGAAGGCAGGCTACGACCCGGGCAGCGCGCTCATTCTCGCGAGCCACCTCGAGGTCGACCTCCACGAGGCCAGGCTCCTGCTCGAGCGCGGATGCCCGCCCGACGTAGCGGTACAGATCGTCCTCTGACCCGGTCTTCACTCGATCGGGGGATCAAGATCCCCCCCGGCGGGGGATGGCCCCCTCCTCGCCGTGCGGGAAGACTGCGACCCTGCACGTCAACCGGCGATGGCCGATGAAGGAGGAACAGGATGACTGCGGCACAGTTCGAGATGCTGGAGGCGTCGGAGGCGGAAGAGCTCCTGCGGGCACGGTTCGAGAGCCTCACCTGGCACGGCTGTCCACCCGGCAACGCGCTCGTGATCGCGAGCCACCTGGACATCGAGTTGCTCGACGCGATCGTCCTGTTGCAGCGCGGCTGCCCGGCTCACCTCATCGTCCCCCTGCTCGGGTGAGCGGCTGAACCACCAGCGGGGATAGGCGTGTCCCCGCGGATCGACGAACCCTGAAGGCACCCACTGCGGCAACAGAAGGAGAAGGCGTCATGACTGCGGCACAGCTCGAGACGCTCGACCGGATCCCACCCGACGAGCTGCTTCGCGCCCGTCTGGTTCGCGCCCGCTTCGAGGCGCTGGCCGAATGGGGGATCACCCTGGCGGACGCACGTGCGATCGCGGCCGACCTCAGCGTGGACATCGTCGAGGCGGTGGAGCTATTGCGCGACGGCTGCCCCGCGTCCCTCGTGCGTCCGATCCTGGCGGCCTGACAGCGGGGTGAGGCGCGACGCCTCACCCCGGCCGGTCACTCGATCACGAGCCCGTCGAGGCCTTCCTCCGGCTCCGGCAGCTGCGGGTCGATCCGCTCGAGAGCGGCGACGAGCAGCTCCGCCACTGCCACGGCCTTGACCCAGTTGTGGTCGGCGGGTACGACGTGCCACGGTGCGTGCTCGCTCGAGGTCTGCTCGATCACCTCGTCGTACGCCGCGATGTACTCGTCGAAGCGCGCACGCACGTCGAGGTCGCGCTTGCGGAACTTCCAGCGCTTCTCGGGGTCGTCGATCCGCTCCTGCAGCCTGACCCGCTGCTCCTCCTGCGACACGTTCAGGAACACCTTCACGATCGTCGTTCCCTCGTCGACGAGCATCCGCTCCCAGGCCACGATGTGGCCCGGCCGGCGCTGCCACACCTTCTCGGGGGCGAGCTCGAGCATCCGCACCGCGACCACGTCCTCGTAGTGGGAGCGGTTGAAGATGCCGATCTCGCCCCGCGCCGGCAGGACGGCGTGCACGCGCCACAGGTAGTCGTGCTGGAGCTCGGTCGAGGTCGGCGCCTTGAACGACACGACCCGGCAGCTCTGCGGGTTGACGCCCTCGAACACGCTGCGGATGACCCCGTCCTTGCCCGACGCGTCGAGCCCCTGCAGGATGAGCAGCACGCTGTGGCGTCCCTCCGCGTAGAGGCGCGGCGACAGCTTCTCGACCTTCGTACGCAGCTCGTCGAGGCGGGCGTACGCCTCCTCCTTGCCCTCGAGGCCGAGACGGTCGCCCGCGTCGCGCTTCGCCAGCCGTGGCTTCGTGCCCGGTGTGACCCTGATCCTGTCGATCATCCGGCGATTCTACGGGCTCACGTTGCCCTAGACTCGGCCTCATGGCGGACCGCGGCTCGTTTCACCTCGGCAAGATCATCGACCCTGCGACGGGCAAGCCCGGCACCGAAGACCTCGTCATCGGCTCGGGCGACCTGACGACCCACGGGGTCGTCGTCGGCATGACCGGCTCCGGTAAGACCGGCCTCGCCGTCGTCCTGCTCGAGGAGGCGCTGCTGGCGGGCATTCCGGTGCTGATCGTCGACCCGAAGGGCGACATGGGCAACCTTGCGCTCACGTTCCCCGATCTCGCCCCCGCGAGCTTCGAGCCGTGGGTGAACGCGTCGGACGCGCAGGCCGAGGGCATCACCGTCGAGGCGCTCGCCGAGAAGACGGCGACGAGCTGGCGCGAGGGCCTTGGCGGCCAGGGGATCGGCCCCGAGCGAATCCAGCAGTTGAAGGACGCCGCCGACGTGACGCTGTACACGCCGGGCTCCTCTGCGGGTGTGCCGTTGAACGTGATCGGCTCGTTGCGGGCGCCTGCGCTCTCGTGGGACACCGAGGCGGAGACGCTCCGCGACGAGATCGAGGGCACCGTGACGAGCCTCCTCGGCCTCGTCGGCATCGCTGCCGACCCGCTCTCGAGCCGCGAGCACGTCCTCCTCTCGAACCTGATCGAGAACGCCTGGCGCTCGGGCCAGGATCTCGATCTCGGCGGGCTGATCGGCCAGATCCAGTCACCCCCGCTCCGCAAGCTCGGCGTCTTCGAGATCGACGCGTTCTTCCCGCCGAAAGACCGCACCGAGCTTGCGCTGAAGCTGAACGCGCTGATCGCCTCACCCGCCTTCGCCGCCTGGGGCGAGGGAGCCCCGCTCGATCCGCAGTCGTTGCTGTTCACCCCCGAGGGCAAGCCACGGGCCGCGATCCTGTATCTCGCCCACCTCTCGGACGAGGAGCGGATGTTCGTCACCACGCTCGTGTTTGCCAAGCTCGTGACGTGGATGCGCGGCCAGTCCGGCACCTCCGACCTGCGGGCACTCGCCTACATGGACGAGGTCGCCGGCTACGTCCCGCCGACGGCGATGCCACCGGCGAAGAAGCCGATCCTGACCGTCCTCAAGCAGGGGCGCGCGTTCGGCCTCGGCCTCGTGCTCTCGACGCAGAACCCCGTCGACCTCGACTACAAGGCGATGTCGAACGCCGGCACCTGGCTCGTCGGCCGCCTGCAGACCGAGAACGACAAGGCACGCGTGCTCGAGGGGCTCCGCTCGGCTGCGGGCGGCGCCGACATCGCCTCCCTCGACGCCGCGATCGGCGCGCTGCAGAAGCGGCAGTTCATGCTCGTCTCGGCGAAGGACTCGCGCCCGCGGGTGTTCGGCACGCGCTGGGCGATGTCGTACCTGCGCGGCCCGTTGACGAAGGAGCAGGTGCAGCAGCTGATGAGCCAGGTCCCTCGCCCCTTCGCGCCGCCGCCCGCCGCCGAGGCTGCCCCGGCGGCACCGCTCGCCGCTGACGAGACATCCGTCGCGCCCGCGGCACCCTCCGGCGTCACCGTCTCCTACCTCGACCCTGCTGCACCCTGGGCAGCGCAGGTCGGTGCCACGGCCGGCGTCACCCGCCTGCGGGCGTTCCTCGCCACGCGTGTCGCACTCCGCTACGACGACACCGCCGCCGGTATCGACGAGCAGCAGGAGTTCGAGGCGCTCTACGGCCCGCTGGACGGAGGGCTCGACCTCGACGCCGAGACGGTGGTCGACTTCGACGACCGCGACTTCCGGCCCGACGCACCCCTCGGCGCCGCCTACGTGCTGCCGTCCGCGCCGGTCGGCGAGGCGACGTTCTTCGCTCGGGCCGGCAAGGACGTGCAGGCGCGGCTCGTCGCCAACGAAGCGCTGGAGATCTTCCGCAACAAGGCGCTGAAGCTCGCCTCCCGTCCCGGCGAGACCGAGGAGGCGTTCCTCACACGCTGCGACGAGGTGGGCCAGGCGCGCGCCGACGAGGAGACGGTGAAGCTGACCAAGCGCCTGGAGGCGAAGAAGGACAGGTTGCAGAAGGCCCTCGAGCTCGCTCAACGCCGGGTCGAGGAGCTCGACACGCAGACGAAGTCGCGGCAGGCGAACGAGCTGATCACCGGCGCCGGGGCAGTGCTCGGCGCGCTCTTCGGCGGCAAGCGCAGCGCACGCTCGATCACCACCGCCGTGGGGTCGGTCGCCTCCAAGCACGGCCAGTCGGCGACGTCGGCGCAGCGCCGGGGCACGGCGGAGGCGAAGGTGCAGCAGACGACGGACGATCTCGCGCAGCTGGAGCAGGAGATCCTCGACGAGGTGACGGCGATCGACGACAAGTGGAAGACGATCGGCGAGACGATCGAGACCGTCTCGATCCGCCTGGAGGCGACGGACGTGCGCGTCACCGACGTGAGGCTCGTCTGGGTTCCGGTCGACTGAGCGGCGGACGGGCGCCCGTGCCCGGCTTCAGCCGGGCGCCAGCGTTATTCGTGGTCGCGCTCGCGGCTCTCGCGGTCGGGGCCGCCGGGTGCGGTGATTCCTCGTCGACTCCCCCCGCGCCGACCGACACGGGCACGCCCCGGGGTGAAGCCGCCACCGTCGCCTCGGTCAGCGACGGCGACACGCTCCGCACGACGGCCGGCCGCAAGGTCCGTCTGGTGCAGATCGACGCGCCGGAGCTCCACGGGGACTGTTACGGGAAGGCGGCGCTCGCAGCCCTGCGGCGCCTGGCGCCCGTGGGCTCACGCATCACGCTTCAGCGCGATCCGGCACTGGACGACACCGACCGCTATGGCAGGCAGTTGCGCTACGTGTTCGTTTCCGGCGAGAACGTCAACGTCGCACTGGTACGGGACGGCGCTGCGTCGCCGTATTTCTTCCGAGGTGACCGCGGACGCTATGCAGAAGACCTGCTCGCGGCCGTCGCCGAAGCACGCACCGCGAAGCAGGGCTACTGGGCCGCCTGCCCGCGCGCCACGCTGAACACGGGCATTGGCTCGATCACGGGACCGGGTTGACAGGAGGCAGCGCTTGTGGCTCTGAGCCACTTGAGCTGTCCCTACCGCCTACGCGTGGTTCGCGTCCGGGCAGTTCCGCCGTCGCGATAGGGTTGCGCAGATGACGCGCTTCTGGCATCCCGTCTCGGACATGCACGCCGTCCAGGCCTCCGGTGAGCTGATCCTCGACCGGGGTGAGGGGTGCTACCTCTGGGATGACCAGGGCAAGCGGTACATCGACTCGACGGCCGGCCTCTGGTATGCCAACGTCGGCTACGGCCGCGCCGAGATCGCCGACGCGGCGGCCGCGCAGATGCGGAAGCTCCACGCCTACTCGCACTACGGCGACGTCTCGAGCCGGCCCACCACCGACCTCGCGGAGCGGATCTCCGGCTTCGCGCCGATGGAGGATGCCGTGGTCTTCTTCACGAGCGGCGGCGGCGAGTCGATCGAGACCGTCGTCAAGCTCGTCCGGCGCTACTGGAGCCTGCTCGACCAGCCCGAGCGCACGGTGATCATCTCGCGTGAGCGCGCCTATCACGGGCTTGCAGGCTACGGCACGAGCATCGTCGGCACCGAGGCCTTCAAGGTCGGCGTCGGCCCGCTCGCCGGCGGCACCGCACGCGTCGCCTGGGACTCCGCGGCGGCGCTTCGGGCAACAATCGAGGAGATCGGCCCCGAGCGGGTGGCGGCGTTCTTCTGCGAGCCGATCATCGGGGCAGGCGGGATCCTGCTCCCACCCGACGGGTACCTCCACGAGGTGCGCCAGATCTGCCGCACCCACGGCGTCCTGTTCGTCGCCGACGAGGTGATCTGCGGCTACGGCCGGGTCGGCGACTGGTTCGCGTGCAACCGCGTCGGGCTCGATCCCGACGCGGTCACGTTCGCGAAGGGCATCACGTCCGGTTACGTGCCGCTCGGCGGCGTCATCGTCGGCCGGAAGATCCAGGAGCCGTTCTGGAACACGGCCGACGCGGGTGTCTGGCGCCACGGCTACACCTACTCGGGGCATGCGAGCGCCGCTGCTGCCGCGCACGCCAACCTCGACATCGTCGAGCGTGAGGGCCTCGTCGCCCGCGGGCTCGCGCTCGAGACGGAGATCCCGGCGGCGCTGGCGCCCCTGCTCGCTCACGAGCTCGTGAGCGAGATCCGAGGCGGCTTCGGTGCCGTCGCCGCGGTTCAGATCGATCCGGCCCTCCTAGCGGACGATCCGGGGCTCACCGACCGCGTCACCTTCAGAGCCCGTCATCACGGCGTGCTCACCCGCACCCTCGTCGGCGGGGGCCTCCAGATCTCGCCGCCGCTCGTGATCACGCGGGCGGAGCTCGACGAGATCGCGTCGGGCCTCGCCGGCGCGCTCGACGACGTCGCTGCCGCGCGCTGAGCGCAGAAAGCGCGCCCACGGGAAGTCGGGACCTGGATCCCAGTGGTCGCTCTTGCGGAAGGCCGCACTCACGTCGGCGTGCCCCGTGACCCCGCGCCTGCCGGCCACGAGATCGGACGCGCGCAGACGGCGGATCGGGATCCCGTACCGCCTGCATACGTCCGCTGTGAGCCTGGCCGCCCGCTCGACGACCGCGCGGCTGTAGGCGTCGCTCCAGCCGAGCGACCGCTGACCCGCGAAGCCGGCGAGCTCGATCCCGACCGAGTTCGCGTTCCCGCCGCGCGCGTGCCAGGCGATGTGTTGCTCCCGCACGCACTGGATCGCGGTGTCGGCATCGACGCAGTAGTGCGCCGAGACCTCCGAGTCGGGATTCTGGAACCAGCGGGCGCAGAGCGCGGCGGCCCCGTCGCGCTCGGGGATCTCCATCGTGTGGATCACCACGAGCCGGATCACCCGCCCGTCGGTTTCCGTCTTGTGTGGGCTCTCGACGAATGCGTACGGCACGTGCCCTCCCGGGAATCGGCGCCGCAGCCGCAGCGAGCATACTGATACAAGACGCCCGATGAGACGACTCTGGGCGCCGTGGCGCCTCGCATACGTGCAGGAGGCGGGCGCCGCGCAGGGGTGCGTCTTCTGCCAGGAGGCGGCGGGCGAGCTCGGTGATTCGAGCCTGGTCGTGCACCGCGGCGAGCAGGTGGTCGTGCTGCTGAACAAGTTCCCCTACTCGTCGGGGCACCTGATGGTGGCACCGATGCGGCACGCGCCCGCGCTCGGAGACCTCGACCCCGACGAGGCGACCGAGATCCACGCCCTCACGGTGCAGGGGATCGCTGCCTTGACCGCGATCTACGCGCCCGACGGCTTCAACGTCGGCTGGAACCTCGGCGCAGTCGCGGGTGGGTCGATCTCGGCGCACCTGCACCAGCACGTCGTTCCGCGCTGGGCCGGCGACACGAACTTCATGCCGGTCCTCGCGGACGTCAAGGTGCTGCCCGAGCACCTGGAGTCGACGCGCGCTGCCCTGATCGAGGCCTGGCAGTGATCCGCGAGCTCGCCGAGAACCCGAACGTCCACCAGCCCCTCTCGGCCGGGCGCGAACTCGTCGCCGACCCGACCCGGCGGTTCGCGATCTACCTCCACCCGGGCACGGGGCCGCACAGCGCCACCGTACAACGGGTGCGGCTCGAGGCCGACGAGGTCGTTGCCGCAGTCGAGGAGATCCGCGCGATCCTCCGGGCACGCGGCCGCAGCGGTGCCGAGTGGGAGCTCGGAGAATCGTGCACGCCTCCCGACCTCGTCGAACGGCTCGCGGCGCTCGGCATCCGTCCCGACGAGGACGAGCCGGTGGCGGCCGGGATGGTCCTCCCCGCGGGAACCGAGATCGTGGTGCCGGCCGGGACGTCCGCCCGCCCGGTCGCATCGGTCGACGAGCTCGTCACGGCACGTCGCATCCAACACGAGGCGTTCGGCGGCAAGGCCGAGGAAGCGGAGCTCGCGCAGGCCGAGGCCGACTTCGCGACGGAGGGCCGCGACGGATCCACGTTCCTCGCGTTCGTCGACGGCGAGCCCGTCGCCGCCGCCTACGCCTCGTACACGCCGTTTGGCATCCTGCTCTTCGGCGGCGCAACGCTCCCGTCCGCACGTGGCCGCGGCGCCTACCGCGCCCTCGTCGCCGCCCGGGCCTCTGAGGCGGCGGCGCGTGGCCTGCCCGCCGTCGTGCCGGGCGCGGGCCAGATGTCGCAGCCGATCCTGGAGCGGCTCGGGTTCACGGCGGTGGCCAGGATCGACCGCCTGCTCGACGTCTTTCCGGCGTAGGCGCTCGGCGATACTCCGAAACGCGTTCGCCGCCGAGGTCGGTGCGGAGGTCGACATCCAGGGCGACGCATTCTTCGTCGCCATTCCCGACCGCCGCCGGAGCCGCCGCTGCGTCGCTGCAGGCTCCTCTCGATCCCGCAGGCCGTCGGCCTCGATGCTTCCTAACCCGTCCCGAGCGGAGCCAGCGCTGCCCACGCCCTCGGGCCGGTTGTCTGGAAGTCGTAGAGGCTCCAGCCGGTCACCGTGCCCTCGTCAGCGACCGCGTCGGCGAATCGCCTTCAGCTCGTCGGCGCGTCATCCGGTTCGCGACACCGCCTGCCGCATGGATCGGGAATGTCCGGGCCGACGGCCGTGCGCAACAGGCGCAGCGAGCGTGCGACGTAGCCGTAGGTGGCGTCGTAGCCCGGGAAGCTCGTTCCCGTATACGTCATCGGGATCCAGGCGTCGACGAGGCCTGTCAGCTCCTGCCACGGGAAGCCCGGCCACCAGGTGGGGTGGCGCTCGAACCCGCGCGACGGATAGGTGATCGCGGCAACGGGGGTCTCCCCCGCTTCGGCCCGCAGGATCCGGCTCAGCGCCAGCAGCCGCGTCGTCCGCAGGCCGACGCTCTTCAGGCGCAGCGACTCGATGTCGAGGGCGACGCCGTCGAACGCTGCTCCGTTCGGGGTCCGGAACGAGAGCATCGCACGGGTGCGCCGAACGTCGAGCGGCGGCTTCACGAAGCCCGGGAGGTACCAGGCGACGACGCGGATGCCCCTGGCCTTGAGCGCATCGACGAACAGGCCGAGCTCCTTCGGCTTGACGACATCGACCGTGCTGCGGTCGTTCGCCGTCTCGACGTACACCGTGCGCACCCCCCGTGCTGCGATCTTCGCCGCCGTGGGGCCGGGGCTCCTGTACGCGGGCGCGTCGTAGATGTCGATCCAGGTGCCGAGCCCCGCGAACACGTCGGGGTCGGCCCTCGGCGCGGCCTGCGCGCCGATCGGCGCGAGCACGAGGGCGGCGGCAACGGCGGCGAGTGCGAGGCTGCGCATTTCCCCGAGTGTACGAACGAGGTGTGAGGGAACGATGAAGCGGCGACCGGGCTCGTCAGGCGGCGGTGCCGTGCGCGAAGAGGTACAGCCCCGACATGAACACGAGCCAGACCGCGAACGCGACCGCATAGCGGGCGAGGAGCGGCTGACGGTACGTCCAGGTGGCCAGGCGTCTCGCGCCCGGCGTTGCGTAGCGAGGCTGGGCAGCGAGGCAGTAGCCGTACAGCAGCGCCAGAGTGAGCATGTCGAGGCCGAGTATCACCTTCATGCGGAGAGTCTCTCACGACGGCATCGCCGTGGGAAGGGCCCGTGGCGCAATCGGTGGCGCTGGAGAGGCGTGTCGAGGCCACGTAGTGCTCTGCCCCCCGAACCGGGGCGGTTGCTCCAGCACGCTCGAGACGATTCCTGGCCGGTCGTCCACCTGGACGCGGCACTGCGGTTTCCCGCACGTGGGGACTCGCGCGAAACGGCTAAGCTTGGCGCCTCGCGGGCGTAGCTCAGTTGGTAGAGCGTCGGCTTCCCAAGCCGTAGGTCGAGGGTTCGAGTCCCTTCGCCCGCTTCAGAAAGGCCCGCACTATCGGGTCTTCCGTATAGCGTGGCGCGGGGTTTCGGAGGCGCTGCTCGGGCGGGTTGAGGGAGGTACGTTGCCCTCGTCCCCGCACTCTTTCGCGAAACGGACGCCCGGGTTCCGTAAGACTGGCCTGTGAGGCGGGCGTCGACGGGAGTACGCTTGATGAGCGGGGCGGGCCGGGCCGGGCAGCCACTCCCCCCTCGACCGGCCGACCCGCTCCGTCTGGCCCGTGGAACACCGAAGGCGATGAGGGATGCTCGCCACTCCCCTCCGAGCTTCTTCCCCCTGAGGTGGGCGCGCACCCCTCGCTCTCACGTTAGGCGGTCGCGGTGAGAGCGCAAGAGGCACAGCGGAGCGGCACACAGCGGGGCAGCGATGCGGTGGGCGAGACGATCCGCCGTCCGCAGCAGCGACGACGACGCTAGAGCTCGCGCTCGCGCAGCAGCGCGCCCCGGAGCTCGACGAGCCCCGCCCGCGGCGTGTCGCGGCAGAGGGCATCGAGAACGGCGTCGCACTCGGCCTCGGTGAGCGTGACACCCAGGGCGCGGTCGGTCAGCGCGCGCTCGAGCACCGACGCAGCGATCGTCTCGTCTGCACGGCCGACGACCCGGAGGCGGTCGACCAGCCACCAGGCATCGGTACGCGGTACGAGGGCGTCGTGGAGAAGGAACATCTCCCGAAGCGTAAGCCCACACCCGCGGTCCGTCGACGGGCTCACCGGGGAGTCTTTCGCCTCGAGCAGGGGGGTGGTCCCGGTTCTTCCATCGGGCCGCGCCCAACCGATGCCCAGGCCGTTCAGGTCGTTTCCGACGGCAGTCGCACCGGGCTGTGCCGTGAGGACCACGAGGGTGCCCTACCGGCGCGTAGGGCCGAGCGGGAGTAACGTCCTGCCGTACACGTCGTTCCAGATCTGCGCAGTGGCCGTGTAGACCGCGAGCAGGCCGGTGAGGATGCCCTCCCACCCGGCGCGCCGAACTCGTTGCCCTTGCGGAAGTCGAGCAGGCCGGCGATCACCTGCGCCAGGCCGCCGTAGAAGACGCCCATTGCGAGGATCATCGAGTTGAGCTCGTAGAAGCCCGCGTTGTGGAGGTTGAGGAGGATGGTCGTCAACCCGAAACCCATCAACCCGAGTGGGGCAGGATTGGCAGTCGAGTCATGGATCGTGATCTCGCGGAGATCAACCATCGTGCCGCGACCTTCGCAGCGGCGCGCCCGCGAGGCATCCGGGACGACGCGGATTCCGCTCAGCGTGCACCCGGATGGGAGGCTGGGCGCTGTCCTGCCTACGCCTCGCCGACCGGCGACTCCGCCGCCAGCTCGGCCAGCATCGCGCCGACCGCTCCGGTCAGCACCGCTGCCGCACCGGGTGCGAAGGGGGACGTCTCCACCTCGTACCCCTGCAGCGGATACGCCTCGGGCGTCGGGATGTAGCCCGCCCAGCCACCCACGTAGCCGCCGAACCACGTGTGCGCGAACGGCGAGATCTCCTTGATCTCGAGCCCGAGCTCGGCAAACGGCTCACCCTCGACACCGGCCAGGACGACAGGGCCGATCCGGAGCACGTGCACCTCCACCTGGGACTCCTCCCGGCCGCCGTACTCCCGGACCCGGGTCAGCGTCATGTTGGCGCGCTTGGTCAGGAACGTCGCCGCCTCGATGTCCGCCGCCGGCGCGGCGGCCGTCTTCAGCGCGTCGAGCTGCTCCTGCGCGGCCGCGATGCGTGCCTCCGCGACGTCGAGCGGCGGCTGGTCGCTCAGCGGCAGGCCGACCGACCGCGCGACGACTCCGACGGACGGCGCCGGCTCCTGATGCGGCACCGCCTTCCACACGCCGAGCGGCGCACCCGACTCCTGGACACGATCGTGGACGTACTCCACGGCCGGCAGCTCGAGGGACAGGTAGACGCGGGCGGCCTCGCAGCCGACCTGCGCGCCGAGCCGCCTCACGACGCCGACGTCGTCCGTGAACCCCTGCGGGCCGGGCCCGACGTTGCCGGTTGCCCCCTGCGCGAAGAAGCACATCGCCCCGGTCAACGACTCCACGGTTCGCTTCAGGTGGCCGGGCCAGTCGGGGCTGATCAGCCGATTCGGAGGCCCGAGCGTCGTCGGGTGCATCGTGTACCCCACGATCGCGGCGATCGGGCTGCCGTCCAGATCGTCGATCCGGCCCACCAGCACCTCGGGATCGATCAGGCCGCCCGGGTTGCAGCCCGTCACCATCCTCCCGTCGGGGGCCGTCTCGCGGCGGTTCATCGCCACCCGGCTCTCTCCCGAGCCTGCACCGACGCGAGCCGGGCGCATCGAGCCGAGGGCAGCGCGCGCAGCTCCCGCCGCGTACTCCGGCAGCATCGCGAAGTACCCGTCGAGCGCCGCCTGACCCTGACTCGTCCAGTTCCAGACGCTCGGCGGAGGACCGGCGTGGTTGTGCGTGACGCTCGCCCGGACGTGCGAGGCCGGGATCCCCAGGGCAGCGCCTACGGCTTCGCGGATCGCGTCGCTCTCGGCCCGCGTGATGATCACGAGGTCCAGGTCGATCCAGGCCGCCATGGTCGTACCGTCGTCGACCACGAGCGCAGATGCCCACAACGGCGCCTCTACCCCGTCCGGCAGCACGTGAACCTGGGCACCCCAGCTCGCGTGCGGTGCCGTCAGCGGCGGCGTCGCATCGACGCGGCCGACCCCTGCCCGAAATCCCGAACCACCCATCGAGAACCTCCTGTGCTCCCTGGCTTCTCCACGGCTCCTACGCGCCGCCAGAGGGTAGTAGACACCAAGAAGGGCCTGACTATCGGATCGAGCGGGCGGAACGCGGACGATCAGCGCACGATGCTGACCGCGAGGGCCGCCTCGCACCCACGGGCGACGAGTGACCTGAGTGCCGCGATGTCGAACGCTGGGTCGAGTGCCAGCCCGAGCGCGTCGAGCGCATCGAGCCCTGCCCGCTCGAGCTCGTCGAAGCGCCACTCGACGACCGCGTCCGGGACTGGACGATCGAATCGCGCCACGATGCGCGGGACAGTGGTTGCCGCATGAACCACGGCCCTGCCATCGGCAGCGTGGCCGTGCGGCTTGAGCCGCTTCTACAGGTTGTCGAGCTCGAGCGGGATCTGCATCGCTCTCTCGCCGAGCCGGATCAGGTCCTGATCGGCGATCCAGCGGCCTGCCACCGCGTGACCACCGGCCCGGCGCACGGCCTCGCGCACGGGAATCGCCCAGCGGTGCTCCACCAGGGCGACGATCGCGCCCTGGCCGGGCTCGATCGCGTCGGCGACCCGCCACTTGTCCTCGTCGTCGAAGACGTGACCGTCCGCCAGCTCACGCAGGCCCCAGACCGCTCCGAGCTCCATGCCCTCATCTCCCGCGGCCCCGAACCCGATCAACGCACCGACCGCGGCGCCGAAGGCGAGCGCCTCGTCCGCGTCGAGGTCGCTGCGCTGAATCGCCTCGATCACGCCGTCCTCGGTCTTGCGGACGGCGAGCAGGTCGACGAGACGGATGATCTCGCCGTCGCGCAACCGCTCGAGCTCGGCACGAATCTCGCCATGGAACTCGGGGTCGTCGAATGCGATGACGAAGATCTCGACGGGGCCGACGCTCATCTCGAGAACCTACCGCAAAGCGCGCCGGCGACAGGCTTCAGCCTGTCGCCCGGGTCTCAGGCCGCCAGCGCCTCGACCCCGGCGTCATACCTCCCACCGGCCGCGGCCGCGTTGCAGCGCGCCCGGTGCAGGAACACGTCCTGCGCCGCGCCCACGTTCGCCTCGAGCCCGCCCCAGGCCTTCAGAGCCGACGCCTGCAGTGCCCGGCCGTACGAGAACGAGAGTGGCCAGACGCGTCCGTCGAGCCGGTTGATCGCGTCGAGATTGACCGTCGCCTCCAGCTCGGACTGGCCGCCGGAGAGGAAGACGATCCCGGGCACGACCGCGGGCACGTGCCGTCGGAAGCAATCGAGCGTCGCCGCCGCGATCCGCTCGGGGCTCGCCTGGTCCGCGTTCCCCTTGCCGGGAATCACCATGTTCGGCTTCAGCAGCGTCCCCTCGAGGTCGACCCGCTGGACGGCGAGCTCCGCGTAGAGGGCCTGCAACGTCCGTGCGGTGGCGTCGTAGCAGGCGTCGATCGAATGGTCGGTCTCCATCAGCACCTCGGGCTCCACGATCGGGACGATCCCCGCCTCCTGACAGAGCGCGGCGTAGCGCGCGAGCGCCTGGGCGTTGACCCGGACGCAGTAGCGGCTCGGCAGCCGGTCGCCGACGGACAGGGTGGCCCGCCACTTGGCGAACCGCGCGCCCAGCTCGTAGTACTCGGCGAGCCGCTTCCGGAGGCCGTCCAGGCCCTCCGTGACCGTCTCGCCGGGCGCGCCGGCCAGCGGCTGCACGCCGGTGTCGACCTTGATCCCCGGCACGACGCCCTTGGCGGCGAGGAGCTCCGCGAACGGCGTTCCGTCGTCGGCCCGCTGGCGGATCGTCTCGTCGAAGAGGATGACGCCACCGATGAACTCCTCCATCCCCTCCGTCGTGAAGAGGAGATTGCGGTAGGCACGCCGGTTCGGCTCGGTCGACTCGACCGCGATCGCGTCGAAGCGCTTCTTGATCGTGCCCGTCGACTCGTCTGCGGCGAGGATGCCCCGGTCGTTCTCCACGATCGACCGTGCGATCGCCCTCAGCTCCGACGTTGCCATCAGTCCTCCATTCGCAGGTTCGCAAGCTTGTCGTTGGGGTGGTAGGCCGCGATCCGCCGCACGGTGCCGGAGCGGGACCGCATCACGATCGACTCCGTCTCGACGCCCGTGGCGCTCGCGCGCACCCCCTGCAGCAACGACCCTCCCGTGACGCCGGTGGCGGAGACGAAGACGTCGTCACCGGCAACGAGATCGTCGGCCGAGAGCACGCGGTCGAGATCGAAGCCGGCCTCGAGCAGCGCCGTCCGCTCACCGTCGTTGCGCGGCCACAGTCTCCCCTGGATCGCGCCGCCCAGGCACTTGATCGCGGCTGCGGAGATGACGCCTTCGGGAGTGCCGCCGATTCCCATCAGCATGTCGACGCCGGTCCATGGGCGGCACGCGGCGATCGAGGGCGCAACGTCACCGTCGCGAATCAGGTTCACCCGGGCCCCGGAGTCGCGCAGCTCCGCGATCAGGTCCTCGTGGCGCTCGCGCTCGAGCACCACGACCGTGAGGTCGCTCACCTTCATGCCCTTGGCCGCCGCCACCGCCTGCACGTTCTCGGTCGGCGAGAGGCTCAGGTCGATCGCGTGTGCGGCCTCCGGCCCCACGGCGATCTTCTCCATGTACAGCGCCGCGCCCGGGGAGAACATCGAGCCGCGCTCTGCAACGGCGATGACGGTGATCGCCCCGGGAATACCGAGCGCGGTGAGCCGCGTGCCCTCGAGCGGGTCGACGGCGACGTCGACCTCGGGCCCGAAGCCCGCGCCGACGCGCTCGTTGTTGAACAGCATGGGCGCCTCGTCCTTCTCGCCCTCTCCGATCACGACGACGCCCTGCATGGTCACGGTGTTGATCATTCGCCGCATCAGGTCGACGGCCGCTGCGTCGGCTGCGTTCTTGTCGCCCCTCCCGATCCAGCGTGCGGCGCCCATTGCAGCCGCCTCCGTCACCCGGACGAGCTCGAGCGCGAGGTTCCGATCGGGCACGGTGGGGTCACGAACGGGGCTCACTGCTCTATCGATCCTACTCCGGCGACGGCTTCGCTGACGCGCTTGTCGGTCGGCTCCAGCACGACGACGGCGATCCCTGCGAGCAGCACCAACGCGCCGCCGAGAAGCGCCTGCGGCGAGAGCGACTCGTCGAGCAGCGCCCAGGCGAGAAAGACGGCTGAGACGGGCTCGAGGAACGTGAGGATACCCGCCGCCTGGGCGGTGGCGTGCCGCAGGAGCTCGGCGTAGGCGAGCGTTGCAAAGCCCGTGAACACGACGCCGAGCAGGAGCACGGCACCCCACTCCGCGGCATCGGCCGGCACTGCGCCACCGGCGTACAGCAGCGCGGGAGCAAGCACGATGCCGCCGACGAGGCAGTCCCAGAACGCCACCGTGAGCGGCGCCGCACGAGCGTGCAGCAGCCGTTTCGAGAGGACGAGCAGCACCGCGAAGGTCAGCGCCGACGCGATCCCACAGGCCAGCGCAACCCACCCGAAGGCATCGCCATCCTCCCCGGCGAGCGCCACGAGCGCGATGCCGATCCCTCCCGGCACGAGCGCGCCGAGCGCCACGTTCGAGAGCCGCTCGGGAAGGAAGAGGGGCGCGAGCACTGCGAGGAAGATCGGCGCGGTGTAGAACGTGAGCACCGCGAGCGCGACGGAGCCACGCTTGACCGTCTCGAAGAAGAGCCACCAGTGCACCGCCTGGACGACGCCGAGCGCGATCAGCGGCGACAGGTGAGGGCCCGGCCGCAGCAGCTGAACCCGGCGACCGGCCAGCGCGACGACGGCCAGGGTCGCTGCGGCGAGCCCGAGGCGGAGAAACGCAAGGGGCGCGGCACCGACCGACACGGCGCCGGCGAGCACGGCGATCAGGCCCCAGGCGGTGGCCAGACCCGCGAGCCCGAGGTTCCAGCGCATCAGGCGCCGCCGGCGCTCACATGCTGTCCGGCGCCTCGACCCCGACGAGGTCGAGGCAGCGGGCGACGACCGCCTTCGTGGCGGCGCAGAGCCCGAGCCGGAGGCTCTCCTGCGGAGAGCCGAGCACCTTGTGGTGGTGGTAGAAGCGGTGGAAGTCGTCGGCGAGCCGGATCGCGTACGTCGGGATCGCATGCGGCGCGCGTCGGGCTGCCGCCTCCGCCGCGACGCCGGGGAACTCGGCGAGGCGCTTCACGAGGTCGCGCTCCTCGGCGGCGAGCGGCCCCTCGAGGACGACTTCGTGGCTCTGAGCCACGAAGTCCCGCGGGCGCGTTGCGGAGGATTCCCGCGATGCGGGCATGGGCGTACTGGACGTAGAAGACGGGGTTCTTGGCCGTCTTCTCCGCCGCAAGGTCGACGTCGATCTCGATCGTCTGATCGTGCCCCCGTGAGACCAGGTACCAGCGGGCGGCATCGACGCCGATCTCGTCGATGAAGTCGTCGAGGAAGACCACGTCGCCGCGCCGCTTCGACATCTTCGTCGCCTCGCCGCCCTTCGTCAGGTGGACGAGCTGGTAGATCAGCACCTCCAGCGAGTCACGAGGATGACCGAGCATCTCCGCGAGCGCCTGCAGCCGGCCGACGTAACCGTGATGGTCGGCCCCGAGGACGTAGACGAGCCGGTCGAAGCCCTTCGCGTACTTGCGGCGCACGTAGGCCGCGTCGGCCGCGAAGTACGTCGGCGTCCCGTCGGAGCGCACGAGGACGCGGTCCTTCTCGTCACCGTGGGCCGACGTGCGGGCCCACAGCGCCCCCTCCTCGTCGTAGGTGTCGAGGAGCGCGATCGCCTCGGGGATCTCCAGCTCGACGACGCTCTGGCGCTCGAACGAGTCGAACCGGATCCGAAACCGCTCGAGCGCCGCTTCGATCAGCGCCAGCATCCGCGGCACTGGATCGCCTTCGTCCTGCGCGAGTTGGGCGATGTAGTCGCCGTGGTAGCCGTCCTCGGGCGGCTCCTCGCCGCGGCGCACCGCCTCGACCGACTCGCGGAAGCGGTCCATCTGGCCGCCGGCGTCGTTGTAGTAGTACTCGCGCTCGACCGTGTGTCCGGCGAACGCGAGCAGCCGCGCGACACAGTCGCCGTACGCGCCGTTCCGCGCCGACGCGACCGTCATCGGGCCTGTCGGATTGGCCGATACCATCTCGACCTGCACCCGCTCGGGCGACGCGGCGGAGCCGCTCCCGAAGTCGCCGCCGGCCTCGAGGATGGTCGCGAGGGTCCGGACGAACCAGCCGTCGTCCAGCTCGAGATTGACGAAGCCGGGGCCGGCCACGGAGGCGCGTGCAACGCCACCGAGCTCCCCTGCAGCCGCCGCCAGCTCCTCGGCGATCTCCCGGGGCGGCCGACGAGCAGTACCGGCGAGCCGCAGCGCGACGTTGGTGGCGTAGTCGCCGTGCGTGGGATCCGCGGGGCGCTCCAGCACGACCCGAGCGCCTGCGACCTCCGAGAGCGCGCTCGCGAGCCGCTCGACAGGGTCAGGCAACGCCGGGCCCCCCGGGAGCGAAGAGCTCCTCGAGCTTGCGGATCTCGTCCGCCGAGCCGACGCCGATCAGCACATCCCCGGCGTCGAGGACGGAGTCGGGAGCCGGGGTGGCGACGAAGGCACCGGATCCGCGGCGGATCGCCACGATCATGGCCCCGGTCGTCTCGTGGATGTCGAGGTCGCCGATGGGGCGGCCGACCACAGCGCACGTGGGCTCGACGGTGATCTCCTCGAAGCGCAGCTCGTCGCCACCTGCAGTCGACACGATGTCGAGGTAGTCGGCGACCTGCGGCTTCAGGACGAGGTTCGCGATCCTCAGCCCAGCCGACGAGTAGGGCTGAACGACGCGGTCGGCGCCAGCCAGCAGGAGCTTCCGTGCCGCCGAGTCGTCGGAGGCACGCGCGACGATGAACATCTCCGGCCTGGCGGCACGGGCAGACAGCGTGATGAAGAGGTTCTTCTCGTCCGAGTCGGCGGAGGCGACGAGCGCCCGGGCGCGCAGGAGACCGGCGGTCTCCAGGTCGGCATCCTCGGTGCCGTCTCCCTGCACGACGTGCGCCCCGAACTCGACAGCGGCGGCGATCGAGGCCGGATTCATGTCGATGACCACGTACTCGCTGCCTGCATGGTCGAACTCCGCGGCGACGCTGCGGCCCACGCGGCCGAAACCGCAGATGATGGTGTGGTCACGCAGCTGAGCGATGGCCCTTCTCCTCCGTCCCTGTCCGAAGTACTCTCCGACGACTCCGCGCGTGATCATCTCGACGACCGCGCCCGCAAGGTAGAGGAAGATTGCCACGCCCGCCAGCAGCAGGATCACGGTGAAGAGCTCGGCGGCAGTTCCTTCGGGGCGCGAGTCGAGCCCCGTGAGCGTCGTCGTGACGACCGCGCGGTAGAACGACTCAGACCAGTCCTCGTCGGTGAGCAGGACGAAGCCGACAGTGCCGACGGTGAGCACGACGACGAACGCGATCTGCGCGAAGACGAAGCGCCTGAAGCTGAACCGCTCCACGGCCTGATCGTATGCGGCGCTGCGTCAGGCGGGCGGCAGGGCCGGGCCATCGCCCGACTCGCCGTCCGAGCCGTCCCCTGCCGGCTCGTCGGGATCGGGCTCGTCTTCTCCGACGCCCTCCGGATCGTCGGTGCCCTCGGGAGTCTCGGCCTTGCTCGGGTCGCTGCCCGACTCGGACTCGCCCGCGTGCTCACGTTCTTCGTCCGCTTCACCCGCGTGCGACGCCTCGGCATCCAGGACTTCCTCCCGTGATCGGCGGTCGCCCGAGCTGTCGTCACCGTGCGAGCCTGCGCCGCTGTGCTCCCCGACTCCGCCCGGGTTGCCCGAATGACCTGCGCCTTCGGCATCGTCGTCGTCGCCCCCTGCGTCCGGACCCGCCGAGCCCTCGCCATCGTCACTCCCGGCCCCGTGCTCCCGCCGGGTGTCGTCCGATCCTTCGTGACCCTGGGTTCCGGCACGGGCCCCGAAAACGCCGCCGCCGGAACTGCCGTCCTCCCGACCAGGTCTCTGCTGGCGGCCGTCGCGGAGTTCCGCAGTGACGGAGCCACCAGGTACGCCGATGAGCGAAGGGACGGCCACCGTTGCGGCCGCGCGCGAATCGCTCACTGCAGCCGGCTGCGACTGCGTATCTCGCTGGACTTGACTCCGGCGTTGCTTCTCGGCGTGCTCGACCCCGACAACCGCTACAGAGCCGGCGGCGACGGCCGCGGCAAGGCCGGCGGCAGCCTTCACCGCGGCCGGTCCGCCGGCGAGCTTGGCGAGCACGCCGACCCCTACCACCCCGGACGCCGCTCCGCCTCCTGCGGCGCGCCCCGTCGTGAAGGCGGGCAGCGCCTGCGCGATCCCCTCACGCACCGCGACAGGCACGGTCAGCGCTCCGCTCGCGAGCGGCTTCAGGCTGACGCGAAGACTGCGGCGCGCACGGAACAGCAGAGACTCGACCGACGCGATCGACATGTCGAGAGCGGCACTGACCTCCGTATAGCGGAGCCCGTAGAGATCGCGGAGCACGACCGCCTCGCGTTGCTTCTCGGGCAACTCGGAGATCGCGTTCTGCAGCTCTGCGACGACCGTTTTGCGCTCGAGCTCGGCCTCCGGCCCTCGGGTGTGACCCAGGTCCGCATCGAGGAGCGGCAACGGCTCCCGCATGCGCGCGCGGGCGCGTCCTGTGCACTCGTTTCGCGCGATCGTGGCGAGCCACGCGGCCGGCTCTCGCACCACGCCGCCTCCGAGCAAGGACGTGTACGCGGAGACAAAGGTCGCCTGGGTGGCGTCGTCCGCATCGTCCGGGTCGCGGAGGAGTGCGCGGCAGAGCCCGTAGACCATACGACTGTGCTCCTCGAAGAGCTCGGCCGTCCGCGTGCCGGCGACCCGCGTCTGCGGGTCGCCGACACTACGGATCGGATCGACAGACATCGGTGAGGAGCCTACTTCTTGTCCTCGCCGCTATCCCCGTGTTCGTCGTCGTCGTCATCGTCGTCATCGTCGTCGCCCGACGACGCGCCAGAGGTGCCCTTCTTCTCGATCTCCTTGAGCGTGAGGACCTCACCGAGCTTGACGCATTCCATCTTGACGAGGTCGCCGCCGTGGAACTGTGCCAGCGAGATGCCCGTCGGCATTGCGCACGTCACCGCGGAGCGAGGCGCAGTCGGGGTCACGATCACGAACTTCCCGTCCGTGGAGAAGGCGAGCGTGCCCCGAACCTCGACCTCGGACGAGTCGTCGTCGCCGGAGCGCGAATGGTCGTCCTCGTCGTGAGCGACCCGGACCGTCCACACCCCGGCGATCAGGTCGCACTTGAGCTCGATCATGTCGCCGACCTTCACGTTCGGAACGAAGCCGGCGGGAGTGGCGCACCCGACGGAGACTGCGGGGGTTCCACCGGTTTCCACGGTGAGCGGCGAGAGGAGTCACCGGCACTAGGCCCTCGACGACGGCGAGCGAGCGCGCTTCTTGGCGCACCTCGCATGTCACGACCGAGCCGATCGAGCGCCCGGAGGCTGACCGGCGAGCGCGGATAGCGGATCACGACGCCGCGAGATCCGAGGGTCCACGGCGGCCGGGGCGACGAGTCTGACTTTGCCACCGGGAGTCGACGACATGCCGATGATCGGCGCCGTGCTCGCGCAGCGGCAACGGGCACGAGCACAGCAACCGTGAGCGCGCCGAGCGAAGAGTCGTTTCATCACGAAGGTCCTTTCACGAGGGATCTGGGTCACCCTGGAAGAGGGGATCGGCAGAGAAAACTTGCGCCTCGATCGGAGATCCCCCGATCGAGCACGGGGCGAGCCCCTACTCCGTGATCGTCGAGAGTGCGCCGGCCGAGGAGGTCGCGACGCCGACGCCTTCGCGGACGAGCGCCGCCTGGACTTCCTCACGGGCCTTGTAGATCCGCCACTTCACGGTGGCGAGCGTGATCTCGAGCGAGTCGGCGATCTCGGTGTACGAGAAGCCGACGATGTCGCGAAGGAGCAGCGCCATCTTGAGATCGACGTTGAGCGCCTCGACGGCACGCCAGAGCGCGTCGATCGTCTCCGCGCGCTCGAAGGGTGCGTCGAGTGACTCGAGGGGGGCGATGTCGTCGATGTTGACGACGCTGCGCGGCCGCCGCTCCAGCGCCCGCAACTCGTCGAGGACGCGGTTCTTCGTGACCTGGAACATCCAGGTCGTGAAGCGCGAGCGGAGCGAGAATCCCGGCAGGCCCTGGTAGATGCGGAGGAAGACCTCCTGGGTCAGGTCCTCGGCCAGTGCCCGGTCGCCGACGAGACGCAGGACGTAGTTGTAGATGGGCCGCTCGTAGGCGCGAACGATGATCGAGAATGCCCGCTCGTCGCCGCACTGGGCCTTTCTGAGGATCCCGAGATCAGGTTGTTCCAGCGCCAATTCGGGGCGAGCATACAGCCGTTCTCGGCTTGCAAACCAACTTTTTACTACTTACTGAAATGTCACCGATTCTCGTTGTCCGTACGGAAGACGAGAGTGCGTCCCGTCATCGCCTCGGGGACCGTGCGGCCGAGGAGCTCGAGGACGGTCGGGGCAAGGTCGGCGAGGCTGCCGCCGTCGCGCAACCGGGCGTCCGCCACGGTCAGCACGAGCGGCACGGGATTCGTCGTGTGGGCCGTGTGAGGGCTGACGCCGTCGGCCTCCAGCATCTGCTCGGCGTTCCCGTGGTCGGCGGTGACGAGGCAGACCCCGCCGAGCGCGGCGGTGGCCTCGACGACCCGTCCGAGGGCGGCGTCGGCCGTCTCGACGGCGCGCACGACGGCGGGAATCACGCCTGTGTGGCCGACCATGTCGGGGTTTGCGAAGTTGACGACGCAGAAGCCGTAGCCGTCGGGCAACGCGCGGACCACCTCGTCGGCGACACCGGCGGCAGACATCTCCGGCTTCAGGTCGTAGCTCGCGACATCGCGGGGCGACGGCACGAGCACCCGCGTCTCCCCCGCCCACTCGGCCTCCTCGCCGCCGTTGAAGAAGTAGGTGACGTGCGCGTACTTCTCGGTCTCCGCGGCGTGCAGCTGGCGGATGCCCGCACCGCTGAGCGTCTCGGCGAGCGTCTCCCCCACGTGTTGCTCGGGGAACGCGACCGGTGTCGCGATGTCCTCCGCGTACCGGGTCATCGTCGTGAGGTCGACGCCGCGCTCGAGAAGCCGCCGTGACAGCTGACGGCCCCGGTCGGGACGGAAGTTGAAGAAGACGGCGCTGTCGTTGGCCGGGTCGAGGCGTGGCGCAGCCGGGAAGACGATCGGCTCGACGAACTCGTCGGTCGTTCCGCGCTCGTAGCTCGCCGCGACGGCTGCGACCGGGTCGGAGGCGCGCTCTCCCTCTCCGTCGAGGATCGCCGCCACCGCACGCTCGGTGCGCTCCGCCCGGTTGTCGCGGTCCATCGCGTAGTAGCGGCCCACGATCGTCGCGATGCTCGCTGCGGGAAGTCGCGCCAGATCCGTGACCGCCGCATGGGGCGAGACGTCACGGCCGTCGGTGAATGCATGGACCCAGGTCCGCGCGGCCATCCCCTCCCGCTCCGCGAGCTCGAGCAGTGCGAGCAGGTGGTCGACGTGCGAGTGGACGCCGCCCTGCGAGACGAGGCCCATGAGGTGCACGTTCCCGCCGCGCTCCCTTGCCCTCGCGAACGCGGCGCAGAGCACGGCGTTCTCGAACAGCGAGCCGTCGCGGACGGCGACGTTGACGCGCATCAGGTCCTGGAACAGGACACGACCCGAGCCGATCGTGAGATGGCCGACCTCCGAGTTCCCCATCTGCCCCTCGGGCAGCCCGACAGCCTCGCCCGACGCCGCGAGCGTGGTGTGCGGGAAGGAGGCCCAGAGGCCGTCGAAGACGGGCGTCTCGGCGAGCTCGACCGCGTTCCCCGGCCCGGCCGGGGCGAGGCCCCAGCCGTCGAGGATCACGAGCGTTACGAGAGGGAAGCCGCGATCCGACACAGGCTCGAGAAGGAAGCGGCATCGAGCGAGGCACCGCCGACCAGTGCGCCGTCGACGTCTGGCCGGCCGAGGAGCTCGGCGGCGTTGTCGGGCTTGACCGAGCCGCCGTAGAGCACGCGCGTCTCGTGGAGCGACTTGATCAGAGCGTGCGCGTCCTGGGCCATCTCGGGGGTTGCGGTCTTGCCGGTGCCGATCGCCCAGACGGGCTCGTAGGCGATCACGAGCGCCTCGTGTCGCGGCAGCACTGCCACCTGCCGGCGTCAGTACCGCCTCGGTCTCGCCCGCCTCGCGCTCGGCCTCGGTCTCACCGACACACGCGATCACGCCGAGCCCGGCGGCGAGCGCGGCCTCGGCACGAAGGCGGACGGTCTCGTCGGTCTCGCCGAAGTAGAGCCGCCGCTCCGAGTGGCCGACCAGCGTCCCCTGGACACCGAGCTCCGACGAGCATCCGGACCGAGATCTCGCCCGTGAACGCGCCCTCGTCGGCCCAGTGGACGTTCTGGGCGTAGATCGGCCACTCCTCGCCGACTGCGGCCTCGAGTGAGACGTACGGAGGGCAGAGCACCACGTCGACGCCGTCGGGCGCCTCGAACCCGTCGAAGAACGCGAGCGTCTCGACCGGGCCCTTGAACATCTTCCAGTTACCGGCTATCAGCTTGGTCATCTCACCCTTCCGGGATCGCAGCGACGCCGGGGAGGTCCCGGCCCTCGAGCAGCTCGAGCGACGCGCCGCCGCCCGTCGACACCCACGAGACGCGGTCCGCCAGGCCGAGCTCCTGGATCGCGCGCACCGAGTCGCCGCCGCCGACGACCGAGTACGCGTCGGCGTCGGCAACCGCCTCGGCGACCGCCCGCGTGCCCGCACCGAACCGGCTCCATTCGAACACGCCCATCGGGCCGTTCCAGAAGATCGTGCCGTGCCCCGCGAATGATCGTCCCGAACGCCTCGGCCGTGGCCGGGCCGATGTCGAGCCCGAGCCAGCCGGGCGGAACGTCGTCCACGGTCGCGACCTCGGCCTCTGCGTGCTCCTCGAAGGCGCTCGCGGCGACGACGTCGACGGGCAGCTCGACGGGGAACGAGAGCGGGTTGTGCTCGCGCACCTGCTCCGCCATCTTGCCGCCGATGAGGACGCGGTCGGCGCGCCCACCGAGGTGCTCGAGCACGGCGAGCTTGTCGTCGACCTTGGCGCCGCCGGCGATGAGCACGAACGGCCGCTCGACGTCGCCCAGCAGGCGCCCCAGGTGCTCGAGCTCCGCGAGCAGCAGCAGCCCCGCGTAGGCGGGGAGCAGGTGCGCCACCGCCTCGGTCGAGCTGTGGGCGCGGTGCGCGGACCCGAACGCGTCGTTGACGTAGACGTCGTTGCCGACGGCGAGCTCGCGGGCGTACCCTTCGTCGTTCTTCGTCTCGCCCGGCGTGGAAGCGGGTGTTCTCGAGCACCTGCAGCCGCTCGTCGGGAACGAGCTCACGCAGTCGCCGCTCGACCGGCGCGATCGCGTACTTCGCCCGGTCCTCGTCGGTCTTCGGCCGTCCGAGGTGGGAGCAGACGGTGACCGCGGCGGCACCGCGGTCGAGGAGCAGCCGGAGCGTCGGGATCGCCGCCCGGATGCGTGTGTCGTCTGCGACCCGCCCTCCGTCGAGCGGCACGTTGAGGTCGGCGCGGACGAGGACGCGCTTGCCCTCGACGTGGGCGGTTTCGACGGAGCGCGGCAGCCTCATCTCAGAGGAGCTTGCCCGACCAGGTCGACGAGCCGGCAGCTGTAGCCCCACTCGTTGTCGTACCAACCGAAGAGCTTCACGTTGCGACCGTGCACCATCGTCAGCTTCGCGTCGTAGATGCACGAGTACGAGGAGCCCTGGATGTCGGTCGAGACGATCGGGTCGGGCTGGTACTGGAGGATGCCGGCGAGCGGTCCGGCAGCTGCAACCCGGTAGGCGGCGTCGACCTCCTCCAGCGTCACCTCGCGGCCCAGAGTCAGCACGACGTCGGTGAGGGAGCCGGTCGGCACCGGAGCGCGCACGGCGACACCGTCGAGCTTGCCCTTGAGGTGCGGCAGCACGAGGCCGATCGCCTTTGCAGCGCCGGTCGACGTCGGGATCAGGTTGACCGCGGCCGCGCGGGCGCGACGCAGGTCCTTGTGCGGCATGTCGAGGATGCACCTGGTCGTTCGTGTAGGCGTGAATCGTGGTCATGAAGCCCGACTCGATCCCGGCCAGATCGTCGATCACCTTGGCCAGCGGCGCGATGCAGTTCGTCGTGCACGAGGCGTTCGAGACGATGTGATGCTGCTCCCGGTCGTAGCCGGCGTCGTTGACGCCGAGGACGACGGTGTAGTCGGGATCGGTGGCCGGGGCCGAGATGAGCACCTTCTTGGCACCGGCGTCGAGGTGCTTCTGCGCGCCTTCCCGCTTGGTGAAGAACCCGGTCGACTCGATCACGACGTCGACGCCGAGCTCGCCCCACGGCAGCGCGGCCGGATCGCGCTCGGAGAGCATCTTCATCTGCTCGCCACCCGCGTTGATGACGCCGTCGCCGAGCGAGACCTCGCCGGCGAACGGGCCCAGGACCGAGTCGTACTTCAGCAAATGCGCCATCGTGGCCGCGTCACCGAGGTCGTTCACCGCGACGATCTCCACGTCGGCTCCGAGCGACTGCTGCGCCCGGAAGAAGTTGCGCCCGATGCGCCCGAAACCGTTGATGCCAACGCGAACCGCCATGATGCCTCGCTCTCGTCGTAAGGTGATTGTGCTTCGAGTCTAGCCCGGCGACCCAGGTGGATTCCGCTTCTACCGGCAGGGGCGGCTTGAGGAATTGCGCCGCGCCCCTCATACTCGTGTTGGTGGGCTCGCGCTCCCGGGCGGTGAATCCAGACCCCGTTCGCCGCCTGGTCTCGGAGCGCGCTTAGTGGGGGAGGAGGTCGTCCTCGGAGCTCCTCCCCCAGCCCGCCTGCGCGGGATGGGATGCCGCGATGGAAGAGCGTATCGCCGCATCCCCCCAACGCATGCTCTGCTGCACGCTTCGCGTGATCCTGAAGGGGCCGGCGAGAATCGGCGAGGCGTACCGCGGCATCCCCTCCCGCATGCTTGCGCACGCTTCGCGTGATCCTGAAGGGGCCGGCCCGCCAGCCCGTGCTGGCCGCGCGCTGCCGGGTGGCACGGTGACCCACGCCAGCCGTCGCGATGGACATCGAGTCGTCAGCTCTCCGCGAGCTCCACGAGCTTCGCGAGCCGGCGCTGCATGCTTGCCTTCGTTGCTGGTGGGCTGGCTCGCTCCGCCAACTCGCGCAGCGACAACTCCGGGTAGCGAAGACGCAGCGTCGCCGCCTGGCGCAACGGGTCAGGCAGACGCTCCAGCTCGCCGGCAGAGCGGAGGCGCCGCGCCGCATCGAGCTGCCGCTGGGCGGCGCGCGCCGTACGAACGAGATTCGCATGGTCGGCATTCGCGAGCCGGTTCGCCTCGGAGCGCATCTCCGCGATCACGCTTCGCTCCTCGAGCGCAAGGACCGCGTCGACGACCCCGGCTGCCAGGAGGTATCCCTCGATCTCCTCCCAGCCCTTCGCATAGGCCCGTGCGTGCGAATCCCGCTCGCTCACCCGCAAGCGCACCTCCTCCGCGGAACCGACACTGCGCAGGAACGACGCACCGGCAGGCGTCGGCGTTCGCACCTCGAGGTGCGGCGACCTTGGGCCGGTCAGGGAGCCGCCGCCGAGGAACGCGCCGCGCAGGTAGGCGCCACGACAGCAGGCGCGCGCGACGACGCGTCCCGGCGGCCGGTCGAGCGGCCGGTGCTCGCTGTCCAGCACCCCCGCTTCGGCGAGCGTCGCGAGGGCGTGCGCGGAGCCTTCGACGTGCAGCTGGTAGCGGGTCGCCTGGTCGAACGAGCGGGACGAGTACGTGCGGATCTCGGCCGGCACGCGCAGCTCGGCGAGGAGGGCGAACGCACGTCGCACGACCGCGGAGGAGGCGAGGTCGAGGTGGAATGCCACCGCCCCCCGCCCTCGGAGATGCAGCGCCCCCGCCGTGTGGAACAGGGCCGAGATCTCGGCGAGACGATCGCAGCGGCGGCTCGGTGCGATCGCCGCGAGCTCCGCCCGGACGTCGTCGGCGAGCGACCCCGAGCTCACAGGTTCACGCCTTCGAGCGCGAGCAGGCGTCGCTTCAGCTCCGGCCCGGCGGAACCGTACCCGCCGATCCCGTTCGCCGCTATGACCCGGTGGCAGGGGATGATGAGCGAGTACCGGTTCTCGGCGCAGAACGACCCCGCCGCCCGCGCCGCCCCCGGCCGGCCCGCGAGTGCAGCGAGCTCGCCGTACGAGACGACCTCGCCCCACGGGATCGCGCGTGCAGCGGCCGCGAAGTCCCGCTGCAGGGGCGTCGCCCAGTCGAGGTCGATCGGGATCTCGGCATACGTCGTCGGCACGCCTCCGAGGTGCGCCGCAACGCGCCGGCACAGATCCGGCACGAAGTCGGCACGAACGCGTGACGACCCCGCCGGTAGCGTTCGTGCTGGGCGCCTCGCTCCCCCATTGGGGGCTTCGGGAGAGTGGGCGGGCGCGCCTCCTGGTCCGGGGCGAGGACGCGTGCCGCAGAGCCTCGCATGCGAGCTCGTGCTGGATCACGACACCGTCGGCGCACCCACACCTCGCCGACGCCCCAGCCGGGCACCTCGTAGGGGTGTCGCGTCACGCGCACGCCGACGACAATACAATCGCTCTCGTGAGCGCCCCCGGCATCTTCCGTCCGCCTGCCGCGGTCAACGAGCCGATCAAGAGCTACGCGCCCGGCACGCCGGAGCGCGTCGAGTTGCGCGCGCGGCTCGGGGAGATGGCCGCCGAGCGCATCCACATCCCGATGGTGATCGGCGGCGAGCGGGTCGAGACGGGGACGACGTTCGAGGCCGTGATGCCCCATCGCCGCGCCCACGTGCTCGCCGATGTCGAGAAGGGCGGCGCCGCCGAGGTCGAGCGCGCGATCGCCGCTGCGCGCGCTGCGCACCCTGTCTGGTCGCGAACCCCGTGGCACGAGCGGGCCGCGATCTTCCTCCGCGCAGCGGAGCTGGTCTCGGGCCCGTGGCGCTCCACGCTCAACGCCGCCACGATGCTCAACCAGTCGAAGACCGCCTACCAGGCCGAGATCGACGCAGCCTGCGAGACGATCGACTTCCTCCGCTACAACGCCGAGTACCTCGTGCGCATCTACGAGGAGCAGCCCGTCTCCTCGGCCGGGGTCTGGAACAGGATGGAGTACCGCGCCGCTCGAGGGCTTCGTGCTCGCGATCAGCCCGTTCAACTTCACGGCGATCGGTGCCAACCTGACGACGTCGCCCGCGCTGATGGGAAACACGGTCGTCTGGAAGCCGGCCTCGACCCAGGCGCTCTCGGCCTGGATCACGATGCGGATCCTCGAGGAGGCAGGCCTGCCGCCCGGGGTGATCAATCTCGTCTTCGGCCCCGGCGCCGAGATGGGCGCCACCGCGCTCGCGAGCCCCGAGCTGGCGGGTGTCCACTTCACCGGCTCGACGGGCGTCTTCCACTCGATCTGGCGCACGATCGGCAACGACATCGGCCGCTACCGCAACTACCCGCGCATCGTCGGCGAGACCGGCGGCAAGGACTTCATCCTCGCGCATCCTTCGGCCGATCCCGCCGCGGTCGCGGCGGCGATCGTGCGCGGCTCGTTCGAGTACCAGGGCCAGAAGTGCTCGGCGTCGTCGCGGCTCTACATCCCGTCGAACCTCTGGGGTGACGTGCGCGAGACGCTCGAGCGCGAGGTTGGCAGCATCGGGATGGGTGACGTCAGCGACTTCACGAACTTCATGGGTGCCGTCATCGACGCACCCGCGTTCGCCAGCCACCGCGACGCGATCGCCGAGGCGAAGGAGGCGGGCGCCGAGATCGTCACCGGCGGTGGCACCGACGACAGCGAAGGGTGGTTCGTCGAGCCCACGGTGATCAAGACCGACGATCCCGGATTCCGGCTGCTGCGCGACGAGCTCTTCGGCCCCGTCGTCACGGCGTTCGTCTACGACGAGTCGAAATGGGCCGACACCCTCGACCTCGTCGACTCGACGAGCCCGTACGCGTTGACCGGCGCCGTCTTCTCCAACGATCGCTACGCGCTCGGCGAGGCCCACGAGGCACTTCGCTATGCCGCCGGCAACTTCTACGTCAACGACAAGCCGACGGGTGCCGTGGTCGGGCAGCAGCCCTTCGGTGGAGCGCGCGCCTCGGGCACGAACGACAAGGCAGGCTCGATGTGGAACCTGATCCGCTGGGTCAGCCCCCGCACGATCAAGGAGACCCTCGTGCCTCCCACGGACTACCGCTACCCGTTCCTGCAGCCGGGCGAATGACCCGCGCAGCGCCGGGCCTCGCTCTCGCGGGGGCCGGGGTTGCGGTCTCGCTCGCGGCCCACCGCGCCGTCCCGGACCTGCCGCCGCTCGTGCTCTGCGTCGCACTCGGCGTGGCGCTCGCGAATCTCGCGCGCGTGCCGGGTGCGGCCGCCCCCGGCCTGAAGGTCGCCGCCGGCCCGGTGCTCAAGCTCGGCGTCGTCCTGCTCGGGCTCGACCTCGTCTTCCCCGACATCCTCGCGCTCGGCTTCCGCGCGCTGCTCGTCGTCGTCGCGGTCGTGGCGATCACGTTCTTCGGCACGCGCTGGGCGGGTCGCCGACTCGGCATCTCCGACGATCTCTCGCTCCTCGTCGCCACCGGCTTCTCGATCTGCGGCGTCTCCGCGATCGCGGCCGCGAACGGCGTCATCGACGCTGACGAGGACGAGGTCGCGTTCTCGGTCGCGCTCGTGACCCTCTGTGGCACGCTCGCGATCGTCACGCTCCCCCCGCTCCAGGGACCCCTCGGCCTCGACGACGAGCAGTTCGGTGCCTGGGTCGGGGCGAGCGTGCACGACGTCGCCCAGGTCGTCGCGACGTCGTCCACGGCCGGCGCCGCCGCGCTCGCGACGGCGATCGTGGTGAAGCTCACGCGCGTGATGCTGCTCGCCCCGCTGATCGCCGGGATCGCGGTGCGCCATCGGTCGACCGGGCGCTCACGGGAGGCGCGACCTCCGATCGTGCCGCCGTTCATCATCGCCTTCGTCGCGATGGTCGTCGTCGCAAGCCTCGGCGTGATCCCCGACCGGACGATCGCCCGCATCGACGACGTGCGCACCGTCCTGCTCGGCATGGCGCTCTTCGCGCTCGGGACGCGGGTCGACGTCGGCCGACTGAGGCAGATCGGCGCGCGGCCGCTCGTGCTCGGACTGGTCTCCTGGGCGCTCATCGCCGTCGTCTCGTACGCGGGCGTGCGTCTCGTCGGGATCTAGTGAGCGGTCCCACGCCGAGGGTGCCTGCCCCTCGGCTGGCCACTCCTGACCATGCGGTCAAACACGTTAGGCTGGCGGCCATCGCCCGCGATCCCCGTCACGACATTCTCTTCGAGCCCGTCCGGATCGGGCCCGTCACCGCGCGGAATCGCTTCTTCCAGGTACCGCACTGCAACGGGATGGGCCACCGCGATCCGACCCCGCTCGCGTTCATGCGCGGGGTCAAGGCGGAAGGAGGCTGGGCCGTCGTCTGTACCGAGGAGGTCGAGATCCACCCCTCCACCGAGGTCGCCCCCTACGCCGAGGGACGCCTCTGGAACGACGAGGACATCCCGGCCCTGGCCAGGATGGTCGAGAAGGTCCACGAGCACGCGTCCCTGGCGGGCATCGAGCTCCTCCACAATGGCCGCGTCAGCTCGAACCTCTACAGCCGGCTGACCTCGATGACCGTCGATCACCTGCCGACAGACGGCTACGAGCCTGTCCAGTCGCGCCGGATGGCTCTTGCCGATATCGACGATCTCAGACGACGGCACCGCGCCGCCGTGCGACGATCGCTCCAGGCCGGGTTCGACCTCGTCTACGTCTACGCAGGCCACTACCTCAACACGATCGGCCAGTTTCTCTCTCCGCGCCTCAACCACCGCACAGACGGCTATGGCGGCGACGCCACCGGGCGCGCCCGGCTCCTGCGCGAGGTGCTCGAGGACACGCTCGCCGAGGTCGACGGGCGCGCCGCCGTCGCTTGCCGGATCATGATCGACGACCTCTCCGGCCCCGGCGGCTTCGGCCGCGAGGAGATCGAGGCCGTCCTCGGGCTCACCGGCGAGCTGCCCGACCTGTGGGACTTCGTCGCGGGCGAGTGGGAGAACGACTCGGTTACCTCCCGCTTCGGCGAAGAGGGCGGTCAGGAGCTCTATCTCCGCGGCCTCAAGCAGATGACGACGAAGCCCGTCGTCGGCGTCGGCCGGTTCACGTCGCCGGATCTGATGGCCCGAATGGTGAGCGAGGGCGTGATCGACTTCATCGGAGCCGCACGCCCCTCGATTGCGGATCCCTTCCTGCCGGTGAAGATCGAGCAGGGCCGCTACGACGACATCCGCGAGTGCATCGGCTGCAACATCTGCGTCTCCGGCGACGCCACGATCGTCCCGATCCGCTGCACCCAGAACCCGAGCATGGGCGAGGAGTGGCGTCGTGGCTGGCATCCCGAGACCTACCGCCCGGCGACCGCTGCCGCCAAGGTGCTGGTGGTCGGTGCCGGCCCGGCAGGGCTCGAGGCTGCCATGTCCCTCGGAAAGCGCGGCTATGACGTCGTGCTCGCCGAGGCGACGCGTTCGCTCGGCGGGCGCGTCGAGCGCGAGGCGCGGCTGCCGGGGCTTGCCGCCTGGATCCGTGTCGTCGACTACCGCAAGGCCCAGCTCGACCGGCTCCCGAACGTCGAGGTCGCACTCGAGAGCGGGCTGACCGCCGACGAGATCCTCACCTACGACTTCGACCACGTCGCGGTGGCTACCGGGTGCGCGTGGCGCCGCGACGGCGGCGGACGCTGGCATCCCCAGGGGCTCCCGCTCGAAGAAGGCGTGTCGGTCCTGACGCCCGACGACATCCTCGACGGCGCGCGTCCGGCAGGGCACGAGGTTGCGCTCTTCGACGACGATCACTACTACATGGGGGGCGTCCTGGCCGAGCTGCTCGTCCGTGAGGGGCACGCCGTGACGCTCGTCACGCCCGCACCCCGGGTCTCCGAGTGGGCCGTCAACACGATGGAGCAGCATCGGATCCAACGGAGCCTGATCGAGCTCGGAGTCACCGTCGTCACGTCGACCACTCTCGTGGCTGCGGGCCGTGGGTCGGCGACGGTCGCCTGTGCATACACCGAAGCGGAGCGCGATCTCCCCTGCGACACGGTCGTGCTCGTCACCGCAAGGCTGCCGCAGGAGGAGATTCTCGACGATCTCGTGGCGCGCACGGCCGAGTGGGCCGCCGTCGGTCTCGCCACCGTCGAGGGTATCGGCGACGCGCGCTCACCCGGTACGATCGCCGCCGCCGTCTGGGACGGCCGCCGCTACGCGGAGGATCTCGACGCGGTCGATCCCGGCGACGAGGTGCCCTTCCTGCGCGAGATCGTACGGCTCCACGAACGGACGTAGAGGGCCCGATCGGCAGCCACCGCGTCCTGGCCGTCCGTCCCTGAGGGCCTCGGTGCCGCGACCGCGCTGGTTCGCGCTCCCTGCCCTACGGGCTACCGTTGGCGTGTGCGGACCGTCCTCGATGCCGGCGCGGCGTTCTGGGACTACCTCGCGTCGATCCGGCTCCTCCCGCTCGGAATCGCGATCGCCTGCCATGTCGCGAAGACGATGTGCACGAGCCGCGCCTGGCGCAACGTTCTCGCAGCCGCCTATCCCGACGAGCGGGTGGGCTGGCTGTCGATCTACGCGGCGTACGCGGCCGGGGTGGGAGTCAACGCGATCTTTCCTGCGCGCGCGGGCGACGTCGTTCGACTGACGATGGCCCACCGTGCCGTGAACGGTTCGACGTACACGACGCTCGTCAGCTCGAGCCTGGTTCTCGCCGTCGTCGACGCCGCGTGCGCGATCGCCCTGTTCACGTGGGCGCTGACGCAGGGTGTCCTCCCCGGTCTGGACGTGCTCCCGTCCCTGCCGAGCTTCGACTTCGCCTGGTTCATCGACCACGAGCGCGTCTCGGAGGTGCTGCTGCTGGCCGTCGTCATCGGCATCATCGCTCTGGCCGTGTGGATTCGCGCGAACGTCGCCGAGTTCCGGCAGCGCGTCGGCCAGGCCTTCACGGTCGTCCGGACACCGACGCGCTGGCTCCGCACCGTGGTCGTATGGCAGCTCGCCGACTGGGGCCTCCGGCTCGCGACGGTGTGGTTCATGCTCGATGCCTTCCGCATCGAGCAATCGCTGCGGAACGTGCTCCTCGTCCAGGCCACCCAGAGCCTCGCAACACTCGTGCCGGTGAGCCCGGGTGGAGTCGGCACGGAGCAGGCGTTCCTCGTCTACACGCTGCGCGGGCAGGCATCGCGCTCCGCGCTCCTCGCCTTCAGCGTCGGCATGAAGCTGACGCTCACGGCCGTCAACGTCGTGATCGGGTTCACGGCGATCCTCCTGACGCTCCGCACCCTGCGTTTCCGCCGCCTGCCCGACCCGGCTACGGGGACGGATACCTCCGCGCCCGCCGGCTAGCCACCTGTGCGGTGAAGCTGGCCGAACACCGCCCGCGCCGTCTTCGCCGGCAGCCCCGGGACGGCCTCCAGCTCCTCCTGCGAGGCGGCGAGGAAGCGGTCGGCGGAGCCGAAGTGCTGCAGGATCGCGCGCCGGCGGGACGGCCCGATGCCCTCCAGGGTGTCGAAGATCGACGCGAACGCACGCGTGTCACGCGTCTGCCGGTGGAACGTGACCGCGAACCGGTGCGCCTCGTCGCGGATGCGCTGGAGCAGCTGTAGCCCGGGATCGTGCCGGTCGAGCAGGACCGGCTGCGAGCTGCCGGGAACGAACACCTCCTCTTCCCGCTTCGCGAGGGCGATGACGGCGACGCGCGGCAGGCCGGACGTCGCCTGAATCGCCTCGAGCGCCGCCGCCAGCTGCCCCTTGCCGCCGTCGATCACGACGAGGTTCGGAACGGCCGCGAAGCTCTCGTCGTAGCGGCCGGCGTCCGCACTGTCACGCAGGCGGGCGAAGCGGCGGGCAATCACCTGGGCCATCGACGCGAAGTCGTCCTGACCGTCGAGGCCCCGCACCGTGAACGAGCGGTAGTGCGCTTTCTTCGGCTGTGCGTCGACGAACACGGTCATCGCGGCGACGATGTCACGCCCCTGCAGGTTCGAGATGTCGAAGCACTCGACGCGCAGTGGGAGGCTCTCCAGATTCAGGCTCTCTCGCAGGCTCTCGAGCGCCGCGATGCGGCGCAGCCGTTTCTGCTCGGCCGCCGTCGCCTCGTGGGCAAGCGCGAGCTTCGCGTTCTCGGCGGCGAGCTCGGCAAGCCGCCGCTTCTCGCCGCGCGCCGGCGCGCGAACCTCGACTGCGGCCCCCCGGAGCCCGGAGAGGAACCCCTGGAGCGCCTCGGTGTCCGTCAGGTCCGGTGGCACGATCAGCTGGGGTGGCACGCTCGGGGCCGCCGTGTAGTACTCGAGGCAGAATCCCTCCAGGATGGTCGCTCGATCCTGACCCTCGACGTTCTCGAGGTGAAAGGCGTACCGGTCGATCAGCTTGCCGTCGCGAAGCGGGAACAGCTGCACCGCTGCACGGCTCCCGTCCACCGCCAGGCCGATCACGTCGATCGTCCCTACCGCCCTCCGGTCGGCGCCCTGGCGCTCCGCCAGGCTCTCGATCGCGAAGAGCCGGTTGCGGTACCGGGTCGCGTCCTCGAACCGTTCCTCCGCAGCCGCCTCGCGCATCCGCTGCTCCAGCGCCCGCACGATCGACCGGGTATCGCCGGAGAGGAAGTCGATCACGCCCTCGATCTGCTCGCGGTACTCCTCCCTCGTGATCGCCCCGACGCACGGCGCAGTGCACCGCTCGATATGGAAGTCGAGGCACGGGATCCCGGAGTGACGGCCGGGCTTCGGGCCCTCGCACGGCCTGAACTGGAAGACGCGGTTGAGCACGTCGAGTGTCTCGCGCACCTTCTTCGCGTTCGCATAGGGCCCGAAGTAGACCGTCCCGCGGCGGTGCCGCTCGCGCGTGAACATGACCCGTGGGTACTCGTCGGCCACCGTGACAGCGATGTACGGGAACGACTTGTCGTCGCGCAACCGCACGTTGAACGGCGGCCGGTGACGCTTGACGAGGTTCTGCTCGAGGTGCAGCGCCTCCGCCTCGGACGAGGTCACGATCACCTCGATCCTGCTGATTCGCCCCACCATCCGCTCGATCCCGAGCCGACCGTCGCCGTGGTTGAAGTAGCTCCGCACGCGGGTGCGGAGCGACTTGGCCTTGCCGACGTAGAGGACGTCGTCGCTCACGTCGCGAAAGAGGTACACACCCGGGTTGCGCGGGAGCCCCGCCAGCTGCTCGCGTATCGACTCGACCACGCAGCTAGCGTATCCGGCGCATGATTTCGCGCCTGCTCCCGTTCATCGCCGCGCTCGTCCTCACTCCTGCCGCCCTGGCCGGCGGCCCGGTGATGCAGTTCGGCGCCGCCGAGGACGTCGTGCGGGCTCCCGACCTGCCCTCCGCCAGGGCCAAGATGACGATGCTGCGGCTCGCCGGTTTTTCGTCCGTGCGGGTCACCTCCCAGTGGCAGGGCACCGAGGCCGCGCCGAGCGCGGCCGAGGTCGCGATCCTCCGCAACGTCGCGGGCGCGGCCCAGCTCTCTGCGGTCAGGGTCTATCTCGCGGTCTACCCGACGGGCTCCCGCGTGACGCCGCTGACGCCCGAAGCCCGCGAGCTGTTCGCCGCCTACGTGACGGCGCTGAAGCAGCAGCTGCCATCCGTCAAAGACGTGATCGTCGGCAACGAGCCGAATCTCAACCGCTTCTGGCTGCCGCAGTTCAACCCCGACGGAACCAATGCGGCGGCGCCTGCCTACCTCGCGCTTCTCACCCGTTCGTACGACGCGCTCAAGGCGGTCGATCCGACGATGCGCGTCTGGGGCGGCGCCCTGGCGCCGCGTGGCATCGACCGGCCCGGGACGGGCCGCGACACGCACTCACCGGTCAAGTTCCTCAAGGACATGGGCGTCGCCTACCGCGCCGGGGGCCGGACGTTGCCGGTGATGGACGGCCTCGCGTTCCACCCCTACGCCGATTCTTCCGGTCAGTCTCCCGACACGCCGCACCCCAACTCGACGACGATCGGACTCGCCGACTACGACCGCCTGATCAGGACGCTCGGCACCGCCTTTGACAACAGCCCGCAGGCCGGCACGACCCTCCCGATCCTCTACGACGAGTTCGGGGTCGAGTCGCAGATCCCGCCCGGCAAGGCGAAGGCGTATACCGGAGCCGAGCCGGCGACCACGAAGCCGGTGGACGAGATCACCCAGGGCCAGTACTACGGGCGCGCGCTGCAGCTCGCGTTCTGCCAGCCGAACGTGACCGGCATCCTCTTCTTCCATTCGCAGGACGAGCCCGCGCTCGCGAGCTGGCAGTCGGGTGTCTACTACGTGGACGGCACGCCGAAGTCGAGCCTGTACGGCGTGCGCGACGCGCTCGCTCGCGCCCGCGGCGGTTCGATCGCCCGCTGCGACGGGCTCGGTCTCGACGTCACCGCGACGAAGGTGCGGTTCCCGACCCAGGCGGAGCTCCGAAGTGGCTCTCGCAACGTGCGCTTCACGTGCCGGCTCGACTGTGCCTGGGAGCTGCGCGCGGCGAGCGCGACGACCGGCGCGGCGCGCGCGCGCCTGACCGGGTACGGACGGGCGGGAGCACCGCTCTTCGTCTCGCTGAAGGGACGCAAGCTCGGCACGGGGCCGATCCGGTTCTCGATCACGCTCAGCCACCCCGTCAACCCGGGCGTGCCGCAGACCCGCGAGAGTGCGACGCTCAGCCTGCGGTAGCGCGCACCGCGTACGATGAGGCCGTGAGCGAAGCGAAGCCTGCCTACGAGCGCATCGAGGGCGTCCAGGTCGGACAGTACGTCTCGTACCGATTCTTCAAGGTCGATCCCGCCTGGCGGCGCCTGCCCGTCGAGGAGCGCGAGGCCGGAAAGGCCGCGTTCGCCGAGGTCGTCGAGGAGTGGGCGGGCCGGATGGAGGGCCTACGCGCCTACAACGTCTCGGGCATCCGCCCTGAGGCCGACTTCTTCCTCTGGCAGATCACCGAGCGCTACGACGACCTGCTCGAGCTCGGGGCTGCCCTCAACGGCACCCCCCTCGCCGGCTGGCTGACGACGCCGTACTCGTATCTCGCGACGACCAAGCCGTCGGTCTACACCGACAAGAAGCGCGTCCGCCAGGGCAAGGTGATCCCCCGCGAGGCTCCCTACCTCGTGGTCTACCCGTTCGTGAAGAAGCGACCGTGGTACTTCCTCACCTTCGAGGAGCGGGCCGACGCGATGCGGGAGCACGCGGTCGTGGGCGGCAAGTTCGTCACCGTCACGAATCACACGACCTACTCGTTCGGGATCGACGACCAGGAGTTCATGCCGGCGTTCGAGTGCGAGGAGCCGGCCGACTTCATGCACCTGATGATGACGCTCCGCGAGACGGAGGCATCACGGTGGACGGAGCGGGACACGCCGATCTTCGTCGGCGCCCTCGGCGCGCATCCGCACGGTGCTGGCGCGCGTTGGACGGCGCATCGGTCTCGATCCCGACCGCGTAGCAGCAGCTAGGGCACGTCGCGCCGGGCCGTGACAACAGCCCCGGCAACGACGATCACGATCGCCCAGAGAGTCAACACGAGCCCGCTCGCGAGCGGCGACAGCATTCTCCCGTCAGGCGCGCCCGCCACGGCATCGGCTGCAACCCCTGGTGCAAAGCGCCCGAGATCGGGCACGAGCGCCATCAGGAGCGGCTCCGGGATCGACGCCCACAGGATCGTCGCGAGAATCGCAGCCACCTGGTTACGGATCACGGCTCCGATGCCGACGCCGATGACCGCCCACCAGACGGTCGCCGCGACGGTTCCCGCCGCTATCGCAGCGAGATCAGAGCGCCCGAGAGACTGCGCGACTTCGTCGATCTGCAGCCATGTCCATGCAATCCCGAACGTGAGTACGACCGCAACCACCGCGAGGACGACGCCGGCGAGTGCGCAGGCCGCGCACTTGGCAGCCACGAGCGCCGCACGCGCAGGGGCGAAGAGCAGCGTCGGGCGGATCGTGCCGTGCCGGAACTCACCCGTCACCGACATGATGCCGATGAGGACGGCGAAGAGCCCTGCTGTCGAGGCGGTCGCGAAGACCGTGCGCTGAGTGTCCGACTCCTCGATCCTCGGGATCCCCGAATCCTCGAACTGGGAGGCGACGAGCTGGATCACGACGGTGAACACGACGAGGGCGACCATTCCGAGCACGAGTCCGAGCGTCGTCCGCGTCGTGCGAAGCTTCAGCAGTTCGGAGCGGATCTGCCGCGTCACGACTCGCCGCCGTTCCGGGTGAGGGCGAGGAAGACCTCCTCGAGCGACGACTCGTCCGTGAGGAGCTCGTGCAGGACGACCCCATGGGCCGCGGCGATCTCGCCGACGCGCTCGGCCGGTGCACCGACCACGGTGAGGACGCCTTCCGCGACACGCTCGGCGGTGATCCCGGAATCACCGAGCAACTGCAGGAGCGTTCCCGCCTCCGGGCTCCGGACGTGCACACGGGCGGTCGCGCGCTCGGTGAGCTCACCGAGCGCCGCCTCGATGACGAAGCGGCCGTGGTTGATGATCACGACGTGGTCGACCGTCTGGGCCACCTCCGCGAGGACGTGGCTGGACACGAGCACGCTTCCGCCCTCTGCGGCGAACGCCCGGAGAAAGTCCCGTAGCCAGCGGATCCCCTCGGGATCGAGGCCGTTAGCCGGCTCGTCGAGTACGAGCAGCTCGGGGTTGCCGAGGAGCGCCGCGGCGAGACCGAGTCGCTGTCGCATGCCGAGCGAGTACCCCTTCACCCGGCGACCGGCTGCCTCGCCGAGCTCCACGAGGCTCAGCACCTCCGCCACGCGACGGCCCGGGATGCCCGCCGAGACGGCGAGGGAACGCAGGTGGTCGCGTCCGCTCCGGCCCGGATGGAAGTCCGTCGCCTCGAGGACGGCTCCGACGCGTTGCGGCGCGTCCCGAAGGGTCCGGTACCGGCTGCCGAGCACGAGTGCCCGCCCGGCTGTCGGAGCCGCGAGCCCGAGGAGAATGCGCAACGTCGTCGTCTTCCCCGCACCGTTCGGCCCGAGGAACCCGGTCACCGTGCCGCGACTGACGGTGAACGAGAGGTCGGAGACTGCCGTAGTCGAGCCGAACTGCTTGGTCAGGCTCTCGACGGCAACGACAGCTTCCGGGGTGGATGATCTGGACACGCATGCGAACGATTCCACGCGAACGAGACCGGGACATCCGCGGCCCCCCGGCCACGTCGACCGGGAATTCCCTGATTCGCACCCAGCTACGCGTAGGTGTGCTCGGCCCGCCACGTGCGGACGATCGCCCACGCGCAGCAGCCGAGCACGGCGAAGAACGCGATCACGTCGGCGCCCGTCGGCGGGAGGCCGAGCGCGACGCCGATGTCGACGACAGCGAGGACGATGGCGCCGTAGAACACACGACGGGAGCGATCCGACCACGCTTCCAGGTCCCCGCGGCGCTCCCGCCAGACGAGGAAGAGGAAGAACGCGATCGCGAGGAAGAACGCGATCCGGAGCAGACCGCCGATCGAGGCGAGCACGGACTCGAGCGAGAGCACGACCACGACGAGCGAGATCAGCGCGACGATCGCGAGGCCGCGTACGGTCCTGTTCTCGGAGAAGCGTCTCACGATCCGGTCATGGTGCCACGAACCCCGAGTGCTGCGGCGACGAGCGCCGAGATCGCGAACCAGAGCAGGCGTCTGCGTGGGTCGGCCGGCGCATAGAACCACGGCGAGAGGACGACCCCGAGCGCCACGGCCCCGTAGACGTAGTGGAGCTCGTCGGTAGCCCGGTAGTCCCCCGAGAGCAGGAGCAAACCGAACGCCGCCTGCGCCACGAGCAGCGTCTGCGGCAGCGCGAGCAGGTGCACGGCGGCGCCGCTCAGGAGCGATCCGCGTCGGTAGGCGACGAGCCCGTAGACGCCGGCCAGGAGACAGCCGGCGATGACGGCATACGCGAGATAGCGGTGGGCCTCGACCACCGTACGAGCCTACCCCGCGGGCCCGCACCACGGTCGCCTACGGCGCGCCCTCCACGCCGTGCTCCAATGGCTCGTAGTGGGCCGCAACGCTCGCCGGGTCCTGGCTGCACCACGCCGCGGCGTAACGCTCTGCGAAGGAACGAAGATCGTCGGAGTCGGCCAGCCCGGCCGAGGCCGGCGTCGCTCGACGGAACGGGGCCCCGAAGGGCCCCGACCAGGCATGCGGATGAGAGGACTTGAACCTCCACGCCCCGAAAGGCACACGGACCTGAACCGTGCGCGTCTACCAATTCCGCCACATCCGCGCGCCGGGGATTCTAGCCGCCGCCACAGGTACTGGCATGCTGCAGGGAAACCGCTCGTCCCCGAATGACGTCACAACCATCATGATTCGCGTTTCCGGACTCCTCTGCGCCCTGGCTCTCTGCTGCCTTCCCGCCGCCCGCGGGACTGCCGACGTGCTCCCGGTGGGCGGTCCGACGAGCGAGGTCGTCGTCACGCTCGCCTCGCCGCCGCTCGCGGGGCTGACCGGGCGCGTCGGCCGCGAAGGCCGCCGCGCGGTCGATCGGGAACAGAGCGGATTTCGAAACTGCCCTCCGCGCCACGATCCCGGAAGCAAGCATCCACTGGCGCTACCGCCTCGTCCTGAACGGCGCCGCGGTCGTCGTCCCGGCTGCCGCCATCCCACGGCTCAGAGCACTTCCCGGCGTCAAGGCAGTCGATGCGGGCGCGTCGTACCCGGTCGCCTCGACGACCACGTCGCAGATCGCACGCGCCGCAGCCACGTGGCAGACGGGCCTCCCGAACCGGGGTGACGGCTTGAAGATCGCGATCATCGACGACGGGGTCGATCAGCGCCACCCGTACTTCTCGCCTGCCGGGTACGCGATGCCCGCCGGGTATCCCAAGGGGCAGGCCGCGTACACGACGGCAAAGGTGATCGTCGCACGCGCCTTCGCACCCGCAGGCACGACGTGGAAGTACGCGCGTCTTCCCTTCGACCCCGCTCAGTCAGGGCATGGGACGCATGTGGCGGGTATCGCCGCCGGCAACGCCAACACGACGGCGAACGGGAGCGTCAAGCTCTCGGGCATCGCTCCGCGGGCCCACATCGGGAACTACAAGGCGCTCAGCGTCCCCACCGATGCCGACGTCGGCCTCGACGGAAACGCCCCCGAGCTCGTAGCCGCGATCGAAGCCGCGGTCGCAGACGGCATGGACGTGATCAACCTGTCGATCGGGGAGCCCGAGATCGAGCCGTCACGTGACCTCGTCGCGCTCGCCCTCGATGCCGCTGCCGCTGCCGGTGTCGTCCCGGTCGTCGCGGCCGGGAACGACTTCGACGAGTTCGGCCGGGGCTCACTGTCCTCACCGGGCACGTCGGAGAAGGCGATCACGGTCGCAGCCGTCACGAGCCCGAGCGGCTCCGCGAGCAGCCTTGCCGACTTCAGCGCCTCCGGCCCGACACCACTCTCGCTCCGGCTGAAGCCCGACGTCAGCGCGCCCGGCGTCTCGATCCTCTCGTCGGTCCCGAACGGCGGCTGGGAGACGATGTCGGGCACGTCGATGGCAAGCCCGCAGATCGCCGGTGCCGCTGCGTTGCTGATCGAACGTCATCCGTCCTGGTCCGTCGCAATGCTCAAGGCCGCGCTGATCGGATCCGGCAGCGACGTCGACGGCGGCGGCCAGGTCGCTGCCCCGACGCGAGGCGGCGGCGGTCTCGCGAACCCGCTCAAGGCCGACGTCCCGCTCGTTCTGGCGGAGCCGGCCGCCGTCTCCTTCGGGCTCGTCCGTCCCGGCGTCACAGTGCCGGCCCGCGTCGACCTGACCGATGCAGGGGGCGGCGCCGGTGCCTGGAGCGTCACGGTCGACACCGTCACGGCCACCGCCGGTGCCGGCCTCGTCGCTCCGCTCACCGTCTCGGCTCCGGGTGCGCTCGACCTCTCCGCGGTTGTCACCCCAGCCGCAGTCGAGGGCGACCTGACGGGGTTCGTGCGATTGACACGCGGCACAGATGTCCGGCGCGTGCCGTTCTGGCTTCGCGTCGCCAGGCCCGGACTCGCGGCCGCGGCCCCCGTCCCGCTTCGCACACCGGGGCTGTACCGCGGGGATACGCGCGGCAGGCCCTCGCTGGCCTCGCGCTACCGGTATCCGGACGTGCCGGCCGGCGGCGCCGTCTCGGCCGTGCTGCAGGGCCCCGAGCAGGTCTTCCGGTTCACGCTGACGAGGCCGGTTGCGAATTTCGGGGTCGTGATCGTCCGCCGCGACGGCGCAGCCCTGGTCGAGCCTCGCGTCGTCTCCGCGGGCGACGAGAACCGCCTCACCGGGTACGCAGCCCTGCCCGTCAACCTCAACCCCTACCTGGCCCAGTTCGGTGCGCCCGTGCTCGCAGCCGGCGCCGTACGGCCGCGTGCGGGCGCCTACGACGTCGTCTTCGACAGTCCCACGGACGCAGGCGCCGGCAGCTTCGGGTTCCGCTTCTGGGTCGACGACACGAAGCCGCCGACGGTCTCGCTCGAGCGCAACCGGGTGCGGCGAGGCATTCCGTTGATCGCTTCGGATCGGCGACGCCGGCGCGGGTGTCGACCGGACCACCCTGAAGGTGACGATCGACGGAGCCGTGCGCTCCGCCAGGCTCGAGTCGGGCACGGTCAGGATCGCGACCAGCGCGCTGCGCCGCGGAACGCACCGGCTCCGGTTGCAGGTGTCCGACTACCAGGAGTCCCGCAACATGGAGAACGTCCCGCCGATCCTGCCCAACACCCGCGTGCTCACGACCCCCGTCGTGATCCGCTAGCGAAACCCTGGGGACGGGCGTGTGGCCCGTCACCGGCACGCGCTCGCTCAGCGTGGCGTCTCGCGCTCCTCGGTCGTCGGCAGCGCCTCGAGATCGGCCTGGACGCTGCGGACGAACTCGTCGTCGTCCGTCGAGACGACCCGCAGCTTGGCCTTCCGCTTCTCCCGGTCGCGCAGGCGCCGTGCATCCGCGCCGGCGAGACGCTCGAACCTGGGCCACTCCGACGCAACGACGATCCCGATGCCGATCGCGAGCAGCACGATCCAGGGCCAACTCACGCGCTCAAGTGTACCCCCCGAGAGCCCGCATCGCAGAGCCGCGCCGGCGTTGCCCGTGCCAGACGAAACGACGGAGCCTCAGTCGCCTGCAGCAGCCGCCTTCGCCTCGGCCACCTTCACCTCGAGCGCGGTGAGCACGTTCCCCACCTGCTGCTGGACGATCGGCTGCAGGACCCTCTGCCCCATCGAGCCGACCGGCCCGGCGATCTTCACGTCCGCGGCCCAGGCCATCGACGTGTGCTCACCTTCACCCGAAAGCGTGAACGACGTCGTCATGTTCATCATCGCGCCGACGCCCTTCCCCTTCGCATTCATCGAGGCGAACTCCAGGGGACGCTCCTCGACCTTCTCGAAATCGATCGTCATCTTGAGGCCGCCGATCCCGAGGGGGACCTTGACCTTCGCCTGCCAGTGGCGCTCGTCCCTGATGTCGAGGCTCTCGACGCCCGGCATCAGCCCTGCCATCTGAACCGGATCGTCGATGACGCTCCAGACGACCTCTCTCGAGGCGTCGAACTCCTTCGTCCCGTTCACGTTCACCTGAAGCCTCCCGGATGCAGATCGACCTGTCGGCACTCCTGTTCGTCGACCCGGACGATAGCCGGAGAGGCGTGCTCAGACGGAGCCGTGCAGCTTCAGGATCAGCGCAACGTAGCGCTTCGTGTCGTCGAACAGGCCGCGATCGCGGACGGCCTGCGCGCCCTGGTAGTAGCCGGCGAGCGCCAGGCGCCTGTCCCCCTGGAACTGATCGTGCAGCCAGCGGAGATAGCGCACTCCGGCGCGGATGTTGCCGTCGTAGGTGCGCGGCGTCGTCGTGCCGAGGAGCACCTGGTCGACCCACTTCCAGGTGCCGGGCAGGAGCTGCATGACGCCGAGTGCCCCCACGCTCGAGACGACGTCCGGCTGGAAGCCCGACTCCATCCACGCGGTCGCACGGGCGAGCCGTGGGTCGACGCCGTAGACCGCAGACCAGTGGTCGATCGACGCGCGCACCGCGTCGCGGGAGACCGGAGACCCCGCTGCGGCCGTCGGCGGTGAGGCCGTTGTCCGCGTGCCTGTCGGAAGCGTGAGGCGCTGTCCGGGGACGATCACGGCGGTGAGCTCCAGCCCGCTCGCTCTGGCGAGCAGCAGCGGGCTGGCCCCGTAGCGCTGGGCGATCGAGAAGAAGCTCTCGCCGTCCGCCACGACATGGGTCACCCGAACGGGGGGTGTGAATGCTCCAACGGCACCAGCTCCGCCACTGAGCGCCCTGAACGTCTGCTTGCCGGCGATGCCGTCCTGCGGGATCCCTCGCCGTGCCTGGAAGCGCGCGAGAGCCCTGGCCGTCTCGGCCGTGAACCGCCCGTCGACCGCCTTCGGCCCGAGACCGAACGGGACGAGCCGGAATTCGAGCGACGACACGTCCCAGCCGACTGCACCCACGGCGAGCTCGCGCTGGCCGAGGAGAGGCCGTCCGAGCGAGCCGAAGGCGAGGCGGGTGGCCCGCTCGATCGTGCCGCTCGGAAGCAGGCCGGCACGCTTCTGAAAGGTGGTCAGGCCGGCGCGCGTGAGGGGCCCGTCGACGCCGTCGACAGGTGCCGGATACTGGCCGTGAGCCCGCAGGGCCACCTGGAGGGCGGCCACGCTGGCGCTGCCCGCGGCCGCGGCGGGGCCCGTGACGGCGAGTGCCACGCCAAGCGCAGCGAACAGCACGAGGACGCGGTGCATACCTCCTCTGTCGGCACGAGCAGGCCACGCCTCAAGCCGGGTTAACGGATGCCTTACAGCCCGCGACGTCCCACGGTGCCGACTACAGGAGGACGACGAGGCCGGCGATGACCGCCGACCAGAACAGCAGCCCCAGCGCCACGAGGAGCGTGAGGAGCGCCATCAGGCCGTTGTCGCGGGCCACGGGGCGACGGCTCCCGGCGCGGGGCACATCCCGGGGCGTGACCCTCGGCTGGGCGGCAGTCGCGGTGTCCATGACCGACGATGTTCGACGGGGACGGGCGGCGTCCTCCGCGCCTGCGACCGCAGGGCAGCGAGGCAAGCGTCCGACGGCCCCTCGACTGACGCCGTCGTGCGGTCCGAAGCTCCCCGGGTTGGACTCGAACCAACAACCCTTCGGTTAACAGCCGAATGCTCTGCCAATTGAGCTACCGGGGAAGGAAGCGGCCGGAAGTGTACCCGGCGCAGCGCCTGCTGTCCCGGGAGGGTGCCTAGACTTGTCTGATGGACGAGGCGACCACCGCGCGCGACCCGACGCCGTGGCCCCTTCGGCTCGTGCGCTGGCCGCTCGAGCTCGCGCGAACGCTGATCCGCGTGATCCCTCAGGCGATCGACGGCTACTTCGCCGATCGCTGCGGCCAGCATGCGGCCGGTATCGCCTATCGGGTGCTGTTCTCCCTGGTCCCGCTCTCGATCATCCTCGTCGCGCTGTTCGGCATCGTGCTCCGCAACGAAAGCCTCAAGACCCAGGTGATCGAGGAGATCGTGGACGCATTCCCGCTCTCCGAGAGCGGGAGCGCCGACGTGACGCGGCAGATCGAGAAGCTTGCGTCGCCGGCCACGGCGCTCGGGCTCGTCAGCCTCCTCGTCTTCACGTGGGCGGCCACCGGGATGATGGCGGCGCTCCGCGCCGGCCTCGAGGTGGCGATGCGCGTGCAACGCGGTCGCCCGGCCGTCCGCGGCAAGCTCGTCGACCTGATCCTGATCGTCGGGGCCGCCGCGCTCGTGCTCGTGGTCGTCTTCCTGAACCTGGCTCAGGCCGTCGTGTTCGGCTGGATCCAGCGGCCGCTCGACTCCCTTGGCCTCGACGGAGGCCTCGTCGAGCAGAGCATCCGCACCGGAGCTCCGCTGGTCGTGACGACCGCGATCGTCCTGCTGCTGTACCGCTTCGTCCCGGCCCGCCGCCTCCGCATCGGCGATGCCCTCGCCGGCGCGATCGTGACCGCGTTGCTGCTGCTCGCAATCTCCATGGTCTCAGGGATGATCTTCGAGCGAGTCAAGGGTCTCAGCATCAGCGTCGTCTACGCATCGCTGACCTCGGCCCTCGTCTTCCTCTACTCGGTCTACCTGGCGGCGTCTGCGCTCCTCCTCGGAGCCGAGGTCGCCGCGGCGTGGTCGCACCCGGGAGAGCCGACCGGCGAGACGCTCTCGCAGCAGATCCGGCGGGTCGCGCTGGGGCTTTTCGTCCATCAGGAGCCGCCGCCGCGCCCCGAGCGGCCCCGGGTCCCGACGGACCCGGCGCCCTAGCCTCTACGAGAGCTCCGTCAGCGCCTGGCGCACCTTCGCGAGGTGTGCCTGCAACTCGGTCGCGCGCGCGAGGTCCGTCTCGCCCTGGAGGTCACGCCGGAGCTTCTTCTCCCGCAGGCGGAGCAGCATCTCCGTGCCCGTCTGCTTCGTGATCCCCTCGCTCGAAGCTATCGCGTCCAGCTCTGCGAGGAGCGGTACGAGGTCCTCGTCCGGAGGAACGCGGGCGACGAGCGCTGCCCGCATCCGCCGGTGCCCCTCGTCGTCGAAGTGCTCCTCCGCAAGCCCTGCCAGTGCGTCCCTCAGATCGGGGTGTGCGACGACCGCAGCGAGTGCCTCGCGCTCGAGCCGGATGCCGGCGTCGAGGAGCTTCTGCGGCTGGCTCACCAGCCCGGCGGCGGGACCGTTGCTCGTCGCCCCTCGTGCAGGCGCGATCCCGGAAAGCGTCTCCCGCGGGAGGTCGAGCCGGTCGGCCACGAGGCGCAGGGCCTCCTGGCGCTCGGGCGAGTCCTCGGCCTTCGCGAGGATCTCCCGGGCGCGAACGAACGCCTCCTGCCGGTCGGCGGCGCGCTCGAGCTCCAGCCGCACGCGATAGTGCAGATAGCTCTCTGCCTGCCCGAGCCGCGGCTCGAAGCCGTCGGGCGCATCAGCGGGATCCTGTCCGGGCGGGAGCACGACGACGCGGATCTCGAAACCCTGGCCGTAGGCCCGCTCCATCCCGCGGAGCGTCGCGTCCTCTCCGGCCGCATCGGCGTCGAAGCAGAGGTACAGCCGCCTGGTCAGGCGTGCGAGCTCGCGAAGGTGGTGCTCGGTCAGCGCGGTGCCCATCGAGGCGACCACCGGCTCGAATCCGGCCTGCCGCAGCGCGATCACGTCGGTGTTGCCCTCGACCACGACGGCCCGGTCCTGCTTCGCGATCGCCGGCCGGGCGAGGTGAAGCCCGTAGAGGACGTTGCTCTTCTTGAACAGCTCGCTCTCGGGCGAGTTGACGTACTTGCCCTTGAGCGGGTCGTCGTCGTGGAGCTTCCGCGCCTGGAAGCCGATCACCCTGCCCCGCGCGTCTGCCAGTGGGAACATCAGCCGCTGCGGGAAGTAGTCGTTGCCGCGCTGGTTGGTGAGGCCTGCGGCACGCAGCTCGTCTGCGGTGAAGCCCTTCTCCCGGGCCTTTGCGGCGAGGCCGTGTCCTGGTGAGAGGCCGAGCCGGAACTCCTTCGAGATCTCCTCACCGAGCCCCCGGCTCGCCAGGTAGACCCGCACGGGCTCTCCGTCCGCCCCTTCCCAGAGGTGACGTTCGAAGAAGGCCGCCGCCTGGTCGAGCACGGCAAAGAGACGCTCGCGGCGACGGCGCGCCTCGTCCAACTGCGGCGAGCTCTCCTCGTACTCGAGCGGTACCCGGAACCGCTCGGCGAGCCACTCGATCGCACCGACGAAGTCGAGGCCCTCCGTCTCGCGCACGAACGTGACCACGTCGCCACCTTTCCCGCAGCCGAAGCAGTGGTACAGGTTCAGGTCGGCGTTGACGGAGAAGCTCGGCGACCGCTCCTCGTGAAACGGGCAGCGTCCCATGTAGCGGGTGCCCGAGCTCTTGCGCAGCGACGTGCGCAGGCTGACGACATCGACGATGTTGGCGGCGGCGACCACGTCGCGCACGCTCTGGTCCTTGATCCGGGCCATCAGCTAGAGCCCTGCAGCGTACGTGAGCGCGAAGCGATCGGTCATCCCCGAGACGTAGTCGGTGATGCGCTCGGCGAGGTCACCCTCTCCGTCGGGCAGCAGCGCCGGATCGCCCACGAGTCGTGAGAAGATCGCGTTCACCACGTCGTGCGCCCGACGGTGCTCGGGCAGCACCTGCGGGCCCAGGTAGACACGATCGAACATGAAGGCGCGAAGCGACAGCATCGCCTCCCCGATCTCCTCGCTCTGGCGGATGTCGCCCTCCTGCTGCGGACGTGTCGACGAGATCGTGCACCAGGCGGTCGATCCGATCGGAGCCCGTGGCACCGAGCAACTCGATCTCGGCGCGGGGCAGGTCGGCGTCCGAGAGGATCCCGTAGCGGATGGCATCGTCGATGTCGTGATTGATATAGGCGACGCGATCGACGACGCGTACGATCTTCCCCTCCAGCGTCTCCGGCTCCTGAGCACCGGTGTGCGTGAGAATGCCGTCGCAGACCTCGCCGGTGAGGTTGAGCCGCAAGGCGATGCGCCACGACTGCTCGTTGTGGCGGAAGCGGCGCCCGAAAGCGGTGTTGAGCGCATCGTCGAGCGCCTGCTCACCCGCGTGACCGAACGGCGTGTGGCCGGTGTCGTGCCCGAGCCCGATCGCCTCGACGAGGTCCTCGTTCAACCGCAGCGCCCGCGCGACGACGCGCGAGATCGCGGTCGTCTCGAGCGTGTGGGTCATCCTCGTGCGGTAGTGGTCGCCCTCCGGGTCGATGAAGACCTGTGTCTTCCCCTTCAGGCGCCGGAACGGCTTCGAGTGGACGAGGCGGTCGCGATCGCGCTGAAACGGCGTTCGGACGGCGCACGGCTCCTCGGGCTCGGCCCTGCCGCGGGTTTCGAAGGAGCGCACGGCTCGTGACGAGAGCGATCGTTCCTCGAGCTCCCGCGTCCGCCTCTCGAAGGACTGTCCGATGGTGCCGGCGGTCTCCATGGGCCTCAGCGTAGTCGCCGTTTCGGATCGCCCGGCGACTCCCGGCTACGCTGAGGCCATGCGGAGACCGGGGCTCGCCTGTCGACGACGCGTCTCCGTCGCGGCGGCAGCGCTGCTCCTGACCGCGACGGTGTCAGCCTGCGGCGGAGCCGAAGCCGCCGACGAGGGGCCCTTCGGCTACGACGCGAGCCGACCGCTCGCGACCGCAGACCGCGGGGTCGTCGACGACGACTATCCGATCGCCGTTCACGACGTCTCGTACGCGGCAGGTGACGATACGGTCGACGCCTTCCTCGCCGTGCCGCCCGGCACGACACGCCGCCCGGCCGTGGTGTACGTCCACGGCGCCGGCAGTACGAGGGACTCGATGATCGGCCCGGCGCTCTGGCTCGCCGCGAGGGGTGCCGTGACGCTGGCGATCACTGCGCCGTCGAGCGGTGCAGAGCCTCCTGCGGCCACGAGCGGGCTCGACCGGCTCCGCTGGCAGAGAGCGCTCGAGATCCGGGACGTGGTGGCCGTACGGCGCGCGATCGACCTCCTCACCGCGCGCGCTGACGTCGATCCGGATCGGGTCGGTTTCGTGGGCTGGAGCGCGGGCGCGAGAGCCGGCGCCATCCTCTCCGGCGTGGAGCCGCGAATCCACTCGCTCGTGCTGGTCTCCGGGGGCTCCGCCCCCGTGTCCGAATTCGTCGAGGCAGCTCCGGCGGAGCTCCGGCCCCAGGTCGAGGAGACGATGTCCTCGATCGACCCCCTGCGCTACATCGCGAAGGCGAGGCCCGGGTCGCTGCTGCTCCAGGACGGTCGACGCGACTCGGTCATCCCGCGTACCGCGTTGCAGGCGCTGATCGATGCCGCTCCCAAGGGCACGAAGGTGGTCTGGTACGACGCGGAGCATGCACTCGGCCCGGTGGCCTACCGCGAGCACATGGACTGGCTCGAGGAGCAGTTGGGTCTCGACGGTCCCCGCGTGGCCGGCGCGAAGTCGGAGCCGTAGCGTCGCTCCCCGCAGGCTAGAACGACCGCGATTGCCCGCCGTCGACGGTGACGCACGTGCCGGCGACCCACGACGCACGCGACGAGACGAGGAATGCCACGACATCGGCGACCTCGTCGACCGTCCCGAGTCGCCCGAAGGGCAGCTCGCGCGCGATGAATTCCGCCATCCCGTCGGGATCCTCCCGCAGCCGCCGCTCCCAGCTGCCGCCCGGGAACAGCGTCGAGCCCGGAGCGACGCTGAACACGCGGATCCCTTCCTTCGCGAGGTCGTTGGCCATCGCCTTGGCGAGGCTGATCTCGGCGGCCTTGGCGACGTTGTAGCTCGGCCCGCCTCCCCCCTCCCGGCCCCAGATCGACGCCACGAGAGCGATGACGCCGCCGCCCCGGGCGCGCAGCACCGGCAGCGCGGCACGCGAGACATTCAGCGCCGGGAAGAGGTTCTTGCCGAGCACGGCCTGGAGGTCGTCCGCGTCCATGTCGTCGAAGGACTTCGCGCCCGAGCCGCCGACGTTGTTGACGACGATGTCGAGGCCGCCCAGCTGCTCGACCGCCGCGGCGACGACCGCCGCCCCTCCCGCCGCGTCGGTGACGTCCGCGACGACGCCGATGGCATGTCCGGCCCCCGGCATCGAGCGCACGGCTGCGTCGAGCTCGTCGGCTCCACGCGCACAGAGGACGACGTGCGCCCCCTCCTCCGACAGACGGGTCGCGATCCCACGACCGATGCCACGGCTCGAGCCGGTGACGAGAGCGACCTTGCCGGCGAGCCCGAGATCCATCCGGCGATCCTAGATGGTTGTCAGCCGGCTACGTGCCGGGCATGCCGCCGCCGGTGTGGAGCAGCCCGGCGCGCAACTCGTCCCAGACGACGAACGCGTTGCCCGGCTCGAGCCCGAGCTCGCGGACGAGCGTACCGGCGACGGCGGAAAGAACGCGGGCCACGACGTCGGGGTCGCGCCCCTCGAACGCGTTGATGCGGACGATCGGCGGGTGCGTCGCCGTCGGCTGCTCGGAAGGTGCGTCGTGCTCGCCCTCCCGATAGGCGCCGGGCTCCAGCGTCTGCCACGTGATCCAGGTGCCTGACGGCTCCTCGCCGAGCTCTCTGCTGACGGCGAGGACGATCGCACGCGAGACGGCGTCGAGATCGACCCCCACGCGCTGACGGAGCGCGGTGACCTGCACGATCGGCATCCGGGTACGGTAGACCATCAGGCTTCCCCGTACGTGCTCACCCGTCCGCCGCAACCGGCATAGACACGACGTTTGCGCCCGAAACGGCCTCCCCGGTTCCCCATGCTTACCCGGCTCTGACCGTTCCACGATTCGTTCCACGATCTCGCCTCGGCCGAACACCTCCCGCATCGCCTGACGGGTTCGGTCGCCCGAATCGCGCCGCAGGATCTCGTGCGAGTAGACGCCCTGCGTGATCGCCTCGTTCGCGTGCCCCATCATCCGCGACACGACCGCGACCGGCAGACCACCATCGAGGAGAAGCGCGAGCTCTACGCGATCGGCTTGACTCGCGAGGAGCGGGCGGCCGTGCTCGCCTGTCTGGAGGATCCGCCCAACGGCCTGGTCGAGTTGCGCGGAGTGCTGATGCGCGAGCACCGGGGGTAGCTACCGGGCCCGCGCAGGACTAGGGTCGTTGTCCTACCCGTGAGACCAAGAGTCCGACGACTTGGAGGATCTTCATGCGAGAGCGACTGCCACTCATTCTCTCGGCCACCGCGCTGATCGTCGCGGTGTTCGGCTCCACGCCGCTCGGGGAGGCTGCCTACAACGCGGTCGTACCCCAGAACAGCGTCGGCGCACAACAACTCCGAAACGGAGCGGTGACCAACGCGAAGCTTCGCGGCGACGCCGTCGACAGCGGCAAGGTCAAGAACCGTTCCCTGAAGGCGATCGACTTCGCGCTCGGTCAGATCCCGGCCGGGCAAGCGGGAGCGAAGGGCGACAAAGGGAACAAGGGCGACGCCGGTGCTCCGGGGCTCAGCGGGTGGGAGCTCGTCAGAAAGTCGGTGAGCGTGCCGCCAAACACCACAAGCACGGCACAAGCAGAGTGCCCGGCCGGCAAGACCGTGATCGGAGGCACTGCCTCCGTCCAGGGGGTGCCGACCGGCGTCTGGATGCACACGCAGGTCACGCTCACCAAGTTCTTCGACGTGATCGCGACCAACACCACAGCATTCACGCAACAGGTCAACTCGACAGCTATTTGCGCAACGGTCGCCCCCTAGTCGACTAAACCCCTCACTGGGCAGGCCCGACTCGTGGACGACGACGAAGCAGCGACGATCGTCTCCGCCAACAGCGGTCGCGTCTCGCCCCGGCAAGACCCCGACAACGACTGGGTGCCGAGTCAGACGGGATGGGCGAGCTGCTCGTGTTCTGCCCGGAGTGCTGGGAGCGGGAGTTCGGGGCCGGACGTAGGAAGGCCCGCCGAAGCGGGCCTTCCTTCAGACGGCTACTCGCGTGCCAATCGTATCGGGCGGCGAAAACCGGCTCACCGTTCCACAACCGTTCCACGATCGCGGTTTCGGGGTCTGGCGAAGCACCTCCCGAAAGACGAAAGCCCCGCAATAGCAGGGCTTTTGTGACACCACCATGCGGCCCACGAGCCGAAACGCATCCGGGTACGGTAATCGGATGCGAGAGCTTCTGCTGGTGCGACACGGTCAGACCGACTGGAACCTCGCCCACCGGGTGCAGGGCCACACGGACACGCCGTTGAACGCCGTGGGTCGCGCGCAGGCACGCACCCTGGCCGACAGCCTCGCGGCAACGGCCTTGGTCGCCGTCTACTCCAGCGATCTCGCCCGCGCGTACGAGACGGCGGTTGCCGTCGCCCGCGTGCACCGGATCGAGGTCACGGTCGACCGGGACCTGCGCGAGAAGAACTTCGGCAGTTGGGAAGGCCTGACCGACACGGAAATCGCGGACCGGTTCCCGCATGCCGTCCGGGGCAGATGGGGCGACGGCGAGACCACCCAGCAGGTCGCAGACCGGGCGGTCGCGGCGATCGACCGGATCCGGCGGCGACATCCCGCAGGCCGCGTGCTCGTCGTCTCGCACGGCGGAGCGTTGCGGGCGATCCTGGATCACCTCGGCGTCGAGCACGGGTCGGTCCGTAACTGCGAGGTGTTTCGGGTCGGCTACTGAGCGAGCCGCTCGCCGCCGAGACGGCGGAGAGCACGCTCGAGCTCGGGCACACGCTTCCGCACCCGCTGGAAGTCGCTGTCGAAGAGCGAAAGCAGCCGCATCGGGGTGCGCGCGACGACGGTGGCCGTCCGCCGGCCGGTGACGAGCAGCGCGATCTCACCGAAGAGCTCGCCGGGCCCGAGCGTCCGTGTCTCCGCGGCACCGTCCAGCTGAACCTCGGCCTCGCCCTCCTCGATCGCGTAGAGGACGTAGCCGAAGTCGCCATGCGTGACGATCGGCGCGCCTGCGTCGACCTCGACCTCGGATCATCGCCGCAGCGAGCTCGTCGAGCTCGGCTGCGGGCAGGTCGGCGAAGGGCGCGAACGCGGTGATGCGGCTCTGCTCCACGACCGCGCAGTGTGCCGACGCCGGCCCTGGACCGCCAGCGGGTTCACCGCACCTCTACCGCCTGGCCACAGGCCGGAGACAATTCCGCCACGTTCGTCCATCGGTCGCTCGGACGCTAGACTGGGGCACCCGTGGAGGACTACACGAACAAGTACAAGGGCGAACAGGTCGACCTGGCGCTCTTCGGCGGCGAGTACCAGGAGGGTGTGCTCACCGCGTACTGCTCGATCGAGGACGTCCCCCACATCGAGCTGAACGGTCACATTCTCGTGCCACTCCAGAACGTCGCGTCGTTGCACTGCTCGAGCCGCTGCGATGCGCCGGAGCCCGACTGGCCGCCACGCGGGCTCGAGAGCGACGGCGACGACCGCGACGACGAAGGGTAGTGCGCCGCCGGATCACGGCGAACTTCCTCAAGGCCCTCGTCCTGGTCGGGTTCCTGACGGCGCTCGCGGCCGGCGCGGGCTGGCTGATCGGCGGTGAACGGAGCGCGGCGCTGTTCGCGTTCTGCTCCCTCGGCGCCGCGATCGCGGTCTACTGGCTCGGCGACCGGGCGCTGCTCGGGATGCTCGACGCCCGGCCGTTCGCGCTCGCCGAAGACCCGCTCCTACGCTCGGCAACGGATCGCGTGGCGGCACAGCTGCACGTCGCTCCGCCGAAGCTCTGCCTCATCGACGACGGCTTCCCGCGGGCCTTCGTCGTCGGGCGGGGGCCCGGCGGCGCCACGCTGGCCGTGTCGACCGGCCTCCTGCGGGTGGTCCGCCGCGAGGAGCTCGATGCAGTGATCGCGCACGAGCTCGCGCACGTCCGCAGCCTGGACGTCCTCACCCAGATGTTCGCTGTCCTCCTCGCGACGACGCTCGTGGAGGCCAGCCGGCTCGGCGGCTTTCTCTCGAAGGCCCTCCTGTTCGTGCTGGGCCCGATCGCCGCCGCTTTCACGCACGCCCTCCTGTCACCCCGGCGCGAGTATGCGGCCGACCGGGATGCTGCGAGCGTCTGCGACCCACACGACCTCGCCGACGCGCTCCTGCGTCTCGACAAGGCCGCAGAGCTCGTCTCCTTCGCTGCCTCGCCGGCGACCGAGCCGCTCTACCTCGTCGATCCCTTCGAGCCCGACCGGCTCGCCCGGATGTTCCACACGCACCCGCCGCTCGCCGAACGGGTGCGGCGGCTGCGGGCGCTCGGCGACGCCGGCGAGCAGCCGGAAGCCCGGACGACCGGCTGAAGCCGGGCGCCGGAACGCAAGAAAGGGGACACACTTCCGTGTGTCCCCCTCCCTGATCTAATTCGGCGGCGTCCTACTCTCCCAGGGGCTCGCGCCCCAAGTACCATTGGCGCCGGCGGGCTTAACTTCTCTGTTCGGAATGGGAAGAGGTGTACCCCCGCTGCTATGACCGCCGAAAGTGTCAAAGGTGGGACGCGACCGCCCGACGCCCCGAGGGCGTGGACGGTACGAGCGCCGCTCGTACCTTCAAAACTCCATAGCGACCCAGACATGTTCAAAATCAAGACCTCGGGCAATTAGTACGGGTCAGCTGAACACATTGCTGTGCTTACACCGCCCGCCTATCAACGTGGTGGTCTTCCACGGCCCTTACTCACTCGAAGTGATGGGGAACCTCATCTTGAGGTGGGCTTCCCGCTTAGATGCTTTCAGCGGTTATCCCGTCCAGACGTAGCTAGTCAGCAGTGCCGTTGGCACGACAACTGATACACCAGAGGTCTGTTCATCTCGGTCCTCTCGTACTAGAGACGACTCCTCTCAAGTTCCCAGCGCCCATGGCGGATAGGGACCGAACTGTCTCACGACGTTCTGAACCCAGCTCGCGTACCGCTTTAATGGGCGAACAGCCCAACCCTTGGGACCTGCTTCAGCCCCAGGATGCGACGAGCCGACATCGAGGTGCCAAACCCTCCCGTCGATGTGGACTCTTGGGGAGGATAAGCCTGTTATCCCCGGCGTACCTTTTATCCGTTGAGCGACGGCGATTCCACTCTCTACCGCCGGATCACTATGGCCGACTTTCGTCCCTGCTCGACTTGTCAGTCTCGCAGTCAAGCTCCCTTATGCCATTACGCTCTACGCACGATTTCCAACCGTGCTGAGGGAACCTTTGCGCGCCTCCGTTACATTTTAGGAGGCGACCGCCCCAGTCAAACTACCCACCTCACGCTGTTCCCGACCCGGATTACGGCATCGGGTTAGAAGCCCAGAATCCATAGGGTGGTATCCCAAGGTTGACTCCACGAAGGCTGACGCCTCCGCTTCAAAGTCTCCCACCTATCCTGGACAACAAACACCAAACTTCAACGCAAAGCTATAGTAAAGGTGCACGGGGTCTTTCCGTCCAGCCACGGGTACTCGGCATCTTCACCGAGACTACAATTTCACCGGATCCCTCGTTGAGACAGCGCCCAAGTCGTTACGCCATTCGTGCAGGTCGGAACTTACCCGACAAGGAATTTCGCTACCTTAGGACGGTTATAGTTACCGCCGCCGTTTACTGGGGCTTGGATTCAAAGCTTCGCCCGAAGGCTAACCTCTCCTCGTGACCTTCCAGCACCGGGCAGGCGTCAGCCCCTATACGTCGTCTTACGACTTCGCAGAGACCTGTGTTTTTGGTAAACAGTCGCTTGGGCCGTTTCACTGCGGCCCCCTCGAGCTCGATTCCGCGAAGGAATGTCACTCTACTGGGGCGCCCCTTCTCCCGAAGTTACGGGGCCATTTTGCCGAGTTCCTTAACGAGGGTTCTTCCGATCGCCTTGGTATTCTCTACCTGCCTACCTGTGTCGGTTTTGGTACGGGCACGCGCAACCTCCCTAGACGCTTTTCTAGGAGGCATGGCTTCAAGGACTTCGTCCATGCGGACTCGGCATCCCGTCTCAGGCTGTATGGGTGACGGATTTCCCTATCACCCGCCCTACGCGGTTACCCCAGGACGACCATCGCCTGGGTTCCCCTAGCCTACCCCGTCCCGCCATTGGTGGTAACGGTCGCTACGTGGTACAGGAATATCAACCTGTTGTCCATCGCCTACGCCTTGCGGCCTCGGCTTAGGTCCCGACTAACCCTGAGTAGATTAGCTTTACTCAGGAACCCTTAGGCATTCGGCGGAGGTGTTTCTCACACCTCTTTCGTTACTCATGCCAGCATTCTCACTTCCCACCGCTCCACGACTGGCTTCCGCCGCCGCTTCACCGCAATGGGAACGCTCCCCTACCACTCCGTGTAAACACGAAGTCCGTGGCTTCGGCTCCATGCTTGAGCCCCGTTACATTGTCCGCGCCCGATCACTTGACCAGTGAGCTGTTACGCACTCTTTTAATGGTGGCTGCTTCTAAGCCAACATCCTGGTTGTCTCTGCAATCGGACATCGTTTCCCACTTAGCATGGAATTAGGGGCCTTAGCCGACGGTCTGGGCTGTTTCCCTTTCGAGCACGAAGCTTATCCCCCGCACTCTGACTGCCACACTCTGGATTTCCGGCATTCGGAGTTTGCCTGATTTCAGTAAGCTGGTAGGCCCCCTAGACCAAACAGTGCTCTACAACCGGAAATGAACATGTGACGCTATACCTAAATATATTTCGGGGAGAACCAGATATCTCTGAGTTTGATTAGCCTTTCACTCCGACCCACAGGTCATCACCGCCGTTTTCAACCGACGTGTGTTCGGTCCTCCACGGGGTCTTACCCCCGCTTCAACCTGCCCATGGGTAGATCACTCAGTTTCGGGTCTACCTCCAACGACTAAAGCGCCCTATTAAGACTCGCTTTCGCTACGGCTCCGTTTCCTTAACCTTGCCGTTGAAGAGTAACTCGCTGGCTCATTATGCAAAAGGCACGCCGTCACAGGACAAAGCCTGCTCCGACCGCTTGTAAGCACACGGTTTCAGGTGCTATTTCACTCCCCTTCCGGGGTACTTTTCACCTTTCCCTCACGGTACTAGTTCACTATCGGTCGCCAAGGAGTACTTAGCCTTGCGGGGTGGTCCCCGCGGGTTCCGACCGGGTTTCCCGTGCCCGGCCGTACTCAGGTACCTGTCAAGGAAGGCTGCGCAATTTCGTGTACGGGGCTGTTACCCGCTGTGGCCCGACTTTCCATTCGGTTCCACTATCACGCAACTTTGTAACTTCCCGACCCGCCGGCAGGCGGATCAAGCCAGGCCCTACAACCCCCGAACGACAACGACTGCCGTCTATCACATCGCCCGGGTTTGGGCTCTTCCCTTTTCGCTCGCCACTACTCAGGGAGTCGAGGTTTCTTTCCTTTCCTCTGGGTACTTAGATGTTTCAGTTCCCCAGCTTGCCTCCTCGTGCCCTATGTATTCAGGCACGGGTACGCGCGCATTACCACGCGTGAGTTTCCTCATTCGGAAATCCCCGGATCAAAGGTTGGTCAGCACCTCCCCGAGGCTTATCGCAGCCGCCCACGTCCTTCATCGGCTCTTGGCGCCAAGGCATCCACCGTGTGCTCTTATTCTCTTGATCGAAAAGAACATGTGTTGATGTCGCTATGGAGTTTTCAAGGTGCGCGCGGGCTCCGTGTGTCTTTCCAAGACACTGCCCACCTGCAGAGATCACCGCCGTGACCGCTTCGCTAGCCGGCCGCACCGATCTCTCAAAACTCAACAGCGCACTGGCGGAGAATCCCACCGAGGTGGAACGATCCGCGTGCTTCGACGAGGTCAACATTGATCTAGGCGAGCTGTGACATCGGACGAGCCATGAGCAGTCTCATCGACGAGCCCATGATTCATCAACAAGCACAGCGCCTATCGGAGCAAGCTCCGACTCCCTAGAAAGGAGGTGATCCAGCCGCAGCTTCCGCTACGGCTACCTTGTTACGACTTCACCCCAATCATCGACCCTACCTTCGACGGCTGCCTCCCCGAGGGGTTAGCCCACCGGCTTCGGGTATTGCCAACTTTCGTGGTGTGACGGGCGGTGTGTACAAGGCCCGGGAACGTATTCACCGCGACGTTGCTGATTCGCGATTACTAGCAACTCCGCCTTCATGGAGGCGAGTTTCAGCCTCCAATCCGAACCGGGACCGGCTTTTTGGGATTCGCTCACTCTCGCGAGTTTGCAGCCCTTTGTACCGGCCAATGTAGCACGTGTGTAGCCCAAGACATAAGGGGCATGATGACTTGACGTCATCCCCACCTTCCTCCGATTTGTCACCGGCAGTCTCCTATGAGTCCCCGACATTACTCGCTGGCAACATAGGACAGGGGTTGCGCTCGTTGCGGGACTTAACCCAACATCTCACGACACGAGCTGACGACAGCCATGCACCACCTGTGCATTTGCTCCGAAGAGGGAACGTGTTTCCACGTTTTTCAAATGCATGTCAAGCCTTGGTAAGGTTCTTCGCGTTGCGTCGAATTAAACCACATGCTCCGCTGCTTGTGCGGGCCCCCGTCAATTCCTTTGAGTTTTAGCCTTGCGGCCGTACTCCCCAGGCGGGGTGCTTAATGCGTTAGCTTCGGCACGGAGGGAGTTGACACCCCCCACACCTAGCACCCATCGTTTACGGCGTGGACTACCAGGGTATCTAATCCTGTTCGCTCCCCACGCTTTCGCGTCTCAGCGTCAGTACCGTCCCAGAGAGCCGCCTTCGCCACGGGTGTTCTTCCTGATATCTGCGCATTTCACCGCTACACCAGGAATTCCACTCTCCTCTTCCGGACTCTAGCCAGGGGGTTTGGGTCGACGTCTGAAGGTTGAGCCTCCAGTTTTCACAACCCACCTACCTGGCCGCCTACACGCTCTTTACGCCCAATAAATCCGGACAACGCTTGCCCCCTACGTATTACCGCGGCTGCTGGCACGTAGTTAGCCGGGGCTTCTTCTGGCGGTACCGTCACCCTCTGGGCTATTAACCCGAGTGGCTTCGTCCCACCTGAAAGAGGTTTACAACCCTAAGGCCTTCTTCCCCCACGCGGCGTCGCTGCGTCAGGCTTTCGCCCATTGCGCAAGATTCCCCACTGCTGCCTCCCGTAGGAGTCTGGGCCGTGTCTCAGTCCCAGTGTGGCTGATCGTCCTCTCAGACCAGCTATGGATCGTCGCCTTGGTGGGCCATTACCCCGCCAACAAGCTAATCCACCGCGGGCTCATCCTCGATCGGAGGCCGAAGCTACCTTTTCTTCCAAGCCCGAAAGCTCGAAAGGCTATCCGGTATTAATCCGGGTTTCCCCGGGCTATCCCAGAATCGAGGGCAGATTACCCACGTGTTACTCACCCGTTCGCCGCTGTCCCCGGGACCGAAGTCCCGGTTCTCGCTCGACTTGCATGTGTTAAGCGCGCCGCCAGCGTTCGTCCTGAGCCAGGATCAAACTCTCCGTGAAGAACTTGTCGCCGGCGCTGCCTCCGAAGAGGGGTTGCCGACAAACGTTTGTCTTCCCTAGAGCTTGAGCTCAAATGTCTATCCGCACGTCGTCGCCGCCCAGCCCGAAGGCGGAGCAACGCTTTCGTACGGCATCGACGGGAAAACCGTCTCGTCCGCGAACGGACGGACGGTGTAACCCCACGGCCACGCCGAAACGTGGACGAGGGGCCTCGTCGTTTTACGTACGCTGTTGAGTTTTCAAAGATCGATGCCGGTCGAGTCGGGCAACAAAAAGACCTCTGCCGACTCGCGCCAGAGGCCCACGGATGATTCGGTACGAGGTCGTATCCGATTCGTTCGAGGGCCGCTCCGGTGTCGAATGACAGGGAACTTCTGCTGCCTCCCTCACGGGCGGCTCGTAAAGAGTAGCAGGATCCGGGGTGTCCGTGTCAAGCAGAGGCGGTTGTGCGCACGAAACGGCGCTTCCCCGCCTGCACGAGCGCTCCCGCGACGTCCTCGCGTGGGAGATCGAGCTGCGTCACGACGTCACCGTTCAGCTTGACGCCGCCCTGGCCGATCATCCGCCGCACGTCGCTCGTCGAGAGGCCAAAGGCCGTTGCGAGCAGGGCCGGCAGGTGGATCGGGTCGCCGGCCGGAAGGGCGATCTCGGGCACCTCCTCGGGCGCCCCGCCCTCCCGCACGACGCGGGTGAAGTGCGCCTCGGCCGCCGTCGCGGCCTCACCGCCGTGGGAGCGGGTGACGATGAAGCGCGCGAGCGCGAGCTTTGCGTCCATCGGCGCGCCCGCGGGCACCGGTGCTTCGACGACGAGCTGGTACCAGTCGGCGAGCATCGCGTCCGGAAGCCGCATCGTGCGGCCGAACTGCTCCTCGGGTGCTGCAGCCAGTGGGATGTTGTTGCCGACCGAGGAGCTCATCTTCGTTCCGTCCCAGGAGAGGAGCAGCGGCGTCGTGAGCACGACCTGAGGCTCGAGGCCGTAGGCCTCCATCACGGTACGACCCGCGAGGAGGTTGTAGAGCTGGTCCGTGCCGCCGAGCTCGACGTCGGCCTCGACGGCGACAGAGTCGTAGGCCTGCATCAACGGGTAGAGGAGCTCGGACACCGAGACGGGGTGCCCTGCGGCGACGCGCTTCGAGAAGTCGTCGCGCTCGAGCAGCTGGGCCACCGTGAGCGTCCTCGTCAGTCGGACGACATCCGCGAAGGAGAGCTTCGAGAGCCACTCCCCGTTGAAGCGCACCTCGGTGCGTTCCGGGTCGAGGATCTGCATCGCCTGTTCGACATACGTCTGCGCGTTGGCGTCGATCTCGTCGTCGGAGAGAATCGGCCGCTCGGCGGAGCGCCCCGAGGGGTCGCCGATGCGGGTCGTGTAGTCGCCGACGATGAGGACGCCCGTGTGCCCGGCGTCCTGGAACGCACGCATCCGCTGCAGGGGGATCGCCCGCCCGACGTGGATGTCGGGCGAGGTGACGTCGATGCCGAGCTTGACCCGCAGCGGCCGTCCGAGCTTCAGCTTCGCCTCGAGCCCTCCCACCGGTAGCAGGTCGACGTGGTTCCGGGCGAGGAGGGACGTGTCGCTCACAGGCGCTGATTCTACGGACGAATCCGCGCGGGCGACGTGCTCGGCGGAGAGCTCGGCGACCGAGCGGCAGCCCATCAGGTGCAGCGCGACGGCGAGCTCCTCGCGCAGCAGCTCGAGGACGTCACGGGCGCCACCCTCACCGCGGGCCGCGAGCCCCCAGACCGGCAGCCGGCCCGCGAGCACCGCCTGCGCACCGAGCGCGAGCGCCGTCGCCACGTCCGCACCGCGACGGATGCCACCGTCGAACAGCACCTCCAGCCGGTCGCCCACGGCCTCGACGATGCCGGGCAACGCCTCGAGCGAGGGCCTCGCCCCGTCGAGCTGGCGCCCGCCGTGATTCGAGACGACGATGCCCGCGGCGCCGTGCTCCGCGGCCAGCACCGCATCCTCCGGCTCGAGGACGCCCTTGACGACGACGGGCACCGGGACGGAACGGACGAGCCGCTCCAGGTAGGCCCAGTCGAGGGCCGGGTCGAGCATGCCCAGGCTTCCCCCCGTGACCCCGCGCTCGATCGCATAGCGGACGGCCGGGAGCGTCTCGTCCGAGAACGTCCAGTGGATCCGGCGCTCCCGGTCGCGGGCCCCGACCACGGGCAGGTCGACCGTGAGGAAGATCGCCGAGAAGCCCGCCTCGAGCGCCTGGGCGATCAGCTCGTCGGTGACCGCATGGTCGCGAAAGACGTAGACCTGGAGGAAGCGCACCGCGTCGGGCGCCGCCTGGGCGACCTGGGCCGTGCTCGCATTGGAGAACGTCGAGAGGCAGATCGCGGAGCCGGCCGCAGCAGCCGCCCGGGCCATCCCCTCCTCCCCGTCGACGTGCGCCATCGCCTGATACGCAACCGGCGCGACGACGACGGGCGACCCGACCCGCCGGCCGAGCACCGTGGTCGCCGTCGAGACCTCGTCGATCCCGCAGAGCACACGCTGTCGTAGGCGCCAGGAGGCGAATGCCGCAACGTTCTCGGTGAGCGTCCGCTCGCTGCCTGCCCCACCGGCAAGGTACTCCGACCAGTCCGGGTCCATCCGTGCGAGGGCGAGCGCCTCGACGTCGGTCAGCGTCAGCGGCGTCTCCACCGCGTCAGATTACAGCGGGTAGGCGACCAGGCCCCAGACGCCGACGGCGTACCAGATCCCGAACGCCAGGCTGACGACCCCGAGGACCGGGGCAACGCCGTTGAAGGCCGACGCGACCGGCGCCGAAGAGAGCGTGACACCGAATCCCGTCGTGACGATCGTCATCGAGACGGCGGTGAAGAAGGCGAGAACGACGAGGGCGACACAGGCAACGGTCGTCGATGGGATCGCCGCCAGGATCAGGAGGCCGACCCCGGCGCTCCCGCCCATGCCGTGCACGAGGCCGATCCCGAACGCGCCGAGCGGCGTGCGCACGGCATGGGTGTGCCGTTCGTCCCTGTGGACATGGGGATGGAGGCCGAGAGCCGTGGCGCCAGCAGGCCACGCCGACCTCGAGAATGACGAGCGCGTTCAGCGCCGGCGATGCACGAACGACGCTACCTTCGAACGAGAGACGACCGAGCACTCGCCGCGCCGCGCGCCGGGACGAGCGTGGGGCCCGAGTGGCGCGCCTCCGTCACAGAGTCGTTCCGATTCGCTCCGTACACTCGTTCGCATGATCGACCTGCGGCCCCGCCTCCAGGACCTCTTCGGCTTCGCCGGGTTTCGCCCGGGCCAGGAGGAGGTCGTCCGCGCGGCCGTCGAGGGCCGCGACACGCTCGCGCTGATGCCGACCGGCTCGGGCAAGTCGCTCACCTACCAGCTGGCGGCGATGCTGCGATCCGAGCCGACGCTCGTCCTCTCCCCGCTGATCGCGCTGATGAAGGATCAGGTCGACAAGCTGCCGGCCGAGATCGCGGCCACGGCGACGTTCGTCAACTCCTCGCTCGACCCGGAGGAGACGAGGACGCGCATCAGGGACGTCGCCGCCGGGCGCACGCGGATCCTCTACGCGGCCCCGGAACGGCTTCGCAACGCGTCGTTCGTCGAGACCCTCCGGACGATCGGCGTCGGCCTCGTCGTGATCGACGAGGTGCACTGCGTGAGCATGTGGGGCCACGACTTCCGGCCCGACTACCTGTTCATCCGACGGGCCCTCGAGACGCTCGGCGACCCGGCCGTGCTCGGGATGACGGCCACCGCGACACCGGCGGCAGCCCGCGAGATCGCCACCGCACTCGGCCGTGACCTCGCCGTCGTCCGCACCAGTGTCGTGCGACCGAACCTGCGCTACGACGTCGCCGAGGTGGGCGGCAACGAGGATCGTCTCCGTATCCTCGTCGAGCGCCTGGGCGCGGTCGAGGACGGCAGCGCGATCGTCTACGCCCGGTCCCGCGACTCGTGCGAGCGCGTCGCCCGGACGCTGCGCGGGCACGGGCTGCGCATGGAGCACTATCACGCGGGGCTCGAGGCCGGCGAGCGCTCGCGTGTGCAGGAGGACTTCGTCAGCGGCCGGATCAGAGGTGTGGTGGCGACCACGGCGTTCGGCATGGGCATCGACAAGCCCGACGTCCGGCTCGTCTGCCTCTTCAACTACCCGGACTCGCTCGAGAGCTACGTGCAGATGGTCGGGCGCGGGGGCCGCGACGGAGCCCCGAGCGCCACGCTGCTGCTCGCGAGCCCCTCCGATGCCACCGCCGTGCGGCGGTTCGCCGTCGCGGACATTCCGGGGCCCGACGACCTGCGCCGCGTCTACCGGGTGATCAGGGAGCTCGGCGGCACCGTCGATCCGGTGGAGCTCCCGGCCGGCGACCACGACCCGCGCGTGCTCGTCGGCATGCTCGAGCAGGCCGGCATCGTCCGGCGCGGCTACGACGCCGGACGTTCGATGCGCATCGAGCTCCTCCCCGTCGACCCCGGGGCGGGAGCGGTCGTGGACGACCTGCTCGAACGCTACGCGACCGAGGCGGGAGCCCGCGTGGAGCGGATCGTGCGGTTCGCGGAGAGCAACCGCTGCCGTCACGCCCAGGTGGCCGAGCACTTCGGCGAGACGCTCGACGGGCCGTGCGGCGCCTGCGACGTCTGTGACCCTCCTCGTGGGACACGCGCACGCGCTGCCGCGACGCCGCTTCCTGCGGATGTGGCCGGCTCGATCGTCCGCGCCGTCGAGCGCCTCACGTGGCCGCTCGGGCGCCGCTCGCTCGTCGCGATGCTGCGTGGCTCCGTCTCTGCGCCACCCTCCGCCCGCGCCTCGCTCGCCTTCGGGATCCTCGAGGCGGCCTCGGATGCCGAGGTGAAGCGGTGGCTCAAGGCGCTCGAAGCCGCGGGCGCGCTGGTCGAGGTCGAGACGGACGATGGCTTCCGGGTGCTTCATGCGTCACCGGGCGCCACCCTTCCCGCACTCGGGCCGAAGCAGGCAGGCCCCGTGGACGATTCGCTCGTCGAGCGGCTGCGCTCCTGGCGGCGCGAGCGCTCGCGCGACGACGGTGTACCCGCCTACGTGGTGCTCCACGATGCGACTCTGCGCGATCTCGCCTCGTCGCGCCCCGCAACCCTCCACGAGCTTGCCGCCGTCAAGGGCCTCGGCCCGGCGAAGATCGAGCGGTACGGCGACGAGATCATCGCCGTGGTCGCAGCTCCCTGACGCTGCACCACGCTCCTGTCCGCCGTCCTCATTGGGGCTGCCCGCGCTGCCATTCCGCGGCCAGCTCCCCGAAATCCTTACGTTTGAGGGGCTTTTCGCGAGACGGGAGCTAGACTGACGTCTTGCGGCTTCGTCGAGGCACGAAGGCGCCGCGCAAGCGGGGCCGGATTCGTAAGCTGCGCCTTCTCGCCGTGGTCACCGTGCTGGTGCTGCTCTCGGGGATGGCGTTCACGTTCGGTCTGGTTCGCGCGGTCGCGAGCGAGATCCCCCGACTCGACCCCGCGGCGCAGCGCTCGCAGGTCGACGGGGTCGTCTACGCCTCGAACGGCCGCTCCGTGCTCACCGTGCTCCGGGGCGACGAGAGCCGTGTCCTTCTGAAGGACATCGACGACGTGTCGCCGATCATGCGTCAGGCGATCGTCTCGGTCGAGGATCGGCGCTTCTACGAGCACAACGGCATCGACATACGCGGCATCGGCCGAGCGCTCGTGCAGGACATCCGCTCCCAGGCCGTCGTCGAGGGCGGATCCACGATCACGCAGCAGTTCGTCAAGAACGCCTACGTTCGCAACCAGAAGACCCTCGCGCGCAAGGTCCGCGAGGCCGCCCTCGCCTGGCAACTCGAGCAACGGTGGCCGAAGGACCGGATCCTGCTCGCCTATCTCAACACGATCTACTTCGGCAACGGCGCCTACGGGATCCAGCAGGCCGCCCGTACGTACTTCGACAAGGGCGCACGCCGCCTCACGCTCGCAGAGTCAGCGCTTCTGTCCGGCCTGCCGGCCGACCCCTCGTTGTACGACCCCACCCAGCATCCGCGGGCGGCGAAGCTCCGGCGGCGCTACGTCCTCCAGACCATGTTCGACCAGGGCAAGATCACTGCCCGCCAGCTCCAGAATGCCTCGCGGGCGCCGCTGCCAAAGGCCGCTGACGTGCGCCTCCCCGGAACCCAGGGCCCCGCCCAGTACTTCGTCAACTACGTCAAGGACCAGCTGATCGCCCAGTACGGTGCAGGTCGCGTCTTCGGCGGTGGACTCAGGGTCACGTCCACGATCGACCTCGAGCTCCAGGAGACTGCGAGAGAGGCGATCGACAGCGTCCTGAAGCTGCCAGACGGTCCATCGGCCGCGCTCGTGGCGATCGACCCCCGGACGGGTGCCGTTCGGGCGATGGTGGGCGGGTCGAACTTCCGCGAGAGCCAGTTCAACCTCGCCACGCAGGCCGAGCGGCAGCCGGGGTCCTCGTTCAAGCCGATCGTGCTCGCAACCGCGCTCCGGCAGGGCATCTCCCCCGTGACGTCGCTCGAGTCCAAGCCAGTCGAGATCGACGCGGGCGACCGGGTCTGGCGCGTCACGAACTACGAGGACACCTACCTCGGGCGGGTCGACCTGGCCCGTGCGATGGTGTCGTCCGACAACGCCGTCTACGCGCAGCTCACGAAGCTCGTCGGCCCGAAGGCCATCGTCAAGACCGCGCACGCGCTCGGCATCCGCAGCGAGCTCGCCCCCTACTTCTCGATCGGTCTCGGCGCGGTTGCCGTCAACCCGCTCGACATGACCCGCGCCTACGCGACGTTCGCCAACCGTGGCGTCAGGGTCGACGGCTCGCTGTCGAAGATCGGAGATCGCCCGCGGGTGATCGAACGGGTCGAGTTCGCCCGTACGGGTCGCGTGTCCGAGAATCGGCCGATCGGGAAGGCGACGATGACCACCGGTGAAGCCGACCTCCTGACGTCGATTCTGGGGCGCGTCGTCACCTCGGGAACGGGACGACGGGCCGTGCTCGTCGACAGGCCGGCTGCCGGCAAGACCGGGACGACCGACAACTACGGCGACGCCTGGTTCGTCGGCTACACCCCTCAGCTCGCGGTCGCTGTCTGGGTCGGGTATCCCGACGAGCTCAAACCGATGCTGACCGAGTTCGGCGGCAAGCCCGTGACCGGAGGAACGCTCCCGGCGCTGATCTGGAAGTCCTTCATGACGCGCGCCGACAGGCAACTGAAGCTCGATCCCCAGCCGTTCCCTCCGACGCCGTACATTCCGGCTGCGGAGAAGCGCATCGTCTGGCGTGGCGGCTCCTACAAGCTCGACAACGGCTACTGCCCGGGTACCCGCGTCGTCGCGTACTTCCTCGGCGGAGGGCCGACGGCAGAGGCGGAGTGCTATGCGAACGAGGTCGCGGTACCGCTCGTCGTCGGAAAGACGATCGAAGCGGCGAACGACGCTCTCGCCGAGAAGCCGCTGGGCAGCGAGCTGATCGGCGTCCCGGCCAAGCCCGGCAAGCGCCCCGGCTACGTCCTCAAGCAGGAGCCGCGGAAGGGATTCCTCTCGGCGCGCGACACCGTCCGGCTCTACGTGACGCGGCCCGACCCGCGCTTCGGATTGCTGCCGAACCTCGTCGGCACGAGCGTCGCGACCGCGAGATCCCGTCTCCGGAAGCTCAAGGCGACGACCAGGATCATCTACGAGAAAGGGCCGGCGGGGTCGGTGCTCGAGCAGACGCCCGACCCGGGTGTCGCCGCCGGCCGGGGCCTCAAGGTGGCGTTGGTCGTGGGCCGCGGGAAGTGACCGGCACGGGGCCCCTCGAGGCCCAGCCCGATCCTCTGACGACGTAGCGCCAGGGAAGGCCGGTCGCCTTCGTGATCCCGATGCGCGGCGTCGCATCGATCTCGACTGGGCCGGCCGGTGGCTCGAGCGTGAACGGCGGGTCGAAGATCGAGGCTCCGTCGTCGAGCCCTCCGAGACCGAGCGCCTGCGTCAGCTTTCCCGGGCCCGAGCAGAGCTCCCTGTCGCCGGCGACACCACGGCGGGCCCGCATCGCGTCGCAGCCGTGGGTCGGCTCGAGCGCGCGGAGCAGGACCGCGGCGCCGGTTCCTGCCGGCTCGCAGGAGATGTTCGCGCACCAGTGGACCCCGTACGAGCGGTAGACGTACAACGTCCCCGGGGCGGCGAACATCGAGGCGTTCCGCGGCGTCCGACCACGGAAGGCGTGGCTTGCCGGATCGTCCGCAGCGTAGGCTTCGACTTCCACGATTCGCCCGCCCGCACCGTCCCGGAGGAACGTCCAGCCAAGGAGGCCACGCGCAACCTCGTGGAGACCTCCCTCCAGCAGCTCCCGCAGGGTCACGCGCCGTCGGAGAACAGCTGCGGATGCTCGGGTCGCCGCCTGCGTGACCGCGGCGCAGGCGGTTCGGAGGAGACGGCGCCCATCTCCTCGAGGATCGTCTCCTGCGTGCGCGAGGCGACCATCGCCGCCGCCATCCCTTCGACCCAGACCAGCGTGCGCCGCCCGTTGCCGCGCTCCTCGCCGACGATCGGCTCGAGCGCGTAGATCCGGTCGGCTCGCACGTACTTGCCGAAGCCGAGGAAGACCATGCGCGGCGCCGTGCTCATCGTCTACACAGTATTGCCGTCCAGGCCGCTACCGACCACCCTTCGCGATCCCGGCTCGGCCACGACGCCGAACGAGCCGCCCCCGGGCGCCGCTCACGGCCGCCCGGGGGCACCTCACTCAGTGGGTGACCGCAGGCCTACCCGGCCCACCGGTCGTGCCCGCTCCACCGTGGCGATGGTGCACCACGCCGTACGCGATCGCCACCCCCGCCGCCGCCACGAGGGCGGTCAGTCCGGCGACCACGAGCGGATCGGCCCAGTCGATCCCGGTCGACGCAGCCGGCGTCTCGACGGCGATCGGCACAACCGACCCGACCCCGATCCGACCGGCGCGATCGTTGGGGTAAACCACGACGGCCGCAGCATCCGTCCCGACCCCGAGGGGGCCGGCCCGATCGTTGGGGTGAACGACGATGGTCGCGGGAACCGACCCGACGCCGATCTGACCGGCACGATCATCCGGTCGGACGGCACCGAGCGCTGCTGGCACGAACGCGGCCACGACCGACAGCGCGACAACTCCGATGAGGAGCCTCGGGACTGTCATGGCAACCACTCCCTCACTCCGGCCGCCGATCCCGGCAGCCGGTGGCAGGGGCGCTCCCCCGCTTCGTCCCCTGCTCTGTCGTCGCTTCCAACCGTACCACCGGCTACGACCGGCGCACATCCGGGACGGGCCTACCGCCGGGTCGGGGATTTCCCTGATCCCGCGTGGCCCCGGCCGGAGTCGGCACAGTGTCGTCATGGAATCGGTCTGGGACTACCCTCGTCCGCCACGCCTCGAGCCGGTGGCGAAGACCCTGAAGGTCGTTCTCGGTGGAGCCGTGATCGCCGAGACGACACGCGGCCACCGTGTGCTCGAGACGAGCCACCCGCCCGGCTACTACTTTCCGCTCGCCGACGTCGACACGCGAGCGCTGGTTGCCTCGCGCGGCCGGGGGTCGCGCTGCGAGTGGAAGGGCGCGGCGTCGTACTACGACCTCGTCGCGGGTGACGGCCGGCGGATCGAGCGCGCCGCCTGGACGTTCCACGCGCCGGAGCAGGGCTTCGAGGCGATCCGCGACGCGGTGGCGTTCTACCCGGCGCCCATGGACGAGTGCACCGTCGACGGCGAGGTGGTCACCCCGCAGGCGGGTGACTTCTACGGCGGCTGGATCACCGCGGACATCGTGGGCCCGTTCAAGGGCGCTCCGGGGACGATGGGCTGGTAGATGGGGTGGTAACAGCGCCGCCCGCGCCATCGCACGTGCGTTGCTCGCGGGCGAAAACGAGGTACGCCACGGCGGCGAGAGCGAGGATCGCGAGCCAGACGAAGGACAGGCTCGGTACCTGAGCGGCGGGAATGCGCCAGTCCGCCCACTGGCGCTTGACGACCTGCTCGTGCCACACGTCCTCGGCCGCGTTCACCCCGCCGTAGGCGAACATGAGGGCCACGTACGCGGTCAGGATCGCCCTCAATCGTCGCCCCGGTGGCCGCGCGCGCGACAGCAGCAAGGCCGTGAGGACGAGGATCGCGCCGTCGACGCCGTGATGGTGGCCGACGTGGACCGCCGCCAGCGTCTCGTTCCCCTCGGTGACGATGGTGCGAGTGAGGAAGATGTCACCCGGGAAGTACGTGCCCAGATCGGCGGCGAACCACGGCAGCGACGACAGCACGACGACTCCCCCGAGCACGAGCCGCGCCGGATCGCCGGGGAGGCGGGGGACAAACGACGCCCCTGCCCGAGAGGCAGCGGCGGCAGTCAGCGCAACGGCGACGACGACGCCCACCGCGGGAAGCGCGTTCACGGCGCGGACGTCGAGGTCGCTCGGGTCGACGGTGAACGCCGTCGCCGAGCACAACACGATCGCGGGGGCGGCGGCCCACCACGCTCGCCGCGGCAACGCGGCGACCGCGATCAAAACGAGCGCGATCGCCATCAGGGCGATCGGATAGTTGGAGAGGACGACGGCCCGGCCGAGCCCACCTGCGATGCCGTCATTCGAGACGCGGTAGAGATCCACTACCGGCACCCGAGCGTAGGTGACCGCGACCACGACGAGGAGCAGCGCCCAGACGGCCCAGGCAGCGATTGCCTCGCCCTGTCCGCAGTGCCGGCGCATCACCCGATCGCGTACCTCACGGCCTCGGCCACGAAGGCCTGGTCCTCCGCCGCAAGGCGGGCATGGAACGGGAGCGCGAGCGTGCGGCGGCTCTTGCCCTCGGCGATCGGGCAGAGCCCCTCGCCGAAGCCGTAGCGCTCGCGCATGTAGCTCTGCAGGTGGATGCACGGCAGATAGCGCGCGGTACCGATGCCGCGCTCCTCGAGCACCCGGATCGCCGCCTCGCGGTCGGCTCCCTCGGGCAGCTCGACGACGTACACGAACCACGATCGCTCGTGGTCGTCGTCGTCGGGGCACGGGAGGGCGAGACCGTCGATGTCGGCGAGGAGCTCGTTGTACCGGCCAGCGACCTCACGGCGACCCGCGAGGATGCGGTCGAGCTTCTCGAGCTGGCCGATCCCGATCGCCGCCCGGATGTCGTCGATGCGGTAGTTGAACCCGAGCCGCGCGTGGTCGAGCCAGCCGCCGCCGTCCGCGCGTCCCTGGTTGCGCAGGCTCTTGAGCAGCTTCCACGTCTCCTCCGACGACGTCGTCACGACGCCACCCTCGCCGGTCGTGATCTGCTTGTTCGGATAGAAGGCCCAGACCGCATCCTGCCCCTGCGCACCCAGCGGACGCCCCTTGTAGCGCGCCCCCAGCGCCTCGCACGAGTCGTCGATCAGCGCCAGCCCGTGCCGGTTCGCGATCGCTTGCAATTCGTCCATTTCGCTCGGATATCCGAAGATGTCGACCACCACGATCGCCTTCGTCCGCGAGGTGATCGCCGCCTCGACCGCAGCGGGATCGAGATTGAGCGTCCGCGGGTCGATATCCGCGAAGACCGGGACGCCACCCTCGTAGATGGCGCAGTTGGCGGAGGCGACGAACGAGTACGGCGACGTGATCACCTCGTCGCCCGGCGCGATGCCGGCGGCGACGCACAGGAGGTGCAGGCCGGCCGTGCCGCTCGAGACGGCCGCGGCGTACGGTGCGCCGACGGTGGCGGCAAGCTCCTCCTCGAACCGGTCGATCCACGGGCCGAGCGACAGCCGCCCCGACCGCAGCACCTCGACGACGAGCTCTTCCTCCCTCTCGTCGAGCCAGGGAGCGGAGAGCCCGATCGGACGCGGTGCGACGCTCACGCTTCCGCGGGCACGACGTCGACGACGTCGAGCCAGTGCCCCCAGCGGTCGCTGCGGCCGTTGACCGTGTCCAGATAGTGACCCTGGATCTCCCTCGTGACCGGGCCGACGCCGAGCTCCTGGTCGTCCACCGCGCGGACGGGTGTCACTTCCGCCGCGGTGCCCGTCATGAAGAACTCGTCCGCCAGATAGAGGTCGGAGCGGATCAGCGGCGTCTCCTCGACGACGTAGCCGAGATCCTGGGCGATCGTGATCACCGCCTGGCGCGTGAGACCGGGCAGGATCGAGGTCGAGAGCGGCGGCGTGCGGATGATTCCGTTCTTGACCACGAAGATGTTCTCGCCCGGACCGTCGGCGACGAAGCCGTCGTCGGTGAGCAGGATCCCCTCGTCGTAGCCGGCGCGGCGCGCCTCGGTCGTCGCGAGCATCGAGTTGAGGTAGACACCACTGGCCTTCGACGCGTGCGGGATCGTGTTCGGGCCGACACGCTTCCAGGACGAGATGCAGGCCGTGATGCCGTTCTCGAGCGCGCCCTCCCCGAGGTAGGCGCCCCAGGGCCAGCTCATGATCACGGTCTCGACGGGATTGCCCTGCGTCGAGACGCCCAGCTGGCCGTAGCCGTAGAACGAGATCGGGCGGATGTAACAGGCGGGCAGCCCGTTCGCGCGCACGAGGTCGTGGGTTGCCGTCCGGAGCTCCTCGACGGAGTACGGGATCTCCATGTAGAGGAGGCGCGCCGAGTCGTGAAGGCGCTGCATGTGGTCTGCGAGCCGGAAGACCGCAGGGCCTTTCGGCGTCTCGTAGCAGCGGATGCCCTCGAAGACACCGGAGCCGTAGTGGAGGCCGTGCACGCCGACGTGCACCTTGGCGTCGGCCCAGTCGACGAGCTCGCCGTTCATCCAGATCTTGTCGGTCTCGTCCATCAGGCCCTCCGTGTTCGTGGTCTCGTCTCTGCTCGTGCCGGGAACACCCCGAGTCTATCCCTCACACTTCTACCTATTCCTGGACGATGTCCACCGTCGTACCGCGCGTCAGGCGCACGAGCTCGAGCGGCGACACCATCGCCAGGTGGCGCTCCGACCCCGCTCCGACCCAGACGACCGTGCTCGAGAGAATCGTCCGCTCGACGAGGACGGGCACTCCGACCGGAGGCGGAAACGGGGCCACGGACCCGGGCGCGAACCCCGTCGCGGCCATGACCTCGGGTGGACGCGCGACGCGCGTCGCGCCGGCGCCGACCGCGAGCCCGATCTTCGCCGGGTCGGCGCGGCGGTCTCCCGGCAGGAGCGCGAGCAGGGGCCGCGTGTCGCAGACGAACACGAGCGACTTGACGATCTGGTCGAGCGCGCAGCCGACGGCCTCCGCCGCGGATTGGGCGGAGGACGTGTCGCTCGCGAGCTCCTCGAGCCGCGACTCGGCTCCCGCAGCCCGGAGGAAGGCGGCGACACGCTCGACGGGCTCGGGCCAGGGCATCGGTCGATTGTAGGGGCGCCCGCGCTAGTACAGGAACGGGATCAGCCGGTGGGGCACACGCGCCTGGTATTCCCGGTAGTCGGCGTACACCGCGACGAGATGGCGCTCCTCGACGCGAAGCTTGCCCGCCCACAGGAGCCCGAGAGCGATCGTGAGGACGAGTGCCGGCACCCCCGTGAACAGTGAGTAGCCCAGGAAGAGACCGAGGCCGCCCGTGTAGATCGGATGCCGGACGATCGCGAAGGGCCCCCTGGTGACGAGACCAGCCTCGACCGGCTTCGGAAACGGCGTCAACGAGCGTCCCATCGTCCTGCCCGCCCAGACGGCGAACACGAGGCCTCCGGTCGCGAGGAGGGCGCCGACCACGGAGAGCACGCCCTGCGGCCAGTCGGGCGGCACGAAGCCGGCAGCGATCACCGCTGCCATCAGAACGAACTGGGCGACGACCCAGCCTGCCCCTCTCTCGCCCATCGTCCGAATCGCGCTAGCCGAGCTCGACGAAGACGGCGTCACCGAAGCCGACGTTGTGCATCTCGTCGATCAGGGCCCCCGACGGCGGCGTGTCCACCGACAGCGCCATCAGCACCCGCCGCCCGTCGTGGGTCCTCGACACGGCCATGTTCGCGATGTTGGCGCCGTTCGCGCCGAAGAGCGTGCCGACCCTGCCGATCACCCCGGGAATGTCCTCGTACCGGAAGAACACCATGTCCGGCGCCAGCTCGATGTCGATCCCGAACCCGAAGGCGCTCGCGAGGAAGAGCCGCGGCTCCGGTCCGATCGTCGTCCCCGAGACCTCGACCTCCTCCCCACCCTCGGGCGTGACGCGCACCTCGAGAACGTTCATGTAGTCGCGTGAGGCGCGCAGCCTCTCCTCGGAGACCGTGATCCCACGCTCGGCTGCGAGCAGGGACGCATTGACGTAGTTCACCGTCTGGTCGACCCGACCCTGGAAGATCCCGTTCAGTGCCGCCACCGTGAGGAGGCGCGTGTCGTAATCGGCCAGCGGGCCGTGCGCCGCCACGACGACGCGGCTCGGACGTCCACCGGCGAGCTCGACGGCGAGTCGGCCGAGCTTGGCGGCAAGCGGGACGAACGGGCCGAGCACCTCGAGCGACGCCTTGTCGACGACCGGGATGTTGACGGCGTTCGTGACCAGCCCGCCGCTGAGGGCTGCCACGACCTGCTCGGCGATGATCACGCCCGCCCGGTCCTGGGCTTCGTCGGTCGAGGCGGCGAGATGCGGCGTCACGACGACGTCGTCGAGCCCGAGGAGCGGGCCGTCGTACGGCTCCTTCGAGAAGACGTCGAGGGCGGCGCCGGCGAGCTTGCCCGACGTCAGCGCCTCGGCCAGGGCCTCCTCGTCGATCAGGGCGCCGCGCGCGGCGTTGACGATCCGGGCCCCGTCCTTCATCTGTGCGATCGTGTCGCGGTTGATCATGCCCCGGGTCTCGTCGGTCAGAGGCGAGTGCAGGGTGAGGAAGTCGGCGGCGGCGAGGACGTCGTCCTCCGTCGCAGCGTGCTCGACGCCGAGCTCGCGAAAGCGCTCGTCCGCGACGAACGGGTCGTAGGCGACCACGTGCATGCCGAGCCCGACGGCCCGGCGCGCGACCTGCTGGCCGATCCGTCCGAACCCGAGGACGCCGAGCGTCTTTCCCTGGAGCTCGACCCCACCCCACTTCGACCGCTCCCACCGGCCCTGCTTGAGCGCTGCGTGCGCCTGCGGGATGTTGCGCGCGAGTGCCACCATCAGCCCGACGGTCTGCTCGGCCGCGGAGACCACGGTCGACTCCGGCGCATTGGCGACCACGATGCCGCGCCTCGTCGCGGCCGGGACGTCGACGTTGTCGACGCCCACGCCGGCGCGTCCGATCATCTTCAGGTTCGTGGCGCGCTCGATCAGGTCGGCCGTGAGCTTCGTGGCCGAGCGGACCACGATCGCGTCGTACCGGTCGATGATCTCCTCGAGCGGCGTCGTCTGATCCTCGTCGACCTCGAACGTCGACCGGAGCAGGTCGACGCCGGCATCGGCGATCGACTCGCGGACGAGCACGCGCATCGTCACGCGGCCGTCTCGAAGGCGGCGAGGGCCGCGGCACCCGCCGCGCCTCGCTCGACGGTCGCTCCCAGCTCGACGAGCTGGAGCTCGATCGCTCCCAGCACCGTCGTGATGTCGAACACGTCGACGTAGCCGATGTGGCCGATCCGGAACAGCCGGTCGACGACATCGCCGTGGCCGCCCGCGATCGTGATCCCGTAGCGGTCGCGAAGCGCAAGCCTCAGCTCGACGGCATCGATCCCCGGTGGCGTCAGGATCCCCGTCAGCACCGCGGCGCTGTCGTCGTCCGGCGAGTACAGGTCGAGCCCCATCGCCTTCGCACCCGCGCGGCAGGCGCGACCGAGCGCGACGTGCCGCGCGAAGACGTGCTCGAGCCCCTCGGCGAGGATCAGCTCGAGAGCCGCGTTCAGAGCCACCACGGTCGACGTGGCGGGCGTGAACGGCGTGCTGCCCTTCACCTGGGCGGCGCGGGCCCGGGCCCAGTCCCAGTAGAAGCGGGGCAGCGTCGCCTGCTCGGCCTTCGCCCAGGCGCGCTCGGAGATGGAGGCGAACGCGAGGCCAGGGGGCGTCATCAGGGCCTTCTGCGAGCCGGTGACGACGACGTCGATTCCCCAGGCATCGGTTTCGAGCGGGACGGCGCCGAGGCTCGAGATCGCGTCGACGACCGAGATCGCGCCGGCGTCGTTGCAGGCAGCCGCGAGCGAGCGGATGTCGGAGACGACACCGGTCGAGGTCTCCGAATGCACGAGGAACACCACCCCGGCGCCGCTCTCGGCGAGCAGGCGCGAGACGTCCTCGGCGCGAGGCGTCTGGCCCCAGTCGTAGGTGAGGGCAACGACCTCGCAGCCGAACGCGGCGGCCATCTTCTGCCAGCGCGAGCCGAACTCGCCGTGCGAGACGACGAGCACCTTCTCGCCGGGCGAGAGGAGGTTCGTGAACGCCGACTCGAAGGCGCCGGTGCCGGATGCCGTGAAGACGAGCACCTCGTTCTCGGTGCGGAATACCTGACGCAGTCCGGCGAGCGCGTCGTTGAACACGGTCTTGAAGTCGGGCGAGCGATGATGGATGACGGGCTCGGCGAGCGCCGCGAGCACCTCGGGAGGCACGGGCGTCGGCCCGGGAGTGAGGAGATAGCGCTTCTGCGGCATCGTCCCAAGAGCCTAGCGACGAGGCCTTCGTGCCCATCCGGTGACCGCACCGCACCCGTGCGCCGCCGCCGGCATCCCCTCTCGTTCCCACGGCACACTACGCTCTGCTGCGATGGAAGCGCTTCTCGCCTTCACTGCGACCCTCGTCTCGCTCCGCCTCAGCGCCGACCTCGTCGCGCCGCTATCGCGCACGGCCGGCGCCCGGGCTGCTCATCTGGGCCGGGGCGCTCGCTGCGTTCGCGGCAGGGTCGGGAGCGCTCGCGTGGGGTGCCGCGGCGGGGTGGAGCGACGCCGCGTTCCGGGTCTACTACCTCTTCGGCGGCCTCCTCGCCGCGGCCCTCCTCGGCGCCGGGTCGCTGGACCGCGCCGGCGTCCGCCGGATCCGCCCGCTGACGCTCGTCTACGTGGGGCTCGCGGTCGGGATCGCAGTCGCCGTGCCCTTGACTGCACCGGTCGGCGGCAGCTCGATTCCCGAGGCCCAGGCCCACCTCGACCTCTTCCCGGCGCGGATCCTCGCAATCGCCGCGAATTCGCTCGGTACGCTCGCGGCGGCGACGGTGGCCGTGCTGGGCCTGCGGCGGAGGCCGCTCGGAAACGCGCTCATCCTCGCAGGACTCCTCGTGGCGGGCCTGGGGAGCGCACTCGCGGGTCTCGGGGAGGCCGAGTCTTCCGTGTACTCCGCCGTCGCTGCGGTGCTCCTGTACGGCGGCTTCGTCGCTCCTAGTCGTTCATCGGAGCCCGCCCCGGACGCTCACCCCGGGCCCGCCGGCGCCGCTCCCTGAGCCAGACGACCGCGAGCAGGCCGCCGACGAGCAGGCCGAGCGAGACCTCGGCGATCAGCCCGGGCGTGCCGCCGTGCGCGAGCAGGCTCATCCGCGTGAGAGCAGCCAGAGGCCGCCGACCGTGTAGACGACCATCAGCGCCAGCATCGCGTACTGGCTGCGGAGCGCATCGCCGCGGTCACGGAAGATGGCGACGGCCCGATCGTGGGCGACCGCGAGCCCTGCCACGTGCCCGAGCACGAGCGAGGCGGCCTGCACGTACCAGATCGTGTTGGGCCCGATCACCGCAAGGTCGGGCTGCACCGCGGCGGTGCCGAAGAGATCCCAGTCCCGCCCAAAGGGGTCGGAGAGGAGCGGCACCGCGAACTGGCCGTAGAGCACGAAGAGCGAGAAGTAGTGCGCCACCGCGTACACGAGCGCGATCGGGACCAGTGAGAGGACGAACTCGGGCGCGAGCGGCCGCGGCGCGCTCACGGTCGAGCGGGCGATCGCACAGGCCGCGAGAAAGGCCAGGAGCACGAGCGCGATCCCAACCAGGAGACCTGCGAGATTGAGCCCGCTGACGAAGAGCTCCCCCGTCCCGGGCCGATCGAGGATGTACGGCGCCTCGACGCGGGCGGCGAGGTTCTGCCACGTCGTCGTGCGGCTATAGCCGTCGAAGCCCGACCGAGCCGAGCGCGACGGCGAGGAACAGGACCGAGCCTGGCACGTGCTCTGCTCCCGCGAGCCCGGTGAGCGGCAGCCGCAGCCTGATCCGTCCCTCGCGGACGACGAGGGGCGCGATTCGCGCGATGTACGCGAACAGGATCGCGAAGCCCTCGCCCCGCTCCGTCCAGGCCTGACGGCCGAAGGCGAGCATGCCGAAGAGCGCGATGTACGAGTACAGGGCGATCGCAAACGCGAGTGCCCGTGGGTTCGACGGGTCCGAGTAGCAGAGCTCGAGCGCGACGAAGGCGAGGAGCGCCACCGCTCCCGGGTAGCGCCCGAAGCGCTCCGGGTACACGGCCAGCGGGCGGGCCTCACGCCCCAGACGCTCCCACACCCAGACGAACGCGTCTGCGAGAGCCCGCCAGGGACTGAGGGCCCGCCACACGTTGCCGAAGAGGAGGGAGAGCAGCGGGAGCCCGAGCCAGAAGATGACGTAGACCCAGGTGGGAGCGAGGTTCTCGAACGGCTCCGTGGTGCCGACGAGGGCGGCTGCGAGCACGAGCAGGAAGAGCACCACGGAGACCGCCTGCACGGCGATCCGCACCGGCCCGAGCACGAGCCGGCCGAGGCCTGCCCCGAGCTCGTGGCCGGCGGATCTCCGCTCGAGCTGCGGTGTCTGCCAGAGCGCCCCGAGAGCGACGAACGAGACCACGAGGACGATGGCGCCACCCCAGTAGAACAGCCACGTGGGTACGGGAAGATCCTGAACCCCCCCGATCCCGTGGCCGAGGATCTGCGGCAGGAGCGTGCCGATCAGGACGTGACCTTCAATCGCGCCAGGACGGCGTCCGGATCGTGGAGCTCGAGGTCGAACCGGCCGGTGAGCCTGGTGACGAACTGCATCACCGTCGGCACGCCCTTGCGCGGTGTCTTCTCGATGTCGTAGCCGTGCAGATGGAGCTCGCTGCCGACATTCGTGCGAATCACGAATCGAACGAGCCGGCCCTTCTTCACCGTGACCTGCTTGATTCCACCGACCGGGCGGCCGTTGACGGCGGTGATCGAGACGACGAGCGGCTTGACGGCCGCCGTCCGTGCGGTTGCCGCTGTTGGGATTACGATCGCGACCAGGGCGATCGCGACGACGAGTGCTCTGCGCATGGAATCTCCTGTGCTTGGGGTTGCCGCGTCATGCGGTGGCATGTGCGGTGCCGGCTGGGTCAGGAGAGGACGGGAGGGCCCCGGCCCGGGTGCCGCGCCACCACTGCGCGGGCGTTCGGCTGCCGGACGACGGCGATGACGCGGAAGGCGAGCGGGCTGAAACGGGGAACGGTGCGGCGCCCCGGCGCTGCGATCTCCTCCGCAAGCCGGCTCGCGACGAGCCAGATCACCACGGTGAGGGGAACCTGGAGCGCGATCCCGACCCACAGCGCCGGGCTCGTGAGCACGAACGGCAGCTCGCCGGTGTGGATCAGGCGCTCGAGGTGCTCCTGTGCCACGAAGGCCAGGACCGCCAGGGAGGTGAGCGGAAGGGGCGAGCGGCGGCGCGCTCGGGCGTCCGTGGCGAGGCCGAGGAGCGCCAGCGTCGCGAGCACGAGCACGACCTGCGGCGCATGGGCGAGGTAGCCGTGGAGGTCGCCGGCAGGCGTGCCGGTGACGCGGTACGCGATCGCGTGCCCGAGCAGCACGCTCGCTGCCGCGAACGGGAGGGTGACGAGCCAGGTCAGGGTGCGGCGCATCACCGGATGATGCCTGTCGGCGCGGTGCGTGAGGTCTGTCGGCGGTTAAGACGGGGTGAGGCTCGAGCCCCACCCCTCATCGCCGCTCGCCCGCGCCGACGTCATGCACTCCGCGGGCGTCCGGCCTGGACAGGCCCGCGGGCGGGCCACTTCAGGATCACGCGAAGCGTGCAGAGGAAATCAACTGGGGTGAGGGCGCGGTACGCTCTTCCACCGCGCCCTCACCCCAGCTTTGCGCGCACGAGCTCGCTGACGACGCGCGGATTCGCGGCGCCACCGGTCTCCTTCATCACCTGGCCGACGAAGAAGCCGAGCAGGCCCTCTTTGCCGCTGCGGAATGCGGCCACCTGGCCGGGATTGGCGGCGATGATCGCCTCGATCACGGGATCGAGCTCGGAGGCGTCGGAGACGGCCTCCTGCGCGAGATAGGGGGCCGCGACGAACCCAGCCTCCCCGGTCTTCGAGATCGCCTCGTCGAACACCTGGCGCGGGATCCGGTCGCGCGCCTCGACGAGCCGTGCGAGCTCCGCTGCTGACACGGTCGACGGGTCGACGCCGGCTCCGACGAGGTTGTTGGCGATCACGTTCGCTGCGGCGACCCGATCGGCACCTGCGGCCACGGTCGCCTCGTAGAGGCCGTCGAGGCCGCCCGTCACGAGCACGAGAGCCCGCTCGAGGTCGAGCTCGGCGCCCAGCCGCACGATGCGCTCGGCCGGCGGCTCGGAGAGCTCCGCGCGCAACCGTTCCACCATCTCGGCGGGCGGCTCGACCGGTACGAGGTCGGGCTCGGGGAAGTAGCGGTAGTCGTCCGCCTCCTCCTTGGAGCGGCGCGGCGTGAGCGTTCCCGACCCGGCGTCGAAGTCGAACGTCTCCTGTTTCAGCTCGGAGCCGGACTCCCAGACCGCGATCTGCCGGGCCACCTCCGCGTCGATCCCGCGCGCGATGTAGTTGAACGAGTTGAGGTTCTTGATCTCGCACCGGGTCCGCAGCTCGTCGGATCCGAGCGGGCGTACCGAGACGTTGGCATCGACGCGCAGGGTGCCCTTCTCCATCTCGGCGTCGGAGATGCCGAGCTCGACGACCGTCTGCCGGAGGAGCTGCAGGAACCGCTTCGCCTCCTCGGAGGAGCGAATATCGGGCGCGGTCACGATCTCGAGCAGGGGCGTGCCACCGCGGTTGTAGTCGACGAGGGAGTACTCGGCACCGCCGATGCGACCCGTGTGCCCACCCATGTGCACCGTCTTCGCCGCATCCTCCTCCAGGTGCGCACGCACGATTCCGACCGCGAGCTCGCCCTCGGGCATCGGTACTAGCATCTTGCCATTTTCGCAAGATGGCATATCGTATTGCGAGATCTGATAACCCTTCGGCAGATCGGGGTAGAAGTAGTTCTTGCGCGCGAACTCGGCGCGCGCCGCGATCTCGCAGCCGAGTGCGAGCCCGAGCTTCACCGTCCACTCGATTGCGGTCCGGTTCATCACGGGCAGCGCCCCCGGGAAGCCGAGGCAGACCGGGCACGTCTGGGTGTTCTCCCCCGCCCCGTAGCCGGCTGCGCAGCGGCAGAACATCTTCGTGCGCGTCTTCAGCTGCACGTGGATCTCGAGCCCGACGATGGTCTCCCAGGTGGCGACAGGCTTCAGCCTGTCGTCCGGGTTCCCGCTCATCTCAACCGCTCCGGCACGACGTCGAAGCCGATCGCGCGTTCGAGCGCGTGGCCCGTCCGGAACAGGGTGTTCTCGCCGAACTGGCGGCCGATCAGCTGCAGGCCGACGGGAAGCCCTTCGGAGAGGCCGGACGGGACGTTGAGCCCCGGCAGGCCGGCCAGGCACGAGGGGATCGTCATCACGTCGCAGGCGTACATTGCGAGAGGGTCCGAGGCCTTGTCGCCGATCGGGAACGCCACGGTCGGGGACGTCGGCGTCGCAATCACGTCGAACTGCTCGAGCGCCGCCCGGTGCTCGCGGATCAGCAACGTCCGCACCCGCTGCGCCTGGCCGTAGTAGGCGTCGTAGTAGCCCGCCGAGAGCGCGTACGTGCCGAGCATGATCCTGCGCTTGGGCTCGTCGCCGAAGCCCGCGTCGCGCGTCTGCTCGACCATCTCGCGGTACGTCGGTGCGTCGACCCGGGGGCCGAAGCGCACGCCGTCGTAGCGCGCGAGGTTCGAGGACGCCTCGGCGGGGGCGATCAGGTAGTAGCAGGGCATCCCGTAGTCGAACGAGAGCGGCAGGTCGCACTCGCCCACCTCGGCACCGAGCGCACGCGCGGTTTCGAGTGCGGCCTCGAACGAGGCGCGGACGCCTGGCTCGATCCCTGCCAGGTCCCAGATCTGCTTCGGGACACCGATCCGGAGCCCGTCCAGCGTCTCGTTCGTCGGCAGCTCGACCGCCTCGGGGAGCTCCACGGTGGTGGAGTCGTTCTCGTCACGCCCCGCGATGATCGAGTAGAGCAGCGCCACGTCGCGCACCGTCTTGCCGACGGGCCCGATCTGGTCGAGGCTCGACGCGAAGGCGACGATCCCGAAACGGGAGACGGTGCCGTACGTCGGGCGCAGGCCGACGTTGCCGCAGAGTGCGGACGGCTGCTTGACCGAACCACCCGTGTCGGAGCCGAGCCCCCAGGGTGCGAGCCCTCCGGAGACCGCAGCAGCGGTGCCACCCCCCGAGCCGCCCGGCACGCGTGTCGGGTCCCAGGGGTTGCGTGAGGGGCCGTACGCGGAGTTCTCGGTCGACGAGCCCATCGCGAACTCGTCGGTGTTGGTCTTGCCGATGATCGGCAATCCTGCTGCCTTGCAACGCGCGGCGACGGTCGAGTCGAAGACGGGGACGTACCCGGCGAGAATCTTCGAGCCGGCGGTCGTCTCGACGCCCTTCGTCGAGATCACGTCCTTCAGCGCGATCGGCACACCCGTGCCCTCGGCGCCCTCGACGAGCCGCAGATACGCGTGGAGCTCGCCGTCCCGCTCCCCGGCCGCCGCGATGTAGGCGGCGTGAAGCTCGGCGGACGAGACCTCGCGGCGCTCGATCAGGTCGAGCGCCTCCTCGGCCGTGAGGCGCAGGGTGTCGATCATGCCGAGACCTCGGGCCCGTGGGAGGGCGGCACCCGGAAGAGGTCGCCCTCGCGGGCGGGGGCGTTCGCAAGCGCCTCGTCGAGCGGGAGCGACGGCCGCGGCACGTCGTCGCCCCAGACGTTGACGAGGTCGAGCGGGTGCGAGGTGGGCGGCACGTCGGCGAGGTCGAGCTCCGCCACCTTCGAGACCGCAGCCAGGATCGCGTCGAGCTCGGTCGTGAGGCGATCGACCTCGTCCGGCCGCAGATCGAGCCGCGCGAGCCGCGCGACGTGCATCACCGTGTCTCTGTCGATCCCCACCCTGCGCTCCATCCTGTCAGACCTGAGATAGACGACGGGCCCCTACCGGGGCCCGTCGCACGAAGCTCGAATCCGGAAAGCCTAGGCTGCCGTGACGTTCGCCGCCTGGGCACCCTTGGGCCCCTGGACGACCTCGAACTCCACCTTCTGTCCCTCCGTGAGGGACTTGTAGCCGTCCATCGTGATTGCCGAGAAGTGGACGAAAACGTCCTCCCCGCCTTCGCGCTCGATGAACCCGAAGCCCTTCTCGTTCGAAAACCACTTGACGGTGCCAATCTCTGACAACGAACGTCCTCCTGAAACATGTACAACCCCAACGACGGAGCCATACGACTTAACGAAGCGGCGAGAACGGTACCGTCAGGAGCCGGGGAAAGCAAGCAGACCGCGGCGGTAACGCGCAGCCTTGAGCGCGCTCTGCAGGAGCATCGCGATCGTCATCGGCCCGGTGCCGCCCGGCATCGGCGTCAGGAACCCCGCGACGTCCGCCACCGAGGCATCGATGTCGCCCCGGATCCCCTCGTCGGTGCGCGTCAGGCCGACGTCGAGGCACGCCGCGCCGGGCTTGACCATGTCCGCCGTGACGATGCCGGGACGCCCGACCGCGGCGACCACGATGTCGGCGCGCCGCACGTGCGCGGCGAGGTCGGCGGTCCGCGAATGGCAGACCGTGACGGTGGCGTTGGCGTGCATCAACAGCATCGCCATCGGCCGCCCCACGATCTCGCTGCGACCGATCACGACGGCCTCCTTGCCCGACGGATCGACGCCGTACTCGCGCAGGAGCTCCATGCAGCCGGACGGTGTCGCTGGAACGTGGATCGGGGTCCCGAGATAGAGATTGCCGGCGTTGAGCGGGTGGAAGCCGTCGACGTCCTTGGCGGGTGAGACGGCGTAGGTCACCTTCGTCTCGTTCATGTGGGCCGGGAGCGGCAGCTGCACGAGGATCCCGTCGACCTCGTCGTCGTGGTTGAGCCGGTCGACGAGCTCGAGGACGGCGTTCTCGGTCGTGTCGGCCGGCAGGCGCACGTCGTGGGCGTGGATGCCGGCCTCGGTCGCCGCCTTGTGCTTGGCGGCGATGTACACGTGGGAGGCCTCGTCGTCGCCGACGAGGACCGTGGCGAGGCCGACGTGGCCGAGCTCTGCGACCTCGCGCGCGACGCTCTGCCGTACCTTCGCGGCGAGCTCCTTCCCGTCCATGCGCACGGCGGTCATCGCGGCGACTCTAGCCAATCGGGGCCTGACACGCAGATGGGGGAAACACCTCAACCAGAGACGGCATCGTGCCGATAAGCACGGTGGAGCCCGCCGCACCGGGCTCCGTGCATCCACCGAATCGAGTCCGCCGATGATTCTCGTCAAAATCGCAATGGTCGGAGTCGCCATCGCAGTGATGCTTGCCGTTGCCCGCGATCAGCATTGGGCTCAGCGTGCCGGGGTGATCGGCAGTTGCCTCGCGACCCAGCCGCCGAGGTCGGAGCCCGAAGGGGCCTGGTACGCGTGCAAGCAGGGGATCCTGACCGGCTTTCCCAACCTCGAGGCTGACGCATGCCGGAGCGTCGGGATCGTCGCGCACCAGGAGGTCTGGAGCTGCACCAAGCGGCTCGACTCACTCCCCGGTTACTAGAGGCTAGCGGCGCCCGAGGGCGATACCGGTCAACGCCTCGCGGACGATCCGCTCGGCGACGAGCGCCGTGACGTCGGTCGACGCGACGCCGGTCGGGATCACCTCGACCACGTCCATCCCCACGATCTGGAGGCGCGAGGCGACCTGACGACAGGCCCAGAGGAGGTCGGCGCTCGTCATCCCACCGGGCTCGGGCGTGCCCGTCCCCGGTGCGAACGCCGGGTCGAGCACGTCCACGTCCACGCTCAGGAACGCCGGTCCTTCGCCGACGATCGCGATCGTCTCCTCCACGATCGCGCGAATCCCACGGTCGCGGACGTCGTGCATGAAGAAGCTCGTGATCCCGCGCTCGGCCTGCCAGCCGAACTCCTGCTCGCCCGGCCAGTAGCCACGCAGGCCGATCTGCACGTAGCGTGCGCCGTCGACGTGACCGTCTCGGACGAGACGGTACATCGGCGTTCCGTGCGAGACCTCGACGCCGAAGACCTCTTCGCCCGTGTCGGTATGGGTGTCGAAATGGACGAGCGCAACAGGGCCGTGAACCGCCGCCACTGCCTTCACGTCCGGCTCCGCGATCGAGTGGTCGCCACCGAGCACGATCGGGATAGCGCCCGCTGCAACGACCTGACCGACCGTCCGCTCGATCGCGGCGTGGCTCCCGGCCGGATCGGAGGGGACGACGGGCGCATCGCCGAAGTCGATCACCCGGAGCTCACCCATCGCGTCGAGCCTGGCCTCGAGGTGCGGCCCCGGCGGGCAGCCGGCGGCACGGATCGCACGCGGACCGAACCGGGTTCCCGGCCGGTCAGAGGTGAGGTCGTCCATCGGCGCGCCCACGATCGCAACGTCCACTCCCTCGAGGTCCGCGGGATCCTGGGTGTACGGCAGGCCGGCGAACGTCAGCAGCCCCGCATAGTCGGGCTTGTCGGGGAGCCCGAGCTCCCGCCAGCGCTCCAGCGGATCGATCACACCGGGATCCTACGCTGGCCTGAGCCTCTAGGCTGAGCGGAATGTCGAGCTACTCGCGGGACCGCGCGCAGACGGCGGTCCGGGTCGGAGGACTCTGCTTCGTCGTCCTGTGGCTGCTCTCGGGCCGGCTGCAGGCAACGGTTCCATTCTGGCTCCCGTTCGCAGTTCTCGCCGCCGCGGAGATCGAGTTCGTCGTCCGTGGGCTGCGCGAGCGCCGGCACGGGGTGGTGCCCCGGCCCGCATCGCGCCGGCTGCCCGGCACCGACGACGCCGATCTCGGCTGGGTCGAGACGGTCGACGAGGAGGGCGAGCTCGTGCTTATCCCGGCGCCGCCGCGCGAGCGGCGCCGCGTCCGCGTGCCTGTTCTCGTCGTGCTGCTCGTCGGCATCGGGATGTTCGCCTACGCCTACCGCGTCGATCGCGAGGCCGGCTGGCCGTCTGTGCCGGCGGCAGAGCAGGCTCGGGCGGAGCGGCGGTACACGACGGAGGCCTCGCGGATCGCAGGCCGTCCCGTGACGGTACGTTGCGACGACTCCTACGCCTTTACGGGCGTGGGCTCGGACGCCGCCGGCGTCGCGTTCATCCCGCGGGCGCTCGCCTTCCTCCAGCCACGCATCTGCCGGTCGCTCTACCGGATCGCGTTCGAGGAGCGCGTCGGCGCGCGGGACGATGCCGCGTTTGCGCTCACCGTGCTCGCCCACGAGGCAACCCACCTCCGGGGAATCCGCGACGAGGCCGTGACCGAGTGCTACGCGCTCCAGGAGGGGGTCATGCTGGGCGAGCGGCTCGGCCTCGATGCCGGGACGGCGCGGGCGCTGATGCGGGCCCAGCGCGACCGTGTCCTCTCGGACGCGAGCATCGTGCGGCTCGACTACCGCCTGCCGCCGGGCTGCCGCAACGGCGGCTCGCTCGACCTGCGGCCGAACGACCCCACCTTCCCGTAAGGCGCGGTGGTGTCCGGCTTCAGCCGGACGCCGGGGTTTCACTGGTGGGCAACCCTGACGTCCGACTGAAGTCGGACATCCGCTCACCAGCTCGGTCCGCCGCCGCGCCAGGTGGTGTCCGGCTTCAGCCGGACGCCGGGGTGCCTCCCCCGAGCGACTCCTCGAGCCGCCTGCGCACGAGCGCGACGCTGGAGCCAGCCACCTGCTCGCCCAGGACGGCCGTTGCCAGCGCGTTCGCCTCGAGCACGATCCGCTCGCGCTCGTTCTCGAGGCCGCCCCGAACGACGAAGAGCGCGGCATGCGCGCGTGCCCCCCACTCCTCGATCTCGGCCAGTGAGCCCCCCGGGGCCGATCGCCCGGACTCGGAGACGCGCGGCATGGTGGTGACCTCGGCCGCGACGTGGCGCGCCTCGACCGCCAGTCCCTCGCCCTCGGCCTGGAGCGCTGCCTCGTCCCTCACGAGCGCTTCGAGCCGCTCCCGCATCGCCGCCACCGTGACGCCGGCGTCCTCGGCGGCCACGGCGGCCCGACGCACCGCGCGCTCCGCCGCCACCCTGGCCTCCTCCCCGGCCCGCCGGGAGCGACCGGCCTCCTCGAGAAGGTGCTCGGCGTCGGCGAGCTCGTTCCGCGCCTCCGCCTCGCGGGCGCGCGCGTCGCGCTCCGCGCGCTCCGCCTCCTGGATCTCCCCGGGAATCGCCTCGAGGTCGCCACGTACCCCGCGTGCCCGCCCTGCGACGTCGTCGACCTGGCGCAGCAGGCCGACCACGTCGTCGATCCGCGCCGCGAGATCGAGGTCACGCCGTTCGAGCTCGCGCACGTATGCGACGAGTTCGGTAGAGCGATCGTCTGTCACACGCCAAGTATCGCGAACGATGCGGGGCAGCACGGATGCCTCGTCACCTGGACCGTAGATACTTGCACCGGTGGACGGCTTACACCCCAGCGCGCTGCAGCTGACCGCCGAGGAGATGCGCGACGCCGGCTACCGCACGGTCGACATTCTCTCGGAGCCGGAGAGCCGATCGGCGAGATCGCGGCACTCGAATGGGCGGCCGGATATGGCTACGCGCGCACCGCGACGGCTCGGGCTGTGACCTTGCTGCGGACGCTGGTGATTCCCGCCGGGGACGTCGGCGAGCTCGTTCGCGAGATCCCCGTCCTCGGAGATCGCCTTCGCGTGATCGCACGCTCGCGGCTGTACCGCCCGTGAAGGAGCATGTCCGCCTCATCGGCCGCGTCGCCGCGGTCGTCGCTCGCAACCCGGAGCTCCGGCGCGTCCAGCTCGCGTTCTCGGCCTTCAACGGCGCCGAATGGGCCGTCTGGATCGCGATGCTCGTGTACGCCTACGGGCGCGGCGGCGCGACGGCTGCCGGTCTCGTCGCTCTCGTTCAGATGATTCCGGCGACGCTGTTCGCACCGTTCGCCTCCGTGCTCGGAGATCGCTACCGACCCGCCCGGGTGCTGACACTGGGCTACTTCATCCAGGCGACCGCGATGGGCGCAACGGCCGCGGTGCTGCTGCTCGACGGCCCGGCGGCACTCGCGTATGCCTGCGCCGCCGTGGCCGCCACGGCGACGACGATGACGAGGCCGACGATGGCTGCGCTCACCCCGGGTCTCTGCCGCACTCCCGAGGAGCTGACGGCGTCGAACGTCGTCTCCGGCTGGAACGAGAGCACCAGCATTCTCGTCGCACCCGCACTCGCCGGCCTCATCCTCGCCGTCTCCGGCCCGGGCTGGGTCTTCCTCGTCATGGCGACAGCCGTTCTCGGTGGCGCACTGCTCGTGGCCACGATCGCCGGCCCGGCCGCGAATCCGGCCTCGGGCGCGAGCGTCCGGAGGGAGCTGGTCGAGGGGTTCTCGGTCGTCGTCCGTGAGCCCTCGGCACGAACCCTCGTCGGGATCCTCGGCGCGGAGCAGGTCGCCCTCGGCATGCTGGACGTTCTCTACGTCGTGCTCGCTGTGAGCGTGCTCGGGATGGGAAACGGCGGTGCGGGGTACCTGAATGCGGCGTTCGGCCTCGGCGGTGCCCTTGCGATCGCCGTCACGGCAACGCTCGTGGGTCGCGCGCGCTTGATCCCCGCGATCGTCGGCGCGCTCGCCGCGTGGGCGGCCGCGTTCATCCTCCTTGCCCTTCTTTCCACCGTCGTGGCCGCAATGCTTCTCCTCGTCGTCGCCGGGGCAGCACACAGCCTGTTCGACGTGTCCGGGCGGACGCTCCTCCAGCGCACGGCGCCGCCCGAGGTGCTGGCGCGCGTGTTCGGGGTGCTCGAATGCCTGATGAGCGCAGGGATCGCCATCGGGGCGATGCTCGCGCCCCTGCTCGTGCATCTCGGGGGAGCGACGGCCGCCGTCGTCGGCACCGGGCTGCTCCTGCCGTTGCTGGCGCTCCTGATCGGCCGGCGCCTCTTCGCGCTCGATGCTTCGGCCACGGTGCCGATCGTCGAGATCGGGCTGCTGCGGTCGCTGCGGCTGTTCTCGGCGCTCTCGCCGCCGGCTCTGGAGGGGATCGCTCGGAGCCTCGAGCCCCTCGAGGCTGCGGCCGGGACGGCGATCGTGACGCAGGGAGGGCATGGCGACCACTACTTCGCCATTGCCGAAGGAGATCTCGAGGTGCTCGTCGACGGCGTGCGCGTCAACACGCTCGGCCGGGGCGACGGCTTCGGTGAGATTGCGCTCCTTCACGACTGCACACGAACGGCGACCGTTGCCGCCCTGACGGACGTGAAGCTCTACTCGCTCGAGAAGGAGCCCTTCCTCGAGGTGCTCACGGGGCATCCGGCGGCGCACACCACCGCGCATGCGGTTGCCGCAGAGCGGCTATCGCACGCCGAGGGCTGAGGCCGGTCCGGGCAGGAACCGCCCGCCCGCGTCAGCCTTCGCAGTTCTTGACGTTGTTGTTGCCGGAACCCGGCGCGCAGATGTCGTAGCCAGGGCCGCCGTCGATCGTGTCGTTGCCCGAGCCGGTCGTGATCCGGTCGTCGCCGGCACTCCCGTTGACCTTGTTGTTCCCGTTGCCGGCGTTGATCGTGTCGTTCTGGGAGCCGCCCTCGATCACGTCGTTCCCGCCCCCGGTGGTCACGGTGTCGCTGCCGGCGCCGACGTCGACGGTGTTGTTGCCGCCGGTGTCGGTCACGACGTCGTCGCCGTCGCCCGCGGTGATCTTGTCGTTGCCCGTCCCCGTCGTGATCCGGTCGTTGCCTGCGCCCCCGTCGACCGTGTTGTTGCCACCGCCGGCGTCGACCATGTCGGCCTGGGCACCACCCTGGATCGTGTCGTTGCCCGAGCCGGTGGTCACCGTGTCGATCCCGCCGGCGGCGTCGACCGTGTTGTTCCCGCCGGCGTCGGTCACGACGTCGTCACCGTCGCCCGCGGTGATCGTGTCGTTGCCCGTCCCGGTCGTGATCCGGTCGTTGCCGAGGCCTCCGTCGACCGTGTTGTTGCCGCCGGTGTCGACGATGGTGTCGTTGCCGGCAGCGCCGTTGACCGTGTCGTTGCCGCTACCCCGCACGATGGCGCCCGGCGGCGCCGGGCCGATGCACAACTCGGACACCGTGTAGTTCACAGACCGGGTGGCCGTGTTCCCGGAGCGGTCACGGACGCTCACGGCGAACGTCTTCGTCCCCGCAGGCAAGGTCGAGATCGGCTGCCCGACCGCGACCGTCCCGGAGCAGCCGCCGGCGTCGACGCCGGATCCAGGATCCACGCACGCATAGTCGGCCTTCTGCACGGAACCTGCCGTGTACGACGCGCCCGGCGCCGGCGTTGAGAATACGACAGCGGGCGCCGTCGCATCGATCGCTACGACCTTCGTGTCGGTGTCGCCGTTCGACCCCACCGCGTTCAGGACGTGGACACCGTCACCGGTGACCGGGAATGAACCGGTGCACGGGGATCGGCGTGCCGCCGTCGATGCTCACGCGCACGACCACACCTGTCGGGGCGTTGACACCGACGCTCACGGTGCCCGCGGAAGAAGCCGCTGGGGGGTGCCGGCGGGGGATCGAGCACGACGTCGTCCACGCCCGGCGCGGGCGGCGGCGTGGCGGGCAATTCGAGGCCGTCGAAGTAGAAGCCCTTGTTCGTGGACACCGCGACGTTGCCGCCGTCGTCGACCACCTGGACGAAGTACTCGAACTGCGCGGCGGTCCCGTTCGAGGCCGGCCCCGCTCCAGGCGCCGCCGTCGCCTGGCGCGAGGTCGAGCGATCTTCCAGACGGGTCGCCTCCGGAGCGGTAGAGCACGAGCACGCGCTTGACGCCGTTGCGTCGTGTTGTCGGTGACGTCCACCGAGAACGCGGCGAACCCGTTGACGAGCTGACGCGTCGATCCGCTGGTAGGCCGGCGGGGTGACGTCGGTGCTCGTGGAGCGGTAGACCTGGCCGGCGATCCGCGAGAAGAGGCGTTGCGTGCCCGGCCCGACCGCGTCGACCGTCGCCGGATTGCCAGAAGAACTGCCCGGTCACGAGGACGAGGCTCTGCGCCCTTGCCGAGGGCGTGAGGAAGCTGCGCACCGACGGGAGCTTCGCCGGGAACGCGACGTCGTTGAACGGGAGCTCGGGCTCGGCGGCGCTGCTGTCGACGATCGGCCGCGCGTAGACGGGGTCGACATCGGAGGCGTCGACCGAGGTGAGCCCGGTGACGAGCGTGTTGCGCCTGGTCGTCCCGGTCAGCGTCGATCACCAGCTTGGGCTGAACAGGCCGCAGGTGGCTGACCTGGAAGCCCGAGTCGCCGCGCCAGACAGCGACCCTGGGCCGCTGGGGCGTGACCTCGCGTGTTCGCCGGAGACGCGTCGAACTGCTCGACGGCGAGCCCGACTGACCGGATCCGACCACGGTCGTCGTCGCGGGATCGCAGCGGGCGCGAGCGCCGTCTGCACCTCGAGGGTCGTCGGGCCGCCGGTGAGAGCGACGCGGGCGCGGACCGACCGGACCGCGGACCGACCACATCGGCAGCCCGTAGAGCGTGAACGCCGCCATCGCCTTCTCGTCGTAGACGCCGAGCACGCCTCGCGTCGAGAAGTACTCGTTCTTCGCGAACCGCAGCGCATCGCCGACGTTGAGCCCGGCGCGACCTGCTTGGCGAACAGCCGGTTGAGCTCCTCGCTGTAGGCGACGCCAAGCGTGTCGCCGTAGCCGAAGGTCGTGTTGCCGAGGTAGGCGCCGCTCCGTCTGCCGCGAACGCCTGCGGCCAGTCGAGGCTCGATGCGATCATCGCGTCGCCGACGCTGAGGCCCGCGTGGCAGCCCATCGAGAAGAGGAGCCGGTTCGTGAGCGAGACGCCGGCGACATCCGTCGTGGCCAGGACCGGCGGGCGCGTGGTAGCGCGTGTCGGCGCCGGCGGCAGGAAGCGGGAGTGGTCCGCGTGCGCGTTGATCGACGTGACGCTCGTCGTCGTGGCGAGCGCGTCTGAGATCCGTTGCGTGTGCCAGGTGTCGCCGAGGAGCGGCGAGATCGTGGAGGCGCCGAGCTCGGTCGCGACCGCGGTCGCGCCGTCGGTGAGGAAGTCGTAGCCGACCACCGTCGCCGTCGGGCTCAGCCGGCCGGTGAAGAGCGGTACCGGGCGAGCGCTGCGACGATCTGCGCGGCGTCTCGACGAGCCGCCCGACGGAGAGGTCGGGCACGAAGAGGTGGCGGTTGAGGTACTGCTCGGGGTCGTGTCCGCGTACGGGTCGTCGCTGAGGATGAACCCGGCCCCGAGCGTCGCGAAGAGCTCGCCCCGACGGAGCACCTGCGCGTAGCCCGACTCGTTGGAGATCGAGACGTAGTCCTCGAGCCGTGCGAACGGGATCACCCGGTCGCCGCCGACGAGCACGAGGTAGCGGATCCCGGCGCCGTTCGGCTGGCCGCGGAGCCCGTCGACCACGCCGTTGATTGCCTGGACGACGGCGTTCGCCTTGCGGCGTCACCCGGGTCGGCGGCGAAGTCGCCATCGCGCCCGCCACGGAGGCGTAGCGCGTCGAGCGTGACGATCGCGCTCTCGTAGCCGTTCGCGCGGAGCGACTGCTGCGTGTTCGCGATCGACTGAACGACGCCCGGTCGAGCTCCCGGGGTACTGCGCCTCGAGCGCGCCCCTGTTCACGAGGAACAGCGTGTTCGTCCGGCCGCGAGCGTCGGCGGCAGAGGCGGCCGCCGGAGCGATCGGCGGCAATGCATCCGCGTCGAGCGGCTGCCGCGGAGGGGTGATCTCGACCCGCAGGACGTACGGCTCGTTGCTCGAGGAGCCGTTGTACGGCGTCACCTGGAACGTGTAGTCGCCGGTTCCGCTCGCGATCGCCGTCACCGTGTCGTCCTCGAGCCCGCGGTTCGCCGAAACACCGACGAGCGGTTCGTTCGGGACGATCCGGAGGTCGTCGAGCGCCTCGGGCGAGAGCGCGCGCTTTCGTTCGCGAGTGGTACGCCCTGCGTCGCCGAGCGGCGCGCCGTCGAGCGGCTCCCCGACCGCGGTGCGCATCGGCTCGTCCGCAGGGGCGTAGACCGCGAGGTCGTAGTCGGCCGGGGAGGTGACTGAGGTACACCGGATCGTCGATCCGGCGGCGGGGTTCGGGATCGTGAAGAAGTCGAGATCGTTCGTGCTCGTGACGTACGAGACGTAGAGCGAGTCGAGGCTCACTGGGTCGGCTGCAGTCGAGCGTCCCGTTCGAGGGGAACGGGTCGGTGACCGTGACAGTCGCCGGCGCCGAGGTTGCCTCCACGCCGCCGACCGGCGTGGCGGACGCCGTCGACCCCTGCGGGCCGAGCCGGAGCGCGGGCAGCACCCGGAAGTCGAGGCGGTACGTCCGGCCGACGACACCGAACATCGTCCATTCGAGCGTTGTTCGGCCGAGGGTGTCCGTGGCAACGATCGGATCCCCGAGCGCGACGGGTAGGCCCGCAGAGGGCACGGTCTGCGTCGCGGTAGGCGTGAGGCTCGGATCCCACACGAAACCAGCGGGCAGGGTCACGCCCGCGGTGACGTTTACCGGAACGCCGCTCGGGCCGGGGTTGGGCTGCAGCTGCACCGTGGCGTGCGCGTCGATCTTGTTGGCGCCGCCCGCGGCGATCTGGAGCCCGGCGGTCGCAAGGTTGAGCTGCTCCCAGCCGATCGTCCCAGTGCCCGAGAAGAGCAGCACGAGCAGGTCGGCTAGCGTCACGGCGTTCGGCTCGGGAGCGCGAGCACGAGGTCCTGCGATCGTCGCTCGGGTCGCCGGGAACGCCGACGGATCGGCGGCAAACGCGTCGTAGAGCGTGCCGCTGAGGCAGTTGACGTGCGTCGCAGTCGACAAGCGTCGTGTACCGGCGATGTCCTTGATCGGGATCGCGCTCAGCGCGATGTCCTTGATCGGAATGTCCTTGATCGGAATGTCCTTGATCGGAATGTCCTTGATCGGGATGTCCTTGATCGGAATGTCCTTGATCGGAATCTCGGTGATCGGGATGTCCTCGATCGGGGCGCCCTGGATCGAGACCGACAGGACGCTCGATGCGGCCGGAAGTGGGTTCGAGCCCGAGCACGAAACAGGCGGCCCGGCAGAGCAGGCACCAGTCGATGCCGGGCAGCGAGCCGAGCGGCACCGTGCCGAGCACCGTCGCGATTGCCGGAAGGCCGCCGAGCGGCGTGCGAGTGAGGTCGAGGTCGGCGAACGTGATATTGAGCGCCTGCACAGCCTGCAGGCCGAGCGCGTCGCCAAGCGACACGTTCTGCAGCGGGGCGCTCGCGAACGCCGTGCCCTGGAGCGCCGTCGGCCAGCCTCCAGTCCGCAGGAGAGGCACTTCGGAGAGCGGGAACTGACCGAGGAGCGGCAGGACCGCCGCGTCGCCAAAGCCGATGTCCTTGATCGGGATGTCCTTGATCGGGATGTCCTTGATCGGGATGTCCTTGATCGGGATGTCCTTGATCGGGATGTCCTTGATCGGCGTTGATTCTGTGGCACCGGCGGGACGGGCGACGAACGCCGAGCCCGGAATGTTCGCGAGCGGCACGCGTCCGGTCGACAGGACGCTCGTCTGGGTCGTGTCGAGTGCGACCGTCGCGAGCGGCGGGGGATCGCTTCCTCCACCTGCGCCCGAGAGGGCGACAGCGTGCAGGGAGGCGTTGTCGCAGCGGAAGTCTGCACACGAGTCCCCATCCTCGATCCACCTGACGGTGAGAGTCTGCCCGGGTGAGGCAGCGGTGTAGTCGACCGTGTAGACGGCTCCGATGAAATCGCCCACACCGACGTCGTAGGAGTTCGAGTACGCGGGTGCCGAGTTGTCCGAGAGCGTGGCGCTGAGCTGGCCGCTGGCGCGGTTCAATGCCACCCAGACCCGCAGCGTTCGCGGTGTCAGATCGGCGGGCACGGTGAACTGGAAGCCTGTGCCGAGCGTGCTTACCATCAGCGGAGGCCCGCCGTTGTGCTGGATCCCTGTCTGCACGGACGACGCCGCCGACGTGGGAGCTGACCCGTTCGACCACGAGAACACGAACGGCTGGGGCCCGAACTGCCCCATGCCCCGAAGCGGGATCGGCGAGGGCGAATTGACATCGGTCAGCGCGCTGATCGCGGTTCCGCCGGCCCTGCGGACATCAGGCGCGAGCAAGTTGCTCGTTCCTCCGTTGGCGAAGCCCCAGACAGCCCAGTCGAGCGTTCCCGCGGCCGTCAGATCGACGGGAGAGGCGGCGGGCGCCGCGCGTGAGCCGGTGAGCGATCCGGTTGCGCATGCGACAGTCGCGCCGCGGTAGCCGGAGAACTCCGACGTGTTTCCGGTGGCGTCGGTCGCTGTCGCGGTAATCGCGTCACCGGGCTGCACGGGCGTCGACGGCGTCAGCGTGACACTGCCCGATTTCGGGCCGCAGACCGAGACGGTGATCGTGTCCGTCCCGAGGTACCGCGCTCCCTCGCCATAGCCGCTTGCATCAGCCGTCGTGCTGGTGAAGAACTCGACTGTGTACGTCCCGGCGTTCGTATCGATTGAGTAATCGATCGTGGCCTGCGGGCCGGACACCGCTGCTGACGAGATGTCGGGGAAGTTCTGAAGCCCGTTGGGGCCCGTATCGCTGTCTCCAGCAGGCGCCACAGTCGGACGGGTCGTTGGCCGTCACGCTGTCGGCGCCGAGGTCGATGCCGAGCCCACCGTTCGACTCGATCGAATTCCGGTAGATGTTCGTGCGGTCGCCCTGAGGCAGTGAGATGCCGGCACCGCTGTTGAAGCGGATCGTGTTCGTGAGAACGGTGGTCTGGGTCACATCCGGCGAAATGACCTGCAGACCGACCGCGTTCCCGGCCGGAGTCGTGCCGTCGGTCGAGACGCCGATTCGGTTGCCGCCAACAGCGGTGCTCGAGCTGGTGCCCCCGATCCGGACACCCGCGATCTGGTTGTTCGAGAGGACGTTCGCGACAAGCGCACTGTACGGCGCGACGTCACCGATCTGGACACCAGCCGAGTCGTCGATCTGGATGCCGACGACGTTCGCGTTGACCGAGCCGAACCGAGGGCACCGTTCTTGTCGAGCCCGATGATGTTCTGTTTCGCCCACCCACTGCTCACGCCGTTGAAGTAGATGCCGTAGCCGGTCTGGGCGATCACGTTGCCGTCCCCCGGCGCGGTGCCACCGATGTGCGCGTTGTCGCCGGTGACATTGATCCCGATCCCCGGCATGTTCCCGTAGGCGGTCACGCCGTCCTCGTGAAGGCCGATGTAGTTGCCGCTGATCGTGATGTCGTTCGCGCCCACCGCGACGAAGTCGGCCGAGGCGCCGTACACCGCGAGGCCCTTGACGACGGATCCCTCGGACCCGGCGCTGAAGGTGAGCGCAGCCCCCGCGGAGTTCACCGCGTTGATGCCGATGCCGACGGTGGTGCTCACTGGGAGGCGACCGTCGATTGTCACAGGGTCGGAAATCGTCAGCCCAGATGTGAGCGTGATGGTGGTAACACCAGCTGGTAGATCGAACACGATGATGTCGCTCTCGGCGCTCGCGTTTGCGGCGCTGATGGCCCCACGCAGAGAGCAGCCGTCCGCGCAGGTTCCGCTGTCGCCAGCATTGGTGACCGTATATGTCGCAGCAAACGCCTGCGGCACCGCGAACACGGCGAAGCCGGCCACGACGGCGAGAACCCCTATCCGTCTCAACCCTCGCGACCGACCAACCCCGGAACGGCTACCCCTGACCACTGATATCCCTCCGACCCTACGAGCAAACACGGGGCAAGTCAACCAGCGCGAGGCTCCTTCTCATGCCACGCGACAGCCTTCACCACTCCGACGCCAGACGGGTTCCGTTTGTTGTCGCCCGCCCGAACAGCGATGCTGACGGGGTGAGCGACACCGCCCTCTGCTCCGTCGATCCTCGCGCCGTACCTGCCACGGCTCGTCCGCGGCTGGAGCGAGCAGCCGGAGGCGCCCCGCGTCGCAGGTCGTCGACGGCACGCTCGTCTCGATCGACATCTCCGGCTTCACCGCGCTCGCGGAGCGGCTCGCGGTGCACGGGAAGGCGGGCGCCGAGGAGCTCGTGCAGCGCATCTCGTCGGTGTTCGACGACCTGATCGCGGTCGCCGAGCGGCACGGCGGCGACGTGCTCAAGTTCCGCGGCGACGCCCTCCTCCTGCTCTTCGCGGGCGACCGCCACGCCGAGCGCGCTGCCGGCGCCGCCTCGGACATGCAGTGGACGATCGAGGAGATCGGCCGCGCCGAGAGCTCGGTCGGCCCGGTCGAGCTGCGCATGTCGGTGGGCGTCCATTCCGGCCCATGCCATTTCTTCCTCACCGCCGAGCCGCACCGGGAGCTGCTCGTCGCCGGCCCCGCGGCGACACGGGTGTTCGAGCTCGAGGACCTCGCCACGGCCGGCGAGATCGTCGTCAGCGCCGAGACGGCGGCGCAGCTCGACCCGGGCTGGCTCGGCGAGGAGCGCGATGGCGCCCGCCTGATGACGCGACTCGCCCCCGGCGCGAGCACGATCCCACCGCCGCCCGACGTGCCCGGCGTGAACCTCGAGGAGTACGTGCCGCGACCGCTCCGCGACCACCTCGCCGTCGCGAGCGGCGAGGCCGAGCACCGGCAGGTGACCGTCTCGTTCCTCAAGCTCTCCGGCACCGATGCTGCGATCGAGGACGGGACGCTGCTCTCGATGCTCGACGAGCTGTCCGGCGCCGTCGGGCGGGCCTGCGAGACCTACGGTCTCACCTGGCTCGAGTCGGACATCGACGTCGGCGCCGTCAAGCTCTACCTCACCGGCGGCGCCCCCTCGAGCTCGGGCGACGACGAGGAGGGCATGGTGCGCGCGCTCCGCGACGTGATCGCCGCCTGCCCCGAGCTGCCGCTCCGCGCCGGCGTCAACCGCGGCCACGTCTTCACCGGCGACATCGGCAACCCCCACCGCCGGACCTACGCGGTGATGGGCGACGCGGTCAACCTCGCCGCCCGCCTCTGCGGCACGGCGCAGGGCCTGGCGAGATCGTGACGATCGCGCCGCGTGCTCGACCGTGCCCGAACGCTCTACGCCACGGAGGTCGGAGCCGTTGCGGGTCAAGGGCAAGGCCCTCGAGATCGAGGCGCACGTCGTCGGCGACGCTCTCGGCCAGCGAGAGCCGAAGCGACCAGCCTTGCCGACGCCGATCGTCGGCCGGGACGCGGAGCTGCGCAACTGCTCGCAGCCGGCGATCAGACCCGCGCGCATGCGGCAGTCAGCAGGTGGTCGAGCTCGTGGGCCGAGCCGGGCATCGGCAAGTCGCGTCTCGTCGCGGAGCTCGCAGGGAGGGCGGTCGCGCTCGGCTTCGAGCGCCTCGCAGGCGGCGACCGAGCCGTACTCGGCGAGCGGAGCCGTATCGCGGCCTTTCGCACGCTCCTCCGACAGCTCGCCGGCATCACCGCTGAGGCATCCGCGGCGGAGGCCGGCGCCGAGCTCGCAGCCGTTCGTGACGGCGATCGATGCCCGACCTTCGCCCCGTGGCTGCCGCTGCTCGCGATCCCGTTCGACGCGCGATGCCGACGCCACCCCGAGGCGTCGGCTCTCGACCCCGAGCGCGAGCCGCGACGCGCATCCACTGAGCCGTCGAGTCGTTCCTCGATCGGTTGCTGACGAATGCCGACCCTGATCGTCGTCGAGGACGGCGCACTGGCTCGACGACGCCTCCCGCGTACCTGCTCTCGCCACCTCGTCGACCGCCCGCGCGCGCGTCGCTGGCTCGTGTGCGTGACGACGCGCCCCGGCGCAGAGCCGATCGCGACCGATCATCTCGTCCACGCCACGACGATCGAGCTCGAGCCTCTCTCGGACGATCGGCCGCCGAGCCTCGCGACTCGCCATCGCCGGCCGAGTTCGCGCTCTCCGGTCGACGCGGTCCAACGGCTCGCGGAGCGCTCGGGCGGCAACCCGCTGTTCGTTCGCGAGCTCGTCGACGGCGGCGCGCGCACGGACAACCCGTCGACGACGCTGCCCGACACCGTCGAGAGCCTGCTGACGACACGCATCGACACGCTCGACCCGGCCGATCGTCTGCTGCTGCGCTACGCGTCGGTGGTCGGCCCGACCTTCGAGCTCGCGCTGCTCGGCGACGTCCTCGCTCGACGAGGTCCCGGACGCAGGCCACCCGCAGCGCTGGGCATACCTCGGCGAGTTCGTCGTCGCACGGCCGAGGCGAGGAATGCTCGCGTTCCGCCACGATCTCGTCCGCGCGACCGCGTACGAGGGTCTTTCGTTCCGCCGGCGGCGCGACATCCACGGCCGGGTCGGGATCGCGCTCGAGGCAGCGGCTCGGAGTGCGGGCCGACGAGGAGGCGGCGCTCCTCTCGCTCCACTTCTTCGAGGCAGGCGACAACCCGCGAGCCTGGCGCTACGCCGTGCTCGCCGGCGATCGTGCGACGGCCGGGTTTCGCGAACGTCGGCGCGGCGGAGCTGTACGAGCGCGCGCTCGCCGCGGCCGACGCACCTCGACGACCTGCCGCCCGGCGGAGGTCGGTCGCGTGAGCGAGGCGCTCGGCGACGTCTGCGAGCGATTCGGCAGCCTACGACCGAAGCGACGCTGCGTACGACCCGTGCCCGTCGAGCTTGCCGGCGGCGCGGACGAGGCCCGGCTCGTCGGCAAGCTCGGCACTCCTGCTCGAGCACGCTCAGCCGCTACGACGATGCGCTCGCCGCCTACGACGATGCGCTCGCTCTGATCGAGGGCACGCACGAGGACGACGGCACGCCCGCGCGCGAGCTTGCGGTCGGCGCGCGCCGGCGTGCTCTACCGGCAGGACCGCTTCGACGAGGCGATCGAAGGGGCTGAGCATGCCGTCGCGCTGGCCGAGGCGGCGGACGAGCCGCGGACGCTCGCGCATGCCCTCTACCTGCTCGGTGGCGCACTATCCGAGCTCGGAGCGAGGACGGGCTCCCGATCTCGAGCGCGCGATCGTGATCTCCGCGGAGACTCGGCGACCACGTCGGCGCAGGCAGCGCGCTGAACAACATTGGCGTCCAGCGCTACTCGGAGGGGGACTGGGAGGCGGCGCTCGCCGCTTACCGCGCGAGCCGCGAGGAGCGGGCACTGGCGGGCGACGTCGTCAGGGCGGCGCTGCCGCGTCAACAACGAGGCGGAGATCCTTTCCGACCAGGGGCAGGCTCGCCGAGGCCGAGCCGCTGTTCCTCGAGGTTCGGCGTCTGTTCAAGGCCGCCGGTTTGCCGCTCGGCGATGGCCGTCGGGCGCTCCAACCTCGGACGGGTCGCCTCCAGGGCGGGACGCTTCGTCGGAGGCCGACGCCTGTTTTGCGGACGCGCTCGCGGCCTTCACGGAGAGTGGAGCGGAGCGCTTCGCAGCCGAGACCCGAACGCGGATGCTCGAGCGGCTGGTGCTCGAGGGGCGCGCACGACGACGCAATCGTGGTTGCCCGGAGCGTGCCGCGAGGAGGTCGCCCGATTCACCGTTCGCGGCCCTCGAGGCCACGATCGAGCGGCTGCTACGGCCTCGCGCTCGCGCAGGCAGGGCGTCGCGCGGAGAGGCTGGCGGCACCTCGAGCGGAGCCTCGCGATCGCGACGCGCCTCGACGTCGCCTACGAGGAGGCGCTCACGCGCTCCGCGCGTCGCCGACGTCGCGCTGCCGGACGCCGACCACCGCGCACGCGCGATGAGATCCTCGAGCGACTGGGCGTCATTTCGGTTCCGAGGGTGCCACTGCCGTACGTCTCGGTCGCCGCCAGGCGTCGGCCACGCTGCCGTAGTCGGTCGAGACGCGCTACCGCGCTTCGATGTAGTCGGTCAGATACTGGATCTGGAACGTCTGGCGTTTCGAGGTGAACTTGACGAGGTCGCCGATCGAGACCATCCCGACGAGCGCCCCGTCCGCGACCACGGGCGCGTGCCGGATGCGACGGTCGCTCATCAGGGCCATGCTCTCGTCGACGCCGGTCTCCGGCGTGACACAGATCACCGGCGCCGACATCACGTCGTGGACGAGGGTGTCGCGGGAGCGGCGGCCCTCGACCGCGATCCGGCGCAGGTAGTCGCGCTCGGTGAAGATCCCCGAGATCTCCTCGCCGTCGGTGACGAGCAGCGCTCCGACGTTCGCCTCGACCATCGCCTTGACGGCCTCGAAGACGGTCGCGCCGCCGTCGATCCTGATCACGGCGCCGCCCTTGTCCTTCAGGATCTCGGCCACCGTGTCCATCCCGGGATTGTGCCCCTTCGCACATGAACGGTCAAGCACCACCACGCGGTTCGTCTCGCCGGCGCGGCTAGGATGCGCCCGTCTGGCGACGTGGCCGAGTGGTTAGGCAGAGGCCTGCAAAGCCTCGTACACCAGTTCGAATCTGGTCGTCGCCTTGCCGGCGCGCAGGAGCACCCGGCGCGCAGGAGCACCCCGGCGCGAGCGCTCCCTCGCACGACGCCGTCAGAGGGCTCCTCTATGCTCCCGCGCTCGTGATCGACCGAGAGCGCAACCCCCTCAGCCGCCGCCGCTCCCGCGTCGCAGGCGGAGCCCTGCTGGCGCTGCGGCGCCGCGATGGAGTGGCGGCATGCGACCCTCCAGTGCCCGCGCTGCCAGTTCAAGGTCGGCTGCTGCGAAGGGCCGACGGCCGAGTGCTCGCCCCAGGACCGCTAGCCGTCGCACCCCTCTGCAGCCGAGCCGCGGCCGCCCGCAACCTGGACCGTAGTTCCCCGCTGTTTGCGGCGCTTTTTTCCCGATGACACCTCAGGCACCGGAGGCGATGCTGGGAGCAGGCGAAACGCCGATCATCGACAGCTAGGAGGAGCCCCGGTGTTCAGGAGTGCGTACGCAGAAGAGCTGATGGCCCACGTGCGGGTCAAGAACCCGGGTGAGACGGAGTTCCACCAGGCGGTCAGCGAGGTCGTGGAGTCGCTTGCTCCCGTGCTCGAACGCCATCCCGAGTACGTCGACAACAAGATCCTGGAGCGGCTCGTCGAGCCGGAGCGCGTGATCGTCTTCCGCGTCCCGTGGGTCGACGACGCAGGCGAGATCCAGATCAACCGTGGCTACCGCGTCGAGATGTCGAGCGCGATCGGCCCGTTCAAGGGCGGGTTGCGGTTCCACCCGAGCGTCTACGTCGGCATGCTCAAGTTCCTGGCGTTCGAGCAGGTGCTGAAGAACGCCCTCACGACGCTCCCCATGGGCGGCGGCAAGGGCGGCGCCGACTTCGAGCCGAAGGACAAGAGCGACGCCGAGGTGATGCGCTTCTGCCAGTCGTTCATGACCGAGCTGCAACGGCACATCGGGCAGTTCACCGACGTTCCGGCCGGTGACATCGGCGTGGGCGCACGCGAGATCGGCTACCTGTTCGGGCAGTACAAGCGAATCCGCAACGAGTTCACCGGCGTGCTCACCGGCAAGGCGCTCGGCTGGGGCGGCTCGCTGATCCGGCCCGAGGCGACCGGCTACGGCGCCGTGTACTTCGCCGAGGAGATGCTCGCCACCCGCGGCGACGGTCTCGAGGGCAAGACGTGCCTCGTCTCCGGCAGCGGCAACGTCGCCCAGTACACGGTCGAGAAGCTGATCGAGCTCGGCGCCAGGCCCGTCACGCTCTCCGACTCCGGCGGCTTCGTCTACGACCCGGACGGGATCGACCGCGAGAAGCTCGACTTCGTGATGGAGCTGAAGAACGGCAGGCGCGGGCGCATCCACAGCTACGCCCAGCGGTACCCGACCGCGACGTTCACGCCGGCCAACCCGCTCGCCACGAGCAACCCCCTCTGGGCGATCCCGGCCGACTGCGCGTTCCCGAGCGCGACCCAGAACGAGATCGGGGACACCGACGCCGCGAACCTGCTCGCCGGCGGCGTCGAGGTCGTCAGCGAGGGCGCCAACATGCCGACCAGGCCCGAGGGCGTCGACCGCTTCATCGCGGCGAAGATCCTCTACGGGCCAGGCAAGGCGGCGAACGCAGGCGGCGTGGCAGTGTCCGGCCTCGAGCTCTCCCAGGATGCGCTGCGACTCAACTGGACGCGGGAAGAGGTCGACACGCGGCTGAAGGGGATCATGACCGAGATCCACCGCCAGTGCTACGAGACGGCGGAGGACTACGGCACCCCGGGCAACTACGTCAACGGCGCCAACATCGCCGGTTTCGTCAAGGTGGCGGACGCGATGCTCGACCAGGGTCTCGTCTGACCGGGCAGCGGCCGACCGGCGACTGCGCGTCGCAGGATCGTTAGCCTCAGCGGCATGACCGATCTTGCGACGCTGCTCGCCGGCGCCCGGCTCGTCGACCTGACCCAGCCGCTCGGGCCGGGGACGTCGCTCTGGCCCGGCTCCCGCCCGTTCGCTGCGACCACGGTCGCCGACTACGACGCCGACGGCTGCTACGCCCGCGAGCTGGAGGTGCCCGAGCATGCCGGCACCCATTTCGACGCCCCGGCCCACTTCGCCCCTGACGGCGCCCGCGTCGACGCGATCCCGATCGCCGCCCTCGTCCGCCCTGCGGTCAAGCTCGACGTCCGCGCGTGGGTGAACGGCGAGGCCTCGGCCACGATCGACGCGGCCGCGATCCGCGAGCTCGAGCGGCGCGACGGGACGATCGAGCAAGGAGCCGCCGTGCTCGTCCACACCGGCTGGGACGCCTACTGGAACGACTCGGCCCGCTATCTGGGGGACCCCGACCCGGCCTTCCCCGGGCTCGCGGCCGACGCAGCAGAGCTGCTCGTCGAGCGCGGGATCGCGGGCCTCGGCATCGACACCCTCAGCGTCGACCCGGGCCACTCGACCGACCTGCCCGTCCACCACGCCATCCTCCCCGCCGGGATCTGGCAGCTCGAAGGGCTCGTCGGGCTGGAGCAGGTTCCAGCGCGCGGCGCCTGGCTCGTCGCTGCCCCGATCCGTCTCGCCGAGGGATCCGGTGCCCCCGCCCGCGTGTTCGCGATCCTGCCACCGGATGCCTGAGCAGCAGGGCGCAGTCGCGATCCGGCCCGTCCGGGCCGACGAGTGGCGCCGCTGGCGCGAGACGCGCCTGCGCATGCTGCGCGACGACGCCGACTTCTTCTCCACCCGCTACGAGGACATGGTGCGCGAGCCCGACACGACCTGGCGCGACTGGGTCGCAGACGCGGCCGACGGCGACCAGAAGACCCTCTTCGTCGCCGAGGAGGACGGCCGCTGGCTCGGCGTCGTCGGCGCGTTCGCCCGCGTCACGCCGCTCGAGGTGCAGCTGATCTCGATGTGGGTCGACCCGGAGGCCCGCGGCCGCGGCGTCGCCCGCGACCTGATCCGCGCCGTCGCACGCTGGGCTCTCGGACGCGGCTCGACCCGGGTCGTCCTCTTCGTCCAGGAGGCGAACGCGCCCGCTCGGGCGCTGTACGAGCGGGCCGGCTTCACGTCCACCGGCGACCGCGCACCTGCCGGCGGCGGCCGCAGCGCCTTCAAGCTCATCCTCGCAGCCTCCGTGCACGACCTGCTCGCCTGACCTGCGAGACTGGGCGGGCGATGTCGTCCCTCCCTTCAGCACCCGCCGACGATGGCCGCCGCGGCCCGCGGCCGCTCACCGTTCTCGTCGTGCTCGCACTCGCGCTCGCGCTGCTGCTCGGGGCGTCGGCGTTCCTGCCGCGCTGGTGGTCGCATCGGATCGCCGACCAGGCCAACGGCAGCTTCACGAGCGGCATCGGTCTGGGGCTGTTCTACGGCTTCTCGTTCACGTTCCTGGCTCTCGTCGTCCTGTGGCTCGGCCTGCGCAGGATCACGAGCTGGAAGGGCCGGCTGATCGTGCTCGGGGTCGCACTCCTCGTCGCCTCGCCGAACCTGCTCACGCTCGCGATCGTGGTCGGCCCCGGCGGCGCCGCCCACGCCGGCGAGCGCACCCTCGATGTGGAAGCGCCGGGCTTTCGTGCCAGCAGCCTGATCGGCGCCATCGTCGCGGTGCTCGTCGTCGCGATCATCGCCCTGCTGCTCCGTTCGCGCCGGCGATCGAAGCAGGATGCAGCCGCGCTGCGCAGAGAGCTCGACGAGGCACGTCGTCCGGCTCCGGGCGAGTAGAGCCCGAACGAAGACAGAGCCTGATGCTGCCGAAACGCGCGGCACGGGAGCGCTATTCGACGAGCGTGCCTCCGAGTAGCACCAGCTTCACCGCGAAGTCGTCGTCGAGCACGACCAGGTCGGCAGGCGCGCCGGGCCGCAGCACCGCAATGTCGTGCCGCCCGACCACCCGTGCGGGTGTTCGCGTGACCGCGTCGACCGCCTCGACGATGGGGACGCCGAGCTCGACGAGCATCCGGAGGCCCCAGGCAAGCGGACGGACCGCGCCCGCCAGCGTCCCGTCGGCCAGGCGGGAGACACCGTGCTCGACCGTGACGTCGACGGTCCCGACGCGAAACGCCCCGTCGCCGAGGCCGGCTGCCACGATCGCGTCGGAGACCAGGGCGATCCGGCCGCGAGCCGCGCGCCACGCCGTCAGGATCGCCTCCGGGGCCAGGTGAACGCCGTCTGCGATCAGCTGCACGATCACGTCGCTCCGGGCCAGCGCCGCACCGACGACACCGGGATCGCGGTGGCCGAACGGCCGCATCGCATTGAAGAGATGGGTCACCGTGCCTGCGCCCTGGTCGAACGCTGCGTGTGCGACGACCGCGGTCGCGTCGGTGTGGCCGAGCGAGACGGTGATTCCCCGCCCCACGAGGCCGTCGACGAGCTCGCCGGCCCGGGGCAGCTCCGGTGCGAGCGTGACGGTGCTGACGGCGCACCCGGCAACCAGGTACGAGGCGAGCAGGTCGAGATCGGGCTCGCGGAGCAGCGCGACGGGATGCGCGCCGGCCCGCGCCGGGCTGAGGAAGGGGCCTTCGAGATGGGCGCCGAGGATCCGCGCGCCCGGGCCGCCGGCCGCCGAGCCGATCGTGGCGAGCGCGAGCCGCGTCAGCTCCGCGGGCGCCGTGACGAGCGTCGGCTGGTACCACAGCACCCCGGTGCGGGCCAGCTCGACGCCCAGCTCGACGATCTCGTCGGAGGTGGCCTGGAGGACGTCGATCCCCCGAAACCCGTTCACCTGCAGGTCGACGAGGCCGGGGACGGCGATCCCCGAGCGCCCGCCGGGAAGCCCGACCGCAACGATGCGGCCATCGTCGACGTCGACGTCGCCCCGCACGAGCGACCCGTCCACGACCGCGGCAGCCACACCCAGTTTCACGCGCGTAGCGTACGTCTTCCCGATCATGTTGAATGGCTGTCCCGACGACGCCTCCAGCCTTGACCTCACCCTTCGACCTCACCGGACGCACGGCCGTCATCACCGGAGCCTCGAGCGGCATCGGGCAGGCCATCGCGCTCGCGCTCGCCGGCGCCGGTGCGAACATCGTCGGGCTCTCCCTCGACGACGGCGCCGCCACCGCGGCGGCTGTCGCCGACCGGGGCACGGAATCGGTGCAGCTCGTCGGCGACACGAGCGTTCCGGCCGACCACGAGCAGGCAGCCGACGCGGCGATCGAGACCTTCGGACGGCTCGACATCTGGGTCAACAACGCGGCGCGGCCACTCGTGCGGCCGTTCCTCGAGACGACCGAGGCCGAGTGGCACGACCTCCTCGCCGTCAACCTCTTCGGCTACGTCTGGGGGTGCAGGACGGCAGCCGGCCGGATGGCCGCTGCCGGCGGAGGCCGCATCGTCAACGTCAGCTCGGCCGCCGACGTGCAGCCGCTCGCCGACCTGTCCGCGTACATCACCGCCAAGGGTGGCGTCGTCGGGCTGACGCGGACGCTGGCCGTCGAGCTCGCCCCGCACGGGATCACGGTCAACGCCCTCGCCCCCGGGGCGACCGACACGCCGCTGAACGCGAAGGCCTACACACCGGAGGTACGTGCGGCATACGAGAAGCGGATCTCACTCGGTCACATCGCCGACCCGTCCGAGATCGGAGATGCGGCCGTCTTCCTCGCCTCGGATGCGTCCCGGTACATGACGGGCCACGAGCTCCTCGTCGACGGCGGCCTCACGATCAACGGCTCCGTCGGGCATGCGAGAACGTGAGGCCCGCATGATCCCGGCCGCCAGGCTCGCCAACGTCGATCAGCTGGCGACTGCCGTGGAGTCCGTCGTCGGCAGCGGCGCCGCAGCGGGCGCCCGCGCCGTGGACGTGCGCGTGTGGGACGGCGTCGACCTGCGCCTGCTTCCCGACCGCGGGCTCGACATCGGCGCAGCGTGGTTCCGCGGCACCCCGCTCGCCTGGATCTCACCGGCGGGCGAGCAGGGCGTGCTCCGCCCCGAGGAGCTCGTCGACAGCGCGTGGGGAGACGCCTGGGGCGGTGGCCTCGTGACCACCTGCGGTCTCTCCAACGTGGGTGCGCCGTCGGACGGGCACGGATTGCACGGGACGTACACGGCCCGCCCCGCGGCCGAGCTGCAGATCGAGCGCACCGCCTCCGAGGTGGCCGTGACGGCAACCGTCGTCGACCCACCGTTCAGCCTCTCGCGCCGAATCGTCACCGCCGTCGGTCAGGGTCTCGTCCGCCTCGACGACCGCATCGTGAACGACTCGGAGTGGACAGCGGCCGCGCCGCTCCTCTACCACGTGAACATCGGGGTGCCCCTCTGGGACGACGACGCGTACCTGGAGACCGACGCCCACGAGGTCGTCCCGCGGGACGCCGCCGCGGCCGCGGGGCTTCCGACGTGGGACGAGCCGCCGGATCCGTCGGCGGCCGCGCCTGAACGCGTCTTCGAGCACGTCGGTGCCACGTGGGCGCGGCTCACGAGCCCGCGGCTCGGCGTCGAGCTGACCGTGCGCTCCTCGCTGCCGCGGCTCTGGCAGTGGGTCGATCCGGCGGTCGGAAAGCACGCCCTCGCGATCGAGCCCGCGAACTGCTCCGTGCTCGGCCGGGCGCACGACATGGCGGCGGGCCGGATGCCGTTCCTCGATCCGGGCGAGGCGCGAAGCTCCTGGCTGACGATCGGAGCGAGGCTCCTCGGCACATGAGGCCGGCCGGGACGGCGGTCGCGAGCACGGGCGGGTCGGCCGCGCTGCTCGTCGCCTCACTCGCGCTCGTCGCGCTGGTCGCGGCGGTCGGCGGTGCGGCCACGGCGAGGAGCGTGGGCGACTGGTACGACGGCCTCGAGCGGGCACCGTGGAACCCGCCGGGCTGGCTGTTCGGCCCGGCCTGGACGATCCTCTACGCGCTCATGGCCGTCGCAGCGTGGCTCGTCGCCCGCGAGGGACTCGACGACTCGGCCGTGCGCGTGGCGCTCACGCTCTACGCCGTGCAGCTTGCGCTCAACCTCGGCTGGTCGCTCGTCTTCTTCGGGCTGCGGCGCCCGGGGGCGGCGCTGATCGTGATCGGCGCCCTGTTCCTGGCCATTGCGGCGACGGCAATCGCCTTCCATCCGATCTCGCCGGCCGCTGCCTGGCTCCTCGTGCCGTACCTCGCCTGGGTGGCGTTCGCGGCCTCGCTCAACGCCTGGATCGCGTTCGCGAACTGAGCCCCGCCTGCGCTGCTCGGCGCGGTCAGTGCTTCTTGTGCCGAAGCTGCGCTCGGCGGTTCTGCTCCTGCGGCGCCGGCCGCAGCATGAAGTAGAGGACGGAGCCGATGATCGGCAGCGCCAGGATCCCGATCAGCCACAGGAGCTTCGCGCCGATCCCGAGATCGCGCCGCCCGATCAGGCTGACGATGGCGTAGCCCCAGAGGATCAGGACGGGGATGATGAACACGATCAGCAGGATCCACTGGGCTCCACTGAAGGCGAGCACGGAGAAGGTCGAGGCAGTCATGGATCTGAGCCTATCTCATCGGGGATCGAGGACGAACTTGATCCCGCGGCCCGAACGCGTCGCAGCGAACGCCCGCTCCCACTCGTCCAGGGGAACGACCTCCGAGACGAGCGACTGCAGGTCGACGGCACCGTCCTCGATCAGCCGCAGGGCACGACGCCAGGACGCCGGCGTCGAGGCGTTCCCGCCGGTGACCGTCAGTTCGCGGAAGCACACCTCGTCGAGCGGCACCGCCACCGGCTTGCCAGCGAGCCCGACCTGGACGTAGCGGCCCCCGCGAAGCGCGTGCTCGAAGCAGGTCGTCATCCCGCCGGCGTGCCCCGAGCACTCGACGACGACCTCGAAGACACGGTCGAGCGGCTCGCCGTCGACGCTCGTCTCGAAGCCGAGCTGCCGGGCCCGCTCGAGCCGGACCTCGTCGCGCGGGATCCCGCGCACGTGCACGATGCCACCGGAGGCCCGTGCGACCTGCGCCGCGATGAGGCCGATCGGGCCGGGGCCGACCACGAGCACTGCGTCTCCGGCGGCAACGACCGGCGGATCGAGCAGGCAGTGGCAGACGCAGGCGAGCGGCTCGGTCAGCGCTGCCGCCTCGCTCGAGAGCCCGTCGGGGACACGGTGCAGGCCGTGGGCCGGGACGAGCACCTGGGGCGCGAAGGCCCCGTCCCTGGCGGAGCCGATCGAGCGGCGCTCGAGGCAGAGGTTCTGCCGGCCCGCGCGGCAGTGCTCGCACGTGCCGCACGCCGAGAAGTAGGTCTCCGAGACCACGCGGGCCCCGAGCCAGGTCGAAGCGACGCCCTCCCCCACCTCCGCCACGACCCCGCACACCTCGTGGCCCATCGTCACGGGCGGCCACGAGCGGAACTCGTCGTCGACGATGTGGAGATCCGTGCCGCAGATCCCCGCCGCCTGGACGTCCAGCACGACGTGACCCGGGAGGGCAACCGGCACCTCGCGCTCGGTCAGCCCGACGTTCTCGGATCCCGCGGCGATCTTGGTCAGACCCTTCACGCTCTCCATTCGATCAGATTCCCGCGCCGGCAGGGTTGCTCCGGTCACATATCTTGAAATCTCATAAGATTCTGCGAATGCCATTCGCGGCCACTCCGCTGTACGTCACCAAGGCGACGCTCTTTCGCACGCTCGGGCATCCGGCGCGCGTCCGGATCCTCGAGCTGCTGCGGGACGGCGAGCACTCCGTCGGAGCGCTCCAGGAGGCGCTCGGCCTCGACTCGGGCGGCACCTCCCAGCATCTCGCCGCGCTGCGCCGGATCGGCCTCGTCGAATCGCGCAAGGAGGGCACGAGCGTGTATTACCGTGCCGCCGACCCCCGGGTCTTCGGGCTGCTCGACGTGGGCAGGGCGCTGATCGCGCGCTCGCTGCAGGAGCAGCAGGTGCTGCTCGAGGAGCTCACCGCCGAATGACGGCGCTCGTCGTCGCCGGGCTGGCCGGGATCGTGCTCGGCGGCGTGCTGAGCGCCCTGCCCGGGCGGCTCGCTGCCGGGCTCTGGCTGCAGGCCGCGGGAGCGCTCGTCGTTCGGGCTGGCGGGAGCCTGGGTGCTCTACGGCGGCGACGAGTGGGGCGCTCCGTTCACGAGCGAGCTGACCCCGCAGGCCGGCATCGACGGAATGACGGGCTTCTTTCTCGCCATGCTGGCCCTCGTCGCGTGCCCGGCACTCGTGTTCGCGTCGTCGTACCTTCCGCGAACGCGCGCAGGTCGGATCACGGGTGCGCTCGGCGCGGCGTTTCTGCTCGCGCTGATCGGAGTGCTGTGCGCGCGCGACGCGCTCTCGTTCCTCTTCTTCTGGGAGCTGATGACGCTCGTCCCGGCCGCGATCATCCTCACCGGCACCTCCACCGAGGCCGCCAGGCACACGGTCTTCACCTACGTCGCGATCACGCACCTCGGCGGCGCCGGAACCTGGATCGCGCTGCTCCTGCTCGCGCACGAAGGCGCGATCGGCGACGCCACGGCGCTGAGCGAGGGGTCGGGCGTCCAGGCGGTGATCGCGGTCGCCGCGATCATCGGCTTCGGCACCAAGGCGGGCCTGATGCCGATGCACGTCTGGCTTCCCCGCGCCCACCCGATCGCGCCCGCCTCGATCTCGGCCCTGATGAGCGGGGTCATGGTCGCCGTGGCCGCCTACGGCCTGATCCGGGTGCTCGTCGACTGGCTCGGCCCACCGCCCTCGTGGGTCGGCGCGACCATGCTCGTCCTCGGTGGGCTCTCGGCCCTCGGCGGCATCACCTACGCGCTCTTCCAGCGCGACCTGAAGCGGCTGCTCGCCTACTCCACCGTCGAGCACCTCGGGGTCGTCGCCCTGGCGCTCGGCGCCTGCCTGCTGCTGCGCCGGCATGGCGCCGACCAGTGGGCCTCGTTCGCGCTCGGGGCAGCGCTCCTGCACACGCTCAACCACGCGACCTTCAAGGCGCTCCTCTTCCTCGGCGCGGGCGCCTTCGAGCGCGCGACGGGGGCGCTCGAGCTCGACCGCCTCGGCGGCCTCCTGCGACGGATGCCGTGGAGCGGCGGCGCCTTCCTCGTCGGTGCGCTCGCGATCGCGGGGATGCCGCTGCTCAACGGCTTCGCCTCGGAGTGGCTGACCCTGCAGGCTCTCCTCCACGTGCCGGCGTACGCCGGTGTCTGGGACGGGACGCTCGGAGCGCTCGCTCTGGCGGCGCTCGCGGGAACGATGGCCCTGGCGGTGCTCTGCTTCGTGAAGGTGATCGGCCTCGTGCTTCTCGGCCCGCCGCGGCGATCCGCCTGCGCCGAAGCCGTCGAGCCACCCGCCCCGATGCGGTGGGCCCTCGTCGCGCTCGCCGGCGCCTGCGTCGTCCTCGGGGCCGTCCCGGGCCTGCTGCTCCCTCGCCTCACCGGTCTCGCACCGTGGGCCGACCCCGGTGACGTCCCGGTGCGCCCCGGCCTCGATTTGCCGGGCACCGGCAACCTGCCGACCCTCGGCTTCCTCGTCGTCGTCTGCGGCCTCACGGGGCTCCTCTGGCTCGCCCGTGGCAGCCGCCGCGCCGCCGTCAGCCCCACGTGGGCGAGCGGCCAACTGGTCGAGCCCCAGCTGCTCTGGACGAGCGCCGGCTTCAGCAAGCCGCTTCGGCTCGTGCTCGAGGCGGTGCTGCGCCCCCAACGCGAGATCGAGACGACGACGAGCGGTGGCGTCGTGCAGGACGTCTCGTATGCGGGCCGGGTGCCGCATCTGATCGACAACCACCTCTATCGCCCCGTCACGAGCGGCGCCCTGCTCGCCGCCTCGTGGGCCAGGCGCCTGCAGAGCGGCCGGCTCGGAACCTACGTGCTGTACCTGATCGGGCTCGTCGTCACCCTGCTCCTCGGCGTCCGCATCGGAGCGATCGGATGACCTCCCAGTCGGTCACGGCCGGAGCGGTTCAGATCGTCGGCGGGGTCGCGCTCTCCCCGCTGCTCGTCGGGCTCACGCAGCAGGCCAAGGCGCGCCTCCAGGGACGCCGGGGCGCCGGGCCCCTGCAGCCGTATCGCGAGCTGCGCCGCCTCTGGGCCAAGAGCGGCGTCGACGTCGAGGGCACGACGCTCGTCTACCGGCTCGCCCCGCTGCTCGTGGCGGCCGCGATGGGTACCGCGATCCTGCTCGTCCCGGCCTCCGCGGCTGCACCGGGCCTGGGCGTCGGCCACGATGCGCTCGCGCTCGCAGGCCTCCTTGCTCTCGCCCGGCTCGCGGTCTGTGCGGCCGCCTGGGACACCTCCAACGGGTTTGCGCTGCAGGGTGCGAGCCGCGACCTGACGCTGTCGGTATTCGTCGAGGCCGCCCTCGTGCTCTCGCTCGCCGTGGCCGCCCTGGTCGCCGGGACGACGAACCTGCCCGGCGTCGTCGCGGCAACCGCCGGCGGCCACCCCTGGACGACGCCGGCGCTCGGGCTCGCCGCCGTGGCGTTCGCCCTCGTCGTGATCGCCGAGACGGGCAGGCAGCCGGTGGACAACCCCGACACCCACCTCGAGCTGACGATGATCCACGAGGGCCCGATCCTCGAGTTCGCGGGACGCGATCAGGCGCTTCTGCAGTGGGCCCTCGCCGCCCGCCACTGGCTGGTCCTCGTGCTCGCGGCCAGCATCTTCTTGCCACACCCGCAGGGCGTCTGGTGGCAGCTCGCCCTCCTCCCGGTCTCGCTCGTGCTGCTCGTCCTCGCCCTCGCCCTCACCGAGACGCTCGTTGCGAAGATGCGGATCCTGCTCGTCCCGCGCCTCATCGGCGTCGGCGCGGCGGTCGCATTGCTCGGCATCGTGACCTGGCTGGTCGATGCCGTATGAACGGCATTGCCTTTGCCCTCGTTGCGCTCGGGATCGGCGTCGTCGTCGTCCGACGGCGCTCGATCGCGGTCGGCCTCGTCACGGCGCAGGCGCTCCTCCTGGCTGCGGCGGCATTCGGCGAGGAGACGTCCTTCGATGCCGCTGTCGCCGCGGCGGCGCTCGCTCTCCGCGGTGTCGTGCTCGCGACGCTCTTCCTCTTCCTCGTCCGGCGCACCCGCGAGACGAGACCCGTGCGGGCCGGCGTTGCACCGCTCGCTCGTGCCGCCGCCGCCGTGGGCCTGGCCCTGACGCTCATCTGGCTGATGCCGCCGCTCGGCCTCGACTCCGCGGCGGCCGAGCGGGCGACGCTGACCCTCGTCGCGATCGGCCTCGTCACGGCGGCGACGCGGCGGGCGACGCTCTTCCAGGTGCTCGGGATCGTGCTCGTCGAGAACGGCCTGGCGCTGGCGGCGCTCTCGCTGCCGGGGACGTCGTCGCTCGCGATCGAGATCGGCGTCGCCGTCGACCTGCTGCTGATCGCCCTGGTCGCCGGCGTCTTCCACGAGCGGATCTTCGCCGAGTTCGGTGCGGGCGACACCGCCGCCCTGAGGAGCCTGCGTGACAACTAGGGAATGGCTCGCAACCGCCGTCCTCGTGACACCGCTCGCGGGTATCGTGGCCGCGGCGGTGGCGCCACACGCGCTCCTGAGCCGGGCGGAGATCGTGATCTCGTGCCTCTCCGCGATCGCGGCAGCGGCGCTCGCCGTCGTCGCGCTGGCGGAGCCGGCCCACCGTGAGCTCGGGCGCTGGATCGTCGTCGACCCCGCCGGCGGCCTGCTGATCGGCGTGATCGGCGTCGTCGGCCTCGCGAGCGCGCTCGTCTCGCCGCAGTTCCTCGCAGCGCGACGCGAGTCGCTGTTCCGCGCCGACCGCGCCGACCGTATCTACTGGGCGACCCTCTTCGCGCTTCTGGGCGGTGCTGCTCGCGGTCCCCCTCGCCGGGAACCTCGGCGCCGCCTGGCTCGCGATCGAGGCGACGACTGCGGCGTCGGCGCTGCTCGTCGGGTTCAGCGGCCGCCCCCGCGCGCTCGAAGCCGGCTGGAAGTACCTCATCCTCACCTCGCTCGGGCTCGGCGTGGCGCTCCTCGGGATCCTCGTCCTCCAGGCGGCCGCCGGCGGCGGCGGGCTCGAGACGCTCACCTGGCGGGGCCTCCCCCATGCCTCGCTCGACCGGGAGACGACGGTCGTCGCGTACGTGCTGCTCCTCGCCGGCCTCGCGGCCAAGATCGGCTGGGCGCCCGTCCACAACTGGCTGCCCGACGCTCACTCCGAGGCTCCCGCTCCCGTTTCCGCGCTGCTCTCGGCGGCGCTGCTTCCGGCGGTCCTGCTCGTGGCCTGGCGCTCGCAGCAGGCGCTCGCGCCGACGATCGGCGAGGGCACGGCCGGCGGCGTGCTCGTCGGCTTCGGCCTGGTCTCGCTCGGCGTGGCCGTGCCGTTCCTGTGGCGGGCGCAGGCCTGGAAGCGGCTGCTCGCCTACTCGAGCCTCGAGCACATGGGCGTGATCGCCCTCGGGATCGGCTTCGGCGGCCCGCTCGCGCTCGCAGGCGTGGCGATCCACATCGTCGGCCATGCAGTCGCCAAGGCGCTCGGCTTCTACGCGGCGACGCCTCTCCTCGCACACGACCCGCGAGCAGCAGGCCACGCCGTCGGCGGCATCGGCAGGACCGAGCCCACGCTGGGGGCGTCCCTCGGCATCTCGCTCGGAGCGCTCGCGGGACTCCCACCGTCGCCCCTGTTCGTGAGCGAGGTGCTGATCGTGGCCGGAGGGTTCCAGGTCGGGCGCCCGTGGGCCGCCGTCGGCGGCGGCGATCCTCCTCGCGCTCGGCTTCCTCGGCCTCGCCCACGCCCTGATCGACACCGTGATCGGCAGGCCGCGGGGACGCGATCGCCATCCCGCGCTCGGCCTCCGGCCCGTCACGGCGCTGACGGCGGTCGCCGTGCCACTGCTGCTCGCCCTCACCGCCGCTGCGCTGTGGCTGCCGGATTCCGCGATCGTCCAGGGCCTCGTGCGAGGGCTCGGGTGAGCGGGCCGCTGCTCGGCGCCGAGGCGTACCGCGAGGCCGTCGTCGCGGCCATCGCCGACGGCTGGCGTTTCGCGAGCCTGCATGCCACCGGCGGCGAGGGCGGCTCCGCGGTGACGACGCTGCTCACCTCGCCGGAGGGTGACACCCGTCTCGAGATCGCCGACGCCACCGCAGGCACGGTGCCTACGATCGTCGACATCGCCCCCGCTGCGGGGTGGGACGAGCGGGAGGCCCACGACCTCTACGGCATCCGCTTCGACGGCCACGAGCCGCTGCGGCCGCTCGTCGAGCACGACGTCCCCCTGACCCGGTTCGCAACGCCGGTGCACGGCGCCGATCCGTACCAGATCGCCGTCGGCCCGATCCATGCCGGGGTGATCGAGTCGGGGCACTTCCGGTTCCACGTCGTCGGCGACCTGATCCTGCACGTGGATGCCCGGCTCTTCTACAAGCACCGCGGCCTCGAGCGGGCGGCCGAGGGCCTTGCGCTCGAGGACGGCCTGCCGGTGGTCGCACGCTCGTGCGCCGGCTGCTGGGTGACGAACGCCGTTGCGTACGCGCAGGCGTGCGAGGAGGCGCTCGGCCTCTCGCCCACCCCGGAGCTCGCCCGCGCGCGAACGATCCTGCTCGAGCTCGAGCGCGTCTGGAACACCCTCAACGACATCGGCGCGATCTGCGCCGGCGTCGGCCTCGCCGCCGGCACGAGCCGCTTCGCCGCCCTCGTCGACGATGCCCGCCGCTTGAACGCACGCCTCACGGGTCATCGGTTCCTGTTCGGATCGGTCGCCGTCGGCGGCAGCAGCCTCGACCTCGACGACGTCGCAGTCGCCGACGCCCGCGAGACGACTGGCGCAGATCCGCCGGGAGTCGTCGCGCGCGTGGCACGCCCTTCTCTTCAACGGCTCCTTCATGGACCGGATGCCCGACATCGGCATCGTCGATGCCGAGACGGTGCACGCGCTCGGAGTCGTCGGGATCGCCGCCCGCGCGGCCGGTGTGGCCGAGGACGTTCGCGCGGTCAGCCCACGACTCTCCTACGAGGGCTTCGAGCCGGCGGCGCTCCGCCGACCGGCCGGCGACGTCCAGGCCCGCCTCGAGCAGCGAGCGCTCGAGCTACTGCCGTGCCTGGACATCCTCGACAGGCTGCTCGCCCTGCCGGTGCGGCCCGCCGCGGCGGTCGCGGGTGGCCCCGAGGCTCAGGTCGGCGTCGGGCGGGTCGAGAGCCCCCGCGGCGCCACCTCGTGCGTGGTCGAGCGCGACGGCGGCCGGGTCGCCCGCGTTCGGCTCCGCACCGGCTCGTACGCCAACTGGCCGGCGGTCGCCTACGCCGCGGCGGGCAACCTCCTGCCCGACTTCCCGCTCATCAACAAGAGCTTCGAGCTCTGCTACGCCTGCGTGGACCGCTGATGCTGACGCTCCTGCGAGATCTGAGGAACCTCCGCCGGGCGATCGGGCTGCCCGCCGCCGAGCGCCCGGCCTCGCTCGCTCTGCGCCATGTCGACTGCGGCTCGTGCAACGGCTGCGAGCACGAGCTCACGCTCGTCTCCGGGCCGACCGTCGACATGGCCCGCTACGGTCTCGGCATCGTCGCCTCGCCTCGCCATGCGGACGTCCTGCTCGTCACCGGGCCCGTGACCACGCGGATGCGCGCGGCGCTCCTGACCGCGTACGAGGCCATGCCCGAGCCGCGCCGGGTTGTCGCGCTCGGAGACTGCGCACTCGGTTGCGACGTCCACGGGACGGCCTCCGAGATCGCCGGCCGCGTCGAGGACGTGCTGCCGGTCGACCTCCGCATCCCCGGCTGCCCACCCACGCCCGACGCGATCGCGGCCTCCCTGATCGGGCTGATCGACGGGACGGCCCGCGCGTGAGCGAGCCCCGGCGCGCCCGCCGGCGCCAGACCCGGCTCTGGTTCGTCTTCTACACGGTCGCATTGCTCGCCATCGCGGGCGTCGGCATCGCGACCCAGCAGTGGTCGGTCGCCGCCACGACCCTCGCTATCGCGGTCGTCTTCGGGCTCTTCACGCGCGGAATGTGGCGCCGGCGCTGAGCGCTCGGCCCGCCATGTCCCCGACGGCTCCCCGGACGGCCGCCAGCGTCGCCTCGATCTCGTCGTCCCCGTGGGCGAGCGAGACGAACCAGCGTCCGAGCGCGTACCGGTGGGCGACCACGCCGCGCGCCTCGAGCCCGTCGCAGAAGGCCAGATACCGCTCGGCCGGCTGCAGCGCGACAGCCTCGTTCACGTCGCGCGGCTCCTCCTGCGGCCGGGCTGCGAGGAACGGCTGCAGCATCGAGCCGACCCGACGCACGTGGCCATCGACGCCGGCGTCGGCAAAGGCCGTCTCGCCGGCCACGTGAAGGGCGATCTCGGCGAAGGCTGCGCGCGACCGGGAGCGGTCGAGGAACGGAACAGGCACGGAGCCCAGCCTACGCCCAGCGGATACGGCACCGCTGCACGGGCCTCGGCTGGAAGAAACGTGTCCCAAAGTGCGGGGAGATCCCCCCGAAAGGGTTGGAAACCGGGTGCGGGAGTGCACTAGTGTGGCCTTGTGGTGAACCGGTTGGACGAGGAGCGGCTCGAGATCCTGAGGGGTTGGGGGGCCGGGCTTGGCTCGGACGACCGCGAGGAGCTTCGTGCGGCCGGCAAGGCGATCACGGTCCTGATCGAGGAGATCGACCGGCTCCAGGTGGATCTCTGGAACGCAAGGGCAGTGGAGCGCGAAGCATTCGAGCCGCTCGTCGTCTCGAGTCAGGGGACGCCGTTGCGCAACCGGCTGCTGGGAAGCCGACCGCAAACCTAGAGCTCAGTGGGGTGCCCGTGATCGTGCGCCAGTCGTGTGCGATGCCGGCCGCGCATCCTCTTCCCCGCGCTCTCCTCTCTCTGGGAGCTGTGGCTCACTGGCGCCCGCTCCGGCCCGGACGACAGGCTGGAGCCTGACGCCGGCGCGGCGCCCGGCTTCAGCCGGTCGTCCGGGCTCACGAGCTCGTTGCCAGCGCCGGGGGCAATGGCGGCCTCGACCGGCACGGTTCAGCGTGCTCCTCGTACGCCTCGTCACACCCCGGCACGACAACGGGCCCGAAGCCGTGCATTCCGCCCATGTCGTGGATCCTGGTTGGACGTAGCCTGAGGCAATGCGCCGCATCGCCTTTCCGCAGGTCCCGCCGTTGGCCATGGCAGCGGTCGACGGGCTGGCGATCCTCGGGTTCACGATCGCGGGTGTCGTCGCGCACCGAGGAGCGCTTCCTCTCTCCGTGTTCGCCGAGGACGCGCTGCCTCTGCTCGGCGGCTGGTTCGCGGCTGCGGCCGTCTTCCGGCTCTACAGCCGCCGCACCCGGCGCGCCCTCCTGCTGACGTGGGCGGTCGGGATCCCGGTCGGCGTCCTCGTGCGTGCCGCGGTGCTCGGCCGGCTCGACGAGCCGAGACAGCTCGCGTTTCTCGTCACCACGCTCGGCCTCTCGCTCCTGTTCGTGCTCGCCGCGCGGGCTCTCGTTGCGCTCGCGTATCGGGGCGGGTGACGACGAGCGGGGCGGGCTCACCACCAGCCGGTGCAGCTTCTGGTGGACACGGTACGCAGTGCCCGAGGCGAGACGTTGCCGGCGGCATCGATCGCTTCGATACCGATCTGATAGGAGGTGCCACAGGTGAGCCCGGTGAAGCTGACGCTGGTGGACGCCGTCGTGCCGAGGAGCGTTCCTCCGCGCCAGACCCGATAGGCCGTCACGCCGATGTTGTCGGTGGACGCGCTCCAACGGACGTTGACGGAGGTGCGCGTGGTCGACGTCACGGTCAGGGCGGCCGGGGTTGTCGGCGCGACGGTGTCGCCACCACCCGTTCCACTGCAGGCCGCCGTCGCGACCGTGACCGAGGCGATCCCGGAGCGGTTCCCGGTGGCGTCCCTTGCGTCGATGCCGACCACGTAGCTGCGACCGCACTGGAAGCCGGACACCGAGACCGAGGTCCCGGAGACGGAGCCGATCAGGGTGCCGTCGACGTAGATTCCGTACCCCGTCACACCGACGTTGTCGCTCGAGGCGTTCCATCTCAGCTGCGCGGACGTCTGCGCAGACGACACCACCACGAGCCCGGTGGGCGTGGTCGGCTTCTGAATGTCGCTCCCCCCGGGTGGGGGCGGCGGGGGCGGGGTCGTGCCGGCCGTGTCGTTACCGAAGTTCTGCGTCCAGTAGAGCCGACCGCTCGAGTTGGTAGCGACGCCGACGCCGGTGGTCTTGAAACTGCCGTTCTCGATGTTCGCCCTGTGCCCAGCGGAGCCGAGCCAGCCGTTCACGACCGCCTGCGCGGTCGCGTAGCCATAGGCGATGTTCTCGCCCCACGCGGTGCCGCTGTAGCCGCAGTCCTTCGCACGCTGGTAGGCACCCCGCGCAACCGGCGGGGCAGGATCGTCGTGGGCGAAGTAGCCGTAGCCGGCCATGTGCAGCGACTTCCACTCGGACGATGCCGTGAGGCTCGACGAGAGCGTGAGCTGGGAGAGGCCCTTGCTCGCCCGGTACTGATTGATCAGGGTGACGACCTGGGACGCAAGGTCGACGCGGTTCGTGCCCCACGAGGAGGACTGGGTGCAGTTCGTGACCGCGCCGGCGGTGGGTGTCGCGACCGCGGCGAACAGGGCGAGCGCCAGCACGACGACGACGGCGAGACTACGGCGGCTGTTTCGCAAAGGCGGGCGCATGGTGAGACGACGACGGGCGGCGGTACAGAGCGATGTCGGCCGGATGCCGACGACACCGCACCCCTCCCCCGAGGGATCGGATGGGAATCCGGATCTCAGCGTGCCGGGAGTCGTCCCAGCACCTCCGTGGTCGCGGTGAAGACCTCCCGGGCGCGTTCCTGCAGGGACAACGCTGCCCGTGCGGCTCCGAGCGGCACCTCGCAGGCGAGCAACGCGTTCGGGCGGCATCGCGGCCAGCAGCGCCTCGAGCGGGAGCTCGCCTCGGCCCGGGAGCAGGCGCCCCTCACGTGCCTCGTCGGCGAGCAGGTTCCGAGTGGGCGCCGCGAGCGGTGCATCGCAGAGCTGGAGAACGGCCAGGCGGCGGGGATCCGCTGCGGCGACGTCTGCCGGCACGCCGCCGGACCGTGCGAGATGCAGCGCATCGACCATCACTGCGACGTTGTCGCAGCCGGCCGCGAAGGCGGCGGCAAGCGCCTGGTCGAGCGTCCCAACCGCCCTGAACGGCATGAATTCGAGGTCAACGGTCATCCGGTACTCCCCGGCCAGATCGGCGACCTCCGCCAGCCTTGCCGCGACGACGGAGAGGTCGGGATCGTCGCCCGTGACGACGAGGCGCGTCGCGCCGAGGGCGGCACCCGCCTCGAGCATCGGGCGGTGAGCACGAACGTCCGTCGCCCGGTCGAGGGCGATCAGCTCGACCTGGAGGATGCCCACACCGGTGTCGCGCAATCGCGCCAACGTCTGCTGGAGCTCCGGGCTATCGGGCGCGAGCGGGTGGTGGGCGCCCCCCGGTACCGCCGGCGCCAGCCGGAGCGTGACCGAGCCGAAGCCCGCCTCGGAGGCGACGGAGATCAGGGCGGGCGGATCGAGCTCCAGGAAGCCGAGTGGCGCCAGCGTGAGGGCGGGGCGCGCCATCGTCCGGTTCAGGCCAGCATCTCGGCGATGCGAACGGCGCGGCCCTCGGCGGCGGCCCTCTCGATCGCCAGCGTGACCGCGAGCGTCATGGTCGCATCGCGTGCCGTTACGACGGGCTCCTGCTCGCCCCTGATCACGCCCACGAAGTTGTCGAGCTGGTTGGCGTAGCAGCGGGAAGCCTCGACGGCGAGCCGGGTCGCGGTGATCGGGTCGCGCCAGTCGCCACCGGGCTCGTGAGCCCAGAGGTCGAGGCTGGGGACTGCGAGCGAGCCGCTGCGGCCGCCGATCACGTAGCTGTCGACCGGCTCCGGCTGACCCGGGAAGTAGAGCGCCTGGCCGGAAGCCGTGTCCCAGAAGTACGGCGAGGGGACTGCGTCGCTGAGCAGGTACGTGCCGAGCGCGCCGCTTTCGAAGCGCATCGTCACTCCGACCGTGTCCTCCACGTCGAGCCCACGCGCGTGAGAGGACGTGATCGCCTGCACCGTCTCGATCTCACCGCAGAGGAACCGGAAGCAGTCGATGTCGTGAATCGCGTTGATCAGAAGCGGTCCGCCTCCCGGCCGTCGGCGCCATTCCGCCTCGAAGTAGGTGTCGTGCTTGCGCACGAGGCACATCCCGTTCACGGCGACGATCTCGCCGAGCTCGCCGTCCCGGATCGCCCGCCGGGCCTCGCGCATGTCGGGGCTGTGCCGCCGGTGATGGCCGACGAGAACCGGGACGCCGCTCGCCTCGCCGGCATCGACGAGAGCCAGCGCGGCGGCGACGGTGTGCGCCACGGGCTTCTCGACGAGCACCGGGATGCCACGCTCGATGCAGGCGAGCCCTGCCTCGAGGTGGAGCTCGTTCGGCAGCGCGACGATCGCGCCGTCGGGCTTCGACCTCGTCGAGCATCCGCCCGTACACGGCGAAGAACGCCGCGCCCTGCGCGGATGCAAGCACCTCTGCCTCCTGCGTCACGTCCGCGATCGCCGCCAGCGTGGCGTCCGGATGCGCTGCAACGAGCCCGAGATGCTCGCGACCGATCCATCCCGCGCCGATCAGGACGATGCGGACCGGATGCATGTGCGTCTCCTCGAACGTCCGGGGGATCAGGCGAAGGCGGTGATCGTGATCCCGCCGCGCGCCTTCTGGCGCAGCGAGACCTCGACGGCACCGACGTCGAGCTCGAGCGCAGTAGCGACCTCGTCCCGGATGCGGACCGTCAGCGCCTCGCAGAACATTCCCTGGTCGTGGAAGCGTGAGAGGTAGATCTTGAGCGACTTGGATTCGAGGCAACTGCCGATGGGGCGGTAGGCGATCGTGGCCGTGTAGAAGTCCGGCTGATTCGTGATCGGGCACACGGCGGTGAGCTCGTCGCTCACGAGCTCGACTCGAGCCACCCCGGGATTCGGGAACGTCTCGAGGCCGATGTAGGCATCGCTACCGGCCTGGCCGAGTGCAACGAACTCGTGTGCCATGCGGGTTACCTTACCTCCACGCCTCGCCGAAAGACTCGAATCCCCGCCAGGCCGGGAGCGGGATTCGCAGCGCCGCCCCTCCGATCGAGCCGGAGGGTGGCGCTGCGACGCGTGAGGCTCAGGCCTCGTCGAGCTCCGCGAGGCTGATCTCGAGCCCGAGCGCGCGAACCATCTTGCCGGCCGCGGACGCGACCCGGGCAGAGCCCACGATCGGCGCGATCGCGGCGAGCATTCCCTCGATCTGCTCGGCGTCGACATCGACGTCCCCGGCCATCTCGAGGTTCAGCATGTACGAGACCGGCGGTGCGTCGACCGCCACGAGAGCGGCCATCCGCACCAGCATGAGCGACTGCGCATCGAGGGTCGACGCCTCGATGCCCGCCAGGTTCATGGTCGTGAGGAGGTCGAGGATGGGCGAATCGGAGGCCTGGTCTGCCATTGCTACTCCTTCTGCTTCGGTGGTTGATGTCGTCCGACGCCCCGATGCTGACAGATCGATGTCGTGGGCGGCTGCTCGACCGCGGTTCTGCGACCACATGGAGACGCGTCGGCACCAATCACGCCCGACGAACTGCGTGTCGCCTGTCTCCTGTGGGCCAGGCGTCTGCGGGAATCACCTCCGGGAGGCGTGACCGCCGACGCGTGTCGCCTCCGCGGCGCCGCGCGTCACCCGAGCGCCCGCTCCGTAGTCTCACGCAGTCAGGCTCAGGGGGCGCGCGGATGCCGACGCGTCTCGGGCCGGGCAGCCTGAGGGATAGGGGAAAGCGATTGCGCTCTCCCGCTCGCCCTGGAGTTTCGAGAGGAGTCCTGTCTTCAAATGCGCCCTGTTCTGGTTTTCCTGCTGCTCGCCCTCATTGCCTTCACCCTCGTCGCGATCCTGCCGGCACCGCTCGGCATTGTGTCGCTCCTGCGGGCGCTGGTGTTTCTGTTCGGGGCAGCCTGCCTGGTGGAGGCCGTTCTGATCTCCCTTCGATCGATCGACGGCGTCGCCACCGGCACCATTCGAGCACGGGCGCACTAGCCAAGGGCAAGCACCCCGGCATGTGCCGGCGTTCGCGAATGTCGCCCGGGGCTCGCGCGACGACCGTCAGAGTCTCGCGATTGCCTTGATCTCGACTCGTAGACCGGGGAGAGCGAGTTCGGCCACACCGATCGCTGTCCACGCGGGGTGCGGGGTGGTAGTGAGATAGCGAGCCTTCACCTCGGCAAACAACGTGAGGTCAGCCATGGCAGTGTGGTAGGTCGTGATCTCCACGACGTTCGCCATGGTGCCACCGGCGTGCTCGAGAATCGACCGGAGGTTCTCGAACGCTGTGACGAACTGTTGCTCAGGATCGAGCACGACCAGTCCGTCGGTGTCGCGGCCGACCTGACCGGAGATGAAGAGCAGATCGGTTCCTGCCGAGACGATGACGCCGGGTGAGTACTGATACGAGGCGGCGGTTTCGGTCATCGCCGCCGGGATCACTGCCTCGACAGACCGCTCCCTGGTGCTCAACTGCGTACTCCTTTGTCGAATTGGTGGGCCAGGTGCAGCAATGTCACCCCTTGGCAGTGACGTACGGGAACCTAGCCACCCTGGCAACACTCACAGTTCGGGAATGGCCCGTGCGCGTCGCGTCTCTGGGTGCCGCGCCGCGCCCAGCTCGGGAGCGGTCGATCGGGGCCAGCAGCGCGAGCCTGGCCTTGAGCCACTCCGCCGACCACACAACCTCGGGCAGAGCGTCACCGGCGTGGGTCGTGCCGGGCGACCGGCACGACGCGGGCTCCCCTTATGCGTGCTCGCGCCGGCCGACGACGACGCCGGCGAGCACGATGATGCTGAAGATCACGACGCCTAGGACAATGCCGATCGTCTCGTACTGGTTCATTCCCTGGCCTCCATCGGTCTCGTTGTACGGATCAGGATACTCCTGCCTCCGGCGCACCGCGGACGCTATCGCGCATCGCCGCGAGCGGCGCGGGCAGTCCGGTCCAGCGCTCGAACGCTGCCGCACCCTGGAACAGGAGCACGTCGAGGCCGTCGACGACGACCTCGCAGCCCGCGCGCCGGGCGGCCGCCACGAGTGCCGTGGCACGGCCGTCGGGGAGGTAGGCGAGGTCGACCACCTGCAGGCGCTCGTGTGGCGCCACGATCAGCTCCTCCTTGACGGGTGTCGCGTTGACGAGCACGTCGTAACCGTCCGACGACGGCGGCCAGTCCCGCGCGCGCCGGCTCGCCGTCGTCACCTCGGCGCCGGCTCGCTCGAGCGCCTCGACGACCGCGAGCGCGGCACCCCCCGTTCCGAGCACGAGCACACGCCGGCCGTCCGCGTCGATCTGCTCCGTCACGGCATCTCCGTCGGTCGAGGAGCCGAGGACCCGCTCCCCGTCGACGACGAGCGTGTTGACGGAGCCGGCCGCCCGGGCGATGTCGTCGAGCTCGTCACACAGCTCGATCACGGCCTGCTTGTGGGGAATCGTCACGTTTGCCCCGGCGAACCCCATCGCCCGGAGGCCGCGTACGGCATCGCCGAGGAGCTCCGGTGGCGTCGGCAGCGGCACGTAGGCCCAGTCGAGCCCGAGCGCGTCGAAGCCGGCGTTCTGCATCGGCGGCGAGAGCGAGTGGGAGGTCGGCCAGCCGAGCAGGCCGACGAGGGTCGTGGTGCCGCGGATCTCGATCACGCGATGAACCTTGTCAGCATCCCTGGAGTATCGTCGGAGCAGCCGACGACCGCCGACGTGAGCGAGATCGTCGAGTACCTGCAGTCGACCGTGGGCCTCCACCGCACCGACGAGGAACGTGCCGTGATGATCGAGCAGGCGATCCTGCACGGGCTCGACATGGCCCGTCAGACGTTCGCGATGCACTGCGAGGTGGCGCAGCGGTTCGCCGCCTGGCTCGGCTTCAGCGAGGGCACGCAGGCAGCTCTCGCACACGTCTTCGAGCGCTGGGACGGGCACGGCTTCCCGGGGGTGACGAGCGGCGAGGCGATCCCGTTGCCGATGCGGATCCTCCACATTGCGCGCGACGTCTCGGTGTTCCTCTCGGCCGCAGGACCAGACGAGGCGCGCCTCGTCGTCGAGCGCCGATCCGGCTCCGCGTACGACCCGCGGCTCGCCGACCTCGCGCTGGAGCATCTCGCCGCAATCCTCGCCGAGATCGACGACACGAGGATCTGGGAGCAGGCGCTCGAGGTCGAGCCGTTTCCGCAGATCCGGATCGCGGGCGAGCGGGTCGACGCCGCCTTTGTCGCCATCGCGGCGTTCACCGATCTCAAGACGCCGTGGCTGCGCGAGCACTCGACCGGTGTCGCCGATCTCGCCGAGGCCGCTGCCTGGCGCCTAAACCTGCCCGCAGACACGATCACGCTGCTCCGCCGTGCCGCGCTCGCCCACGACCTCGGCCGCGTCGGCGTCTCGAACGCGATCTGGGAGAAGCCGGGTGGGCTCGGCTTCGGCGAGTGGGAGCGCGTGCGACTCCATCCCCACTTCACCGAGCGCGCGTTTGCCCAGTCGCCCGCGCTCGCGCCGATCGGGCTCCTCGCGGGCTCGCACCACGAACGGCTGGACGGCTCCGGTTACCACCGCGGCACACGCGGGCCGGCGCTCGACGAGCCGGCTCGAATCCTCGCCGCCGCCGACAGCTACAGCGCCATGCGCGAGGCGCGGCCGTACCGGCCGGCGCTCGACCCGGACGCGGCCGAAGCGGAGTTGATCCGCGAGGCCGACGAGGGACGGCTCGACCGGGAGGCCGTCGACGCCGTGCTTGCCGCCTTCGGCCAGTACGGTGGCCTCACAGCGGGCAGCTTCCAGGCCAACCTGCAGGAGGTGGTGACGAACGAAGACGGTACCGTCATCGGGATCCACCAGAACACGGCGCAGAAGGACGGCAAGACCCTCGACGTCAGCTGCTGCATCGTCTTCGAGATCAGGGACGGCCAGCTCGTCGACGGGCGGGAGTACTTCTTCGACCTGCACGCCTGGGACGACTTCTGGGCATAGGCCGGCGGGATCATGACGGACGAACGGGGCCCCGCGCAAGCGTGGCCTCGTTCGTTCGCCGTCGCGGTCGTCGCGATCAGGACACGCGAATCACATCACGTCGGGGACTGTGCGCCTGGGCGATATTCGACGGGAGGGATCTAGCTACACGCGTAGCCGAACTCGCACACCTTGCGCAGGAACTCGCTCTCGCTCGCCGTGAAGAAGTGGCGCTTCGTGCCGGGAATGCGCACGTAGTAGAGGTAGTCCACCCTGGCAGGATGGGCCGCCGCCTTGATCGAGGCGAGGCCGGGGTTCGCGACCGGCGTCGGCGGCAGCCCCGGGAAACGGCGGCTGTTGTACGGGTTGTCGCTCCTGATCGCCGCCTTCGTCAGCGACTCCGTCCCGGGGATGTTCAGGCCGTAGCGGAGCGTGGCATCGATCCCGAGCGGCATCTTGTTGCGCAGCCGGTTGTAGATCACCGCAGAAACGAGCTTCCGCTCGTTCGGGGCGACCGTCTCCTTTTCGATCATCGAGGCGATCTTGAGCACGTCGTACGGGGTCAGGTTCTTCGATTTCGCGTAGGACAGATCGACGCGCGCGAATGCCTTGCGGAAGGCGGTCAGCTGGTCGGCGACGAGCTCGTTGCCGTTCGTGAACTGGGTGAACTCGTACAGTGCCGGGAAGAGGAACCCCTCCATCGAGCCGCGCTTCCAGTCGGGAAGGAACGGCGCCGGCGGGCGGGCCTGGGCGACCGCCGCGCGATAGCGAGCTCTGGTGAGCTTCGGCGTCACGCCTCGCTTCGCGATCGCGATCTTCCGGACAGCCGCCACACGATCTCCCATCTCCCTGACGTTCAGCCCTTCCGGGAAGATGATGCGCAGGCGCTCGACCGCAGGTGCCGCCGCCGTCGTGGCAGGCGGCGCCGTATCGCCACCGCAGCCCGCTGTCAGCAGCACGCCGACCGCGACCGCTGCCAGCGCCAGACGCCTCACGCGCGCCCCGCGCGGTCGAGCCAGCTCTGGAGCAGGTGGGCCGCGGCAACGGCATCCTCGGGCGCCTTGCCCCCGAACCGCTGCGCGAGCGCTGTGGTGAACCGCTCGTCGGCGGTCTCGACGGGAACGCCGACACGATCGCGCAGGGCGCTGACGAACAGCTCCGTCTCGGCCGCCTGCTTGCCGTGCTCGCCGCGAAGCGTCAGCGGCAGCCCGACGACGACCCGCTCCGCCTCGTTCTCGGCGACGAGTCGCGCAACCTCGTCGAGGCCCGCCTCGGTGCCGGCCTTCCTGACGACGCAGACGGGCCGGGCGAGCGTGCCGCTCGCGTCGGAGACGGCAACGCCGGTACGCGCGGAGCCGTAGTCGAGCGCGAGCACGCGCACGTCTAGAGGCTTGCGAGAATCAGGCGCTCGGCTTCTGCAAGGGCCTCGGGAAGCCGCGCGGGGTCCTTGCCGCCCGCACGCGCCATTGTGCGCCGGCCGCCACCCCCGCCGCCGACGAGCGCGGCCGCACCCTTGATCACGTCCGACGCGCTGACGCGTTCGGCGACCGCGTCGTCGAAGTTCGCGATCAACGTGACCTTGCCGTCGCCGTCGACCCCGCCGAGGACGACCGCGGCCGGGCTGTGCCGCTGCTTGAAGCGGTCCGAGAGACCCAGGAGCGCGTCGCCGTCGAGCCCTTCGACCGCCTGGACGATCAGGTTGACGCCGTTCTCGGGCCGCACGACCGCTGCCACCTCTCCCCCACCACTGCTCCCGGCCGGCTTGCGCTTCAGCTCCTTGCGTGCCTCCTCGAGTTCGGCGCGAACGGCGTCGAGCTCGCGCGAGCGACCGTGGAGAAGCGCCCATGCCTCGCCCGACGTGACGGCTTCGATCCGGCGCGCTCCGGAGCCGACGGAGCCCTCCGAGAGGATCGCGAACGATCCGATCTCGGCGGTCGAGCGCACGTGCGTGCCGCCGCAGAGCTCGCGCGAGACGCCCTCGATCTCCACCACGCGGACGATGTCACCGTACTTCTCACCGAACAGCATCATCGCGCCGAGCTTGCGGGCCTCGGCGATGGGCGTCTCGAAGACGCGCAGCGGGTGGTTCTCGAAGATGGCGCGGTTGACCCGCTGCTCGACCTCGTCTCGCTCCTCGGCACTCAGCTGCCGGCCGTGCGTGAAGTCGAACCGGAGCTTGTCGGGGCGAACGGCCGAGCCGGCCTGCTTGACGTGGTCGCCGAGCACCTCGCGGAGAGCCTCCTGGAGCAGGTGCGTGGCGGTGTGGTTGGCCATCGTCGGGAAGCGGATGCTCCACGGCACGATGGCGCGGACGCGGCTGCCGGCGGCGAAGCCGGTGCCGCGGAACACGAGTACCTGGTCGTCGCCGACCCGGTGCGCCTGCACGAGCTCGGCGCGCGTCGCCGGATCGCCGTCGAGCTCGAGGACACCCTGGTCCGAGACCTGGCCACCGCCGGCGGCGTAGAACGGCGACTCCCGCAGCTTCGCGAGGAAGGTTCCGTCGCCGAGATCCTCGAACGCGTGCAGCTCCGTGAGCACGTCGGTCTTCTGGAAGCCGACGAACGTGGTCGGATCGGCCTCGCGCGCGAAGTCGGCCGCGCGCTGGGTGTCGGACTCCCCACCCGCCCGCGAGATCGTCCGGTGCTCGGCCATCCGGACGCGGTAGTCGTCGACGTCGACCGGCTGGCCGCGCTCCTCTGCAAGCTCGATCGTGAGCTCGAGCGGGAACCCGTAGGTGGCGGCGAGCGTGAACGCGTCCGCGCCCGAGATGGCGTCCTGGCCGGCGAGATCGCCGAACACCTTCAGCCCGCGCTCGAGGGTCTCGCCGAACCGCTCCTCCTCGGCCTTCACGACCCGCTCGATCTCGGCGGCGTGCTCGACCAGCTCGGGGAAGGCGCCGGCGACCTGCTCGATCACGATCGCCGGCAACCGGTGGACGTTCGTCAGCCCGATCCGGTTGCCCTGCTGCACGGCCCTGCGGATGAGCCGGCGCACGATGTAGCCGCGCCCCTCGTTCGACGGCGTGATCCCCTCGGAGATCAGGAACACCATCGCGCGGCCGTGGTCGGCGAGGACGCGGTGCGCCTTCGTCGCAAGCTCGGAGTCGCCGTAGGCGACGCCGGACTCCTCGGCGACCCAGCGCATGATCGCCTGGTAGCCGTCGGTGTCGAAGATCGAACCGACGTCCTGCAGCAGCATGGCCCCGCGCTCCAGCCCGAGGCCGGTATCGATGTTCTGCTGCGGCAGCGGCGTCAGCGTGCCGTCTGCCGCGAGGTCGTACTCCATGAAGACGAGGTTCCAGAACTCGAGATACCGCTCACACCGCTCGCAGTTCGGGCCGCAGGACGGGTCGCCGCAGCCGTATTGCGGCCCCCGGTCGTAGAAGATCTCGGAGCACGGCCCACATGGACCGGTGTCGGCGGCCTGCCAGAAGTTCTCGGAACGCGGCTGCCCGACGATGCGCTCGCGCGGCAGGCCGACGTCGAGCCAGCCCTGGACGGCGACGTCGTCCTCGCCGAGTCCGAGCTCGGGGTCGCCGGCGAACACCGTGGCCCAGAGCCGGTCGGGCGCGAAACCCATCTGCCCCGTCACGAACTCCCAGGCGAACGGGATCGCCTCCGCCTTGAAGTAGTCGCCGAACGAGAAGTTCCCGAGCATCTCGAAGAACGAGGCGTGCCGCGCGGTCGAGCCGACGTCGTCGAGGTCGGCATGCTTACCGCCCGCGCGCATGACCTTCTGCGAGGTGACGACCCGCACGGCCGGAGGCGGCTCGGCACCGAGGAACCAGCGTTTCATCGGCTGCATCCCGGCGACGATGAAGAGCGTCGATGGGTCGTCGGCCGGCGGGATCAGTGGCGCCGAGGGCCGCCGTAGGTGCCCCTTCGACTCGAAGTAGGAGAGGAAGCCCTCACGGAGCTCGGCGGTCGTGCGCATCACGCGATCGTAGCCGCCATCAGGCGATTTCCCGCCGTCGGGCCCACGCGCCAACGCGGTCACCGAGCTCGGACCCGAGCTCGGTGAAGATCGAGTGGGTCGCTCCTTCGAGGTACACGACCTCTGCGTCGGGCCAGGCCTGCTCGAATGCCGGCGCGAACAGGCGATTCGTCCGATCCGTGAGCTCGGGCACCGTCGCGAGCAGCAGCAGGCCCGGCACGCCGGCCTCCTGGAGCACGGGCCACGCTCTGCTCGGGCGAGCACGGACGAGGCCGTGCAGCGCCGCGCCCCGCACCTCCGCGGTCGAGCCGGCGAGAACCCGGCCGTCGGGGGTCGTCCGCGCACCCTCGCGGAACAGGTCGAGGAGCCAGTTGCGCCCGGGATAGGCCGCTGCGAGCTCGTTCTCGAGCTCCTGCCAGGACGAGGCGACCTCGTCACCGGCCCGTGCGGCGTCGATCAGCTCGTCGAGCGATGCCTCGGGCCTCGCAGCGGGCCAGTCGGCGTAGTCCGCATGACCGGCGTCGAGGAGCGCGACGCCCGCAACGTTCGCGGGGTTGCGCCGGGCGGCCTCGAGGACGACCGCGGCTCCCCAGGAGTGGCCGAGCAGCAGCGGGCGCTCGAGCTCGAGCGCGGCGATCGCGGCGAGGAACAGCTCGGCGAGGCCGTCGACGCCGTACGCGTCCACGGGCAGCGCCGGCGAGAGCGCGAAACCAGGCGCATCGACGCCGAACGGGCGAAGGCCGTACTCGCGCAGACGTGGGGCGATGACGTCGAGAAACGCTCCCGACCCTGCCGGCCCGAGCGCGTGCCACGCGACGAGGGGCGTTCCCGCCCCTTCCCACTCGCGCACGGCAAGCGTTCTCCCCCCGACCTCGAGGCGGTGGACCTGCACGGAGTGCTACGCGGCGGTGGGCTCGTCCGGCGGCACGGGCGCCGGTGGCGGCTTCGGCACGGGCTCCGGGCGGGGCCACGGGTCGGGCTTCGGCTGCTCCTCCGGCCGTGGCTGCGCTGCCGGGCGCTCGGTCTCCATGGGCGTGCGGCCCGCGTTACGCAGGTCTTCGTGCAGGTCGGCTTCGCGCTGGCGCGCCGCGTCGCGCGCTGCCGACGTCGCCTCGCCGAAGTTCTTCGACTTCCGGAACTGGGAGAAGCCGTGCGTGACTCCTGCCGCAAGGCCCGAGATCTTCTCGACGGGGGTGGCGATCACGGTCGAGACTGCGCGGACCGCCGTGTCGGCGCTGTCGGCCATCGAGACGGCGCTGTCCGTGACGGTGTCGGCCTTGTCGAGCTGGTAGTTGACCCGGTCGACGGTGGAGCCTGTCTTCACGATCACGGGCAAGAGATCGCGCTCGGTGCCCTTGATGAAGGACGAGAGCCGCTCGAACGCCTGCCCTAGCCGAAACAGCATGAATGCCGACGCGATCCCGATTGCCACGAGAAAGATCGCGAGACCCCAGTAGGCGGCGTCTCCGGCGGTGGAGGCGATCATCGTCATGATCGAGATCCTACCCGGTCGCCGCGACGATGATGCCGGCTCCCACGATCGTGTCGTCGTCGTAGAGCACGGCCACCTGGCCCGGCGCGACGGCGTGGGCCGGCTGCTGCAGCTGGAGCACGAATCCATCGGCCGTGCGCTCGACCGACGAGGGAACGGGCTCGGATCGGTACCGGAGCTTCGCCTCGGCCCGCCCGACGGGCAGGTAGAGCCGCCCGCGCACGTGCACCTCCCGGACCGCGAGCGAGCTCCGCGGGCCAACCGTCAGCGTGGAGGTCGCCGGGTCACCTCGGAGCGCATACACCGGCTCGGGTGTGGAGAGCCCGATCCCGCGCCGCTGCCCGGGCGTGTACCGCCAGACGCCGTCGTGACGCCCCAGCTCGACGCCCTGCTCGTCGACGATCGGGCCGGGCTGCGGCGCAAGCCCCTGCCGCTCGAGAAACGTGCGGTAGTCGCCCCCGGCGAGAAAGCACGCCTCCTGGCTCTCCGCGCGCTCGGCGACCGCCAGACCGGCCGCCGCTGCCTCGTCCCGGGTGCGGCGCTTCCCCTGCCCCCCGAGCGGGAACGCAACGCGATCGAGCAGCGTCGGATCGACCGTCGCGAGCATGTACGACTGATCCTTGGCGGCGTCGCTCCCGCGGGCGATCAGCCTGATTCCGGCTCGTTCGACGATCCGTGCGTAGTGACCCGTCCAGAGAACGTCGGCACCGGCCTGCGCAGCGAAGGCGACGAGGGCGTCGAAGCGGAACGCTCCGTTGCAGCGCATGCACGGGTTCGGCGTCAGTCCCTGCGCATAGCCCTCGACGAACGGCTGGACGACATCTGTGCGGAACTTCTCGCGCAGATCGAGCGTGACGTGAGGGAGCCCGAGCCGGTGGCAGGCCTCACGCGCGGCGATGACGGCGTCGGGCGAGCAGCAGGCGCGCTCGGCGCTCGGGCCGGCCGGGTCGAGCCAGAGGCGGAGCGTGACGCCGATCGCGTTCGGCGCCGCGCGCAGCAGGGCCACGGCGCTGTCGACGCCGCCGCTCATCGCGACCGCGATCCGGCCGGGGCGGTGCGTGGCCGCGAACACGGGCGCGATCGCGTTCGCGAGCGCGTCGGCGGCGAGCGTCTCGCCGGGCACGGCCGCGGCTTCGAGGAGCGAGAGGCCCACGAGCGACCGCTCCAGGCCGGGCGCGTCGGCAGCGACGATCCGGTCACCCACGACGGAGAGCCGGACTGCGGCGTACTCGACTCCGCGCGCGGAGTCGCCGATCAACTCGAGAGGAGTCACGCCGTGAGGCTACCGGCAGGCCTGCCGCGGGCCCTTTGCGGCCGGCCCGCCGGCGCGTACGGCCCGCCCTTCACGAGCTGCGGGCGTCCGCCGCTACGTCCGTCTCCCCAATCTCCCCCCAACCTCCCCCAGGGGCACCCCCGTGCCCTGAAGACACGGTATCGGGACTTCCGTGACGCGACTGCGCCGAGTCTGTGTCGACACTGTGTCGGTACGAGCGGCGGGCGCCGCGGGGCGGAGCGACGAGCGGTGCGGGACGCGAGAAGGCCGATCGACGGGTCGCCCGAGGGACTACACGGTCGCCGTCGCGATGAGCTCGAGCCGGTTCCCCCACGGGTCGCTCACGTGGAAGCGCCGCTGGCCCGGGATCTCGGCGTCGTCAGCCCATCGCACCCCGACGCCGGCGGACGCCAGCGAGATCGCGAGCTCCTCGAGCGCGGTCACCGTGCGTACGTCGAAGGCCGGGTGGGCTTTCTCCGCCGGCCGAAACGGGTTCTCGACGCCGACGTGCAGCTCCCCCGCCCCCACCTCGAACCAGCAGCCCCCACGGGCGGCGAGCAGAGGCGGCTTCTCGATCTCGCGGAGCCCGAGCAGCCCGCCGTAGAACCCACGCGCTGCGTCTTCGCACCCGGGCGGCGCCGCCACCTGGACGTGGTGCAGCCCGACGACCGCCGTCACAGGGACGGGCGACCGTCGTACTCCGGCTGAGGCTTTGCCGCGACGACGACGTAGGTGAGGCCGTCCGGCCCCGCCACGACGAGGCGTGTTGCCTCGGGATCGACGCGGAGGTAGTCACCACCTGTGACTGCAACGGCCTCGCCGTCCACCGTGAAGGTGCCGCCGCCCTCGAGGACGATGTAGACCTCCTCGTGGCCGGTCTCCACCTCGTCGTGCTCGATCCCCTCCATGTCGGCGGGCAGCCGCACCTCGTTGATGCCGAACGCGGTCGTCCCGAGCGCGAGCCTGAGCTTGAAGAAGACGTTGCGGAACGAGTCGATCGACGGGTCGTCCCGGTTGATCAGTGTGTATCCCATGGCCGACACCGTATCGCGTCCGGCCCGTCCTTCGCTACCAGCCTGCTAGCGGGCAGGAAAGTGCTCCACCCTGCCGATGTTCCCGGAGCCAATTGAGAACCTGGCGAGCCAGGTGGGTGCGCTGCCGGCCTCTGGCAAAGCCTCCGCCGAACACACGCTCCCTGGGTGAGTCTTGGTTCACGTTGAAACTCCGGGCCACGTACAGGGTCGAGCACTCGCAATTCTAGACGATCCCGCTGGAAATGGAACCTGCACGACAGGAGCCGGCGAAGGCAGAAGCCCGTCGTCGCGCAGGATCGGCTAGCTGCTCGGCCGCGCTGCGAACCGCCAGTCGATCGCCTGCGTCCCCTCGATCCCGAACTGGACCGCGAGCCGCTCCGTGAGCTCGAACTGGCGACCGGCGCTCTTGAGCTTGTTGTCGATCACCTCGGTGAGCACGGTCTGGTCGTCGAACCGCAGGAGGAGCTTCGCGCCGCAGGGCAGGACCGGATGACTGACCCCGAACGACTTGTTCGTGAGGATCAGCCCACAGGTCGTCCGCTCGGCGTCCCCGACCGGCCCCCGTGAGGCGGCGAGCGCGGAGTACCAGCCTCCACCTGCGGCGACTGCCCCGGCCGGTGCCGGCGTCGCGGATGCGCTGTCACCGCGCTGCTCGATGACGGCAAGCGCGATCAGCCCGCCGAGCAGTGCGACCGCCGCGAGCCCGAGCAGCCGCTGTGCGACCGCAGCCGGCATCAGACAGGCCCTTTCGGCGGCTCGACGACACGGAGGCCGAGCTCGGCGAGCTGGGCGTCGGTGATCGGCGAAGGGGCGCCGCTCATCGGGTCGAGGCCCGCCTGGTTCTTCGGGAACGCGATCACGTCACGGAGATTCGGCTCTCCGGCGAGCACCATCGTCGTCCTGTCGATCCCGAAGGCGATCCCGCCGTGCGGCGGCGCGCCCATTGCCAACGCGTCGAGGAGGAAGCCGAACTTCGCCCGCTGGTCCTCCGGGCTCATCGCGAGCAGGTCGAAGACCCTGGCCTGGAGGTCGGGCTCGTGGATCCGGAACGAGCCCCCGCCGAGCTCGTTGCCGTTCACGATCAGGTCGTACGCGTACGCGAGCGCGTTGCCCGGATCGTCGGCGAAGGTCTCCTGCCACTCGTCGGTTGGACGCGTGAACGGATGGTGCACGGCGCTCCAGCGCCCCTCGTCCTCGTCCCATTCGAACATCGGGAAGTCCGTCACCCAGAGGAACGTGAACGTGTCGTCGTCGATCAGGCCGAGATCGCTGCCGAGCTGGAGGCGCAGGGCGCCGAGCACCCGCGAGGTCATCGCCCACGTGTCGGCGGCGAAGAGCAGCGTCTCCCCGGGCGCGGGCGCGAGCGCCGCGAGCTCCTGCTCGGAGAGGAACTTCAGGATCGGCGAGCGAACCTCACCCGTCTCGTCGCAGATCACGTAGGCGAGGCCCCTGGCGCCGAGCTCCTTCGCGCGCTCCTCGAGCGTCGCCACCTCCGAGCGCGAGTACACCCGCGGCACCCGGAGAAAGCGCACCGCCTCGGCGCCCGCGAACACGCCGAACTCCGAGCCCCGGGTGACCTCCGTCGCGTCCTCGATCTCGAGGGCGAACCGCACGTCTGGCTTGTCCGAGCCGAACCGGCGGTCGGCCTCCGCGTACGTCATGTGCGGGAAGGGCCTCGGGATCTCGATCCCGAGGCACTCGCGCCAGACGGCCGCGAAGGTGTCCTCCATCAGGAGGAACAGCTCGTCGCGGTCCGGGAACGACATCTCGACGTCGAGCTGGGTGATCTCCTGCACCCGGTCGGCGCGGAGATCCTCGTCGCGGAAGCAGATCGCGATCTGGTAGTAGCGGTCGAAGCCGGCGATCATCGTCAGCTGCTTGAGCAGCTGCGGGCTCTGCGGCAGCGCGAAGAACGACCCCTTGTGCAGCCGGCTCGGGACGACGAAGTCGCGCGCGCCCTCGGGGGTCGACTTGTAGAGGATCGGGGTCTGGATGTCGAGATACCCCGCCGCTTCCATCTGGCGACGGATGATCCCGACCATCTGGGCGCGGAGGCGGATGTTGCGCTGCAGCTTGTCGCGGCGGAGGTCGAGCCAGCGATAGCGCAGGCGCAGCGTCTCGTCGACGTTCTCCTCGTCGAGCTGGAACGGCAGCGGCGTCGAGCGCGAGACGATGCTGAGCGTCTCGACCTGCACCTCGACGCCCCCGGTCGGCAGGTTCGGGTTGACCGCGTCGGCAGCGCGGGCGACCACCTCTCCCTCTGCCTGGAGGACGAACTCGTTGCGAATCTCCTTCGCGAGCTCCGCGGCGGCGGGCGCGCGCTCCGGGTTGATCACGAGCTGTGTGATTCCGGTGCGGTCGCGGAGGTCGACGAATACGAGCCCTCCGTGGTCGCGGCGACGCGCAACCCAGCCGGCGAGGGTCTTGCTCGATCCGACGTGCTCCTCGCGGAGCTCGCCGCACATGATGTCCCGCCAGCTCATGTCGACAGTCTGCCGACGATGTCCGCATGAGCGAGCGGTTCGTCCGCCTGCCCGGCCCGGCGCAGGACGGCACCGTCCGGACGAACGACCACCGTGGTCGTGGCACCGAGGCGGCCCGACTGGGTCAGCTGGCCCTTGAGCGAGCGCCCCGCGTAGTCGGTGTCGGCGGCCACGCCCTGCCGGCGCAACTCGGCCAGCCACCGCGTCACGAGCTGCCTCGGCGCTCCGTCCTCCAGCGCGAAGAAGACGTCGATCGCGGGCGGGTCCGCGGTGGCACCGGCGTCTTCCATCGCGATCAGCAACCGCTCGAGCCCTGCTCCGAAGCCGACTCCCGGGGTGGGTGGGCCGCCGATCTCCTCCACGAGCCCGTCGTAGCGGCCGCCGCCGGAGATCGTGGAGTTCTCGTTGTCCATCGGGCCGATGAACTCCCACGTCGTTCGCGTGTAGTAGTCGAGGCCGCGCACGAGCGTGGGCACGAGCGTGTAGGTGACGCCGGTGGCGTCGAGGTCGGCCCGTACGGCTGCGAAGCGCGCGACGCACTCCTCGCAGAGGGACTCCCCGATCTTCGGCGCCTCGTCGAGGGCGCTGCGCACCGCATCGGGCTTGGCGAGGTAGTTGTCGAAGACGCGCAGGGGGCTCGTGGCGACCTTCGCGCGGGTGTCGGAATCGAGCCGGTGCTCGTTCGTCGCAAGCCAGGCCCGCAGCGTCTCGAGATACGCCGGGCGGCAGGTCCGGCAGCCGATCGAGTTGAGCTCGAGGTGGTACGCCGACACGCCGAGGCGGAAGAGCAGCGTGTCGTAGAGCTGGATCAGCTCGGCGTCGATCGACGGATCGTCGGAGCCGATCGCCTCCACCGACGCCTGCCAGTGCTCGCGGTAACGGCCCTTGCCGGGCGCTCCGTAGCGGTACATCGGCGCGATCGTGAACAGCTTCGCGGGTTGCGGCTCGCGCTGCATCCCGTTCTCGAGGTAGGCGCGGCAGATCGGCGCGGTGCCCTCGGGTCGCAGCGTGAGTGGCCGGTCGGAGCGGTCGGTGAAGCTGTACATCTCCTTCTGCACGACGTCGGACCCCTGCCCCGACGTGCGGGCGAACAGCGCGGTGTCCTCGAAGACCGGAGTCAGCACCTTCCGGTACCCGTACAAGGCGCAGAGCCGTTCGACCTCGCCGGTGACGCGCTGCCAGAGCGGCATCTCGGCGGGGACGACGTCGTGCGTGCCGCGTGGACGCTCGATCTTGCCACTCATCGTTGCGTCCGGGCGGCCCGGAGGTCGGCGAGGAACGGGTTGCGCGCCAGCTCTGCTCCGAGCGTGGTCTGCGGACCGTGACCCGGGTGGACGACGGTCGTCGGTGGATAGGCGTCGAGGAGGGTGGCGATCGACGCCTGCAGCGTGCCCCAGTCGCCTCCGGGGAGGTCGGTACGGCCGACCGAGCCCGCGAAGAGCACGTCACCCGCGAACAGGTCACCGTCTGCGAAGTACGCGAGGTGACCGGGCGAGTGGCCGGGCACGAGGGTGACGGCGAAGGGGATGCCGGCGACGTCGACGGTCTCACCTCCGCCGAGCCAGACGTCCGGCTGCGAGCCGCGCACGGTGATCCCGGCCGGGGTGAAGGCGGCCGGGTCCTCGATCAGGACCCGCTCGCCTGCAGGCGCGTACACCGGCGCACCGGTCTGCTCGGCGAGATCGGCGAGGCTGACGACGTGGTCGAAGTGGCCGTGCGTGACGAGAATCGCCGCGCACCGCGCACCGACCGCGGCAAGGGCCTCCCGGATGCTGGCGGCATCGCCACTGGGGTCGACCACGACCGCTTCCGTCGCCTCGGGGGACGATCTGACGAGGTACGTGTTGGTCCCGATCGGCCCGAGCTCGAGCTGGTCGACGGCGAGAGGCATGGCTTCCGAGTGTAGAGGCTCGGTGCCCCGGGCCTGGCGACACCGGGGTGATGGCGTTACCGTGCAGGTGTGAAGTCGTGGGACCTGCTTCAGCTCGACGCACCCGAGGGCAGCCGGACGCCGACCGTGCTCCATTCGGGTGATGCCCGCGCGATCATGCTCCGGCTCGAGCCGGGGCAGGCGCTCGGCGATCATCAGGTGCGCGAGCGGGCGTGGGTCACGGTCGTCGACGGCGAGGTCGAGGTGACGTGCGGCGACTCGGTCACGAGTGCCGGCGGTCGGCACGCTCGTCATGTTCGAGCCGGGCGAGCGCCACTCTGTCTCGAGTGAGGCCGGCGCACGGCTGCTGTTGCTCCTTGCCCCCTGGCCCGCCGATGGGCACTACGCCGACACGACCTCGCCCACGCGCGGCTGAGTCGGGCTAGCCCTTCTGGAGGCGCTTCTGCGCCTGGCGCCACACCACATGATCCATGAAGTAGCTGAACGGGATGAAGACGCCGATCAGCAGCGCAGTCTGGACGATCGCGCTCTGGATCGTCATCTTGCCGCCACCGAGGAGCATCACGGTGGCGAAGAAGATCGGCGCGAAGATGGCGCCACGCTTGAGCACCTTCTTCCACGACGGCGGCTGCACCTCTCGCCCGCGGCGACCACCCTTGCCGCTTGCCTGGGTCTTCTGGCTCTTCGTGGCCGTCGTCCCCTTGCCGACGCGGGCCGGAGGCTTCCGGGGGCCGTCTTCGCGCTCGACCGGCTGCTCGACCCCCTCCTCGTCGATGTACACGAGGTCGTAGTCGTGCCGCTTCTCCTTCGCGCGCCGCCGCCGCTGCTTCTGGGTTGCCATCGAGGGGATTATGCCGTTCGCCGGAAGGCGACCGCGCCGCCTTCGACCACCGTGTGGACGACGTCGCCGCCGAGGTGGTAGGCGACGTGGCGCCAGTCGGACGCGTCGAGCAGCACGACGTCGGCCACGAAGCCCGGTCGGAGCCGGCCGATCCGGGCGGCGCGACCGAGAACGTGAGCGGCATTCGCAGTCGCCGCGACGAGCGCCTCTTCGGGCGCAAGCTTCAGCTGCGTGCACGCGAGCGAGAGGACGAGCGGCATGCTGTCGCAGAAGGCGCTGCCGGGGTTGAAGTCGGTCGCCACTGCGACCAGTGCTCCTGCGTCGGCGAGCGCACGGGCCGGCGGCATCGGTCGCGCGAGGAAGAGCGCGCTCGCCGGCAGGAGTACGCCGGTGACGTCGCTCGCGGCCAGCTGCTCGACACCGGCCGGCCCGGTCGCCTCGAGATGATCGACCGAGCGGGCACCGAGCTCGATCGCAAGGCCGATCGCACCCGACTCGGTGAACTGGTCGCCGTGCAGGCGCAATGCGAGGCCGGCGTCGCGGCAGGCCTCCAGATAGCGACGCGCCTGGCCGGCGTCGAACGAGCCCCGCTCGAGGAAGACGTCAGCTGCCTCGGCGAGCCGAGCCGCCTCGGGCAGCACCTCGGCGAGGAGGAAGTCGAGGTAGGCGTCGGCGTCCTCGAACTCGGGCGGTACCGTGTGCGCCCCGAGCCACGTCGGCACACCGCCGGCCGCCCGGATCGCCCGCAGCTGCGCGAGCTCGGTGTCGTGGTCGAGCCCGTAGCCCGACTTGGCCTCGAACGTCGTCGTCCCGTGCGCCCGCAGCCACGATCGATGGCGCAGCGTGATCGCGGTCAGCTCGTCCTCGCCGGCGGCCCGGGTCGCACGCACCGTCGAGAGAATGCCGCCACCCGCAGCGTGGAGCTCCTCGTAGGACGCGCCGCCGGCGCGGAGCGAGAACTCGTTGACGCGGTCGCCACCGAAGCAGGCGTGGGTGTGGCAATCGACGAGACCGGGGATGGCGGCGAGGCCGCGACCGTCGATCTCCTCCGGGCTGCCGACGTCCGCGGGCAGATCGCGCATCGGGCCGACTGCCGCGACGACACCGTCGCGGCAGAGGACGAAGGCGTCCTCGACGACGCGCACGTCCCGGAGCGCCGGCCCTCGCAGAGGGCCTGCGCCGCCGCCTGCTGTCGCCACCTGCGCCAGATCGCGGATCAGCAGATCGGTCATGGTGCCGACGACTGCCGTGCCGCAGATGCGCCGGCGACGCTCGGCAGGTCGAGCCCGCCCTCGCGCGCGGCGTCGAGCGCCTCGGGGTAGCCGGCGTCGGCATGCCGCATCACGCCCGTCCCGGGATCGGCGGTCAGGACCCGTTGGAGGCGCGCGGCCGCCTCGTCCGTGCCGTCGGCGAGGACGACCATGCCGCTGTGGATCGAGTTGCCGATCCCCACTCCACCACCGTGGTGGACGCTGACCCAGGTCGCGCCCGCCGCCGTGTTGAGCAGGGCGTTCAGGATCGGCCAGTCGGCGATCGCGTCAGAGCCGTCCCGCATTGCCTCGGTCTCCCGATACGGCGATGCGACGGATCCGGAGTCGAGGTGATCGCGGCCGATCACCACGGGCGCCGAGACGCTGCCGCTGCGAACGAGCTCGTTGATCGCGAGACCCGCACGGGCACGGTCGCCGTAGCCGAGCCAGCAGATCCGGGCCGGCAGGCCCTGGAAGGCGACCTTCTCGGGTGCCATCGCGAGCCAGCGCTGCAGGAGGATGTCGTCGGGGAACAGCTCCCGCAGCTCGCGATCGATTGCCTCGATGTCGGCGGGGTCGCCGGAGAGCACAGCCCACCTGAACGGGCCGATGCCGCGGCAGAAGAGCGGCCGGATATAGGCCGGGACGAAGCCCGGGTATGAGAAGGCGTCGGTCAGGCCACCCGCATAGGCCTCCCCGCGCAGATTGTTGCCATAATCGAAAACGTAGCACCCCAGCCGGACGAACTCGCACATCGCGCGCACATGGGTCACGATCGACTGGGAGGCGAGCTCCAGGTAGCGCTTCGGATCGCGGGCACGGAGGCCGGCAGCCTCCTCGAACGGCACCTCCGCCGGCACGTACCCGGTGAGCGGGTCGTGAGCAGCGGTCTGATCCGTGACGAGATCGAAGAGCTCACCACGTGCCACGAGCTCGGGGAAGACGTCGGCCGCGTTCCCGAGCAGCGCCACCGACAGCGGCCTGCCCTCTGCGGCGGCGGCCCGCACACGCGCGACGGCATCGTCGAGGGACTCGGCCTGCTCGTCGACGTAGCGCGTCGCGAGCCTGCGGTCGATCGACCGTTGATCCACCTCGACGCACAGAATCGCAGCCCCGGCCATCGTCGCGGCAAGCGGTTGCGCACCACCCATGCCACCGAGGCCCGCCGTCAGAATGGTGCGCCCCGAAAGGTCGGCGGAGCCGAAGTGGACCTCACCCGCAGCACAGAACGTCTGGTACGTGCCCTGCAGGATTCCCTGGGTCCCGATGTAGATCCACGATCCCGCGGTCATCTGCCCGAACATCGTCAGCCCCTCCGCCTCGAGCCGGCGGAACTCGTCCCAGTTCGCCCACCGGGGGACGAGCAGCGAGTTCGCGATCAGCACCCGGGGGGCGCCCTCGTGCGTGCGGAACACTCCCACCGGCTTCCCTGACTGGACGAGCAGCGTCTCGTCGTCCCTCAGGCGGAGCAGCGTTCGCACGATCGCCCGCAGGGCCTCGTGCGACCGCGCCGCACGGCCGGAGCCCCCGTAGACGACGAGATCCTCAGGATGCTCGGCGACCTCGGGGTCGAGGTTGTTCAGCAGCATGCGCAGCGGCGCCTCGGCCTGCCACGAGAGCGCGTTCAGCGTCGTTCCCCTCGGCGCCCGCACCGCAGAGAGGTCACCACACAGAGCCTCGACCGTCGCGTCGACGTCGCTCATCCTCCCGTACCCCCTCGTCCGTTGCCGTTTGCGTTGCCGTCTCCGAGCCCACCGGGCTTCCCCTCGAACCCCGCCGCCACGGCGGCGTCGCGCTCCCTGATCCGGGTGCGGAACTTCCAGCGACGTCCATGCCGTCGCGACGACGAAGAAGACGACGGCCACGAGCGCAGCGCGGGTCACGTCTCCTCCGGTCAGGCCAGCGACGGCGACCACGGCAACGGCCATGACGCCGTACACGATCGCGGTGTCACGGTACGGGTGGGCGGGGACCGGCCGATCGTCAGGGCGCCGCGTCGCGGGCCATCAGAGGATCTCCCCACACACGTCCTCGACGGCAGCGATCACGCTGCCGTCCCTGATCGAGGCTGCCACCCGCTCGATGTCGGCGGACAGCGAGCGATCCTCGCGCAGCCGCTCCGACAGGGTGCGGACGTGAGCGCGGGCGGCCGCGACCCCGCGGCCCGGCTCGAGCGGGGCGAGGAACTCGACCGCCTGCGCTCCGGCCAGCAGCTCGATCGCGAGCGAGCGCTCGACGTTCGCGAGCACCTGGAGCGCCTTGAGACCTGCCGCGTTCCCCATCGAGACGTGATCCTCCTGGCCGGCGCTCGTCGGGATCGAGTCGACGCTCGCCGGATGTGCCAGCACCTTGTTCTCGGAGACGAGCGCTGCCGAGACGTACTGGAGGATCATCATCCCGGAGTTGATCCCTCCCTCGCGGGTGAGGAACGCGGGCAGGCCGTCCGACAGGCTCGGGTTGACCATGCGCTCGACGCGGCGCTCCGAGATGCTCCCGAGCTCGGCCACGGCGATCGCGAGGCAGTCGAGCGCGAACGCGACGGGCTGGCCGTGGAAGTTGCCGTTCGAGACGATCTCTCGCTCCTCGAGCAGGACGAGCGGGTTGTCCGTGGCGGCGTTGATCTCGATCGCCACGGTGCGCTCGACGTAGTCGAGCAAATCGCGGCTCGCGCCGTGCACCTGGGCGGCGCAGCGGAGCGAATATGCGTCCTGCACCTTGTCGCACCAGCGGTGCGACTCGAGAATTGCGGAGCCGTCGAGGAGACGGCGCACGTTCGCGGCCGACGCAACCTGGCCCGCGTGCGGGCGCGCGGCGTGAATCGCAGGATGGAAGCTCGTCAGGGATCCCTGGAGCGCCTCGAGCGACATCGAGCACGCGATATCGGAGACACGGACGAGCCGGCGCGCGCGCACGAGCCCGAGCGAGGCCATCGCACACATGAACTGGGTCCCGTTGATGAGCGACAGGCCCTCCTTCGCCTGGAGCCTGACGGGAGTCAGCCCGACGGCGGCGAGCGCGTCACCGCCGGGCATGCGGACGCCGTCGAGGCAGGCCTCGCCCTCGCCTACGAGCGGAAGCGCGAGGTGCGCGAGCGGTGCCAGGTCGCCGCTCGCGCCGACCGAGCCGCGGGCCGGCACGTGGGGCACGATCCCACTCGTGAGGACGGAGAGCAGCAGCTCGACTGTCTCGACGCGTGCGCCCGAGTAGCCCTTCGCGATCGCGTTGGCCCGGAGCAGCATCGCCGCACGCACGACCTCGTCGGGGTAGGGCTCGCCGACCCCGCAGGCATGGCTGCGGAGCAACCGCAGCTGGAGCTCTTCCGCCTGATCGTCGGGGATCGATTCCGAGACGAAGCGACCGAAACCGGTGTTGACACCGTAGGTGTGCTCCCCACGGAGATCGTCCAGGAGCGCGCGCGACTGCGTCATACGCCCCACGGCGCTCTCGGCGAGCGCGACGGTGCGACAGCCGACTGCCACGTCCCAGACGTCCTGGACAGTGAGGTCGTCGCCGGTCAGCAGCAGCGCATCGGTCACGGATCGCGAGTGTAGAGGCTCGGTGTGGACGAGGAGCGCGGTGGGGGCGGTTCGGTACCAGGGAGCACGTTCGACGAGGGTGGCCGTGAGGCTGGTTGCCGCGCTGTCGTCCTCGGCGGACGCGATTCTGCAGCGTGCAGGGCCGCATCCAGAGGCGCTGCTCATCGACACCAGGCCTCCCGTCCGACCGCAGCAGATGGGTCGCCTGAACCGGCCCGGCGCCGGACCGCGCGTGCGAGCTTGCTCCACCGCGAGGCCCCCTACGGGGGAGCAACGACCCCTTCTGGAACGCTATCGCTGCAGGTGGTCCGGCGGTGTGCCGGCTCTGTGCCAGGAGTGTGACGGAGGCGCGGTCGTCGCGAAGTCCCGCGCTCGGGCGCAACCGTTCACTCCCGCAGGAGCCGGCGCTCCAGCACACGCTCGTCCGGGAGCACGTCGAGCCCGAGGAAGGCCGGGTCGGCGACAGCCGCACTCTCCGGCAGCATCCCGACGAGCTCGCTCGAGCCGAGCGCAACGCCGCGGCCGGCAGCGACGACCCGCACGTGCGCGACGACGTCGGCGAGCGGCGCTGCCTCGACGTCGACCACGTTGATGCTCACCTGCACGCGACCCGTTCGCGGCAGCTGCAGGCCAAGTGCCTGCACGCCCGGCATGCCGCCGCTCGACTCCCGGATCGCCGCCGCGATCGCCTGCGCGTCGGCGAGGTTGCCGGTTGCGAGCTCGATGTTGAACGCGATCAGGAGCGGACGGGCACCGATCAGGACACCACCGGCCCGAGCGTCGAGCCGCGGCGGCCCGAAGGCGGGCAGCACCTCGCCGGCGTCGATCCGTCGCTGCAGCTCGGCCGGCCCGCCACGGCGGAAGAACGCCGGCCTCCGCCCCTCCGCTCCCGTGCCGTACAGGAACACGGGCAGGCCGAGCTCGGCGCCGACCCGCCGGCCGAGCGTCAACGCCACCTCTACCGCGAGCTCCATCTCACCCACCCTGAGCGGCACGATCGGGACGACGTCGGCCGCCCCGATCCGCGGGTGGATCCCGTCGTGCGTCCGCAGGTCGACGAGGTGAGCAGCGCGGGCAATCCCGGCCAGCAGTGCGTCGACGAGGTCGCTCTCCTCCGCGACGATCGTGTAGACGGAGCGGTGGTGATCGACGTCGGAGTGGACGTCCAGGACGCGCGCATGGGCCGCGAATGCCTTCCCGATCGCATCGATGACGGCCTGGTCGCGTCCCTCGGAGACGTTCGGCACGGATTCGAGGAGGCTCACGCACCTACCTTATGGTGTCGTCATCGTGGTCCCGCCAACGTCAGGCGAGCCGGCGCAGCGCTACGCCTCGATCGCCGCCCTTCAGCGCGACCTCGCCGGCTGCCGGCGCTGTCCGGAGGCGGGCTTCCAGATCGAGTCCACGCCCGTCGTCCACGGCCTGGCGGACCGGCGGGCCTACCTCTACGGACAGGCGCCCGGGATCGTGGAGGGTGTAGAAGGCGCTCCGTGGCGCGGCCGCGCCGGCCGCGCTCTGCGTCGCTGGCTCGAGCTCGACGAGGAGACCTTCTACGCGACGTTCTACTGCGCATCGGTGACACGGTGCTACCCGGGGCGAACCGCGGGCCGCGGCGACCGCACGCCGACCCCGGCTGAGCGACGGCTCTGTGCCCCGTGGCGCACCGAGGAGCTCCGCCTGCTCCACCCCACCCTCGTGCTCACGGTCGGTGGCCTTGCCGCCCGTGCGGTCGTCGGTGCGCGAACGCTCACGGAATGCGTCGGCAAGAGCTACCTCGTCGGCGACGCCGTCGTGATCCCGCTGCCGCATCCGTCAGGCGCGAGCGCCTGGCCCAACGACCCGGTCAACCGCGCCCGGCTCGGCAAGGCGCTCACGCACGCCCGCCGGGAGATCGCCGGCCTCGGCGATCCCCGCTGACGCCGCCAGCGGTGTGCGAGGATGCCCGGGTGGACGACGATCCTGCAACGAAGCACGACCATCCGGTGACCCCGCTCGACTCCGAGATCGAGCAGCGGATCGAAGGGCCGGTGTCGGCCGAGGCCGTCCGCGAGACACGACTGACGCCCGCCGAGGCGATCGCAGGCATGCGCATCCGCCTGCCCGAGCGCGGCAACCGAAAGCTGCGGCGCGTGCTCGACCGCGCCAACGACGACGCCCAGCTCAAGGCCTGGTGGCACGTCTCGAACGTCAACGCGGTTGCAAGGTTGCAGATCAACGACCACTCCTGGGTGCACATCCAGATCGTCGTCAACATCGCCCTGAAGCTCCTGCGCCAGCTGACCAAGCACGGCGTCGAGCCGTCGGCCGTGCGCGACTACGGGCTGAGCAACGAGGACGCCGAGGTGATCGTCGTCCTCTCGGCCCTCATGCACTGCGTCGGCATGTCGGTGCATCGGCGCGGCCACGAGGACTTCAGCCTGTTCCTCTCGGAGCCGAAGATGCGGGAGCTGCTGAACGGGGTCTACGACGAGCCGGAGCGAACCGTCGTCATCTCCGAGGTGTTGCAGGCGATCACGAGCCACCGCTCCGACGGCGAGCCTCTCGCGCTCGAAGCCGGGATCCTCCGCGTCGCCGACGCGCTCGACATGGCGAAGGGCCGCTCGCGGATCCCGTTCGAGGCGGGCTCGGTGTCGATGCACTCGCTGTCGGCCGCAGCGATCGAGGAGGTCACGATCGAGGACGGTGACGACAAGCCCGTGAGGATCGGGATCCGGATGAACAACTCGTCCGGCCTCTTCCAGGTGGACGGCCTCTTGAAGGCAAAGCTGCGTGGCTCCGGCCTCGAGCCCTACGTCGAGGTGATCGCCCACATCGACACGGAGAACGAGAAGCGGCTGGTCTCGGTGTACCGGCTCGAGCCGTGAGCCCCTGGCCCGATGCGAAGCCGGCGGAGGGCGAGGTTGCTACCATCTCGCGCGAGCCCTGCGGGATCGTCTAATGGTAGGACGCCGGATTCTGGTTCCGGAAGTTGGGGTTCGAGTCCCTGTCCCGCAGCTCACGGCCTCCGCCCGTCGCGCCCCCGCAAGGGGGCTTCTTCGTTGTTCGACCAGGCAACGATCGTGACAGCGAATCCAATGATTTTGTAAGGACTTGCGGCCCGGCTTGTGCAGCGGTCGCTACGGTAGCCGGAGCGAGAGACACGAGCGGCCCGCTTTGACGTGGAGCCGTGAGCCCTGTCCCCGAGATGGAGGTCAGACCTGAGAGCCCTAGCGATAGGCGCGTGCGCCCTGATTCTTTTGATCCTGCCGACGACGGCACAGTCCCAGTCCGACGCAGACCTGGGCGCGCAGCTGACGCGCCACCTGAGCACGATGAAGAAGGATCGGCAGGTACTGCGGTTCCTCGAGAGGCACGACTGGCTGCTGAGCGACCCGCGATTCGCCGCCTCGGCGAAGCGGCAGTTGCACCTTCACACACAGAGTCTCGCCCGCAACCGACAGAGGGCCGCGGCTGCGAAGCGCGCGCTCGCGCAACGGGCCAAGGCACGTCGGCTCGCGGCAGTCGAGGCGGCAACGCCCCGGAACGTGATCTGCCGCGTCTTCGGCAGCTACTGCCAGCAGGCGATCGCGGTCTCGCGCTGCGAATCGGGCCTCAGCACGGGCGCCCAGAACGGCCAGTATCTCGGCCTGTTCCAGATGGGCTCGAGCGAACGGCGCCTCTTCGGGCACGGCGATTCAGCCGCCGAGCAGGCCCGCGCCGCCCACCGGTACTTCGTCGCCTCGGGCCGCGACTGGGGCCCCTGGTCCTGCAAGCCCTGGAGTTAGCCCTGCCGGACGCTCCAGCCACCACGTTTCGTCTGCAAAGTGCGGAACCCGGCCGCGAGGCCGGGTTCCCACCGCGCCCCTGACGTGGTAGGTGTCCGGGGGTGACCTGGCTCCCGCGGAGACGCGATCGCCTGCGCCCGCTCGACGAGGCGGCGGCATACGCACGCTGCCACGGCGATCGCGACGAATCGGTCCGGATCGTGAAGCTCCCGCCACGCCGCGCCCGCTACGACACGGTGCTCGCGACCGGCGAGGACATCCGCCGCGGCCTCGAGCGCCGGATCGACGGTCGCGACGGCGAGACCGAGACCGTCGCGGCGCCGTAGCGCCCTGTTCGCGTCCGAGACGGTCGGCTCCCGAAGGCCGTTCCTGCCCGGTTCGCTACACTCCCTCGCCGCACGGCCCATTCGTCTAGTGGCCTAGGACACCGCCCTCTCACGGCGGCGGCACGGGTTCGAATCCCGTATGGGCCTTAGTGCTGCACATTCCGAAAGAACCGCAAACCCCGTAGAGATGCGGGGTTTCGGCTGATCGAGACCGTTCGTGGCTCGCCCTGGCCGCTCATACACGCATGTCTGGAATGTCGCAGACGCAGCCACCGTGCGGCGCGTTTCGCGTTGGTTGCCGACGGATCGATCGGCATTCGCTTTGCCCACGACCTTGCGGATCCGCAGTTGATGCGCCATGATCCGGCGACACCAGACCGGGGGGCCATGGGTCGTCTGCTCGCACTCGTTCCGATCGCCGTCGGCATCTCGATGGCGCCGCTTGCGCTCGGAGCGTCCCTGGACGTGAACGCCAGCGTGCAGCTGACCGGCTCGGGGACGACCTACACGGTGACGCTGACGAACACGGGCAGCGATCCGATCGTCTGCTGGCAACTCACCCTGGCCGCCGGCACCCAGGCGACCGGCTTCCAGACGCCTCCCGCAGGATGGCAGGTCGGTGGCGCAACCGCCCCGCCGGCGCAGGTGATCGGCGGCCAGAATCGGACCTCCGGCATCCCGCCGGGTGGCAGCGCCGGCTTCACCTTCACGACCAACGGCCCACTCGGCAACGGCTCACAGGCCCGCATCTCGAGCACGTGCACGAGCGGCAGCGATGTCACCGTTCCCGCGTCAGGCCCCGGCTCCACCGCTCCTCCGCCCCCGCCTGCTGCGCGCCCGTGCGCCTGCAAGAGCCTCACCGCGCGGGTCTCGAGCGTTCGCTTCGACCGAATCGGTTCCCTCGTTGTGCGGCTCGCCTGGGAGCTCGAGTGCACGGACGGGACCGGTGGCTGCCGCGGCACGCTGACGCCCACACTCGGCAGGGCAGCGAAAGCCGAAGGCTTCGTAGGCGGTTTCAGGAACGACAGCCCGAAGACCGTTCTCTGCCGGGGAAGCTGCGGCGAGAAGCGAACGAGCGTCGTGCCTCCAGCCTTCTTCATCGAGCGCCCTGCCTCGGTAATTGGGGTGGACGATGCCGCCATCGCGGCCCGCAAAGCCCGCTGGCGTGCGCGTGTCGGCGTGATCACGATCGAGGTCGCGCGAACCTGCGGTGACAAGCGCCGCACTCCGCTGCTCCTCGACCTCGCCTTCGACCGCAAAGGGTTTCTCGACAAGGCGAAGAGCGACCTGAACGGAAACGGCATCCTGGACGGCCGCGAGAAGCGCAAGTGAGCCCGTTGCAGGAGGTCGCCGTGGGCGCGACGGAGGCAGCCGGCCGCTGAGCTTCGCTCGGGTGCGGAGCGCGGTGGCAGAGTCGACGCGGTCTGGTTCGGACAAACCGCTGGCGCAAGCGTGCCCAGACGTGGCGAGGATGCGCGACAGGTGCGTGCCCCGGCTACCACCGTCCGAGGGGGCTGGGCCGACCGGCGCTGTTCGCCCATCACTTGCGGCGTCGAAATCTCCTGGATCCGTCCCTAGTCGTTTCGTCCGCCGAGGACAGGGACGGCGCATCACGCGCGTCTGGCTCACGGCCCGTGCCAGCGACCACGTCAGCGGCCAGGCACCACGGCTGGCGTTGCCACGTCGAGCCGCAACCTGATCGGCGCGTCCGGCATCGGGCCGGAAACGCCGTGCAGTTCGCCGCGCGACCAGCAGTGGCCGGTCGCGTACTGGAGCATCGCGGGCTGTAGCCCGTTTAGCGCGCGCGCCAGATACGCCGCCATCGGCTCGCCTTCCGCTGCTTCGAGTTGCGCGTGGAAGGCGCCAGCGAGGACGAGAAATGGCCGACTCCGATCCCACTCCGCCAGTAGGCGCGCGGCCATCTCCCGCTCCCGCAGACGCACCTGCGTCTCCCGGTCTTGTGGCGACTCGGGTTCGAGCCGGTCGAACACGATCACCTGATCGAGACGCCCTTCACGGTGAAGCCGCTGAAGCAGTGCGAAGTGCCCGGCCGTGATCCGCCCATCGCCGCAGAAGAACTCCGACGAGGATGGAAGCGACCACAGCGCCTCGAAGTCAAACGAACCGCTGCGGAGGAACGCCTGTACCGGCGCCTCCATTTCCTCGTGCGACCACTCGAACGCAACCGCGCGCGTCCCGAGCGCAACAGCGAGTGCGTAGACGACGCTAGGGGTCTCGCGGACGCCGTGCGGCTCGCCCACAACCAGAAGCCCGGCCTCGGCAGTGGAAGCCGCAGCACGAGCGAGCAACTCCGGCTCGAACGGAAAGTCCGCGAACGGATGCGCGGCGACAGCGACAGCGAACGCGGACGAGGACGAGACAACCATTCCCTTCGACCATAGCCCGATCTCAAAGGGCCGCACCGGCAGGCCGCCAGCGCTCCGGCGCCCGCCCGCTGAGCTGTGGCGAGCCGGGGGTTGGCCCCAAGGCTCGTACCGTCCGAGCGGTTTGGGCCGACGAGCACACGAAGCACGACAACCAGGCTGGCAACACTCCCAGACCGACCAGCCCACCGAGCCTCACAGTCACCCGACGATCCGAGCCGTAGTTCAGTGATTGTGGATCTCGCTCAGAAGCCCGACGCCGATATCACCTGCGTGCGGGATAGGCACGCACACCTCGAAAGACCCCCGGGTACGATCGGCTCGACCCCCGAAGGAGGCCTGATCGAGATGGAGCTGGGTGCCGAGGAACATCGACTGCGCGAGGCCCGCACCGGGGCGCGCTGGCGCAAGTGGGGGCCGTACCTCAGCGAGCGCCAGTGGGGCACCGTGCGCGAGGACTACAGCGACAACGGCGACGCCTGGTCCTACTTCAGCCACGACCAGTCGCGCTCGCGGGCGTACCGCTGGGGCGAGGACGGCCTCGCCGGCATCTCCGACGACGCAGCAGCGACTGTGCTTCGCCCTCGCGTTGTGGAACGAGAACGACCCGATCCTCAAGGAGCGCCTGTTCGGGCTGACGAACACCGAGGGCAACCACGGCGAGGACGTCAAGGAGTACTACTTCTACGTCGACAACCTGCCGACGCACTCCTACCAGCGCTGGCTGTACAAGTACCCGCACCGGGCCTTCCCGTACGACGATCTCGTCGCCACGAACCGGTCACGGAGCCGCGTCGAGGTGGAGTACGAGCTGATCGACACGGGCGTCTTCGACGACGACCGGTACTTCGACGTCGAGGTCGAGTACGCCAAGGACGGCCCCGACGACATCCTCTGCCGGATCACGGTGCACAACCGCGGCGCCGAGCGACGCACCGCTCCACGTGCTCCCCACGCTGTGGTTCCGCAACACGTGGTCGTGGACTGGCGACGGCGCAACGAGCGGCTCGACGCCCCAGCTCTCGGCGGTCGCTGCCGATCATCCGCGTCGTGCGGGCCGACCACGACGAGCTCGGTCGCTACTTCCTCCACGCCGAGGCCGGCGCGACATTGCTGTTCTGCGAGAACGAGACCAACGCACGCACGCCTGTGGGGCGGCGACAACCCGACGCCGTACGTGAAGGACGGCATCAACGACCACGTCGTCGACGGGCTCGCCGACGCGACGAACCCGGCGGGGACGGGCACGAAGGTGGCAGCCCACACCCGGCGTGGTCGTGCCCGGCGGTGGGTCAACGGTGCTGCGCGTCCGGCTTGACCGACCGGACGATCGACGAGCTCCGCCGAGCCCTTCGCCGACTTCGACGCCCTCGTCGACGCCCGCCGGGCCGACGCCGACGAGTTCTACGAGTCGATCACCCCTCCGTCGCTGACCGCCGACGACGAGCTCGGTGATGCGTCAGGCGCTCGCCGGGATGCTGTGGTCGAAGCAGTACGTACTACTTCGACCTCGACACGTGGCTGCGCGAGCGCAAGTCGCACCCGCTGCGCTCACCGGCGCCGCCACGGCACCCGCAACGAGTCGTGGTTCCACATGGTCAACCACGACGTGATCTCGATGCCCGACAAGTGGGAGTACCCGTGGTACGCGGCGTGGGACCTGGCGTTCCACACGATCCCGCTGATGATGGTCGACCCCGACTTCGCCAAGGGACAGCTCGACCTGATGCTGTCGCCCGCGTACCTGCACCCGAGCGGGCAGATCCCGGCCTACGAGTGGAACTTCGGCGACGTCAACCCACCGGTGCACGCGTTCGCCACGCTGCTCGTGCACAACCTCGACCTGGAGCTCAGCGGCGACGACGACATCGACCTCACGTTCCTGCGGGAGTCGTTCCACAAGCTGCTCCTCAACTTCACGTGGTGGGTCAACCGCAAGGACCCGAGCGGCCGCAGCGTCTTCGAGGGCGGGTTCCTCGGGCTCGACAACATCGGCGTGTTCGACCGCAGCGCAGCGCTGCCGACCGGCGGCCGCCTCGAGCAGGCCGACGGCACTGCGTGGATGGCGTTGTTCAGCCAGAACATGCTCGAGCTGTCTCTCATCCTCGCCGAACGCGACCCGACCTACGAGGACTTCGTCCTGAAGTTCCTGAGCGCTTCTTCTGGATCGCCGCGGCCGATCGACCCGGTCGGCGAGCACCCGGACGAGATGTGGGACGAGGAGGACGGCTTCTTCTACGACGTCCTCCGCCTCCCCGACGGCACCGGGCAACGACTGAAGGTGCGCTCGCTCGTCGGCCTGCTGCCGCTGTGCGCCACGACCGTGTTCGAACCCGACGTGCTCGGCAAGTTCCCGTCGCTGCGGCCGGCCGTACTCGATCACCTGGAGCGCAACGGCGACCTGCTCGTCCCGCATCGCCGACCCGCTGCAGCCGGGTGTCGAACGGACGACACATCCTGTCGCTCGTCAACGAGGACAAGCTGCGGCGCATCCTCACCCGCATGCTCGACGAGGAGCGCTTCCTCGGCCCGCACGGCATCCGCTCGCTCTCGCACTGGCATCTCGAGCACCCGTACGAGTTCGACGTGGAGGGCACGACGTACAAGGTGCAGTACGAGCCGGCGGAGTCGACCACGGGCATGTTCGGCGGCAACTCCAACTGGCGGGGCCCGGTGTGGTTCCCGGTCAACGTGCTCATCATCCGAGCCCTGCTCCAGCACTACCAGTACTACGGCGACGGATTCACGATCGAGTGTCCCACGGGTTCGGGCAACCAGATGACCCTGTTCGAGGTGGCCAAGGAGATCTCCCGTCGCCTGGCGAGCACGTTCCTGACCGACGAGTCGGGACGACGACCGGTCTACGGCGGCACCGAGAAGTTCCAGACCGACGAGCACTGGCGCGACCTGGTGCTCTTCTACGAGTACTTCCACGGCGACAACGGCGCCGGGCTCGGCGCCTCGCACCAGACCGGTTGGACGGGTGTCGTCGCCCGGCTGATCCAGTTGTTCGGCGAGCTCGACGCCGAGGCGATGCTCCGGATCGGCGGCCGACCGCTGGCGCGCCCGTACCGCCGCCTGACCGACGAACGGATCGGCGACGCGACGGCGGCCCGTCGCACACGAGGAGCGAGACCATGAGCGACCGATCGGAGGGCCCGGTCGTCGGCCCGTGGCCGACGAATCCGGTGGTCCACGAGGTCTTCACGTGGGTATGGCTGGCCGATCTCGCAGCATCCGCCGGTCGGCCCGTCACCCTGGCCGACGTACCCGACTCGGTGTGGGACGACATCGCCCGACCTGGCATCGACGCCGTGTGGCTGATGGGTGTCTGGGAACGCAGCCCCGAAGGTGCCCGCATCGCCTCGACGAATGCAGCAATGCGTGGCGACGCCGAGCGCGCACTGCCCGACCTCGTCGACGCGGACATCGTCGGGTCCGCGTACTGCGTGCGAGGCTACGAGGTCGATCCGCAGCTCGGCGGCGACGAGGGACTCGCGATCGCCCGGGCCAAGCTCGCCGAACGCGGTGCGCGGCTCGTCCTGGACTTCGTGCCCAACCACGTCGCCCCCGACCACGAGTGGACCCGCACCCATCCGGAGTACTTCGTGCGCGGCACCGCCGACGACCTCGCTCGCGACCCGGCCTCGTTCATCGAGGTCGAGGGCACCGTCCTCGCCTGCGGTCGAGATCCGTACTTCCCGGCGTGGCCCGAGGTCGTCCAGTTCGACGCCTCGCGGGCCGACGTTCGCCGGGCGGTCACCGAGGTGGTGGCGCGGTATCGCCGACCGCTGCGATGGCGTGCGCTGCGACATGGCGATGCTGATGCTCGACGACGTGTTCGCTCGCACCTGGGGCGACCGGGCCAGCGGCTCCCCGACAACGACAGGGGCTACTGGCGTCCGCTGATCGAGTCGGTCCGGGCGACGCACCCTGACTTCGTGTTCTGGGCCGAGGCGTACTGGGATCTCGAGCCGGTGCTCGTCGAGCAGGGGTTCGACGCCTGCTACGACAAGCGTCTCTACGACCGCATGGTGCACCACGAGCCGGCCTCGTCGATCAGGGCCCATCTCGGCGCCGACGTCGGCTACCAGCGTCACATGCTGCGCTTCGTCGAGAACCATGACGAACCCCGGGCCGCGTCGGTGTTCGATCGTCCTGCCCATCGGGCGGCCCTGGCGAGCGTGATGACGTTGCCCGGCGTCGCACTGCTCCACGAAGGTGAGGCCGACGGCCGGCGTCTGCGCACCCCCGTGACGCTCGGCCGGCGTGCCGTGGAGGAGACCGACGGCGAACTGCGGTCGTTCGTCGACCGGCTCCTACGGGCAGTGTCCGGTGGCCTGCGACGGGGAACGTGGCAACTCGTGCCGATCGACGGCTGGCCGGACAACGAGAGCGCGGAGCGACTCCTGGCCTGGGCCTGGGAACACTCCGAGCAACGGCATCTCGTCGTCGTCAACCCATCCGACGCGCGTGCTGATGGCATGGTCCGACTGCCCTGGACGGACCTCGACGGCCCGTGCACGCTCGTCGATCTCCTCTCCGGTGTCGGGTTCGAACGCGATGGCAGCCACATGGCTGCCGACGGTCTGTACGTCGCGCTCGACCCCGACGGCATCCATTTGCTTCGGCTCAACGCGTGACGGAGACGGTTGTCGTCGGCGCGCCTGCTGCGGGGCCCGCTCCTCTCGCATCCGGCGGCCGAGTCACGGCCCCACGAGGGTGACAGATCAGCCCCGGGTCGATCTCCGGGCCGCCCGCACGGCGGCAACCGGCCGCAGCGTCCGGAACATGAACATGAGTGCCGTCAGCCCGATGATCGTGTTGACCGTCGTGATGCCGACCTGCATCCCGACCGAGAACGAGAGCGCCGCTGCCGTCGACGCGGTCTGCTGGAGCGCGTAGACCAGGAGCACCTGCTGCGTGCCGGCACCGCCGGGGGTCGGCACCAGGGTCGAGAGGCCCCCGGCGACGACGACGATCACGGCGAGCGGCACCGTCGCGGGCAGACCGAACGCGGCGAGGAGACAGAAGGCAACGCCGGTGCGGCAGGCCCAGCCGGCGAGCTGGAGCGTGACGACGCTCCGCACGTACCGCGCCGGCGTACGCAGGATGGCACCACCCTGCTCGACGTGGAGCCAGAGACCGCGGGCGCGGCGGGAGAGCGGGCCGGCCACGAGGACGCCCGCCACGACGAGCGCGAGGACTGCCGCTCCGACCGCGAACGGGTGGCTCGTGACGCCGACGAGCGACGGGATCTGCGGCGCCGGCAACGACGGCACCAGGCCGAAGCCCAGCGCTCCGGCGATCAGCGCCGACCCGATCAGGGCGTCCAGCACGGTCAGGAGCACGCCGGCCGAGACGAGCGTGGGCACGGACGAGCCCGGGATCCGCAGGCGGAGCAGCGCGATCTTCAGCGCCTCACCGCCGCGGGCGGGCGCAAAGGCGTTGAGCGCGACGCCGGAGGCATACGCGCCCCCTACCGTCCACGCCGAGATGCGCTTCTCCGGATACGCGGCGGCGAGCACGTTGCGGAGAGCAAAGGAACGGAGGGCGAGGTTGCACACCTGGAACGCGAGCGCGACCACGACGAAGCGCAGGTCGAGTGCCACGAACCGGCCCGCGGCCGCCTCGAGCGACTCGAGGACGGCGTTCGCGGAGACGCCGTTCACGCGGTTGCCTCCATCGCCTCGGCGGGACGACCGAGCTCGCGAGCGAGGTCGAGCCGGTCGGTGATCAGGCCGTCCACGCCCATCGCGGCGAGCTCCCGCGCGCGGCCGGCCGCATTCGCGGGCCACGTCATGACAAGGTCTGCGACGCTTCGGATCTCGGCGACGGTGGCCGGGTTCAGGAGCCGCTCGTGGACCGAGACCCCCTGCAGGCGGCGGCTGCGACCGCGCAGGAGCAGTGCTCGCAGCTGGCGCGCATTCCCCGCGGAGTGAACCGTGCGGACATCCGAGAGCCCTTCGAAGGGCTCGAGCAGCGCCCAGTCGCGCGCGCAGACGATCAGACGGCGGCGGCCGAGAACGGGCCGCAATGCCGCGAGCACACCGGCGGCGAGCCGCGGGTTGCTGCCCTTGAGGTCGAGCATCAGCTCGGTGCTGGGCCCGGTCGCCGCCAGCAACTCGTCGAGCTGGAGGCGGGGCGCAAGCGGATTGGCGAGCTGCCACCGATCCCAGAGGACGGGAATCGGGCCGAGCGTCTTCAGGTGGCGCACCTCGAGACGCCCGCGGAACAGGCGGATGTCTGCCTCGACGAGATCGAGACCGAAGTCCTCCGCAGCACGGAGCTGCGCAAGGTCGTTTCCTGCCCGGTGCGCGACGAAGAACGGAGACCCCTGCCGTCGCACTCCGCCGTTAGCGGTGCGCGAGCTCACTGCGGGTCAGTGTAACCGCGCCCCGAGCACCCGATTGTTCGGATTTCGAGTAGCCGGCTCGGGCCCCCTGCCGGCGCCCCGGTGCCGTTCCAGCGCGACGGCGACCGCGAGCCCGACCGCGACCACCACCACGCTGACCGCGATGTCGAGCACGAAGTGGTTCGCCGTGGCCACCACCGCGAATCCCATGGCCAGCGGCATCGCAATGGCGAACAGGCGCACGGCAAGCGACGTGAAGGCAGCGAAGATCACGATCCCGACGAGGAGGTTCCAGCCGAAGTGGAGGCTCGGCATCGCCGCGTACTGGTTGGTCAACGAGGGCGGCTGCAGTGCGCGGTAGGCGTGGGATTGCTGGAGCACGGTGTCGACCAGCCCGATCTCGACGAGGCGCGGCGGCGCGGTCGGGATCTCGTAGAAGAAGACGAATCCGATCAGCCCGGACGTGATGATCGCGTTCCGCAACACGCGGTAGTGGGTCGGCCTGCTCACGTACAGGAACGTGGCAGCGGCGACGATCACGGGCCAGTGGCCCCAGATGTAGATCCAGTTGACCAGCCGGACGAGCACGCCGCTACCGATCACGAGCGACTGCACCGACTGCTCCCAGCCGATGCCGAGCGTGCGCTCGAGGCGCTCGACCGCCTCGGCGTTCGCGACCGCCTGCGCCGCGCTGCCCTCGGTGACGGCCCGAACGGCACCGTAGACGGCTGCGGCGAAGCCGACGATCGCCAGCTCACGTGCCACCCCGACCACGGCGGGGGCACGACGGGTGCCGACGGAGGTGGTGTCGCCCCGGTCGACGGCAGGCTCTCGCACTCCCAGGCGATGGTTCGACAACCGCGGCGAGCTCGGCATCAGCGTCCTCCACCACCAGCGTGACGGCATACGGCCGCCAACGCATCGGGCGCATTCCGGACCTGCGTTCGGTCAACTACGCAACGTCACGGCGGGCATGCACGTCTGCGCGTCTCAGCTCCGCGGCAGCTCCCACGTTCTGGCGATCAGCGCGTAGAGGATCGCCTCCTCCGTCGGAAGCCGGTTCTCGGCCTGTTGCCATACGACCGAGCGCGGGCCGTCGATCACCTCGGCCGTCACCTCCTCGCCCCGATGGGCCGGCAGGCAATGCATGAAGATCGCATCCGGGTCGGCGAGCTCCATCAGTGCCTCGTTCACCTGATAGGCAGCCAGGTCGCGCAGCCGCTGGGCCGCCTCGGCCTCATCGCCCATGGAGACGAAGACGTCCGTGTAGACCGCGTTGGCGCCGCGAACCGCCTCCGCCGGATCCTGGACGACGACCGCCCCCGGCACGGCCAGCTCGTAGCCCGCGGGGCAGCCGACGACGAACTCGATCCCGCAGAGCACGGCGGCCTCGGCCAGTGACGTGGCGACGTTGTCGAAGTCGCCCACGAACGCAAGCTTGAGCCCTTTCAGGTCGCCGAACCGCTCGCGCAGCGTGAGCACGTCGGCGAGCGCCTGGCAGGGGTGGTGCTCGTTGGTGAGCGCATTGATCACGGGCGCTCCCGCGGCGTCGGCGATCTCCTCGACGGTTGCCTGGTCGAACGTCCGGATCACGATCGCGTTCGCGTATCCGGACAGCGTCCGCGCGGTGTCCGCGATCGTCTCCCCCCGGCCCAGCTGCAGCTCGTCCGGGCGTAGCAGGAGCGCCAGCATGCCGAGCCGCTCCGCGGCCGCCGCGAAGGAGACGCGCGTACGCGTGGACGGCTTCTCGAAGAAGCACGCCACCGTGTCTCCCCTGAGCGCGTCGATGAACCCGTGCGGCCGCTCCTTCATCCGGGCGGACAGGCCGAGAACCGCCTCGATCCCACCCGCGTCGAGATCGCGAGACCCGCAGGTAGTCCTGCGGCACTACCGGCGTGGCCGTGGTCGCCATGATCACTTCACTCCTTCCGTCAGGGTCAGGCCCGGTCGGACGCGCCGGACGATGGGGTCGATGAGCTCTGCCAGCGTCGGCTGCCCGAGCTCTCGGAGCTCGTAGCGGGCGTGGCGCAGGGGATGACGCGTCGAGATCAGGCGACCGAGATCGAACGGCGTCCCGGTGACGACGACGTCGCACTCGACCTGGTCGATCGTCTCTCGCAGCTCGCGCAGCTGCTCGTCGCCGTAACCCATTGCGGGAAGCACGGCGCCGACGTGGGGGTAGCGGACGAACGTGTCGGCGATCGAGCCGACGGCCCACGGCCGTGGGTCGACGATCTCTGCTGCCCCGGCCTGCCTCGCGGCGACGGTGCCGGCCCCGAACGTCATCCCGCCGTGGGTCAACGTCGGCCCATCCTCGACGACGAGCACACGTAGGCCGTCGAGCGACGGCCCGGGGTCGAGGGTGACGGGCGACTCGGCCTCGATGATCGCTGCCGCGGGGTTGAGCGAGCGCACGTCGCCGATCACGCGCTGCACCTGCTCGGGCGTCGCACTGTCGACCTTGTTGACGACCACGACATCGGCCCTTCGCACGTTGACCTCGCCGGGGTGGTACGAGAGCTCATGACCGGCCCGGAGCGGGTCCGCGACCGTGATCCAGAGGTCCGGCAGGTAGAACGGGAAGTCGTTGTTGCCGCCGTCCCAGACGATCACGTCCGCCTCGGCCTCCGCGCGGGAGAGGATCTCGCCGTAGTCGACGCCGGCGTACATGATCATCCCCTGCTCGACCGGCGACTCGTACTCCTCGCGCTCCTCGACCGTCGGATCCGCGGCGTCGATGTCCGCCAGCGTCGCGAAGCGCTGCACGCGCATCGCCTCCAGGTCGCCGTACGGCATCGGGTGCCGTACGAGAGCCACCCTCAGGCCGGCCTCGATGAGCAGTTGCCCGATCCTGCGGCTCGTCTGGCTCTTGCCGCAGCCCGTGCGCACCGCGGTAACCGCGATCACGGGCCTGATCGACTCGATCATCGTCTCGTGCGGGCCGAGCAGGGTGAAGTTCGCGCCGGCGGCGAGCACGCGGGAGGCGTTGTGCATCACGTCCACGTGCGAGAGGTCGGAGTACGCGAGCACGACCTCGTCGACGCCGTGCGCGGCGATCAGCTCCTCGAGCTCCTCCTGCGGCCGGATCGGAATTCCCTCCGGGTAGAGCGGCCCCGCGAGCGAGGGCGGGTAGACGCGGTCGTCGATGCCGGGGATCTGCGCGGCGGTAAACGCGGCCACACGGGTTTCTCCATCGCCGCGGTACACGACGTTGAAGTCGTGGAAGTCCCGGCCCCCTGCACCCATGATCAGAACGGTCCTCATCCGGCTCACCTCTCGAACGCGTGGATGGAATCGTGCCGGCCCGGTGGACGTGCAGCCCTTCTGCCGGCGACGTGCCTCTCATTCCAGCCGGTTCCGGGCGCCCGCGTATCGGCGGCAGCACCGAACCACGGTGAGTAGAACCCCGCACCCACTGCGCGCGTTCTGCCGATGCGGCCGGGCCCCGCGCTCCGTCATCGTTGAGGGACGCGATGCGAGTCAGCGACGAAACCAGGGAGCAGGACGCATGAATCGCGCCGAGGGCGCCGCACCTGCCGTGATCCGGCTTCATGCCACCATCCCGGTCGGACCGGCCCTCTACGGCGACCTCGCCGTGCCCCCGAACGCGACCGGCGTCACGATCTTCGCCCACGGCAGCGGCTCGAGCCGCTTCAGCCCGCGCAACCGCCTCGTGGCCGACGCGCTCAACCGGCGGGGCATCGCGACGTTCCTCTTCGATCTCCTCACGCCGGCCGAGGAGCCGCAACGCACGAGCGTCTTCGACGTGGAGCTGCTCGGCGACCGGCTCGAGCAGACGACACGGTGGCTGCTGGAGCAGCCGCTCGCAGAGGGTCTGTCGCCGTGCTTCTTCGGCGCCAGCACCGGAGCTGCCGCGGCCGTCGTCGCGGCCGCGCACCTCGGCCCGACCGTGCGCGCCGTCGTCTCCCGCGGCGGCCGGCCCGACCTTGCAGGCACGCACCTGCCGCGGGTCGACTCCCCCACGCTCCTGATCGTCGGCGAGGACGACCCGGTCGTCCTCGACCTCAACCGTCAGGCCCTGGCCGCGCTCACCTGCGAGCGGCGCCTCGTGATCGTCCGCAGCGCCGGTCACCTGTTCGAGGAGCCGGGAACGCTCGAGCGCGTCTCCGGGCTCGCCGGCGACTGGCTCAGCGAGCCATCTCGCGGAGCGCGCGGGCGTGCCGATCGCTTCGGGCGACGTCGAGATCGTCGACCCGGCCTGACGGAACCCGTCGCTCGTCAGGAGGAGGATGCCGGAGTCCCGAGCTCGTCGAGCAGCGCGATCACCTCGGCGTTCTCGACCTGTGTGAAGACGTCGTACCAGAAGCCGACTGCACCGAAGCGCCGCTCCTCGTGGGGGCACACCACCTCGTCCGCCTCACGGCGGAGCGCTCCGGTGCTCTGGGCCGCGCCGACGGGAATCGCGACGACGACGCGTGCGGCCCCCCGACTCCGGGCCCAGCGCACCGCGGCCACCATCGTGGCGCCCGTCGCGAGCCCGTCGTCCACGAGCACCGCCGTCTTGCCGCGGAGCTCGAGCGGTTGGCGGCGCTCGTGGAGGAGACGATCGAGTGCGTCCGCCTTTTCCTGTGCCAGCTCGATCACGCGGCGGAGGTCGGCCTCGGCGAGCCCTTCGGCGGTGCGGAGGTAGACGCCGCCGGCGCCCGGCGTGACCGCCCCGATCCCGTACTCGGGCTGAAACGGGTAGCCGATCTTGCGAACCGCAAGCGCGTCGAGGGGCAGCGACAGGCGACGTGCGACCTCGGCCGCCACCGTCACGCCGCCGCGGGCGAGGCCCACGACGACCGCATCCCCGAGCTGCATGCGTTCCAGAGCCGCCGCGAGGTCGCGGCCGGCATCGAGGCGATCGCGAAAGAGCGCGCCCATCGCCTCGATCGTCGTCGCACGAGCGATCTCGCACATCGGGCGAAACCCCTGATTCCGCCGCCGGAACTACGGATCCTCGTGCACGCCTCGCCGCTCCCTTCCGGGCGGTAGTTCACCGCTGCCCGATCCGGGATCACGACGATGCGGGCCGGGGGACGGCGAGCGACGATACGGGTACATCACGACGGAGGAGGTCTCCGATGACACGAAGCCTGCTGTTCCTCCACGCCAGGACCGGTCACGGCAGCGAGCTGCTGCGCGTCCTCGAGCGTCTCGGCGTGCTCGCGATGGCACGTGAGCAACCCGGCTTCCTCGGCGTCGAGGTCGCCACCTCGGTCGACGACGAGGACGACATCGTGATCATCGGATCCTGGGCGAGCCGGGAGCACTACGAGCGCTGGCGCGCCGGCAGCGTCCCGGGGCAGCTCCTGGAGCAGCTCGAGGCTCATGTCACATCTGCGCCCGTGGAGCGCGTCTTCCACATCGTCGAAGCGGTCAGCTGAGCGCGCCGGGGCCGCCCCCGGGCCGGCCACCATCGACCGGGCGGCGCCGTTGCTACGATCAGCTGCGCCCGGACGGATCTCCGCGAGGCCTCGAACAGCCATGGCACACGATCCCGACGCGCTCTTCCCCTCAGGCCCGACGACGCGACGCGGCCTGCTCTCCGCCTTCAGCCGTCGGGCCGCCGAGGCGATTCCCGTGCCCGACGCGCTCGCGCCGAGGCCGGCGGACGAGCCCTCCGACGACGATCTCTTCTACGAGGAGCTCGACGACGAGATCGCGCCGTTCCTCTCAGGGCCCGAGCTGATCGCCGACGTCCAGGCGTCGGTCGAAGAGCCGGGCATGCACGTCTGGTGGCTCGGGCAGAGCGGGTTCCTCGTCCAGATCCACGGCAAGAACGTCCTCGTCGACCCGTACCTCTCCGACTCGCTGACCGAGCGGTACGCCGGCACCGACACGCCGTACGAGCGCATCACCGACCTCGTCGTCGATCCCGCCCTCCTCTCCTTCGTCGACGTCGTGATTGCGACAAACGCGCAGCAGGATCACCTCGACCCCGGCACGCTCCCTCACGTGCTCGCCGGCGAGGCTGCTTTCGTCTGCGCCGCGGGCAGCGAGGACGTCGCAGCCGAACGCGCCGGCCGCCTCCCGGACGCCGTGCTCGCGGTCGGTGAGTGGGCGACGTTCGGCGACGTCTGGATCGAGGCCGTTCCGGCCTACCCGGGAGGAGTCCCCGAAGGCGTCGGCTACGTCGTCCGCAACGGCGCGTTCACCTTCTACCACGCGGGCGACAGCCACCGGATCCAGGGGATGGCCGAGGCGGTGTCCCCGTACGGCGTCGACGTCGCCTTCGTGCCGGTCAGCGGCCGGAACGGGAACATGGACGGCACCGACGCAGCCCGGCTCGCCTTCGAGGCAGGGGCCGGCATCGCGATCCCCTGCCACCACGAGATGTTCCGGTGCGACAACACCGGCACCGCCGCGGTTCGTCGCCGAATGCGTCCGGCTCGGGGTCGAGTACCGCCTCCCGGGCGCCGGCGAGCGCATCACGATCGACTACGGCGCCTGAGCTCCGGCATCACGCCTCGACGGTCAGCGGGCCGTCCAGCCGTTGTCGAGCACGACGGGAACGCCAGTGAACGAGCGGCCGCCAGGCCCGAGCAGGAACGCGGCGACGTTCGCCACCTCGTCCGGCTCGATCAGCTCCTTGATCGCCTCCGGCTCGAGCAAGGCCCGCAGCGCCTCCTCCTCGGAGATCGCGCGGCTCTCGGCCAGGGCGGTCACCTGGCGCTCGACGAGCGGCGTACGGACGAACCCGGGACAGATGGCCACCGCCCGGATCCCGTCGGCGGCGCCCTCGAGCGCGAGCGACTTCACGAGCCCGACGGCCCCGTGCTTCGCGGCCACGTACCCGGCCTTGAACGGTGACGCCACGAGGCCGTGCACGGACGCGACGACGACGATCCTGCCCTCGCCGCTCGCCCGCAGATGCGGCCATGCGTAGCGGGCGAGGAGGAACGGGCTCGTCAGCAGTACCGCGACGAGCGCGTCCCAGCGGTCCTCGTCGAACTCCTCGACCGGAGAGACGTGCTGGAAGCCGGCGTTCGCCACCACGGCGTCGATCCCACCGAGCCGCTCGGCCGCCGCGGCGACCGCGGCCCGGTTCCCGGCTCGCGTCGCCAGGTCGGCGGCGAACGGCTCACCCGGCCCGTCGGAATCGGGCTGGAGATCGACCGCGAGCACGCTCCAGCCGTCGGCAACGAGCCGCTCGGCGATCGCGCGACCGATTCCGCTCGCGGCACCGGTGACGAGCGCCCTGCCTGCGGTCACGGGCCCCCGCGGACGTAGATCACCTGGCCGCTCACGTAGGCGGCGTCCGCGGAGCAGAGGAAGGCGATCACGCCGGCAACGTCCTCCGGCTGGCCCACCCGCTGCACGGGCGTCTGGGCTGCGATGGCCTCCATGAAGTCCTCGAACGGGACGCCCATCCGCGCCGCGGTCTGCTCCGTCATCGCCGTCGCGATGAAGCCGGGGGCGACGCAGTTCACCGTGATCCCGAAGCGCCCGAGCTCGATCGCGAGCGTCTTCGCCATTCCCTGGATGCCCGCCTTGGCCGCCGCGTAGTTCGTCTGGCCCCGGTTGCCGAGCGCGGAGGTCGAGGAGATCAGCACCATCGTGCCGCTCTTCTGCGCCACCATCAGCTGCTGCGCCGCCTGCGCGGAGAGGAACGTGCCGCGCAGGTGGGTGTTGATGACAGCGTCGAAGTCGTCGTCGGTCATCTTGTGGAGCAGGTTGTCGCGGATGATCCCGGCACAGGTGACGAGGATGTCCAGCCGTCCGCTCGGCTCCGCCGCGGCGGCGACCGCCGCCTCGACGTCGGCCCGCGACGTGACGTCACAGCGCACCGCGCGGCCGCCGATCGCGGCGGCGGTCTCCTCCGCTGCCGCCAGGTCGAAGTCCGCGACGACGACGTCCGCGCCCTCCGCAGCGAGCCGCGCCGCGGTGGCGGCGCCGATGCCGCGCGCGCCGCCGGTGACGAGCGCGACCTTGCCGGCGAACCTGTCCGGAGTCGTTCATCGCAGCCTCCTGACCACCATCTCGGCGACGCACACCGGCTTGTCGCCGCCCTCGCGCTCGACCGTCGTCACGACCACCGCCTGGTCACCGCCGGGGACCTCGTCGACGGACGCCACGGTGGCTCGTGCGCGGATGCGCGAGCCGGACGGGACAGGCGCCGGGAACCGCACCTTGTTGGTGCCGTAGTTGATGCTCAGCGACGAGCTCGTGAGGTCCGGCCAGCAGCTCGCCCAGGAGCGGCGCGCAGAGCGACAGCGTCAGGTACCCGTGCGCGATCGTCGTCCCGAACGGCCCCTCGGCCGCCCGCGACGGGATCGACGTGGATCCACTGGTGGTCGCCGGTCGCGTCCGCGAACGGGTCGATCCGCTCCTGCGTCACCTCGAGCCAGCCGGTCGGGCCCAGCTCCTTGCCGATCAGGTCGGGAAAGTCGGTCATGCCGGCTCCCATCGTACGACGCTCGCCGCCCACGTGTAGCCGGTACGCGCCGCTCATGCCGCCGCACCGGCGAGAAACGCCGCGATGGCGCGCGGTGAGCACCCGTGCCGCGTCGCCGAACACGAACGTCAGGTGGTTGCCGACTCCGTCGACGAGGCGGCAGTCGGCCATCATCGCCGCCGTCCGGTCCGCGTCCTCGCGGGAGAGGATCGGGGGCGAGCCGGGAGGACCGAAGCTACCGGGTGCGCGCAGGAGCAGCGTCGGCTGGGCGATGCGGGCGACGAGCGCCGGCCAGTCGACCGCGAGCGTGCCCTGGATCGCCTCCTGCGATGTGCTCTGGCCGGGAGCGCGCCTGCACCGTCCCGTCGGGCCGCAGTGCGCACGTCGGCGCGGAAGTAGCTCTCGACGTCGGAATCCCAGCCACCCTCGTCGAAGTATGGCATCGACCTGACGAGGGCCACGTACTCGTCCCAGGACGGGTAGACCCGGCCCAGTCGGGCGAGCGAGGGCCTGATCTGCTCGACGACGCCGGGGTCGACGACGGCAGGTGCGTCGAGCACGACGCACCGTTCGACCCGCTCGGGATGGTTCGCGGCCAGCCAGTACGTCAGCAGCCCGCCGAACGAGTGGCCGCCCATCACGACGCGCTCGAGCTCGAGCGCGTCGAGCAGGCCGAGCACGTCGCGCGCGTGATCCTCCATCGTGTACCCCGACGCCGGCGCATCGCTCTCGCCGCGGCCGCGCAGGTCGAGTGCGATCACACGCGCCACGTCGCCGAGCCCCGCACGCATGAGCCCGTCGAAGGAGTGTGCGTTCGCCGTCAGCCCGGGCGCGAGCACGAGGATCGGGCCCGGGCCGGAGGGTCGAGGTAGTGCAGTCGGATCCCGTTCGTCTCCACGTACCGGTCGCTCACTGGTCATCCTTCACCCCTCGCGTAGATCTCCCTGATCTCCCGGCGCAGCGTCTTGCCGGCGGCGTTGCGCGGGAAGGCGTCGAGCACGAGGACGCCGGAGATCTTCTGGTAGCGCGCCTCGACCCTCTCGTTCACCCATTCCTCGATCTCCTCGGCGGTCGCGGTCGCGCCGTGCCCGGAGCGTCACGGCGGCGACCGGCGTCTCCCCCCACTGGGCCTCGGCGACCCCGAACACCGCGACCTCGGCGACCGCGGGGTGCTGGGCCACCACCTCCTCGATGTCGCGCGGATAGACGTTGACGCCACCGGAGATGATGAGGTCCTTCTTGCGGTCGACGAGGTACAGGAAGCCATCCTCGTCCACGTACCCGAGGTCACCGGTGTGGATCCACCCGTCTCTGATCGTCTCGGCGGTGAGGTCGGGGCGCTTGTAGTAGCCGGGCATGGTGATCGGGCCACGCCCGGCGATCTCGCCGATCTCGCCCAGCCGGCAGATCGTTGCCCCTCCTCGTCGACGATGCGCATCTCGTAGAGAGGCGGTGGAACACCGACCGAGCCGGCCTTGCGCCGGGCGTCGTCCCGGTCGAGCACCGTGACGAAGCCCTCGGTGAGCCCGTAGAGCTCGTAGAAGCGGCCGGGCAGTCGCCGCTCGAGCTCCTCCTTGTGCCGGAGGTGCAGCGGAGCCCCGACCGAGCAGATCATCTCGAGCGACCCGCACCGCTCCTCTCCGAAGTCGGGCCGCTCGAGCAGCGCGATCAGCTGCGACGGGACGAGCATCGTGTGGGTCACGCGCTCCCGCTCGACGATCCTCGATCAGGCGGTCGGCGTCGAACCGCGGCATCAGCACGTACGTGCAGCCGAGATAGAACGCCGGCATGAGGGTCAGGAATGCCCCGTTGAACACGAGCGACCCCGAGTGCAGCACGACGCTCTCGGGATGGATGCGGTAGCTGGCTGCGAAGCCGGTGCAGTAGGCCTCGCGGATCGCGTGCGTGTGCACGATGCCCTTCGGGAGGCCGGTGGTGCCCGACGAGTAGATGATGTTGTAGGGGTCGTCGCGGTCGATCACGGCGGCAGGCAGCTCCTCGCTCGCGGCCTCGGCGAGCTCGCGGTACGAGCGGTAGCCGGGAGCCGCGCCGTCGACGAGCACGTAGCGGTCGGCAGGGATGCCGTGCAGGTCGGCCCGGAGGGGGTCGAGCTCGGGCACCCGCGCCACGTTCGTGACAGGATCCGCGCGTCGGAGTCGTTGACGAGGTCGTGAGCCCGCTGCCGCGGAGAAGCGGAGAGAGCGGTACGACGACGAGGCCCGTCCGCGCCGCTACGTGGTAGAGCTCGATCACCTCGACGCAGTTCTCGAGCACGGTGGCGATCGTGTCGCCCTTTTCCAGACCGAGATCGAGCAGCGCGTTCGCGATCCGGCTCACCCGCCGGTCGAGCTCCTCGAACGTGATCCGCTCGTCCTCGAACACGAGGGCCGTGTGCTGCGGCCGGTAGCGGGCGTGGCGCGTGAGGAGCGTGTCGAGCGGCATCAGCCTGCTCGGGTGCTCACGTCGCGCTCCCCCAGCGGACGACGGTCGCCGCCCAGGTGTAGCCGGTGCCCGCGGCGAGCAGCAGCACGAGATCGCCGTCCACGATCTCGCCGGCGCGGACGGCACGGTCGAGCGCCAGCAGCGGGTCGACGCCGCTCATGTGCCCCGTGTCGTCGAGGTACGCGGCCCGGCCCGGGTCGACGCCGAGCGCGGCGACGATCGCCTCGTGCATCGAGCGCTTCATGTGGATCCCGCAGAGGTACGAGACGTCCGAGCGCGTGGCGCCCGACCGCTCGAGCGCGCCGTCGGCCGCGGCGACGAAGTTCGCGAGCGAGACGTCGTCGAGCCCGCTCTTCATGCCGGACGGGTCGGCGACGTCGAGGAAGTGGCGTCGTCCGTCCACGCTCGCGTGCGAGGCCGGCTCCACGCTGCCGCCCGCCGGCACCTTCACCTGCAGCGCGAAGGATCCGTCGGTGATCGCGTGCGAGCCGAGGATCACGTTCCGCTCCGCCTCCGTGGTGAGGAGACCGGCGACGGCGCCGTCGCCGAAGTTGAACATGAAGCGCGAGCGGGCGTTCCCGTAGTCGAGCAGGTGCGACTCGCGGCAGGCCGCCACGATCAGCGCGTTCCGCAGCTCGGGCTCGGCGACGAGGAAGGCGCGCGCGGCCCGCAGCGCCACCGGCGTACCCATCGAGACGTTGTCGTACTCGACGGCGTAGGCGTTGCTGCAGCCCAGCCGGTGCGAGATCCACGGCGCCACCTGCCAGACGGCGTAGTCCTTCCAGGTCGAGCCGTAGTACATGACCATCCCGATCGTGGCGGGGTCGATCGCCTGCTCCTCGAGCAGCCGGCTCGCCGCTGCGACCGCGAGGTCGCTGACGTGCTCGTCGTCGGCCGCGATGTGCTTGCCGCGGAGCCCGAACTTCTCCACGATCACGCTCTCCGGGATGCCTGCCGCGGCGCCGATCTCGGCGGCGGTCATCCAGCGCTCCGGCAGGTAGTGGGCCGTCGCGGCGATCCCGACGCGACCGCTCACGCCGCCCCGTTCCGCGAGCCGATCGTCCGTGCGATGATCGCGTCGAGCTCCTTCGAGACGTCGGGCGGCAGCGCGTCGCGGCCGCCCCACAGGATCCACCGCATCCCGATCAGCTCGCCGATGCCCATCAGCGTCCAGGCCAGCACCTCGGGGTCGCCCGGGTCGATCTCGCCCGCGTCCATCGCCTGGCGCAGCCCCGCCACGTAACCGCTCGTGAGCCGCTCGTAGTGCAGCTGCAGGGTCTCGGGCGAGACGAACTCCGCCTGGCGGATGATCCGGTAGAGGGCCGGGTGCTCCGCCGTGAAGCGGAAGAAGGCGGCGAAGCCGAGCTGCTCCTTCTCGACACGGGTCGTGCCGCTCGCGGCGCCCTCGGTCATCGCCTGCCGCACACGGTGGTTGAGGTCGATCACGAGCTCGTCGAAGATCTCCTTCTTGCCGGTGAAGTAGAGGTAGAACGTGCCCTGCCCGACGCCGGCCGCCTCGGTGATCTTCACGATCGAGGCGTCGTGGTAGCCGAGCTCGGCGAACACGCTTCTCCGCGGCCTCGAGGAGCCGCTCCCGGGTCCGCTCACCCCGTTTCGACAGCGGCCTGCCGTCGACCCCCGTGCTGCTGCTCACCGAGCCTCCTCCTGCGTTCCCAACACGCGTAGGTCTTCTTTCGCGACCTTGTTCATCGCCGACCGGGGCAACACCTCCAGGAACCTGACGGCACGCGGAACCTTGAAGCGCGCCAGCCGATCCCGGCAGTGACCGAGGAGCTCCTCCTCGGTCGCTCCCTCGCCCGGCGCCAGGACGACGAACGCGAGGCACGCCTCGCCCCAGCGCTCGTCGGGAACGCCGATCGACGGCGGCCTCGGCGACCGCCGGATGCGCGTGCAAGCACGGACTCGATCTCGGCCGGGTAGACGTTCTCGCCGCCGGAGATGACCATCTCCTTGATCCGGTCGACGATGCGGTAGTAGCCCTCGTCGTCCCGCTCGGCCACGTCACCGGTGAGCAGCCAGCCGTCCGCGAACGCGGCGGCGGTCGCCTCGGGATTGCGCCAGTAGCCGGCGAAGACGTTCGGCCCCTTGACGACGAGCTCGCCGATGGCGGCTCCCTCGAGGAGCGTTCCCGGAGTCGGGGTCGCGGAGTGCCACGTCGACGTGCGGGTAGGGCCTGCCGGCGAAGCCGAGCTTGCGCGTCGCGTCCTCGGGCGGCAGGCAGAGCACGTTCGGCGCCGCCTCGGTCAGGCCGTAGCCCTGCACGATCGCCACGCCCCGGTCACGCCACGTCTCGAGCAGGGGCTCGGGCATGGGCGCCCCGCCGACGACGGCGAGCCGCAGGCTCGAGAGATCGGCCCGCTCGAAGTGGGGATCCTGGGCCATGAACAGGTAGGTCGCCGGGACGCCCATCATCGTCGTCACGCCGCGCTCCTCGATCAGCCGCAGCGCGCGGCCGGCGTCGAAGACCGGCTCCAGCACGACCGTCGCGCCCTTCCACCAGGCGAGGAGCGGCTGCACGTTCCAGCCACCGACGTGGAACTGCGGCAGGACCTGCAGCACGACGTCCGTGTCACGCAGGTTGGTGGTGAGGTCGAAGCAGAGGTTCGTCCAGAAGCAGTTCGCGTGGCTCAGCACGGCGCCCTTCGGCTTCCCGGTCGTGCCCGAGGTGTAGACGAGCAGGAGCGCGTCGCCGTCCTCGGCCACGTCGTCGACCTCGCCGTCGGCTTCGAGCGAGTCCCAGGTGAGCTCCTCCCGCGGCACGCTCGAGCCGATGGCGTCGGCCAGCGCGTCGTGCTCGGGCGCGACGAGCAGGAGCGACGGGTCGGCGTCGTCGAGCTGGTAGGCCAGCTCGACGGCGGAGAGCCGCCACGAGAGCGGCTGCAGGGCGACGCCGAGGCGCGCGCACGCGAAGAGCACCGCGACGTGCTCGGGCGAGCTGCCCGTCAGCGTGGCGAGCCTGTCGCCGCGGCGCAGCCCGCGCGCCGCGAGGCCGGCGGCGACGCGCCGCGCACGGGCGTCGAGCTCTCCGTAGGTCAGCGACGCGCCGAGGAAGTCGATCGCGACCCGTCCGGGCGTGTTGCGGGCCCGGTCGGCGAGCCAGCGCCCGAGGGTCAGGTCGGAGCCCATCAGGCGCTCTCCAGGAATGCGGTCACCGACGAGACGAAGCGCTCGGGCTGCTCCCAGAAGAAGAGGTGGCCGGCGCCCTCGAACAGCTCCACGGTCGCCTCGCGGGATCCGCTCCCCGAGCATGGCCGCGTTCCGGACGTCGACGACCCGATCCTCGGTCCCGTGCTGGACGAGCGTCGACGCAGCGATCGAGCCGCTGTCGGCGAAGCGGTCGAAGCTCATCCCGGCGGCCGCCTGGGCCGCCCAGCCGGCGGGATCCTGCGGTGCCGCGAGCCGGTGCGTCATGATCCGCTCGACGAGCTCCGGCCGCTCGGTCACGGTCGCCGGTGCGAGCGCGTTCTCGACGAAGCGGCGCAGCGCCACGGCCGGCTCGAGCGTCGGCGCCTCGGCGATGAGGCGAAGCGTGCCCTCGGGCAGCGGATAGGCGCCCGCACCGCCCGGCGTCGTGCAGGCGAGCACGAGCCGGTCGACGCGCGCCGGGCTCGTCGAGCGCGAGCTCCTGCGCGACCATGCCGCCGAGGCTCGTCCCGAGCACGTGCGCGCGCTCGACGCCGGCCTCGTCCAGCACCTGCTCCACGTCGGCCGCCATCTCCGCCGCCGTGTACGGCCCCGGCGGCACGTCGCTCTCGCCGATGCCGCGATTGTCGAACAGGATCACCTCGAACCGCGCGGCGAGGCCGTCCAGCGACCGGCTCCCAGCCCCAGCGCGCGTAGCCGAGCCCGTGCACGAGCACGAGCGGCGCCCCCCCGCCTCGGCGCTCCCAGGCAATCTTCACGCTCACGCCACCCGCTCCAGCCCGGACGACAGGCTCAAGCCTGTCGCCGGCGCGGCGTCCGGCTTCAGCCGGTCGTCCGGGCTCACGAGCCGGCCTCCTCGGGCAACGGCTCACGGACGGGTCGCAGCCCCCGGATCCGGCGCGGCAGGCTCGCCAGCCCGCCGGGCGCGAAGAAGACGACGGCGATGAAGAGCGAGCCGAGGATGAACAGCGGCTCCGAGAGGGGCACGCGCAGCACCGAGGGGAGGTCCTGCACCGTCGAGGAGCCGCCGAGCGAGCCGAGCCGCTGGTCGAGCAGGATGTAGACGAAGCCGCCGATCATGGCGCCGAAGCGCGTGCCGGCGCCTCCGAGGACGACCATCACGAGCAGCGAGAGCGTGAAGTTGGGGGATCGTCACCTCGGGCGTGGCGCCGCCGATCAGGAGCAGCCAGACCATCCCGCCGGCGGTCGCGAGAACCGAGGCGAGGACGAACGAGGCCAGCTTGAAGGGGAGCGGATGCAGCCCGATCACCTCGACCCGCCGCTCGTTCTCGCGCACCGCCTGCCACACGTGACCCGCCGACGAGCCCGACCGCCAGCCGAACCACGACGAAGACGATCGCGGCGTAGGCGAGGGCCAGCCAGTAGAGGTTCTTCGTGTTGAGCACGCCGACGAACGCCTCCGGGAGCGGATCGAAGTTCAGGCCGATGCCCTCCTCGCCGCCCGTCCAGCCGTACGGGTTCTTCTGCACGAGCACGGCGCCCGCCTGGGCGAAGGCGAGCGTCACCATCGCGAAGGCGATGCCCGTGACGCGGAGGCTGACGGCGCCGAGGACGAACGACAGGACGAGCGTGAAGAGCGCCACGAAGCCGAGCGTCTGCCAGATGCCCCACTCCCACTTCGTCAGCGCGATCGCCGTCACGTAGACGCCGACGGCGAAGTAGAGGGCGTGCCCGAACGAGAGCAGCCCCGTGAAGCCGAAGAGCAGGTCGTACGAGAGCGCCGCCCCCGCGAAGACGAGGCAGAGGGCGAGCAGCTGCAGCGTGCCGGGGCTGTCGAGCGGGCCCGTGAAGATCACCGGGATGTCCAGCGAGAGCTTCGGCACGAGCGCGAGGACGACCAGCAGGCACGACGGGCACGACGATGCTGAGGCGCCGACGGCTCAATGCGCCACCTTGGGAGCGAGCCCGGCCGGGCGGATCAGGAGCACGGCAGCGAGGAGGAGGACGACGGCGAGGTCGCCGGTGCCGGCGGAGGCGTAGTAGTTCGCGTACTGCTGCACGAGCCCGACGGTGACGGCGGCGACCGCCGACCCGCCGATCGAGCCGAAGCCGCCGATCACGACGACGATGAACGCGAAGATCAGGAGCGACGTGCCGCGGGCGGGGTCGATCGAGCCGAAGTAGACGCCCGAGAGGACGCCCGCGAGCGCCGCGAGCGCGCCGCCGAGCGCGAAGACGATCGTGAACGCGCGGCGCACGTCGATCCCGAGCGCGGTCACCATGGCACGGTTCTCGACGCCGGCCCTGATGATCAGCCCGAAGCGCGTGTAGCGGAGGAACGCCGTCAGCCCGACGAGCACGAGCGCTGCCACGGCGATCACGACGAAGCGGTTGTTCGGAATGCTGGCGCCGAGCACCGAGGTCGTCTCGACCATCCAGCTCGGCGTCGGGAACGTGCGCGCGTCGTTCCCCCAGATCCCCTGCACGAGCGCCCCGAGCGCAAGCGCCAGACCGACCGTGACGAGCACCTGCTCGATCGGCCGGCGGTAGAGCGGCCGGATGAAGACGAGCTCGACGAACGCGGCCAGAGCCGCCCCGGCGACGAGCCCGAAGGCGCCTCCGACGAGGAGCTGCACGCCGGCGCTGCCGCCGACCTGCCCGGCCATCCACCAGGCGGCGTAGGCGCCGACGGTGATGAACGCACCGTGCGCGAAGTTGAGGACGCCCATCAGCCCGTAGATCAGCGACAGGCCGGACGCGACGAGGAAGTACATCGCGCCGAGCCCGAGGCCCGTGATCGTGAGGAGCACGAAGGTGCTCAATGCGCTCCTCCGTGGACGCCGAGCAGCTGCCGCACGTGCGCGGTGTCCGCGAGCAGCTCCTGGGCCTCGCCCTCGTAGACGACGCGCCCCGTGTCGAGCACGACGACTCGCTTGGCGAGTCGCTGCACGACGCCGAGGTTCTGCTCGACGAGGAGCACGGTCGTGAGCGAGGCGACGCGCTCGAGCGCGTTCGCGACCTCGGTCACGAGCAGCGGTGAGAGCCCCTTCGTCGGCTCGTCGACGAGCAGGACGGCGTTGTCGTTGAGGAGTGCCCGCGCGATCGCGACCATCTGCTGCTGGCCGCCCGAGAGCGTGCCGGCGCGCTGGGCGCCGCGTTCGCGCAGCTCCGGGAAGAGGTCGTAGACGAGCTCGTAGCGCGGATCCGGGCCGCGCTCTGCGATGCGAAGGTTCTCCGTCACGGTGAGACCGGCGAACACGTCACGGTCCTCCGGCACGTAGCCGACGCCGCGCTGCACGATCGTGTGGGTCGGCAGCTTCGTGATGTCCGCTCCCGCGAGGGAGACGGTGCCGCGCGAGCGGGGCACGAGGCCGAGCATCGCGCGCAGCGTCGTCGTCTTGCCGACGCCGTTGCGCCCGAGGAGCGCCGTCACGCCACCCTCGGGAACGTCGAACGAGACACCCTGGAGCACGTGCGACTCCCCCAGGTAGGTGTGGAGATCGGCGATCGAGAGGGCAGGAGGCGGCAGGCTCACAGCGGCTCCCCCAGATACGCCATCTGCACCGTCTCGTTGGCCATGACCGCGTCCGGCACGTCGAAGGCGAGCAGCGAGCCGTGATGCATGACCGCAATCCGCTCGGCGAGGCCGACCACGACCTCCATCCGGTGCTCGACCATCAGCACCGTCTTTCGCTCCTCCCGGTGCACCGAGCCGATCAGCTCGACGAGGCCGTCCACGTCCTCGACGGAGACGCCGGCCATCGGCTCGTCGAGCAGGATCACGCGCGGGTCGGCTGCCAGCAGCATCGCCAGCTCCACCTTGCGCTTGTCGCCGTGCGAGAGCATCCCGGCCGGAGCGGCGGCACGATCGGCGAGGCCCACCCGCTCGAGCGCCCATGCTGCACGATCGAGCGCCGGGCGGTAGCCGGCGGCACGCCGCCAGAGGCTGAGCGAGCCGCCGAGGTGTGCCTCGGCGGCGAGGCGCACGTTCTCGAAGACCGAGAGCAGCGGGAACACGCTCGAGACCTGGAACGTGCGCCCGAGGCCGGCCTTGGTCCGGCGATAGGGCGGCTCCGAGGTGATCTCCCGCCCGTCGAGCTCGATCGCGCCGGCGGTCGGGTGGGTGAGCCCGGAGATCAGGTTGAAGAGCGTCGTCTTCCCGGCCCCGTTGGGGCCGATGATGCCGACGAACTCGCCGCTCGCGACCTCGAGCGTGACATCGGCGACGATCTGAGCGCCGCCGATGTCGAGCCCGAGGTCACGAGTGGCGAGGATCGGGGTCACGTTGGACACGATCCTGCTTCGTCCGGCTTGTGGTTGCCGCTACTTCTTCTCCGGCGGGGCCGTGTACTTCGCGCGGAGCGACTTCAGCACCACCGGCACGTACTTGCCGTTCTTCTGGGTCAGCTTGACCTGGAACATCGGCTGCAGCATCGCGTGATCCGAGGCGCGAATCGTCTGCTGACCCTTCGGCCCGGTGAAGCTCCAGCCCTCGAGCGCCGCGATCATCTTGTCGACGTCGGTCGGCGAGCCCTGTCCGATGGCGCGGACGAGCATCTGGCCGGCGACGAAGCCGTCCGGCGTGAAGAGGTCCGGCACCTGGCTGCGCTTCCGCATCGCGCTGACGAGGAAGTCGTTGACCTTGTTCTTCGGCGCCGTGTAGACGTAGTGCGAGAGGAACGAGATATCCGCGGCAACCGGCCCGAAGACCGGATACGTCGCCCGCTCGGCGAGCCCCGTGACGACCTTGTCGACCGAGCCGAAGACGTTCTGCTGCTGCATCGCCTGCCACATCGCGGGTGCGCTCGTGCCGGCCCACGCGACGAACATGAGATCCGTCTTCTGCTGCTTGACCTGCTGGGCGAACGGCGTGAAGTCCTGTGCCGACAGCGGCACGAGCACGCGGCCGACCTTCTGGCCACCGAGATTGCCCATCACCTGGTTGACGGCGAGGTAGTTGCCGAGACCGAACGCCGAGTCCTGGGCGAACACGGTCACGTTCTTGCCGCCGCCGCCACCGAGGTACGAGCTCGCTGCGAGCACGTCCTGGTAGCTCTGGCGACCCGAGCGGAACGTGTACTTGTTGATCCCCTGGAGCGCATCCGTTGCTGCCGGGCCCGAGAGGAACAGGACCTGGTTCTGCGCCGCGAGCGGAGCGAGCTGCACAGCGACTCCGGATGACGTGCTGCCGCCGATGATCTTGTAGCCCTTGCCGATCAGGTCCTTCGCGGCCGAGACGGCCTTGACGGGATCACCGGCGTCGTCGACGATCGTCAGCTCGATCTTCTGACCGTTGACCGCGTTCGTCCCCTTGGTCGCGTACGCGAGCCCGTAGCGGAGCCCCTGGATGTACTCGGCGCCGTACGCGGCGAGCGCGCCGGTCCTCGAGTAGATGATGCCGACCTTGACCGGATCGGCCTTGGCCGTCGCGCTCGCTGCCTGCGCGCTTGCCCCGACGCTGGCCAGAACTGCGACCACCGCCATGAGCCCCACGATCTTCTGCCACCGCTGCATGTGTCCTCCGTTGGACGAGTTGGGCAAACCTGAGACCCGATTCAGGTGTCTCTTATAGGGCGCAGTCCGACGGAAAGTCAAGCCCACCACTCTGACCGCCGGTGCGTCGCGCAGACCCCGGACGCACCTGATCGAGAGACGTACGCCGGGACCGAGCGATTGTTAGCTCGCGGAGCCCGGCGACGGGCTGGAGCCTGCCGCCGCGGCAGCCGCGCTCGGCGCAGCCGCGCGAGCGAGACGTCCCGACCGAGCAGCTCGAGGCTCTCGTAGAGCCCGGGCGAGATCCGCGAGCCGGTGACGGCGACGCGGATCGGCAGGTAGACGGTCTTCGGCTTCGCCTCGAGCCGCTCGCAGAGCTCCTTCAGCGCCGACTCGAGCGTCGCCGCGTCCCACGGCTCGAGCGACTCGAGCTGCGCCGCCGCCTCGGTGAGGACGTGCGCGTCGAGCAGGGCCGGGTCGGGCTCGACCTCGCGCGAACAGGAAGCCGGCGAACTCCGGGAACTCGCCGAGGCGGCCCGATCTTCTCCTGCACGATCGGCGCCGCCGCCCGGATCCGCGCCTCGTCCCAGTCGTTGCCCTGCTCGCGCAGGTACGTGACGAGCGCGTCGGCGTAGGCGTCGGCCTCGAGCGCGCGCAGGTACTGCCCGTTCATCCAGTCGAGCTTGGCGTAGTCGAAGGTCGCGGGGCTCGCGCCGACCCGCTCGAGCGTGAACCGCTGCGACGAGCTCGTCACGCGACATGATCGTCGTCTCGCCGTCGGGCGCCCAGCCGAGCAGGGCGAGGAAGTTCATCAGCGCGGGCGCGATGTAGCCGGCATCGCGGAACTCGCCCACCGAGACGGCACCGTGACGCTTCGAGAGCTTCTTGCCGTCCTCGCCGAAGACGTTCGGCGCGTGCGCGTAGACGGGTAACGCGGCGCCGAGCGCCTCCAGCACGACGATCTGCTTCGGCGTGTTGGAAACGTGGTCGTCGCCCCGGATCACGTGCGTGATCCCGTCGACCCAGTCGTCCACCGGTGAGGCGAAGTTGTAGACGGGCCGGCCGTCCGAGCGCAGGATGACCATGTCCTCGAGCTCCCCGGCGGGGAACTCGATCCGCCCCTTGATCGCGTCGTCCCACCCGACGACGCCGTCCTTCGGCATCCGGATCCGGATCGCGCCGTCGTCCTCGTACGCCTTGCCCTCCGCGACGAGGCGAGCAGCCTCGGCGCGGCAGCGCTCGGCGCCGTCGAGCTGGAAGCGCGTCTCGCCGTCCCAGTCGATGCCGAGCCAGCGCAGCGACTCCTCGATCTGCGCGACCGAGTCGGCCACCTCGCGGCTCGTGTCCGTGTTCTCGATCCGCAGGAGGCACTCACCACCGTGGCCACGCGCGAAGAGCCAGTTGAAGAGGAACGTGCGCACTCCGCCGATGTGGAGGAAGCCGGTCGGGCTCGGTGCCATGCGGACGCGAACGCTCATCAGGCAGGCATTGTAGGCTCGCGTGGCGTGGATCGGCCGTCGGTCGCCGGTAGCGTAGGACGATGCTGTTCGGCGCCCACGTCTCGTCCTCCGGCGGCATCTGGCAGGCGATCGACCGCGCCGAGGCGATGGGCTGCGACGCAGTCCAGGTGTTCACCCAGAGCCCGCGCATGTGGCGGCCGACCAACCACACGCCCGAGGCGATCGCACGCTTCCGGGAGCGCCGCGAGGAGGCCGGGATCGAGAGCGTGGTGTGCCACGCGCTCTACCTCGTCAACCTCGCCTCGCCCGACCCCGTGATCTACGACAAGTCGGTTACGGCGATGCGCGCCTCGCTCGAGGCCGCCTCTGCGATCGGGGCCGAGGGAGTCATCTTCCACGTCGGCTCGCACCTCGGCGCCGGCTTCGAGGCCGGGCTCGAGCACGTGGTGCCCGCGTTGCGCGAGCTCCTGGAGCTGACGACCGACGACCTCTGGCTGCTGATGGAAAACTCGGCCGGGGCCGGCGGCACGATCGGCCGCTCCACGGACGAGCTCGCCGCGATCCACGACGCGCTCGACCACCACCCCCGCCTCGGCCTCTGCCTGGACTCGTGCCACTGGTACGTCTCCGGTGTCGACGTCACCGACAGGGCCGTCCTCGCTGCCGCGGTGGCGGACATCGACGACCGAATCGGGCTCGACCGGCTGCGCTGCCTGCACGTCAACGACTCGAAGGCCGCCCTCGGCTCGAACCTCGACCGGCACGAGACGACCGGCGCCGGGCTGATCGGCGATGCGGGACTGCGCACCTTCCTGGCGCATCCCGCGTTCCAGCACTTGCCCGCGATCCTCGAGACGCCGGGCCCGGACGGCCACGGGCCCGATGCGGCCGAGGTGGCCCACCTGCGCGAGTTGCACGCGGGCTGACGACGGTTGGAGCCCGGATGACCGGCTCGAGCCGGTCACGCACTCAGGGAGTCGGGTCGCAAGCTGGGCGAAGACGCGAAAGCTCGGGCTCGCGACGGGCATCTCGTGGAACTCCGGGTTCCGGCAGCCCACCTCGTCGCCGCGCTGCTCGTAGCACGCCTCCACCTCGGCATGGCACATCGGCAGCGGCGTCCGGCGGGCGACGACGGCGCCGAAGCCGTCGCCGCGGCGACCGGCCGCGCGCAGCAGATCCAGGTCGATCTCGACGTCGAACACCCGCTGCATGCAGCCCATGTACGTGTGGCCGAACGCCTCGTAGGCGTAGACGAACGCGCAGGCGCGCTCGACGCAGGCACCGGGATAGACGACCTTGTCGCAGTGCACCTCGCAGCGGCGGCATTCGACCTCGTCCTGCGGGCGCAGGGGCAGGTCGGCGGCTGTCGGGGGCGCGAGGCGGTCGGTCATGCCCCGAATCGTGACAGCAGCTGTCCACCCACCGCAAGACTTGACAAACAGGCGGTTTTCAGATTGCGCACGTTCCGCCACCGACTCGAATCGGGTCGAGGGTAGGGTACGCGGGCCCCCATGGTCCGACGAATCCTCCTTGCCGGCCTGGCTCTCGGGCCGGTCGTCATCGCACTCCACTATCTGACCCACATCGGGGACACGGCGCTGTTCGTGCTCTCGGCCGTCGCGCTGATCCCGCTCGCCTGGCTGATCGGCGAGGCGACCGAGCATGCAGCCGAGCACACCGGGCCGGGCATCGGCGGCTTTCTCAACGCCACGTTCGGGAACGCGCCGGAGCTGATCATCGCGCTGATCGCCGTGAACGAGGGCCTGACCGAGGTCGTCCGAGGCTCGCTTGCGGGCTCCGTCGTCGGAAACCTGCTGCTCGTGCTCGGGTTCTCGCTCTTCGCGGGCGGCCGCGGTCCGATCGAGCGCTGGTCGAGCTATCTCTCGTTCGCGATGATCGCGCTCGCGATCGGGCTGTTCCTGATCCCGTCGATCCCGAGCTGGAGCAGCGACCCCGACGCCCAACGCATCGTCGACCTCTCGGTGCCGGTCGCGATCGCGCTCCTCGTCGTCTACGTGGCCGTCACCGACCTACACGCTGCGGCGGCACCGGTTCGTCCACGTCTCGAGCGACGAGGAGATCAAGGGCTGGTCGTTCAAGGCCGCGCTCGCGGCGCTCGGCATCGCCACCGTCATGACGGCGCTCGTCGCCGAGATCCTCGTCGGCTCGCTCGAGGAGTTCTCGGAGAAGGCCGGGCTCTCGGACTTCTTCGTCGCCGCCGTGATCGTCGCGATCGTCGGCAACGCGGCAGAGCACGGCGGCGCCGTGATCGTCGCGTACCGCGGCAAGATCAAGCTCGCGGCCGAGATCGCCCTGTCGTCGTCCGCGCAGGTGGCGGTGTTCCTGATCCCGGCCGTCGTCCTGCTCTCCTGGCTGATCGATCCGCTCGCGCTCGGCTTCCGCAAGGTCGAGATCGGCGCCCTCGCGCTGTCGCTCGCGATCGTGATGATGACGGTCTGGGGCGGGGTCTCGTCACGTCTGCGGGGCGCGATCCTGATCGTCGCGTACGTCGGCGTGGCGGCGATGTTCTTCGTCGCCGGCGACGCGTAGCCACTCGGAGCTCTAGAGGTTTGATGCGCATTAGAAGCACGTCTGGATGCGGCCCTGCACGCTGCGGATCGCGTCCGCCGAGGACGATCGTCAAGGCAACCAGCCTTGCCGCCGCCCTCGTCGAACACGCTCCTTGGTGCAGAACCGCCCCAGCCACACTCCTAAGACACATCAAGCCTCTAGCCGAACGTCGACGGCTCCCGCGTCAGCGGATAGGTCACGAAGTAGAGCTTCGTCACCCTCCCGTCGTCGCCGCGCACCGCGCGCAGGAGCTCGCCACGCTCGCGACCCTCGACGACGCGCCAGCGGTCGACGCCGTCGGGCTCGAACCAGGAGGTGTTGCGGCCGGCGGCACCGCCGACGAGCTCGGCCCGGAACCGGCCCTCGCGGAAAGACAGGACGAGCTCGTCGCCTTCCGTCCACCACGGCCCGAGCATGCCGTCGAGCTCCGGCGGCGGCGCGCCCGCGGGCACCCAGGGCGTCGGGGTGCGCGGCAGCGCGTCGAGCACGGCGACGGTCAGGTCGAGCGCAAGCGCTTCCGGGGCTGCGCCGGCGCCCGTGTTCGTGAGCACGGCGGCTCCCGTGCGCTCACCGCGATGCACGACGAGGCCGGCCAGGAACCCCGGCATCGCGCCTCCGTGACCGACGAGGATCCGATCGCCACGGCGGAAGAGCTCGAGCCCGAGCCCCCAGCCCACGCTCCAGCCCGCCTCGTCCACCATCGTCTGGACGCGTGCCATCCGGTCGAGCGACGCCTTCGGGAGCACGGCGTCGTTCCCGTCGGCCAGGAACGTCCCCCAGCGGGCGAGGTCTGCCGCCGTCGACCACAGCCACCCGGCCGCGGCCGTCGAATCCGTCACCTCGGGGTCGGGCTCGTCACGGACCGTGTCGGTGTACGGGTCGACGTAGTACGGGCTCGCCGCCGGCGCCGCGGGCCGCAGGCCGGTGCGCGAGAGGCCGAGCGGATCGAGGACACGCCGTTGCAGAAGGTCGGCGTACGACTCGCCGCCGACCCGCATCACGATCTCGCCGAGCAGCGCGAAGACGAGGTTCGAGTAGTGCCACGACTCCCCCGGCCGCAGCACGAGCTCGGCGTCCTCGAGGCCCGCGATCAGCTCCTCGCGCGTCGGTGGCTGCATCGACTCCCAGATCTCGCCGGGCGGCTCGCGCTGGACACCGGTGAGATGGCTCAGCGCCATCCGAACCGTCGGTCCGGCCGGTGACTCGGGCAGGTACGTCCGGAGCGGTGCCTCGAGCTCGATGCGACCCTCGTCGACGAGCTGCATGACGAGGACTGCAGTGAACGTCTTCGTGATCGAGCCGATCCGGTACACGTCGTCGGCCGTCGCGGCACGCGACGTGGCGACGTCCGCGACCCCGAGGACCCGCTCCCAGACGATCTCGCCGTCGCGGAACACGCAGGCCGAGACCGACGGCAGCCGCTGCTCCACCTGCGCCGTCGCGAGCAGGCGTGCGAGCTCGGCGACCGGCAGCGACTCAGGCACGAGCGTATGCGCCCAACGCCGCGGGAACGAGCTCGAGCGCCCGCTCGATGTCGGCGTCGTCGAGGTCGAGGTGGGTGACGGCGCGGATGTGCGTCGGGCCGTAGGTCGGCGAGAGCCCGACACCGGCAGCCCGGAGGGCGGCGAGCACGTCGGCCCGCGGAAGGTCGAGCCGCGCGGTGTCGATCTGGACGAAGTTCGTCTCGACGCGGTCGAGCTCGACCGGGATGCCTGCCGCGTGCCATCCCTCGGCGAGCCGTCGCGCCCGCTCGTGGTCGACCGCGAGCCGGTCGACGTGATGATCGAGGGCATAGAGCGCGGCAGCGGCCATCATGCCCGCCTGGCGCATGGCCCCTCCGAAGAGGAACTTCTGCCGCCAGGCGGCCTCCATCAGGGCCGCCGGGCCCGCCAGCAGGGCCCCGAACGGGCAGCCGAGCCCTTTCGAGAGACACAACGTGACGGTGTCGACGCGCGAGCCGATCGCCGAGACCGGGACGCCGAGCGCGATCGCTGCGTTCAGCAGCCGCGCACCGTCCAGGTGCACGCCGAGCCCACCGGCCCGGGCGGCCGCCACGACCTCCTCGAGCGCGCCGAGTGGCCATACGCGGCCCCCGGCGACGTTGTGCGTGTTCTCGAGCACGAGCACGGCCGGACGCTGGTCGACCACGTCCTCCCCGGTCGACGCGGCGGCACGTACCTGCGCCGCAGTGAGCCGGCCCGCCACACCGGGAAGCCCGACGGTGAGCAGGCCCGCGTGGGCAGCGGCGCCACCGAATTCGTAGATCAGGATGTGCGAGTGCTCCTCGGCGACGAGCACGTCGCCGGGACGGCCGTGCAGCTTCAGGGCGATCTGGTTCGCCATCGTCGCGGTCGGGAGGAAGAGCGCCCGCTCCTGCCCGAGCAGCTCCGCCACCCGCTCCTGCAGCTCGTTGACCGTCGGATCCTCGCGCATCTGCTCGTCCCCGACGACGGCCGCGGCGATCGCCGCGCGCATGCCCGGGGTCGGCCGGGTGACAGTGTCGGAGCGAAGATCGATCACGGCTGCCCATTCTGCACACGCCGCTGCCCGGTGGTACGTTCGAGGCGTGATCGTGATCGGCGTTGACGGGTCGGACGCGGCCAAGGAGGCGCTGCAGTACGGGCTCCACGAGGCCTCGATACGCGGCACCCGCGTGCGTGCGGTGCATGCCTGGATGCACTCATCCGCGATACCCGCGACCGGGCCCGGGATGGTCGCACCTGCCGATGCAACGCCGTACCGCGAGGCGGCCGAGAAGCTGCTCCGCACGACCGTCGAGGCGGTCGCCGGTGAGGCGGCCGACCGTATCGACCGGGTCGTCGTCGAGTCACCGGCAGGCCCGGGGATCATCGCCAACGCCCGTGACGCCGAGCTCGTCGTCGTCGGCCGCCGCGGGCTCGGAACCGTGCGGTCGCTCGTGCTCGGGTCCGTGAGCAGCTACGTCGTCCAGCACGCGACCTGCCCGGTGCTCGTCGTTCCCGCGCCACGCTGAGCGGCGGCGGCGACAGGCTTCAGCCTGTCGTCCGGGCTCCCACCTCGCACCTACACTGCCCTGATGGACATCGAACTTCTCGAGTCGACGATGGCGGGCAACGGTCAGCCCGCCTACCGCACCCGCCAGGTGTGGGAGTGGGCGGCGAAGGGCGCCGCCGGCTACGACGCGATGACGAACGTCCCCGCACCGCTGCGCCAGGCCCTGAGCGACGCCGTCCCGTTCTCGACGCTCACCGTCACCGCCGAGCAGCAGGCGAAAGACGGCACCGTGAAGACGCTCTTCCGCACCCACGACGGCCACCCGGTCGAGGCGGTGCTGATGCGCTATCGCGACGGTCGCCGCTCGATCTGCGTCTCGTCGCAGTCGGGCTGCCCTCTGACCTGCACGTTCTGCGCCACGGGCGCGATGCAGTTCGGCCGCAACCTGACCGCCTCGGAGATCCTCGATCAGGCCCTCCACTTCCGGCGCCTCGAGCCGATCGACAACCGCGGCGGCGCATCGCCACTGACGAACTTCGGCGAGGCGCCAAAGCCGCGTGACACGATTCACCCGTCACGCGGCGGCGGCGCATCGCCACTGACGAACTGCGTCTTCATGGGGATGGGCGAGCCGTTCATCAACTTCGACAACGTGATCGCGGCGGCGCGGCGACTGCCGGACGTCGGCATCACCCCGCGCCGCACGACCATCTCGACGGTCGGCTGGCTGCCGGGCCTGACGCGGTTCATCGACGAGGTCGACGACCCTATCCGGCTCGCGCTCTCGCTCCACGCTGCAAGTCCCGGGCTGCGGTCGCAGCTGATGCCGGTGAACGACCGCTATCCGCTTCCCGACGTCCTCGCCGAGTGCCGGCGCTATGTCGAGCTGCGGGGCCGGAAGGTCTACATCGAGTACGTCATGCTCGAGGGCGTCAACGACACGCCGCGCCACGCGGCAGAGCTGGCGGCCGTCCTCGATCCCAGGTCCTTCAAGGTGAACCTGATCCCGTACAACCCGACCGGGATTGATAACAAGGGGCATCCTGCCTATGGAGGCTCGTCCCGCGACCGTATCGCCGCCTTCAAGCACGTGTTGGATCGAGCGCGGATACCGGCCACGGTGCGTCTGACCCGCGGCCGAGACATCGCGGCGGCATGCGGACAACTCGCAGCAACCCGCTGAGGAGCCACTGGCGGCCAGACCGGGACTGGCCGCTCGTCACGGACTAGCCGACCAGATCGCGGAAGGCGGCCTCTTCCCGGAGCGAGTCGAGATCGGTGTCCTCCTTCGCGATGTCACGGAGGCTTGGCCGTCGCTCGAACGCGACTCGAAGGTGGCCGATCGCATCATCGGGATAGCCGGCCATCGCCTCGCAGCAAGCGAGGTTGTAGAGCGGCGTCGCGTAGCCACTCGCCTCGAGCGTCTCGCGACTCCGGTCGATCACGTCCTGGTACTCGCCCGCTTCATATGAGGGATGGAACTCGGCCCAAACCTCCCAGCCACCGACCTCGAACGGCTGTCCGACCTTGCTGCCGACCGCGATCACCGTCGTCCCCGCCTCGACGGCGAACGCTGTCCGGTTTCCCCCCGGCTGAACGAACACGAGCGTGCCGGTCGGTGCGTCGACGTTGTCGCCGTCGATCTCGAACCGCGCGTGACCGTCGAGGACGATGTAGAGCTCCTCGCTGCCCTCGTCCTCCTCGTGCTCGGGCATGAGCCTGTCGCCCACGCTCGCGGCCGTCCAGGCGTTTGTCCCGAATGCGGTGATCCCGAGGTGGTGCCGAACCGGTCGCATGTGCGTCTGCTCCCGGTAGTCGATGTCCTGCATCTCGTCCACGGTCGCGACCCGGTACTTCATGGCGTCCTCCTGAGGTTGGTGGATACTCGCTGGCTGGTCTTCGACCTTAGCCGGGACGGGCCTTCTCGAATGCGTCGGCGCCAACTCCGAACGACGTCCGCCGCTCGTCTCGTTCGCCCATTCCTCCACGCCGTCGCCTCGACCGCATCGATGAGGCCAAGGAGCGAGCGGGCCGAGGCTGCGAGCGTGTTCGCGCCTGCGATCTCGGCGGCGGCCTGGGATGCTCGAGGCGTAACGACAACGCCGCAGAGCTCGCCGCGATCCTCGACGAGAAGACCTTCACGTGGATCTGATCCTACAACCCCACCGGAAACGGGGCTCGTCACGTGATGCGATCGCGGCCTTCAAGCACGTGCTCGACCGGGCGCGGGTCCCGGCGACCGTGCGGCTGACGCGCGGCCGCGACATTGCCGCCGCGTGCGGGCAACTCGCAGCGACCCGTTAGCGACGGGACCCGGACGACCGGCTGAAGCCGGTCGCCGCGGCGTCGGCGCGCTCAGGGGTCGGTCTGCGGCGCCGCCGCCGGAGCGCGCGGCTCGAGCGGGCTCGGGGTCGTACGCAGCACCTTCGCCATCCAGGCGGGCAGCCACCAGTTCCAGCGGCCGAGGAGCTGCATCGACGAGGGGACGAGCAGCAAGCGGATCAGCGTCGCGTCGATGATCACGCCGGCGGCGAGACCGATCCCGAACAGCTTGATGTCGAGCCCCGGGCCTGTCGAGAGCGCGAAGAAGGCGAACATCAGCACGCCCGCGCCACTCGTCACGAGCTTGCCGGTGCGGGCGAGCCCGAGCGAGATCGCCTCGCTCGTGTCGCCGGTCTCGTCGTACGATTCGCGGATGCGGGTGATCATGAAGACCTCGTAGTCCATCGAGATCCCGTAGAGGAACGCGAAGATCATCAGCGGGATCCACGAGATCACGACGCCGGTCGCCTGGACGTTCCAGATCAACTCGCTGCCGTGGCCCATCTGGAAGATGAACACCACCACGCCGTAGGCGCAGCCGAGCGAGATCAGGTTCAGGATCACGGCCTTGAGGGGCAGCACGACCGACCGGAACGCGCGGGCGAGGAGGATGAACGTGAGCACGATCACGAACAGCAGCACCCATCCGAAGTTCCCGTAGACGGCGTGCACGAAGTCGCGCTCCTCGGGGGCCGAGCCCCCGAGGGTCAGCGTCACACCGGGGCCTGCCGCCGCCTCCGCGGCCGGCAGCACTTGCTCCTGCAGGTTCGTGATCACCTCGCGGCTGTCCTTCGACGACCCGTCGGTCGCGGAGAACGCCTCCAGCAACGCGGCGTCGTCTCGGCGCCAACCCTCGCCGGGTGGAGCCGTCGCACCGGCGACCCCGTCGGCGTCACGCACGGCCGCGGCGACGGCGGCGAGCTTCTCGGGGTCCGACGTGCCCTCGACGAGCACGGTGAACGGCTTGTGGACGCCGGCCGTGATTCCCGCGTCGGTCAGCGCCTGCCGACCGGCGTCCGCGTCCGCGGCCGCAGGCTGCCTTGCGACCTCGGCATCGCTGGGATTCATCTGCACGGCAGGAATCAGGAGCAGGACGACGACCGCCATCCCGGCCAGGAAGACGACCAGCGGCCGCCGCGAGACCCGGCGCGCCCACCGCATCCAGAAGCCGGCCTCGACGTCGTCGGGCGTCAGGAGGCGCTTCGGCATCACCCGCCAGCGGTTGATCTTCGGCCCGAGCAGCCGCAGCAGCGCCGGGGTCAGCGTGATCGAGGCCAGGACCGAGACGAGCGGGATCAGCATCCCACCGAGCCCGATCGAGCGGATGAACGGCAACGGCAGCAGCAGCATGCTGACGAGCCCGATCGCGACGGTCGTGCCCGAGACGATCACCGACCGCCCGGCGTGCTGCATCGTCTCGACGATTGCGTCGTCGACGCTGAGGCCGTTGGCTATCTCTTCGCGGAAGCGGAAGATCATCAGGAGCGTGTAGTCGATCGCGATCCCGAGCCCGACGAGCGCGACAAGGAACTGCACCACCAACGAGACGTCTGTCACGTAGGTGAGGCCGAGGACGCAGAGGAACGTCGTCAGAATCGACGCCATCGCCACGAGGAGGGGCATCAGCACAGCCGGCAAGGTGCCGAACACGAACAGCAGGATCAGCAGCGCCCCGATGCCGCCGAGGAGGACCTCGATCAGGATGCTCGGCCCGCCGGCCTCGCCCTGGGACTGGAAGATCGCATCGATGCCCGTCACGTGTGTCGTCACCCCGGCCGGGGCGCTCGCAGCGATCGCCTGGCGTGTCTCCTCGATCGGGAGGATCGACTCGAATGACGACTCGCCGGTCGGGTAGACGACCGCGAACATCGTCTTCCCGTCGGCCGAGACGAAAACGTCGTCCTTCGTCGAGAACCACGAGCTCGTCCGTGCGCCCTCGTTCTCGGCGGTGCCGGCCGCGATCGCTGCCTCGATGCCGGTCTGCTGGCGGATGTCGCCGTCCTCGACGCTGAAGACGAGGACCAGCGGGTACTGCCTGCCCGTGCCGAACTTCTCGAGCGTGCGCTGGTTGGCCTCGTAGGCGCTGTAGCCCGGGATCGAGAACTGCTCGTACCAGCGGTCGGCGAGCTTCCCGGCGGCCATCGCACCCGCGATGGTCAGGATGATCCAGAGGCCGACGAAGAGCCAACGGCCACGAATGGTTGCGCGCGCGAGAGTTTCCACGTTCGGCCGATTCTAGTAACCGACCGCAGTGGCGGTCGCGGTTCGTCGCGCTCAGTCGCCGGCGATCGTGGCGTGCCTCCGGACGATCTGCCAGCGCCCGTCCCGCCGGATCCAGATGTCCGTCACGTTCATCCGGTGCGAGAGGTCGCGCCCCGCGAGCCGACCGGTCTGCCGGTAGCGCGAGACGACCACGGCGCTATTGCCGTAGACGTCCGGGTCGATCTCCTCGTAGACCCAGTCGTCGATCTCGTACGGCCCGGCCGCCGCCTCGAGGAAGGACGCGCGATCGAGCTCGCCGGCGGCGCCGTTGAGCGTGAACTCCTCCGCGAGCAGCTGCTCGAGCCGCGCCAGGTCGTGCTCGTGCACCGCACCGACGAGCTCGTTCGAGAGTTCGATCAGCTCCCTGAAGATGGGCATCTAGACCTCCGCCTCGACCCGGGCACGCTCCCCGAACGCGTGCTTGACGATCGGCTCCTTGGCGGCCTTGACCTCGTCCAGCCGCCGCACGGGGCGGTGGTGCGGCGCATCCTTCAGCAGCTCCGGGCTCTCGGCCGCCTCGCGTGCGATCGTCCTCATCACCGCGATGAAGGCGTCGAGTCGCTCCTTTGGCTCGGTCTCCGTCGGCTCGATCATCAGTGCCTCGGGGACGACGAGCGGGAAGTAGATCGTGGGCGGGTGGACGCCGTAGTCCATCAGCCGCTTCGCCACGTCGAGCGCCGTCACCCCGTACTCCTTCTTCAGCGTCCGCGCCGAGAGCACGAACTCGTGCATGCAGAGCCGGTCGTACGGCACCTCGTAGTCGTCGCGCAGCCCGGCGAGCACGTAGTTCGCGTTCAGCACCGCCGTCTCCGACATCGCCCGCAGGTCGGTTCCGTGGGCCCGCATGTAGGCATAGGAGCGCACGAACACCCCGAACGGTCCCGCGAATCCACGCACCCGGCCGATCGACTTCGGCCGGTCGCGGTCGAGCCGGAACGTCTTGCCGTCGCGGACGACCTGCGGCGAGGGCAGGAACGGCTCCAGGTCGGCGCGCACCGCCACGGGGCCACCGCCAGGGCCGCCGCCGCCGTGCGGCTGCGAGAACGTCTTGTGCAGGTTGTAGTGGACGACGTCGAAGCCCATGTCGCCGGGCCGGGACTTGCCGACGACCGCGTTCAGGTTCGCGCCGTCGTAGTAGAGGAGGGCTCCGCGCGAATGGAAGATCTCGGCCACTTCCGCGATGTCCTCGTCGAAGAGGCCGAGCGTGGAAGGGTTCGTCAGCATCAGCCCCGCGGTGCGCTCGTCCACCTTCGCCCGCAGGTCGTCGAGGTCGAGGTTGCCGCGTTCGGTCGTCGCGACCTTCACGAGCTTGTAGCCCGCCATCGTGACGCTCGCCGGGTTCGTCCCGTGCGCGGTGTCCGCCGTCATGATCGTGTCGCGCTGGTCGCCCTCGCCCCGGTCGGCGAAGTACGCCCGCATCAGCATCAGGCCGGTGAGCTCGCCCTGCGAGCCTGCTGCGGGCTGCAGCGTGACCGCCGGCAGGCCGGCGACCTCGCCCAGGATCTGCTGCAGCTCCCACATCAGCTCGAGCGCGCCCTGTGCGCCCTCGTCCTCCTGGTGCGGGTGGAGGCTCGCGAAGCCCGGGCAGCCGCGCAACGTGCTCGTTGACTCGCGGGTTGTACTTCATCGTGCAGGAGCCGAGCGGGTAGAAGCCCGTGTCGACGCCGAAATTCCGGTCGGCGAGGTTCGTGAAGTGGCGCACGATCTCGTTCTCGGCGAGCTCGGGCAGGCGAGGCGGCTCCTTGCGCGCGAGTGTCGCGGGAACCTCCGGTACCGGCAGGCCGTAGCCCGGGACCCGCCCCGCCCGGCGCCCGGCCTGGCTCTTCTCGTAGATCAGCTCCATCAGCCACACACCTCCGCGAGGACGTCGGCGAGACGGTCGATGTCGGCAGGCGTGCGCTTCTCGGTCAGCGCGACGAGGAGCACGTCGTCCATGCCCTCGTAGTCGCGTCCGAGGGCGTAGCCGGGATGCACGCCGAGCGCCCGCGCCTCGCGGATCACGTCACGCGCCGGGCGCGGCGTGCGCACCGCCAGCTCCTTGAACACGGGCTGGTCGAACGCCGCCGGCAGCGCGATGCGCTCCCGCGCGTAGCCCGCGAGGGACATGCACGTCTCGCCGAGCTCGCGAAGGCCCTGCGGGCCGAGCCAGGCGAGCGTGACGAGCCCACCGAGCGCGAGCAGGGTCTGGTTGGTCGTCATGTTCGACGTCGCCTTCTCGCGGCGGATGTGCTGCTCGCGGGTCTGCAGCGTGAGCACGAAGCCACGGTCGCCGTTCAGGTCGGTCGTCTGGCCGACGATCCGGCCCGGCAGCCGGCGGATGAAGTCCGTGCGCGAGGCGAGGAAGCCGTAGTGCGGGCCGCCGTAGCTCTGCGCGTTGCCGATCGACTGGCCCTCACCGATCGCCATGTCGCAGCCGTAGGCTCCGGGCGCCTCGAGCACGCCGAGCGAGGTCAGGTCGACGTGGGCGACCGCAAGCGCGCCGGCCTCGCGCGCTGCCGCGGCGAGCGCAGGCGCATCCTCGAGGCAGCCGAGGAAGTTCGGCTGCGGGAAGATCACGGCCGCCGCACCCGCTGCCGCCGCGGCGATGCGCGCGGGGTCGGTGACGCCGCCCTCGTGTGCGACCTCGACTACCTCGAGCCCGAACCCCGGCGCATAGGTCTTCACGACCTCGCGTGCCTGCGGGTTGAGCGTCTCGGCGAGCACGATGCGATTGCGCCCGGTGGCATGCTTCGCGATGTAGCAGGCGTCGGCTGCGACCGTGAAGCCGTCGTAGCCGGACGCGTTCGACACGTCCATCCCCGTCAGCTCGCAGATCGCGGTCTGGTACTCGAAGATCGCCTGGAGGACGCCCTGGCTCATCTCCGGCTGGTAGGGCGTGTAGGCGGTCAGGAACTCGCCGCGCTGCAGGATCGTGTCGACGATCGCCGGCACGTGATGGTCGTAGATGCCGGCTCCGAGGAACGAGAGCTCGACGCCGGTGTGGACGTTCTTCGCAGCGAGCTCCTCGAGGTGGCGGATCAGCTCGACCTCGGTGAGCGCGGGCGGAACGTCGAGCTCGCCGGCGAAGCGCACCTCCTCGGGGATCTGGGCGAACAGGTCGTCGATCGAGGCGACGCCGATCGCCGCGAGCATCTCGTCGCGGTCGCGATCGGTGAGCGAGAGGTAGCCGGCCGTCATTGCTCTGCCACGACCGCCCGGTAGGCCTCGACGTCGAGAAGGTCGTTGACCTCTGTCGGATCGCTGAGCCGGATCCGGATCAGCCAGCCCTCACCGTAGGGATCGTCGTTGATCGACTCGGGCTCGTCGATCGCCTTCTCGTTCACCTCGAGGATCTCGCCGGACAACGGCGAGACCACGTCCGAGACGGCCTTGACCGACTCGACCTCCCCGTATGCCTCGTCCTTCACCGTGAGGCCGCCCACCGCGGGCGCCTCGAAGTGCACGAGCTCGCCGAGGGCGTCCTGGGCCCACCACGTGATGCCGAGCACCGCCTCGTCACCTTCGACGCGGGCCCAGTCGTGCTCGGGGTGGTACTTCAGATCTTCCGGGTAGCTCTCTGCACCTGCCACCTAACTCTCCTCCTTGACGTAGATCGGCTTCTTGACGACGTGCGCCCGCTTCGGCCTCCCGCGGACGTCGATCACGAGCTCGGTGCCCGGCGCCGCGGAGGCGGCCGGAACGTATCCCATCCCGATCCCCAGGTCGAGCATCGGCGAATGCGTTCCCGACGTGACCTCGCCGCCCCCGTGGATGGGCATGCCCTGGCGCGGCACCGCCTTCTCGTCCATCACGAACGCGACGAGCTTCCGGTCTGGCCCTTCCTCCTTGACCCGGCGGAGCTCCGCGACGCCGCTGAACTCCTTCTCGAGCGCGCACGTCCAGCCGAGACCGGCCGAGATCGCGTCGGTGTCGCTCGTGATGTCGTTGCCGTGCAACGGGTAACAGACCTCGAGACGAAGCGTGTCGCGTGCGCCGAGGCCGCACGGCGTCGTCCCGTTCGCGACGACGGCGTCCCAGAGCTCGACCGCGTCCTCGGCGGCACACATCAGCTCGACTCCGGCCTCGCCGGTGTACCCGGTGCGGCAGACCATCACCTCGACGCCGTCCACCTCTCCCATCGCGTGGGTGAACGCGGGCGCTTCGGGGAGGCCGAGCGACGCGATCGCCGTCGGTCCCTGGACCGCCAGGAGCGCATAGTCGTCGGAGGCGTCGCGCACCTCGGAGCCGCTGATCTCGCGCTCCTTCAACCACGCGTAGGCCGCGTCCCGGTTGCCGGCGTTCACGACGAGCAGCGTGTGGAACGGGCCGAGCCGGTAGGCGATCAGGTCGTCGACGATGCCCCCGCTGTCGTTCGTCAGCAGCGTGTACTGCGCCTCGCCGTCGGAGAGGCGCGCGAGATCGTTCGAGAGGAGGCCCTGCAGCAGCTCCTGCTGCTTCGGTCCCTCGACGTGGAACTGGCCCATGTGGGAGACGTCGAAGACGCCGCGGTCGCGCCGGACGGCGAGGTGCTCGGGGATCACGCCCTCGTACTGGACCGGCATCTCCCAGCCGGCGAACGGCACCATGCGGGCGCCGAGCGCGACGTGTCGGTCGTGCAGCGGCGTAGACCTGAGACCGTCGGCGCTCACGGCCTGACTCTAGCTCCTTCGCCCCGCTGGACGCGCCCTGTAGGTCGTGGCCGGGCAGCGGGGGAAGGAGCCTGAGCCTAGTCTTCGCGCAGGAAGCTCGGAATCTCGATCTCGGCGTCGGAGGTGGTGGGCCTCTCGAATCGCCGCTCCGGCATCGACGACGAGGCAACCCCCACGGGCGCCTCGACACGCCGCCGCCGCGGCCGGCCGCCGAAGCCCGTGGCGATCACCGTCACGCGCACCTCGTCGCCCATCGACTCGTCGATCACGGCACCGAAGATCACGTTCGCGTTCGCGTCGGCGTGGCCGGTGACGACCTCGGCGGCCTCGTTCACCTCGAACAGCCCGAGGTTCGAGCCGCCGGTGATGTTGAGCAGAACGCCGGTGGCACCGTCGAGCGTCGTCTCGAGCAGCGGCGACGAGACGGCCGCGTTGGCCGCGTCGGCGGCCCGGGTGTCGCCCGAGGCGCTGCCGATGCCCATCAGCGCCGAGCCGGCGTCGCGCATGATCGTCCGCACGTCGGCGAAGTCGAGGTTGACGAGCCCCGGCACCGTGATCAGGTCGGTGATCCCCTGGACGCCCTGGCGCAGGATGTCGTCGGCGATGCCGAACGCCTCGGTCACCGGGGTCTTCTTGTCGACGACCTGCAGCAGGCGGTCGTTCTCGATCACGATCAGTGTGTCGACGCGGTCGCGCAGGCTCTGGATGCCGACCTCTGCCTGCTCTGCCCGCCGTCGGCCTTCGAAGCCGAACGGTCGCGTGACGACGCCGACCGTCAGAGCCTCGAGCTCCCGCCCGAGCTCTGCCACGACCGGTGCGGCGCCGGTTCCCGTGCCGCCACCCTCGCCTGCCGTGACGAAGATCATGTCGGCGCCCTTGAGCGCCTCCTTCAGCTCGTCGCGTGTCTCCTGCGCCGCCGCGAGCCCGACCGCCGGGTCGGCGCCGGCCCCGAGGCCGCGCGTCGCCTTCGAGCCGATGTGGATCTTCACGTCGGCATCGGTCATCAGCAGTGCCTGCGCATCCGTGTTGACGGCGATGAACTCGACGCCGCTGAGGCCCGACTCGACCATGCGGTTGACCGCGTTGGTGCCGCCGCCGCCGACGCCGACCACCTTGATCACCGCGAGGTAGTTGCCACCTTGTGTGCTCATGAATGTCTCACCTCTACCTACCTGGACGTCAAGCTCTCATCGAGCTATGGAGTGTGCTGCACCCGGCATTCGGAGCCAGGGTACGTACTCCTTGTCGGCATTGTCAACGGAAACCTCAAGGTGTCGTCGAGGGTGCACCGTAAACCTCGACCTGAGAGTTGAGGGTTCCGGCGACCGGTCGCTCGGGCACCGCGACGTCGAGGTACGGCGTCCCGGCGTCGAGCAGCGGGATCACGCGGGCGGCCACGGCCAGCTTCAGCGGCACGTCGACGGCATCGCCGAGGCGCACCTCGAGGCCCGAGCGGAGGCGCAGCGTCAGCGCCTCCTGCGTTGCCGTGACGGAGCTGACGCGCCCCGGAAAGCGGGAGCCCGCGAGCGGAGCAACGGCGGCCACGGCCGTCCGGAGGTCGCCTTCGGTCGGGTCGCCGACCCGGAGCTTCACGGTGCGGTCGACCCAGATCCGCGCGAGTGCGGGCCGGTTGCGACGCTCGGCCGTGGCCATCACCCTGCCGCTCTCGGCGACGAGGTACGAGTCGGCCCCCTGCCGGACGACCGCGACGGGCCGCTCCGGCACGACGACGACGCGAAGCGTGTGCGGGTAGGCGCGATCGAAGCGGACGCTCTCGACGGTGGGGAGCGCCGCCACCAGCCGGCGCGACGCATCGAGGTCGAGCTTGAGCAGGCTCGTGCCCCGCGCCGGCGCGAGCGCCCTGCGCACCTGCTGCGCCACAGCGGGGGACGCTCCCGCGACGTCGACGGTGCGGACGGAGAACACGCCGGTCTCGCGCGCGCCGAACCAGGCGACGGCGGCGCCGGCGACGATGAGCAGGGCGATTCCGAGGGAGCGGCCGGAGGGGACGAGTCGCGCCAGATCGAGGCGCTCGCCGGTGATCCGGCGCGCGAAGCGGGACAACGACACTCGCCGCGCGCGCGCGGGGACGCGATCCGCGTTCGACTCGTCCCCCGCTGGCCACCTCGTTCAGTTCGCCGCCCGCCGCCAGGCTCCTACGTCGGGAGCCCGGACGACCGGCTGAAGCCGGTCGCCGCTCGCCTACGCGGCAGCGATCTTCCCCAGCAGCACGACCTCGTGCTCGAGCTCGACGCCGTACGCCTCGCGCGCGCGGCGGCGTGCCTCGGCCATCAGCGCCAGGCAGTCCGCGGTCGTGGCTCCGCCGGCGTTCTCGATGAAGTTGGCGTGCTTCGGCGAGATGACGGCGCCACCGACCCGATGGCCCTTGAGGCCGCAGAGCTCGAGCATCCTCCCGGCACCGATCTCTCCGGGTGGGTTCTTGAAGACCGAGCCGAACGTCCGCTTCGTCGTCGGCTGGGTCGCCTTGCGGCGCCCGACGAGGTCCCGAACCTCGGCACGGATCTCGTCGGCCGGGCGCGGCTCCAGCCGGTACTCGACGGCGGCGACGACCTGGCCGTGTCGCAGGCTCGAGTGCCGGTACGAGAAGCCGAGCTCGGCGGGCGTCAGCCAGCCGGTGCCGTCCGCGGTTGCCACGAGCGCACGTTTCACGATCGCGTTCCAGTCGCTGCCGTAGGCGCCGGCGTTCATCCACACGCCGCCGCCGGCCGTCCCGGGGATGGCACAGGCGAACTCGAAGCCGCCGAGCGCCGCCGCCCGGGCGCGGTGCAGGCAGACCGCGTTCGTGGCGCCGCCGCCGGCGACGAGCAGCGTGCCGTCGGCCCGAACCGCGGCGAGCTCGCCGGCCAGCCGCAGCACGAGCGCGTCCACGCCGGTGTCGGCCGCGAGGAGGTTCGAGCCCAGGCCCACGGTGGCGACCGCGAGGTCGCGTTGCGCTGCGGCCTGCAGCACCTGCTCGAGCTCGGCGAGCGTGCGTGGCTCGGCGTACGCCCGTGCCGGCCCTCCGGTGCCGATCGTCGTCAGGCGCGAGAGCGCGACGTCCTCCCGGAAGGCGAGCGGTGGAGTGGTCATCCCGGCAGCCCGTCCACGATCGCGCGCGCGATCTTCCACGGCTCCCCCACGCCGAACGTGATCACGAGGTCGCCCGGCCGCGCCCAGGCGAGCGCGAGCGTGGCTGCGTCGTCGAGCGACGGCGCCCACCCCGCCCGCACGCCCGGCGGCAGCGAGTCGAGCACCAGCTTCCCGGAGACCCCCTCGCGCGGTGCGTCGCGGGCGCCGATGATGTCCGTCACGATCGCGGCGTCGGCGAGCCCCAGCGCCTCGCCGAGCTCCGCGTGCAGCTGCCGCGTGCGCTCGACGACGTGTGGCTGGTAGACGGCGATCAGCCTGCCTCGCGTCAGCGACCGCGCGGTTCGCAGCGTCACCTCGAGCTCGGTCGGGTTGTGACCGTAGTCGTCGTAGACCGTGACGCCGCCGTGCTCCCCGACGAGCTCGAGCCTCCGCCCCACGCCGGTGAACCGCACGATCGCCGCCTCGGCCTCCGCGCGAGGCATGCCCGCGAGCTCGAGCGCAGCGAGGGCGGCGGCCGCGTTCTGGCGGTTGTGATCGCCCGGGATGGCGAGCTCGAGCTCCACCGGCTGCAGCTCCCAGCTGCGGACGACGTGCGGGACGGTCTCGAGCCACGCGTCGAAGAACGCCCGGAGCTCCGCCTCGGAGGCATAGGTTGCGTGGTGGTCGAGCTCGATGTTCGTGATCACCGCGATCTGCGGTGCCAGCGCACCGATCGAGCGATCGGACTCGTCGCCCTCGACCACGAGCCAGCCCTCGCCGACCCCCGCGTTGCCGCCGAGCTGCGGGACCATGCCGCCGATGATCCAGGCCGGGTCGCGGCCGGTCTCGTGCAGGACGAAAGCGATCATCGCGGCGGTGGTCGTCTTGCCGTGGGCACCGCCGACGACGATCGCCGGCTGCGCCGCGACGAGCTCGGCCAGGAACTCGGCGCGGGGCGTCCCGTCGCTGCGCCGGGTGTGGGCCGTCGAGACGATCACCTCCCAGCCCGCGGGTGGACTCGGCTCGCCGCCCAGATCGACGTCGATCCCCTCGAGCGATCCCATGAAGATGGTGTCCCCGACGTCCCAGCCGCGTACGTCGGCTCCGAGCGCCCTGGCGATGTTCGCGTAGGCCGACATGCCCGAGCCGCCGATGCCGACGAAGTACAGTCGGCGTCCGCCGAGAGGCCCGTCAGCGGCCGGCAAGAGCGATCAACCCCTCGGCGATCGTATCGGCCGCATCGACCCGCGCCAGCGACAGCATCGCCGCGCGCATCGCAGCGAGCCGCTCCCGGTCTCCGAGCAGCTCTGCGACGAGCGCGGGCACCGTTCCGATCTCCGCGTCCGGGACGACGATCGCGCCGCCCCCGCGCTCGAAGTGGCGCGCGTTCAGCGTCTGGTGGTCGGCGGTCGCGTACGGGTACGGGACGAGGATCGCCGGCGTCCCCGCTGCGGCGAGCTCCCACACGGTGCCACCGGCCCGGCTGACCGCGACGTCGGCCGCCGCGAGCACGTCGCCGAAGTGCTCGGTCTGCGGCATCAGGACGTATCCGGCGCGCCGGGCACGGGCCTCGAGCGCCGGAAAGTCGCGCTCGCCGGAGACGTGCAACACGGCGGGCCCCTCGTCACCCCAGGCCGAGACCGCCATCTCGTTCAGCGACGTCGCCCCGGCGAGCGCCCCGAAGACGGCGACGACGCGCTCGGCGGAGCCGAAGCCGAAGCGGGCCCGCGCCTCGGCGCGGCTCGCACCGAGGTGGGCGAGCGGGATCGGGCGCCCCACGACCTCGACCTTCTTCCCGGAGCGGCCCGGGATCTCGTAGGCGAGGAACAGCTTCGAGGCGAACGGGGCGGCAAGCCGGTTCGCGAGGCCGAGGTGCGCGTCGGCCTCGGTGAGCGCCGCGGGTATCCCGGAGAGGCGGGCGGCGAGCACCATCGGCCCTGCGACGTAGCCGCCGCCACCGAGGACGACGTCGGGCCGACGCCGCTTCAGGATCGCCCGGCAGGCGAACGGCGCCTTCCCGGCCCGCCAGAGGGCACGGAGGAGCGCGACCGAGGGCTTCCGGGGAAAGCCGCTGATCGCGAACGTGTCGAGCTCGAAGCCCGCTTCAGGAACCAGCCGCGACTCGACGCGGTCGGGACTGCCGGCGAACGTCACGGTCGCTCCGCGCGCGCGCAGCGCTTCCCCGACTGCGAGAGCGGGCCTGATGTGACCTGCGGTTCCTCCCGCTGCGATCACGACTACGAGCTTCGACGACTCGGTCATTCACGGCGATGTTAAGGAGAACTCCGACCCCGGCGAGCAGAACGATGAGCGAGGAGCCACCGTAGGAGACGAACGGGAGCGGAATCCCGGTCAGCGGAGCGATGCCCAGGACGGCGCAGAGGTTGACCGCGGCCTGTCCGCAGACGAGCGTCGTGATGCCGGCGGCGAGCCGCTTGCCGAACGGATCCCGGCACTGCAGGGCGATCCGGAACCCGGCCCACGCGAAGACCGCGAACGCCGCGATCACGGCGGTCGAGCCGATCAGGCCGAGCTCCTCGCCGACGATCGCGAAGATCATGTCGGTGTGCGCCTCGGGAAGGTAGAAGATCTTCGAGATCCCCTGACCGAGCCCCTCTCCGGTGATGCCGCCCGAGCCCATCCCGATGATCGCCTGCACCGTCTGGAAGCCGGCGCCCTGCGGGTCCTGCCACGGGTCGACGAAGCTGAGGAACCGGGCTCGCCGGTACGGCTCGGCGTAGATCGCGGCCGCACCGAGCACGAGCGCGATCGAGCCGCCGAGGGCGAGGAGCCGGAACGGAACATCCGAGACGACCAGGATCCCGGCCACCATGATGCAGAGCGTGATCGTCGTGCCGAGGTCGGGCTCGAGCAGGATGAGGACGGAGAAGAGGCCGACGACGATGCCGAGGGGCTTCATCAGCTCGCCCATCGTGCGCGGGGTCGGACGCCGTGCGAGGAGCGCGCAGGCCCAGATGCAGACCGCGATCTTCGCGACCTCCGACGGCTGCACGCTGATCGGCCCGAGGAGGAACCAGCGGCGGGCCCCGTTGATCGGCGGTCCGACGGCGAGGACCGCGACGCACAACGCGAACGCACCGACGAGCAGGATCGGCGCGAGCGCCCGCAGCCGGTGGTAGTCGAACCGCGAGGCGAGCGCGAGCAGCAGGAGCCCCACGACGGCGTAGGCGCCCTGCTTGACGAGGAAGGTCATCGGGTCGCCCGCACCGATCGCGGCGGACGCGGAGGTGGCGCTGAAGACCATCACGAGCCCGAACGCGACGAGCCCGAGCGTGACGAGAACGAGCAGGCGCTGCTCGAGTTGTCCGTCCGATCGTGACGTCACCGCCCCCCGTTTCACCCCGTGAGCTTCTGCACCAGCTTCCCGAACTCCTCCCCACGGTGCTCGAAACTCGTGAACTGGTCGAAGCTCGCACAGGCCGGCGAGAGGAGCACGACGTCGCCCTCCCGCGCGTCGAGCGAGGCCGCGGCAACCGCTGTTGCGAGATCACCGCTTCGCACGAACGTGACCCCGGCAGCATCGAGCGCAGCGGCAATCGCCTCGGTCGCCTCGCCGATGAGGTAGGCCCGATCGCCCGACGCGAAGGCCTCCGCGAGGGGCGCGTACGGCTCCGCCTTGCCCCGGCCCCCGAGGATCACGAGCTTCCGCGCCCCGGGGAAGGATGCAAGCGCGCGCAGCGCCGCGGCGACGTTGGTCGCCTTCGAGTCGTTGACGTAGCGGACGCCCGCGATCGTCGCAACCTCCTCGATCCGGTGCTCGACCCCCGGGAACGTGCGAAGCGCCAGCGCGATGGCCTCGTCGTCGATGCCGGCCGCCCGCGCGGCGGCAACCGCTGCGGCCGCGTTCTCGCGGTTGTGCGCGCCTGGGATGAGCGGCTCGGCGGGCAGCGCGTCGTCGCCGCCGAACTCGATCCGCCGCGCCGCACCCGGAATCGGGCCGAAGCCGCGCGGGACGACGGCGACGTCGTCCGCACCCTGATTCTCGAAGATGCGCAACTTGGCATCGCCGTAGGCGTCGAAGCTGCCGTGCCGGTCGAGATGGTCGGGCTCGAGGTTCAGGAGCACGGCGATCCGTGGCCGCAGCGTGTCGATGTCCTCGAGCTGGAAGGACGAGAGCTCGCAGACGACCCAGGCGCCCGGGGCCGCCGACGCCGACGAGGCTCGTCAGCGGTCGGCCGATGTTGCCGACGACCTCGACCGGCCGATGCCGCCGCGTCGAACATCGCGCCGAGCAGCGCTGTCGTCGTCGTCTTGCCGTTCGTGCCCGTGACCCCGAGGATCGGGTTGGCGAGCAGGCGCGCGCCGAGCTCGATCTCGGAGATGACCGGGATTCGCCTGGTGCGGGCGGCCTCCACCGGCGCTGCCTCGGCGGGCACGCCGGGGCTCTTGACGACGAAGTCCGACTCCGTCGAGGTATGCGTCGTGCCAGGCGCCGAGGCGTGTCTCACCGTCGATCCCCGCGACGTCTGTCCCGGGATCTGCGTCGTAGGCGACGACAGCGGTGCCCGACGCCCGGAGCGCCGTCACGGCAGCGCGGCCGGAGCGCGCCAGCCCGACGACAAGGACCCGCTCGGGGATCGGCGCCATCAGCGAAGCCTAGGCGACAGGCTTCAGCCTGTCGTCCGGGCTCGGCTGCGCGGGCACTCCGCCCCACACCGCTCAGCCCCGCTGGGCGATCACGATCCCGGTGACGATCAGCGCGCTGCCCACCGCGATCGGCACGGTCACGTGCTCGCCGAGGACGAGCGCGGCGAGGACGAACCCCGACACCGGCTGCAGGAACTGCAGCGTCGCGATCCTGGCGATGCCTCCCCGGTCGAGCGCCCAGTACCAGCCGAGGTAGCCGAGGATCGACGTCACGACCGCGAGGAAGAGCACCGCGCCCCACGCGGTCGCGTCTGCCTCCGGCACGCCGTCGCGTGCGAGCGAGCGCAACGAGGAGCGGTGCGAGGACGAACGTCCCGAGCAGCACGCCCCAGAGGGTCGTCGCGAGGCTCGAGAGCCCACGCGGCGGGAGCATCGCGCCGCGACGTACCCGGCCGACACGCACAGCGCCGCGGCGAGGACGAGCAGGTCGCCCGCGAGCGTCGCGTCGCTCGCCGAGGCGCCGCGGCCGGCGATCAGCACGACCTCGCCGACGAGGGCGACCGCGCACCCGGCGAGCCACCCCGGCCGCGGAGCGCGGCGGGCGACGAGCGGCCGCGTAGAGGCCCGTGAAGATCGGCAGCGCCGCGAGGATCATCACTCCGTGCAGGGCCGACGTGCGCTGCTGCCCGACCGTGTAGACGACCGGGAAGATGACGAAACCGACCGCGGCCGAGATTCCCAGCAGCTTGCGCGAGCGGGCGCTGGTGGGGAGCCTCTGGCGCATCGCCGAGAGCAGCGGGATCGCGACGAGGCCGGCGAGGACGGTGCGCAGGCAGGCGACGACGAGCGGCGAGAGGTCGTCGAGCGCGAGGCGGGTCGCGATCGGCGTCGCACCCCAGACGACCATCACCGCGACCGCGATCGCAACCGGGACGAGCGCGGTCCGCGCCGGCAGAGGCGCACTACAGCTTGAAGCGGAGGTAGTAGCGGTAGTAGAGGACGAACCCGATCGTGCAGAGGATCGCGCCGACGATCCAGAACCGCACCATGATCTTGGTCTCCGACCACGCCTTCATCTCGAAGTGGTGGTGGATCGGCGCCATCAGGAAGACACGCTTGCCGGTGCGCTTGAAGCTCGCGACCTGGATCATCACCGAGAGCGCCTCGATCAGGTAGATGCCGCCGATGAAGATCAGGAGCACCTCGGTCTGCGTCATCACGGCGAGCCCGGCGATGGCTCCGCCGAGCGCCATCGAGCCCGTGTCGCCCATGAACACCTCGGCCGGGAATGCGTTGAACCAGAGGAAGCCGATCACGCCGCCGATCAGCGCGGCGGCGAAGATCGCGACGTCGAGGTAGTTGTCGCTGCGCTCTCCGACCGGCCCCGAGCGGATCCAGGCGATGGTGGCGATCGCAAGGAAGGTGAGGATCGAGATCGCGCAGGTTCCGGCGGCGAGCCCGTCGAGGCCGTCGGTCAGGTTGACGCCGTTCGCGGTGCCCGCGATCACGATGAAGAGGAACGGGAAGTAGAGCCAGTGCGAGGTCGATGTTGACGTCGACGATCGGGAAGTAGATCTCGGTGTCGAGGTAGCCGACCTGCGTCACGACCCAGCCGACCGCGATCGTGATCACGACGAGACCGAGCATCTTCCAGCGGCCCGAAAGCCCGAGTGAGCGTCGCTTGCGCACCTTGAGGTAGTCGTCGGTGAAGCCGATCGCGGCGCAGCCGAGCGTCAGGAACAGCAGCGCAAGGCCGGGTAGCGTGTACAGCGAGAGGACGAGGAACGGCGTCGATCGCCGTGGCGAGGATCAGGAGGCCGCCCATCGTCGGCGTGCCCTGCTTGACGATGTGGCGGGCCGGGCCCTCCTCGCGGATCTGCTGACCGACGCCGGTACGGCGCAGCCAGTCGATGAAGGTGGGGCCGATCACGATGGCGATCACCATCGCGACGAGGCCGGCGATCAGGACTCGGACCATGCCCTTGACCGTTTCTCGATCGAGGCCGGGATGCCTTCGAGCCCGACCGCACGGGATGCCTTGACGAGGATCGCATCGCCCGGCGCGAGGTCCTCGAGCGCCGTCTCGAGAGCCTCGACGTCGGGTACATGCAGTCGGCCGCGCCGGTTGAGGTCACCGACGTACCCCGTTGCGGCATCGCCGACCGCGATCACGATCTCGATCCCGAGCTCGTCGACGAGGCGGCCGATCTCCTCGTGGTAGCGGCGCGAAGCGTCGCCCAGCTCGGCCATCTCGCCGAGGATCGCCACCCGGCGGCGCGTCGCCGGCACGCTCCGCGAGGTCGAGCAGCGCTGCCCGCATCGACGTCGGGTTCGCGTTGTAGGCGTCGTTGATGACGAGGCCACCGCCCGGAAGCGGCGCCTCCTCCCCACGCCAGCGCGAGAGCCTGATCGCGTCTGCGCCCTCCTGGGCCTGATCGAGCGACAGCCCGAGCGCGTCGTAGGCGCTGAGCGCGGCGAGGGTGTTCTCGGCCATGTGGCGCGCAGTGAACGGCAGTCGCAGCCGCACGTCGCGCGCCACCGACGAGGAAGCGCCAGTCGTTCCCGGCTCCGTCGACCTGCGACCGGTCGAAGCGACGAATCTCGATGTCGGTGCGACGGAGATGCGGCTCGAGCTCCGGCGCATCGGCCGGCACGACGGCGATACCGCCGGCCGGGAGCGCAGCGATCGCCTCGGCGTTCGCCTCGGCGACACGCTCGACCGTGCCGACGAGCTCGAGGTGCTCGGGCCCGATCGAGGTGACGACCGCGACGTCGGGGCGGGCGATCTCGCAGAGCGCCGCGATCTGCCCGAGCCCGCGCATCCCCATCTCGGTCACGAGCACCGCCGTGTCGGGCTCGAGCCGGCAGACGGTGAGCGGAAGGCCGATCTCGTTGTTCTGGCTCGCCTCTGCCCACACCGTCGGGGTGGCGGCACTGCAGAGCGCCCCGAGGATGTCCTTGGTCGACGTCTTGCCGGTGGAGCCGACGACGGCGACGACGCGCGCCTCGCTCTTCGAGCGAACGAGCGACGCGAGCGCCGCGAGGGCGGCCTCCTGGTCGTCGGGAACGAGGGTGGCGGCACCTCGCGCGGCGGCGTCGGCGACGTGCTCGACCCCCGTGTTCAGCGCGACGAACAGGTCGCCCGGGCCGACGACGCGGGAGTCTGCCTTGATGCCGGTGATCGACCCGGCGGCGGCCGCGGCCGCCGGCCGCGCGAGCGCACCGAGCGCGAGCGCGGCGACCTCGTCCCATTCGACCGGGATCACGAGCGCGTCTCCCCTGCGTCCCTCACCCGGCGGACCCCGCCTCGCGCAGCGCCTCGCGCGCCACCACACGGTCGTCGAACGGCGCTACCTCTCCCGCAGTCTCCTGGCCCTGCTCGTGCCCCTTGCCCGCGATCACGACGACGTCACCCGGCGTCGCGAGCGCCACCGCGCGGTGGATGGCACTGCGGCGATCGGGGTCGATCTCGACGCCCGTGCCCGCCCCCTGCAGGATGTCCTGGATGATCGCGAGCGGCTCCTCGCTGCGCGGGTTGTCGGACGTGACGATGACGTGGTCGGCCCGCTGCACGGCGACAGCGCCCATCACGGGCCGCTTGCCGCGGTCGCGGTCGCCCCCGGCGCCGAACACGCAGATGACCCGGCCGTCGCCGAGCCCCCGGGCCGCCTGGAGCACGGTGTCGAGCGAGTCGGGGGTGTGCGCGTAGTCGACGATGACCGCGAACGGCTGGCCCTCGTCGACCGCCTCGAACCGGCCGGGCACGCCGGACATCGCCCGGATCCCCTGCGCGAGGTCCTCGTCGTCGACATCGAGGAGGATGCCCGCGGCGACGACGCCGAGCACGTTCTCGACGTTGAAGCGGCCGCGCAGCGGCGTCTCGATCTCGACGCCGGCGGCCCGGAACCGGCTGCCCTGCGGCCCCAGCTCGAGGTCCTCGGGCCGGACCTCTGCCGCCTCCGTCAGCCCGAAGGTGACGAGCGGTGCGCGCTGCGACTCGGCGAGCTCGAGCGCGAGCCTGCGGCCGTACTCGTCGCCCACGTTCACTGCCGCCGGCGGCGGCTGCGCGCCGGTGAAGAGGCGGCGCTTCGCCTGGTAGTACTCCTCCATCGTCCCGTGCAGGTCGAGGTGGTCCTGGGAGAGGTTCGTGAAGACGAGCGCGTCGAAGCGGACGCGGTCGAGCCGGTGGAGGATCGAGCCGTGGGACGACGCCTCGACCGCGACGCTCGTGTCACCGGCGTCGACCATCTCGCGAAAGAGCCGTTGGAGGTCGATCGCCTCGGGCGTGGTGTGCGGGGCGGGCCGAGTCGTGCCTCCGACGACCCACTCGACGGTGCCGACGAGCCCCGGTGAACGGCCCGCGGCAGCGAGCACGGAGCGCAGCAGGAAGGCAGTGGTCGTCTTGCCGTTCGTTCCGGTGACGCCTGCGACCTCGAGCGATCGCGTCGGCTGGCCGAAGAAGCTGTCGGCGGCGACGGCCATCGCCATGCGCGCGTCCTCGACGAGGAGTTGCGGCACGTCGAGCTCCAGAGGCCGTTCGACGACGAGGGCGGCCGCGCCGGCCGCCACCGCGCGCGGAGCGAACTCGTGACCGTCCGCGCGCGAGCCGGGCACGCAGAAGAACACGGCGCCGGGAGAGACGCGATCGGCGTCGTAGGCGAGGTCGGTGATCTCGACGGCTCCGCGGGCGCTGCTCTCGCTCGCGGCGAGCACGCGCGTCAGGTCGTCGAGGTTCACGGGAGCCCATTCTAGGGCGGGACGCCGGTCGACCCGTGCCTACGGCGCGCTGCGGGCGCTTGGGCGAGCTACTGGTTCGAAGGCCCGGCGGCCGCCGTCAGCGACGTCTTGCTCTCGGGTGCGTCGGGCGGTACCTCGAGGTACTGGAGCGCGAACCGGGCGATGTCGCGGAAGGCCGGCGCGGCCACGACGCCGCCGTAGATGTTGCCCCGCGGCTCGTCCACCATCACGAGGATCGCCAGCCGCGGCTTCTTCGCGGGCACGAGGCCGACGAACGAGGCGACGTACTTCTTCACGTAGCGCCCGTTCTCGGCCTTCTCGGCGGTACCGGTCTTGCCGGCGACGGTGTACCCCGGGATCGCCGCCTCGGTGCCCGTGCCCTCGAGCACGACGTCACGGAACATCGACATCATCCGGTCGGCCGTGGGCTTCGAGACGACCTGTGTCGCTCTGGGGCCACGGATCCGCTTGCTGCCGACCTTCTCGACGAGGCGTGGCGTGACACGGACGCCGCCGTTGCCGATCGTCGCGTAGGCAGAGACCATCTGCAGCGGCGTCACCGCAATCCCCTGGCCGATCGGCACGGTGCCGATCGTCGAGCCCGACCAGTCCTCGAGCGGCAAGACGAGGCCCGAGCTCTCGCCCGGGTAGTCGATGCCCGTCGGCCGGCCGAACCCGAATCGGTCGATCCAGCCCGCCAGCTCGCCGGGGCCGAGCTTCTCGGCGACGGTGATGGTGCCGACGTTCGACGACTGGGAGAGGATCTGCTTGACGCTCATCACCTCGGTGCCGCGGATGTGGGCCTCGTGGATCACACGGTCGGCGACCTGGATCGTGGGCGCGAGCGTGAAGGTGCTCGAGGGCGAGACGACGTTGTCCTCGAGCGCACCGGCGATCGTCACGATCTTGAACGTCGAGCCAGGCTCGTAGGCGTCGGTGACGGCGCGGTTGCGCCTCGCGTCGGGGGATGCGGTGGAGAACTCGTTTGCATCGAACGTCGGGTAGTTCGCCATCGCGAGGATGGCGCCGGTGCGCGGGTCCATCACGATCGCGGCGGCGCCACGGGCAGCCGAATTGCTTCACCGTGCGGGCCAGGACCTGCTCGGCATTCGACTGGATCTGATGGTCGATCGTCAGCGTCACGTTCCGCCCCGGCCGCTCGGCTCGCGAGGTGACGACGTCGATCGCGCGGCCGAAGGGATCCTTGACGATCGTCTCGAATCCGGGCCTTCCCGACAGCGTCTTGTCGAGCGAGCGCTCGAGCCCGTCGAGACCATGGTTGTCGGTGCCCGCGAAGCCCAGCACGTGCGAGGCGACCCTCCCCTGCGGGTACGCGCGCAACTCCTCGGGGTAGAAGCCGAGCCCGGGGATCTCGCGTTTGCTCAGCGCTTCCGCCTTCACCGGATCGGCCTTGCGGGCGATGTAGACGAACCCTTTCGACCTGTCCTTCAGAGTCGGGTAGAGCGTGTTCGCGTCGAGCCCGAGCGTCTTGCCGGCGACGACGGCGGCGCGCTGGGCGTCGCCGATGTTGCGCGGGTCGGCGTAGATCGTGGTCGCCTGCTCGCCGATCGCGAGCGGCTCGCCGGTGCGGTCGTAGATCGTGCCGCGGCCGGCCGGCACCTCGATCGTCTCCCGATGCTGCGTGACCGCCATCTTCGAGAAGCGGTCGTGTTGGAGCCCCTGCACCCATGCCGCTCGGCCGATGGCGACGACGAAGAGAAGACCGAAGGCGAGAAGCAGCAGGCGAATCCGGTGGTTCGCGCGCCGATCCCTCACTTCGCGCCCAGCCGGACGTACGTCGTCGTCAACGGGTCGGCCGGCTGAAGGCCGAGCTTCGCGGTCGCAACCTCCTCGATCCGCGCATTGGCCGATGCGCTCGAGAGCCGCGAGCGCAGAAGCGCGTTGTCGGCCTTGAGCTGGGCCCGCTCACGGCTGAGGCCGTCGAACTGCATGTTGAGCTGGAGCACGACGACGTTGACGGCGACGATGCCGGCGAGGGCCACTCCGACGACGACGATCCACACGACGCTGCCCGCGAAGTGGGTGCGCGAACGGACGTCTCGCTTCTCGACCCGCCGCTCCTTGCGGGCGACCGCTCCCTCGGCGATCGTCGACATCAGTGGTCTCTCCGGGGAATCCGGTGCTGCCTGGGCGAGCGAAAACCGAGCAGCGCTAGGACGCAGGGAGCCGCGATACGGGGTTGTATCGGGGCGACCGAGGACGACGCGATGCGAAGCGTTTGCAGCCGCCCAGGCGGTGCCGTATTTCCCGGAGCGGCCACTATCGCACTACGCCTTGACCGCGACCCGTAGCCGGGACGAGGCTGCCCGTGGATTGCGGTCGAGCTCGGAGGCGGACGGCCGCACGGGCTTCCGCGTCAGCAGGCGCAGCTCGGGCTCCTTGCCGCAGGCGCAGATCGGGAAGTCGGGTGGGCAGGTGCATCCCTTCGCGCCGGCGACCATGAACTGCTTCACGATGCGGTCTTCGAGCGAGTGGAAGCTGATCACGGCGAGTCGGCCACCGGGACGAAGCATCGCGACGGCGGCCGGCAGCGCGGCCTCGAGCTGGCCGAGCTCGTCGTTGACGGCGATGCGGAGCGCCTGGAAGACGCGCTTGGCGGGGTGCCCCTCTCCGAAGCGGGCGGGCGTCGGGATCGCCATCTTGATCACGTCGACGAGGTCGGCGGTGCGGAAGAACGCGCGCTCGGCCCGCCGGCGCACGATCGCCCGGGCGATCGGCCCTGCGTAGCGCTCCTCGCCGAAGCGGCGGAAGATCGTCGCGAGCTCCTTCTCGTCCCAGGTGTTCACGATCGTCGCTGCGGTGATCTCGCCCGAGGGATCCATCCGCATGTCGAGCGGCGCGTCGGTGGCGTACGAGAAGCCGCGCTCGGGGCGGTCGATCTGCATCGACGAGACGCCGACGTCGAGCAGGATCGCGTCGGCCTTGATGTCGTTCGTCGCGAGCTGCGTGAGAACGAGCGCGAAATCGCCGCGGAGGAAGCGGACGTCCACTCCGGCCTGCGCCTTGAACCGGTCGAAGTGCGCCTTGGCGCTCGGGTCGCGGTCGATCGCCACGAGCTTGCCGTTGCCGCGAAGGTCCTGGGCGAGAAGTCGGGCGTGGCCGCCGGCGCCGAAGGTCGCATCGACGACCGTCTCGCCCGGCTGCACGGCCAGCAGGCGGCGCACCTCGTCCGCGAGGACGGGGGTGTGATCAGACGCGCTGTGCGGCAAGACGTTCGGCAGCATGTTCGGCACTCCCTTCGATCCCTTCCAGGCGCTCCACCCAGGTCGAGCGATCCCAGATCTCGAGGTGATCGTGGGTTCCGATCACCGTGACGTCCTTGACGAGGCTTCCGTAGCGAACGAGGTGGGCAGGCAGGAGAACGCGGCCCTGCTTGTCGGGCGTGTCCTCTGCGGCACCGCCGAAGAAGAGGCGCTGCAGCGTGCGAGCCTCGGAGCTGAGCGGGTCGAGGCCACCGATGCGCTCCGCGATGGTCGTCTGCCAGGCGTCCTTCGGATAGACGTCGACGCTGCCGTCGAGCCCCTTCGAGAGCACGACGCCGTCGGCCAGGGCGTCGCGGAACCGAGCCGGCAGGGTGAGCCGGCTCTTGTCGTCGATCGAGTGGTCGTACTGGCCGATGAACATGCGTCAAGCTCCAGGGTCGCTCCCACGTTGCCCCACTCTAAACCACTTTCCCCCACTTTGCAACCCTGTGGCGCAACACAACGACTGACTGTTCGTTGACACCCACGGTGCGATGGGCTGTCGGCAGATGGCGAGTCGTCGTCACGAGAAGACATCCGGCGCCCTCATGACAGAGGCCCGCAGTGCAGGCCTCTCATCACCTACAGGCGACTGATGGCCGGGGTCGAGCGCGTCACCAGCCCGCGACGAAGGTCGAGCGGTCCGTCAGCTCGGGAGGTCGCTTCCGGCGGCAGGAGCCACGCCGAACGCGTCTGACGCGCCGGTGGAGGTCAGGCTCTTAGGGCGTGATGCTCTTCACGGCCACGCGCTGGCCGTAGAGCTCACCCGACGCGGGTGTGGCGATCCAGGCGGCGGCGTCCGCCCCGAGGAGCGAGTTGCCGAAGTGGTCGAGCACGACCTGCTGGAGGAAGGCCTGCTGCGTTGAGGCCGTGAGCCGGAGCGGCTTTGCGCAGCGCCGGCTCTGCTGTTCCTCCGCGTCGTCCTTCTTCAGGGTGACGAGCGTCTGGTTATAGAAGTTGTGGTTCGCACCCGTCAGCGTCAGCTGGTACGCGGGCTGCGTACGGGGCCGGCCTCTCAGAGCGGAGAAGTACCCCGCGCCGTCCTGATTCGTGTCGAAGTCGCAGGTGCCGAGCAGCAGGGTGGCCGGGACGTTCGGGATGCGCTGCGCCTTGTCGAAGTACGGGGCGAGCAGGAAGATCGAGCGGGCGTTCTGCGTCTTCGACCAGCGCAGGACGTTCATGCCGCCGCGCGAGTGGCCGAGCAGCCCGAGCCGCGAGAGGTCGACCTTGCCCTTGAGCGGGATCCCGAATGTCGTGCGCGCACCGGCCGACGCGAGCGCGAGCTGCGTGATCGTCGCGTCCATCACCTGGCGGAAGCGAACCACCTCCTTGCTCGGGATCTCACCCCAGCCACCGGTGTACGCCGCATTGACGTCCGGGGCGATCGCGACGAACCCCTGCGCGGCGAGAGCCTTCACGAGCGAGCGGAAGCCGAGATCGTTCCGCTGTTCCCGCTTCCAGCAGGGCCACTCTCCGTACTCTCCGGGGCAGTTGTCGCCGTGAGCACCGTGTGCGATCACGACGACGGGGTGCGGGCCGGCAGTCGCGGGTACGGCGACCGTGCCCCAGAGGCGGATCGGCATGGTCGCGAGCCGTCCCTTCAGCCCGGGCTGCGGAAACAGGCGCACTCCGAGGTCGTAGTCCTTCGCGACGATCTCGTCGGACGCTTGCTTCGATGTCGAAGTGCTCGCGAGCGCGGAGCCCTGCGACGAGCGCGAGACGCGGCGACGAGCGCGAGCGCCGGGACGAGACGTGCGACGGAGCGCCGACCGTCTCATCGCAGCACCCGGAGGTCGCTCGGGTCGACGGTCAGCCACTTGCGCGCGAGGCGGTCGACGGTGCCGTCCGCGAGCAGCGACGCGAGTGCCTTGTTCACGGGCGCCAGGAGCGTGCCGCCCTTGGGAATCGCGATCCCGTACTGCTCGCCGGTCTTCACGACGCCGACGAAGGGGCCGTAGCGAAGCGGCGCCCGCGCTTTCAACGTGCCGAGCGCGGGTGCGTCGTAGACGACGGCCTCGCAGCGCCCGGTCTGGAGGTCGAGCATCAGCGTCGGCACGTTCCCGACGAGCAGCACCGGCCTCGTGGGAGCGATGGTCTGCTGCGCGACCTCCGCCCCGGTCGACTTGGCGAGCGCGCAGAGCTTCAGCCGCTTCAGGCCGGCGATCGTCGTCGGCACGACGCGAACGGTCTGCGCGGCGAGCACGCCCTGGTCGACTGCCATGTAGGAACGTGAGAAGTCGACCGTGCGCTTGCGCGCAGCGGTGATCGAGATCTCGCCGATCGCCAGGTCGAAGGGCTTGGCACCGGCCGAGAAGAGGCGGTCGAACCGGTTCTGGACGAAGACCGTCTTGCTCAGGCCCGAGCCGGGCCGTGAGCGCCTTGGCGAGGTCGATCTCGAAGCCCTGCGCGTAGACGACCTCGGAGCCCTTGACGATGCCGACCTGGAAGCCCTCGCTCGGCATGGCGAGCCCGACCGTGAGCGTGCCGGCCTGCTTCGTCGGCGGCGCTGCGGCACCGCCGGCCCCGGCGGCTGCGAGGGCTACGACGACGACCGCGAAGATGAGGAGCCGCGGCCTCATCGGGAGCTCGTCAGCACCTTGACGGGCATGCCGACCCGGGAGAAGTCGTACATCCACTTCGAGTTCACGAACGTCTCGCGCACGCACCCGTGCGAGGCCGGGTACGGGGGCACCTCGGCAAGCTCGTGGAACGCAATCCCGCCGTTGAACGGCACCGCCCAGAGCAGCCACTCACGGAACGGCACCGACCACCATTTCGCGATCTTGGCGTACGTCTTGTAGTCACCCGCCGGCGTCGGCGTCGAGCTCTTCCCCGTCGAGACGTGGATCACTCGGACGACCCTGTCGTTCTCGATCGCGAGGGCAACCTGCCGGTCGACGAGAACCTCCGCGCGCCTGCCGGTGCCGCGCCGGGTGCGAGGTGTGGGCCGCTGTGCGGTCTGCAGGCGCTTCAGCGTCTGCGGGCCCAGCTGCCCGTCCCGCGTGAGACCCTCCCACTTCTGGAACGCCAGTACCGCGGACTGCGTGCCCGGCCCCGCCTGCCCGTCCACGTCCTTCGGCAAGAGGTAGCCGAGCTGCGCAAGCTTCTCCTGCGCTACCCGCACGGCGTCGACCACCGGCACCGGCTTCGGAGTCGGCGGCTTCGGCACGGAGACGTTCGGCGTCTCGAGGTACTCCACCGTAATGGGGCCGGCAACGAAGGCTCCGGGGAACATGCCGATCGGGGTGCCACCCTCGACGAGCAGCCGCACCTTCTTCGCTCCCTCCGGCCCGGTAGCCGTGTGTACGACCTGGGAGAGGCGCGCGAGGAGGCTCGAACCGTCCCGGCCGAGCGCGAACTTCAGGCTCAGGTCGACGGTGGCGACACCGTTCTCGACGGTCACGCTGCGCAGTGATGTCCCTGCGGGGACGTACGTCTCGATCCCGGCCTTGGCCTCGGCGGCCGTCGGCCCGGCGAGAAGCGCGGCGACCGCCTCCTGCGCCGTCGAGCCGGGCCTCGTGACCGTGGTCATCTGCTCGCCCTTCAGGAACCAGACCTTGACGGTGGCTGCGGCGGGGGCGGCAACAGCAGCCGTCGCAGCGACCGCCACGAGGGTGGCCAGGGCAAGGGCGAGAAAGGCGCGGCGAAAATGCACCGGCGGAGGGTAGCCAGCCATGCGTAAATGTCGCGTGAAGACCGTGCGAGACTCGGGGGCGGGTCGCCCTCGTCGGCTGACGTGTCCTTGCGTCTCGTCAGCCGCGCAGCCGGCGGGCAAGCTCGAGCGTTCCCCGGGACGGTTCCAGACCGAGCGTGCCGAGGGCGGCGCTGCACTCACGGAATGCGTCGAGAACGCCGTCGGAGTCGCCGAGCATCCCCAGGGCCCGCATCCGCACGCGCCACGCTCGCTCGACCAGTGGATCGTGCTCGAGCACCTCGTCCACGAGCTCGAGTGCATCGAGGAGTCGATTCTCGTCGGTCAAGGTGTCGGCCGCGTCGAGCTTGGCGCCCACGAGCCATGCCCCGATCCGGATGCGGCGCTCGTCGACCCAGTCCACGTTGCGCGACCCTTCGAAGAAGAGCCCTCGCCGCCCGATCTCGAGCGCGTCGAACAGGAGCGCTCTGCGGGCCGGGCCGTCGGTTCCGGAGGCGGCAGCGCAGAGCGTCTCGAACTCCGCCGTCTCGGACGTGAAGGCGCCGACGAGGGAGAGCGTGTCTCCCTCGGTGACGATTGCCGCTCCCTCCGGCAGCGCCTCCCGCAGATGCTTGACTGCCTGTCGAAGGTACGCCCGCGTCGCTTCGTCGTCACGTCCGTTCCACAGTGCCGTGAGGATCTCGGCGCGACGGGCGGTGGTGTTCCTGCTCGAGAGGAGGAACGAGACGACCTCGAGGCTCTTCCGGATCTTCGGCCGGACGGCGAGGCCGTCGACGACGAGGGCCGGCTCGCCGAACTCGCGTACGTGCACCGTGGCCGGGCCGAGCGGAAGCGTTGTCGACGGTGATCTGATGACGGCTCGCCCCAGCGCATGCCACGCGCCGTCGGGCTCCGATTCGAGATCGAGCGCACGTGCGAGCACCCCGGGGAAGTCAGCGAGCGCGAGCAGCAGCCGCCCCAGGTCTCCGTTCGTGAGGGCGACGGAGTACGCTTCCCTCGTCAGGCGATCGGCCTCGTCCTCGTCGCCGAGCTGCCAGGCTGCCTCGGCGAGATACACGAGCGCCGTCGGCAGCATCACGCGGCGGCCGCCGCGGCGCATCGTCTCCACCGCGCGCGTCAACTCGATCGCCGCCGCGCCAGGGTCACCGAGCAGGAGGAGCGCCGCGCCACGCCACATGTCGATGAGCTGGCTGTAGCCGACGTTCTCGGCCTCGGGCAACGCGCATGCGTGAGCCAATCCGCGCATCGCACTCTCGCCGCTCCGCTCGAGTCGAACGCCGATCTCGGCCTCGCACAGGCCGATGAAGATATTCGTCCACGGCAGCGCCTCGAACTCGGCGATCACGGTCTGAGCGGCCTCGAGATCACGCGCCGAGACGGCCCGGCGGACGCGTGCGAGTCGACGTGCGAGAACCCCGCCGCTGTTCGCACTGCGATCTGCGAGGTCGGGCACGCCCGACAGCTCGGCCAGCGTCGTGCTCGTGATCCTCTGCAGCTCGCCGATCTGGCCTCGCCAGTACAGACCGCGGGCGATCAGGGCGTCGAGCAAATCCCCGGCGAACGCGGGGGCCGGAGCGTCGGGGTCGTCGCGCTCCTCGGCGAGGATCAAGCGGGCCGTGTCGTATGCACGCCCAGGGGGAATCTGCTCGAGCGCCGCGAACGCCTCGGCCACACGCCCGATCGCCGTGTACATGAGCACGACGACGGCGCCGACCGCCGGGAGCTTCGCGAAGACGTCGGCGGCCGTCCCGTCTCGTTCGAGCGCCTCGAGCACGGGAAGCGCTCCCGCTGCCGCCTGCTCGGCGACCGCGAGGAAGAGCCGTGCGTACATCACCTCGGGCGGCTCCGGATCCATTGGCACCGCGACGAGAAGCCGCTTCGCCTCCTCGACATCGAGCCGCCCGACCACTTCCATGATCACCGACGGCAAGAGCCGCCCGGCCCCGTCGAGATCTCCGGCCTCGATCAGCGCGTCGAGAGCGAGCTTGATCTCGCCCTCTCCCTGATACACGGCGGCCGCACTCGTCCACGCGGCTGCTCGTTCGGCGGTCGGTGCGTTCTCGAGCTCCTCACCGAGGATCTCCCTGATCTGCGGATGCAGCCGCAGCTCACTCGCACGCTCGTCCCAGACACCTGGAACACCGGCCGATCTGAGCGCGTCCACCATCGAAGGCCCCGCCTCGCCCGCGAGGGCTATCGCGCGGTGCCGGTCGACGCGGTCGAACACGGAGCAGCGAACGAGGAACGCATCCTCGCCGGGATCGAGCCGCGGCCGCACGTCAGCGGCGAGATATGCCGCCAGCCGCCCGCTCGTCGCCGGATCCCCGCGCCCCGGCTCCAGCACGAGCCCGGCGATCCACCCTCCCGAGGACTCGAGCGCGAGGAAGGGATCGACGTCGAACCCGCGCGCCGCGATGATCGCCTCGGCCTCGGTGATGTCGGCCTGGACGACGTCGTCCCCGATCGTCGAGGTGGCAGCGAGCACGTCCGCGCCGATCCCGGGGATCACGGGCACGAACCGCTCGACGAGGACGATCGTCATCCCCCGGCTCCTCGAACGTATGAGCGAGGCGAGAACCTCTGCGGACGACGGCCACTCGTCGAGGAGATGAGCATTGTCGACCACCAGCACGAGCTCGCGGTCTCCGATGACCGTCCCGACCGAGCTGGCCAGCTCACGAGGATCCTCGCTCTCCCCTTGCTCGAGCACCGCCCTGACAGCGGGAATCGACTCGGCCACCGCGAGGACGAGGTCACCGAGGAACCGACCCGCACCACGGTCCCAGTGCTCCAGTGTGAGCCACCCGACCGGTACGTCCACGTCGGCGACCGCCTGCGCGACGAGAGTCGTCTTGCCCGCCCCCGCCGGAGCAACCACGTGCACGAGGCGTGATCGCGACAGCGCGGCGCGGAGCGCGCCAATCGGACGAGGGCGATGCGCCACACCCGCGCCCACCTCGGGCACGCCGACGTTCGACGGAACCCCGCCGTGTTGAAGCGCGGTCATGCCACCAGCATGCATGAAGGCGACGGTTCAGCGGCGTCCGCGAGCGGGTGCGGGGCTCGTTCGTCCGTCAGGCGCGGAGCCCAGCGGCGCGGATGACGTAGGGCCGCAGGAATCGGGCGAGACCCGCGGCGCCGGCGGCGTCCATGTGGAGCCCGTCGGAGCTGAACCACGGCTTGCCGCTGCTGTAGGCGTTCCAGTCGGCGACCCGGAGTTGGGGCCAGCGCCTGGTGGCTGCGCGGATCGCGACGTTCGTCTGAGCGTAGGTGTCGCGCTCTTCGCGAAGCGTCACCCAGACGACACCCTTCGCCCCCTGCCCGAGCGCAGCGCGCATGATCTGGTCGATGCCCTTGCCGTACCCCGCGGACGATTCGTTGTAGCCGACGTAGACGACGAGCACATCACCGAGACTGCGCCCGAGTGATTGCACCGCCTGGAGGGCGTTGGGCGGCGTCGATCCCTGATACGGACAGCCGAAGGTGACGAGGCGCCGGCAGACGCGCAGGTCGAGCCGGACCCTGAGCCCGCGTGAGAGCACCGTCTGCGCCTCGGGGGTGTAGCTGATCGAGGCGGCGACGGAGTCGCCGACGAACGTCGCAGGCACGGGCTTCTTGGTCGCGGCGGCCGTGCCCGTGCTCGCGAGCAGCGTGCCGGCGAGCGCAGCCACGAGACAGCCGGTAATGAAAGTGCGAAATCGAGGCATGGGTGGCTCCGGAGGGTGCTTTCGACGCCGGTCGTGGAAGCCTTCACGATTGTGCCGGTCCAAACTGGCTCCCGGGCCGGTCCTTACAGCACCCGAACACGCGAAGCGTGACGACCCGTCGATGGTGACGCGAGGACGACCGCCGCAGGTACGTTGCCGCTCGGGCCTCTGCCGCGAACGCCCCTCGGACTCGCCGTGCCAGCGCCAGATTCCCGACCCGAAGAGCCCCCGATCCCACCCGAAGCGGCCCTTGGGCCGGGAAGGCGAGATCCGGCAGCGCTGCTCTGCGTCTGGTACGTGCGGAAGGCGTCCTACGGGATCATCGCGCTCGGGCTCCTCGTAGGCGTCGTCATCGGCAGCGCTGACGAGGTCACGATCGGCGCCGACACGCCAGAACAGTTCTGGGATGAGCTCCGATCTCCACTCGCCGGTGTCATCCTCGGCATCGTGATCCGCGTTCTCGCCTCGTTCGCGGCCCTCGCCCTCGCGTACCCGCTGGCGCGGGCGCGCGAGACGACCCTCCCTCCTCGTGCGTACCTCGGCAGCTCGCTCACCGGGATCCTCGACCGCCTGCACGCAGCCCGCGCGTATCGCTCCCTCCGCTGGACGCATCACGTCCGTCAGGTCGCGCTCGCCCGTCTCGGGACGACCGGCCGCCGGCTCGCACACCTCGACCCGATCATGGACGCCGCCAACGTGACGCTGTTCGTGATCGCGATCGTGACGCTCGTTCTCCTCGGCGGAACGAGTGGCTGAGCTCGTCGGCGGCGAAGAGACGGGAGCGCTCCGAACCGAAGAGCAACGCGACTTCCTCGACGACACTGGCGGTACACCGAAACAGCGTTCCGCACGTTTCTGGTATTTGGACAATACTTGGACGTAACTGCTATGCTGAGTTGCCAGACATTTCGCCCATATTCACGGTAGAGCGTCTACCTTGATCGGACTGACCGGGCCGCCGCGCGCCTACTGGCCCCGGCTCACTTCCGAAGCCGAGTGTGCGGCGAGCTCGATTACGAAACCCCTGGAGGCAAGCGTGGAGGCACTGAGATGACGACGGTCACCGCGGAGACGTCGGCCGCACGCGCGGTCGATGCGGTCAAGACCTACGGGGAGGGCGAGGCTGCGATCAACGCGCTGGCGGGCGTGTCCGTCGAGTTCCCCGCTCGGAAGTTCACCGCCATCATGGGCCCCTCGGGCTCGGGCAAGAGCACCCTGATGCAATGCGTCGCCGGCCTCGACCGCCTCACCTCCGGGTCGGCATTCATCGGCGACACGGACATCTCGGGGCTCAACAAGACCGAGTTGACGCTGCTGCGGCGCGACCACCTCGGCTTCATCTTCCAGCAGTACAACCTCATTCCGACGCTCTCGGCGAAGGAGAACATCCTCCTCCCGCTGACGCTCGCCGGCCGCGACCCCGACGACGGGTGGTTCGACACGATCGTCGACACCGTCGGCCTCGGCGACCGCCTCAAGAACCTCCCGAGTCAGCTCTCGGGCGGCCAGCAGCAGCGGGTGGCCGTAGCGCGCGCGCTCGTACCGAAGCCCGACATCGTCTTCGCCGACGAGCCGACCGGCGCGCTCGACTCCTCGACCGGCACCGAGATCCTGACGTTCATGCGCCAGGCCGTCGACGACACGGGCCAGACGATCGTGATGGTCACCCACGACCCGCACGCAGCGTCGTACGCGAACGAGGTCCTGTTCCTCGCCGACGGCCAGATCGTCGACTCGATGGTCGATCCGACGACGGACAGGGTCCTCGACCGGATGAAGCAGTTCGAGGCCTAGGCCGTGTTCCACCTCGCCTGGCTCGGCGTCCGGCACAACCCTGCCCGGTACGTCGCGACGCTCGTCGCGATCGTCACGGGCGTCGCGTTCTTCTCCGCGACGGGGTTCCTCTCCGATCGCGTGCTCGACGCGCTCCAGGGCGACGTCGACCGCCAGTACTCGAGCGTCGACGCCGCGGTGATCGTGGACGACGACGGCGCCGCCGCGGACTTTGCGAACAAGCTCAGGATCGCAGGGACGGCGGCCGACGCGATCGCTGCCACCGAGGGCGTGGAAGCGACCGCCGGAGTCCTCACCGGCTCGGTCGCGTTTCGCGGCGCGGACGGCAAGGTGTTCGCAGACGGGGCGACCGGTCGCCTCTGGATCGAGGACGAGGATCTCAACCCCGTCGATGTCGAGGAGGGCGCGGCCCCCGCCGCAGCGGGCGAGATCGCGGTCGACAAGGGTCTTGCGAAGAAGCACGACCTCACGGTGGGCGACAAGGTCACGCTCCTTACGCTCGCCGGCCCACAGGAGGTCACGATCGTCGGAATCACGAAGTTCGGGAACTCCGACTCGATCGACGGGGGCAGCGGGACGGTCTCGATCTCGAAGGAGAACGCGTTCGACTGGCTCTCGTCGGGTCAGGTCGAGTACCAGTCGCTGTACGTCCGCGGCTCGGGCGACCAGGCGGCGCTCGTCGCCGCGATCGAGCCGTCTGCCCCCGACGGGTTCAAGGTGCAGGACGGCGAGAGCTTCCTCGACGACAAGCGCAGCGAGATCGGCGCGCCCGCCCAGTACCTCAAGAAGGCACTGCAGGCGTTTGCGCTCCTGGCGATGCTCGTCGGCGGCTTCGTCATCTACAACACCTTCAGCGTGATCGTCAGCCAGCGACTGCGCGAGCTCGCAGTGATGTCGGCGATCGGCGCGACCCCGAAGCAGATCAAGCGGGCGCTGCGCTACGAGGGCGTCGTGATCGGCGTTCTCGGGTCGCTGCTCGGACTGCTCGTCGGGTTCGTGCTCACCTACGCTCTCGGCCTGGCCCTCACGGCGTTCGGCGTCGCACTGCCCGGCAGCGGAGCGAAGATCGGCCTGACCAACGTCGTCAGCGCCGTCCTGATCGGGACACTGATCACCGTCGCCTCGGTCATGATCCCGGCACGCCGGGCCGCGAAGACCGAGCCGATCGAGGCGCTCCGCGCCGCCGCCGTCGAGCGCAGCCCGTTCTCGCGAGGCCGGATCATCGCCTCCGTCGTCCTCGTCGGCGGTGGCATCGCCGGGCTCCTGTTCGGCTCCGCGGCCCCGGTGCTCGGTGTCGGCGCCTTCGCGCTCTTCATCGGTGTGATCGTCGCCGGGCCGTTCATCGCTGTCGGCGGCGCGACGGTTGCTGCGCCCGGTGATGTCGCTCTTCGGGCTCGAGGGGCGCCTCGCAGTGGACAACACCGGCCGCAGCCCGCAGCGCACCGCCACGACGGCGAACGCACTGCTGATCGGCGTCTTCCTCGTGACGTTGATCTCGGTCGTCGGCACGACGGCGAAGGACTTCGTCGTCGGCGAGATCGACAAGCTGGAGACGGCGGACTACATCGTCGTCAGCAACGGCGGCACCATCGACCCGGCGTTCGTTGCGAAGCTCGAGGCGGTCGACGGTGTCGACAAGGTCGTCGCGTTCCGCAACGAATCGGTCACGATCGACGGGGACGCCTCGCAGTTGTTCACCGGCGACCTGGCGCGGATCGAGGAGATCGCGGGCATCGACGTGAAGGAAGGCTCCACCGACGACGTCGCGCCGGGGACGATTGCGCTCGTCGAGACGACGGACACGCCCCCCCTCGGCACGCCCGTGACCGTCAAGAACGCCGCCGGAAAGTCCGACCAGCTGAAGGTCGTCGCGATCCTGAAGACCTCGCTGGACAGCTCGGTCACCGGCAGTTACGTCGACGAGCAGACTTTCGACAGCCTCGTGGGCGACACCGCCCCCACGGTGGCATTCCTCAACACCAAGCCGAACGCGCAGTCCGAGACGAACGACGCGATCGAGGCGCTCGCGGCAGAGCGGCCGGACATCAGCGCGCAGGAAGGCAACTTCGTCGGTCGACTGATCAGCCAGATCTTCGACTTCATCATCAACGCCGTGAACGGCCTGCTCGTGATGAGCATCATCATCGCGCTGATCGGGATCATCAACACGCTCTCCCTCTCGATCTACGAGCGCCGGCGCGAGCTCGGCCTCCTGCGCGCCGTGGGGATGACCGACAAGCGCGTGCAGCGCATGGTGCGGCTCGAAGCGGTCCTCATCTCTGCGCTCGGCACGGTCACCGGCGTCGTCCTCGGGCTGTTCATGGGCTGGTCGCTGATCCACGCGATCAACCGACTGAGCGACGCGAACGTCGCGGTCAGCCTCCCGTACGGGAGGCTCGGCCTCGTGCTCGTGCTGGGCGTCGTGCTCGGCGTGCTCGCCTCGTTGATCCCGGCTCGCCGCTCCACGAAGCTCGACGTGCTCGACGCGATCCAGTCCACGTGACGAAGGCCCTCACGATCAAGCAGATGGAGTCGGAGACGCCGGACGTCGAGCTCCCGAAGCGGAAGGTCTACGAGCAGCGAGCTCGAGCGCCTCCAGATCGAGATGCTGAAGGCGCAGCTCTGGGTCAAGGAGGAGGGCGAGCGCGTCGCGATCGTGTTCGAAGGGCGCGACGCCGCCGGGAAGGGCGGTGCGATCCGGCGCTTCACCGAGCACACGAACCCGCGCGGTGCGCGGGTTGTCGCGCTCCCCAAGCCGACCGACCTGGAGCGCAGCCAGTGGTACTTCCAGCGCTACGTCACCCACCTGCCGGCAGGCGGCGAGATCGTCCTCTACGACCGCTCCTGGTACAACCGCGCAGGGGTCGAGCGGGTGATGGAGTTCGCAACGCCGGCCCAGGTCGAGCAGTTCTACGAGCAGGCGCCGCTCTTCGAGGCGCACCTCGTCGCCTCGGGTATCCGGATGTTCAAGCTCTGGTTCACGGTCTCGCAGGCGGAGCAGCACCGGCGCTTCGAGGGGCGGCGCAGAGACCCGCTGAAGCAGTGGAAGCTGAGCCCGACTGACGAGGCCTCGATCGAGCGCTTCGCCGAGTACGGCGTCGCGCGCGACGACATGCTGCGCCGCACCGACACGCAGCACGCACCCTGGACGGTCGTCAACTCGAACGTGAAGAAGCTCTCGCGGCTCGAGGCGATGCGCCACGTGCTGCACGAGCTGCCCTACCCGACGAAGGACACCTCGATCGTCCACGCGCCCGACCCACAGGTCGTTCAGCCGGCCGCCGCGCTGTTCGCGCGCTAGCTGTAGTGACCACTCAACGTATGCGACGCGACCCGGCTGATCGGTGGTTGGCCCCGAGTGAGCTGTGTGGGCGTCGCGCGGACACGCCCGACGTGCAGTCGCCCGCGCCGAAGTCGCGCGCGTCCGCGGCTGACGCGCCGGTCAGCGAGGGCGGGCCACCGCCGCTCTCAACCCATTGAGCGTGAAGTCGAGACACGACTCGGGGGAGGCCCCGTGAATCGCGCGTGGAGTGCGCTTGCGGCGTCCGATGGTCGTCGCTACCGTCGTTCGGCGGTGTCCCCCAGAGCTGAAGATCTCCGGTGGCGTCCGCGTAGATCGCGGGACGCCCATGCCGCTGACACGTCCTCCGGGGTTCATCGGCCGCCTGCACGTGACACGGAGCCGCCATGTTCTTCCGCCTGAATAGCCTCGAGCTCGGCCTCATCGTTTTCGGGATCTTGTTGGGGACAACGCTCCTCGGCGCGTTCGCCGGCCGTCACCTGCGGACACGAACCGAGCTGCGCGAGCCGTTCGGCGTCCTCCAGGCCGCGCTCCTCGGCCTCGTCGCCCTCATCCTCGCCTTCGGACTGACCATGGCTGTCGGACGCTACGACAGCCGCCGGGCCGCGGTCGTAGACGAAGCGAACGCGATCGGAACCACGTACCTTCGAGCCCAGACGCTCAGGGAGCCCATGCGCACCGGGTCCCTGCGGCACCTGGAGCAGTACACGGACGCGAGCATCAGGCTCACGAATGCAATTCCCGGGAGCGGCGCCGCGCTCGCGGCAATCGCGGACGAGAGCCGCCTGCAGCGCTCCCTCTGGCGGCTTGCAGGCGAGTCACTCGCCGGCTCGCCCAGAGACAGCGCGCCGCGCCTCTACGTCGAGTCGCTCAACGAGATGATCGACATGCAGACGGTTCGCGTCTCCGCTCTCGCCAACAGGGTGCCGTCCGCGGTGCTCTTTATCGAGATCGTCGGTGCCGCGGTAGGACTCGGCTTGCTCGCGCTCTACCTCGCGATCCTCGGTCGTGGCGTGATCACCGTCGTGCTCGCGGCGGCGTTCGTGTCGGTGCTGCTCCTGATCACGTTCGACCTCGACCGCCCGACCCGCGGGCTCGTGACCGTGCCGGACACCCCACTCGTGTCGCTGCGGGCATCGATGATCCTGCCGCCCGCAGCACAGGCCCCTCCCGGCCCGTGACGTCGGCTGTGGCCCTGGAGACGCTGGCGTCGTAGGTCGATCGCTCGCACACCCGAGCGTCGACGACGGACACGAGAACTGCGCCCGTATGCTGGCGGCGTGGAACCACACCCGGAGGACAAAGCGCTCGACGCGATTGTCGACGCGGAGGACCGCGCCTACGTCGAGAGCCTCGCCTCCGGTCCGGAACGCGACGCGGTGGTCGCAAGCCTGCTCCGGTATCGCAATCCCGAGGCGCTCGAGCCCGGAGACCCACTCCCCACCGGCACCGTACGAGGCGCCGACGATCTCGAGCCGATCGAGCTCTCGGAGCTCGTCCGCGAACGGCCGCTGCTGCTCGTCTTCGGCAGCTTCACCTGACCGCCCTTTCGTCGCCGGTCCGGCGATGTCGAGAGCCTCTTCCAGCGCTACCGCGACCGGGTCGACTTCGCGTTCGTCTACATCGCCGAGGCCCATGCCGCCAACGAGTGGCAGCTCGCCCCGAACCTCGAGGAAGGCGCCGTCCTCGACCAGCAGGTCACGCTCGAGGAGCGTCGAACCCAGGCGCACGAGACCGCGGCGCGCCTCGGCCTGACGATGCCGCTCTTCCTCGACGAGATGAGCAACGGCACGAGCGCGGCCTTCGCAGCGTGGCCGGAGCGGCTCGTCCTCGTCGACGCCGCACTGCGGATCGTCTACCCGGGCAAGCCGGGGCCGTGGGGGTTCTCCCCCGAGGAGGCGGAGGCAGCGCTCGCCGCGTTGCTCGACGGGGCGTAGCCGCAGCCGGCCGGCGTGCAGCGTCCCGACGCCCGCCGCAGCTACCCTGTGCAGCGGCTGGCGGTACTGGCCACTCGATCCGGCCTCGACGCCGGCTCTCGTGCCTCGGGCTCTGCAGCCCGGCGATAGGCGATGCCGCCGCCCATCAACGAACGAAGGGACAGACCATGAGAACGTCGTCTACAACCGTGGACGCCTATCACCTGCGGGTGATGGTCGAGCGAATGCAGCGAGAGGGACGATCGGAGCGCGAGATCGTCAGGGCCGTGGAGGAGTCCGACGACACGCGGCCGTCGGCACCGATGCGCCGGGTACACGGCAGGTGGCCGGCCAGGCTGATCAGGGCGCGTCGATAACGCCGTCGACCTGAGACCCACGGCGACTCCGGGCGGCTTGCGGCCGCCCGAAGTCGCCCGGGCGAGCCCGACAAAGAGCCCCGTCTCCCAAACTGTGCTACGCTCTGACGCACAATGACCGGGAGGGCTGGGATACGCGAGCTTCGTCAGAACCTGTCGCGCTACGTCGATCGCGTCCGGACGGGCGAGACGATCGAGGTCACCGAGCACGGTCAGCTCGTCGCACGCCTGCTGCCGGCGTCCGACACGAGGAGCGAGATTGCCGCGCTCGAGGCCCACGGCCTCGTCGTCCAGGCCCCGAGCCTCGATTTCGCCAGCCTCGCGCCACCCCGCACTCGGCGCCCGGGCGAGCGCCTTCCGAGCAACTTGCTGGCCGACGAGCGTGCCGACCAGCGGTACTGAGCGGTGCTCTATCTCGACACGTCGGCTACCGCCAAGCTCCTGATCGAGGAGCCGGAAAGTAAGGCCCTCGGTGACTTCCTGCGCTCTGCGCGGACACCGCTCGTGACGAGCCGCGTCGGCGTGGTCGAGCTCCGTCGCGTCGGGAGGAGGATCGACGCCGGAGCCGATCGGGCCGATGCACTCGCCGCGTCGCTCGTGGTCGTGGAGGTCGACGAGACGATCGAGCGGCACGCGATTGCGATCGACCCGGGCCTCCGCAGCCTGGACGCGATCCACCTCGCCACCGCGCTCGCGGCGGGAGACTCGATCGATGGGTTCGTCTGCTACGACGGGCGCCTCTCTGCAGCGGCGACAGCGCTCGGCCTGACGGTTCTGGCGCCGGTCTGACAGCGGCCCTGTTGCCAGCAACGGTCTGCGCGCCCAGAAGTGCGGTCAGCACGGCAGCCGCACTCCCAGCTTCTCGAGCCGCGGCAACACGTCCTGGGCAAAGCACGCGAGCTCGGCCGTGTAGTCGACGAAGCTCAGCGTCATCCCGCCGAAGCCCGCGTCCCAGTTCGGCGTCGTAAGATCGGTGGCTAGCACGTAGCCAGCGCCCCACGCACCCTGACACAATGAGCCGATGCTGGGCCAGCGGGTGCTCATCGTGGATGATCACGCGGGCTTTCGTACCGCGGCCTCCGTCATGCTCGAGGCCGCGGGTTGCGACGTCGTCGGCGGAATCGCCGAGGGCGAGGAGACCCTCGCCGCCATCGCATCGCTCAACCCCGACCTCGTCCTCCTCGACCTTCAGCTCCCCGGGATCGACGGCGTCGCCGTCTCCGAGCTCATCTCGACGCTCGATCACCCCCCCGGCGTGATCCTGATCTCGAGCCGAGAGGACGCAGCGACCGAGCCGCGCGTCGTCGGCGCCCCCACTCTCGGCTTCGTCTCGAAACGCCACCTCGGCGAGGCGTCGATCAAGGCGCTACTGGCGTGAAATCGGGCCGGCTCACGCTCGCGACCGTCGGGGTTGCGGTTGGGCTTGCGGCGATGCTGATCCCCGAGGCGGTCGCCGGCCGCGAGCCGGACGTGCGCGTGCTGATCGTGGGGCTCGTCCTCATTGCCTGCGGGCTCGCGATCCCGGCCGGCGACGGCGCTCGCTGGTGCGGCGCGCTCCTCGTCGCCGCGGGGCTTGCCTGGTTCCTGCCGAGCTTCGACGTCACCGGCCGGGAGTGGGCCGATCGGGCGATCGCCTCGACGTCGTTGCTGCACATCGCGCTCGTCGTGAGCGCCATCGTGATCGTCCCGGTCGGTGCGATTCGAGCCCGGGGCATGACGATCGCGCTCGTACCCGCCTACGTCGCCGCGGTTTCGGCCGCCCTAGGCGGCTACCGGTTTGCGCTGATCGCCGCGGGGGCGGCGCTTGCTCTGGTCGTGGTCGTCGCCTGGTCCAGATTGAGGAACAGAACGACGGGTGCCGCGCTCGCGTTCGGCACTGCTGGGCTCGTGCTCGGCCTCGAGCTCACCTTCAGCGGCGTCCTCCGACTCGCGGCTTCGTCGCCACCCGAGCGGACGCTGTCGCTCTTCCACGAGGTCGCTCTGGCCGTCGCCGCCGCTCTCGTCCTGACCGCGGTCACGCGCAACCGGGCCGACGACATCATCGATCTGCGCGAAGGCGGCGCCGCCGCGATCGAACCGACGATCGCGCGTGCACTCGACGATCCGAGAGCGACGGTCAGGTTCCCTGACGATGAAGGCGGCTGGATCGACAGTCTTGGTCGCCCCCGTGATCTTCCAACGGGCGCTCGATCGGAGATTCGGTCGGACGGCGAGATCGTCGCCGTGATCGGAACGGCCATGTCTATCCCTGACTCGCTCTCGCAGTCGCTCGAGGAAGTCCTCCGCCTTGGGCGGGACAATGCCCGGTTGCGGCGCGCCGTGACCGCTCAGCTCGATGAGCTGGCTGATTCTCGCCGTCGCCTCCTTCGAGCGAGCGACAGCGAGCGCGAAGCGCTCGAGCGCAAGCTACGTCACGGCGCTCTCGCTCATCTCGACGAGATCGAGGCCCAGCTCCGCTCGGTACCGACGCTCCCCGGCGTCTCCGAGCGAGCAAAGCTAACGCGCACCGAGCTCGAGCACGTCGCGCAAGGGCTCGATCCGCTCGCGCGTGGAACGTCACTCGCCGATGCACTGCTCGCCGTCTCGGCGCACATCGAAAGCCAGGTCGAGCTTCGGATCGACGAGACGGGCCTCGACGAGGTGACGAGTCGGACGCTCTGGTACGCCTGCGCCGAGGGACTGTCGAACGCGTGGAAGCACGCTCCCGGCGCTCACGTGTCGATCGTGGTGGAAACCGCCGAGGGCGAGGCGTGCGCGACCGTCACCGACGACGGACCCGGCGGCGCCGATCCTCGCGGCTCCGGTCTGCTCGGTCTCGCGGATCGCGCAGCAGCGCTCGGGGGGGCTCTCGAGGTCGACGAGCGCCCCTCGGGCGGAACCACGCTCCGGTTCGCCATACCGCTGCCCGGCAACACGGGTCAGCCCCTAGAGGCGCAACGTGCTGGCCGCGATGAATCCCTTGAGGATGCGGCGTAGGTTCGGGTGAACCGACCTTGAGGAGATTTCCATGCGAAATCCGTTTTCATCTCTCGCGTTCGTAACGCTCGCCGGTCTTGTCGTCGCAGGTTGCGGCGCGGGAGAGCCACCCTCCCGTTCGGGCGCGGACGTCGAGCCGGTAACGCTCCGTGCGACGAGCTACGAACCGGGCGGGGGTATCGGGTCCGTGACACTGACGGAGTTCGCCCGCCGCGCCTCCGCTCGGTCGAACGGCGCCATCAAGATCGAGGTCGGCCCGGATCCCGACAGTTCGAGGCCCGACACATCCGCCGAGAAGATCGCAGAGATCCGCAAGGGTTACTACGACCTCGGGATCGTCGCCGCGCGCTCGTTCGACAAGCTCGGAGTGTCTGCGTTCCAGGCGCTCCAGGCTCCGTTCCTCGTCACGAGCAACGAGCTCGGTGAACGCATCCTCGAGGATGGGATTGCGGACGAGATGCTTGGCAAGCTCGACCGGCTCTCGCTCGAGGGACTCGCCCTCACGTACGCGGACAGGCGCTTCCCACTGGGATATGGAGCGCCGCTCGTGTCGATGAATGACTACCGCAGGAAGTCGGTAGCGGCACGCCCGAGTGCCGCAACCTACGCAACTCTGCGGGCACTCGGAGCGGTCCCGACCCAGGTCAACGGCGGCGACCTCGCCGCGGCGGCGGAAGCCGGGACGGTGGTCGGCTCGGAAGGCGTCCTTGCAACGAACCGCCCCGTCTCGCCGGGGACGATCACCGCGAACACGCCGTGGTACTTCAAGGCGAATGCCCTCGTCGTCAACCGCTCCGTCTTCGAAGGACTCTCGGGAGCGCAGCAGGAGGTCCTGCGACAGGCGGCCGAGGAGACGCAAGCGTGGGCCGCCGGCCAGCACACGGATGATGCCACGGCGGTGGCGAAATACTGCGCCGACGGAAACGGCGCCGTTGTCGTTGCAACGGACGAGCAACTGAGGGAGCTGCTGGCGGCGGTCGCACCGGTCTACACCGCCATGGAGCGAGACCCGTTCTCGCAGAAAGCCATCACCCGCATACGAGAGCTGGCTCGCGAAACACCAGCTCCGAGGCCCGCCCCCTGCAGGCGCCGCGCGTCCACCGGACCCGCCTTTGCCGTCGCAGCGAGGGGAGATCAATCCGTGCTCGACGGCACGTGGCGACTCTCGGTCACGGCCAAGGATCTCGAAGCTGCGGGCGCATCGGCGGGCTTTATCGGTCTCAACACGGGCGTCTGGACGTTCCACCTGGAGGGCGGTAAGGGCACGATCGACCAGCCGCGGGGTAACCCCTGCCTCGTCGCGTACCAGCTCGACGACAACCGGATCGTGTTCGACTTCGCAGCCCGCCCCGGCTCAGGCTGCGGAGGGAAGATCGAGGGCACGTTCGAGCTCTCCGGAGGGGCCGCGACCTTCAACTGGACGAAGGACGACAGCGGCGACCCGGTCGCCTGGAACAACGCCTTCTGGAAAGGCGGGCTTCAACGGGTCGGCGAGGCACCGAGGAGCAAGCAGTCGGTTGTCGACGGAACTGGAGGGTGAACATCCAAGCCAGGAGCATGCTCGGACACTCGGGCTTCACGAAGGAAGAGGCAAACGCAAACGCCGGTGTCTGGACGTTCACTTTCAAGAACGGCTCCTACGCCTACGTGGAGCCGAACGGCCGGCGATCGTGCAAGGGAACCTTCTTCATCGAAGGAACCCTGATCACGATGACCGAGACGGGTCCCGGATGTGACGGCGTCTGGACGGCGAGCTTCGTACGTTCGGGCGATCGGCTGCAGTTCGCGGGGCCGCCGTCTGATCCAGGCTCCTGGATCGGAGCGTTTCTCGCAGAGCCACTCCACCGGATCGGCGACGCGCCATGAGCCGCTGATGATGATGCAGCGACGGGGCAGCTCGAACCGACGCAGCCGTAGCCCAGAGGAGCGCCAGATCCGTTGATCGCCGCGGTCGTCCGCCTGTTCGGTCCGGTCGTGGCTGCAGGGCTCGTCCTGGTCGCGGTACCCGAGGCCTCGCCGAGCCGGGGTGGGATCGACCTCGTACTCGCGGGTAGCCTGGTCGCGGCCGGAGCGGTGGCATGGTTCCTGACCCGATGGGTCGTCGGGAGTGCCACGATCCTCGCCGGCGCAACGCTCGGCCTCGTAACCGCGGCTGAAGCAACGAGCGTCTCTGCGCGGTCGCTCGTCCTCGGTCAGGCGGCTGCACCTCTGATCGCGCCCCTGCTGGCTCTCGCGTTGGTACGGGCGCCGCCGGCCTGGATCGCTCTGCTCGGCGGCGTCGCTGCCGGCCCGGCCCGAGCCCTGGTGTACGACCCATTCCTCGATCCCGACTGCACGCAGCGCTGTCTCATCAGCCCCGTCGCACTTACGCACGACACCGCGCTTGCGGCCGGCCTTCACCGCTACGGGATCCTCCTCGCCGCCGTGGCGCTGACGGCCCTCATGGCGCGACCCGCACGGCGGTGGCAGGTCGCCGTTGTCGCCGCAGCCGCGTGGTCACTGGCCTTCGAACGGGCAACGGATCTTGTTCTGGTCGCGGCCGCGGTCACACTCCTCGTCGTCACGATGGAGATCGTCGAGTCGATAGAGCTACGCCGACGCGTGTCCGGGCTTACGCGAACGCTGGCGACGACGGGCGACGTCGAGGAGATCCTCCGACACGAGCTCCGCGACGAGGATCTGACAGTCTCGTACTGGATCAGCGACGAGCAGCGGTTCGCCGCGGCCGATGGCGGAGCTGAGAGGGCAGCGCGCGCCGACCAGGAGACCACCGAGATTCGCAGCGAGGGTGAGCGTCTCGCGCGCGTTTGCCACGACCCACGCGCCGCGGTGAGGGAGCTCGCCGCAGCGATGGACGGCCCCGCCCGACTCGCACTCGAAAACGAGAGGCTGCGCGCACAGGTCGCCGTGCAGCTTTCGGCGCTGCGGGAGTCCCGAGCGCGTATCGTCGCGCGAGCCGATGCGGCCCGGCGCGAGATCGAGCGCGATGTCCACGACGGCGCCCAGCAGCACGTGCTCGCCCTCGGCCTGGAGTTGAGTGTCGCGCACGCAAGGCTCGGCACGGACGATCCGAGGCGCGCTGCGACCGAGACGTGCATCGCCGAGACGAACCTCGTCCTCGACGAGCTCCGCGACCTCTCCCACGGCATCTATCCCGCCTCCCTCGAGGCGGGGGGCCTCGCGCACGGGCTCCGGACGCTCGCCGGGCGAAGCAGGCACCCGGTCGTGATTCGGGATGTCCCGATGCGCCGATTCGACGACGCAATCGAGCGCGCAGCCTTCCAGATCGTGTCAGACGCGACAGACCGGGCATCCGGGGCGCTCGACGTACGCGTCGAGGCCGACGACGGCGAGGTCAGGGTGCTCATCGCCGGCGCGGCCCTCCCGGCAAGCGTCGTGGCCGACCGAGTCGCCGCCGCCGGCGGCAGCCTCACGAAGGCCGGCGATACGATCACTGCCACGTTCCCATGCGCGTCGTAATTGCCGAAGACCAGCTCCTCACCCGTGAGGGCATCGCCCACCTCCTCCGCGAGGCCGATGTCGACGTGGTAGGCGAAGCCGGCGAGGTCGACGCGCTGATGCGCCTCGTCCACACGCAGAAGCCGGACGTCGCACTCGTCGACATCCGCATGCCGCCCACGCACACGAACGAAGGGCTCGTCGCGGCGGATCGGATCCGCAGCGAGCTTCCCGGGACGGGAGTGCTCGTGCTCTCCCAGCACGTCGAGCCCGACTTCGTGATCCCACTGCTCGAGGAGGGGACATCCAGCGTCGGCTACCTGCTCAAGGATCGGATCATGGATCCGGCAACCCTCCTCGACGGGCTGCGCCGCATCGCCGCAGGTGAGTGCGTCGTCGATCCCGCCATCGTGCGGCAACTCGTGCAATGGCAGCGTCGCGAGGATCCGCTCGCGGATCTCACCGATCGCGAGCGCGACGTCCTCTCGCTGATCGCCGAGGGGCTGACGAACGTCGCGATCGGGCGCAAGCTGTTCATCTCCGAGCGCACCGTCGAGGTGCACACGAAGCAGATCTTCACGAAGCTCGGGCTCGTTGATGGGGTTGAGGGGAACCGGCGCGTGCTCGCCGTGCTCGCGTATCTCCGCGCTGCGACCTGAGTCTTCCCTCCCGAGGACGGCGGCTGACACGTAGCCCGGCACGTGCTGGCCCGTAGGACGCCGCCCTCCCGTCCGGACATGATCGGGCTGTCCAACGAGAAGGGAGCGTGACATGAAAGGCAACGGAGCGGGAGTGCAGATGTGGAGCCGATTCAGGCTGTTGGCGGCCAGTCTGTCGCTGGCTGGCATGCTGGCGGCGGGGATGAGCGCGCAGGCCACAGCCGGCGGGAATGGCGCGGAGGTTGTACGCGACGGCGGCCAGTGCGTGACTTCGAACAGCACGGGTTCCTGGACGTTCTCGTGCGACATCCGGATCACATTCGGGCCGACGGGATCGATCACTCAGTCCATCAAGGGCTCGGTGATCCCCGAGGAGAGCAGCGCGCTCCCGTCGCGGGCCACTACGGACGTCACGGGCGGGCCCTGTCTCGTGTTGGGTGGTCAGGTTCTCACGACGGTCGTCGCCGGGGTCGTCACCCCGAGCGGACAGGTGCAACTCACCTGCAAGAGCTAAGCGAGAGGCCTACAGCGCGACGGGCTGCGGCGCAACGCCGCGGCCCGTCAGCGCTGCGGCACCGCAGCGAGCGGCGAAGCCGACCGCGTCGTGCGCTTCGAGCTTCGAGCCGAGCGCGAACGTCAGTCCCGCCATGAACGAGTCGCCGCAGCCATACGCGTCCTCGCGGGGACCCGGAACCGGCGCTGCGACGAAGGGGCCACCGGGCTGCATCCAGCCGCCGAGGGCGCCAGAGGTCGTGACGACGAGCTTCGGCTCCGGGTCGAGGTCACCGGCGTGGTAGCGCTCGGCCTCGTCCTCCCCGCTCCCGATCAGCGCGTCGAGCTCGACGGCACCACGGCGGAGGTTCTCGAGATCACGCGCGGTCGCGGTGAGAACGCGCGCGCGGCGCGCATGGCGCAGCGCCTCGACGTCACCGGTGATGAAGAGCACCGCGTCCATCTCGTCGAGCTCGTGCCACGGCAGCCGATCGTCGCCCCGCTCGGCCGCAGCTTCTGCCCGACGGTCGTGATCGTCCGCTCTCCCACCTCGTCCACCTGCGTGAACGCCCAGCGCTGCGGCCGCGGATCCACGACCGCGCTGCACGTGGACACCGTGCTCTTCGAGCTCGGTGCGGGACGCGCGGCCGAGCTGGTCGTCGCCGAGCACGGTGAAGAGGTGCGCCTCGTCGGCGAGCAGCGCCAGCTGGATCGCCGCGACGCCGCCACCGCCGCCCGCCTGCTCCCACTCCTCGGTCGAGTGGACGATCTCACCCGGCGCGGGCGCGTGCTCGACGCGCGCGAATCTGATCCACTCGACATGCCCGACGACGGCGACCTTCATGGAGCGAAGTGTCACAGATGCAGGTCAGGTAAGGAGCCGGCGGTGCGCCTCGACGGTCTCGGCGGAAGGGCCGACGCCCAGCTCGTCGCGAAGACGCTGACGCAGCGCCTCGTACGCGAGCAGCGCCTCTGCGCGGTTGCCACGCATGGAATGGATCTCCATCAGCAGGCGGGTACCGCTCTCACGGAGGGGCACCAGCTCGACGAGCCGCTCCGCCGTGCGTTCGGCCGTCGCAAGCTCGCCGCCTCCGATGTGCATGGCGGCGAGACCGGCGAGCTCCAGGGCGCGAATGCGGATCGCATCGAGCCCACGCCGTCGCGCCGACACCCAGAGGCCCGCCTCGCCGGGCAAGAAAGGGCGTTCGGATACGTGCTGAGCAACCCTGGCAGGCCCCCAAACCGACGTCCAGTCCTCACGAGCGGCACAGCTCTCGGCCCGATGGACCGCCTCGGAGGCCACCTCGACGTCGACCCAGGTATCCGTCGGCAGACCGAGACGCAGCTCCGACCGACCTTCGACCGGGACGATGCGGCGCAGCTTCGACAACAATGAGCTCAGAGCTGCGTCGGCCGCCTCCGGAGGAGCCTCGCCCCAGAGGAGATCCACAAGTGCCTCGCGCGCCGTAACCGTACGCCGTCCGAGCACGAGGTGGGCAAACAACAGCCGCCCTTGCCGCCCAGGCAGTCGGCCGTCGACGCGTTCGCCCGCGACCCGAGCGACGAGCGGGCCACAGAGCTGGATTCGAGTGTCAGCCACGCCGGCGAAACGTAACGACGATCCGACGTTGACGTGTGCACGACGCTCTGCCAAGGTTGCGCCAAGGTTCAGCACGTCTCGTCCCTCATACTCGCTCCCACATCGACGCGAAGGAGGAGCAATGGGCATGCGGATCGATTGCGAGTGCGGCGAGGTCGTCACGGCAGAGAGCGACGACGAGCTCGTCGCGAAGGTCGAGGCCCACGTTCTGAGCGACCACCCCGAGCTCGTCGGGAAGCTGAGCCGCGACGACGTCATGGGCATGGCGGTCGAGGACGCCTGAATGCGGTTCTGGCTCCGCAACCTCGCGATCGGCGCCGGCGTCGGTCTCGCAGTCGGCCTCGTCGTCGGGGGCACCGTCGGTCGGATCTTCATGCGGATCCTGTTTCTAGCCGAGGAGGACAACAACGGCTTCGCGACGGCCATGGGCGCAGTCATCGGTGACCTCACCGGCGGTGGAACCGCGTTCATCTACATCTTCGGGGCCATCGCGGGCATCGCGCTCGGGCTCGCCTACACGGCCGGACGCACGCTGCTGCCGTCGGGCACGCGCCTGCGGGTGACCGTGTTCACGCTCGGGACGACGGCCTTCATGCTGGGGCAGATCGTGCGTGGCAACCGCGAGGACTTCGCACTGCTACCGGTCACTCTCAGCCTGCTCCTGATCATCGTGTCGGTTGCGGTCACGGCGTTCCCGGTGCCGCTCCTCGTCGAGCGCCTCGCCCCCGACGTGGAGCGCGCGCCGGGCCGACTCGCACGCGGTGTGGTGTTGCTCGGAATGACCGTGTTCGCGCTGTTTGCGGTGAGTGGCATCGTGATCGCCTACTCGGAGCCTCGGCTCTTCTAGATTGGCCCGCGGTGACAGGCGACGCCTGTCTTCAGGGTCGCGGCGCCCGACGGAAGAAACCCTAGCGTCCGGCTGAAGCCGGACACCGGCGGCGTCGGGAGATCTCACACAGGTGCTGCCACGAGCGTTTCACGGATGATGGGCACCGTGGCGATCCCGCCGTTCGAGACGTTCTACGTCGAGCACAGCTCCGAGGTGCTCGGGCTGCTGCGCCGCAAGCTCGGCCGGGACCGGGCCGACGACGCGTTCCAGGAGACGTTCCTCCGCGCGTTGCGGGCGTACGACCGGCTCGACCACGGTGAGCACCTGCGCGCCTGGGTGCTGACGATCGCCTCGCGCGTCGCGATCGACGTCCACCGGCGCACGAAGCCGACTGCAGAGATGCCCGAGCTGCCACACGAGGACATCCGCCCCGCCTACGAGGATCTCGGCGACCTCACGGACGGCCTGCCGCCCAAGGAGCGAGCGGCCGTCGTGCTGCGCTACGGCTACGACCTCACGTACGACCAGATCGCCGCCGTGCTCCACTCGAGCCCGGCTGCTGCCCGCCAGGCCGCCTCGACCGGGGTGCGGCGACTACGCAAGGAGGCCCGGCCATGACCGTCCCGACCGATCTCGACCGCCGCTTCCGCGACGCAGCAGCCCGTAGCGGCCTGCTCGACGCGGGCTACGACCTCGTGGAGAGCCCCGTCGGGCAGCTGCTCGTCGCCGCCGGAGACCGCGGGATCCTCCGCATCTCCTTCGACGCGGACGTCGGAGCAGCACCTCGAATGGCTCTCGCAGCTGGCCGGCCGCAGCGTGCTCCGCTCCCCACGGCAGGTCGACGGCGTGCGGCGCGAGCTCGACGAGTACTTCGAGGGCCGACGCCACGCATTCGATCTGGCAGTGGATCTCCGCGGCGTGACGCCGTTCACCGAGCGGGTTCTGCTGGAGCTGGCGCTGATCCCGTTCGGCGAGACGGCGACCTACGCCGAGCTCGCCGCCCGGGCCGGGAACCCGAAGGCGGCGCGTGCCGTCGGCATGACGATGAACCGCAACCGGATCCCGATCGTGCTCCCCTGCCACCGCGTGATCGGCGCGAACGGCAGCCTCGTCGGCTACGCAGGCGGGCTGGAGCGCAAGGTGGCGCTGCTGCGGCTCGAGGGCGTGCTTCTCTGACCCTCACCGCGGAGGAGCGTCGCAGCGAGAATCGCCGCCAGGAACGCGAGGAGCGAGATACAGAGGACGACGCCGTGGAACGCGCTCACCCCTGCGTCACGGACGGCACCGACCGCCGAGGGAGCGAAGGGCGTATCGCCCTCGCCTCCGTCACGCACGAACAGCGCCCCCGCGAGCGCCCCGAGCGCGGCGACCGAGAGGATGCCGCCGACCCGCGCGACCGTCTGGTTGAGACCGGCTGCAACGCCCGCAAGGCTCTCCGGGGCCGGGGAGAGCGCAGCGGCGGTGATCGGCGCCACGACCGCGGGAAGCCCCAGGGCGAAGAGGCAGATGCTCGCCACTCCCCACGTCCACGCCTCGGGCCGGGTCGTGGCGGGCAGGAGCAGGAGCACCGCCAGCCCGATCGTCGCCGCGCCCACGGCGATCGGAAGCCGCGGGCCGTGGCGGTCGGCGTAGCGCCCGAAGCGCGGCGCGAGCAGGATCAGCCCGAGGCTCGGCGGCGCGAACACGAGCCCGGCGAGCGTCGGCGAGAAGCCGAGGAACTGCAGGTAGACGGGCAGGAAGAGCAGGTGCGCACCGAGCGCCGCGTACATCACGAGCGTGACGAGGTTCGCGGCCGCGAGGCCGGGCACGCGCAGGAGCGACGGTGGTACGACGGGGTCGGTCGCCCGAAGCGTCCAGACCACGAGGCCGGCGAGCGCGACAAGGCCGATGAGGAGAAACGGCAGCACCTGCTCGAGCCCGCGCTCGCGCACCTCGACGAGCGCGTACGTGATGCCGAGAAGGGAGACCGCGACGAGCGCCGAGCCGACGAGATCGAGAGTCGAGCGCCCCTCCCTGTCCTCGTGCTCTCCACGTCCGGCGAGCGCCAGCGCGATCGTGACGATCGCGAGGGGCACGTTGATCAGGAAGACCCAGCGCCAGGAGAACGTCTGCACGATGACGCCGCCGAGCGGCGGGCCGCCCACGGTGGCGAGGCTCGTCAGCGACGTCCAGAGGCCGATCGCCCGGCCGGCCTCCCCCGCCCACGTCACGCGCAGCAGGGCGAGGCTCGTCGTCGTGAGCACGGCACCACCCACGCCCTGGAGCGCGCGGCCGCCGATCAGGACGCCCTCGCTCGGCGCGAGCGCCGTCAGCAGTGACGCGCCGGCGAACAGGACGACGCCGACGACGAATGTCCGCCGCAGGCCGACGCGATCGCCGATCGCACCGCCGACGAGGTAGAAGGCCGAGAGCGACAACGCGTAGGCCAGGTAGACCCACTGCTGGCCCGTGAGGCCAAGCCCCATGTCCTCCTCCATCTGCGGCAGCGCCACGATCACGATCGTGGTGTCGAGGAAGGCGAGCGCGGAGCCGAGCGCCGTCGCGAACAGCGTCAGCAGCTTCACGCGCCGGTGCGCGTCGACCGGACGCTCGGGTCTCATCGGCCCAACCTACCCGTGGCCGGGACGCCCACCCACCCGGTGGGGTGTCCGGCTCCAGCCGGACGCCGGGGTTGCAGCGACCACCCCCGCTGCGTTGCCAGGCGCAGCGCGGAGGCCCATACTGTGACGATCGTCACCAACGCTGTGGAGGAACGCATGGCATTCGAAGAGCTGACCCGCCGCCACGCCGAGGTCTGGAGCTCGGCGCCGTTCGAGAACATCGCCGAGATCATCAGCGAGATGCACATCGCCCTCGTCGAGCGCCTGGCGCCGGCTGCAGGCGAGCACTGGCTCGATCTCGGCTGCGGGGCCGGAGACGTCGCCTTCCACGCGGCCCGCGCGGGCGCCGTCGTGACCGGATCGGACCTCTCTCCCACGCTCGTCGAGGCCGCGCAACGCCGCGCGCAGGAGCTCGGCCTCGACCTCACCCTGGAGGTCGCAGACTGCCAGGACCTGCACTACCCGGACGCGTCGTTCGACGTCGTCTCGTCCTCCGTCGGCGTCATCTTCGCCCCCGACCACGAGCGGGTGGCAACGGAGCTCGCCCGGATCTGCCGTCCGGGCGGCCGGATCGGCCTGACCGCCTGGCGGCGCGACAGCGGCGTCGGCGAGATGTTCGCCGCGATGGCGCCGTTCCTGCCGACGCCGCCTCCCGGCGCTGGATCGCCGTTCCAGTGGGGAGACGAGGCCTACGTCGAGACGATGCTCGGAGACACGTTCGCTCTCTCCTTCGAGGAGCTCGACACCCGACACGAAGGCGAGCACGGTGGCGAGATGTGGGAGATCTTCCGTGAGAACTTCGGTCCCGCCTTCACCCTGTGGCAGTCCCTCGACGCGGAGCGGCGTGCCGCTCTCGACGAGGCGATGGAGGCGTGCTTCGAGGGCCACCGCACGGCAGACGGCGTCAGCATGGAGCGCCGCTACATCATCGTCACCGGCATTCGAACAGCAGGCTGATCGCGGCACGCGGAGCTATTCGAGCAGCCGGTAGCCGCGACCCCAGACGTTCATCACGTACGGGAGCTCGGCGCCGGCAGCGCGCAGCTTGTTGCGCAGCCGCGACGCGTGCGAGTCCACGGTGCGCGTGACGAGCCGGCCCCGGTAGCCCCAGACCTCGCGCAGAAGCTCGTCCTTCGTGAAGACCCGGTGGGGATCGCTCGCGAGCCGCACCGCGAGATCGAACTCGCGCCCGGCGAGCGAGACGGGGACGCCTCGCACGCGCACCTGGCGGGCCCGCCGGTCGACCACGAGCTCGCCCACCTCGAGGACGTCGGCCGGGCCGACGGCGGCACGACGCAACACCGCGTGGATCCGCGCCACGAGCTCCGGATAGAGCTCGCGCTCGGCGACGTCGTCGGCTCCGCGTTCGAACGCACGCACGCGTTCCACGGGATCGGCGCCCGACGCGGTGAGCACGATCACCGGGATGTTGCGATCCCAGCGCCGGCCGGGCTCCCCCTCGCGGAGCCGGGCGCAGAGCTCTGCTTCGCCGGCGAGCACGATGTCGGGCCGGGCCCGCTCGGCGATGTCGAGCGCCTGCGCGCTCCAGCCCGCCTCGACCACGTCGAAGCCGTCAGAGCTCAGGTTGCGCTCGAGATAGCCCGGCTCGTGCGGGTCGGGGTCGGCAAGGAGAAGGGCGGCACGCATGGCCCCGAAGGCTAGAGCGACGGACGCCGCTCCACCAGTTGTCCTTTCGGCCGAAAGTGTGACGATCGCTCCCCAGCCGTCCGGAAGAGCCGGGTCGACTCGGTGGCGCCGTGAGCCTGCGCGGCCACGACGCAGCGGTTCGGTCGTACGCGATCGGCTTTACATTCCGGATGCAAGATCGGCGCCTCCTACGACGTCTCTTGGGTAGAGCGCGTTTCCTGGGGGGAGGGGATGAGCTCCAGTACGATCGGGGGAGAGGCACCGGGCGACCGGGCTTCTCCCCCCTTCTCGGTTGCCCTCGCGGTCGAGAGCGCGACGATTGTTCCGCGTCGCATAGGCTCGGTGGCGCCGTGAACCTGCTCCGCGACGACCCGCTTCTGCTCGTCTTCGTCGTCGCGGCCGTCGGCTACCTCGCGGGCCAGATCCGCGTCGGAGGGTTCGGATTCGGGGTCGCGGCGGTCCTGTTCGTCGGGCTCGCCTTCGGAATGGTCGACCCGCAGCTCAAGGTACCTCGTTCGCTGTGGACGCTCGGCCTGGTGCTGTTCGTCTACACGGTCGGCTTGGCGGCAGGCCCGGGCTTCCTCGGCGCTCTGCGGCGACGGGGCATCGGAGCGAACGTCGCCGTCCTCGTCGCCGTGGTCATCGCGGCAGGAGCGATCGCGGCGACCGGGCTCGCCATCGGGCTGGGCGCCGAGGCCACGGCGGGTGCGTACGCGGGCGGCCTCACGAACACGCCCGCGCTTGCCGCCTCACTGGAGGCGCTGAAGGAGATCGAGCCCGAGGAGAGCTTCGACGCGGCCTCGGGCCGGGTCCTCGTCGGCTACTCACTCGGCTACCCGCTCGGGGTGACGATCGCGTTGCTGGCGGTGTTCGCCATCATGCGACGCCGTGGGTCGCAGGTGCCGTCGGCCTCCGCGGACCGGATCCTCGTCCGGACGGCGCTCGTCGAGCACGCCGGCCTCGCCACGCTCGGCGAGCTGCAGGGCAGCAGCGGAGACACCGTCACCTTCGGCCGGGTCAAGCGCGGCGAACTGCTGTTCGTCGCCGGCGACGACGTCGAGCCACTCCCGGGCGACCTCGTCACGGTCGTCGGCCCCGAGCGGGCGGTCGAGCAGGTCGTCGACCTGCTCGGGCGCCAGAGCACCGAGCACGTCGAGCTCGAGCGAGGCGACGTCGACTTTCGACGCATCGTCGTCTCGAGCCGCGCCGTCGCAGGCCTCACGATCGAGGAGCTCGAGATCCAGGATCGGCTCGGCGGCACCGTGACCCGCGTCCGCCGCGGCGACGTCGACATGGTCGCCGCGCCGGGGCTCCTGCTCGAGCTCGGCGACCGCGTGCGCGTCGTTGCCCCACCCGAGCGGATGACCGCGATCGCCGCGTACTTCGGCGACTCCTACCGCCAGCTGCGCGAGCTCGACGTGCTCTCGTTCAGCGTCGGCGTGGCGCTCGGCCTGCTCGTCGGGGCGATCGCAATCCCCCTCCCGGGAGGCTCGAGCTTCGAGCTCGGCTTCGCCGGAGGGCCGTTGATCGTCGGCCTCGTGCTGGGCGCGATCGGGCGCACCGGCCCGATCGTCTGGCAGCTCCCTCACTCCGCGAACCTGACGCTGCGGCAGCTCGGCACGGTCCTGTTCCTCGCGGGGATCGGCGTCAACGCGGGCGACGCATTCGGCGACACGATCCTGAGCCGAGACGCACTGGCAGTCGTCGCCGCCGCGACCGTCGTTGCCGCGACGGCCTCGGGCGTGACCGTGCTGGTCGGCACGCTCGCGCTCCACCTCCCCGTGCGGACGCTGACGGGGATCGTCGCCGGGATGCAGACTCAGCCCGCGGTGCTCGCCTACGCCTCCGAGCAGACCGACGACGACACCGAGGTCAACGTCGCGTATGCGACCGTCGTCCCGCTGGCGATGATCCTCAAGATCGTGCTGGCGCCGCTGCTCCTGCGGCTTCTCTCGTAGCTGGCGAAGCCTTCAGGCCATCTCGCGCAGCACCGCGTCCACCCACACCTGCACGGTCTTGGCGCGGCGGTAGAAGCGGTGGATACCGCCCTCGAGGGCGAAGCCGATGCCGCCGTGCACCTGCTGCACGTGCGCCGTCACCTCGCGGCAGGCACCGCCCGCCCAGGCGAGCGAGTCGCGCGGGAAGCCCGCTTCCGGCTCGGCAGCCGACCAGGCCGAGAGCAGGAGACCGTCCCTCGCCAGTGCCGCATCTGCCAGCCGTGCCTGCACGGACGGCAGCGCCGCGAGTGGAGCGCCGAACTGCTCCCGGTTTCGCGCATGCTCGAGCGCCTTCTCGAGCGCGCCGTCGGCGAGGCCCGCCAGGTACCCGAGCGTGACGGTACCCCAGGCGTGCAGCCGGGCAGGATCTCGTGGTGAGCCCCGCCGCGACGCCGCGCAGGGTGCCGGTGCCGTCGAGGGTCGGCTCGCGCTCCCCACCCTCGACCCGGCCCGCGCCGTGACGCACGCGCCCGGCGACGGCGAGCGGCGCTCCCAGGGTCGCCTCGTCGAGGAGACACAGCGGCGCGACCGCACGGCCCAGCTCGATCCCGCCCACGACCGCAGGGCCGAGCAAGTCGGGATCGCTCCAGAGCTCACCCCAGCCGACGGCCTCGAGCCTTGCTGCGAGCGCCTCGTCCCGATCGTCCTGCCACTCCCCGAAGACCGGTTCCAGCGGCGCCTCCCAGCCCGCGAGCGCGCCGCGCACGGACCCGGCGAACAACTCCAGCTCCGGCTCGGTGTCGAACCTCATGCGCCCACCTCCGTCAGGACGGCCTCCGTGTCCGCACCGAGTACCGGCGCAGGGAGCGTCGCGGCCGGATCCCCGCCGTCGATCCGGAACACGCCGCCGAGCATCGTCACCTGTCCGAGACCCGGCTGCTCGACGTCCTGGAGGAGCCCGTTGGCCCGCGACTGCGCATCGGCGTGCACCGATTCGCGCGTGAGCACCGGCCCGGCCGGAACAGCTGCTGCACCGAGCCGCGCGAGCCACGCCTCGACCGGCTCCGCGGCGATCGCCCGCTCGATCGCCGCCGTCACCCGCTGCTTCGACGCGAGAACGGCGGCATCGTCCGGCACCACGTCGGGCGCCGCGATCGTCTGGTCGCCGAGGCCGAAGAGCGCGAGGAACGCCTGCCGCTGGGCCAGGTTGAGACAGGCGACCGCCAGGAAGCCGTCGGAGGCCTCGAAGCAGCGGTAGTACGGGTTCATCCCGAGGCCGCCTGCGATCTCGTCGGCCCTGGCCGCGAGATCGGCCCGGGACGCGGCCGCTGCCTCCCCCACGGCCTCGTCGCCGAGCCAGACCAGATCCTGGATCTGGACGGCGAGCGCGGCGCCGAGCAGCGACACCTCGACGAGCTGGCCCTCCCCACTGCTGCGGGCGCGCACGAGCGCCGCCAGCACTCCCGTGGCAAGCAGGTGCCCTGCTGTGAGATCGGCCATCGGGATTCCGCCGGCGCGGACCGGGACGCTGTCTCCGTGAGACGCGTGCGAGGTGAGCAGGCCGGAGCGCCCCTGCGCGACCAGGTCGTAGGCCGGCCGGCCGGCGAGCGGGCCGTGCGGGCCGAACGACGTGACGACGCCGACGACCAGTGCGGGGTACGCGCCGTGAAGCGACGCCCAATCGAGCCCGAACCCCGCGGCCCGGGCCGGCTGCGAATTGTGAACGAGGACGTCGGCGGTGGCGACGACCCTGGCGAGGCTCGCCCGGCCTTCGTCCGACTTGAGGTCGAGGACGACCGACCGTTTGCCACGGTTCAGCGGAACGAAGTAGCGGCCGATTCCGGGCGCGACGGGCATCACCTGCCGGTAGGCGTCGCCGCCAGGCGGCTCGACCTTGATCACCTCGGCCCCGAGCTCGGCCAGGAGCGACCCCGCGAGCGGCCCTGCCACGTACTGGGCCACCTCGACCACGCGCACCCCTTCGAGCGGCAGGCTCATCGCAGGCCCAGTCCCAGTCCGCGGCGCGCGATCACGAGCTGCTGCACCTCGGCCGTGCCGCCGGCGATCGTCGAGCCGACCGACGCGCGGTAGAGCGCCGCTGCCCGGCCCTGGATCGCGGCGTCCGGCGAGGCGTCGCCGAGGCCCTCGAGGCCGAGCAGGTCGATCGAGGCATCCCCGACTCTCTGGGCGAGACGAGCGCCCGACAGCTTTGCCATCGCCGAGGTCGCGCTGCCCGGGAGGCCATGGTCGAGCATGTCGGCGGCGCGGTAGGAGAGCAGCCGGGCGGCGTGGAGCTCCCCCCGCAGTCGCGCGATCTTCTCCGAGGCGGCGCGATCGAGCCGGCCCGTCTCGCGCAACCGCTCCTCCACCGCGTCGAGCACCCAGGCGAAGCCGCCGATCTTCTCCGCCGTCACCCGCTCGAAGTCGAGCGTGTACATCAGCACGTCCCAGCCGCCGTTCACCTCGCCGACCAGGTTCGTCGCCGGGATCTCGACGCCGTCGAGGAACGTCTCGCAGAGGAAGCCGCCGCCGAGGGTGGGGAACGTGCGCACCTCGATCCCCGGCGTCTCGACCGGGCAGACGAGCACCGAGATGCCGCGGTGCTTCGCATCCGGATCCGTGCGCACCGCGAGGTAGATCCAGTCGGCGAGCTGCGCGCTCGACGTCCAGATCTTGTGGCCGGTGACGACATACGTGTCGCCGCGCAGCTCCGCCCGCGTCGTCAGGGAGCCCAGGTCGCTCCCCGCCCCGGGCTCCGAGAAGCCCTGGCAGAAGACGAGCTCGCCGCGCGCGATCGGTGGCAGCAGTCGCTCCACGAGCGCGGGGGCCGCGAACCGCTCGATCGCCGCGCCGATCGTCTTGTACGAGAGCAGGTACGAGGAGAGCGGCAGCCAGTGGTAGCCGAAGATCTCCTCGACGAGCGTCGCGGTGAGCCGCGAGAGCCCGCGCCCGCCGAGCTCGACCGGCCACGACATCCCGATCCAGCCGGCCTCACCGAGGGCACGGTTGACTGCCACCGAGTCGCCGTCCGACAGCATCCCCTGGCGCCACCACTCGGCGTCGCGCTCGAGCAGGGGCCGGACGCCGGCACAGAAGGCGGCCGCGTCGGCGCGGAGGGCGCTCTGCTCGGCTGTCGGTCGCAGGTGCAACGCTGCCCGACCCTACCTGGGAGGATTGCGACCGTGGAGCACAGCCACGTCTTCGTCACCGTCGCCGACGGCACCCGCCTCGCCGCCCAGCTGTGGCTGCCGGACGGGCAACCCGCGCCGGTCGTCCTCGAGGCACTGCCCTACCGGATGGACGACCTCACGTCCTCCTACAGCGCCGAGTACGAGCGGCTCTGCCGGGAGGGCGGGCTCGCCGTCTGCCGGCTCGACGTCCGCGGCACCGGCTCCTCGGGCGGCCTCGCCACCGACGAGTACACCGCCGAGGAGCTCGACGACATCTGCCAGGTGATCGCCTGGCTCGCCGGGCAGGAGTGGTCGAACGGGCGCGTCGGCATGTACGGCACCTCGTGGTCGGGCTTCAACTCGCTGCAGGTCGCCTGCCTGAATCCACCCGCTCTCGGGGCGATCGCGCCGATCTACGCCTCGGACGACCGCTACACGGACGACGTCCACTACATGGGTGGAGCGTTGAAGGCGCTCGACCTGATCGACTGGCCGACCTACATGGTCGCGGGCAACGCCCTCCCACCCGTGCCCGCCGTCTTCGGCGAGGGCTGGCGCGAGGAATGGGCGCGGCGGATCGACGAGGTCGAGCCCTGGCTCCTGCGCTGGTTCGAGGAGCAGACCGACGGGCCGTACTGGCGTCACGGCTCGGTACGGCCGGATTACAGCAGGATCACGTGCCCGACGATGATCGTCGCCGGCTGGGCCGACGGGTACACGAACATCGCCTTCCGCGGCTTCGAGGCGCTCACCTGCCCGAAGCGCGTCATCCTCGGCCCGTGGGGCCATGGCTCGACCGCGACGGCGCGTCCAGGGCCGCACATCGACCTCCTGCCGGAGCTGATCCGCTGGTTCCGCCGCTGGCTCGCCGACGAGGAGAACGGCGTCGACATCGAGCCTCCGATCGCCGTCTTCGCCCGTCGCTCGACGCGGCCGGCCCCGGATCTCGCCGAGATGCGGGGCGAATGGCGCAGCGAGGTGATCTGGCCACCCGAACGGCTCGTCGAGCACGTCCTCCGCCCCGACGGCGAGGGCAGCGAGACGATGCACGTCCGGGGTGACGTGGGGCGCGCCGCGTGGATCTCCTGCGCAGGTGGCGGCCCCTGGGGATTGCCCGGAGATCAACGTCTGGACGACGCGCTCTCGCTCGTCTTCGACTGGGACCTCTCCGAGGCCGACCTGGACGTGATGGGCCATCCGCGCGTGAAGCTGACGCTCACCTCGCCCGTACCCGTGGCGTACCTGTCGGTCCGCCTCTGCGACGTCTTCCCCGACGGTACCTCCGCCCTGGCGGGCAGGGCGATCCTCAACCTCGCGCACCGCAACGGGCATACGGCACCGGTCGGGCTCGAGCCGGGCGTGCCGACCGAGGTCGAGATCGAGCTCGAGGCGACCTCGTGGGTGTTCGAGCCGGGCCATCGGGTGCGACTCGCGCTCTCGGGAGCGGACTGGCCGAACACCTGGCCGCCGCCGAGCAGCACGCCGCTCCAGATCGAGCGCGGCAGCGTGGAGCTCATCCTGCCCGTCCTCGACGGGTCACCGCCACTCCCGGCCCCGAGCCTGCCGCCGACGACGGGCAAGGACACCCACGCGCCCGCCAAGGATGCGGAGCAGCCGCCGGTCGTCTGGCGGTTCGAGGACGACCAGATCGGCCACGAGACCCGCGCCGTCACGAGCTACGGCTCGAACTACGAGGCGCCCTTCGGAGCCCACGTCGAGGAGCGCTACGAGGGGACGGTCGGGGTGTCGACGGATGACCCGGCGCTCGCGTGGGCGCGCGCGACGACGGTCTACCGCATCACCTGGCCCGAGGTGGACGTGCGCACGGAGGCGCGGCTCGACATGCACTCCGATGCCGACGCCTACCACGTGGTGATCGACCTCGTTGCCGAGGAGGTCGGGCCCGTACCGGGCGTGGAGCCGTTCCGCCGCGAGCGCCGCTTCGAGCGCCGCTTCCCCCGCCACCTCGCCTGAAGGAGCGGCGACAGGCTTCAGCCTGTCGTCCGGGCTCCTCCGAGACGTCAGCCTCCTACCGGGATCTGCGGATGTGCGTGCATCGGTCGAGGCAGGCGTCGAGATCGCACTGAAAGCACGGGTGCGGTGTGGCCGACTCTCACTCGACAGCGTGACAGGCAGCGACGTGCTCCGACCCGGCCACGGCGGTTGCGATCGGCTGGAGCGCCGGATCCTCGCCCACGCACCGCTGCTCGATCCCGAGCCGCTCCGTCTCGCCGTCCGTGACGAGCGGGCAGCGAGGATGGAACCGGCACCCGGGCGGAATGCGCGTCGGATCGGGCGTCTCGCCCTGCAGGATCTGCGGCGTCATCCGCTCGACCTCGGGTACCACCGAGAGCAGGGCCCGTGTGTACGGGTGGCGCGGGTCGTCGAGCAGCTCCTCGGTCGTTCCTTGCTCGACGATGCGACCCAGGTACATGACGGCAACCCGGTCGGCGATGTTCCATGCGAGCCCGAGGTCGTGGGTGACGACGAGGATCGTGACGCCGGTGTCCTGCACGAGCCGGAGCATCAGCTGCAGGATCTCTCCACGCACCGATGCGTCGAGGCTCGAGACCGGCTCGTCGGCGACGATGAGCTCGGGACGCAACACCATCGCGCCCGCGATCACCACGCGCTGCCGCTGCCCTCCCGACACCTCGTAGGGGTACAGCGGCATGAATCGCTCCGGCGGCCGCAATCCCGAGCGCGACAGTGCGTCGGCAACCAGCGCCGCCTCGTTGTCGTGCAGCTTCTGGATCCGGAGGCCCTCGGCCACGGCCTCGTAGATCGTCTGGCGCGGATTGAGGGCCCCGCTCGGATCCTGGAACACCATCTGCACCTCTCTCCGGTAACCCCGGAGTGATGCGGTGTCGTAGCCGAGAGGCTGCCCCTTGAAGCGCACCTCCCCCTGAGCGGGGCGCTCGAGGCCCAGGATAGTGCGGGCAAGTGTCGTCTTCCCGCAACCCGATTCGCCGACGAGAGCGAGCACCTCACCGGGATACACGTCGAGGTCGACACCGTCGACCGCCCGGGCGACCGTTCCCTTGCGGCCCGAGAAGCGGACGTGCAGGTCACGCACGGAGAGGAGCGGCGCCGTCACCGGCGCCCCTCGCGCACGTGCACGCACGCGGCTCGGTGCTCCGGCCCTGCCGGCCACAGCTCCACGTCCACGGTCGCGCACTCTGGCTCGGCCACCGGGCAACGCGGATGGAAAGAGCAGCCGGAAGGGATGTGCTGCGGATCGGGCGGATCGCCGCCCAGGCCCGACGGGGCCCGACGAAAACGCGGATCTCCGATCACCGGGAACGCGGCCGCCAGCGCCTTCGTGTACGGGTGAGCAGCGTCACGGAACACGTCCTTGCTCGGCCCTTCCTCGACGATGCGGCCCGCGTACATCACGGCCAGGCGGCGGCAGGCCGACGAGAGGGTCGAGAGATCGTGCGTGATGAAGATGACCGCGAGGCCGAGCTCGCGCTGCAGGTCCTCGAGCAGCTGGAGGACCTGGGCCTGCACCATCACGTCGAGGGCCGTCGTCGGCTCGTCGGCGATCAGGAGGCTGGGATTACACGCGAGCGCGAGCGCGATCAGCACGCGCTGTCGCTGGCCGCCGGAGAGCTGGTGCGGATAGTCGGCCGCGCGACGGGCCGGTAGGCCGACGACCTCGAGCAGCTCCGCCACCCGCAGCTTCAGCTCCGCGCCGCCCATCTCCGGCTGGTGCAGCTCGACGCGGCTCGGCGAGCTGCCGCCCGATCCGTTGTACCGGGTTGAGCGAGTGGAGCGCCCCCTGGAACACGATCGACGCCTCCGTCCAGCGGACCGCCCGAAGCCGCCCGGGCTTCATGGTGAGGACGTCCTCGCCGGCGAGGAGCACCTCGCCCGTGACAGTCGTCCCGCGGGGCAGCAACCGCAGCAGCGCGCCCGCCATCGTGGACTTACCACAGCCCGATTCGCCCGCCAGGCCGAGCGTCTCACCGGACCGGAGATCGAAGCTGACGCCGCGGACGGCCGGGACGCCGACCCCGTCTGCACTCCGGTAGGTGACGTGCAGATCGCGAACCGAGAGCAGGGGAACCGGCTCCGGCACCGGCGCGACGGCGTCGGGAAGGACAGCTGCGGTCACGAGCGCCCCTCCTTGAGCCGCGGGTCGAGGATCTCCTCGAGCGCCTGGCCGATGAGGACGAACGCAAGCACGACGACCATGATCCCGAGCCCCGGCGGAAGGTAGTACCACCAGGCGTTGCGCGACAGCGCACCTGCCGAGAACGCCTCGTCGAGCATCTTCCCCCAGGAGGCCCGCGTCGGGTCTCCGAGCCCGAGGAACGACAGGGTCGTCTCGGACAGGATCGCGACCGGCACGGTCAGCGTGAGGTTGGCGAGGATCAGCGGCGATACGTTGGGGAACACGTGCTGGCTCATCAGGTGTCGGTTTGATGCACCGAGCGAGCGACTGCGCTCGATGTACAGCCGCTCCTTGACGGAGAGCACCTGCGCGCGAATCACCCGGGCGGTCGACGGCCAGGACGTGACCCCGATCACGAGGATGATGTTCCACACCGACGGCCCGAGCACCGCCGCGAGCACGATGGCGAGCGGCAGGAAAGGGATCACGAGGAACCACTCGGTGATCCGCATCAGCACGGCCCCGAACCACCGACCGAAGAAGCCCGAGACGATGCCGACGGTCGAGCCGATCACGATCGCGATCAGAGTCGCTGCGAGACCGACGAGCAGGCTGATCCGAGCGCCCCAGACGAACTGCGCCCACACGCTGCGCCCCAGGTTGTCGGTGCCCATCGGTGGGAACTCGCTCGGGGTCGCCCACGTCGGGTTGTCGATCGGCATTGACTGCCCGAAGCTCGGACTCACTGGCGAGCAGCGGGGCCGCCAGCGCCATCGCCACGATCAGGACGAGGGCGACGAGCCCGATCATGCCGGGAGTCGAGTGCCGGTACTCCGACCAGGACTGCGACAGTGCACGTCGCCTGCGCTCCCAGGCGATCCGGCGGCCGGACACGCTCGTCTCGAGCGGTGCTCATGCGGTTCGCACCCTCGGGTCGAGGTAGGCGTAGAGCAGGTCCGCGACGAGGTTGAAGAAGATCACCGCCGCGCTGAAGACGATGAAGAGACCTTGCAGCAACGGAAGGTCGGGGCCGCGCAACGCGTCGTAGGTCAGCAGCCCCAGCCCGGGCCACGAGTAGATCGTCTCGACGGCGATCGCACCGGAGAGGACGAAGCCGAAGTTGATCGCGATCAGCGTGACCACCGGCAGGATCGCGTTGGGCACCGCGTGCCGGTTGCGAACCGCAACGTCGCGCAGCCCCTTTGCCCTGGCGAGCGTGAGGTAGTCCTCGCGCATCGTGTCGAGCAGCGCCGACCGCATCACGATCGCGTACTCGCCGAGGTAGGCGACCGTCAGGGTCAGGGCGGGGAGGAACATGTGATGCGCCTGGTCGAGGAGGTGCGAGATGCTCCCTCCGCTGGCACCGGGGTCGGAGATGCCGCCGACCGGGAACAGGTCGAGGGAGACCGCCATCGTCACGAGCAACAGCATCCCGAGCCAGAAATCGGGCATCGAGTAGGTCGCCATGGTGAATCCCGTGGACGCGTAGTCGGTCGGCGATCCTCGCTTCCACGCCGCGACGATGCCGATCAGGATCCCGAAGACGGCGGAGAGCAGCGTCGAGATCCCGACGAGCGCGATCGTCGGCCAGGCGCGGCTTGCGATCTCGGACATGACGGGCTCGTTCGAGGTGTACGAACGGCCGAAGTTGAGTTGCACGGTCTGTCCGACGTAGCGTCCGAACTGCTCGAGCTTCGAGCCGTCGAGCCCGAACTGCTGGCGCAACTGCTCCTTCTGCTGGACGGTGAGGTTACGCCCGCGGAAGAGGTTCGAGACCGGGTCGGACTCGACGACGCGGAAGAGGAAGAAGTTGAAGACGACGACGAAGGCGAGCGTTGCCAGGGCGCCGAGGACCTTGAGCGTGACGAAGCGGGCGCTCACGCGCCGACGACGCCGCGGTGACGGGACGGGCGAGGCACGGCCTCGCCCCTATTCCCTCTCGTCGGCGCTACGACGTCTGCGAAGCAGGAACGCGACCAGCCCGACTCCGAGCACGCCGACAACCGCGATCGCAGCGATACCGGCAGTGCCGAGCCCGCCGCCGCTTCCGGCGGAAGAGCCGACGGGGGTCAGGTTCGCGTAGGTCGGCGACGTGTTCGAGAACAGCACGGGACCGACCTCGGCCGGCTGCTTCAACCAGCCTTCGAAGCGGTCGGTGCGGTAGGCCTGCAGGTCCGGGGTCAGTGCAAATACCTGATACACCGCCGAGTCGTAGAACCGCTTCAGCATCTGGTGAACCAGCTCGACGCGCTTGTCCTTGTCGAGCTCGACGTTCTGCTGCTTGTAGAGCTTGTCGTACTCGGGGTCGCACCAGTTGGCGTCGTTGTAGTAGTTCGTGGGATCGTCGGGATCGGATGCGATCTGGTTGCACTGGAAGTAGGAGACCAGGGGGTCGGGGTCGACGAACGGCGTCCAGGCCCAGTGGAACATGTCGTAGTCACCCTTGCCGATGATCGTGATCAGCTGGTCGGCGTTCGTCGGCTTCTGCACGATCTCGATCCCGATCGCCTTGAGCCAGCCGCTCACGAACTCGGCCACCGGAGGCGCTGTCTCGGACTCGGAGCGCACGTAGTAGGTGAAGCTCAGCGGCTCGCCGCCGCCCGGCATCTCCCGGACGCCGTCACCGTTCGTGTCGACGTAGCCGGCATCGTCGAGGATCTGCTTCGACTTCTCGGGGTCGTATTCGAAGCGCTCCTCCGGCGGGATCTCGGGCATCCACTCGGGATTCGGCGACGGGCTGACGGTCTCCGCCACCGAGCCGAGGCCCAGGTAGACGCGGTCGAGCAGCGCCTCCTTGTCGATGCCGTGGGCGATCGCAACGCGCACCCGGCGGTCGAGCAGCGCCGGGTGCGGCTTCTTCAGCCCGTCGCCGCCGTTGATCGCGATCTCGTCGAAGCCGCCCTGGTTGCCCTGGACGACGACGATCCCGTCCTCGCCCTGCAGCCGCTCGACGGCCTCGGACGGGAGATTGTGCACTGCGTCCACCTCGCCCTTCTCGAGCGCGGCCACCATGGCGTCCGGGTTGTTGAAGATGCGGAAGACGACCTCGTCCACCGCCGGCTTCCCCTGCCAGAAGGACGGGTTGGCCTTCATGCGGAGGTACTGCCCCCGCTTCCACTCGTCGAGGAGGAAAGCGCCGGATCCGACGCCGTCCTGCGCGGGGTACTTCGCTATCTCCTTGGCATCGAGCTCGCCCCAGATGTGCTTCGGCAGGATGTAGATGTCCATGGTCGGCAGCTTCGGGTCCGGGACCGAGCTCGTGATCTCGACGGTGCGATCGTCGATCACCTTCGCCGTGAGGTTCTTCACCGTCGCGTCGTAGTTGAGCCAGGCCTCCTCGCGCGAGCGGTTGACGTTGTAGGCGATGTCCTCGGCGGTGAGGGGTGTCCCGTCCGACCACTCGAGCCCGTCGCGCAGCGTGTACGTGTACGTCTTGCCGTTGTTCGAGGCGTTCCACGACTCCGCGAGACCGGGGATGGTGGCGAAGTCGGCCGTGGCCTTGTCGGTGAGGGTCGCGTACTGGAGATTCCACACGTCGTAGTCGGGAACGAGCTGCCCGACAGTGGGGTTGAGGCTGTCGAAGTTCGTCGACGTGAACCCGACCGTGAAGACGACCTTCTGCGGCGCGTCGGCGGCGGTCGCCACGGCGACGGACGCGAGAGCGACGATCCCGCAGATCACGAACAGGAGTACCCGCTTGGTGACGCCCACAGTGAAGCCCCTTTCCCTCGTTGCCCCGCTGCCGAGCACTGCCTGTCCGGCCCGCGGCTCCGCTGGATCATGTCCTGATCTTGACCGGCGCGTCAAGCTCACATCAGGTACCAGTCGAGGAACCGCTCCAGCCGGCGGTAGAAGTGGAGCTGCGGCCCGACGCGGAGGAACCCGTGCGCCTCGGTCGGGTACGTGAGGTACTCGAACGTCTTGCCGCCGAGTCGCCGTAGCTCCCCCACGAGCTCCTCGGACTGCTTCGGGCTCACTCGCAGGTCGAGCTCGCCGTGCGCGATCAGGAGCGGCGCCTCGACGTTCGCGAGCCGGTGCACCGGCGAGCCGGCCCGATAGCCGTCCGGATCGCGGGACGGGTGCGCCATCATCCGCCCCATGTCCTGGACACCCTCGCGGTCGCCCTGCGCCCACGAGGTGAGGATGTCGCAGTCGCCGTACTTGGCAACGGCGCAGCGAAAGCGCCGCTCGGGATCGTCCGTGACCGCGAGCAGCGCCATGTACGACCCGTAGCTCGAGCCGAAGATGCCGAGCCGGGTGCCGTCGACCCAGTCGACGGTGCGGAGGAAGTCGGCAGCGGCGAGGCAGTCCTTCGTGTCCCCCACGCCCCAGTCGCCGTGATTCAGGCGCTCGAAGTCACGCCCGTACCCCGTCGAGCCGCGGAAGTTGATCGCGAGCCACGCGTACCCCTTGTCGACGAAGTACTGCGCATGGCCGTCCCACTCGTCGCCGTAGTAGCTCGTGGGGCCACCGTGCGGGTAGACGACCGCGGGCACCGGGGTCTCCGGCGAGGCTCCGCTCGGCCGGAAGAGGAAGGCCGGGATCTCGACCCCGTCGAACGACGTGTAGGTGACGTCCTCGGGGCGCACGTGCGGGGCGGCGCGGACAGCGCGCGGCGCCGGGGCGTGGAGCGTGACGGCGACCCCACCCTCGCGCACGAGCCGGATCTCCGCCGGGGTGGCGGCGTCCTCGTAGGCGGCGAGGATCGCGCCGTCCGCTGTCCAGTGGGGTGTGCTCCAGGCTCCGCCCTCGGCGACGACCGTTACGTCCCCGGTCTCGGCAGCGACGGTGACGAGATCGAAGCGGTTGCGGCGGCAGCGAATCGCGACGAGACGGTTGCCGTCCGGATGCCACTCGTGCTCGGTGACATCCGCCAGCGCGGTCGTGAGCCGGCGCTCGCCGCTGCCGTCCGGGCTCACGAGGTGGAGCTCGTACCAGCCCGATCGCTCGGAGGTGAAGGCGATCAGCGAGCCGTCGGGCGACCAGGCCGGAGCCTTGTCGGCAAGCTGCGCGGAGCCCGTCAGCGCTCGGGTCACCCCGGTCGCCACGTCGGTGACCCTGATCTCGCTGCGGAGCAGGTCGTGCCTCGGGGTGAAGGCGAACGCCACCGTGGTGCCGTCGGGCGACACGGCCGCCCCCCACTCGTCGCCGTAACGCTCGAGCGAGCCCGCAGCCGCGTCCAACCCTTGTGGCTCTGAGCCACAAAGCGGCCGAGGCCAGGGATCGGCGACGTCCAGGACGGCCAGGCGCGAGGTGTCGTCCCGCTCGACGGAGACGACGAGGCGGTCGTTCCCGAGCCAGACCGGGGCTCCCCGCCTCGCCGAGCTTCCTCGGCGGGCCGCCGGCCGTAGCGGTCACCCACACGTGCCCCTGATCGGCGTAGGCGACGGCGGTGCCGTCGGGCGAGAGCCGCGGCTCCGTGTCCTCCCAGAACGGCATCGGATCGCGACCCGTCGTCAGCCGCTGCGGCACAGCAGCGGTCACGTCGCCACCGAGCTCGAGCAACCACACGTCGGAGGTGTCGCGGTCCTGGATGAAGACCGCCGTGCGCCCGTCGGCGTCGAGCGTCAGCGAGCGGGGCCGCTCCGTCGCCACGACCGCCTCGAGCCGCCAGTGCGGCGGCGGCTTCAGGTCCTTGCGGGGCTGCGAGGGGACACCCTCGACCTCGTCCTTTCCGAGCCAGACGTCCAGCGGTTCAGGCATTGACAGCCAAGCCCTTCCTCGAGTCCCTGCAGCGTCGCGAGCACGAGCCCGCCGATCGAGTCGAGATCGTACCCGCCTTCCTGCACGACGACGACCGGAATCCCCTGTCCCCCGAGGATGCGCCCTGCCTGCCGGAAGGCCTCCTCGGTGACGTCGAGCGGGCTCTCGGGGTCGCCGCCCGCCGCGTCGACACCGAGTGCCAGCACGATGACCTCGGCACCGCCGCCGCGGGCCGCCTCCGTGACCTCGGCCACGGCGCGGAGCCAGTCGGCGTCGCCGGCTCCGGGCGGCAGCGGCGCGTTGAGGCTCGCACCGAGACCCGCTCCGCCGCCACGCTCGGCCGCCGTGCCGAGGAAGTGGGGAAACCAGCCGGCTTCCGGATCGACGTGCACCGAGCCTGTGAAGACGTCGTCGCGCTCCCAGAAGATCTGCTGCGCACCGTTCCCGTGATGGGCGTCGATGTCGACGATGCCGACCCGCGCGACGCCGTTCGCACGCAAGTGCTCGGCCGCGATCGCGGCGTTGTTCAGGTAGCAGGAGCCGCCGTACGCACTCCGCGTCACGTGGTGCCCGGGCGGGCGGCAGCATGCATAGGCGGCGCTCCGGCCCCCGCAGACGAGGTCGGCGGCGGTCATGGCGACGTCGGCGGCGGCCCGCGCAGCCTCCCACGTGCCAGGCCCGATCAGGGTCATCGTGTCGAAGCAGAATGCTCCGGGCCGCGCCCACGTCGCGGCCGGCGACGAGCGGCGCGAGCCCGGCGAGCAGCCCGGGGTGAGGAAAGATGTACGGCACGACCCTGTTCTGCCCCGGGTCGTCGGGCAGCCCCGCGACCTCCCACTCCCGCCAGGCCGTGGCGAGAAACGCGAGCAACGCGCCGTCGTGCACCGCCTCGAGCGCCGCGTCGTCGTGGCGCGTCGCGGTGACCACCTCTGCTCCGGCGCCGACGAGTGCGACGCGGATCGCCTCGGCCCTCGCGGGTATCTCCACCGCCGGCGTCCTCACACCCACCCAGATCTCCGCCTCGGGCTCGTGCAGCCGGTGGTCGTCCGACCACACGAGCGGGAGCGAGAGCGTCATGGCCGCGACCCTATAGGCTCGCCGCTGTGGGAGAGACGACGCTCCGAGGGCACGGCCTCCTGATCGGGCACCTGGAGCCCGGCGAGGCCAACGCGATCACCGACGTGGCCGGCGTCCGGGTGGGTCACGTAACGGTGTCACGGGACGAGCCGGCGCCGCCCGGGGGACGTGGGATCGCGCGGACCGGGCGTCACCGTGATCGTGCCCGGCACCGGGCCGTCCGCCTTCCGCCGCCCCGTTCCCGCCGGCGTCGCGGCCCTGAACGGCGCCGGGGAGCTGACGGGCTTCCTCCAGGTCTCCGAGTGGGGCCTGATCGAGACGCCCGTCTATCTCACCTCGACGATGGCGGTCGGCCGCGTCTTCGACGGTGCCGTGGCGGTCGCCTGCGAGGCCGACGCGGCGGTCGGTGTCGACGACGTCGTGATCCCGGTCGTCGGTGAGTGCGACGACAGCTGGCTCAGCGACGCGCGCACGGTGCAGGTCGAGGCGGCAGATGCCGCACACGCGGTGGCCGCGGCGCGCGGCGGCACGGTCGCGCAGGGGTGTGTCGGCGCGGGCACCGGCATGGTGGCGTTCGGCTGGAAGGGCGGCATCGGCTCGTCGAGCCGCCTCGTCCCCGACGTCGACGCGACGATCGGGGTTCTCGTGCTCGCGAACTTCGGCGCTGCTCGCGATCTGCGCATCGACGGTGTGCCGGCGTTCCCCGCGATCGGCGACGGCCGCGACCCTCGCGCTCCGGCGGGAAGCTGCATCGCGATCGTCGCCACCGACGCGCCGCTACACGCCGCCCAGCTCGAGCGACTCGCCCGGCGGGCCGGGCTCGGCCTCGCCCGGGTTGGCTCGGTCGCCCACCACGGCAGCGGCGAGATCTTCCTTGCGTTCTCGACCGGCGGCGGCGGAGCGGGAGGAACGGCCTCCCGTCCGGTCCGAGCGGGCCACGGTTCCGGACGGCCACCTCGATCCACTCTTCGCGGCCGTCGTGGAGGCGACCGAGGAGGCGGTGCTCAACGCCCTCTGGGCGGCCGTTGACACGACCGGGCGCGAAGGACGACTCGTCCGCGCGCTGCCGCACGAGCCGGTGCTCGAGCGCTGCTTACGGGCGCACGGGCGGCTGCGGATGACCGCGGACGACAGGCTGAAGCCTGTCGCCGGCTCAGAGCCGGCCGGACCGCGCGATCCCCCAGACGAGCCAGACGGCGAAGATGCCCGAGAGCATGAAGCCGACGAACGAGATCAGGTGCAGGCCCATCACCTGAGGGCCGCTTCGGGAGAGGGCGCCCACGATCGCCGAGCCGACGAGCCCACCGAGGACGATCAGTGCCACCGCGAGCCGGTTGACGGCGTGGTCGATGTGGTAGGTGAGGTCGTCGAAGCCCGGGTTCCGGATCTGGACGCTCGAGCCTCCCCTGGCGCGTCTGCTCCATCACGTCGCGCAGCTGGTACGGCAGCTCGCGCGCGACACCCGCGAGCTCCCGCACCTCCGCCTGGGCACGCAGCCGACAGCTTCCCCGGCGAGAACCGCTCGGCGAGCAGCCGGCGCGCGTACGGGCGCGCCACCTCGAACACGTTGAAGTCGGGGTACAGCTCGACGCCGACCGACACCGAGCGTCGCGATCGCCTTGTCGAGGATCACGAACCGGGTCGGCAGCCGGAGGTTGAGCGAGTAGATCAGGTCGAGCCCTTCGCGGATCACCTCGAGCGGGTCGATGTTCGAGACGCTCGAGCCGTAGTAGCGGTAGAACAGCTCCGTGATCGCCTCGCGCAGCTCCCCCTCCTGCTCCGGCGGGTAGTGCAGCCCGAGCTCGGCCAGACGCCGCGGCAGCGCGTCGACGTTCTCGGTCGCCGCGTCGATGAACAGCCGCGTCAGGCGGGTCATGTCCTCGTCGCTGAGGCGTCCCGCAAGCCCGAAGTCGACGAGCCCGATGCGCCCGTCGTCGAGCAGGAGGATGTTCGCCGGGTGCGGGTCGCCGTGGAAGAACCCGTGCCGGAAGATCATCGTCATCCAGGCGTCCGTCATCCGGTAGGCGAGCTCGCGGCGCTCCTCCGGGGAGCGGTCCGTGAGGTCGAGGTCGGCGAACTGCGTTCCCTCGAGGAACTCGAGCGTCAGCACCCGCGCCGACGAGTAGCGCCAGATCACCTTCGGCACGGCGACCTCGGTCGAGTCGCCGAAGTTGCGCCGGAACGTCTCCGCGTTGCGGGCCTCGTGCTGATAGTCGAGCTCCTGCCTGATCGAGCGGCCGAACTCCTCGACGAGGGCCTCCGTGTCGATGAAGTCGAGGGCGCGGACGCGCTCGCGGACGACCCGCGCGGCCGACCGCATCAGCTGCAGGTCCGACTCGACCTGACGGGGTGCGTCCGGTCGCTGCACCTTGACGACGACCTCGTCGCCGGTCGGCAGCGTCGCGCGGTGCACCTGGCCGATCGACGCGGCGGCGATCGGCATCTCGTCGAACGTGAGGAACGCCTGCTCGAGCGTCAGGCCCAGCTCCTCCTCGATCACCCGCCGCACGTCGGCGAACGGGAACGGCGTCACGTCGTCCTGAAGGCTGCGGAGCTCGGCGATGATGTCGGGCGGCATCACGTCGGGGCGTGTCGAGAGGAGCTGGCCGAACTTGACGAAGGTCGGGCCGAGCTCGTCGAGCATCTCGCGCAGGCGCCGGCCCCGGTCGGCGAGCTGCGTGTCGTCGTTGCTGCGCCGGCGGTCGATCAGGTAGCCGAAGCCGTGGCGCGAGGCGACGCGGCCGATCTCGGACAGCCGGCCGATCCGTCGCTGGGGTTTCGCCGTCGCCATTCCTTCATTGTGGACGCGGTAGCCCGCCACGGCTAGGGCCGGCCGCAGAGAGCCTATTCCGACGGCTTCTCGAGCAGCCGCACGCGGTGCTCGAGCTGGGCGACGCGGAGCGCGAGGTCGTCCGCCTCCTCACGCCGGACGAGACCGAGGCGCCGCAGGGCCTTCTCGGACGCGTCGGCAGGGGAGCGCGCCGAGCCGCTCCGCCTCGGCCCGCCAGCTCGCGAACACGTCGCGGACAGCGTCGCGCATGGTGTCGCGCTCGATGCCGACCCGCCGTGCGAGATCGTCGGCGACGTCGTCGACCGCCTCCGCGGTGAGCGTGACCCAGCCGAGCCCGGCGAGCAGGAGCTGCGTCGAGGCCGCGCGGCTCCGTGGCCCGGTCTTCTCGCTGTTCTCGTTCCCGTTCCCGTCCATGCGGGCAGTGTACGCGGAGAGGTCGGGAGGCCGGGCGTGGTCTACCGGGCGCGGCCGTGCGGGCGGCTGGAGCGACGGGCGCGGCGCCGGTCACGTCCCGACGAGCTCGCCGGCGCAGGCGCGGCGGCGGCAGGAGCCGGCTCGGGCGCCAGGAGCTCCTCGGCCTCGGCGACGAGCGTCGACGAAGGCGCGTCGAGCGAGCACGGTGCCGCCGACCGACTGCACCTCGCCGGTTTCCTCGTGCTTGCGGCGTGCGAACTCCGGCTCGCGCTCCTTGATCCAGTCGAGCAGCGGCGCTGCCACGAAGATCGACGAGTACGCGCCCGAGGCGATGCCGATGAAGAGGGCGAAGGCGAAGTCGTTGAGCGTCGCGCCTCCGAAGATCAGCAGCGAGACGATCGGCAGGAGGGTGATGAACGTGGTCGCGAGCGACCGCGGGATCGTCTCCCACAGCGACACGTTCGTGATCTGCCGGAACGAGCCGCGCTTCATCAGCGGGATGTTCTCCCTGATCCGGTCGAAGATGATGATCGTGTCGTAGATCGAGTACCCGAGCACGGTCAGCACCGCGGCGACCGTGGCGACCGTCACCTCCCGCCCGAGCAGGGCGTAGATGCCGATCGTGATCAGCATGTCGTGGAGCAGCGCCACGATCACGGGCACGGCGAACTGCCACTGGAACCGCACCGAGATGTAGCCGACGATCAGGAGCAGGGAGACGATGATCGCGAGGATCGCGCTCTTCGCGATCTGGCGGCCGAAGCTCGCCGACACGTTCTTGACCCCGAACGCGTCCGCGTCGACGGTCTTCTGCAGGTTCGACGTGAGCTGCGCCGACTCCTCGGTCGTGAGCGTCTCGGTCCGGATCTGGAAGCTCTTGTAGTCGCCGTTCGTCGAGGGCCCACGTCCCTGGATGACGGCGTTCGCCTGGCCGACCCGCGCCGCCTGCACGCGAACGGCCTCGAGCGACGTCGGCGCGGGTGTCGTGAAGGCGACCTGGGTGCCGCCCTTGAAGTCGATCCCGAGGTTGAGCTGGAGGATCGCGATCGCAAGCACCGAGACGGTGACGACCGTCGCCGAGATCCCGAACCAGAGCGCGGCGCTTGCCGATGAAGTCGATCTTCAGCCAGGCCGGGATGCCGCCGCCCGAGGCGCCGATCACCCTCGGGCTGTCGAGGAACTTCGTGCCGCCGAGCAGCGACAGGAAGCGCGCGCGTCGCGAGCACGGCCGTGAGCATCGAGATCGCGGTACCGATCAGGAGCATCAGGGCGAAGCCGCGCACGGACGACGTCGCGACGCCGAACAGGACGAGCGCGGTGATCGCGGTGACGACGTTGGCGTCGACGATCGTGTGCGAAGCCCTTCGTGTAGCCGGTCTGGATCGCGGCCTTCACGCTCCGCCCTGCGCGCGACTCCTCCTTGATGCGTTCGAAGATGACGACGTTCGCGTCGGCGGCCACCCCCAGCGTCAGCACGAGGCCGGCGAAGCCGGGAAGGGTCAGGGTCACGTTGAAGAGGAGGATCGCGGCGTAGAGGAACGCGGCGTAGATGCCGAGCCCGAGCACTGCGATGAGGCCGAGGAAGCGGTAGAAGATGAGCAGGAAGAGCGCCACGAGGAGCAGGCCGACGATTGCCGCCGTCTTCGCCTCGTCCAGCGAGTCCTTGCCGAGCGTGGCCGAGATCGCGGTCTGGTCGAGGGTGACGAACTCGACGGGCAGGGCGCCGGTCTGGAGCACGAGCGCCAGGTTCTTCGCCTCGTTGATGTCGCCGATGCCGGTGATCTGGGCGCCGTTCGAGCCGGAGATCCCGCCCGGATACTGCTTCCAGTCGATCGACGGCCACGACTTGATCTCGCGGTCGAGCACGATCGCGAAGTGCTGATCGATCTGCTGGCCCTGGCCGATCGTGTTGGAGAGCAGCTTGCCGCGCTGCGCCTCCCGGCGGGTGATCTCGGCGAACTTCTTGCCCCCCTCCTTCGTGAACTGCATCGTCACGATCGGCTGACTGCGTCTGCGTGTCGAAATCCTGCCGGGTACCGGACAGCTTCAGGTCGGAGCCGGTCATCTCGGGTACGTCGGGCGGCGAGTGCTTGAACAGGTAGTACGAGTTCGACGTCGGGTTCGCCTGCTGGACCCCGGGGCAGACGACCTCGCCGACGCCGCAGGAGATGACCACGGTTCCCGGCGGCACCGCGAAGAGCTTGTAGCCCTCCGGCACCTTGCCGCTGAACTTGCGCGAGCGCCGCCGCCTTCGTCGAGACGGGCCCGACGACGAGCTTCTTCTGCTTGTTGAAGAGCCAGTACTGCTCGGGCGTACCCTTGGCGGCCAGCGCCTGCTGGCCCGCGAGCAGGTCGTAGACCGAGCTCTTGGCAACCGGCTGCCGGAGCGCGTCGATCGACGGCGGTGCCAGGTCTCGCCTCGAGGTCGTAGAGCTCGAGCTGGGCGGTCTTGCCGATGATCTTCGCGGCGGTCTCCGGATCCTTGACGCCCGGCAGCTGGATCGTGATCTGGTCGTCGCCCTGCGTGCGGATCTCGGGCTCGGAGACGCCGAGGCGGTCGACGCGGTCGCGCATGATCGAGACCGAGCGGTCGAGGTCCTCCTTGGTCAGGTCGCGGCCCTTGGGCGGCACGGCCTGCTTCGTGATCTCGAGGCCACCCTGGAGGTCGAGGCCGAGCGTGGGCTTCTGGTGCAGCGGCGACGACGGCACGATCATGAGGCCGACGCCGATCAGTGCGGCGACGACCAGGGCAACGACGATGGTGGCTGAGCGACGGGTCATGGTGTCTGAGGAGTCGTGCGGCGGGAAGGCTAGCTGCGGCTGGGTGGCGCCGTGTCCTCGGCGGCACCCGGATTTACAGTTTCCCCTTCGTCGTTAACCTCCTCTACCCCGGCCGGGAGCTCTGCCTGCTCGGTGACGAGCTCGGCCTCGCCGTCGACGACGTCGTCATCGTCCGGCTCGCCCTCGTTCTCGCCGCTGTCCTCGTCTTCTTCGGCATCTTCGTCGTCCGGCTTGACGACCGTCGCGAGCGCCTTGCGCGCGATCCGCACGTGGATTCCCTCTGCGATCTCGACGATCAGGTCGCCTCCGTCCTCGTCCGGCTCGATCTCCTGCACGATGCCGTAGATGCCGCCGACGGTCAGGACCTCGTCGCCGACGTCGACGGCCGAGAGCATCATCTGCTGCTGCTGCGCCTTGGCACGCTGTGGACGAATCATGAGGAAGTACATCAGGCCGAAGAGCGCGACAATGATCAGCAGTCCTTGCACGGAGCCTCCAGTTGGCCACCGGTGAGGCGGGAGAGCGCTTCGGCCCGGAAGTCGTCGAACACCCCGCGGCGGATCGCGTCCCGCGCGTCGGCGGTCAGTCGATGAATGAGCCATAGATTATGCAGAGAGAGGAGCCGCAGCCCGAGGATCTCCTCCTGATTGACGAGGTGACGGATGAACGCGCGCGAGAATCGCGTGCACGCAGGGCAGCCGCAGCCGGCCTCGAGCGGACGGGGATCGCGCGCGTACCGGGCGTTGCGGAGGTTCATCCTGCCGCTGGCCGTCAGAGCCGTCCCGGTCCTCGCGTTGCGGGTCGGCAGGACGCAGTCGAACATGTCGATCCCGCCCGCGATCACCCCGAGAATGCCCTCGACGTCCCCGAGGCCCATGAAGTAGCGCGGGCGATCGGAGGGCAGGAGCGGCGCGGCCCAGCCGACCGTCTCGAGCATCTCGACCCGGCTCTCCCCCACGGCCAGCCCGCCGAGGGCGTTGCCGTCGAACCCGAGCGCGACGATCTCCTCGATCGAGCGGCGCCGGAGCTCCGGGTCGATGCCGCCCTGCGCGATGCCGAACCGCAGCTGGCCGGGGGCACGGGGCGCGTCGATCTGCCGCTCCGCCCAGAGCAGGGTGCGCCGCACCGCTTCCTCGTGCTCGGCGCGGGTCGAGTCGGCCGGTGGGCAGATGTCCAGGCACATCGCGATGTCGGAGCCGAGCCGGCGCTGGATCTCCGCCACACCCTCGGGCGTGAAGCGCTCCGCCGCACCGTCGTAGACCGAGCGGAACGTGACGCCGTCGTCGTCGACCGCGAGCAGCGTGTCACGGAGCGAGAAGACCTGGAAGCCGCCCGAGTCGGTCAGGATCGGCCCCTCCCAGCCGGAGAACGCGTGCAGCCCACCGAGCTCCTCGATCACGTCCTCACCGGGCCGGAAGTGCAGGTGGTAGGTGTTGCCGAGGATGACGGCTGCTCCCATCGCCCGCACCTCGTCGGGGTGCAGCGTCTTCACGGTCGCCTTGGTGCCGACCGGCATGAACGCCGGGGTCGGGATGTCGCCGTGAGCGGTGTGGACGATGCCCGCGCGGGCGGCACCGTCCGTTGCCTCGAGCGTGAAGCAGGTCGCGTGGGCCGTCACAGGATCAGCATCGCATCGCCGAAGGAGTAGAACCGGTACCGCTCCTCGATCGCGAGCCGGTAGAGGTCGCGCACCGCGTCGACCCCGGCGAAGGCCATCACGAGGGCGAGCAGCGTCGAGCGTGGCAGGTGAAAGTTCGTCAGGAGCGCATCGACGCGCTTGAACTCGAACCCCGGCAGCACGTACAGGGTCGTCCGGCCTTCGAGCCTGCCGTCGCGGGCGACCGTCTCGAGCACGCGCAGCGTGGTCGTGCCCACCGCGAGGACCCGGTCGGCGGCCTCGATCCGCGCCCAGGACTTCGGCGTCACGCGGTAGCGCTCGCCGTGGAGCGCGTGGTCGCCGAGGTCGTCGACCGCCAGCGGGCGGAAGGTGTCGAGGCCCACGTGGAGGGTGACGTGCTCGACGTCGAGTTGCGCCAGCAACTCCGGGGTGAAGTGGAGGCCGGCCGTCGGCGCCGCCGCCGAGCCGGGATCGGCGGCGTAGACGGTCTGGTATCTGCCGGGCTCGGCCAGCGGCTCGCGGATGTACGGCGGCAGCGGCGGCTCGCCCGCCGGCTCGCCCTCGAGCAGGACGCGCCAGCGCCCCTCGCCGAGCGGCTCGAGCAGCTCGACTGGACCCGAGCCGCTCGCCGGCGCGCAGCCGGCGGGATGGGCGCGCGAGTGCCTCCCAGATCCCGGCGCCGAGCGATTCGACGAGGAGCACCTCGGCGTCGCCGCCGGTCGCGCGCTTCACACGCAGGCGGGCCGGGACGACCTTCGTGTCGTTGACGACGACGAGTTGCCCGTCGAGCTCGTCCGTCAGGTCGGCGAACGACCGGTGGCGGACGACCCCCGTGGCGCGTTCGTAGACGAGGAGCCGCGAGGCGTCGCGCCGCGGCGCAGGGTGCTGCGCGATCAGCTCGGGTGGCAGGGCGTAGTCGAGCTCGTCCGATCTCATCCGACGGCCAGAGTAGCCTTGCAGCCATGGACGAACAGGCACTGGAACGGGCAAAGCAGCGCATCGCGGAAGCACGCGCGGGCAGGAACGAGGAAGGGCGGTTCGAGGCGGCGCTTCGGCGCTCCCGCGAGGAGGTCGAGGCGCTCGGCGCCGCGGCGCTCGCGCTCGAGGCGGCGATGCCGGAGCGGATCGGCGAGGCGGTGCAGGAGGGCCTGCGGCGCGAGGTGCTTCCCGTAGGCGCGGAACCTCGCCGAGATCAAGGGGCTCCTCAACAACGCGATCCGGCGGCTCGAGCGGCTCGAGCAGGATCTGATCGCCGAGCGCAACGCCCGCCTCGACGACCTGACCCTCCTCGTCGACCTCATCTCGACGGGCTGGCAGGGCGTCGACCGCAGGCTCGAGCGCATCGAGCGTGGCGACACGGCCGAGGTCGTCTCGCTTCGCGAGCACGTCGCCGCAGCGTCGTAGGCGCGACACAAGCGCCGGCGCGTGCGTCGCGCCTACGACGCGAGGATCGCCGCGCACACGGCTGCCCACGCGGCGACGGTGACGAGGATCGGGACGTCGCCGAGCAGGACGTTCTCGGGCTCCTCCCCGGCCGCACGCCGGTGGAGCAGCTGCAGGTAGCGGCCGAGCCCGAAGACGACGAACGGCACGGTCGCGACGAGCGCCAACGAGTCGCGCGCGGTCACGGTGTAGAGCGCGTAGGCCACGATCGTCGCCCCGGCGACGGCAGCGAGCAACTGGTCGACGAGCGCGAGCGAGTAGCCCTCGAGCACGCGCCGACCCGGCGTGCGCTCGGCGCCGACGAGCACGAGCTCGGCCCGCCGCTTCCCGAGCGCGAGAAACAGCGCCAGGAGCCCCGTGCAGACGAGCAGCCAGGGTGAGATCCGCACGTCGACGGCGACCGCACCCGCGGCCGCCCGGACGACGAACAGCGCCGCGATCGTGACCACGTCGACGAGGACGACGTGCTTGAGCCCGAGCGTGTAGGCAGCCTGGAGCGCTGCGAAGCAGAGCAGGCACGCGAGCGACGCGAGACCGAGGGACGCCGCCACCGCGAGCGCGCCGGCCGCCAGCACGCAGGCGAGCACGATCGCCACGCGAGGCCGGAGCTCGCCGCTCGCGATCGGGCGCCGCCGCTTGACGGGGTGCAGCCGGTCCGCCTCGACGTCGCGGAGGTCGTTCGCGAGGTAGGCGGCGCTCGACGCGGCGCAGTAGGCGACGAAGGCGGCGATCGCCTCGAGCCACCGGGCCGGGTCGTCGAGCTGCGGCAGCGAAGATGATCCCCGCGAAGAGCAGCAGGTTCTTCACCCACTGCCGGGGGCGCAGCGCGACGAGCGCGGCGGCGGCGACGCGGCGTCAGCCGGTCGTCCGGGCTTCAGCTCGGTCGTGCCGGGCTTCGCACGTCGTCCAGGCTGCTCTCCACGCCGCGCCGCAGACGGCCAGCAGACGAGCGTGAACAGGCTGCCGTCGCCGACCGTCGACTCGAGCTCGATCCTGCCGCCGAGCGCGTGGGCGAGCTCGCGGGCGATCGGGAGCCCGAGCCCGGTGCCGTGGTTGTCGCGCGAGATGAAGGGCACGAAGATGTTCTCGCGCTCGTCGGGCTGGATCCCCGGGCCCGTGTCGCGAACGTCGATGCGCACGACGCCGTCCGACGTGGCCGTGCCGAGCGAGACCATGCCGCCGTCCGGCGTCCAGCGGAATGCGTTCGCCAGCAGGTTCGTGATCACCTGGAGGACACGATCGCCGTCGGTCACGATCGTCGGCGCGTCGGGGTCGTCGCCGAGCAGGAAGTCGATCTCACGCCGCCGCGCCTCCTCCCCGAAGCTTGCGTGGGCCTGCTCGACGAGCGCCCCGATGTCGACCTCCTGGGCGTGGACGGTGAAGCGGTGTGCATTGAGCTTCGCCAGGTCGAGCACGTCGCCGACGAGCCGCTCGAGCCGGATCGTCTCGCTCGCGACGACGTCGAGTGACGCACGCTCGAGCTCCGGATCGTCGAAGAGCCCGTCGCGGATCGCGTCGACGTGCCCCTTGATCGCCGTCAGCGGGGTGCGCAGCTCGTGCGAGACCGACATCAGGAACTGGCGCTCCCGCTCCTCGGTCGCGCCGAGGCGCGCCGCCATCTCGTTGAACCGCTCGGAGAGGATGCTGATCTCGTCCCCTCCCCTCCCGGCGGGCACGCGCACGGCGTAGTTCCCCGCGGCGATCTCGTCCGCGGCGCTCGACAGCGCCGACACCGGCCCGGTGATCTTGCGCGAGAGCCACCAGGAGAGCAGGCCCGCGAGCAGCGCCCCCACCCCGACCGCGACCGCGAGTCGCGCCACGAGCGGGAGCCACTGGTCGCGCAGCTCCGTGCGCGGCTTCGCGACGACGATCGCGCCGAGAGCCTCGCTCTCGGGCTCGAGGCGCACCGGCTCGGCCGCCGCGAGGTACGAGCGGCTGCTCCCCGGGGGCGTGAACTCGAACGTGACCGGGCCCTTCAGCTCCGTCACCTCCCGCGGCACGGACGACTCCGCGAGCCGGGTCAGTCCGGTGTCCTGACCGGGGAACAGCGAGGCGCCGACGTAGTAGATCCGGTCGCCGGTCGCGAGCTCGAGCTTCGACGCGGCGAAGTCGATCGCGTCGGACCCCTCGTCGGCTGCGCGGAGGGCGGCGTCGGCGTACAGCTGCGAGAGCCCCGAGGCCTCGCGTTGCAGCTCCTGCACGGACTGCCCCCGCGTGTAGGTCTGGAAGAGCCGCAGCGAGATCAGCGCGGCGACGACGCCGGCGAGGACGATCCCGAGCAGGAACAGGGCCGGCAGGCGGAAACGCAGCGACCCCATCACAGGAAAAGTGTAAGGGCGAGGCGCCTGCCTCGTCCGGCCCGGAGATTCACGGCGTCAAGGGGTCAGGCCGCGGGCGCGGAGGTGCGGTCCTGGGCGACCTTGTAGCCGACTCCCCACACGGTCACGATGGGCGAGGCGTCCTCGAGCTTGCGGCGAATCTGCCGCACGTGCACGTCGACGGTGCGCGTGTCCCCGGCGAACGTGTAGCCCCACACGCGCTCGAGCAGCTGGTCGCGGGTGAGCACGATCCCCCGATGGTCGAGCAGCTCCCAGAGCAGATCGAACTCCTTCGGCGCCAGCTGAATCTCGCGGTCGCCCACCATCGCCTCACGGCGGCCCGCGTTGATCACCAGGTCGCCGTGACGGATCTCGTCCCCTTCGTCCCGCCGGCGCTCGGTCGACGAGCGGCGCAGGACGCTCTTCACGCGCGCGACGAGCTCGCGCGGGTTGAACGGCTTCGTCAGGTAGTCGTCCGCGCCCACCTCGAGGCCGATGATCTTGTCGACGTCCTCGTCTCGCGCGGTCAGCATCAGGATCGGGACGTCCGAGCTCTTGCGCACGCGGCGACAGATCTCGAGTCCGTCCATGTCCGGCAGGTTGAGGTCGAGGAGGATCAGGGCCGGAGCCTCGGCCGCGATCGCGTTCAGCGCAGCACCGCCGGTCCCGACGGCCTTCACGTTGTAGCCGGCGTTCTTCAGATAGAGGGCGACGAACGACGCGATCGCGGTCTCGTCCTCGACGACGAGGATCGTCTGGGGAGCGGTCATGGCTGGATCTTGACTGATTGGGACGACGGCGCGCTCGCCTCGGTCTTCCCGAACGCCTCCCTGGTCGTTTCCACCGGCAACGCCGCGGGTGCCAGATCACCGATCGCGTAGCGGCCGGTGTTGCCGACGGCGTCGGGGTCGCCGTCGAGCACGATCGTGCCGGTGCCGCGGGCCGAGATCGAGATGCCGGTGCCCCGGGCCACGAGCCGATAGCGGCCGCCGGGCACGTAGAAGGAGACGTTCTTGCCACGCAGTGTGACCACCTTCCCGCGCGGGATGCCGTTCACGCGCGGGCTCCACTGGTCGGTCGGGTTGAGGTCGACGATCTCGAGCGATCCCTTCTCCATCCGGCCGACGAGCACTCCCTTGCCGGTGATCTGGACGGTGCCGCGCCCATCCTCGACCAGGAGCGTGCCTCCGGGCGCCTTGGCCGCTCCGGTCGCTACCGTGGCGGAGAGCCCGAGGACGAGCAGGATCAGTGCCGCGAGGCGCATACGACCCAAGTATCGGCGTCCGGGATGAGGCTGCAGTGAGACACCGGTAAGGAATCTGTTAGCGGTCGTGCGCATCCCGACCGGCTGCTGTCACATCCAGCAGGGAGAATCAAACCGTGGACGGCATCGTCGACTTCGCGCGGATCATCCTGGTCGTGTCCGGCGCGCTGTCGCTCGCGATCATGGTCCGCGTCGCCGCCTCCCGGCTCCGCCTCCCCACGGCCGCGCTGCTCCTGGTCGTCGCGGCGCTGGCGGCAGACGGTCTCCGACCGGCTCGCCGGGCTCCTCTCGTTCGAGGACGTCCAGCGCGTGGCGACCCTGGCGTTGATCGCGATCCTCTTCGACGGCGGCATGAGCATCGGCCTCGGGCGGTTCCGGAGCGCGGCCGTCCCGATCTCGATCGTCGGCGTGCTCGGCACGTTCGGCACGGCTCCGCTCGTCGCCGTCGCCGCCCACTACGTCCTCGGCTTCGACTGGACCGTGTCGCTGCTGATCGGTGCGGCGCTCGCACCGACGGACCCGGCGGTGACGTTCTCGGTCCTCGCCGGGAAGGAGGTGGAGGGTCGTTCGGGCACGATCCTGGAGGGGGAATCCGGTTTCAACGACCCGGTGGGGATCGCGCTGATGATCGGGATGATCGAGATCGCCCTCCACCCCGACGCCGCGGCTCTCCGGCGTCGTGTGGGAGTTCCTGGGCGAGATCGCGGTCGGGCTCGCGATCGGCGCGCAGCGGGCCGGTCGTGCTCCAGCCTCTTGCGGCGGGGCTCTCCGGCGTCGTTGAGCCGCGGCGAGATGGCCATCGGCCTCGCGATCGGCGCGGCAGCGGGGTTCGTCCTGCTCCAGTCGTTGCGGTGGTTTCCGCTGCCCGACAAGTCGCTGTACCCGGCTGGCGCCGGTCGCACGATCATCGGCGCCGCGGTGGTCGACGACATCCTCGCGATGCTCATCGTCGCGTCGCGGTGCGATCGCGGCGGCGGCGCGACGTCGTCGAGATCGCGACGCGTCGCGCTCGCGCTCGCGTTCGTCGCGTTCTTCGCGCTCGGGGGAACGCCGGCGATGCGCCGCTATCCGCGCATCCTCGAGGTGCCGCGCTTCTCGAGTCGCCGCTGCTGCCGCGTGATCCTCTGCCTCGGGCTCGCGGCGCTGGCCGCGGAGATCGGGCTCGCAGCGATCATCGGCGCGTTCCTCGCCGGGATGATGGTGGCCGAGACGAGCGAGCAGCACCCGGTCGAGGAGGAGGTCGCGCCGCTCTACGCGTTCTTCACGCCGTTCTTCTTCGTCGCGTCGGACTGCAGATCGACCTCGATGCCCTGGCGCGGCCGGGCACGGTGCTCGCTGCTCGTCGTCGTCACCGCCGTCGCGGTCGGCGACGAAGTTCGTCGGCGCGTGGCTCGGCGCGCGCAGGCTGGGCCGGCCGAGGCGCGTTCGTCGGGGTCGGCATGGTGCCGCGCGGCGAGGTCGGGATCATCGTCGCGGGCATCGGCGGTCGAGCGACGTGATCGGCGAGCGGCTGTTCGCGGTCGTCGTCGGGATGTCGGTCGTCACGACGCTCGTCGTCCCCCCGCTGCTGCGGTCGCTCGCCCGGCGCCTGCCCGACGCGACGCCCGCACAGACGCCGTGGCAGCCGCGCCTACGGCAGTCGTAGCGCGTAGAAGCCGCGGCCGCACTTGCGACCGAGCAGGCCGGCGTTGCGCATCGCGACGATCCGCGGCGGCGGCGCCATCCGCGGCTCGCGCAGCTTCTCGTACAGGGCCTCGGCGGCGTGGACGTGCACGTCGATCCCGACGAGGTCGACGAGCGCGCACGGCCCCATCGGCCAGCCGGCGCCGGTCTTCATCGCCGCGATCGAGCTCCTCGGGAGCGACGCGCGCCTCGTCGAGCACGCGGACGCAGTCGTTCAGGAGCGGGATCAGGACGCGGTTGACGACGAACCCCGGCGTGTCGTGGCAGCGCACGACCTTCTTGCCGATCCGCGCGCCGACGGCGGCGCGACCTCGATCGCGGCGTCCGCGGTGAGCTCCGCCCGGACGATCTCGACGAGCGGCATCAGCGGCGCCGGATTGAAGAAGTGCATGCCGACGACGCGCTCGGCCTCGACGTCGCCGCTGCGATCTCGGTCACCGAGAGCGCCGAGGTGTTGGTCGCGAGGACGGCGTCGGGTCGGCAGACCCGGTCGAGCTCGGCGAAGAGTACGCGCTTGGGCTCGAGCTCCTCGACGATCGCCTCGATCACGAGGTCGCAGTCCGCGAGCGCCTCGAGCTCCGCGGTGACGCTGAGGCGCGCGACGGCGCGTCGCTGTCAGTCTGCGCGAGCTGGCCCTTCTCGACCTTGCGCGTGAGGAAGTGGCCGATCTTGCCCGCCGCCGCCGACCGAGCTCGTCGGTCACCTCGCGGCCGACGGCGTCGTAGCCGGCCTCGATCGCGAGCTGCGCGATCCCGGCGCCCATCGCGCCGAGCCCGATGACGCCGATCGAGCGAATCTCCGGCACGTCGCCGATCCTAGCGCGGCGCACAGCCGGCGCAGGCTCAGCCGGTGCAGGCGCCGGGATCTACGGGATCGTGTTCGTCGTCGTCCTCGTCTCGGTCGTCGTGCAGGGATCGCTCGTCCCGACCGTGGCGGCCCGGCTGGGCGTGCCCATGGTCGACGCCGACTCCGACGAGGAGCCCGCTGCGAGTCAGCTGCAGGCGTAGGAGCCGCGGTCGCAGCGAATCCTTAGCGCGGCGACAGGCTTCAGCCTGTCGCCGGGCTGCCGCTACCCGAGGTAGCGACGCCTGCGGGCGTTCTCGTCGATCCGGGAGTCACGGCCGGACGTGACTGCCGCGATGCCGACGAGGAGAATGAAGACGAGCAGCGCGATTTCCATGGCCGAACTATGGCTGAGCGGGTACTATCAGCACAAGTCGAGGTATTCATGGCATCCATTACCAGAGCTGATCAACCTGCTGCGCCTTCCCCCCACTCCGACAACTGGCTCGGCGTCGAGGTGCGGCACCTCGCGGCGCTCGAGGCGGTGGCGCGGGCCCGCTCGTTCGGGCGCGCGGCCGAGGAGCTCGGCTACACGCAGTCGGCGGTCAGCCAGCAGATCGCAGCGCTCGAGCGGATCGTCGGCGAGAAGCTGATCGAGCGTCCGGGCGGGCCGCGGGCGATCTCGATGACGGAAGCCGGCGAGCTGTTGCTCCGGCACGCCGAGGCGATCGTCGCCAGGCTCGAGGCCGCGCGGGCCGACATGGCGGCGCTCCGCGCCGGCGAGACCGGAACGCTGCGGGTCGCGACGTACCAGTCGATCAGCGCCCGGGTGCTGCCGACGGTGATGCGGCGGTTCATGGGCAGCTGGCCCGGCATCTCGCTCGAGCTCTCGGAGCCGTCGAACGACGAGACCCTCTACCACGGGATCGAGAGCGGGGCAATCGACCTCGGCTTCTGCAGCCTCCCCGTTCCCGACGGCCCGTTCGACGCGATCGAGCTTCTGACCGACCCCCACGTCCTCCTGGTCTCGAGCGACAGCCCGCTCGCGGCGCGACCGTCCGTCTCGCTCGCCGACCTCGAGGGCGTCGCGCTGATCGGCTCGAACCACTGCTCGAGCGGGACGGTGGTCGAGGACGCGCTGCGTGCGCGCGGGATCCCGGTGGACTACGCGTTCCGCTCCGACGACAACACCACGCTGCAGGGCCTCGTCGCTGCGCGATTCGGGGTCGCCCTGATGGCGCTGCTCGCGATCCAGCCCGGCGACGACCGTGTCACGCGTCGTCGCGCTCGACCCGCCCGTGCCCCACCGGCGCCTCGCGGTCGTCTGGCATCGCGACCGCCACCGCTCCCCTGCCGCCCGCGCCTTCGTCGAGATCGCCCAGGCGGTCAGCGCCGACGTCGAGCGCGACCTCGTCGAGCCGTAGGCCGGCGCGCGAGCCGGGGCGACCCTGTCTACGCCGTGCGCGCCCGCGTCAGCGGCATGCTGACGGCCGGCGATGGGTCTCCGACCGTCGCGCAGAAGAGCTCGACCAGCTCGGGGTCGAGCTGGGTGCCCGAGACCGCACGCAGCTCGACGAGCGCCTCCTCGCGGCTCCGAGAAGACCGGTACGAGCGGTCCGTCGTGATCGCCGAGAACGCATCGCAGACCGCGATGATTCGCGCCGCGAGCGGGATGCTGGTCCCCGCGAGCCCGTCCGGATAGCCGCTGCCGTCGAACGCCTCGTGCGTCGCACGCACGATCACTCCGACCTGGCTCAGGGCTGGCGCCGCGTTGAGGATACGCTCGCCGATGATCGTGTGCCGCTGGACGAATGCGAGCTCTTGCGGTGAGAGCGGCTCGGGCTTGTCGAGGATCGCATCGGGGATGGCAAGCTTGCCGATGTCGTGCAGCTGGGCGGCGAGCTCCAGCTCGCGCAGCGCCGTCTCGTCGAGATCGAGACGACGACCGAGGTCGATGCTGAGCATGGCCACACAGCCGACGTGGTCGCGCAGGCCGGGCTCTCGCTCGTACAGGGCCTGGAGCAAGACGCCATGCGGCTGGCCCCGCTCGATCAGGCTGTGATGCTTGCGCGCGTACAGGCGCTGGTCTGCGATGTGCATCGCGCCGTCGGGATCACTCGCCTCCTCCGGGATGAACGCACACCCGAACGCGGTCGTCACCTCGAAGCCGTCGCCCACCTCGCTGAGCGCGACCGTCGTCGCGTCGAGGAACGCCTCGAGACCGGTTTCCGGCAGAGGGGCGAGAACGCAGAACTCGTCGCCGCCGAGGCGGTAACACGCCCCGGCGTCCCCCACCGCTTCGGCGAGCTTCGCTGCGATGCGCGCGAGGAGCGCGTCGCCGGCCGGATGGCCGAAGAGGTCGTTGAAGCGCTTGAACCCGTTCAGGTCGTAGAGCACGAGCAAATGTGGGTGGTCGGCGCCGCTCCTGATGGCGCTCTCGAGGTCGGTGAGCAGCTTGCGACGGTTCCAGAGGTGCGTGAGCGGGTCGGTCACGGAGAGCACCTGGATCCTGGCGGCGATCGACGAGTTCTCCCGGAACGTCAAGATGGTGCGGATCAGCGTGATGCCGATCGTCATCGCGGCGAACGTGAGGGCCAGGGCGTTGATCCGCGCGACGTGGTCGGTCAGAAAGACGGCAAGCGCCATCAGCGTGCAGACGATGGGCGTCGCGACCAACGGCCGGCCCTCGAGGGTGATCCGCCGCGCGTGGCCCGGGCGAACCCAGGCGGCCGTGGCGAGCAGGATCCCCATCAGCGGCCAGAGGACGTCGAGCAGCGTCCCCTCCCGGTAGGTGCCGATGGCCGACATCCAGAGATACACCGCGTCCGCCACGGCCGTGGCGAGGAACGCACCGCCGATCACCACCCACTCGATCCCGGCATCCCGGCCGACGAGCCAGAAGACGCCGACGACGAGAGCGAGCAGGACGAGGTCTCCGAGCGGATAGGCGAGGTTCGTCGCTACCGCGAGAGGCTTGCCCTCGGTGTGGTCGAGCGCGGCTTCGAGCAGGAACGCCGCCCCGACCGCCCCGACCGCCAGGGCGACGCTGATGCCGTCGAGCCAGACGCTGCGATTGAAGCGGGAGACCCTCGAGCGAACGAGCAGCAGGAGAGCGACGTACGTCGCCGGGTAGAAGGCGAGGTAGAACACGTCCGCAACGGACGGCACCGGCGCGTCGCCGTGGTAGCCGAACTCCCAGATGAGGTCGCCGACCGTATACGCGGCGAGCCCTGCCGCAAGGCATGCCCAGGCGACACGCTCGGCCGGCACGACGATCACACGCGTCACGAGCGCGGCGACCGCGAGCACCTCCAGCCCGTAATACACCCAGGTGACGACGAAGCGATCGGCCCCGGGACCGCCAACGCCGAGGCCGGTGTGAAGGGCGAAGAAGCCGAGCCCCACGACCACGGCGACCCGCCAGGCGCGCACCGAGAGGCGGAACAGACCGCCTTCTCCGAGGCGCCGCACAAGCGCTGGAGTGCTCACCGTCCAGGTATCGGTTGCCGGGGCCGCCGACATGAGCGTTTCGTCACGATGAGCACGTCGGACGCTCAACCCGGGCTGCACCGCTGCCGATAGCGAAGCATGCTCGTCACCAGCCTTGTCGCCCGGACGGCGCTTCTGCTGACCCTCACGGCGCTCGCGACGGCGCTGATGCTCGTGCGGTTCACTGTCGATCAGCAGCAGGGAGCCGCAACACGTACGGCGCCGTCAGTCTCGCTTGCCGGTCACACGCCCGGATCGACTGCCCACGAGCGCCGCGCATACCGCCTCCGGCTCGCCGCGGCGGCCGTCGCGACGAGAAACTAGCGCACGGACGAGAAGCGCCCGATCACGGTGGCGATCTCCTGGTCCTGGCCGATGCACATGCTGGCCAGGCGGTAGCGCGCGTCCCGCCGTCCGAGCACTGCGAGCAGCGCGCCCGTGACACCGAGCGGGTGGCCCGATCGTCTAGCCTGTTCGAGACGGCATTCGACAAGGAGATCACGAGATGGCTGTAGCAGCGACCGGGGTCGACGAACGGCTCCTGATCGGCGGCGAGTGGGTCGAGGCCGGCGACGGCAGCCGGTTCGACGTCACCGACCCGGGTACCGGCGAGACGGTCGGCTCCGTGCCCGAACGCCGGTGAGAGCGACGTGCGGGCGGCGATCGACGCCGCCGCGGGTGCGTTCGACGACTGGAAGGCGCAGCCGGCCCTCGACCGGGCGCGCATCCTGCGCCGTGCCGCCGACCTGATCCGGGAGCGCCGCGACAGGATCGCGCTCGTGATGACCTCCGAGCAGGGCAAGCCGCTCGCCGAGGCCGCCGGCGAGGTCGACTACGCAGCCAGCTTCCTCGAGTGGTTCGGCGGCGAGGCAGAGCGGGTCTACGGGCAGATCGTGCCGCCGATGAACCCGGTGAACCGCGTGCTCGTGCTCCGACAGCCGGTCGGCGTGACGGCTGCGATCACCCCCTGGAACTTCCCGGCCGCGATGATGACGCGCAAGCTCGGCCCGGCCATCGCGGCCGGCTGCACGAGCGTCGTCAAGCCCGCGAGCGCGACCCCGCTGACGGCCGCGCTGATCATGCGGGCGATCGAGGACGCCGGCACGCCACCCGGGGTCGTCAACCTGATCACCTCCCGCTCGTCCGGGATGTTCGCCGACCGAGCTGTTCGGCGATTCCCGCGTGCGCAAGATCTCGTTCACCGGCTCGACCGAGGTCGGCAAGGAGCTGATCCGGCAGTCGGCCGACCAGGTCAAGCGGCTGTCGCTCGAGCTCGGCGGCCACGCGCCGTACCTGATCTTCGACGACGCCGACCTCGACGAGGCCGTCGACGGGCTGATCGCCTCGAAGTTCCGCAACGCGGGCCAGACCTGCGTCTGCGCCAACCGCACGTACGTGCAGAGCGGCGTCTACGACCGCTTCGTCGATCTCCTCGCGCGGAAGGTCTCGGAGATGGTCGTCGGCCACGGGACGGATGACGGCGTCACGATCGGCCCGCTGATCGACGAGGGCGCGGTCGAGAAGGCCGACGAGCACGTGCAGGACGCGATCGCCCACGGCGCCCGGCTGGTCGTCGGCGGCGGCCGGCTCACGAGCGAGGCGTACGCGGGCGGCACGTTCTACGCCCCCACGGTGCTCGAGGGCGTCACCCCGGAGATGCTGATCTCGCACGAGGAGACGTTCGGCCCGGTCGCCGGGATCACGCGGTTCGAGACCGAGGAGGAGGCGATCCGGGTCGCGAACGACACCGTCTACGGCCTGGCGGCGTACTTCCACACGCGCGACTACGCGCGGCTGCTGCGCGTGGCCGAGAAGCTCCAGTACGGGATCGTCGGCGCCAACTCCGGCATCATCAGCGCCGCGAACGCGCCGTTCGGAGGCGTCAAGGAGTCCGGCTACGGGCGCGAGGGCGGTTCCTTCGGCATCGACGAGTACGTCGACGTCAAGTACGTCCTCGTCGGCGGCGTCGGCCTGTAGCCCTTCCGGCAAGATCTCGAATCCGCTGGCGCGGATCCCTCGATCGCACGCAAGACCCCTAAAGGCCCGCTTCGCGGGCATCCGCTCCACCGATGCGTCCACGGCTGATGGCCACTCCCCCGGCTATCCTCCCGCCGTGGCGCTCTTCTCCAGCAAGCCTGCCGCTCCCGCGGCGAGTGACCTCCGTCGCGAGCGCCGGGCGCTCCTGCTCCTCCGTGAGGACCGGCTGCGCGAGCTCGGTGGCCTCACCCTCGAGATGTACCGCCGCGATCACTTCAACGAGACGCTGATCGTCGAGCGCTGCGCCGAGCTCGTCGCGATCGAGGCGCGCGCGAGCGAGATCGACGCCCTGCTCCAGGGGGCCCGTGGCCTCCGGCGGCGAGGCGCGGCGATCTGCGCGTGCGGTGCGCCCGTGCTCATGGGAGCGCGCTTCTGCCCCAGCTGTGGCCGGTCGCTGATCGACGAGACGGCGGAGGCCGAGGGGTGACCGCCTGCCCGCGCTGCGGCGAAGGCATCGCCGCGGGCCAGGAGTACTGCCTCGAGTGCGGGCTCCGGCTTCCGGGCGTCGCCCGCGTCGGGGCCGTCCCGGCGAGCCCTCGCAGGCTCGCCGCCCCGCTCCTCCTCGCGGCGCTCGTCGCGGTCGGAGGTGCAGCGGCCGCGATCACGCTCACGCGCGAGACGGCGACCGCGACACCCGTCTTCACGGCCACCGGCGGCAGCGAAGCCGTCCCGGCAGCAACCGTCGCCGCCACCGCGCTCGCCACCTGGCCCGCGGGCAGGAGCGGGTGGACGAACATCCTCGTCTCGGTGCCGAAGGTCGACGGTCGCGACGCTGCCGTCGCCCGCGCGGAGCAGGCGCGCCGGCGCGGTCTCCGGGACGTCGGCATCCTCGACTCCTCGCGCTATCCCAGCCTCCATCCGGGGTACTGGGTGGTCTACTCCGGCGTCTATCCGAGCGAGCCGGAGGCCGCGAGCCGCCTCCGCGAGGCGAAGGGCGTCCAGCGAGGTGCCCGCAGCGCGCGCGTCAACCCGTGACCGAGCCTCTAGCCTCTAGTTGTCTCAGGAGACAATTTCGGAGCGGAGTTTGTAACACAGGCCGAAACCGGCTAGACTGGTCGCGAGCGCGGGTGATCTCGACCCGCAGACCGCCTACTTACAGCGATTCCGAGGGAGTGAGATCCGGCTGATGGAAGACCATGTCGCCTATTTGCAGTCCTGCATGTATCAGTATTCACGGGCGATCTACCGGTCGATCAAGGATCTGATCGACCCCTACACGGATCAGCACACGCGCCTCGAGTCGCGCCGCGCCGTGCTCGAGGAGTGCGAGCTGACGATGTCACGGCTGGCGGCCGATCCGCAGTACTTCGCACGCCCCGACCGTGCGCTGTTCCAGGACATCCGCCGGTACTTCCCGATCACCGCACAGGCGCAGGTCGCCTGGGCCGTCCGGGAGGGCGTCGGTGCGGCAATCGCGTTCATCGAGCAGCAGATCGAGGCCGGCGCGTTCGACGGCGGCGTCGCCCGCTGCAAGGCGACGACGCGCAAGGGCAAGGCCTGTCAGCGCACGCCGCTGCCGAACCGCGACTACTGCCCGTCGCATCAGCATCTCGAAGCGCGCACCTCACTCGCCGCGTAGACGCCCTCCCGCTGTGCGGACGGGCGCTGCCTCGATCACGATCGTGAAGGAACCGCTGTCCGAACGGGCTTTCCCGCCTGTTCCTGAGCGGTAAGCTCGGACACACGATGTCGCACGACACCGACAAGCTCATCCGCCAGCTCTCGCTCGTCGCCTTCCTGATGGCCGAGCGCCGGCCGCTGACCGCCCGCGACGTGAAGGGCAACGTCGAGGGGTACTCCGAGATGTCCGACGAGGCGTTCGCGCGGCGCTTCTACTCCGACCGGGCCGAGCTCACCGCCCTCGGCGTGCCGCTCCACTCGCAGCGCGACGAGTTCACGGGCGAGGAGCTCTACACCCTCCGCTCCGAGAACTACTTCCTCGACCGCCTCGACCTGAAGGACGACGAGCTCGCCGCTCTGCAGACGGCGCTCTTCTACCTCGACGGCAAGTTCGCGTACGCCGAGCCGCTGCGGCTCGCGCTCCAGAACCTGGCGCTCGGCCGCCCCGGGTTCCACGAGGCTCGCACCGATACCGCCGAGCGCGTCCGCGTCAGTGCCCCCGACTACTCGCCAGAGCTCGCCGGGCGACTCTCGAAGCTCGAGTCGGCGATCTCGAAGCAGCGCACGATCAAGTTCTCCTACTGGTCGCCTCAGCGGGACAAGGTCGCCGAGCGCACGCTCAACCCGTACGCCCTGCGCCTCGACGAGGGCGTCTGGTACGTCGTCGGCCAGGATCTCGACCGTGCCGCCGTCCGCACCTTCCGGGTCTCTCGCATCCGCAGCGACATCCGGTTCGCGACCCGCCGCGAGCGCGACTTCCGGCTGCCGCCCGAGTTCGACGTCGAGGCGCACCGCGTGCCCCGGCCCTGGCAGATCGGCGAGCTCGTGGGCAAGGCGAGGATCGCCGTGCAGGGCGACACCGCCTGGTGGGTGCATCGCACGCTGGCCGACGCCGGCGAGCTCGACGAGGGAGTCTTCGAGACGCCGTTCGCGCGGATCGAGCCACTCGCCGGTTGGGTTCTCCGGCAGAACGGCCGTGCAGTCCCGCTCGAGCCGAAGGCCCTGCGCGACGCCGTCGCCGACGGCCTCGCCCGCCTCCGGGAGGGTCACGACGGGGAGAGCCCTGCGCTCGCGCGCGAGCGCCGCGTCGAGGTCTCCAGCGATCGCGGCGAGCGTCCGGTCGGGCCGATCGCACCCGAGCGGTTCGGCGTCCTGCAGGCGCTCCTCGCGCACGTTCTCTCCGCCTGCGGCGAGGACCGCGATGCCCGGCTCGACGCCGACGACCTCGCAGCGCGGTTCTCGATCCCACGCGAGGAGCTCCAGGAGACGCTCTCGCTGCTCAACCTCGTCAACTTCGGCGGCGGGTGCTACACCGTCTACGCGGAGGTCGACGAGGACGAGGGCGTGGTGCGCGTCGACAAGGAGCTCTACGGCGACGTCTTCCGCAGGCCGCCGAAGCTGACGCCGCTCGAGGCGCGGGCGATTCGCCTCGCGATCGACTACGTCGGCCCGACGATCGCGGCCGAGGCGCACACGCCGCTCGATCGCGTGCGCAAGAAGCTCGAGGAGACGTTCGGGCAGTTCGACCTTCCTCACACACCGACGGGCAGCGCCGGCGACGCCGAGGAAGAGCTCGTGCGCACGCTCTCCGAGGCGGTCGAGAAGCGACGCGTCGTCGAGATCGAGTACCTCAAGGAGGGCGACGAGGGGCCGACCACGAGGGCGGTCGAGCCGTACTCGTTCGAGCGGGAGCTGCCGGTGTGGCGGGTCCACACGTGGGACCGCACCGCCGACGGGCCGCGCACGTATCGCCTCGACCGGATGCGCTCCGCCCGGCTGACCGACGAGCTGTTCGAGCCGCGCGACGGATTCGACCCGCGCTACCTCGACGAGCCGCGGCTCGCCCGGCTCTGGCACTCCCACGTCGTCGCCCGCTGGAAGGTCGAGCGCGGCGCGCGGCTGCTGACCGACAAGGCGGCGCTCTCCGAGCTGCCGTTCAAGACCGACGAGTGGCTTCTCTCCGAGGTTCTCGCCGACGCCGGCGAGACGGTCGTGCTCGAGCCCACCGATCTGCGGGCGAGCGTCGCCGCGCGCGCGAAGGAACTGCAGCTCGAGCTGGGCCTCAGCCCGCGCCGGAAGCGCCCGGCAGCACGAGCCTGAACGTCGCGCCCTGACCGGGGCTCGACTCCACGCTCGACCTCTCCCCCGTGCTCGCGCGCGATCGTGCGGACGACCGCCAGCCCGAGGCCCGAGCCCGGCCGCGCGTCGGTGAGCCGCACTCCCGGCTCGAAGACGCGCTCGAGGTCGTCCGGCGCGAGGCCGTCGCCCTCGTCGCCGACCTCGATCACGACCGATTGCCCGTCACGCCGGGCCGTCAGGGTCACCGTGCCTCCGGCGGGCGAGTGGCCGACCGCATTCGCGACGAGGTTGGCGAGCGCCTGCCGGAGCCGGTCCGGGTCGCCGTCCACGGCGAGGCCGGCTTCGGTCTCGGCGACCACCACGGCGCCACCGAGTGCCGCCGTCTCGGCGGCGTCCCGGGTGAGCCGGCCCGCGTCGAGCCGCTCGAACCGGAGGGAGTCGGCAGCCGCGTCGGCGAGGAGTCGCTCGAGCCCCGCCACCGCTGCGCGGGCGAGCTCCAGCAGGCGCCGCCGCCTGACGTCGTCGGCAGGCGGGTAGGCGTCGGCAATCGCGACGAGCGCCGCCACGGGGCTTCGCACCTCGTGCGCGAGCACGGCAAGCCGGTCGGTGCTCATCGCACGCTCTCGCTGATCTGCGCGCCGGCCCAGGCGGCTGCGTCGGCGAGCACGGGATCGTCGCTCGCGGCCCACTCCTCGAGAAGCGGCAGCGCATCGCCCGCACCGGTGTTGCCGAGTGCGTAGAGGGCGTTCCGCCGCAGCCAGCGGGGGTCGTTCCTCGGAACGTAGAGCCGGTCGAGCTCCGTGACGAGCTCGTCCCCGTCTCGCGTCAGCCAGTCGCGGAGCGAGACGTTCGCCACCTCGTCCCCGGCAGCAGGTCGGTCGCGGCGTCGCTTCTCGATGCCACGGTTCCAGGGGCACACGTCCTGGCAGATGTCGCAGCCGTAGACCGATGCTCCGAGCTCCTCGCGGAACGCCTCCGGCACCGGCGCGGGAGCCTGCGTCCAGTACGAGAGGCACAGGTTCGCGTCGAGCACGCCCGGCTCGTCCAGGGCGCCCGTGGGGCACGCGTCGATGCAGAGCGTGCAGCGGCCGCAGTCCAGGTCGAGCGGCGGCGTCGCCTCGATCTCGACGTCGGTGACGAGCGTCCCGAGCACGACCCAGGAGCCGTGCTCCCGCGTGATCAGCATCGTGTTCTTGCCGTAGAAGCCGAGGCCCGCGCGCCGTGCTCCCTCGCGGTCGACGTGCTGGTTCTCGTCCACGAGCACGCGATAGCCGCCGCCGAGCGACTGCCCGAGGGCGTCCAGCCGCGTCCGCAGGAGCGCGTAGTGGTCGCGCCACGCATACCGCGGCAGCCGGCCCTCGCCGGGCCCGGGTGCCGGTGCATCGCTCCAGTAGCAGAGCGCAGCCGAGACGACCGTGCGAGCGCGCCCGTCCAGCAGGAGCTCGGGATGACAGGACACCTCGGGCCGGGCCATGGTGAACTTCATCCCGGCGAACAGCCCCTGCGCGCTGCGTTCGCGCATGTGCCGCTCGGTCTCGTGATACGCCTCGGCCGGGGCCGCGCCGACGACGTCGAGCCCGAGCTCCTCGGCCCGGCGTGCGAGCTCGGCGGCGGTCATGAGATGATTCTGCCCGTGAAGGCGATCCGGATCCACGAGGAGGGTGGCCCGGACGTCCTCCGGTACGAGGACGTCCCCGACCCGGAGGCGGGTGAGGGCGAGGTGCTCGTCCGCCTCGCCGCCGCATCGCTGAACCACCTCGATGTGTGGGTGCGCATGGGCCTCCCTTCCGTGCCGAAGCCCCGGATCCTCGGAGCGGACGGTGCGGGCGTCGTGGCGGCGCTCGGCGCCGGTGTCGAGGGGTTCGCCGTCGGCGACCGCGTCGTGCTCAACCCCGGGCTCGAGCACGGCCCTCGGATCTCGGTGCTCGGCGAGCACTCGGACGGCACGCATTGCGAGCTGATCGCCGTGCCCGCAGCCCAGGTGTTCCCCCTCGACGACGCGCTTTCGTTCGAGGTCGCGGCGGCCTTTCCACTCGTCTACGAGACGGCGTATCGGATGCTCGTCACGAAAGCCGCCGTGCAGGAGGGCGAGTGGGTGCTGATCTGGGGCATCGGCGGCGGTGTCGCAACGGCTGCGTTCGAGATCTGCCGCGCGCTCGGCGCGAGGACGATCGTCACCTCCGGCAGCGACGAGAAGCTCGAGCACGCCCGCGCCTGGGGTGCCGACGTCGCCGTGAACCACCACACCGGGGACGTCGTCGCGGCGGCCAAGGAGGCGACCGGATCGGGTGTCGACGTCGTGGTCGAGATCGGTCGGTGAGGCGACCTGGGCGCGGTCGCTCGCCGCCGTCGCGCCCGCCGGGCGCGTGGCCGTCTGCGGCGCCACGAGCGGCCCCAACCCGCCGGCGGCACTGCACCGCTTCTGGTGGAAGCAGCTGACCGTCTACGGTTCGTCGATGGGCTCGCGCGAGGACTTCCTCGGCGCCTACGAGCTCGTCCGCAGCGGCCGCGCGCGCGTGCACGTCGACAGGGTGTTTCCGCTTGCCGAGGCACGCGCCGCGCACGAGCGGCTCGAGGCGGGCGACACAGCTCGGCAAGATCGTCCTCTCGATCCCCGGCTGACCGCCTCCAGCGTGCAGCCGGTGCCGGGCCGCGTGTTGCGGCCCGGCACCCGCTCGAACCTCGTTCCTACGTCGCCGGGAGTGCCCGTCGTCGGGCTTGAAGTTCCCCTTGCCCTTCTTGCCGTTGATGATCGTCGTGCTCATGCCGAAGCTGAGCGTCGCGGTCGCGATCGCGTCGGCGTTGACGTCGAGCGCGTAGTCGTTGTTGTTCGCGAACGTGTCGCACGCCAGGTGGTAGCACGGGTCGTACTGCTGCCCGGCGGTGCCGCCCCAGAGCGCGGCCTCGTCGGCGGTCTTGATGCCCTCGGCACCCGTGAACAGCCCGCCGGCGGGAATGCCGTGCGGCGATGAACGGCCCGTAGTCCGAGCGCCCGCTGAAGTCGGTGCCCTTGAACGGGATGCCGCGGCCGGTGTAGAAGGCCTCGAACGCCTTCTCGATCTGCGCGGAGCCCGCCGGGCCCGGCCCGGCCCCGACGGCGTCGGAGTCGTCGCCGTCGTAGACGAAGAAGACGTGGTTCGGCGAGCCGACCATGTCGAAGTTGAGGTACAGGGCGATCTTGTCCAGCTCCTCCTGGCGTGAGGTTGTTCACGTAGTAGGTCGAGCCGACGAGGCCCGCCTCCTCCGCGCCCCACCAGGCGAAGCGGAGCTTGTTGCGCGGCTTCACCTTCGCCATCTGCAGCGCCGTCTCGAGAATCGCGGCACTGCCCGAGCCGTTGTCGTTGATGCCCGGGCCCGGCGCGACGGAGTCGAGGTGCGCCCCTGCCATGACGACGTTGTTCGGATCGCCGCCCTTCGACTCGGCGAGGACGTTGTACGTGGTGGCGATGCTGCGGCAGGTCGATCTTCAGCCGACGCCGAGGAGCCCCGGCTGTGGCGAGCGCAGCGCGTCGGCCGACGAGCCTGGGTCACCGGGATGGTGACCGCCGATGTTCGAGCGTGAAGCCGTTGCCGACGATGCCGTTCAGCGCGCCAGGGGTGTTCCCTGGTTGAAGATGATCACGGCCGACGCACCCGCGGCGTGCGGCGTTCGTCGGCCTTGATCGCGAACGGAGCAGGTGCCCCGCTGGATCAGCGCGATGTTGCCGGCCGGGAAGCCGGCGAAGTCCGCGGCCTCGCAGCCGCTGGTGACGGATCGACGCGGCAGGACGCGGTTGAGTCGACGGGAGTCACGGCGCGCGGTCACGTCCCCGCAGCCCGAGTTACCGTGACAGGATGCCGTTCTCGTACGGTCCGCGGCGATCGGAGCGATCTGCTCGCAGGACGGACGGCGCGAGCGGGATGAACGTCTGGAACGGGAACGCCTGACGGCGACGTTGTAGCCGGCTGCTGTCATCTTGCTCGGCGACGTAGGCGGCCGTCTGCGTCGTAGCCGGGCGTGCCCGGACGATGCGGATGCCGCCGTTGGCGTCCGCGATCGCCTGGAAAGCAGCCTGGTGCGCGCGCACGCCTTCCAGCGTCACGCACTCGGTGAGCTTCGCGAACGTGTTGTTGACCCGATTCGCGCACGCGGGCGACCCTGCGCCGGCGGCGCCGGTGAACGCGGTTGCAGCGAGTGCCACGATGGCAATCCCGAGTACCAGCAGACGTCTCGTCATTGAGCTCAAGTCGATTCTCCCCTTGATGGCGCGCCGGAGGAACGGCTCCCCCGCGCTGAGTCGCTCGATCTTCCCCCACCACATCCGTCCTTGTCAACCGCGTCCGGCTCGTTCGCCGCCGGGGCCGGAGACCGCCACCGGGTCACTGCAAGGCGGCAGGAGCCCGCTACCCGAAGCCGAGGATGAGCCTCGCGTCGTCCGACCTGCGGACTGACCGACGGCGGAAGGGCGAAAGGCTTGTTCAAGCCGTTTCGCCTGCAAACACGCCGAATCCTTGGTGATCGGCGGGCGTCGGCTCAACTGACCCTGGACGAGGTCGAGCGCGTGACGCGCGGCGGCGCCGCTCGCGTCGTCCGCGAGCGGCGCCGCACTCGTCGTCCTCCGCGGGACGCAGGATCGGCTAGGCGTGACGGGCGTACACGCCGAGCCCGTATGCGCGGTTGAGCCCATTGCTGCGGGCATCGAGCGCCCGGAGCCAGTCCGACCTCGACGTCTCGGTGCCGCGCGCATACGCACCAAGCCCGTAGTGGCGGTTGAGCGCGTCGCTGCGGGCATCGAGCGCCCGGAGCCAGTCCGACCTCGACGTCTCGGTGCCGCGCGCATACGCACCAAGCCCGTAGTGGCGGTTGAGCGCGTCGCCGCGCGCATGCAGAGCCTTCTCTGCCGGGTTGGCCGCCCCCGTGACACCTGGCACGGCGCCCATCGCCGCGATCACAACGGCCAGAACGAACTGCTTGCGGATCATGGTGCCTCCTCGGGTCTCCGGCGCCACTGCGGCAACCGGACGCTCTCGAGTGTCGGATTCGCCGGTCAGGTGCCGGTGGGACGCGGTAGAGCAGTGGTAAGGCGCGGTCGAGGTGGGGTAGGCTGGCGAGTCGATAGCGTGATGGAGGTCAGAATCCTCGGCCCACTCGACGTTCGCGACGGCGAGGGCCGTACGGTCGTGCTGCCCGCCGGGCGTGAGCGGTCGCTGCTCGCGCTCCTCGTGATCCGCCACGGCGAGGTGGTCTCCATCGACCGGATCGTGGACGCGCTCTGGGGAGGCACCCCGCCGGGGACGGCGGCGAAGGCCGTGCAGGGGTACGTCTCACACCTCCGGAGGGCTCTCGAGCCCGAACGGGAGCCGGGGGACGGGGACAGCGTCCTCGTCACGAGGCCACCCGGCTACGCGCTTCGCCAGGCCGACATGGCGGTCGACGCCGTACAGTTCGAGCGCCTTGCCTCGGAGGGGCGGCGTAGCCTCGAGGACGGATCGGCCGGGGAGGCAGCGCGCCTGCTCGAAGATGGGCTGGCGCTCTGGCGAGGGCAGGCGCTCGTCGAGTTTGCGTTCGACGAGTTCGCGCAGGACGAGATTCGCCGTCTCGAGGAGTTGCGCCTCTCTGCGACCGAGGACAGATTCGAGTCGCTTCTTCGCCTCGGTCGCCATGCGGAAATTGCCGGCCAGCTCGACGTGCTCGTGAGGGCGAACCCCCTGCGTGAGCGCCTGCGTGGCCAGTTGATGCTGGCTCTGTACCGAAGTGGGAGACAGGCCGATGCGCTCCAGGTCTACCGCGAGGGCCGGCGGCTGCTCGCCGCGGAGCTCGGCCTCGATCCGGGCCCGGAGCTGCAGCGACTCGAAAGGGCGATCCTCGCTCAGGATCAGGCGCTCGAGCTCGGCGACGCTCGATCGTCGACGCCGATCCCGCCGAGCGGCGACGACGGCTCGCCTGCGGTATCCGAACGCCGCCCTCGTCGCGCGCTCGTCTGGGTCGTAGCCGCAGCCGCTGCAATCGCGGCTCTCGCGATCGGCCTCGGGCTGCCGTTCCGCGGCGGGGACGAGGTCGTCGTGGTCTCCGACTCGGTCGTGAAGATCGACGCCGAGAGCAACAGGATCGTCGACTCGATTCCGGTCGGCGGGCAGCCGGGCCAGGTGCGTGTGCTCGGAGACGCCGTGTTCGTCACGAGCATGACGAACAAGACGCTGAGCCGCATCGACGCGCGCACCGGCGAGCTGACGACGTCGGGTGAGTATGCCGCGGGCCCCGGCATCGCCGTCGGAGACGACTGGCTCTGGGTGGCGAGCGAGCGCCGCGACGTCGTCACGCGGGTGAGCCCGCGCTCGCTCGGAGAGATCGAGCAGATACGCCTTGGCGGTCGGCCCGGCGATCTCGAGCGTGCTTCCGTCGCACTCGGCGGCGGGTCGCTGTGGGTCTCCCAGTTCGCGCCGGCGGCGGTCACGCGCTGGAACCTCGAGACTCATCTCCTCGAACGCCGCTACGAGCTCGGCGGGGCGGCAGTCGGCGAGATCATTTTCGGGGAACGAGCCGCATGGGTGCCGCTCTTCTCCGCCTCCGTGCTTCTCCGCATCGACGCGGCGACAGGGTCGACGACCCGCATCCCCGTCGGGGCCGGCCCGACGGATCCGGTCATGGGGTTCGGATCCGTTTGGGTGACCAGCATGCAGCAAGGCACGGTCTGGCGACTCGAGCCGTTCACGGGGCAGGTCCAGCAGGTGATCGCCGTCGGGCGTGCGCCGTTCGGGCTCGCAGTCGGCGCCGGCTCGGTCTGGGTGACCGACTACTGCGGCGGCACCGTCGCCCGCATCGACCCCGAGACCAACGAGGTCGTCGCGCGGATCGAGACCGGACACATCCCGCGGTGGCTCGCGGTCGGCGCGGGCCACGCATGGGTCGGAGTGGCCGGCGAGGACACGTTCGACGCCACCTCGGCATTCCCGAGGTGCAAAGGATCGAGCCCCTAGGGCGGCCTGCAGGAGCGACTCGTGAACGGACAGCGGCGCGGTTCTCGTCACGGGGACAGGCTCAGCCGTCGTCGCTCCGAAGCAGTGGCTCCGCGAGACGTTCCCCGCTCAGACAACGCGCGCGGATCGACTGGGTGGCCACCCACCTCCGTACGGCGGAGACGGTCCTCGGTGACAACGGGGCATCGCTCATCGGCGTCACGCCCATCGACTCTGCACGCAGGGTTCGTACCCTCTGTGTACCCGCATCGCGTAAGCGGGATAGGTGAACAGGCTAAATGCCTGCAAAACAGCCTATCCGAAGCCGAGGATGAACTTGGCGTCGTCCGACATGCGGTCGGGCGTCCAGAAGGGGTCGAAGGTCAGCTCGACCTCGACGTGCTCGACGCCCGGCAGTGCGGCGACGGCGTCGTGGATGCCCTCCTGGATCATCGGGCCTGCCGGGCAGCCCATCGACGTCAGCGAGTGGATGATCTTGACGTTCGAGCCGTCGATCTGCGCCTCGTAGAAGAGGCCGATCTCGACGATGTCCATGCCGAGCTCGGGATCCTCGACCCCGTGCAGCGCCTCGATGACGTCGTTCTCGGTGACCATGTCGCCGAGTCTACCAGCCGGGCAGGCGGCGACAGGCTCTCAGCCTGTCGTCGCGGGCTCAGACCCTCGGGTCAGCGCGTCGAAGGCCTGACCGCGGTCGCCCCGGGAGCCGCTCGGCGCCCGTGCAGCACGAGGTCGAGCATCTGGCCGATCGCCTCGTCGAGGGTCGTGTTCTCGATCACGGGGACGTCGAAGCGCCGGGCGCGCTCGAGCAGGACGTCCTGGATCATCCGGATCTCGGTCATCCCCTCGATGTACTTCTCCAGCGGCCGCAGTCCGTCGGTCGCCGTGTCCCGCACCCAGAAGTGGCTGCGGTGCGCGTCCTCGTCGCTGATCGCGACCACACACTGGACGACGAGCGCGTCGGAGCGGTCGACGGAGATCATCCCGGGCACGATGTGCACGCCCTCGAGCACCATCGACCAGCCCTCGGTCAGCGACCGGTCGATCGCGGCCTCGACGCCGACGAGCACGTTCCGCGTCTGGTCGAGGAACCCGAGCAGGGCCGCGTCGCCCGCGACGTCCTCGTCGGCATGACTCAGCCCGAGCTCGGCCTCGAAGCTGGAGTAGTGCACCGACGGCATGAACTCCCGCGAGAAGAAGGCGCGCATCGTCTGGCGGATGAAGTCGGTCGAGGTCACCCGCGTGATCCCGAGCCGGTGGGCGGTCTCGGTGGCGAGCGTCGACTTCCCCGTGCCCGTGCCACCGCCGACGAGCAGGAGAACGGGAAGCTCGAGGTGCTGCAGCGCCTGCAGCCGGCGCAGGCGGCGCATCGTCCGCCCGGCCTCGGGCTCGCCGAGCACCTCGTTTGCGATCTCGTGGAGCCGGTCGAGGTCGAGCTCGAGCGCCCGCCGGGCGATCATGTCGGCGTCGGCTCGGCGCGCCAGCTCGTACGCCCGCGTCGGAGTCAGCCCCGTGGCAGCGAGCGCCCGGGCCATCAGGCCCTTCGACCAGGGCGGGCCCTCGTGGCCGCCGAGCGGCAGCGGCGCCAGATAGCGGCGTTCGCTCATACGCTCACCACCGAGCGGGAGATCGCCTCGGCTGCGAGGCGCTCGAGCTCGAGATCCAGGTCCGGCTCGCCGGGGAGCGGCACGACGTCGTTTCCGGCCAGGACGACCGGGATCCCGAGGCGCGCGGCCGCCTCGGCGACGACGTCGATCGCTGCGGCCTTGATCTCGACGACGACGACGTCTGCGTCGAGCTGTGCGAGCTCGGCCCGGAGGGCAGGGCGGTCGGACAGGCTTCCCGACACCTGGGCGACCTCGGCTCCGTACACCTCCTCGAGGTGGCGGGCGATCCGGCCGTGCTGGGCCGCCGGCGCCGTCCCGAAGAAGGCGATCCTGCGACCTCGCACCTCGTCGAGCGGGCGGGGCCGCAGCACGACCCGCACGACGGGGACACCGGGTCGCGTCAGCCCGCCGAGTGCCCGGGCGAGCGCAGCGTGCTCGAGCCCGTCCTCGGCCATCGCCACCACGACCAGGTCCGCGAGCAGGGCACGGTACGGGTTGAGGTAGCCGGTCGAGACGGCTGCGTCCTGATGCGCTCCGACGACGAGAATCCGGCGGTCCGCGGCAATCGGCGGGATCGCAGCCCCGCTCCCGTCGAGCACGATCAGGTCGGGCCCGAGCTCCTCCGCGAGCCGGACGCCGGCGAGCACGTTCGAGACCCCGACCGCACCCGCGAGCCCGCCGCCGCAGCGACGGCAGCCGATCGTCGGCAGGCCGGTCAGCGCCGCCGTCTCGAGGTGGTCGGAGGCGGCGTGTCGCCCGCTCCGGGAGAGCTCGAGCAGGTCGGCAACCGTGGGCCTGACCTCGACGACCTCGGGCCGGGCCGGGCCGCCGCGCCCCATCGCCACGACCACGACACGCCGGTCGCGGGCGAGGAACCCGGCCACGTGCCCGGTCACGGCGGTCTTCCCGACGCGCTTCCCGGTGCCGATCACAGCCACGGACGGCGTGCCGATCGCCTCGAAGCGCGGCGGATCGAGCCGGAAGTCGGCACCCTCGTACGGCACTCCCAGCGCGAGCGCACGCGCCGCGAAGCCGAAGCGGGCGGGTGGGCCGAGCACGGGCTCGTCCGAGAGGTCGAGCACGACATCGGGTGCGTGGATGGAGATCGCGTCCTCGAGCGAGGCGGCGAGCGGGACGCCGTAGTCCTCGCCGCCGCGCAACTTCTCGGTACCGCCGACGAGCACGCAGGCGACGATCTCGAAGGGCAGCTCGACCAGGGCATCCCGGACCACGGAGGCGTAGTGCTCCCCGTCGATCACGGCGACGGCCCTCACGAGCGCGACGTCACCTCGGACTCGATCCGCCCGGTGTACTTCTCGTACTCGAAGGTGTCGGTCGAGAACTGGATGATGCGCTCCTGCCCGTGGAACGGATGGCGGCGCCAGATGTCGACATGGCTGCCCGAGATCTCGATCACGTTGTAACAGGGTCGCGTATTGCCTCGCAACCGCAGCGACGAGACCGTGCCGGTGTTGACGACGAAGAGGTTCTCGAGGCGCCAGGCGTACGGCACGTGCTTGTGGCCGGAGAGGACGAGCTGGACGCCGGCCCGGAGCAGGCACTCGATCACGTCGCCGGCGTCGTAGACGACGTTGCGCTCGCGGCCGGTGCCGGGCACCGGCAGCAGGTGATGGTGGAGCACGAAGATCCGCAGGTCGGCGGGCTCGGCCGCGAACTCGCGCTCGATCCACGGATAGCGCCCGCGGCCGATCGACCCGTGATCCAGATCCGGCTCCGTCGAGTCGACGGCGACGATCGTCACCCCGCCCTTGCGCAGGACGGAGTTCCGCTCGCCGAACAGGGCCTCGTAGTGCACGTAGCCGACGTTCCGCGAGTCGTGGTTGCCGGGGATCACGACCAGCGACTCGCACGCGATCTTGTCCACGTACTGGCGGGCCAGCTGATACTCGTGCTTGAAGCCGAGCGTCGTCAGGTCGCCGGAGCAGATCACGATGTCCGGCTCGAGCTCGTTGATCTCGCCGATCGCGCGGTCGAGCAGGCTCGGCTCGAAGTACTGCTCACCACAGTGCAGGTCCGAGAGGTGCGCGATGCGGAAGGGGCGCCGGCGTTCGCCATGGCCGCAGTCTACGGCGCGGCGGTCGAGAGCGACGTCCGAGAGCCGGAGTACCGTGAGGTGCCGTGCTGTCGGAATCACACCGGTTCCAGGCCTACCGCGGGACAGAGCCGCCGCGGTTCGCCAACCGGATCGAACTGGAGTGCGCCAGGATCCTCGACTGGTACGCGATCCCCTGGGAGTACGAGCCGACCTCGTTCGTGCTCGAGCGCGACGCCGAGGGGCGGGTCACACGCGCGTTCACGCCCGACTTCTACCTGCCGGACGAGAACCTCTACATCGAGGTGACGGTGATGAAGCAGTCGCTCGTGACCCGGAAGAACCGCAAGCTCCGGGAGCTCCGGGAGCAGTACCCGGACGTCAATGTCAAGCTCTTCTACCGGCGCGACCTCGAGCGCCTCGCCCAGCGATTCCGGCTGAAGCTCGCCTCCTAGGGCACGAGCCCGTCGGGGAGGTGTACCTCTCCGCAGCCGAGATCGCGGCACGCGTGCGCGAGCTCGGCGCCGCGATCGCCGCCGACTACGCCGGCCGGGAGCCGCTGCTCGTGGCCCCGCTGAAGTCGAGCGCCGTGTTCCTCGCCGACCTCTCGCGCGCGCTGCCGATCCACCATGCGATCGACCTGGTGGAGCTCGCCGGCTACACCGACGGCCGCAGCGGCGGCGTCCGGCTGCTGAAGGACCTCGACGTGCCGATCGGCGGGCGGGACGTGATCGTCGTCGAGGACGTCGTCGACACCGGGCTGACCCTCGCGTTCCTGACCCGGACGCTCGCCCAGCGTGACCCGGCGAGCATCGCGGCCGTGACGCTGCTCGACCGCCCGTACCGCCGCCTCGTCGCGAACCTCGGGCTCCGTTACGTCGGCTTCACGGTGCCGGACGAGCTCTTCGCCGGCTACGGGCTGGGCCTCGAGGAGCGCTGGCGCGCCCTCCCCGACATCCGCACGATCCCGGCCGAGGCCCTGCCGGCCGCAGCGACCGACGCGGCGTAGGTTCGGCGACAGGCGCGACAGCGGCGACAGGCTTCAGCCTGTCGTCCGGGCTGCTCTCCCGGCGCGCCCCTACAGATACCCCAGCGGATCCACGGGCGCCCCGTTGACGCGCACCTCGAAGTGCACGTGCGGGCCCGACGAGTTCCCGGTGTTCCCCGACAGTGCGATCACGAAGCCCTTGCCGACCGATGCGCCCGTTCCGACGACGAAGCTCGAGTTGTGGGCGTAGGCGGTCGAGAGGCCGTTGCCGTGGTCGATCACGACGAGGTTCCCGTATCCGCCGAGCCACCCGGCATGGATCACCGTGCCCGCGGCCGCAGCGTGCACCGGCGTCCCCGAGCCGACGCCGATGTCGATCCCCTCGTGCATGCGGCCCCAGCGCGGGCCGAACCCGCTCGTCACCGGGCCGGCGACGGGCCAGCCGAGCTGCCCGCCGGACGAGGCGGGCGCCGCCGCGCTCGGAGACGACGGCGGAGCAGCAGCGGCCGCGCGCTGGGCCGCGGCGATCCGCGCTGCGAGGGCCGCGCTCTCCGCCGCGAGGCTTTCTGCCTCCGCGACGAACGATGCGCGGTCCTCCCTGACCGCCGAGAGGGCACCGGCCTTCTCACCTTGCGCTGCGGCAAGCGCGTTGCGCTCCGCCACGATCCGCTCCGTCGTCGCTCGCTGCGCCGTCGTGCGTGAGGAGATCAGCGCCTCCGACCTGGCGGCGCTACGGCGCGCCTGCTCGGTCGCGGCCCGGGTCTGCTCGAGATCGATCCGGGCGCGGTTCAGCGTCGAGGCGATCCGCTCGTCCTGGCGGCCGATTCGGTTCAGCAGGTCGAGGTTGTCGAGCAGGTCGGAGAAGGAGGTCGTCCCCAGCGCGAAAGCGATCAGATCGGGTGAGTCCGCCTCGTAGATCGCCCTCAGGTGCCGCTCGAGCACCGCCAGCGCAGCGGCGTACTGCCGCTCGAGCACGGCATGGCGTGCCGTTTCGACGGCGATCTTCTGCTCGAGCGCGGCGAGCCGCCGACGCTCCGCTGCCAGAGAGGACTCGAGTGCGACGAGCTGCGCCTGCTCGGACGCCACCGTCGACTCGGCGGCGCGCACGCGCGCGGTGATGCGGCTCAGCTCCGACGTGAGCACGCCCTCGGACCGAGCGGCCCGCTCCGCCTGTGCCTCCAGGTCACCGATCCTGGCATCGAGGCGCGCCTTGTCGGCGCCGGGGTCGCCCCCGGCGGCTCCCGCGAGCAGGAGCGTCGTCGCAAGCGCGGTCAGAACGACCGCTCGCCGGGCCATGACGGCACTTTCGCGGCCGTCCGCGCTAGACCTTCCCGAGCCTCTACCGGTCGAGCGCACGCAATGCCTCCGCGGCCTCACGACGCAACGGCCCGACCGAAGCACGGTAGTCCTCGTCGTTGAGGCGGCCCGCCCGGTGGTCGGCCTCGAGCTCCTTCAGCGCTGCCAGGGCGCGGTCGCGCTCCTCGGCCAGTGCAAGCCGCTGCCGTCGCTCCGGCGTGAGCTCGTCGAGCTCGTCGGAGACCGGCTCCGGCTCACGCAGGAACGGCAATGCGACCAGCACGACGCAGGCGACTGCGAGCGCCGCACCCAGGAGGAGCGCCGCGCTCATCGTCCGCGAGCGGGGCTTCCGGCCTCGTCGTAGCGCACGGCGAGCCGGCGTTGCTCCCGCGCGTCGGGCCAGAGCGCGATCACGGAGCCGAGCAGGAAGACGAGGCCGGCCAGCCAGATCAGGTTCACGAGCGGCTTGACGAAGATCCGGAAGTAGACGCTGCCGTCGGCGTTCACCTGCTCGGGGATCACGAAGAGGTCCTCGCCCGTGAGGTAGTCCGTGCGGATCCCGACCTCGGACGAGACCTGCGGGGCCGGGCCTGCGATCTTGTACGAGTTCTTGCCCGCCTCGAGCGAGCCGAGGTCCTTGCCGTCGCGACTCACGGCGAGCTGGGCGCGCACCTCGGCGGCGTGGGACGTGTCGCGCTCCGTCAGCTTCTGGAAGGTGACGGTGTAGCCGGACACGGTGAGCGACTCTCCGGGGGCCAGCCTGCCCTCCACCACCGAGTCGTAGGCGCTCGAGCCGGCGATCCCGATCGCGAGCAGCACGATCGCCACGTGGACGACGTAGCCGCCGTAGCGGCGGCGGTTGCGGCCGACGAGCGACGCGAACGCGCGCGGCCACGACTCGCTCGAGAGCGCCCGCCGGGCGCGCGTGCCGCGCACGAACTCGAGCCCGATCGCCGCGAGCACGAAGGCCGAGAAGGTGTAGGCGATCAGGCCGGGGATCGACGAGCCCGCGCCGAGGACGATGAGCACGACGCCCGTCACGACGGAGACGACCGCGGGCCAGAGGAACGTGCGTCCGAGGCCGCGCAGCGAGGCGCGCCGCCAGGCGATCAGCGGCCCCACTCCCATCAGCAACAGCAGCGGCAACCCGAAGATCCGCAGGAAGAAGTCGTAGTAGGGCCGTCCGACGACGACCGACGTGCCGCGGACGGCCTCCGAGAGGATCGGCCAGGTGACGCCCCAGAGGATCGTCAGGCAGAGCGCGACGAGCAGGAGGTTGTTGTAGAGGAAGACGGCCTCGCGCGAGACGAGCGACTCGAGCCTCGTCGTCGAGCGAAGCAGCGGCAGCCGCCAGACGATCATCGTCGTCGCGAACACGACGGCGACGACGATGAAGGCGAGGAACCACGGGCCGATGTCGCTCTGCGCGAACGAGTGGATCGAGTTGACGACGCCCGAGCGCGTGAGGAAGGTGCCGAAGAGCGAGAGGCAGAACGCGAGCGCGACCAGCACCATGTTCCACACCTTCAGCATTCCCCGCTTCTCCTGGATCATCACCGAGTGGAGGAACGCCGTGGCGGCGAGGAAGGGCATCAGGGCGGCGTTCTCGACCGGATCCCAGGCGTAGTAGCCGCCCCAGCCGACCTCGACGTACGCCCAGTGGGAGCCGAGCAGCTGGCCGATGCCGAGGGCCGTCCAGGCGATGAGCGTCCAGCGGCGCGTCGCGACGATCCAGCGCTCGTCGGTGCGGCCGGAGAGCAGCGCACCCATCGCGAAGGCGAACGGCACCGCGAGGCCGACGTAGCCGAGGTAGAGCATCGGCGGGTGGGACATCATGTACGGGTTCTGCAGGCTCGGGTTGAGCCCGGCGCCGTCGAGCGGCGCCGCCTGTACGGCGAACGGGCTCGCGACGACGACGAGCAGGAACGAGAAGCCGACCGCGATGCCCGCGAGCACGGGCGTCACCCAGACGACGAGGTCACGCGTGCGATTGCGGTTGATCCAGACGGCGAGCGCGGCGTAGCCGGTCAGGATCAGGAGCCAGAGGAGCAGCGAGCCCTCCTGGCCGCCCCAGAAGGCCGAGAGCTTGTAGACGCCCGAGAGCGAGCGGTTGGAGTGGTCGGCGACGTAGGTGAGCGAGAAGTCGTTGCGCAGGAACCCGGCCGCGAGCACTCCGGAGGCGACGAGCGGTCGAGGCGAACGCCGCGATGAGCGCGTTCCGGGCCGAGTGCGCGAGCCGGCGGCGCCTCCTCGAGGCGGCGTACGCCCCGGCGACGAGCGCGTACAGGCACAGGCCGAGCGTGACGACGAGCGCCGCCCGGCCGAGCTCGGCCATCTACTCCGCGGCCGGCTTCGTGGCAGAGTACTTCGACGGGCACTTCGTCACCATCGTGCCGGGCTCGGCGACGAACGTGCCGTTCTCGAGCTTGCCGTCGATCACGATGTCCCGGCCGGTCGCGAAGAGGTCGGGGACGCTGCCCGTGTAGACGACCGGCACCGTTGCACCGGAGGCGCCCTTCACGTCGCGGAGCCGGAAGCGGAGGCCGCCTGCGCGGGAGTCGCCGGTCGGCTTGCCGACGACGCGCCCGACGAGCGAGACGGTGCCCGTCTGACCCGCGAGCTCGCTCGGCCTCACGGACGGGGTGCCACCACCTGCAATCGAGGTGTAGAGAAGGAAGACCGCGAGCACCGCCGCGATCGAGAGCGCGATGACGAGTCGCGCCGGAGAGCGCTTTCTGGCCACGCCGTGAGGATACCCACCGGGGGCCGGGCGCGGCGCTGGCAACTCCCGAAAAACTCAGGCGGCGCGAACGGACTGCTGCCGACCGGGGATCTCGTACCCGTGATCGTGGCAGAGCGAGCCCGGCGAGTCCTCGGTGAAGGCGTCGCAGTAGCCCTTGCCGTAGGCGGCCCGCATGAACGCCGAGACGACCTCGAGGTTCCACTCGGTGACGTCTGCCGCCTCCCGCCAGAGATCGGCGAGGCGGAGGTCGATGTCGAGCTCGAGCAGGTCGATCCGGGTCGGTTGCTCCATGGCGAAAAGCGTACGGGGGCTGTCGGACGGCGGTGTCTCGGTGGGTGGTGCCTGGCTTCAGCCGGGCGCCGGGGTTCGGCTGGGCACGGTGGTTGGCTCGGGCCAGACCCAGACGTCCGGCTGAAGCCGGACATCAGCACCCCGGACACCACACCGCGTAGGCTTCCGGCATGGGGCGCACCCGTGTCGGCCTGCCCGGGATCCCCGACCGCGAGGATCCGCGGCGGGCGGTCGACCTGCTGCGCGAGCACGGCTACGACGCCTGCGAGATCGACTTCGAGGGCAGCTTCTGGATGGACTACCCGTGGGCGGAGCAGCTCGGCGAGGCGGCGCGCGAGGCGGACGTTGCGCTGTCGGTGCATGCACCGCTGTTCGCGTTCATGGGGCACCTGGAGCCGAGCGGTCGCAAGTTCTCCTCCGCTGTCGGCGGCCTCGACCGGAGCGCCGGCATCGCGGCCGCATGCGGCGCCGAGGTCGTCGTCTTCCACCCGGGGTTCCTGCTCGGCCGCAGCCGCGAGGACGCCATCACCTCGGTCGTCGAGCAGCTCGGCACGCTGCGCGAGCGGCTCGAGGGCAAGGGGCGGGCCGTGCCGTTCGGAGTCGAGGTGATGGGCCGCGTCCGCGACCTCGGCTCGCTCGACGACGTGCTCGAGATCTCGGAGCGAACCGGCTGGGTGCGGCCGGTGCTCGACTTCGCCCACATGCACGCGACGAGCGACGGCGCCTACCTCGAAGCCTCACTGTTCGCCGAGGCGCTCGAGGCGGTCGACGACGTGCTCGAGGCGGGCGTGCCGTTCCACATCCACTTCTCCGACATCGCGTATGCGAACCGCAACGAGAAGCACCATCTGCCCTACGGCGAGGGCACGCTCCGCGCCGAGCCGCTCCGGGAGGCGCTGACGGGATTCGACCGCCCGGCGACCGTGATCTCGGAGTCACCGGACGAGGCGTCGAGCCAGGCGATCAGGGCGATCCTCACGACTCCTTGATCACCGCGTACCAGACGCGCTCGGCGATCTCCGTCAGCTGATCGGCGATGCGCGAGAAGCGCCGGTACAGCTCCCGCCGTGCCGTGACCTCGCGCAGGTCGTCGAGCTCGAGCAGCTCCGCCATCGCCTTGCGGTAGACGCGCTCGATGTTGCGCTCCGTCTTCAGCGCCGCGTCGGCAGACGTCGTCGCGTCGACCTCGCGCTCCTGCAGCCCGGCGACGGCGTCGTCGATGTGCCCGACGCCCTCGCGCAGCAGCACGGCCATCTCCGCGACGTGCGCATCGGGCGGGCACAGCATCACCTCGGACTCGCGCACCGCGTCCTTCGACAGGTTGAGGATCCAGTCGATGCCGCGCCCGAGCGAGTAGAGGTCCTCGGCGTCGTAGGGCGTCGTGAATGCGCTGACGAGCGCGAGCTGGAGCTCGCGCTTGCAGACGTCGGCCTCGTGCTCGATCTCCCGCACTCGCGCGGCGGCACTCTCGTCGCCATGGGCCCACTCGACCAGCGCGTCCATGCCGCGGATCGTCACGGCGAGCTGCTGCCGCAGCATTCCGAGCACGTCGGGCGTGTCCGGCAGAAACCAGTTCGACCTCCTCTTCACGCCACCCACCTCCAGATCATGAACGAGACCGCGGCGATCAGCGCCGAGGCCGGAATCGTCGTCAGCCACGCGACGCCCATCTCCCGCACGATCTCCCACCGGATGTGGTGCCAGCGCCGCCGTCCCGCCCCGATGCCGACGATCGACGAGGCAACGACGTGCGTCGTCGAGATCGGCGCCCCGAGGAACGAGGCTCCGAGGATGACCGCCGAAGAGCTCGCCTGGCTCGAGAAGCCGTCCAACGCGCGAATGCGGTAGATCCTCTGGCCGATCGTCTTGACGATCCTCCAGCCGCCGAAGGCCGTCCCGAGCGTCAGCGCAGCGGCCGAGCCGACGGTCGCCCAGAGCGGCGCCGACAGCGACTCGGTCCTGCCGGCAGCGAGCAGGAGCGCCGCGACGAGCCCGACCGCCTTCTGGGCGTCGTTCGAACCGTGGCTGAAGGCGAGGGCGGCGGCGCCCGCCCACTGCGATCTGTTGACAGGGGTGCGCAGCCGCGCGCTCCCCCGCCGCAGGCTGCGTCTCAGCAGCCGCAGGAAGAGGAAGGCTGCGACGGCCCCGATCACCGGCGAGATCGCCAGCGCGACGAGCGTGCCGATCACCCCGACGGGCCGCCAGCCGTCGAAACCGCCCCAGTTGACCGCGCTCGTTCCTCCCTCGACGAGAGCTGCGCCGACGAGCCCGCCGACGAGCGCCTGCCCGGAGCTCGACGGCAGCCCGCGCCACCATGTCAGCAGGTTCCAGCTCGTGGCCCCGATCAACCCTGCGCCGATCACGGTCACGGCCTGTTCCGGGGGCACCTGAACGATGCCGGCAATCGTCGCAGCGACGGCCGACCCGACGAGGATCGGGCCGAGCATGTTGAACACCGCCGCCAGCACGATCGCCTGCGCCGGCGTCGCAGCCCGTGTCGCGACGAGCGTGGCGATGGCGTTGGACGCGTCGTGGAAGCCGTTCGTGAGCGCGAACGCGAACGCGAGGCCGATCGCGAGAGCCAGCGCCGCGTCCATCTGCCGACTGTAACCCGGCGCACCGCTCCCGGCTCAGGCGCTCTGCGTGGCAGGCGCCACGCCGAGGAGCCGCTCGAGCTCCTCGTCCGTCGCGCGGGCCTCGTCCTCGCGGCCGCGCGCACGGAGCGACGCTGCGAGCGCCTCGAGCGGTGCGACCCGATGGCGGCGGAAGCCGGTCGGCCGGAGGATCTCGTGAGCCTCGCGCAGAAGCTGCTCGGCTTCGTCGTCCCTCCCCTGGGCCGCTCGCACGAGCCCGAGAGCCAGCCGGGTCGTCGAGTCCGATGAGACGTCCGCGGCCCCGACCGTCTCACGCGCCTCGAGCGCGAAGCGCTCTGCGTCGTCGAGCCGCCCCTGGGCGAGCAGCACCTGGGCGAGCAGGCGCTGGCTCTCGACCAGCGTGCCCCGGTCGCCGAGGGGCTTGAGGACGCGAATGGCCTCGCGCAGCATTTCCTCTCCATGCTGCAGGTCGGCACGGGCGAGGGCAACGATGCCCAGCCAGTTGAGCGTCCGCCCCAGCGTGATGGCGGCCCCGCTCTCGACGAAGAGCGACCGCGCCCGCTCGAGCGCCTCCTCGGCTTCGGCCAGCCGGCCCTCGATGACCGCCTGTCGGCCGCTCGCCCGCAGGATCCATCCTCGCGTCGTGGGGCTGCCGGTTTCACCGGCGAGCTCGATCGCCCGTTGCAGCGCGCTCGTGGGCCCGCTCCGACTCGAGGCGCGCGTTGTAGACGTCGTTGAGCTCGAGCAGGACGCCGCTCGCAAGGTCGGGTCGAGTGACCCGCTCGGCGATCACGAGCCGCTCGAGTCGCAGGCGCTCGACCTCGTCGAGATCGCCCTCCCACCAGCAGATCGTGCCGAGCACCTCGAGCGCATCGAATCGTCCCACGTCGTCGTCCGCCTCCACGACGGCGAGCGCACGGGTCGCCAGCTCGCGCGCGCACACGTTGTCCGCGTCGCGGAAGAGCGAGACGCGCGCGAGCGTGGTCAGTGCCCGCACCTCGATCCTGCTGTCCCCGGCCGCGCGCGCGGCGTCACTGACCTCGAGCATCTCGACCGAGACGGTCGGGATGTCGGTCATCCCCCAGGCCGCGCGCGCGGCCAGGTAGCGGCGCTCGAGCGTCGCCTCGAGCTCGACTGCGCGGGCAAAGAGTCGCCGCGCGACGTTGTTCGCCTCACGCGCAAGCGCTCGGCGTCCCGCCTGCTCGAGCGCCACGGCCGTCTCGCCCGCCAGAGCCGCGTCTACCCGCCCCTCGAGCTCCGCCACGAGCCGGGCGGACTCGTCGAGGTGGTACGCCCGGATCTCCACGAGCTCGTCCGCAACCGGGCGACCGGCGAGCCACTGGGCCATCTGGCGGTGCAGGAGAGCGCGGGACGACTTCGACAGGCCTGCGTAGGCGACGTCGCGAATCAGCACGTGCTTGAAGCGGTACGCCTCCTCGCCGCGGATCGTCGAGCGAGGCTCACGAACGAGGAAGTCCCGTGCGACGAGCTCGCGGAGCCCACCGCCCGCGACCTCGGTATCGCCGAGCGCGTCCAGACGCACCCGACCAGAAGACCCGCCCGGCGACGGCGGCCCGCCGCAGCACCGTGCGTTCCGGGACGGGGAGCCGGTCGATCCGGGCGGCAATCATCGCCTGCACGGTGTGGGGAATGCCCTCGGGCTCGCCGCCCGACTCGAGCAGCATCCGCACCGTCTCCTCGATGAAGAGCGGATTCCCCTCGGCCGTCCCGAGCACCGCCTCCCGCTGCTCGTCCGAGAGCGCGACCGACTCGGTGCTCGCGAGGGCTTCGACGAGCCTCGCGCTCTCGGGTCTCGGCAACGGCTCGAGCTCGACTGCGGTTGCCCGGACGTTGCCTCCACCCCACTTCGGGCGCTCGTCGAGGAGATCGGAGCGGGCGAGGCAGACGATCAGGAGCGGCACCTCCCTGACCCCACCCGCCAGATGCTCGATCAGGTCGAGCATCGGCTCCTCGGCCCAGTGGATGTCCTCGAACACGAGCACGAGCGGCTGCAGGTCGGCGAGCTCGGTCGCCCAGGCCTGTGCCGCCCATGCGATCTCGGAGGCCGAGCGCTCGCCGCCGACCGCGTCGAGGACGCCGACCGCGAGCGAGAGCAGATCGGCCACGGCCTCGTCGCCGCAGCAGAGCCGGAGCTTCTCCGCCGCTGCGTCGACCGAGTCGTCGTCGGTGATGCCCGCGGCGATCTTCACCATCTCGGCGATCGCCCAGTAGGTGACGCCCTCTCCGTACGGAAGGCAACGCCCGGCCAGGATCGTCGAGCGCTCGACGCCGTCCACGAACTCCCGCGCGAGTCTCGACTTGCCGACCCCTGCGGCGCCGTACACCGTCACCAGGTGCGTGCGGCGGTCTCGCACCGCGCGGGCGAGCGTGTTGTGCAGCAGCTCGAGCTCCTCCTCGCGCCCGACGAGCGGCACCGAGCTGACGAGCCGGCGGCCGACGTCGTCCGACACGGACACGAGCCGCCAGGCCTCGACGCCCGACGGGAAGCCTCGTGCCTCCTGCGCTCCGAGCGGTGTCGTCACGACGGTATCGCGGGTGAGCCGGGCGGCGGCGGGGCCGAGCAGGATCTGGCCCGGCCGGGCCGCCTGCTGCAGCCGGGCAGCCGCGTTGATCGCGAGCCCGGTGGCGAACGTGGTCTCTGTCTCGTCGGCGACGATCTCGCCCGACTCGATGCCGATGCGAACCTCGAGCTCGAGCTCTCGGACCGCGTCGACGATCGCGAGCGCCGCCCGGACGGCCCGCTCGGGATCGTCCTCGTGCGCGACCTGAACCCCGAATGCCGCCATGACCGCGTCGCCTGCGAATTTCTCGACGATGCCGCCGTGCGCGGTGATGCAGTGGGACACCTGGTCGAAGAACCGTGCGAGCCGCGAGCGGACGACCTCCGGATCGGCGCTCGCAACGAGCTGCGTGGAACCGACGAGGTCGACGAAGAGCACTGTCGCGAGCCTGCGTTCCATCCCCGAAGGATAGGGGCTCGGCCACCGCCGCCGGAAGCCGCGCAACGATCCGACTCGACGGCGCTTCTACGCTGAGATAGCCTCGCCGTATGACTGACTCCGACGGCCGGCGGACGCATCCGGCGCGCGTTCCGCGCGCGGTCTACGAGGGAGAGTTGCAGCGGCTGCAGGTCGAGCTCGCGCTGATGCTCGACTGGGTGCGCGAGTCGGGCGCGCGCGTCGCCGTCGTCTTCGAGGGCCGGGACGCGGCCGGCAAGGGCGGCGCGATCAAGCGCATCCAGGAGCGGCTCAACCCGCGCTACTGCCGGATCGCGGCCCTGCCGGCGCCGACCGAGCGCGAGAAGTCGCAATGGTACTTCCAGCGCTACATCTCCCAGCTTCCCGCTGCCGGCGAGATCGTTCTCTTCGACCGCAGCTGGTACAACCGCGCCGGCGTCGAGAAGGTGATGGGCTTCTGTACCCCCGACGAGCACCGCCGGTTCCTTCGTCAGTGCCCGCAATTCGAGCGGATGCTCGTCGAGGACGGCATCGTGCTCCTCAAGTACTGGTTCTCGGTCAGCGACGAGGAGCAGGAGCGACGCTTCCAGGCGCGGCTGGACGACCCGACGCGCCGCTGGAAGCTGAGCAGCATGGACATCCAGTCGCGACGCCGGTTCGTCGACTTCTCACGCGCCAAGGACGAGATGTTCGTCCACACCGACACCGACATCGCGCCGTGGCACGTCGTCGAGGCGGACGAGAAGCGAAATGCCCGCCTCAACTGCATCGCCCACCTGCTCTCGGCGATTCCCTACGAGGTCCTGGACGTACCGCCCCTCGAGCTCCCCGTACGACAGTCGGACGAGGGGTACGTCCGGCCCGACCGCTCGACGATGACGTACGTGCCCGACCACGCCGCGGCGCTGATCGACCACTGACCGCATCGCGCCCGGCGGCGCTCCCCTACGATGGTGACGATGCTCGACCCCAAGGTCTTCAAGGCGTACGACATCCGCGGTCTCTACGGCTCCGAGCTCGACGAGGAGGGCGCCTACGCGATCGGCCGCGCCTACGTCGAGCACTTCGAGCCGCGCTCGATCGCGGTGGGCCGCGATATGCGCGTGTCGGCGCCGTCGATGGCGGCGGCCGTGATGGAGGGCGCCGCCGACGGCGGGGCCGACGTCCGCGACCTCGGCATGGTCGGCACGGAGATGGTCTACTACGCCGTCGGCGAGCTCGGCCTCGAAGGCGGGATCTGCGTCACCGCCTCGCACAACCCGAAGCAGTACACCGGGATGAAGGTCGTGCGCCGCGGCGCGCTGCCGGTGGGCGGTGACTCCGGCCTCGAGGACGTTCGCGCCCGTGCGCAGGCAGGCTTCGGCCCGGTCACGACGCGAGGCGAGATCACCCCACTCGACGTCTGGCCGGGCTTCGTCGACAAGGTGCTCTCGTTCGTCGACGTGGATGCGATCGCGCCGCTGCGCATCGTCGTCGACGCTGCGAACGGGATGGCGGGAGCGATGCTGCCACCCGTGCTGGAGCGCTTGCCCCAGGTCGAGGTCGTCCGCTGCTACTTCGACCCGGACGGCACGTTTCCGAACCACGAGCCGAACCCGCTGCTCGAGGAGAACCGCGCGTTCATCGTCGCGAAGACGCGCGAGGTGGGTGCCGCGCTCGGGGTCGCCTACGACGGTGACGCCGACCGCTGCTTCTTCGTCGACGACACCGGCGAGTTCGTCCCGGGTGACTTCGTGACGGCGCTCCTGGCGGAGGTGATGCTCGAGAAGAGCCCGGGCGGCACGGTCCTCTACGACGTGCGCGCGAGCTGGGCCGTGCCCCGCACGATCGCGGCCGCCGGCGGCACGGCGATGGTCAACCGCGTCGGGCACGCATTCATCAAGCACCGGATGCGCGAGGAGAACGCGATCTTTGCCGGCGAGGTCTCGGCGCACTACTACTTCCGCGACTTCACCCAGGCCGACACCGGCGTCGTCCCGTTCCTGCTCATGCTCGAGCTGATCTCGAAGCGCGGCACGAAGCTCTCCGAGATCCTGCAGCCGTTTCGCGAGCAGTACTTCATCACCGGCGAGATCAACACACCGGTCGCCGACGTGCCGCTGAAGCTGCAGGAGATCGAGGAGCACTACGCCGCCCGGGGAGGTCGCGTCTCCCACCTCGACGGGATCTCGGTCGACTTCGACACGTGGCACTTCAACGTGCGGCCCTCGAACACCGAGCCGCTCTTGCGCCTCAACCTCGAAGCGCTCTCGGAAGCGGAGATGGTCGCCCGCCGCGACGAGCTCGTCACCCTGATTCAGGGCTGACCGCGTGACCGACGTGCTCGAGCTCGGCCGCCTCACCGACCGGCGTCCGCCGTTCAAGTACTCCGCCCTGACCCGTGTCTGGTTCTCGGACACCGATGCCCAGGGGGTCGTCTACTACGGCCGCTACCTGCCGTATTTCGATCACGCGGGCACCGAGTACCACAGGCACCTCGGCTCCCTCGCGAGCGAGGGGTCGGAGTTCGTGATGCGCGCATTGCAGGTCGAGTACCACGCCCCGGCGCGCTTCGACGACCTGATCGAGTGCTTCGTCCGGATCAGCCGGATCGGCCGCACGAGCATCACCCGCGAGTTCGCGGCCTACAGGCTCCCCGACGACGAGCTGATGGTGACCGCGACGCAGACGTCGGTGCTGATCGACCGCGTGACGCGTCGGCCCGTCCCGGTGCCGGAGCAGGCACTGTCGGTGGTGCGGGCCTTCGAAGGGACGAGCCTCAGCGGGTGAGCGGCCCGCTGAGGGACCCGCCGCGGGCCGCCCGGCGGACCGGGCGGCCACTGCGGCGTGACCCCATCTCCCCCTCCCACACTTGTAGTCACGTGATCGGGGGATGCAATCCCTCGTTCGAGGGGTGACCCGCGCTCCCCGGATCGGGTCGTCCGTCTCGGGCGCGGTGATACGTTGCGCGCGTGAGCGAGCCCTACTCGGTGCTGAGGATCCAGGCGATCGAGCCGATTCCGGTTGCGGGCGTCCACTGGCAGCCGATCCGCCGGACGCTCGGGATCGACGCCTTCGGAATCAACGCGTACACCGCGGCCGCACCCGGCGACCTCGTCGTCGAGGAGCACACCGAGGAGGCGCTCGGGCACCAGGAGGCCTACGTCGTCATCGCGGGTCATGCGACGTTCACGCTCGACGGCGCCGAGGTCGACGCGCCCCACGGCACCCTCGTCTTCATCCGTGACACGTCGGTGCGGCGCCACGCGATCGCGGTCGAGGCGGGCACGACCGTTCTCGCGATCGGCGGCGTGCCCGGCGTGCACACGCCGTCGTCGTGGGAGTGGACGTTCGGCGCGGAGCAGTACCGCGAGAGTCGGCGACGACGCTGCGGCGCTCGGGCTTCTGGCCGAGGGTCGCGAGCGGTTTCCGGACGATCCGGGCATGCTCTACGCGACCGCCTGCTGGGAGTCGCTGGCGGGGAACACCGACGCCGCGATCGCGGCGCTCACGTCCGCGTTCGAGCTCGAGCCGAAGAGCATCGGCTGGGCGAAGGACGATGCCGATCTCGACTCCATCCGCGGGCTTCCCGGCTCGCCTGTCTGACCCGCTCGGAGCCCCGGCATCCGGCTGAAGCCGGACACCCGGCCCACCGCGCAGCTCGCTAGTTCGGCGTCACCCTGTAGGCGTCGAACACGGCGTCGAGCTGTCGCAGCGCCGAGAGGAGCGAGCGCAGGTCGTTCACGTCGCCGAGCTCGGCGGTGTACCAGTTCTTCGCCATCCCGTCCTCGACCGTGCCGCCGTAGGCGACGATGTTCGCCCCGTGCTCGGAGAACGTCCGCGCCACGTCCTCGAGCAGCCGCGCCCGGTCCCACGCCTCGACGGCGATCTGGACGCGGAAGCTCGCCTTCGCACTCCCCTCCCACTCCACCGGCGTGAACCGCTCGGGATTCCGCATCAGCGCCTTCACGTTCGGGCAGTCGGCCCGGTGGATCGTGATCCCGCGCCCGAGCGAGATGTAGCCGCGGATCTCGTCTCCGGGCACGGGCGTGCAGCACTTCGCGAGGCGGAGCAGCACGTCGTCGACACCCTGGACGACGATGCCGAGGCTGTCCCCCGCCACCGTCGAGCGCGCCTTCGGCGCCTTGAGCGTGATCGCGGGCTCCTCGGCCACCTGGTCGGTCTTCAGCCGCTGCAGCACCTTGTTGACGACCTGGCCGGTGCCGAGCTTGCCCGAGCCGACCGCGAGGTAGAAGTCCTCCGCCTTCTTGAAGCCGAGGTCACGGATCACCTGCGCCAGCACCGCCGAGCCCTGGAGCTTGCGGTACGGCAGGTTCTGGGCCTTCAGCGCCTGGTCGAGCGCCTCGCGCCCCTTCGCCTCCGTCTCGCCCTTCGTCTCGCGCTGGAACCACTGCCGGATCTTGTTCCGGGCGCGGGAGGAGGCGGCGACCGACATCCAGTCACGCGAGGGCCCGCGCCCCGACTTCGACGTCAGGATCTCGACGAAGTCGCCGTTCTTCAGCTTGTAGTGGAGCGGGACGATCCTGCCGTTCACCTTGGCGCCGACGGTCTTGTGACCGACGTCGGTGTGCACCGCGTAGGCGAAGTCGATCGGCGTGGCGCCGGCGGGCAGCGTCTTCACCTCGCCCTTCGGCGTGAAGACGTACACCTCGTCGTCGAAGAGGTCGGTGCGCAGCGTGCGCATGTACTCGGCGGCGTCCTGGTCGTCGCCCTGCCAGTCCATCAGCGTCTTCACCCACGTGACCCACTCGTCGTCGCCCTTGGCGGCCCGCCCGCGCTTGTAGAGCCAGTGTGCGGCGACGCCGTACTCGGCCTCCTCGTGCATCTCGCGCGTCCGCACCTGGATCTCGAGCGGCGTCCCGTTCGGCCCGATCACGGTCGTGTGGAGCGAGCGGTAGCGGTTCAGCTTCGGCATCGCGATGAAGTCCTTGAAGCGGCCGGGCATCGGCTTCCAGAGCGCATGGATGATGCCGAGCGCCGCGTAGCAGTCGCGCGTTCCCTCGTCGCCGCCGCGCTCGATCAGGACCCGCATCGCCGTGAGGTCGTAGATCTCGTTGAACTCGCGGCCCTTCTTCGCCATCTTGTCGTAGATCGAGTAGAAGTGCTTCGCGCGGCCCGAGATGTTCGGCGGGGATGTCGGCCTTCTCGAGATCCTCCTGCAGCTGCGCCGCCGCCATCTCGACCTGGGCTTCGCGGTCGGCCCGGCGGTCGGCGACCATCGCCTTGATCTCGGCGTACTTGCGCGGGTGGAGGATCTGGAAGGAGAGATCCTCGAGCTCCCACTTGACGGCGTGGATGCCGAGCCGGTGCGCGAGCGGCGCGTATACCTCGAGCGTCTCCTTCGCCTTCTGCACCTGCTTCTGGCGGCCGAGGTACTCGATCGTTCGCATGTTGTGCAGCCGGTCGGCGAGCTTGATCAGGATCACGCGCACGTCCTGCGCCATCGCCACGATCATCTTGCGGTAGTTCTCGGCCTCGGCCTGCTCGCGGCTCTGGAAGCTGATCCGCGTCAGCTTCGTCACGCCCTCGACGAGCTGGGCGATCTCGGGCCCGAACGACGCCCGCAGCTCGTCGAGATCGGTCTCGGTGTCCTCGATCACGTCGTGCAGCAGGGCGGCGGCGATCGTCTGCTCGTCGAGGTGCAGCTGCGCGCAGATCAGCGCGACGCCGAGCGGATGATTGACGAACGGCTCGCCGGAGCGCCGCACCTGACCCCGGTGCGCCCGCTCGGCCTCGGCGAAGGCACGGCGGATCAGCTCCCTGTCGACGCCGGGGTTGTAGGCCTCGACGCTGGCGATCAGCTCGTTGACGAGGTCGTTCTGGTGACGTTCCGAGTCGACGACAGCCATGGTCTCAGTCTACTCGTGCCCCTTCGGGTGACAGGATCGCGGCCCCGATTGCCGAAGAGACGAGGGCCATGGAACCCTTGCGCAGGTACCTCGAGCGCCGTCGCGTGCTCCGCTGCTCGCCGAGCTGGAGCGCTCGCTCGGCACGAGGCGGAGGACGCCGGGGCTCGGCCCGGCATCCCACGGCACCGCCAGACGCCGCTCCGCGCTGCGCTGAGGCGCCGCCCGCCTACGCGGCCTGCGGCAGAGTGAGCGGCGCGCCGTGCGCAAGGAGCTCCCGGAACGTCGGGGACTCGAGCAGCTGCCGCTTCCCGCCCGCAGCGTCGATCTCGAGCTCGGCGAAGATCCGCCTCGCCTCCGGCGTCCACGAGGCCTCCCCGGCCCGCCACAGCTCCTGCGAGCCACGTCCGCAGCTCCTCGTACGCGTCCGCCGTGTCGAACACGCGCCGCACGACCAGCTGGGGGGCGACGGTGCCGTTCCAGCGGTTCTGCTTCAACCTGAACGCGACGTCGAAGAGCGACCCTGCCTGCATGCGCTCGAGTTGCGCTCCGAGGCCGAAGGCGATCGCGCTGCCCGCGTCGCGCCCGTGCTGGCGCACGCGGAACCGGAGGTGCTTGCCCTCGCCGACGGTCGAGGCGCTGACCGCCTCGCACCCCGCGACGAGCAGCGTCACGTCGGGGTTCCCGAGGCCGAACGGGGCCAGCAGCTCGAGCTCGCGGGCGAGCTCGAGGGTGAGCGCAGCCGCCGGGACGACCGCGTCGACCCGCGTCACGGGAGCAAGGTCCTCGTCGAGAAGCTCGACGTCGGCGTGCGCGGCGAACGCTGCCGCGAACGGCTCGAGCTGGTCGCCCCGGATCGTGAGGCCGGCCGCGGCCCGGTGGCCGCCGAATCGCTCGAGCCGGTCGGCGCAGGCGGCAAGGCCGGCGTGGAGGTCGAAGCTCGGCACGGAACGGCCCGACCCCTTCCAGCGGTCGTCTTCGCCGGCGATCAGCACGACGGGCCTGCCGAACCGCTCGACGAGTCGGGAGGCGACGATGCCGATCACGCCCTCGTGCCAGCCGTCACCCCACACGACGTACGCGCGGCGGCTGCGTTGCTCGGGCGACCAGGCGGCGACGGTAGCGACGGCCTCGCGGAGGATCCTGTCCTCGACGGCCTGGCGGTCGCGGTTGAGCGTCTCCAGCTCGTTGGCCAGGAGGTCGGCCTCGCGCGCGTCCTGCGTGAGCACGAGATGGAGGGCGACGTCGGGCCGCCCCAGCCGTCCTGCCGCGTTGAGCCGGGGGGCGAGCCGGAAGGCGACCGCGGTCGCGTCGACCGTGGCCGGGTCGACGCCCGCGACACGCATCAGCGCGCGGAGACCGGGCTTCTGGGTGCGGGAGAGGCCGCGCAGGCCGGTGGTGGCGAGCGCCCGGTTCTCGTCGACGAGCGGGACGACGTCCGCGATCGTCGCGAGCGCGACGAGATCGGCGTGGCGGGCGATCGTGGGATGGTCGGCACCGAGGAGCGCCTGCGCGAGCTTCGCCACCACGCCCGTGCCGCAGAGATCGGGAAACGGATAGTCGGAGGGTCTCGTGGCGACGACGGGGCAGTCCGGCAGCGCCTCGCCGGGCCGGTGGTGGTCGGTGACGATCATGTCGACGCCCAGCCGGCGCGCCTCCTCGACCTCTGCCACGGCGGTGATGCCGCAGTCCACGGTGAGGACCAGCTTGACGCCGTCCTCGGCGAGGCGCGCGATCGTCGCCGAGGACACGCCGTAGCCCTCCTCGAACCTGCTCGGCAGGTGCCAGACGACGTCTGCCCCGAGCTCTCTCAGGGCAAGTGTCGCGAGCGCCGTCGCGCAGATGCCGTCGACGTCGTAGTCGCCGTGGACGCAGATCCGCTCACCACGGTCGACCGCCACGCGGAGCCGCTCGACGGCCGCGGCCATGTCACCGAGCAGGAGCGGGTCGTAGGTGATCGCCTCGGGCTGGAGGAATGCGCGCGCGGCGTCCGGCTCGTGCAGCCCCCGGCGCACGAGCACGGTCGCGAGCGTCTCCGAGACGCCGAGCGCGGCCGTCAGAGCGCGCACGTCAGGGGTCGACACGGGCTCGACCTTCCAGCTCCCTTCCATGCAGCCACGGTAAGCCCCGCCCCGGACAGCAGCTGAGGGGAAGCCGCGGTGGAGAGAGCGTACCGCGCTCCCTCCCCACCCGATGCTGTCTGCCGCGGCGCGTGATCCAGGACGGCCCGTGCGCGGGCCTTGCCTGCCGTCGGTCGCCTGTAGCGCTGCTGCAAGCACCACGCGCACCGGGCACCGCGACCGTCCACAGGGAAGGGAGGGGTCACGGGGAACCGTAGGTTCCCGACTTCAGGATCGCGCGAAGCGCGCAGAAGCATGCGACTGAGGATGCTGCGATACGCTCTTCCATCGCGGCATCCTCAGTCGCCCCGCCGCTCTCGCCGCGACTGCCGGATGATCTTGACCCAGAGCATGATCAACCCGACCTGGACGCCCACGACCACGACGGCGATCGGCGCCAGGTAGGCCATCTGCTCCAGCGAGTACTTCGTGACCGCGGCACCGACGAGCCAGATCACGAGCACGACGAGCGTCATCGGGATCGCGAGACGCCAGTTCACACGCTGAGGGTAGCCTTTCTTCCCGTGCCCCAGGGTGAGCTCAACAACTACGTCTCGGGCGACGACTACGTGCTCGAGTTCCTCGGCTACCGGTTCGCGTTCGGCGCGGAGGATTTCCGCGAGCGCGTGATGGGCGCCGCGGTCAAGCTCGACCTGATCGCCGACAACGACCTCGACGACGAGGAGACGCTCGACCTGGTCGAGCTCGCGGCCGACGGTCAGATCGTCGGAGCCTCGCAGCTCGTTCGGCAAGTACCTGATGCGCCACTGGGAGCGCCTGTCGCTGAACGACGGCGAGTCGCTCGTGTACTGGCTGCGCAAGCTCGTCTTTCGCGGTGCCTATCTCGATCACCGGGTCAAGGAGGATCTGCTCGAGGTGAGCTTCGACGAGGCCACGGGCGACTTCGGCTACGCCGAGCCGGAGGGCGGCCGGGCGCTGCTCGAGCTCGCCCCCATGCCGAGCTGGCGCGCGCTCCAGTTCAAGCGCTAGAGGTTGATGTGAAATGGAGTGCGTCTGGGGCGGTTCTGCACCAAGGAGCGCGCTCGACGAGGTCGGCGTCAAGGCTGGTGGCCTTGGTGTCGGCCTCGGCGGGCGCGATCCGCAGCGTGCAGGGCCGCATCCAGGCGTGCTCGAATTTCACATCAAGCCTCGTGGCGGTCGCGCTCGCAGCTCAGGCGGCGGCGAGAAACCGAGCCTGGGCTCGTTCTCGACGGCGCCGATCCGGATTTCCCTGATCGAGCCGAGCGGCACGATCAGCTCCGTCGGCTCGCCGTCGTCGTAGTGCGGGCACAGCGTCACGAATCCGAAGCCGGGCTCGGCCGAGAGCGAGGCGAGACGGTGGAGCGAGCCGTCGGCGAGCTCGACGCTGACCCCGGCCTGCTCGAGCCCGTGCTCGGTGCGGAAGGCCTCGATCCGCCGTACGATCCGCTCGACGAGCTCGTCGAGCGGGCCGGACGTCCCGGGCGTCCAGAGCTCGGGCACGGCTAGAACAGGCTCCCGTCGACGCGGACGGCGCCGACGTGCTTCCGTCCGAGCTCGGTGATGATCCTCCCGCGCGGCGTGCGCTGCAGGAAGCCGAGCTGGAGCAGGTACGGCTCGTAGACGTCCTCGATCGTGTCGGTCTCCTCGCCGAGCGCGACCGCCAGCGTGGAGAGGCCGACCGGCCCACCGCCGAACTTGTCGGCGACCGCCGACAGCAGCTCGCGGTCGATCCGCTCGAGACCGCGCCCGTCGACCTCGAGCAGCTCGAGCGCTTCGCGGGCGATCTCGTTCGTGATCTTGCCGGCATGGCGCACCTCGGCGACGTCGCGCACACGCCGCAGGATCCGGTTGGCGATCCGGGGTGTGCCGCGCGAGCGGCTCGCGATCTCGTCGGCCGCGTCGTCCTCGATCTCGACGGCGAGAATGCCCGCCGAGCGGCGCACGATCGTGCCGAGCTGGCCCGGCTCGTAGTACCCGAGCCGGAAGGTCATCCCGAAGCGGTCGCGCAGCGGCGTCGTCAGCAGTCCCGATCGCGTGGTGGCGCCGACGAGCGTGAAGGGAGGCAGGTCGATCGTCAGCGTGCGCGCGGCGGCTCCCTGGCCGAAGACGATGTCGAGGCGGAAGTCCTCGAGCGCCGGGTAGAGGATCTCCTCGGCGGCCCGGTTGAGGCGATGGATCTCGTCGATGAACAGCACGTCGCGCGGCTCGATCGCCGTGAGGATCGCGGCGATGTCCTTCTTCTCGAGTGCCGGTCCTGCAACGGTGCGGAGGCCGACGCCGAGCTCCTCGCGCACGATCTGCGCCAGCGTCGTCTTCCCGAGCCCGGGTGGGCCGGCGAGGAGCACGTGGTCGAGGGCCTCGCCGCGTCCCTTGGCGGCATCGAGCGCGATGCCGAGCTGCTCCTTGACCCGCTCCTGGCCGACGAAGTCGTCGAGCCGGCGCGGCCGCAGGGAGCGCTCGACCTCCTCGTCCTCGGGGTCGAGCACGGCGGTGACGACGCTGTCGGTCATGCGGACAGACTAGGCATGGCGGCGGACAGGCGAACCCCCGGGAAACCCGGACGACAGGCTGAAGCCTGTCGCCGGCTCACGCGGCCCGCAGCGCCAGCCGCACGCGCTCGGCGGGCGGCAGCTCGGGGTCGACGTCCGCCAGCCGCTGCTCCGCCTCGAGCACGGAGTAGCCCAGCTCGACGAGCGCGTCGCGGGCGACGAGGTGCGTGGGCGCGTCCTCGCCGACGGGGACGAACGGCTCGTCGCCGGCGAGCGAGACCTTGTCCTTCAGCTCGAGCACGATGCGCTCGGCGGTCTTCTTGCCGATCCCGGGAATGACCTGGAAGCGCGCATGATCCTCGAGCAGGATCGCGCGCCGGAGCTCGGCGGCCGGCGAGCCGGAGACGACGGCGAGGGCGACCTTGGGGCCGATCCCGCTGACGGTGAGCAGCTGCGTGAACAGCTCGCGCTCGGAGGCGTCGGTGAAGCCGTAGAGCTGCAGCGTGTCCTCGCGCACGTGCAGGAAGGTGTCGACGGTGATCTCGCCCCCGCCCTCGGCGCGCTGCAGGACACCGGGCGTCGCGGCCACGACGTAGCCGACCCCGTTGACGTCGAGCAGCAGGCCGTCGGCGCTGCGGCCCGCGGGCATGCCGCGGAGCCGGCCGATCACGAGACCATCCGCGCGAGCGGCGGCATCAGGGCATGGCAGATGGCGACGGCGAGGGCGTCGGCCTCGTGAGACGTGGCCGGAATCTCGTCCAGCGAGAGCAGCATCTTGACCATGCGCTGCACCTGCCCCTTGTCGGCGTGCCCGTGGCCGCAGATCGATTGCTTGATGCGGTTCGGAGCGTACTCGGTGCACTCGACGCCGGCGGTGGCGGCGGCGACCATCGCGGCTCCGCGGGCCTGACCGACGGAGAGCGCGATGCGCGCGTCGGCCCCCACGAACGACTCCTCGAGGGCGACCGCGTCCGGAGCGTGCTCGGCGATGAGCTCCTGCACCCCCTCGAAGATCACCTGCAGCCGCAACTCCGAGCCGCTCGCGCGCGCTCGTCGTCCAGCACCCCGACACGAGTGCGGTGACCCGCCCGCCGCGCTCGTCGACGATCCCGTAGCCGCAGGTCGCCGTGCCTGGATCGATGCCGAGAACCTTCACGAATGCAGGGTAGGGAGCGTTGCGGACGGTGGTGCGTGGCAGGGCACTCGCCCCACCACGCACCGACAGTCTAGGGCGTCGGGCTGCAGTTCGCGGTGGTCCAGGCAGCGATCGCAGTCGATGCCTTCGTCACGTCCTGGGTGCTGAGCGACTGCCCCAGCTTGACGAGCTTCGCGATCTGCTCGGCATTCGGGGTGTCGCCGGGCTCGAGATCGAGGTCGCCGATCGCTGCCGCGTACTCCGTCATCACCTTCCCCAGTGCCTCGAAGTCGTCCTTCAGCTCGTCGGGTGCCTGCTTCGCCATCTCTTCGTACGCAGCGGCCGTCGCCTCGAGACCGCTGGTGTCGCCACCCGAGGAGTCGAGGGCAGCACTGAACTTCTGGCTGGCGTCGGCAAGATCCTTGCACTCCTCGGTCAACCCGGTCGCCGTGCTGTCTGTGTCCGTCGCCGTCGTGTCTGTCACCGTCCCGTCGGTCGACGTCTCTTCCGTCGACGACGATCGTGTCCGTCGACGCGACGGACTCGGTCACGGCCGTGTCGGACGCCGCTTCACTCCCCGCGTCGTTCGAGCCTCCGCATCCAACCACGGCGAACGCCAGTGCCAGAACGGCGCCGGTAAGGCCGATCCATCTCATCGCTGCACTCTCCTTTGCCAGAGCGGCGGCGGCCGTCGCCACTCTCGGCGCAGATCCTATCGCGACGGTCGGCCGGCGACAGGCTTCAGCCTGTCGTCCGGGCTCACGACGCCACGGCCTCGAGCACGGCCTCGGGGATGTCGAAGTTCGCGTACACGTCCTGGACGTCGTCGTTGTCCTCGAGGCCCTCGACGAGGCGGACGACCTTCTTCGCGGTCGGCTCGTCGCCGATCTCGACCGTCACCTTCGGCACCATCGAGAGCTCGGCCGACTCGACGCTGAACCCGGCGGACTCCACCGCCTGCCGCACCGACGAGAGCTGCTCGGGAGCGCTCGAGACCTGGAACACCGATCCGTCCTGCTCGACGTCGTCGGCGCCCGCATCCGCCACCGCGAGGAACAGCTCTTCCTCGTCGACGCCCTCGGCCGGCACCAGCACGATGCCCCGGCGCTCGAACTGCCACGCGACCGCCCCTGTCGCGCCGAGGTTCCCCCCGTGCTTCGAGAACAGATGCCGTACGTCCGCCGCGGTGCGGTTGCGGTTGTCGGTGAGTGCCTCGACGAGCACGGCCACGCCCTCGGGGCCGTAGCCCTCGTAGACGACCGTCTCGAACATCGCGCCGTCGGTGCCCTCGCCGGACCCCTTCGCGATCGCCCGGTCGATGTTGTCCTTCGGCATCGAGTAGGAGCGGGCCTTCTCGATCGCGTTCGCGAGCGCCATGTTGGTGGCGGGGTCGGGCCCGCCCTCCTTCGCTGCGACGAGGATCGAGCGCGAGAGCTTGGTGAACAGCTTGCCACGCTTGGCGTCGGCCGCGCCCTTCTTGTGCTTGATCGTCGACCACTTGCTATGCCCTGACACCGTGCTCCTCCCGGACGAGCTCTAGGAACCGTTCGTGCACCCGCGTGTCGTCGGTCAACTCCGGATGGAACGACGCGACGAGGATCCGACCCTCGCGCGCGAGCACCGGGTGCCCGTCGACCTCGGCGAGGATAGCGACGCCGGGCCCGGCGTCGGCAACCCAGGGGGCGCGGATGAAGACCGCGGTGAACGGCTCTGCTTCGCCTTCGATCCTGATCGGCGCCTCGAAGCTCGCGACCTGGCGCCCGAACGCGTTGCGCTCGACGGCGAGGTCGATCAGCCCGAGCCGCTCGCGGTCGAGCACGATCATGCCGGCGCAGGTGCCGAAGATCGGGCCCGGGAACGCGCGGATCGCGTCGTCGAGCCCGTAGAGGTGCATCAGGCGCATCATCGCCGTCGACTCGCCGCCGGGCACGATGAGCCCGTCGAGCCCTTCGAGTTGCTCCGGCAGGCGCACCTCCACCGCCTCGACCCCGAGGCGCTGCAGCATCGGCTGCGTGCTCACGAAAGGCGCCCTGGAGGGCCAAGGACGCCGATCTCGCATGCCCGGAGTGTATGAGCGGCGGCGTCAGGTATTGAGCCGGAGGGAGGGATCGCAGGGAACCGTAGGTTCCCGGCTTCAGGATCACGCGAAGCGTGCAGAAACGACAGAGGCGGAGGAGGAAGGCGCGATACGCTCTTCCATCGCGCCTCCTCCTCCGCTTACCAGCCGCGGACTTCGAGCCGCTCGGCGTCGGCGAGCGAGGCGGAGGAGATGCCGACCATCGGCTCGCCGAGCCCGGTCGAGACCTCCGCCAGGATCTTCGCGTCCTGGAAATGCGTCGTCGCCTCGACGATCGCCTTGGCCCTCAGGTCGGGGTCTCCCGACTTGAAGATGCCCGAGCCGACGAAGACGCCGTCGGCGCCGAGCTGCATGCAGAGCGACGCGTCGGCGGGGGTTGCGATGCCGCCGGCGGTGAACGTGACGACGGGTAGCCGGCCGTTCTCGGCCACCCAGCGGACGAGCTCGTAGGGGGCCTGCAGGTTCTTGGCCTCGGCGTACAGCTCCTCGCTGCGTAGCGCCTGCAGCCGGCGGATGCCTCCGAAGACGGCGCGCATGTGCGTGACGGCGTTGACGATGTCGCCGGTGCCGGCCTCGCCCTTGGTGCGGATCATCGCCGCGCCCTCTGCGATACGCCTCAGCGCCTCGCCCAGGTTGGTGGCGCCGCAGACGAACGGGATCGTGAAGCCCCACTTGTCGACGTGGTGCTCGACGTCGGCAGGTGTCAGGACCTCGGACTCGTCGATGTAGTCGACCTCGAGCGCCTGCAGGATCTGTGCCTCCGCGAAATGGCCGATCCGGCACTTGGCCATCACGGGGATCGAGACGGCCGCCTGGATCTCGCGGATCATGCCCGGGTCGGACATCCGCGCCACGCCACCGTCACGGCGGATGTCGGCGGGAACACGCTCGAGCGCCATCACGGCAACCGCCCCTGCGTGCTCCGCGATCACGGCCTGCTCGGCGTCGACGACGTCCATGATCACGCCGCCCTTGAGCATCTCCGCGAGGCCACTCTTGACGCGCATCGTCCCTGTCTCGGCCATGGGCTGAGTGTAGCGGGGCGCCCGCTCCCACGACCACGGGAGCGGGCGCCGCGCCGGGATCAGGCCGGTGGAGTCTGGGGCGGCGGCTCGCCCTCGGCGGGCGCTGTCTCCGCAGCGGGAGCCTCGGGAGCCTCAGGCACTTCCGGTGCAGCAGGAGCCTCGGGCGCAGCAGGAGCCTCGGGCGCAGCGGAGCCGGCAGCGGCGGGCCCGCCGTCTCCCTTGTCCGTCGCGGCCTTGGCGGCTGCGGCGGCACTGCCGGCAGCGGTCTTCATCGACGTTCCCATCTCCGAGATCGACTCACCGAGCGTCTTCATGTTCAGCCACGCGCCGACGGCGACGACGATCGCGAGCAGGAGGCCGAGCCAGGCCCAGAACGTGCGGAACTCGTTGTCTGCGAGGAACTTGATCACGGTGAAGATGAGCAGCAGGATCGCGAGAGCGGCCGTCACCATTGCGGGGGTGAGGCCGATCTCGATCTTCATCTCGGCGAGGCGGAGCCCCTCCCAGACGATGATCGCGATCGCGAGCAGACCCGCGAGCACACCCCAGCCGTGCCACATGCTCACGCCGGCCGAGGCGATGCCGAGGTCGATCTCCTGCCAGTTGAAGATCGAGACGATCAGGAACGCGATCGAGGCACCGAGCACGAGCTTGGCGCCGTGGGTGAGCTTCGAGATGTCCATTTTGCGAGCTTTTCCTTTCGAGAGGAGCGGACGGACCCTCGCAATCATCGTTGCGATATGAGACAGATACAAGCGGTTCGGTGCGACTCCTCTCCCCAACAGGTGGGAAACCGCCTGCCCCCCGGGGTTGCGCCGTGAGCGAGGAGCCCGCTCGCGGGCTCCTCGCCCTCCCCTCCTGCCCCGCGACCGGCGGCGGCAGGCCCTGGTGGGCTGCTCCCTGAGCCCGGTGGCTTCCGCCAGGCTCAACCGTGAACCACGACCTGCCGATACCCAGGGGATGAGCCCCATCGACGACCGCCTGCTCGAGCGCTGGCAGACGAGCCGGCGCCACCAGGACGAGGCGCGGCGGTTCCTCGCCCGCCAGCGGTTCTCGGACCCGCGGGGGGAGGGCCATGCGCTCGACGAGATCGTCGGCACGATCGCCGACCTCGAGCAGACGCTGCGCGAGCGTGCCGCCCGGCGCATGCCGCCTCCCTCTTCCCAGACCACTGTCCGCCTGACCGGACACGAGCCTCCCGCGCGCGAAGGCTCTCTGCATGAGGCCCGCCTGGGTTCGAACATCCCTGCTCATCGCTCTGGGGCTCCAACTTCAGGATCCGCGCGCAGCGCGGCAGGAAGCAAGAACGGAGGGGAAGACGCGATCCGCTCTTCCATCGCGTCTTCCCCGAAGTGAGTAGGCCCGCCTGGGTTCGAACATCCCTGTTCATCGCTCTTGGGCTCCAACTTCAGGATCCGCGCGCAGCGCGGCAGGAAGCAAGAACGGAGGGGAAGACGCGATCCGCTCTTCCATCGCGTCTTCCCCGAAGTGATGGGCCCGCCTGGACTCGAACCAGGGACCTACCGATTATGAGTCGGCTGCTCTAACCAGCTGAGCTACGGGCCCGCCGCTACCGAGCCTAACGCCTTCGCCCGCCGGTGACCCTCACCGGACTGACACAATGTCCTCACAGGCGCGGCCCCGGTCGCGAAACCGACGGAAGGGACGCGGCGCGTGAAGACGTTTCAGCGTGAGGTGCAGCTGCGCACGGCGGGCGGGCTCACGGTGACGGACATCACCGACGAGGTACGCGACGCCGTCCGCGAGAGTGGCGTCGTCAACGGCATCTGCTGCGTCTACTCCCCCCACACGACCTGCTCGGTGCGCATCAACGAGTGGGAGCGCGGGTTCCTCGAGGACTTCGCCGTGATGCTGAAGCGGCTCGTGCCGACGGAGCACTACTACGCGCACGACGACTGGGACCGCCGCACGGAGAACGTCGACCCGGACGACCAGGAGTTCGACAACGGCCACTCGCACTGCATGTCGATGCTGCTCGGCCCGGCCGGCGAGTCGGTGCCGGTGCGCGACGGCGAGCTGTGCCTCGGCACCTGGCAGCGCATCCTCTTCCTCGAGCTCGACCGCGAGCGCGACCGCCGCTGGCTCGTGCAGGTGGTGGGGGTGTGAGCGCGTAGCGACCGCCTCCCCTGATGCTCGCCGCTCGCGGGACCTGAAGCCGGGAACCTACGGTTCCCCGTGACCCCTCCCTTCCCTCGGGCTGTCAGTCCTGGGCCGACAGACGTGGACGGCCGCGGGCGGCCTCAGGATCCACGCGCAGCGTGGCAAGAAGATGCGCCTGAGTAGCCGCGAGGAAGGGCGATACGCTCTCCGTCGCGCTCCTCGCCTACTCAGGCGTAACGTAGGCCGCCGTCAGCCCGCCGTCGACGAGGAACGACGTCCCGTTCACGTAGGACGACTCGTCGCTTGCGAGGAAGAGCGCGCCGTTGACCACCTCGCGGGGCTTCGCGAGACGTCCCATCGGCCAGTGGATCCGTCGCCGCTCGAGGGCCGCGGGATCGCCGCCGAAGATGCGGAGCAGGAGCGGTGTCTCGACCGGCCCCGGGCAGAGCGAGTTGACCCGGATGCCCTGCCGAGCGAACTGCACTGCCAGCTCGCGGCTCATCGACAGCACGGCGCCCTTGGACGCGGAGTACGAGATCTGCGACGTGGCGGCGCCGAGGATCGCCACGAACGAGGCGACGTTGATCACGGAGCCGCCGCCGCGCTCGAGCAGGTACGGGATCCCGTGCTTGCAGCAGAAGTAGACGCCCTTCGTGTTCACGTCCTGGACGCGGTCCCACGCATCCGCTTCGGTGACGAGGATGGAGTCGTCGTCGGCCGGCGAGATGCCCGCATTGTTGTAGAGCACGTCGATGCCGCCGAAGCGCTCGGCCGTGGCGGCGTACATCGCCTTCGACCTCCTCCTCGCTCGCCACGTTCGCCTTGATCGCGAACGCCGAGCCCTCGGGACAGAGCCCGACGGTCTCCTCGGCGAGCGCCAGGTCGACGTCGGCGACGCACACCTTCGCCCCCTCGCCGGTGAAGACGATCGCGCCTTCGCGGCCCATGCCGCCACCGGCGCCGGTGATCACGCAGACCTTGCCCTCCAGTCTTCCCGCCATGGTGTCAGCCTTCCGTCGAGATGAACACGTTCTTCAGGTCCGTGTAGCCGTCGAGAGCAGCCATCCCGAGCTCGCGACCGAACCCCGACTGCTTCATGCCGCCGAAGGGGGTGTGGACGCGCACGGAGCTGTTCGAGTTGACCGAGAGCACACCCGCCGCGACCCCGCGCGCAACGCGCAGCGCGCGGGCCCCGTCGCGCGTCCAGATCGAGCCCGAGAGGCCGTAGGGCGTGTCGTTCGCGATCCGGATCGCATCCGCCTCGTCCGTGAACGGGATCACCGCTGCGACGGGGCCGAAGACCTCCTCGCGCGCAACCCGGTCGTCGTTCGAGGCCTCGACGAGCGTGCACGGGAACCAGAAGCCGGGACCGGAAGGTGCGTCGCCGCGGAAGAGCGGCTCGCCCTCGACGAACGAGCCGACGGTGTCCCGGTGCTCGGCCGAGATCAGGGGGCCCATCTCGGTCGCGTCGTCGGTCGGGTCGCCGACCTTGACCCCGCGGGTCGCCGCCACGAGCAGCTCGAGGAAGCGGTCGTACACCGAGCGCTCGACGAGGATCCGTGACCGCGCGCAGCAGTCCTGGCCGGCGTTGTCGAAGACGGAGTACGGCGCAGAGGCGGCTGCCTTCTCGAGATCGGCGTCGGCGAAGATCACGTTCGCCGACTTGCCACCGAGCTCGAGCGTGATGCGCTTGATCGTCGCCGCGGCACCCTGCATCACCCGCTGCCCGACCTCGGTCGAACCGGTGAACCCGATCTTCGCCACGTCGGGGTGCTCGACGAGACGCTGTCCGACGACGGAGCCCTTGCCGACGACGACGTTGAGCACGCCCTCGGGGATTCCGGCCTCGAGCGCGAGCTCGGCCAGGCGGATCGTGGTCAGTGGCGTCAGCTCGGCCGGCTTGATCACGATCGTGTTGCCGGTCGCGAGCGCAGGCCCGATCTTCCAGCTCGCGATGTTGAGCGGGAAGTTCCACGGCGTGATCAGGCCGACGACGCCGAGCGGCTCGCGGAAGGTGACGTCCACTGCCCCCGGCGACCGGGATCGTCTCACCGTAGTGCTTGTCGACCGCACCCGCGTAGAAGTGGAACACCTGGGCGACCATGCCGATCTCGCCACGCGCGCCCGAGATGGGCTTGCCCGCGTTCGCCGACTCCAGCCGGGAGAGCGCCTCGTGATTCTCCTCGACGAGCGTGGCGAGACGGCGGAGCAGGCGGCCGCGGTCGGCGGGAGCAACCGAACGCCAGGCGGGAAAAGCGGACTTCGCCCTGGCCACTGCCTCGTCGGTCTCCGCGACCCCCGCCCGCTCGAGCGCAGCGATCGGCTGCTCGGTGGCGGGGTTGAGAACGGTGAGAGCCATGACCGCGGATTCAACACGATCGCGGGCCCGCCCGCGGGGCGAGGCTCCCTCGATCGAGGGAATCGACGCTCTCCGGCACGACCGATGGCTGTTGAGAGATGATCCGTCTCCTCACCTTCTCTCGCGCTGCTGGTGGCCGCAACGGGGGTGCTCGCCGGTTCCGCAGCTGCCGCCACCGCTCCGGCGACCGCCGTCCGGCTGCAGACGCTCGACGACGAGATCCTGGTCCGGCTCAACGCCACCCGGGTCTCACACGGCCTGCGTCCGCTCGTGCTCTCGGGCCAGCTTCGGGATGCGGCAGTCGCCCACTCCCGCTCCATGCTCGAGGGCGGGTTCTTCACGCACGAATCCCGGGACGGCTCACCGTTCGTCGCCCGCGTCAAGCGCTACTACCGCTCCTCCGGCTATGCCTCCTGGTCGACCGGCGAGAACCTCCTCTACAACACCGCCAGGATCGACGCCCGGACGGCGATCGAGGCATGGTTGGGCTCACCCCCCCACCGCGCCAACCTGCTGTCCCCGGGGTGGCGTGAGGTCGGCATCGGCTCGCTCCACGCGAGGTCTGCCGGCGGCACGTTCGGCGGCCGCCCGACGTGGGTGGTCACGATGGACTTCGGCACCCGGGCCGGCAGCAGGAAGCTCGCAGCGGTCGAGGCCGCGAGAAAGCCGAGGACGGCCGGCTCCGCGCCCGCGAAGGCGCAGCCGTCGAGGCCGAAGGCCGCCAGGCCCGTCAGGCCCTCGAAGCGCTCCGTTGCTCGTGTGCTCCCCCAGCCGGCCCGATCAGCTCCGGTCGGCGCGGCAGCCGCCCAGCCGTCCGCTGCCGCCTCGTTCGAGGGTTCGGGTGACGATGAGCCCGACACGATGCCCCGGCGAGCCAGGGACGACGGCGCACGGGCCGGGAACGGCGGCGACGAGGACCGGGGGCCCGCCGTCGGGCCGTAGCACGACGATCGTGCTCGAACAGGACGACCTCGGATCCGGCGTCGACGTCGGCGATCGATCGCACCGTACGGCATCGTTCGGGGATCGCAGTCCCACCCGACGACATCCTGTCAGGCATGATCTCGCTCATGGCACCACGCGCCCTTCGCATGGAGGAGCGACCGGACAGCCGTCGAAGTGCAGGGTGCCGGCGGTCGCGTTCCGAATTCAACGGCTGAGGTCGCAGGCCGCCGGCACAATATCCTTCGGAGGCCAAAGGTGCAGGGAAGTCCGCGAGAAGACCGTGAGTGGGAGCACTGGCCGGGCCGAAGGGCTCCGGACGACGGCATCCGGCACCGACTGAAGGCACTCTTCGCAGCCACCGACGACGAGGAGGCGGTCGAGGCGCTGATCGCCGAACGAGGCCGCGAGCTCGAGGAGCAGACCGAGCGGCTGCAGGTCACGATCGAGGATCTCGAACGGCGCGAGGAACAGGCGGGTCGGCTCCGCAGCGCGGTCGAGGAGATGCTTCGCAACGGTTCGGCGGAGCTCGACGAGCGCCACGCAGAGCTCTCCGCCCTGGCGCTCGACCTCCGAGCTCGCGAAGAGAAGGTGCGCGAGCAGGAACGGGACATTGCCCTGCGCAAGCAGGAGCTCGGAGCGGTCGAGTTGCGGCGCGCGGCCGTGGAGCGGCGCGAAGCGGCGGCAGCGGAGCGCGAGGCAATGCTCGAACAGGCCGCCGCGGAGCTGAGAGACCGGGAGCTCCAGCGCGAGGAAGCCGAGGCAGCGCGCGTGACTGCCGTGCCGCTGCAGCTCTCCTCGGCGGCCGCTGCCGAGCCCGAGGCGTCCGGGCACATCCTGTTCCTGCAGGACGAGGGGTACCGGATCCTCCACCGCGACGGCCGCGCGCCCACCGTCGGCACGGTCGTGGAGGTCGACGGGCGGCGATTCGTCGTCGCGCGGGTGGGGCGCTCCACGCTGCCGGGCGACGCGCGCGCTTGCGCCTACCTGGAGTCGGCCCGGAACCAACCGCCAGCCTGAGCGCCGCACGGCGGGCGCCGCCCGCCACGAGCACGTTCCCTACGCGGATGCGCCGCGGGACCAGAGCCGCACGAAGCGGCGCCTGCCGGTGGAAGTCTCGCCGAGCGATTCGATCCGCCTGCCCGCCTGGCCGACGAGGAACGATGCAACAGCCGCCTCGTCGGCGGTGAACCGGCGCAGGCGCATGTCGTAGATCTCGACGAGGCCCCACGACCGGCCGTGGACGACGAGGGGTACGAGGAGGGCTGCGTTCATCTGCAACTCGCGGAGCACGAACGCCTCGGCGCTGTCGAGGTCGTCGTCGAGGAAGGAGATCGACCGGGCACGACCTGTCTCGAGAACCTCCTGCGTGACCGGGAAGTCGGCGATCAGGTACGCGTAGTACTCCCCGAGATCGACGTCCCGGAGGGCGTGCTTGGCCGTATCCGCGAGCTGCGGCCCCTCGACCTTCGAGATGGCCGTCGCAGTCGCACCGACGACGAACGCGATCGCCTTGCTCAGGCGGTCGAGGATCTCATCGAGCGACTCCTCGGCCCAGATCGCAGCCGAGGCGTCCATGACACCGCCGAGCACCGGTCCGTCGAGGGCACCGGAGCGGCTCCGGTCGATCCGCGCCGGCGGGATCGTGGCCGGGCTCGTGCCCCTGACGATCTCGCGGAACGGGATCACCTGGCTCTTGCCGCTCGCCTTCGCGCGGTACAGAGCCTGGTCTGCCGCGCGCAGCAGCTCCGTCGCGCCCGCGCCGTCGTACGGATAGGTGGAGATCCCGGCACTCATCCCGAGCGGAAAGCCGGCGTCGGTGAGGCCCACTGCCAGCTCTCGGCGAAGCCTCTCGGTCGTCTCGAGCGCGGCATCCACGTCCGAGCCCGGCAGCATCACGACGAACTCGTCGCCGCCGATGCGTCCCGCCGAGCCACCCTCCGGACAGACGCGACCGAGCACCACCCCGACCTCGCGCAGCAGCGCGTCGCCGAACGCGTGGCCGGCGCGATCGTTCACGTCCTTGAAATCGTCGCAGTCGAGGACCACGAGGCTGAACGGACGCCTCTCCTCGTGGGCGTCTCCCAGCTCGCGCTCGAGGAGCTCCTCGAGCCCACGTCGGTTCAGCAGCCCCGTGAGCGGGTCCGTGTGTGCGCTCCGTCGCTCGCGGTCGAGCGCTATCGCAGCATCGAGCGAGGCCGCCGCGTGCGCGGCCAGGAGCGACGCCAGCTCGCCCTGCTCTCGGTCGAACTCCCTGACGAACCGGCTCGCACCGACGAGGAGCCCGACCTCTGAGCCGTTCGCACGCAAGGGGATCAGCACCACCGAGCGCAGTCGCTGACCCGCCAGCTCCGGTATCTGCGTCGCAGCCGGGTCGAGCAGCTCGAAGACCGCGACGCCGTCGATGCGCTCGCGGAGGGCCTGTAGGGCCCGAAGCGACAGCGGCTCGGGGCCACCGCCGGATACGCGCCATTCGGCGGACTCGACGAGCTCGCCGCTCTCGTGGAGGATCAGCAGCTGGCTCGTCTCGAGCGGAAGCACCTGGGCGAGCGAGCGCACCGCGAGGTCCGCAATCGCGAACGGATCGCGCAACGAGCTCATGTGGACGAACAGGCGCGCAAGCGACGAAAGGTCGACGGCGCGCGAGGCACGGTGCTCCTCGACCGGTTGCGTGAGCGCCAGCATCAGCGACCGGGCAGCAGCCTCACCTCCCGCAGGGAGCCGTGCCGTCGTCTCGATGTCGATCACACCCACGACGACTCCCGCAGGCAGGACGAGCGGGATCGCGAGCTCCGAAACGGCTGTGCGTGAGATCTGCACGAAGTCCGGGTCCGTTGTCGTGTCGAGCACGAGCTGGATCTCGGAGGTGCGAACCGCCCGGCCGATGACCCCCTCGTCGAGCGGCAGGCCGTCGGGAATCATCGCTGAGCCGCGTACGCCGACCGCCCAGAGCCGGCCGTGCTCGACCACGAAGGCTGCCACTCCGGCCCCGCCGAGCTCGTCGTGGAGGACATCGAGCGCCACCTCGATCGCCTCACCGGCGCCCTCGGCCCGGGCGGCGGCAGACGCTGCCGCCTCACAGGCGCACTCCAGGCGTCGCAGGTCGATCGGTGCCGATTCGCGATACGGCGCAACAACGCTGTTCATGTCTTGACAAATCGGCACATTCCGGCGCCGACTTGACTCTTTCGCCGGACGAGCTGTCCAGCTGGCTCACCAGCAGCTGTCCGGTGGTTAGAGGAGAAGCGCCCCGACGATCGCGGCGAGGCCGACGACGGCCCACGGCGGCAGGATCCGCAGCAGCCCGAACAGCACCACGACGAGCGCTACGTCGCCCACGCCGTGCACTGCCGTGCGGAGCACCGGATCCCACAACGCGGCTGCCAGCAACCCCACGACCGCAGCGCCGATACCCGCCACCGCCGCCTGAACGACGAGCCGTTCCCGTGCCGCCGCCCACAGTGGCAGCACGGCCCCGAGGAGGAGGAACGACGGCAGGAAGATCGCCCCGAGAGCGATCGCGGCGCCGGCGATCCCGTTGGGCGACGGCTCCCCGATCGCGCCGAGATAGGCGGAGAACGTGAAGAGCGGCCCGGGCACCGCCTGGGCGGCCCCGTAGCCCGCCAGGAACGCCTCCTGGGAGACCCAGCCCGGCTCGACCGCGGCGTCGTTCAGCAGCGGCAGCACGACGTGGCCGCCGCCGAACACGAGCGCGCCCGCCCGGTAGAAGCTCGCCCCCAGGTCGAGACCGTGGGATCCCCCGAGGTCGGCGGCGAGCGGCAGGCCGACGAGCAGCGCGGTGAAGCAGACGGCCGCGGCGACCGCGAGGCGGCGGCCGATCGGGAACCGCATCGTCAGAGGCAGCGCGCGCACCGAGCCGCGGAACGCGACCGCACCGATCGCCCCGGCCGCGAGGATCGTCAGGGCTTGCCCCGGAGCACCCGGCGCGAGCAGCGCCACGGCGGCGGCGGCCGCCGCGAGCAGCAGCCGGGCCGGCCCCCGGGCGAGCGTCCGTGCCATCGCGATCACGGCGGCGGCGACGACCGCTGCGGCAGCGAGCTCGAGCCCGTGCACCCAGCCCGCTCCCGCGAGATCGACCCCGCGGGCCCAGATCGCGAGTGCCGTCAGGGCCACGGCCGAGGGCAGGGTGAAGCCGAGCCACGCCGCCAGGCCGCCGAGCTTGCCGGCGCGGTGAACGCCGATCGCGATCCCGACCTGGCTGGAGGAGGGGCCGGGCAGCAGATTCGAGAGCGCCACCAGCTCGCCGAATTGCGCCTCGCCGATCCAGCGTCGGCGGGCGACGTACTCCTCTCGAAAGTAGCCGATGTGGGCCACGGGTCCGCCGAACGAGGTCAGCCCCAGGCGGAGGGCGACGCGGAACACCTCGCCCGCCGATCCGCCGGCGGACGCGCGCTCGTCCACTAGTTCCGTGCCGCTCCCGGCTTCCAGAGCGGCTCGTCGGCGTCGGCGAACGCGTTGGCTGCGCGCGCGAGGATGAACAGCAGATCCGAGAGGCGGTTCAGGTAGACGGCGACGAGCGGATTGACGTCGTGCTCGGCGGCCGCCACGAGCGTCTCGCGCTCGGCCCGGCGGCAGACGGTTCGCGCAACGTGCAGGCCTGCCGACGCAGCCGTCCCTCCCGGCAGCACGAAGCTCGTCAGATCGGGGAGCGGCTCGTTGAACGCGTCGCACAATGCCTCGAGGCGGTCGACCATCGCCTGCTCGACGCGCAGTCTGTCCTCGATCCGGAAGGGCACGCACAGGTCGGCACCCACGTCGAACAGCTCGTTCTGGATTCTCGCGAGCGGCTCCCGGAGCTCCGGCGGGCAGTCGTTCGCGAGGACGACGCCGAGCAGCGAGTTGAGCTCGTCGGTGGTGCCGTAGGCGGCGATCCGGGTGTCGAGCTTCGGGACACGGGAGCCGTCACCGAGCGAGGTCTCCCCCGCGTCGCCGCCGCGCGTGTAGATGCGCGTCAGGCGCACGGGCTCGTCGGCGGCACGCGACATGCCGCCAGCCTACCCGGCCGTGTGGTGGTGGCTCGCGTTGCTGTCCAGGATGCTCCGGGCGATCACGATGCGCTGGATCTCGCTCGTGCCCTCGTAGATCTCGGTCACCTTCGCATCGCGGTAGTAGCGCTCGACGGGAAACTCCTTCGTGTAGCCGTACCCGCCGAGCACCTGGATCGCCTCGCCCGTCTGCCTCCGGGCGACCGACGACGCGAAGAGCTTTGCCTGCGCACCCTCGGCGGTATGGGGGAGCCCCTGCTGCTTCAGCCAGGCGGCGCGATACGTGAGCAGGCGGGCGGCCGCGATCTCGGTCGCCATGTCGGCGAGCTTGAACTGGATCGCCTGGAAATCGGCGATCCGGGAGCCGAACTGGCGGCGCTCGAGTGCATAGGCCCGGGCCGCGTCGTAGGCGGCCTGGGCGATCCCGACTGCCTGCGCGGCGATCCCGATGCGACCTCCGTCGAGCGTCGCCATCGCCACCGTGAAGCCGCGGTTCTCCTCGTGGAGCAACCGGTCGCGACCGACGAACGCCGCCTCGAAGCGGATGTCCGCCGTCGAGGACGAGTTCAACCCCAGCTTCTGCTCCTCCCGGGTCACCTCGACGTCGGTGCCGTCGAGCAGGAACGCGCTCACACCACGGGTTCCTTCCGTGGACGCGTCCGTGCGCACGAAGACGAGGAACGTACCGGCGTGGCTGCCGTTCGTGATCCACTGCTTCGCGCCGTCGATCCTCCACCCGTCACCGTCCGGGGTCGCGGACGACCGGAGCGCGCCGGCGTCGGATCCGGACCCGGATTCGGTCAGCGCAAACGCGCCGAGCACGCGGCCTGCCGCGAGCTCCGGGACGAACCGGCGCCGCTGCTCCTCGCTGCCGAACGAGAGGATCGGGAGCGTTGCCGCGCTCGTGTGCACGGCAACGGTGACGCCGACGCCGGCGTCGGCCCGCGACAGCTCCTCGAGCACCAGGATGTACGACAGAAAATCGGCTCCAGCGCCCCCCAGCTCCTCCGGGACGCACACGCCCATCAAGCCCAGCTCGCCGAGCTTCGCGAACAGCTCGCGCGGAAAGGCGTGATCGCGATCCCAGGCGGCGGCGTACGGCACGATCTCGGCCTCGGCCACCTCCCGGGCGAGCGCCCTGATCGCCTGCTGCTCGGCGGTGAGCGAGAAGTCCATCGGCGGCGAGTATATGCCGCGTTCCGGGAACGCCCAGCGAGGCAGAGGTCGAGCCGGCCCCGCCGCGCCTGAACGGCCTACGCGCCGCGGAGCCGCCGGTACGACGGCCCGAGCCGGCGCCGGGCCGTCCGTCGCACGCCGTCGGGCGAGACGAGGCGCCGTAGGCGGCGCGGGCTGAGCTCGGCGCAGAGCACCGCCGAGGCCGCAGGCCCGCGCGTGCCGTACACGACGCCCGCCGGGTCGAAGGAGGGCGCGGCGCGCCACCCGTCGGCCCCCAGCTCGTACGCCTCCTGCTCCTCGACGAAGAAGCCGGCGCCCGTGAACAGCCGCGTCCAGCCGCGGACGTCCTCCTGCCGGAACCAGCCGTAGTCGCCCGGCTCGCCGAGCGGCACGGTGACGAGGAGGCTCCCGGACGGCCGCAGGATCCGGCGAAGCTCGCGCAACGCGGCAGCGCGGCCTGTCTCGTCTGCGTCGCCCTCGACGCCGTAGACCTCGTTGTCGGCGCCGATGTGCTCGAGCGTCGAGACGAGCAGGACCTGGTCGAACGAGCTATCGGGGAAGGGCAGCGCGCGCGCGTCGGCCACGACCGTCTCGAAGCCGGGAACCTCGGCCTCGGCGAGATCGACGCCGACGAGCTCGCCGGGGTCGGCCTCGACGAGAGCGGCGATGTAGGCGGGCTCCGCGAAGGCGTAGCCGACCTCGAGCACGCGGCCGGATCGGATTCGCGAGAGCACCCAGGGCACCTCGACGAGACGCTCGTCCGTTCCGGCCGGCGCCTGCAGGTGGCGTGGGCGCTCACCGCGGGCCCGGGCGCCACGTGCGAAGGCGATCACGTCGTCGAGCTGCCGCACACGCTCGAACTCGGGCGCCGTGGCGAGCTCGTAGAGGAGCGTTGCGCGTGACATGGTCCCGTCGGCGAGCCTGGTGAGCACCCGCTCGCGTGCCTCTGCCTCGGGCGGACGCCGCAGCACGAGGGCAAACGCCGCATCGACGAACTCGTCGTCGGACGCCTCCCCGGCCGCCAGGTGCTCGCGCAGCCGCGGGTCGAGCGGGCTCATACCACCCGCTCCAGCCCGGACGACCGGCTGAAGCCGGTCGCCAGCGCGGCGACCGGCTTCAGCCGGTCGTCCGGGCTCACGAGCCCATTTCCGGCGAAGCCGCGTCCGCACTCGAAGCTCATCGCCGGAGACTAGCTCCCGGATCGCGGCGTCTCGCGCGCCGGATCGAGTACGCCAGCACGCCGCCCAGGATGAGGATCCCGAGCAGGAGCCTGACGGCGTTGCCGCGAGGCTTGTCGACTGCGGCGAGTACCGCACCCGGATCCGTGATCCCGCAACGGGTCGTGAACCACGCACCGTTCACCCGGTTCGCGAGGATGCCCGCCGCGACGTCGAGCGGAACCAGTTGACCGCCGTTCGCGGGATTGACCGGGATCCGCACGTCGATCGTGCGCCCGACATCGCCCTTCACCTCTTGATCGATCTCGAACCGGTAGAGCCGCTGTGGGATGCCGGCACCCGCAACGGCTGTGGAACCCGTCGAGCGGCCGACGAACACGACGTCCGACTCGGCGATGCGCTGATCGAGGGGCCTGGTGGGGCAGGTGTACGCGCGCGCCGTGCCGGTGAACGCGAGCGCTGCGAGACCGATGACCAGCGCGCCGCGAATCAGACGTCGACCAGCAAGGCGTCGCCCTGCCCGCCGCCGGAGCAGATCGCAGCCAGGCCGAGGCCACCCCCGGAGCGCCTCAGCTCGTGCACGAGCGTCGCCACGATCCTGCCGCCGGACGCGCCGATCGGGTGCCCGAGCGCGATCGCACCGCCGTTCACGTTGACGATCACCTCGTCGACGCCGAGCAGGCGCGTGGAGTTGCTCGCGACCGAGGCGAAGGCCTCGTTGATCTCGACCCTGGCGACGTCGGCCGTCGTGTGACCCGCCTGCTCGAGCGCGAGCGCGCCGGCTCGCGCGGGCGTGCGCGCGAGATAGGCGAAGTCGTCCGCAACGGCCGCGTACCCGACGATCGTCGCCAGCACCTCGAGGCCTCGCGCGCGGGCATACGTGTCCGAGCAGACGATGACGCACGAGGCGCCGTCGTTCACCCCCGGCGCGTTGCCCGCCGTCGTCGTCCCCTCCGGGTCGAAGACCGGCGCCAGCGAGGCGAGCTTCTCGAGGGTCGTGTCGCGCCGGATGCTCTCGTCATGCTCCAGCTCGCCCACGGGGACGATCTCCTCCGCGAGTCTCCCTGCGTCGTCGGCCGCCGCGGCGCGCTCGTGCGACCGGGCTGCCCATGCGTCCTGGGCCTCGCGCGTGATGCCGAGCTCGCGTGCGACACGCGATGCCTGTACGACCATGTGGTCGCCGTCGAACGTCGACGTGAGCCCGTCGAAAACCATGTGGTCGAGCACCTCGCCGTTTCCGAGCCGGTAGCCGAAGCGGGCGTTGGGGAGCAGGTACGGCGCGTTGGACATCGACTCCATCCCGCCCGTCACGACGACGTCGTGCTGCCCGGCGCGGATCATCAGGTCGGCGAGCTCGATGGCGCGGATCGACGAGGCGCACACCTTGTTGATCGTGTCCGCGGGCACCTCCTTGGGGATGCCGGCGCCGATAGCCGCCTGGCGGGCGGGTGCCTGCCCCGCGCCGGCCTGCAGCACCTGGCCCATCACGACGTAACCGACCTCGGCCGGATCGATGCCCGATCGCTCGAGCCCGGCCCGGATCGCGATCGCACCGAGCCCCGTCGCCGGGTGCCTGGCCAGGCCGCCGCCGAGCCTGCCGAAGGGCGTCCGTACGGCGGCGACGATCACGGAGCGTGTCATTGCGTCAGCCTACCGCGCGGCGGCGACAGGCTTCGGCCTGTCGTCCGGGCTGTCCTCAGCGAAGGAAGGAAGCCTCCGCGTCGAGCGACCGGATGTAGGCCTCGACCAGCCGCGCAGCGGCGTCAACGTCGGACAGCTGGGCGATCTCGCCGGCGGTGTGCATGTAGCGCAGCGGGATGCAGACGATCCCGCAGGCGACGCCTGCGCCGGTCGTGAAGATGTCGTCGCCGTCGCTGGTGGTCGCCTGGCCGGACTCGATCGCCACCTCGATCCCGGCCTCGGCCGCGACCGTGAGCAGACCGTCGCCGACGATCGGGCTGACGACCGGCCCCCGGAAGACGGTCGGCCCACCGCCGAGCCGCACGTCGCCCCAGGGCGCCACTCCCGGCGCGTCTCCTGCATAGGTGACCTCGACGACGATCGCGACGTCGGGGGCGAGTCGCTCCGCCGCGAGCCTGGCGCCGCCGTGGGTTCCCGTCTCCTCCTGCACCGAGACGACGAGTGCGACATCCCAGGCAGGCCTCGTCTGCCGCGATCCGCCCGAGGACCTCGAGGCCGACGAAGATCCCCACGCGGTCGTCCAGGGCAGCCGAGAGCACGCGCCCGTTCGGCAGCAGCACGGGCGGCCCGTCGACCACGATCGCATCGCCGGGCCGCACGATCCGGAGCGCGTCCTCGCGCCCGCTCGCACCGATGTCGACGCGCAGCGCCTCCCACGACGGCTCGCCGTCCCTCGGCGCGACCACGACGCCGCGGACCTCGCCGTCCCGCGTGTCGATCCGAACGCGCTGCCCGAGCGCGTTGGCCGCGGGCCAGTTCGCCAGCTTCGCAACGGTGAGCAACCCGTCCTCGCCGACGTCGCGAACCGCCATGCCGACCTGGTCGGCGTGCGCGAAGAGCGCGATCGTCCGCCCACCGGTCGTCCCGCGCACCGTCGCGATCGTCGAGCCGAGCACGTCCGCCTCGATCTCCGCACCGATCGCAGCCACCTCACGCCGGACGATCGCCTGCACCGCGTCCTCGTAGCCAGAGGCGCCGTGGGCGCAGAGGAGCTCGTCGAGGAGCGGAGGGACGGCCACGGTGGCAGGCTACTTGGAACGAGGCTCCCGACCAACCATCTACACTTGGGACATGCCTCTCGTTGCCGACCTGATGGCCGCCGACGTTCTGGCCGTCGACGCCGGCGCGGATCTCGTCGCTGCCGTGCGCAGCATGGACGAGCGTAGGGTCGGCGCCGTGCTCGTGGTCGACGGAGAGCGCCTCGTCGGCGTGTTCACCGAGCGGGACGTTCTGCGTGCCGTGGCCCGGGGGCTCGAGCCGGGTGCCACCGTCGGAGCCTGGATGACCGCCGGCCCGGAGACGATCGAGCCAGACGAGACCGCAGAGCACGCGGCCGTGCTGATGATCCACGGCGGCTTCCGCCACCTGCCGGTCGTCGAGTCCGGGAAGGTCGTCGGGATCCTCTCGATCCGCGACCTGATGCGGGCCGTGCTCGACGACGCCGCGCCGCGCGGCGTGTAGGTCTTGCCTCACCCGCCGTACTGCCGCTAGGGTCTCGTCCATGACGTTCGCACCGTCCTCCATCTGGTGGCGCCAAGGGCGATGCGGGAGCGTGCGCTAGAGCGCGACGACAACCCCACCTCGCCATCGAAGACCTCCGCGGAGGTCTTTTTCGTTTCTCGTCCCGATTCGATCCCGGAGCAACGACCGTTTCCCGACTCTCCATGACGCCGACGATCAACACCGACCTTCTCACCCCGCTCGGCGCGTACCTGCGCCTGCGCGACGCAGGCACGGCGAGCTTCATCCTCGAATCGGTCGAGCGCGGCCGCCTCGGGCGGAACTCGTGGATGGGCGCCGGCTCCCGGATCGTCGAGTTCGACGAGGCGGCCGAGCTCGGGCTCCCGATCGTCGGGTACCTCGCCTACGACCACGTTGCGCGCCTCGAGCCGACGGTGCCCCTGCCCGAGGACGGCCGTGACTTCCCCGAGAGCCGTCTCATCGTCTGCGAGACGCTCGTCCGCTTCGACCACGGCGCAGGCATCGCGGAGGTGCTGGCGGGCGACGCCGAGGAGATCGCGGGGCGTCTCGAAGCCGGGATCGCCTGGCGCCGGGAGCCGCGCGGCAATGCTGCGCCGATCCGCCGCTCGCCCGATCGCGCCCGCTACATCGAGATGGTGGAGGACGTGAAGGAGCACATCGTCGCCGGCGACGTCTTCCAGTGCGTGCCGTCGCAGCGGGCCGAGCGACCCACCTCGGCCTCCCCGCTCGACATCTACCGGGCACTCCGGCGCGTGAACCCGTCGCCGTACCTGTTCCTGCTCGAGCTGGACGGGATCGCGCTCGTCGGCTCGTCGCCGGAGCGGCTCGTGGCCTGTGAGAACGGCCGCGCCAGCCTCTGCCCGATCGCCGGCACGACCGAGCCCACCGAGGGCGACGTCGAGCGGCTGCTGTCCTCCGAGAAGGATCGTGCCGAGCACGTGATGCTCGTCGACCTCGGCCGCAACGACCTCTCGCGCGTCTGCAAGGCGGGAACCGTCCACGTCTCCCGCGACATGGAGGTGGAGCGCTTCTCCCACGTGTCGCACCTCGTCTCCGAGGTCGTGGGCGAGCTACGCGAGGGGGTGACGCCGTTCGAGGTGCTCCGCGCCTGCTTCCCGGCGGGCACCGTCAGCGGCGCCCCGAAGGTCCGTGCGATGCAGCTGATCTCCGAGCTCGAGGGGTTCCGGCGCGGCCCCTACGCCGGCGCCGTGCTGTACTCCCTCCCGGACGGGACGATGGACGCCTGCATCGCGCTGCGCACGATGGTGATCTCCGACGGGGTCGCATACCTCCAGGCGGGCGCAGGCGTCGTCGCCGACTCGGATCCCGCGTCGGAGCACGAGGAGTGCCTGAAGAAGCTGGCCGCGCTCGAGGCCGCGATCGACCTCGCCGAGCAGGAGGCGCACCGGACATGAGAGTCCTGATGCTCGACAACTACGACTCGTTCACCTACAACCTCGTGCACCTGTTCGAGGAGCTCGGCGCCGAGGTGGTCACGGTGCGAAACGACGCGATCACGGTCGACGAGGCCCGGGCGGGCTGCGTACGACCGCCTCGTCGTCTCCCCCGGTCCCGGGCGCCCCGAGAGCGCCGGCGTCTCGATCGAGCTGATCCGCGCGCTCGGCCCGACGGTGCCGACGCTCGGCGTCTGTCTCGGCCACCAGGCGATCGTCGAGGCGTTCGGCGGCACCGTCGGCCAGGCGAAGGCGCTCCTGCACGGCAAGTCGAGCACGATCTCGCACGACGGCCGCGGCGTCTACACGGGCTTGCCCGCCGATGTCGAGGTCGGGCGCTACCACTCGCTCGCGGCCACGGAGGTGCCGGACGAGCTCGCAGTCACGTCCCGCACCCCCGACGGCGAGGTGATGGGTGTCCGCCACCACGAGCTGCCGGTCGAGGGCGTCCAGTTCCACCCGGAGAGCGTTCTGACGCCGCTCGGGCCGGCAATGGCGAGGAACTTCCTCCGGTGATCGTCGGCCCCGCGATCCAGCTGCTGCTCGACGGGCATCATCTCTCGCGCGAGGACGCCCACGAGCTGATGGGCTCGATCATGGACGGCGAGGCGACGCCCGCCCAGATCGCCGGCTTCCTCGTCGCCCTCCGCACGAAGGGCGAGACGGCCGACGAGATCGCCGGCTTCGCCGAGGCGATGCGCGAGCACGTGGTTCCGGTGACGCCGCAGCGCGCGCCGGTGGTCGACATCGTCGGCACCGGCGGCGACGGTGCGAACACGTTCAACATCTCGACCGCTGCGGCGCTCGTGGCCGCGGCGGCGGGCGCCGCCGTCGCGAAGCACGGCAACCGCGCGGCAAGCTCGGCGGCGGGATCGGCGGACGTGCTCGAGGAGCTCGGGATCGATCTCGAGCAGCCACCGGAGCGGATCGCGCTCTCGATCGACGAGCTCGGCTTCGGGTTCATGTTCGCCCGTGCCCACCACCCGGCCATGCGGTTCGTCGCGCCGGTACGCCAGGAGATCGGGATCCGCACGGTGTTCAACGTGCTCGGGCCGCTCGCCAACCCGGCGGGGGCCTGCGACGGGGTCTTCGGCGTCTACTCCGCCGAGCTCGGGCCGACGTACGCCGAGGCGCTTGCCGAGCTCGGCGCCCGGCGAGCGTTCGTCGTGCACGGCGACGGAGGGCTCGACGAGCTCTCGCCGTCCGGACCGAACCTCGTCTTCGAGGTCATCGACGGCGACGTCCGCGAGTGGGAGCTCGACCCACGCGATCTCGGCCTCGACCCTGCCGATCCGAGCGCATTGCGCGGCGGCTCGGCTGCCGAGAACGCCGCCGTCATCCGCACGGTGCTCGCCGGCGAGCAGGGCGCACGGCGTGACGCCGTGCTCCTGAACGCTGCGGCGGGCGCTCGTCGCCGCCGGGCTCGCCGACGAGCTCGTCGAGGGCCTCGCGCTCGGCGCCGAGACGATCGACTCGGGCGCGGCGTCGAGCCGCCTCGAGGCGCTCGTCGCGTTCTCGGCCGAGGCGCGCGGCTGATGGGACGCTTCGACGACGCCCTCGCACGGCCCGGGCCTCGGTGCGATCGCCGAGATCAAGCGGCGCTCGCCCTCGGCCGGCGACCTGCGCCCGGACGCCGACCCGGCCGCTGATCGCCCCCGCCTACGCCGCGGCGGGCGCGGCGGCGATCTCGGTGCTCGTCGACGAGCGCTTCGGCGGCACCTGGGACGACCTGCGCGCCGCCCGGGCCGCGACGACGGCACCGCTGCTCGCCAAGGGGTTCTTCTCGACCGCCGACGCACCTGCGGACTGCGAAGGAGGCAGGTGCCGACGCGGTGCTGCTCCTCCTGCGCGACCTCGACGACGCCGAGACCGCCAGGCTGATGCAGGTCGCCGCGGAGCCTCGGCCTCGACACGCTCGTCGAGGCGCACGACGCCGAGGAGCTCGACCGCGGCATCGCGCTCGGCGCGCCGGTGCTCGGGGTCAACGCGCGCGATCTCTCGACGTTCGCGATCGACCGGAGGGCGCAGCTCGAGCTCGTGGCGCGGATCCCTGCCGACCGCATCGTGATCGCCGAGAGCGGGATCCAGACGCGCGCCCAGGGCGCCGCGGCCGAGCTGGCCGGCGCCGACGCGGTCCTCGTCGGCTCGACGCTGATGCGGGCGGCCGATCCGGCCGCGAAGCTCGCCGAGCTCCTCTCGCGCCCGCTCGTCAAGGTGTGCGGCCTGACGCGCGAGGAGGACGTCGCCGCCGCGGCCGAGGCGGGCGCCGACCTCGCCGGCTTCGTCCTCGTGCCCGAGAGCCCGCGCGCCGCCGCGGCCGTCCTGCCGGTGCCCGACGGGATGCTGTCGGTCGCCGTCTGGGTCGGCGAGGCCGGCGAGACCGACGCCGACCTCGACCAGGTGCACACCGTCGAGGAGGGCAAGGTGCGCGGCCGCGAGGCGGCGCTGCTCCGCGACGGCGTGGAGGTCGCACGCCTGCTCGACCTGCCCTGGGAGGGCACCGACCCCGATCACTGGCGCAGCGCGCCGCCGAGGCCGACGGCCGGATCGTGCTCGCCGGCAGGCTCGGCCCGGACAACGTGCGCGAGGCGATCGCCGCCGTCCGACCGTGGGCGGTCGACGCCGCGTCGTCGCTCGAGTCGGCGCCCGGAATCAAGGATCACGACAAGGTGCGGCGATACGTGGAGGCAGCCCGCTCATGACGACGACCGACAGAGACCTACGGCCCCTACGGCGGCCGCTACGTCCCCGAGACGCTGATCCCGGCGCTCGACGAGCTGACGGCGGCCTGGGCCGAGGCGCTCGCCGACCCGGCCTATCTCGCCGAGGTCGAGCACCTCGGCCGCACCTACACGGGGCGGCCGTCGCCGATCACCCTCGCCGCCGCGCTTCGCGCCGGACAAGCGGCTCTACCTCAAGCGCGAGGATCTCAACCACACGGGCGCGCACAAGATCAACAACGCGCTCGGGCAGGTCGTGCTCGCGCGGCGGCTCGGCAAGACGCGGATCATCGCCGAGACGGGCGCCGGGCCAGCACGGCGTCGCGACCGCGACCGCCTGCGCGCGGTTCGGGCTCGAGTGCGTCGTCTTCATGGGCTCCGAGGACATGCGGCGCCAGGCGCCGAACGTCGAGCGGATGCACCTGATGGGCGCGACGGTCGTGCCCGTCGAGTTCGGCACGCGCACGCTGAAGGAGGCGACGAGCGAGGCGATCCGCGACTGGATCACGAACGTCGAGACGACGCACTACGTGATCGGCTCGTGCGTCGGGCCCGGCCCCGTACCCGGAGATCGTGCGCGAGCTGCAGGCCGTGATCGGCCGCGAGGCGCGCGCGCAGCTGCTCGAGGCCGAGGGCGCGCTGCCGGAGGCGGTCGTCGCCTGCGTCGGCGGCGGCTCGAACGCGATCGGCATGTTCGCCGGCTTCATCGACGACCCGGGCGTGCGGCTGGTCGGCGTCGAGGCCGCGGGCGCCGCGTCGCTCGGCGGCGGGCGCACCGGCGTGCTGCACGGCTCGCGCTCGTCGATCCTCGCCGACGACGACGGCCAGATCGCCGACGCGCACTCGATCTCGGCCGGGCTCGACTACCCCGGCGTCGGCCCGGAGCACGCCTACCTGCGCGACACCGGCCGCGCCGAGTACCTCCCGTGCACCGACGACGAGGCGCTCGACGCGTTCCAGCGGCTCTCGCGCACGGAGGGGATCATCCCGGCGCTCGAGTCGTCGCACGCGCTCGCGCGTCGTCGACGCGATCGACGCCGAGTACATCGCTCGTCTGCCTCTCGGGCCGCGGCGACAAGGACCTCGCCGAGGCGCTGGCGGCGCTGGGGCTGACTCGTGAGCCCGGACGACCGGCTGAAGCCGACGCCGCGCCGGCGGCGACAGGCTTCAGCCTGTCGTCCGGGCGCAAGACGCTCGTCATCTACCTGATGGCCGGCGCCGAGACGCCCGCGCTCGCCGAGGCCGCCGTCGCGGGCGGCGCCGACATCGTCGAGCTCGGCTTCCCCTTCTCCGACCCGCTCGCCGACGGCCCCGTGATCCGCGCGGCCGCCGAGAAGGCGCTCGCAGCGGGGATGCGCACGCGCCGCCTGCCTCGAGTGCCTCGCCGCGACCCGCGCGCTCGTCGGCGACACGCCGCTGATCCCGATGACCTACGCCTCGCTGCTCGAGGCGTACGGCTGGGAGCGCTTCGAGGCCGACGCCCGCGCCGCCGGCGCGACGAGCTTCATCGTCGCCGACACTGCCGCCGGGTCACGGCCCGAGCTGCGGCGCGTCCAGCTCGTCGCCCCCACCTCGACCGACGAGCGCATCGCGCTCGCCGCCGCCGAGACCGACGGCTGGCTCTACCTCGTCACGCTCACCGGCACGACCGGCGCGCGCACGGAGCTCTCCGACGCGCTCGCCGGGCTCGCCGCCCGCACGCGCGCCGCTCACGGACGTCCCGCTCTACGCCGGCTTCGGCATCTCGACGCCCGAGCAGGCGCGCGCCGCGGCCGATCTCACGGACGGCATCGTCGTCGGCTCGCGCGCCGTGCAGGTGGCCGAGGAAGGCCCGGAGGCGCTCCGCGCCTACGTCGCCTCGCTGCGGGCCGCGCTCGACGCCTGAGCAACGAGTCTGTCCGGAACAGCCACTTGTGGAGCCGGACTCCAGATCTGCCATCATAGCGTTATGACGTCATACCTGTACAATGTGGACATGGCCAAGGAGAAGCTCACGATCTACCTCAGCGCCGAGGTCGCCGCGCTCATGCGCGTTTCGGCCGCCCGACGCGGCATCAAGGACTCGGATCTCGTCGAGGAGGCGCTGCGCGACAGGCTGCGGGATCGCGGCGATCCTCGAGCGCTCGTGGGCGCGCAACGATGATCTGTCCGAGGACGAGGCGATGGCGCTCGCGCTCGAGGCCCAACGGGAAGTCCGCGAGGAGCGGCCGTCAGAAGCGACGCGCGTCGTACGTGCTGCGCGTCGTCCTCGACGTCAACGTCCTCGTCTCGGCGCTCCTCTCGCACGGGACGCGTACCCGCGGCGGTCGTCCTTCGTGCCTGGGAGCGACGGCCTCTATCGACCTCGTCGCTCTCCGCCGCGCTCGTGCGCGAGCTCGAGCAGGTCACTCCTCCGGCCGCACATCGCGCGCAGGATCGCGGCAGACGACCGCTCGTGACCTCGTGTCGGACTGATCCGCATCGCGACGCCGTCGTCGTCGACGACCCGCCACCCGCGCGGCACGTCCCGAACGACCCCGACGACGACTACCTCGATCGGGCTCGCCCTCGCTGCGGGCGCCCACGCGATCGTCACCGGCGACGCGGCGCTGCTCGGCGCTCGACCTCGACACGGCCGCGCATCTTGTCACGCCGCGCGATTTCCTGCACCGGTCGCTCGAGCCGAACCGACTGAGCCCGCTACTTCGACGGCACGTGCTCGCCGCAGCGCTCACAGCGCTGAAAGCGCTCGGTGAGGAAGAACCAGCGCGACTTCGGAACCCGGTGGCCGAACACCCGGCAGCGCCAGCTCACGGCTCCGGCCCCACCTTGACGAGCATCTTCCCGATGTTCTCGCCCTGCGAGCAGGCCGATGAAGGCGGCTGGCGCGTTCTCGATGCCCTTCGACGACGGTCTCGCGGTACCGCACCGCGCCGTCACGCACCCAGGGCGCCATGTCGGCGAGGAACGCCGGCGTCCGGTCGATGTGATCCGAGATGATGAACCCCTCGATCCGCAGTCGCTTCCCGACGACGAAGGCGAGGTTCCGCGGCCCCGGCGTCGGCTCGGTGGCGTTGTACTGCGAGACGGCACCACAGGCGACGACGCGGCCGTGCTTGCGCAGCGCCGACAGCGCCGCCTCGAGCGTCGGGCCGCCGACATTGTCGAAGTAGAGATCGATGCCCTCGCTCAGCGCGTCGCGCGCCGACGCCTCGTGGTAGTCGAATGCCTCGTCGAACCCGAGCTCTCGCAGCCAGGCGACCTTCTCGGCCGAGCCGGCGCTGCCGATCACCCGGCAACCCTTCAGCTTCGCGATCTGCCCGACCGCCGATCCGACCGCGCCGGCCGCTCCCGAGACGAACACCGTCTCTCCCGGCCGGGGCCGGCCGATGTCGAGCAGCCCCACGTAGGCGGTCAGACCCGGCATGCCGAGCACGCCGAGGCCTGCGGACACGGGCGCGAGCGCCGGATCGAATGCGAACAGGCCACGCCCGTCCGAGAGCGCGAGCTCCCGCCAGCCGAGGTTGTGCACGACCCACGTGCCCTCGGCGAAGCGGTCGCTCCGCGAGGCGACGATCTGCCCCACGGCCCCACCGTTCAGGGCCTCACCGAGCTGGAACGGCGGCACGTACGACTTGACGTCGTTCATCCGACCGCGCATGTACGGATCGACCGACATGTAGGCGTTGCGGATCAGCACCTCGCCGTCGCCCGGCTCGGGCACGTCGACCTCGACGAGTGCAAAGTCGGTCGGCTGGGGCATTCCCCGGGGCCGGGCGGCCAGCTGGATCTCGCGGCTCGTTGCCATGTGGCAGATCCTACGTAACGCGCGACCGTCACAATGGGGTTGTGGAGTCACTTCGCGGACAGCTGCTCGTCGCCGGCCCCGATCTGCTCGATCCGAACTTCCGCCGTTGCGTGCTGCTCGTCGGCGAGCACGGCGAGGAGGGCGCGATGGGCGTGATCCTGAACCGGCCGTCCCCGGTCTCGGTGGCCGACGCCGTCCCGCCGCTCGCGGAGCTCGTCGACGAGGAGGAGCTCGTCCACGTCGGTGGCCCCGTGCAACCCCAGGCGATCGTCGTGCTCGGGGACTTCGTCAATCCGGGCGAGGCCGCGGCGGTCGTGCTCGGCTCGATCGGGTTCCTGCCGGGAGAGATCGAGAGCGCCTCCGAGGTCGGCAGCCTGGCACGGGCCCGCGTCTTTGCGGGATACGCCGGCTGGGGCCCCGGTCAGCTCGAGAGCGAGATCGCCGAGGAGTCCTGGATCCTCGAGCAGGCGCTGCCGGAGGACGTCTTCACCGACGAGCCCGACCGCCTGTGGAGCGCGGTGCTGCGACGCAAGGGCGGCGCGTTCGCCGTCCTGGCACTGATGCCGCCCGACCCGACCCAGAACTGATACCGACAGCGAAGTGGCGCCTCCCCTGCTCTGACGGGGAGACACCCCCTCGCTGCCCTTCGGCCACGCCCTTCCCCGGGCTAGGCTGCGACTTTCTGCTCCTCGACGGAGACCGTCGCCGTGGCGAACGCGTGCCCCGACCGGAAGCGGCCGTCCGGGTCGACCGAGGCCTTGATCCGCTCCAGCCGGGCGAACGCCTCGGCGCCGACCGCATCGCCGATTGCAACCCGCTTCTCGGCGAAGTTGAGGTACGGCTTCCCGCGCGACCACGGTGAGAGCGCTCCGATGAGGGCCTCGAGCCGGCTCTCGATCGCCTCCGCCACCGCGGGTCCCATCGGCACGCCCATGGCGAAGAGTGCGAACGATCCGTCGAGCGAGCCGAGCGCCCCCGCGCCAGGCTTCCGCTCCCGCAACGCCCCGCCGAGCTGGCGCAGCTCGAGCATCACGAGCGGCGAGTCGGTCCCGGGGCCGGCGACCGCGACGATCGCGTCGATCGCAGCGGCATCGAGCGCGTCGAGCAAGACGCCGTCACCCTTGCCGGGCATCGGCGGCTCCGGGTCCATGTGCAGCCTGATCAGCGAGGCCGCCGGCACGGTGCCGAAGGTGTCGATCTCGGGGCCGAGCTCGCGCAGCGGGGCGAGGATCGCGTTGGCCTCGTCCTCGGTGCCGAGCACTGCCGCGTCGATGACGACGATCTGCCGGCCGCGTAGCTCTTCCGGGATCTCCGGCAGCGGCGGGATCTGCAACAGCCGCCCGGACGCGCTGACCGAGTTCGGCGCGTGCTCCGCCCACTCGACGTACCGGGTGAGCACGTCCGTCGCCTGCTCCCACGGCCAGATCATCATGCCGGCCACGAGCTCGTCGACGGCGTACAGCGCGATCTCCATCGCGACGACGACGCCGAGGCCGCCGCCACCGCCGCGCAACGCCCAGAACAGGTCGGCGTTCTGCGTCCGGTCGGCGCGCACGAGCGCTCCCTCCGCGGTGACGAGCTCGACGGCGAGCACGCTCTCGGCCGCGAGCCCGTGCATCCGCGCCATCCAGCCGATGCCGCCGCCGAGCGAGTAGCCGACGACCCCGACGTTCGGGGACGAGCCGTGCAGTGCCGTGAGGCCGCGCTCCGTGGCGGGGACGACGACGTCCTCCCACAACGCCCCGGCTTCGACGCGGGCCCGACGATTCTCGACGTCGATCGCGACGCCACGCATTTCACGCATGTTGAGCAGGAGTGCTCCGTCCAGCGGACCGTGGACGGCGGCTCCGTGACCGGTGCCCTGGACGACGATCCGGAGATCGCGCTCGGCGGCATACTCGACTGCGCCGACGACGTCCTCGGTGGTGGACGGAAGCACGACGACGGCGGGACGCTGATCGGCAGCCAGGTTCCATGCCTGGCGGGCATCGTCCCAGCGGCTGTCGTCGGGGAAAACGAAGGTGTGGTGGTTCTTGGCGCTCATGTCAGGCTCCTCGTGAAGGGTTGATCGAGTGCCCTGACGCTAGAACGGTGCCGCCGCCGAGGAGGTGCGGTTTTCCACACCTCGAAGGGTCGGCGGACATGTCGATTGCGCCGGATGACCCGGTGCAGGCTTCAGCCTGTCTCCCGGACGCTCGTGCCGTGCACTTACGGCGCGCGGCGGAGGTGAAGCTTGTCCGAGATCCCGAAGCGGTCTGCGAGACAGTCGGGGCAGCAGGGATGCAACTCGCCGATGTCGTCGGCGTAGTACGCCCAACCTTCGACCTCGGCGCTCTCTTCCGACGCCATCGGAGCCCCACACCAGGCGCACTGCTCGGCAATGCGGACGATGCCCAGCAGATGCGCACAGGTCCGACAGTAGGTTCGGTTTCGGGCGGGCGCGCGCGCGTCGGTCACCCACCCTCCCTCGATCATGCCGCAGTCCTCGGCATCGTGCCCGCAGCAATCACAGCCGTCCGGCACGCCCTCCTCTCGTCTTCCCCCCATGCATCACACTCTACGAAGGGTGAGCGAGATCGCCAGATGGAGGGACGCAGATTCACCCGAACGGGTGACCCCGGTCGCGCGTGCAGCTCGATGGGTCGGAGTCGATCATCTAGGGTGCGCACATGGGCTTCCTTCCCGTCGTCATCTTCGTCGTCGTCGCCGTACCCCTGCTCGTCCTCGCGTTCCGCGCCGTCCAGCGCTCGAAGGCTGCGGGTGAGCGACCGGCGAACGAGACCGACGCCGTCCGGGCGCGCACCGAGGACGAGTTCGCCGCGGCCGAGGCGTACCAGGAAGAGTGGCGCGAGGAAGAGAAGAAGCACCCGCGCGACACGATCATCTAGAGGCCAGGGACCCGCGGTGGAAACCGTCCGGATCGACAAGTGGCTCTGGGCGGCCCGCTTCTTCAAGACCCGGAGCGCCGCCACCGACGCGGTGCTCGGCGGGCGAGTGCACGTGAACGACGTCCGGGTGAAGCCGTCGAAGGACGTCAAGCCCGGAGACACCGTCGAGGTGAGGATCGAGCAGCTCCGGTGGACGGTCGTCGTCCGCGGCATCTCCGAGAAGCGCGGCTCCGCAAGCCTCGCGGCGACGCTCTACGACGAGACGGCCGCGTCCGCCGCGGCCCGCGAGCAGCGCACGAGCGAGCTGAAGCTGTCCCGGCCGCTCGGCGCCGATCTCGGTGCCCGGCCGACGAAGCAGGATCGCCGGCGCCTCGAGGGTCTCCGCCGCTCGCAGCGCGGCGGTCGCGGCAAGAGCCGCTGATCGCTCACTGCGAGCTGTCGAACCGGATCGAGATCTCGTCATACGCCGCACACGAATCAGCGTTCTCACGGATGACGGCGGTGCGCCGGCTGCCCATCATCAGCCGGATGGAGAGGTGGTTCCACCTTCTGGGGCGGCACCGTTCGCTGGCCGTGGGGCTTGCGTTGCTCACCGAGGCCTCGTTCATCGCCGCACTCGACCGGGCAGATCCCTCCCTCGTGGTGGGCGTGCCCGCCGCGATCGTGGCCGCCATCGCCGGGTCGGTGGCCGTCGCGCTCGGCCCGTGGGACGGTGCGGTCGTCGCGCTCGGCGGAGCGCTCGTCTTCGGGCTGGTGAGCGGTTGGAGCAACGGGGCCCTCGTGGCGCTCGTCGTCTGGCCGGCGATCGTCGTTCCGGTCGGGCTCTTCGGCCGCCGGGTCGCCGACCAGCGCATCGCGCTGAGCCAGCTCGTCGCCGCCCAGGAGCTCGAGCGCCAGCGGCTCGCGGTGGAGCTCCACGACGACGCAGCGCAGTCTCTCGCGGCCGCGCTGATGGCGCTCGGCAGGGTCGAGAGCTCGACCTCGACCGAGCAACGCGACGCGAGCCGTGCGGAGCTCAGGGCGCTGATCCAGCAGACGCTCGAGCGCGTCCGCGAGCTCGCGGTCGACCTGCGCCCGAGGGCACTCGACGACTTCGGCCTGCCCGCGGCGGTGCAGCATCTCGCTGCGACGTTCACCGCGCGCACAGGCCTCCCGGTGGAGGTCAGGCTCGAGCGGGAGCAACGGCTGCCCGCCGAGATCGAGCTGCCGCTCTTCCGCGTCCTCCAGGAGGCCCTGCAGGACGTGTCCGCACGCAGCGATGCGACGCTGGTTCGGGTCACTATGACCGTAACCTCGACCGGCACGGTCTTCGAGGTGGCCGACGACGGCTCGGTTCACGAGACCGCGAATGCAGAACCGCACCGCCTGGCGTCGGCGCGCGAGAGGCTTCGGCTCGTGGGCGGCCGCCTCACGATCCTGACGCCGCCTGGGCTCGGGACGATCGTCCGCGCCACCGTGCCTGCCTGAATGGCGACCGGGGAGCTCCTGCGCCGTGGGTGAGGGGCCCGGGCACGGGCCGCGGCGAACGACGTCGGCTAGAGTTGTGGCCAACCGGTTGCGCTGACGCTTCGGTGCCGCGTCGGAGATCTCCACGAAAGGCAGGCGGGCAGACCCTGCGCACAGCGATCGTTTCCACCTACCCACCCCGCGCCTGCGGAATCGGCACATTCGCGGCAGACGTACGCTCGGCCCTGCTGCGGCTCGACGAGATCGAACGGGTCGAGAAGGTCGTGATCGTCAACGAGCCCACCCGCCCGCAGCGGCCGGGTGTGACGGCGACGATCGACCAGGCGGTTCGGGACGACTACGTGCGCGCCAGCCGGATTCTCGGCCGACTCGACGTCGACGTCGTCCTGCTCCAGCACGAATACGGGATCTTCGGCGGCCGCAGCGGCGACTACGTCCTCTCGTTGTTCGAGGAGCTCCTGCAGCCGCTCGTGGTGACGCTGCACACGGTGCTGTCGCAGCCGACCAACCGCCAGGCGAAGGTGCTGGCGGCGGTGTGCCGTCAGGCCGAGCTCGTGATCGTGATGACGGACACTGCGCGGCGCCTGCTCGTCGACGGCGGCGCCTGCCCGGAGAGCAAGGTTCGCGTCGTGCCGCACGGTGCGCCGACAGTCATTGCCCAGCGGGCCGCTGCCTTTGCGTCGGCTCGGGCCGCCGGAGGCGCGGCGGCCATGGCCACGAAGTACGGCGCCGACGGGCAACGGTTCCTGTTGTCCACCTTCGGGTTGATCTCCTCCGGAAAGGGCCTCGAGACGATGATCGAGGCACTGCCGGCGATCGTGGAGCGCCATCCGGAGGTGCTCTACGTGATCGCCGGGCGCACGCACCCGGACATCGCCCACCGCGAGGGCGAGCGCTACCGCCTGACGCTCGAGCAGGCGGTACTGGACCTGGGCCTCGAGGACCACGTGGAGTTCGACGACCGGTTCCTCAACGTCGACGAGATCGCCAACCTGCTCGCCGAGACCGACGTCTTCGTGACCCCGTATCGGGAGCGCGAGCAGATCTCGTCGGGCGCGCTCACCTTCGGCCTCGCCGCCGGTTGCGGGGTCGTCTCGACCCCGTACTGGTACGCGCAGGACATGCTCGGCACCGGTGCCGGCACGATCGTGCCGTTCGCCGATCCCGCCGCGCTCGCGGAGGCCGTCTGCCGCTACATCGAGCAGCCGGAGCAGCTTGCGGCTGCCCGCGCCGAGGCACGGCGGATCGGGTCACTGCTCGGCTGGCCGTCGGTCGCGAAGGCGACCGCGGCGGTGTTGCAGGAGGCAGTCGAGAATCGCGCCGCGCCGCCGACGGTCGGTGGCCGGCATCGATCAGACGGCTCGTGAGGATGCGAACCGACCATCTCCTCACGCTCGTCGACGACGTCGGCATCGTGCAGCACGCGAACGGCGTGATCCCGAGCCGCGAGAGCGGGTATTGCGTCGACGACGTCGCCCGTCTCGCGGTCGTTGCGCTCGAGCTCGCCCGCCACGGCAACGAGCAGGTGTGGACGTCGATCCTCTACCGCTCGCTCGCGTTCCTCCAGGACGCGACCGACCCGCGGGCCGGGCATGCGCAACTTCATGGGCTACGACCGACACTGGCTCGACGAGCCACACGTCGGCGACCACGTCGGCCGCTCGATCTGGGCGCTCGGCGAGGTCCTCGCGACGGCATGGGTACCCGCTGTCGCCGGCCCGACCGAGCGGCTGCTGAACACGATCGTCCAGACGCTCCCGGAGACGGTCTCGCTCCGCACCGGCGCCTACGCCGCCCTTGGCCTCGCGCACCTGGACACCGACCGGCGCGGCCCGGGGGCGCAGGTACTGCTGGAGCGGGTGATGGAGCAGCTCTCCGCCGCCTATAGCAGCCAACGCGGGCGAGGGCTGGGGGTGGTTCGAGGACAGGCTCACCTACGACAACGCACGACTCCCGCACGCGCTGATCGCCGGCGGCGCTGCGCTCGGCCGGAGCGATCTGACCGAGACAGGGCTCGACGCGCTTCGCTGGCTCGGTGACGAGTCCGGGCTCGCCGCGGGCACCCTGCGGCTGACCGGTCATCTCGGCCGCCATCGCACCGAACCGCGCGCCGGGCGCGGGGGACGAGCAGCCGCTCGACGCGGCCGCGTTCGTGGAGGCCGAGCTCGCCGCGTTCGCCGTTACCGGCGAGCCGGAGCACGGGCAGCGCGCCCAGCGGGCCTTCGACTGGTTCCTCGGCCGCAACCGGCTTCGCCGGCCTCTGTACGACTTCGCGACCGGCGGCTGCAGCGACGGGCTCGGCGACGAGACGACCAACGACAACCAGGGTGCCGAGTCGACCCTGGCCTTCCACCGCGCCGCGCTGTTGCTCGACACGGCGGGATTGCCGGCCGTCGTGCGCCACCGACCGCGCGAGCTCACGCTCGCCTGATCCTCGCCTCTCGGGTCAGGCTGCCCGCAGCGCGGCCACGATCTCTGCACCGGCCACGGTCGCGGCGCCGACGCAGCGGTCGGCCGCGCCGTAGGTCAGGTAGATCGTCCCGTCCGCCTGCGCGACCGCTCCCTGGACGAAGACGACGTTGTCGACGTCTCCCACGCGCTCCCACGACAGCTCCGGGCGCATGATCGCCTCGGGCAGGAACGAGAGCACGCGGCCGGTCTCGCGGTCGAGCAGCGCGACCTTGGTCGTGTAGTGACCGTCCGCCTCGCGCTCGTGGTAGAAGAGCAGGAGGTCGTCGCCGAAGCGAACCGGCGGTGCGCCTGCGCCGACGCCGAGCGACCCGTCGCAGGGCCAGATGATCGTGTGCCGGTCGAGGTCGTCGAGATGCTCGTCCCAGTAGCCCGGCGGCGGATCCCAGAGGTCGTCGAGCGAGTCGAAAACCGCGAGCTGCATGTTCGGGTGGACACGGTGGATCATCGCAACCCGCCCGTCACGGAGGTTGAACAGGACGGCGTCCTTGTTCGGGATCCCGTCCGGCCCGACGACGCGCCCCGAGGTGCGGTTGAGGAAGAACCTCCCGTCGTCGAATCCGAGCCGATGGACGCCGATCCTCCACGGTTTCCCGGAATCGGCAGCCGGCAGGTTCGTGTACGTCATCACGATGCGCTCCTCCCCGCCGCTTCGAACGAGCTGCACCCGGGGGTCCTCGTAGACGTGGACGTCGTCGGGCGAGCTCTCCGCGAGCACCTGCTGGAACGCGTACGCACGGCCGTCGAGCGAGGTGAAGACGAGCACGTCGGAGACGTAGTCGAGGAACCGTGGCCCGGGCCCGTCGTTTCTGCGATAGCCGTCCCGCACGCCCCGGGCGAAGAGGTGGAAGACCCCCTCGCGCCGGATCACCCCGGCGTTGAAGATCGGGCCGTACCCGGGCACGGATCCGGCCGCCACGATCGGAACGTCGGAGATGCGCACGGGCGACACCGAGGCGATCGGGCGTCTAGTGTTGTCGGTGTCGTCGGCATGGACAAGGTCTCGGTCGGGGTGGCGCGGTACGACGGTGGAGGTTGCGTGAGGACGGCGAGCTGGTGTGTACTGATTGATCGGCTGACGGAGCATTCCTCTTGACGGATGGCGAAGCAGCTTCTTGAGCGGTACGAGGGAAACCCGATCCTCACGGCGGCCGGCGTGGCCCACGACCGTCAACGCGGTCTTCAATCCCGGGGTCACGAGCTTGGACGACGAAACCGTGCTCCTGGTTCGTGTCGAGGACCGAACCGGCTTCTCCCATCTCTGCCCGGCGCGGAGCGCCGACGGCCTCACCGGCTGGGTGATCGACCCGCAGTGGAGCATGCTGCCGGCGCTCGACTCGGAGGCCGAGCGCTTCGGAATCGAGGATCGCTCGCATCACCCGGTGCGGCGACGAGCACCTGATCGTGTACACCGGGTACTCCGACGGCGGCCCGCTCGTCTGCCTCGCGTCGACCCGCGACTTCCAGATCGTACGAGCGCCGCGGGGTGCTGATGCCACCCGAGGACAAGGACGCGGCGCTCTTCCCGCGCCAGTTCGACGGGCGCTGGGCGATGATCCACCGTCCCGTCTCGACGACGCCGAGGCACACGGCGGACATCTGGCTCTCGTGGAGCCCCGACCTCCGCCACTGGGGCGATCACGCGGTTCTCCTCGCCGGCACGCGCGGGAGCCTGGTGGGACGCGCACAAGGTCGGCCTGTGCGCGCCTCCGCTCCTCACTCCGGATGGATGGCTGCTTCTCTACCACGGCGTGCGGTCACTGCCGCCGGCGCCATCTACCGACTCGGGCTCGCGCTCCTCGACGCCGAGCATCCCGACCGCGTGCTGGCCCGCTCGAGCGAATGGATCTTCGGGCCTGACGCACCCGTACGAGCGAACCGGCGACGTCGACCAGGTGGTGTTCTCGTGCGGTTGGCTCCTCCTCGACGACGGCGACACGCTCCGGATCTACTACGGTGCCGCCGACACGTCGGTGTGCGTCGCGACCGCGAGCCTCGGCGAGCTGCTGCGCTGGCTGGCGGGCCACTCCGCCTGAGCGCTGTGGAGCCACTCCGCCCGACCGCTGGTGTCCGGCTTCAGCCCGAGCGCCGGTGTCCGGCTTTAGCCGGATGCCGGGGTTTCCACCGCGGAACGTCAGCGCGTCTTGACGAACCGCTGCACCGCGCCGAGCAGCTCTGCAGTCTTCTCGTCGGCCGCCTCCGCGTCGCCCGAGGCGATCGCATCATGGACGCAGTGCGTGACGTGATCCTCCAGCACCCGCACCCCGACCTGCTCGAGCGCCGTCTTCACGGCTGCGATCTGGGTCAGGATGTCGATGCAGTAGCGGTCCTCCTCGACCATCCGCTCGATCCCCCGCACCTGGCCCTCGATCCGGTGCAGCCGCCTCACGAGCAGGTCCTTGTCCTTGGCGTATCCGTGCATCAGATGTCCTCCCGGAGGCTGTGGAAGCGCCGTAGGCGCAGGCTGTTGGTGACGACGAACACGCTCGAGAAGGCCATCGCCGCAGCGGCGATGACCGGGCTCAGGAGGCCCGCGACCGCGAGCGGGATGGCGGCCACGTTGTAGGCGAATGCCCAGAAGAGGTTGCCCTTGATCGTGCGGAGCGTGCGGCGGGCGAGCCTGATCGCATCGACCGCAGCACGCAGGTCGCCCGAGACGAGCGTCAGGTCGCTTGCCTCGATCGCGACGTCGGTGCCGGTGCCGATCGAGAGACCGAGGTCGGCCTGGGCGAGCGCCGGTGCGTCGTTGACGCCGTCGCCGACCATTGCCACCGTCTCGCCGTCGTCCTGGAGGCGGGCTACGACCGCGCTCTTGTCCTGTGGCAGGACGTCGGCGATCACCTCGTCGATGCCCGCTTCGGCGGCGATCGCCCTGGCGCTGCGCTCGTTGTCGCCCGTGAGCAGCACCGGAGTCAGCCCGAGGGCGCGCAGGTCGGCGATCGCCTGGGCGGACGTCGGCTTGATCCGGTCGGCGACGACGAACAGCCCGGCCACGGCTCCGTCGATCGCCGCAGCGACGACCGTCCGGCCCATGCCCTCCTCCTCGGCAAGAGCGGCCCCGAGCTCCGGCGCGAGCTCGAGGCCCCATTCGGCGAGCATCGCCGGCCGGCCGACGACGACCGCGTGACCGTCGACGACGGCCTCGACGCCCAGGCCGCTGCGATTCGTGAAGCTCTCGACCGGTGCGGACGTCCCGCTCTCGGTGCGTGCGATACACCGCGATCGCCTGGGCGATCGGGTGCTCGCTCGCGTTCTCGGCGGAGCCGGCGAGCCGCAGCAGCTCCTCGCGGTCGAAGCCGTCGGCGGCGAGTGCTCGGGTGACCCACATCTTCCCTTGCGTCACGGTGCCCGTCTTGTCGAGCACGATCGTGGTGATCCGCCGGGTCTGCTCCAGGATCTCGGGCCCCTTGATCAGGATCCCGAGCTGGGCGCCGCGGCCGGTGCCGACCATCAGCGCGGTCGGCGTCGCGAGACCGAGCGCACACGGGCAGGCGATGATCAGCACCGCAACTGCGGCCGTGAACGCGGCGGCCGCATCGCCGGAGAGGACGAGCCAGCCGACGAGCGTGGCCAGGGAGATCGCGATCACGACGGGGACGAAGACCGCGGAGACCCGGTCGACGAGTCGCTGGATGGGCGCCTTGCCGGCCTGTGCTTCGGCGACGAGACGGCCGATCTGGGCGAGCGCCGTGTCGGCGCCGACCTTCGTCGCCTCGACGACGAGGCGACCCGAGGTGTTGATCGTCGCCCCGGCGACCGCGGTACCCACCCCCACCTCGACGGGAACCGGCTCGCCCGTGAGCATCGACTGGTCGACGGCGGACGACCCCTCCACCACGACCCCGTCTGTCGCGATCTTCTCACCGGGCCGGACGACGAACCACTCGCCGACGACGAGCTCGTCGATCGGCACGAGCACCTCGACACCGTCACGCAGGACGTGCGCCTCCTTCGCTCCCAGCTCGAGGAGCGCGCGGATCGCCTCGCCGGAGCGGCGGCGCGCGCGGGCCTCCAGGTAGCGCCCGACGAGGATCAGCGTCGTGATCACGGCACCGGCCTCGAAGTACGTTTCGGCATCGAGCCCGCCGACGAGCACGACGGTCGACCATCCCCAGGCAGCCAGCGTGCCGACGGAGACCAGCGTGTCCATGCTCGCGGCGCCGTGACGCGCGTTGACGAATGCGGCGCGGTGGAACGGCCAGCCCGCCCAGAGCACGACCGGCGTCGAGAGCGCGAACGCCAGCCACTCCCAGCCCTCGAACTGGAGCTGCATCACCATCGCCAGCACGGCCAGCGGCAGGCTCAGGGCGACGGCAACCGCGAGACGCGCCTTCAGTGCCCCGGTCTCGTCCGGAGCGGCGGCGTCGACGTTCTCGAGCGCCGCCCCGTAGCCCGCGGCGGCGACCGTTGCGACGAGCTGGTCGACCGTGACGAAACCCGGGTCGTAGGTCACCGTCGCCTGATCGGTGGCGTAGTTGACCGTCGCCTCGACACCCTCGAGCCGGTTCAGCTTGCGCTCGATCCTCGAGGCGCACGACGCGCAGGTCATCCCCTCGAGGTCGAGGCGCACCCGCTCGGCGGAGGGTGTTGCCACGCCGGTCACGCGGCGTCGTAGCCGGCTTCCTCGATCGCAGCCCGGATCTCGGTGTCGTCGAGCGCTGTCCCGTGTACCTCGACGCGCTTGCTCCCCAGGTCGATCACGACCCGCTCGACACCGGGCAGCGCCGAGACCTCCTCCGTCACGGCAGCCTCACAGTGGGAGCAGCTCATGCCCGGTACGACATACACGGCGGTGTCCACGTCAACTCCTTTCGCCCGCTTCCTCCAGTATACCCCCACAGGGTATCATGGCGGAAGGGTCGAACAACGGAACACCCGCGTGCGCCGGTCACTCAGAGGTCGAGCGACACCGTTTGCCTTGTGGCCGCGCGCTTCTCGGCCCGGCGCTGCTTGCGCGATTTCTGCGGGGGCTTCTTTCCCGCGTGCCTCGGCTTCTGTGCACCTTTCATCGTCTTCCTCCCAACGATCGACGGGAGCCCGTGCCCGTCAGCAGGACGGGTGTGCTCCCAGGACAGCCGGCTGCAGCAGACCGTCTGCCCCGAGTGCGGCCCCGCACTCGGGGCAGACGGTCGCCTCGAGCTCCTCCCCCTCGGCGCTCCACCGGTCGGGCGCGTGGTCGGCGGACTCCTGGAGATACGCCGTGCAGACGGTGCCGCACCGGACGCAGACGACCTCGACGAGATCGGGCTGGCGTGTCATCGAACAAACCTCCGTGCCCACAGAGCTCTCACAGGCGGCTCGCCCCCTCATCGGGGGCGTCGCTGAACGCCGTTGCCCGGATCTACTGAGCATCGTCGGCAGACCGGGGAACGTGGGTCGGGCGCCGGCCGTCACGACCGGCGACCCCGCGGCTCACACGTCGAGTGACCGCGTCTGCTTGGCTGCCGCCCGCTTCTCGGCCCGGCGCTCCTTGAGCGACTTCTGCGCCGGCTTCTTGCCCGTGTGCTTCGGTTTCTGCGAGCCCTTCATCGTCGTCCTCCTGACTGCCGCGCGTGCGGCGTCGCGTACAGGCCCGATGCGCAACCGACCTCCAGCGAGGCTCGCTGCGCTGTCCGATTGTCGCACAGAGCGCCGACGGCGCTGTCCAGGGGTCTACGACCCGCTGCCCGCCAGCACCGCGGCGAACACCTGCCAGGCGAGCAGAGCCTTGGCGGTGAGGCTGAGGAGGATGTAGACCTTCTCGCCCACGAGGTAGTCCCGCCAGGGGCCGATCTGCCGGTACTGCAGCCACATGTTGACGGCGAAGACGTTGAAGAGGACGAAGAGGCTGACGATGATCGCGTAGACGAACGTCGGGGGCTCCGCGCCCTCGAGCCCGGGGCTCCACACGTAGATCACGATGATCAGCCACGGGACGATCCCGGCGAAGGTCCCGAACCAGAACGCGAGCCAGCTCGGCCTGCCCGGCGACTCGTATTTCTCCATCAGGAGCCCGAACAGGATCATGCAGGCGTTGATGCCGAAGATCGCGAGCAGCGCAGCGATGTCGCTGACGCCGGTGATCATCGCGATCAGCACGATCATGATCGACGAGCTGATCGAGTACTCGATCCAGCGCCCGTAGTTGCGGCTCTGCTGCAGGTTGCGCACGTACCACTCGAAGACGCCGGGCGAGGCGATCACGAGCAGCGCCCCGGCGGAGATCGCGAGGAACGCGAACACGCCCCACCCGAGTGGGACGTCGAACAGCAGGTCGAGCTCGGCTGGCGTGCCGGGAGGGCCGGTCATGAACGTCGACGTGACGGGCAGGCTGAAGCCGTTCGTGAGCAGCGCGATGGCGAGCGCTTGCACGGCGAGAATCAGCCCGACGACGATGTTCCACCAGCGCAGGCGGCGGAACTGCGAAGCGTCGGTCAGGTCATCTGTCATTCCGCCTGTCCTTTCGTCGGTTGCCGGAGCCTTGGCTTGCGGGGCTGCCTCAGCGTACGTGGCACCGGATCCTGGCGGCGGCACTGCGTCGATTCGAAGCGATGAACGTACGTCACGACCGACGTCGGGTCACTCGAGAGGCTCGGCGACGTGCACCAACACGTATCCGCTACTGCTGAAGCTGCTGTACGGCGTCCCCAGGAACCGGGCCCGCGCCCGCCAGGTGCCGAACGACGGCGGTGTCCAGTTGAGCGTGAACGTCCCGCCCGAGCTGACGTTGCCGGTCTGGACGGTGGAGAACTGCCAGCCGATCAAGGGGTCGCGCCGGTCGATCTCTATCTGGACAGGGCCCCCGCGACTCGCGGAGGTGACGTCCACCCTCAGTGGCACGGACCTGCCGGGCACGACCTCGACGGACTTCTCGCCGCCGGCCGCGATGCTCGTCGTCGTCACGTCGCGGATCCGAACCTGCAGCCGGTAGTCGCCTCCCGATTTCCCGCGACTGCGAACGACCACGTAGTAGTTGCCGGGATCGAGGTTCTCGCGCAGCACCTGACGCCCCCGCCCGCTGCACGCGCAGGCGAGCTCATCGCCCGCCTCGGTGAGCACGAGCAGGTCGAGACCGACGGTCGGCTTCTGCTGCATCTCGATCACGGTCAACTCGTTCTCGCGGGGAACGGCGATGCGATACATGTCGTGGGGGTCGATCCCGCGCCCCGACACGTTGCCCGCCGTCGATTCCCCGTTCTCCAGCTCGACGCCGGGAGCCCCGTCGTCCGCGTCGTACGGCGCAGTCTCCAGCCGGTACGAGACCGTGACCGGCTTTGTGCCCACCGCGCGAACCAGGAGGCTGTACGTACCACCTCCGTCGATACCAGGGGTGAAGGCGAGATACCCGCCGCACGGGGCAACACTCATCACCGGCTTCGCGATCGCAAAGGACGAGACGTTGGGCCGGTAGACCTCGAGCGAGACGCAGCCGCCCCGCGCCGCCGCGTAGATCCGGTACGTCGTGCCGCGCGTCATGCTCACCGACCACGCGTCCGAGCTGTCCAGGATCGGATCTACGGTCGAGACGATTCGCCCCGCCGTCAGAGCCGGGCCGGGTGGCCGGGGTTCCGGCTCCGCGGAGATCACTTCGAGCTGGAAATCCCCGCCCGAGGCTGCCGTCGGCCGTGCCACGCCGATCAGGTACGAGCGGCCGGCGTACGCATACCAGGCGACGTTCGCGCGGCCCTGCTTGCCCGTCGGCGCGCAGGTGGCCTCGTAACGCTTCGACCGGACGATCCGCTGGACGACGACCACCGCATCGTGGTCGGGGTCGGCTGCGAGCCGAGCAACCATGGCACCTCTGCGAGGTGCTGTCACCGCGTACCAGACGATGCCCTTGACGGCCGCGCACGAGGGTACCGGCTCGTTCTTGGAGAGCTTCGCGCCCTTCGTCGTCCCGTCGATCTTCGCGGGGAGGGTCGGGATCTGCTCGGCGTCGGCAACGGTGTCGTTCGGCGGCGCAGACGCGGCCCCTCCTGCGAACGACAGGGCGACAACGGCTGCGAGCGTCGCGCCTGCTGCGATGCCGACCCGGGTGCGCGGGTGCCAATCCTTCGTGCGCCGGCTTCCCTCGGAACTCATTCGCCCTCCTCGTCGATCCGCTCGATCGGTTCTGGGCCTGTCCGATGCTCACCCAGAGCTTCGCCCCGGCCGAGGGCAATTGCATCGGTACAAGACCGCGACCTGATGCTCCGTATCCACAAGAGTTGAATCGTTACGCGCTGGAAGCTGCAGGCCCCGAGGTAGCGCTTGAGCCCGCTCCGTTTCTGGTCGCTCGGGTCGGTGGTTGACGTGACGATCGAGCCCCGACCGAGGCCCGGCCGAGGAGTGGCTCTGAGGCTTGGGCGAGTGCCGAGCGTCCGGCACGCCGACTTGGGTCGTCAGCGCTCGAGAGCGCCGGCCGATCGGGTCGCCGCGCCTGCGCCGTCGTCGAATCGGCCCCGAAGCGGGAGGACACACCACGTGAGGACGATCACAACCATGCTCACCGTCGTGGCTGCGGCGGCGGCGACCGCGCCGAGCAGGACGTAGCTCACGAACCCCACCGCCGTCGCCATGGCGACGGCGAGACACGTCATGCCCACGAGGAACATGCGGTGGGCCATCCGGATCACTTCCGCCTTGTCTCCCTCTTGCCAGCGGACGCGATGGTAGGCCGCGGGGGCGATCAGCAGGATCGTCGCGACGAGGGTGCAAAGCAGGCAGGCATAGAAGACGATGCGAAGACCCTGCGAGAGGCCGGCGAACCCAGCGGCGAACGGAACGGTGAGCAGGAAGGCGAACAGGAACTGCGCTCCGGGGAGCGCGACCCGGAGCTCGTTGAGGATCTCCACGAGCTGGCGGTCAGTCCTCTCCTTCGGCGTCTCGGCCTCGCCTATCGCAGGCTCCAGCTCGATCCCCGGCTCGCGAGGCAGCCGCACGATCCTCGCGCTCACGACACCGGCCCGGCCACAGCGGCTGACAAACGCCGATCCTCCCGTGCGCCCTCTGGCAGGCCGGCGCGAACCGCCTCCAGCTGCGCGGCCACGGCCGCGCCGAAGAAGATGCTGAGGGCGGACAGGAACGTCCAGATCTGGAGTCCGACGATGCCCGCCAGCGGACCGTACGTGTCGCCGAACGACGAGCTGACGCGGAAGAAGAGCGCGAGCGCAAGGGTCGCCAGGCTCCACCCCACGACCGCCACCAGCGAGCCGAACGCGAGCCAGGCGCGGCCCGGCTGGTGCCTGTGCGGTGACCAGCGAAAGAGCACCGCGAGACCGACTGCGAGCAGGAGGACGGCGAGCGGCCACCTGGTCACGACCCAGACGGCATGGACGCCGCCCGAACCCGAGGCTCCGAGCTGACGGCCGAACGCGAGCAGCACGAAAGACGCGGCGATCACGGTTCCTGCGCTGATCGCGAGCAGGAACGCCAGCCTGTACTTCTCCAGGAACGGCCTGTCGCGCTCCACCCCGTAGATCCGGTTGAGCCCGCGCTCCAGCTGCCCCATGGCCGTCGTTCCGGTGAGCGCCGTGCCGAGCAGGCCGAGCACGAGAACGAGGTAGCGATCGTGCGCGCCCACCTTGTTGGCCTGCTGCACCGCCCCGGTCAGCACGTCGCCGGCAGGACCGGGCGCCGCGCTCCGGATCGTGTCGACGATCACGTCGCTCAGTCCGTTCGAGCCCACCGCCTCTGCGAAGCCGACGATCACGATCAGACCCTGGACGAGGACGAGCGACGTCACGAACGCGAGCGAACGCGAGTGGCTCGTGCCGTCTGCGTGACGGAGCCGCACGACCGCATCCTTGAGCAGGCGGAGCCGCCCCGTCGCGGCGAGGGCTTCACGGGCGTCGTCGCCCGTCAGCTCCCAGGTCTCCGGCACTTTGACTGCGGTGCTCATGCTGCCTCCGGCACCCTGACCGTGATCGCGCCGGGCTCGATCTTCACCTTCAGCACCTTCGTCGGCTCCCTGGCGCCGCCATCGAGCTCGTACGCCACCTTGCGATCGAGCTCGACGCGGATCTTCGTCGCCTTCGTCACCTGGACGAACGGCGACTTGCTCGTCGTTCCGACGGCCGTTCGGGCGACCGTTCGGGCCCACTCGCCGAGACCGTCGGCGTTCGTGACGCCGACCTCGAGGAGGCCGTCGTCGGGACGCGCGTTGTCGAATGCCTCGATGCCACCGAACAGCGACCCGATATTGCCGAGCAGGACGCAGCGTCGCCGAGCCCTTGTACCAGAGCTCGTCGTTGATCTCGATGCGGGTCTTGAACGGCTCCTGGCGGATGTTCTTCGACGCCGTCCAGATGTACGCGAGCCGACCGAACCGGTCCTTCAGCCCTCCATCCGCGTCGCGGATCATCCGTGCATCGAGTCCGGCACCTGCCATGACGCCGAATCGCTCCCCGTTGATCTTGCCGACGTCGAGCGTCCGATCGCGCCCTTCGAGCCCGATGTGGACGGCCTCCTCGATGTCCGACGGTATGTCGAGGCTGGAGGCGAACAGGTTCGCAGTGCCGGCCGGGATGATCGCGAGCGTGACGCCGCTGCCGGCGAGCTTGTCGATCGAGCGTTGCACCATGCCGTCGCCACCCCAGACGAAGACGAGCTCGGCACCCTCGTCGAGTGCGCGCTGAACGCGCTCGGGCGCGTACTTGCTCTTCGGCACCTCCGACCAGATCGGTTCGTTGACTCCTGCGCGCTCGAGGACGACCCTCAGCTCCTCGAGCCCGCCGCCGATCGTCTTCCCGGCGTGGGCGATCACTGCGACCTTCGTCATGCTCCTGTCCCTTCGGTTGTCGCTCTTTCGGATGGGTGCTCGGCGCGGTCTCGCCGCTCGGCTGCCGCACCGGCGGCTCGGGCAGCGAAGACGGCGACGACGAGCGCCGCGATGCCCATCAGGACGCCGAAGGTCACGTCGGTCGCGTGATGCATGCCTCGGAGCAGCCGCGACCAGATCACGAAGGCGGGAATGGCAGCCGCGAGCGACCACAGCGCGATGCGCAGAGCGAGGCTCTCGATCCGGGATGCGAGCACGAGTAGGAGCCCGCCGAGCAGCGCGACCGACGCGGCCGTGTGGCCGGATGGGTAGCTCGCATCGACCGGCAGGCTCTCCAGGCGATCGACGTCGGGGCGGTCGCGATGGACGACGAGGGTCGTCGCGCGGTACGCGCCCGACTCGATGCAGATCACGAAGAGGGTGAACGCGGCGAGGCGCCAGTGCCGAGAGAGCAGGAAGACGAGGAGAAGCACGCCGACGAGCGCCGGGATCACGAGCCCACCCGCGAGCGTCGAGCCCACCCAGGAGAGGTCGACGAGCATCGGCGTCCGTTCCCGTTCGAGCCAGTCGCTGACGCGCTCGTCGAAAGCGGCGAGCGCGGAGATGTTCAGCAGCACCTTCGTCAGGAGCAACCCGAGGCCGACCGTGAGCGCCACGATGATCGCATAGCCGCTGAGCACCGCTGCCAGGAACACACGAATGGGGTTCTCTGCGCCGACCGCCTGCGCGAACCGCTCCGCCGGCCCCGCCTCAGCGGGCTCGAGCAGAGGTGCCCCGGATCGCGCCGTCGCGGCTTTCGGCGGTTGCAGGTGCGCGGATACCTCCGACTGGTCCACCGGGCTGCGATCGAGTCGTGCTGCATCAACTGCCATCTCGGCCGTTTACCCCACACCAGCGGCGGGTAAACATTGACGATGCCGTTCGTCGTCCTGCTTCTGCTGTCGTTGTCGCTCGGTCTCGCCGCGTTCCTCGCAGCGCTGCGCTATCCGACGGCAACGGGCGCACCACCCCCGGCAAGTGCAGCCGCCGGGACACAACTCGCCCGCGAGGCCGTCGAGCACGCCTGGCTCGCACGCCTCCTGCGCAGCCGGCTCGATCCGGGAGCAGCGACAGGCCTTGCCCTTACCCTCGCCCTCACCGTTGCCGTGGTCGGTGGAATCGTGCTCGGAGCGCTTGCCTATCTCATGCGGTCGAGTAGCGACCTCGTCGCGCTCGATGCGAGCGTCGGCGGCTGGGGAGCCGATCATGCAACTCACCGCTCCACCCAGCTGCTCCAGCTCGTGACCGACCTCGCGAGCACGCCCTGGACGATCGCCGTCATCGTCGTTGTCGCCGTCGTCGAGACGATTCGGGCTCCAAGCCGCTGGATCGCCCCATTCCTCCTCACGGTCGTCGTCGGCGAGGTGGTGCTCGTGAACACGATCAAGCAGCTCCTCGACCGGGTCCGCCCGACGTTCAACCCCATCACGGAGACCCTCGGGCCTTCGTTCCCGAGCGGGCACTCGGCAACCGCTGCAGCGCTCTACGCCGCGGTTGCCCTCGTGCTCGCCCGGCGGCGATCACCGGGGGTTCGAGCCCTGCTGGCCGGGGGTGCCGTCGGCATCGCCGTCGGCGTTGCGTGCAGCCGTGTCATGCTCGGCGTGCACTGGCTGTCGGATGTCGTCGCGGGCCTCGCCTTCGGCTGGGCGTGGTTCTCGGTCTGCGCCATCGCGTTCGGCGGCAGATTCCTCCACTTCGGTGCCCCGGTGGAGACGGCGACCCGCGTCGCCGAGAGCCTCCACGAGCCCGCCGGGCAGCACTCAGACGTCGTAGAGGTGGCTCTGCAGCGGGCCGAGCAGCCGACGGCGCCGACGCGAGACGCCGGGTAGCCGCACCAGCCGATGGGTGAGCGGCTCGCCGCGTTCGATGCGGTGGAGCTGCTCGGTGGCGATCGGTCGCCAGAGATCGTCGACGACGGATGCCGGGCTCCCGGCGATATCGGGCTCGTCCCGCTCGAGATGCTCGGCCCAGAGCCGGAGGCGCGTCGCCCTCGCGATCCTCTCGTCGTGCGTGACGATGTTCACCTCGGTGTCGTTGAGCAGGGAGTGCGCGTTGAGATTCGCAGACCCCACCGTCAGCCAGCGGTCGTCCACGATGCCGACCTTCGAGTGGACGTAGACGATGTCCCGCAGCTTTCCCTCGCGGGCATACACCGTGCAGGCGAGGAACCGGTCGTCGCCCTCGTCCGCCTCGATCAGCGCCGCTACCTGGCCACGCGAGATGTCGGCACCGTCGTTCGCCCGTGCCGGCAGGAGAACGACGACCCGAAAGTCGTCGGCCGGTGGATGCGTCAACTTGTCCGCGAGGATGTCGACGATCTCGGGCGACCAGAGAAACTGGCTCTCCAGATAGACGAGGTGCTCGGCCGACCGCAGCGCCGAGACGTACGACTCCAGAATCGAGTAGTCGCCGTTCCTCGCGGCCCGATACGTCCCAGCCGGCAGGGTTCGCACGACCTGGAGCTCGACGTCGCCGGCCATCTCGGGGCTCGCCGCAGCGGGCAGCTTCTCGCGCGTCGTTCCCTGCCAACGGAGCCGAAAGTGCTCGGCGACGTCTCGCACTGCCGGCCCCTCGATCCGAACGGCGACGTCGTGCCAGCCAATCCCGCCGCGGGCCCGGTGATTCGGGGTGTCATACGGATCGCCGCCGTCGATCGTCAGGTCGATGCCCCCCACGTAGGCGATACGGTCGTCGATCACGATCGTCTTCTCGTGATGACAGTGGGTCGCCCCCGTGCACGCGTCCAGGGCGGTCTCGATCTTCGTGTGCCGCGTCAGGCTCTCCTCCATGGCCCGGACGTCACCGCGCGACGGGCGGAAGGCTGGGATCGGGGCCCCCTTCCAGAGCAGCACGCGGACGTCGAGCCTCTCCGCGAGCTCCGCAAGGAGCGTCCTCAGGACGAGCGGCTCCTCCTCTCGGCTCAACGCGAGCTCGGGCGACAGGAACCAGCCGGTCAGGTGGACGTGCGACGTCGCCGCGGCCATGTCCGCGGCCATTCGCGGCAGGGCTTCCGACCCGTCGATCAGCACCTCGAGGGCGTTGCCCGCCCGCGGCGTGAACGTGCCCTGCGCGTATCCCGAAGCCGAGGCGTCGAGCGCGTGCTCCCAGCCGACGCGGCGAAGCCCCCACCGGTGACGGTGCCGGATCGCGTTGTCGATGCGCCCGCCGAGCGTATGGCCCAGCCTGACGGTCAGCTCGTCGAGGAACCGTGGCGGCCGGAGCTGGCCCGCGACGGAATCGGCGGGTCCGGACGAGCGCCCGGTCACCGGGGCGTCCCTGTGAGGATCGAGATCGGTCACGGACGAGCGACCCTACCCGTACCCGACTCGCCCAGGTCGAGCGGCGGGCGGGCCGGTTGGGGCCCGCCCGCCGCATGCCTGCAGCGCTCAGTTCCGGACATTCGCGTCGGTGCGTGCTGTCACGCGGTCGCGCTCCTCGAGGAGCTCCTTGAACGACTCGAGGTCGCCCTTCACGCGCCGGCCGTCGACCCCGACCAGGCTGCCGACCGACTCCTTCACGCCGCGCGGGGCATAGTCCATCCGCACCATGACCCTCGTGCGATTCCCGTCGAGCTCGCGGAAGGTGACGACGCCGTCCGGCCCGTCCTGGTCGAGTGCCTTCCACGCGATGCGGCGGTCGGGATCCTGCTCCATGATCTCGGCGTCCCATTCGCGCCGTGTGCCGCCGATCTCGGCGACCCAGTGCAGCAGGGTGTCGTCCTTCTGCTCGACCCGCTCCACCCCGTCCATGAAGCGCGGGAACGACTCGAACTGCGTCCACTGGCTGTAGGCGGTCGAGACGGGGACATCGATGTCGATCGATTCCTCGATGGTGCTCATTGGTACCTCCTCGGTCTCGGTCGAAGTTGACTCGTCAGGAAGAGGCTTGCCCCGAACGCGGCGCCTTCAAACGAGGCGCCGCGCATCGGCTGGCGCCCACGTGTGTTTCGCCCGCAGGCAGCCCGGGGAACAAGGTGCGTACACCAACCGCACGCACACCAACCGCACAAGAAAGGACGAACATGGGAATCATCGCCTTCATCATCCTCGGCGCCCTGGCCGGCATCATCGCGAAGAGGCTCGTGCCCGGCAGCGACCCCGGCGGCCTGATCATCACGACGATCATCGGCATCGTGGGGGCGCTCCTCGGCGGCTTTCTTGCCTCCGCGCTGTTCGGAGCCCACCCGCTGGACGAGTTCTTCGACATCTCGACGTGGCTCACCGCAATCGTCGGCGCGATCATTCTGCTCGTGACGTACCGCGCCGTGACGAGCCGGGGCGGTCACCGCCTCCGCGTCTGACGGCGTCAACGACCGCTGGGTAACAGGGGAGGGGGCGAGCTCGGGCTCTCCCCCTCCTTGTCGCTCTACCAACTCACGGCTTTGCGGACGAGCATGCTGCCCCGGCGAGAGCCGGTGCCAGGACACGGCCGACATGGCGCCGGCCCCAGAAGCGGGGCCGGCGCACGGATCCGTAAACACGGGGTTCGAGCGACGATGTTTACGAGCTCGGTTGGAGGGGTATCAGGCTCCCGTACCACCTCCTACCGAAAGGAACCACCATGGGAATCTCCGTAAGCCTCGTTCTGATCGCCGTCGGCGCGATCCTCACGTGGGCGGTCACGACGACCGTCTCCGGCATCGACCTCAACGTCGTCGGCGTGATCCTCATGATCGTCGGCGCCGCCGGTCTCGTGCTCTCGATGATCTTCTGGTCGACCTGGGGCGGTTTCAGCTCGAACCGCACGACCACCGTCGTCCGCGACGACGCTCTTCCCCGCTGAACGAGATTGCCTCAGGTCGTTGACGGGGCCGGCCCAGTGCCGGCCCCGTACCGTTGAGAAGAGCCAGAATGCAACCTGTGACGACCATCGAGGAAGTCGGCGAGGCGTATGTCGTCACGTTGCGTGGCGAGATCGACGCCTTCACCGCCCCGTCGCTTCGCCGCGACCTCCGCCACCTCGTCGCAGAGAAGGGCGGCGCGGTGATCGTCGTCGATCTCACCGCCGTCACGTTCCTCGACTCGTCGGCCCTCGGCGCTCTCGTGGGAGCCCTGCGACGGCTGCGGGAGCGCGACGGACGGCTTCGCATCGTCACTCCGGCCTCGCCCGCCGCCCGCATCTTCGAGCTCACGGGGCTCGACGCGGTGCTCGATCTGTACCCGGACCGAGAAGCCGCTCTCAGCGCAACGAGTGCGTGAACCGCAGCCGCGTGCCGGAGCCACTCTCACGCGGACCGATCTCGACGTCCTCGGCGACGGCGCGGATGATCGCGAGTCCCATCCCGTCCTCGCCCAGCTCGTCGGCGTTCCATGCCTCGACGGACTCGCCATCGAAGCCGGGCCCGTCGTCCTCGACGACCACCTCGAGCCGCCCATCGCCTCCGAGGCACAGGTGGATCGTGACGTCGCCGGATCCGTCCGGGTAGGCGTGCCGGCAGGCGTTCGCCGCCGCCTCCGTGACCGCAAGCCGCAGATCGGCGAGCGCCTCCTCGTCCGCGTGCGCGAGCCGTGCGACCCCTGTCAGGGCGAGCCGCGCCAGGAGGAGGTACTCGGCACGAGCCGGGAAGACGAGCGTGTAGCGCGCGTCGGTCATACCGGCATCCCCTCGCCGTCGTCGAGGCGGCCGTGCATTGCCGCGAGCGCAGACCGGAGCAGGCGTGAAACGTGCATCTGTGAGATGCCGAGCTCGGTGGCGATCTCCGACTGCGTCAGCCCCTTGAGGAATCTCAGGATCACGATCCGGCGCTCCCGCTCCTCGAGTCCCTCGAGGCCCGTCCGCACGACCGAGCCGCGCTCGAGTGCCTCGTAGCCTTCGTCTTCCTCGCCGAGAAGGTCGATCAGCATCAGCTCTCCGCTCGCATCCATGGGCGTCGAGAGGGACGTCGACGTGTGAGCGCGTGCAGTCTCGAGCGCCTCGATCACGTCTTCGTCCTCGACATCGGCTGCCACGGCGATCTCGGCGACGGTCGGCGACCTCCCCAGCTCCGTCGACAGCTCGTCGACGAGCCGCGAAACGCGAAGCGACAGCTCCTTCATCCCCCGAGGAACGTGCACGCTCCACGAGCGGTCACGGAAATGGCGCCGGATCTCACCGACGATCGTCGGCACCGCGTAGGTCGAGAGCTCGACGCCACGGTCGAGGTCGAAACGGTCGATCGCCTTGATCAGGCCGATGGCGCCGACCTGGACGAGATCGTCGACCGGCTCCCCACGACCCGCGTAACGCCGGGCGAGCGAGCGCACGAGCGGCATCAACTCCTCCACGAGCCGGTCGCGCGCAGCCCGGTCACCGGTACGGCGGTAGGCCTCGAGGAGGTCGCTCTGTGCTCGGCGGTCGGCCACCTGCATCATCCCGCCGCACCGAGGACGAGCTCGAGCTCGAGCCACTCCTGGCCCGCTTTGCCGATCGCCTCGACTCGATCGACGAGGGTGTCGACGACGCGCCGCATCCCGGTGTCTGCCCGTGCGCCATCCTCGAGTGGCCCCATGCGAAGCACGAGGCGGTCGGCGAGAACGTCGACCTCGAGTTCGAGGACGTCACCGCGCACGGATGGGGCAACGGTCGCAGCGGCCAGAGCGAGCTCGTCGATGCGGTCGACCGGGAGGTCGAGCCGCGAGCCCAGGCCCCCGAGCACGAGCGCCACGACTCCGGTACCACGCGGCCCGGAAGGAACGGTGAGGAGAATCGTGTCCATCACGAAACCGTAGCTTGTCAGACTAGAATTCCCACCGTGCCCGAGCCGGCCCTGACCCTGTCGACCGAGACGACCGAGGGAGTCCGCGTCACCCACGTCGTCGGCGAGCTCGACCTGTCGACGGTGGCGGCATTCGACGAGGAGCTCGACCAGTCGTTCGCTGCCGGGCGCCAGGTGGTCGTCCTCGCCGAGTGCACGTTCATCGACTCGTCGGCGCTGCGGGCCCTCGTCCGCGCCCAGCGGCGGATCTCCGAGGCGGGCGGCAGGCTGACCCTGGTCGCACCGTCGCAGCCGGCTCGGAGGACGCTCGAGATCGCGGCGCTCGACCGCTTCTTGCCGGTGTACGAGACGCTGGCCGAGGCTGTCACCTCATTCGCCTGAAGCCGGCGCGCTGCCCAACGCGAGCTCCAGGTTCGGGAAGAGCTGCATCACGTGGTCGAGCAACGTCAACTCGAAGACGCGGCGCACGTGCGGGTCGACGACCACGATCCGCAACTCCGTGCCGTTCGGCCGGGCGCGGCGGGTGGCACTGAGCAGGACGCCGAGCATCATCGAATCGATGAAAGTGACGGCTGTCAGGTCGACGACCATCGTCTTCGGGACTCGGTCGAGGGCCTCGTCGAGTGCGTCGCGGAGAATCGGCGCGGTGTGGAGATCGGCCTCACCGTCGAGCCTCACCACCGCGACGCCGTCCTCGAACAGAGACGAGTCGACAAGCAGACGATGAGCGTCCCGGGGGCTGTAGGACCGATGCATGGAACGTGGCTACCCGCTTTCGGCGGCGGCTAAACATCGCTCTGCATGACGACGACCCGCTCCATCACGACCGTCGTTCCGGCGTCGCTCGGGCTCACGACCACGGTGTCCATCAGCGACCGCATGAGGCCGAGCCCGAGACCTCGATCGCCCGAGCCGACACCGGCTTTCCACTGTCCGCTGTCCCGAACCTCGACCCGCATCCGGCCGGCGTCGTCGAGCATCGCTCGCAGCCCGAAGGATGACCGTGACGGCCGTTGCGCATGCTCGACGGCATTCGCGCAGGCCTCCCAGACTGCGAGCACCGTATCGGCGGTGTCGTCGTCCCCGATCTTTCCCTCCGAGAGCCACGTACGAAGCTGTCGGCGCATGTCGACGAGACCGTCCTGCGTCGTCGGGAGCACGAGCTCGAGGTCGGCGACGGCCGGGGCCGCAAACCGCACTGCGAGGACGGCGACGTCGTCGGGCCGCTCACGCTCTCCGACCAGTGCCGCGATCACCGTGTCGACGAGCACCTCGGGATCGTCGTCGCTCGACGAGGCTGCACCCGCGAGGAGGTCAAGGCCCTCGTCCAGAGACATGCCGCGATGCTCGACCAACCCGTCCGTGTAGAGCAGGATGGTCGAGCGCTGCTCGAGCTGCGCCACCCCGGCTTCGAACGTGACCGAGGCGTCGACGCCGATCGGTAGCGCCCGGCCGCTTTCGAGGAACGACGTCGTCCCGTCCGCGGCCCGGATCAGCGGCGGGGGATGGCCCGCGACGACGTACCTGACGCTGCGTCCGTACGGATCGACGACGAGGTAGGCGAGTGTCGCGAACGGAGCTTCCATCATCCCCTCGACGAGCTTGCCGAGCCGAGAGACGACCACCTGAGGATCGTCGTGCTCGAACGCAAATGCCCGCAGGGCGTTTCGGAGCTGCCCCATTGTGGCCGCTGCCTGGACACCTTTGCCGACGACGTCTCCCACCACCAAACCGAGGGACCCGCCCTCGAGTTGGATCACGTCGTACCAGTCCCCGCCGACGTCGACGCCGACGGTGCCCGGCAGGTACCGGGCCGCGAGCGTGATCCCGTGCACGGAGGGCAGGCGCTCGGGTAGGACGCTGCGCTGCAGCGTCTCGGCGATCCCGCGCTCGGTCTCGTAGCGACCGGCCCGGTCGAGCGCCTGCGCTCCCTGGCTCACCAGCGTGAGAAGCCATGCCCGGTCTGCGTCCGAGAGTGCCTGCTTCGAGGTCGACTGGACGGCAAGCGCCCCGCTGGCGAGCGGGAACGCGACCCACCCGTCGTCGGACGAGGTAGGGCGGCCACGTTTGAGGCACATCGCGATCGGGGCGGCCGCATCCTCCGGGATCTCGCCGGGGGTCGCGTCCGCGTCGCCTTCCTCACCGATGGCGGCAATCACCGCGACCGTGCCCTGGTCACGGTCGGTCGCGGGGCGCCGAAGGACGACGAGGCCCGCCGAGGCGCCGATCCCGGCAGCGGCGTGCTCGAGGCACGTTCGGCTCACGTCCGCGATGGTGACGGCCTGAGACAGGGAGGCAGTCACCGCCTGCAGCTTGCGGAGCCTGCTCGCCGAGGCCCGCTCGCGCTCGAACAACTGGGCCCGGTCGAGCGCCTGCGCAGCCTGACGCGCGAGGGCTATCCCGAGGCTCGGATCCGCGAGGTACCGGCGTGTGTCGAGCGAGCCGACGACGACGCCGCCGATCGCGCGGCCGGCGGCGATGAGAGGGAACGCCACGAACGAATCGTCGCCCTGGTCGAACGACGGGTAGCGGGTTGCGATCTCGTCAGGCGTCTCACAGGCGACGACCTCGCCGCTGCGGATGGCGTCTGTAAGGGGGGTCGTGGCATCCAGCGGGATCGGCTCCGAGGCAAGCGTCAGCTCGGCGGGGTATCCCTCGCTGGCGAGGAGAGCGACACCTGTCCCGTCCTCGGTCACCGTGTAGACGATCGCGGCGCGGGCGCCGAGTGCCTTGACGCCCTGCCGGACGATCGCGGAGCCCACGTCTGCCGGCGTCGTCGCGGCGGCGAGCGCCTCGGTAACGGCCTGCAGTGCGCGCGTGTCCTCCTGGGCCAGGCGCCTCGCAGCCTGCTCGATCGCCAGTCCGGCCTGATCGGCGAATCGCCTCGCCACCGCGATCACCGAGGGGGCCGGCTCGGGGATCACGCGCTCCCACTGGAGTGCCAGGATCCGCTCGAACTGGGCGCCGATCACAATCGGGATCCGCAGGGACGAGAACAGCCCGAGACGCCTGGCGTGGCGCTGAGCTTCGCCGCGCGTGTGCAGCTGGGCGTTCGGGACGAACATCGACCTGAAGGCGCGCATGTCGTCGATCAGGCCCGGGAAGTCCGCGAAGTCGATTCTCGTGCCCGGGGGGATGACGTCGGTCGGTGGGTCGCGCCACGTCACGGAGAGCTGCTCGTCGTCCACCGGTGTCCAGACCTGAACTACGTCACACCCGAATGCACGGCGGGCTTCGGCACAAACCGAAGCGACGACCGCCTGTTCCGTCGCGCCGTGCTGAAAGCGCGGCGCGACCGCGAGGATCCGGTCGAGAGCCTCTTTGGAGCTGCGCTCCTGCTCGTACAGCGAGGCGCGCTCGAGCGCCTGACCTCCGAGGTCGGCTGCGATTCGTGCCACAGTGCGAACTTCGGCCGTGACCGCGTCAGGCTCCGAGAACGGGAACCCCATCGCGCCTACCACGCGATCTTCGAGGAAGACCGGGACGGCGAGAGCACCTGAGGCGTAGGGCGCGAGCGCGGCACCGTCGCCGAACAGGGTCGTGAACTCCCGTCGCCGCTGCGCCCAGGCCGGCTTGCCCTCTCTTGCCGCCGTCGTGATCGGGGCGCGCGCAGTCAGGGGTAGGCGCAACCCGGGCGGCAGGGTCTGCTCCGCCGTCGCACCGCTCGGGTTGACGATTACGAGCTCGTCGTTGTCGATCAACCCGAGCGCGCCTCCACGCGCGCCGATCGCCGCCGGAACGCCGTCGACCATGACACCCGCGACCTCCTCCACCGTCAACGCAGCGGAAAGCGATGCCGCAAGCGATTGGAGCCGCTCGACGCGTAGCCGCGACCGTTCCTCACGCTCGGCCGCGAGAGCCGCGCGCTCGTGCCCGAGTCGCATCCCCAATCCGACCAACCCGATGATCACCGCGACGGCGAGCGACGCTGCCCAGCGGATGAGATCGTCGCGAGAGGCGACGTCGAGCTCCATCCGAGGAGGCGTGATCGCCCAGGCCGCGAGACCGTACCCCATCACGATCGTGGTGACGACACCGGCTCTCCCTGCGGTCCAGACCGAGATCGCGACAGCCCCGAGGAGCGGCGCGTATATCACCTCGTCGCTGAGCGGCAGGAGAAGCACCGACGCCAGCACGCCGAGGGCGCCGGCTGCGACGCCGATCGCAACGGCGACGACAGCGCTGCGCACTCGTGGCCCGAGCTCTCCCGCGGACCGTGTCGCGGACTTCGTATCGGGCTCCACGCTCACAGCTTGCACGTGCCCGCCGCCGCTGACAAACAGGGGTGATACCTCGACACTTCCGGTGCCGGGCTCGCGCCCGGCACCGGCAGCCGTGCTATTTCGAGACATCGACCTTTACGACCTACCGGGTGACGGTGAAGGAGACCAACCGACGGGTCGAGATGCCGGCGAGGATCGGCTCGCCGGACTTGCGCGCCCGGGCGAACATGACGAGCAACTGCTGCTGCTGCGTCGCCGGGAAGCCACGCTGCTTGCGCAGCTCGAGTGTGGCCCAGCCGTCGGCCCCGGTCGTCAGCTCGTTGGGGCTCGAGAACTGGTTGTACGGCACGGCCTCGGCGTAGAGCAGTGCACCCTGCACATTGGCGCCGCAGGCGACGACATGGAATCGCGCCGTCACGGTGGTGGTGCCGAACGTGATCGGGTTTGGCGATGCCTGCGCCTGATCGATCAGGAGCCGGGCCGGCGACGAGACCTCGCCGATCGCGATCGTGCCGTTGGTGACCTTGCCACAGCCGTTCGAGGGCGGCGGGGAGGGTGCGGCCTTGACGACGGCGGTCGGGACCGACGTCGCCGTCCTCGTGCCGTCCGTGTTCTTGGCGCTGACCACGACGCGGAGCGTGTTGCCGGCGTCGACTGCCTTCAATACGTACGTCGCGGCCCTCGCGCCGCTGATGCTCGAGCAGCTGCCACCGTCCGCGTCGCAACGCCGCCACTGGTAGCTGTATTCGATCGGTTCGGTGCCGCTCCACGACCCCTTCGCAGCGGTCAGCGTCTTACCCTCCTCGGTCGTTCCCGAGATCGTCGGCGGTGCAGTGTTGGCCGGCGCCGCCGCGGACGCCGCCTCTCCCGAGCCCGTCACGAGCCCGGCTGCGATCACTGCCAGGGCCGCGGCGAGCCCTAGCGGCAGAGCGACGACTCCAAGCTTGCGACGGGCGTTCCGATGTGTGCGTTCCATGTCGACCTCCAGTGGGGCGGTAGTGGTTCGTTGCTGCCACGGTTCCCGCGGTTGGCCACTGGCAAACGTTCCAGCCGGCAAACGCTTCTCCGGGAGGGCGGAGAATGCGAGCGCTCAGCTGGTGACGACGTAGGCGAACGCCGCAAGAGCCAGCGCCAGGATGAAGACGACCAGGGCGACCATCGCCCTGTACACCGAACGCGATCACGGGCGTCTTCGCAGCTCTCACCGTCGGCCCGCTCCATTCCGCGGCGGCGCCGGACTCCTCCGGGAACCATGGCTGGCCCTCGCCTCTGGGTGAAAGCGGAGGCCCCATTTCCTCGGGCTCGGGCATGACGACCCGGCGGACGGGGATGCCGTCGAACATGCCCCCGGCAGGTGCTCCGTCGCGCCGGATTCGACGGCGTCCCGCTGGTCGCGGGTGGCCGTACCACGATCACGATCTCGTCCGCGCGTCCCCGGAGCTCACAAGCTTTCCATGAGGTCGGTTCTTCCCGCGTCTCGGTCGCGTCCCCAAACACACCACGCGCCACAGGCTCATCCACTCGTGCCGGTCTGGTCATGCGGTGCCCCGACAGGCTTCGACTCGGGGGAGCCACGCTGCCGTAGGTAGATCGTGAAGACGGCCATCGTCCCTACCGCGAGGAACTCCGACTGCCAGTTCTGCAGCGTCTTCTCCCAGAACTCGGGGTTCCGGATGTAGGAGCCCCACGATGTCGCGGCATCCCCGTGCAGCGCCTGCTCCTGATTGAACACGCGCCAGTTGTTCAGGGACTGCGCGAACCAGGTCGCGAGAAACACGGATGTCATCGCCAGCAACAGCGAGTTCTCGTAGAGTCGGCGCCGGATGCCGTCGCCGCGGGCGACCGCCGGCGAATTGGCCAAGGCGAACCGCCCGACCTTCTGCTCCTCGTCGCTCTCCAGGCCGATGTCCTCGAGGGCCGAGGACTCCGCAGAACCCTTCTGTACGAGCCAGACGGTCACGCCGATGAACAGCGCAAACTGGAGGAACTCGGACTGCCAGTTCTCCATCACGGCAGCGCCGAAGCCGGGTGAGGTGACGTATTCCAGCCAGGAGATCGCGTCCTCCTGGTGGGAGACCCGCGCCGCGTTCTCGGTGTGCTGGCCGGCGAGCGACTGCAGCAACAAGCTGCCGGCGAACAGGACGAGGAAGAAGAGCGAGAGCCCGTTCTCTCGAACGAAGGCTCTCATTGCGTCTGGGTCAGGCCCACGACCGTGAACGCGATCGTCCCGAGCACGATGATCCCGACGAAGGTGAAGAAGAGGAGACGCATGCGTCGCCGCGGGGTCGTCGTCCTCTCCGGCCGAACCGGCCGGAGAGGACGACGGTTCGGACCGCGAGGCTAGTGGCCGTCGTGGTCGCTGTCGCCCGGGATCCTCTCCTCGATCTCGTCCGAGATCCGGCTCCCGGCGGCACCGAGACGATCCTTGGCCTTCTCCGCAGCATCAGCGAGATCGCTCTTCGCGTCGTTGACGGAGTCGTCCAGGTCCTCGCGTGTGTCCTGCTCTTCTTCGCGCATGCTCGCCATTGCTGGCCCCTTTCGGTTTGCGGGATGAGCCCACCTTCTACCCCGTGCCTCGTCCGCCCAAACGCGCGGCCCCGCTCGAGTCGCGTGAGGTTTCACGCCGTCCGTCCCCGGGCAAGACTCCGCCACCAGAAGCACTCCGACAGGGAGGAAATGACGAAGATGAGTACGCCGACCCCATCCCCTGACCCGCCAGAGCCCGCACCGAGCCCCGATCCCTCGCCTGCCCCGCAACCGCCACCCGGTACACCCGACCAGGGACCGATGGCCTTGAAGGAACGACGGGCCGTCGGAGGTCGCCTGTTCCCCCGTTCCCCGCGCCGAAAACCCCTCGAGCACCCGCACCGGCTGCGCGCGAGACCTCACCCTGTTCTGGACCCTGTTCTGGCGCTGACGAGACACTGACTCGGTCCGTGGCGCCAGGAGTGCGCGCCACGGACCGAGATTGCCGACAACGCCGCAGCGTCAGGCCGCTGCGAGCTCCTTGACGTCGCGGGCCATGCGCTTGCCGATCGACTCGACGAGCTTGAGCGCCTCCCGTTCCTGCCTCAGATTCTCGTCCAGCAGGCCGACGCTCTCGCGCTCACCGAGGCCGCGAGCCATCGCGATCAGCCCGGTGTAGGCAGCGATCTCGTAGTGCTCGGTCCTCGCCGCAGCGCCCGTCAGGAACATGTCGCAGATCTCCGTCGACGGATTCTCCTTACTCATGAACTCGTCGTGCTCGGCCTTGATGCCCTCGATCCCCGGACATCGCTCGCCCTCCGCCTTCTCGCCCAGCGAGGCGAAGACCTTGTCGAGGTTCTTGACCTGCTGCCGGGTCTCCGCGAGATGCTTCTCGAGACCGCGTGCGAGCTCCTTGTCCGAAGCCTCCGAGATCATCGTCGGCAGGGCCTTCACGAGCGTGTTCTCGGCGAAGTACACGTCCTTGAGCTCGTGGAGGAACAGCTCCCGTGGGTCGTTCATCGACATGGTGCGCTCCTTTCTTTCGGGGGTGAATCACACTCGTACCCACTCGGCGGCCGGGGGAAACCTCAAACCTGCGCCCGGCGCCGATCAGCTCGCGCGGGAGGAGCGACTACTACGGCGTTCCCGGAGGTGGGTCCCTTCTCGGTCGGCCGCTCCCCTTCGTCGCTCCTCCCGGGCGCCCCGCTTGGTACCGCGCTACGGCGCGATTCAAACCACGGTGACCCGGCCGGCTTGCTCTCCGCGGGCCGGAGGTTGCGTGCTCCTACCGTCTCCCGTCCTCATACTTCCGCCTCGACCTGCCCCTGCGAACCGCCGGTCGACCTCCCGACCTCGGCGTGAGAGGATGCGTCTGCCGTGTCGACCCTGGGCGCAAACGCGGAGGAAACCGACGACTTCCTCGTCTCCCCGGCGTTCATGGCCGATCCCGTATCCGACCCTCCGACGGCTGCGCGAGGACGACCCCGTCCACTGGAGCGAGTCGCTCGGCGGCTGGGTCGTGACCCGGTACGACGACGTCATGCAGACGTACCTGGACGTCGCCCACTACTCCAACGAGGGCCGCCTGGCCGGGACGATGAACCACCTCCCGCCCGAGGATCGCGAGAAGCTCACGGTCTTCGCCGAGTTCTACCTCGCGAAGGGGCTCGTGCATGCCGACCCGCCCGACCACACCCGCATCCGGCGGCTGATCCTGAAGTGGGGCTTCACGCCCGGCCAGGTCGAAGCGCTGCGACCGAAGGTGCAGCGCATCGTCGACGACGTGATCGACAGGGTCGAGCCGGACGGGCGGATGGAGGTGATCGAGGATCTCGCGTTCGTCCTGCCGGTGCAGGTGCTCTGCGACCTGCTCGGCGTCCCCCACTCCGACGGGCTGCTGTTCCGGAGCCTCGCCGGCCGGCTGCTCGGGTTCCAGGGGCGGAACAAGCCGGACCTCGACTCGCTGCTGGCGGCGCAGGAGGCGATCCTCGAGCTGCGGGAGTATCTGGCCGTTCAGACGGAGCGCCTCCATGACGGCGCGATCGACCGGGACGGCCTGCTCGGGCGCATGATCGCCGCCAGGGCCACGAGCGACGCACTCAGCCAGGACGAGCTGGTCAACACGATCGGCACGCTCCTGATCGCCGGGCACGAGACGACGACCTCGCTCGTCGGCAACGGCCTCTTCACGATGCTCCGGCATCCGGACCAGTGGCAGCTCCTCTGCGACGACCTGTCCCTGATCCCGCAGGCGATCGAGGAGATGCTGCGCTACGAGAGCCCGCTCACCCGGCAGCCGCGCCTGCTCAGAGGACGACGCCGAGCTCGGCGGCAAGCAGCTGCGCCAGCGGCGAGACCGTCTTCCAGATGATCAACGCGGCCAACCGCGACCCGTCGCACTTCGACGACCCGGAGCGGTTCGACATCCTGCGGCCGAGCCGGCGCCACCTCGCCTTCGGCCAGGGCATCCACTTCTGCATCGGGGCCCCGCTCGCCCGCCTCGAGGCGCAGATCGTCTTCCAGACGCTGATCCACCGCCTGCCCGGCATCCGCCTGGTCGACGAGCAGCCCGACTGGGTCGTCGACAAGCCGACCGTCCGCATCCTCGAGAAGCTGCCCGTGACGTTCTGAGGCGAGGCCGAAACCCGTAGCCGATCTCGGCCGCTGTTCTGGTGCTGCGGGCCCGAATGCCGATTCGTTACGGTCACGCCATGGATCGCGGCGTCGTTCTCGTCACGGGAGGAAGTCGCGGGATCGGCGCCGCCGTGGCGCGGGCCGCTGCGGCGGCCGGGTGGGCCGTCTGCCTCACCTACCGCGCCGACGAGGCTGCGGCCGCCTCGGTCGTGGCGGAGGTCGAAGCCGCCGGCGGCATGGCCCGCGCGGTGCGCGCCGACAACGCGGTCGAGGCCGACGTGCTCGCAGCATTCGCCGCCGCCGACGCGATGGGGCCGCTCACCGCCCTGGTCGCGAACGCCGGCATCGCCGGCCCGAGGGCGCGGGTCGACGAGCTGACCGTCGATCGGGTCGAGCGGATCCTGGCCGTCAACGTGCTGGGCACGATCGTCTGCTGCCGCGAGGCCGTGCGGCGGTTCTCGACCCTGCACGGCGGCAGCGGCGGCTCGATCGTCCTCATGGGCTCGGCGTCCAGCCGACTCGGCGGGTCAGGTGAGTACGTCGACTACGCCGCGTCCAAGGGAGCCGTCGACTCGCTCGGCATCGGGCTCGCCCGGGAGGTGGCAGACGAGGGGATCCGGGTGAACGTCGTGCGGCCGGGTGTGATCGACACCGACATCCATGCCACCGGCGGTCAGCCCGACCGCGTCGAGAGGCTGACGCCGTTGCTCCCCATCGGTCGCGCCGGTCGCCCCGACGAGATCGCCGCTGCGGTGGTGTGGCTGCTCGGCGACGAGGCGAGCTACTGCACCGGCAGCATCCTCGACGTCACGGGCGGTCGCTGAGCCACGACGGAGCGTGGGGTCTAGCGGAGCCGGTTGTGCACGAGCGCGAGGATCCTGTCGACGGTCTCCAGATCGCGCTTCCAGGCTCCCGCGTCGACGAGATCGACGGAGAGCGTCACGACGCTCTTCCCGACCGGGAAGTACGCCGTCGCAACCGGCGCGGTGGTTGCCGTGAGAGTGAAGGCGCCCGCACCGAGGTCGGGGCGCGATGCGACCTTCGGGCGGCCCGCGAGCTTGGCTCGTGACCCGAGGTAGTAGACGTAGAGATCGCGCAGCTCGGCGGCACCTCCGGGATCGACCGTCAGGAACACCTGAGGGCTCACGTTGCGATTCGACGACTTGGCGACGGCCGAGAACGCGCATTGCGCAGCGGGATCGCCGTTCGGGCTCGTCAGGTTCACGCGCTGAACGGTCTTCCCGAGAATCGTGCTCAGCTCGGCGGCCGTCAGCGGGCACGGCACCCCACCCGCTCCTTGCAGCACACCCGCGCCCGCGCCGGCCGAGAAGCACGTAAGCAGGAGCGCTCCGAGGAAGCCGGAGGCAAGGAGCCTGGGGCCGTGCTGCCGCCGCGGGAGCATCGAGCGCATGGACACCTTATTGTAGTCCTGTGCAGGCGATTTAGCGACCCCCAGTGTGCAAGGAGGTACGACGATGGGATTTCTGGACAAGGCGAAGGCGGCAGCAGAGCAGGCTGCGGCAAAGGCGAAAGAGGGTGTCGAGGACGTCCAGGTGAAGCGCGAGCTCGGGCAGGCCTACGGCGAGCTCGGCAGGACCGCGTTCGACCTGGCCGAGAGAGGTGAGATCGCACACCCGGAGCTCGAAGAGGTCGTGGCGAAGATCCGCGGCCTCAACGAGAAGGCAGCGTCGGCAGACGCTGCGGCGCCCACCGAGGAGAGCGCCGAGGCGGAGCCGCCCGACACCGGTGAGCCACCGGCGTCGCCGGCCTGAGCGTCATCCCGCGGACGGTGTGCCCGGCTGAGGCTCGGCGGAGCCGTGCGGCGAGAAGCGAGGTCTCGCGTGGCCCGAAGGGTTGAGACGGTCATCATCGGTGGGGGGATCGCCGGTCTGGCCTGCGCCCGCCGACTCCTCGACAATCAGCGACCGTTCCTGCTCATCACGGAGAACCTCGGTGGCCGAATCTGCACGTCCGCGAACGGCGCGGTCAATCTCGGCGCCTACTACGTGAGGAGCGACTACAGCAACGTCAACCAGTTCGTCGACCGAGGCAGAAGGATCAAACGCCGCCGGATCCTCCGCGGCGCCGAGGACGGGTCGTTCACGCGCTCTGACCTGCCGCTGCTTCGGCATCCGGCGCAGGTCGTCCGGTTTCTGCGTCTCATGCGCGAGTTCCGTCGCCACTACGAGACCTTCAAGCACGATTGCCTGCTGGTGTCGCAGGCCGAAGCGATCCGGGCCGATCCGCTGCTGTGGGACCTCTACCACGAGCCGGCGTCCCGTTTCGTCGAACGGCACCGGATCGAGGAAGTCAACCGGTCGTATCTCGCGCCCGTCGTTCGGGCGACCGCCTTCACAGCCGTGGACAGGCTGACCGCCTTCACCCTGCTCGTAGGGGTGCTCGACTTCGTCGTCCCCACCTTCGAATACACGTTCCGGTTCGACGTCCTGACGGACGGCTTCGACGATGCTCTGCTCCTCGACTCGGTGACGGACGTCGAATCGAGCTCGGATCACTACGCGATCCGGACCCGCAATGGCGACGACGTCGTAGCCGACAACGTCGTGGTTGCCACCCCCATCGACGTTTCCGCTCGGTTGCTCGATCTGGGCTCCGTGAAAGACCCCGTCTCGGCACACATCTTCCTCGTCAAGGGAGATCTCCTGCGACCGTGGGCGTCAGCCATGATCAGCCTGTTCCCCGAAGGCGACCCCATCCTCGGCCTCGCCCGGCAGGCGGACGGATCGACCCTGCTCAGCACGGCTGTCTCTGATCCGGACTTCGCACGGCTCTTCAGCACCTGGGAGGTCCTCGAGCATCACGACTGGAATCCCGCATTCCACCTCGTGGGAACCGCCCTCCTCGAGTGCGAGCAGAAACCGGGCCTCTACCTGGTCGGCGACCACAACGTCTGCGACCTCGAGGATGCCTACATCACCGGCGTTCACGCCGCGAACAGGATCCTCGCCTCCGGCGGGCCCGACCGCGCACTTGCTAGGCACGAGGAGTAGCGTGGCTCGGCTCCCCGACCACGTGGGGGCGGCGTGGGATCAGCTCGTCGGACGGCTCGGGCAACGGATGCCGCACCCCTGTTGCCTACTGGTCGGTCACGCTGCGACCTCGTCCTGGATCGCGTCGAGAAAGCCGCTGACTGCCGCGGGCGGGATCGCGCCGACGAACTGGTTGACGACGAGCCCGTCCGAGAACGCCTTCACGCTCGGGATGCCGCTGATCGCGTAGCGGCTCGCGAGCTCGGGGCTGACGTCGACGTTGACCTTGACGAGCTCGACGGCGCCGCCACGGCGTTCCACTTCCTGCTCGAGCACCGGTGCGAGCCGGTGGCAGGGTCCGCACCATGGTGCCCAGAAGTCGACGATCACGGGCAGCTCGTGCGAGCGCTCGATCACTGCGGTCTCGAATGACTCGGCCGAGACGTCCATCACGGTTCTCCTTTCGGTGGCCTGTTCACTCGGGTGTGTGGTGCTCAGCTGCCGGAGGCCCCTGACACGACACGCTCGACGACGGCGGCGAGTCGGGCCCGTACGTCCTCGGCGATGGGCGCGAGCTCGTCGCTCTCGACGATCGAGAGCATCCGCTCGGCGTCGACGGCCGACACGTGCGTGACCCCGCCGCGCTCGTAGACGACGACGTTGCAGGGGAGCAGCACGCCGAGGTCGGGCTCCGCCTCGAGCGCCTGGTGGGCGAGCGACGGGTTGCAGGCACCGAGGATCACGTAGGGCTCGCCGTCGATGTCGAGCTTCTCCTTCAACGTCGCCTGCACGTCGATCTCGGTGAGCACGCCGAAGCCCTCCACCTTGAGCTCTTCGCGGACGCGGGCAACCGCATCCGGAAGCGAGAGCGTCGTCTCGCCGGTCAGTGCGTAATGGGTTCCAAGCATCGTGCTGCCTCCTCGAGTTCGCGCGTGCGCGCCTTGATTGCCTTCAGTCGGTGAGCTTCGGCCCCTTCGGGCTCCGGGAAGCGCTCGTCCAGGTAGGAGAGGATCGCCTCTTCCCCGCTGAGCACCGAGTCGTCCTCGCAGACGAGCGCCGGGATCGAGTCGCCACCCGTCCGCGCGAGCAACGCCGTCCGTTCCTCGCGCTCGACCGGTACCTGCCGCGCCACGTAGGTGACGTCGAGCTCGGTCAGCCGCTGGCGCACCCGCCGCGAGGCCGGGCACCACTCGGTCTGAAACAGCTGGGGCAGGTCGCGGGCCGGTGTCGGTTCGTCGTCCACGTTTCCACTATACACAACTATATGACTTGTATAGTGTACGTAGTTGTTACTGATCGGTGCTCAGCGCGCGACCCGATGCCGGCCCCCACCCCACGAACGACACTGGGTGCAGACGGAGCCCTGCAACCCGAGGAGAGATGATGGCTCGCGCCAAGCACTTCGAGTTCCCCGCCGGCGTTGAATGGGAGGGCGGCTCGATCACGGTCGCCTCCGTCGCCGGCAAGCAGGATCTCGACGTCGCCACACCGCCCGAGTTCGGCGGCGAGGCCGAAGGCGCCTGGAGCCCCGAGGACCTCCTCGTCGCCTCTGCCGCATCCTGCTTGGCGGTCACGGTCGCCGCCATCGTCCGGCACCGCACCATTCCCCTCCTCTCGCTGCACGTCGACGGGATCGGCCACGTCGGCCCCCGGGACGACGGCCGGCTGGGCTTCACCTCGATCGAGCTCGAGGTGAGCGCCGAGACCGACTCGGCCGGTGCCGTCACCCAGCTCGAGGCGGCGATCGAGCGCGCCGAGGACGGCTGCCTCGTCGCGATGGCCCTCGGCATCCCCGTCAACGTCCGGGCAGCCGTCACGGTCGCCTGCGAGGGCGCTCAGGTCGAGGCGTGAGCCGCCCTGTGTCGACCCCTGGCGGTGGCGCCTGGGATGAGCTCGTGAGCCCGGACGACCGGCTGAAGCCGGACGCCGCGCCGGCGACCGGCTTCAGCCGGTCGTCCGGGTTGGAGCGGACGGCGTGAGCATCGTCTTCCTGATCATCCTCGTGGTGGTGATCGTCATCCTCGGCTGGAAACGGCCGCCCGGAGGCGGCTGACGCCTCTGAGGCCCGGCAGGTCTGCCGGACGACGCCAAAGCCGCGGAGAGGGCATTCAGCCCTCTCCGCCGTCCGATCCACGCGCCTGACGCGCTGCCGGCGTCAGACCGGTGCGCCGTAGCGCGCGCCACTGCCTGCTCCGGCATTCCTGCCGGAGTCGTCGCGCGCCACCTTGCCGGTGCCGTCGCACGCGCCCGTGCCGCCATGCCGACCCACGCCCTGTGCGAGCCGCCCGGTGCCGGTGCCGTTCCCGGCCCGTGCGGCCTTGCCGGCGCCGGCCTTTGCCTGCCCGCCCGCACGTCGCCGCGTCACAGGTGAGATTGCGCTCGAACGCGAGCAGGTGCCGCTGCGAGCCTGCCAGCAGGCTCCCGTAGACACGATCGAGCGCCGCTTCGTCCGTCTGCGCGATCGCCGCCTTCAGGTCGGCGATGTCCATCTTCTCGATCGAGATCCCGACCTGAACGGCGGCCGCCCGTGACGCCGACCCTTGGGTGACGAGGTCGTCGTAGAGCTTCTGCATCGTCGGGAACTTCCCGACCGCGTACCCGTCTGTCGGGTCCGCGATCCCGTACAGCGTCAACATCCGCTCGAGTGCTGCCCCGTGACGCTCCTCGGCAGCAGCGATCTTCAGGAACGCCTGCTCACCCGTCTTCGCCGCCAGGGCGACGTAGACGTCATGGGCGAGCTTCTCCTCCTCCCGCATCGAGAGGAGCGTTGCGCGCTCGGTGGTGTCGAGTGGCCCTGCAGCGGCGGCAACCGAAGCGCCGACCACGAGGGACACGACAAGGACGAGACCGAGAGCCAGTGTGCGGAGCCCGGTTCTCATCGTGGTACCTCCCGTCTTTCGTGGAACTCACTGATCCAATGGCCCCATCCAATCAGCGGCCGCTGAGAGCACCCTGTGCCGCGGGTAAGCCTTCTGTTCGCGTTGGGTCACGCTCGGGTAATCCGCTCGTCCCCACGCCCGGGATCTCGCGCCCGACGGCCTGGCCCCGGTGGGCGATCGCCCCTTCGAAAGGGCTATGGACTCGCCAGCGTCCCGGGCTCGAGGAGGCATCCATGTCCGATGAGAGCATCGAAGATGCGCTGGTCGAGTTGCTGGGCAAGCCGATCGCCGAGTCCAGTGCGCTCTGCATTCCCACCGGGGTGCAGCCCTTTCCCAACGGACCTTCACACGTCTACGGGTTCATCAGCGGATCGGGCGGCGGCCCCATGTGCGGCCTGGGTTGGAAGTCGTTGGGAGTGCTGGAGCTCACCGCACTGCCCAGCATCAAGGAGGAGTACTGGGTTCCGGCGGTCGAGGAAGTCGACGCCCTCCTGGTCTGGGGCGGCAGCCCCTTGTATCTGTGTTACTGGATGCGGCAGTCCGGACTAGCCGACCTCTTGCCCTCGCTGCGGCCCGAGATGGTCTACGTCGGCACGAGCGGTGGGGCGATGGTCGCGACTCCCGACTTCGGAGGAGAGACCTACGACGACAGTGATCCACTCACCGGCAGCGACAAAGCGCTGGGACTGGTCGATTTTTCGGTGTTTCCGCACCTGGAGCGCGAGGACATGCCGGACACGTCGCTGGCCAACATCGAAAAATGGGCGGCAGGGTTGTCAGTGCCTGCGTACGCGATCGACGATCAGACCGCGATCAAGGTGGTCGACGACACCGTCGAGATCGTCTCCGAGGGACACTGGAAGCTGCTTACCCCCGGCCCGAAAGCAAGCTAACCGGCTCAGGAGACACGCGCGCAGGCTGCGCCGGTGATGGCGAAAGTCTGGGCGCGTTCTCGGCTAGCCTTACGACCTTGGCCAGCCACCTCCCCAGGATCTTGCTTCGAACCGAAGGAGTCGCTGTCGCGGTTGCGGCGATCGCTGTGTATTTCCACGAGGGCTACCCGTGGTGGCTCTTCGTGGCTCTCATACTTGCGCCCGACCTCTCGATGGTCGGCTATGCAGCTGGTTCAGGCGTCGGAGCGGCAGCCTACAACTTCGCCCATACCTACGCTCTTCCCGTGCTCCTCGCTGCCCTCGGAGTAATCGCGGGCGCCGAGGTCGCTGTTCAGGTCGGTCTGATCTGGGTGGCACACATCGGAATCGATCGTGCTCTCGCTTACGGGCTGAAGTATCCCACCGGGTTCAAGGACACGCACCTCCAGCGCGTTTAGCAACGACGGGCACCGAGCGGACGCGGGTTCATGGTGGCGCAGGACTATCGCCTGCGCCAGCGTTCGGGATGTCACGTGAGGCGGCGAATGGGTTCCCCGGCATGCTCGTACCCGGAGGTGACGCGCCGCCGCAGTCCCGTCCGGCTCGGCAGGGCCTCGGGTCGGCGTGATCAGCCGGGCACCGCCGGAGCAGTGATCCGCAGGTCGGGCTCGTCGTGCACGAACGTAATCACCAGCCAGACGGTCGCCGCTTCCTCATCGGGCAGGGACGCGAGCTCGGCGGCGCTTGCCAAGGAAAGGCGCAGCGGCAACTCCGCGAGTGCCTTGCGCAACGCCGGCATCCCTCCGGGCGCGAGCGAGAACCGGATCGCGATCTCCTTGTTCGAATGCTGCCTCGCATCCTCGACCACTCCGACACGTCCGAGCGCGTCCAGGACCCGCGTCGTGACGGCGTGCCGCTGGTCGTGCGTTCCGGCGCTGAGGTGGATGCGGCGCACCCGCCAAGGGTAGGCGAGGGCAGCGCCCGACGAGGCCCGGGTACCACTCGGACAGCCCTCCCCTAGAACCGACCGGCTGGCACTGCCAGGTTCGGGAATGTCACCCGACGAACTCGCGAGGCACTGCATTCTGCTCGTGGCGACGAGGCTCGGTCAACTTCGAGCCGAGCGCGCTCGCGACCGACCCGAGGTAGTCGACCATGGGCCTCGGTCGCGCCAACCCCGAGTCCGATCGTGACCAGCGAAATATGGGTGCCGCCTACTCGCGCGCTCAAGCGACCACATCCGCGGCAACGGTCTCGGCGCCACACGCTCCGGAAGGGCAGACTGGAGCTGAGTCCGACCGAGGGTCAGCTCTGGTCGGAACTGCTGACCGGCAGGCGCGACGTCGCGAGGTACTGGTGGACCATCCGCACGGCGATGGACCCCTCGCCTACGGCGGAAGCCACCCGCTTCACCGAGCCGTGCCGGATGTCGCCGGCGGCGAACACCCCGGGCGCGCTCGTCTCGAGGGGCAGCGGGTCGCGGTCGAGCGGGAAGCTGCCCTCCGGGAGGTCGCGACCGGTGAGGACGAACCCTCTCTCGTCGCGAGCGACCTCGTGCGGCAACCACTCGGTGTACGGCTGGGCGCCGATGAGCAGGAAGAGCGCGTCGGCGTGCTCGGTCGTCTCGGCCCCCGTCGCGACATCGGCCAGCACCAGCTGCTCGAGCCGGCTGTTGCCGCCACCGCCCACCACCTTCATGCCGAGCCGCACGTCGATGTTCGACGTGGCCTCGATCTCGCTCACCAGGTACTCGGACATACCCGAGCGGATCGACTCCCCGCGGACGACGAGCGTCACCTGCCGGGCGTAGTTCGCCAGGTGCAGCGCGGCCTGCCCGGCGGAGTTGGCACCGCCGACGACGAAGGCGTCACGACCGCCGAGGAACGATGCCTCCGAGGGGGTGCTGCCGTAGAACACGCCTGCACCGACCAGCCCCTCCAGCGCAGGGACGCCGAGCCGACGGTAGCTCGCCCCCGTCGAGAGCAGCACCGCTTCGGCGCGGATGGAGGTGCCGTCCGAGCACGTGAGCACCAGATCGGCGCCGTCCCGTTCGAGGGTCGTGACGCCGCGCATGAACGCGAACTTCGCGCCGAACACCCAGGCCTGCTCCCAGGCCGAGCGGGCGAGGAGACGGCCGCTGATCCCGCGGGGGAACCCGAGGTAGTTGCGGATGAGGGAGCTCGAGCTCGCCTGCCCGCCGATGCCGCCGCGATCGACCGCCAGTGTGTTCAGGCCCTCGGAGCCCCCGTACACTGCGGCTGACAACCCGGCCGGCCCGGCACCGACGATCACCAGGTCGAACCGCTCACGTTCGAGGTCGGCGGGCGCACCGGCCGCATCCGCGATCTCGGCGTTGGTGGGGTTCTCCAGCACCGCGCCGTTGGGGAACAGCATCATCGGCAGCGCGACGCCTTCGCCGGCGGTGGCGAGGAGCTCCTGGCCCTCCGGCGAGTCCGCCAGGCAGAAAGTGTGCGGAAGCGCGCACGCCTGCAACGCCTCGCGGATCTCGTAGGCACGACCCGACCACGACGTGCCGACGATGTGGACCGTGTACGGCGCGACTCTGTTCGCCTCCGCCCAGTCGAGGAGCATGCTCGAGATCGTCTGGTGGAACATCTCGTCGGGCGACGCCGCAGGACGCACCACGTAGTGGTCGAAGTAACCCCGTGCGATCCCGTCGAAGATCGCCTGGCCGGTCGGCGTCTGGCCCCAATCGCCCCAATCGATGAGCAGTGCCCGCCTGGCACGCGGGTGCATCGACCACACCAGGTCGAGGAGCTCGCTGCCCGTCGATCCCCCTTCGAGCCATTGGGCCGCGAGGACGAGCGCGATGCGATCGTCGGACGCCAGCGCGTCTGACAGCACCACCCGGGCCTCGTCCGCAGACGGCACGCACACGACGCGGTAGCTCTTCGCGTACCGCTCGAGCAGCGCTTCCTGCACCTCACCCAGGGCGCCACCGTCCTCGTGGACGGCAAGGATCAGCGGTTCCCGCATGTCGAGGAATGTACCGTCGCCGACCATCCCCACCCGGGGAGTTCGCGCGCCTGCGCCCGCCCGCAGCCCGCCTCAGACGGGACCCGAGCGTACGCTGGCTCGATGCGGGCGTCGGCGGATCAGCCGCGTGGTGAACGCCGCGTCGGTTGACGGACTACTACGTCCTCGTCGCGTCAGACGCGATCACCCCTCGTAGGTCTGGATCAGATCTTCGGCGTATCCTCCCCCGCACCGGGCATCGGACCAGACTCGATCGGCGGCAAGAGCATTGTCCGCACGGGTGGCACGGCTTGCTCGGTATCTGCGGCGGTGTCGTCCGTGCGGACGACGGAGGGCATGGGTTCGAACGCCGAGCGGCCGATATTGCACCGCGCGAACATGGGTTTACCCTGATCCGAGGTACTGATTGTGCTCGTTGTGCTCGGTATCCTCGTCGCCCTCAGCATGCCTGCTTTCGGGGCGAGCGGAAGCGGAAAGCACCGCGGCGGCAGCGAATGTGAGGGAAGCCGTCGCCAGTCGAACCTACTCCGTCGCGGTCGTATCCGTCGGATCAGACTGGTACTGCATCCGCAAGAGGTCGGAGAGCACCGGTCACGGCGCGGCGAGATCAAACAACGCGCTCGCGCAGATGAGCGGGTGCTCGTTCGCTCCGTCGGCCCGATAAGCCCGCCCGCGCCATGGCGAGTCGGGGGTTGGCCTGAGCGCGTCGGTGTCTAACGTGCAGTGGCAGCGCTAGTCGCATGCGCAGCGTTCGGGAATGTCACCAGCGGGCGGGCTAGCTTGTCCGCCGAGAGCCGATATGTGGTCACGACGATCGCGGTGTGCGAATCGGTCGCGTCGGCGCCAGCGGTGACGACCGCGAGCGCGGAATAGATCGTCGTGAACCAGGAGAGGGCGGTCACTAGTCTCCCCGGTGCGTTCTTGAGCGGACCCTCGCGCACTCGCGCCAAGATGGCAGCGGCCATTAGGAGCAGGATCGCGCAGGAGAGCGCGGCAAGCACCCGTCCAGCAGTGTCGAGCGCGCCTTCCGTTCCGCCTCCCTGCGTATACACGCCCCACGGTGCACCGAAGACGAGTGCGACCTGAAAGGCCGCGACGCCCAGCATGACGACGGCAGCGGCGCGGGCGGCTAGAACCGGCAGCACGATATCTCAACTGTAACGTCCTCCTTCAGCAGCGGCAGCTAGGGCTAGAGCAAGACCGGGCGAGGATCTGGCTGGATGCGCCAGCAAGCTCACGCCTGACGATCCGGAATCGCTCGAAGGAGCGAACTCCGGAGCCACGCCGTAGGCACGCTGTCGTCCGCCCTTGGCCGGTCGGCACCAGAAACGAAAAAGCCCCGATTTCCGGGGCTTTTCTATAGCGGGGGCAGGATTTGAACCTGCGACCTCCGGGTTATGAGCCCGGCGAGCTACCTGACTGCTCCACCCCGCGACGCGACCTACATGGTAGCACTGTCCCGTTCGGACGGCGCTCCCTGTTAGCGTTCGGGTCGTGGCGTTCTGGATCGCTCTCGCCGTGCTCCTCGTCGCTGTCGTCGGCGGGCTCGTGTACGCCGCCGTGCGCGGCTTCCAGCTCTATCGCAACGCGAAGCAGGCCAGCGCCACCTTCGGCAGCGAGATGGATCGGATCAGCCGGGTGTCGGAGCAGATCGAGCGCCACTCCGCCGCTGCGGAGGCCGCCGCGGGACGGCTGAAGGAGGCCTCCGGCCGGCTCGCGACCTCCCGCGCCCGGCTCGACGTCCAGCTCGCAGCCGTTCGCGAGGCGCGTGCCCAGGTCCGGCGCGTCTTCTGGTTCGTGCCCGGAGTCTGAGCGCGCGGGCAGCGGCGACCCCGCGGAAGCGGCGCGCTCAGAGCCGCCGTACCGGGGTGCGCCCGATCGCCTTGCCCGCTCTGTCGAGCGCCACGACGGATGCCCACACCGCCCCCGCCGGGCGGGGGCCGAGGTAGGTCTCGAAGCCGGCGCGCGGGACGACAGGGCCGCCCTCGAGGGCCCCGGCCGAAGGGCCGTAGCGGAGCTGCCAGGATGCCACCTCGGTGGCACCGTTCCAGCTCACGTGGATGCCACGCTTGCCGCGGACGAGGCCCCGCGCCAGGCGCGGCGGCACCGCGGGCGTGCCCTGCCACGGCAGCCGGTAGGCGCGGTAGTTCTGCCCGCCGGGCGGCATCACCGCCTCGAAGCGGATCGCGCCGCCCGGCGCGAACTCGGTCACGAACGGCTCGCTCCCCCAGCCGGCCACGACGCCTCCGTCCGGCAGCACCTGGGCGTTGCCCATGAACTTCGAGACGATCCGGCCGGGGCGGTGCTTGTACGCGCGCTCGAGCGTGGCCGTCATCCGCTCCATGTCGAGGCGGACGAGGATGGCCCGCGACTGCGTCTGCACCTGCGGCGCCGCGCCGTTGTCGAAGATGCTGATCAGGCGCCCGCCCTCGTGAGAGCGCGCGTCGTGCTGCCAGGCGGTCACGGTTCCCTTCCCCATCCTGAAGTCGCTCTTGCGACCGCCGAGTCGCCAGATCACCTGTCCCGTACGCCGGTGGATCTTGTAGACACCCCACGTGTTGCGGGCCGAGACGAGGAGGTGGCCGTCCGAGTCCTCGTCGATCGAGTTGATGTGGAAGTAGTCGAAGTGGCTCTCGTTCGGGCGCGAGTAGGCCTCGTCGAGGCCGATGTGGTCGAGGCTGCGCCACTCGGACAGGACCCTCCCGCTCGGCAGCGCGATCTCCTGCACGACGCCGCCCCAGACCAGTCCGTTCGGGCCACCGCCGAATGCGGTGATGTCGCGCCGGACGGCCTCGTTCTTGGTCACGAGCGCGGTACCCGAGCGGGTGAGCTGGAACTCGTGCAGGTCGCCGTCCCGGGTACCGCCGGCACGGATCCGGGCGATCTCGCGGTACGAGTCGTCGACCATCACGTAGACACCACGGCCGAGGCCTTCCTGGGAGTACGTGCCCTCCCACCAGGTCAGCACCGGCTTGCCCTTCCAGGTCTGGGCCCGGAAGTCCGTCGCCGTCACGGGCGTCGGGTGGAACCACAGCGGCTCGCCCGCGTTGTCGAAGATGAGCACCCCGCGCTGCCCGGGGCCCGACGACGGGGCGATGAAGAGGTGCCCCTCGGCCGCGCCGCCGGCGGGATGGCGGATCGTGATCACCGGTGGCCGCAGGTCGGGCCGCGTGAGGAAGGTCCGCACCTCCGACGGCTTGGTCGCGGCGAGCGCCTCCCCGGCGCCGCCGAGCAGCCTCACGGTCGCATCCGAGCCCAGCAGTGCGAGGCCGGCGGCGCCTCCCCGCGCGAGGAGTTGCGAACGCGTCAGCCGGCCCTCGACCTCGCGCCCCTGCAGATTGCCGCCCACATCGACTCCTTTCCTCGGACCGGCGGAGCCGGTCGACCGCGGGCCCAATCCTAACGCGCCGGCCGTCTCGGCTCAGGCGGGTGCGACGACGGGGCGACCAGTGCCTCTGCCGCACGCGTCATCTGCGCGTCGTGGTGACGCGACGCTCGCAGCGTCTCCCCCAGCTCGGGTGCGGAGAGCATCCTCGGCGATTCGTCGATCTGATAGCCGTCTGAAGCACGTAGCCTGCCCTCCATGCGCGTCGGAGCCGTCGACCTGGGCACGAACTCGACCCGTCTTCTCGTCGCCGACGTCGAGGACGGCCGTGTCACGGAGGTCGTGCGCCGGCTCGCGATCACGCGGCTCGGCGAGGGCGTCGACGAGAGCAACGAGCTCCTCCCAGCCGCGATCGCCCGCGTGCACGCCGTGCTCGACGGGTACGCCGCCGAGGCGGCCGCGCTCGGCACCGCGCAGGTGCTCGCGGTGGCGACGAGTGCTGTGCGCGATGCCGCCAACGGCCCCGCATTCCTGCGTGATCTCGGCGAGCGCTACGGCTGGGCGACGCGCCTCCTCGACGGCGCCGGGGAGGCCGAGACGACGTTCCGCGGCGTCACCTCCGACCGCTCGCTCGCCGCCGGCACGCTGCTCGTCGACATCGGCGGCGGCTCGACCGAGCTGCTCGTCGGCGGGCCCGAAGGCGTCTCCTTCGCCACGAGCCTCCAGGCAGGGTGCGTGCGGCTGACGGAGCGCTTCCTCTCGAGCGACCCTCCGACGATCGAGGAGCTCGAGGCGGCCGCGGCGCACGTTCGCTCCCTCTTCCCCGCTCTCGCCGTCCGGTCGGCGATCGGCGTCGCGGGAACGGTTACCACGGTCGCCGCAATCGACCTGGGGCTCGATGCGTACGACCCCGTCCGGATCCACGGCCACCGCATCACACGCGCAGCCGTCGATCAGGTGCTCGCCGACCTCTCCGTGCTCCCGCTCGTCGAACGCGAGCGCGTGCCGGGCCTCGAGCCCGCCCGTGCGCCGGTGATCGTCGGCGGTCTCGTCGTCCTGCGCGAGGTGATGGCGCGCTACGGCCTCGCCACGATCGAGGCGAGCGAGCGCGACATCCTGCACGGCGCCGCCCTCGCCGCCGCAACCCTGGCGTCCGGCTGAAGCCAGACACCCGGCACCACGCCGCCCTCGCCGCCGCAACCCCGGCGTCCGGCTGAAGCCAGACACCCAGCGCGGCGACAGGCTTCAGCCTGTCGTCCGGGTTCCGCGCAGCGCACGCTAGGCTCGCCGCTGTGGCCACCCTCCCCATCGTCCAGATCGGCCACCCCACCCTCCGGCGGCAGGCCCGCGAGGTGACAGTCGCCGAGCTCGGTACCCCGGAGCTCCGTCGGATCTGCGACGACCTCGTGGAGACGATGCGCGCCGCGAACGGCGCCGGTCTCGCGGCCCCTCAGGTCGACGTGCCGCTGCGGATCTTCGCGGTCGAGGTCGGAGGCAACCCGCGCTACCCGTACAAGCCCCGGCTGAACCGGCGCGTCCTCGTCAACCCGGTCGTCCGCCCGGTCGGCGACGAGACGTACGCGAGCTACGAGGGCTGCCTCAGCATCCCCGACCTCCGTGGCCTCCTCCAGCGCCACACCGAGGTCGAGGTGACCTACCTCGACCCCGACGGGCACGAGCGGGTCGAGCGCTTCGGCGGCCTCAGCGCGGGCACGATGCAGCACGAGCTCGACCACCTCGACGGCATCCTCTTCCCCGACCGCGTCGACGATCCTACGACCTTCTGCACCTGGGAGATGTTCCGGGCGTACCGGCAGGACGCGTGGGTGGAGAGCATCGAGCCGCTCCTCGCCCGCTTCCCCGGAGAGCCCGTTGCCGCTCGGTGACAGGCTTCAGCCTGTCTCCGGGTCCCGGCGTTGCCCGCGCCCGGACAGCCCGGCGACAGGCTGAAGCCTGTCGCCCGCGCGCTACGGCCTCGAGGAGGCGCGGTCGAGCACGTCGGCGTAGACGGCCTCGTAGCGCCCCGACAGCGCGCGCCAGGAGTAGCTACCCCGAGCCTGGTGCCGTGCGTTGTCGGCCCGTTCGCTCCTGGCCGCACCGTCGTTGACGGCCTCGACGAGCGCGTCCGCGAGGGCATCGACGTCGTCGGGCTCGACGAGCCAGCCGTTCGGCTTCCCGGCGACGGTGTTGACATACGAGAGCGGCCCACCGGTGCGGGTCGTGATCACCGGCAGGCGACACGCCATCGCCTCGAGGAACACCAGCCCGAAGGGCTCCTCGACCGACGGGGCGACGAAGACGTCGGCAGACGACAGTCCCAGCGGGAGCTCGTCGTGCCCACGCCAGCCGCTGAAGAAGACACCGTCCACGCCCAACTCCTTCGCGACGGTGTGCGGGTGCTCGCCCTCCCATTCCCCCGGCGATCCACCCCAGATCAGGAGCGGCACCGGGGTGTCGAACCGGGGCCGAGCCCGCGCATAGGCCCGCACGAGGAGCGGCACGCGCTTGAAGCCGAGGTAGCGCCCGACGAACAGGAGCAGCGGCAGCGGCTCGCCGCCGGGGCCCGTGAACGCCTCCAACGCCTCCGGCGGGTAGCGGATGCTCCCCGGTCGCCCCGACTCGTCCCAGCCCTGGGGCTCGTCGACGAGCCACCGGCGCAGGAGGCCGAGCCGCTCCTCACGCGTGAACGACGCACGCGTGAAGAGATCCGTGTCGACGCCGTTTGGAATCACTTCGATCAGCTCGTCCGGGACACCGAGGAGACGCACGGCCTTGGACGCCTCGTGAGGCGAGATGCAGATGATGCGTCCGCTCCGATGGGCCGCTGCTTCGAGGCGCACAGCCCAGTCGTTGCCGTAGCGGTACCGGGCCACGTTCGTCTCCTGCAGCAGCTCGCGGTCCCCGTCGGACAGTCGGCTGTCGGAGAGCAGCTCACCCGAGCCCCCGACGGTCGCGAGCCCCTCGAGGCTCGTGCCGAGCACGACGGCCACGGCGTCGAGGCGCTGGATGCGGGCGAGCATCTTCAGGTCGGTGCCGTGCAGATGCGTGACGAGAGGGCGTTCGGGCCAGAGCCGGGCGACGGCCTCGTGCATCGGCGTCAGATGATGAAGATGGATCACGTCGACACCACCGAAGCCCGCCCGTTCGAGCACGTGCTCCCACGCCGACACCTGAGCCTCCGCCTGCTCCGCACTCAGGGCGGCGAACACCGGATCGGGCGCCTGCTCCCGGGCCTCGAAGGAGCCGTGGAACGGAACCGGCCCGGCCAGCTGATCCTCACCCCGCTCGAAGCGCGCGAGAGCGGGTGTGTAGTCCGCTGCCTCGACGTGCAGCCCTTCGAAGAACGTGCCGGCATGTGTCTGCTCCCCCGGCGACCCGAGCGACCCCGCGGCGAGCACGACCTCCCACCCGGACTGCACGAGCGCGCGAGAGAGATAGCGGGCGACCTGTGCCGAACCGCCGCGCGGATAGAACATGAGGCCCATCCCCAGCTGCCTGCGTCGCACGCTCAGCGGAGCCTCCTGTCGTCGATCGATTCGAGTTGTCTGCGCACAGCTTCTCACGCGCGTCCCGCCGGCGACAGGCTTCAGCCTGTCGCCGGGCTTCCGCGAGGAGTCTCGGTGCGGTCCGGCCGATCGGCGACGGCCGGCTCTACGGGCGGCGGCCGCGGGCGTTCGGGAGGGCAAGGACGTCGAGCCCTTCCGCGCGGGCGACGAACGCGACGGCACGATCCGACGTCGCGACCGTGTCGCCCGGCTCGGCCGCCGCGATCACGAAGCAGTCGGCGAGGGAAAGGTCGCGGTCACGCCGGTGGTAGTACCGCGCGCGGATGTCCGCCGCGCGCTCCGCCTGTTCGCGCGTCGCGGCAACGGGCCGCGCCACCTCGTCGAGGAAGCGTCCGACGGCCGCTGCGGCATCCTCTGCAGGCGTACCGTGCACCCTCCTGGTCACGTCGATGACCTCGGCCACGTTGAGGACGGAGATCCGAAGCGACTCGGCATCACGGAGGGCGCTCGCGATCTCGCCGGCCGACGGCTCGTCGAGCAGCAGGTCGATCACCGGCCCTGCGTCGAGGACTACGCCTCGTAGTGCTCTCGCCACTTGCGCTCCAGCGCGGCGTTGTCCTCTCTCCGCCAGCGGCGGAGCGCTTCCTCCGTCGAGATCCGGGCGGCGTCGCCCCCTTTGAGGATCCCGCGCAGACCCTCGATCGGATCGGCGGGAGCAGGGCGCACGACGAGAAAGTCGCCCTCGTCCTCGATGAGGACGGCGGACGTGTCCCACCGATGCCTCACCTCCGCCGGCAGCGAGACCTGCCCGGCGCTCGTGATCGCATGCCGCCACATCTTGCGAGACATATTTACATTGTGACTAGAGGTCGACAAGATGTCCACAAGGGACAGTACGGATTCCGCCAGGGTCTCTGCGCTCGACCGGGCCGGGGACGAGCCTGGCACGGCAGGCGATCGCGATCGCCTGCTCAGCCGACGGCGAAGAGCGTCTCGCGCACCGACGTGTCGCGCTCGGCGACCGCGATCGCGGCGTCGACGCAGCGCGGGCAGAACTGGGTGCCCGCCTTGCCGGCGGAGCTCGGCGAGCGCGCCCTCGAGCGAGCGGCCGGGCCGGTAGACGCGCGCGTTCATCATCGCGTCCAGCGCGTCCGCGACATGGATGATCCGGGCCCCGAGCGGGATCTCGACGTTTGCCAGACCGGCCGGATAGCCCGTGCCGTCGAAGTTCTCGTGGTGGTGGCGGATCGCCGGCAGGGCGTCCGCGAGGAACCCGAGGCGGCTCACGATCTCGGCGCCCTCCTCGGCGTGGATCTGCATGACGGCCCGCTCTGCCACCGAGAGGGCGCCGGGCTTCATCAGGATCGTGTCCGGAACGGCGATCTTGCCGATGTCGTGGAACAGCGCCGCGTACGTGAGCATCTCGAGCTCGCCCTGCGAGAGGCCGATCTCCTCGCCGATCCGTAGCGCGATCACGCGGACCCGCCGCGAGTGGCCGGCCGTGTAGGCATCGCGTGCGTCCACGGTCGCCGAGAGGCCCTCGAGCGCATCCGTGGAGCGGGCCCTCAGCAGCCGGTTCGCCTCCTCCAACGAGACGTTCTGCCGGTGGATCGTGCCTGCGGCCTCCCGCAGCCGAGCGTTCGCCTCCCGGGAGGAGCGGATCTGTCCGAGCTGCGTCGCCCGCATCAGCACCAGCGGCACGAGGAACAGGGCGAGGGCGTAGACGTGCACCTCCTCGTAGGCGATCGCGACGATCGCGCCGACGGCCCCGTAGGCCAGGTAGTGCGGCAGCAGCCACGCGAAGCTCTTCCTCCAGACCTCGAGGAGGGACCTTCCCTCCTCGGCGGCGATCGCGACGGTGAGCAGGCTCGTGTTGACGAGGTAGTAGGCGGCCCCGGCAGCCACGCCGAAGGCGACCGTCCGGACCGACGGCACGCTCCCCGGACCGAAGCTCAGGACGAAGGCGGCTGCGAGACCCGAGGCCGTCAGCACGCCGAGGTTGTAGATCGACGCGTAGACCGGCGGCCTGCGGATGACCATGTCCGCGAGCACCGCTGCGCACGCGAGCACGACCGCTGCGCCGCTCCCGATCAGGGCGGCTCCGGCGAGCGCCCCGACGGCCCCCAGCGAGACGGTGCCCGCCTCGGCCTGGAAGGCGAGCGCCTGGCCGCCGGCCACGAGCGCAGCGAGCGTGAGGAGCGCGACCATATCGGCCGGCCGCTGCGCGAGCGTCACGGCCACGCCCAGCGCCGTCAGCATGATGCCGGCGAGCGACGCCCACTTCGCCACGTCGCGGACGGCGGAGGGCGGATCGTCGACAGGCTCCGCCGGGCAAGACGGCCGGGTCGAGACGGACAGGGTCGCAGGGTGCGTCGCGGCCGAGGCGCCGGCGGGCAGCGTCTGCTCGGTCGGCTTCGGCATCCACCGCTCGGTGTTCGGTAGCAGGTCGGCGAGCGGCTCCGCGCCACCGTCCACCACGCGGTTGCGTCCCTGGATCTTCGCCCGGAACACGGCGAGGTCGGCGCGGTGAATCAGCGAGTTTGCGTCGGATCCGTCCCGTGGGCAGAGAGCGACTCCGATCGACACCGTCGCCGACAGCGTCTCCTTGATCGCGTCGACGGTGACCCGCTCTCTCCCGATGGCTTCGCGAACGCGCTCGGCCAGGGCGAGCGCATCGACGAGCTCGGTGTCGGGCAGCAGCAGGACGAACTCCTCACCTCCGAAGCGTGCCGCCACGTCGTCGACCCGGAGGTTGCGCCGGAACACGTCGGCGATTCGCTCCAGGATCGCATCGCCGGCCAGATGCCCGTACGTGTTGTTGATCTCACGCAGCAGGTCGAGGTCGATCATCAGCAGGGCAAGGGGCCGCTCGGTGCGGAGGGCCTCCTCGAGCTTGTCGTTCAGTACGGCGCTGAAGTAGCGGACGTTGTAGAGGCCCGTCTTCGGGTCGAGGCGCGCCTCCTGCTCGAGCAGGGGCACGGAGAGCGAGCGGTGGATCAGCAGCAGCGGTGCGATCGCGAACGGGATCAGCGCCGGATTGATCGTCCAGGCGTACGCCACGAGCACTCCGAGCGCGGCGAGCACGAGATCGGTCGACAGGCTCTCGAACGAGAACAGGCCCGACTGGCGGAGCGAATGCCCCCGCGCGAGCCGAAGCATCAACGCGAGGATCGCGTGATTGAGCAGCACGAGGACGGCCGCGGCCGCGAGGCCCGCTGCCGCAAACCGGAGCTCGTCGTTCGGGACGAGCCCGTCCGCACCCAGCAGGACGTTGGCGACGGCCGCCGCGGCGAACAGGTCCACCAGGTAGTTGCCGGCGTTGAAGGCCTGGATGTACCACGGGTAGCGCACCTTGATCCACTCGGGTAGGTGCTGCGCGACCACGATGAGAGGCAGCAGCCAGGCGGGCAGGAGCAGCACGGCCGGGACGAGGACGACGAAGGTCGTGTGGTACGACTGGTTGCGCGGCGTGACGACGGGGAAGAGGTGCGCCAGCGCGGCGCCGACCGCGATCAGGACGAACGCGGCCCACTCGCCCGGCTGGAGCGGCGCGATGTTCGCGAGGGAGGCCCAGCTCAGCGTCACCGCGACAGCCGCGACCAGCACCAGGAACGCCCAGGCCGAGCCGGAAAGGCCGTCGTCGCGGCGGGCTGCGTTCGCAGGGATCTCGAAGGGATGGACTTCCGCAGTCATTCGGCGCTCTTCCTCCGAAGCAACGGCCGGCAGGAATGCGCTCGGCTCCCCCGATCGGGGTAACCGCGATCGATCGGGGGAGCCGCTGTTCACGCGCCGGGGTGGCTACCGGCCTGGAAACATGCTGGCCCAGGAGGCCGACGACCAGCTCGCGCTCGACCAGGAGGCCGACGACCAGCTGGCGCTGCTCCACGACGCGCTCGACCACGACGCGCTCGACCAGGACGCGCTCGACCACGAGGCGCTCGACCAGGACGCGCTCGACCAGCGACGCGCTCGACCAGGACGCGGCGTTCCAGGTCGGGTCTGCCGCAGCAACCGACGCCCAGCGAGTCGCGTCGAAGCTCCTCAATCCCGTCGACGGGTCGGTCGCCACGAACTGGTTCAGCCCTGCGTTCGGGTTCGCGAGCCCGTCGGCTGCGATCCCCTTGGCGATATCGACGACGCCGACGCCGAGTGCGCCGACCGAGTTGTACCCGGCCGGGACGCCCGCGGAGGCCATCAGGGCGCCCTTGACCTGGTCCGGCGTCCAGTTCGGGTGCCGCGACAGCAGCGTCGCTGCCGCGCCGGACACGATGGGAGCCGCGAACGACGTGCCGGACATCCACATGTACGACGGCTCGAGCTTTCGGTCCGGGAACGTCGTCGCCAGCAGGGAGTTGTCCGGGACGGGGCCGTTGAGCACGCGCCCCGGAGCCGCCAGCTCGGGCTTTCGGAACCCGTCCTGGGTGGGGCCCCAGGCCGACCAGGGGGCTGCGAAGTCGTCGCTCGACGTCGCCGTCCCGTTGGTGTCGGCGGCGCCGACGGTGATCACGAACGGGTCGTTCGCGGGTGCGAAGCCCACGCCGCTCTCGGCGCCGCCGACGGCGTAGTTCCCTGCCGCCGCGACGACCACGATGCCGTTCAGCCAGAGCTTCTCGACGGCCCGGTCGAGCGGATCGTTCGCCACGCCGGCCCCGCTGCCGGCGTTCAACGAGAAGTTCGCGACGCGGATGTTGTAGTAGTTCCGGTACCGCAGAATCCAGTCACACGCCGCGATCACGTCGCTCACCGTGCCGGTCCCGGTGTCGTCCAGGACGTCGAGCGACACGATCCTGCTGCGCGGCTCGACACCCGTGTAGCCATCGTTCCCGCCGGCCGCCAGCCCGGCCACGAGCGTGCCGTGACCGAAGCCGTCGCCGCTGGAGTTCGTGGCCGGTGCCCGAGGTGAAGTCGACCTGCCTCCTGAGCCGGCTGCCGAAGTCGGTGCGACCCTGAACGCCCGAGTCGACGACTGCAATCGTCGGATAGGACGTGCCGGAAGGCGGAGCATCCCACTGAACGCCGACCGTCGACGCCCACGTCTGGGGGTTGCCGTAGGCATTGGCGACGACGGGGGTGTCCTCGGTCACGGCGAGAACGCCGTCGGCTGCCGCCAGCTCTGCGAGCTGGGCGCCTGTGACTTCCGCCGTCACGTTCGGGATCAGGTCGAACTTCCGCTTGAGCCCCCTTGCCCTCCCGGGGCGCGACTTCAGGGCCCGTTCGACGGCAGCCTGAAGCTGTCCGGTCTTCCGGGCCTCAGAGCTCTGGACGATGACCTGGAAGGTCGCCTCGGGGTTCGCCGCGGCACGGTCGCGCAGGGACTGGGGCACGAAACCGGTGCTCGTCGCCGCCTCGACCGTCGTCGTCGCCGCGCCCGCCGTGACCGAGGCCGCCACGACGGCGATCGCGAGCAGCAGCGAGTAGCGCCGCTTTCCCTTGCCCCAGAGCGCGTTCGCACGCGAGTCCGAGGCCTTCACGCCCGCATAGTTCGATCCGCCAGTAGCGTTTCCGTGCCGCATGTTTGCCTTTCCGTATTGAGCCCCGCGGGCTCGTGCCGCCTACGCATCGGACGTTAGGCAGCCGCAGCCCTATCTCACCTCCCTTTGCGGGGGATTTCATGCCTCGATCGAGGGATCTTTCGTGACTCCGGCGACAGGCTTCAGCCTGTCGTCCGGGCTTTCGGCGACAGGCTTCAGCCTGTCGTCCGGGCTCCGCGCCCTGCCGCTTACACGTCGATGCCGAGCTTGCGCAGGTCGTTGATCGCGGTCTTGCGCCAGCGGGTCGTGTCGGGCGAGAACGGGAGCGTGAACGGCATCCCGTTCGCCTTCCGCAGCGGCTTGCCGTCGCGGTAGACGTGGTAGTGGCCGGGCGTCGCCTCGACGGTGAGGCCGACGGCCTCGAGCCGGCGGATGAACTCGCGCACGTCCTTGCGCATCGCCATGCGCTCACCGTAGCGCGCAGTGCCCGGCGCCAGCCGAACACCGGACGGCGACCGGCTTCAGCCGGTCGTCCGGGCACGCAGCGCCCGGCGCAGCCGAACACCGGACGGCGACCGGCTTCAGCCGGTCGTCCGGGCTCGCGCCGGGGAGAAACCCGGACGACAGGCTAAAGCCTGTCGCCGCCCACCCCGCGTGGTGTCCGGCTTCAGCCGGCCACCGGGCTCCACACCCGGACGACAGGCTGAAGCCTGTCGCCTGCGCACCGCGTCGCTGCTACCCGGTGTCCGTCTCCTGCAGGCGCGACGAGAGATCGCCGACGAGATCGGCGGACGGCGCGGCGACCGCGGTGCCGGCAGGGCCTGCCGCCTCGATCGGCGCCACCGGGTCGAGCGACGCGAGCGCCCCTGTCAGCAGATTCCGCACCCGGCTGCGCTCCTCGTCCGCCGCGGCGAGGGTGCGGCCGGCTTCGGCCCGGGCCCGGGCGAGGATTTCCCGGGCCTCGCGGTCGGCCTCCTCGCGGCGCTCCTGCTCGGAGGCGGCTGCCTCGGTGCGGGCCCGGGCGAGGAGCTCGTTCGCCTCGCGCTCGGTCTCCGCGGCACGTTGTTCGGCGACCACGGCGGCTGCCATGATGCGGGCGGCTTCGGCGCGGGGTGCCTCGAGGATCTGTTCCCGTTCGCGCTCGAGCTGCTCTCGGCTCTCCCGGAGCTCGGCGAGCCTTGCGGCCTCCTGCTCGGACCTCAGATCGACTTGCCTGGCGCGCTCGCGCGCTTTCGTCAGTGTGCGCAGAGCTCGACGGCGCGACGCCACGCGAACGTCCTCCGCGGCACGCGCAGCGGCGAGCAGCAGTCTCGTGGCCTCCTCGTCGGCGGTCGCTTCGGGCGCCGGCTGCCGATCGGCGGCGCGCATCCGGTCGATCACGTGGTCCTCGTACTCCCGTCGCTTCGCCGCGGCAGCGGCGATCGTCTCGTCGATCTCGTGCGCGACGAGCTCGGCCGCGGCGCGGTGGTCGGCGAGCATGGCCTCGCGGTCGGCTCGATGGGCTTGTGGCTCCATGCAGGGAGTATTGCGAACCCCGGCCTCGAGCACCACCCCCCAGGCCCTGATCCGGCGCAGAGATCGGCGAATGATCGTCGCGAGAACGGCAGCATCCCCGCGACGCGGACGGGCGTGCGCTATAGCACGATCCTGGCCGCGATCCTGCTCGGGCACCCCCGGCGGACCAGAGCGACCGCCTCGTGCAGATCGATGTCGAGGTGGAACGCGATCTCGGTTGCATCCTCCTCGTCGTAGCCGGCGCGACACAGCTCCTCGAGGCGCCAGCACCTGACCGGGTCCGATTCCGTCCCGGAAATCTCGAGGGCCGCAAGATCAGCCGCAGTCATCTCTTCCCTCCTGGCCGCATTGGTCGTCCATCAGGAGCGTGGTGCCGACGGCCCACGAAGTACATCCCTCGATCGAGGGAAAATCGGTGCCGGATTCTGCGGGCGCGGCCACGCCCGCGTCTCGCTGCCGCCCAGATCCCGATCCGGGCTCGTGCAGCAGGCTCGCCTGTGAGACAATGGGCGTGTGGAGGCCGTGGGGGCCGGCCCTCGTGCGTGGTGGGCCCGGCGGTATTCGGTCCCCGCACCTATCTCCTCCCCTGAGAGGTGCGGGAGCCGAGTCGGGCCCACCCCCCTTCTGGCTTCCGTCGCCGTCGGCCCGGTGACAGGCTTCAGCCTGTCTCCGGGCTCACCCGCGCGGCGACCCGCGGGCCTACGAGCGCCAGCGCGACAGCAGCCCGCGGCGCGGCAGCGGAGGTCGCGGCGGCAGCTCGCGAGACGCGAGCAGCGCCGCCGGGACGTCGCGCGTCAGCCACGCGCCGAGCTCTCCCCCGCCGACGGCCGCAGCGGCCGCCGAGAGACCTGCCTCGCGCACGGCCGGGGCGTGGGCGTCGCTCGCGACGAGGTGGGCGAGCTCGCGCTCGAGCAGCGCGAACGCGCAGCGCGCCTGCGTCTTCCCCATCCGACCGTCCACCGCAGCCGCAGTCAGCTGCGACACGGCCCCCTCCGACACGAGCCGCCCGAGCAGCTCCGGCCGCTCCTGCACGTCCGGATTCCGCTCGGGATGTGCGAGCACGCACACGATCCCGTCGGCGCCGAGGTCGCGCACGGTGCTCTCGAGCGCGAGCGGCCACCCGTAGTAGGGGGAACTCGAGCAGGAGCAGCCGCGGATTGCCGCCGAGCCCGAACCGAACCCGCTCGTCCGCGGAGAGCCCGGGCAGCTCGTCGAGCGCGATCTCCCCGCCCGGCAGCACCTCCAGCGGGATCCCCTCCGCGACGAGCGCAGCGCGCAGCTCGCCGAGCGCCCGCTCCATCTCCGCCACGGGCGTGCGGTAGCGCGGGTGCACGTGCGGCGTCGCCGCCACGGCCGAGACGCCGTCCGCGACCATCGAGCGCGCCATCGCGAGCGACTCGTCGATGGTGCGGGCGCCGTCGTCGAGGCCGGGCAGAACGTGGCTGTGGAGGTCGATCACGCGTGACTCCCGAGGTACCCGAGCAGCACCTCCGCGGCACGAGCGCCCGCGCGGCCGTCCCAGAGCGGGATCGGCTCGGCGGGAGCCGCCGCGCCGAGCAGGCGCCGGGATCTCCGCGATCCGCTCGGGCCTGGCGCCGAGGACCGTGTTCGTGCCGAGCTCGACGGTGACCGGCCGCTCGGTGCCGTCGCGCAGCGTGAAGCACGGCACGCCCGAGCGCCGAGGTCTCCTCCTGGACACCGCCCGAGTCGGTCAGCACGAGACGCGCCTCGGCCTCGAGGCCGAGGAAGGCGAGGTAGCCGAGTGGGACTGGTCGCCGTCACGCCCGATGCCGCGAGCCTGCGGTCGAGACCGAGCCGCTCGAGCCGCGCGCGCGTCCGCGGATGCACGGGGAACACCACCGGCAGGCTCTGGCGCAGCGCGATCAGGCCGTCGACGGTCGCGGCGAGCCTGTCGTCGTCGTCCACGAGGCTCGGGCGATGCAGCGTGACGAGCGCATAGCCGCCCGCCTCGAGCCCGAGCTCGCGCCACGGCTGCGCGGCGCGCGCGGCGTCGACGTGGGCGAAGACGCTGTCGATCATCGTGTTGCCGACGAGGTGGACGCCGTCCTCGATGCCCTCGGCGCGGAGGTTCTCGATCGCGCTCTCGCGAGTGCACGAGCAGGACGTCCGAGACGTGATCGGTGAGCCGGCGGTTGTGCTCCTCCGGCATCTCGCGGTCGAAGCTGCGCAGGCCCGCCTCGAGATGGGCGACGGGGATGCGGAGCTTCACGGCGGCGAGCGCGGCCGCGAGCGTCGAGTTGACGTCGCCCGGCACGACGACCAGCGACGGGCCGGCGCTCCGCGCAGGATCGCGCTCCGACCCCGACGAGCGCCGCGGCCGTCTGCTCGGCGTGCGAGCCGGAGCCGACGCCGAGGAAGACGTCCGGCCGCGGCAGCCCGAGCTGGTCGAGGAACACGTCGGACATCTCGGCGTCGTAGTGCTGCCCGGTGTGCACGAGCAGCCGCTCCACCCCGGGGTCGAGCTCACCCAGGGCACGGTGGACGGGCGCCGCCTTCATGAAGTTCGGGCGGGCACCGACGACGAAGCAGACGCAGGCAGGCACGGTCGGATCGTATGCGCGTAGGCGCGCGGTGGCATTGCGTCACGGCCACGAAGCGCTGGACGTCGGTGTTGCCGATGCCCTCGGGACTTCCGCTAGCCTCTCGGAGGCTTGCAGCGCACCTGATCCTGGGCTAGGTCTATGACGTATCCGTACGGTGCTGCTATGCCTCCTCCAGACTCAGACAAGGCCACCGAGCTCCCTGAACCCGGCCCTGACGTCGTGTCACGCCGGATTGGCGACGAGGTCGTGCTCGTCCATCTGGGGACGAACCACATCCATCGCTCTGAACGCCACCGGCGCGCGCTTCTGGGAGCTTCTGTCGGCGGGGCGCAGCCGCAGCGAGATCGAGCTCGACGCTTCAGGCGGAATACGACGTGGCGCCGAGCGACGTGGGCGCGTCGGTTGACCGATTGCTGGGAGTTGCAGTCCGAGGGTCTTGTCGAGCGTCGCGAGGCGAGCTGAGCGGCTGCACGCCGCACTTCACCCGAGATGGGTCTACCTTTCGTGCCTTCGATTCGCCGTCTCCGTTCGCTCGGTGAGCTCCTCGCCTCGCCGGCGGACGTGTGGCTGACGGCGCGGACGGTGGCCTGGATCGCGACCCTTCCGTTGCTGAAGCGCGTCGTTCCGTTCAAGAGGCTTGTTCGCCTGATGTGGCTGAACGGAAACGGCCGCGCCCGGCAACGCGCACGCGAGCAGCATGTCGTGACGCTCGTCCGCCGGATCACCCGGCAATCGGGAGGGAACTGCCTCGAGCGCAGCCTGATCCTCTACCGGTTCCTGTCCCGGATCAACACCGATCCGCAGCTCGTGGTCGGAATGGGAGGAACGACGAGTTCATCGGCCACGTCTGGGTGCTCGTCGACGGAGCTCCGATCCTCGAGCGGCCGGATCTGACACAGGTGTATTCCGAGCTCGTGACCTTCGGCGCAGGCGGACGCCAAGACAGAGCCGGCGCGGCGATCGAGGGATGAGCGCCTCCTGCCGTCCTCGTGAAGGAATGAGTCGCCGCTTCGGCCGACATCTGGTTGTGCACGACTTCAACCTCGAGCTCCAGCGCGGTGAGCGAGTGGCGCTCTGCGGATCGAACGGCTCGGGAAGACGACGATCCTGCGCTGCATCGCGGGCACCGTGACGCCTACCGAAGGTCGAGATCACGCTCCTCGGCCAGGCGCCCGGCTCGCGTGCTGCGCGGCAGTCGCTCGGCGTTTCGCTGTCGCAGGAACGATCGTTCTATCTCCGCCTGTCGGGGCGAGAGAATCTCCTGTTCTTTGCGGGCGTGCGGAGGCATTCCTCGATCCGAGGCGAGCCCGGCGCGTGAAGGCACTCGAGCAGGAGCTGGAGCTGCAGGCGATCCTCGACAAGCGAGTCGATCGCTGCTCGACGGGCATGATTCAGCAGTTGTCGCTGGCGCGCGCATTGATCGGCGACCCCGCCGTGCTCCTGCTCGACGAGCCGACTCGTTCGCTCGACACCGCTGCGGTCGACCGTCTCTGGCAGGCACTCCACGCGCGCCCCGAGGCGGCCGTTCTGATCGCTACCCACCGCGACGACGATGTGACGCGCTCCGACCGACGCCTGGATCTGCATGCACCTGAGCCCCACGGTCGTTAGGGCACTCGTCCGCCGGGATCTCCTGATCACCGGCTCCTACCGCCTTTCGTTCGGCCTCGAGGCCGCGTACGGCGTGCTCGGGCTGGTGCTCTACTACTTCATCTCTCGCACGTTCGACGACGTCTCCTCCACCGATCTCGGACAGGCGCCGTCGTACTTCGCCTTCGTCGCGGTCGGGGTTGTCGTGGGCACCGTGCTCGATGCGACGACCTCGAGTGTCGGCTACCGGGTGCGAGAGGAGCAGACGACCGGAACGCTCGAAGCGCTCGCGTCGACGCCTGCCAGCTCGATCGAGCTCTCCGTCGGGCTCGTCGGCTTCCCGTTCGTCTTTGCCGCTCGTCCAGGCAACGTTCTATCTCGCTGATCGCGGCGCTCCTGATGGACCTCGACGTATCGAGCACGAGCTGGGAGGCCTCGCGCTGGTGTTGCTCCTCTCGGGGGTGGCTCTCGCACCGATCGGCATTCTCGCGGGGGCCGCCGTCCTGGTCATGAAGCGCGGCCAGATCGTTTCCGGCGCGCTCGTCTACCTGATGTCCATCCTCGCCGGCATGTTCTTCCCGATCTCCGTGCTGCCGGACTGGCTCGAGCGGCTGGCTGCGCTCGTCCCCCTCCTCTACGCGTTTGACGGGCGCACGCGCGCGCTGTTCTCCGGTACCGGCTGGGAACGGACGCGGTCGTCCTCGCGATCTTCGCGGTGATCCTCTGGCCGATCGCCTTGCTGGCCTTCGGTCGCGCTTCGGGGCGCGCCCGCAGAAGGGGTCGCTCTCCGAGTACTGAGCCGCTACCGGCTGTACTTCTGAGCGAGCCGAACCACGAATCGCGAGACCGTCGCTCTCGTTCGAGAACTCCTCGGGGAAGTCCTGCTGAACACGAGCGGCGATCTCCCCCAGGCTGAGCGTCGACTCGCCTCCCATCAGCTCCAGCGCGAGTTTCTGGCTCTCTCCCTGCCGCGAGAGCGCTGGGCACGAAGCCGGGGCCGCTTCGCTCGAGTTGGGCAGAGGTCAAGGGAACCCCGAGCACTGAGGACTGGCGGTAGCGCACTGCGGCCGCACCATGTCGCTCGAAGCCGGTGCTCCATCCCCAGACGTAGTCTCCGCCCGCAAGAACCGCTCGGAGGTGAACGTGCACGGAGTCCCCCTCCTGAAGAGCGACCGGTTGCTCGAACGGGAGGAATGCGTTGCCGTAGATTGCCTCGGGTCGATCGGGAGCGTTCGAGAATCCTTCGCCCTCGGTGAGCTCCGCATCGAACCAGACGCACAGGCCGTGCGCGGTGCCCTTCCTGCGAACGCTCAGCTCACGCGAGGCGTCGAGATCGGGACTGTTGATGGTCGCGTAGTCCAGTACCGCGACCTGGAGCCTTGTCCGTCAGCATCGCGGACTGCTCCACGCGCTCCCTCGACCACGTGTTCGCCGCGAGCTGACGCACGGACGTCAGGTCGAACCCGAGATCGTGCCCGGACCAGCAGTCGACGTTGCGTCGATAGGCATCCGGCGCCTCGACAGCAGCCACCCACAGCGTGTCTCGTCTGGGGATCATGTTGCCGCCTTCCGCCAGAAGACGGTCGCGGGCGTCGATGATCGCGCCGATGTGACCGGAATAGAGCGGGAGCACCCCGCGTAGGTCGGAGACGATGACGTCTGCTCGCTTCGAGAGCTGGAGCTCGGTCGATCGCACCTGGATGAAGCTCGATGCGGTCGTCGCAGCCGTTCGCTTGCGCGGTCTGCCGGGCGACCTCGATGACGTCGTCCGGTTCGAGGGCGATGACCCGCGCTGCTCCGAGTCGGCAGGCCACGAGCGCCATCATTCCCGTTCCGGTGCCGATATCCAACACGACGTTTCCGGGCTTGATGGTGCGCTCGAGCGCACCAACGTACGCTTCCATGCGAACGTGTCGGAGATCATTCGGCCGTAGTCGGTGACCCCGTATTCCATCTGAGCGGTATCTTGCGTGCGCACCACTCCCAAGTAAAGCCTGCTCTCCGTCCGCACCAAAGAGATGAGCGATCACCTCGAGCCTCATGCCGACGTCTTCACCCGCCGCGTCGGAGACGAGGTCGTCATCGTGCAGCTCGAACGTAGTGAGATCTTCTCTCTGAACCCGACAGGGGCACGGCTGTGGGATCTGCTCTCACAGGGCCTTTCCGTGTCCGAGGCGACTGCGTGCTTGACCGAGGAGTACGAGGTCGACGCGTTACAGCTGCGCGGCGAGGTCGATGCGCTCCTCGAACAGCTCGTCGGCGAGGGACTGCTGCGACCGAGCCCGTGACTCACCTCGAGCCGACGTCGCAACTCGACGACGCAAAGCTGTTCTGGCTCGCGATCGTCGGCGAAGGTCGAAGCTCTCTCCACAGACCGCGACGATCTCGTCGAATACCGAAGCGCCGGCGGAGTGTCCCTGCGCCTTCGATTGCCGGCGGGAGGTCACGAAAGCGTCGCCCGCGAGGACGGCATCGTGATCCTGCTCGAGGGTCGGCTGCACGATCGCAGCGGCCTCGAGCAAACACTGGATCGGCGCTCCAGGCAGCGTCAGTGCAACGACGCCGAGTTGATCCTTCGCGCGTATCGATCGCGCGGTCTCGACGCGCTCGGCCTCATCGACGGCGAGTTCGCGCTCGTTCTCTGGGAGGAGTCGTCCGGCGCTGTCATCCTGGCCCGTGATCGCATCGGGGCTCAGGCCGCTCTGCTACGGCAGGCGCAACGAAGACCTTCTCATCTCCCCTTCGCCCCGGGTCGTGGTGGGCGAGAGCGGCCGCTCCGAGCTCGATCCGCTCGGAATCGCCGAATGGATGCTCACGGCAACGGTCGAACCTTCTGCGACGTTCTTCAGCGCACGTCGATCGTGTCCCGCCCGGGACACGTTCTCGAGCTTCGCGACGGCCGAACGTCCCTTCGACGCTATTCACGCCCACGAGCAGCAGCTGGAGATGACGGCTGATCCGAGAGAAGCGCATGAGGAGTTCGACCGGCTCGTGCGGGAGTCGGTGCGGCGAAGGATCCGGGAAGAACCGGCTGCGGTCTTTCTGAGCGGCGGCGTCGACTCCGCGGTCGTGGCAGCGATAGCCGCGGAGGAGAGCCGGCACGCGGGGATCGCCCGCCCCTGTGGCGTTGTCGTTGCGATTCCCCGACCCCGACGCCGACGAGAGCCGTACCCAGCACGCCAGTTGCACACGATCTTTCGCTTCCAAGCGTGATGTTCGAGCCTCGACGAGGCATCGGGTGGCGACGGCACCTTGATCTCCGGCCTCCGCCTCGGCGAAAGGTCATGGCTGCCCCCGATCAACCCCTGGCAGGGTGCGTACCAGCCGCTCGCGCTGGCAGGTGCAGCTCGAGGGTGCGTGTCCGTGCTGAGCGGTGAGGGCGGAAACCTGCTCATGGAGCCGACGTGGGACGAGCTCTCCGGTCTGCTCGTCGCAGGTCGTTTCGGCGACCTGCGACGGCTTGTCGACGCGTGGGGCGACTACAACCCGCACGCGAATCGGGCGAGGATCATCCGGGCCACGGGGCGGCATCTGGCTTACCGGGCGCGACGGAGACTCGCAACAGAAGGTCGGCGGACGAGCGCCCGAGCTCGTACGGAACGTCGTCGACCGACGCACGAGTCGCTCGCTCCCGGACTGGGCCCTGCCCGACAACCGTCTCAGGCACGATCTGATCGACAAACGAGCCTACCCGCGCCCTCTCGTCCCCGACCGTCGACTCCGACTGGACGAGTGGATTCGACGCCGGCGACACGACGACGTTGCTCGAAGCCTCGTTTCTGACGGGACGCCAGCTGGGCATAGCAGTCGAGGAGCCCTACTACGACACCGGGCTCATGGCGTTCAGAGCCCACGCTCGCCTGGACGTTCTGCTACTCGACGGCCGATACAAGGGACTCGGTCACGCGAGCTACCGCCGGAGAGTCAGCGGCTCGAGCGCCGAAATGCTGAGCATCGCCGCGTTCGACCAGACCTTCTCGCAACTCCTTCGTACCGAAACGGCGCGGTCGCTCGCCTATCTCGGTGGACTACCCGAACTGGAGGCGATGGGCATCCTCCGGTCAGACAGGGTCTTACCCCTGCTGGGGGGACTTATCCGAGCCCGATGGGTTACTATGCGCAGTGGCAAGTCCTTGCATGCGAGGCTTGGGTGGCGGCGTCCAGGTCGTCAGAGGGGAGCGCAGATAGATGACAGATACGCCGATCCCGCCGACGAATCAGCCAGGCAAGACCGCGTGGGAGCCGATGGTGCTCAAGAAGGTCGGCAGACTGGGCGACATCATGCAGGGCGGCGGTACCACGTCCGGTGGCCGACGGCAAGAGTGGGATGGGGATGACGCGGTGACGTCACGGTGTGTGACGTCGCCGAGTTCCTGAACGGCCGGGATCACATCTCGAACGCGGCTGAACGCCTCGGCAGTGCTGCGCCACGTGGTCTTGCGCCATGCAGCAGCGGGCAGGGCATCAGCGCCCGGTTTGCACTACGGATGAACGACCCGGAGGCGCAGCCTTCCGTCGGCCTGTCGTTCGAGCCGGCGATGATCGACGTTTTCGGCGAGCCGAGCGTCTACGGAGCGGCAAGAGGGCGCCACCGCTGGATTCGCGTTCCCGCGGTCGCCGACTTCTCCTGGAATGACTCAGGCGTGCTCGAGGTAACGCCGTGCCCGGGCGTGGATCGGAACCTGTCGAGGACGAGCTCCAGGGGATCGGGATCCCGCTCTTCTTGCAGGCGGACGGGCTACGAGGTCTTGCACGCGAGCGCCACCGAGAACGACGCCGGGGTCTTCGGCTTCTGCGGGCATTCCGGGTTCGGCAAGTCGACGCTCGCCTGTGCCCTGGCGCTCCGCGGCCATCGCCTCTGGGCAGATGACGCGCTGGCCGTCCAGGTTGGGTCTTCCGAGGTCGTGACAACCGCATTGCCCTTTCGCTCCAAGCTTCGGCCGGAATCGAGGGCGTTCTTCGTGTCCGACGGATTGCCGGCAGTTGACCCCGAGCTCGCACCAGCGTGGTCTACTGGACGCCTGAGGGCCCTGTTGCGCACTCGCACCCCCGGATCCGAGTGGCACGAGGGAAGAGATCGAGGTTCGAGAGTTGGACGCTGCCGAATCGCTCGCGACGCTGCTTCCGTTCGGCATCCGTTTCAAGCCGCTCGACGACCAGCGCGAGCGGGCGATCCTGCGCGCGTACGTCAACCTCGTCGCGTCAGTTCCGATCTTCTCCGTTCTGCATGCTCGCCGGTTCGACGCCGTGCCCCAGGGCTTCTCGATCGTCTGGAGAGAACAATGCGCGCAGTTGCAAGCGGGGAGCTGACTACTGTCTCGTGCTCCGACTCGCGCGTCGCCACGCCCGCACGGCGGGGACGAGGTGTGCGGCGATCCAGAACGGACGCAGGCAGTACGCGGCGACAAGCCAGAGCCCGCCGCGACCCGCGCGCGGCCACCACAACTCCATGTAGCCGCGCGGCGGCACCAGCGTCCGCGCGACGAACCGTGCCCGCGCCCCCGTCGACGGCAGTTGCGCCAGCCACCCGAAGCCCTGGGCCAGCGGGGGCGCCGTTTCGGCACGAAGCGCCGCCATCGCATCGGGCTCGACATCGATCCCGAGCGACTCGAGCAGCTCGTTGCCGCGCGGATCGAGGCGGAGCCCCGCCGCGAACGCGGGAAGCGCGTCGAGGCGAGTCGCGAGCGCCGCCGCACCTTGCCAGGTCGGCTGCGGGGATCAGCGTGAGCGCCTGCTCGAGGTCGCGTACGGTCTTCGCGTTCTGCCGGCCGTGGTGGGCGGCGTTGAGCGCGATATGGAACGTCCGCGCCACCTCGTCGAGGATCTCGACCTCTTGCCCCTCGAGCACCATCACCTCGGTCGCAGCAGAGAGCGCCTGCCAGACGGCTGACGGTTGGGCGCCGATGCCGGAGATGGTGGTGTGAAGCTCGAGCAGCAGGCCGCTCGACTCGTGCGCCCACACGCGATCGTGCGCGCGACCGACCCCGATCGCGTCGACCGCGAGGAAGCGAAAGCCGAGATCGGGTAGCGCCGCCTCGACCGCTGCGACCTCGTGCGGCGCCACGAGCAGGTCGATGTCGTTCGAGACTCGATCCTCGGCGTCGCCGTACAGCATGCGCCGCACCGACGCGCCCTTGAGGAGGATCGGACGGGTTTCGCCGGGCTCGAAGGCCGGCCACGAGCCGGGCCGTGTAGTGGTCGTTCGCGAGGTTGGCCGCCACTCCACGCACGGTGTCCGCGTCAAGCGAGCTCACGGATCCAGTGTAGAAGCTCCCGATCGGCACACCGGTGGTCGCAGGGAGGCCCGCCTGAGCGGGCCCCCCGTACTCATTGCGAAGCCAGGGGCTCGAGGAACCGGAACGCCGTATGCGCAGAAGGGGCCGCCGGGTTGCCGGCTAGTCGTCGAGATCTCGAAGCCGGGTGGCGGCGCGACCTCGTACTTGAGCGAGAACTTCTGCACGGTCCTGATCGCTGCGTTCTGTTCGAGCTTGTAGTACTTGTAGAAGCTCTCGTACGGGGTCGTGAGCTTGAGGTACCCCTGGAAGTTGTCGCGGAGCCCTATGCCTCCGAAGTACGACGACACCACCGCCTCGGGATTCTCGGTGGCCGCCGAAGCTCCCACCGCAACTGTGCCACCGGCCGCGAGGAAGGCAACGGCGAGGCTTGCCTTGGCCGCGTCACTCTTCTTACCCATCTGACCTCCTCTGAGTTCGCTGGCAGGGCAGATATGATCGCCCTCCCACCGGGCAGGATGTGCAGATGGCCGACGTAAAGTCAAGGCTCGAGGCCTGCGGGCTGACCGAGGACGAGATTCCGGCGGCGCTCGGGCCCGTCGCGAATCTCGACGCGGTGGCGCTCCACCTCCGGAGGCCAGACGTCGACGTTGGACACGCGAGCCTGATCAGGCTCTTCGTCCTCGGCGAAGACGTGCCGGCCGAGACGCTTCCGCTCCCCGCGGCCGAACTCGAGGAGGCGGGCCTGGTCGAGTTCGACGGCGGCCTCGTGCACGCGACGCTGCGACTCGCACCCGCTGACGGATTTCTGCTCGCGCACGACGGCGAGGAACACGTCCGCGAGCGCGACTATGTCGGGGGCGTCAACAACGCCACACGCACGCTTTCGACGCTGACGATCCGCGAGCCGGTGGCGCGTGCGCTCGACCTCGGAACGGGCTGCGGCGCACAGGCGCTGCTGGCGTCGAGGCACGCACAGGCAGTCGTCGCATCCGACGTCAACCCGCGCGCAATCGAGATCGCCGGGCTCAACGCGCGTCTCAACGGGATCGAGCTCGAGCTTCGCGAAGGAAGCTGGTTCGCACCGGTCGGCGATGAGCTATTCGACCTGATCGTCTCGAATCCGCCGTTCGTGATCTCGCCGGACTCGAGCTTCGTGTTCCGCGACGGTGGCCTCGACGGCGACGCCGTCTCCCGGAACGTCGTGCGAGGTGCGGCAGCCCACCTGCGCGACGGAGGGTACGCGACGATTCTCTGCAACTGGATCTGCCGCGACGCGGAGGAGAGGTGGCAGCCGCTCGAAGCGTGGGTGGACGGCACGGGCTGCGACGCGCTGTTACTCGCTCACGAGTCGGTCGAGCCGTTCAGCTACGCGGCGCTGTGGAACGAGCCGCTTCGCCGCGATCGCGAGGCATATTCGTCGGGCGTCGAGCGCTGGCTCGACTACTACGAGCGCGAGGGAATCGCTGCGATCGGGATCGGTGCCGTCGTCCTGCGTCGCCGAGAAGGGAATAACCGCTGTCGTGGAATAGACCTCGAGCGGCCCGCGACGGGACACGCCGGCGGGCACCTGCTCCGCCTGTTCGCCGCCATGGACGCGCCGGTCGTGAGCGACGACGCCTTCCTCGACGGCCGCTACCGGCTCGTGAACGGGCACAGCCTCGACCAGAGCCTGCGATTCGAGAACGGCCGCTACAGCCTCGCCGGTGTGCGGGTGACGCTCGACGACGGAGTCGGCCTGGCGGCGACCGTTGACGCGACTCTGTTGCCGCTGCTCTTCGCGCTCGATCCTGCCCAGCAGCTACGGAACGCCCTTGCGGAGGTCGGATGTCAGCGGAACCGCTGCCATCTCGGCAATGCGTGTGTTGTTCGAGCAAGGCTTCCTCGAGCGGCTCTGAGCGCGGCACGTCCGCCGACGGCATCGCCTCTCGACCCGTCGGGCGATCGGACCTCGCCGATCGGGCAACGACGGTCGAACCTTAGCTTGAACGATGCAGCCGCCTGCCGTCCCGTTCCTCGACCTGCGGCCGTCGCACGACCCGCTGAAGGCCGAGCTGCTCGACGCGATCGGCGGCCTGATCGACACGAACGCGTACTCGAACGGCCCCGACGTGGCGCAGTTCGAGGAGGAGTTCGCCGCCTACTGCGGCAGCCGGATCGCGGTCGGCGTCGCGAACGGGCTCGACGCGCTCCGCTTCGCGCTGCTCGCCCTCGGGGTGGAGCCGGGCGACGAGGTGGTCGTGCCGGCGCTCACGTTCGTCGCCACGATCGAGGCCGTCGAGCAGGCAGGGGCGACGCCGGTGCTCGCCGACATCTCCGACGACGACCTCTGCCTCGATCCCGACGCAGCGGCGGCGGCGATCACCGGGCGGACGCGCTACCTGCATGCCCGTCCACCTCTACGGCCAGCTCGCCGACATGGCCCGCCTCACGGAGCTCGCGAGCGCCAGGGGCGTGCAGATCGTCGAGGACGCCGCCCAGGCCCACGGCGCCGAGCGGAACGGCTTCCGCGCCGGAACGGCGGGCATCGCGGGCTGCTTCAGCTTCTATCCCGGGCAAGAACCTCGGCGCGATGGGCGACGCCGGCGCGCTGACGACCGACGATCCGGCCCTCGCCGAGCGCGTGCGGTCGCTGCGCGAGCACGGGCAGACGGCCAAGTACCGCCACGACGACGTCGGCTACACGTCGCGCCTCGACACGATCCAGGCGCTCGTGCTGCGGCGCAAGCTGCCGCTGCTCGACGGCTGGAACGACGAGCGGCGCCGGGCGCGCCGCCTACTACCTCGAGCACCTGGCGGGCGTCGGCGACCTCACGCTGCCCCCGGTGGCCGAGGGCAGCGAGCCGGTCTGGCACCTGTTCACGGTGCAGACCGCCGACCCGGCCGGGCTCGGCGCGCACCTGGCGCGAGCGCGGCGTCGGCACCGGCCGCCACTACCCCGACCCGGTGCATCTCTCGCCGGCCTACCGCAACCTCGGGTACGCGCGAGGGCGCGTTCCCGGTGGCGGAGCAGGTCGCGAGCGCGCACGCTCTCGCTGCCGATCTTCCCCGGCATCCGCGAGGAGCAGCTCGAGCACGTCGTCGCATGCGGTCCGCGGAGTGCTTCGACGGTGGCTGACGCGCCCGTCAACGAGGCGCCGTGGCGGCTGATCGCCGACGACGTCGTCCTCGGCGAGGGCGTCGTCGTGCAGGCGTTCACGAACCTCTACGGCTGCACGATCGGCGACGGCACGCGCATCGGCACGTTCGTCGAGATCCAGCGCGGCGCGGTGATCGGCGCCCGCTGCAAGATCCAGAGCCACACGTTCGTCTGCGACGGCGTCACGATCGAGGACGAGGTGTTCGTCGGCCACGGCGTCATGTTCGTGAACGACAAGCGGCCCGCCGCGACCGCGGCGTCCGGCGAGCTCCAGACGACGGACGACTGGGAGCTGCTGCCGACCGTCGTCGAGCGCGGCGCCTCGATCGGGTCGGGCGCCGTCGTGCTCGGCGGCGTGCGCATCGGGGCCGGGGCGCTCGTGGGCGCCGGAGCGGTCGTCAGCCGCGACGTGGCGCCCGGCGAGACCGTCGCCGGCGTTCCGGCCCGCCTTCTCGCACCGCGGCCCTGAGTCGCCGCAGCGCGCGGCCGGCGCGGGCTACTGCGACGCGAGGAGCGACTCGACCGAGCGTTCGAGCCCCTCGTCGAGACCGACCGTGGGCTGCCAGCCGAGCGTCTCCTGCGCGGCGCTGATGTCGGCCCAGGAGTCGCGCACGTCGCCGGGCCGCTCGGGAAGGTACTCCCGCTCGACGGTTCGCCCGAGCACGCGACCGATCGCGTCGGCGAGCCCGTTGACGCTGATGCCCTCGCCCGTCGCGACGTTGAACATGCGACCCGCGGCCGATTCGGCCTCGGCCGCGAGGAGGTTGGCGGAGACGACGTTGGCGACGTAGGTGAAGTCGCGGACCTGCTCGCCGTCGCCGTGAATGCTGATCGTGCGGCCCTCCGCGACCGCGCTGACGAACAGGGGCACGACGGCGGAGTACTGCGACAGCGGGTCCTGCCGCGGCCCGAAGACGTTGAAGTACCGCAGGGCAACCGTCTCGAGCCCGTAGACCCGATGGAAGCTGAGGCAGTAGCTCTCGGCCGCGAGCTTCGCGACGGCGTACGGCGACAGCGGCGCGACGAACTGGGACTCCTCGCGGGGAAGCGTGTTCGTGTTTCCGTAGACCGACGACGAGGAGGCGAACATGACGCGCCGGATTCCCTCGTCACGCGCGGCGAGGAGGACGTTGAGCGTCCCCTCGACGTTGACCGCGCTCGTCGTCAGCGGGTCCTGAACGGAGCGCGGAACGGACGGCAGCGCGCCGAGGTGGAAGACGATCTCGGTTCCGCGCACGGCGTTGTGCACCCGCTCGTAGCTGCGCAGGTCGCCTTCGACGATCTCGACGTCGTCCTCGACCCCCTCGAGGTTGGCGCGGCGCCCGGTCGAGAAGTTGTCGAGCACCCTGACGTCGTCGCCCCGCTCGAGGAGCGCGCGCACGAGGTTCGATCCGATGAACCCTGCACCGCCTGTGACGAGAACGCGCCGTGCCATCCGCTCACCTACCTCCCCGACCGTGGTTGACGCCCGGAGCCGCACCGGCGCGCTGCTGTTCGCTTCCTCGACGACCGGCCCGAGCCGGAGCGTCGCCGCTCCAAGATACACGGCTGCGGGCCAACGAGGTTGTCCAGCCTCCCGGTCGGCGCAGCCCTGCGCTGGCCGGCTACTCGGCAGGCAAGGTAGCAGCGACCGGTGCAACAGGTTGGCGTACGCTTCTCTCGCGCTTTCTTGAC
>CAWBWA010000012.1:0-38018 GCA_963792455.1 uncultured Thermoleophilia bacterium
CCCGGGACCGGTGTTAGGCGTAGCGGAGCGCATCGCCGGGGCGGAAGCGCACAGCGCGCCGCAGCGGGAGGACCAACACGAGCAAGGCAAGCACGAGCGTTCCTGCGAGCGCGATCCAGACGTTCCAGAACGGGAACACGACCGGGAGACGCACGCCGGCGACCTCCCAGACGAGCCAGACGAGCAGACGGGTGAGCGCATAGCCGAGCGGGACGCCGAGCACCCAGCCGGCAAACGCGAGAGCGACCCCTTCGGTGGCGAAGATCCGGCGCACGTCGCGCGCCCGCGCGCCGACGCAGCGGAGGATCCCGATCTCGCGGGTCCGCTCGATGATGCTCATCGTGATCGCGTTCGCGAGCCCGACCATGCTCATCGCCACGATCACGAAGCCGAGGACGCCGATCGTGGTCGTGAGCGTCCGGTTCGCCTCGATCTCGTCGTGCTCCATCACGTAGGAGATCTCGGTGCCGACGTCGTAGCCCAGTTCGGTGAGCCGGTCGTCCAGCAGCGTCGTCGTGCTGTCGATCAGCGCCTCGTCGGGCGACGCCGTCTCGATCCAGTACGTGCTCACGCCGGTCGGCTGGTCGAGTACCGAGCGAAGCGTGGTCAGGGGGACGTACAGCACCGTCCCGTCCTCCTGCTGGTTCGTCGCCACTCCGACGACGAGGAACCGCGCCGGTCCCGCCACGGTTGTGAGCGTGATCCGGTCACCTACGTCGACGCCGGCGAACTGCGCGAGGTTCCGCTCGATCACCGCGACGCGTTCCTGCGCACGCTCCTCGGCGGCGCTGAACCAGCGCCCGTCCGACAGCTGGTAACGGAAGAGCGGCTCGCGCGGGACACCCCAGAGAAACGCTTCCTCGCCCACGAGCTCGGCGTCGCTGACGAGTGCCGGCTGCGCCCGGGCGACCCCCGGCGTCGTCTCGATCGTGCGGAGGGCCTGCTCGTCGAAGAGGTCGCGCCCGCTCGTCCAGATGCGGATGTCCTCGAGGTGGTTGGCCCACGACGAACGCGAGGCCTCCGTCGCCGCCGCCGCCAGGGAGAGGACAGCGAGCAGGTTCGCCACGGCGAGCGCGACGATCAGCGCGGTCGCGAGGCTGCGGCGGCGGCGGCGTCCGGCACCGCGCAGGCCGATCTGCATCGTTCGCGGCAGAAAGCGCGCGCGACGAAGAAGACGGTCGCCGGCGTCCTGACCGCCGACCGCGGATCCCGTCGACTCGAGAGCCGCGCGCAGGTCGGTGTGCACGCCGCGCCTGATCGCAGGAAGCGCCGCGAGCGCAGGCGCGAGCACACCGAGGGCGACGCTGGCGAGCAGCACCGTCCCATCGACGCCGAGCCCGACGTCGATCGCCCAGTACATCGAGCCGAAGTACCCCGCGAGGAGGTTGGCCAGGAGGATGCCGAGCGCAACTCCGACGAGCGCGCCCAGCACTCCGAGCAGCACGGCCGTCCTCAGGTAGACGAGCGCTACCTGCCGCCGCCGCGCACCGATGGCGCGCATGATCCCGATCTCGCCGGTCTGCTCGGCCACGAGGGTGCTCATCGTGTTGGAGATCAGGACGACGGCCGAGAGCAGCGCGAGCAGCGTGATCACGCTCAGGAACTCCGCGAACGTCTCGGTCTCCGCCTTGCCGGGCCAATCACCGGGCGCGCGGAGCTCTGGCAGCCCCGCGAAGCCGGCGAAGCCGGGGACGGTGTCGAGGTAGCGACGGACGTGCTCGACCGTCTCCCCGGCGCGGCTCGTGTCGCGGAGGCGAATGGCGAGCCTGTCGTACCCCTTCTCGCCGCTCAGGGCAGCGATCGTGTCGTGGGTCGCGTAGAGGACGATCACGTGCTCGTCCTGCACCTCCTCTCCGCCCGGGAGGTTGCGCCCCTCGCCGGCGATCCGAAGCGCACCGGCCCCGACGACGCTTGCGGTGTCACCGGTGCGGCCGTGGTAGACGTCCACGTTGGCGTTCTGCACGTCGGTGAGCACCTCGCCCGGCCCGGGGTAGGCGCCCGATTCGAGCCGCACGACGTCGACACCCTGCCGGGCGAAGTCGCGGACGCCGATCACGAGCGCCGGCGCGCGCCGCTCACCCACGAGCACGCGCGCGTCCACACTGATCCGTGGCTCGATCGCCGACACGTTCGGGAGCGCCGACAGCGCCGAGATGTCCTCGTCCGTGAGCACCAGCGGCCGCATCGTCACGGTCGCGTCGGCAAGCCGGCCGGCGCGCACTTCTTCCTGCATCGAGCGGTCGATCAGCGTCGGGATGGCAAGGAAGGACATGCTCGCAACGGCGAGCGCGAGCGTCGCGACGGTGAAACCTGTCCGCGCCCTCCTGCGGGACAGATCCGTGATCGACTTGCGGAGCGATGCGGAGACCACCTTCGTCTCCTCAGCCGGCGACGACGCCGCCGTCGCGAATCGTGACGACACGCTGCGCCCGCGCGGCCAACTCGCGGTCGTGCGTCACGAACAGGATCGTCTTGCCCTCACGGTTCAGCTGCTCGAGCAGCCCGAACATCTCGTCCGCGGTCACGCTGTCGAGGTTCCCCGTCGGCTCGTCGCCCACGATCAGCCGCGGATCCGCGGCGAGCGACCGGGCGATCGCAACACGCTGCTGCTCACCGCCGGAGAGCTCCGCGGGCAGGTGATCCAGCTTGTCTCCGAGCCCGACGAGCTCCAGATTGTGTCGCGCCCGCTCGAAGCGCTCCCGCTTCGAACCGCGGCGGGCGAAGTCGAGCGGCAGCACCGCGTTCTCGAGCGCCGACAGCGTCGGCAGCAACTGGAAGAACTGGAACACGATCCCAACGTTCGCGCCCCGCCAGACGGCCAGCTGCTCCTCGCTCATCTCGTCGAGGCGCTGCCCGTCGAACACGACCGCGCCGGCCGTCGGCCGGTCGATCCCGGTGATCAGGTTCAGGATCGTCGTCTTGCCGCTCCCCGAGGGACCCACGACCGCGACCATCTCGCCCGTGCCGATCGCAAGATCGACGCCCCGCAGCGCGCGGTAGTCGAGCTTGCCCATCCGGTACACCTTCTCGACCCCGGCAAGCTCGATCAGCGGCGGGCGCCGCGTCGGCATGGATCCCCGATCGCCAGGCACCCGCGCACCGGCAACGGCCTCGGTGGACACCGATACCTCCTTCCAGAGCCGTCGCGAGCATGCCACACCCATTGCACTCGGCCATCGGGGAGAGCACGACTTCGCGTGTGGCCAACTACGGATCGGCGCTCGGGCGGCGCTCACCCGGTCGGCCGCACGGGGCTACCGTGCGCGAGGCCTTCAGCCGGGGAAGCCGCCCAGCGGTGACTCCGGACGCTCGGCGAGCGCCGGATCCGACAGCATCTCTTCCACCGAGCGCTCGAAGACGCCCGCCTCCGTCACGAAGTCGACCTCGTCGAGCTCGCGGACGAAGTCGGCGGTGTCGTCGAGCGCAGCTCTCCCCACTGCGAGCGCGATCAGCGTCGCCGCCGCCTCGAGCAGGCGCTTCGCCTCGTCGGGCGAGTCGAGCGCCGCCTGCGTCAGCCGATCGAGGTCAGCCGGGTACTCGTCACCGGTCGCGCGGTGGTCGCCGCCGACCGCCGCTACCGCGAGATCGAGCAGCTTCCGGCGAGCGGCACGAGACTCCTCGTCGAGCAACGGCCACACGGAGTGAACTCGGGGCACGTGCCGATCTTCACAGCTTTCTCCGATGCCCGCAAGCGTCGCAGCCGGCTGCGACACGTCCCTGGCAGCCGTCGCGCAACGACGGCCGTACCGTTGAGTCGGCGGTTAAGCACGAGCCCCGGGGATAGACCACGGCGACACGGGCCGACTAGCATCGGGGAGGTGAGTTCGACCGGGGTATCCCCCGAACCACCGTCCGTCCCGGCAGACGAGCCGCCGCGTGGGCGCCGCAGGCCAGGCCGGCGGCAGCGCATCGTCCTCGCGGCCGCCGCCGCGGTCGTCGTCGTCGTTGCGAGCGGGCTCTACGTCGCGAGCCGCGACTCCTCACCCCCACCGCTCGACGAGGCGCAGGCCGGCAAGATCGCCTCGGGTGTCGTGAAGAAGGCGATCGAGGACCTGCGGTCGGCGCCTGCGACCTCGGCAACGGTGTACCAGCAGATCCTCCCCTCGCTCGTCCAGATCGAGACGAACGATTCCGCGGCAAACGGCAGCGGCCAGGGACTCGGCGCCGGCGTGATCGTCAACCGCAACGGGACGATCCTCACGGCTCTTCACGTCGTCGAGGGCGCGCAGACCATCCGCGTCTCCTTCGCCGACGGGAGCACCTCGGAGGCGGCGATCGCCTCCGCCGATCCCCCGAACGACATCGCCGTCCTGATGCCGCAGCGCGGGCCGGAGGTGATCGTCCCCGCGGTGCTCGGCGGCGGGGGCCAGGTCGGGGACGAGGCCTACGCGATCGGGCACCCCCTCGGGTACTCCGGCTCGCTCACGTCGGGCGTCATCTCGGGTCTCGACCGCGCCACCAAGGCCCCGAACGGCGCCACGATGCGCGGCCTGATCCAGTTCGACGCGGCCGTCAATCCCGGGAACTCGGGCGGGCCGTTGCTCAATCGAGCCGGCCAGGTGATCGGCATCGTCACTGCCCTCGCGAACCCGTCGCGCGACGACTACTTCATCGGCATCGGCTTCGCAGTCCCGATCGGCACCGCCGGCGGTGCCGCCAACGCCCCGCCCAAATGAGAACGAGGGAGCCATGAACCAGCAGCCCACGCTCGATGCGTCGCTCGAGCAGATCCTCTACCAGGTCAAGCGCGTCATCGTCGGCCAGGATGCCCTGCTCGAGCGCATGGTCGTGGCGCTGCTCGCCCGCGGCCATCTCCTCGTCGAGGGTGTGCCAGGGCTCGCGAAGACGATGGCCGTGAAGACGCTCGCCGACGCGATCGGCGGCGAATTCCAGCGCATTCAGTTCACTCCCGATCTCGTGCCTGCCGACATCGTCGGCACCCGGGTCTTCAACCAGAAGGACGGGGAGTTCCAGGTCGCGCTCGGGCCGGTGTTCGCGAACCTCGTGCTCGCGGACGAGATCAACCGTGCCCCCGCGAAGGTGCAGAGCGCCCTGCTCGAGGCGATGCAGGAGCGCCAGGTCACGATCGGTCGCGAGACCCACCGGCTTCCGGACCCCTTCCTCGTGATGGCGACCCAGAACCCGATCGAGTCCGAGGGCACCTACCCGCTGCCCGAAGCCCAGGTCGACCGTTTCATGCTGAAGGTGCTGATCGGCTATCCGAGCCCGACGGAGGAGTTCGTGATCGTCGAGCGCATGACCCAGGCGCTCGAGCAGGTGGGACGCGCGATCGACGCCGGACAGCTGACCGGGCTGCAGCGGGCGGCCGATGCGGTCTTCGTCGATCCCGCGCTGATCGACTACGCGGTCAAGCTGGCCAACGCGACCCGCAACGTCTCCGCGGTCGGGCTCGGTGAGCTCTCGCGCTTCATCTCGTTCGGCGCCAGCCCCCGCGCCTCCATCAACCTCATCCTCGCCGGCAGGGCGCTCGCGCTCGTCCGCGGCCGCGAGTACGCGCTGCCACAGGACCTGCGGGAGATCGCCCACGACATCCTGCGACACCGGTTCGTGCTGTCGTACGAGGCGCTCGCCGACGGCGTCACCGCCGACGACATCATCGACCGCATCATGGCCGTCGTCCCGGTCCCGGAGCTCGCGCTCCGGGAGCGGATGGCGCGCAGCGGCACCGCGGTCACGAGCGAGGCATGGACACCGCCCACAGCCTAGGCACCGAGACGCCGGAGCGGCTCCTCCACCGTCTCGACTGGACGGTGATCCGGCGCCTGGACGGCATCCTGCAAGGGAGCCACCGCACCGTCTACCGCGGGGCCGGCACGGACTTCCTCGACATCCGGGAGTACGAGCCGGGCGACGACGTCCGCCACATCGACTGGAACGTCACCGCGCGAATGGACGCCCCGTTCGTCCGCGAGTACACCGAGGACCGTGAGCTCACCGCCTGGCTCCTCCTCGACCGGTCTCCGTCGATGGGGTTCGGCCCGATCGACCGGCCCAAGGAGCTCGTCCTGTGCGAGCTGGCGACGACCCTGGCCCGGCTGCTCACGCGCGGCGGCAACCCGGTCGGGGCGATCCTCTTCGACAACGAGGTCGAGAGCCGGCTGCCGCCGCGGAGCAACAAGAACCAGGTGCTCGCGCTCGCACGGAACCTGTTGCGGCCCCCCGGATCGCACGGGACGGTCACCGACCTGGCAGGGCTGCTCGACTCGGCGCTCGGCACGATCCGGCGACGCTCGCTCGTCATCCTCATCTCCGACTTCATCACCGTGCCCGGGTGGGAGCGACCGCTGCTGCAGCTGACCCAGCGCCACGAGGTCGTCGCGATCCGCCTCCTCGATCCTCACGAGTACGAGCTGCCGGACGCCGGCGTGGTCGTGGTGGAGGACACGGAGACAGGTGAGCAGCTCACCGTCGACTCGAGCGACGCCGAGTTCCGGCATCGGCTGCGCGAGGCCGGCGAGCACCGCGAGGCCGAGCTACGCGCGGCGACCCTTCGCGCCGGGGTCGACATCTACGAGGTCTCGACCCGGGACGGCCTCGTCCCCGCGCTCGTTCGCATCGTCGGATCGCGGAAGCGGCGGCGGCTCTGATGTCGCTCGGCTCGCCGTGGATGCTGCTCTGCCTCGCTCTCGTGCCCGTGCTGGTCTTCGGATACTGGTGGGCGCTCCGCCTCCGTGCGCAGCGGGCGGCCCGGCTTGCCTCCGAAGGGCTCGTCCCCACCGCCGCTGCGCGGCGCGCCCGCCGGCGGCGCCACATCCCGTTCGCCCTCTTCGCCGCCGCGATCACCCTGATCGCCTTCGCGCTGGCCCGGCCCACGATGACGTTTGCGCTCCCGGAGCGCACGGGCACCGTGATCCTCGCCTTCGACGTCTCGAACAGCATGCGCGCCAAGGATCTCGAGCCGACCCGGATCGAAGCGGCGAAGAAGGCCGCCGCCGGCTTCGTCGAGCGCCAGCCGAAGACGATCCGCATCGGCGTGGTGGCGTTCGGCGACAGTGCCGTCACGGTGCTCCGACCGACGAACGTGAAGGAGGACGCGATCGCGGCGATCAACCGCCTCTCGGTGTCCGGCGGCACGTCCGTCGGGCAGGGGCTCTTCACGTCCCTGAGCGCGATCGCGGGAAAGCCGCTGCTGCTCGACGAGTCCGCCCTCGAGAGCGACGGTGAGCCCGTGAGCGTCGGCTACTTCGGCTCGTCGGCGATCGTGCTGCTCTCCGACGGGGAGAACACGACGCGCCCCGACCCGCTCAGGATTGCCGAGGTCGCCTCGACGGCCGGCGTCCCCGTGCATGCGATCGGAGTCGGCTCCGAGCAGGGCACCGTGGTTCGCGTGGACGGCTTCGACGTCGCGACGGCACTCGACGCGGACATGCTGACCGAGATCGCCGAGGTCACCGACGGCACCTACAGTGAGGCCGGCGACGCCGAGGCGCTGGCCGGGATCTACGAGTCGATCGACGTCGAGTTCAAGCGAGTCGAGAAGCAGCGCGAGGTGACCGCCCTGTTCGCTGCAGCGGGCGGACTCCTGCTCGCCCTCGGCTCCGTCCTCTCGATTCTCTGGCTCGGGCGGGTGATCTGAGATGTCGTTCGAGTGGCCGCTCGCGCTGCTGTCGCTGCTCGTCGTCCCCGCCCTGCTCGCGGTGTACTGGTGGGCACAGCGCCGCCGCCGGAAGCAGGCGGTGCGCTACTCGAGCGTGGCGCTGCTGCGCTCGGTGCTGCCGAAGCGAAAGCGGTGGCAGCGGCACCTCCCCGTGGCCCTGCTGCTCGCCGCACTCGTCGCCCTCGCGTTGTCCGCAGCACGACCCCACGTCGTCCTGAGCGTTCCGAACGCCCGCACGTCGATCATCCTGGCCCTCGACGTGTCGGGGTCGATGTGCTCGACGGACGTCGAGCCGAACCGCCTGGCCGTCGCGCAGGAGGCAGCGCGCACGTTCGTCGAGAAGCAGCCGAAGGGCACCCGGATGGGGCTCGTCGTGTTCTCGGGATTCGCGGAGCTGGCGGTGCCGCCGACGACCGACCGCGAGGCGCTGCTCGTCGCCCTCGACGGCCTCACGACCGGGCGGGGCACCGCGATCGGGTCGGCGATCCTGAAGGGGCTCGACGCGATCGCCGAGCTGAACCCCGGCGTGCAGCCCGTCGGCGACGTTCCCGAGCCGGAGTTCCCGTACTCCGACGAGCCTCCGGCGGCCGAGGCGCCCTCGACGGAGGCGCCGGCGGCGAAGCCTCCGGGCGACGACTTCGAGCCGGACATCGTCGTGGTCCTGACCGACGGAAGGAACACGCGCGGGATCGAGCCCCTCGACGCGGTGCCCTTCGCGGTCGAGCGGCGAGTTCGCGTCTACACGATCGGCTTCGGCACGGAGAACCCGGCGCCGCTGTCGTGCACACGCGAGCAGCTCGGCGGCGATTCCTTCAACGGCCGCTTCGGGGGCGGCGGGCTCGGAGGCGGCGGGTTCGGAGGCGGCGGCGGGTTCCGAGGGTTCCTGGTGGCGGACACGCCGACCCTGAAGGGCGTGGCGGAAAGGACGGGCGGCAAGTACTTCGGCGCCGGCGACGCCGACCAGCTGGGCAAGGTCTTCTCGGACCTGCCGAAGGAGGTGACGCGGCAGAAGCAGCCGACCGAGGTCACCTGGGTCCTGGCCCTGCTCGGCGCCCTCCTCGCGACCGCCGCGGTCGCCGCCTCGATGCGCTGGAGCCCGTACCCCTAGATGTCGCGGTATCACGCGCGGCTCTGAATGGAGCTCAGCCGCCTGCTCCAGGCTTGTCACGCTGCCGCGACGTGCCCTCAGGTAGGTACGGTCGGCCGATGCAGACCATCGCCGGCCGGATCATGCTCCTCGGGCTGCTGTTCGCGCTGGCGGCCTGTACGGCCGCGAGCTCGTCTCCGGCGTCGTCGGGCGTCCAGTACGGGATCCAGGACGACACGTGGCTGGAGTTCGGCCCCGGCAACCTCGACCAGCGCATGGCGACGTTCAAGCGACTCGGCGTGCCTCTCGTCCGCTTCACGCTGCGCTGGAACGAGATCGCCCTGCGGCGCCCGAAGAACGGGACATCGCCCGACCGATCGGGCGTACGACTGGCACCGGCCCGACAGGATCCTGCGCGGCCTTCGCGGACAGCGGGCTGATGCCCGTGCTCACGCTCGTCGGGACACCGCCCTGGGCGAACGGCGGGCGAACGCCGAACTACGCGCCGCCGCATCCTCGAGACTTCCGCCGCTTCGCACAGCCGCCGCCCGTCGCTACCCCTGGGTTCGCTACTGGCTGATCTGGAACGAGCCGAACAAGCGTCTCTGGCTCAGGCCGACGAAGCCGCGGATCTACGTCCGAGCACCTGCTCAACCCCGCGTACGAGGCGATCCATGCCGTCCTGCCCCAGGCCCGGGTGGGCGGAGGCGTGACAGGGCCCTCGTGGCGCAAACGGCGGCGTCTCACCCGTCGACTGGGTTCGCGGCATGGCGCGCGCACACGCGAGGTTCGATGCGTACGCACACCACCCTTACCCGGCGTCGCCGTCGGAGACGCCGTCCAGCGGCGGCTGCAAGAACTGCCCGTGGATCACGATGGCGACGATGCGGAAGCTGCTCATCCTCGTCAAGCGCGACTTCGGGTCGAAGCCGATCTGGCTGACGGAGTACGGCTACCAGACGAACCCGCCCGACACGTTCCTCGGCGTGCCGCTCAAGCGGCAGGCGACGATGCTCAGCCTCGCGGCGATGCGCGCGTGGAGGTTGCCACGCGTGACGATGTTCTTCCAGTACCTCTATCGCGACGAACCCGAGCTGAGCCGATTCCAGAGCGGACTCGTGTTCGCGGACGACCACTGGAAGCCGTCGCTGCAGGCATTCAGGCTGCCGTTCGCGCAGATGGGCCGACAGGGCGACCGGGCGACCGTCTGGGGGCAGATCCGGGGCGGCCGGCCCGGGCGAAAGACCTACCGGCTGGAAGTGCTCCAGAAGAACGTCTGGAAGCCGATCAGGCCCGACCGGCTGACGAACGAGGACGGCGTCTTCGTCCGGACGATCCGCCTCGAGCGCGGCGCGCTGCTCCGGGTCCGGTCGCCGAACCAGCGGCGCTTCAGCCTGCAGTTGCGGATCAGGTAAGCCCGCAATGTCGTGACCGCAACGGTGCCGACCGCGGCGGCGAGTCGGACGACACGACAACAAGCGCTCGAGCGGCCGTACCTCCTCAACGTTCTCTGCCCGGTCTCGACGAGGTGCTGGAGGATCGCTGCCTCGCGTTGGGCCAACGCCGCATCTGGGCCAAAGAAGGGCGACGCTCCGTCGCAGATGAACACCTCGACCGCGTCGAGCACCGACGAGGCGATCGGATACGACTCGTCGCGTAGGAGCACGGCGATCCTCTGCAGCGAGCCAGCGCACGCCGCCGTGACGGTCGGCTGAACGAGGTAGAGGGGCCCTCGACAGACGACCGGTCGCTCGACGACCGCGGCCCGCTCGACCGCTTCGGCGAGGTTCGAGCGCCGACGCACCACCCTGGCCCGACTCATCGCTTCCCTCCGTGAGATCAGCGCCTCCTTCACCCCAAGGCTGCCGCACGTGGCCCCGCGTCGCATCAGCGTCGCCGCTGACCGCGCCTACCCGGAACTACCGAACTCCCGCTGCCGGCCCCGAATGCCCTGAGAACCACCTGATGCTGCCTCAGTGGTGGTAGATCGCGACGCAGGCAGCGGCGAACGAGATCATGAACTCGGTCAGCAGGAGCGCCGTCCATCCGCCGCCGTCCGCGACGGTCACACCCTCATGGAGCATCTGGCGTCCGTGGTGCACAACGCCCCATCCGCCGAGGGCCGCGACGAGCGCAGCGATAAGAGCAATCTGGCTTGGCATCCACCTGGCTTATCGGCAGGCCTGGTCGGTTCCTGATACGCCATGTCCACCTCGCCCAGTCCAAAGGCGGCTCGAGCGAGGCACCCGCGCCTGTGGTATGGAGTGGCCAACGCGGAGGACGCAATCGGTGACAGGTGTGGCGAGGGCAGCGACCTGATCTCGGCTCTGAGGTCGTCGGACGCGAGTCGGAGCTCGCGCAGGTACACGCGTTCCTGCACGCCGGCTCGTCCTTCGGGGGGCGTTCGTCCTCGCGGGCGGCCCCGGCATCGGCAAGACGACGCTCTGGGAGCACGGCGTGGATGCGGCGCGGCGAGCGCGGAATGCGGGTGCTCAGTCGCCCGGCCGAGCGATGCGGAGGCACGGCTCGCGTTCTCGTCGCTCATCGACCTGTTCGACGGGGTGCGTCGGAGGAACTGGCCGGCCTGCCGGCTCCGCAGCTCCACGCGCTCGATGTTGCACTGCTGCGCGCCGTGTCCGCCGGCGCCGCGCCGGAGGCCCACGCCGTCGGCGTCGGCTGCCTGAACGCGCTCCGCGCGCTGGCAGCGCGCGGCCCCATCCTCGTCGCGCTGGACGACGTCCAGTGGCTCGACGCTTCCTCGGCCTCCGCGCTCACCTTCGCCGCGCGGCGGCTCGACGGCGGCGAGATCGCGCTTTCTCCTCGCACGGCGGCCGGGTCTCGCTCGTCTCCGCTCGAGCAGGCGCTCGAACCGCGCGGCGTCGAGCGACTCGAGCTCGGCCCGCTGAGCCTCGGCGCGATCCGGCGTGTCCTGCGCGACCGGCTCGGGTTGAGCGTCTCGCGGCAGCTGCTGCGGCGGATCTACGACGCTACGCTGGGGAACGCTCTGTTCGCGCTCGAGGTCGGTCGCAAGCTGGTCGACGAGGGCCTGCCCGGGATCGGGGACGACCTCCCGGTGCCCGATGCCGTCGAGGATCTCCTCGGGCTGCGGGTCGACCGACTGCCGCAGGGCGTGCGCCGGCTGCTGCTGGCCGTCGCGCTGAGCCCCGACCTGCGCGTCGGGCAACTCGCCGTGCTCGCGGATTCGGAGACGCTCGACCTCGCACGTGGCGAGCGGCGTTCTCGTCGTCACCGGCGACCACGTGCGCGCCTCGCATCCGCTTCTTGCCGCGGCGGTCGTCGACCGGGCTCAGCCCGCCGAATGTCGCGAGCTGCATCGCCGTCTCGCGGCCGTCGTCGGCGACGGAGAGCTCGGCACGCGGCACCTCGCGCTCGCCGCCGCCCGGCCCGATCGCCGAGCTCGCGGCCGAGGTGTCGGTCGCCGCGGCGCAGGCGGCCGGGCGCGGCGCGCCCGAGACTGCGGTCGAGCTCGCAGATCATGCCTTGCGCCTCACCCCACGCAACGACCCGGATCGTGGCGACCGTACCCTCGAACTTGCCGGATACCTCGAGGTTGCGGGTGAGAAGCAGCGACTGACCGATCTCCTACTGCCGGCACTCCCGTCGCTTCCTCCGGGCCAATCGCGCGTCCGCGCGTGCCTGCTCCTCACGAGCGGGGAGGTCGCCGGCAACGACGACATCCGGCGCTTCCTCGAGCTGGCGCTGCTCGAGAGCGGAAGCGACGCGATCTCGAGGGCGGCCGTGCTCGCCGAGATGGCGGCGAACGATGCTGGCGTGCGGGTCGAACGCATCGCCGAGGCCGAGGCTTCGGCGCTCGAGGCCTGTCGGTCGCAGGCAGTCCCGCGTGGGACGTTGGTCGCGCTGCGCTGTACGCCCTCGGCTGGGCGCGCAGCCTCGGCGGCAGCGCGATCGACGATGTCTGTGACCGCTTCGCGGTTCCTTCGAACGTCCACTACTACCTCGCCGCCTCGCCCGAGCGCGTGGCCGGCCAGCGGCTCGTCTGGCGGGGAGAGCTGAGCGAGGGGCGAGCCCTCCTCATGGGCCTCCTCGCCGCCGCCGACGACCGCGGTGAGCCGTCGTCGTATGCGCTGCTTCGACTCCACCTGTGCGAGCTCGAGCTACGCGCCGGCGATTGGGACGCCGCCGAGCGGAGACTGGACGAGTGGGCGGAATCGTCCGACAGCGAGCTGCTCGTCTGGCCGATGTACGAGCGATGCCGGGCGCTGCTGGCAGCGGGCCGCGGCCTTCCCGGCGAGGCGAGACGGTGGGCCGCGGAGGCGATGGCGCGCGCCGCCGAGACCGGTGTTCGCTGGGATCTGCTCGAGTGTCGACGGGCACTCGGAACTCTGGAGCTCCTCGACCGCGCGCCGGCCAGGGCGGTCGAGCAGCTGCGTGCCGTGTGGGAGCACACGGAGCGCGAGGGAGTCGGCGACCCCGGGGCGTTCCCCGTCGCGCCGGACCTCGTCGAGGCGCTCGTCGAGCTGGACGAGCTCGACGAGGCGAGACGCGTGACCGCGCGCCTGGGCGAGCTGGCCGAGCAGCAGGAGCACCCCTGGGGGCGCGCACGGCTCGGCGCTGCACCGCGATCATGGCGCTCGCCGAGACCTACGACGAGCAGGCGGCGGCCGCGCTCGAACGGGCGGCGGCGGAGTACGGGGACCTCGGCCTGGCGCCAGACAGGGCGCGGACGCTGCTGAGCCTCGGCCGAGCGCAGCGACGGTTCAGGAAGTGGGGTGCGGCGCGCGAGACGCTCGAAGAGGCGCGGCGGCGTTCGACGAGCTGGGCTCGACCGGCTGGGCGGACGAGGCTCGCTCCGAGCTCACACGGGTCGGGGCGCGTCGGCCGACCCCGGACGGCGGCCTGACGCCCGCGGAGCGACGCGTGGCCGAGCTCGCGGCGCGCGGGCTCGCGAACAAGGAGATCGCGCAGACGATGGTCGTCAGCGTCAAGACGGTCGAGTTTCACCTCTCGAACACGTACGCAAAGCTCGGCATCCGCTCGCGCGGGGAGCTCGCCCAGAACCTGGGGTGGCGCGCTCCCGAGCCCGAGCCCCCAGGGTCGTAGCGCACTAAAGACTGGGGCTTTCAGCAGTTTCGGGTCGGGTCGACGGAGCCTACCGTCGCCTCCATGACCGAGTTTCTCGCCGAGCTGTACATCCCGCGCACGAACGCCGACGCGGTGGGGCAAGCAAACGACCGGACGCGTCGCGCCGCGGCCGAGCTGACGGCGGCAGGAACCTCGGTCCGTTTCCTCCACTCGATCTTCGTCCCGGCGGACGAGACGTGCCTGTTCCTCTTCGAGGCGGGGTCGATCGACGCCGTTCGCGACGTCGCACGCCGTGCGGCGCTCTCGTTCGAGCACATCGCCGAGACGGCAACCGACTCCAGCGGGAGCACGGGAGACGAGCAGGACAACGCCTCCGCAGAGGCGAGCGACCAGCGACACCACGACGCCCCGTCAGGCACCGGCCGGTCGGGCTCCCAAACGAGAAAGGAAGAGATCATGACGAAGACAGCAGAGGCACCGGCGGCACCGACGCCGGACCTGGCAGCGGTCAAGCAGCGCCAGCAGCAGGCCTGGGCGAGCGGCGACTTCCACGTGGTCGCAAGCAGGATCGTGCTCGTCGCGGAGCACCTGTGCGACACCGCTGACCTGCAGGCGGGTTGGTACGTGCTCGACGTCGCGACGGGGAGCGGCAACGCGGCCATCGCGGCCGCACGGCTCGGCTGCAACGCGATCGGCGTCGACTACGTGCCGAGCCTGCTCGAGCGCGGCCGCGAGCGGGCAACAGCAGAAGGGCTCGACGTGGCCCTGCTCGAGGGCGACGCGGAGGCACTGCCGTTCCTGGACCGCTCGTTCGACGCGGTCACCTCGGTGTTCGGGTCGATGTTCGCCCCCGACCACGCGCAGGCCGCCTCGGAGCTGCTGCGGGTCAGCAGGCCCGGCGGCACGATCGCGCTCGCGAGCTGGACGCCGGACGGGTTCATCGGCGAGCTGTTTCGCACGGTCGCGGCCCATGTGCCGCCGCCGGCGGGCGTCCCCTCCCCGATGTTGTGGGGCACCAGGGAGCACCTGGCCAGACTGTTCGGCGACGGGATCTCGTCGCTCGAGGTGAGCGAGCGTGAGTTCACCTTCCGGTTCCGCTCGGCGGAGGAGTTCGTCGAGTTCTTCCGCACCTGGTACGGGCCGACCCTGAAGGCCTTCGCGGCGCTCGACAGCCGCGACGCGCGCCGGGCGCTCGAGCACGACCTCGTGGCGCTCGCCCGCAGGTTCGATCGGCTCGGAAGCGGCGACGCGATCGCGATCCCGTCCGCGTACACCGAGGCGATCGCGATCAAGCGACGGAGGCCAGCCATGTACGTGAGAAAGCTGGCGGTGAGCTCCATGGCGCGTCGTCGTCGCCGCCACCGTCGTCGCCACGCTGGGGGCGGCGCCGGACGCGAAGCCGCCGCGGATCGTGGCGGCAACGATGCTGGACAGCGACCGTGACGCACGCGGGGACCGGCTGCGGCTCGTCTACTCGGAGCGCGTACGTCATCCGGCCGACCGCGACGGGAAGTACCCGTTCGCGGTCGCCGGCTACGCGATCCGATCGGTCGGCGCGGCGAGCGGGAAGACGATCACCCTCGCGCTGGTGGAGAGGTCGGCCGCAGACACGGCGGCGCGGCCGCTGGTCCGCTACCGGCGCACGAGCGCCGCGCCCGTCGTCGACCCGAGCCCGGAACCAGGCGATCGTCCAGGTCTTCCGCACGACGCGGGCGCACGGAAGGCCTCCCGCTGGAACCCCGCCCCCCACAACGCCTCCGCCTCCCGGGGCCACGGATAGCGACGGCGACGGGATTCGAGACGCGGACGACTGCCGCCCGACCGACCCGGCGATCAGGCCCGGCGCCCCCGACCTGCCGGACCTGGCGTTCGTCGACTCCAACTGCGACGGGATCGACGGGACCGAGAAGGACGCGATCTTCGTCTCGCCCGACGGCAAGGACACGAACCCTGGCACCAAGGCGCAGCCCAAGCGCGAGATTCAGACCGCCGTGGAAGCCGCGGCGGACACGGGCAAGGTCGTGCTCGCCGCCGCAGGCACGTATCGGGGCGTCGCCGCGAGGAGCGGAGTCGGCATCTACGGCGGCTACGACCCGAAGAGCTGGAAGCGCGGCGGCCCCCTGACCACCGAGATCCGGAGCTCCTTCAACGGCGTCTACGCCGCAGGCGCCACGGGCGTCGTGCTCCAGCTGCTCACGGTCGTCGGGGAGGCGGCAGGCGGCACTGACGCGAGCGTGTACGGCATCCGCGCCATCGAGGGCTCCAGGCTCGCCCTCCAGCGCGTCGTCGTTCTTGCCGGCGACGGGTCGAAGGGCGGGGACGGGACGACCGGTGGCGTCGGCCCGGAGGGCTTCGACGGCAGGCCCGGCACCCCGGGCGCCGGGGACTTCCTGCCCCGGAAAATGGGCGGTTCGGGTGGAAAGGGCTTGGCCCGGAGCCCGGGCGGCGACGGCGGCGAAGGCGGCTCCTACCACGCCAACGGCGTCGACGGAAAGCCGGGCGCACTCGGGGCCGCCGGCGGGAAGGGCGGCGCCAAGGGTGACCCCGGGAAGCCGGGTCGGGTCGGTGCGTCGGGCACGATCGGGACGGCCGGCGCGCGTGGCGGCGGCGGCAGCGACTCGACCGCAGCCGCAGCTCAGTTCTGGAGGGGCAGCGGCGGCCGCAGCGGGCAGCCGGGCACGGCCGGTGGTGGCGGTGGCGGCGGCGGAGGCGGCGGCAGTCAGCAAGGGTGGTTCGCGTACGAGGAGCCCGGCAACGGCGGCGGGGGCGGCGGCGGAGGCGGAGGAGGCGGCAAGCCCGGCGCAGGCGGCCGCGCCGGGGGCGGATCGTTCGGCATCTACCTGCACAATTCGACCGTCACCGTCTCGAACGGCAGCTCGGTCACGGCCGGCAACGGCGGCGCCGGCGGCGCCGGCGGACGCGGCGGCCTGCCCGGGCCACCCGGTCTCGGCGGGAAGGGCGCCAGGCGCCAGACCGGCGAGGTCGGCGCCGGCGGCGACGGAGGCGACGGCGGCACGGGTGGCCCCGGTGGCGGCGGCGGAGGCGGTGCCGGTGGCCCGAGCGTCGGCGTGATGAAGGTCGGGACATCGACCGCGACGCTCAACGACACCGCGATCAAGGTCGGGACTCCCGGCCGCGGAGGCGCCGCGGGAGCCTTCGGCAGCGCCGGGACGCCCGCGGAGCCAGGGGTCGCTCGCGCCGTCTTTCCGTAGCTCGCGCGTCGCCCCGGCCGGCTCATCGTGCCGGCCGGGGCGACGAGCGCGGTCATCGCGTAGCGGATGAGTCCTTCCCGGCAACGGACAAGGCGCAAGATCAAGGAGGTGCTACTCGTAATCTGACCCGCCCGGCTGTAAGGTCGTTTCACCGTGAGATCAGCCCCTTCACCCCAAGGCTGCCGCACGTGGCCCCGCGTCGCATCAGCGTCGCCGCTGACCGCGCCTACCCGGAACTACCGAACTCCCGCTGCCGGCCACGGAAATTACGCAAGTTCGTGGGGGTGCAACTCGTAATCGGGTCGGCCCCGCTGTAAGGTCGTCCCCATGGCCGGAGGATCTGGCGAGGATGAACGCCGAAGCCCGATGCTGAGCGTCTGCACGGAGCGGGATTGCACGGCAATCGTGTTCGGACGCGGAACATGCACCGATCACGATCTGCACCCGGTCCCTGGGCGCCCGAGAACGGCTCTCCGGAGCCGGAAGCTACTGATCCGTGGTCAGCACGGCGGGGGTACGCGACCACGCATTCCGGGGCCGCTGCTCAAGCCCTTCCGACACCCTGCCGCGGAGGATGCGCGACCCGCCGAGATGCCCCGAACCCGGTCAGGCAGCAATCGGCTCGGGCGACATCCGCTGCACCCTCGCCGGCTTCACGTCGAGCGTCTCGGCAAGCGCGCATCCTCACCCTTCAAGGTCGTGAATCGACTGGTGCAGCTCCTGGGGCAGCCTCCGACCTTCCGGGGCCTTCGTCGCAGACGCGACCAGTGGAAACCCCTTCGCGCCCTACGCGGCAATCGTCTCGGCAACGCACTCCGGTTCGTAGAGCCGGAGCCGCCGCTCCAGCTTCTTCGAGTCAGGAGCCTTCGGGACGATTAGATGGTTAGCGGCGCGAGCTCCTCCGGCCCAGAACGAGGAGCGCACCGATCCAGCACGCCGCGAGCAGTCCAGCGGAGACGTCACGGATCACGAAGACGAGCATCGTGCCTCTGGTATCGGCAGCGACCTCGGCCCGCTGTAGGAGGCTTGCCGTCGCTCTCGCGCGATCGCCCCAATCGCTGCGAGAGCCGACCTGGCACTACGATCGTCGGTGATGAGACCCGACGGGCCGCCCACGATCTCGACCTCCGGCGGACGGGTGTTCGCGACCCACCCCGCGGCCGTCGTCGTCGCGATCGTCAACGCCGGCGAGGAACTGCTGCTGCTCGAGAGCCCGCGCCGCCCCGGCTGGTGGGAGCCCGTCAACGGCGCGGTCGAGGCCGGCGAGACCCTGCTCGAGGCAGCGCTGCGCGAGGTGCGCGAGGAGGCCGGCGCCGGCCTGCACGTACGGCCACTCGGCGTCGTCCACGCGTCGACGTTCGGCTACGACGCCCTCGTCACGCACGTGATCAGCGTCACCTTCCTGATGGCGCACGAGGCCGGCGAGGCGGTGCCGGGGGACGACATGCAGGGGAGCCGGGTCCGCTGGGCGACCAGCCACGAGATCGAATCCGAGCGACTGCGCCTGGTGCCGCCGCTCGACCAGCCGTGGCTCCGGCGGCGGACGGTCGACCTCTACCGGCTCTGGCAGGCGGCACCCGACGTGCCGCTGCAGAAGCCCCTCTCCGAGACCGGCTGGAACAAGCACCACGACGCCGGCTGACGACGCCTTCGCAACGGGCGTCAGCCCCCGCCGGCCGGCTCCGGCTCGCGCGCCGGCTCGACGGCGAGTGGCGACTCCCCGTCGTGCGGCGGCTCGATCGTGATGTTCGGCAGCACGCGGTCGAGCCAGCGCGGCATGTACCACGACTTCTCGCCCATCAGCGTCAGGAACGCCGGTACGAGCGTCATCCGCACGACCAGCGCGTCCGTGAGGATCGCGACGGCGAGCAGCAGGCCGAACTCCTTCGGAATGCGGTCGACGCTGAGGATGAACGCCGCGAACACCGTTCCCATGATCACCGCCGCCGCGACGACGACCCGGCCGATCGCCGAGATCCCGTGCTCGACCGCCGCACGCGTATCGAGGCCGTGCACGTGCTCCTCGCGGATGCGGCTCATGATGAACACCATGTAGTCCATCGAGAGCCCGAACAGGATCGCGAACGCGATCGGTGGCACGAACGTCTCGATCGGGCCCGTCTTGTCGAGCCCCGTCAGCCCGAGCAGATGCCCCTGCTGGACGACGAGCCCGAGCACGCCGAAGCCGATGAACGCGGAGAGCAGGGTCGTGATCGCCGCCGTGAGGGAGATGACGATCGAGCGGAAGGCCATCGCGAGCACGAGGAACGTGACGCCGATGATGAAGAGCAGGAAGACCGGCATCCGCTCGATGATCTGGTCGGCGATGTCCTTGAAGGCCGCGGTCTGGCCGGAGACGTACGCCACCGCGCCGCCGCCCGCGACCGCCGCCGGCACCACGTCGCCGCGCAGCCGGTCGACCAGATCGTCGGTGGCCGCGTCCTGCGGCGCCGACGTCGGGGTGACGAAGACGATCGCGACGGTCTTCGGGTCGTTGAACTGCGGCTCGCCGACCGAGGCCACACCCTCGAGCCCTTGCACGCCGTCGTAGACCCGCTGCGGCGCCTGTTCGTCTCCGTTGACGTCGACCACGATCGGGATCGGCCCGTTGAAGCCGGCCCCGAACCCCTCGGCGAGCAGGTCGTAGGCCCGGCGACTCGTCTGCTCGAGCGGCTGCGTACCCTGGTCGGACGCGCCCAGGCGAACGAGCCCGGACGTCCCGGCGAGGATGAAGCCGGCGATCAGGAGGACGGGGAAGACGATCTTCGCGTGGGCCGTCACGAACCGGCCCCAGCGGGCGACGAGCGTCTTGTCGCGTGCCTCCTCGGAGTCGTCGACGGGGCGGATGAACGGCACCTTCAACCGGTCGATCTTGTGCCCGATCAGCGCCAGCACGGCGATCAGGAGCGAATTTGCGATCAGAACCGTGGTCAGCACCCCGAGCGAGCTGCCGATCCCGAGCTTCGTGACGAAGTCGAGCCCGATGAACGCGAGGCCTGCAACCGAGATCGCCACGGTCAGTCCGGCGAAGATGACGGCCCGTCCGGCCGAGGCGCCGGCCTCCGCTGCCGCGTCGGCGGGCGAAAGCCCCTCGTGGAGCAGCTGTCTGAACCGGGTCACGATGAACAGTGAGTAGTCGATGCCGACCCCGAGGCCGATCATCGAGACGAGGATCGGCGTCACCGTGTTGATGCTGGTCTGGCCCGCGAGGATGAACAGCAGCAGGAACGCGGTCATGAGCGCCACGATCGCGAGGGCGATCGGGATCAGCATGGCGACGAACGTGCGGAACACGATCAGCAGGACGATGATCGCGGCGAGCAGGCCGAGAGCCTCGGAGGCTCCCTGCTCGAGGGGCGGGAACTCCGCCGTCCCGTTGAACTCGACTGTGACACCGGCCGGCTCGACCGTCTCGCGAACTGCTTCCTGCACGGCGACCACCGCTTCGCGGTCGCTCTCCTCGATCGTCTGGTCGAACTGCGCCTCGGTAAAGGCGATCCGGCCGTCGTCGGAGAGCGTGTCCTTGCTGAACGGATCGCCGACGCTCTCGACGCCCGCCTGCTCGTCGGTCGGCTCGAATTCCGCCGACTCGAGCCGTGCGACCGCCTTCGCGATCGCCGCCTTGCGTGCCGCCGTATCGAGCCGTTCGCCCTCGGGTGCCGCGAAGACGAGGTTGAGGACGCCACCCTGCTCGGACGCGAACTCCGCCTCGATCAGGTCGGTGGCCCTCTGGGTGTCGGAGCCCGGGATCTCGAACTCGTCCTTCAGGGAGCCGCCGATCGTGGCGACGAGGACGATCAGCGTCGCGATGATGCCGACCCAGCTGAAGACGACGCGCCACGGATGCGTGGCGCAGGCGCGCATCCAGCGCGCCAGCGCACCGGTGGCCAGGCGCTCGTGCGCTGCCAGGCGGTCAGTCGTCCCGTTCTCGTCCTGCTGCGTCATGTCGCTCCGTCCTCCTCCGCGCCGATGTCGCACCCAACGCTACCGGTGTCGCCCAACGCCAGGCGGTACGGCAAGCCGCACTCTTCGGGCCTGCCGTGCCGGATAGGGTCGTCCGATGCCGCGGCGCAACAGGGTGACCCCGTCGGCGAGCTCGTCGACGATCCGGCCCGCGGTCTCGTCTACGGCAACCGCGGCTGCCTCCACGACGAGCAGGGCACGATCAGGCGTCGCTACGCCGGCAAGCGGTGGATCGCCTGCCGGCTCGAGTTCCGCGGCTGGAAGCGGACTCGGCTGCTGCAGCCGGGCCGGTTCACGGAGCTGTTCTTCCTCGACGAGGCGACAGCCTTCGCCGCCGGCCACCGGCCATGCGCCCTCTGCCGCAATACCGACTACCGGAACTTCGCCGCGCGTTGGCACGAGCTTCACCCCGGCGACGGCCCCGGGGTGGACGCGATCGACAGGCGCCTCCACGCCGAGCGCGTGGAGCCAGGCTCCGGGGCGCAGCGACGGCACACCGCTCCGTTCGACACGTTGCCCGACGGCGCGTTCGTGTGGCATGACAACGCTCCCCGCCTCGTGCTCGGCGGCCGGCTGCTGCGCTGGACGCCCGCGGGCTACGAGGCGCCGGTGACCCGGCCCCGCTGTGAGGCGGTCGTGCTTACGCCGCCGTCGCTCGTCGGCGTGCTGCACGCCGGCTGGCGGGGTGACGTGCCGCTCCTGCATCCGACGGCAGGAGCCCGGACGACAGGCTGAAGCCTGTCGCCGGCCGAGGTGGCTCGACGAAGCCGCAGACCGGCGTCCCGGTAGGCGGCTCCGTCGTCTCAGGCGGCCGGTCGGGGACGCGACCGCTCGAGCCGTGCCTGCTCGAGGCGCGCCTTCCGGCGGGTCTCGAGCAGGATGACCTTGGCCGGGCGCGGCGCCTTGAGATTCGGCGTCGCGACCCGAACGAGTTGCAGGTGCATCTCGTCTCCTCTCGGTTGTGGTGATGGGACGCCCGCCACGGCCTCGCTCTCGAGGGCCGCACGCGAGTTCGAGCAGGGGCGAACGACCGGGCGCCAAGGGGCGGCCTCTCGTCTGACAGGCGAGCGCTCTACGCCGCTGCGCTACGCCCCCGGGAAACGCACGAGCACGTACATGGCGCGGGTGGGATTCGAACCCACGGTCTCGAGCTCATGAGGCTCGCGAGGACAGCCACTCCTCCACCGCGCGGCGGGTCAGGCGACGCCCAGCTCTGCGGGCGATCGGCCTATCTGCTTCGGCGACGGGCCGGCGCGTGGGCGCAAGCCCCTTCGTCCATCGCCCGCAGGGCGGGGGATCGACGCAGCAGGCGCACCCGGCTCGGGCCCGTCATGTCCTTCGATGACTCGTCAGCCGCGGTGCCTGCACGCGTGCCGGACGATGTTTTCCATGCCTCTCGCCTACCCTTCGACCCTGGATCGCCGACCCGCGCAGAGAACATTCTGCGACGGTCGCCGTCCTACGTGGAGGGGCTTTGGAGCCCGAGGCTCAGCGTCGATCCGGAAAATAGGCATGCTAAAGCGAATGCTAATTGCACGCGGGTGATTCCGGCTCGCGGCTGAGGGTCTTTCTCTCTCAGGCGGGGCCTCGATTCGACCTAGGGCTTTCTCACAGTGAGCATCACCTTCATTCTTGTTCGGAGTGTGGTACCGGGAAACGTGGTGGGGTCGAACGGAGCAACAAAAAGGGCGATCCGCCCGGATCGCCCTCGACTGGCCTGGTATGCGGCTAGATTCCTAGCACGCATGCCTCCCAGCGAGGACGAGAGCGTTCGCCGTGCGGAGCTTCGCATCGAAGCCGCACCGGCACGGCACCACCGAGACGGGCGAAGCCGTTCCGGTGCAGAACGCAGGTGTATGGGGGTGCAAGGTCATCATGTCGGCCGGAGTATAGGGAAGGTTGGGCGGAAATGCAAGAGATCTAGGAGACGATCTTGGACGATCTTTCCTGAACTCTTCTATTGCCGATTCGGAAATGAAACGAGATGATTACCATGCGCATTTGCTCGGCGCAACCATGAGGGGAGGCTCGGCCTTCGTCCGCAGAGCGCAGCAACCCGCCTACCGACCGAGCCCGTGTTGTCGCAGCCACTCGCCGACGCGGCTGAACATGCCGGACGCGAACATGTCCGAGCGGAGCATCTCCGACGTGAGGCCCGTCGTCGTCTCGACCAGGGCGTGGTTCGCCTTCGGGAACTCGACGACCGTGAAGTCGCGGCCGGACTCGGCCGCGATCGGGGCGAGTCGCTGCTCCGAGAGTCTCGGCGGGATGTGACGGTCGCGGTCGCCGTACATCCACAGCACCGGGATCTTCAGCTTACGGATCGAGGGAATCGGGTCGAAGCCTCCCGGGCCGCGCTTCAGCACCTCCGCGTCGATGGCCGCGTCCGAAAGCTGAGTCGGCTGCTCACCCTGGCCGGCGAGATCCTGGTAGAGGTCGTTCTCGTCCGCGGTCACCGCCGGGCCCGAGAAGACCGCGAGGAAGCGGATCGCCGGTTCGCGCGAGGCGGCGAGGGGTGCGATCCAGCCGGCCTGACTGTGTCCCGTGAGCCCGACGTGGGCCCTGTCGATCTCTGGCTGGGCCGCGAGGAAGCGCGCCGCGGCCGCTGCGTCCCGCGCCAGGGTGTCGATCGCGGTCGGGGTGGGTGACTCGCCGGGGTACGACCCTCCCGACTGGCCGATCCCGCGCTTGTCGTACACGAGCACCGCGACGCCGTGTCGAAGCAGGAGCGCCGAGAGGTCGGGAAGATAGGCTCGACCGGTCGGGCCCGAGCCGTGCACGAACGCGACCGCTGCATGCTTTCCCGCCCCGGGAGGCAACGACAGTGTCCCGGCGAGCGTCGCGGAGCCGCTGCGGAAGCGCACCTCCAGCTGGCGGACGCGGAGGCGCCGCATCAGGCGGCCGTCGATCCGGGCCGTCTTCGTGTCGAACGCGGCTGTTCCCATCGCGGGCGCGCGCGTCGCGAACCCGGACCCGATCACGAACGAGGAGCCGGACGGATAGAGCGCGCGCACCTTGCCGTTCTCGAGGTCGACGAGCCGAGCCGGCCCGTATGGGTCGTCGACGACGGCCTCGATGCCGCCGCTTCCCTGATAGAGGCCGCGGGCGACCAGGCCCCGGGCGGTGCCGGGCCGGGCCGTGAACGTCCCGCGGACCCCGCCCTGGCGAACCGTGCCGGTCAGCCGGCCGCTGACGATCACGCCGTCGAAGACGAGCGTCGCCGGCCGGCCGGGCAGCTCGAAGCGGACGCGTCCGCCTGCGCTCGAGAGCGGAACGGACTGCAGGTTGGCGTGACCCACGCCGAGTGCGACGAGCGCCTGCTTGCCGCGCAGCGTCACGGAGAGCTCGTCCGCGCCGCCGAGCGTATAGCTCCCCACCCACGACCCGGTGGTCGCCGTCGTCGCTGCCCCGACGCCGGACACGGCGACCAGGGTCGAGATCATCACCGCGCTCACGAGCAACCGTCTCATCCGCCCCTCCTGCTATTACTGCGTTGACGCAGTAAATGTAGCGACTGTGGGCAGGCGACGCAACGAGCGGGCGGTGGCGATGGCGAACAGGCAGCTCTTCCTCAAGGCCGGCAGAACGTCGCAGCTCGTCGGACGAATCGTCGACGCCCACCTGGAACCGGTCGAGATCCCCGGGTTCCTGCTCGCGCTCCTCACGCACGTGCGCGACCAGGCGCCGGTGAGCCCGACCGCGGTCTCGCTCGCCTCGGGCGTACCGGCGACCACGCTGCGCGACAACATCCAGCGCCTCGTCGAGCGCGGGCTCGTCGAGCGGGTGCCGAACCCCGACGACGGACGGTCGTATCTGCTCGTGCCGACGCACCGCGGGATCGCCGTGGCGGCGGCGGCCGGGGACGCGCTGCGCACGGCGTACGACGAGCTCGAGCGACTGCTGCCCCGGCCGCTCCGGGACTACGAGCTCCTGTTGGACGAGCTCAACGCGGCATTGCAGGGGGTGGCGGAAACCCTGGCGTCCGGCTGAAGCCGGACACCAGCGCGGCGACGGGCGGCATCCGTAGCGCCGGCGCGGCGCGGGCGTACAGCTCTTCAGGGGTCTCGGGCACGTCGGGGCAATGCTAACGTCGCCTGCAATGCGCGCCCGCCTCGTCACGCCATAGGCTGCTCCGGTGACCACTCCGTCGGTAGCCGGCCACGCTCCGGCCCTGCGCAGCTGCTGGCACCCCGTTGGGCACTCGCACGATCTCGCGGCCGGTGCCCCCGTCGCCGTCGACCTCCTCGGCGAGGCGCTCGTCCTCTGGCGCGACAGCACCGGGGTTGCGCACGCATTCCTCGACCTCTGCATCCACCGCGGCACCGCGCTCTCGCTCGGCACCGTCGAGGGCGACGAGATCGTCTGTCCCTACCACGGCTGGCGCTACCGCTCGGACGGCGCTTGCACCAGGATCCCCCAGCTCGCCGATCCGACGCGTGCTCCGGCCAAGGCGCAGGCAGCCACGTTCCGCTGCACCGAGCGCTACGGCTTCGTCTGGGTTGCGCTGGAGGAGCCCCGCTGGGCGCTGCCGGAGGTGCCCGAGCTCGAGGACGTCGCCTGGGCGACCGTGTTCTGCGGGCCCTACACGTGGGCGTGCGACGCTTCGCGCCAGGTCGAGAACTTCACCGACTTCGGCCACTTCCCCTTCGTCCACCCCGGGCTGCTCGGCGACCCCGAGCGGCCGGTCGTGCCGGGGCACACCGTCGAGACCGACGGTCACATCCTGCGCTACGAGATCGTGCGGCCGGAGGCACCGGCGAACGAGGACTTCCCCGTGTTCGGGAACGAGGTCGTCGTCGCGCCCGAGCGTCGCAGCCGCTACGAGCTGCACCTCCCCTACACGATCGTCCTGCGGCTCGGCTGGGGAGGTCAGGCCGGGATGGTCTACTTCTTCGCCTGCCGTCCCGACGGGCCCGAGCGGACGACGGGCTTCCTCGTGATCGGCCGCAACTACAACCTGGAGCAGCCCGACACGGTGCTGCAGGAGTTCGAGGACGTCATCTTCGAACAGGACCGGATCGTCGTCGAGTCGCAGCGGCCGGAGCGGGTGCCGTTCGACCTCGCGGACGAGCTCCATCTCACCTTCGACGCCGTCGCGGTCGCTTACCGGCGTGCGATGCGCTCGAGCGGCCTCGCTCTGTAGCGCCCCGCTCAGTCGAACGTGATCACGCTGCGGATGCCGTCCTGGTGCCTCCATCAGCTCGAAGCCGTGGTTGACCTCGTCGAGGGTGATCCGGTGGGAGAGCAGCGACTCGACGTCGATCTCGCCCGCGAGCCAGCGGTCGACGAGGAGCGGCACCTGCGTCCGCCCCTTGACGCCGCCGAACGACGAGCCGGTGACGCGGCGACCGGTGATCAGGAAGCGCGGCACGATCTCGAGCGTCTCGCCCTTGCCGGCGACGCCGCACATCGTCGCGAGCCCCCAGGCCTCCCGGGCCGACTCGACCGCCTGGCGCATCACCGAGACGATGCCGGTCGCCTCGAACGTGTAGTCGGCGCCGAAGCCGCCCGTCTCGGCCCGGATCCAGTCGACCGTGTCGTCGCCGGCGACACGCGTCTCGGTTGCCCCGTGGTGGCGCGCCTGCGCGAGCCGCTCCTCGGAGAGGTCGACGGCGACGATCCGCTCGGCCCCCGCGAGCCGGCAGCCGATCACGGCGCCGAGCCCGACGAGACCGCAGCCGAACACGACGCACGTCGAGCCGGGCTCGACCTTCGCCGTGTAGAGGGCGGCGCCGATCCCGGTCGAGAGGCCGCAGGCGAACGGCGCGCAGCCGTCGAGCGGCGCCTCCGGGCTCACCTTCGCGAGCGCGATCTCCGGCATCACGGTGTACTCGGCGAACGTCGAGGTGCCCATGAAGTGCCGCAGCGGCTCGCCGTCGCGCGACAGACGCGTCGTGCCGTCGGGCAGGTAGCCGAGCCCCTGCTGGTCGCGGATCGCGACGCAGCGATTCGTGCGATCGCTGAGGCAGTGGACGCACTTCCCGCACTCCGGCGCGAACAGCGTGATGACGTGGTCGCCGGGGGCGACGAGCGTGACGCCGTCGCCGACGCGCCTCGACGACACCGGCTCCCTCGTGGCCGAGGACGCACGGCGCGTACCCGGTCGGGTCGGCGCCCGAGGCGGTGTAGAGGTCGGTGTGGCAGACGCCGCAGGCGGCGAGCCGCACGAGCACCTCGCCCGCCTTCGGCTCGGCGAGATCGACCTCCTGGACGACGAGCGGCCTGCCGAACTCCTCGAGGACAGCTGCGCGGATTCTCATGGGCGGGAGCCTATCGCGAGCCGGCGGCGACAGGCTTCAGCCTGTCGTCCGGGCTCCTTTTGCGGTCGCGGCCCGGACGACCGGCTGAAGCCGGTCGCCACCTCCTAGAGGCTTGATGCGCATTAGAAGCGCGTCTGGATGCGGCCCTGCACGCTGCGGATCGCGTCCGCCGAGGACGACCCCAAGGCAACCAGCCTTGCCGCCGCCCTCGTCGAACACGCTCCTTGGTGCAGAACCGCCCCAACCGCACTCCCAATCCACATCAAGCCTCTAGGTCAGCAGACGCTCGTACAGGCGCAGCGTCTCCGTGGCGGCGACGTCCCAGCCGAAGCGCTCGACGGCCCGGGTGCGCCCGGCAACGCCCATCGCCTCGGCGCGCGCCGGATCCGCGAGCAGCTCGTTCACCCGCGCCGCGAGGTCGGCCGCGAGACCTGCCGGGTCGACCGGCGTCCCGGTCCCGTCGGCCAGCGCGGCGTACGGGACGAGCAGCCCGGTGACCCCGTCCTCGACGACCTCCGGGATCCCACCCACCGCGGTAGCGACGACCGCCGTCTCACAGGCCATCGCCTCGAGGTTGACGATGCCCATCGGCTCGTAGACCGACGGGCAGACGAAGACCGTCGCGTGGCTGAGGATCTGGATCAGGTCCGACTTCGGCAGCATCTCCTCGATCCAGGTCACATTGCCGCGGACGGCCCGCAACGCCGCCAGTTTCGTGGCGACCTCGGCTGCCAGCTCCGGTGTGTCCGCAGCGCCGGCGCAGAGCACGAGCTGTGCGGCAGGGTCGATCGAGCCTGCGGCGTCGAGCAGGTGCGTGAGCCCCTTCTGACGGGTGATCCGGCCGACGAAGACGACGGACGGGCGCTCCCGGTCGATCCCGTGACGCTCGAGCACGGCCGTCCCGGGGTCCGGCCTGTACTCCGCCACGTCGATGCCGTTGTAGATGACGCTCGTACGGGCCGGGTCGATCGCCGGGTAGCAGGCGAGGATCTCGGCGAGGTGGGCCGCCGAGACGGCCACGATCGCGTCCGCCGCCTCGAGCGCCGTCTGCTCGGCGAAGCTCGAGAGGGCGTACCCACCCCCGAGCTGCTCACGCTTCCAGGGGCGCATCGGCTCCAGGCTGTGCACCGTCGCGACATGCGGGATCCCGTGGACGAGCTTCGCGAGGTGACCGCCGAGATTCGCGTACCAGGTGTGGCTGTGGACGAGGTCGGCGCCGGCCACGCCGGCCGCCATGGTGAGGTCGATCGAGAGCGCCTGGAGCGCCGGGGCGTACGAGGCGGGCCCGGCGAGCGCCTCCCAGGGGCGGTGCGCCACGACCGCCGGGCCGCCGGGAGCCGGAGCCCGCTCGGCGCCCCAGCAGTGCACGGTCACGTCGATCACGCGGGCCAGCTCACGCGCCAGGTACTCGACATGGACACCGGCGCCGCCGTAGACCTCGGGCGGATACTCGCGCGTGAGGAGCGCGACTCTCACGGACGGCCGCTCATGCCTCGACGGTGACGCCCTTCCTGATCACGGCAATCCCGTTCGCCGACATCGAGAAGCGCGCCCGGTCGGCCTCGGGGTCGACGCCGACCTGCGCACCGGGGGCGATCCGCACGTTCTTGTCGACGATCGCGTTCCGGACGATTGCGCCCCGTCCGACATCGACGTCGTGCATCAGCACCGAGCCCTCGACGAGGGCGTGCGAGTGGACGTGCACGCCCGGCGAGAGGATCGAGCGGCGGACGGTGGCGCCCGAGACGAGGACGCCGGCACAGACCATGGAGTTCATCGCCGAGCCGACGCGACCGTCCTCCTCGAAGACGAACTTGGCGGGCGGCAGCTGCTCCGGCCAGGTGAGGATCGGCCAGTCCTCGTTGTAGAGGTTGAACATCGGGTCGACCGAGATCAGGTCCATGTGCGCGTCGTAGTACGCGTCGAGCGTCCCGACGTCGCGCCAGTAGGCGAGGTCGCGCTCGCTCGCGCCGACGATCTGGCTGTTCGCGAAGTCCCACACGCACGCCTGTCCGCGCTCGACGAGCTCCGGGATGATGTTGCCGCCGAGGTCGTGCGCGGAGGTCTCGTCGGCGGCGTCACGCGTGACCGCGTCGATCAGCACGTCTGCAGAGAAGACGTAGTTCCCCATCGAGGCGAGCACCTCGTCGGGCGACTCCGCCATCCCGACCGGGTTCTTCGGCTTCTCCCTGAAGGCGCTGATCGTGCGCGAGGTCCCATCGGTCTCGATCACCCCGAACTCGCCGGCGCTCTCGATCGGCACCCGGATGCCCGCGATCGTGATCCCGGCGCCGAGCGCGATGTGCTGCTCGATCATCTGCCGTGGATCCATCCGGTAGACGTGGTCGGCGCCGAAGACGCAGATGTAGCGGGGCCGCTCGTCGTAGATCAGGTTCAGGTTCTGGTAGATCGCGTCGGCCGACCCTGCGAACCAGCGCGCCCCGCGGCGCATCTGGGCGGGAACCGGCATCACGTAGTTGCCGAGCAGCGGCGACAGGCGCCAGGTCGTCGTGATGTGCCGGCCGAGGCTCTGGCTCTTGTATTGCGTCAGCACGGCGATCTTGAGCTGACCGGCGTTGACGAGGTTCGAGAGGGCGAAATCGATCAGCCGGTAGTTGCCGCCGAACGGGACGGCCGGCTTGGCCCGGTCGACCGTCAGCGGCGCGAGACGCTTGCCTTCACCTCCCGCGAGCACCATGGCGAAGACCCTCAGGTTGCGCATGGCCCCAGCGTATGTGTTCCGCTCCGAAGCGGCAGTCCTGAAGCGCCTCGCCTCCGTCGCTCAGACGACTGGAGCAATCCGGCCAAGCCCGAGCCAGAGCGCCCGCGTCGACTCGACGTGGCGCACCATGGCCGTACGTGCCGCGTCGGGTTGACGCTTCGCGATGGCCCGGACCAGCGTGCGGTGCTCCCTGTCGGCAAGCTCACGAGCCCCGGCGGGCACCGGCACGAGCCGCGAGATCCTGAACACCTCACTCCGGAGGCGGGCGACCTCGCTCATCAGCCGGGGCGAGCCCGAGGCGTCCGCGATGACGAGGTGAAGCAGCGTGTCACGCTCGCTCCACTGAGGGAACGAGGTCACGTCGCGCATTGCGGCCGCGAGGTCCAGGAGGTGCGCTATCTGAGCGGGAGTCGCCCGCTCGGCGGCGAGTGCGGCAACACCCCCCTCGACGACGCAGCGGTAGTCGACGAGATCGCGCAACTGCTCCTCGGTCGGGATCGGATCGTCATCGATCGACGCCACACCCCGGGCGTCGCCGGTGACGAACGTGCCACCTCCGCGCCCGCGTCGCGTCTCGACGAGTCCGGCGCCGCGGAGCATCGTCAGGGCGCTCCGCAGGGAGACCGGGGAGATCCCGAGGTCATCCGCGAGCCGTGCCTCGGCTGGAAGCCGGTCACCAGGGTGGAGCAGACCCATGCCAATCGCCTGGCCGAGGCGGGCCACTGTCTCCGCCACGATATCGCCCCTCTTCACCGGGGCAAAGACGGTCTCGTCGAGGATCCGCTGGACGACCGGATCGGCCTCAGCCACGCTCGCCGCCCTCGTCGCGGTCGGGTACTTCCTCGAGGACGGCCTCGATCATGTCGTCGAGCTCGAAGCTCGAGTGAATCTCGGCGATGTGCGACTGGACGAGCGGAACGATCGCATCTGCCTCGGCGGCCTCGACCGACCAGTCACACCCGGCCTCGACGCAACTCCAGCGCACCGCCATCTCAACCGGCCTCGACGCCGACCACGAAGTCGATCGTCGGATCGAGGATCTGTTCGACCAGGGTCTCGTCGGGGGTGATCCCCATCTCCCGACACCGGTTGCGGTAGTGACGCACCTTCATCGTCTGGTATTTCGCGAGGTCGAGTCCCGGCACCGCCTTCTGATACTCGACGAGGCCGACGACGTTGCCGCGATAGGCATCGAAGATCTCGTGAACGAGGGCTTCGTACGACGGATCCTTCTCGATCAGGATCCTGCACGCTTCGGTCCCAAAGGTGATGTGGCGCCCCTCGTCCATGAGGATCAGCTTGAACCCCTGGTTGAGCGTCGGGAAGGCGTCCCACTGTGCCGTCGTATCGATCACGATCTCGTAGGAGGGCATCGTCAAGACGCCTTCGACGAAGGCGTTGTAGGCAGCCGAGAACTGCACGAATGCTCGTTCGATCTCTACCTCGGTGCCGCCCGTCGAAGCCTCCAGCAGTCGCCCACCGTAGTACGGGAGCGCCTCGTGCAGCACATCGCGCACCTCGAAGCGACCCGTCGGATCGACGGTCTTGCCACGAACGAGGAAATGCGGAGCGACTTCGTCCGGATCGAGGATGCCCACGACATTCTCGTGCCAGCGCATGAAGAACTCCGCATGCTTTGCCTCCTCCATCAGGAAGGTCGACAGGAACATCGTCCAGTCGAAGCGGCGGAGTGCGTGCGCTGCCGCAAGCATCGGTACGAGCTCGTCCGTGACGGCCTGTTCGCCCGCGAGAAACCGGATCGTCACCCCGAGCAGACCACTGCGCTGCTCCGGCGTGATGCGCTGCCAGTCCCGCGCGTCCTGCGCGAAATCGAGGTCCTCGACGCTCCAGATCTTACGGATCGCCTTCTCGTACTTCCTGTAGATCGGCCCCGCGAGCATCTCCCGCGAGAAGTGGAACTTCGACTCGATGTCGACAACGGATGCCACGGTGCCCCTTCCCCCGGACGTCGAATAAAACAATGAAAAGGAATGTTATATGTATGAATCGCGGCACGGCGGGCCCGGAAGCCGCCGAGCGCGTGGCTGCCGTCAGGAGCTCAGGCGAGCGCGTCGTACAGGCGGCGCTGGAAGTCGGCGATCAGCTGCTCGGTCTCCCGCATCAGCCGTCCCTGCGGCACGGTGCCCGAGAGGAGCCCGGCCTGCACCGAGATCACGAGATCGGTGTCCTCCTGGCTGACCTGGGCGTCGAAGTCGAGCACCTCCTGCACGATTTCCGGCGGCACGTCGGCGCCGAACCAGTAGTCCGTCACCTCGACCGTGCGGCCGGTGCCGTCGGGCACCCAGCGCTCGAGCGAGATGTTCGACGGGCCGGGGGCGATGTTGATCGTCGTGTTGGGCCAGATGAAGTGGTACTGGGAGCTCGTCACGGCGCCGAGCGGAACGTACGGAGCGCGACCGTCGCCGCTCAGCGCCGAGGCGCGGATCGGCCCGATCTGACTCGAGAAGGTCGGCGAGATCGTGAGCGCGTAGGCGTCCGGATCGACGTCGATCACCTTGCTGAACCCCGGGTGCGCCGTCGGGCAGTGATAGCACTCGAGGTAGTTCTCGAGCACGACCTTCCAGTTCGCCTCGATCTCCCAGCTCGTGTGCGAGTGGAACTTCAGCGTCGCCAGGTCGAGCCCGCTCGACGCGACGATCTCCGGCAGGTCGCCGAGCGTCTCGGCCAGAGGGGCTGCGTCGGGGTCGGGGTTGACGAACAGGAAAGGCCCCCACGTGTCGACGGAGACCGGGAGCAGTGAGAAGTCGGCCCGGTCGAACCCCTCCTCGCGCTCCGAGCGCGGCGCCCGGCGCAGGGAGCCGTCGAGCTCGTACGTCCACGCGTGGTAGGCGCACTGGAGCGTCTCGCGGCAGCCGTTGCCCTGCGCGATCATGTAGGCGCGGTGCCGACAGACGTTGACGAACGCCCGCAGCACCCCCTGGCGGTCCCGGGTCACGACGACCGGGATGTGCCCGGCCTGCGTGGTCGTGAACGACCCCGGCTCGGCGACGTGCTCGCCGGGGCCGGCGTACTGCCACGACCGCGCGAAGATGCGCTCTCGCTCCCGGGCTGCGACGGTCTCGTCGGAGTACCACGATGCGGGCAGCGTCCACCCCTCCTCGAGCGGGTGCTCGAGCGGCGGCACGGCGGATGTCTCGGGGCCCGTGTGAATCGTCATCTTTGACTGTCCGGTCAGTCAGGGTACCCCGCCCGCCGGAATCGGTCAAGATACGGTGGTGACGACGACGGCGGGCCCACCGACGAACGAGCGCACGACCGGCATCCTCGAGGCAGCGTGTCGCGTGATCGTGCGCGAGGGCGCCCACGGGCTGCGGATGGCAGGCGTCGCCGAGGAGGCAGGCGTCTCGAAGGCGCTCGTTCACTACTACTTCGCGACGCGGCTCGAACTGCTCCGCAGCGCCTTCGCATTCTCGGTCGAGCGCTGGCATGCCGCGGTCAACGCGGCGCTCGTCGACGTCGCGACCGGCCGCGCGAGCGTCGAGCGCATGCTGCTCGTCAGCGTCGAGCCGGATCTGCCCTTCAACGAGCAGCGGGTGCTCTGGAACGAGGTGTGGTCGAGCCTCCGCTCGGACGACGAGCTACGCCCGCTCGTCGAGCGGTCCTACCGGGCGTCGATCGACCGCCTCGTGAACCTGATCGAGGAAGGGCGCGCGGACGGGTCGATCCCCGCCGCCGTCGATGCGACCGCGGCCGGCTGGCGCCTCTCGGCCGTCGCGGACGGCCTCGATTCCCTGCTCTACCTCGATCTGATCGACCGCGAGCAGGTGGGCGAGCTACTCGACAGCGCGATCGTCCGGGAGCTCGGAGCTCGCTAATACGTATCGTCCGCAGGATGTCGCAGCCTCCCACGTCGCCGTATCCGCCCGACCTCGCCGACGCCGCGCCGGGCGGCGTCGACTTCGGTGACCTGGTCGACGTCGCCGCCGCCGATCTCGACTGGGCGGGCCGGCAAGCGGTGGGCCTCTCGCTCCGGCGAGTCGAGCTGCGGTGCTGCCGGTTGACGGGCGCCGAGCTGGCGGAGGCGACGCTCGGAGACGTCACCTTCGACGAGTGTCGCGTCGACCTCGTCGGCCTCCGCCACGCGACGCTCGAGCGGGTCGTGTTCCGCGACTGCCGGATGCGCGAGTGCGACCTCTCCGGGACGACGCTGAGGCATGTCCTCTTCGAGCGCTGCGAGCTTCGCGAGGCGACGCTCTCGGCTGCCCGTCTGCACCGGGTCGAGCTTCGAGCGTGCGATCTCACGGGCATCCGCGGCGCCGAGGCACTGCGGGGCGCCCGCATGCCGTGGAACGACGTGCTCCAGAACGCGATCCTCTTCGCCTCGCTCGCCGGAATCGAGATCGTCACCGACGACGAGCGGGCGGTAGGGTAGATCGCGTGGACTTCGACGCCGACAAGCCGCCGGCCCAGGCCAACCCGACGGGACGATCGCTGCCGACCCACGGCCGCCATCAGGGGTCGACGAGCACGGCGCGCTCCGCCTTCGCGACCGTCGAGGGCCCGATCGAGGCCGGCTCGCTCGTGACGCAGCGGTTCGAGCGCAACAGCGAGGGCCGCTTCGAGCGGCAGATCGCCGGTGAGTTGCTTCTCGCGACGGACGCGATCGTCGAGCGGGGCCGCGGCGGTGACACGATCCGGGTCGACGTGGGACAGTTCGACGCGCTGTGGGCCCGCTACGACGACGGCGACTACGGCGCCGGCGACGTGACACAGGCGCGCTACGAGCTGACCGTTGCCGGTGAGCCGCTGCCGGTCCTGCTCGTGGACGTCGATCGCGAGCAGAACCCGGGACTGTCACGGCCGACCCACGGCCCGCAGCGCATCGTCCACGCCTGACCGCGACGTCGTCCACCGCGCCGGGAGCTGCGGCCGAGCGTGGAGACGAGCGGCCTCAGGTCGCGCAGGCAGAGGCCTGCGCGAGCCCCGGGGCTCGCGGCGCAACCCGCGTCGCCTGCGCTACCGAAAGCGCTCGAACCCGGTACGGTCGCCACTGACGTCGAAGGAGGGGCCATCACCGCAGATCTCGTTCTTGCCCTCGACCAGGGCACCACCTCGAGCCGGGCCGCGCTCGTCGACGCAGCCGGCCGCCGGATCGCCGAACGGCAGCTGCCGCATCGCCAGCACCACCCGCGGCCGGGACTGGTCGAGCACGATCCGCTCGAGATCCTCGAGGCGATCGCCGCCTGCGCCCGTGAGGTGCTGGACGAGGTCGACCCCGTCCGGGTCGCCGGCGTCGGCATCACGAACCAGCGCGAGACGATCGTCGTCTGGGAGCGCGCCACGGGCCTCCCGATCGCGAACGCGATCGTCTGGCAGGACACCCGCACCGCCGACCGGTGCGCCGAGCTCGTCGCCGCCGGAGCGGAGACCCGCGTGCGCGAGCTCACCGGCTTGCCGATCCAGCCCTACTTCTCGGCCACGAAGCTCGCCTGGCTGCTCGACACGGTTCCCGGAGCGCGCGACCGGGCCGCGCGCGGCGAGCTCGCCGCCGGCACGATCGAGTGCTGGCTCGCCTGGAACCTGACCGGCGGCAGCGACGGGGGAGCCCATCTCTCCGACGTCACGAACGCTTCCCGCACGCTGCTCCTGGACACGGACACGCTCGCGTGGTCGGACGAATTGCTCGCGCTCTTCGACGTGCCCGCCGAGCTGCTCCCCGGGGTCGTCCCCACCTGGGGGCTCGACGGCGTCGCGACCACGCGGGCCGATGGCCCCCTGGCCGTTGCGCTCCCGCTGCTCGCGATGATCGGGGATCAGCAGGCCGCCCTCGTCGGCCAGGCGTGCCTCGCACCCGGGGAGGCCAAGTGCACCTACGGCACCGGTGCGTTCCTGCTCGTCAACACCGGCACGTCACGTCCCGCCCCGGGAACGGCCCTCCTCGCCAGCCCGGCCTACCAGGTTGCCGACACCGACCCCGTCTACTGCGTCGAGGGCTCGATGGCGGTCGCGGGTCGGGCGGTCGGCTGGCTCGCCGACGAGCTGCAGGTGCTCCCCGATCCGGCGGCCTCCGAGACCATCGCCGCCGAGGTCGAGGACTCCGGTGGTGTCCGGTTCATCCCGGCCTTCCAGGGGCTCTACGCCCCGTGGTGGGACTCCTCGGCGAGGGGAGCGATCCTCGGGCTGACGCTCCATTCGACCCGTGCCCACGTCGTCCGCGCAGCCCTCGAGAGCGTCGCGTTCCAGACCCGGGCGGTGCTGGAAGCGGCGGAGCGGAGCACCGAGGTCGAGGTCGCGACGCTCCGGATCGACGGGGGAGTGACCGCAAACGGCGTCTTCGTCCAGACCCTGGCCAACGTCCTCGGACGGCCGGTCGAGCCGGCCGCCGACGCCGAGGCGACCGTGCGCGGAGCGGCATTCGCCGCCGGGCTCGCCGCAGGGCTCTGGGACGGGCCGGAGGCGCTCCGAGCCGCGGGCGGCCCGATCGACGTCGTCGAGCCCGCGTGGGACGCCACGCGCCGTGACACCGAATACGCCGACTGGCTGAGAGCCGTCGAGCGGGCCCGAGACTGGGCATGAGCAGCACCCCTCCCTCTGCCGGTCGCCCGGCTCCGGCGACCCCGACGCGGGCCGAACGGCTCGAGCGGCTCGCGGGGGAGCCGTTCGACCTGCTCGTGATCGGAGGCGGTGCCCTGGGGGCGTCGACTGCGTGGGCCGCGGCGCGTGCCGGCGCGCGGGTGGCACTCGTCGACGGCGGCGACGCCGCTGGTGCAACCTCGAGCGCCTCCTCGAAGCTCGTCCACGGCGGCCTGCGCTATCTCGGGCTCGGCGACGTCAAGCTCGTTCGCGAGGCCCACAGAGAGCGGCGCTGGAACGCCCGCCTGGTGGCTCCACACCTCGTCCGTCCACTCCAGTTCATCCTGCCTGTGGGGCCCGACTCCCCACACCGGCCCGCGGAGCTTCGCCTGGGCGTGTTCGTCTACGCCGCGCTCTCGGGATTCCGAGACGGTCGCACCGGGCGCCTCGATCCCTCCGAGGCCCACGCGCTGGCGCCCGGCCTACGCCGTGACGACTCGCGGACCTACGTCGCCTACCACGACCATCAGACCGACGACGCCCGACTCGTGCTCGCCGCGCTGCGGACGGCGGAGCTCGACGGAGCGGTCTGGCTCAACTACGCGCACGTCGAGAGCCTCAGGATTGCGGGAGGTGCCGTCGGTGGCGCGGAGGTCGTGGACGTCGTCTCGGGAGCCCGTTTCTCGATCTCCGCCAGGACCGTCGTCAACGCGACCGGCCCCTGGGTCGATCACATCCGCCGGCTCGAGGATCCGGGCGCGGCCGCCAGCGTCCGGCTGTCGAAGGGCGCTCACCTCCTGCTCGAGAGCAGCGAGCCGTGGCGCGCTGCAGTCACGTCCCCCCTGCCCGGAGGCCGCGTCTCGTTCGCGATCCCCTGGCACGGCATGCTCCTCCTGGGCACGACCGACGAGGCCTTCGAGGGCGACCCGGCCACGGTGCGGCCGACCGAGGCCGACCAGGCCCAGATCCTCGCGGAGGCCGCGACCTCCCTCGCACCGGACGTGGTCAGCCCGTCGCGTGTTCGCGGCGCCTTCGCCGGGCTCCGCGTCCTGCCGTTGGGAGGCACGTCCACCGCAGGTACCCGACGGGAGACCGTCGTCACCGTCGGCAAGGCCGGGATGATCAGCGTCGCCGGCGGCAAGCTCACCACGTGGCGGCGCATCGGGGTCGACGTCGCCATGCAGGCGCTCACGTCGATCGGAGGGCCTCTGCCCGACGCCCACCCGGCGCCGCTCGTCGGGGCCGCCGACCCCGATGTCGTGAACGCCGACCTCCTGCACCTCCACCCGGGTTGCCGGAGGGCAGCGCAGCGCATCTCGCCGGCCTCTACGGCACCCTGGCCCACGAGGTGCTCGAACCGGCCCGCGCTGCACCCGAGCTGTCACGAGCCGATCGTCGCCGGTGGGCCCGACGTCCTCGCCCAGGCGCGGTACGCCGTCGAGCACGAGGCGGCGGTGACGGCCGACGACATCCTGCGCCGGGCGTACCACGGTCTCACTGCGGGGACTCGAGGCCGAGGGCCGGGTGCGGGTCCCGTACTGTTCCTGGGCGACGCACC